>JAGYIE010000009.1 GCA_018402765.1 Vicingaceae bacterium | reverse complement strand
GAGGGATTCTTTGAATACGCAATTCATTATTAATTATAAAAAAAGTAACATGGAAAAAATGACAGAAGCAATTAGAAGATGTTCGTCACCAGGATTTGATCAATTTGATAGAAAATATCCTGTTAAGTTAACCTTGAAAAATGGAAAAGTAGTCTATGGCCACTTTAAATCTAGAATAGACTATTTAAATGAGACAACTAATATTCATTTCGTTTTGATAGAAGATATTGAGGCATGGAAAAGAAATGAACCTCTTGAATTGAACGATAGAAGAATTGTATATTTCGAAAATACAGATGAAATAGAAGCCATCGCTAATGTCAAAAATTATTAGATACCATGATAAAAACACTAATTCAGAAAAATTGCATTGACCTTTTTAAGGCTCAATATTGCGGTAAAACAGTCACAAACCCTTTAATCACAAGAACAGGAAAAGATTCTTGGCCTCCAACAGAAATCCCATCTGATTATGTTAATTCAAATATTGCTCTGCCTAATGAGCCTAAAGAAAAGTTAGAACAATTAAATTTAATTTTTGGCGAGGCTCCATTGAAGCTTGATACCTATATATACGGCAATAACAAAACAAATTGTAGAAATGGTTTCTTACGACCTGCCTCTCTTCTAAAAAGATCTTGCGATTCAAATTCAGGTTATGTTCCTCAATTCCGCAAGTCTGCGGTGAGGCCGCATTTTCAGCTTACCAAAGGTAGTTGACACAGGGCTTTTAGCCAAAAAAGCGCTGAAATCTAAATTTTTGACACATCTCCCCTTACCCGCTTGAGTTTTGGACATTAGCGGAGTGCCCTTTAGCCGATACATGAGGGTTTAGCTGGGTGCCAGCATTTCATAGCTATTTTGGGGATGGAAAAGCTCAAGAATATGAGTTCTGGCTCGCTTGCGCCAGCGTGCGGCAACCATGGCAAAACGAAAACGAAAGCGTTTGGCTCGCATATTCACGCTTCCTAGCCAGGGTACAAGGCCATACAGTTCATTTTTTACCCATTCGAAAATATTGTGTAGCAAGGCCGTAGTAGTCAGGTAGGTGGCATTGTGGTTCATCTTGGCAAAAGGCATCTGATGCGAAGCGAAGTCCTGATTGAGGTATTCGAAGTTGCGCTCAGAGGAGGCCCTATGGTTATAGAAATCAATGATATAGGCGCCAGTGGCTTTTTTGCGTCGGTCATTGGTGATGATTCCTGAATAGCGGTACTCTGTTTGGGTGAACATATTGATCTGCCGTTGTTTAGTGATACGCCGTTGCATGATATAGCGCCGACCTTCGTGCTGCATCTCCAGCCACTCAAGACCGTTTTTGGCTTTCTGCCAATATTCCCTGGGTTTACCTGCCGCAATTTTTTTGGAGCGTAGTATTCATCTTGGCTCGAACCTAGTATCGTATTGATTTCCGGTCTAATGCGTCGAGCATCTTAAAGATGTAGCCCGCATTATCAATGCGCACGGCGCTGATGTTGATATTAGCTTCTTGACAGCGCTTCAATACCCGTTCAAGGCATTCTTGCTGACCTCGCTTAGGGGATACATTGCCGTTACGTACTTTGATATCCACAAAGTGGGTGCCGATAGAGGCCGCCATAAGGGAGTATGACTTGTTCTTTTTGTAATCGTAGTTGGCGTCCTCCTTTTTGCAAGGGACATAATGGGCGTCCAGATCCAGAGTATAGCCCCCGTATTTTGAAGGTAGTGAACGTGCTGCTATACTGAAAAGCAGATGGTTATGCCTGGCGTGGTAATTAGTCTCCACTACTGTATCTTTCTTTGTGTCACAAAAAATGTGGTTTTCCACACTTAGCTTTTTAAGACTGCGGGCGATGGTGTCTGCGCTAGGGACTTTTGCACGCCTGATTTCTTGCAATTCTTGCCGGAAGTAATTGACATCTTCCAGTGACTCACCCCCCGCCAAGCGAGTAATCAGCAGGGAACGCATCAAGTCTGAGTAGGGGTACTGCTGCTGAGTCAAATGCTTAGGTTGCTCATTATCCATTTTTTTTCTTGGCTTATGCCATGCTGATCAAGAAGACGATCTACGAAAACAAATCCGCCAGAAGAGACGATTTTCTGCGAACTGTGCTTAATTTTGAAGGGTATGTTTTTTTTCATTTCACCAAAATGGTGAAAATTTAGGCTCCCACCAAAGCAGTGGGAGCCTTTATTATCAACAAGTTATCGTTTTTTTCAAAAGAGACATGCGGGAATGAGGAAATTAATTACTTTAATCTTAACCAAGAGTCCGGTCTAATTTCCGGGGAGTATTACAAAAGAAGATAATTCAGATGTACTTCTAGAAAATGCAGTAAGATCCCTTGAATCAAAAGAGATGGTTTCATACCTGACCGCTGCAATAAGAAAACGTGTAAATCTAGCTAAATCAATTCTAAATAATTAAGAGTATCGACTTAGATTGACTACTTTTCAATCTACCCCCCCTGAATTTTTATTTGTCTGGTCTTCTTTGGAACATACTCTCACACTTGGTTCGGGTCAGGTTGTAGACTCCCCTAAAATTGTAGACTTACCCTTTTTGTAGACTTCCCTAAAAGGGTAAGTCTACATACGGTTGATGAACTATTCTCTTTGGATGAATAGAAGGAAACGAACCTTCGGCAAAATCCTTTATATTTGCCCCGTTAAGCCAAGCAATTGGGCGAAATGCCCTCCGCGGCCGATTGGGTTGCTTAGCGGGTTGACTTAGTGAAAATGGTTCTCGCAAATAATTGATTTTGAGCATATTATGGAGGTGAGTTCGAATCCCTCTTTCTCCGCGAAAAAAGCTCTTCGACTTGTCGAAGAGCTTTTTTATTTTGAATCAAGTGAGAAGTTTACTTCAACGTGAAGGTCTGACTACAGATTATGACTAATAGTTGTGTTTAGGTGTAAATATTGGTCAATTTAAAAAGAAAAAATTCTATTTTTTTATTGGATTAGATTTTTTTGGGCTTACAGTTTGCTATTTATCTTTTAACTTTTTAATATTTATTGAATCATTATTTTCCTAATTTCAATAGTGTTGTTTTGTTGGTCAATTAGTTTCAAAAAATAAATTCCATTTCCGGTCCAAGAGGAAAGGTCTATATAAGCTGTCTGTTGATTGATTGGTGTTGTAAAGACCGTTTGTCCAATTGAGTTCATAATAGTGAGTGTGTAACCACTCATTGCATTAAAGTTACCATAATCAATGGTGATGTGTGTTTTCGCAGGATTGGGGAACACTTTTAGGGTGTTCAAATTGATTGGAGGATTATTTCCTGTAATCTGAGCATTGATTACAAGCGTGTCTGCTACTGTGGTTAGAAGTGTGTCGTAACGTATGTATAAACAGGTGTCTAAAATGCTTATTGCTGCCACATTCGAAGTATCAATACAATTGCCTGAACTTGAAATTACACGAATTGGCAGGTTATGCTCTGATAGTTGAATATTGGCAATATTCAGTGTTGGTGTGTTTACACCAGAATAATTTCTGTAATTGTTTAACGATTGAAAACCTTGTCCAAAATCACATTGCCAAACATAACTTGGATTTAGGTCTGATGTTGTCGCGGTAAACATAGCTGTGCTACTTATAGGCAGAGAGTTGGTTTGTGAATTAATTGTTGTGTTATTTGCACAATTTACTGCGTTATATAAAGTAGTGACTTCTTGTTGTGTCAGTACTCTATCCCAAACTCCAATATCATCAATTATACCTGAAAATTCTGATGAATATAATGATCTTGCAAATGAATTTGATAATCTCTTTATGTTGGATGTACAGTGCATTGGTTTTGAATTGACGAGTTGACCATCAATGTATAATCGTAGTTCACTAAATGAGTAAGTAAGTACAATATGTACAAAATTAGTTCTTGACGCATTACTATTAAGGCGTGAAACCAAAAGATTGTTCGCATGCTCTGCAACCATTACAGTATTCGTTCCAAAAGTTAGACCTACTCCCAAATCAAAACGTCCATTTTGCGGATACAAAAGCCAATTTTGATTACTATTAGCAAGTGGAACCGATACTGATCCCGGGCAAAGGTTAGATTGATTTACTGCATTAACAGTACGGTTAGACTTTGCCCAAATAGAAATTGAAAAATTAGTATCAATTATTGGCAAGGGAAGATCTAGAGAGGATACTGTATTAGGGTCAAATAAATAGGCTGAATTTGTATTTAAATTTCGGTCAGTTGTTAAAATGCCATTTGAAATGGAACCGTGATATCCGTTTCCACTTTCATCATTAACGTTTCCTTCGAATGGCCACCAACCCACAAGCCCATTTGTAGGTACATAATTTGGAACTTGTGCCATTGTTACAGGATTTAAACCAAAGAGTACTGCTGTTATTAGGATTAAACTTTTTTTCATTTTATCTTTCTTTTTTTGGTAATCAAACTATTTTCTCTTCTTTTCAGAGGATGCACGTTATTTTTTAATGAGTTACTTGGCTCCACTTTATCTTTTTAGATAACTTTTAATTCGTAAATAGTTACTATTTAGCTCTTTTATAAAGATAAATATTTTAATATACTGATTATATATACTTTATGGAAGGTGGAGCTTTCGAAGTACTTGATTTTCAAGTAAACACATATACTTCTTAGAAGAGCAAAAGTTAAAATAACCCATAGCCGCCCCACTTTTGAGTAGTGCGGTTATGAGTTGGGTTGTAATATTACTTTAGAATTGGAAACCGAATTTAATTTGGAAGTCAAGAGGAAAGCCTGTGAGTAAATACCATCCGATACCCTCAGCGATATCCAAATACTCGTCTTCATCAAATCCAGATTTATATCTATAAACAGGAGGTGATAAAAGTCTAAAACCTGTTAAAGGTTCAATAGTAAAATGATTTCCTAGTAAAAATTTGTATCCACAGTTTACGCCAAAGCCAAAAGTTGACCATCTTTTATTCTCTAAATTACCTTCATAGAGATCATAATCTACAGTTGAGAGATTTCCATATATAAGTTTCGCTTGACTAAAAAAGCCTTCTGCATTGCCATCCTTCTTGCCATAAATTCTGATAAATGGCTCAAAAATAGGGCCCGTCCAGTTAACTAAATAATAGTTCATATTCATACCATAACTGGCTCGTGATTTAAGCGGTATTTCATATTGAGCTCTTACTTTAGGGTTAAGTATACCAAATGATCCTGATGCATGACCTTTAAAATTTTGTGCGTAGGTCAAACCTGAAATAAGTAACGCCCCTAAAATTGTAATTGTGTTTTTCATTTTTATTAGAATTAAATTTGATTCCTACTCGTAAGGCTTTTCAGAATACGCCATTTTTTTAAATAGAAGCTAGCTTCCATTTTTTTTCTGTCACTTTGGGTGGTCAGCCCTTAGGCTTTCGCAGACCATATTGTTTTTCAATTAATTTTTCTTTGACATCTATGTTTGTGCAAATCCGAACCAAACCTAGGCTATATTGCAGTCTTATTTGAAATGAACTTATTTTGTCACCTACGTCCACACTTAGTGCAAAATTTAATCTTTTAAAATCTGCTTTTCATCAGCTCCCCCAATTGATACTTTCTGAATTCTTTTCACCGTCAGATTTAATTTTATTCTTTCCACTAATGCCTAGACCGATATATGGACCCAACAACCCATACATTTTTATATCTCCTAATTCGAAACTGGCTTTGGCATTTATAGGAATATCTAAATACATCAGGTTTAGATTAATGTTAATATTTTCTCCTTTAATATTATAACCTTTAGTTGATAACAATAATCCTGTTTCTATTGAAAATACATCGGAATATGGAAAATTTATTGTCGCACCAAGGTGAAAGCCAGGATTCATATTAAAGTCATCACTATATGTTTCTTGATCATCTTTATCTACCATATTAGATAAGTTTAGGCCCGCCCTACGCTTAATTCTTGTGAAAACAGGGTTCCAGATAAGATTGTAAGCAGAATAGTTACTGTAAAATGTTTTGTTAAAAAATTCATGTCTTAAAATTTAATTTTTAGTTTTAGTAAATTTAATTTCAAGCTGAAACTTTTAAGAGATGAATTAGTTAAAGTGGCTCATCCGTTTTTTTTGTAACCCAAAACAAAATTAAACGGTAATGATTGGGATTTTTATTGTACTTGTTGTGCCTGTAGAATTTGATTCTATGATAAAATCACCTTCTTTGCTATTTATTAATCTCAATCTTTCTTCTATGATTTTTATAGCTTTTGAATTATTACCACTACTTGATTTAGATATGTATCCTTTCCCATTGTCTGTTACTCTACAATAGATAAAGTTCTCTTTCTTTGAAAATGAAATAGAAAGTGTATATTTTTTGTCCGACTCTGTAAATGCGTGGATGAAAGCATTCTCTATTAAAGGTTGTATTAGCATCGGAGGAATTCTTTCTTTTGATTTGTCAATTTTTTCATAATCAAATGAAATATCAACATTATTTGCATATCTCATATTCTCAAGAGAGCAATAGGTTTTTAAGTAATCAATTTCTTGATTTAATGTTAAGTATTGTTTAGTAGAGTGCTCTAGTGTTTGTCTTATTAGTTTAGAGAATTCAGCCATATACATCAATGCATCATCGATATTACTATCAATGATGTAATTTTGTATAGAATTCATTGCATTAAAGGTAAAGTGAGGGTTCATTTGAGATTGTAATGCCTCCATTCTTGTTTTTACTATTCGATCATTTAAAATTGTTTTTAACTTTTCTTGTTCCTTTATCCTTCTAACTTTTCTTTTGTAAATCAGCAATGTAGTTATAGCAATACTCGAAAAGTTTAGAAACCAAAACCAATAGGTTTCCCAAAATGGTTTCGTTATTTCAAATTTTAATAAGGAAGAATATGTAATGGTCCCTGTAAGTTTATTTTTTGCTGCGATTGATAATTGGTAATGTCCGTTTTGTAAATTATTCAAGTAGATATTTAGGTCATTCAATTCCTTCCATCCTGAATTGTTGATCTTGTATTTTAATTCTACCTTTTTATTTTTGTAAACTTCATCAGTATTTAATTCAATTTTTATACTATTATGATTGTATGGTAAAACCAGTTCATTCTTTACGGTATCATTCCAATTATTTCTAATTTCATAATTGATGCTATCATTTATCGTTAATTTATTTATTAAAACCTGCGTCCGTTTTGACTCTATATTTACCATTTCATTTAAGGATATGGAGTAGAGTCCATTAGTTGTTCCAATTAATAACGTATCGTCATGGATAATCGATGTATTAAAGTTTCTATGTTGTAAACCGTCAGAATTGTCTAGAAACTGGATTTTATTATTGTGTACTACATTAAGTCCCTCATTAGTTCCCACTATTAAAAGATCTTTGTAGCATTCCATAAAAAGAATGGTATTTCCACAAATATTATTTTTTGAAATCGTGTCTATGATCTTGAAATCTTTATTGGTTTCAGCCTTGAAAATTGTTCCATTTTTATTTGCAATGAAAATTTGCCCTGCTTTGTTTATTGCTAAATCAGTTATTCTTTTTTCTTTAAAATTTGTACTATTTGCTATTGATACTATATTATTGTTTTCGTGGATGAATAAGCCTCTTGTTCTTGAAGCCAAAAAAGTTTTACCGTTCCAATAATCTATATCATTAATATCAACAGGAGTATTTTTATCTAATTTATCATAGATTCTATAATCAAAGCTTTCTGATATATTAGGGTAAATATAAAAATGAGAATATGGCTTAGGAATTAGTAAATAACCATTTGGTAATACAGAAAAATCATCAATTGTTGTGGGATAATATTCCTTAATACTTCCATTAATCGAAAACTTAAACAAACCTGCATTAGTGCTTACAAAAATATAACTATTGTACTTTTTAAGTTTTATAAACTCTATATCTGAACCTAAATATTTGGAAATGTGTTTCGTAAATTTTGAACTATTACAGATGTTTGACCTAGTTTTACAATAGTCATTTATTCCTTTTTTGAAGTATTCATCTCCATAGATAATTGTGTCATTTTTTGTAGCTTTTAAAACCCCACTACTTGTCAGAAGCCATTTGGAATTACCTGTAATTTCAATATCTATGATATCGTTATTTATTTTTATTTTATTATATTTTATTGGATTTGATAGATTTACTATAAATAATCCTTTATCAAGGGTGCCAACAGAGAGGTAGTTTTCTTTTTCATCATAATATAAACTCCAAACTTTGGATGACTCGATATCAAATGACCTACTTACATCATATATAGTATCTTCATCCCATTTAAGTAATCCACCAATTCTTTCATTGACTCCCCAAGCGGCTAGGTAAGTCCCATCTTTTGTATGTTCAAAATCCCAAACAATATCAGATGAAAACCTAGTATCTTTACTTAAATTTATATTAAAGTTTGGTTTGACTGCATCTAAGTAGAGCCCTTTACCTGTTGAGTATAAGAATTTCTGATTTTTTTCTATGTATTTAAATCCTTGGTCACTTTTAGTTATACTATCAATTGTAATTTGGTTTGAAAACTTTATTTCATAAATCCCATAATTTCTTGATAAAAGAAATTGCTTTTTATCTTTTCGAAAAAATTGAATTACTTGAAATTTTTTGTCAAGATTGGTTGAATGAAAATTCCAAAATTTATCATCTTTAAAGATACTTACTCCATTTTCTGAGCCAAGAAGTATCCTATTTTCTTTATCAACATCGATAGTTCTAACAGCATCGTAAACTAACCCGTCTTTAACGGTGTAATTTGTGAATTTTTTTCCATCATACATGCTTACTCCATCCCCATAGCATGCGATCCAAAGATTCTTATTTTTATCCTCTACTATATCCCAAATCAAATTTCCTGCTAAACCATTTTCGGTATTAAAAGTTGTGAATTTATTCCCATCAAATAAACACATCCCATTCTCAGTCCCAATCCAAAATAGCCCTCTAGAGTCTTTAAAAATACAACGAACTGCATTTGAAGGTAGTCCATTTAAAATATTATAATTCTTTGAAATATTAATTTGACTGAATAGATTTTGGCAGAGTAATGCTAGAAATACTATAAACAGTATTTTAATCTTTTTTAACAAGTACATTTATTAGGTTAGTTTTCTGTCTATTTGAAACAGGTATTTGTACATTATTTATGCAAGTGATATTATTGTCATGTTTAGAATAACTTTTGATATAATTTAAATTAACCAAGTAAGATTTATGAGTTCTGAAAAAAACTTCTTTAGGGAGTTTTTCTTCTAGATATTTCAATGTTTTTGATGTTAATATTTCTCGATTATCTATTGTTATTATCTTTGAATAATTACTTTGAGCTTGACAATAAATGATACCGCTTATTTTTTCTAATTCAAGACCTTTTTCAGATGGTATTGCAAGCTTATTGTATTTGTCAGATTCTGAAGATAAATTTTCAAGTATAAATTTAACTTTTTCCTGATCAAGAGACTCTTTTTTACTCTCTAATCGTTTGATAGATAGAAATAAGTCTGCTATATTTATAGGTTTTACTAAATAATCAAATGCTGAATGTTTGATTGCCTTTATAGAATATTCCTTGTATGCAGTTGT
The DNA here is from genome assembly GCA_018402765.1 of Vicingaceae bacterium. Taxonomy (GTDB): domain Bacteria; phylum Bacteroidota; class Bacteroidia; order Flavobacteriales_E; family Vicingaceae; genus Acidiluteibacter. The sequence goes on along the minus strand of JAGYIE010000009.1, from coordinate 19,966 downwards.
GAAAATTGTATTAAATTCTATATCCTTAATTAGTTTGAATAAATCAAATCCTGATTCATCTTTAAGTTGTATATCTAAAAATACAATATTTGGTTTGTATTTTCTAATTGCTTCAATTGATTTTTCTATTGTATCTACTTTCTCTACAACTATAATTTTATTAGATAAGTGCCGTATAATTAACTTTTCAAGAAATTCTCTTGCATTAATCTCATCGTCAACTATTATTGCTGTAAACATTTTAAATTTTATTAGAAATTAATCAAATTTAATTTTTAATTCCTTAATACATTTAATATATAGTTAACGTTGTGGTTTTTATAGTTAATGTTATGTATTTATCATTCAACGAGTATATATTTACTTTAATTACGCTTGTTTCCTGTAATTAATAATAAAACGTATCATTTGATAATGAACAGTAAAATAGTCCAGAATTTTTTTATTGCTTCACTGTTTACGAGCTACCTGGAAGAGGATTTATGTAGATCTACACGATGAAGCAGTACTTCTATATAGTCTTTTGGAAAAAACCGTTGTCAGAATTCCCTGATTTCGAAACAGTATAAATCAAATTCCTTTTTGATTGAATCAGCTTTATCAAGCGAATCGTTCACCATTTCATCTACAAGCCTTTTACAGGGCAGGTAGAAGGTGTAAAGGTATTCGTGATAGGTTACGGTTGATTTTAAACCGTTAAATTCTACCTCTTGGGAATCGTCAATCTCAAAAAGTGTAATTTGTTTTCTAAGGGAGCGAGGATTTACATTAATTCGGGCAATTCTTAATTGCGCCAATGCATTGTTTAATAATTTATTCATGTCTTGTATGTTTGGTTAAAAATTATAATAATTACGAAAGTGGTTCGTCCAATGAGGTCAAAACAAAAAATACTTTTTGTCGGTTTAAATCGTTGAATCAACCACTTGGCAAATGGCAAGGATATATATACACCTTGCCATTTACCAACCTAGATATGATTTTAAAAAACTACCTATTTGCAAGGGTTTGCAGCGATTTTGAGGAGATTGATGATTTTTGTCAAAAACAGGAAACGAAACGGATCATTTTGGTGCTGTTCTGTCGCATTAATTTTGTCAGGTTGTAAAATTAGCAGATTTCAACTTATCTTAAGCTGCTAAAGACTTAAAAGTAGTAAACCAACTTTTCTTTGAATTTAAAAGTTGGTCTTTTCTGATAATGTTTATGACTTCTATTCCTGCTAGTGTTCTCTGAGCGGATTCAAATTCTTTGAATCCTGTTGTAATGGCTATTCGACGTTTGATCGTCCGATGATCTTGCTCCACTATGTTATTTAGATACTTGACTCTCCTGGTCTTTATCTTCTTGAAGGTTAAACTATGTCTATTGATAATACGGATGGCTTCAGTATTTGATCCACTTTTATCAATATTAATCAGTCTTGGTTTTCCATTGTTACCTATGGCTTTGTTTAGAAATTTCTGTGCTGATCCCTTCATTCTCCGTTTAGTTAGTAGGAAGTCTACAGTATTTCCTTGCTTGTCTACAGCTCGATATAAGTATCTGTCTTTACCTCCTACCTTGATGTAGGTTTCGTCCATTCGCCAACTATCACATATCTGTTTCTTCCTCTTGTGCATAGTAGCCTCAATCATTGGGCTGAACTTAAACACCCACCTTTGAATAGTGGAATGGTCTACTTTAACACCTCGAATTTTTAGTAATTCTTCCACATCTCGATAACTCAATGTGAATCTCAACTTGAAATAAACCGCTTGAAGAATGATTGCTCTTGGATATCTGTGACGTTTGAACATGAAGGTGATTTTTACATAGCAAACCTACATATTTATTATATTGCAATAGTTAATGCGACAGAACCACCTCCCTTTTGCAAGATCAATTTGAGCCTAACGGTGAGAGGGCAAATTCAGCGTTTTTGCTACTCATGATTGTTTTCATATCTGTTTTCGGATATTTTCGGATAAATACGGATATATTACGAGTTTGAACCATATCTATTTGCGTATATTTGCGTATATATACGGATATATTATGAGTATAAAAATACATACATTGAGGCTTGACTTGGGCATGAAACTCATGACTGCGCTTAGTAAAATAGATCGTTTTGATGCTTCATGGGCTTCCATAGAAAAGCGAGAAGGGGCATCGCTAAAGCAACTGAAATCGATTGCTACGGTAAGAAGTGTAGGAGCTTCAACCAGGATTGAAGGCTCTAAAATGACCGATGATGAAGTAGCGGTGTTGATTGAAAAATTGGCCATTTCAAAATTAGAAGAAAGGGATGAGCAAGAAGTGATTGGTTATTTCGAAGCATTGGATGCAATCACTGAAAACTATGAATCCATTGGCATTTCAGAAAGCCAAATTAAAAACCTGCATAAAATATTGATGCAACATGGAGAAAAGGATTCATGGCATAGAGGAGATTACAAGCAAGTTAGTAATGTTGTCGAGGCTAATTTGGTTGGCGGAACTAAACAAATTGTATTTAGAACAACGGAGCCAGGATTGGCAACTCAAGATGCGATGATGATGTTGTTTGATTGGTACAATACCGACAAGGAAACAATTCCTTTAGTAAAGGCAGCTTTGTTTGTGTATGAGTTTTTAAGTATTCACCCTTTTCAGGATGGCAATGGAAGATTAAGTAGATTGCTTGGCAGTTTGTTGTTATTAAAAAATGGGTATTCTTGGATTCAATACGTCAGTTTTGAACATGAGATTGAAAATAGGAAGTCAGAGTATTACAAGGTTCTCATGCAAACACAGCGTAATAGACCAGGAGAAAACGTAACGGAGTGGCTGGCGTTTTTTAGCAGCTGTATGATAAACATTCAAGAGCAATTGATGAATAAATTGGAAGAAGGCAGAACAGTCAAGCCTATTTCACAACGTGATAAACGCATTTTGTTTTTTATTCAAAACCACGCGGGATGTAGCTCCAGTGAGATAGCAAAAAAACTTGATATGGCGTTGCCAACGGTTAAAAAGTCTTTGGGAGAATTGGTTTCAAAAGGAATTATCACCAAAGAGGGACAAGGTAAATCAACAGGATATTTTGTGGAATAAAGGTATTTAATAGGTGAGAAAAAAACGGTTCATTTTGAATATCTCCGTTAAATTTTGCTAAATTTATGCTGCTTATTGGTTATCACAGCGAAACGAGTTAAAGTCCCCATCTTTTCTCACTGGGCAGCTAACTGGTAAGCCAATCTGTAAAACGAGTTTAAAACACTAGAAAAATATAAGTTTAGGAGTTGAGGTTCATTTTCCTCTTTCTCCGCGAAAAAAGCTCAAAACGAAAGTTTTGAGCTTTTTTAGTTTAGACTATTTTTCTAGCTATCTCAGTATTTAATTGATTGCTTAACTTTTGATAATAAAATCCAATATTTTATCTAAACGAAAAAATATTTTCTCAATTTATACTGTAATCATTTTAAGAAAAATCTCTTAACTAAAGGGTTTTAGATGAAGCTAACTGTTCATCCAAAATACCTAATTTATAGAAATCAAAAAGGAATAGTGAAGTGTTTCCATTTTTTAAAGCATTTGAAATATGATTTTTAAATAATTTAAACCCTATTCTTATACTAAATCTGAAGACAGCATTTAACCGATTAAAATACACATCTAATATTCGAACACTTTTAATAAAGTCATTCCGATTTTCTTGCATATTTATTATGGTAACTAAATTACAAAGTGCTATTTCAGATTTTTGTAGGTAGTCACTGTTACTTTCTATGTCGCCATTGATAACAGGATTTTCAATGTGATTAATAAGAATACCTGCATTTTTTAAATCATAGCCCAAAAGTGTATCTTCATGCCCATAGCGGGTTATGTTACTATTGAAAGGATGATTCTCTAAAGTTTCTTGCTTTATAACAAAATTATTGGTCATAAAAGCATCGTTTGGAGCCTTATTCCTTTCTATCGCAGTTTTACTTTCTCTTTTTATCCCATAATTATGACTAAGTGTTTGATTTTTACTTGGAAGTTTCTCAGGATAAATTCTCCCACCACAAATTACAGCTGAGGACGGATTTAAAGAGATATAGTTAATGTATGTTTTGATAAAATTAGGTAGAACAATTACATCACAATCTAAAAAGAGCAGATACTGGGCTTTAGTTAGTAAAGTGAAGTAATTTCTAATTTTTGCTCTTCCTATGTTTGAATTGAGTTCAATATAGGTACAGCCTTCAGTTACTAACTTATTTATAGCTTTAATTTTCTCACTTGAGCCATCATCTACAATAATAATGGTAACTTCTGCTGATAGTGCAATAAGTTCTTGCTTCAATGAATGAATCAAAGAAGAAATGTCATAATTGTAAACAGGGATACAAATCGCTAACATTAAAATACGTTAAGAAACAATGATGCAATCAGCAATTTTCTTCGCTTTAATTCGCAGATCATCTACTGACGTACCAATTTGATCGTATGCAATTCCGATACCCATTCTTCTGTATTGTCTTGTTGTAGGCTTACCAAAAATTTTAAAGTCTGATTGAGTAAATGCTGCTGCTTTATCTAAGCCTGAGTATTCTGGTTTTTTTACCTCTTTATTGTTGAATAAAACAACCGCATTTGCGGCGTGTCTTTCTAAAGTAATTTCAGGAATAGGTAAACCTAGAATTGCCCTAGCGTGTAACTCAAATTCATTAAAGTTTTGAGAGCCACCCAGCGTTACCATTCCTGTATCATGCGGCCTTGGAGAAAGTTCACTAAAGTAAACGTCTTTTCCTAGAAAAAATTCAACTCCCCATATTCCTGCGCCTTTTAGCTCCTTAGTTACCTTCTCAGCCATTTCCTGGGCTATTTTTAGTTGCTCAGCCGAGATGTGTGCTGGCTGCCAACTTTCTTGGTAATCTCCTCTTTCTTGTCGATGACCAATTGGCGGACAAAATAATGTAGGCCCATCCTTTTGGGTAACGGTTAATAGCGTAATTTCTGAATCAAAGTCGATAAATGCTTCTACAATTACCTCTTGTCCATCTCCTCTAGCTTTAGTATTTGCAATGTCCCATGCTTTACTAATATCTTCTTCAGATTTGATGGTTGATTGGCCCTTACCTGAAGAGGACATAAGTGGCTTCACAACACAAGGTATTCCGACGGTTATAACTGCCTCTGTTAATTCTTCTAGTGTTTTTGCATATTGGTAATTGGCTGTTTTAAGTCCTAATTCTTTTGCTACTAGATCTCTGATTTTTTTACGATCCATTGTGAAATTAGCCGCTTTTGCTGATGGAACTACCTGAATTCCTTTTTTTTCAAAGTCATAAAATAAAGAGGTCCGAATGGCTTCAATTTCTGGAACTATAATGTCAGGTTGATGTTTTGCGACTATTTCGCTTAATGCATCTCCATCCAACATATTGATAATTTCTCTATCATCAGCTACTTGCATTGCAGGAGCATTTTCATAATTGTCAACTGCAATTACTGTTTGTCCATATCTTTTAGCCGCGATTGCAAATTCCTTACCAAGCTCTCCTGAGCCTAAAAGCATGATTTTTTTCATTTGAACCAATTTCATTTAAAGTAATCTCTTATTTTCAATTTTGAAAATTACAATGTTTAATTTTACCATTATGGAAAAAGGTAAAAAAACATTGGTAATTGGAGCGAGTACGAATCCATCAAGATACAGTTATCGATGCATCCATCAGCTAAAGGCAAATGGTCATCCAACGGTAGCGATTGGTTTAAAAACTGGCGAAGTAGGCGGCGTAGAAATTCAAAACGAATTGAATCCAATCGCGGATATCGATACAGTTACATTATATGTTGGGCCAAATAGCCAAGAAGTGTATTACGACTATATTTTGAACGTAATTCGTCCTCAACGACTAATATTTAATCCAGGAACCGAGAATGAGGTTTTTATGAATAAAGCTATTGACCAAGGAATTGAAGCATTTGAAGCATGTACGTTAGTAATGATGAGCACTAGTCAATTTTAGTTTAAATGGTAATTTCCATTCAGTAATTCTATTTGGTGATGAATTCGATCTTCAAATTGAAGAGCACTTCTAACTAACTTATTTCTTGATTCTACGCCATCTGCGCTAATTAGTTTTAGTTTTTGCTCTTGCGATAGATTAATTTTAAGTGCTAATTCAAAAATATTTTTAGGAGCTACTTTAGGAACTTTCTTTCTATCTTGAAATTCGAAAAAGGAGTTGAATGTATTTTCCTCTATAGTAGTGTCTATGGTCAATTTTTCGTAATCGATTCCAGGATATAAGCGGCCTTCTACTTTAGTTTTGAAATTCAAAACCTTTACTAAGCACTGACCTTTTATAATGATATCGGAGGTACCATTTTCATAACGATTTGCTACGCTTTCTATGGTCACTAAGGTAGCTACATCAGCTAATTGTCCGTTTGCACTATATATGATTACAAATTCTTTAGAAGTCTGTTCTACATCAGCTAATAGCTGACGGTAACGCTCTTCAAATAAATGAAGCGGAACTAATTCACCAGGTAATACAGCTAAAGAAAGTGGAAATGCTGCAATTGATTGACTTGTATTCATATTAGCCTAAACAGCAATTTTTATAATTTGTTCACAAAATGGAGAAAGGATATATCTCATAATAACAGTACTTTTGGCTTTTAAATTATCTCGATTAGCATCTATCATGAAAAAGGGAATTTCCCAAAATAACCGAAGCTTTTGGCATAAAATGCAGCTTTATCAGGTTTATTATCGAAGAACAGGCTTGTATCCCTTTCTAATTAAGCACACCATTCGCGTCCTAATCGGTATTGGACTATTGGTATTGGTTCTGCTTGCATTAAATAAGTATGTTATAAATGTAGATGACGCGATGCAAGCATTTTTCTCTAATTTTAGTGATGCAGCCATTCTTTCATTTTTTACCTTATCGGAAATTGTACTTGGTTTAGTGCCTCCTGATTTATTTATTGTTTGGGCAGGCGGTAAAGAGAATCCTTACTCTTTCTTATTGCTATTGGCAATTCTATCGTATGGAGCAGGAATGTTTGCCTACCTAATTGGAACATATATTGGAAAAATCCATAGAATTCAAAAATACATACAGCATAAATTTTTAGCACATTTCGATATGATTAGAAAATGGGGTGGATTTGTAGTCATTTTTGCAGCTCTATTTCCATTACCCTTTTCACCTGTTTGTATGACTGCTGGTATGGTAAGGTATCCATTTCCTTTACTGGCTTTATTTGGTTTAACCCGATTTGCTCGTTATTATATTTATGCTGCTGCATTGTTTAATCTTTTTTAATCTTAAGATGGCATCAAATTTTTTCTTAAATTGGAATGTTTTGTTCATTGTATAATTAATTACAATAAACCAAAATAAACAAAGGAGGAAAAGAAGATGATGGATAACGGGAAAGATGGACTATTTTTAGATCATATATATCAAGCTATTAGTGCATTTAAAAATTTAGCTACTATACATGCAGAAATGCAACTAAAATTGAATAAACTAAATTCGGGTTTAAGAAAACAAATGGAGATAATTTCTGAAATCGAAGAAGGCTGGGATAATAATGGAGAAGATAGTATATCTCTTTTAACCAAAGAAATTACAGAAATTTTGTCGGTATTTAATGAAGAGATGGAAGAAAATATTTCCTTATTTAAAATGTGTATTCAAGATTCAATTTCTCATTATAAAAAGGCATTGACTTTTTATTCAAATGACAAATCAGAGCTTTCAGAATTATTAAAAGCCAGAAAAACGCTTTTGTATTTAGTTGCTTTAATGACAAAATTTCGAATGCGAGTTATAGCGGTTTCTAGTAGTTTGAAAGTTCTTCCTGCACTCACCAAAGAAACAAAGATTCATAAGAAACTATTCGCTGAAGAAGCAAAGAGGCTTATCGTAGAATTAAACAATGGTGGCGAGCTTTGCTCTGAGACAGCAAATGAAATTGAAAAAGCTCTCCAATCCTCGTAAAAAAAGCCATTTCTGAATAGAAATGGCTTCTTAATTTAGATTCTTTTTCTATCTCATTTCAGCGAAAGTCTTTGCAGCATCAAATGCTTTTGCATCTTTTCCAACACGACTTATCTTTATTGTTTCAATAGCATCGCCTTGTTGTATTGCATCAACTACGTTTTGTCCTTTTGTAACGTATCCAAATACAGTGTGTTTTCCATCTAACCAAGGAGTTTCATTATGGGTAATAAAAAACTGACTTCCATTTGTTCCGGGACCAGCATTAGCCATAGATAAAACACCTGCTCTATCATGTCTTAATGTAGCATCTATTTCATCGCTAAATTTATATCCAGGACCACCCATTCCCGAGCCTGTAGGATCTCCACCTTGAATCATAAAGTTTGGAATTACTCTATGGAATACAATTCCGTCATAATATGGGGTACCTAAAGGTTTTGCAGTATTCTCAATACTTCCTTCTGCCAATCCAACAAAGTTGGCCACAGTCATCGGCACTTTTTCATAAGCTAATTTTACAAAAATAGATCCTTTATTGGTCACAATTTCAGCGAAAATACCCTCTTCTTTTTCTGTAGGAGTCGCTGTTTCTTCTTTTACTTCTTCTACCATAGTTACTGCTGTTTCTTCCACAGCCGTTTCGTCTTTTGCTGATTCAGTGCTTGATTGAGCTCCGCAAGCAACTAGCGCAACGATAGATAATGTTGTTAAAATTGATAGTGAAATTCTTTTTGTTTTCATAAGTTTATCATTTATTAATTAATAATTCTTCCGCCACAGCGGAAATACTTTTTGTAGTATTCCATTTCTAAGTCACTAATCACTACTCCTCGAGAAGTAGAGGCGTGGACAAATTTACCATTTGTTAAATATACACCAACATGGGATAATTCTCGTCTACCGATATCAAAGAAAACTAGGTCTCCTTCTTTTAGCTCCTCTTTTTTTAGTTTTTCTGTAGTCGTATGAAAAATGTCTGCAGCTCTTCTAGCTAGCTCTATTTTAAATATGGAAGCATAAATCACACCTGTAAATCCTGAACAATCAGCGCCTGATTTAGTATTTCCTCCATATTTGTAAGGAGTTCCCATCCATTCATCAATTAATTTGTACAACAATAAATTTTTAATATCCTCTTGGCCGGCACTTAATAATGGTGCGTATTTTTTGCGTAAATAAGCCAGTGTATCAGGCTGTTCGGATGCCTTTTTTTTTGGTACGATAGGCAGCCGCTCTGCCTTTTGCGTTTTCTTGTGTTCAGCTTTTTGATGAACTTTAGAAGGCATATTAGAGATGCTTTCTTTTCTTACTCCATTAGTAACAGATGTATTACAACTTAGTAGTACTGTTAAAAATGTCAACATTAAAACGATACTTGTAGGCCTTTTCATTTTAAATAATAGACTTAATCAATCGTAATCGATGGGAATATTTTTTGGTATCAACATTATAAATCCCTTGGTGGTCAATTCGATCTATTCTGATTTTTCCTGACGCATGTATAATTCTATTATTTTCAAGCATTATCCCCACATGAATAATGTTTCCTTCATCGTTATCAAAAAAGGCTAAATCTCCTTCTTCAGCTTCCTCAATAAAAGAAAGTGTTTGCCCTATTTTAGATTGCTGAGACGCATCTCTAGGTAAGTCCATTCCATTCATTTTATACACCAATTGCACAAAACCAGAACAATCTATTCCAAATGGGGATCTGCCGCCCCACAGATAGGGTGCATTGAGATACATAAAAGCATTCTCTTTTAATTGGTTTTTAGGAATTTTAGTGTTTTGATCAAAGGTATTGCCTTCAAAATGATAGGTTTGTTCTCCTATTTTAAATGTTCTATCATTCAATTCATACAGTGTACTGCCCATTACTATCGGAATTATCTGATGATCGGATAGTCGAGTAACAACCTGTGCAATGTCAGATGTTATAAATGGGTTTAATTTTTTGAGTCTGTTAAATTCTTCTTCCTCAATAAATTCAAATTGCTTTTCATCAATAAAGCATTCATATCCCTCTGGTTGTGTTTTCACACGATACCAGCTTTGCTTTTTCTCATACACCTTCATCAATTCGCCAAAAAGTAATTGAGTTACAATTTCACTTTTGTCGCTTGCTTCAGCTCTACAAGGAACTATACTAAGATTACAAACACCGTACTTCATCAATTAACAGCTACAGGAGAAATAAAAGTGGGATTCTAAATAGAACCCCACTAATTGAATTAAATATTTTCGATCACTAGTGCAGAAGCACCTCCACCGCCGTTGCAGATTCCTGCAGCACCGATTTTACCATTATTTTGCTTTAAAACATTAATCAATGTAACGATAATTCTTGATCCTGAGTTGCCAAGAGGGTGTCCCAATGATACAGCTCCACCATTTACATTAACTTTTTCAGGATTTAATCCCATCTTTTTATTGTTGGCAATTCCAACTACAGCAAATGCTTCATTTAGTTCATAAAAGTCTACATCGGTAGTTTTTAATCCTGCTTTTGCTAACGCTTTTGGAAGTGCTAAAGATGGAGCAGTTGTAAAACGCTCAGGTTCTTGAGCTGCATCTGCATAAGAAACGATTTTAGCAATAGCTTTTAAACCTAAAGCTTCCATTTTCTCTTTACTCATTAAAACTAAAGCCGAAGCACCGTCATTTAAAGTAGAAGCATTCGCTGCAGTTACTGTTCCTTCTTTATGAAATACAGGACGTAAACTGCGAATTTTATCCATTTTTACATTCTTAAATTCCTCATCTTCAGAAATGATAATAGCATCTCCTCTTCTTTGTGGAACTTCTACAGGTATTACTTCTTCAGCAAATTTTCCTTCTGCCCATGCTTTAGTTGCTCTTTCATAAGAAGCTATCGCAAAGTCATCTTGATCTTCTCTAGTTACATCACATTCGGTAGCGCAAAGCTCAGCAGCATTGCCCATATGATAGTTGTTGTACACATCAGTTAAACCATCTTTTACAAGTCCATCAACTACTGTTTTATTGCCTAATCTAGCTCCCCATCTAGTATCTTCCAGATAGTAAGGCACTGATGACATATTTTCCATACCGCCTGCAATAACTACATCATTATCACCTGTCATAATACTTTGTGCAGCTAACATGATTGATTTCATTCCTGAAGCACAAACTTTATTGATAGTAGTACAAGGTACATTTTGGCCTAAACCTGCAAAAATAGCTGCTTGTCTAGCTGGGGCTTGTCCAAGGTTAGCTTGCAATACATTACCCATGTATACTTCTTGTATTTCTTTTGCATCTATTCCTGCCTTTTCTATCGCTCCTTTTATTGCTGCTGCGCCTAACTTTGTAGCAGGCACATTTGCCAATGCACCTCCGTAGCTTCCCATTGGTGTTCTCACTGCCGATACAATATATACTTCTTTATTCATAGTTGTTTTTTTGATAGGTAAATTCAATATAAATCAATGCGAAATTAATTATTTAAGTTCTATTTTAGAAACCCTTTAGCCCGTTACTTTTAAACGTATTAATCAACAATCAAGAATAGGATTAATTCTTAAACGAGTATCCGCTTAGGTCCATTGATATATGGAACGATAGCTTGGGTTTAATTGAATTATATTACTTTCGTAGCGATAAATCAAGATGCAATGAGCAGATTATTTAATTTTTTTAGAGATAGATACGATAGCTTTTTTAAGTTCTTCATATTCCTGTCTGCTATGGTTTTAATTGTCTTTATTTTTCCTAAGGACAGTAAGTTCAAATATGAGTTTCAGAAAGGTAAGCCATGGGTTCATGAAGATTTGATAGCTCCATTTGACTTCGCTATATTAAAACCTAAAGAACAAATTAGTCAGGAGTTAGCTAATTTATTAGCAAATAAGCGGTATTATTTTGATTTGGACACAACTGTAGCTGAACATTTGACCAATAGTGTTTTGAGTAACCTAGAAAATTTGATTGCGCTCCGTTCAGATTCCATAGTATTGGCTCGAGAATTTTCTCTTTATAGAGAAAGTATTGTTTCAACTCTTGAAGAAATATACAACTCAGGTGTATTGGAAGTAATCTCAAGTATTGAAAATAAAGATGGTGGATATACTATTGACGTTAAAGTGGGAAATGTTGTTACAACTAGAGATCTCCAAAGTTTATACACATTAAAATCAGCTCTAAAGGAATTAGAAAAGGGAGTCGATAATTCTTCTTCGGAATTCTATCAGTTAGTCATTAATGTATTTGAAGATGAAGCAACCTATAACTTGAATTACGACGAAGCGACTACAAACCTTATTCAGGAAGAAGAAACGAATAGACTTTCGTTGACACAAGGTTTAGTATTAAAAGGAGAAAGTGTAATTTCTAAAGGAGAGCTGGTTGATGGTAGAAAACTTCAAATGCTTCAATCGCTAAAAAAGGAGTTTGAGAATCAAATAGGAGGAAGGGACCAACTTTTATTTATATTATTAGGGCAGTCACTCTTGGTAAGCTTAGTCCTTGTTTCTTTAGCGCTATTTTTATTTTTGTTTCGAAGACCAATTTTTTCAAGTGATTTCCAGCTAACATTTTTACTCTTATTGCTGGTATTGTTTGTATTGGCTGCTAAGATTTCCATTGGAATAGAATTATTTAGTATATATCTAGTTCCATTTTGCATGCTGCCAATTATTGTCCGTACTTTTTTTGATACACGCACTGCATTATTCAGTCATTTGGTGTTAATCCTGATTGTAGGGTTTATAGCTCCTAATCCATACGAGTTTATTTTGATTCAAATGTTAACTGGCATTGTGACTATATTTAGTGTGTTAAGTATGAGAAACAGAGGGCATTTATTTGTTTCTTCAGGAGTTATTTTTATTGTATATAGCCTCTGTTTTATTGGTATATCAATGGTGCAAGAAGGTTCCATTTCTACGATAAATTACAATGCAATTTCTTGGTTTTTTGGGAGCGCTATGCTCACATTATTTGCATATCCTTTAATCTACATTTTTGAGAAGGTGTTTGGATTCGTTTCAGAAGTTACATTATTAGAAATAGCGGATACCAACAGCAAATTATTGAGATTATTGAACCTAAAAGCCCCTGGAACTTTTCAGCATTCTTTACAAGTAGCTAATTTGGCTGAAGAGGCAATCCGCGCTATTGGAGGAAACGCATTATTAGTAAGAGTAGGTGCACTGTATCACGATATTGGCAAGATGAAAGCGCCATTATACTTTATAGAGAATCAAGCGAGTCATATTAATCCGCACGATGAGTTAAGCCCTGAGGAATCTGCTCAGATTATTATCCAGCATGTAAAGGATGGCATTCAAATCGCTAAGAAATATAAACTACCTGACTTAATTATTGATTTCATAAGAACGCACCATGGAACAAGTTCTGTTCGATTTTTTCTGACAAATTATAAAAATCAAAATCCTGATATAGTTACAGATGAACGTTTGTTTAAATACCCAGGGCCAATTCCATTTTCAAAGGAGACATCTGTATTGATGATGGCAGACTCAGTAGAGGCTGCATCGAGAAGCCTTAAAACCTATGATATTGAGAGCATAGATCGTTTAGTGGATGGTATTGTCCAAAATCAAATGGAAGAAGGCCAATATGCCAATGCTGACATTACACTAAAAGACATTAGCACGATTAAAAAGATGTTTAAAAAGAAGCTAATGAATATCTATCATGTTAGAGTTGCATATCCTGAACGGGATTATTGATTGTCATTAAGTTGCTCTATCGCGACAAAATATTTAATGAATATTTAAGGTTTATCGTTTTCGATAAAGGGGGTCAAAATTTCAACAGTACTAATGGATCTAACGATATGAATACAATAAAAAATAACTTAAAATTGAATGTAAAAAAATAAAATATTTTTTTGAAAAGATGTGTATCAAATGAAAATGAATTATTACTTTTGCTCTCCCGTTTGAGAGAGGATATCAATAGCGATTGGTATACGAAGTGGTAGAAATACGGTACCTTGGAGGGATGGGTGAGTGGCTGAAACCAGTAGTTTGCTAAACTGCCGATCTCGTAAGGGATCCGGGGGTTCGAATCCCCCTCCCTCCGCAAATGAACAGAATGAATTATTCAGATCCGAAACTGAAATAAATTAAAATTCGGGGTTTAGCGTAGCCCGGTTATCGCGTCCAGTTTTAAAACTGGAAGGTAACAGGTTCGATTTTAAAAGAAATATTTCAGTTCCGAGTACTGAAGAAAAACAAAATTCGGGGTGTAGCGTAGCCCGGTCATCGCGCCTGCTTTGGGAGCAGGAGGTCGCAGGTTCGAATCCTGCCACCCCGACTTAAAAATCAAAGGCTTACAAGGTTTTATTCTTGTAAGCCTTTTTTATTTGCATATAATTTGCATACAAATTCGCTCTTTTCCTCAACTTTCAGGAAGGTTTCTACAGCACATATATTTGTAGTTTTGAACTTATGAAGCGAAAGTTTGAGATGTCAGAAGAACAAATTGATAAAATTAAAGGAGTTTTTTTTGGTCAAGCCATTGGTGATGCCTTAGGATTAGGAACTGAATTTTTGAATAAAAGTCAAATTGCAGCTAATTACCCAAACGGTATTTCTACTTATGACCAAATAATCCAAGACAAGCATAGAGTTCGATGGGCGAAGGGGGATTGGACTGACGATACGGATCAGTTTCTTTGTATTTGTAAATCTATTTTAGAAACTAGAAAGGTCGACGAATTAGCTTTCGCAGAAGAGCTTTACAAGTGGTTTAAGGGCACTCCTATGGGGATTGGACTTACAGTTTATAAAGTTGTTTCACTGCCTCAATTTACGCTATTTCCGCATAAAGGAGCCAAGCTAGTTTGGAAGTTGCTTAAAAAGCAAAATGCATCGAATGGTGCAATTATGAGAACTTCAATATTAGGAACATATCAATTTTGGGATTATCTACAGGTAGAAGTGAATACTCAAAAAATAGCAAAAGTTACTCATTGGGATGATCGTTGCGTGGGATCATGTGTTATAGTAACAAAGATAATAGCCCACTTAATCAATGAGAATAGGCTATTGACTGCTGATGAAATCATTGATATTGGAGAACAATATAGCCCTGAGATAAAAATCTTTGTAGAAAAGGCCTTGAGTCATGACATAGAGTATCTTCAGTTAGATGAACCGGTTTCAATTGGGTATACACTAAAAGCGTTATCAGCAGGTCTATGGGCATATTTTAATGCTAGTAACTTTGGAGAAGGTTTACTTAAGGTGGTAAACGAAGGTGGGGATGCAGATACAAACGCCTCAGTTGCCTGTAGTCTTTTGGGTGCTAAGTTCGGTTATTCCGCAATCCCACCACACTTAATTTTAGGTTTAAATAATTACGCTTATTTAGAGTCTATGTTTGAATTGTATATTGAAATGTTATCTAATGTTGTTTCAAATCAATAAAGGACCTTACATCTATCTGTTGCACTTTTGCCTTAGAAATAGTTCTTACGAATTGTTTTAAATCTGCCTTATTTATGTTCAAAAAGTATTTGTCTTAATATTCAGTAATTAGAAATTACTCTTTAAAGTTTGAATGTAATCAGATACCGTTTCCTTAACCTTCTCATATCCTTCAGATTTTTGATTTGTTGGTTCGTTGAGGTAGAGGTATCTGTTGATTTCTAACATTATAGATTGAACATTTTTATCTTATTTTGTAATGTCAATTATAATTTTATTTTCTATTTTATAAGTTTAACTCTTGTAGTTATCTCTATTTCTACTTAGGTCAGTATGTTTGCTAATTATTTCCACCGAAAACCCTGCCCTTTTTTCAGGGATGTCCTTATTATTCAGTTTAGAACAAGCGTAGGCCTGTTCTAAGCAAATGTGTTCAATTAAATCACCTGTGTAAGGTCCTGCAGGTACTCCCATGTCAGTAAATTTTACTTTTATTATATATTCTCCGTCTAAATGCATATTATTTCTTTTTGTGAGGAACTTAAAAGTTTCGAGTATTAATTTATTTATAGATGTTTTTGCAGTGATTATTGAAATCGTAATCAAGCTGTTGCAAAACTTCTGTTTGAAATTTAGTTAACTCATCAATTTAAAGTGTTCTATTTTATTCATTACCGAAGAAGATAGAAATTGATTTCTTGGAATAAGTAAAATCCACTTAGACTGCGTTTGAATGATGTAACTGCTATTTAAGGAGTCTATTGAATACGAAGTGCCTATAAAGTTATTCTTCTCATCAAAATGAAGAATTTGAAAATCTATAGATCCAGAAAAATCGACTAATGAAGTTAAATTAGAATGCCTGATTTGGAAAAGGTAATTTCCATCAGAGAGCTTCAATTGATTTATTTTAATTGTGGTGTCTTGGATCGATAGTATAGTTGAATCCAGATGAATTGGTCCACTATCTTTAATTGAAAGGGTTAATTTAATTTTCATACAAATAATAATTAGTTGTTAATTTATTAAATGTATTTCGATAACGCTAGATTGAGAAACGTTTATTTTGACATTACTGTCCGTATTGTTTTACCACCGCGGTGTCTTCACTCGGTTGGTACCCAAATAGGTTCGAAATACGCTACAATATTATACTTTTTTTAGTTAATGGGTATTTTTTTTGATAGTTATTAACTACTAGCCTATTTACATACAGTAATTATTCAATGCATTGATTAGTTCGGCAAAAACGTACTGATTAATTCTATCTTATTTTTTGTTGTATAAGTTCCAATAACTATTTTAGTTACCTTTATTTTATATTATTACTTGATAAAGTCCCAATCCAATTAAGACCTGAAGATGGTAGAAGAATATGGTTTATTATTCAAAATAGAATCCATTTAAACTTTAACTAAAAAATATTATTATGAAACCCCTAATTCAATTAATTTCGAAGGAAATAGAGCCAATAAGTATAGACGTATCTGTTAAGAGTACATTTGAAAACTATATTAGAATTCATGAGGAGGTTTCGAACGATTCAATTTACTTAATCCAAATTAACCATTCGAATTTAACTACCATTCTTGATTTTACAAATTCAAATGATTTTCAAATCTTATATTTTGAAGATAGTGATGACTTATTTGACGGATGTAGAATTTTTAATGGTGTTTCCTATGCTGTAAACAAAACACTTGGTAACTTTTTAATTCAAACTCAATCAAAATGGATATTATTAATTCAATTAGATAAAGCCTTAAAAAAGGAAACTTTAAACAAGTTAGAGAAAATTCAGTTGTACAAAACTTATTGGATGAAGAATTTTATTCAAAACCCTCAGTTTGGAAAGAAAAGATTTAAAAGAATAGCTAATAACTTTCCTGATAAGGTTGAATTAGATGATACATATGTTGATTTAGTCGATATTGAAGATTTTATCAAAATAGAAGATGAACGGATTCCTTTATTCATCGGTACTCAATTTGGCATATATCCACATTTTGAAGACATACCTAATTTTTTTAATGGTAAAAAGTTAGTGGCTATATTAGGGAAGTCATTACTTTCAGGAGTTGTTTCAGGTTTGAGTCTATATGAAATTGGAGAAAATGATAAAGAGTTTTCCCATGACAAAATTGCGGTCTTTTACAACGACTAAAAACTAAAATGTAATTTATGGAACTAATAGTAATAAATTCTCGAAAGCTTGAGATTAATTTTTATACTTTAATAATCAAAGCTGAAAGTATTCTTAGGTTTTATAAAAACTTAAAAGAATTTCAGTCATTAGCAAATGTAGCCATGTTAACAAAT
Source organism: Vicingaceae bacterium (assembly GCA_018402765.1). Taxonomy (GTDB): domain Bacteria; phylum Bacteroidota; class Bacteroidia; order Flavobacteriales_E; family Vicingaceae; genus Acidiluteibacter. Next base: position 2,250 of record JAGYIE010000009.1, on the reverse strand, counting down.
AATGAGCTTATTTTACTACATGATATGGTTATTCCTTCTGATAATGATCAGATGTTATCAAGAGATACCTTTTCACTTATTATTGATGACTTTTTAGTTCCGAAAGGCTTAAGAAGAAACATAGACTATACTTTAGCGGAGGAACAAATGATATTTGGAGTAAGAGGTAGTGTTAATCCATTGCTCGGTAAAGAGTTACCTGAGATTGAAAATCTAGATTGGGTAGACAGTCAAGTAACTGAGGATGGTTGTTTTGTTTGGCTATCAGATAGTAATATTATAGACTAATAAAGATGCTAGATCTACCATATTAATAATTATGTGGTTAAATTAAAATTTATTAAAGATGAAATTACAAAAATAAAGAGAGCAATATTATTTATTTACATTGCTATTAGTATTGGAATTAGTGGTTATTCTTATTTGAATCCAAAAGTAACTGTAAAGGAATATACATTAGAGGGCGTCTATACACTTGGAACTCATAAACCAGTTAAAAGGAGGGATGTCACCATAGACACAACGGTATATGAATATAGTCTTCTTGCAGAAGGAGTAGGTTTGTTTTTGTTATTTGCAGGCTTTATTCTAACAGAAAAGAAAGAGAGGGATAGTCTCTAAAAGAAGCAATTGTCTAATTAACAATTACTTTCCTTTAAATAAATATAAAGCTATTTTAATTTTAACGATTTGTACATTAGTAATAAATACAATTGTGTCTTCAAACTATTTTTTTAATATTGAATTGGAACACTAGTGTCCGATAAAACCTTTTGAAAAGCGGGATTTCCATGGAGGTTATCCCGCTTTAAGTGTAATTTGGTTTTGCGAACTATAATTACATGAATAAAAGTAGCTACTTTTTTGGACAGTCCGTTTTCTGACAGCTGATTTCTTTGCTTGATTTGAATAAAATCAAAACGCTCAGCAAAAAACATAAGTCAGATCACTATGTTAAGAAATTTGACACGTCAGACCACCTGATCAGCATGCTTTTTTCAACGTTTGCCAACTTTACCTCTTTGCGCGAAGTAGCCGCTTCAATGTTGGGGTTGAAAGGAAAAATGAGTCATTTTCAATTGAAAAATATTCCATTCAGAAGTACGTTGAGTGATGCAAACAAGAGAAGAAGCCATTTGGTGTTCCAAGATGTCTTTTATTTCTTACTAAAAGAATATCATCCACTTATTTCGGACAGCCGACAGACCTATGCATGGGAAAACCGTTTAGAAATCATTGATTCTAGCACCATATCGCTATTTAAAGACATTTTGAGTTGTATTGGACGGAAGCCAAATACAAGCAAGTGAAAAGGCGGTATTAAGGTGTATACACAAATCAATTTACAAGAAAAAGTACCGAAACTTATTTGGTTTTTTGCCGCTACAACACATGACAAGCAATTTCTAAAATATGTCCAACTCGAAAAAGTAAAAATTGCAGTTTTTGATAAGGGTTATAACGATTACAAAACGTTTGATGAGTTTACAGAGCAAGGAATTTATTTTGTGACACGCCTTAAGTCTAATGCTTCTTATGAATCCATTAGTGAAAATGATATTCCTGATTATCTTGACTATGGGTTACTCAAAGATGAGATAATCCACGTAGATATATAGGAAAATGGGAAACACCTAAAAACGACAGAGCTTAGAAGAAACGTATATTGGGATGAAGAAAATAAACGCTTTTTTGAGTTTATCACAAATTTAAAAGGCATGAATGCAGGTCACATTGCTTTAATTTATAATAAAAGGTGGCAGATTGAACTACTTTTCAAGCAACTCAAACAAAACTTCCCATTGAAATTCTTTCTAGGAGCTAATGAAAATGCTATAAAAATACAGATTTGGTGTACACTAATAGTAAACCTATTACTAACAGTAATACATAAAAGAGTCAAGCGTAGATGGGCATTTTCGAATCTTTCAAGTTTCTGTCGACTACATTTATTCAACTATATTCATTTAATGAAATTCCTTGAAAACCCAGAAAAAAGATTGGTTTAGAAAATACGATGCTCAACTTCAACTAAAATTTAGTGGTTCTTAAAAAAAGGGGCTTAATTTTGGAGAATTAAAAAAAAATAAGCAAAATAGAGTCTTCTGGAGTCTGAAAACAACTCTTTTTGTTTTTATCGGACACTAGTGATGTTAAATATATTTAGAAATTATGTTCACGGTGTTCACGCTTTTAATCATGAACACCGTGAACAAGCTTATTCCTTGAGATACTTATTTACCGCTCCTA
>JAGYIE010000008.1 GCA_018402765.1 Vicingaceae bacterium | reverse complement strand
TTTTAGATAATGAGATTTGGAAAGTGCCAGGTGCTACTTCGGGTGTGCTAGAATATTTAGTTCGCTACCTGCTCAATGAAAAAACACCTGCGGTTAAACCTGAATCCAAGCCCGATAAAAAGCCGAGTAATCAATATGATTTGAATCTTCAAATTGAAGAGTTTATCGTGGAGAAAGATGCCGAAGATGAATCCTATTCAGAAGAGGACAAACAGTTCATTGCTCAATATACCGGAAGCGGTGGCTTAATCAAACAAGGAGCTTCGGGCAAAGGTGTGTTGTATGAATACTTCACTCCGGAGGTTATTGTGCAGAAAATGTGGGGATTGGCATACAAGTTCGGTTATTCAGGTGGTGCAGTATTGGAACCTTCCTGTGGAACTGGAAACTTTTTCAAATACGCTCCCAAAGAAGCTGAATTGGTGGGTTATGAAATCAATCCCTATTCGGTTCGCATTGCAGAAATCATTTACCCGAATGCCAGTATCTATCAGCAGCCTTTTGAAACCCTCTTTTTTGCCGGGAATACGCACTTGAAAGATGATTTTGGTGGAGCTAAATATGAATTGGTTATTGGCAATCCGCCCTATGGTGAGTTTTCAGGGAAATGGGCAGGCATGGGCGAAAAGAAATGGACTGGAGCTACGGAATACGATCAGTACTTTATTACTCGTGGACTGGATTTATTGCTGCCCGGAGGTGTGTTGGTATTTATCATTCCAAGTGCCTTTCTAAGTAACAATTCCAAATACAACAAGCTCAAAGAAAAAGTAGCAGCCAAAGCAGATTTGGTAGATGCTTACAGGCTTCCTGCTCGAATGTTTAAAACCACCGACATCGGTACAGACATCATAGTATTCAAACGAAAAACACCCTAAGGGTGATTAATTAAGGAAACGCCTGAGCAAGAAAAAAGCAAAGTGAAAAACTTCAAACGACAGTGATATGAAAACAAATTCATCTATAAACGAACTGAAAAAATTAATTCAATTGGAATTACAGGAATGTGATTCCAACAAATGGCAATACGTGTGTGAAATGCAAAGCACCCCAAAAGGTTATGCCCGAATTGAGGAAATGATTATTCGCTATGTAGCCAAAGAAGGCATGCCCATTGGTTCTGCCATAGCACTTATTGAACAGGAATTAGCTCATCAAAACGCATAAGGCATGGCACAAGGATATAAAGGCTTTGCCCAAATAGCACGAGAGGCAAACAAACGATTAGAAGAACTTAAAAAACAAAAAAGCATGGATCCACTACTAGAAGAACGAGGCTTTATTGGTCCAAACGACATTACTTCTGCTGAGTACGCATGGGAAATGCGAAAAACAGAATACCAACAAATCAAGGCGATTGAAAAAACTGGTAGCCCAATGGTATTGAATCATGCAGACGGTAAACAGCATGAATATCTGATTACCGAAGCGATTAAAGCAGGGAAAGAAATTCCCGAAGAGGTATTACAGGATTATCCATGGCTCAAAGCTGAAATGAAAGAACTGGAAACGGTAAAAGAAAGTGAATCCATAAGCCAAAAAGAGCAACCCAACTTACTGATGGGTGATGCTTGGTTTGAGCAAAACCCAACAAAAATATTGGGCGAGCAATACGAAACTACCGACCGATTTGGAAAGCCAACTACAAAGGTTAAAGGCTCTATGGACGATGTGATTGCAGGTATTGATGTGACTTCGGTAGATGTTCCAGTAAAACATGTGGAAGCTCTTGAATCAAGTATCAAAGATGATGTGGAGCATTTGGTAAAGGATAAAGTGTACAAAGAAAACATTGAGCAAGTCGTTCAAAAAACCAAAAAGGAACGAGCGGAAAAGGAACTGCAAAAAGCCATCAACCCGGATGCTCCCATGGTGGTTGCAAAGGATAATTTCTCTTTTGAGGACATCATGCAGCAATACAACAAAGGACTTACCGATGATGAAATCAAAGCGTGGGTTTGGTATAAACGCAAAACCAATGGCTACAATGACGAAACGGTGATTTTGGCTAAGAAAAACGGTTGGTCGAAATATGTAATTCCTTTAAACGAGGTGGGCAAACAACTGGATAAATGGCTCAAAGCTGGAGTGGTTTGCTACTACAATGGCGACTATATGCCAAGCGTACTTTACTATGCTGAAAACATCTACAAACGTCAATCGGTATTGCTGCGTGAAAAGGAAACCATAATTCAAGCCTTTGGTGAAGAGCAATACAACCGCCAATGGAAAGGACTAGAAGCGGTTAAACCACCTAAATTGACTTTAACCGATCCAAGAAAAGAAAACCGCTTGTTTATCAAGCCAACTTCTTCTTTTGGGAAGGAAATTCGTGTAGGAGCATTAACAGATGGAACCGCTTTTACAGAGTACAATTCCACCACAGGGAAATGGCAAGAAGGCACAACGGATTTAACCGATGCGTTTAAACAATGGCTCCGCAATCAACCCAAAGATGAATTTAAGAAATCCTCCGCTTGGGATATTATTTCCTATTACATAGATGAAAGAACACCGCCAAGGCATTACGATAAAGAGGAAAAGCTGCGTATTCGTCAAAATGCCAAACAGGAAGGCGATACTTTCTTTGTGGAGTTTTTGGCAAAGGGACTTACTCGTGAAGACCAATTAAAAATTGAACAGCTTTGGAACGAGCGTTACAACGGCTATGTAGAAATCAATTATTTCAAAATTCCGGTAGCCTTTACCTGTTCCGCTACTTTCAAAAACAAACCATTATTTATCCGTCCGGCTCAACGAGAAGGTATTGGATTTATCAGTGTGCATGGCTCCGGCTGTATTGCCTATGATGTGGGCGTGGGTAAAACCATGACCGCTATTTTATCGCTTGCACAAGCCTTGGAAAGTGGACAATGCAAACGTCCATTTATTGTGGTTCCCAACCAAACCTATAAAAACTGGCTATCGGAACTGCGAGGTGTGGTGGAAAAAGGACAAGTAACCCTTACCGGAGTATTACCTCAATATCAGGTGATGGATCTCTACAACCTAGGTCGAGATTATTTGGAACCCTTAATGGATGAAAACGGAACGGTGCAACCTGTTCCTGAATATTCCATTTCTGTATTGACCTACGAAGGTTTTAACCGACTAGCCTTTAATGATGAAACGTGGGACACCATTGGAAACGAGCTTTTTGATATACTCAATCAGGGAACCGAAGAAGAACGTGAAAAAGTAAAGCTCTTTGAGAAGATTGAAGAGATGATGGGGCGTGGTGTAAAAGGTGGAACGGCAAACATCGAAGAGCTTGGTTTTGATTACATGGTAGTTGATGAAGCTCATGCGATGAAAAAGTCTTTTACTCAGGTAAAAGGCGAACAGCAAGGAAGTGGCAAACGTGAACGAGCTCCTTATGAAATCAAATCCGGACAGCCATCCATGACTGCTTTGCGTGGTTTTATGATTAGCCAGTACATTCTTAGAAACAACAAAATGAGAAACGTACTGCTTTTAACCGCTACGCCATTTACCAATTCACCGCTAGAAATTTATTCCATGCTTGCCCTGATTGGTTATCAGCAATTGGAAAAATCGGGGGTGAAAAACATCAAGGAGTTTTTTGATACTTATATCAAAACCAGTTTGGAATTGGTGATCAATGCCAAGTTAAAACCTGAGCGAAAGGAAATCATCATGGGTTTTGCCAACCTTATTGCTTTACAATCGCTCATTTTCAAATTCATCACCTATAAAACGGGTGAAGATGCCAATATCCAACGTCCGAACAAGATTGTGTTGCCCATGGCAAACAAGCGTGAAGGAGATCAGGTAATAGCCCTTCCACCCGAAGAGCAAATCAGTACCAACTTACCACTTACCCCTACACAAAGAGGCTTTATGCAGGATGTGGAGTTGTATGTTACTGGTAGAACAAGCCTCACCAATTTCTGTGTAAACCCAATGGGTATGGAAGAAGAAAGTGAAGACAGTTCTTCAGGGGAGTCTATTGATGAAAGTAACATGTCGGCTGATGAAGAAGAAGGAGCTAGAATATTGCGTGGACTTTCTTTTGCAAGGCAATTAGCCTTAAGTCCATACCTCTATGCTTGTAATCCGGACAAAAATCCAAGTTATGAGCAATACGTGGATTCTTCTCCCAAGCTGAAATACATCATGGAGTGCATCAAAAGCGTGAAGCGATTCCATGAAATGCGAGGTGAAGATGTAAGTGGACAGGTGATTTACATGAATGCGGGAGTAAGTTTCTTTCCGCTTATTCGTGAATACCTCATTAAGAAAATTGGCTTTAAGGATAGTGAAATTGGTATCATCAAAAGTGGATTGAGTGCTGCAAAAAAGGAAGGTATTAAAGAGAAGTTTTTGGCAGGAACCATCAAAGTGCTGATTGGAAGTGCGACCATCAAGGAAGGTATCAACTTACAGAATAAAGCTACTACACTTTACAATTGTTGGCTCGACTGGAACCCTACGGATGTAAAACAGCTCGAAGGTCGTATTTGGCGATTCGGAAACCGCTATGCCAATGTGCGAATCGTCAATCCACTGATGGAAGATAGTGTAGATACTTTCATCTTTCAAAAATTAGAAGAAAAAACAAGCCGTATCAATGAGATTTGGTATAGAGCCGGAAAAACCAATGCTCTGAATTTAGAAGAGTTCAATCCTTCTGAATTGAAAATGGGATTAGTAACCGATCCAAAGGCTTTGGCTGAATTGCTACTCATGGAAGAGCGTGAGCAGATACAGGATGAAATTAATAGCCTAAAAAATCAGCAAAATGTACTCACCGATATTAAGTCAGCTCGTGATAATTTCAATAGCAATATTGAGCATATCAATCAGGCAGTGGAACGCTACAAGCCTCAAAAAACTAGCGATAAAGACGGTAATCCGATAAAAGTACAAGCCCGAAGCATTGAAACGGTACTAAAAATCTACAAGGATTATTTGGAGGATGAAACTACCCAAACCACTTATCGAGATCAAAACATTTACGATACGGTGCGAAAAGCCAATGCCACTTTAAAGCGTGGATTGGAACAAGTACTGGAGCCCAAAGGCTACGACATTAATTTTGATTTTGAGCAGGTAAACGGCAGAATCAATACAGAAATCGAAGAAAAACAACGCATTTTAGAAGAGCGAACCGGAACCGAGGCGGTAAGCCAAAAGGCAGAAGAAATCATCAAAGAGCGTGAACAAAAAGGCTATAAACCCAAGTCGGTTGCCGAGCGTGTGGAAGAGTTTGCCTCTCTCAACGATAAGGTATTAACTGAACTGATGGTATATGGTGGAGAATCGGCAAAAGCGACCGATACCAAACGAGCCAAGAAAGGTGAAGTACTGGAAAGCTCAGCAGATAAGCTCGATAAAATCAGAAAACTACGTGGTGCTTTCAAGCAAATGCAAGAACGACTACAACGCATCAAAGCCTTGAAAAAGGCTGCATAATTCATTAACAACTAATAATACAAGCGATGATAAAAAATGATCCATACAAATTGCTCGAAAAAGAAGGTGTAGCCAAAAAGGTATTGAGCGAACGCTCCCTGGAGGCTTTGAGCATTTACGATGAAACACTGGAAGGTTTAAAGGAATTTCCGGACGATAAAACCATGAAGGACATGGCAGAGCAAATTGGTGAAACCGCCATTGAATTGCTCAAAGAAGATATTTCCACGTTAAAAGACGAACTAAGCGATAAGGCAGAGCAGCAACAAAAAAAGCAGCTCAAAAAAGCACAATCCAAAAAGATTGTAGAGAAGTCGGAAAAAACCATGGACTACCTCGCTGAATGCCGAAGAAAACTGCGTGATGAGCGAAAGCGAAAAATGGCTTCGGGGGAAATCAAAAAGCCGGTCAAAAGAAAACTCACTACTAAGCTAAAGGATAACATGAAAAAGATTGCCAACATGATGCCCAAGGCAATCAAAGAGGATCCAAATAAGGTAGAGCAAACCGAAAAAGCCGTGCAGAAATTCTTGTGCGACCTCAAACGCATTTGGGGCATGAACAAAATCAAGCCTATTGAAGATGAATTGCATGAGAAATTCAGTGAACTCAAAGAAAAAGCAGAACAAACCGCATAAAAATATTGAACATGAAAAAATATCCGCATCAGGTTTTCCTTGCCGAAAACAAGCTTAAAACAGAGCAGCTCCCTAAGCAATTACAAAAACGCATCAAAGGATTTGAAGAGCTGCAAGAAGATTTGGAACATGCCCTAGACGATGACCATGATCGTTTGGCTAAAAAGCTAGACCACCTTTCCATAGAATTGGAAGAAGACCTTTACGAAGAGTTTGAAGACCAGTTGGAAAACAACGAGGAACAAGACGACCTGCAACCGGGAAGCTTGTACAGTTTTAGTGATGGATTCACTTGGAAGATTGTCTCTAAAAAAGAAGCCAAAGTCCTGTTCAATAAAAATCAGGAAGTATTTGGGTTAAATACCGATGAAGAAACCGAAGGAGCTATTGAAGAACTATCCGATTTAGAAGCTTATGAGGTTTTTGCCGTTGAGTATAAGGCTCCAAAAACAACTGGTAAGGCAAATTCAGATGAAGCCATTTTGGATCAGCTTTATGCTAAAGACAAAAGAGAAATTGCCCGAACCGATTTACAGAAAATGGGATTCAAAACGCCTTTGGAAGCTTCAAAAGTCAAGGTGGGTAACTACACACTTTACAAAGCCATGTTTTCTTATACCTACACCATTAAACGCTAGCCTATGGAAGAAACAAGCACTATCCATGGCAAAACCATGCGTTCGGATTATGAGGATTTACAATACCATATCGACATGGTGGTGGGTAAAATCGGTTTGCAAAAAACAGTGGTATTGCTCCGTAGCTTTGTAGAGAAAGCCCAGTTTGAACCGGTAAAAAACAATGCTCCTTTACTGCTTACCTTCCTGACTAATGAGGCAATTGCCTTGTTTGATTTGAATGAAGAAGATTTTCATACCAACACCACTACCGAGTACCGGGAAGCTCGCATGGCATGTTATCATTTGTATCACAAATACACATCATACAGCTACGCCAAAGTTGCCCAGGTATTTGGAACCGGAAAACGCAACATCATATACTACAAACAAAAAGTAGATGAACGCTTGACGATTCCACACTATTACAAGCCCTTTATTCAGTTGTACGACCAACTCGAAGAGCGAAGCATTCAATTTATATCAAAACTGTAAACAGCCATGAAGGACATACATTCAGAAGTAGAACAAGTATTGAATTCAGGAGCCGAAAACGTGGCTTTTGAAGAGATTCCGGACGAGAATAACAGTCCGCTTAACCAACCGGTTGTGGAAGATGAAATCGGTCATGGCAAAAAGGTAGTTACTCCTAAACAAGAAACGGAACCGATAGAGGAAAACGAACAAGAGGAAGAATCAGATGAAAAAGAAGAAACGGAAAAAGAGCCATCCATAAACGATGACTTTGACCAAAACATCTACGATGCTCCCGAACAGGAAATTGGTTCCTATGAGGAAGGTGAAGACGGCTTGGACGAACTAGACGGAGAAGATTTTGAACTCCCTACCGGACATGCTAAACAAGCTGCCGATACTTTACTGGGTATGACCGACAATGTGCTTGCCGTAGGAAGTGGATTTTTTGTGAAAATCAAAAAGCATAAGGACTTCTACAACTTTGAAGAGATTGTTCAGGTCATTGATGAGCAAAATGCCAAAAACGTCAAACGCATCAAGCTCGATGAAGAAGATAAAATCCTACTTCGTCCACTACTTATTGCCATTCTGAAAAAGAAAGCGAAAAAGCTCACGCCCGAACAACAATTACTGGGTGCGGTACTCTCTATCTTGATGAAGAAAGCCCAAGTAGTGATGGAAATACGAGCCGAAAATGAAATTCTGCTTGATCGCATATTGGAAATTATTCGGGAAGAAAAAGCCAATGCCATGCCCGAACCGGCTTATGAACCTGCCATGGAACAAGAAGAAACAGAGGGTGAAGAACTAGAAAACACGGTATTAGAAGTAGCACAGGATGAAGAAGGAAACGACTAATCAAGACATAGAGCAAAAGAAATCGACCAGAGGCAGAAAGCCCATTACCTATTCCAAAGAAGATTTGGAACGCCAACCCATGTTGGTACTCATTTGCGGTGAAACCGGTGTGGGTAAAACCTATCGCAATGTTACCGAGATACGCCACTACATGAAAGACGATGCCTCTACTGGGCGAAAAGGCAGAAAAGTACTAGCCTTTGATGTGAATGATGACGACTACCCAATGTTTCCAACGGTAAGCCCTTTTCATATCAAAGCCTTAACCAAGGTGCAAGCTCGTAGGATCCGACCAATAGCCAAAAACGGACAAAACATGAGCATTGAAGAAAAACGTGAAGTGGTACAACGCATGGTGAACCAGTTCAAAAATGGCTTATTGGTATTGGAAGATTTGGATAAATACATGGTAGGTGCAAAAGGTCAAACCGTGGTTGGTTTGCTCACCACCAACCGCCACAACGGACTGGATATTATGATTAGTCACCAGTCTATTGCTAAAATCACTACCACCGAATGGCAAAACTGTACATGGCTCCGTTTGCATCATCAGGTAGATGATGTATCTCGTTATGAAAGCCGAATACCCAACTACTTTTTAGTACGAATTGCTACCTACATTGTAGATGAACAATACAACCTTGCCAACAATGCTTTTGCCGATGGTAGCATCGGAAAAGACGAATACAAAAAACGCAGAAGCTTCTTTGTATATGTAGATATGCGAAGGCTCAAAATTCGAGGATGCAGCCGTGATGCTTTTATCCGAGCTTGCAAGAAGTTTATTGATACCGAAGACCAACGCAAAATCCGCATGATGCTTCAGGAAAGAGATCATCAGGATAAGCCCTTATACAAAAACCGTTCGGCAGCTACCGTAAAACTCATTACCGAGTACCTACGCCACCACGAAACCGGACCAAATTCTCCTTTTGCATCCAAGTAAATGAAACCGCCACTCAAAAAAGGAAGTCCGGATGATTTTCAAACACCACCGGAAGCACTAACACCTCTATTACCATTCCTGAAAAAGGATTGGACTATATGGGAATGTGCAAGCGGTAAAGGAAACCTATCTACCTACCTCAAAAAGCAAGGTTTTAAGGTGATTAGCACCGATATTCTTACCGGAAAAGACTTTCTGAACTACGAGCCCAAACAGTACGACTGTATTATTACCAATCCACCCTATGCTCTCAAACAAGAATTTTTGGAACGAGCTTATTGTTTGGGTAAACCCTTCGCCTTTCTTTTGCCTCTCACCACCTTTGAAACCGCCAAACGCCAACAATATTTTAAGCATTGCGGACTGGAAGTGATATTCCTGGACAAAAGAATCAACTTTGAAACTCCAGATGGCTTCGGAGACGGCTCATGGTTCGCTACGGCTTGGTTTACTAATTGGCTGAAAATTGGTAAGCAGATGAGTTTTACTTCTGTTTAAAATTTATCGATCAAGAATTTCTAAATCAATTACTTTCCATTTACTACCATCATTAATAGCTTTTATCTTGCCAAAGCAATTACTCTTTATGTTGTGTTTTTCAAGCAAGAATTGAGGAATATAAAAATCACCCATGAAGGCAAAATCTGCATTTAGACTGTTTTGTTCTTCCTCGTCTAGCTCATAATATTCTCTTGTGCCGTAATTTGATTTGTATTTTAGCTCTATTTCTCCAGTAGTAGCTTTTAGTAAGCTATCATTTGTTTTTTCGGTTTTATCTATGGTAATAAGCTTAAAGCGAACTATTCCTTTCTTCTTATCCTTTTTCGATAAAAGTCGCACCTCTATAAAATCACCTTCTTTGGGTCGTAATTCTGTTTCATTGAACCTTATAATTCCATCGATTTTGGAATTGACTACAAAATGGAATAGTGATTTGGAATGATTAACACCATCGACAACAGCTATCTTAGGCTCGATTTCAAATATTGGCTGATTGTTTGGCTCCTTTTGGATATTCACCAATTCGGTTCTGAAAGCATCTCCATCTTTTTTCTGAATTCTTTTGCCAGATATAAGGTCGTTTTTCTTGAAGTCTTTTGGGTTCGATTTGAAGAAGATTTCTTGATTAGAGAAAGTTATTGCATGGATTACATTCTTATCCTGATTGATGTAATCAACAATCGCATATTCATTTTCAAAGGTTGACCATTTTTCTAATTCAGTGATTCTGAATATAAGTGGATTATATTCTTTAATCTTTTTTGATGGTAGCCAGTAGCTTTTTGAATCCTCAATTTCTTTAATCGTTTCTTTAAGTTTAAAATTGAGCACCTCACCTAAATTGAGGTTTTTGAGATTGAAAAACTTCTTCAAGGGAGATATTTCTATTTCCTTTCCGTCTGAGAACACCCATCTTGTTCTTCCTTTTTTATCTTTGAAGCTATCAATATATACAAGTGAAATCCAAGGAAGATCATTGAAAGCGAACTCTTCAGCCATTCCTTTGAGTTCTTTATACTTTTCAGTGTTACTACCTTCTACAAGGTTTATTTTTGATGTCAGCTCATCAAAATCAGCACCGATTTTCCACTGATTTTTTTGTCTATTTTCTTTATATAGATTTAGCTCGATTCCTGCCTCCTGAATCAAATTTTTCCTTTCGAAAACAACAGCTAACGCTAAACGCACATCCCCAAGGAAATCATCATTTTGTTCAATCAAAGCTGCCTTACAGAGCATTGACAAATGCAGATCTTCATTATTCTTTACTAAGCTTGAAAATTCGTTCCAATAATATGGTTTATCATATAATTCAAGTGCTAGTTCTTTATATATAGTGATTGATTTGTCAATATCTCCGTTCTTTTGATATAGGATCGCTAATTCTCTTTTTAGCCATTCATTTTCTGGACACTTATTTATACCTTCTTCATACGCCTGAATCAACCAGTTTAAATCAGTTTCTTGATTGGTTTTTAAATGCTCAAAAGCCTTTTTTAATGCTTTTACACCTATGGACTTATAGGTTTTATCATCCTTTTCAACATCTTTCCAGTCATGCGAAGTAAGGAGGCTAGGATTCCACCCCTTGAAAAAATTAAAAAATCTCCAAGCATTTGCTTCTGTCATATTTCTTTCTGCAAGACTTAAAATTTTTGAATGCCATTCTGAAGCAGGAGCTATGGAGTAATTCTGAATATAAAAATCAAAAGATTTCCATAGTTCATCCCATTGTTTGTTCTTTTGATAATTGTAGGTCTTCCAAAAAAACGGTTCTCTTAATAAGTCTATCGTCTCGTAAGAGGTGAAACCCCAGTCTGAACTTTCAAGTTTTACCTTATCAATAAATTCAGCAACATCAAATGAATAGTCTTTATCAATTAATTCTCTACAAATCCTAGATATAAGTGAGGGTATATTATTGCCTTCATGTTCAGAGTTTGTCTTGTCCTCATATCTCAGGTTTTCTGGTCCCCATAGGTTAAAGAAGTTCAATAAATTAAAATCTGAGTGCTCTTTAGAATAGTTAAGCCCAAAGTTTAAAATCATAGAATGAAGCATTGAAGGTCTATCATTATTAAGATTCATATAGTCTCTCAAATACGTTCGTACACTGACAGAATCAAGTGTATTAATTTCAGATTTTATATAGCGGTAAATTATCCATCCATAAGATTCATGATGCATAGGTTTTAATTTACCTGATGCTATCAGTTGTTTCATCAGGCTGAATGCCTCTGAATGTTTGTTCGCTTTACTTAAATCTTCTGCTTGCTTTATTTCTTTGTATTGTACATCAATTTTAGGTTTTAGAAACTGTATTTGATTTGAAATTATATCGTCTGATTCATAAAATTCAATTTGAAGTAGCTGATTATAATATTGTTCAGCATTACTAATATTTCCCAAAGAAATGAACTCTTTTACTAGATCAATCAGCACCCATGCTAAAGCTTTCTTAGTCCATTCATCACCTTCACCGTTTCGGAAAATATTGTTAGCAATTCCGGCTCCTTCAAGCAACTTATTGATTTTAGATTGACCTCTTAAATCCTTGGCTTCCTTTCTAATATCAAAAACATCACTATTCTCCATGATTAGATTTTTTTACAATTTCCATCAACTGAATCCATAAATTTTCATCTGAGTATTGCCTCGCAAGGATTGAGGTGAAAAAGCCATCACCATTGTAGTTTACATCAAAACCTATACTTTCCTCATTTTCTGAAGAGACACTTACAAAGTCTTTATAAGGGTTTTGAATTATGCTTTGAATAAAAAGTCCTTTTGGACCAAAATGTCTCTCCAAAAATTCATAAAACTCTCTTCTCCAAGAATCTTTAATTATTGAGAAGTCGTTTAGTTTTCGATTCTTTACTAGAATATCCAGTACTAACTTGTTGAAATCTTGGTTATTTCCGCTTTGTATGGTAGGTGCTTTTACTCGAAGCTTTCCATCGTAATAAAATCTGATTTTAACATCATTAGTACCATCGGAAAGTGTATAGACTTGCTGATAATTTGGATGCTCTATGGCTTTAATAGTTAGATTACTTGAAAAAAGCTTGGTTTCAACCGTTTTATAAAGCCCTACTACTAATTCTTTATTATCAGAATCGTTCATGTGTATTCGATTCAGAATTTCTTTGTCGGAATCTGTAAGTTGCTTATCCTTATCAATTATGACGTAGTAATCCTTTTTTGCAGCAGAATCAGTCGCTATATCTTTAAATTCAGTCTTTAGAGTAGGAGATATACCTTCATAATTCAATAAATGAATTTTCTCTTTTGCTCTTGTAACCCCTGTATATAACCATTTAAAATAAGAAGCATTAGCTATACCACCATTCCAGTCAACATTGAATATCACGTTATCCCATTTGTAGGACATAGCTTTATGAACATTCATCGCCCATCCAAACCTTAACAATGCAAGATTCTTTATTTTATAGTATTTGGATGAAGGAGTTTTCATCAATTCCCTTTCCAATTCAACCCTGTATTTTCTTTTTATTCTATTGGTCAGAACCCTTAATTGTCTTTCTTCGGCTTCCAACCTTGTTTTAACTTTTTCTCCTGAATCAAAAAGCTTTTTCAAATCTGATATTTCTAACTCTTTGGACTTGTATTCTTCAGAGTTAATTAAGTTTTGGAATAGTGCCGATTTCTCAAAAGGATTTTTCTCTTGTAGTATTTTTAATTCTTTGTTGAGTAAAATTTTGATAGCAATGGTTTCATCTTCTGAGAGTTCTCCTTTGGGATTATTTCGATAATTTTCAAGTGCTAAAAGTTGAACAGTAGCCCCTTTCCCTAAAAGTTTTACCGTTAACTCTCTTAATCTGAGCTCCACAGTTTTATTACTCTTCAATTCAACTTTTTCTATCGAAGTATCTCCACAAGATTCGCAAATAAAAAACTGACCATTATATACCTTTTGAGGTTTCGAGAAAGGATTATCAACCTCTTCAACACTTATATTGTTGTTTAAAAGAAGTAAGTCACCAGTAGATAAGTCCTCACCATTATTAAGGATAACTTTTTTAATCCATAAGTTTACTTTTTGCGACTCTTCATTTGTGTAGGTCAAAAATTTGACATCAAGCGAATTATCAAAGTATTGCTTTATTATTGACTTAACCTCTTCCTTTTCGGTGTGATAAAAACTCTTAGAAAAGCTGAATTCCAATCTATTAAACAGGTTTTGACGTAAACCTGACACACAAGAAAGGGCATTGTCCAAGATTATATTTCTATCAGGATTATCATCTAACTGAAAAGCTCGTACTTGTAAATCGTATTTTTCATTTAGATATGTGTTTGACAATGGATTTTCGTTTGGTTTACCCAATGAAATTTGATAGCAATCCCCTATAAAAACGACCTTTCTTTTTGATTCACTTACATTCAAGAACTTTATGAAGTCTTTTAGCAAATAGCCTGAACCAAACCTTAAATCTATGGATTGGTGGTAGCTATCTGAAATTAATTGAGATTCATCAATAATAAATAGTGCATTTTCTTCATTATCAGACCTTTTCAAGGGAACAATATCAATTCTATTTTTTTCTTTGTCATCTTGTTCAGTATCATCATCACCTTCTTCATGTTCTGAAATTTGATTACCACCATATATGTAAGAATATAGGCTGCCTATATCATCAATTTTACTAACAAGATTATTGGCGATTCTACTTGATGGAGCCAGAATCTCAACTTGTGATATTCCGTTTTCAAATGATAAATCTTTTAAAAATGGAATCAAATGCGTTTTGCCACTATTAGATGTACCTTGGAGAATAAAAACTCTCTCTTCATCTTCCTTTAAAAAAGAACGAAACTCGCTAAGTGCAGATTTTTGATCAATTCTTAGCCCTTCAAAGTTGAGTTCAGATACTTCGTTGATGTATTCAAATGTTTTACCATAAGATTCTTCTAAATCAAATGTGTCTGCTTCAAAAACGTCCAAGAAACTTTGATATGAATCTCTTTTTAAGTTTACCTCCTTATCATTAACATCAATGATGTCCTTGATCTTTTCTAAGTAATTTCCATGATGTATGATTTTGAAATTCACTTCATCTTCGGGAGGAATCCCACCGTTTAGATGAATTTCTTTCTGAAAACAGACAATTCTAACTGTATGCCCAGGGTTGAAGTAGTTGTCTTTTGGCAGTTTTGACTCTATACTTGACTTAAACACATCATAAAATCTTTTGCGTTGTGTTTTAAGTTGACAATAAGGGTTGATAGAACTTCCTCCTTTTACCATTTCTCCGTTACTGTCAGTCCATCTTCCATAAAGAAAATCAGAAGTTCTAGGCAAAGTGATTTCTCCACCAAAATTTTTGAAATCTATAATACAGACAACATTTTGTGTTATCAGAAGAGCGTCAATTTGCAATCGGTTTTCAACAGTACACTCAGAATTGCCTACCAATAAGCCGTCCATATTATATTTCTCAAACATTTGAGAAAGGTTCTTTGCAAACTCCCTAAAAAACGAGTTTTCGTAACTTTTTGCTGCTATACCTCTTCGGACTTCTAACATATTTATCAAATTTGGAGGGTGATCAACGAAAAATTGTCTTTAGCCTCATCCAACAAGCGTTTTTCAATTCTATTAAATGCTTCTTCGTTTGAATCGGATGTGTTTAATATTTGCTGTAAATGAATACCATCATACAGGTCATGAACACCATCAGAACAAACCAAGAACAAGTCAGAACTATCTAGATTTTTCTCTGTGAATGATTCAATTTGAGAATGTTCAACATCTCCCTGAACGGAACGAGTTACAACATGCTTGTACTTGCTAATTTGCTTTGGGTCTTTGATTGATCCATTACTTATTACCTCATTCATCAAGGTGTGTGAGGTAGATTCTTTGACCAGTCGGTTGTTTTTGTAATGAAAGATTTTCACGTCCCCAACCCAAAAACAAGTGGCTTGATTGGCTTGTATTATGACACCACCGACAGTAGCTCCAATTTTACTATTGTTCTTTTCTCGGAGCTGTCTTATGGCAAGATTAGCCTTATTAATCGCTTTTTGGATTTGTGCTTCATTAATGGATTCAACGGTTGATAAAAAAGTCAATACACTTTCAGCAACCAATTTTGCTGCAATTTCACCATGCTCATAGCCACCCATACCATCAGCAATAAGATGCAGATAAGTTTCAGGATTTATGTTTTGAACCAAAACAAAATCCTGATTGACTTCTCGTTTACCTTTATGTGAAAAAACTATTGACTTCATTTACCTCCAGTAGCTTGAATTGTTCCTCCACCATGTTTGGTTACTCTCGGTCGAGTAGAAACCTTAACTGGCTTGGTGGTTATACTTTTTTCCGTTGCTTTTGTAGCCCATAAAAAGCCTTCTCCGGGAACTAAGGCACTCATATCTGCTGCACCCAACGTTGATAATTGGGTTATAGATTTTTGGATATGCTTTAACCATTGAGGGCTGTTAAATTTATGAAGGAGAACAACCGAACTTAATTCTATGATTTCATTTGGTAAGCTTGGTGGATCCTGACTGGCTATCATGATACTTACTCCTTTGTGTCTCATTTCACGAATTGCAGTAACGATATTCCCTGTAAGGTCTTTATTGTCCATGTATTTATGAGCCTCGTCAAACACAATGAATTTGTTAAAATGAGCTCCATTCACATTTTTAACCGCAGAGAAAATATTTAGCATTATTACAAAAAGCCCTAATGCTTCATCTTTAACAATAAACTCATCACGCAAGTCAACAATAATCAATCTGCCTGGCTTTAATGAATCACGCAGCATGAAACTGTCATCAATGTATTCTCTAGCAAAGCTTAGCTTTTGACGTGCAAGTGCTTTTTGTGAATTGGAAAGTAATTCAGATGCTTCAACACTATCTGTAATACCATCTATCGTGATATTTCTTCTGTGTTCTTTCATTATTGCTTTGAGTTGCTTGATGTATGCAGAATCATTGCCGACAGCACCGAGAATGAATAACCAATCTTGTACGTTTAGTTCTTTTGAGTTAAATGCTATTGGTAATACTTCAATTGATGGATACTCAGCTTGTCGCTCTTCAATCTTATCCTTTGGTGTGAGGATTATAACATCTTCAATATTATCCGGTTCCGCACCATATCTCTCTTTAAGCTTGTTGAGTTCAGCTTCCTTATCGTTTGGATAAATCATGGAAGTAAACTCCGGTTCATAATCCATGCTCTCGCTATAATGGAATATTACTCCTGCAAGAGGGGCAGGCAACTCATTCACCTTGTTGAACTGCTTCAATACCATTTCTGATATTGTACCTATCGTATAACTTTTACCACCACCTTGTACGCCGAACAAACTAATTGTATTGGTTTCACTAAGGTCTATCGCAATCTTTTTTCCATGAAGACTTTCACCTAATATTCCGTATTGACTACTAGGGGAGCTTTTTCCGATTAGAATATCGTATTCCGGGCTTTCGTGATCAATATTAACTGACACTTGTTCTGAAATAGGTTCCTCTTTAATTTCTGTTTCAGGCTCTATTTCGGTTTCCGTTTCTTTTATTTCAGGTTCGACTGGAGTTACTGTATCTTCAACAACAGGTACTTCAATTTTTACTTTTACTTTTACTTCCTCTTTTTCCTGTTCAGTTTCTTTTGACTTAAACTTTTGTATGAAAGGCTTTAAGGTTGTGTTTGTGCCGATTGCAGAACTTAATTCTGCATCTAACTCATTGTCTTCAAGTCTTCTTGTATTTAAGTCAGAATCAGGATCAAGAATTTCCTCGATTAACCTGCCTCCGAATGTGAAGAAAGTTAAATCATGATCAAGAACTTCTTTGTGGTGTTTTCTTTGAGCCGTGAAGTTGAATATCAATCCTAATTGATTGAATTTAAGCTTAAATCCGGCATCGAGATATTGCAGAAACGCAAGATAACTTTCGTATGCGTTTTCGCTTAAATACTCATACCGGTAAGCTCTTTCTATATAGAAACTCAAAAGGGATTTTAATTCTTTATTCTTAATTTCACGGTCAAGCCTATCCATTGACAATTGATACTCAGGATCAAAGTGCATTCTTAATGCTTCAATGGTGTTTTCTATTTGTTCTTTCATTTTAACTTTAAGCTCATCGCTTTCCGTTTCACCAAGAGATTTTCTGCATTTGATTTCAATAACAGAAATGGCTATTTCTCTTTTATCAGGATTGATGGACACCAATAAATTATCAGCCCTGCTCTTACTTTCAGAAGGTAGGTTATCAAATAGATTTTGATGCAAATCAATCGGAATCAAGAAGGCTTCTTCCAACAAACCTTTCTTTTCCAAAACTCTTTTCGTGAAAGCAGATCCAATCACCTCAAAAGCTTTGTTTTTAGAAGAGTTTAATTGAAGCACTAAGGAGCTACTTACAGCTCTTAAATCTTCAAGAAGTATTTTGATTTTCTTTTCGTCTTCCGCTTTATGAATGTCTAGGTTAAACTCTTCAAAGTGTGGTCCGAGTAAACCTAATATTTCAGATGTTGGTCTTGTGGTTAGATAAGATGAAATTCCGGACAACTCTTCTCCGGGAACATAATCCAACAAGAAAGGGATTTTGCCATCTTTTGAAGGCTGATCGAATATTTGCGGACCAAGGTTCTTATCAAACGTAATAACCCAGTCAGAATAATCGTGTAAATGTGTTAAAAGAACCTTATCTCTATCATTCAAGCGTAATTGAGTAGAAGGAATAGATTCTGTGTGTTTAGAAGCTAACGCACCTGCGATAAATGATTGAATATTGTCAAATAGGTCAATTCCTATTTTACCACTTCCCTGATAACCAATTGGAAGATCGTTCCCTCTGATAAACCTATTCCATTTGATTTGACTACCATTTTCGTCAACGGTCACAGTTGATTCAGTTAATAAGCCATTTAGATAGAAGTTTCTATCATTTTTATAGGGTTTAATTAACTCAACGGTAATCGGGAACGGACTAACCAAGAAACTTAAATGAGCCGTAAATTTTGAAGGCACCTTTAAGTAATCTGAAATGCTATTGATTGAGAACCGAAGTTTTGGAAACAATCTATTCTTAGATGGTTGAGAAAAAGCTTCTGCTTCTTCCGATACATTAAACTCAGGGTTAATAAGGTTCTTTAAAGCCTCTCCATGTTCAATTATCCTGTCATCACCTTTAAATATTCTTACCTCATATTTTACAGCCTTAAAAGCTTTATCACGTTCCAATTCAACAAAGGCATCTGCAAAAACAGAGGCATCACCTGAATTAATAAGGTTAATTATTAATTTATCAGTATATGGATGTTGAGCTAAGTAATTTTTGATGTGCCTTACAACAAGCTTTTGACTGATATCTGTTTCAACATAGTTGTCTTTAGTGATATTGAATAGCTGACGGAAATAATGTTTCATTTGTCTCGAAACTGATGTCATTCCGTTTTCAGATTCGTCTGCTAAAACATTCAGGTACAATCCCCATCCATAAGCAAGTTCTCCTGAATAATGATAGCTTTTGAATGAGTTTGGCTCTACCAACACAAGTGGATTATTTTCAGGGGATAATTGACCTTCAAAGAAGAACTCTAAATTCTTTGTCCATGAATCTTTATGCCCAGGATAATCCTTAGTCTTTTGTTCCCAATCATTGAATAGCTCGATCAATTCAATAATCCATGCTAATCTTAATGGGTGTAAAGGCGATAACAACAAGGCTTCCGTTGGTTGTCCATCAGGAAGTTTGGTTCTAATTCTAGCTACATCCAGTATTTGAAGCTCTGTAAGGAAATGTTGAATTTTACTCTTTTCTTCGGCACTTAATTCATCACTTGAAACCTGATTTTTTAAAGAAGTTGTCCACTCAGTAAGCTTCTGAACGTAATCTTTAATGATTTGATAATGATTGAATAAGTCTGCTGTTTCAAGAACACCATCACCATTTTCGTTTGAATCTTGAATTACCTTGAAAATCTCCTTTCGCAATTTCAATACAGGATTTGGAATAATGCTCGTTAAATCACTTTCTACAAATTTTAACGATTCAAAACCGACTGCTGCTGAATTACTTTTTAATGAGCCTTTTACATAACCAAATGAATCACTGTGCTCTAAGAACTTATTTTCAATACCTCTCAACTTTGAAGAAAGATTAATCTGATAATTATGTCTTTCCGAATAGTTAATATGGAAGGTAGAAGTATGCTTGGTTATATCATTTAGCCAATTATTTGAATTTTCTGATGCTTCGGGCATATCCGCTTCGTCTTCAGATTTGATCTTTTCAATTCTGTACTTGAAGTATGCCTGAAGGACATTATTTAACTTATCCTTTCTTTGATTTTCATCTCTTTCAACAGCTTCTTCAACAACATAATCAAAGTCTTCGGAATCACAGGTAAGTTTGTATTGGAAAGCATTTTTTGATGTGTTCTCATCAGCTTTCAATGCCTCTTCCCATGCTTTCTGAATCTTTATATCCTTGAAATCATCATTAGCATTTAAAATGTTCCCATGCTCATCTTCGGCTAGCACTTTGAAAAAGTAAGAGCCTTCTTCAATCATATTTGAACTCAGATCAACTGTTGCTTCCCTGTATGGTCTATTGCTAGCAGTATTTTTCAACTTCCTTAATACCGATACTTCTTCTCCAGTACCGCCATCAACCGCCATTAATACCACCTTAAAGTATTTAAGATCGGCTATATCTTTCGGGTTTGGGTTGGTACTAAATCGAATACGAACCTTAGCCGTTTTATTCTCTTCAACATGTAATACTTTTCTGCCTTCTTCAATCTTAAAATTGCTAGACTTTATTTCCTCCGTAAAGAGCTTAATGTGTGAAAAATCAAGATCCGGAATTTTCCAATTGGCAAAGTTTAAGTGCTGATAGTTTTCAAATACTAATCGACATATTTCATCGGCATTTCGAGCTTCGTTTTCCTGTTTTATGAAGCTTACAATTTCTTTCTGTAAAGTATTTGGCTCTAATGGTAATTCAGCAATTCTATCATAAAGCGGTTTGCTAAACGAACTTAAAAGTTCTGTACTTTCAAGGTTGAAATTCAATCTTGAACGAACCTTTTCCGATTCTACAATTAACCTCTCGTCCGGAAGTAAATTAAGTAGGTAAATATTGTTTCCAACTGCCTCATTGGAGTATCCACCTTCTTCAAGGGCAAGTAAATATTTGATGATACTTACAGTGCTTATTGCTGTTGAATTAAGATATTGAAGAATTTCACTTTTGATAAGGTGAGCATAATCTTCAGGTATTTTAGCTATGAGCTCTTCCTTTAATTTATATTCAATTCCTTCAAGTGAAATTTCCTTAAAAGTAGCATTACCATAAGAATCTTCTGCTGCCGTTCTGCTGTTTGATGGAATCAATACCAACAAAGGAGCTTCTTGCTTATTTCTATATTCTACTAGCTTGGTAGCAGAAATAAACTTATTACTACCATTACTTTCTTCTGATACAATGAAGGTATCAATAGCCGGATATTTATCGTGGATAATATTCCACAGAAACTCTAATTCATTCAATCCAAGACCTGTAATTTTCATGCAATGCCCTGGAATAGCACTGCTTAAATCTGCCTTATGTAAGTCAAGGATCAGGTCAATTATTCTCTTGTAATATGTATTTATTGTCTTTACCATTTCCATTTTACTGAGCGTTTAATTCGTAGCGTGGTCTAATTCTTTGAAGGATATAAGCGTCACTCAGGTCGTTGTAAAAACCAATCTGACGGAGCTTCATTTTAAACGCCTCCATGTTTTCTTTAAAAGCTAAATGAGTTTGTAAATCTGCATCTGCAAATCGTTCTTCGTTAAGCCCATTAATTACCAAACCGTATCTATCTCTGATATTTGACACCAATTCTTCAATAGATAAACTTCTTGTTTGGAATTGATTGTCTTTAGATTCTAGTACCAAAATCTGAACAAGGGTTTCAAGTAATCTTGTACCCAATACAAATCGTCTCGGATGCTTTCTGCTTCTTCCCTGTGCCATGAAACCTCTCTCATTATTCTTTTGAGAAAGGTTGTCAATAAGCTGAATGTGATACCTGTATTGATAAGTACCTCTTGCCTTTAAAATAAGCTCAATGTATCTGTCAAAATAGGTGTCTTCATATTTTACCATATCCTCAATCAGAAGCTTATCTTCTTCTTCCAATGAGTTGTATAGGTTATCCCATTGGGTTTCAAAGTAGATTTCAAAATCCGTTGGTTTTTCTTGTAAAATCTTTAATGCTTTTGTCAGGTTTTCTGAATTGGTCTTATCCAGTTTCAACCTTCTAAGTGCAGCATTTACTTGAAAAGTGGATTTTACATAGTCGTAAATCTTGTTGGTTAAGCTTTCTGCATCATCAGCAGCCAAATGAGCAACTTTACTTTCGTAGTTATCAGTTGCATCTAATACAATATTCCAATCATCGGTTATATCTATATTGCCTAATTCTACCATTTTAGGTAAAAAATTAACCAACTTTTGGATGTATAAGGATAAGTGGAATGAAGTGATTGTTTTTAAATAATCAATCAGCACGTTTCTTGGTATCAATCTTTTGTAAACCAATAACCTTCTAACATCATCGCAAAAAAGTTCTGCTTGTTTTTGTAGGACAGGGCTAATCTGATTAAGAGTAGAATTACTCTCTAAAAAGCCGGGCTTTACATTTTTGATGATATGCAACAAGCCTAAACTATCTACATCTAAGCCATTCCCAACGTTGATTTTATTGGTGGTCTGATCCCATCCTTCCATCAAGAAGTTTTTCAGGTCTTCTTTTACAGTTGGGTTGGCTCCCAACATAAGATATACTTGATCTGCGGTATTATAATCCCTAGTGTTCGCAGCGTTTCTTACTCGGTAACTTTCTAAGTGAATCGGACGTAGAGAAGAGATTTTCTCCTTATCCACATTTCCCCTAAATACCATGTTTACTAAGTTGCTTCGCATCCATAATTCGGCAGCATCAGGATTTTCTTTGAAGCCTTTAATAGAGCCTTCCTCTTCTAGTTTTGAGAAAACCTTTTTAAGAGTATCTAATTCAATAAAAGTACTTCCGCCTGAACGAGCTCTTTGTTTTGGACGAACACCATTGTGCTTTAGTAACATAAATAAATTCACCAAGGTATTATCTATGTTTACCGCTTTTGCATCTGCCGTAAAAATGAGGTCATTTCTGAATAAGCTCTCTTCTTTATTTAATTTTATCGCCATAGTTATATCTCCATTGGTTGAATTTCAAGACGGCTTTGCTCATCTTTGCTGATTCTAAAAAACTCCATGTTATCCTTAGTAACCACCACTTCTTTGTAGTTCAGATTCTCCAATAAGTTTTTGAAGATGATTAGCTCTACAAATTTTCCTCGTAGGTCATTCAATGAAGGGCTAAAACCTTGTTGAATGAAATACAACATCTCATAAAGGTCTAAGGATATAGTAAGCTTAATGTGTTTGCTGTTTTCTCCTTTATGTCTAAAGGTTAAACTATCCGGTTCATACTCCAGGTACTTCACCAAATGGTCTGTTCTGTTTACAAATAGCTCGAAATCATTCAAGTCAAACAATCGGAACGACTTACTAAATGGATCTCTAATTTCGGTAGAAGAAAGCACCAAATAATTTTGGTCTATGCCCGGATTATCGCAGCCCTCGTTTAATGAAATAGCTCTTGAAATGCTTGCTTTTGTATGGTTGTCAGTATCACCTTCTTCTAACACCTTCACAAACTTGAAAACTGAGTGGTATGGCAGTCGCAATAAGTATGAAGGAAGCTTTAAGGTTTCTTCGTCACCATTATTCTTTACATAGCCATTTTGGATACTAAGTAATTCCGCTTTCCCTTCAAAGTATTGATGACGGACAAAGTTCTTTTGTATGGTCTTAATTCTTGCAATTTCGTTATCATCTTGTTCATAGGTTGGCTTAATTCTTTCAATTGAATTAAATACCTCTAAAAGATTAATTTCTCTTTCAGCAAATTCGAGATAATGTTTTGCTTGGTGTTTTCCAAAGAACAAGTCTCTATCTAAATCAGGAATTGAGACTTCGCCAATATCGGTTTCTCTTAGCAGTTTGATTAATCTATCCTGATTTCCCGAATCATCAACCGAAGGGTTGGTGATATTGAAGTAATAATTTTGCCAGTAATGCTCAGGTGTAGATTGATTTTTTTGGAACAAGCCTTCAATATCTTTACAATCATGATCACGAGTAAGCGTATAGGCTATGAAAGAACGCAAGTCCCTCATTGTGATATGTAGTTCTCTTTTTAGACTAGCCGTTCTTAACAGCCATTCCATTCGTGTAATTACTTCTTCACCAGTTGCCGTATCGTTAAACGAATCAACATTGTATTTGATAAAGCATTGATTTGCCAAAGAGCAGCCTTCACATTTGCTCCATAATTTCTTTTGGGTAAGGGCTTTAACTTGTTGCCTGAATAAACTTGGTTCACTATCAGTTTGAGCAGCAACCGAACGCAAATTCAGGTTTATAATCATTAAGCCTTCCGGCAATTCATGATGCCCTTCGTTATAGAAGTAGTTCTCAATATGATCGTGAAGTGCATTATGCTTTTCTGTAGTTTTTAAGAACTCAACCAATCGACCTTCGTTAATGGCAATAATTCTACCTTCTTTGGCTTGGTTATAATTTGAAATATCTTCAAAAGGCTGAAAAAAGCTTTCCAATACCTCGTTGTTGGCTCTTTCATCTTCATCTTGCGAACCATCGTAATTACTCTCAAACGCCACCCCATTGATTTTGAATCGAGCTCCGTTTTTATGTCCAAAACGCTCTAATTGGCTAATGTTTTTATCTTCTTCAATCTTTCTAATAAAAGCAGTCTTTCCATCACCTGCATTTCCGGTTATGATTAGAAGTTTGAACTGCCCATCCAGTATTGCCGGAATAAGGTGGTTATCTAGTTTGGTTGGCGTATAGGTCAATTCGTCAAATACATTTGCATCGAAATTGGCTCTAGTTCCTGAGTTACCGTGCTTGGATTGACTGTAAATTGAGTTGATGTATTTTACAAAATCATCTTGCTTTTCAATTTCAAGGGCAGGCTCAGCTTTTTCTTTTTTACTTTCTAAAATGCCTTCTTCTCCTATTGCTAAGAGAGCATCCAACATTTCTTGGGCATTCTTAAAGCGGTAAGCTCCATTTGGGCTAATGGTTTTTAGCAAGAATGCTTCAAAAGTGTCTGATAATCTATCCTCAATGGTTTTAGGAGCAATTGGATCTTTACTCATTAAAGGAAGCTTCCCTGGAGCCCAAGGATATTGTTTACAAATAAGCTCATATAGGGTAATACCTAAAGCAAAGGTATCTGCCGATTTATCCCAATTTACCTTATAATTGTCGGTAATTAAGTCCGGAGCCAAATATGGATTGGTTCCAACAAAATCTTTATTGTCTTCTGCAAAGGAAGCTACATTGAAATCAATCAATACAAATCGGTCTTGATTGTCCCAAACAATATTTTGTGGTTTAATATCCCGGTGCAATATAGGTTTAGGCATGTTTTGCATTGAAACCAATGCACCTAAAATGTCTTTAGCTGCTTGGTAAACACGATAAATAGGAAGACGAGCATCTGTACGAGTGTACATACTAAGGTTCTCACCATCCAAGTATTCCATCAAAGTAAAAAACTGACCAGTTGGAGCAATACCATTCCAAACAAATTTTACAATGTTGTTTTGATTCAGGTTAATTAGTGCATTGTATTCGTCTGATACCGATTGAACATTAACGCTTTCATGAAAAAGCTTCATGGTGTAGTACTTTCCTTGAATGCTGTGCTTTACCTTGAAAACCTTAGAATAACCTCCTTGACCTAATATTTCGTGAATTACATATTCACCAACACGATCCCCTTCTTTTAAATCATGAGCTTCCTTTTGTTGCGGAGCTTTGGTAGGAGTGGTTTTTACAGGCTGAGGCTCTGTTTGTGATTCTTTGATGGAATCATTGATAAAGTTTTCCAGCTCCTCAATGCTATCAATACGCTTTAATTCATCGGTTAAAACCGTTTTTAAGCAAAGTTCGTCCAGCCATTTTGGAAGTGCCTTGTTGATATGGCTTGGTAATTTTTCTTCCGGAATTTCACCACCTAACTTATCTAATTCGTAAGGTGTTTTAAAGGGTTCTTCGCTTGTGAATAACCAATAAATTAATACTCCAAGCGAATAAATGTCTGAAGAGCGAGAAGCATCGCCAACGGTTAATTCCAAAGGGTGATAAGGTGTAGCATTCATCTCGTTGATGGTTGCCATTACGGTGTAACCTTGTTCGTTGTGATCGGTGAAATAAGACTTTCCGAAGTTTCCTAAATAAGCATAACCGCTGCTCATGTAGATATTGTCGGGATTAATGTCTCTATGGTAAATATTTTCTTTGTGAGCCTCTTTTAAGGCTGCCATTACATTGCGAAGAATGCCAATTTTCTCTTGAAAGGTGAAAGTTTTGGAACGAGATTCTGCACGTAGCGAGTTTTCATCCAAAAAGTCCGAAATCTCATAAAACAGGTGGTTTTCTTCGTCTATTTTAAATTCCACATTCAAGATAAAAGGCTTTGCCTTTATCTTATGCAATGCTTTGTATTGATTTTTAATGGCTTCTTCACGTTTGCGAAGCTCTTCGGCTGACAAACCTGAAACTTGCAAAGAGAACTCTTTTACACGTTTCCGGATAGAAGAGGTAACCCCTTTAGGCTTTACCAAATACTCAGTGAAGTTTGGTTCTTGCTGTAAAACCTCAATTATCTCATAGCCTTCAACCTCACGTTTATCGTTTGGAGCCTTTTTGCTTTGGTTACCGATTAAAAACTCAATAATATCTTTTTGAATATCGGCAATGTCATTTTCTAATTTTCCAACTCCATAAGGATCGGTAATGTATTGAATCAGTTTCTCATCGAGCAGAAAAGTAAGCTTGCCAGCTTCTTGCCAAAGTGAGGGTGTGTAGGTATTAGGGAACGAAAGCGTAACCATGTTTTGAACCCATGCCTTTCCCCAATCATAATCATGCTCTTTTAACTTAGAGGCTAATATAGCAGTTTTTTGACGACCAGTCCTCAGCGGATTATTACGTTGCTTATCGTTTACATACCAGTAATTATCGTCTCCTTCAATACGACCTTTCCAATCTTTGTTTTCTATGTTGTATATGGCATGTGGAGCTACAACAATAAGGTCGTATTCCCAGTATTGGGTACGGTTATTACGGGGGTTAGTAGAAGCAATTTCTACATTAGGAACCAAGTAATAAGTATCCGGTAGGTTTACTTCTAAATAATCTAGCAAACGCTTTTCTCCGGCATTGACAACCGATTCAAAATAAGGTGGTTTGATTATTTTTGCCATGATTCAATTTCTTTTTCTACTAAGTCGATTGCTTGATTTTCCTTTTTAGTGGCTTCATCCATTTTTACCAAGTAAGATTCAATCAACTCGTTT
Source organism: Vicingaceae bacterium (assembly GCA_018402765.1). Lineage (GTDB taxonomy): Bacteria > Bacteroidota > Bacteroidia > Flavobacteriales_E > Vicingaceae > Acidiluteibacter. The sequence continues at coordinate 11,767 of JAGYIE010000008.1, read as the reverse complement.
ATTTTATCTTGCGATCCTTGATCGAGTATTGGCAGATTGATGTTCCCAATTAAATCTTCATTTAAAGTGATTATCACAGAGCCAAATGAAGAAGCCTCCATAGATTTCATCCCATATTTGGTTTTCAAGAAACAGAAAACATAGTTGGGTGAAATTTTATCAGGATCAATTACTAATCTTAGAGCATGCTCCGAAATGGCTGTCCCTGCTAAATCATCACCAACTAAAACCGTGTTCCCAACTGTGCCTGAACGTGAAATAAGAATATCCTTTTTGCTAACCATCATTGAATCTAGTCCAGGATTATTCTTGCTCACATACTTACAACCTCTTTTGGGATTAAAGAGCATCATGTCTGATGAAGAAAGGAATGCCACTCCGTTTTCAACATAATTTCGTTTTCCTCTTCCTCCAACGAATATGCTTTTAGCATATTCATTAACCTTTTCATACTTGATTGATTCTATTTCTTCGGATTCTAAATCATTCCACAATAATTGAAATTGACTATCAAGTCTTTTATGGTATGAGTTCAAAGATTTTGAACTGATTTTTCCAGTTTGAAAACCAATATGAACCTTGGTTTCTCCGATAAATGAATCAAAATACTCCACAGCCTCACTCAACAACTTATTTGCTTCTACACGAAGATTAGAAGCTTCTACAATGAGGTTGTGTATTTCTCGTTGTTTGGAATCAGTTAATTTAGGAATAGGCATATCCCTTAACATATCTTCGGAAATATATGGTTGTACTCCTCCAGCTGCTAATTTCCATATAAGAGTGTTGCCGTACTTGGATGTTAAGAAAGCGTAAATAAATCCTGATTTCTCATTCTCATTTGGTAGAATTCGTATGATATTGTCAGAACCCATTGCTTTAAGATCCTCCAATTCCGAAGTGATATATGCAGTCTGTCCAATTGCTCCAACTCGTCCTGTTACAACCATTCCTTCTTTTAGAAATGATGCTTTATCATAACCATATTTCTTAGAGTTATAATTACAGTTATCAAAAGGTCTTTGCCTAACAACGTCTGAATTACTCAAGTAGGGATAGCCATATTTCTCTTTTGTATAAACTCTTTTACTACGTCCAGCAGTAAAAATATTAGATGCAATGTCATCTAGCTCTTTATGTGGCATCTTTCGCAGTTTCTTCAAATAGATTGTTCCCTCTGAAAGATGATAACCACTATTAAACCTCATGGTCGAGCTTATGTCGTTATATTTAACTTTTAATGCCTTCATTATAAATTACCTTTTAAAAATTGGTAATAAGCCTGAGTTATGTTCGGAAGATCATCATCCAAATGTTTCAACTTTTCTTTTCTTGTCTTTACTTCTGATGTTCCATCTTTTTTGTTAACGATATACTTAGTTTCTGTATCAAACAATAATTCCGCTCCGTCTTCATCACGCAAGTAAATAGGGTTTCCTCTTCGGTCTTTACCGAGCTTTTCAGCAATTGCCATAAACACATCATAATCTTCTGCACTGTCTTGGGCTAGTTGGCGTTCTACTTCCGTTTTCTTTTGCAAGAACAATAAAGAGGCTTGCACACCAACTTGTGGTAAGAAGGCTTCTACTGCCAAATCCACAGAAGCGAGTATTTTGTATTTGTCTAAAATCCACTCACGTACAGGCAAAGTATTAGGGTTACCCAAAATACCATCGGGCAATACAATTGCCATTTTACCACCCGGTTTTAAGAAGTTATAGCAGGCTTCAATAAATAATACTTCGGGAGCATCGCTATATTTAGATAGGTGGTATTGGCTTGCAATTTCTTGCTCCACTTTTACCTTGGCTCCAAAGGGAGGGTTGGTAAATACCATATCAAACTTTTCTCGAGCATCGCTACCATAAGCATTGTCTAAGTCTTTCATTTCACTTAAACTTTTGGAAATGGAAGCGTTAATCTTCTCAATTTCTTCTGGGTGCTCCCAATTAGGGTATGCCAATGAGTTTACATGGAAGATGTTGGCATGTCCATCACCTGCCATTACCATATTCATACGAGCTGCCTTTTTAAGGTCAGGATCAAAGTCAAAACCAAAAATACTTCGCTCAGCGTATGTCTTTATTTTTTCATTCACCTCAAATGAGTTGAATTTTTCAGCTAATAATGGTCCATCTAAATCAGGAAACATATCGGAAGCAATTTGCTTACGCACATGATCTAAAGCCATTACTAAGAAACCTCCCGAACCACAACACGGATCCAAAATTCTATCCGTTTCCGTAGGATTCAGCATTTCCACCATGGCTTTTATTATGTTTCTTGGCGTAAAGAACTGTCCTGCTTCTTGTTTTAGGGTATTGCTTACAATAGTTTCATAAGCCATACCTTTTACATCCACAGAGGCGTCCAAGAAAGAGTATTTTGCTAATTCCCCTGAAATAAAGGCAAGACCTTTATCTGTTAGACCAATAGCTTCGTTCCCATCAAATACTTCGGAGAAAACAGAATCAGATTTAAGTTCTTCAAATAAACCTTTTATTCTGTCGGCAACTTCTTTTCTGCCTTCTTCAGTGTTTTGCTCTTTTACACCTACCCAAAATTTTCTGCGGTAACTTTCGCCTTTTTCAGCACAGATGAACCTTCGCTTTTCATCATAAAGCTTACAGAAGATTAAGTTAAGTAATTGCCAAAAGGCATCTTTCTTTCGTCCTTCATTTCCGTAGATATAATCATGTGAACGCTTAAATACTTTGATTAATGAATCATTAGCAGGTTTTCTGCTGCTAGAGCGGTCTGCACGGTCAAGGTCGTCTAGTGTTTCACCTTCACCAGGAAAATCCGACAAGTCCACAAATTCATAGTCGTAACCCAGTGCATCGTCTTCCTTTTGCAAGAAATGGTAGCTAGAGCCGTTTGCCCACAAGCCAAACTCACAGCTTTCCACAGCACCCATAGCGTTTTCAAGTGTAATTTTAACGCCTTTCTTTTTATCGTTGTCCTTCACTTTATCGTCTTGAACAATACAGATACGGATGATGTGTTCTTGTTCGTGTGGCTTTCCTTTTTCAAATACCACCAATTCCACTTTCTGCTTTTTAAACTTTCCGGTATCAGGATCGGTGTATTCAATTTTGAAATCACGCTCCATATCCTCTAAATCAAAACCATACTCTTCGTTGAGCATGATAATTACAGACTGGAGGTTGGATTCCTGATCTTTTACTTTTTTAACCTCACCTGTAAGAACACAAATCAGTTGATTGTCTTCTAATACTATATCTTCTTGTTCAATTATTTCTGTGGACATATTATGCTATTGATTTTATGAATTCATTAATCTCATTTCTTTTATCTCTTCGGGCAGCATATCTGAGCAATTTGCTTTGATTGACACTGTACTTTTTAAAAGCTTGCTCATACAATGTTTTTATATCGAAGCCTATTGGCTGCAAGTAACTTTCGTGCTCTAACCAAACATTTACCAATAATCCTTCTATGGTTGGTGTAATATATTCGCCCGATTTGTAAAGCGGTATTTCTGATACCAAAGGAGTAATTATAACGGCTTCATTATGTGCCATTACATACCTACTAATAACCTCTTTGTCAGGCTGAAGGAAGGTTTGTTTACTGAAATCCAACATATTTTCAAACAATGGTTCCAATTCTTCCTTGTTTGTTGAAAGGAACATCCAGTACCGTTCTATTTTAGTTTCCCCAATATCATTAAGCATTTGGGTGTCCCACATGCTTAAATCTGTTTTACAATGAGGTTTAATGCGGTTGTACAGTCTTTTTGCTTTAAGGCTGAATTCAGGAGTGTATTCCGGCTTAAACTCAAAGGAGTATAAGCCTCTACCTGTTTGATAGATTAGCTTTTCTTTTTTGAGTTGATTAAGCCTCCAAGAAATGGTGCTTGGTGATAATTCAGGGAAGGCATTCACCAATACCTCGGTAATTTCCTTTGTGGTAATAACCGATTGATTAGCAAAATGCTCCTTTAGTTTCGATGCGAGTTCTGAATTTTTCATTTCTTATCAAAAGTTCAAAGATAAATATAATAGTTGAATTACAAAACTTTGGCAAGTATTTATTATATTTGCCGTAAGTTTGAATAAAGACGAATGTAATAAATATCGAATTGAAATGAGCATAAAACCCACATACGACATTAACGGCTTTCTGACTCAATTACACTATAAAAACTGGGATATTCAGGTAAGATCACATCACGCTGTAATAATTGGAGATAGTTCTGATAATTACGGTAAAAGATTGGAGCTAAATAGACTTGGAAATAATACGGAAGAAGAAGTTAATGAGTTGGAAGGTGTTTTTTTGGCTTCAGTAGTCGCAATTAATTCCATTGAAACGGATTATGTTCAGGTTTTTTACCCTACCCATGAATTTAGGAAAGAGAAACTTGAGAATTTTGTAAATACCCTTCAAATTAACAGTGACCAAGTTTATTCTTTAAGGTTTCAAAAGAATGAAAATAGAAGTATTACCGAATTTTGCGAAAATGACTTGCAAGGACAAATCGATTTGTTCAGCTTCGATTCATCTGAAATTAAGCCGATCAAGAAATTGGTTTTAATTGATGACACTATTAATAAAGGAAGAACAATTAGAGCTTTTCTTGCTCATTTAGAAGCTAATAATTTGATAGATGATGATACTGAGATTAAAGCCTATTGTATTTACAATCTTGCTGGCAGCTTCCAAAAAGGGAAAGATATAATGGCTCGGCTGAGAAGTCAACAACTATAATGATGATTCAGACCACTTTCATAAATTACGCTGCTGATACATTGGCAGATACAAACGATGGATTAACCGGCAGCAAAATAGCCGAGTATTCAAGTGCTTATGCAGTTGATTATGGGATTGAAATTCCTTATCCTGAATATCCTTTTCCGGGAGAATTACCTAACAAACGAACTGCTCTTAGAGAAAACCTGAAATGTTTTGAGCCTCAACAACAATTTCAGATTATTAGAGATTTATGTGAGTTACCTCAATTTGAAAATAACAAAGGTGTAAAGGATTTAAAAATAAAATTGATCTCACGTTATGGAGCTTTAGGAAATATAGATTCCAAAGAGGAGATAAATGAATCACTTGTTGAAGAAACCCAACATTGGTTAGCTGAATATCCGGATGCCCTTAAAATTTATAATGATTGCATTGAGAAATATGCAAATGGAATCCATAAAAGAAATCTATTAGACGACCTCAGATTATCCCTAGAAACACTACTAAAGCATTTACTAGAAAACGATAAGTCTCTTGAAAACCAAATACCAATCCTAGGAAAATTTATTCAGGAACGTGCAGCTTCAAAAGAACTGAATAATATGTTTTTGAAGCTGATAGATTACTTCTCCAAATATCAAAATACCTATGTAAAACATAGCGACAATGTTAATGATAATGAGATTGAAATCATTATCGAGATGGCAAGTTCGTTTATGAAGTTCCTAGTTAGAATAAAGTAGTACTCATTTTTGCCAGTAAACCCACTTTACTGGCATTATTGACATCACTATAATTAGCCACCAAAATCCGTTTAGTGGCTAATTATAGGTTATTGTCTTTTCCTTTGAATTTATCCCCTACATAAATTCCAATACCCATTTAATTTATACCTAGGATAAATTAAATGGCTTCCTTTTTTGTACCGACCTATATCCAGTTTTTGCCTTAAAGTTTGTCGATAAACAAACACTCACCAAAGGACAATTTTCGCCCTTTTTCTCGGCTTGTTTTCCCCTGACCTTAGCATCTCAATTGGTTTAAAAACCGCACAGTTCAATTCGGAAGATTTAAAAATTTAAAACGATAAAAAAATGAAAAATACTGATTGGAAATCAATTGGCATTATGGCAGGAGTTTCACTAGGAGTTTTTGTGATTGGGACAATCCTAACCAAAAAAGTGATTGACCCTGCTATGGAGAAAGCAAAAGCTAAAAAGTTAGCAGAAAGCAGCGAAACCAAGTAGTAGTTCCATGGTGGAACTACCTGAATTTAGTTATAAACACTTAAAAAAGCATTCAAAATGAATCCATATAACGATGAGTTGATGGCATACGAAGATGATGCCGAAGACAGATACGATGACTACGATGGGTATGAAGAGGACGACTTTGATACCGGATTTGAAGGTAACGAAGACAGTTATTACGATGAGGATGAATACTACGATGAAGAAGTAGAATACATTCCTGCCGATGATGACGATATGTACGATAGTTACAAAACAAATTCTATCGGACGTATTGATCCGAACGACCGTACCTTAACCGTAGTAGTAAAAAACACTTCCGGAGCTGATGCAGAAGCCATTCTGTTTGGAGCCAACGAGGAAGCAGCACAACCTGCTGGAGTAACGGTAAGCGTTGAAGAGAGTTCCCACAAAGAAGTAAGGGAGGAATCAAAAGCCAATCCTTTCAAGATTTTGGGAATGAAAATGTCGGTTTCCAATCCTTTGCAGTTTGACAATGTGTTGAAAATCAACAAAAGGACAGCAACAGGAAGTAATTCGGTAAGAGTTTACCAACCTAGAAATGCTACTTCACCTCAAAACTTCACTCAAGGTTTGATTGATGACCACAACTTTGAAGTGGACGTTACAGGACAAGATAGCATCAGACTATTGCTTAAAGATGGTGTAACGGTGGTATTCACCTTCACAATCAAAGCAAGAGCCAATATGGGTAATCTATTGGACGGTAAAAATGTTGCAGAGCTTTCAACTGCTCCAAGAACTACCGGTCTTCCTCAATTAGACTTAATCAGAAGTAAGAAGCCAACAGCCTTTGGGTTGAAGCCTAAGAAACTGGTAAAGAAGATTGTCAGAAAGAGACCAAGTCCTGTTAAACGCAGACGTGGTATTTCAATGAGAAGACGACCTGGAGGAAGAGGATTCTTACGCAGAAGAAGATAAGATCCTATGCAGGCTGTAATAAGCTCATAACAGGTAAACCATTAAGCAGCCAAAGTCAGCGATAGCTCTTTGGCTGTTTTTGTAAAACTCAAATTGAAATACGATGCAAAAAAGTTTAACAAGGTCGAAATACGCACAAAATCGCATTGCATACATCGTGTATGGCAATCCGGAAGGGGCACGCAAGTTTTTGTTTGACCAAGGGTATCATGCTCCAAAGAACATTCACGATTTGGTTAAGGCTACTAAGGAACTGGTGAAAACTGAGGGCAAAAGCATTGTTCCGCATTTGTTAACTATTCATCCGGAAAAAGATTTGATTTTGAAACTAAACCAACCACTCGAATCAACAAAGGAAGATAGTTTTTGTGGTTCATGTGGAAGTAGCTCTTTTAATCCTGAATCCAACTTTTGCGGGGCTTGTGGGAACAGCAATTTTGGTGGTGATTCCAACTTGGATGTAGGAGACTACATTGATCAGTTGGTGGATATGACCACCTCGCAATTGGAAAAACACTATCAGGAAGTACTGGCAGCCTCCAACAAAAAGCCGGAAGACTTATCCCTTATGGAAGAGGTGCAACTGGTATGGAATGAATTAAGACAGCGAAAATTAAAGGCTGAAACCCCAACAAAAGAAGAGAGCAAGGACAAAGACCGCTTTTCTGTTTCAAAAGACGGATTAGTGATTTTGGGCTTAACACTGGTAGCCGGTGTACTCATCGGATCCTCCACAAAAAGCAATTAGCATGATTAGAATAGTCAAAGAGGAAAATACACAGGTACTCAATCAGCAATCAAAGGCTGCTCTATCCTTAATTGGTGTAGCCGTAGCTAAAAATCCAAAGCCCTATAAAATGCTCTTGGATAGATATGGCATTCAGGTTCCAACAAGCGATAAAATATCTCTAGCTAATGGATTGGTTGAAGGTTTAGCCCTTCAAAACAAAACATTCAATCGGGAGCTAACCGAGCTACTCAGTAATATGGTAGAATCGGAAACCGCCTATAATCCTGATGAAGATGAATACCATTATGTACAAGCCATAGCCGGAGCAATTGCCGGAATATCCGGAGCTGTAGGAAGTATTGTTGGTGGCAAGAACAAGCAGAAAATGGCGAAAGAAGAAGCTCGAAGAGAAATGCTGAATAACATGCTTGCCATGAAAGCCCAGGAACAACAAGCTGCTGCCGAAGAACGCAAGTTGGCAGGTAAAAAAAGCCTTTACCTCATTATCGGAGTGTTGGGCTTACTGGGCATTATCAGCTTCTTCTATTTCCGGCAAAGAAAAAATTTAATCAATACAAATCCTTCATAAACGATAGATCATGGAATTAAGCAATTATAACTACGGAATAAGTGGTCAGCCTACAAACGATTGGGACAACTTTTTATGCTTTGGTAGAAAATGTAAGCAAAGAAAAGCCGAAAGGCATAAGGTGCGAATGGAAAAGCGAAAGCTAAAGAATGACCAACAACGAGCGGAGACAGAGTCTATGAGAGCAGAAACAAGCTTAACCAAGCAATTGGCTTCGCCAACATCTGCTCCAACTCCGCAGATGGCTCCACAAATGATGATGCAACAAGCACCACAACCAACATCAACGGCACAAGCTCCAGCTCCACAAGTGCAAAAAGCAGGCATGGGAAGTCCGGTAATGATTGTTATCGGTTTGCTTGTAGTTGGAGGTTTAGTGTATCAATCCATGAAGAAAAAAGGGGCTGCGGCTCCAGTACCAACTGCTTAAAATTTAAGTTATGATAGCTGCAAACCCGATATATGAATTACAGTTTTATGGAGGTCTTTTAGAAGAGGAAGACAACTTTGTTGATGGCTTAGGGAATGAATTTGAGTACGATGAATTCATTGGTAAGTGGATCAAAAAAAGAAAGGAAAAGCGAAGCCAAAATCCTAAAGTCATTGCCCGAAGAGAAAAAAGGGATGAAAAACGAATTGCCAAAGGCAGAAAGCCAAGGTTTAGTCGTCCTGCTCCGGTGCGAACTTCCAAACCGGTAGTAAAGCAAATTGCTCCCGATTTACCTCCAAAGAAGAAACCCATAATTAGTGAATCACAGGTAAAAAAAGCCATGGTGGATACCTCTTCTAAATCAGAAGAGCTAAGCACCAAGCCGATGGAACAAACCGAAATAACAGCTTCGGAAACCACTACCAATTTAACAGTCGAAAACACAGAAAATCAACCACAACAAGCCTCTATGCTCCCTTTTGGAATGAGTAAGAAGACCTTGGTTTTTGTAGGCGTAGGTGTGGCTGCCTTGGTAGTAATTGGAATGATAAGAAAATAATGAACAAGCATGGACATACTCGCTCAAATAACGGAAGAAGAAGCAACAACCAACGGAAACTTACCCCAAGGTTTTCTCTTCGCCTCCATCAAGAACGTGGGAACGAGCACAGCTCTTGTGAACAATGTGCCTTTGCCTCCGGGAGAAGCCAAAAGCTACCCCTTTGTCGGAAAAGGTTATCAGGCGGTAAATTATGAGCCACAAGGTTCTACGCTTAGAATATTAAGAATCCTTTAAATGAATCAAGATGATTGCAGGAGAAACAGAATATATCATACATGGTGGAGAAGATAATTACGATTATTTCTTGAAAAACCTGTTTAAGAAAGATCCCAACAAACAGGCAAGACCAAAGCGTACTGCCGAAGAAAAGGCAGCTCGAAAAGAGCAACGCCAACAATGGTGGGGGAAACAAAAAGAAGGTTTTCAAAATGCCGGAGGTGTGGAAGGTATTACCAGTACCCTAGGAAATATTGTGGGCTTTTTTAAAGACGATACGCCAACGGATTATGATGTTTCCATGGGTGGACAGCCTGCCCCTGAACCGGAGAAAAAAGGCATTTCAAAAGAAGTAATGATTATCGGAGGAATTGCCGTGCTAGTAATTGCTGCATACGGCTTTTCAGTCATGCAAAAGAATAAGAAAGTACAAATTCAGTCCGCTTAATGTTAGTACCAGTACCAACACATAACAATCGTTTTGTATTGAAGGTAGGAATTAAAGCCCTTCGACCGGTCATTGTTGCCCTTAAAGGTTATGATGCCCACAGAGCTAATTCCTATTATTTCAGAAGAAAGGTTCCTTTCAAGCCCTCGGCAATTAGAGACGGCATGAATTACAAGGAAATCTCTATTCCTATGCCATTGTCTCCTGAAACCTTGTTGGTTGAAATGTACAATAGCGAGTCCGCTGAAGACAATGGCTATGTAATTGAAAAGTTTGAATTGGAAAAAATGGATGCATCTGAGGTATGGGCTCAACCTGCCATGCATCGCTTCATTGACTTTGCTCAAAACTTTGTGAAGTACAGCGGTACATACAAGCCCGGATTTTTCGATTCACCCGACCATGAATTTTTGATTCAGTTACTACCAGTTATTAAAGATCAGTTTGGCAATACCATGGTAACGCCTGCAAGAACCAACCGTCAGACCGGTAGAATACAAGTTTCCAATCAGGCATTCAAACACTTTACCATTCCGGTAAGGATGTTTGTGTTATTGCACGAAAGACAACACTTTCAGATACCAACGAGAGAAGAACGTCCGGCAGACCTTGCAGCATTAAAGCTCTATTTGGATTTACAATACCCCAAAATTGAAGCGGTGTACGCTGCTACAAAAGTATTTGCCATGCACCCTGAAACCGTGGGAAGTCAGCATGTAACAAGAGCTCAGGACATTATCAATTTCATTGACAGGTATCGCAATACCCAAGAAATCATGTTAAACCACAAAGCCAAAGCCGTATGAACAGTAAGCAGAAAATAGGGTTATTGGGAGCTTTGGCGGTGGTTGGCACAAGTTATTTCCTTTTCAAAAACGATAAGGACGAAAAGCCAACTAGTACCTCGGACAAAGAAACTAAGTTGCACGGTGATGATACCGAAAGCAACTTTATTGGTATTTCCAATGCTCGTATTCATCAGGCATTAATGGCTCAAAATCCCAACTATGCTAAAGCCTATAAAAAGGATTTAAAAACATGGGGAACGGTGTCAGGTGTGATGGATGTTTCTAATGACTTTGATGAAGCCAAACGCAAGAAAAAGAAACTAAAAGCCTTTGCCCAAAAGGCATTGGAAGTTCAGAAGAACTACAAAGAAAAGGCAGCTCATTTACCGGAAATATCCAAAACACAAATTACGCTTACCAATAATGGCACTTCGGTTAGAGCCATCAATTTATGGGGAGCCAACATGGGTACTTCAATCAGTAAGCCATTGCCCGTAGATGTTCAGGATCACAAGGTAAATCAAGAAGTACAAACAGGCATACATCCTCAAAATGTAGGCTTTAATTCTTTCAATGGATTACTTTATGTAGCTAATCAGTTAAGTGATAGTGTTACTATCATTGATACATCAGGAGTAATTGTGAAAACAGTTGCTTTAGGTAGTGTTTATCCCGGATTTGTTTCTCCGGTAGATGTTGCCTTTAACCCTTCCAATGGAGAAGCATGGGTAGTTTGTTCGGTTGAAAACACCGTTAAAATACTGGATGCTACGCATAACATCATTCAAACTATTCCGGTAGGTAATCGACCAACTTCCATTGCTTATAATCCTGATAATGGTTGTTTTTATGTGAGCAATTTATTGGATAATACGCTTTCCAAAATTAACAGTACTAGTTACAATGTAGTGGCAACTTTAAATACAGGAGAGGATCCAAGAACAGTTTCGGTGTGGACTGAACAAGGAACGGTTTGGGTAAGTAATTCAAGTTCAGATTCGGTGAGTGTATTTGATGCAGCCGATAATCTGCTAAATGAAATAAACGCAACAGGAGATTATCCTACGGAGTTTACCACAACAATAAGCAGCCT
>JAGYIE010000007.1 GCA_018402765.1 Vicingaceae bacterium | reverse complement strand
AGCGTATACTTGACTTGCGCCAAACAAGATTAAAAGGGTATAAATAATTTTTTTCATAGTGTTTAGATTAAAGTCCTAAATAAATAAACATATTGACTGACAAACTCTTTGGAGCTATATTAATTGGGGTTGCAGTACCACCTGACGAAACGGTTACGGAGTGGGAGTGAGTGCCTGAAGAATTTACAGTCAAACTGTGTGTATGCGCCCCATTAGAATTTATTGTCAAACTGTGCGTATGTGCACCGTTGCTATTTACGTTGAGGCTATGTACATGATTACCACTAGAGTTGGTTGATGCCGAACCTGGAACAGTAAAACCAGCAACTGAGACAGGACTGATAGGCCAGAAGGCATTATTTGCCGAAAAATCTACTGGAAGACCGTGACTATGATTACCACTTGTAGTGGTTGTTCCTGTGTGATTGTGATTTCCACTACTAGATGTGCTTCCTGAGTGAGTATGATCTCCGCTGCTAGAAGATGTCGCTGTATGCGCATGTCCTCCTGCACTTGCTGCCGTGCCGTTAAACGTCACATTAGGTAAATTTGATTGTGTAAGTACTGTTGTATTGTCCCCTAAAACAGAAGCTATTGCATTTCCATTTTGTGTTAAGTAAGCATTTGTAGCATCGGGTAAATTTCCTGAAAGACCCAATAAAGATGCTATTGCTTGTTGATTTGTGGAAAGAGAAGAAAATGGCCTACCATTAAGTAGAATCCAGCCAGAATGATCGTTAGATTGAATTCCACTTTTAATATCGCCTGGACTTGCCATGGCTAAAGTATTAACCCAATACAACCCATTGTAGTACCAAATTGAGTTAGTGGTAATATCATATACTTGTAATCCGGAGGCAGGTGAATTAATAGCTTCACGCTGTATTGTAGAGAGTTGGGGCAATAAAAATCCTCGTTCTGTTGATTGTAATTCAAGAATAGCAGATGCGTCAGGAGATACAGTCCCTATACCAACCTGAGAATAAATAACGTTTGCGAAGAGAATAAAAAGCACTAATAATTTAAATCTGAACATTTCATATAACATTTAGGGTAAAATTTTTATAAAACGAAATTTTTCAACCGAAAGAGTTTGGCCGGAAAGCGTGTTTTAAAAAAAACAATAGAATAAAACTTTAAACTGTCTTGTTTAAAGTTTGGATTGTATTCTACTAGAAAAAATAGGGTGATGATTCAATGAAGAATTTATTTGGGGGTTGCTGGCGGATTTTTTCATTTCGGGGTAGGTTTAAATTAAGCTTCAAAATTAAGTAAGTAAATTAAGCCCGCAATTAAGAAATTAAAGATTAAGGGTTAATTACTATATTCCTTGTAATATATAAAGAATTAATTATTAATAATATAAACCTAATAAGCATTCAAGATATCACCCATTTTTAGGGTTACTTTAAACGTTATTCTTCAAAAAAATGTCGATTCCCATTTCTAATGGTATATTTAATTTTCTTCGAATATTTTTTCTTGTGTATTCTACTGATTTTTCTGATCGAGATAATAAAACCCCAATTTCACGTGAAGTATATTTAGCTGCTATAAACTCCAACACCTTCTTTTCTTTCGCAGTAAGGGTAGCAAAAAGTGGTTGTTCAAAGTTGATAGTATCTTGGCCTTTTGTGGCAATTATGGCTAAGTCAGTATAATTATTAAAGAATGCTTCCAAATCAATTTTCGCTGATTTTAACGATTTAGGTGATACTTCCAATTCAACACTATCGGTTAACTTATTAAAGAAATCGTCTAACTGCTTTCTCAATATCGCGATTTTACTAACGTTTTCCATTACTTCATTAATTCGCTGATTTTGAAAGTCAATAGTTTCCTTCAGATCCTTCTCCGTTTCTTTATAAACTTCAATATTTTCGCTAAGTTTCGACAACTTTTGTTCACTTTCTTTTTTCTCCTTTTGCAGTTTTAAATAAATCAAGTAGCTTATAAGAATTATAGTTGAAACCATAAAAATTAGAAAGTAATTCAAGTACAACTGGTTCTTTATTTTTAGGTCGCTAATCTGATTTTTAGATTTCAGTTGTTCATTTTCAAATTTTGACTTATCCAATTCAAGTACTAAATAATAATCAATTAGATTAGATGTGGCATTCATTCTTGACGATTCTTTTTTCCAAAAATCATACTTCTCCGTTGCGAAAACATATCGAGTAAAATTTTCTTTTATTTTATAGTATTCTTTTAAAAATGAATAAAGTGACAATCTAGAAATAATTAGCCCTTCTTCTGAACAAGTGATTATTAAACTATCGATTAAATTTGAGGGTACAGTATAAGTTGAATCCAAAATTAAGTTACCATAAAGCCAACTTATTGTTTGGTCTATATCATTTTGATTAGACTCTACTTTAGTTTTATTTAAAAGTTCTCTTAATTTTAATAAATCCTTCTTTTTCAAAGCCTTATCCCAAAGAACACCTTCTAAAACTTTTAAATAATATGGATTTACTTCATCTTTAAAACTCTTTGATGAGTCGATTAAGTCTAAAAATTGATCATAGTTACCCGTCTCGGCTTCAACAATTCCACTATTCAAATAGTATAAAAAATCCACAGTCGGCCAAGCCCCTATCTTAACAGAAGACAATGTTTTACGTGCTAAATCAAATTCTTCTTGGTTAATATGAACAACGGCTAAATTAATTGTTGTAAAAGCATAGCTCTCTGTTAACGAATCTCCAACTTCTTCCATTTTGTTGCGGGCCTGAATAAAATATTCGCTTGCAGATCTATAATATCCTTTATCAAAATAGACAATCCCAATATTTGATAACAATTGTGCCATATTCGGTTCATCATCAAGCTGCTTTGATAAATACAGTGCATTTAACCAATGAATTAAAGAACTATCTACTTCATTTAAAATAAACAAATTCATGCCTTTCTCAAATTCCGCACAACTCAAATATGTTAGATCATTGAGAAGTTGAGCATCAGCATAAAGCGAGTCAATCACAACAAGAGCTTCGCCATTTCTTCCTTGTTCTTTGAGCGCTAATGCTTCATCTAATAAGGAATCCAATTTATTAATTGATTGGATAGGTTTTGAATCTTTTTGCTCAATTCTGTCTAATTCCTCAGATCCACAACCTTCAATTGAAATAAAACCGATGGTTAAAAAAAATATTAAACCATATTTTGCTATTAACTTAATTGATTCTAATGGGTGCATTGGTTTGGTTTTAGATTGATTTTTTTACATCAATAAATAGCCCTTTTAAATTTTGATTATTTGGATAAAACCCTAAACCCTCTACAATTAAGGATTTTGCAAGCTGATAATCTTTTACAAGATAGGCACTATAAGCTACAAGTTCATAAATGATATAATCATTTTTATTCTTTTCGAGGTAGAGTTTTCCATATTTAATTACATCAGCATATTCACTTAAATCAAAACTAGTTTTTACTAATTCATTAAGACTGATTAATGCATTTGGTTCTAATTTATACGCTACTTCAAAAGCATTTTTTGCTTCTCTATAATTTTCCAAAAATACAAATGTTCGGCCTAAATCGTAATGATAATTATAAAAACCAGGATACACCTCAATGGCTTTCCTAAAATACTTTATTGCCTTGTTTAATCGCGGGTTAGTCTCTTGAGGTGTAAGCGGATTTTTTACGACATCTTTTACTATAGCCATCGCCAACATATAATTGGCTTGTGCTGAATTTTGTAAATGAGCAATATCATTACTCATTAATTTTTCAGGTGACTCCCATAAACGATTTCTTGCAATTGTTCTTACAGATAATAAAACGAGTACACTTAAAGCAACTATCTCTATAGCTTTAGGCTTCTTAAAATTAAAATTAGGTTTAATCCAATTCAATACCCCACCTATTGCAATGCAAAAGCCGACTGATGCAATGAAAGCCAAGCGCTCCCCTACCATTCCAGCCACCAAAACAGGCCAATTGCTAAATAGTAAAATTGCTGCGAAATACCATAATAATCCAAATGAAACCAACAGATGCTTATTATAAGTGTAGACAACTAAAAAGAGAATACTTAAATGAATCAATAGACTCAACCAAACGCTATAGTCAGTAAAATCTGTTGTTTGAATTCTTGAATACCCATAATAAAAAGAAAGTTCTTTCGGAAAAATCATTAATCGAAAATACTCGCCTAAAACAATAGCTCCTGTTGCTATTCTTTGCTCAAGGGTATGAGGCGCTGTAAGCGTATTCTCCATGTATTCGAGCTTTCTGCCTTCTTGAAGATTAGTAGTCCTCTTTTCTACAAACTGTTCAGCCATTTCTTCCTTTAGTTCTAAAGTTTTGAATAGGCTTCCATTGGCTTGATAAGCAGGCACTATGATGTACAGACTTCCAAATACAATCCAAAAGGTAAGGGCATAAAATTTGAATAATTTAAATCTGCTATTATAAAAGGAAATTACTAAAGAAAAAAACAATAAACCAAAATGGAAAAATGTAATATTAAAGTAAATAAATCCAGCAAAGAAGGATATTATCGATAGTGCTAGAGGTAGATATTTCCAATAAAAAGAGGTATAAAAAACTACTAAAGGGATTAAAAAAATAAAAAAGTAACTCAAGCTTCCTTTAAGTATCGCGAAATACATAACGATAACCAATATAGAAACAATCGGCCTCCAATCTAATCGATGTCTGTTAAGTATTGAGAAAAATATAGCCGAAATAAAGAAAATAGGAATTTCAATTAAAACTACTTTTCTGAAAATACCGTAAGAAATTACAAATAGTAAAGATAAAATGAGAAGGGAAAAATTAACATATCTTTTAGTATAATAGAGAAATAGAATCCCTGAAATAAATACAATTGTCAGTTCAGAAAAAAAAATACCAACAAGTAAAAATAAGATACCTAGTAAAAAAGGGAAGGATTTATATGGGTTAAATTTTTTCTCAAAAAACCCACTAGATTTAACATAACAAGAAAGAGTATAAATACCTCCAGCGGCTAAAAACAGCAATACTCCTTTAACAAAGTTGAAATTAAAAGCAAAAAAAACAAGTGGTATCAGAAAGCAAAATGCTAAAATGATAAAATTTTTAAGACTGAGATAATACCTAAAATTAATCCACAGTGGCCATATAAGTAAGATAGTCAATCCACTTTTTTTCGATAACATTGATAAGCTAACAAATAAAAGAATTAGTAAAAGTGAACTCATCTTTTTTTCAGCGATCCAATAAATAGAACACAGTAAGCTTAGCAGTAAAAATAAAAATGACAAGATTTCGTCTCTATTCTTTATACTTGCAACAACTTCAGAATGAGTTGAATGAATTGTAAAAAAAACACAAATAAAGAATAAAATATAAGAGTTAATTGAAGGAAACATTTTGGATATTAACCAATAAAGTAGCAATATTGAAATTGCATAGAGCAACAAATTAATCAAGTGGCTGACTGTCGGAGACTCCTTAAAAATACGATGCTCTAAAAAAAAAGATAATGTAGTTATTGGCCTATAACCATAGCTATATCCATATTGCTCATGGTAAGATGATGAAAAAATATCCTTAAGAGTAGCAGAACTTTCATTTTTAGTAAGTTTATTATTTCTGGTAACCAACTCATCATCATAATTGTATCCATTAAAAACGACATTACTAAATATCAGTATTGAAAATAAGAATAATAAAGGAGTAGCTAATTTTGACTTCATCTATTAAATTTGTTCAATACTCGATTAAAAATGTTTAATGGATAGTGTTCTCGATAAGCAACATTGAACTTTTCAATATCAGTTACTTCTAGTTGATTATATTTAACCTTTTCAATTATCTTATAATCAAATTCTTCTCCTTTAAAAAGTTTTGCTATTCCATGATAAGAAAAATCATCATTAGCCTCAATTATATTAACTTCTTCATTTTTTCTATGATAATGAATAAATTTAGCATTTTTTGAAGTAATACCAACGGCAACGGCAACTCTTATTTTTTTTGATAAATTAGCTTTTGAGCCGTGAAATACACGATGATTGAATACAACTACATCTCCGGCTTTTAAAGGCAAGGCTTTAATTCCTTTATCAACTTGGTTGAAATTTAGAAAAACCGAAGGCATTGTGATTGAACGAACATTATTAAACCATTTATGGCTTCCCTTTATAATTTGTAAACAACCATTTTTTAAGGTTACATCTTCTACCGGACAAAAAATTGTAGCTGATTCATATACTGATTCATCAACGATATTCCAATCTTGATGTAATGAAGATAAACTATTTTTTCCACATCCTTTTAAAAGAAAGGCACCTCCCGCAACTCGGTAATCTTTAAAATGTCTTTTAATTGGATCGTCAAATAATTCAACGCACTTATTTCTAAATCGTTGATTAAATTCAGGTATAGGATCTAACATATTTGAATGAATTTTATCTAAATCGTTTATTTTTAGCTCTTCAAAATAATCCTGTATAACTTTTAATTTGTCTTTAGTTATAAAATTATGAATAATGACCGCACCGTCTTCTTCGTAAATTCTCTGTAATCTATCTGACCTTAATCTCATAGTATAATTATTAATGTAATCTACTTATCTTCCATCGTATAAAATAAATAAAATTTTGTAATTTAAATTTATTAAGTTTTAAGGTTTTGCTTTCCTTATTAAAGCCATGAGAGCGCATCATCATTTTGTATCGATAAAAAAAAGCAAAATATGGATTGCCTGTATTCTTAAACTTATTAATTGTGTATTCATTAAAATGAATAAATATTATCTTGTCCATTTTCAAAATTATATCAGAATTCCAGCCAGCCAAATTACACCCTCTATCTTTTATAATCTTTACTTTTTCAAATAGTATAGGAAATAAGTCTAGATACTTTTGATCATCAAACAAACCTCTCCAATAAGCCTTTCGTAACTCATATAAACAACAATCAGCCCACCATTCTAAAGCTTCTTTAGCTCCAGTATTTACTCCTATGAACCCCGCATTAAAAAGTCCTATTCTAAAATTTGCCTCTAACCACGTCTGATTCCTATTTGGTTCTGACGGATAAAAATGAGGAGTCAGCAATATATTATATTCTAATAAATAGTCTTCTAAAAACTTAGAATCATTAAAAAAATAGATGTCGTTATCTACATAAATTACACTTGGATAATCTGATAGTAAATGAAGTAAAAAAACTGGTTTTAAAGCCCATCTTAAATAGTCCTCTTTGTATTTTGCCTTTACAGCATTAGCCCTTTCTGAAATTAAATCAGTTAAGGAGAAGAAAGTTATATTATTGGGAGCAGATTTACTTAACTTATCTACATCACCATCAATTAAAAGCACTTTTAAGTCTTTTTGAAATACTGCAAGACTGTCTGCAAGAGCAAAGGCTTTAAACAAATGAGAGAAAGTTGATATCGTACAATAAATGCTCATTATAAATTATTTATTTTGTAATCTTTAAAGGTATTATTAGTTCATTCTTAAACTCGTAGATAAAAGATAAAAGAATAAAATACCAACTCAATTCACGTAACTCATTGTAAATTTGACTTTTATGAAATATTTCTTGTTGAAGAATGGTTAATTGATCTAGAAGAACAAGAGAAATAACATACGTACTTACTGTATGTAATAAATAAAACACCGCATAATGCATTGAATATACTAGTCGCCCAATTCGCAATTTCAATAAAGGCAACACAACAAACAGCAGAGTAAGTATGCTAATAAATAGACCTTTAAAAACACGATTATTGTTTCCTTGATTGTGAATATTTCTGAAATTAACTATATTAGTTGAATACGCATCATTTCCAAGTAAATAATCATAATAGTGCAAACCATAGTCAATTTCTTCAAGTAGGACGAAAACCATTAAGCAAAAAAACAAAAACCATAAAAAATCTTGAGCTCTTTTAAATATTTGAGCAATGTTAAATTGAGAATAGCTAATCTTGCCAATAGCAATCAAAAAAAAAGTTTGGGACAGTTCTATTAACCCAAGTTCTCTGTTTTCGGCAGGTGCTAATATCCTTATGCAACTTTCTGTATGCAGAAATGACCATAGATAAATAGTAAACATAACAACGGTGAAAAAAATAAGGTTATGTTTCGAATTACTCATAGTTGTTGTTTTAATTTTAACCAATTCCAAACTTCCCATTGCTCATTTCCCCATTCATGAAAAACATGGATAAACTTGGGTTGATACGTCGTTTGAAACAAATCATCTGAAAGCGTATTTGTTTCCTTACTGATAACTAAGTTATTGTTATGAAAATCAGCTATAAAATTCCATTCTTTAGATAAAGTTGGATGATTTTGCAATTTAAACTCCCAAACTGTGGCTATCAATGTACCCTGATCTCTGGTTTTCCAATCCTTTAAGGAAAAAATATGCATTGTTTTGTTGTGCCAAGACTCAAGAAAAGAATGACTTTCGTTATCAAATAAAAATACTCCTCCATTCCAATGTTGCCAATTGTTTTCAGATATTTTTAGATCAAACGTGTTCTGAATTTTCTCAATAAGGTGGTCACAATTTATATCAAAAATGTTCAGACCATCTTTATTCTTCCATTTATTAAACCAAAGTGTGTACTTTAAATTGGCTTCTTTAGCAATACTTCTAACATCTAACTCATACTTCACAACTACTCCATCTTTAGTCGCCCAATAGCGTCTTTTTTTATCGAAGTATATATTACTGCTTAGCCAAAATCTAGGAAAACTTATATAATATTTAATTGCATAGATTACCTTCTTTAAAAATGATTGCTGAATTTGATGATACTTCTCTTCTATTTTTCGCCTTTGTACGACTGCAAATGATGAAGTTAATTCACCATTTTTATCATACTTTCTTAAACTATTTAAAAAATTATCTCTATCCTCAGCGCATCTATCCTGGCATCCACAATTAACAGCATAAGGACTAAAACTTCTCACTTTGCAGTGATCAGGCGCAAAAGTTATGGGTGAATTATATTGAGCAAAAATTTGATCACAAGTCTCATCTAAGGCAACTACATCCGTATCTAGGTAGCAATACAAGTGATCTTTTGGCAAAAACTTATGAATCCCTGTTTTTAGATAAATACTTGCTTGATGGTGGTTAAAATTTGATGGCGTTTTAACATCAACTATATCAGTGTGATTTATGATTACTTCATTACGCGACGAATCGGTAATAATTACAATAGACTTACTAGAGTATTGTTTTAAATATGCTAACGAAAAGTGCAAGGTATCAATATGTTCCTGACTGCCACAAACTACAAATACATATACTTCTTTAGTCATAGCGAACAAGATTAAACCAATCTACCATTTCTTTCACTCCGTCCTCAATGCTTTTAGAAGGATGATAGTTAATAAATTGCTCTAATTTACTGCTATCACTATGTGTGCTCTCTAGTTCATTAATTGGAAGGGCAGGTGAATCATAGTTTAGCTTCTTGTTCAGATTCTCCGCAATTTTTTCAGCATAATACTTAATAGAAACCGGTTTGCCTAGTCCAATATTAAAGATTTCATGAGCTCCTTCAGGTAATTCTTTAATTTTCTCAACAAGAAGACTTATGGCATTAACTACGTCTGAAACATGGGTGAAATCGCGATATACATTTCCATTGTTGTATAACTTAATTTTTTTATTCTGCTCGATAGCAGACATAAATTTATAAGCTGCCATATCAGGCCGAGTCCAAGAGCCATATACCGTAAAAAACCTTAATCCAATCGCTGTGATACTAAATTGATGACAGTAATTTTCAATCATCACTTCTGTCATTTTTTTTGTTGTCCCATAAAATGATAGTTGCTGAGATGTGTCACTACCTTCATCTGTTATGCTTTGTCCTTTAGAATATACAGAAGAACTACTCGCATAAATAAGATACTTAACACCATTTTTACGACATTCTTCAAGCACATTATATGTACCTTCAACATTTGTTTTGAAATACAATTCAGGAGAAATAAGTGATCCTCCAATACCGGTTTCTGCAGCTAAATGAATTACAAATTCAGGCTTTTCTTCCAGATTTGATATAAAAGGATGCAGAATTGACGCCATTTTCAAATTTTCTAATGCCTCGGCCCTTTTTGTAGAGGCAAAGCGATTATTTGATAACTCATCAATTAATACTACTTGATGATTCGGTCTAAGCTTTTGATTTAGATGATAACCAATAAATCCGGCACCACCAGTAATCAGTATTTTAGGCATGTGTTTGGTTTGAAATCAACATTGAATAAACAAAACATGTAAAGAAAACACTTTTTAAGCAGCTATCCAATTAGAGAACCACTTTTCCAATATTAATATCTTCCACAACTTCCAATTATAGTTTTGCTTAAGTAAAGATTCTAAATAAGACTGATTAATCACATTAAATTTGACTAAATTGGCATTCGCTAGTTCTTTTCGGTAGTATTCCATATTCATGTAATAGGTATCTGGACCTACGAAACCTTGTTTTTTACGGCTCAAAATAGATTTGGGTAATTTGATCTTTATATTTTCAAATAGCACTTGTTTAGTTTGATTTTTAGATAAATACATCTTTTCGTCGATAGAGAAGATTTGTTCAAAAAGCTGATGATCTAAAAACGGAACCCTCACCTCCAAAGAGTTGGCCATGCTAGCTCTGTCAATTTTTGTCAATACCAATTCTCCCATAAAGCATTTAATATCCATGTGCTGTATTGCTTTAATTGGTGTTAAATCTGAACGAAAATGCTTTCTGTAAAACCAATGAACATCTTCAGGTATCGAAGAATGATATTCTTCATGAAGCAATTGTTTTAGCTCCGCATAATCAAACCAACCCATTGCCATTGACAGCGCATAATAGTGAACCGGATCAGCCGGACGTAGAATATTTTTTAATTTTTGAAGCAAACTAGTGTTGTACGTTTGCTGAAAAAAATCATGCTGCCAAGTATATCCTCCAAATAATTCATCAGCTCCTTCCCCACTCAATACCGCTTTTACCTTTTTTCTTGCCAATTCACTAACAAGATAAGTTGGTACAATTGATATATCAGCGATTGGCTCATCGTATACCCAAGCCATTTTATCTACCAAGTCAATGCTCGAATTCGAGGCGATAGTAGCATCATTAGGCACTCCCAAGTGATCAGCTACAATTTTTGCGTAATGATCCTCACTCTTTACCCAATTATCAAAACCTATAGAAAAAGTGTTAGGTTTTAAGCCAAGCTCAGTCATCCAAAGTACTAGAGCACTGCTGTCATAACCTCCACTTAAAAATGAGCCAATAGGCACATCGGATCTAATGTGCTGTTTAACAGAATCTAGTAATAATTGATTGGTGTCAGCTGATAACTTTTCTAAAGACGGTTGGTGATTAGAGGCCTTTAACGACCAATACTCAGTTAATTCTGAATCAAGTGTTTTTAAATGAACTTTTAAATAATTAGCAGGAGCAAGCTTATTAATTCCTTTCCAAATTGTTTTAGGTGATGGGACATATCTATACACGAAGAAATCAGCCACAGCACTCTTGTCCAACTCTTTAGGAAAAACATTCGCTTGGATGATTGCCTTTAATTCAGAAGCAAACACGAGCTGGTTATCATAAAATCCGTAATAAAGCGGCTTTATACCAAATCGATCTCGAATTAGGAATAATTGGTTCAAGTTGAAGTCAACGATTGCAATAGCAAACATTCCTTTTAGTCTATTTACGAAATCAATACCCCATACTTGATATGCAGCTAAAACAACTTCTGTATCTGTTTCCGTATTGAAACTATAAGCTGTTGAGAGCTCTTTTTTTAATTCTAAGTAATTATAGATTTCACCATTAAACGTTAATACGATTTTATTATTCGAGTTGATAAATGGTTGTTTCCCATTATCACTTAAATCAATAAATGACAGGCGTTTATGGCCTAGCGCAATTTTCCGGTCGGGTGAAATGAACACACCTTCTCCATCGGGGCCTCTATGCTGTAAAGTACTCAACATTTGATGAAATAATTGCTCATCAATTTTTTCTTTATTTAGCTTTATATGACCTATTATTCCACACATTTAATTAAAGATCACAAACCACTCCAAAATAATTATTTTTAAAACTTTGCTGGGTTAGGGTGTATCCTAAATATCTAGCATTTGAACTAATAGCTAGCGCATTATTTGGATTATTTAATTTGTAAACATAGATTTGTTTTTCAAATTTTGGTTGAAAACAGTTGGATATTTTTCCACTAATTTCGGGTCCAATCACATCTAAATAATTAATCAACTGGTTTTTAAACATAATACCAAGTGGTAAAAATTCCTTTAATAAGTTCCTAGAGAGGAGCAAGTTAGTAGTACCGAAAACCCTAGTAAACCTCCTAAAATTTATCTTTTTATTCGTAGATTTTAATTCCTTATAATTTAACACTCGGGAATTTGAATCATTAAAAAAAATAATTGGATCAGATGGATCAACAATATACTCATGATTCCCGATTGTAACGATTGGATAAGTGTGTACGCTTTCAATTGAAGTATCACGAATGGGTATCTTAAGGTAGTTTTTTACGAGTTTCATAAAAAATTTGGTTCTTAATCCACAGTCAAGAGAAAGTGTATTAGACACGCCCAATTCATATTGTTGTTTAACGTTTAAAGTATTCCATAATTGTTGACTTTCAAAATCTTGAGCTTTTCCAAGCTGATCCCCAAAAAACTGAAAGCTAAAAGCTGAGTAAACAAAATCAGCAAATAATAATGACTTTAAATATAGCTTTGTGTTGCGATTAGTATTAATATTATCAATAATTTTTAACTCTTGATTGATTCTATTTATAGCATAGGAATAAGATAATTTAATGCTGTCGATTAAGAATTTCTCACATTCAATAAAATGTATAGAATCTAAACAATTGGTATATTGGATGCTTTTAATATACTGTAATTCTTTTAATACAATATGAGCATCAACGACCTTTTTATCCGAATTTGATCCTTTTGAGCAACACGCACAACTTAGCCCTACTCCTAATATAAAACAAAGAAATCTACTTACCATCTTGATTTTATATAAGTTACAGCGTCTTTTTCTTCATTCTTAAGGTTAACCCTAAAAATTCTAAAGAGATAGTAAATAGAATAGTTAATAGTTACACTAACAACAGTTTTAATCCCACTAACTATTTTTGATATCATTATTCTATCAGCAAATAATAATAGATGAATTGGATAAATCAAAATCCAATAAATAGAATTGAAAGCTAAAAATGTAATGAATATAAGAGGTAACCAAATCTGATAGATAGAGTTAAAACCTTCTCTAATTTCAAAGAAGACGATGAAGTTACTCAACATTTCCTTTCTCTTAACAAAAAGATAATAAGCTCTGTAAAACACAAAAATTAAAGAAATAATTAAGTATAAATTGATATTAATAGCCATAAATATCAAAAAAAGGCTAATCGCAAAAAATTCTGAAAGAATTAACCCTCTTAATAATAAATCTGTTCTACCAATACCTAGTTTCCTAGGCAGTGTCAAATTATTTATATTTTTATCATAAAAAATATCGTCTATCTGATGAATCAGTATATTTCGAAAGCCAACTATGAAAAATACAATGAAATAAATTAGCAGATACTTAGGGAAGTTCAAAAGGTCTGAAAATAAAAAGAAAGTGTAAGCTGATAATATTTGGGGTATTAAATAGGCATAAAAAGTATCCAGTAGATTAGAAATAATAACTATCTTCTTAAATCTAAATGGACTTATCGAATACAAAATAAAAGAGCTCAATTGTAAAACGATTAGAAAAAAACTAATATAATCACTAGGTAAATACAACCAAGGCAAAAAAGTTAATAAGCTGCTGAAAAAAAATAAACCAGCAATCTGATAATGTTTTTTTCCAGAAAGCACATTTAACTTACCTGCAAGTCGATCATCAACAATGTCTGAAAACTCATTAAGTAAATAACCTAAAGATGAAAATCCTAAAGAGGTAATCAAAGAGAGTACAAGCAGATAAAATGTTTCAATATCTCGCTTAATACCAAAAATGTAAATCCACAAATATAAATTTCCAAGAATTATAGGAATAAAACTATAGAGCCAATCTTTTATTCTCAACATATTAGGTAGTAAAGTTTTCTTGTTTTAACTTCGAATTAAAAATAATTCCATTCTTATTGACAAATTTTTCTACGTCCTGCATTTTAACATTTACAATCCTTAGTCGCTCTTCTTTAATTAATTTATAGTCAAACGGATATATTATCTTTTGGTTAAACCATTTTGCTAAATCTACATGTCTATAATCGACCAAGAAATTTTGATTTACCTCATATGTAAAAGAAGTTTTACCTCCATTTTGAGGATTTAAACATTTTACAATAAATTCATTTTCTACTGGAGATATGCTGACTCCAACTGCTAATCTTTCATTTGCAGTGTAATTAGGTAAGGAGGCATGCACAGTTTTATGATTAATTACAATAATTTCACCTGCTTTAGCTTCAACCACTTCCATATATGGGAGTAGTTTGTAGTTTAAACTATTAACAGGCGAAGGCATATATGACAAAGGGAATGCCCTATCATAATTAAAGAGTTTATGTGATTTGGGCATAAGACATAAGGCCCCATTCTCAGCAGTAACATCAATAAGTGGTATCCAACACATAATGGAATCGTCGTAGGACTCATCGGTATATGTCCAATCTTGATGTGGTGGTAGTAAAAACTTTTGACCCGAAACTTTATTCATAAAAGTTGCAGTAAAAACCTTTCTATTTATAAAATGTTCCAAAAGCACAGACTCTATAATTTTTGTTATGTTGGATTGCATCTCACTCCTTACCTCTTTATTATCGGTATTTAAACCTACATTAAACCCAAAACCATAAGAATCAGGGATTAATAATTTTTGATATAAATCAGTTAGATCCTCAAGAATAGAAGAACTAATTTTTCCAAACTTTACAAATCCATTACAATCAAGTTCTTTGTCTAAACTTTTACTTTTTAAAAGTTGTTTCCTTTTTGAAAAAAACATGTATTACTTGTTTAAAAAATATAAATGATTATTGGTATCAAATTTCTCAGGTTTAACTACTTTGACCTCAAAAAAATCTATTGGAAAAATATAATTCTTCCAACTTTTTATTTTATCAACTCCAAATAGTTCCTGAAATTCGTTAGAAATACTTAAGCGTTCAAAATCATTTTTATCTATATCAGGCATCTTTATAAACTCAATTAAAAAACCTAACTTTCTTAAAGCAGTTAATAAGCTATTTAACTCAGGAACACAATAAGAATATGCTCGATTAATAGATTCAACAATTTCGTCTGCCCTAAGTTGTTTCCACTCATCATCAAACTCTCTTCTAAATAAATCTTTGATATATAGAACACCACCTTCTTTCAACAAATTCCAACAACTATTAATAAGAGCATTCTGATTTCTAGAATGTCCAAATGATTCTAAGAAATAGATTCTATTGAAACTTTCAGATGGATACTTATCTTCGAGTTGATTATAATCGTGTAAAAATAGATTGACTTGACCGTTTAAATCATTATCAGACAAGATTGTTTTACCTGCATGAAATTGTGCTTCAGAAATAGTACAAGCTTCGATTCGTAGATTATCTATTTTATTGGCGAAATATGCTGCAGGTCCGCAAACACCGCATCCTGCGTCTAAAACTAGTTCTTCAGGCTTAAATCCAATTGAATTGAAAGTATATTCAAGATAATCCTCAACATTATTTGTTCTAAACGCCTGAATTACGTTACCATAAACACTTAAAAATTTATCATTATACGTATTGTAAAATTCTTTGACTTGCAGTACACTTTTATCTAAAGACATTGTTCTATTTTAAAATTCTAAATCTGTATATTACTTCTCTAAAAATATTTTTGAAAGAATATTTTTGAAAAAACGTTCTGCTATCTGCCTTTTCTATATAAGCCTGCTGCTCTTTCTGAATTGGATTAGTTTCATAAAAATTACGCGTATTTTCTAATACTATAATCTTATTCTCCAATTCACTTTTTTCAATAGATGTAAAGCGAACATCAACCTCCCCTGCTTGTTCATATTCATTAAACTCATAGTTCTGTTGATACTTTTCGTAAAGCTCCTCATTCATATACTTCATAAAGAAAAGCTCATCAACCTTTAATTTTCTAAATCTCTTCTTATTCTGGGTCAATGTGTAATGATATAAATCACATTTTTCAGGAGTTATACCAATCGCGATTGCAACTCTAGGACAACTATCTAAATTAGGGAAAGCTCCATGAATAGTTTTGTTGTTAAAAATTAATGCATCTCCTTCTTTAACTTCAGGTACATGTAAATAATCTAAAAATAAATCACTGTAATTCTGAGCAGATGTATATGTAACAGGAGATGGAGATCCGATTACTTCATCAAAAAGTTTGTGGGAACCCTTTATAAATCCCAAACTTCCTGAAGAGATAGAGAGGTTGCTTAAGCTAATCCAAATAGTTGAAGAAAAGGCATTAATATCATTATTATCTACAAAAGTCCAATCTTGATGCGGATATGTGTAGGATTTTGAATCAGGTAATTTAGTTAAGAATCCGCCGAGATGAACTTTGTAATTTTCAAAAATATTGTCTAAATCATTTTTCAGAATTGATTGAATTGATTTAATTAATTTCTCCTTTGATGATATATCTTTGTCGTTTAAACTAATATGCATCCCATACCTCGAATTAATTATATGTTTATTTTCTCTTATGTATTCATCATATAGATTTTTTAAAGAATTAATTGAATTAATTCCTAAGAGGGATAACTGAACAAAACCATTATTTTCAAATTGAATTTGATTATTTTCATTTTTAAAAATTTTATACATACATTACATATTTGGATAATAAATAGGCCCACATTTTGAACATTCATATTCAATTGATTGGTTAGGGTTTTTTAAAGTAAAATAATACCTATCTGTGAGTTGCTTTTTATAGTGGATTCCTTCTTTACAAAGATAAAAAGATAATGAATAAGTAGAAGAACGCAGAATTCTTTTATTAATAACTATTCTATTTATTAATGTATAATCATCAATATAATAGGAATTGGAAAGCTTACTATATTCTATAATTGATGTTATCACTGCTCCATTTATGTCCCTTAAATAAATAAACCAGTTAAATTCAGATATTGTCTTAAAATTAAATACGGTTTTTAAATTTATAACCATCGTATTTTCTTCTTCTTCTAATTCAAAATAAATCTTACCCTCATCGAAAATTAAATATTCTGATGGTGAATTTATATTAGGGAACTTATCTGAGCTAAATTCCCCTGTTAATGATTTTACGCTAAGAAGGCGACCTTTTGAAAGTTGAATAGAGGTGCGGCAGTATGAATTCACTTCATTAAAGTCATGAGATACTAAAATAATTGTTTTACCAAAATCTGTAAATACTTTTTTTACCTTTTCCCGAAACTCAGCATCCCCAACCCCAAGTACTTCATCAAATAAGTAAACATCAAAATCAAGATGAACAACGATACTAAAAGCCAACCTTAAAAACATTCCATTTGAATAATTTTTAACCGGTTCATGTATAAAATGACCTATACCACTAAAATCAATTATATCCTTGATCTTTGGTGTTATTTCCTTCTTCGAAAATCCTAACAATTGCCCATTTACCAATATATTTTCTCTCCCTGATAACTCAGGATGAAATCCTGCTCCTACATCTAATATGCTAGCAACTTTTCCACTTATAGCAACACTGCCGGAGGTAGGTTTAGTTACTCCCGCTAATATCTTCAACAAGGTACTCTTACCACTTCCGTTTGAACCAATTATAGCAACACTTTGTCCCTTCTCAACTTTAAATGATACTCCATCTAATGCTTTAAATTCTCCTTTACCATCACTAGACTGTGATCTAAGTGAATAGGTTTTAACTAAATTAATTACTTCTATGGCTATATTACTCTTCATGCAAAGTCGGTAATTTTATTCTCCTTTAAGGTATAGTAATAGAATGAAACCACTAAAAATAAGCTCATTATTAAAAAATTAACCCCCCATACCAATTGGAATGCTATATTCTCAAAAAACACCCACCTCCACAAGTCAATCATATTGGCAATCGGGTTATATATCATAAGAAATTGAAAGTCTTCAGGTAAAATATCAATCGAAAAGAAAACAGGTGTAAACCAAACTGCCATGTTTAACAAAAAAGGAATCACTTGCAATAAATCCCGCTTTACTATCGCTAAGGACGAAATAAAAAAAACTAATGACAAACCGCAGACAACATTAAAAAGTAATACAATCGGGAAAAAAGCTATTTTTCCAACAATAGGCTGCTCGTAATAGATTAATAGAGGAATTAATAATAGAAAACTAATTGATGCTTCAATCAGACCTACTACGGTTTTTGAAAGTGGCAATATACTCTTGGGGAAATAAATCTTTTTTATTAAATCATTAGATTCTTGAACACTAGAGACTCCATTACTTACAATGTATGTAAATAAATTCCAACCAATTAAACCGGTCAACACATACAAGGGAAAAGGAATTGAGCCAGTATTCCAATTTAAAACCAAACCAAAAAAGAACACATAAATTAGTAAACCCAACAATGGTTTAAAAATACTCCACCCAAAACCAAAAATAGTTTGAGCATATTTAACCTTGATATCCCTTTTTGCAAATACCCAAACTAACGCGCTATATTCCCAAACCTTTCTTAATGAAACCTTCAAAGAATCGTTCTTGGACGAGTAGACTACCACCTTTCTATCTTCCATCGTAAAACTTTTCTATTAGTAAAACGATAGCTTCTACATCTTCATCTGTAATATTACTGTGGAATGGCAAACGCAAAAGTGATTCAGAAACTTGTTCTGTATTATTCCCACCAATATATTGGCCAATAGCTTTACCGTAGGTTGATAAATGTAGCGGAATGTAATGGAAAAATGCTTCAACATTATTGACCTTTAAAAACGATTGTAATGCATCTCGCTCATTTTGATTAGCAGTAATCAGATAATAAGCATGAACATTTGAAGCTACCAAATCATCTGCTATTAAACTAAATCTTCCCTTAGTCGCCAAATCTTTTAGCTGTCCGTGATACAATTGAGAAAGACGCTTCCGATGCTGCAGTGTATCTTCTGAATATAATAGTTGTTCGTATAAAAAAGCTGCATTTAACTCATTCATTTGATACTTTGACCCTGCTCCTACCCATTCATAATAAGAAGTTTCTCCATTCTCAAACTCCACTCTATTGGTACCATTGTGATAAATTTGATTGGCTCTTTTTGCAAAATCAGCATTATTAATTAACAAAAGGCCGCCTTGAACTGCTGAAATATGTTTGGTGATATCAAAACTAATCACTCCAAAATCTCCAATGGCGCCTAAAGGTTTGCCTCGATAGTGCCCTCCAAAACCCGTAGCCGCATCTTCTATTAAAAACAAATTATGGTTATCACAAATTGCTCTTAAGCGGCCCAACTCACAAGCATGTCCAATATAATGCATTGCCACTATTGCTTTTGTTCTTGGTGTAATTGCTTCCTCTACAAAATCAAGATCTAAATTTAAGGTTTGTTTATTAATATCAACAAATACAGGAGTAGCTCCTAATCCTACAAAAGCATTCGCTGACGAAACAAAAGTGAACGAGGGCATAATCACTTCATCTCCATCTTTCAAATTCATCAACTGAGCTATAATTTCTAATCCTCCAGTTGCAGAATGGGTAAGTAATAAATGGGAGGATGAATAAGTATTTTCCAACCAATTCAAACATTTAGCAGAGAAATGTTTGTCCCTGAATAACGTGTAGTCTGAATTTAGTAATTCAAAATGTGAAGTATAAGAATTACTTTTACAACTTGAATTAAATTTAATTGGTCTCATCAGTGAAGATTGTACATATAGTAGGTCCGGTAAAAGTACCGAAAAATAATAATCTGTTTTCGGCTCAGCCCATCACTTTTGAAAGCATGAAAAGAGCTCAAGTGCATGTAAAGAAAAGTCCCATTGAGGTTATTCTTTGCACCACACAATACGATGAAGATAAAGAAATTATTCCTGATTATTTTCATCAATTATCAAATTTAAACAGATCAGTAGAATCAATAAATCCATCTTTAAAAGGTAGAAAACTTCCTTTGATTAAGGATATTCTCGAGAAGACAAATGAATTGTCAGACGTCGATTACATCATTTACACCAATGTGGACATTGCGGTGATGCCAAATTTTTATGAAACAATACACGAATACATCCATTTAGGTCACGATGCAATTATTGTGAATAGAAGACGAATTTCTAACAAATACAGTTCTAAAGAAGAATTACCTCTCATGTATGCAGAATTGGGTAAATCACATCCGGGATTCGATTGTTTTATTTTTAAAAAGAAACTTTTAAACCAATTAATTCTCGATGAAATATGCGTTGGCATACCATTTTTAGAGGTTAGTTTACTGCACAATTTATTAGCATTTGCAGAAAAGCCATTAGTTCTATTCGATAAACACTTAACATTTCATTTGGGTATGGATGTACTTGGTTTTAATAAGAATGCCTATTATTTTCATAACAAACAGACTTTCTTTAAAAAAATATCTCCAAAATTAAAAGATAAATATCAGTTAGATAAATTCCCTTATGCAGAGCTACCTGCATACAAAAGATTATTTAAATGGGGATTAAATCCGAGTCTTTTCACTATTGACTATCTCAACTTGGAAGGCAAATCAAGAGTTGAACGAATAAAATTAAAATTGGACGAATTTCGCTGGAGGTTCTTACAACGATAATAAGGAAAAAAGCATTTCTCTTTTGGCTTCAAAACTTTGTTTATTAAGCTGGTAACAGGTAAAGTTAGTATTTTCTTCTCCTTTGAATTTAAAGCCTAGGGAAGCATTATAATTAATCGCTGTGATATTGGATGTATGAACTTTAGCGAAAATGTTTTTTAAATGTAATTGATCAAATCCAAAGTCTAATAAAAGTATTGATGCTGAAAGAGCTGCACCCGTTCCTTGATAGCTTTCCTCACCAATAAATAAACCTGCATAGGCTGTCTTATTTGCTTTATCAACCCTGTTTAAATGTGTCATCCCTATAGGTTGATGCCTTTCTTTGATTAAAAAATAATAACTCTCATATTTTTGAATTGATTTAAACCATTCAATTTGTAGCTCTTTAGAAATTAACTCTTTATAATCCATAAACTGATTGACCGATGCACTATTTCTCCATACCCTGACAAGTTCAGAAGTTTCTATTGTTAGTGGCTCTAAATGTATACCGTTTAGGTGCATAAGTTTAATCCTCAAAAATTGTTACTTGATCCAATTCGTTATGCGAGATCCAAATACGTCGAATATATTCACCGATTATTCCAAGCGTCATCAATATTAATCCTGTTGAGAAGAAGATAGAAACGATGGTAGACGAATACCCTAGTTGCGAATCAAATGCTAGCTTTTGATAAATGAAATAACAACCGATAAAAAAGCAAATAACAGCTGTTAAGATTCCAAAACGCACAATAAAATTTAGTGGCAGAGAAGAGTGAAAAAGCACTATTTTTAGAGCAAACTTAAATAGTTTCCAATAGGAATAACTGGATGCCCCATCGGCTCTAGAATTATGTATAATTAAACAATTAGAAGTACTTCTCGAATTCCTTAGCAAATACTCTTCTATAAAAACAATTGGCCGCCGATTGTTTTTAAAAGAGCTTGCCACATTTGAGCGCATTAATCTAAATGATGTAATTGCTTTATAATTGATTCCCTCAAAACTAAATACTAACTTCAAAAAACGACTACCTAAATTTCTAATAATGGAATGTCTTTTCTCCGAATAACTTCCAAAAACCAAATCAACATTTTTATTTTTAAGATGAGCTATCATCTTATTCAATTCAAAAGGATCATGCTGTAAATCATCATCCATAGTTGCTATAAGTGGGGCGTTACAATAACTTAATCCAACCGCAGTAGCCGAATGCTGTCCATAATTTCTAGATAACCTTATCAATCGATATTCAAACTTTTTAGCTTCTTGCTCTATTAACTCTTTACTACTACCCACACTCCCATCATCTACAAATATGACTCTAAAATCAAAGTCAACACTTTCTCTCCACTCATTTAATCGTTGAATTAACTTTGGAGTTATCGTTTGAGAGTTATATAGCGGAATTACGATATCTAATTCTATCATCAGTAAATGAATTATAAGTCGATGCTTAATGGTGGCAATATACAACTTGGATTAAACTTCACAAGCGCAGAAGCAACAGAAAAACCTACACCAAACCCTGAAATTAAAATCCATCCGGAACTTACAGCCTCTTTATTCCAAGAAGTAGATAAGGTTAGCGGAATACTAGCAGAAGCGGTATTGCCAAAATCATAAAGAGAATTTGGTACTTTCTCTTTTTCCAGATTAATGGCCTTTCTTATTGATTCATTAATTACTAGATTGGCTTGGTGAAAAATATATAAATCAGGAAAGGTAGTTGGTTTACTTAGGTGATTCAATAATCGAGTTATATTGTTCGGCACATGAGAGACTGAATAATTAAATACATCTATTCCATCCAATCGCATTTTACGTCCATTCGCAGTTTCAGCCGTAAAAATTGCATTTTGCCCTGAACCAATAGTTTCCAAATTAAACGTTCCTGAGGTTTCTATACCTCCATCATTTTCTAGAGCTACAACTGAAATTGCATCAGAAAAAATGGGCCTTACCGACAAATCTTTATCATCAGTAATAGCACTAGAAATATCTCCACAACAGATTAAAGCTCTACGAGTTGGTTGATCAAGGCTTGATAATAATTGAGAAACAGTATGCAAACCGTATACAAATCCTGAGCATCCAGAATTTATATCATAGGCGATTACATCTTGGTGAAAGTTTAAATCACCATGTAGCTGACAGGCTACAGAAGGAATTGATATAGAAGCCGTTTGTGTGACACATATTAAAACATCAATACTAGATTTATCCCAATCTAATTCCTTAAGTATTTTATTAATTCCAGGAGTAAACAATGCCTTGATTGAAGCTTTGGCATCCAATACGCGCCTTCTATATCGAATGCCAGTATGCTCAACAAGAGCTTTTTGATCCGTTCTACTTAATACATCGAGTGTGAGATTGTCCTCCAAGTTTTCGGGTACTACCGTAACAATGCCCTTAATTAATGTGCCTTTTGTAGTTGATATTGCCATTAATGCACTGCTTGAATTAGCATGTATAGATCACTTAAGGATTTGGATGCTGCCAATTGTTGAGAAGAGATCATCACATTATATTCCTCTTTAATTCTAGAAACATAAATCAATGCATTTAATGAACTCCATCTGGGTAAATCTCTAAAAACAGTATTTAAACCAATTTCATTAGCATCAACTAATAGTTCTTTTGCTGTAAATTCTAAAAAATCCGTTTCCTTCATTGAAATATGTAATGGTTTAAGTTTGGCCAAATTTAAAAAAAGATAGTCCAACTATTTGAAAAAATGGACTTATAAAACCATTTCTTTTTACAGACCAGCTTTTTACAACTGAATAGATGGATAAAATTGTAGGCACGGAATGCTTTGATTGTAACAATTGTTACAAATTAAGTAAATCACATTTTATAAATTGCCTTCTTTTTAAACCAATAATTAAACTGCATACTTCTAACTAAACCGTAGGTGTAATTATTTAAAAATAAACTTTTATGAAACATGTACTTATTATAGGTGGTGGAACTGCCGGCATAATGACAGCTGCTCAGCTATTGAAAGGTAAAAATTTTAAGGTATCCCTTTTGGAACCTGCCGAGTATCATTATTACCAACCTGCATGGACCTTAGTTGGCGCTAATGCATACAACTTTGACAAAACCCGAAAATCAATGGCTTCGATAATGCCAAAAGGAGTAAATTGGATAAAAGAGTTTGCTGAGAATTTCCACCCAGAAAATAACACAGTAGAGACCAAAAGTGGTCAACTAATTAGCTATGACTATCTGGTGGTCGCACCCGGAATAAAAATAGATACTTCTATGGTAGAAGGATTGACAGAGGCAATAGATAAAGGTGTCGTTTGTAGTAACTACACCGACCCTGAATTTACATGGAATGTGATTAAAAACTTTAAAGGTGGTACTGCGCTCTTTACCCAACCCACAACTCCAATAAAATGTGGAGGTGCACCTCAAAAAATTATGTATTTAGCAGATGATTACTTTTACAAAAAAGGTATTAAAAAAGATACGAATATAATTTTTGCAACGCCTGGTGGTGTAATTTTCGGAGTAAAACCAATCGCTAATACGCTAATGGATGTAATCAATAGAAAGGAAATTAATGTTCGATATCATCATGCATTAGTAAAAGTGGATGGCGATAAAAAAATTGCATGGTATAAAATTACAAAAGACCCTAAAGTGGGTGGTTGTGTAATTTTAGAAGACAAATCAACCGACAACTGTATAGATGAAACGATTAACTACAATCCAAAAAAGGTTAAGATAACTAAAGAGAATGGGCTTTACGGGATTCATTTCGATATGCTGCACCTTGCACCTCCTCAAACAGCTCCAGAATTTATTAAAAATTCAGTTTTGTCAAACGATGCGGGTTGGTTAGCTGTAGACATTCATACGCTCCAACATGAAAAGTATAAAAATATATTTGGTTTAGGAGATGCTGCGGCACTCCCAACAGCAAAAACAGGAGCAGCTATTAGAAAACAAGTTCCAATTGTAGTTGAAAACCTAACTAGATTATCCAATGAACAATCGATAAGTACAAAAACATATAATGGTTATTCATCTTGCCCATTAGTAACGGGATACGGAAAAATGGTATTGGCTGAATTTGATTATGATTCAAATTTCACTCCGGATCCTAAACTTAAACAAATGCTAGTATTTAACTCTGATAAAGAACACTGGCGTTTATGGTTGCTAAAAAAGTTTATGCTTCCATATCTTTACTGGAATAAAATGTTAAAAGGAGAAAATGTATAAACCAAATTTCTAAACATAATTAAAAGCCCATTTTAAGTTTAACTAAAAATGGGCTATTTTTAAATAGAAACAAGGAAATAAAGTAATAAACATTTAAAAATTACACTAAAGACGATGATCTTATATAGGTTGTCGTTTTTTTCTTTGGTAGTACCGAAACTTTTGCAAAAATCTCCATTCGTCAAATCGTCGCTTAACACTCCAAACCTCTTTGCGAAAGAGGAACAAAATTAAGCTATTCAATAAAGGTAAAAATAAAACTAAATCAACCCTAAAATACTGACATTAAACGCCTTTAACGGGGAGTATACGGGGAAATTGTAGACATAAAAATAGGGTAATAATCTTATTTAAAGACTATTACCCTACTCTTGAAGTGATCGAGACAGGATTCGAACCTGTGACCGTCTGCTTAGAAGGCAGATGCTCTATCCAGCTGAGCTACTCGACCATTTTTAAGGCTTCTAGGCCTTTTAAAAGGAATGCAAATTAACTACTTTCTTTAGTTTTTCACAATACATTTATTACAATTGTTAAAAATATTCGCAAACAATTGATTTTTATAACTATAATCCTTTAACATCTTCTTTTTACATGCCCTCCTGCGCATTAAACAAACTTTAAGACCATCTTAAATTTACTACGAATCTGCAAAATACCCTGCTTGTGGTATTGTATACACCTTTCTTCACCAGTAAATTTGCAACATGGAATTTCTTATTTAGAATTAGTTTAAATAAACATAAGATAAAAATCATGATTAACAACAAGCATATCAAACGATTAATACTCCCAGCAATTTTAGCTCTAGTAATTACTTCCTGTGAAAAAAATGAAGATGTACCTCAGCCAAGTATCAATGGAGTTTCAACTCCTGCAACTTATTCTTTTGAGAGAAATGGAAGTAGTTCTGTTTCATATAGCGGACAAACAGAACGATTAGATCAGTTAGGCGAAATTAAATCTAAACTAAAATTAGCAGATGCCGGAAACCAAATACTAGGTACAGATCTGTTAGCAATGTACGCGAATACAAACGGTAACGGAAGTGGAAACTTTTCATTTAGCTCTACTAAACAATTAGAAGACAAAACTTTCTCACCTGACGTATCCTATTTTCAAGACATTTTGACTAGTGCGGCTAACGCAAGTAATAATGGAGCAAATAATATAACGGCAGCCAATGGCACTTCAGGGCTTCTAACTAGAGGAAATAATAATACAATTCTTGTAGATGAAAACGGATTTGAATTTACACAAGTCTTTGAAAAAGGAATTATGGGTGCTACCCTATTCTATCAAATTGCTAATGTATATACCACAGAAGAAAAAATAGGCCCTTCGGTAGATAATACTGCTTTGGTAGACGGCAAGAACTACACAAAGCTTGAACATCATTTTGATGAGGCATTTGGTTATTTTGGAGCCCCTGTAGACTACAAAGCCAATTACAGCGGTTCAGATGTTGTTCGATTTTGGGCCCATTATGCTAAAGAATTTGAAGCCAATATACAATTATCAAATCCATTAATGAATGCCTTTAAAAAAGGCAGACAAGCTATAGTAGACAATAGAAGAGATGTGTTGGATGAACAAGTACAAATAATCAACGAACAACTAGATCGATTAATTGCTGCCTGCGCCATACACTATACCAATGCTGCTTTAAACGCAAGTAACAATGGCGATAGAATGCATGTATTATCCGAATTATATGCATTTACTAGAAGTTTAAGGTATTCTAATCCAGAATTTAGGAAATATACCATTACTGAAATTGATGCTTTAGTTGATAAATATATTGGAACAAACTTATGGAATGTTACCCCTAATGGATTAAATAGTCTTAAAGATGAATTAAGCAGTGTTTACAATTGGAATGCAGTAAAAGATATTCTATAAAACACATTTTAAAAGAAATAACGTAACAAAAACATATGATGAAAAAATTTCGCATATTCATTTCAGGAATAGTAATTCTAACACTTTTTAGTTGTGCCGATACTGATAACGATTCACCTAAAGATAATTTTGATCAGCAGGCTATGCTTAGCAACTTATCTGAAAATATATTTTTGCCGAATTATGCCCTTTTAGAAAGTGAAGTCGAAGATTTTATTTTGAGGTGGGAAGCATTCAAGAGGATTAAAAATGAGGCCAACTTTATTCAGTTGAGTGAGCAATTTAAGGAAGTATACCATTCTTATCAAAAAGTCAATTATGCTGAATTTGGTCCTGCAGCAGATGTAAGTCTGAGGAATAATCTAAATACTTTCCCAACCGATACTGCCGCCATAATCAACAATATTCAGTCAGGCAACTTAACTATCAATACATTAGGGAGTTTTGATCAAAAGGGGTTGCCTGCAATTGACTATTTATTATTTAGTAAGAGTACAAGTGCAACGGTTAATCTTTTTAATGATGCAAAATATGTCACCTACATGGATACGCTAGTTGACGACATTAATTATCGAGTAAAGTCGACAAACAATTCTTGGAAAAGCAGTTATGCAGGTACATTTTCAAATAAAATTGGTAGTGATATAGGTAGCTCTATAGGTATATTGACAAATGCATGGAACCAGCATTATGAAAGAAATTACCGAGATGGTAAAATTGGAATTCCTTTAGGGATACGCTCACTAGGTCTACCTCTACCTGAAAAAGCAGAAGCTTATTTTAGTGGAATTTCAACTTCATTGGCTATTAAAAATTTAATAGAAATGGAAGCTCTATACTTGGGAATTGGTAATGATGGCATTAATCGGTCAAGTTTTGATGACTATTTATTGGCAATAGATGCACAACAGTTAGACAGTAGGATAAAAACACAATTTACTGCAGCAGAGGAAGCATTAAAACGAATTGAATCAGGCGAGTTATCTGAGCAAATTAAAAACAATCCAGCAGCTGTAGAATCAGCATACCAAGAGCTTCAAAAATTAATCTTATTGATAAAAGTTGAAATGCCTTCTAGACTTGGAATCTTAATAACTTATCAAGACAATGATGGAGATTAATTCTATTATAAATGAAAGAATTAATTAAACGTCTCTCAGGTTTAACGCACATCGCACCCCTTGCAAGTTTTCGATTCATTTTTGGATTGATTCTCTTCGCAGGGGTTTTGCGTTTCGCCTTTAAAGGCTGGATAACAGATCTATATGTTACCCCAACTTTTTTCTTTACGTATTATGGGTTTGAATTTATTAAGCCGTTGGGGGAAGTTTCGATGAATATTGTGTTCGTCATCATGGGTCTTAGCTTTTTACTGATGGCGATTGGATATTGGTATAGATTCGCAAGTATTTCAGCATTTATTACCTTCACCTATGTTGAATTGATTGACAAAACCAACTACCTAAATCATTATTACTTTGTAAGTCTTGTTTGTTTACTTCTCATTTTCCTACCTGCTGATCGCTTTTTTTCATTGCGTACGCTATTAAAACCTGAAGATAAACTATCTCATGTGCCTGCTTACCAGATTGGCGTATTAAAATTGCAACTGGGTATCGTTTACTTTTTTGCAGGACTAGCAAAGCTAAATTCGGACTGGATACTCAGGGCATTGCCGCTCAAAATATGGTTGCCTGCAAAAGCGCATATTCCCTTGATAGGTGGTCTTTTAGCAAAAACATGGATTGCCTATTTATTCTCTTGGTTCGGGGCCATTTATGATTTAGTTATCCCTTTCTTATTGTTGGTCAAAAAGTACAGAAACATAGCGTATTTAGTTGTGATAATATTCCACCTAGCCACCTATTTTTTATTCCAAATTGGGATGTTTCCATTCGTTATGATTGGTGCTACTATTATTTTCTTCTCCAGTGAATGGCACCTAAAATACCAACAAAAACTGTTGAATCTACTTCCTGTAAAAAAACAAGCTCAGTCAACTGTTGAAACCAATAAGATAAATCGACCTCTAATTTTAGTGTTTACTGTATTCTTTTTGTTCCAGCTACTATTTCCTCTTCGTTTTATCGCCTATCCTGGAAAGCTCTTCTGGACAGAGCAAGGATACCGATTTTCTTGGAGAGTAATGTTAATGGAAAAAGCAGGCTATGCAGTATTTCACGTTACAGATCCTAAAACCAATCGAAGTTGGGAAGTTAATAATTACGACTTCCTCACGCTAAATCAAGAAAAGATGATGAGTACACAAACAGACATGCTCCTACAGTTTGCTCACTATTTAAAAAAATACTATCAAACACAGGGAATTCTTGAACCTATAATAACCGTAGAATGTTATGCTAGCCTAAATGGGAGCTCTTCTCAATTATTGATTGATCCTACATTAGACTTAACAAAAGTAGAAGATACTTTTGCACCTAAAAATTGGATTTTACCATTTAACCCCAACTTGTAGCCATGAAAGGCGCCATATTATTTTCATTTCTACTTCTTTATTCTATGTTTTTCATTGCACAAACCAATTTTGTCTCAGGTGTCGTATTGCATGGAAATGAACCTCTATTTGGAGCTGAAGTAATTATTGTAGAAACGCAACAGCGAACTACCACAAATGAAAAAGGAATTTTTACATTCGAAGTAAAAGAAATGAAAAACGTGACTATTTCTGTATTTAGTTTAGACTATCAAACTCAAGTAAAAACAATAAAATTTCCCGTTAATCAACCAATTAGCTTTAGTTTAAAAACATTTAGTCAAACAGTTGGAGAAGTAACTATAGCCGCCAAGAAAGAAAATAATTTTGGAATCACGCGATTAAAAAGTGTCGAAGGAACTGCAATTTACGCAGGGAAAAAGTCAGAAGTGGTGGTAATGGAAGATGTCGCAGGTAATCTAGCCACCAATAACGCACGACAGGTGTTTGCTAAAGTTGCAGGACTAAATATTTGGGAAAACGATGGAGCAGGAATTCAATTAGGAATTGGAGGTAGAGGCCTAAACCCAAATAGAGTTTCAAACTTTAATACAAGGCAAAATGGGTACGATATGAGTGCAGATGCGCTTGGATATCCTGAGAGTTACTACTCACCTCCTAGTGAAGCTGTTGAGCGAATAGAAGTGGTAAGAGGAGCTGCATCGCTTCAATATGGAACACAGTTTGGTGGGTTCATTAATTTCAAGTTAAAAGATGGACCTGAAGATAAAGTGTTTGAAGTTTTGGTGCGTCAAACAGTAGGTTCTTTTGGGTTTTCAAATACCTTCACAAGTATTGGAGGTACCAAAAAGAAGTGGAAGTATTATGGATTTTATCAATATAAGACAGGGAATGGATGGAGAGATAATGCTCAATTTGACGTACATACTGCCCATGCCAATCTTCGTTATTCTATTAATTCTAAAATGGATATTGGTATTGAATATACATTTATGCATTATCTAGCCCATCAACCGGGAGGACTCACGGATATTCGATTTAATCAAGATGCACAACAATCGATTAGAGAACGAAATTGGTTTCAGGTGGATTGGAACTTAGCCGCTATAAATTTTGACTATAGAATTTCTGATCAAACAACGTTTAATACGCGAGCATTCGGCTTAATCGCAGGAAGAGATGCGTTAGGTTTTTTAGGAAATATTAATCGCACAGATCCCCTAGGAGAAAGAGATTTATTGGTCGACGACTTTCGTAATTATGGAATAGAATCTCGATTGCTCCACCGATACAAATTCCTCAAAAAAAATAGCATTGTACTAGTTGGCGCGCGGTTTTACAGTGGTTTTACTGATCGAAAACAAGGAAACGGCTCCGATGGATACAGTGCCGACTTTAACTACCTTCGCCCAAACAATTTAGAACATTCTGATTATGATTTTCCAAGTAAAAATTTAGCAATATTTAGCGAAAATATCTACTATTTAACCGATAAAATAACCATTACCCCCGGGATTAGATTTGAATACATAGACACTCGTTCTCAGGGATACTATAAGGTGCGAACCACAGATTTAGCCGGAAATGTATTGTTCGAAAACAATATTGAAGATAATAGAGAGCAACAGAGAAGCTTTTTGTTAGGAGGCATTGGTATGGCCTATAAACCTCAGTTAGACCTGGAGTATTATGCTAATTTTTCTCAGAACTATCGTTCGATTAACTTTAACGATATGCGGATTGTTAATCCCAATTTTAGAGTAGATTCTAATTTACAAGACGAAAAAGGGTATAGTGCTGATATTGGTATTAGGGGAAATTATAAAGGCATAATTAATTATGATGTTACCGCTTTTCTATTAGCTTATGATGACAGAATTGGATTGCTGTCTAAAGTAGATGAGCGTTTATTCAATACCTATATTTTCAGAACCAACATCTCCGACTCTAGAAGCTATGGTATAGAATCATTCGTTGAAATAGAATTACTCAAATTGGCGAAAGTTAAATCCGACCACCAACTAAGTATTTTCTCAAATTTTTCAATTATGGATGCGCGTTACATCAATAGTGAAAGTTCAGCTGTAGATCGAAATGAAGTGGAATTGGTAGCCCCTATTATTTTTAAAGGTGGACTGAGTTACGGTTTTAAAGAATTTAAAATAAACTACCAATATTCGTATACTGCCGAGCATTTTACAGATGCTACTAACTCTAAAAGCACTGCTGATGCTGTAAATGGCATAATCCCTTCGTATGCAGTAATGGATATCTCTGCGAGCTATCATTTTAAAAAATACTTGAACATTTTTTCAGGTATTAATAATTTGCTCGATAATCGTTATTTTACAAGAAGGGCAACCGGATATCCCGGACCAGGCATTATACCTGCTGAGCCCCGAAACGTGTATTTGACATTCCAATTTAAGTGGTAACCAAATTCTGTGTAGTATATTTGGCTAAAATCGTAAAATCTTCATGAATTTAACCATTGAAAATATCCTCTTAATTGGGTCTTTATTACTTTTCATAAGTATTCTAGCAGGCAAAACATCTTATCGATTTGGGGTTCCAACATTGGTGCTTTTCCTCTTGGTAGGCATGTTGGCAGGTTCGGAAGGTATTGGCGGCATTCAATTTGACGATTTTAAACTCGCTCAGTTTATTGGAATTGTTTCTTTAAATTTTATCTTGTTTTCAGGTGGTTTAGATACTAGTTGGCAAACCATTAAACCTGTGCTTTGGCAAGGAATTGCACTTTCTACATTAGGCGTTTTACTTACTGCAGTGTCGTTGGGAACTTTTGTGTGGTACATTACTGATTTTACGATTTATGAAGGTTTACTACTTGGTGCAATTGTTTCATCTACAGATGCAGCAGCAGTCTTCTCCATATTGAGATCCAAAAGTTTAGCATTGCGTAAAAATCTTCGGCCTACTTTAGAATTAGAAAGCG
The DNA here is from genome assembly GCA_018402765.1 of Vicingaceae bacterium. Taxonomy (GTDB): domain Bacteria; phylum Bacteroidota; class Bacteroidia; order Flavobacteriales_E; family Vicingaceae; genus Acidiluteibacter. The sequence goes on along the minus strand of JAGYIE010000007.1, from coordinate 15,043 downwards.
GTAGTAACGATCCGATGGCTTACATTCTAACTATTGCATTCTTAAGCCTAGTCATTAATAAAGATATGAGCTTGTGGTCAATGATTCCCTTGTTTTTGCAGCAAATGCTGGTTGGCGGTGTTCTAGGATTAGGGTTTGGAAAACTTAGCCAATTGGTCATCAACCGCATTAAGTTAGACTTTGAAGGACTTTACCCAGTATTGGTAATTGCGCTTATGTTTATCACCTTTTCTGCAACTAACTTTTTTGGTGGAAATGGCTTCTTGGCTGTTTATTTATGTGCAGTTTATCTTGGAAATCAAGATTTAATTCATAAAAAAACCATCTTGAAGATGTTTGATGGTTTAGCTTGGTTAATGCAAATTGTATTGTTCCTTACCTTAGGTCTATTAGTTTACCCTAGCCATATAATTCCTATTCTTGGTATTGGAATTGTTATTTCACTATTTTTAATTTTCATTGCCCGACCTGTAAGCGTTTTTATTAGTTTACTTTTCTTCAAAATGAAATTACGCAGAAGATTCTATATTTCATGGGTTGGGCTTCGAGGAGCGGTACCTATCGTATTTGCTACTTATCCATTAATTGCAGGAATTGAAAAAGCAGAGATGATATTTAATATTGTATTCTTCATTTCACTAACATCAGTATTAATTCAAGGTACTACTTTAACTTTAATAGCCAAATGGTTACACGTAGCACTTCCTGAAAAAGTAAAGCAGAAAGCGCCTATAGACATTTTTCTTTCAGAACATGCAAAAACTGCTATGCGAGAAATTGAAATACAGGCTTATAATGATGCCATAGGGAAGAAAATTGTAGACCTGCACTTTCCTGCCTCAGCCATTATTGCAATGATTAAACGAGGTGATAAATTCTTAACTCCTAACGGAAATACCATTATTGAATTAAATGATATTTTGATCGTCCTTTCTGATAGCGAATCTGGTATGAATGCTGTATATGAGTGCCTTTTTATCCTTGAATAAATTTCTAAAAATTTGAATTCGTTTTTGTTTTATCTCATCTAGAGCATTACTTATCTTCGCAGTCCAAGATTCTTTTCAATGAGAACACATCTGATCCTGATTATTGCAAGCTTTTTATTCTGTATTTCAGCAAGAGCGCAAAGCGATAATAACGATCTAAAAATTTCTGCACTTCCGTATTATAACTTTGGAAAAGGTTTGGGAATTACCTCTCCAGACAGCTTGTTTCAGTTTAACATTCGATTTAGGATGCAAAATAGAGCAACGTTTTATAGCAATGAAGGACAAAAAAAATACATTGATGCTCAGATTAGAAGATTGCGGTTGCGGTTTGACGGATTTGTTGGGGACCCACGATTTTTATATGTTATTCAGCTTTCATTTTCTCCTCAAGACCACGGACAAATTGAAGAAGGTGAGAATATCAATATCATACGTGATGCCGTATTCTTTTATCGACCCAATGACCGGTGGAATATTGGTTTTGGTCAAACAAAAATCCCAGGAAATCGTCAACGAATAAATTCTTCTGGAGCTCTTCAGTTAACGGATAGGTCTATCAATAACAACCGTTTTAATATTGATAGAGATTTTGGTCTTCATATCTATTATTTACATGAAATAAATAGTTGTATAGCATACAATATCAAAAGTTCGATAACTACAGGTGAGGGCCGCAACTTTACGGATGAAGAAGACCTTGGCCTAGCCTATACAATAAAAGTAGAACTCTATCCTTTTGGATCCTTCTCTAGAGATGGTGCTCATTTTGAAGGAGATTTAATGCGCGAAAAGAAACCAAAAATTATGCTTTCCGCAGCATATCAGTTAAATGATTAAGCTATTCAAACACAAGGACAACGGGGCAATGAACTACTACAAGCGAAGGATTTACAATACCTTTTCTTAGATGGAGTATTTAAATATCAAGGATGGGCCCTTCAGTCAGCTTATATGCAACGCTATACGAATAGTAGTCCAATTGCCTATAATCTGTTTGACACCACAGGAACTAGCTTCAATTATGCGTTAACCGGCAGCGGTTATGACACCCAATTGAGTTACATATTTAAAAATAATATTGAACTAATAGGACGATATTCCTACAGCTTACCTGGTAAAAAAATTAGAGCATACGTTGGTGAAATCAACCAGTATACCTTTAGAATTAGCAAATACTTAAAAGAACATGCCTTTAAGTTACAAGCAGAAATAACTACAGAAACGGTAGATTTTTTACAGCAAGCCAATCGCCAAAACTGGTATGGAAGAATTCAAGTAGAGGTTGGAATTTAATCCAACAACTTCTCTATGGTTCCATCTATAGCGCATCGAATATTCCTCGTCTTTAAAAATTTAACTGTAGCTTGAATAGATAAGTACATTTCAATATCTTCCTCTACAAATGCCACTTCTTTTCGGTAATTCTTAATTTGCTCTCGAAGAAATTTCGACGTTCTTTCTTTAGCATTTCTCAATTCGTGCCCTTGGGTAGCTGCAAACCATTCGATAGCTAAAACATTCTCTAAATTCTTTAGCACTTTAAATGCCTTGGTAGCTGCGTTTGCACCCATACTTACGTGATCTTCTTGCCCATTACTTGAATCTATTGTATCTACAGAGGCTGGCGTACACAGTTGCTTATTTTGACTTACAGCAGAAGCAGCAGCATATTGGGCAATCATGAAACCTGAATTTAGTCCCGGTTTTTTTACTAAAAATGCAGGTAAATTGCGCTGACCAGATACTAATTTATACACTCTTCGCTCTGAAATACTCGCTAATTCTGCCATTGCAATTGCAACAAAATCCATTACTAAAGCTAATGGTTGCCCGTGAAAATTACCTGCAGAGATAATCTTGTCTGCTGATTCAAAAATCACGGGATTATCTGTAACAGAATTAATCTCAGTCTCTACTACTTGGTTTACGTAAGCAAATGTATCCTTAGAAGCTCCATGAACTTGTGGTACACAGCGAATACAATACGGATCTTGCACATGTGCTTTTTCTCGTCTAATCAATTCACTACCTTCAAGTATTAAGCGTATGTTTTTAGCAGAAACCTTTTGTCCGTTATGCGGGCGCACTTCATGTACCAAAGGATCGAAGGCTTCAATTCTTCCATCAAATGCTTCCAAACTTAGGGCTGCATTAATATCAGCAATTGGAGAAAGCCGTCTTAACTCCATTAAAATATACACCGCATAAGCACTCATAAATTGAGTGCCGTTTAATAATGCCAAACCTTCCTTCGATTGTAACTCGATTGGCTCCCAACCCATTTTTTCATTCAGCTTAGCTCCCGAGCGCTTAACACCGTAGTGATACACTTCTCCTAAACCTAGTAGGGGTAATGATAAATGTGCTAAAGGAGCTAAGTCTCCCGAAGCACCGAGAGAACCTTGGGTATAAATTATTGGATAAATCCCATTGTTAAAAAATTCGATTAACCGCTCTACAGTAACTAGTTGAACGCCTGAATGGCCATAAGACAAACTCTGAATTTTAAGTAGAATCATCAACTTCACCACTAAATTTGGCACCTTCTCTCCCATTCCACAAGCGTGCGAAATAACAAGATTTCGTTGTAATTTCTGTAAATCTTTTGCATCTATTTCCGTATCGCAAAGCGAACCAAAGCCAGTATTAATTCCATAAATAGGAGATTCACTTCTAGCTATTTTAGCATCTAAAAACTCCCTACATTTTACAATAGCTGTTCTAGCCTCATCGCTTAATGTTAAAATATAATCTCCTGAAATAACTGTTTCAATCTGCGCTACCGTTAAACGCGCTTTACTGATGTGATGTACCTTCTTACCCATGATTAAAATTGCTCAATAAATTCATTTACAGAAATTTGCTCTTGCTCTCCTGTCTTCATATTTTTAATGGTCAACACATTGTTAGCCATTTCTTCACTACCTACAATTACTGTAAATGGTACAGTTTTACTGTCAGCATATTTCATCTGCTTCTTTAATTTCGCCGCTTCAGGATACACTTCTACGTTTATACCTTTTGCGCGCAACTTCATTGCAATAGAAAAAACAAATGCTTCTTCTTTCGGTCCAAAGTTTAAAAACAAATAGCGAGTTATCTCCCCATTCATTTCAGGGAATAAGTTCAACTCTTCTAATACATCATATATTCGATCTGCCCCAAAAGAAATCCCCACTCCTGAAACATCTTTTAATCCAAAAATTCCGGTCAAGTCGTCATAACGTCCACCGCCACAAATGCTGCCGATACTAACATTGTTAGCTTTCACCTCAAATATAGCTCCTGTATAATAGTTCAATCCACGAGCTAATGTTACATCAAACTCTAAATTAGCTGATTGTAAACCCAACTCTTTAGTGTAATTCAAGACATATGTTAGTTCTTCTATTCCCTTCAATCCTATTTCAGAATTGGCTAAGAACTGCTTTAAAACAGTAAGTTTTTCTTGATTACTTCCAGACAGGTCAAATAATGGATCTAATTTTAGGATAGCTTCTTCTGCAACTCCTCTATCTTTCAATTCTTCTAAAACCTTCTCCTTCCCTATTTTATCCAATTTATCAATCGCTACAGTAATGTTGATTAATTGCTCAGGTTGCCCGATAACCTCGGCAATTCCACTAAGTATTTTTCTATTGTTTAGTTTAATAGAAAATGAAGGGATGGCCAATTTCGTTAATACTTGATCAAAAATTTGTATCAATTCTACTTCGTGGATCAGCGCATCAGAACCAACTACGTCAGCATCACATTGGTAAAATTCTCTGTACCTGCCTCGCTGTGGTCTATCGGCACGCCAAACAGGCTGAATTTGGTAGCGCTTAAATGGAAATGTTATCTCATTCTGATGTTGCACAACATATCGTGCAAAAGGAACAGTTAAGTCATATCGAAGCGCCTTCTCTGAAATACTTTTGGTCAGTTGCTGACTATTTTTAGCATCTAGCACTGATTGGTCTGCTTTAGATAAATAATCACCACTATTAAGGACTTTAAAAATCAATCGATCTCCTTCCTCACCGTATTTACCAGTTAAGGTTTCCATATTTTCCATAGAAGGTGTTTCTATAGGCATATATCCATACTGCTGAAATACAACCTTAATCGTATCAAAAATATGGTTTCTTCTCACCATTTCTAGTGGTGAAAAATCGCGTGTTCCTTTTGGGATACTTAGTCCTTTGCTCATGCTATAGTATTAATTCGGTGCTAAATTACGCACTGCACATCGATTGATAAAATAAAAACAGGTTTGTCCCCTTCAAAACCGCTAAATTTGCAAAAAAAAACAGAAAATGCGACGATTGGTAGAAATTGGAAAACTGTTTGGAAAGTTAGGATTAATAGCCTTTGGCGGACCTGCTGCACATATTGGAATGATGGAGGAAGAAGTTGTAAATAAACGCGAGTGGATGGACCGACAGCACTTTTTGGACATGGTTGGCGCAACCAATCTAATTCCTGGTCCTAACTCTACTGAAATGGCAATGCATTGCGGATATCATAGAGGTGGTGTTGCAGGGTTATTTATAGCAGGGATTACCTTTATTTTACCGGCCACCATTCTTACCGTTTTATTGGCTGTTTTCTATTCTGCTTATGGGAAAGTACCTGCAATCGAACCTTTCTTTTATGGAATTCAAGCGGCTGTTTTGTGTATTATATTAAATGCTGTTTTTAAATTAGGAAGTAAAGCCATTAAGGACAATAGCCATTTGGCGTTGGCCTTTTTTGTGGTTGGTTTTAGTGTATTTGGAACAAGTGAAATTATTGCCATTTTGGGCGCGGGCGCAATAGGTTTACTTTTTGCAGCTTTACAAAAGCAAGAATCATCTAAAGGAGGGCGTAAATTATTACCCCTATTAATTCCTGCAGCGGCTTCTTCAGGTGTCGGTGCAATTACTTCAGTAGGAATATTTTGGACCTTTCTAAAGATAGGGGCTATTTTATTTGGCAGTGGCTATGTATTGATTGCTTATTTAGATGCAGAATTAGTAGAGCGTTTAAATTGGCTGACCAAAACAGAACTATTGGATGCTGTTGCAATTGGACAGTTTACCCCTGGACCAGTTTTATCCACAGCAAGTTTTATAGGTTATTATTTACATGGTTACAAAGGCGCGTTAATGGCTACAGCAGGAATATTCTTGCCTTCATTTTTGTTTGTTTGGCTACTCAATCCAATTATACCGAAACTGAGAACATCAACACTGGCTACTGCCTTTTTAGATGCTGTAAACGTGGGAGCCGTCGGTGTTATGCTTGCAGTAGTATTGCAGTTAGGTAATGAAATTCTAAGCGATTGGAAAACCATTACCGTAGCTATTATTACTGCTTTTATCTACTTTGGATTAAAGAAAAAGAACGCTGTGTTAATAGTACTAATTGGTGCCATAGCAGGATATGGTTTACACCTACTTCCATTCTAATGATAAGGCAAATTAAATACTTAATAGAAGATCTAAAAGACGTTCCACCGAGAAACTGGTTTGGTTTAGTGGTAGTGATTTGCCTGCTGTACATTATGTTTTTTAAAGATTAGAGAACCTTCAATTATATCATCAAATTACCCATTAATCTTCATCACTCTTGGGCTGGACAATATCTGTAAAAGAAGGTACATTAATAGAAATACTGCCTGCACCTTTTTTATTTATTTTAAAGGTTACATCCTCCGTAGTGGTAAATAATATCACAGAGAAAAATGGTTTTCTAAGGTGTTCTTTTATTACTTCAAGCGATTGCTCTAAAGTGAGTTGTCTTTCTATATCCTCAGTTTCTCTTGAAAGATAACGCAGTTTCAACAATACCATAAAACCTTGATCTGAGTAAACAGGACGAGCAAATATATTTTTTAATTCCGGCTTTCCAATCGTTTTAGCCATGGTCAATTTGGCAAAACGACCTTGTTCTGCACTCTCTTTTACCTGCTCCCAGAATTGAGCAAAAACTTCTTCGTATCCCATTGACTTAAATTAATGTTGAAATAATTTACACTATTCACTGCAAAATTATGATTTATGAAGTTTACGTAATTTGAAATTCAGAATTTCTTTTGGAGAAAGCCCAGTATAACAGAACAAAAACTTATCGTACAATCCCATCTACTCTAATTCATGTATACTTTACCTCCCTTGAATATTCAGTTTCGCAGGTTAATTCCTTTGTATTCTAATCCCTATTATCTAAAAAATACAGTAACCAATAAGGCAAGCGACCATACTCGTAAAAGACGTTGATAAAGCAATTGAGTTTTACACCAAAAAATAAGATTTCATATGTTTAGAATACACTATAATTGACAAAAAAAAAGATTCGAAGTGGTAGCACGGGTACAAAGGAGTCTTGTCTTTTTCTTGCTAAGACGGCAACCATCAGGTATTGGCAATCAAACAGGTGGAAGAGTTGGATTGTTTCTTTTTGCAGATAATTTTTGGAGAGATTATCATAAAAATGCTTGATCGAAAAGTTCGCTTTATTCGATCTCCTAAAGAATTTGACTATGGAACTGCGCTGCCATATTTGAAAATTAATATGGACTCCTTTGGATTGTAATAGAGCCAACAAAAAACAATAAAGGATTTTTAAAAATAATTGTACTTATATATTAAGAAAATGTAGCAAAAGCTAGGGCTTAGGTTTTTTTATAACCCTAATAAATGTATAGTTTTGGACTCTCTAAAGGTGATAATATGGAAGAACATAAAATAGTAAATTATATTAAAACAGTAGTTGAAAATATGCCAGAAGGTTGGTTAAACATCACCACCCATCGACTAGATATTTATAATGAGGCATTAGCTAAAACTGAATTTTTAGAGCAATTTGAAAACTTATTTACTACTAATAACGCAACCTCAGACGCGCTGACTGCACTCCCAACTGCTTATGATTATATTCGTTTAGGTCATCCATTATCATGCGTTTTGGAATGGGCGATTGCTAAACTAAATGGACTTAAATCTGAAAATGTAATCAGTTTTTCATCAAAAACCATTCCTGTATTAGCCATTCTAAGAAGCAATTTGCTTGCTAAAAAGGAAACTAGAATCTTTTATTCAGGAGAGTTACCTACTTTTTTTAATGCCGATAAAATTAAAAAAGTGTACGGCTATCATTTTGACTTACAAAAAGTAAATAGCATAGAAGAAGTAGAAAGCAAACAAACAAATGGAAGTGCAATTTTTATATCTGCATCGGATCAAATCGGTCAAGTTCAATTAAATGATACTATTGATTTTTTACTACACACGTATAAAGACTTAGGCAGCAATTTAGTTGTAAATGGTGCATCAAATACAGATTATATTTCTCTAATTCAACATGTAAGAAGAAGAGAAACCATTGCAATGACGCCGGCCAACTGCCTTTTAGCATTACAGGTACTCTTAAACCAACCTGCAATTGACCCTGCAAAAACAACTTTAGAAATTAATAAAAAGAGCGTATTACAGTCCATTAAAAAGATTACAGGAACAACGATAACACCGTTAGTTGCCTCTAGTGGATTATCAATTCAGTATGCAATAATGATGGGATTAATCGATGATGCATTAGCAAACCATCCACATAAAGCCATAAAGTTTATTGTTCCACCGAATTGTTATGGGGGTACCAATGACCAGGCAAGGAGAGTTGCTGCATGTTTAGATAATGTTGAGATTGTTGACTTACCTGTTGATGGTGATAATGATATGGTGAAAAGCATTGATCAGGTTTTAACCAAAATAGCGCATGATGATGCTATACCTTATATCATTGCTGAAATACCAACAAATCCTAGAGTTGAAGTTCCTAATTTACAAGACTTAAAAAATATTTTAAGCTTAGAGCGAAAAACAGCGAAAGGCGAAACTGCTATAGCGCCAGTTTTTGTTTTGGACCAGACATTTTGCCCTGATATACAATTTTTAGCCGAAAATGAAATCCTTTCAACAGTAAAGACCATTTCTTACGCTAGTGGTTCAAAGTTTCCTAGCGGAGGAAAATGCACGGCAGGCTATTGTGTCGGCAATAACAGAACCAACGAATTAATGGAAAAAATTGATCTCCATTTAACGCTTTGTGATAATGAAGCAACCCATCTTCAATATGAGCTATTGGCTGAGCAATTGCCATCGATGAATCAGCGAATTATTGATGCCTATAAAAATACGCGTGAGTTTGTTAATTTTATTCATGAAACTTTACCGGAAGCTAAGATTAACTTTGTTTCGGAAGAGCTAGCACAGCAAGGGTTTACTCCGTCTGTTTTCTCATTGGATTTACCTACTAAAGGAAATTCAGATGAAGAAAGAGAAGCCTACAAAAGGGCTTTAAACCTTAAATTAATTAATCTGATGATTACTGAAATCCCTAATGAAAGTAAGTTCTGCGTGAGTTATGGCCAGCTAAAAGGATGCTATTGGACAATTCCAGCAACCTCCACTCAAGGAACTACTAAAGAAGGAGATAAAGATTATATTGTTCGTGCATCGTTGTCAGCAAATATGGATTTAGACAAACACAAACAAGTCTTTTTAGACTTTGTAAACACCATTTAATAGGCAGGGAGATGTAATTCATCTCCCTATTTTCTTAATGCAAGAGTGTCAATATTGAATTCAACTAAAAACGCAGTTGGCAACAAACACCAAAAAAGATGAATTTTAACTTTGTCCCTTTGGTTTTATAACATTCGAGTTTTGGTTTATTGATATTTGATTCAGTGGTAAGGCCTATTTTAATGTCAATATGAATCAATAATTTTAATCCAATTTTATTGGAAATGGTATTTAAATTAGGCAATAATCCTAGTTTTGAATTATACAGTTAGAAGGGTAATCAATTAATAAAATACGAATTTGAAAGAGGGGTATAAGAACACTTTGGAAGAACACCCTTTTTATTTTGATCATGATACAACTCTTGAAGAAAAGCCTTCAAAACTCAACAATCCATTTAGTAATAAAATACCAGGAATAGCGAAAAAAGCGGCTAAAGTATTTCAATTATTCATTGAAATGGAGGCTACCAAATGGGATTATGACTTTAAAATGCAAAAAGGGAAAATGTTTGGTGTATTGGTAATCCAATTAAAGAATCTGTGTTATGCATTTATAGGCACCAATTCAGGAAAACTTCAAGGAAGCGTTGGTTGCAATAAATTTATTCAATCGGTATTTGATGATTCGGCTGATGACTTTTTTATAAATAAAGGAATGTGTGAGTTAACGAAAATTGGACAGCAAATTAATGCTAGCACAAGTTTATCGGAATCGACTGTATTGAAAGCGAAACGAAAGCAAAAATCGATACGCTTACAGCAACAGCTATTTAGTCATTATCGGTTTTTAAATATACACCGAGAGACTAGTTCAGTCTTACAGATTTCTAAAGTCGACAACCTTAACAATCCACCTTCTGCAGCAGGCGAATGTGCAGCTCCAAAACTCTTACATTATGCCTTCAAAAATAAGATAAAACCAATAGCGTTGGTAGAATTTTGGTGGGGAAACTCCATTAAAAATGACGAAAGAAAACATTTGCACTTCTACCCTGCTTGTACCAATAAATGTCGTCCTATTTTTGCGTATATGCTTGATTATAAAGATATTTACAATCAAGCAAATAGTAAATAATTACAAATTAGGTCTATTTCAAGCTATTCACAAAGAAATATAAAAGTGAAAGTAATATTTTTACGATTTAAACAAATCAATAACCTTACATGCCGATCTATATTGAATTAGCAAACCTTATTTTTTCAAAAGAACTAATCGCCTTAAAGTATGAAGGCGGAATCAATCAATTTAGAAAAGATTATGACCTAGCGAATAGCGCCCTAAATCAAGAGGATGACGAACTCTTTTCACTCTCCCAAATGAATTTAAATGAATTTGATATAGAAAAACTGACTGCTAAAGGGCTTTCTTTTGAAAACAATTCTTCAACAGATTTTATAGCCATTTCTAGATACGGAGGTGCAGAATGGGAAACAGACTGGGCTATTAGCAATACTATTTTCGTGTGGCATGTTAACTGTGACCAGCAACAAATAGATCGGGCCAATAAAATCGCCAATATGGACATGGATACCATTATGGAGAAGATAGACCAAGGAATTGACGTATTCGAAACCATCAAAACAATTTAACTGCTATTATCAATACGCTATCCTTTATGGAACATCGACACTTTCTGATTAATAAACCTGCAGGGATGATTAGTCAGTTTATAAACAATAAGAGAAGAAAAAAGAACGTATTGGGTGACCTATTTCCGTTCCCTGAAGGAACAATGGCCATTGGAAGATTAGACAGTAAAACAGAAGGCTTACTTCTACTAACCACTGATGGCAAAGAAAGTGCACGAATTCGCAGTTCAGCCATTGAAAAAGAATACTGGGCGCAAGTAGATGGTATAATTACAACGGAGGCTATAAACCAACTAATACATGGTGTGGCGATAGCAATTAGTGGTGAAACCTATCAAACAAAAGAAGCCAAAGCGCATATAATTTTTGATGTAAGCTCTTTACCTGCAACAACGCTAAAAATTAGAGATGAGCGACATGGTCCTACTTCTTGGGTTTCAATTACCTTAAGAGAAGGGAAGTACAAACAAGTACGCAAAATGACAGCTGCGATTGGGTTTCCTACACTTCGGTTAGTGCGAGTGCGCATAGGGAACTTACAGCTTGCTAACTTAAAATTAGGCGAGGTGATTGAGATGGAAACAATAGCAGTCTAATATAACGATCCCTAACCTATGCTATCTAATTAATTTTTTATCATTAACTTATATAAACAGAAAAGACTTTACCAGTCATATCACTGTACTAAACCCAAGTAATAAAATTTACCTTACAGTGATGGCTCTGCTGACCAATTTGATAGTGAGAGAGGTAAAAAATTTAAACCCATAAATTTCAAAAACTGCTTAAAGACTTAAAAACCTAACCTACGAAAGGACTAAACAAGATTCTAAATATGACTTTCGCAAATTGTACAGCTATTTTTGAGCTGCTTGATAATTTTATGTGCTTTAGGTTGTTAAGCCTAATCGTATTTTAAAATTTAACAAAGTAAAAACTACTGCAACTTATGTTACCGTAAAGAACAATCTCGTTTCATAAATTTGCACTTCATCTAAATAAAATACCATGGACAATACAAATGCTATCGGATTAAATAAAGAAAAGGCTGATCATTTAGCTGAAAAACTCAACGAGCTTTTGGCGAATTATTCTATTTTCTATCAAAATACAAGAGGGTATCACTGGAATATAAAAGGGGAGAAGTTTTTTGAACTTCATTTAAAATTTGAAGAGCTTTACAATGATTTGATTTTGAAAATTGATGAAGTTGCTGAAAGAATTTTAACCTTGGGTCACACTCCGAAGCACAATTATTCTGACTATCGATCAATTTCTAGCATAAAAGAAAGCAACCAAGTAAGTGACGGAATTAATGCAGTTGAAGAACTATTAAAATCATTTCAAATCACCATAATTCTTCAACGTAATATTCTCACTCTAGCTTCAGAAGCTGATGATGAAGGAACAAATGCATTAATGAGTGACTACATACGAATGCAAGAAAAATTGGTTTGGATGTATTCTTCTTTTCTAGATAAATAAGCTTACTATTTCTCTATCCAAATCATACTTATTCATTAGTCGAATTGGTCCACATTGATAAATGATGATGTTATAATCCATGTTTTGCCCATTTCTTAAAAATTTAATTTTAAATTATTTATAGAACACGTTAAATCGCCGAATGAGACGCGCAAAAAGCTGAACTAATCGTTATTGTGCAGCACACAATTTGAAAACCTACTATTCAAATGCGCACTTAGTTGATTTTGCATAAACTATTCTTTGTTATGTTCATTTACTAAAAAGAGGAATAGTAATATTGTAAATTGTAAAACGGCTGATTGAATAGGTATGAATTGTTTATTAACAGGTGGAACCGGAATTGTTGGAAGTCACATTCTTTTTGAGTGGATGCGAAAATCTATCGTTGAAAAAACGGTAGACCATCTATTTGTTGTAATTCGAGATAGCAGTAAATCAGCACATCAGCGTTTATTAGATATCCTCCAAGATAAATCACGGCCTGCCTTCTTAAACGATTATTCATTAGAAGTTTGTTTAGAGAAAGTAACCGTAATAGCGCAAGATTTGTCAACTGTAAACGAAGAATTGCTGAGCCAATATGCATTTGATACGGTAATCCACTGTGCAGGATCTACAAGTTTATTGCACACAACAGATTCAAAGGAGAAAGTACATACACAAAATTATTTGGTTACCAAGCAATTATTGGATCAATTACCAAAAAGTGTAACCCGTTTTCTATACATCAGCACCGCTTATTCCTTTGGAATCCAATCCGAAAAAGTAGACGATAGCATATCGAATTATGAGGTGACTAGTTTTAGAAACCCATATGAAAAGTCCAAATACGAATCTGAGCGATATGTAAAGGAAACCTGCATCGCTAAAAACATCAATGCCCAAATTCTGCGACCAAGTATTATTTGCGGTCGTTTATTAGATAGCCCATTTTTTGAAACACCAAAGTTTGATGTGTTTTACTCCTGGGCAATTTTTCTAGATAAATACGCCAGTAAGTCATTGGAAAATTTCAGAATATGGATCGATAAAAAGAGTGGGCTAAACATCGTTCCGGTAGATTTCGTTTCTAAAGCAGTATTATACGCCTTCTTAAATTCTGACATAAAAGAACTTAACATCGTAAATCCCAAACAAATCTTGCATAAAGACTATGTGGGTGATGTATTGGAATCGTTTAACATCAACGATTATGAATACATGGAAGAAATGCCAGAGAACTTGAATATTTTCGAGGAGTTGTACTACAAAAGCATTGGCGGTCTTTTCGAGAAATACGTGTCTATTCCTGATTTGCAGTTTCAACCAGATCAAATTCTAAAACTAATTGAGCAATTGAAGTTAGACATTACCTTAGGTGTGCACGAAAACTTCATGAACCTGATCAATTTCTCTGTAGAAAAGAAGTTCAAAAAGAGTTATTAGCATTTATACAACCCACTTTATAAACACCGCTTAAGTTTTTATCTTTTTGCTCATTAATACAGCCTTGCAGTCCGTGAACTTTCACGTCTACGTTCTTACTGCAACACATTCATTTTTAGCACTTCCACTATTTTATTCGATTTTTTAATTATCTTAGGCATCTCCTAAACCCTACTCCCTTAATAGTTTACTCTTAACTTTTTTAAATCAATTACAACTGTGTTTGTAGCCGTTTTTAACGAGGCGGTGCAAAAGATGTATTTGTGGTAAATTATTAATCGTTTAGCACGTGCAACATAACTTACAGACACAAGAGAAATAAATGCAATTGACTTTATAAGGATGTTATCAGTTATTTAAAAACATTTCGTTTATTTTGTTTGTTTCGTTTATTTCGTTTACATTTGATTAAAACTAATAATTATGGAAACTTTAATCAGAAGAACTACAAAAGAAGACCAAAAGATTGCAATAAGCTCTTTACAAGGCTTTCAGGTTGTATCACAAAGAATAAAATCTTCAAGAAAGAAAGGGATTAAAATAAAAATACAAGAAACAGGTGAGTTTATTACTATCCCTAAAAAGGCATTAACATTACTTTCTGCAATAATTCAAAATATGGCTGAAGGAAAAACTATTTCAATTGTACCTTCTAATTCAGAAGTAAGTACACAGCAAGCTGCGGATATGTTGAATGTATCAAGACCTCATTTAGTAAAACTTCTTGAATCTAAAAAAATCCCTTTTAAAAAAGTAGGAAGTCATAGAAGAATCCTATTAAAGGATATTATGGAATATAAAGAGCAACTAACTAAACAAAGAGAGGCTCAACTTGATTTCTTATCTAATCAAGCACAAGACTTAAACCTTGGTTACGAATGATACATTCACCTAGATTTACTGTTGTATTAGATGCCTGTGTATTATACCCAGCGCCAATCAGAGATATTTTATTATCTCTTGCAGCAGAGGGATTGTTTACAGCGAAATGGTCTGATAT
>JAGYIE010000006.1 GCA_018402765.1 Vicingaceae bacterium | reverse complement strand
AAAAAACAAAAATTCAAGGGACATCATTATAATTAGCACTTGTTTTCAATTCGAAATTTTAATCGGACAACAATGAAAAAGTATCTAGTTTGTATAAATATTTCTACATTTCCTAAAAATTTAAATTATTAAACTACTGAAATAAAGAGCCTTGATTTTTGGTCCAATAATTTCAAATATTTGTCAAAACACATTTATGAAATCAATTATAACATTAGCATTTTCACTAAGTACAATTGTATTGAGTGCACAAACGTACACCATTATAGCGTCTACAGTTTATCATAAAGAAAAGAGTCAACTATCATTAGAAGCGGACATTTCGCCTAGTCCGAAAGATACTCGTAAGGCATTTCAGAAATACTTAAAGAGTAATCACGGAATCAAACTAAAGCGAAGTGGCGATTTTTATGCAGTTAAAGCTCAAAAAATAGCAGAAATAACAGATGTGCAAATTGACCTGTATGCTAAATTCAAGGAAGACAAAAATGAAGGAACACAAATGAGTTTATTTGCTAGAAAAGGATACGACTTATACATTACTCCTCAGAATGATGCCAAAGCATTTGCAGGTATGCGAATGATATTTAATAGCTTTTTAAAAGAATACCTAATTAACTATTATGAAGAAAAGTTTGATAATGCCGTTGATGTTTATAGCGGTTTTACAAAAGACAAAAAGAAGTTAGTTGATGATATCGAGGATTTAACTGATGACATCGAAGACAATAAAAAAGAAATCGAGAAATTGAGGAAAGAAAATAGCGATAAGGCAGAAGAATTAAAGAAGAAAAAACAAGAGGCAAAAGAATTAGATAAAAAAATTAGTGAGACCGACAGCAAACTACAAAATATAAAAACAAAAAAACAAGGCATTAATTAATTATACTCGCCTCTTTGATTTTCAAAGGAGCATTTTATTATGAATAATTATAACGCTATTGCAAACTATTATCAATTCTTAGTAAGAATAGTTTTTGGAAAACATATAGATAATGCTCAAGCAGAATATATTGCTCAACTACCAAGTCGTGGCCATCTTCTTTTTATCGGGGGTGGAAATGGCAACGTATTGAAATTAATTTATAGACTAAAGCCGCAACTGAAAATTGATTTTATAGATCAATCTGAAAAAATGATTGAAAACGCTAAAAAAATCAGCCCAAATGATTTGGTCAATTTTATAGTCGGTAATGAGCATTCAATTCCAAATAAAAAATACGATGCTGTAATTACCTTCTTTTTTTTGGATCTATTTTCTTCTGAAAAACGAGACAGAATAATTGAGACACTAGAAACCCTTCTAATAGCAGAAGGCGTTTGGTTAGTTGCCGACTTCAAGCAACCCAAAACAACCTATCAAAAGTTAATCGAGCAAGTAATGTTTTTTTTTCTGAAAATAACTACAAAAATAGAATCTGATAAGATTGAAAATTATGCTGAAGCTTTCGAAAAGACTCATCTCAAGGAGCAAGCTATCAAACTATTCTACAAAAACTTCATTTATAGCGCTGTTTATCAAAAGCAACCTAGTTAGTAGTTGCTCTTACCCAAATTTGCGTTCTAAAAAATAAAGAAAGGTATCCCCTAACATTTAGTTGGCCGATATCTAACCACATTTCGCAATCATAGGTTTGCCCTGAATCCGGATCTAAAATCTCGCATCCTTCCCACTCTTGATCTTTTTCATCAAATTCCACATCGGTTATAATAATCATCCCTATGATGGGTTGATTTTATAAATTTCCCTTATACCAATACAAGTTAGATGCTCAGATTCTCCTGAATTAAGAAAACATTTGAACACTTTACCATAATCCATCTCATCCTTTTTATACAACTATAAAATTGACCGAGGCTTGCTAGTTTGCTCATCTATTGTTTTCCACTTGCCGAAGATGTTTTCTTATCCAAAAAAAGTACCAAACGATAGCAAAAAGAAAGCATGCAATAAACATATTCTTCCCATTTATAATTGATTTTTTATCTAAGCTAATAAATAACTTCTTTTATTTAAATCACTTAAAAATTGGTATAAATCAACAATTTTCAGTTTTGAAATTACTTTGGTACATGATTTAACTATTCAAATTTTATACTTATAAAAAAAATAATGGTACTGATAGATTTAGCTTTACATATTTCGTCGATATTGACCACCTACATTAAACAGTGAGGCTGTTATTTGACCTAAAGAACAGTATTTAGTTACTTCCATTAATTCCTCAAAAAGGTTTTCGTTTGCAATTGCCTTTTCTTGTAATTCGCGCAACAACTTCTCCGATCTATCCGCATTTTTACTTTGTAAAGCTTCTAGCATTTCTATCTGATATTCCTTTTCTTCTTTCGTGGCACGAATTACTTCCCTCGGCAATACTGTGGGTGATCCGTTAGAACTTAAGAAGGTATTTACGCCAATTATTGGAAACTCACCTGAATGCTTCAATCCCTCGTAATACAAGCTTTCTTCTTGTATTTTACTGCGCTGATACATGGTTTCCATAGCTCCAAGAACACCACCTCTTTCCGTAATTCGATCAAACTCTAAAAGAACAGCTTCTTCTACCAAGTCAGTTAACTCTTCGATGATAAAAGATCCTTGAAGTGGATTCTCATTTTTAGCAAGTCCTAACTCACGATTAATAATTAACTGTATCGCCATAGCTCTTCTTACACTTTCTTCTGTAGGCGTTGTAATCGCCTCATCATATGCATTGGTATGCAATGAATTACAGTTGTCATAAATCGCATAAAGTGCTTGTAATGTTGTTCTAATATCATTAAAATCAATCTCCTGAGCATGCAATGACCGACCTGAAGTCTGAATATGATACTTCAACATTTGCGCTCTAGCATTCGCTCCATATTTATTTTTCAATGCCTTACTCCAAATTCTCCGTGCAACACGACCAATTACGGCATACTCAGGATCAATTCCATTAGAGAAGAAAAAGGATAAGTTTGGACCGAATTTATTGATGTCCATTCCTCGGCTTAAATAGTATTCTACATACGTAAACCCATTGGCAATTGTAAAGGCCAGTTGAGTAATTGGATTTGCTCCAGCTTCTGCGATATGATATCCTGAAATAGAAACTGAATAGAAATTACGAACATTCTCTCGAATGAAATAATCTTGTACATCACCCATTAATCGCAAAGCAAATTCCGTAGAGAATATGCAGGTATTTTGTGCCTGATCCTCTTTTAAAATATCCGCTTGAACTGTACCTCTAACTTTGGTTAAAGTTGACTTTTTAATCTCTGCATATACATCCGCAGGCAATACTTGATCTCCTGTAACCCCAAGTAGCATTAAACCTAGACCGTCGTTACCTTCAGGCAATTCTCCCTGATATTTTGGCCTAGCAGTCCCTTTGTCTTTATAAATTTTAGCAATTTTTGCTTCAATTTCCTTTTCTAAACCATTTTCTTTGATGTAAAATTCGCATTGCTGATCAATTGCTGCATTCATAAAGAAGCCTAACAGCATCGGAGCAGGCCCATTAATGGTCATAGAAACAGAGGTCATCGGATCTGATAAATTAAACCCAGAGTACAACTTCTTAGCATCATCCAAGCAGCAAATAGAAACACCAGCATTTCCAATTTTTCCATAAATATCAGGACGATAAGCCGGATCATTTCCGTACAAGGTTACCGAATCAAATGCAGTTGATAAACGCTTTGCCGGCATAGAAAGAGACACATAATGAAACCTTCTGTTAGTTCTTTCAGGGCCCCCTTCGCCTGCAAACATTCTCGTAGGGTCTTCTCCCTCTCGCTTAAATGGAAACAAACCTGCAGTGTATGGAAACTCTCCGGGAACGTTTTCTTGTAAGTTCCATTTCAAAATATCCCCCCAAGAACGGTACTTTGGCAAGGCCACTTTCGGTATCTCAGACTGGGACAATGATGTTGTGTGTGTTTTTATTTTCAGCTCCTTATCTCTTACTTTAAAAGAGAAGATTGGTTGCTTATATTTATCTTTTTTTGCTTCCCACTCTTCCAGCAACAGCCAATTTTTAGGGTCTAACTCCAATTTTACGGTTTCAAACGACTCTTGTAAACCTTTCACTAAACGATCTTTATCGTCCATAGAAGAGTTTTTAATCGTTTCAATAGAATTGTACAAACCATAAAGTTGTTCTGCTACATTTGCTTGCTCTTCTACCCATTTATCGTAGCTTCTATTGTTCTCAGAAATTTCTGACAAATAACGAACACGGCTTGGAGGAATAATAAAAATCTTCTCGGACATTTCATCAGTAATTGCCAAATTTGATTTAAGACCTGCAGTCGTTACCTCGTCAATTTTATGCATTACTGATCGGTACAATTGGTTCATCCCAGGATCATTAAATTGAGAAGCAATGGTTCCAAAAACAGGAATATCCTTATCGTCTGCTTCCCATAACAAGTGATTGCGTCTGAATTGTTTTTTTACGTCTCTCAATGCATCTAGTGCACCACGTTTATCAAATTTATTAATAGAAACTAAATCCGCAAAATCCAACATATCAATCTTTTCCAATTGAGTAGCTGCTCCAAACTCGGGTGTCATTACATACAAACTCACATCAGAGTGGTCTGTTATCTCAGTGTCTGACTGACCAATACCAGACGTTTCAAGAATTATTAAATCGTATTCAGCAGCCTTTAAAATAGAAACTGCTTCAGCAACATATTTAGATAAAGCTAAATTCGACTGACGGGTAGCCAAAGAGCGCATGTACACACGATCATTTTTAATGGCATTCATTCGAATTCTATCGCCTAATAATGCTCCTCCGGTTTTTCTTTTAGATGGATCCACCGATACAATCGCAATCGTTTTATTTTCAAAGTCTAATAAAAAACGACGAACCAATTCATCTACTAAAGAAGATTTTCCAGCTCCACCAGTTCCGGTAATACCTAAAATAGGTGTCTTAACCTTAGAAGCCATTTCGTGAACTTTAGCTAACACTTCTTTACTTTCTTCAGGGAAGTTTTCTGCTGCTGAAATTAATCGAGCTATTGCCGTTGATTTTTTTGATTTTAGATGCTCTATTTCATCGGTAATGTCCTTTCCTGTCGGATAGTCAGAGCGCTCAACCAAATCGTTAATCATCCCTTGCAGTCCCATAGAACGACCATCATCAGGAGAATAGATGCGTTCAATACCATACTCATGTAGTTCTTTGATTTCTTCAGGAAGAATTACTCCACCTCCACCACCAAACAACTTGATGTGTCCTGCTCCATTCTCTACTAATAGATCACGCATATATTTAAAATACTCGACGTGACCTCCTTGATAAGAAGTCATGGCAATAGCATTTGCATCTTCCTGAATAGCAGTATCTACTACTTCCTGAACACTTCTATCATGACCTAAATGAATAACCTCAACGCCTGTTGCTTGTATAATTCTTCGCATTACGTTGATGGCTGCATCATGTCCATCAAACAAAGAGGCTGCAGTAACAATTCTAACTTTATTTTTTGGGGTATATGGTTTTGCGTCTATCATTCTATGAAATTTTTAAGATTGCAAATTTACACTTTTCAAGTCTTAGTCTAAAGCGAAAATAAGCGTTGTTTCATAAAACTAATGCAGTTTATGGAATAAAAAACAAATCCATCTAACGTTTAAATTGTTTCAATTTGCCAATAGAAGTTAAATCAAAAAAGACTTTTCATGATCAATCGACCATAGTCTTCCTTTCTTCGTAAATTTGGCGCATCAAAACAACGAATTATTATGGCTCAATCGCTTATATCAAAATATAACATTCCAGGACCTCGTTACACTTCTTATCCAACTGTCCCATACTGGGATGATAAAGGCATAAGTCAAGATGCTTGGGAAAACTCTGTTAAGCTGTCATTCAAAGAAAGCAACGCAAAAGAAGGCATTAGCCTTTATGTGCATTTGCCATTTTGTGAAAGCTTGTGCACGTTTTGTGGTTGTAATAAACGAATTACAAAAAATCACAAAGTTGAAGACCCATACATTACGGCGGTTCTTAAAGAGTGGGATTTATACTTAGCTCTATTAGGTGAAACGCCGATTATTAGTGAAATCCATTTTGGTGGTGGCACTCCAACCTTTTTTAGTCCGAATAGCTTGAGGAAATTAATTTTAGGACTTACTTCCAAAGGAATAATTCCAGAAAATCATTCGTATAGTTTTGAAGGCCATCCCAACAATACAAAAATTGAACATTTAAAGGTAATGCATGAGCTAGGCTTCAATAGAGCAAGCTACGGAGTTCAAGATTTTGATCCAAAGGTTCAAAAAACAATAAACAGAATACAGCCTTTTGAAGTAGTTAAAGAGGTGACGAAAAATACTCGAGCAGCAGGTTACACGTCTACCAGTTTTGATTTAGTTTATGGATTACCGCATCAAACTAAAGATAGTATTATTGATACCATTGACAAGGTTAGAGAATTAAAGCCAGATAGAATTGCCTACTATAGCTATGCTCATGTGCCATGGATTAAAGGAAACGGACAGCGCGGATATGACGAAGCGGACCTTCCAAAAGATGACGAAAAACGGGAATTATATGAAATTGGTTATCAATTACTTTTAGATTCAGGGTATAAAGAAATCGGGATGGATCACTTTGCACTAGAAACTGACAATATGTACGTTTCGATGAAAAACAAGGAGTTACATCGAAACTTCATGGGGTATTCTGCCTCTAAAACACAATTAATGATTGGCTTAGGAGTATCGTCTATTAGTGATAGTTGGTATGCTTTTGGGCAGAATGTGAAAACGGTTGAAGAGTACTATAAAATTCTAGAAGAAGATCGTATTCCAATCTTTCGGGGTCATCAATTAACTGAAGAAGATTTAGTGATTAGAAGACATATTTTAGATATTATGTGTCACTATGAAACGTCTTGGGCTAAAGAGGACAATTATCATGAAATTATTGATGAATGCATCCCTAGATTAACTGAATTAATTGAGGATGGCTTTTTAGCGTTAGGTGATAAGAGCTTAAAAGTAACCGAGGCAGGCAAGCCGTTTATCCGAAATATTTGTATGGCTTTTGATGTACGATTAATTCGAAATAAACCACAGACACAATTGTTCTCGATGACGATATAGGTGTTAATGGTTAATTATTAATGGTTAATTACTCTTGCCTACCGGCATCGTTGTTTTGATAAGATTGAATTTTCTTTGTGTTCCTGCCTTCCGCAGGCATGGCTTAGTGGTTTACTAAATTTTAACCAAACGTATTTATAATTGTTTTGAAACAACTTGATAGATAAAAATAAATTATTAAAATGAAAAGGGTAGCAGTTTTAGGTGCAGGAATTAGTGGATTAAGTGCTGCTAATTTTTTAATTCGAGAAGATATTGAGCTAACTGTACTAGAAAAAGCCAATCAGGTAGGTGGGTTAATGAATACCATTTCCAAAGAAGGTTATCAATTAGAAATGGGTCCTAATTCGGTTATGCTCAACAACCCTGAATTTTTAGATTTACTGAAAGACCTAAATCTTATCGATTCAATCATTTACCCAGAAAACGAAGCTGCAAAAAATAGATTTATCTTAATGGGCAAAAAGCCTGAGGCGCTGCCATCAGGACCGGGAAATTTGTTTGGAAATAAAATTATTGGTTGGAGCGGAATTGCAACGTTAGTAAAAGAACCTTTCCGAAAAGCAATCACGAACAAAGAAGATGAATCATTGGCTTCGTTCTGTAAGCGTAGATTTAGTGTTTCCCTGTTCGATAATGTAATTGATCCTTTTGTAACAGGCATCTATGCAGGCGATCCAGAAAAAATGAGTGCCAAATATTCCATGAAAGCACTTTGGGAGGCTGAAAAAAATCACGGCAGTATCATTAAAGGGTTAATCAAATCCATGAGAACTAAAAAAGCAGATCCGCGTCAACAAGAGTTGCCCAAGCAAAAGATGATTAGCTTCAAAGGTGGATTAAAAACTATTCCTGAACTTGTCCATTCAAAACTTGGTAATCGATTGCAACTAAATGCTACAGTAAATTCAATTCAAAAATTACCGAATAGCTATCAAATTTCGTATTCACAAAATGGGCAATCGCACCAATTAGAAGTCGATTATATCATTAGCAGTTTACCTGCATATGCAGAAGCCAATTTATGGAATAACAGCTATGGTAACTTTAGCGAAGAATTAAAAAAAGTACATTATGCTCCTACTGTTTCCATTCATTTAGGATACCATAAATCTCACGTAAAGAATCAAACACCAGGCTTTGGCATTTTAACGCGGGTATTGGAGAAAAAAAGCTATTTAGGAATTTTGTTTATCAATCGTTTTTTTCCTCACAATGCACCTGCTGAAAAGGATTTATTCGCAGTAATCATAGGTGGATCTAGGTCTCCAGAACTAACCCAATTACCTCAAGAAGAACTGATCAGCAAAATAAAAGAAGAACTAGCAGAAGCCATGGATATTTCAGGAGAACCTGAATTAGTTAACTACATCAAATGGGAAAAGGGAATTCCTCAATATAACCTTGGACATGAGGAGCTTATAAAAGAAGAATTGTTTTTTAGAAAAGAAAACCCAACCTATCAAGTTATCGGCAACTACATCCATGGTGTTTCAGTGGCCGATTCAGTTAAGAAAGGCGTTTTAGCAGCAAAATCTATTGTCGGCTAAAAGGTGTAAGAAATTGCATTTCTAAGTGTGTAAATAGTTTCAGGAACCTCAAGGGCAGGTTTTGAATCATACAAAATATTGTAGATTATTTTGAGTGTTAATTTCTCACTTACATTAATTGTAAATGCAGACTCATTAGAAACTCTATAATCCTTAAACTTCCATACCTTTGGCTGATAATAGATCGTACTGCTTACCCGTGTATTTTTAGTAATATCAATTTTAAAAGATAGATAATTACTCATTCTCAAGGCATGCTCTACACCCAAATCGCCACTACCATCCTCATATTCATACATAAAAAGTGTAGCAAAATTTATGGACAATGAGTCCGAATTAAAAAGAGTAAATCGACCACCTCCGCCTAATAAATATCTCCAATCGATTCGCTGTATACCGTTATATTGACTTTGGGTAAATGCTTCTAGTCTAAATCCTTTATTGATCACTTTATTATAGCGCAAATGTTGAAAGCCATCGTTAACAAAAGACTCCTCATCGGTTTTAACTATATTGAGTTCATTAAAAAAGAGCCAAATATTGCTATCCTTACGATATCTCGCTTGAACCCTATTCCCAAGTTGATAGAGCACGCTAGTATTTTTATTGATATTAAAATTAAAGTCAGCTTGCCCACTAAGGCCTTCTTCACTATCTTTTGCGCGCTGATCTTCAATATTTACAATTTGAGAAAAAAGAGGTAAATAGATTATTGAGAAAATGATAACAATCCAAAACTTCATAGAAATTACTTCTGATCTAATTTGTATTCTTGATATAATTGGTGAATTATTCCATCGGCCAAACCAACTTTAGGCACTAAAACTCCGGAGACTTTTGCCTGTTTTAATGTATTTAGAAATAATTCTGCTGCAGGGATAATCACATCAGCTCTGTCAGGCCGTAGGCCAAGTTTTTCGATTCGTTCTTCAAGAGAATGGCTTTCTAAAAACTCTTTCAATTGCTTAATTTTTGTATTACTCATGATCTTCATACTCGCAAGACCACTCATTTTAAATAACTTATTAATATTCCCTCCTGAGCCTATAACCAACTCCGGATGATACTTTTTGCCCATTTCTTTGAGCCACTCATCCATTTCTTCTTTTACCCCTTTTTTAACCAAGTTATCTCTTAAACGAATAGTGCCAATATCAAAGGACCTCGACCATATCCGCTCTTCGTTTTTAAAGAAGGTATACTCCGTGCTTCCGCCACCTACATCCATGTAGAGATAATTCTTAGAAGGATCTAAAGATTCAGCTATATGGGTTTCGAAAATTAGCTGCGCTTCTGATTCTCCGTCTATAATGTGCAGTTGAACTCCAGATTCCTTAAAAATTTGTTTGATTACCTCAGGACCATTTTTAGCATCGCGCATTGCAGAGGTTGCACATGCTTTGTATGAAATTACATCATAGGCTTCCATTAAATTTCTAAATGCCTGCATGCTTTTAATAAGCTTTCCTACTTTCTCCTCCGTTATCTTATTAAGATTAAAAGAGTCTTCTCCCAATCGAATCGGTATTCTAATCAGCGATGCTTTCTTAATAATAGGTCCTGAAGCTGTTTCGTACACATTACTAAACAATAAACGAATAGCATTAGAACCGATATCAATAGCAGCAAATCTCAATAGTAAAACGTTTTAATTTATAGATTTTTCTAAAGTAAGCACATTATAACTTTGGAGGTAAGAAAACTCCAAAAGTTTAGCACAAATAACTGTTTAAAACTAGAATTTCTTTGTTTCTAATCTCTTCTTAAAGTATTCATGTGTAGCTATTTGCGCCCTTACTTCTTTATCAGAACCTGTAACCACATAAGTGTTTGATAAATCAGCGTTCCAAACTCTAGATTTTGTATTGTCTTTAAGTTGAATATCGATCATATCTATTAACTCTTGCTTAATCGTAGGGTCAAAAATAGGAACCGTTACCTCTACCCTTCTATCAATATTACGCGTCATCCAATCGGCGGAACCTATATAAACTTTGGCATCTCCTCCATTGGTAAAAACCATAACTCGAGAGTGCTCTAGTAAGCGATCTACTAAACTTATAGCATGTATATTTTTACTATATGACTGCTGTGGTATTACATTGCAAATACTTCTAACTATCAGATTTACTTTCACTCCTGCTTCGCTGGCTTCATACAATACATTTGCCATTTCTTCATCATTTAGATTGTTCACTTTTATGGTGACACCAGCAGGAAGGCCAGCCTCGGCATTTGCTATTTCAGTTTTTACTAATTTAATAAACTGACGACGAGTATTAAATGGACTAACTAATAAGTATCTAAAAACGTGTCTTTTATAATTATCCTTAAAGAAAGCGAATACTTTTTTGACTTCATTAGTAATCTTTGTATTTGCAGTTAAAAAAGAGTGATCACAATAAATTTCTGAAGTCTTTTCATTAAAGTTACCTGTCCCAATGTGCGCGTAATACACATTCTTATTTGCTTCTTTTCTTCGTATTAATATTATTTTAGTGTGCACTTTTAAACCTGCAATACCAAAATTTACTTTTATGCCTTCTTCTTGCAATTTATTGGCGTAGTAAATATTATTTTCTTCGTCAAATCTTGCTTGCAACTCCACAATAACAGTTACGGCTTTACCATTTTTAGCTGCGTTAATAAGCGCATTAATCACTTTAGAGTTTTTTGCGACTCTATACAATGTAATTTTTATCGAACGAACTTTAGGATCGATAGCGGCTTCACGTAGCAAGTCAATCACATAGTTGAATGATTGATATGGGTATGAAAGTAAAATATCCCTTTCTTTTATGGCCATAAAGAGGCTTACATGACTTTCTAAGTATTTGTGTTTAACAGCAGGAAGTGGCTTGTATCTTAGTCGCTTTGCGCCAATAACAGGGAAATCAATAAAATCTTTAAAATTGTGATAGCGTCCACCGGCAACAATATTATCCTCTTCTTCTATCGCATTGTTTGAAAGCAGAAAGTCTAATAAATCTTGGGGCATGGTTCTATCATATACAAATCGAACTGTATCCCCACGCTTACGTGCCTTTATTCCAGATTCTAGCTTTTCAATTAAACTTACAGATACATTATCTTCCATGTCAAGCTCTTCATCTCGAGTAAACTTAATCGTGTACGCTTCAACTTTTTCATATTCAAAAATGGCATATATTTCTTCTAAGCAATAACGAATAACATCATCCAGAAGAATAATATACTTTTTACCGTCTTCTTCCGGCAATAAATAAAAACGAGAAATAACTTGAGAAGGAATTTCAATAATCGAATACTGAACTTCTTTTTTAGAAGCCCCGTCACCATTATATAATTTAACTGCAAAATAAATCCCCTTTCCATTTAATGTAGGAAATGGACGCTTATCTTCAATCATTAAAGGCACCAAAGATGGTCGAACATGATTTCTAAAGTAATTGGTCACTTGTTCCCCCTGTTCTGCAGACAGTTCATTTTCATCTAAGAGAAAAATCTCTTGATTAGCTAATAATCGTTTTAACTCCTTATACGTTTCTTGAAACAGCAACATTTGTTGCCTGTTGATGTGCAAAATTTCTTTGAGCGTTAATTTAGGGTCATATCCTAATAAAGGAATAGCTTTCTTCCCATAGTCGATCATACGACTTATTGTAGCGACACGGACTCTAAAAAATTCATCTAGGTTATTAGAATAAATACCTAAAAATCGCATACGTTCTAACAATGGAACATTCGGATCCATAGCCTCTTGCAGTACTCGCTCATTGAACGATAGCCAACTAATTTCTCTATTTTGATATTCCCAATCCTTCTTTGCCATAGCACATTATATAATCATGCAAAGTAAATTGAAATTCAATTGATGGAAGTTAAAATACTATTAATAATATTTAAAAAATAATTGGGTAAAAATTCTCTAATAGAACTGCTTAATGGTCTATCAAAACTTTCTTAATTGCGACTAAAGCAAAACGAACGACTTTTATCTTCTCTCCACAAAGGGAACAGAGGCTTCGTTAAGAATAAATCTAACATCAAAGCGAAATAACTTCTATCACACATTAATTGGCTAACTAAAAGAATTGCAGAGCAATTCAAAAATTAATCCTTAATAATTAAAGTTCTACCCCAAATTCGCCAGTTGCTCTTCCAAAACAACAATTCTAGCTTTAGCATCATCCATTTTTTTCTTCTCAATGGCTACAACTGATTCAGGAGCGTTACTCACAAATCGTTCGTTGCTCAACTTCTTCTCCACACCTTTCATAAAACCTTTGGTATAGTCTAACTCTTTCTGAATCTTTTCTTTTTCCGCTTCTACATCTATAGCTCCCGATACAGGGATGAAGAATTCATTTTTCCCGATTACCATCGACATTGCTTCATCTACTTTATCAGAAACAAATTCCAGCTCTTCTACGTTAGCTAACTTCGTCAAAACAGAATCGAATGACTTATTATAAGTATCATTCAATTTTACTTTTAATTGAATGGCATCTTTATTTGGAATATTTTTCGATTTTCTAAAGTTTCTAATTGCAGAAACGATCTCTTTGGTGTAATCAAAATCAGCTAATAGCTTTTCATCAGGAGTTGCAATAGCCGGCCATTGCGCTACTATCAAGCAATCCTTTTCTTCTCGATCTGAAATTAAGTGCCACAACTCTTCAGAGATAAATGGCATAAATGGATGAATCACTTTTAAGATTCGTTCAAAATTCACAATCGTTGCATCAAAAGTAGCGCTATCAATTGGCTGCTGATAAGCAGGTTTAATCATCTCCAAATACCAAGAACAGAACTCATCCCAAACCAGCTTATAAGTTGACATTAATGCATCAGACATACGGAATTTCCCGTAATGATCTTCAATCGTTATTAATGTCTCATTTAATTTATGGTCAAACCACTCAATTGCTTTTTTAGAACTCTCCGGTTGTTCAATGCCTGCAATCTCCCAACCTTTTACCAATCGGAACGCATTCCAAATTTTGTTACTAAAGTTTCTTCCTTGCTCGCATGAACTTTCATCAAACAATAAATCGTTTCCTGCAGGCGAACTGAACAACATCCCAATACGAACACCATCGGCGCTGTACTTTTCAATGAGTTCAATTGGGTCTGGTGAATTACCTAAAGATTTAGACATTTTTCGTCCTTGTTTATCCCGAACGATACCAGTGTAATAAACATTTTTAAATGGAGGTAAATCCGTGTATTCATAACCCGCCATAATCATGCGCGCTACCCAGAAGAACATAATCTCAGGCGCAGTTACTAAATCATTGGTTGGGTAATAATAGTTGATCTCTTTATTATCAGGATTTTTGAATCCGTCAAAAACAGAAATTGGCCACAACCATGAAGAAAACCAGGTATCTAAGCAATCCTCATCTTGTCGTAAATCAGCAACAGTTAACCCTGCATTTCCTGACTTCTCCTTTGCCAAATCCAATGCTAACTCTTCAGTCGCAGCAACCACATAATCATTGGCTCCATTACCAAAGTAAAAAGCAGGTATTTGATGGCCCCACCACAATTGACGCGAAACACACCAATCTTTGATGTTTTCCATCCAATGCTTGTAGGTGTTTTTTGTGTTTGCAGGATAAAATTTGATGGTATCATCCATTACTTTATCCAACGCAGGCACAGCCATTTCTTTCATTTTACAAAACCATTGCATCGATAATTTAGGTTCGATAACTGCATTGGTTCTTTCAGAAAAACCTACTTTATTTTGGATGTCTTCCTCTTTAATTAAAGCACCCCGTTCCATTAAGTCTTTCGCAATTTGTTTTCTTACGTCAAATCGATCCTCACCGATATATAATTGCGCCGCTTCATTCAAAGTACCATCATCATTTAAAATGTCAATGCTTTGTAAATTATGGCGAATTCCTAATTCATAGTCATTAATATCATGCGCAGGAGTTACCTTCAAACAGCCTGTCCCAAATTCTACATCTACATATTCATCCTGAATAATCGGGATCACTCTACCAATTAAAGGTACAATTGCTTTTTTACCTTTTAAATGCATGTATCGATGATCGTTTGGGTTAACACAAATGGCGGTATCCCCCAAAATAGTCTCAGGTCGCGTAGTTGCAATTGTCAATAACTCATCACTACCTTCAACTTGGTATTGGATATGGTAAAACTTTGAATTTACTTCTTTGTGAACTACTTCTTCATCAGAAAGCGCTGTTTGAGCAGCAGGATCCCAATTGATCATTCTAACTCCTCTATAGATTAATCCCTTAGTGAACAAATCAATAAATACCTCCTGAACCGCAGCAGACAAATCATCTTCCATGGTAAATCGGGTACGGTCCCAATCACAAGAAGCGCCTAATCGTTTTAGC
Source organism: Vicingaceae bacterium (assembly GCA_018402765.1). Classification (GTDB taxonomy): domain Bacteria; phylum Bacteroidota; class Bacteroidia; order Flavobacteriales_E; family Vicingaceae; genus Acidiluteibacter. Next base: position 45,721 of record JAGYIE010000006.1, on the reverse strand, counting down.
TGACTCAATATAGTGCCACCGTATTCTTCTGTCCATTCCCAAGCGTGTTTTAAAAACTCCTCTCTAGAAAGGTCAGATTTATTGATTCCTTGTTTTTTTAATTTATCAACCACCTTAGCTTCAGTAGCAATAGAAGCATGATCTGTACCCGGAACCCAACAAGCATTTTTACCCAACATACGCGCTCTTCTCACCAATACATCTTGAATGGTATTGTTCAACATATGGCCCATATGTAAAACACCGGTAACATTTGGAGGAGGAATTACGATGGTATACGCCTCTCTTTCGTCTGGCTCTGAATGAAAAAAATTCTGTTCCATCCAGTAGCTGTACCACTTCTTCTCCGACTCTATTGCGTTATATGCTTTTGAAATTTCCATTAATAGGGTTTTCTTGAGATTAACAATTGATTTGCAAATTTATCAATTCCAATTGTCCTATTCTAACGATTTTTTTAAATGTGCGGGAGAGTTTGGCAATTAAGGGCGTATTGAATAAATTAATCGGCAATTTTTACTATTCTTTTATAACTTATTTAATCTGTATTTAGTTTTTTGTTCCTATTGAAACGATTGTATTTCATTTGCAATGAAATCAATCGAAGAACTAAAATTGTATTAATGGGCACTTAAAATTATTCAACGACTTTATATTTCACTGCACAATTCATTCATTCACCCATAAAAAAATGTTAATGAAACGTTAAAGGATTTTAGGAAGGATATTTTATCTCTAAATTTGACAATATTCAAAAAACAACAAACCATGAAAAAAAGTCTTATTTTATTTGGAATATTGATTAGCTCAATATTTGCAATAAACGCACAAAACGGAACTATGAAAGCTACAGATGGCGATGGTCCGGAATTAACCTTTGATTCAGAAGTAATTGACTACGGTACGATTGAAAGATATGCAAACGGCGAAAGAGAATTTACTTTTACCAACACAGGTGATCAGCCATTAATTATCTCTAATTCTAGAGGTTCATGTGGATGTACAGTTCCATCTTGGCCAAAAGAACCAATCAAACCTGGTGAAAAAGGATCAATCAAAGTAAAATATGCTACTGATCGTGTTGGACCAATTAACAAGTCAGTGACAGTAACATCAAACTCAAAAAATCCAACTACTGTATTAAGAATTAAAGGTACAGTTAAAGATGTTCAAACTACTCCAGAGAAAGCTGCACCTGCAGGTCCTGTAGAAAATTAATAAATTAAGTTACTGCGAATAACTTATTTTTATCTAGGGCGTCTTGGTTTCACCAAGGCGCTTTTTTATGGCCTATTTTGATTTCGAAATAAGGGAAATAATGTTCAATTTTGCACCAAATTTAAACGATAAATTATGCCTCAGATATCTAATAGAGGGCAGCAGATGCCCGAATCACCGATTAGAAAATTGGTGCCGTTTGCTGAAAAAGCAAAAGCACAAGGAAAAACAATTTTCCAATTAAATATTGGCCAACCTGATATCGCAACTCCTGAGGTTGCTTTGAAAGCTGTTCAAAATTATGAGCCAAAAGTTATCGAATATAGCCACTCTGCAGGACATGAAAGCTATAGAAAAGGTCTAGCACAGTATTACGATGGAATAAGCAAAGGTATTAGCCACGACGATATCATTGTTACCACAGGAGGTTCTGAAGCATTGATCTTTGGGTTTATGAGTTGTTTAAATCCAGGAGACGAAGTAATTATTCCTGAGCCATTTTACGCAAACTATAATGGCTTTTCTACTACTGCAGGTGTTGTTGTAAAACCAATAGCTTCATCGATAGAAAGCGGATTTGCGTTACCTCCAATTGAGGAGTTTGAAAAGAATATTACAGAAAAAACAAAAGCTATACTAATATGCAATCCGGGTAATCCAACGGGTTATTTATATTCATTAGAGGAGCTTGAGGCATTAAGAGACATCGTTAAGAAACATGATTTGTTTTTATTTGCTGATGAAGTATATCGTGAGTTTTGTTACGATAACAATGTACACCACTCAGTACTAAATTTAAAAGGTATTGAGCAAAATGTAGTGGTCGTAGATTCTGTATCTAAACGTTACAGTATGTGTGGCGTTAGAATTGGCGCAATGATTAGCCGCAACAAAGAATTAATGGCAACAGCCATGAAATTTGCACAAGCGAGATTAAGTCCACCTTCTTTAGGCCAAGTTGCTTCTGAAGCAGCATTAAATACGCCCCAAAGTTATTTTGATGAGGTAATTACTGAATATGTGCATAGAAGAGATGTGTTGGTTGATGGATTAAATGCGATTGAAGGGGTTTTTTGCCCGAAACCGGGCGGCGCCTTTTATGCTGTTGCTAAGCTACCTGTAGAAGATGCAGGTCATTTTTGCCAATGGATGTTAGAGTCATTTGATTACCATGGAGAAACAGTAATGATGGCTCCAGCTAGTGGTTTTTATTCTACGCCTGGCAGCGGAATGAACGAAGTTAGATTAGCTTATGTTTTAAAAATTGAGAAGCTGAAAAAAGCAGTTGTCTGCCTAGAAAAAGGATTGGCTGCTTATAAAAATAGATAAGAATAAATCCTTTAAAAAGCCTATTTCATTAAATTGAAATAGGCTTTTTAAGTTTAAACAACCATTTTATAAATCATTCGTCTACCCCATATGAAATCATTATTTTGGTTGCTCTTATTATGCCTTTCTTCTTTATTCTGCTTTGGGCAAGATCTTTTTTTAAAGGAAAGCACCAACCTTAATAACATAAATGCAGGAAGCCCGAGCATTCATACGTTATCTGATGGAAGGATAACAGTCGTTACCTCAACAGCAGATTTTCAAAATAATAACGCAATGGAAGTCATTCAATATACCGCTTGTGGTGAAGTAATATGGAGTAAACAAATTACTCATCAGCGGAGAATGAGATTAGTTGAAAGCACCGTAGATTTAGCCAACAATACTTTAATAACTGGTTATTTTGATGATGGAAATGTAAGAGAACCTTATTTGATTAGTATGGCGGAAAGTGGCTCAGTTAATTTCTTTAATAAATACCAAACAAATACGAGCAATCTCAGCTCACTTACTTATAGTCTTTCTGTGAACTCCAATAATGAATATTATATCTATATCAATTACGACATTACTACCCCGGGTCCTGCTAGCAGACCAACGTTACTGAAACTAAACAGCGATGGAACCATTATCTGGTACAAGCTATATGATTTTCATTCTTCGCAATATGGGTTTATGCTCGCTACAAGGGATAACGGAGCACTTTATACCATGTCAAATAGCTTTATAAAAGTGAACCAATTTGGAAATATAGAATGGAAAAAGACACTAAATGGTCGTTTTAATCCCATGAAAGGAATAGAAAATGATAGTGGTTATGTATTCGCTTCGCTTACAAATTCTTCTGCGCTGCCGATTAATTTTTTAATGCTAGATAAAGAAGGAGCCGTTAAATGGAACATCATCAACTTTAATACTTTCTTAGTCAATGACGCTACCTTAAAAAACAACGGAAATGTACTTTTTACAGGTCAATACGACAATGGAAATCAAGGAACGACTTTAGAAATAAATACTAACACGGGTACGGTGGTTGAGTTCAAGGATTTGAACATCGATCCGTTATATTCTAGAATTTCTATATCGAGCATAACTGCAGATAACTATGGATCACTGTTGTATTCGGGAGTTAACCAACTGAATACTTTCCCACAACTCATTATTGGCAAAATCAATGACTCCTTAGCATTACAAAACTGCTCTGACTCATTAATTCAAGTAAATTACACCATTGACACCACTACCATATCCGATGATGCTACTCCTTTAACTATCACCAACACGAATATCAACTTAATTCCCGAAACCTATAAAGATTCTTTACTTAATTATGCTAGCGCTACCTTATGCAGCTATACCAAAAATCGAGGATTACTAAAATTAGGTAATGACACTGCACTTTGCGCAGGTACTATATTAACCTTAGGGAATTCTACTTCTAGTTTTGATGCATACTTATGGTCGACGGGTGACACCTCCAAAACTATTAACATTACTCAATCAGGCACTTATTGGCTTAAAGTACTTTCAGCATGCGATACCTTAATTGATTCAATTGATGTTAGCTACACTTCAAACATTACCTTCTCCATTGGCAACGATACTATTTTATGCACAGGAGATTCCATTACCTTAGCAGCAGCTAGTAATCTATTGAACTACAGATGGTCAAATGGTGAGTCCAAAAGAGCCATAACCGTAAATCAACCTGGTATCTATTGGCTGGAGTCATTCGATAGCTGTTCTGTATTTAGAGATTCTATACAAGTTTTACAGCCACAATTGCCGCTACTAAACTTAGGAAATGACACCGTCATTTGCCCAAGAGACTCTCTACTAATTGGACAAAATGGATTCGACGTTTACCAATGGTCAACTAATGAAACGACTCCTTTTATTTTGATTACATCAGCAGGAGTTTACCAATTAATTGCGGGAAACACTTGTGATACTGCTATCGATACCATTCATGTGACATTTCATCCAGAAACAGCGGTGAATTTCTCGCTTTCAGATAGCATTACCTTTACGAATGAAGCGATTACTTTCCTGAATCTTTCTAATCCAAAGGGAACTCCGATTTGGGATATGGGAAATGGAGACATCATCCGAAAAGATAGTTTTAATTATGCTTATCGCTATCCCAATGTATATGAAGTTAGTTTAAGTGTAACATCTGATGAAGGATGTGCTTTTGACACGTCGAAAACCATCACCATTCTCCGCTCAAATTATGGAATACCTAACGTGTTTAGCCCAAATGGGGATGGTATCCATGACCTCTTTGAGCCTTTTGGTAAAGACATTATTCAGATCAACTATTCAATTTTTAATCGTTGGGGCGTGTTGGTTTACGAATCTGAAAATATCCCTTGGGATGGACGATTAAAAAATGGAAATAAAGCAAGTACAGGAACCTACTTTTATACCCTCGACTTGCGATTTATTGATGGCCAAAACGTTTCTAAAAGTGGGAATGTTTTTTTAATTAGGTAGGATTTATAAAATAATACTGTAGGATAAATACCTGTCGAGCTAATTATAAAATTATTGCTCTTTTATGGAAAACTTACAGTCCTAGGTTCTGAATCCAAATCCTATCAAAAATCTCCATACAACAAATACTTTCTTCTCACCTCTTTTTGGAATCGTTCTAAATCAGCCTGCCAAGTAGCACGTATTTCTTGTGCGCTCATCCCAGCTTCTATTTGCTGTTGCAACTGCTTTGTTCCTGCCAATAATTCAAAAAAATAGGTAAAAAAAGCCTCTTTTTTAGGGTAATAGTTATAGGCATCAATTAGCCATTGTAAATCCAACTGCCCTTCTTTTTTTAGCCGTTCAGCATCAGCTATTAATATTCTTCCGTAACAGTTTTCTCCATTTAACTTTGGCTCTTTTGCACCAAACATGGGTTTAGGTGTAAAGGTGTATGAGTAAAGCATAAAAGATGGATGTCCAAATTGCTGAAAGGGTTGATCTGTCCCTCTGCCGACAGATACCGGTGTGCCTTCAAAAAAGCATAAAGATGGATACAAATAAATAGCATCCATATTCGGTAGATTAGGTGATGGTTTTTCAGGTAATTCATAATGGTAATTGTGATCGTAATTCTCTATCTTAACAACAGTTAGACTACACTGCATCCCACTTCCTAACCATTTTTCACCATTAATCATTTTAGCATATTCTCCCATCGTCATGCCGTGTACCACCGGAATCGGATGCATACCAACAAATGAAGTAAACTCCTTTTCTAAAATGGGTCCATCTATATAATATCCATTTGGATTAGGCCGATCCAATACTATTACTGGAATATTATTTTCAGCACAAGCCTCCATCACATAATGAAGTGTAGATATATACGTGTAAAATCGCGCACCCACATCTTGTAAATCAAACACCATCATTTCAATACCTAAAAGCATTTCGTCAGATGGTTTTTTATCTTTCCCATACAGTGAGAAGATGGGTAATCCCGTTTTTTTATCTTTAGAAGAACTTACCTTTTCTCCTGCATCTGCATCGCCCCTAAACCCATGCTCAGGACTAAAAAGCTTCGTTATATTCACACCTTTATTTAGTAAAATATCTACCAAGTGGGAATCGTTTACTAAAGTAGCATGATTACCAACCAATCCGACCATTTTACCTTTCAGAGCAGGTAAATAAGAAGCATACCCCTCAGCTCCAAGAACCAAGTTCGGATCATCCAAAGCAAAGTCATTTGACTCAGTAGTAGGATAACGATTAGTTTCACTACTCACACAAGCCAAGTGACTTAAAAGTAAAGGATATAAAAAAACCAGGTATAAAAAAGCGCGTAGCTTAAATCGTATCATCTTATTATTACATTTGTAACAAACACATTCAATTGAATTTCGAACTATTTACAGCCCGAAAAATTCTTAAAGGCAACAACGAAGATAATCGTTTTTCGGCACCTATCATACGTATTTCCATTTTAGCCATTGCTTTAGGTGTAGCCGTAATGATTATTTCAATGGCAGTTGTGAATGGATTTCAGACAGAAATACGAAATAAAATTGTGGGTTTTGGAGCACATACAACCATTACTTCTTTTAACACCCAAAATCAACTAGATCCTAAGCCAATAGATCGAAATCAAGAGTTTCTACCCATCATTAAGAACCACAAAGGAGTAAACAATATTCAAGTTTTTGCTACAAAAGGCGGAATTATAAAAACTGAAAATGACATTTATGGAGTAGTATTAAAAGGTGTGGGAAGTGATTATGATTGGAGCTTCTTTAATCACAATTTAGTCAAAGGCCATAAAATAAGTATTACTGATAGTATCCGAAATGATAGTATTCTAATTTCAGAACACATCGCTAATAAATTATATCTTGAAATTGGTGATAATATTCGAATGTATTTTATTCAAGAACCACCAAGAATTAGAAAATTTACAATTGCAGGGATTTACAATACAGGGTTTAGCGAAATGGATGAGCTGTATGTTGTTGGAGATATTAAGCACATTCAAAAACTAAATAATTGGTCAGATAACCTGGTGACAGGTTTTGAAGTTTCAATTAATGATTTCGATCAGTTAGAGGAAGTAGATGAATTTATTTACCACAACATTGGCTATAACTTTATCTCTACAAGTATAAGAACTGCTAGAGCTGATATTTTCAACTGGCTCGAACTTCAAGACATTAATGTATTGGTCATCATAATTTTAATGTTATTGGTTGCAGGAATAAACATAATTTCTGCACTGCTTATAATGGTATTAGAGCGAACCAATATGATCGGGATACTAAAAACATTAGGCGCAAACAACTTGAGTATTAGACGAATTTTTTTATACAGTGCAACTTATTTAATTGCAGTTGGTTTGTTTTGGGGTAATCTAATTGGGATTTCTTTCTGTATAATCCAACAACAATTTAAAGTTTTTAAACTTGATAAAGATGCTTACTATATTGATCAGGTCCCAATTGAAATTAATCCGATTGAGGTAATAGTTCTAAACATTGGCACACTATTAATTAGCGTTGCTATACTCGTAATTCCTTCTTTAATAATTTCGAAAATAACGCCTGCTAAGGCAGTTAAATTTGACTAAATCTAGCTAAAATAAGCTTCGTTTTCACTTCTTAATGGGGCAATTAAATGATACTTTTGTAATTGATAAAAAAGAAAACGGTTATGAAGTACTTCAATAATATAATTGAAACAATTGGAAATACTCCACTTGTAAAACTAAACAAAACAGTAGAAGACGTTTCAGCTTTAGTTCTAGCTAAAGTAGAAACATTTAATCCAGGTCACTCAACTAAAGATAGAATGGCACTAAAAATGGTAGAAGATGCTGAAAAAGCTGGTCTTCTAAAGCCAGGTGGGACCATTATTGAGGGAACTTCAGGAAATACCGGTATGGGGCTTGCGCTAGCGGCAATTGCCAAAGGATATAAATTAATTTGTACCATGGCAGACAAGCAATCACAAGAAAAGATAGATATTTTAAGAGCAATGGGTGCAGAAGTAATTGTAACGCCTACAAATGTATCTGCTGATGATCCGAGATCTTATTATTCTGTAGCCAAGAAATTAAATGAGGACATTCCGAATTCGTTTTATCCAAATCAATACGACAACTTATCAAATAGAACTGCTCATTATGAGCAAACAGGTCCTGAGATATGGGAACAAACCGATGGAAAAATTACGCATTTAGTCGTAGGTGTTGGAACAGGAGGAACAATTTCAGGAACGGCTAAATACCTGAAAGAGCAAAACCCTAATGTTAAAATATGGGGAATTGACACCTATGGTTCCGTATTTAAAAAATACCATGAAACAGGTCTATTTGATGAGAATGAAATCTATTCCTATTTAACAGAAGGAATCGGAGAGGATATCTTACCTAAAAATGTTGACTTTGACCTTATCGATAAATTTGAGAAAGTGACTGATAAGGATGGTATGCTAATGACTAGAAGGTTAGCACGTGAAGAAGGACTCTTTATGGGAAATTCAGCAGGAAGTGCTGTTGCAGGTCTTATTCAGTTAAAAAATGAGTTAACTCCCAAAGATGTAGTAGTCGTAATTTTTCATGATCATGGCTCTAGATATGTAGGTAAAATATTCAATGATGATTGGATGAGAGATCGAGGGTTTTTAGATAAAGATAAAGCACGAGCTTTAGATTTAATTAAAAATCATAAAGATAAAACATTGGTAACTGTTCATGAAAATCATTCTATTTCTGAAGCTATCGCAGTATTAACTAAATTTAACATTTCACAAGTTCCTGTTATAAACGAAGAAGGACACTTTGTGGGTTCTATAAACGATACGGAGTTGTATGCTGCCTTAATCAATAATCCCAAAATTGGAGAGGACAAGGTAAGCACAGTGATGGGTAAAGCATATCCATTTGTTGAGGCTAATTCAACAATTGAAGACGTTTCTAAATTAATTGACAAAAACAATAGAGCCGTACTTATTAAGGACGCAGTAGGTGTATCTCATATCATTACAATCCATGATGTGATTGATTCATTGAAATAAGCAGTTAGAATGATGCAATTAAAAGATCAAATGGGCAGGCTACTCACTTTTGAGGAACCTCCCAAACGCATTGTATCATTAGTCCCGTCGCTAAGTGAGCTAATATGGGATATGAACCTAAATACCGAACTTACAGGTGTTACTAAGTTTTGTGTACATCCTGAATTACTTAGAAAAGAAAAAGTAGTCGTTGGTGGAACAAAAAATGTAAAAGCAGATCGAATATTCTCATTGAATCCTGAATTGGTAATTGCCAACCAGGAAGAAAACTCAAGAGAAGAAATAGCGTCTATTGCTAAATTCTTTCCAACGTATATTTCTGATGTAAAAAATATTGAAGACTTACTCAAACTTATTCAAGATATCGGAATGATTTGTAATAGAAAGCGAGAAGCAAGAGATTTAGCAGTAAAAATTAATAACAGCCTACCTCATAACGTCGAGAAAAAGAAAAGTGCGATTTATCTAATTTGGAATGAGCCCTATATGAGTGTTGGTGGAGATACTTTCATTTCGCATATTATGAATAGGGTGGGGTTTGAAAATTGTCTAAAATCTAAAGAAAGATATCCTCTACTTACAAAAGGAGAAATTATCAGCACTTCCCCTGATGAATTATTACTTTCTTCTGAACCATTCCCATTTAAAGAAACTCACTTAAAAACCTTACAAGAGCAGTTTCCAACGATTAAGGTAAGATTAGTCGATGGAGAAGCTTTTTCTTGGTATGGTAGTCGTATTTATAAAGTAAAAGAATACCTAAACTCCTTATTGTGATAAGCGGTTTAAAGTACATGTAAAATTTTAATACCTTTATTCTAATAATATAACCAAATGCCTCAGGTATACAGAATTTTAACATTATTCCTTTTTCTCCCTTTATTAACCTATGGGCAAAAAGTAGGCGTTGTATTAAGTGGTGGGGGTGCAAGTGGTGCAGCGCACATCGGCGTATTAAAAGCTCTAGAAGAAAACAATATCCCAATAGACTACATTACAGGAACTTCCATTGGGGCTTTAGTCGGTGCATTATATGCTTCAGGTAAAACACCAAGCGAAATTGAAGCCCTTTTTATTTCTGATGAGTTTATTGAATGGTCAAATGGTGTTCCATTAGAGAAGTACCTGTTTTTTTATAAAGAAGAAGACCCAACGGCAGAAATTGTAAATATTGACTTCAATCTTGATACGCTATTTGAAACAAATCTGCCCATTAGCTTTGTTTCATCAGTACCTATTGATTTTGGGCTAATGAAATTATTTGCTTCTCCATCAGCAGCAGCAAAATACAACTTTGACAGCTTAATGATTCCATTTCGTTGTATCGCGGCTGACATCACAAATGGAAAGGAGTATCCATTTTACAACGGCGACTTAGCTACAGCAGTTCGAGCATCAATGGCATACCCTTTTTATCTATCTCCCATTAAATACAATGATAAAATTTTATTTGACGGAGGACTATACAATAACTTCCCATCTGATATTATGTATCACGATTTCATGCCGGATTATGTTATAGGAAGTAATGTTTCTAGAAAAGATGCATCGCCCTCAGAAGACAACTTAGTATCTCAAATAAAAAGTATGTTAAGTAAAGAGTCAAATTACAGTATTGAATGTGCTGAAGGGATTATAATAGAACCAGAAGTAAATGAAATTACACTGTTAGATTTTGATCAGAATTACAATGCAATCCAAGAAGGATATAAATCTGCACTTAAAAGTATTGACTCAATAAAGGCAAATATAAAAGATTTTAGAACAAAGGCTTATTTAGAAAAAATGAGAGAGGACTTTAACAATAAACAAAATTTATTACGCTTTAGGCATGTTTCTATAACAGGAATAGAAGAGCAACAAACCAACTATATTTTTAGCCGTGCTTTAAAGAATAAATCTTTTTTTGAGTTCGACAAATTAGAGCAGTCTTATATGCGTTTACTTTCAGATAGAGGCATTAAATCAATTTATCCTATTGCAAAGTTAGATTCGGCCTCAGGATATTATAACCTTGAATTGAAAATTAAAAAAGAGAAAAGCTTTCAGGCTGAATTTGGAGGTATTATTTCCACAAGACCCATAAATACAGGCTATGTTGGCCTTAGATACACTAGAATGCGAAAAAACAACCTTATTGTAAGCGGAAACACTTACTTTGGAAAGCTACATAGTTCTGCTAAGTTAGGAGGACGTTTAGAATTCCCGAACAAGTTACCGATTTACACAGAGTTAAGCTACACTGCAAGTAAATGGGATTTCTTTAATTCTTCAACAACAATCTTAGAAGATGTAAATCCATCGTATTTAATCAACCACGAAAACTTTATAGACTTTAAAGTTGGAACTCCTGTTAGGTTTAAAGGTAAATTTGAGCTTGGCTCCACCTTTTTTGAACTAGAAAATGAATATTATCAAGACAATAGTTTTCTTAGAACAGATACAGCAGATATTAATAGATTTAGGGGCTTTAGCCCATATCTTGAATATACGAGAAGTACTTTAGATCAAAAACAATTTGCGAAAGAAGGAAGCAAGCTTGAACTAAAAGCTAGATGGGTTTACGGAGATGAGAAAAATATTCCAGGCTCAACATCATTAGAATCTGAAAAGGTTATATCGAGGAGGGAGTGGTTTGAAGTTCGATTTAGGTATCAAAATTATTTTTTTAAGAAAAGTAAATTTAAGCTAGGAGGCCAATTAGAGTTCATTTCAACCAATCAACCTTTCTTTAATAATTATACGGCTACAGTGCTTTTGGCTCCTTCATTTCAGCCAATACCTGAGATGGCGACCCTTTTCCAGTATCGATACAGGACGCATTCTTATGGTGCTGTAGGATTGAAATCTATATACTCGTTTACCAAAAGATTAGATTTACGTGTTGAAGCATATGTATTCCAACCTTTTCAAGAGATTATTAATAACAACAAGTCTGCGGGATATGGAGAAGAGCTTTCAATAAGAGATTTCTTAGGAACTGCGACGGCTGTTTATACCACACGAATAGGTCCTATTGCTGCATCATTTAACTATTACGATAATACAGTTAATCAATATAAATTCTTAATACACTTTGGCTACATACTTTTTAATAAAAAGGCATTAGAATAATAACTGCCGAATTCACATAAAAATAGTGCTACTATACATTATAAAAAAAATGGGGTTTGTGAATATTCACAAACCCCATTTTAAGTTGTTGGTATAACAAATTAAGCTTCTCCTGTAGGTCCTCCAAAATTCATTGGAAAGTTAGGTTGTTCTCCCTCGGTAATTTTACCAAGTTGCGATTCATATTTTACAATATTATCATTTAACGCTCTAAACAACCTTTTTGCATGCTGAGGAGTCATTAGCACCCTGCTTTTCACCTTACCCTTGGGCATCCCAGGCATAATCTTAATAAAATCAAATACGAACTCCGAACTAGAGTGACTAATAATAGCTAAATTAGAATACTGTCCTTCAGCCATTTCTTCACTTAACTCAATATTAAGTTTATCATTCTTCACTTCATCACTCATCGTTGTCTTGTTTTTAATTATGCTTCTTCAGTTACTTCTTTCGCTGAAGTTAATTTTTCATATTCTGCTTTAGACCCTACCACAACATCTTGATAAGCTTTAAGACCTGTTCCAGCAGGAATTAAGTGTCCAACGATAACGTTTTCTTTTAATCCCATTAAGTGATCTACTTTACTGCTAACTGCAGCTTCGTTTAACACTTTAGTCGTCTCTTGGAACGATGCAGCAGAAATAAAGCTTTCTGTTTGTAGGGATGCTCGTGTAATACCTTGTAAGATTGAACTAGAAGTTGCAGCCATTGTATCTCTAGCAACAACTAACTTCTTATCCGCTCTCTTAAGTCGAGAATTTTCTTCTCTTAACTTACGAGGAGTTACAATTTGCCCCTGACGTAATACATCTGAATCTCCTGCATCCTCAACATATTTCTTACCGAAGATCCAATCGTTCTCTTCCATAAATTCCGTCTTGTTTGCTATTTGCTTTTCTAAGAAACGAGTATCACCTGGATCTTGAATAACAACTTTACGCATCATTTGTCTTACGATAACTTCAAAGTGCTTATCATTAATTTTTACACCTTGCAGCCTATAAACTTCCTGTACCTCATTCACAATATACTCTTGTACTTGTGTAGGACCTTTAATCGCCAAAATATCAGCAGGAGTTATTGCACCGTCTGATAAAGAACTACCGGCTCTTACAAAGTCATTTTCTTGTACCAAGATATGCTTAGATAGATTGATCAAATACTTTTTAACCTCTCCAGTTCTTGACTCTACAATAACTTCTCTGTTACCTCTCTTAATTTTACCGAATGAAACAATACCATCAATTTCAGTTACAACAGCAGGGTTCGATGGGTTTCTTGCCTCGAATAACTCCGTTACTCTAGGAAGACCCCCTGTAATATCACCTGACTTACCTGACACTCTTGGAATTTTCACCAAGATCTTACCTGTTTCGATCTCATCACCTTCATCAATAGAAATGTGTGCACCTACCGGTAAGTTGTATGTTTTAAGTACATCTCCTTTCTTGTTGACAATCTTAATTTCAGGAACGTTTTTCTTGTCCTTATTTTCAGTAACTACTTTCTCTCTAAATCCAGTCTGCTCATCAGACTCTTCTTTATATGTAACTCCTGCAATAAGATTTTCAAAAACAATTTTACCTTTAAACTCAGCAACAATTACTGCGTTATATGGATCCCACTCGCAAATCAAGTCTCCTTTTTTCACAGTAGCTCCTTCAATCTCATAAAGTAATGATCCGTATGGGATAATTGAAGTTGCTAACACTATTCCTGTTTTGGCATCAACTAATCTCATTTCAGCTGAACGACCAATTACAATTTGAACTTTTTTACCGTCCTTGTTCTCGCCTTCGACAGTTTTTAATTCATCTATTTCAATGATACCGTCATGCTTCGCTTCAATACGAGATTCATCAGCAATTTTTGATGCCGTACCTCCTACGTGGAAAGTTCTTAATGTAAGTTGAGTTCCAGGCTCTCCAATAGATTGTGCTGCAATTACACCTACAGACTCTCCTCTTTGTGCCATTCTACCTGAAGACAAGCTTCTTCCGTAGCACTTAGAACATACACCTCTTTTCAGTTCACAAGTTAATACAGAGCGCATTTCCAACTCTTCAATCGGAGACTCATCAATAATTTTTGCAATTTCTTCGGTAACTTCTTCGCCGGACTCGATAATTAAATCTCCAGTATTTGGATGGAAGATATCATGAACAGTCGTTCTACCTAGAATCCTATCATATAAAGATTCTACAATTTCATCACTTTTAACCAATGCTGAAATTTGAACCCCTCTAAGTGTACCGCAGTCCTCGTCAGTAATTACCACATCTTGAGAAACATCAACCAAACGACGAGTTAAGTAACCAGCATCAGCCGTTTTCAAAGCCGTGTCTGCAAGACCCTTACGAGCACCGTGAGTAGAAATAAAGTACTCAAGAATAGACAAACCTTCTTTAAAATTAGAAAGAATTGGATTTTCAATAATTTCCTGACCAGAAGATCCTGATTTCTGGGGTTTAGCCATCAATCCTCTCATTCCGGAAAGCTGACGAATCTGCTCTTTAGAACCTCTTGCACCTGAATCAAACATCATATAAACTGAGTTGAAACCTTGGTTATCGGTTTTCAATCGGTCCATAACTGTATTTGTTAATCTAGTATTTGTATGTGTCCAAATATCAATAATTTGGTTATACCGCTCATTATTTGTAATGAAACCCATGTTATAGTTATCCCAAACCTCTTGAACTTGACCTGCTGCTTTTTCCATTAATTCATCTTTCTCTTTAGGGATGATTACATCTCCTAAATTAAATGATAAACCTCCTCTGAATGACATATCATAACCAATGGTTTTGATATCATCTAAGAACTTGGCTGTTGCTGATGTTCCAACTTCTTTAAGAATATTACCAATAATGTCTCTTAGCGACTTCTTAGTTAACAACTCATTAATATATCCAGCACTTTCAGGAACTACTTGGTTAAAAATTACTCTACCGCAAGTAGTATCTATAATTTTAATTTCACCCTTATCCTTAATTCTAACTTTGATCTTTGCATGAATATCTAAACGACCTTCGTTATTGGCTATAATTACCTCTTCAGGAGAATAAAACGTTTTTCCTTCGCCTTTAATAATTAAGTCACCTTCAGAATATCGCTCTTTGGTCAAGTAATACAATCCAAGCACCATATCCTGAGAAGGAACAGTAATTGGCGAACCATTCGCAGGATTCAAAATATTATGTGAAGAAAGCATTAACATCTGCGCCTCCAATATTGCTGCATTACCTAAAGGTAAGTGAACAGCCATTTGATCACCATCGAAATCAGCGTTAAATGCAGAACAAACCAATGGGTGCAATTGAATAGCTTTTCCTTCAATCAATTTTGGTTGAAAAGCCTGGATTCCTAACCTGTGCAATGTAGGAGCACGGTTAAGTAATACCGGATGACCTCTCAATACGTTTTCAAGAATATCCCAAACAACAGGATCTTTTCTGTCAACTATTTTCTTAGCAGACTTTACTGTCTTAACGATACCTCTTTCTATTAGTTTGCGAATAACAAAAGGCTTATATAACTCAGCCGCCATGTCCTTAGGCAAACCACATTCGTGAAGCTGTAAACTTGGTCCAACTACAATAACTGAACGACCAGAATAATCCACACGTTTTCCAAGTAAATTTTGACGAAAACGCCCTGACTTACCTTTCAAACTATCAGATAACGATTTTAAAGCTCTATTAGAGTCAGTCTTAACTGCACTTGACTTTCTTGAGTTATCTAATAATGAATCAACTGCCTCTTGAAGCATTCTCTTTTCATTTCTCAAAATAACTTCAGGAGCTTTTATTTCTAATAAACGTTTTAAACGGTTATTTCTAATAATTACTCTTCGGTACAAATCATTTAAATCTGACGTTGCAAATCGACCACCATCTAACGGAACTAACGGACGTAATTCAGGCGGTATAACAGGTACAACTTTAACAATCATCCATTCGGGACGATTCTCAATTCCCTCAGCAACATTTCTGAACGACTCTACAACTTGAAGTCTTTTCAATGCTTCATTCTTGCGTTGCTGAGAAGTTTCATGATTTGCTTTATGGCGCAAATCATAAGATAATCCATCAAGATCTAATCGCTTTAATAATTCATAAAGAGCATCGGCTCCCATTTTAGCAATAAACTTATTTGGATCGTTTTCATCTAAATATTGATTCTCCTTTGGTAAGTTATCTAAAATATCTAAATACTCTTCTTCCGTCAAAAAGTCCAGATATTGCAATTCCTCTCCTAGAGCATTCTTAACATTACCTGCTTGAACTACTACATATCTTTCATAATAGATGATAGTATCTAATTTTTTTGTTGGTAACCCTAGTAGGTAACCAATTTTGTTTGGTAACGATTTGAAATACCAAATGTGCGCTACAGGAACCACCAATGAAATGTGCCCCATACGCTCTCTTCGTACTTTCTTTTCAGTAACTTCTACACCACATCTGTCACAAACAATACCTTTGTAACGTATTCTTTTATATTTTCCACAGTGGCATTCCCAATCCTTAACCGGTCCAAAGATTCTTTCACAAAAAAGACCATCTCTTTCCGGTTTATAAGTACGATAATTAATCGTTTCAGGCTTGAGTACCTCACCACTTGATGATTCCAAAATCATCTCGGGTGAAGCTAAACTGATAGTAATTTTATTAAAATTACCTTGTGTTTTTTGTTCTCTCTTAAAAGCCATATTCTTTAAGTTGAATAGTTGTTAATACATAAAATAAGCCTACAAATAAAAAAGTGGATAACAACCACTTCAGGAGATTACTCTCCTAAAGTGATGTTCAATCCTAATCCTCTTAATTCATGCAGCAATACGTTAAATGACTCCGGAATACCAGGAGTTGGCATATTTTCACCTTTAACAATTGCTTCGTAAGCTTTTGCTCTTCCCATTACATCATCTGACTTAATGGTCAAAATTTCCTGCAGGATATTCGCTGCACCAAATGCTTCAAGTGCCCAAACTTCCATCTCTCCAAAACGCTGACCTCCAAATTGAGCTTTACCACCCAATGGTTGTTGCGTAATTAATGAGTAAGGCCCAATAGACCTTGCGTGCATTTTGTCATCAACCATGTGACCTAATTTCAGCATGTAAATAATACCTACTGTAGCCGGCTGGTGAAAACGTTCTCCCGTACCTCCATCATAAAGGTAAGTCCTACCATTTCTTGGAATTCCTGCCTGATCTGTATAATCATTGATTTGATCTAAGGTAGCACCATCAAAAATTGGAGTTGAAAATTTCAATCCTAACTTCTCACCTGCCCAACCTAAAACGGTTTCGTAAATCTGACCAAGATTCATACGAGATGGCACACCTAGTGGATTCAATACGATATCTACAGGAGTTCCGTCTTCTAAAAATGGCATATCTTCAGCTCTAACAATCTTAGCAACTATACCTTTATTACCATGACGTCCAGCCATTTTATCCCCTACTTTCAACTTACGTTTTTTTGCAAGGTATACTTTAGCCAACTTCACAATGCCGGTTGGTAATTCATCTCCAATTGTAATTGCATATTTCTTGCGCTTATACAATCCTTGAATCTCAGTTGCTTTTAAATTATGGTTGTGTAATAATCTCTTGATTAAAACATTTAACTCATCTTGAGTAGTCCAGTTATTTGGATCAATATGGCTAAAATCATCAATACCAGCTAAAATCTTCTGAGTAAACTTGGTTCCTTTAGCTATTTTTTCTTCCTTATAGAAATCAAAAACACCTTGAGAAGTCTTTCCATTTACAATAGAATATAACTTATCGATTAAACGGTCTTTAAGAACCATAAGTTCTTTTTCCATTTCAATATCTAGCTTCTCTAAGACAACTTTTTCTTCAGCTCTAGCTTTTCTATCTTTTATTGCTCTTTCAAACAATTTCTTATCGATAACAACACCCTTTACAGATGGTGAAACTTTTAAAGAAGCATCTTTCACATCACCAGCTTTATCCCCAAAAATTGCTCTTAGTAATTTCTCTTCAGGAGTTGGATCAGTTTCGCCTTTTGGAGTAATCTTACCGATTAGTATATCGCCTTCCTTAACTTCAGCTCCAACTCTAATAAGACCATTTTCATCAAGGTCTTTAGTTGCTTCCTCACTTACATTTGGGATATCTGCAGTTAATTCTTCAAGACCTCTTTTCGTATCACGCACTTCAAGTACAAACTCTTCAATATGAACTGAAGTAAATACATCCTCACGAACTACTTTCTCAGAAATTACAATTGCATCCTCAAAGTTATACCCTTTCCAAGGCATGAAAGCAACTTTTAGGTTTCTACCTAAAGCTAACTCACCGCCTTCGGTGGCGTATCCTTCACAAAGTACTTGACCTCTTTTAACCTTTTCTCCCTTTCTTACGATTGGGCGCAAGCTGATCGTTGTACTTTGGTTTGTTTTTTGATATTTAATTAAGTTGTAAGTTTTAACATCTTCATTAAAGCTAACTAACTTATCTTCATCAGTTCTATCATACTTAATAGAAATCGTACGAGCATCTACATACTCTACGGTACCATCCCCTTCAGCATTTATTAAAACTCTTGAATCTATGGCAATACGCTCTTCAAGACCTGTACCTACTATAGGAGCTTGTGGCACCATTAAAGGAACAGCTTGACGTTGCATGTTAGATCCCATCAATGCTCTGTTTGCATCATCATGCTCCAAGAATGGAATCAATGATGCAGCAATAGATGCAATTTGATTTGGTGAAACATCCATTAATGATAACTCACTAGGCTCTACAACAGGGAAATCACCCTCTAAACGAGATTTAACTCTTTCGGTTAGGAACGTTCCTTTTTCATCGATTTGAGCATTTGCTTGAGCGATAGTTTGCTCATCTTCTTCTTCAGCACTTAAATAGATTACATTTTCAGGATCTAGATCTACCTTACTATTCGCAACCTTGCGGTATGGAGTTTCAATAAATCCTAATCTATTCACTTTAGCGTAAACGCATAATGACGAAATCAAACCAATGTTTGGACCCTCAGGAGTTTCAATTGGACATAAACGACCGTAGTGGGTGTAATGGACATCTCGAACTTCAAAACCTGCTCTTTCTCTTGAAAGACCGCCAGGTCCTAGAGCAGACATTCTTCTCTTATGAGTTATCTCAGCAAGTGGATTTGTTTGGTCCATAAACTGAGAAAGCTGGTTCGTACCAAAAAATGAATTAATCACAGAAGAAAGCGTCTTCGCATTAATCAAATCGGCAGGAGTAAAAACTTCGTTATCTCTAACGTTCATTCGCTCTCTAATAGTTCTAGCCATTCTTGCAAGACCCACACCAAATTGACTGTACAATTGCTCACCTACTGTGCGAACACGTCTATTACTCAAGTGATCGATATCATCTACATCAGCCTTTGAATTGATCAATTCAATTAAATACTTTATAATTGAAATAATATCTTCTTTTGATAAAATTTTAATTTCAGCATCAATATCTAAATTCAATTTCTTATTGATTCTATATCGACCAACCTCTCCTAAATCATAACGATTCTCAGAGAAAAATAATTTATCTATAACTCCTCTTGCAGTTTCTTCATCAGGCGGCTCAGAATTTCGAAGCTGTCTATAAATATGCTCTACTGCCTCTTTTTCAGAGTTCGACGGATCTTTCTGTAGCGTGTTGTATATAATGGCAAAATCTGCAGAGTTTACATCCTCTTTATGAAGAATAATGGTCTTAGAACCTGAATCAACAATAGCATCAATGTGCTCCTTATCTAAAATAGTTTCACGATCAATAACAACATCATTTCGTTCTATAGACACCACTTCTCCGGTATCTTCATCTACGAAATCTTCCACCCAAGTCTTCAAAACACGGGCTGCAAGTTTTCTTCCCAATACTTTTTTAAGACCGGCCTTACTAACTTTAATTTCATCAGCCAAGTTAAAAATATCTAGTATATCTTTATCAAACTCATAGCCAATTGCACGCAGCAAAGTGGTTACAGGTAATTTCTTCTTTCTATCAATATATGCATACATAACATTATTAATGTCAGTTGCAAATTCTATCCACGATCCTTTAAAAGGTATAACTCTAGCAGAGTACAATTTTGTGCCGTTCGCATGACGACTCTGTCCAAAGAAAACACCAGGAGATCTGTGTAGTTGCGATACAATTACACGTTCAGCGCCATTGATACAAAAAGTACCTTTCGGTGTCATATAAGGTATGGTTCCTAAGTATACATCTTGAACAATGGTTTCGAAGTCTTCGTGTTCAGGATCTGTACAATAAAGTTTTAACTTAGCCTTCAAAGGAACACTGTAGGTTAATCCACGTTCAATACATTCTTCAATAGTATATCGTGGAGGATCAACAAAGTAATCTAAAAATTCTAAAACAAACTGGTTACGCGCATCAGTAATCGGGAAATTCTCACTAAATACTTTAAATAAACCTTCTTCTTCTCTATTCTCAGGATTAGTTTCCAATTGGAAGAAATCTTTAAAAGACTTCAATTGGATATCCAAGAAATCGGGATATTCTAATTTATTTTTGATGGAAGCAAAACTAATTCTCCCTTGCTTCTTATTAGAGACTGCTGGATTCATCATTTTGGAAAAATGATTAGTTAATAATAGATATAAACGACAAAAGGGTTTAGACCCAACTATAAAGCCGGGTCTAAACCTTAAATATTATATTGTTGAGCTATACTACTTAAGCTCAACTTCTGCTCCTGCCTCTTCTAATGAAGTTTTCAATGACTCAGCTTCGTCTTTAGAAACACCTTCTTTCAATGCTTTTGGTGCACTATCAACTAATTCCTTTGCTTCTTTAAGACCCAAACCAGTTAATTCCTTAACTAATTTAACTACTGCTAATTTAGACCCACCCGCTGCTTTCAAGATTACATCAAATTCTGTTTTCTCTTCTGCAACTTCGCCTGCGTCACCGCCTGCTGGACCTGCTATTGCAACTGCTGCTGCAGCTGGCTCAATACCGTACTCATCTTTAAGAATACCTGCTAACTCATTTACGTCTTTTACTGTTAAGTTTACCAACTCTTCAGCAAGTGCTTTTAAATCCGCCATTTTACTACTTTTTATTATTTAAATTTTTATTATTTGGATTGAGTGCGTACACATTTATTCTGCCTTTTCACTTAATGTCTTCACTAAGCCTGCGATTGTAGTTCCACCTGACTGAAGCGCAGAAAGAACATTTTTAGCAGGAGATTGAAGCAATGCAATAACATCTGCAATAACCTCTTCCTTAGATTTAATTTGTGTTAAAGTCTCTAATTGATTGTCTCCAATAAATATTGCAGAATCAATAAAAGCTCCTTTTAAAGCAGGCTTTTCAGCTTTCTTTCTAAAATCCTTAATTAATTTTGCAGGAACATTACCTGTCTCCGCAAACATAATTGAGGTATTACCTTTTAATACAGCATATAACTCCTCATACTCTCCATCAGCTTGCTCTAATGCCTTTTTTAATAAGGTATTTTTCACAACATGAAGAGATACTTGTTTGTTAAAACACAATCTTCTAAGTTTTGAAGAACTTTGGGCATCTAACTCAGCAATATCTGCTAAGTAAAATACACTAGATTGGTTAAGCTTATCTGAAAGCTCATTAACTATGCTAACTTTTTCTTCTCTAGTCATCGCCTTTCGGTTGAATTAATTTTATTATTCTTATAAATCTTTTGGATCCAATTGAATTCCAGGACTCATGGTGCTTGACATAGCAATACCCTTAAGATATACTCCTTTTGCAGCGGCTGGCTTCAATTTATTAACTGTCTGGATAAACTCTTTAGCATTTTCAGCTAACTGCTTTGCATCAAAAGAAACTCTACCAATAGTTGAATGAATAATTCCGTATTTATCAACTTTAAAATCAAGCTTACCTGCCTTAACTTCAGTAACAGCTTTTGCTACATCCATAGTAACAGTGCCTGATTTTGGATTAGGCATCAAACCTCTTGGTCCTAAAACACGACCTAAAGCACCTACTTTACCCATAACACTAGGCATAGTGATGATAACATCAATATCAGTCCATCCACCTTTGATCTTTTCGATATACTCATCCAGACCAACGTAGTCTGCACCCGCAGCTTTTGCTTCTTCTTCTTTATCAGGAGAAACCAATGCTAAAACTTTAACCGTTTTACCGATACCATGGGGTAAAGAAACAGTTCCTCTTACCATTTGATTCGCTTTTCTAGGATCCACACCCAATCGGATGTTTAAATCTACTGAAGCATCAAATTTTGTAAAAGTTATTTCTTTTACTAATGAAGAAGCTTCTGATAAAGAATATGTTTTATTCTTATCAAGTTTTGCGTCTACTGCTTTTCTATTTTTTGTTAATGTCGCCATCTCTAAATCTTTTCTTTTCTTAACTTTATTAGAAAGGTCTTGTACCTTTAACTGTTAATCCCATGCTCCTAGCAGTTCCTGCTACCATTGACATAGCTGACTCAATTTTAAAAGCGTTAAGATCTTCCATCTTATCTTCTGCGATAGCTCTTACCTGATCCCAAGTTACAGATGCAACTTTCTTTCTATTCGGCTCTGGAGAACCTGACTTAACTTTAGCAGCTTCTAATAACTGAATAGGTGCAGGCGCTGTTTTAATAACAAAATCAAAAGATTTATCAGCATAAACTGTAATTACAGCAGGTACAACTCTGCCTGATTTATCTTGAGTTCTAGCATTAAACTGCTTACAAAACTCCAT
The DNA here is from genome assembly GCA_018402765.1 of Vicingaceae bacterium. Lineage (GTDB taxonomy): Bacteria > Bacteroidota > Bacteroidia > Flavobacteriales_E > Vicingaceae > Acidiluteibacter. Next base: position 22,752 of record JAGYIE010000006.1, on the reverse strand, counting down.
AATATTTACTCCTTTGGCTCCTAATGCAGGACCTACGGGTGGAGATGGATTTGCTGCCCCTCCTTTAATTTGTAGCTTAATTAAACCACTTACTTCTTTAGCCATCTTAGTCTTCTTTATTGTGTACTATTAAGATTCTTTTTCTACCTGGAGAAAACTTAGTTCTAAAGGTTGTTTTCTACCGAAAATCTTAACCATAACCTTTAGTTTCTTTTTCTCTTCATTGATCTCTTCAATTGTTCCATTAAAACCATTAAAAGGACCATCAATTACTTTGATTGATTCACCAACTATGAAAGGTATATTTAACTCTTCATCACTCTCAGCCAACTCGTCAACTTTACCAAGAATGCGATTTACTTCTACCATTCTCAATGGAACTGCATCTCCGCCCTTCTCTGCTCCTAAAAAGCCAATTACATTGTTAACATTTTTAATAACGTGAGGCACCTCACCAACTAAATCTGCTTCAATTAAGATGTAACCTGGAAAAAAACTTCTTTCTTTACTAATTTTTTTACCCTTTCTGATCTGGTAAATTTTCTCAGTAGGAATAAGCACTTGCGTTACATATTCAGACAAACCCAATCTTGAGATTTCATCTTCAATATGCAATTTAACTTTTTTCTCTTTACCGCTTACCGCTCTTACAACGTACCACTTTTTAGTACTCTCGCTCATTTTCTAACCCTCCAATAAATTAAAACATCTTATATATGAACTCCATAATACTACTGAATGAAGAGTCCATCACAAAAATCAAAAGAGAAATAATTACAGCTGCAACCATTACTACTAATGCACTACTTTGAAGTTCGCTCCAAGTCGGCCATGAGACCTTATTAAAAAGCTCATCCGTAGATTCTTCGATATATGTTCTAATTTTTGACATGTTTAATTCTTTTTGCACGGGTGGAGAGACTCGAACTCCCAGCCAATGGTTTTGGAGACCACTACTCTACCAATTGAGCTACACCCGTAGGCCTATAATTATAAAGTCAAGAAAGGTATCACGCTATGCGGGACACCTTTCTTGATGTAAATCTATTTAGTAATTAAACTAAGATTTCAGTAACCTGACCTGCTCCAACAGTTCTACCACCTTCTCTAATTGCAAATCTTAAACCTTTGTTCAAAGCGATAGGTGCAATTAATTTAACAGTAATAGATACGTTATCACCAGGCATTACCATTTCTCTACCTTCCTCTAAAAAGATTTCTCCAGTTACGTCAGTTGTTCTAACATAAAACTGAGGACGGTATTTATTATGGAATGGAGTATGACGTCCACCTTCCTCTTTCTTCAAGATGTATACCTCTGCAGTGAATTCAGTGTGAGGAGTAATTGTTCCAGGACGAGCAATAACCATACCTCTCTTAATATCCGACTTCTCAATACCTCTTAACAATAAACCAACATTATCACCAGCTTCACCTCTATCTAAAATCTTTCTAAACATCTCAACGCCAGTAACGGTTGATTTTTTGTTTTCAGCACCCATACCGATAATCACAACCTCATCACCAGAGTTAATTACTCCGGTCTCGATTCTACCTGTTGCTACTGTTCCTCTACCTGTGATAGAGAATACGTCTTCTACAGGTAGAATAAATGGCTTATCAACTTCACGCGGTGGGATTGGAATGAAGCTATCAACAGCATCCATTAATTCCATAATTTTCTCTTCCCACTGAGCTTCTCCATTTAGACCACCTAATGCAGAACCGATAATTATAGGAGTATTATCCCCATCAAACTCGTAAAAGCTTAATAGGTCTCTAACTTCCATTTCTACTAATTCTAACAATTCAGGATCATCTACCATATCCGCTTTGTTCATAAAAACAACGATAGAAGGAACACCAACCTGACGTGCAAGAAGGATGTGCTCTCTTGTTTGTGGCATTGGACCATCAGTAGCAGCTACTACTAATATAGCGCCGTCCATCTGAGCAGCACCTGTAACCATGTTTTTAACGTAATCCGCGTGACCAGGGCAATCTACGTGAGCGTAGTGTCTGTTAGCAGTTTGATATTCTACGTGTGAAGAGTTAATTGTAATACCTCTTTCTTTTTCTTCCGGTGCGTTATCGATAGATGCAAAATCTCTAGCAGCAGAAAAACCTTTCTTTGCCAACACTGCAGTAATTGCAGCAGTCAAAGTAGTTTTACCGTGGTCAACGTGACCAATAGTACCGATGTTTACGTGCGGCTTGGATCTATCAAATGTTTCTTTAGCCATGACTTATTGCTTGTTTAGATTATTAACTTTATTTATTACTTATTTAAAAAAACTTTCCTATCTCGAGCCAATGAGGGGAATTGAACCCCTGACCTCTTCCTTACCAAGGAAACGCTCTACCCCTGAGCTACACCGGCTAAAGGATTAAAAGAGCGGGAAACGGGATTCGAACCCGCGACCCTCAGCTTGGAAGGCTGATGCTCTAGCCAGCTGAGCTACTCCCGCTTTTAATCGTTTTTTTGTGGGGGGAGCAGGATTCGAACCTGCGAAGGTGTACACCAACAGATTTACAGTCTGTCCTCGTTGGCCGCTTGAGTATCCCCCCAACACTTAATTTTTCAATATTCAAAAAACGTGAGCCAGTGGAGGGATTCGAACCCACGACCCGCTGATTACAAATCAGCTGCTCTGGCCAACTGAGCTACACCGGCTTTTCGGAATTTAATTCCTTTTGAAAAATGTATTTTATACATCCCCCCAAAAAGGTCTGCAAATGTAAAAAAGATTTATTTATTGAAAAAGGTTTTTTTGTTTTTTTTTAAACAAAAAAAAAAGTGCGCTTAAAAGCACACTATTTAGATATCTAAAAAGCCTAAATTATCCCCTCTCTTTTTCCTTGCGCCTCTTTACTTGCCTGCGAAGCGCCTCTGTAGTTTCGTCAGTAGATTCTTCAAAAGATTTTGATGTCTTCTTTGCAAATAAATCGTTACCGGGGATATATAATCGTATTTCTACTGTTTTATTATCTGCACTTGGCCCATTTTCTAACTTCAGATACACATCAGCTTCGATTATTTTATCGAAAAATTGACTTAGCTTATTAATTTTCTCTTGAATAAAATTGACCAACTTCTGATCTGCGTCAAAATGTACTGATCTAACATTAAGTTTTACATCCATATTATATTAGTTTATGCTCTTGGATGAGCTTGTTGATATATTTTTTTTAGCTTTTCAATAGAATTATGAGTGTATACTTGCGTCGCTGAAAGACTTGTATGACCCAGCAATTCCTTAATTGTATTTAGGTCTGCACCATTATTTAATAAATGTGTCGCAAATGTGTGTCGCATTACGTGGGGACTCCTCTTTTCGCTTGATGCTACTCCACTAAGGTAAGTATTAACAACTCTATAAACAAGCTTAGGATATACTTTTGACCCTTTTTTTGTTAAAAAAACGAAAGGTATATTTCCTTGGTTGTCTAAAAAAGTGGTTACATAATCTCTTAAATCAATCTGCAATGATCTGTAAATAGGTATAATTCGCTCTTTATTCCTCTTACCTAGCACTTTTATCGCGGATTCTCCCCATAAAATATCACCATGCTTTAAGTTTACTAACTCAGACAATCGAATCCCTGTTGCATAAAACAGTTCAATCATTAACCGATTACGTCGATTTTCAAATTCATCATCAAAAGTAAAATTGTCAAATAATTGAAGAAGCTCATTTTCTGAAACAAAACTAGGCAGCCTCTTAGAAATCTTGGGGCCTTTCAATATGGATGCAGGATTTATGTCGATTATCCTTCTAGATAAAAGAAATTTATAGAATGATTTTAGACTTGTCAGCTTTCTATTTACTGTCCTGGCAGAACTCCCTAAATCTATCAAATAAACAGACCAAGATCTAAGGTGAAAAGGGTCAACTTGCTCCAATTTATCATTCAATTCATAGAATTCTCTTAAAAATTCATTAAATTGATTGATGTCATTTTCATAAGCGACTATCGTATTATTCGAAAACCGTTTTTCATTTTTAAGATAATCTAAAAAAATATCGAGCATAAAAAAAGAGATATAGCTTTATTACTAAATTATGATTTAGTTTTAATAAAGACTATATCTCTTTAAGATATATCTAAAACAAGTACGGCTTATGCCTCTTCTTGCTGCAAGTGCTGCTTGTAGATCGCTTTTAACTTTTGCTGTCTATTGGTCACAGAAGGTTTGTCAAATTGTTGACGCTCTCTTAACTCTTTAACAACGCCAGTTTTATCAAATTTCTTCTTGAACTTTTTAAGCGCTCTCTCAATGTTTTCTCCTTCTTTTACAGGAACTATAATCATCGTAAATCCTTTTTATTAAATTTAATTGGAGCACAAAAGTAGCTATTTTTTAATAATAAAACAACTACTTCAAAATTTCTCTTGAAATAACTAGTTTTTGTATCTCAGAGGTGCCTTCTCCAATCGTACACAGTTTAGCATCTCTATAAAATTTCTCTACGGGAAACTCTTTAGTGTAGCCATATCCGCCAAAAACTTGAATCGCATCAGTAGCGATTTTAACGGCAATTTCTGAAGAATAATATTTTGCTATTGCAGACTCTTTAGTCATCTTTTGACCTCTATTTTTTAGATCTGCAGAATGATAGATTAACAATTCTGCTGCCTCTATTTCAGTTGCCATATCTGCAATTTTAAATGCAATAGCTTGAAAATCTGAAATTGGTTTGCCGAATTGCTCTCGTTCTTTAGAATACTTTACTGAGGCCTGATATGCTCCTTTTGCAATACCTAAACCCAAGGCTGCAATAGAAATTCGACCACCATCTAATATTTTCATGGCCTGTATAAATCCATCACCGACATTTCCTAAAATTGCTGATTTTGACACCCTGCAATTGTCAAAGATAACTTCTGCAGTTTCTGATGCTCGCATTCCAAGCTTATCTTCCTTTTTTCCGGCTTTTAGCCCAGGATTACTTCTATCGACTATAAATGTTGTCATTCCATGAGAATCAAGTAAATCTCCTGTTCTAACTATAACTACAACAACATCTGAACTCTTCCCGTGAGTAATCCAACATTTTGTTCCATTGATTACATAATCATCTCCATCTTCAATAGCTGTGCATTTCATTCGCATTGCATCTGAACCTGTATTCGGTTCAGTTAACGCCCACCCTCCAATAAACTCTGCGGTTGCAAGTCTTGGTAAATACTTTTGCTTTTGTTCCTCATTACCAAAAGCCATAATATGACCTGTACATAAAGAATTATGGGCGGCAACAGAAAGACCTATAGACCCACATACTTTAGAAAGCTCTGATATAGCGGTAACGTACTCGTCATAAGTAAAACCTGAGCCTCCATATTTAGTCGGAACTAAAACACCCATCAATCCAAGTTTACCTAACTCTTTAAATATATGGATCGGAAATTCTTGACTTTCGTCCCATTTCATCATATCAGGACGAATATGGGCGTCAGCAAAATCGCGAATCATGTCCGCAATCATCTTTTGGTTTTCATTGTACTCAAAATTCATTCGATTCTATTTTTAATAGTTTACTAGGCTTATTATGTTATTTGTATAAGGTTTTAGACGCTTGTTTCCCTCTAAAAATGTAAGATTTACTAAAAATGTAAATCCAACAACATTTGCATTTTGTGAATTTACTAACTCAGCGGCAGCCATTGCAGTTCCCCCTGTTGCTAATAAATCGTCATGAATCAAAACATTCATACCTTCGCAGATTGCATCTTCATGCATTTCTATTTCAGCGGAGCCATATTCTAGATCGTACTTATAGGAAATAGTCTTGTATGGAAGTTTTCCCTTTTTACGAACGGGAATAAAAGGAACTCCTAAACTCTGCGCCATTAAAATGCCCCAAAAGAATCCGCGACTTTCTATACCTACGATTGCATCCGGTTGTAGCATTTTACTTTTTTGAACAAGTGCATCGGTGATTTCTGAAGTTAATCTCACATCTTCTAAAATAGGAGTTATATCCTTAAAAATAATTCCTTCTTTCGGAAAATCAATCACATCGCGGATGGTATTTTTAATTTTATCTTCTAGCATTCTTAAAGCGTTATATAAGGTGCAATTTTACGATATAATTCAGCGTCAATCAACCTCAATTTCTTTAAGTCCTCAATTGATTTAAATTTACCATGATTCTCTCTATAGTTGACTAAAGATCGGGATAAATTCCAATCAAAGTACGGATGTTTCTTTAATTCATCAATGGTAATTGTATTAACGTTAATTTTTCGATAAGGATCTTTAATCGGAAGTATGAGTAATGAATCTAACTTAATAAAGCGCTCTTCATCCATTCCATAAATTTCAAGTAATTGTTTTTTTGATACAAAGCCACCCAATTCATCTCTGTATTTAACAATAGATTTAGCATAAAACGGTCCGATACCTTTCACTCGTACCAATGTTGCCGAATCTGCGACATTGAGGTTTGCGATTATGTTCGGGTACGGTTTGGTTTCTTTTACTTTGGGAATATTAGAATTATTTTCCATTTGATTCTTTGGATCAAATTTATCAGGTAATAAGATATAAGGTTCCAATTCCTCGTATTTTTCTGAAGAAATGACATACATTTTTTTAAAGTCTTCCTTCTTCCTAAATAGACCACCTTTATGTATATAGTTAAGTATTGATTGAGATTGTTTTTCAGAAAGTCCAATTAAACTTCCTAATTCTAGCGTAAAGTCGTTTGGATTGAAAGTAGGCGTATTGGTTATATTGGATTTGTCAATTAAAGTATCCGTAACTTGAGCAAAAATAATCTCTTCCCTTTTTTCATTCCATCTTCTTAAAGAGTCCGCCCTTTTAAATTCTTCTAACTCTTGCTGAAACTGACTCTTTAATAATCTAATTTCTTCTTTACTTGGCAACAATGCATTATTAATTTGTTCGGTAAAGAACAACATACCTATTAACGATAAAATGATAACAGAAAGGGTAAAAATTCCTGCTTTCTCACCGGAAGAAAAAGTAAAAAAATCTTGTATTTGTTTTCTCATTAGGGCTTAAAAACCCTAAAATACTGATTTTTAAAACACAGAACTACTTAAATCGTTTAATTTCACCTGATTTAATTCTTTTGAAGTAAGAATTCATATCTAGTCGAACTTCTTTAGAAAGAATTAATAAGCCTAAGATATTCGGAAAAGCCATTCCGAGAATCATTAAATCTGAGAAATCAAGCACAGCGCCTAAACCAATAGATGAACCGATAACAATAAACACACAAAATATAAACTTATATAGATTCTCAACTTTTTTACTTGCGCCAAATAGATATGTCCATGCTTTTAGTCCGTAATAAGACCAAGAAATCATTGTAGAAAACGCAAAGAGAAAAATGGCGATTACAAGTATCAAGGAAAACCAAGGGAACACTGATCCAAAAGCGGCCGAAGTTAACTCTGACCCTTCTAGACCTGTTGTGCCATCTGCAAAGCCGGTAAAAACCAGAACTAAAGCAGTCATTGTACATACTAAAACTGTATCAACAAATGGCTCCAACAATGCAACGATTCCTTCACTTACAGGTTCATTTGTTTTGGATGCGGAGTGTGCAATAGATGCAGAACCTACACCTGCCTCATTTGAGAAAGCAGCTCTTTGAAATCCAACTATTAAAACACCAATTACACCACCTTTAATAGCAGGAGAATTAAATGCGCCTTCATAAATTTCATAAAACACGTCCCCAACATTTGAGAAATTTATTCCGATGATTATTAAGGCGAATAATACATAAATTCCAGTCATAAAAGGAACAATTTTATCAGTAACTTTTGCAATACTCTTGATCCCTCCTATGATTACAATGGCTACCAATAGGGCGAGTACTAATCCAAACCAAAATCCCATCCCTTCTAGGCTTGAGAACTCTCCTGAAAGTTGAGCAAATGCTTGATTTGCTTGAAACATATTACCACCACCGAAAGAACCGCCAACGCATAGGATTGCAAACAAAACAGCAAGCACCTTTCCTAACTTAGGATATCCTTTTCTTTTCAAACCTTCACTCAAATAATACATTGGCCCTCCTGATACGTCTCCATCTTTGCCCATTATTCGGTACTTAACACCTAATGTGCATTCGGTAAACTTACTTGCCATGCCAATCAATCCTGCTATAATCATCCAGAAAGTTGCTCCGGGTCCTCCAAGGGTAATCGCTACTGCGACACCTGCAATATTCCCTAAGCCAACAGTTCCTGACAAAGCTGTTGTTAATGCTTGAAAATGAGAAACCTCCCCTTCTTCTTGCTTACTTGGATCTGTAAATTTTCCTTGAACCAGCTGAATTGCGTGTTTAAAACCCCTGATATTAATAAACTTCATTCTAATGGTAAAGAATATTGCCCCTAGCACCAACCATACGACAATAAATGGGATGCCTTTTTCTTGAATGGTTCCATTCGGGTGTAGGACTGGTTGCGGATGATTATAAATGATAGAAGCCATATTTTCAGCACCTACAGCTATAATGTCATTAATGTTATTAGCATCAAAAATCACATTTCCCTCTTTGGTATTTTGTCTTAACTTTCCATCGGCATTAGCGAATACTTCTAAGTCATTAGAATTATCTTGCGAAACAATTGCGATTAAGTCTCCTTTCTTAACAATGGATCCTTCTTGAACTTTCCACTTTTTTAGCGTGATCTTAACTACCTCTGGGTCTGTCCAACCAGGAGCTTTTACATTTTTTAGATCGGCATAAACTACAGGGTCATAAATCCCTAATTCAGAAAAAGGATCCCAAAAGAGAATATCACTCATGACACCCACCAAAGGTTTTACAAAAGAATTTAAATACTCAGGTACTGATTTAGCAGGAACAATACCTGCAACCATAGCCACTTGTCCAAATGAATCTTTAACCTCTACATTAAATTCTTCACCTTCAGTTAGCCCTGTCGCGATATCAGAGGTTAATTTAATGCTTTCTTTATTCCATTTATACGAATAAGGAGGAACCCCTCCTTTAACGGTCACTCTGGCTTCACCATCATTTATTTCAACAGTTGGATTCACAACGGTGAAAGAAACCTTTAATTCTGAAGCAGCTACATTTGCAATAAGTAAAATAGAAGTAATGAATAATAATAATAATCTCAACATGTATGGTGGGGTTTTTAATATTCTAATTGTAACAAATATATTGTTTTTTTATGCTTTTAGCTGCGCTTCTAAAACTCGAAGACCTTCTTCAAAAGCATGAGGACTGTAACCTAACTCATTATAAGCTTTATCTAATATAAAGCCAGTTTTAGGTGGACGCTTAGCCGTTTGGCTTAATGCGTTAGAAGATGTTTCTGAGATTCCTGAAGTGGAAAGATTAAAGTATTTAGCAACCCGTTTTACCAATTCTAAAATACTCATTAAATCTTTTCCTGAAATATGAAAAATGCCTTTCTTCTGCTTGTCTGCAATTAACAAGCAACCTTCTGCAAGATCTTCTGCTAGTGTTGGTGACCTAAACTGATCGTTTACAATTCTTAGCAACTGTTCTTTTTCAAGTGCTTCTTTTGCCCATAAAACAATATTTGATCGACTCAATTTTTCACCAACCCCGTAAACAATTATAGTCCTGACAATACTCCAAGAAATATCACTTTCTTGTATTCGCTTCTCTGCATCGTATTTTGATTGACCGTAAAAACTTAATGGATTAGCAGTATCGTATTCTGAGTATGGACCGTTTTCACCATCAAATATAAAATCAGTAGAAAGATGAATTAAATGCGCATTAACCATCTTAGAAGAACGAATTAAATTCAATACCGAATTAACATTCAAAACACGGCAAAGCTCCTTTTTCTCCTCACATTCATCCACATTGGTCATGGCCGCCGTATTAATAACTACATCCGGCTGAAATTTACTAAACAACCCTTCTACTTCTTTAGCATTTGAAATATCTAAAGTGGCATATTTATAACCCGTTCGAAGAGAAATTCGATTCCTTCCCTTAGATGTAGCTAATAGCTCGTAGGAATCTTTTCTTTTTGAAAGAATATTATGAACTATTTTTTGTCCTAAAAGCCCATTGCTACCTGTAATTAGTATTTTCTTCAATTGAGGTATCTTTTTCTATTTATATATTAAATAAATCTCGGAATTATAAATCCCAAATATTTGTTTTTTTAGATGTAAAAACGCTTTTAAATAATTCCTTATGCTCTAAAATAAAAGCCATTGTCAGGTAAACGAAAAAAGATATTCCAACAGAAATAAAAGAGAAATAAATGAAGAATAAACGTATTCGAGAAATCTTAATTCCAAGTTTATTCCCCCACCATTCGCAAACTCCAAAAAAGTTGCGCTCGAAAAGCTCTTGAATTTTTTTCATCATTATTGTTTTTTTATTAGTTGATTTCCGATAGCACAATTTAAACAATTTTTAGTTTTACAATAATTGGTACTTAGTTCTATTAAAGCTTGGGAAAAAAATGCATTACTTGATTGAATATCGTACAACTTAAAATGGTCAGTGATATTGTTTCTTTCTGAAGGAAGCTCTTCTAATAACTTTAATGCTTGATCGCATAAATTGACATTATCAATAGACTTGCCATAAGCAAACATAAAAGGTAATACTGTATTAATTAGTAAAATTCTTTTTCCAGAAACACCCAGTTTTGTGTACTTATTTATTTTTGAGGGCTTATCGAATAAAAAGTGACTTGACCAATAGTCAGATGCTTCTGTTTCTAGTAGTTCAACCAACTCATTCACTGATTTTGCTGACAGCACTATTGAAAACAACTTTTTGTTTGACCAGATTAAACGCGCAAATTGTGATAGACGAATCGTTGGGAAATTAGCTGGTCGTAATCGGAGAAACTTCCAATTACTGCCATCCATTTTATACATCTGGTGTTTTTTCGCTAGGAATCGAAATTCTTTTTGAAGCGCAATGGGATAATTGTCAACAAAATTTTTCTCCAATAAACCTGCCTGACCAAAAAGCAATGCCTCTATTTGAAACAAATTATCATATTTCGAATAGAGTTGAAAAGGAATATTTAAAGCTAATTGATAAAAGGCCTCGCTATTTACTTTAAAACCAAAATACTTAGCTAACCAAATATAAAAAACTCTTTCCCAATCGCCATTCGTTTGTTTTAACACTTCTTCTATAGCAACTACCTTATTTTCTAAGCGTTGAATTATCAAACGATCTAACCAATTATTTACTGTAAATTGGTCTAATTTAGCTACACTATTTTTACAAGCTAGCCAATCCGTTTCATTTAATAGATTTTGATAATTATCAAAAGCTTCCGAATAAATCAACCTATTCAACTCTAAAGTAGGTATAACTGAATCATCAGATAGCAGAACTTCAGCATCATATTTAAAAACTACATGTAAGATAACGCTATCATACGATTTATCAGATTGATGTTTATGTTTATACCAATCTGAGCTATTGATGTGAATTTCAACATTACCTGCCCATTCTTTATCTCCAATAATCAATCGAGCGTTTAGAAAATCAGGGCCTGAATTTGTATTATGAATTCCGGCAGACTTCACAACAATTGACTCGCCATTAGAAGTAAGTAATTCTTCAGGTTTGAAATATTGATATTTCCAGCAATAATGAAGAAAGTCTTCTTTCATGACGTTTAAAATTATATACCGAAGCTATCTAAGTAAATTTTCATTTCTTCTTGTAGCTTTCTAGCTTGCTCTTTGGCTACTTCAGCAAAATTCTCTGTGCTGTCGGCATAAATAATTGCCCTACTAGAATTAATCAACAAACCACATTCTTTATTCATTCCGTTTTTAGCGACCTCTTCTAAATTTCCGCCTTGCGCTCCTACACCGGGAACAAGCAAAAAGTTATCAGGAGCAATTTTCCTAATTGCTTTAAGCATTTCAGGCCTAGTTGCACCGACTACAAACATTAAATTGTCTTTATTTCCCCAAGTATTTGCTTTCAAAATAACTTTTTCATGCAATTTCAAACCTGACGAATTAGAAGTCATGAATTGAAAATCTAATGCTCCTTCATTAGAAGTCAATGCCAATAAAATAACCCATTTATTCTTGTAAGTTAAAAATGGAAGTACAGAGTCACTGCCCATATATGGAGCTACTGTTATCGAATCAAAGTTCATGTGCTCAAAAAATGCTCGAGCATATAGTATTGATGTATTTCCAATATCACCCCTTTTTGCATCGGCAATCGTAAAAATATCTTTTGGGATATAAGCCAACGTTTTCTCCAAGCTAATCCACCCTTTGCTTCCTAGGCTTTCGTAAAAAGCAATATTGGGTTTATACGCTACACAATAATCTTTTGTCGCATCTATAATTGCTTTATTAAACTCAAAGATAGGATCTTCTAATTCTTTTAAATGAGCAGGAATTTTTTCTATGTCGGCATCTAATCCTACACATAAAAAACTACGCTTTTGCTTAATCTGTTCTATTAATTCAGCTCTATTCATTGATTAGTCGATTGATCCTTCTTTCATTTTTTCTGTATTCTCTGCCATTTTTAGCGCATCATTAACCTCATCTAAAGCACCATTAATTATAGCATCCAGATTATATAATGTCAAGTTTATTCTATGATCAGTTACTCTTCCTTGAGGGTAATTATACGTTCTAATTTTAGCAGATCGATCGCCTGAAGAAACCAGCGTTCTCCTCTGCTCTGCTCGTTCTGCATTTTTAATCGCAAGCTCTTTTTCGTACAACCTTGAACGAAGCACTGTAAGTGCTTGAGCATAGTTTTTAATTTGACTTCTCCCTTCCTGACACTCCACTACGGTATTAGTAGGCAAGTGAGTTAGGCGAACTGCAGATTCTGTTTTGTTTACGTGCTGCCCACCTGCTCCTGAGGATCTAAAAGTATCTTTTTTAATATCAGACATGTTTAAATTAATATCTACTTCGTCAGCTTCGGGTAAAACAGCCACTGTAGCAGCAGAGGTATGAACCCGTCCTTGAGTTTCTGTTTGAGGAACTCGCTGAACGCGATGCACTCCAGATTCATATTTTAAGGTTCCATAAATATCATCACCACTAACACTAAATGAAACTTCTTTAAATCCACCAGAAGTGCCCTCATTCATCGAAAGTACTTCGAATTTCCATCCCTTATTTTGAATAAATCGCGTATACATATTGTATAAATCTCCTGCAAAAATAGCTGCCTCATCGCCTCCTGTACCACCTCTTATTTCTACAATTACATTCTTAGAATCTTCAGGATCTTTGGGGATTAGCATAACTTTGATTTCCTCTTCGAGGGCATCTCTTCTTTCTATCAATTCATCATACTCCATTTTCGCCATTTCACGAAACTCTTCGTCCTTCTCTTTGGAGATTATTTCTCTTGATGACTCGATATTATCTAGTACATTTTTGTATTCGTCATGTGTTTGAACGAAAACCTCCAGATCTTTATATTCTTTATTCAGTTTTACATATCGATCCATATCTGAAATTATCTCAGGATCTACGATAAGCTGGGAAACTTCTTCCCAACGCTCCTTTATCGATTGTAATTTTTGCAATAAATTGCTCATAGCTTTTAATATATAAATTCTCCGAACTCGCTCTTGATTGTTAACTTTTTTCCATTAAATGCCTCAACTCTACCTACAATTTGAGCATCTACATTAAATGTCTTAGATATCGTTATAATATCACTCGCAATAGCTTCATCCACGTACAATTCCATACGATGCCCCATATTAAACACCTTGTACATTTCATTCCACTCTGTACCAGACTGTTCCTTTATCAATTTAAAGAGTGGAGGAACATCAAATAAATTGTCCTTTATTACATGAACGTTGTCGACAAAATGTAGCACCTTAGTTTGTGCCCCACCGCTGCAATGCACCATTCCGTTAATAACTCCTTTATATTTCTCCAATATCTTTTTAATAATTGGAGCATACGTTCGTGTTGGTGATAAAACTAATTTACCAACATCAATAGAAATCCCATCTATCCGATCGGTCAAATTATATGTTCCGGAATAGGTTAACTCATCTGGTATTCTAGCATCAAATGTCTCCGGATACTTGTTCTTAATTTCTCCGCCAAACACATCATGTCGAGCACTAGTCAAACCGTTACTTCCCATTCCTCCATTGTATTCGGTTTCATAGGAAGCTTGCCCAAAAGAAGCTAAACCTACAATTACATTCCCTGCTTTTATCTTATGATTAGAAATCACCTCAGACTTCTTCATACGGCAGGTTACTGTGGAGTCTACAATAATGGTTCTTACTAAATCACCTATATCAGCCGTTTCACCACCTGTAGACGTAATACCAATCCCTTGATTTCTCAAATTTTTTAGCACCTCTTCGGTGCCATTAATAATCGCAGAAATAACTTCTCCAGGTATTAAATTCTTATTCCTTCCTATAGTAGATGACAATAAGATATTATCAACAGCACCAACGCATAGAAGATCATCAGTATTCATAATTATAGCATCTTGTGCAATACCTTTCCAAACAGAAATATCTCCTGTTTCTTTCCAATACGCATATGCTAAAGATGACTTTGTACCAGCTCCATCTGCATGCATAACGATACAATGATCATCACTTCCTGTTAACGTATCAGGTACAATCTTACAGAATGCCTGAGGGAACAAACCTTTATCTACATTTTTTATAGCAGTATGAACATCTTCTTTAGAAGCAGAAACTCCTCTTTGTGCATATCTTTCTTTGTTACTCATGTGTATAAAATAAAAAACATCCCCTTCGGATGTTTACGAAAGGGACGTTCAGTGTAATAAATCCTATTGCGCTACTCTTGACCTTCAGGGGTTGGTGTATCTTCATTTTCTATGGGAGCATCTTCATCACCTGACTCTACTTCAGGAATTGTAGGCTTAGGGATGTAATCTGTTCTTAAAACCGTAAATTCTGTTCGTCTATTCAATTGGTGTGCAGCCTCTCGTTCTTCTTCTGTGGGTAATTTATTGATTTCTTCATCAGAAATTAATAATCGTTCCTTGCCATAACCTTTAGCCTCCATTCTATCAGCTGCAATTCCTCTTGATATTAAGAAAGCTACTGCAGACTCGGCTCTAGCTTGAGACAACTTTTTATTGTAAACTCCACTACCTCTGCTATCTGTATGAGAGGATAGTTCAATCACAATTGTTGGGTTATCTGCTAAAGTATTGTATAGGAAATTAAGCGAATCTTTGGCTTGCTCTGTTAAATCGGCGCTGTTGAAGGCATAAAGAATATCTGGCAGTTTAATCGCCTTATCTTTAGCGATAGGCTGTAATTCATATAAGTGTGCAAAACGCTTACTTTCTTCTAGGCCTACCGTAGTTTCCTTACCTTTCGCATTCAAATAACCAGGCTTACTAACGGCTATAGAATAAGAAGTATTGGGATTAATGTATGGGTTACCTGCATTATCAGCAAATTCAAAAGTACCTGCAGCGTCAGTTTCTGCTTCAGCAGTAGATCCATCTGTTCCAACTAAACTAACGGTAGCCGCAACTAAAGGCTCACCTGACTCTAAATCTTTAACTAACCCTTGAAGAACAAATAATAAAGGTGGCTCTGAAAAGGACCAGATATCATCCTCTCCTTTTCCCCCTTGTCTGCTTGTAGTAAAGTATCCTTTATTATTATTACCATCGAAAATAATACCGAAATCATTTGCATTTGAATTTATAGGAGCTTTCATATTTAGAGGATTCCCCCATTTGTTTTCGCCCATGACTTCAGCCTTAAAAATATCTAACCCTCCCATTCCAGGCAGACCATTAGATGCAAAATAAAGCGAACCGTCTGCATGGATATATGGAAACATTTCATCACCAGAAGTATTAATTTTTGATCCTAAATTGATAGGCTCTGACCATCCTTTAGAGCGTGAAATTAGTTTTACATACCATAAATCTTTACCGCCAAATCCACCATCCAAATCAGCTGCAAATATCAATGTATTGTCATCAGCTGAAAGAGCAGGGTGACCAATAGTGGTGCTATCTGTACCTACAGGGATAGCCTCTTCTTGACCAAATCCTTGGCCCATCTTTTTTGCCTGATATATTTTACAACCAAAATATCCTTTTTTATCGACCATACATCTTGTGAAGTATATGGTATTTTTTCTTTGATTCATTACAGCAGAACCTTCCTCACTTTCGGTATTGATACCTTCTACTAAAACAGGCTCACTCCACTTTCCTTTTCTATCTCTCGTAGAAACATATAAGTCAGCAAAACTTTGGCCAGTTACAGCTGAAACACCTGAACCTGTGGAGCCTTCTCTTAGTGAAGTAAAAATTATTTCTTCATTTTTCTTATCAGAGAATGTTGGCGAGAAGTCATATCCTTCAGAGTTAATCAAACTCATTGGCTCTACTATATATTTTGTTGGTTGGTCTACCCATTTCTGTGATTCTTCAGCAGACTTAACACCCAACTCACCTCGGGGATCTTCGGGCATTTCAGCCATGTACTTTTTAAATTGAACAATGGCTTCATCATATTTACCATTCAATTTCTTCATCTCCCCCAAGTGTAAATAAGATATCGGGTCATTATAACGTGCTAAAATTGCTTTATCATACCAAACTTCTGCTTGTTCAGCTTGATCACTTAGACGATAAGACTCGGCAATTTTGAAAATAATTTCAGCTTTTACATCTCGTCCTTTTTCCTTTGTGTATGCTTTTTTATACATTTCAATGGCATCAAAGTACTTCTGCTCATTATACAATGCATGGTCTGCTTCAGCTAAAAAGTTTTTTTGTGCATTTAGATTCAGAGAAAAAATAGAAGCTAGGAAAAAAAGACCTGCTAGTGTTTTAAAGTTCATAGAGGTAAATTAAGATTTTAATATACAGTGGGTGCTAAAATAAACAATTCTTTTTAATGATACAACGAAGTAAACAAAACGGCATGCATCAAGAGAGGCACACTGTAAAAGTCAGTCTATTTAGTAAACAAAAGCTCTCTATATTTTGGTAATGGCCACATTTCGTCATCTACCATTAACTCAAGCTTATCAACACTTTTCCGAATAATATCGAAGTAAGGTTTAACTTTAAGACTGTACTCTTTGGCTCTTTCCTCTGCAGTAAGCAGATTATTAATGCGCCTTCTTTCTACTCTCATTAATTCGGAATTCTCAGTTATTATTTGAATATGAGTAGAAATGTTGGTAATCATTTCCAACTGATTTTTAGCAGATTTCTTATAATCGGCCTCTCCAAAAATAGCCTTTAGCCCTTTTACATTGTTTATTAGAATATTTTGATATCTAATTGCAACTGGGACAATATGATTAATTGCCAAATCTCCCATAACTCTAGATTCAATCCGAATCATTGTGGTGTAGTTATCCAAAGCAATTTCGTGACGAGCTTCTAACTCTCTATGAGTTAAGACCTCTTGACTCTCGTATAACTCAGCTATTCTTTTTTCTTTTAATACATCAAGAGCGTGTGGGGCTGAAGTAATATTTTTTAACCCCCTGTTCTCAGCTTCTTTTAACCATTCATCCCCATAGCCATTTCCCTCAAATCTTATTTTCTTGGATTCGACG
Source organism: Vicingaceae bacterium (assembly GCA_018402765.1). GTDB lineage: Bacteria > Bacteroidota > Bacteroidia > Flavobacteriales_E > Vicingaceae > Acidiluteibacter. The sequence continues at coordinate 5,174 of JAGYIE010000006.1, read as the reverse complement.
ACGTATCGTCGAAGTATCTTAAATATTGCATCGTCTTTTTTATCCCCTTTACTAATTAATTCATCTACATCCGTTTTAAAATCAATTAATTGCTTTGCAACAATTGTATTAATCACAGTCATTGCATTAGCACAGTTAGCAGTTGATCCTACAGCCCTAAACTCAAATTTATTTCCTGTAAATGCAAAAGGAGAAGTTCTATTTCTATCCGTATTATCCAATAACAATTCTGGAATCTTTCCGATATTCAACTTTAGTTCTGTCTTTTCATCAGCAGAGAGCGCCTTATTCTCACTTACCTTATCCTCGATATGATTGAGTACCTTGGTTAATTGAGAACCAATAAATACAGAAATTATAGCAGGAGGAGCTTCGTTAGCACCTAATCTATGTTCATTTCCAGGAGTTGCAATAGAAGAACGCAATAAATCTGCGTATTCATGAACCGCTTTTATTGTATTAATAAAGAACGTTAGAAATCGAAGATTCGACTTTGGAGTATTTCCAGGGCTTAATAAGTTTACTCCAGTATTTGTACTTAATGACCAGTTATTGTGTTTCCCTGAACCATTTACCCCTGCATATGGCTTTTCATGAAGTAAAACTCTAAAATCATGTTTCCTTGCAACACGATCCATAATATCCATTAACAATTGATTGTGGTCGACTGCTAAATTGGCTTCTTCAAATATAGGGGCGCACTCAAATTGGTTTGGTGCAACCTCATTATGTCTTGTTTTTACAGGTATACCAAGCTTCATACATTCTACTTCTAGCTCACGCATAAATGCACTAGCTCTCTCTGGAATAGCTCCAAAGTAATGATCTTCTAATTCTTGACCCTTTGCAGGTGTATGCCCATAAACTGTTCTCCCCGTAGTTACCAAGTCAGGACGAGCATAAAACAAAGCACTATCTACTAAGAAATACTCCTGCTCCCAGCCAAGAGTTGCAATCACTTTATTTACATTTTTATCAAAGTACTGATTTACATGAACAGCAGCTTTATCAACCGCATTCAATGCTTTCAATAAGGGCATTTTATAATCCAAAGACTCTCCTGTGTAAGAGATAAATATTGTAGGAATACAGAGAGTTTTACCGATAATAAAAGCCGGTGATGATGGGTCCCATGCAGTATAGCCTCTAGCTTCGAATGTATTTCGAATACCGCCATTTGGTAAACTTGAAGCATCAGGCTCTTGCTGTACTAGCTGATTCCCATCAAATCGCTCTACAACTAAATTGTCACTTAAAGGTTCAAAAAAGGCATCGTGTTTCTCCGCAGTTGTGCCAGTCAATGGCTGAAACCAGTGCGTATAATGAGTGCACCCTTTTTCCATTGCCCAAGACTTCATTGATGCTGCAACAAGATCAGTAATCTTTCGCTCGACTCTAGTTCCGGTTTCAATTGAATTAATTACCGCCTTAAAAACATCTTTAGGCATATACTGATTCATTGCATTTCTATCAAACACATGAGATCCAAAGTAATCTGAAACTTTAGCCGAAGGGTAGTTAACTTCTTTTGGTGCGCGAGACATTACTGCCTCTAATGCTTTAAATCGAACTGTTGACATAATAATTTATTGAGGTAAATGAAATCACAAAAGTAATTACAAAATTGACATCATTACAATAAGATTATATATTTTTACAAACACACCCCCCAATTTTAAGACAGAACCACCCAAAAAAATACTCTTTTAATCAAGATACCCCCAAATAATTACTAATAAATTAAATAAAATAGATAAATAAAATAAACTAGAACTAAAACAAGGCCTTTCAATCTGCTTAATTTCTTACCGAAATACATCAATGGAAAAACAAAAAAAGTTATACCTAATAAAATATAGTTATCTGAATTAATAATGCTTTCAGAAACAGATATTGGATGAATAATGGAAGTAATTCCAAGAATAGCAAGAATATTAAAAATATTAGAGCCGATAAGGTTCCCTATAGAAATATCTGCCTCTTTTCGAAATGCTGCAACACAAGAAGTAATCAACTCAGGCAAACTAGTTCCAAAAGCTACAATCGTAAGCCCGATAATTCGTTCTGAAACATTATACTCTCTTGCTGTATCAACTGCACCCTTTAACATGAAATCTGCACCAAGAACCAATCCCAAGGCACCAATTACTACAAACCCTATACCTTTCCATAGAGGAATTTTCTTATCATCTTCATTAACATCATCAGATATTGAAGGAGTAGAATTACTTTTTCTATTTGAATAAATTAGCCACCAAATAAAACCAGATAGGAATGCTAAAAATAAAACACCCTCCAACGAAGACAACTCACCGTCTAGCACTAACACTGTAAAAAGCAAAGTTGATAGCATCATCATTGGCCAATCGACTCGCAACGTCGCTTTTGAAACTGCTATAGGAAATACAAGGGCTGTTATACCAAGAATGAGGGCTATATTCGAAATATTTGAGCCAACAACAGAGCCGATAGAAATGTCAGGGTGGCCGCTTAGAGCAGCTTGAATACTAACTAGCAATTCAGGAGCAGATGTCCCAAATGAAACAATAGTCATCCCAATTACCAAAGTTGATAATTGGAATTTCAAAGCTATAGAAACAGCACCTTTAACTAGAATATCTCCACTAAAAATTAATAACAAGAAACCAACAACGAGAAAAAAGTAAGCGATCATTTAGAGTTGTTATTGGAGGAGCTTGGCTTACTATTGATATCCTTTGTTATATCTATTTCTTCTTTGACTGCATTCGAGCTTTTACGAATCTCTTCTTGAATATCAGAAGTAGCGTTCTTTAATTCTCTAATGCCTTTCCCTAAACCTCTTGCCAATTCAGGAATCTTCTTGGAACCAAAAAACATAATAATTACTAAGATAATTACGAACAACTCAGGTGTGCCAATATTAAAAAACAACAAAACAGATTGCAACATCATTATAGATTTTAAAAATCAAAATTACAAAAAAGCCCCGTCCTTCGAAGAAGAACGGGGCTATCTATTAAAAAATAAAAATTACTTATTCAATTTCTTTTCTGCTCTATTTGCTAAGTCAACTACAACAGGCGTTGCAACGCATAAGGATGAATATGTCCCTACAATAACACCTACTAATAATGCAAATGCAAAACCTCTAATCACCTCTCCACCGAAAATAAATATCATCAATAATACAAATATTGTACTCAACGAGGTATTAATTGTTCTGCTTAAAGTACTATTTAACGCCTTATTGATTGTGTCATTCATAGGAGCTTTTTTATGTAAGCCTAAATATTCTCTAATTCTATCGAAAACAACTACTGTATCGTTAATAGAGTAACCAACTACTGTTAAAATTGCTGCTATAAATGCTTGGTCAATTTCTAATGAGAACGGCAAAATACCATAGAATATTGAGAAAATTGAAAGAACAATTAATACATCATGGAAAATAGCTACAATAGCTCCCAAACCATATTGCCATTTTCTAAATCTAAATACAATGTAAAGGAATATAATTACTAATGAGAACAAAATCGCCCAAACAGAAGATGATTTGATATCATCAGCGATAGTAGGACCTACCTTTTGAGAGCTCATGATCTCATATTTTAATCCCATTTGAGACAATCCCGAATCAAGCTTAGACTCTACTTCTTCATCTGCGTTTGCGGCCTCTGAATCAATCATGTAACTGGTTGTAATCTTAACTTGGTCAGCATTTCCGAACGTTTTAACCTCTGGTGATAAATTAACGCCATCAGTTGTAACGAAAGCATTATCTAACGACTTTCTAACATCAGCTGTGTTGACTTCTTGATCAAATCGAACTAAATAGGTTCTACCTCCTGTAAAGTCAATCCCATAAGACAATCCCTTAGTTACGAATGATCCAACACCGATTAAAATCAAAATACCTGAAAAGATGTAAAATTTCTTTCTATTGTCAACAAATTTAATTGCTAAGTTTTGGAATGCACCTTTTGTCATAGGAGTCGAAACACTAATATCTTTCTTGTTATCTAATCTCCAAGCAAAGATTAATCGAGTGATAAAAATTGCAGAGAACAAAGAAGTAAAAATACCGATCACTAACGTCTTAGCGAACCCCTCTACAGGCCCTGTCCCAAAGAACCATAAAATAGCACCTGTTAACAAAGTTGTAACGTTTGCATCTAAAATAGATGAGTATGCATTTTTATATCCATCCTCAATTGCTAATCTAGCTCCCTTACCTGAGGCAAGCTCTTCACGAATACGCTCATAAATAAGAACATTAGCATCAACAGACATACCAATTGTTAAAACAATACCTGCTATACCTGGCAATGTTAAAGCAATGTTCGTAGACGCTAAAACTCCTAAAACAAAGAATAAGTTAGCTAACAAAGCAATATCAGAAGCAATACCCGCTTTACCATAATAAAAAATCATGTAAAGCAATACGATAACTAATGCGATTAAGAATGATGACAAACCTGAAGAAATTGCTTCCTGACCTAATGAAGGCCCAACAATAGCTTCTTCTACAATTCTTGCGGGAGCAGGTAACTTACCTGCTTTTAAGATATTTGCAATTAATTTAGCCTCATCAATAGTAAAATCACCTTCAATAGATGAAACACCACCTGAAATTTCTTGATTCACATTTGGAAATGAATATACATAGTTATCTAGAACAATCGCAATACTAGAACCAACGTTACTTTTAGTGATAGCTTTCCATTCTTTTGCTCCAACTGCATCCATTTTCATGGTAATTTCGGGACGACCACCCATTGGGCTAAAATCTTGAAATGCGTCAGTGATAACATCACCTTCTAGAGGCGCCTTTCCGTCTCTGTTATTTACTTTTATTGCAATCAACTGCAACACTTGCTCTGCTTCATCGTAAGCTTTAGCAGTCCACAATAGTCTTAACTTAGAGGGGAACAATGCTTGAACAGCTTCCATTCTAAAATACTCATTCACTTTTGAAGTGTCAGAAATTCTAGCAAAACCAACCACCGGACCGTCTCCAGGGCTGTAGCTCCCTTGTTCATTTTGAAAAATAGCAGGTGTCAACACTGCAAAAAGAGGATTCTCTTTTGCAAACTCTTCAGCAGACAATTGACCTTGACCTAAACTATCAGAAGCCTCTCCATCTGAAATCAAATCAGTCAAAGACTCTTCATTTACAATTTCAGTACTATCTA
>JAGYIE010000005.1 GCA_018402765.1 Vicingaceae bacterium | reverse complement strand
GGTAACAATGGTATTTCATTTACCATCATTGATCAGTCTTCATCTACTCCAGAAGGCATCAATATCTTCAATTTTGTAGATGTAAGTAACTACGTGGTTAACGAAGGAGACTCAATTATGGTAAGAGGTTTTGTAGATCAATTTAATGGATTAACTCAAATAAGAGTAGATTCTATTATGATTATTTCTACCGGTGCTTCTCTTCCGGCCCATGCATTAGTGACTACTTTAGATGAGTCTACAGAGTCCGCTTTAATAAGAATGGAGAACCTGACGGTAACAAATGTACCTAGTGGTTCATCTAAAAACATAGGTTTGACAGATGGAACAAATAACTTTGTGATGAGAGTCGATGCTGATACTGATGTATTGGATAGCTTGACTTTCAATGTAGGTAATCAACTTTGTTCTGTAAATGGTATTGGTGGACAGTTTGACAACTCTAACCCATATACCAGCGGATATCAAATCTTCCCAATGAGATATACAGATGTAGTATTTACTCCTTCTGTCGACCTTGGACCCGATACAATAGTTTGCGATACTGCAGGCTTTATGTTAGATGCAGGTGTATTTACTTCATATATGTGGAATACAGGTGATACCACACAAATGATTACACCAAATAATACCATTTCTCAATACATTGTTACAGTAATGGATGCGAATGGTTGTACAAATACTGATACAGTAAATGTTACAGTAACTATTTGTGTAGGAATTAATGAAGTTGCTAAAAACAATGCGATCATCTCATTCTTCCCGAATCCAAACGATGGTCAGTTTAAACTGCAAATCCAAAATGTAACTGCTCCTAATTCTACATTAGAAGTGGTAAACATTAATGGTCAAGTTGTTTATTACGAAAATCTAATTATTAATGGTTCATTAAGTAAAGACATCAACTTAAATGTTGGAAGAGGTTTATACTTCGTGAGATTAATTAATAATAATGGTGTAAGGATTGAGAAACTGATAATTAAATAAGCAATAAGCTTAAAACTTTTAAAGGCTCGTTTCATTAGAAACGGGCCTTTCTTATTTTTACAAATTTTTAATTATTTGTAAAAGTTATTAACAATTTTATATTAATTCCTTTGAGAATCCAATGAATTAATATAGATTTGAACTTCTTCTTTCCCCGGAAGATCCTACTACAATTTCTAGAGAGGTAATTAATTAATTTATAATCAATTATTTGCCTTATGAGAAGAAATACCTTTTTGTATGCTATCGCCGCATTTGTGGGGCTTTTAGCTAATATCAACAATTCTAAAGCACAATGCCCTCCGGGTGCTATCTGTGCCACCTATCAATTAGGAACTATTGATTCAGATTATTCTTTTACTTCATCGGCGGGTAGCTCCAGTTGCCCGGGAACGCTATCACTTATTATTCCGTCAGGAAATAGAATAGATAGTATTTCTACAAGCTATGATGTTACTGCCATATCAGGAGCTTACATGTCTGAGCAGCGTTCTAGATTATCTTCGACTTCTACAGCATCCGCAGAAGGAACTCTATTCAGTGGGTCAGGATTTTCAGGTGGAACATTTAGTTATACAAGAACGGGGCTTACGTTTGCAAATGGAGCAACGGATACCGTTTTAATTCAACTAGAACTAGGTAGAACATGGGGAGGTTCGGGTTGCAATACAACTTATAATTTTGTAGTTGACAGTACTTGGGAAGTGATAGCTTATTACAGTGCACTACCAAATTGTCCTGAGCCTTTGGCTTTAACATCTTCAAATATTACAGCCGACTCAGCTACAATAGGTTGGGTAGAGTCAGGAACATCGACTGCTTGGCAATATGAATTTGGCCCTTCAGGTTATACAGTTGGTTCAGGCACTAAAATGCTGGCATCAAGCCAATCAGCAGTATTGTCGGGATTAATGAGCAACTCAGCATACGATTGGACAGTAAGAAGTATTTGTGCAGTAGGTGATACTAGTCCATGGTCAACTCCTGCAAGTTTTAGTACATTGATTCAAACTGCACAAGGTGTAAATTGTATTACAGGTGGTCCTCAGATTGTATTTTCAGACGACTTTGAAACTGTAGGCGGATGGACGGGAAGTGTAGGCACTTCAACCTTTACTTATGGATGGGTTTATGATGCAAATGGAACCGGTTCTTTTGGCACAGGTCCAAGTTCTGCACATAGTGGTTCAAATTATTTATATGTTGAAACCTCTTCAGGCACCCTAGGTGCCACAACTTCAGCCATATCACCATTAATTGACTTATCATCAGGTACCTCAAGTGCAGAGCTCTCTTTTTGGTATCATGCCTACGGTGCTACAATTGGCTCACTTGAAGTTGGAGTTAGCACATCTGCAACAGGTCCTTTTACAAATGTATTTACGAGTAGTGGACAAATCCAAACTTCAGATACAGATCCATTTATTAATGTAGGTGTTAATTTAGATGTTTATGTTGGTCAACAAATTTATTTAGAATTCAAAAGCACAAGAGGATCCAGTTTTACGGGAGATATGGCTATTGATCTAGTAGAAGTTACTACTTGCGTATCATGTCCTAAACCATCAGCACTTGCTGCAACAAACATTACCAATACTTCAGCTACTTTAGGATGGACAGAAAATGGTGCTGCTACCGCTTGGGAATTTGAGTATGGTATCGCAGGGTTTACATTAGGAACAGGTACTCGAGTATCTACAAGTGTTACAAATCCATTCACTTTGTCAGGTCTTTCAACCTACGCATCTTACGATTGGTATGTAAGAAGTATTTGCGCTGTTGGTGATTCTAGTGATTGGAGTAATGTAAATAACTTCTTTGTGGGACTTCCAATGAGTGGAACCTACACTATTGATTCTGCTATTGCATCAGGAGGCACAAACTTTTTAAGCTTATCTGACTTCGCAAATCTTGCTTCAAATGTTGGAGTAAGTGGTCCGGTTACCGTAAACATAGCACCTGGAACTTACAATGATCAAGTATCATTTGGAATAATACCTGGGGTTAGTGCAACAAACACTATAACTATAGATGGAGGAGTAGCATCAAATACGATAATTTCTCATGATCAATCTGTTAGGGCATCAACTATAAATATAGATGGTACAACATTTCTTACGATAAGAAATTTAACCATTGAAGTTCTTGCAGGTACAGGTTTTGACAAGTGGGGTATTCATATCTGGAACGGGGCAAATAATATTACCATAGATCATAATATTGTAACGATGCCAATTGGAACAAGTTCTGATGTCGCGGGTATAATGATTTCAAACTCTGAAACCAGTGATAACTCTACGGCAGACGTGGACAGTTTAACAATTTCAAACAATTTTGTAACAGGTGGAGAAAGAGGTATATCCGTTTATGGTAGCTTTACCGCTAGTGCTAGAAGTCAACATTTAGTAGTACACAACAACGTAATATTAAACGCTGACGATAATGGTCTGTACATAACAGGTTATAACGATGTGGCTATCACAGACAATTTCGTAGATGGTCTTACCAGCTCATTTAGTGATGGAATGTATTCTTCTGACTTGGAAAACTTTATTATCACAGGTAACCGATTTGAAGGCGGTGACAATGGTTTGGAAGCAAATGATTATAATTTTGATAATCCTGTAACTTCAAAATCACTAATTGCCAATAACATATTTATTGGTGGTGATGATGGCCTTTATTTAGATGATGTAGAGGAAGTAAATATTTATCATAACACAACTTCAGCAGCCGACTACGGATTATACATGAATGATGATGCCAACTTAGACATCAGAAATAATATTTTTTCTAGTTCAGGTGGGGATTACGCATTTTACAGTCTTGATGCAAACCCCATAGTTTTGGATTACAACATTTACTATACAAGTGGAACTAACTTAGCAAAGTTTGGAACACCTGTATATACTGATCTTGCAGCATTCAAAGCAGGAAATGCAACATTGAATATTAATTCATTTAGTGATGATCCAATGTTTATTGACGCAGTTAATGGTGATTTAACTCCTTTATCAGATTCTTTAGACAATAAAGGAACTCCAATACCAGGTTTGACATCGGATATTTTTGGAAATACAAGAAGCACGTCAACACCAGATATAGGTGCGATAGAATTTGTAGCTCCTGAAGCATTTCCATATATCGAAGATTTTCAGACTTTTGGAACTAGCACTACAATTAGTGCAAACGGTTGGTCAAGAACAGCTACATCTAATCCACGTTTTCAGTCAGGATCATCTACCCCTTCTCCAAGTACAGGACCAACTGCAGACCATACGATTGGAGCAGGAGGAACATTTGTTTTCTTAGAGACGTCTGGAGGCTCTATTGGGAATTCGGATACATTGGTTTCACCAAGTATTCTAATTGGAAATAATGATACAACTGTTTACCTTGAATATTGGTATCACATGTATGGCGCTACAACAGGATCCTTAGAAGTCTTTATTGATACCAATGGTACACTAATCCCATTAGGTTCTTTAATTGGACAACAACAACCAAATCAAAGCGATGCTTGGAAATTAAACGCACATGTTATTTCAGGATTACAAGGAAAACTTGCAAAAATAAAATTTGTTGGTACAAGGGGTTCTTCATTTACAGGAGATTTAGCTGTTGATGATGTTAGTTTAAGCTTACCTCCTAGTTGTTTCCAGCCTTCCGCTCCTTCAATTGCTAACTTAACACCTACATCCGTAGATTTAAACTGGGTTGACATTAACCCTTCTGCAACTTGGGAAGTTGAGTATGATACAGCAGGATTTAGTCCAGGTACAGGAACCTCAGTAATCGTGACTACAAATACTGCAAGCATCACAGGATTAACTGCGAATACAACCTATGATTGGTATGTAAGAGCTATTTGTTCTGTAGGCGACACAACTTCATCAGTTCAATCATCATTTTATACAGGATATTGTATTCCTGCTCCTTCATCGGTTGATGGAAACGGGATTGTCAATGTTGCATTTGATACTGTTAATAATACTACAGGTGCAGAGCCGGGTAACTATGGTGACTATAGCGCAATAATTGGTGCTGTTGGTCAAGGCTCAACTGTTAATATTGACATTACCTATGCAACAGGTTATACCTATGTAACCGAAATATGGGTTGATTGGAATAACGATTTAGATTTTGACGATACCTTAGAAAATGTGTATTCAGGAGTCTCTTTAGCAACAAATCCGACTACATTAACAGCATCTTGGACAGTTCCTTCTAATATTCCTTTTGGACAATACAGAATGAGAATTGGAGGCACGGACGTTGGCCCTCCGACTCCATGTTATACAGGATCATGGGGGTCTTATGAAGATTATACAATAGATGTAGGTTGTCCCTCTGCTTACACCGCTCCATATACTCAAACATTTGATGGAAATACCACACCTGATTGCTGGTCACAAAGCGCAGTACAAGACGGACCTTGGGTATTTGGTGCTCCTGGATTTTCATGGAATACCACTGGCTGTTCATTTGTACCAACTGATCACACCGGAAACTCAGGAAGCTTTGCAGCTTTAGATTTCTCAGGAACAGGTGTTGTTGACGTAGTATTAGAAATGCCTGTAGTAAACGTTTCTACGCTAACTAATCCATATTTAGAATTTTACTTCGCAATGTGTGGTATAGGTTATTCACCAATTAACAAATTGTATGTAGAAGCATTTGACAGCACAAACTTTGTGATCATTGATTCAATTCAGCAGAATACGAATGGATGGATGTCTTTTGGATATGACCTTTCTAATTATACATACAATTCAGGTGATGTGAAAGTTAGATTTAGAGCTTCAAGTGCAGGTAATACAATATCAATGTGGCTAGGAGACCAAGCTATTGATGATGTTTCCATTAAAGAAGCCCCTGCTAATAACTTAGCTGCTACAGCTATTGTTAGCCCTACAAGTGGTTGTGGTTTAAGTGCAACAAGTTCCGTAGAAATGACTATTTCTAATGTTGGAGCTGCCGCTCAAAGTAACTTCCAAGTTGGGTATTCTGTAAATGGAGTTGCTATTACACCTGAAACATTTACAGGAAGTATTGCTCCAGGAGCATCTGCAAATTATATATTTACTACTGCAACAAACCTATCAACTGCAGGTTCATATACTATAGATGCTTATACATTATTAGCAAATGATTATGATACTACAAATGACATTGTATCAACCAATATCATCAGCTCTTTAAATATTGTATCTTTCCCATACACTGAAAGTTTTGAAACTTCTAATGGTAGTTGGATAGCAGGCGGAACTAATTCTTCTTGGGCTCATGGAGTTCCTGCAGGTTCGGTTATTGATACTGCATCTAACGGTACTCAAGCATGGGTAACCAACCTAACAGGAGCGTACAATAACAACGAGTTTTCATTTGTAAATAGTCCATGTTTAGATTTTAGTAATGTAGCTGATCCATATTTAGAAATGGATATTTGGTATGATATTGAAAATCAATGGGATGGTGCAGTATTGCAAGTTTCTTCAGATCAAGGTGCAACTTGGTTGAATCTAGGCGCACTAAATGATACTGTAAACTGGTACAATGACACTTCTCGATCTGCTTTTGATAATACGGGTTCGGGAGCTTCATGGACAGGTGACGGAACCGCAGGAAGTCAAGGATGGATTACGGCCAAACATTACTTAACAGGTATGGGTGGTTTACCTTCAGTGCAGTTAAGATTCGTTATGGCGTCTGATGGTTCAGTAAACAATGAAGGATTTGCTTTCGACAATGTTAACATCTACAATAGAGTTCCTCCAATAGCACAACCTCCATATTATGCAATTGGATTGATTAACAAAGAAGATACTTTAGGAGTGGCCGATTCATTAAACGTAACTTGTTTTACTTCAGGAACAGTCGCAGGTGTTGATTTAGACGGTAACAATGGTATTTCATTTACCATCATTGATCAGTCTTCATCTACTCCAGAAGGCATCAATATCTTCAATTTTGTAGATGTAAGTAACTACGTGGTTAACGAAGGAGACTCAATTATGGTTAGAGGTTTTGTAGATCAATTTAATGGATTAACTCAAATAAGAGTAGATTCTATTATGATTATTTCTACCGGTGCTTCTCTTCCTCCTTATGTATTGGTGACTACTTTAGATGAGTCTACAGAGTCCGCTTTAATAAGAATGGAAAACCTAACGGTAACAAATGTACCTAGTGGTTCATCTAAAAACATAGCTTTGACAGATGGAACAAATAACTTTGTGATGAGAGTCGATGCTGATACTGATGTATTGGATAGCTTGACTTTCAATGTAGGTGATCAACTTTGTTCTGTAAATGGTATTGGTGGACAGTTTGACAATTCTATCCCTTACACTAGCGGATATCAAATCTTCCCAATGAGATATACAGATGTAGTATTTACTCCTTCTGTCGACCTTGGACCCGATACAATAGTTTGCGATACTGCAGGCTTTATGTTAGATGCAGGTGTATTTACTTCATATATGTGGAATACAGGTGATACCACACAAATGATTACACCAAATAATACCATTTCTCAATACATTGTTACAGTAATGGATGCGAATGGTTGTACAAATACTGATACAGTAAATGTTACAGTAACTATTTGTGTAGGAATTAATGAAGTTGCTAAAAACAATGCGATCATCTCATTCTTCCCGAATCCAAACGATGGTCAGTTTAAACTGCAAATCCAAAATGTAACTGCTCCTAATTCTACATTAGAAGTGGTAAACATTAATGGTCAAGTTGTTTATTACGAAAATCTAATTATTAATGGTTCATTAAGTAAAGACATCAACTTAAATGTTGGAAGAGGTTTATACTTCGTGAGATTAATTAATAATAATGGTGTAAGGATTGAGAAACTGATAATTGAGTAATTATCAATAACAATTGAAAAAAGAAGCCCTTTTCGCAGAAGCGAAAAGGGCTTTTTAATAAATACAAACCTATAAGCCGGGTTCTGTAACTACCGAAATAGTTTCTCTATCATTTATCTAATCGGTCTACCCTCCGAGATCAGGCGAGCAACCCTCAAGCCTCGGTATATTTGACTTTTCAACCCGTAAGGTTTACCTAGCTAATACCATTACTGATACTACTGGTGAGCTCTTACCTCCCCGTTTCACCCTTACTGCGCCAAAGGCGAGCGGTATACTTTCTGTTGCACTTTCTGTCATACTTCATTCCTGAAGCATGCCCTCAGATTCTCTGAGGCACGGCGCTCTGTGTTGCCCGGACTTTCCTCCCTTCTATTGCTAAAAGAGCGATAGAGCGGTTTGCTCTGCAAAACTACACTATTTATGTAGATTGCGTATCGTTATTTCTGTTGCCCCAAAACCATATTTTCGCGTGTTTCCGTCTTGGAAGTCAATGAAGGGGTAATTGTCTCGCATTATTGTTCGTATTTCTTTTTTTAGGATTCCCTCTCCTACCCCATGGATTGCAACCAATTTAGAAATCTTAAAGGCAATTGCCTCATTTAAACATTCTCTAAAATGTAAAATTTGAATTTGGAGCATTTCAGTAGGCGTTAATATTCCTGGCTCTGCAACTAACTCTTCAATATGCAAATCGATTTCATAAACTCCTTTTTCAGGACTTTTAGATGGAGTGATAGGCAAAGAATCAATAAATTCTCTCTTAGTTCTAGAAGTTGGTTTCTCTTCTAAAGGTTCTCGCTTTTTAAATGTAATTGAATTGTCATCATTTATTTTCAACAAATCATTCTCATGATAAGGAAAATCCATTCCAAAATCTGTTTGAACAATAATTTCAGCTGCAGAAATAATTTCAGTTATTATTCCTTCACCAACTTCATTCAATAGCCTAACTTTATCTCCAACTTTAAATACCATAATCTATTTAGATTCTAGGTTCAAAAATATTGATTTCAATTTATGAATATGATGAAAGAGAGAGGTTCTTGGAAAATAAAATCTTCAGTAGAAAAATATGATAATCCTTGGATTAATATTACCGAACATAAGGTAATTAATCCAGGAGGAATAGATGGGATTTATGGTGAAATTCATTTTAAAAATCTAGCTATTGGAATTATTCCACTTGATGAAGAATACAATACATGGATAGTTGGACAGCATAGATTTCCTTTAAATTCTTACAGTTGGGAAATAATAGAAGGTGGTGGAAAGATTGGAGTAGACCCGATTTTATCGGCACAAAGGGAGCTGGCAGAAGAAGCAGGTATTGTTGCAAAAGAATATACATTGATTCAACAAATGCACCTCAGCAATTCTGTAAGCGATGAATTTGGTCTTATTTATATTGCTAAAGGTTTAACTTTTCAAGAGTCGGCTCCTGATATTGATGAAGAGCTGCTAATAAAAAAACTGCCATTTGAACAGCTTTATAAATCGGTGATGAATGGTGATATGACTGACAGTTTAACAGTTGCAGGAGTATTGAAGACAAAAATTTTAATCGATCAAGGCGCTATCTAAAAATAGAAAGGATAAAATTTAGGAGATTTCCCATCTTGAAAACGAACTGTAGGTAAAGGTACTTTTATAAAATTGAGTGCTTTTAACGTAGTTTTTAAAAACGTTGATTTTGTCGGTATTCGTTCTAAATCAATATCTAACGAAATATAATATTGTCTATAGCGGTTGACATTTGGTATACTTACACCTGCACTATTCTCTGACGGATTTACTCCCCCTCCAAACAATCCTGTTGCACTGTAGCCACCACTAATACTCAACCATTGAGGAATTAATTTCGACCCTGTGATATCTTTTAAGTTTAACGTCAGCCAGTACGTTTGTCCATTATAATCCTTTAATATTCCTGCTTGCTCAGTTTTTCCAAGAACAGTTGGTCTATAAGCTCTAAAGTCAGTAGGATGATAGGAGAATTTAACTAATCCTATTTGTCTACCAAATAATAATTCTTGAGAAATAGCAAAACCTGCCCCGATGGTGTTAGCCCCGAAATCTCCCCATGAAAATCCCCACTCTTCAGAAAATCCATCCAAAACCTCTACTCCACTTAAAAATAGAAATCCAAGGCTTCCACCGAATATGGCCGCTTTATCATCACTTAGTTTTGCCCATTTTAAAACATCTATACCGAGACGGCCAGTTTGATATGCAGAAAAAACATGCCCAACTTTATCCATTTGAAGCCACTGCTTGTTATCATTAAATGTATGGAAGCCTGTTCGATCTTCTTTACTATACCATTGAGTAGCTAAAAGCCCCATAGTCCCTGCGTAAAGAACAGACTCTGTAATAATTACTGTTTTTAATCGCTTTTTATTGACCAATAAAGAATCTTGACTGATTGCACTAAAACAGTTGAATACAAGTAGTAAAACTATGTAACCTTTTATCTTCAAAATCCAAAGAAATTTTTCTCAAAACCTATTAAATACTGATTTTCGTGCATAAGAATAGGATAGCTTTCTAAATATAGACCATGTCCTCGCCCCGTTTTTAAATCAAAGCCAAAACGATGCAAAGGACAGACAACCTTGCCCTGCTCGCAGCTTCCCTTAAAAAAGCTAGCCCCTGCATGCGGACATTTATCTTTAAAAGAATACAACACTTCTTCATGTTTTGTCACACAAATCCATTGATCGTCGACAAATCTCCTGATAATTTTGCCTTCTAGTAAATCATCAAGTAAATGCCGCTCCTCTGAAGTTGCCAAAACCATCCAATTGTATTTTTTTGTATCAATTTTGTTCACACCGTAAATTTAAGTTAAAAGATACTTCTTCCCTATACAGGGCCAAAATAACGAGTAGAAAACAAAACGCCCCATATAAATATGAGGCGTTATAGTATTCCATTTAGCTAATTTGTTAATCCATTACTACTAATTTAGTAACCTTATTCATCGTTTCACTTCTAAAATTAACAAAGTAAATGCCTTGAGATATTCCATCTAAATTTACATTAAAGGTTGAGTTTCCTATTGGAAGAAAACCCGTGGTTATTTGTTTAACAACCTGACCATTTATGTCGGTTATGATTAAAGAGCTATTCATCGCGCGCATTAATCCCAACTGAATTGCTACGTTACTTCTAGTTGGATTCGGCACCAAAGTGATTGAAAGTGATTGCCTGTTCTCTTCAATAAACGTCGCTGTGCAATTAGGGTCATAAACTGCTGTAACCGGAATTCGAGAGAATTTACATACTTCTTGAACTTCCCAATCATAAAAGAAATAATAAAAATTTAATGGCACTGATTGAGCACTACTTCTTGTTATATTGACAATTCCATTATTGTAAGGATATTGAACCCCTGAGTTATTTCTATATAAATTGGGAGATGATCCTATAGCTACACCTAATTGATAATCTGATCCAACAGGAATGTCAAAATCTAAATTAATACGCTGGTTACCCGTAGGAATATTTATTACTTTACTTTGTAAAACTGTCCCATTACTATTTCTGAGCTCAATAGTTCTGTTACCAGAAGTTGATGCATAAACTTCAACAGACTTTAAATTGAAGGGCTTTAATGCAGAGAATATTAAATGTTGGTCACCACTAAAATTCCCACCTCCGCCGATAGTATTATCAATAGCGCCGCCTGCAACAGACCCACTTTTATCAAATGCTTCAGCATAATAAGTTACCGTGTTAGGAACCAGTGGTGCATTGAATGGATTTCCTGTACCTATCAAATTACCACCTGAAGCAGCATCATACCAGTTGATATTTCCTGATCCATTAATGGTCAATATTGCTGGACTGTTTGGACAAGCTGTATCTCCGCTAAATGACGTAACTCTTGGTCTTCTGACAGAAACAAGGTTATTTTGAATCAATGAATCTGCACCAAATGAATTAGATGTTACTAACTTTATAGTGTAATTTCCATTTGAAGTGTATACTTTATTCGGGTTTTGTAAAGTCGATGTTGTTCCATCACCAAAATCCCAAACCCATGAAGAAGGTCCATTTGAAGAGTAATCGAAAAACTGAACTATTCCTGAACAAGAAGTGTCAGTGCTTACATAGAAATTAGTTGAAGGCGCTGTTGTTGGCAAAATACACGACCAATCTATTTCAAATCCAGTTCCTGTTGTATTGACATCTGATATAAATCGAATCGTTATCGCACTTTTGGTGGATATAATAGAAGTTGGTATGTTATTGTTACAAAAAATACCTAGGGAGGGATCATTAACTGAAGGGCCATCAAAAATTTGCATATAATCATAATTACAAGAATTTCCTTGACCTGCCTCTACATCAAAACTAACAAAATCCAATCTTACTGAAGCGGCTCCTTGAGGTGCAATTGTTATTGTAGCATTGGTGTTATCTTCATAATTGCTACTAGAACCACCGCTGTCGAATAATTTACCTGCACAAGAAGTTTGAGTTGTATTGATACCATTTGCCAATACAGTGTTACATAAATTAGCAGTATCTACTGATATGTATGCTGTCTTAACTAACGTATCTATTCCACAAGCACCGCCATCTGCTATAAGTGATACGTCGTAATTTCCATTTAATGTGTACCATTTTGTTGGGTTATTTAGCGAACTGCTGGTTCCATCACCGAAATCCCAAGTATAATTTACACCATTATTGCTATTATTTTGAAAACGTACTCTAAATGGAGCTATACAAGATGATGTATCTGTTGACGCAAAATCTGCTGAAACACCGGGCTGATAAGAATTACCTACTCCTACAGCATACCAAGCATTTGTTACTGATTCTACTTGAGGAGAACAAGCCCCGTATAAGTCTACAGCTGAGCGTATAGAATAAAATCTCGCATCAGCAAATGTTGAATTTTGAGATAAATAGACCGTTAAGGTTCTAAAGGCGATTTTACTTGCAGTATCTATACCTAAACCATTTACAGAGAAAGCGTTTGATATATCGTTAGTCCCTGAACCGCCTTCTGTCAAAAGATAAAACCAATAATTTTGTACGCCACTATTTGAATGGACTCCGCAATAATCATTGGCTTGAGTCGGTGCACCACAATTTGGATTTCTCCAAGAGTTACCTCCATAGGTATCAGGATCTCCGAATGCATTTGGGTTCACCATACTTCTAATAGCGTTTCCCAAGTCGTCGCCTATTAACCAATCTGCGTTGTTTGGTCGAGCATAAAACTCTACAGAAGTTCCAAATATATCTGAGAATGATTCGTTTAAAGCTCCTGACTCTCTTTGATAAATAAGATTTGCTGTATTGGAAGTTAAACCGTGAGCAATCTCGTGACCGGCAATGTCTAATGCTGTTAAAGGCGAATTTAAAACAGATGATGGACTTCCATCTCCATAAGTCATTCTTTGTCCATCCCAGAACGCATTTGCATAGTTTTGATCATAGTGAACGTAAGAATACAAAGCAAAACCGTTTCCATCTATACTATTTCTATTGTGAACATTCCAGAAATAATCCCAAGTTTTTTCTGCACCCCAGTGAGCATCAGTAGCATACTCATCTTTATCTGCGTTTATATTGTTCCAAATATTATCTGTGTCTGCAAAATTTACAGCAGCGCCATAACTTGTACCAGTATTACAATCTAAGGTAATAATTCCATTTCCTCTTTCTGTATTCCTAAGATGGTATAAATTTGTTGAAACACTGTCTGTTGTAATGGTTTGACTTCCACTGTAGGCTGTAATTGCAGTTCCGGTTACATTACCTGTATGAATCTGGCTGTTTATAAATATAATCTCTTCTGAATTTGCATCGATATAATACTCAGCTCTAGACATTGGCTCATGAGCGTATACATTAAATTTCCATGCTATCCTATAATCTTGTTTTTCATACGCTGCGTTATACGCTAAGATTACACGCTCACCTTTTGGATAATAAGATGCGTTAACATCATCTGTCATTAATTTTAATTGCTGCTCCTCTTCTACTATTTCCCATTTATAAGATTTAGCTCCAATTTGATTCAAAACTGTAGTTAGCGATTGTTTTTCACTTATAGAAAACCCTGTAGAAAAGTCTTCTAACATTAAGCCAAAACCACTTATTGATTCGATTAGACCGTTTTTCTCATGAACCACATAAGTTGCGTGCTCTACCTTTATTTCCTTAAAGTATTGTTGGTATGTCGAGTGAGTGAAACCTAACTCATCAGAAAGCGATTTCAATAATCTAAAAGAAGTCTCAGGACTATTTTTAAATACTCCACTCATAAGTTGATTAAAGCCACTTGCATTAGGCTGTTCGCCAACTTTAAAAAGTATAAAAGAAGGTGCAGTAGATTGTTCTGTATACCTAATTTCACTTGCTCCTTTTATAACAGTATTGGCATATTTTCCGGTAATTACATTTGAAAATGATGCTGTTGTAAATGATAACAATGCAACTATTAGTAAAGATTTAATATTCATTCTTTAAGTTATAAATATGATTTGCTTACTATAAAGCGTCCCTAAATTAACAATTTATTTACGAAAGAGTTTAATTTAAGGATTTACTTGCAGGGGCGTATTCGTGATAATAGCATGAGATAGATAAAGTTTATGAATACTATGTTTACTTGTATCTTCACTTATTTCTTTGATTTGCTTCCAACTATTGGCTGAAGAAATAAATCTCAATCTTTCATCAACATTTAAACTTGGAATAGTGGAATTATTTTCAACGATAGAGATTTCCTCATGTCGAGCCATAAACTCATCGAAAAACTGATTATTTCGAATATAGATCTTTTTGAAAGTAGAATTAATGAGTTTGTTTTTAGCTAAAGTATTTATTTGAACCCAATCAAAATCACCTGCTTTAAATGAGACATTTTTTAATTTCAAACTATCTAAAGATGGCTGTACTTGGAAGCTCCACTCTTTAGTGTGTTGTATACTGTCATTATCTGAGTATATGTATGCTTCATTACCTTTTACTAATCCGATAACATTAGCCCCTTTAGTTGAATATAGAATAACGAATTCTTGTTGTTCTTGATTTATTTCTACTACAACAAATTGGATCAAAATAATTGCTATAAGGGATAACGATAACAAAATACCTCTTTTCCATAAATTCGTGAACGTATAAACCGTAACACTTAAAAAAAGATAGAACATAACCAATTGTGCTTGATCTATCCAAAGCTTATTTAAACTCGCCATAGGAAGGTGACTAATCCACGTAATTAAGTTGCTTAACATTTCTCCTATCCAATCTATTAGCAATCCTATAAATTTAGATAAATCAAAGGATATAAAATGAAATGGAATCAATAATAATCCTCCTGAAAGAAGCAGAAATGCTGCAGGTATTGCAATCAAATTGGTAATTATAAAATATGAGGGAAACTGATGAAAATAATAAATTGAAAAAGGGGCAGTTCCAATTTGAGCTGCAATTGAAACAATAGCCAAACTAATCACCGAGTTTGCAATCCTATTTTTTGTAACAAAAAAAGGATAGATCAATGGAAAAATTGAAACTATAGCGATTACCGCTGAATAAGACAACTGAAATCCAACATGATAAATATAATTTGGTTCAACTATTAATATAATAAATGCAGATGCTGCAAGTGTATTGTAGAAATTAGGACTGTTTTCTCTGGCCTTAGCAGCGATGATAAAACTAAACATTAACACTGCTCTAAGCACAGAAGGAGATAACCCAGTAACAAATGCATATAACCACAAAGCACTAATTAATAGAACAGCACGAATAAATCGTTTTGATCTACCTGAGAATAATAAAATCAGCAGCGATTCCAATACTTTGTAAATAATTCCAACATGAAGTCCTGAAACAGCTAAAATGTGCATTGCTCCTGCGACTGCAAAAGAAGAATTCAAATCACCATCTAGCTCTGTTTTATCTCCAAGAACAAGTGCAAAAAGAATAGCCTTTGTGCTATCGCTTAATAAGTATTTATTAAACAGTCCCCGAATGGCTCGTTGTAATTTTTTTGCCCAAATTAAAGGAGTAAAACCAAGTGGAAGTGATACTTTCTTCCAACTTCCAGTTGATAGATAGGATTGATAAATAATATTCTTGTTGGCTAAATAGTTGGCATAATCAAATGTTGCAGGATTTCTTTTACCTTCTATTTGTGATAATTTTCCATTAAAAAGAATATAATCACCAACTGACAACTTTTCAATTATACTATCCTTAGCAGCATATGCTATAATATCAACTGCTTTAATATCTTCACTATTTGAATACAACCTAAGAGATAGCTTATACGTTTTCTCTTTCTCTTCAGGATGATCTACAACTTGAGCAAAATAGCAGTTTTCATTATTGCTATTGATAATCTGTTTTGGGTTACTGTAGTATGAAGCGGCAGTTAGGCCTCCAATAAAGACAGTGAAATAATAAAGAATTCCGAGCGCCCATCTAAATTGATATCTTAGCTTAAAGCGAATAGTTATTAATGAAAATACGGCTAAAAAAGAAAAAACAATAAGAAAAGTATTGCTGTCAACTGACGACTTAGGTTGTAAGAGAATCCCAATAATAAAAGGGAATATTAATCGAATTAAAGGAATTTGGCTCCACCTAAACATAGCTATCTAATTGTTTGATAGCTAAATATAATTATTTAATCTTCTCTAAAAAATTCTAAAGCAGAAAGATTTATTAAGTGAACACCTTTGTAGTACTTGTGAAGTATGTCAGAATACGAGAATCCTAATCGAGCCATTTCCATAGCACCTTGTTGACAAAGGCCAACTCCATGGCCATAACCACGACCTTTTAGTAGAACATTGTCCCCATTGTTTATAACTGAAAAATAAGTTGATCGTAACTTCCAATCATATCTAATGTCCTCAACGGGAATTCCACCTTCATCCATATATTTTAAGTGGCGTCGCTCAGGATAAAAGTCCTTTTTAAGATCTCCTTTTTGAACTTTAGGAGCTTTGGCAACAACATAATTAACCCACTTCTCTTTTGGAATTGTTTTTTCCCAATTGGCATTTGAAGTTTTAATACAAAACGTATCGATTACCTCATCTAAATAATAAAGATTCTTACTCCATACATTTCCAGATTTTACAGTTTCTCCTCCACAATTGCTATGAAAAGCCGCAGTTATTAGATTGATGTCACTATCTACTATAACCATACCACGTGTGCTTTGACTAGCCTTAGAAATTTGATCATAAAATGTTTTACCATGATACGCTTGACAATGCACTCGATCGCATAGGTTATAACCGTCTGCAAAATGTTTTTTTAGATTTGCCAAAGCATAGGTTCTACAAATTATAGCTTGTAGCTTATGGTATTCCTCTACCGGTTTTCTGCCAACCTCAGCTTCAACTACACCTGCAATATAATTATCTAAATCTATATTATTAATTAGCTGAAGACCTTTATTTGTTAATTGAATTTTAAGGTTGTCATCATATCTACTTTCTTTCTGAATTGGAGATTTTAAAGAAATCTTAAAGTGGTTATACCATCCTGTTCCAATAAAGCTGACTTTACTAAATGAACCCAATTTTTTACCTGAATCAGTAATTTCAATCTGTGTATCTACATAACTTACTGTGATGATATGTTCAGGCGTTATTTCTTTTAATCTACCTTTTTCAGTAAAAATAGTATATGCTCCAGCACGAGCATTAAATTTGAATTCCTGTATTGAATAATCAGCAAAAATGCCAATATTAATGAGCTCTGCCTTTACCCATAAAACTTGTAATAGTAGAAATAAAAAAAGAGATAACGATTTCAATTAGTTCAGTGTTTCAGTAATTAATTGAGCTGTTTTTTCAGAGGCTCCAACTCCTCCTAAACGAATTATGAGCTCATCATAATCAGCTTGCAATTTAATTCTCTTTTCACCTCCTTTCAATACCTTGCTTAACTCTTCTTTCAACAGTTGAGTGTTCAATTCACTTTGAATCAATTCTTTTACTACCTCTCGATCCATAATTAGGTTAACTAATGAAATATACTTAACCTTAATCAATTGTTTTGCAATTAGGTAAGAAATAGAACTTGCTTTATAACAAACTACCTCTGGCACTTTGAATAATGCAGTTTCTAGAGTTGCTGTTCCTGAAGTTACAAGAGCAGCTTCTGATTGCTGTAACAAATCATACGTTTTACCAAACAGTACATGTGTGTTATTCTCCTTTAAATAAGGTTCATACAGCGCTTTATCCTGTGATGGAGCACCTGCAATTACAAACTGATAGTTTTGAAAGTGATTTATTACACTAAGCATTATGGGCAGCATTGCAGAAATTTCTTGTTTTCTACTTCCGGGCAACAAAGCTATTATTGGCTTAGCTTGTAATTCATTGTTAGCAATAAACTCATCAAATGATGGTTGAACTTTGCGTTCTGCAGCTATCGCATCAATTAACGGATGACCTACAAAGTCGACATTTACATCAAACTTTTTGTAAAATTCCTTTTCAAAAGGCAAGATCACAAACATTTTATCCACTACCTTTTTAATCTTATGAACTCTGTTTTGCTTCCACGCCCAAATTTGAGGAGAAATGTAATAAAACACTTTTATTCCCAATTTATTTGCAAACTCAGCGATACGTAAATTAAAACCAGGATAATCTATTAAAATGATTGCGTCAGGTTGATATACTTCAATATCGGCTTTACAAACTTTTATGTTCGTTAAAATTGTTTTTAAATTCATTACCACTTCAATAAACCCCATAAAAGCTAAATCGCGGTAATGCTTCACAACCTTAGCACCCTGAGCTTGCATCAGATCACCTCCCCAACATCTAAATTCTGCATTGGGATCCTTAATTTTTAACTGCTTTATCAGGTTCGATCCATGTAAATCTCCTGAAGCTTCGCCTGCTATAATGTAGTACTTCATTACAATGTTCCGTTAAATAATTTGTATACCACTACACCAAAAGCATAAATAAAAGTAGAAAGTAAAACGCCTCTTGCGGCTTTATCCTTTTGAAAATAATAAAACAGGAAAAATAAGCCCATATTTGATATAGCACAAAGGCTTAAGATCTTAACAATAATTTCCATAAATGCCATCTTTCTCAAAAAAGAAGGTACCGTTAGGTAGGAATAAGTTGAAAGATAAAAAATAGCTAAAAATATCATTGGTAAAACAATTCCTAAAATAATTCCACTACTTATACGATCTATTCTATTTAGCATTTTCTAAATCTTTTAACTGATCAATTAGGTGATGAGCTGTTACGTCATATTGAACAGGAACAAGACTAATATATCCATTTTTTAAGGCCCATTCATCGGTATCTTCTTGTTCAGGTTCGTGATTTACAAATTTACCTGTAAGCCAGTAGTAAGGCTTTCCAGAAGGATCATTTCTTTCTTGAAATTCCTCTTCCCAAACTGCACGTGCTTGTCTACATACTTTTATTCCTTTAATCAACTCCTTTGCAATAGAAGGAAAGTTAACATTCCAACACGTATTCTTTTCCATGGGATGACTCAAAACAAACTCAATAATGCGCTTGATAAATTCCCCAGATGGCTCAAAATCAGCATCAATACTATGATCGCACAATGAAAAGCCGATTGATGGAATACCTTCTATTGCACCTTCTACAGCAGCCGACATAGTGCCACTGTAAATCACATTAATAGAAGAATTTGATCCATGGTTCACTCCAGATAAAATTAAATCAGGAGTTCGTGGAACTACTTTAGCAATCGCCAATTTTACACAATCAACAGGTGTTCCTGTGCAACTAAATGCGGTCACTCCATCCATTGGAAACGAATGAATTCTTAGCATAGCATTCATTGTTATTGCATGCCCCATTCCACTCTGAGGCTTATCTGGAGCTACAACATAAATTTCACCACTAATTGATTTTGCTATCGAAATCAAATGCTGTATTCCAGGTGCAGTAATTCCATCATCATTTGTAATTAAAATTAGTGGTTGCTGTTTAGTCATAATTTATCTTTTAGTGCTTCACAAAACTAAGTACAAAAAATAAAAGGAACCCATATTCTTCAAACTACTAACGGCTTTTTCTATGTTTGCATAGTGAAAAAGTCAATAGCTATTATCGGCGGAGGCCCTACTGCTTTAATTGCAGCATATTTTTTAAGTGACAAGTTTGAAGTTACGATTTATGAGAAAGAAAAAACTATTGGGAGAAAGTTTTTAGTTGCAGGAAAAGGTGGGTTTAACTTAACAAATTCAATTAAAAGAGAAGCATTAATCAATACCTACTTTCCCAAAGATAAACTAAGAAGTCCATTAGAAACATTTTCTAACAAGCACTTTAGGATGTGGTTAGCCCAACTATACATTCCAACTTATGAAGGCTCTAGCGGAAGAGTATTTCCAGAAGAAGGCATAAAACCAGTATCTGTGCTTAGGAGAATAGAATATAATTTATTGGAAAAAGGTGTGATCATAAAAACCGGTTATGAGTTAATTGATTTTAAAAATAATCAGGTGTCTTTTACCAATGGAGAAGAGATTAATGCTGACTACATTGTTTTGGCGATGGGTGGAGCTTCATGGAAAAAAACAGGAAGTGACGGTAATTGGATCCATTTATTGACAAAAAAAGGAATATCAACAAAGCCATTTCAGCCTTCAAATTGCGGGATCTCTGTAAACTGGGATACTAACTTTTTAAGTGCTCATGAAGGAAAACCATTAAAAAATATAGCGATAACGTATCAAAATATTCAACTAAAAGGGGAAGCCACCATTACCAAGTATGGATTAGAAGGAAATATTATTTATCCGCTTGTATCTCTAATTAGAAATGAACTGAATAAAAATGGAAGTGCCGAGATAGAACTTGACTTAAAACCACATAATTCAGTAGAAGAACTAAAAAACCGGTTAGGAGAAAGTAGTAATTATAAGGATAAGTTGCAGTTAAGTCCGCAGAAAAATGCTATTTTAAAGCAGTTCACCACCAAAGCAGAATATGTAGATCATTCGGTTGGAATACAAAAAGTAAAAGCATTACAAATTCGCATTGAAGGATTAAGGCCGATTGATGAAGCCATCTCTACCGTAGGTGGAGTTGATTTTGAAAGCTTAAATGACAATTACAGTTTAAAGGCTTTCCCCACTATATTTTGCGCAGGAGAAATGATTGATTGGGATGCCCCAACAGGAGGTTTTCTGTTACAAGGTTGTTTTTCAACGGGATTTTGGGTGGCAAAAAATATAGCGCACAATGAGACGTAAAATCGCCTTATAAAAGGGCATTGGAGAAAAAGAAAGCATTATCTTTAATTCTTCTAAAAAATTGGTTTCCTCATCTAAAAAGCGAAACATAGTGCGAATGCTGTTTCGAGAATACATCTGAGAAAACAAGGTAGGTCCCCACTCATTCTTATGATTCAATACTTCAAGAAATACAGTATCATAAATGCTGCCTTTTACTTTTCCCATCCTTCTATTTAAACGCTCCACTGATTTAATGCGACGAACCATTTCCTTCGCATATTTTTGCGAATTATGAAAAGAATACCCAGTAGATGGTTTCACCCAACCTCCTGCTGTTCCTATTTTAGTAATCCGATTGGTGCTATCCTTATGAAAAGCATAATCCGTCATTGGAATGACTCCCTGCTCTGTTTCTACAACAGTATAAGTGCAATTTGGGTAATGCTCATTTAAATACTCAGTAATTGCTTGGTCATACACTTTTTCATCTGCTACTGAATGATTAAAGAACGTAAACTCAAACAATGCTCTTTGAGATGAAAATGGCAAAACATACATAAAACTGCAAGAATCGCAGTGCGGCTTTCGATAATCCATCATGGTAAAGGTGGAAGCATCAAAAGTTGGCTGCTCCGTTTCTATAATTACTCCTTTAAAATGCTGTAATAATTTTATTCCTGTGGTATACTGACTGAAAGATTCTGCTATTCTACTATCGAAAACCTGTGCAGCCTTAACATTTCCCTGAGGAGTGATCAATTCCACAACCTCATCCTGCTCATTAGCTTCTAATACTTTACCTTCCAACACCGAGATCTGTTTATGCAGTTGCACCTTTTCTAAGCAATAGGCTTTAAAATCATTGGCATCAACTGTATAATAGATGTAAGGTTTTAAATCTAATTGAAGATCAACCGTCTTAGAAATGAAGTTGGTTTTCTTCCACTTTTGCAAAAATGGAAAGGAAATAACCTCATCTGTAGACCAAAAGCTCCATTTTTTGTCTATTTTATTATGAATATCCTCATCAACGATTATAATCGATTTATCCTTAAAGAAAGGATCATTAAGCATGGCTAATGCTAAATGCGCACCAGAAGCACCAAAACCAATAATAGCAAAATCGTATATCGTAGTCCTATCCAAAAACTATCAGTTAAATGATAAAACAAATTTAACGGATATAAACGGGATAAGTTCATTCACAAAAAAAGCCCACACTAAAAATTTAGTGTGGGCGTTAGATTGGATTAAAAGAAGATTACTTCTTATCCTCTGTTACTTCTTCAAAGTCAACATCAGTAACTTCATCAGTTGAGTCTTGTGGTGCTCCATCTTGTGGCGCAGCTCCTTCAGTATTCTGATACATCGTTTGAGCTGCTTCTTGGAAAATGGTGTTTAATTTTTCCATTGCTGGCTCTATCGCTGCTAAATCTTGACCTTCATAAGCTGTCTTCAATTCAGCTAAAGCTGCTTCGATTGGCTCTTTCTTATCAGCAGGCAATTTGTCACCAAACTCTTTCAATTGCTTTTCTGTTTGGAAAATCAATGAATCTGCTTGATTCAGTTTGTCTACTTTTTCTTTAGCTGCTTTGTCAGATTCTGCATTTTCTTCCGCATCACGCTTCATTTTTGCAATATCTTCTTCACTTAAACCTGAAGACGCTTCGATACGGATACTTTGCTCTTTGTTAGTTGCTTTATCTTTAGCAGACACATTTAGAATTCCATTAGCATCAATATCAAATGTTACTTCAATTTGAGGAATACCTCTTTGTGCAGGAGGAATACCATCTAAGTGAAAACGACCAATTGTTTTGTTTCCTGATGCCATCGGACGCTCACCTTGTAATACGTGAATCTCCACCGAAGGCTGATTGTCTGAAGCAGTAGAGAACGTTTCTGACTTTTTGGTTGGAATTGTCGTATTTGCTTCAATTAGTTTAGTCATTACACCACCCATTGTCTCAATACCTAAAGATAAAGGTGTTACATCTAATAACAATACATCTTTAACTTCACCTGTCAATACTCCACCTTGGATAGCAGCACCAATTGCTACTACTTCGTCAGGATTCACTCCTTTTGAAGGCTCTTTACCGAAGAATGCTTTTACCGCTTCTTGAATTGCAGGTATTCTGGTAGATCCACCTACTAAGATAACTTCATCAATATCGTTTACGGTCATTCCAGCTGCCTTTAAAGCAGTTCTACATGGCTCTATGGTTCTTTTGATTAACTCGTCAGCTAGTTGCTCAAATTTTGCTTTTGACAATGCTCTAACTAAGTGCTTTGGTCCTGAAGCTGTTGCTGTAACATATGGTAAATTAATTTCTGTAGAAGAAGAGCTAGATAATTCAATTTTTGCTTTCTCAGCAGCTTCTTTCAAACGTTGAAGAGCCATTGGATCTTTTCTTAAATCAATGTCCTCATCATTTTTAAATTCTTCCGCTAACCAGTCGATTAATACTTGGTCAAAATCGTCCCCACCTAAGTGAGTATCACCATCGGTAGATTTCACTTCAAATACTCCATCACCTAATTCTAAGATAGAAACGTCATGTGTACCACCACCACAGTCAAAAACAGCGATATTCACATCTTCACTTTTCTTATCCATTCCATAAGCTAAAGCTGCTGCAGTTGGCTCGTTAATGATTCTTCTTACCTTTAATCCTGCAATTTCACCAGCTTCTTTTGTTGCTTGACGCTGTGCATCATTGAAGTAAGCAGGAACAGTAATTACTGCTTCAGAAACAGTAGTTCCTAAATAATCTTCAGCAGTTTTCTTCATTTTTTGAAGAATCATTGCAGAAATTTCTTGAGGAGTATACTTTCTATCGTCTATCTCAACTCTAGCAGTATCGTTATCGCCTTTAACTACTTTGTAAGGAACTCTTCCAACTTCTTTTTCAATTTCGCTGAATTTGTTACCCATAAATCTCTTGATAGATGCTATAGTTTTTGTTGGGTTAGTGATCGCTTGTCTTTTTGCAGGATCTCCTACTTTTCTCTCGCCGCCTTCAATAAAAGCAACAATTGAAGGTGTAGTTCTTTTACCTTCGCTGTTAGGAATTACTACAGGCTCATTACCCTCCATTACAGATACACATGAGTTGGTAGTTCCTAAGTCAATTCCAATAATCTTACTCATAATTTATTATTTATTCAGTTGTTCAACAATTCATTTTATTACATTACACCTTTGGCAATGACTATGCCATTAGGGTTTGCATGACATTTATTGAAAAAATGACACGATAGATAAATTTTTGTGTAAAAAAGGCTGACAAAGGCGTGACAAAACGTCAGCTATTAAACCTGTTTAAAGCTTAGATCACGTGTAGACTCAAGACTTATCAATAATTCTAAGCTTCCTTGATTAAATTGCAAGTCCCTAATAGTTACGAAACTATTATTTCTAGCCCCAAATATTCCTAATCCATTTGATAGGTTAGAATAAGTTGGTTTATTCTGATTTATATCGTTTGATGGTTCTGAAGCGTCAACGTATAAAGAAAAGTCTTGATTAGCCATAATCATATAAATCTGTACGCGCGGTCTTATTCGTTGTATTCCTGTTTTTGTCTCTAATTTCTGACCAATTGCTCTGTAAAAGTTTATTGGAGAAAAACTAGTAAACATTTTAATACCTGGATTTCCCCCTGAATTCTCAGTGGTACCTACAAAGTAATCAAATGAATTATTTGTTACTGTATCATTTGTACTTAGTGTAATCTCGTCATAAAAAAATCGCATATACACTTCGTGTTTTACTGCATTTACAGTTGAAATCCATTCCACCTGAAAAGAAGGAAGTAAAACATAACCCTCATTTGTCAATTTGGTAAAAGAAACTAAACTTGAATTTGAGTTTGGCCTAGATAATCGTGCATCTTTCACCAATTGAGTTTTACCTGAAATGATTTTGCCTGTTCGTAGGTTAGTAACTTTTAATTCATAATCAACATTTACATTATTCTCTTCTTGTGGAAATGGCGTAGTTGCATAAAATACCGTGTAGTCATCATTATTAAAGAATCCTGTTTGTTTTGACCTTTGTAACTCCTCTAGAACGATAGTGGTATCTCTGTCTGCTATAATTCTGCCTTGTAGATTAAAATAAGATTTTAAATTAATTTCTACTTGTAAATCACCAGGATTGTAATTTATCGAATCACCTATAGCAGCCATTTCTTCAATACTCAGCGTACCTAAAAATGCTTTATTTACTCTTACAAATTGAGTATCTGCATGTTGATCTAATAACCCAAAAATAAATGAATTTGGCTCATATGATTGGATCAAGT
Source organism: Vicingaceae bacterium (assembly GCA_018402765.1). Lineage (GTDB taxonomy): Bacteria > Bacteroidota > Bacteroidia > Flavobacteriales_E > Vicingaceae > Acidiluteibacter. The sequence continues at coordinate 90,016 of JAGYIE010000005.1, read as the reverse complement.
CTACATCCGTTTCACAACTCGAAAACAATACTATTATAAGTCCTATAATTCCTAGATTCCATTTTTTCATAACCGCTAAATTACCAATTTAAAATATTCACGAAATAGATTTGTAGTTTTGTTTTTTCAAGATATTAGACACACTAAATCTAAACTATGTCTACAGCTAAATCAAAAAATTCAAAAAGGATCACTACGCATACCCTTCAAGAAATGAAAACTAAGGGAGAGAAAATCTCTATGTTAACTGCGTACGACTACTCCATGGCAAAAATAGTAGACCAGGCAGGCATTGACATTATATTGGTAGGTGATTCTGCATCAAATGTTATGGCGGGTCATGAAACAACATTACCAATAACCTTAGACCAGATGATTTATCACGCCTCTTCTGTAGTAAGAGCAATAGAACATTGTTTAGTTGTAATTGATTTACCTTTCGGAACATATCAAGGAAACTCAAAAGAGGCCTTGTCCTCAGCCATCCGAATAATGAAAGAGTCGGGTGCTCATGCAGTAAAAATGGAAGGTGGCAGCGAAATTTTAGAATCGATTCAACGAATTTTGTCAGCAGGAATTCCTGTTATGGGACATTTGGGACTTACGCCCCAATCGATATATAAATTTGGTACCTATGTGGTTAGAGCTAAAGAGCAAGAAGAAGCTCAAAAACTTTTAGCTGATGCCAAATTGTTGGAAGAAGCAGGATGTTTTAGCATTGTATTAGAAAAAATTCCTGCGCACTTGGCTAAGCAAGTAGCTGAATCTGTGGTTATACCGATAATAGGAATTGGAGCCGGAAATGGTGTAGATGGCCAAGTGTTGGTTATTCATGACTTACTTGGAATCACTAACGAGTTTAATCCTAGATTCATAAGAAGATACAATAATCTTTACGAGCAAATAGAAAGCTCAGTAATGAATTATATAAAAGATGTGAAATCGAAAGATTTTCCAAATGAAAAAGAGCAATATTAAATATGTCAAGAAAATTAGAAATTCTATTCGAGGACAATCACCTTATTGCAATCAATAAAATTTCAGGAGATATCGTTCAAGGAGATAAAACAGGTGATGAGCCGCTCAATGAAATAGTAGCCGCTCATTTAAAAGAAAAATACAATAAGCCAGGAGATGCTTTTGTTGGTACTATTCACCGAATAGACAGACCTGTAAGCGGTATTGTGCTCTTTGCAAAAACTAGTAAAGCTCTAGCTCGAATGAATGCCCAATTTCAAGATAAAGAAGTGCAAAAAACCTATTGGGCAGTAGTCAAAAATCAGCCGCCTAAACAAATAGAAACCATTACCCATCACTTGTTAAGAAATAGACAAAAGAATAAGTCTTATGCTTATGCGCACGAATACAAGGATAGCAAAGAATCTACGCTTAAGTATGAAGTAATTAAAAAGTTAGACCGCTACTTTCTATTAGAGGTTACTCCTTTTACTGGAAGACACCATCAGATTAGAGTGCAACTGTCCACTATCGGCAGTCCGATTAAAGGTGATGTAAAATATGGATTTGATCGCACAAATCATGATGCATCTATTCACTTGCATGCCAGAAAAATAAACTTCACACATCCTGTAACTAAAGAGATAATAGAAATTATAGCTCCTACACCGAATGAAGTAATCTGGAATGCTTGCAGTTAAAAGTTTTTCTTTCGATTTTCTTTCTTCTTAGCTTGACGTTTTTTGGCCTCAATTCGTTTTCTTATTGCCGCTTTTGAGGGCTTACTAATTTTGCGTTTTTTCTTGACAAATAACGCTGCATTAACTAACTCATAAAATAAGTTGATTACAACATCTTTGTTAGCCAATTGACTTCTTGTTTCACTTGAACTTAGCTGAAGAGCGCCTTGTTGATTAATTCGATTAGCAAGCCGCAGTTGAATAAGCTGTTTTTCATAAGCAGTTAAAACGGTAGAAGCGTCTACTATAAATAGTAACTGAACTTTTGTCTCTGTTTTATTTACGTTTTGGCCGCCTTTACCTCCACTTCTGCTCGTCTTAAATACAAGCTCATTATTCAACTCAAAGGAATACTTTGCCATAATCTTTATAATAGTTCCTATAAATTTCTAACAAAACTAAATTATATTTGCGTGAATAACCTTTAAAAAAAATAGAATGCCAACAGAAATTGAGCAATTAAACGAAGAAGATAGAATTATTTTACTAAAATCACCTGCAATAGTTGCACTTCTAGCTGCAATTTCTGATGATGGCGAAGTAAGTAAAGATGAAAAAGCAGAGTCCATTAAACTCTCACATATGAGAACCTACACTTCACCAGAAATTTTACACAATTTTTATGTTAAAGCGGAATCCTTTTTTGTTGAAGCATTTGAAGAAGAGTTAGCTAAATTACCTGAAGGTCAAAGAGAAAAAGAAGCATATTTGGAAGCCAAATTAGTTGAGTTAAACCAAGTTTTACCAAAGCTAAATCAGGTATACGCTAAAGAATTGACAGCAAGTTTAAAAAGTTTTGCCAAGCATATTTTTGCATCTAATTCATCTGTACTTGAGTATTTTTTACTACCTATATTTATGAATAAGATTGAAAAGGAAAGTTTTAACCCAAAGATTGGAGAATAACAAATGAAGCGGCTGGTTTTAATTCGGCATGCAAAGGCTCAAGTGGGAATATCAGGACGATCTGATTTCATCAGAAAGCTTGATGAGCGGGGAATAAGCGATGCCGAATTAGTAGCAAATTCTTTAAAGGAAACTATTCCGAAAATAGATTTAGTTTACTCAAGCACTGCAGATAGAGCAATATCAACAGCTAAATTATTTTGTGAGATATTAAAATTTGATAAAAAGAATATTAAAGGAGATGCGGCGCTTTATGATGCATCTCCTTCTTTTATGCGATCATTCATTGAACAAATTAATGATTGTAATTCCACAGTACTAATTTTTGGCCATAATCCAACTCAAACCTTTCTTATTGATTACTATTCAGGGGATTCGATAGGACACTTACCCACTTCAGGAGTTGGTGTATTAGATTTTGATATTGACTCATGGAAAGAAGTTAGCTTTAATAGTGCAATTTTATCTCAATATATTTTTCCTAGACAACTTTGACGAAATTTCATATTTTGCGATTTATTGAAATAACAAAACCTCTTACTAATTAATCATAAAGAATTATGAAACCATATATATTAACGTTTGTTAGTATTTGCTTTTCTGCAAGCATGTATGCTCAAGTTTGGGTACAAAGAACAAATATTCCAACAGCGAAATCTGTAGTTACAGGAATGAGTTCAGGAAACAAAGGCTATATTGTTTTTGGGAGAAGTTCAACAGCTTCAAATTCCAATACCCTTTATGAATATGATCCAATTCTAAATTCATAGACAGCCAAATCCAGTTTTCCAGGAGCAGGAAGAAATAACGGTTTTTCCTTTTCTATTGGAAATAGAGTGTATGCAGGTGGAGGCTATGATGGAACAACTACCTATTTCGATTTTGCAGAATATGTTCCATCCGTTGATGGTTGGGTTATAAGAGCTAATTATCCAGGCTATGGTACTAGAGGAGCTAAAGGAGTTAGCCTAAATGGTAAAGGCTATGTAGTCGGTGGTACATTAAACAGCAGCACTCCATATTCTAACCAAATGTGGGAGTATGATCCAAATACAGACACATGGACTAGACAAGCAAATATACCATTAGGTGCTACTTCAGGAGCCTCCTTTTTTGGTACTGACAGTTTACTATACATCACACATGGCCATACTGGTAGCTCAATGCATGGTGCTCTTTGGGCGTATAATCCGAACACAAATACTTGGTCTCAAAAAACTAGTTTCCCAGGACAACCTAGATTGAATGCTGCGTCTATAAATGTTGGAGAAGATATAATAGTTGGTGGCGGACATCAATTGGTTACAGGGAATGTTTTAAATGATTATTATGCATACAATCCAAATCAAGATACATGGACCCCAATGCCAAGCTTCTCAGGCGCTAGAAGATCATCATCTGCATACTTTACTATTGGTAATATTGGATATCTAGTGGGTGGATTTGATTCTTCATCTGCTAGCTTAAATTCAGTTTGGTCATTTAAACCACTAATTACTTCCACAAAAAATCAAAAAATAAGTGAAGTGAATTGGACTATTTTTCCAAGTCCTGCTAAGAATAATTTTACTTTAAATTTAGAGAACGAAACACAAGCTATTTATACTATTTATTCGATTACAGGTGAAATAATGATGAGAAAAAATCTGAACAGAAAGGATTCGCAAATAGACTGTTCTGCATTAGCTGAAGGCACCTATCTTATTCAAGTTTTAACAAATGGATTTAGCTCTACTAAGAAATTAATAATAAACCGATAGTTTCTATTCGGCACAAAAAAAAGGGAATTCAAATCATTGAATTCCCTTTTTTATACCACTAATTCTAATGTATGTTTTATAAGTCATTCGCTTGAGCTATCAATTCTGATAAATCATATACAAGCACATCTTCTTCTTTATTCTTATTCTTAACACCGTCAGTCATCATCGTCATGCAGAATGGGCAACCTACAGCGACAATATCACTCTTCGTTTCCAATGCTTCTTCTGTTCTTTCAACATTAATTTCTTTGTTACCAGGCTCTGCTTCTTTAAACATTTGAGCACCACCGGCACCACAGCACAACCCTTTACTTTTGCATCTTTTCATTTCTACTAACTCTGCATCCAATTTTTCAATTAGGCTCCTTGGAGCTTCGTAAACATCATTTGCTCTTCCTAGATAACACGGATCATGAAAAGTTATTTTCTTTCCTTTAAAGGCTCCTCCTTCTATGGTAAGCCTTCCGTCATTTATTAACTCTTGTAAAAATTGAGAGTGGTGCATCACATTATAATCACCTCCCAAAGAAGGATATTCATTTTTTAAAGTATTAAAACAATGCGGACAAGTGGTCACAATCTTTTTTACCTCATAAGCATTCAGCACTTGGATATTTCCCATTGCTTGCATTTGAAACAAAAATTCATTTCCTGCTCTTTTTGCAGGATCTCCCGTACAACTTTCCTCAGTCCCTAATACAGCAAAGTTTACACCAACATGATTCAATATTTTAACAAAAGCACGAGTAATTTTTTTGGCTCTATCATCAAAACTTCCTGCACATCCTACCCAAAATAATACGTCTGCAGTCTCACCTTTGGCCATCATTTCAGCCATTGTATTTACATTCATCGATTGCTCGCTCATCTTTATACTCTATTTATCTTCTAGTAATTTCTATTATTTTTCATCTCTCCAATTTAAACGGTCTGCTGTTGCAAACTGCCAAGGAGCTCCATTATTTTCAATATTACTAAGCATACCAGTCAATTCACTTGGCGCCTTAGAATCTTCCATAATTAAAGATCTTCTCATCTCAACAATAATCGAAAGCGGATCTATACTTACAGGACAAGCTTCCACACAAGCATTACATGTTGTGCAAGCCCAAAGTTCTTCTTCAGAGATATAATCACCTAACAATGACTTTCCATCAGAATAATCTTTGCCATGCTTATCTATATTCTTACCAACTTCCTCTAAGCGGTCACGCGTATCCATCATGATCTTACGCGGAGAAAGTAGCTTACCTGTAATATTTGCAGGACATTGCTCAGAGCATCTTCCACATTCAGTACAAGAATAAGCGTCCATAAGGCTTTTCCAAGATAAATCTGTAACATCTTTAACTCCAAATCGCTCAGGTTCACCTACAGGCTCTGCAGGCGCAGCATAAGGATCAGCAGCAGGATCAAACATCATTTCTACTTCTTTCTTCACAGATTCCATATTAGTAAACTGTCCTTTAGGATTAAGTTTAGAATAAAATACGTTTGGAAAAGCTAACATAATGTGAAAATGCTTAGAATAAGGCAAATAATTCAAGAAAGCAAAAATTCCAATAATGTGAAACCACCAAGTTGCACGCTCAATAGCTACTAAACTAGAGATAGACATCCCATCCATTAGGGGTGCTATCAGATTTGCGCTAATTGGGTAAGAACCTGCAACTATATAATGATTTGCATTTAGTCCTTGCAATAAATAATCTGAAGCATTCATTGTAAGAAATGCACCCATCAACAAGACCTCAACAACTAAAATGATGTTTGCATCAGTTTTTGGCCATCCCATCATTTCTTTTAAACCAAATCGTCTAATTGAAAGCATGTTTCTTCGGATAAGGAAGATAACACAAGCAACTAGAACAAGGAAAGCTAACCACTCAAATGAAAATATAAGTACATCATAAAGAGGACCTAAAAAGCTTGCAAAAAATCGGTGTGTTCCAAAAATCCCATCCGTTAAAATCTCAAGAACTTCAATATTGATTATGATGAAACCAACGTAAACAATAATGTGCAAGAACCCAGAAATTGGTTTTTTAACCATTTTCGATTGGCCGATTGCAATCATTAACATCTTTTTCCAACGCTCTGACTTGTTATCAGAAATATCTACATCTTTTCCCAGATTAATATTTCTATTAATAGTTTTTAAATTCTTAGCGAATAAAGCAATTGCCCCAATTGCTATAAGAATAAAAATAATATTTGCTGTATCCATACGATTAAATCAAGTAGTTTACTTATTGCTTATCTGTGCTTTTATCTTTTTATTTCCCTTGTTCTTTCTGCCAAAAATTGAGAAATGAACATACCTTTCAGGATTCAACCTTAAGTCCAAGAATAATTTATCTAAGTCCTTAGATGCAGCTTCTAAATTAGTGTATAGGGTGTCGTTATTGAGCAAAGCCCCAACAGTCCCCTCTCCACTTTCAATTTGTTTTAGCACTTTAGCAGCGGACTCCATGGCAACTGCTGCATTATTTATAGTTTCTTTCAGATTTGAATTTGCTAATGAATCTGAAATCTGATTAATATTCTCTATGGCAATAGTTAAGTTTTCATTGTTGTTCTTTAGATTGGTAGAAATTGATTCTACATTTGAAAAGATGGCACTAAACTTATCTTTTTCTTCTGCAATCATGGCATCAATTCGTTTTGCTGTCATTTCGAAAGTCTCTAAAGATCTTTTAATACTTCCAAAACTTGAGCTTAAGTCATTCCTTGCTTCTTGATTAAAAATAGCACTAACGACCATAATTGCAGAATCAACGGTTTGAATTAAATCTTCCGCTTTTCGTTTCAACGGCAAAATTTGTTGATTTACTTCATCTGTTAAAGAAGCCTCTACATCAGATTGTAATGTATCTCCAGACTTAGCATACGTCATGGATGACCCAATAACTAGGTCAATAGATTTAGAACCCAAAATATCCGCACTAGCAATTCTTGCTCTGGTGTCTATAGGAATAGCAAATTTATTCGCATCTACAGAAAACTGAACAACTAAGTCTCCATTCATATTAGGATGAAAATAGATTTTATTCACCCGACCTACTTTAAATCCATTTATAATTACCGGGTTTGAAACGCCTAATCCTTCGACTCGAGGGTAGACTCCATAAAAATAGACATCTTTAGAAAAGATATCCTTACCTTTTAAGAAACTAGCTCCCCAAATAAATAAACCTATTGCTAAAATAACAATAAACCCTAATTTAACTTCTTTAGTAATTTTCATCTTACTTATTTTAAAAGCTTTAAAGCTTCATTTACTGAAACTCGTTTGCCTTTATGAAACGCAATAATAAATGCGTCATTGTATCCTTTATCTACTGCCTCTTTTTGCAATTCATAAGCTCTATCCCATGAATCCACGTTTCCGTATGTATATCTATATAAACCTCCAGCCTCATAATATGTTACACCTTCCAATCGTTTAAAATTTTCAGGTTTGGTTTCTACCAATTTTGACGAGGTTGCTAATTGGACCATAAAAGTAACATCTTCATTTGAAACTGTTGGTTTAAGTGTACTTTTTTGATGATCTTTTTTTGAGTGTTGAGTTTCCTTTTCTCTAGATTGCGAAACCTTGTCAGCTCCATAAAGCAATTTAGCTCTATTTTCAATCTCCGTATTGTATTCTTTAAAGGCTCTATAAATAGCTGAAGCAAGATAATCTTGGCCTACATCAGAGGTTAAAAACTTTTCTTCAGAAATATTGGTTAAGAATCCCGTTTCTATAAGAACTGAAGGCATTGTAGTTTGGTGTAATACCAGAAAAGGGGCCTGCTTTACACCTCTATCCTTTCTTCCAACTCGCTCTCTAAACTGACGTTGTACTTTGTCGGCAAAAGCGATACTTTGTTCTTGAAAGGCACTCTGCATCAAGGTTAAAGCAATGTATGATTCTGCAGAATTTGGATCAAAATTATCATATTTAGCTTCATAATTTTCTTCCAAAAGAATGGAAGCATTCTCACGTTGAGCGGCCTTCAAGTTTGTTTCTGACTTAGCGTTACCCATCACGTAGGTCTCTGTACCAAAAGCTGAAGAACTTCCTGCATTTGCATGAATGCAAATAAATAAATCTGCTTTATTCCTATTGGCTATTTTAGCCCTTTCATTTAGTTCAATAAAAACGTCTGTTTTTCTTGTATAAATTACGTTTAGATTTGGAAATGTTTCTTTAAGATAGTCTCCCAATTTTAAAGAGATCGATAGTGCAACGTCCTTTTCCCGCCCAACAGAGCCCAAACAGCCAACATCCTTTCCTCCATGACCCGCATCAATGACTACTGTTTTGATTCCTCCGAAAAAGTTATCATCAGAATCTTGAGCAATTGAAAGCTGAAAATTAAAAAGAAGTATACTTACTAAGATTAAAAGTCGTTTTGAATTCATCGGATAAAATCTGAAATTGATTTAATTTAATTAGCTTTGACGCCTCATTACAGAGCATTAGTCTATCAACAAAAATAGTTATATTACCTTGTTATCTAGGGCTTATTTAAGACAGTTTTTCATCTACTCAATGTTGATAACTACGTTAATTTTTAGCACTGGTTTATTTGCTAGTACCGCTCTATTTACTGACTTTCCTTCAAAAGACTCGACTGAGGTGGTCAAAATTGATACCACAATTTCGAAAGATGCTGTCGAGACCAAAACTCAATACAAGGCAAAAGATTCTATGCGAGTGGATTTGTTAACTCAAAAAATCTATCTTTTTGGGTCAGCAGAGGTTTATTATGGCGTAATTAGTTTAACGGCAGATACCATAATTGTAGACTTGAATAAAGATTTAGTTTTTGCGAAAGGCGGAAAAGATTCATTGGGAAATCCTGCCGGAACACCCGAGTTTACCGAAAATGGTTCTTCCTACAGTGCATCAGAAATGACCTATAATTTCAAAACAAAGAAAGGCACTATTTCTGAAGTAACTACTCAAGAAGGAGAAGGTTACGTTAAAGGAGATAAAGTAAAAAAAACAGCTACCGATGTGCTGTATATAAAAGATGGATATTATACCACGTGTAATTTAGGTGAACCGCACTATTCTCTTGCCACTTCAAAATTAAAGGTAATTCCAAATAACAAGATTGTTACGGGTCCTACAATTCTGAAGGTTGGTGGAGTTCCTACACCGCTAGGATTACCATTTGGACTGTTTCCAAATAAAAAAGGTAGATCTTCGGGTATATTGATACCAGCTTATGGAGATTCTCCGCGTCTAGGATTCTTCCTAAAAGATGGGGGTTACTACTTTTCTATTGGAGAAAGAGCAGATTTGAAAATAACGGGGGACATTTACTCAAAAGGGAGTTATTCAGGTAGAATAGAATCAAGTTATAGAAAAAGATACTCGCATTCTGGTAACTTGTCCTTATCCTATTCTTCAATTAAAGATGGTTATCGAGAATTCCCAACTTTTACTGAAAGTAATGAGTTTTGGGTAAATTGGAGACACACCCAAGATCCAAAAGCAAGACCGTATAGTAATTTTTCAGCAAGTGTTCAGGCAGGCACAAGTACCAACTTTACCAACAACCTGAATAGTGCTCCAAATAATTATCTATCAAACAATTTTCAATCTTCTATCACCTACAGTAAATTGTTTCCAAACTCACCGTTCTCTATGAATGTGGGAGCTAGTCATAGCCAAAACACGCAGACACGACAGGTTTCTGTTTCCGCTCCAAATGTAGGCGTTAACATGTCGCGTATATTTCCATTTAAAGGGAATAGTACCAAAAATAATGTTGGACGCAATATAGGACTATCCTATTCAGGTAACTTTAGAAACACATTAAATGTTGCCGATTCAAATATTTCAATTAATCAGCTGGATAATATTATTTCAAATGAAATGAGGAATGGTGTAAAGCATGGTATTCCAATCAGTACATCTGCAAAAATTGGTAAATATTTTACGCTACAACCTACGCTTAATTACAACGAATTTTGGTACTTCAAAACAATTAATAAAGAATTTAATACCTCTAATGGGGTTACTGATGAAAACGGAAATTTAATTCAATCGCTAGATACTGATACAAATCAAGGATTTAGTAGTTCTAGAAACATCCAATTCTCTGCTAACTTGGGAACCAAAATCTACGGTTTAGCACAATTTAAAAAAGGAAAAGTTAAAGCTATTCGACATGTAATGACGCCTCAAGTGTCCTACAGTTTTACACCTGAAGTAAGAGATGGTTTAAGGTCATATACAGACACCTCAGGAAAAGAAGTAGAGTATTCTATTTATGAATCAGGTATATTTGGCAGACCTAACACAAATAGAAGTAATAGACTAAATTTCAACTTACTAAATATTGTTGAAATGAAAGTCCTTGCAAAAAGTGATACAGGAATGGCTGTAAAAAAGGTAACTCTTTTAGACAATTTTGGACTTAATACAGGAATTGATTTTGAACGAGACTCCTTAAAGTGGGATGCAATACGATTAAATGGAAGAACTCGAATTAATGACTTTTTAAACGTTACTTTTTCAGGAACATTCGATCCATATGCTTTAGATAAAGAGACAAAAACAAGGATTAACAAACTAAATTTAGACAAGAATGGCAAGTTGACCAGATTTACCAATGGAAACGTGGCTTTTCAAATGCAATTTAGGGGAGGAGACAAATCAAAGAAGAAGAAAAGTGATAAAGTATCAGAAGACGATTTAGACCATATCAATAGAAATCTTGATCAATATATTGACTTTAATGTGCCCTGGGCTTTTGGAGTATCTTATGTAATAAATTACAGTAAGCCTTTATTAGAAGAGACGATTACCCAAACATTAAACTTCAATGGAGAATTAAAGCTGACGGATAAATGGAAAGTAGACTTCAACTCAGGGTATGATTTTGAACGAAAGGACATTACTTATACCAATGTAAATATTTACAGAGACTTACATTGTTGGGAATTAAGCTTTAACTGGATCCCTTTAGGATTCCAAAAAAGTTATAATGTAACCATAAACGTAAAAGCATCTGTGCTACAAGACCTAAAATTAAATAGAAGAAGAAACTATTACGACTTAATAAACTAAACATGAAAAGAATTATCAATTCGGCAAACGCACCTGCACCTATAGGACCATATAACCAAGCAATTTTAGTAGAAAATACGTTATATGTTTCAGGGCAAATCGCACTAGATGCTAACACAGGTGAGTTAGAGATGAGCGACATAAAAACAGAAACCAAAAAAGTGATGGATAATTTAGGTGCTATCCTAAATGAAGTAGGTGCCGATTATTCAAATATTGTAAAATGTAGCATCTTTGTTTCTGATATGAATAACTTCGATGCGATCAATGAAGTGTATGCGAATTATTTTACAGAAAATTTTCCTGCAAGAGAAACTGTCGAAGTTTCATGTCTTCCGAAAAAAGTAAATGTTGAAATTTCTGCAATAGCCGTTCTGTAATGATCAAAAGTTTATTTGCTACCGCTTACTTTGCTCCTGCTATTCAGTATAGTGAATATTTGAAAGCAGATAAGATTGCCATTGAAATTCATGAGCATTTTCCGAAACAGACCTATAGGAATAGAACAAATATAATGACTGCAAACGGACCCTTTGCGTTATCTATACCCCTCGCAGGCAGGAAAAATCATTCGTTAACGAAAGATATAAAGCTTTCAAAAGCTGAGGATTGGAAAACACTTCACTGGAAAACAATAGAAAACGCCTATAAACGCTCACCTTTCTTTGAGTACTACGAAAATAAAATAAGTAAGCTATACACCTCTTGTAATCACTCCTATTTAATTGATTTTAATTATGAAGCAGAAACTATAGTTGAAGGCATTTTAAAGGTTTCCTTCGTAAAAGAATACACTAAAGACTTTATAGAAGAAAATAATCCAAACTATAAAGAGTTGAGATTAATAACTCCAAAAAACAGGGAGTTACCAAAATTAATCACTGAAAATTCTTATCTTCAAGTATTTGTTGATAAATTTCCATACACTCCTAATCTGAGTATACTAGATGTAATTTTCAATTTAGGACCTGAAAGTATAGGTCACCTAAAACAAATGAACCTACTTGTTTAGCGTAAACGATCAGCAGCCTTGATTAACTTTTCATCTTTTTGAATATTTCTAATCGCCAAGAATAGAAATATAAAAGGGAACAAAGCTAGCCAGCTCCCTGATGAATAGGTAATTTCTATAGCGTCTAATCCTAAGGCCTCAGAGACTGATAATTGCTGCCCAACTTGATCTACAAAATAGAATATAACTACCACAAAAGCCGTTTGAAAAAATAAAGCCAATTGTGCTGTTTTAATTTGAAGTGATCGCTTTTTATACAAAAAGATAGCTAGCAGACTAACCAAAATAACAGAAATTGCTAGGCCCGGTATTAACCAATTTGAATAGATATACTCTTCTGTACCTCGATCAATTAAACCCATTATGGTAAAGTCATTCGACAGACCATTATAGTTAATTGTTGCCAAAGAAAAACTAAATATAGCAGCATTGGTGGCTATAGAAATCAATAAAAACAGTGTTTGTATTCGTTGTATCATTTAACAAAAATAACCGATTTTGTTTGCTCCAAGAAATATTGAATAAAAATATATTTAGTTATTAACTGCTGGTCAGACAAATTAAAATGAGATAAAAAAGTAGATTTGCGGTAAACGCTGAGAAATCTGCAAAGCAATGACTGCCAAAGACGAATTTAAAAGCTTTTGTGAACGCAATGAAATAACCCTATTTGGTTCTTATTGGTGGTGGGAAAATGTCGTCAAAGAAGACTGGGAGGTTTTATTACATAAAAAAGGTGATCAAATACTAGCTTGTATGCCCTATCATTACAAAACAAAAGCAGGTATAAAAGTAATTATTCCTCCAATGCTTACACCCTACCAAAGCATATCTTATAGCCAATCAAATGAAGGAAAGTTAGACAAACAAATTTCTTTTATCAGAAAATCTCAGGAAGAGTTACTAAATCAACTACCAGTTAACAGTCTTTTTTTAAGACAGTTTGACTATACTGAAAGTTACCTTTTGCCATTCTGTTGGGATAACTTTGATCTGCGAGTTCGATACACCTACTTACTAGATACAACTAAGAATGAAGATGAGTTATTTTCAAACTTAAAAGATACCCTTAGAAAAGAAATTAATAAAATTCGGACTAGGGGTAATATTCAATTTGCAACGGATGTCACCAAACTATATGACCTAAAAATTCAAAATGGCAAAATCTTTAAAGAACCATTAAGCTATTCAAAAGAATATTTAGAAAGAATTGCCGAACTAACAAAAATCGGAAATGCACAAATACAAGAAGTCGAATTAGACGGAGTTATTGTTGCATCACTATTAACCTGTTGGGATAAAAGCCAGTTGTATTACACCTGTGGTGCATTACACCCTAAATATCGAACATCTGGAGCATTAAGTTGGTTATTGTGGGAGGCTATATTGAAAGCGAAAGAACTTAAATTGACGATGAATTTTGAAGGAAGCATGATTAAATCTATCGAGCGATATTTTGCAAATTTTGGAGCCAATCCTACTCCATTTTTCGAAGTAAAAAAAATAAGTAACAAACTCCTAAAGCCATTTTTAGGTAAAATTTAAAGTAAAACAGACAACCAATTGAGTTTAAAAACGTCCTTTATAAAATTATTGATATGAAAAAAATAATCACATTAGCAGTAATTCTTAGTTCCATAGTATTTTATTCTTGTGAAGATATAGTAGATGAATTAGATAAACTAACCCAATTTGAACTAGAATTTACGGAAGATTTCACTTACCCTCCTGCACCTTTATTTGCAGATTCTATTCGTTTTGATGGACCTCCTGTATCCACAAACTCAGATACAACTTTTAAAACAAACAACACTGAAAAAGAGCTTGTTCAAGATGTTCAAGTAAAGCAGTTAGATTTAACAATAATAGCTCCGGATTCTGGCAGCTTTGATTTTATGAATTACATCAGAGTTTTTATTATGGCTGACTTAAATGGTGATGGAATTTTTGATGATGAAACAGAGCGTATCGAAGTCGCTAATAAGATGACAATTCCTACAAACATTGGAACATTCCTAAAATTAGATCCAATTCCGGGCGATTATAAACAATTCATTTTTCAAGATGAAATAAAATTAAGTCTTCAATACGGAACCAATAGGGCTACCTTATTCCCGTTAAAGTTAGATGTGAGATCTGTTTTTAATGTCAATGCAAAAATATTAGGCGTATAGCTACTCCTCCCTTCTTTTTCTTTTAAAACCAATTAATAAAGAGCCCTAGTTTCAACTTTGAAATTAACGGCCTTTCAATTTAAAAAAGTGTTCAGAATTTAAATCTATCTAAGTTGTGTAATATCTTCAACTCCGAAAGGTCTTTCTGCTAAAAACCCTTCTGCATAATCAACGTTAATTAATCGACCAAAATTAGACCATCTGCCTTTTATGTGATGAATAAAATTTTGAGAAGAAATTGGAGACTCCGGTTCTTTAGAATTCGGATCGTAGAACTGTGAAGAAAAAGCCATAATAGCTTCCAACTTCTGCTCAACAAATGGAGTAATATCAACAACAAAATCAGGGTCTATGTATCTATCTTGAATATAATTGTAAATCGACTTTGGCCTCCAAGCAATTTGAGGTAAACCATCAAAAGTGGTTTCCACTTTTCTTAAACCGGAATAAAAGCAAGCATCAGAAATAAGTTTGGACGCTCTACCATGATCAGGATGACGATCTGAAGGAGCATTAGATAACACTATTTCTGGTTGATATTTTCTAATAACCTCTATAATCTTTCGCTGATGCGCTTCATCATTTAAGAAGAAACCGTCAGCCATTCCTAAATTTTCACGAACGTGAACACCTTGAATTTTTGCAGATTTTTGAGCTTCAATAAGTCTTAATTCCGCGCTTCCCCTCGTACCAAGCTCTCCTTTTGTTAAATCTAAAATTCCAACTTTTTTACCTTGTTGAATTGCTTTGATAAGTGTTCCTGTTGCACTTAATTCCACATCATCGGGATGCACTCCAATTGCTAGAATATCTAATTTCATCTATTTAGACTCCTCTATCCATTTAATAATTGTTTCTGAAGCTGGACTTTCTTGAGGACTTACCATCCCCGCGTAGTTTCCATTCTCATCAATCATAAATTTCTGGAAATTCCATGTTACAGGAGCATCTTCTACTCCATTCTCTGACTTAGTTGTTAACCACTTATACAATGGATGAATATCATCACCTTTGACTGAGATTTTAGACATCATCTGAAAGGAAACTCCATAATTTTTTGTACAGAAAGCGCTAATTTCTTTATTTGAACCAGGCTCTTGAGCTCCAAAATTGTTAGCAGGAAAACCAATAATGGCAAAATTATCCCCTCCGAATCTTTGATAGAGTTCCTCTAATATTTCATATTGCGGTGTCAAACCACATTTTGAGGCAGTATTTACAACGATTAGTTTCTTCCCTTTTAAAGAAGATAAATCAAACGGTTGTTCACTGATATCATTCACTTTAAAATCATAAAAATTCATCTTTTGAGCTTTAATAAAATGAACTGATGCAAATAGCAGCAGTATAATTAGTGATATTTTTTTCATCAATATATTTGTTTTAAAACGAACACAAATATGCCTAAAAGGTTTAGGCAAAGATAAAGCAATTGAATAAATTTGCAGCTCAGACAATAAGAAGAAATTGAAACATATACTATCCCTAATTCAAAAAGATTTTTTGATGGAATATCGTCAACGATATGCGATCAATGGCATTCTTCTTTATGTAGTTTCTAGTATATTTGTGGCCTACCTCATTTTTAATGTATTGGACGATACCAAAACTTGGAATGCCCTTTTTTGGATTATTCTTTTATTTTCAGCCACCAATGCAACTTCAAAAAGCTTTCAACACGAATCAAATAGCCGTTTCCTTTATATTTATATGCTAGCTTCTCCGCAGTCTTTAATTATTTCAAAGACACTATATAATATGTTATTAATTGTATTCGTTGGACTTGTCCATCTTACTTTCTTTAGCTTATTAATTGGTAACCCAATTGAAGATATTGCACTATTTATTTCAGGACTCGTTTTGGGAAGTATGGGTATTGCTTCAGTTTTAACTTTTGTTGCTGCAATTGCTGCAAAGACAAATAACAATACCACCCTAATGGCAGTACTTAGTTTTCCTATCATGCTGCCTTTACTATTAACAGTTATTAAGGTTTCCACCTTAGCAGGTGTAGGGTTTGGTTTTGAGGAAGGTGGAATTTATTTACTCGTTTTGGGGTTGATTAATGTCGTAATTTTCACATTAGCATATATATTATTTCCGTACCTTTGGAGAGCTTAAAATTAGCCGTATTTCAGTGCTCAAAAAGCCAATATTAGCTATGAAAAATTGGTGGAAAATACTCGCATTCCTTCTCCTTCTCTTTACCGTGATTGGCGGTTTATTAATTGAAGTTCCTCGACAAGTTATCCTTTACGAAACAATTCGAAATTTGTATTTCCATGTCCCTATGTGGTTTACAATGATTTTCTTGTTTTTACTTTCTGTAATTTACAGTATAAAGCATTTATCATCGTCCAACATGAATCATGATCTAATTGCTAAACAAATGGTTAACACAGGAGTAGTTTTTGGTATTCTAGGTTTAATTACCGGCAGTATTTGGGCAAAGTATACATGGGGAACCTATTGGACAAATGATATAAAACTAAATGGATCAGCAATAACTATGTTGGTTTATTTTGCTTATTTGATTTTGAGAAGTTCAATGGATGAAGAACAAAAAAAAGGACGAATTGCGGCTGTCTATAACATTTTTGCGTTTGTGATGTTAATTGTATTTATAGGAGTTCTTCCACGAATGTATGATTCATTGCATCCAGGAAATGGTGGAAATCCAGCATTTAATTCCTATGATTTAGATAGCAATATGCGCATAGTGTTTTATCCTGCTGTAATTGGATGGATTTTATTATCTATTTGGATTGCGAATTTGAATATCCGGATTAACAAATTGAAAGAAAAAGAAGAATGAAATATTTATTAGTACTATTCTTATTAGGTATAAATCAATTATCCATTGCTCAAGAAACTGTAGAAATGGCAGATGCAATGAGAGCTGATGGAAAGATTTATGTGGTGGTGGCTGTAATTTCTATCATTTTAACAGGTCTTTTCGTGTACCTATTTACTATTGATAGAAAGGTAAGTAAACTAGAAAAAAACAACTGATTATGAAAAAGATACATATCATTGGGATTATTATTGTTGCTGTTTCAATTGGCGTAATAATGAGTACGTTGGCCGATGCCGCTACCTATGCTCAATTCTCTGTAGTAGAAAGCAATCCAGGTAAAGAATTTCAAGTGGTTGGTAAGCTTGCAGAGAATAGCGATATTATCTATAACCCAAAAGTAAATGTTGACATGTTTACCTTCAACATGGTCGATAATAATGGAGTTGAAAAGAAAGTATATTTTCATGGAGCAAAACCTCAAGATTTTGAGAGATCTGAGCAGGTAGTAGTTACAGGCAAAATGGAAGAAGGTGAATTTCATGCAGATAAAATTTTGATGAAATGTCCATCAAAATACAATAATGGAAATACAGAAGGATTTACAGAAATAGAAGCAAACTCTTAAGGACAAAAAATGGAGATAAACTATATTGGGGAAAACCTCGTATCGGGTCAATTAGGTAATTTATTCATCATCCTTTCATTTGTTTGTTCAGGTTTAGCTGCATTTAGTTATTTCAAAGCAATTAATTCTACAGCAATAGAAGCTGCATCTTGGAAAAAGATGGCAAGAACTTTCTTTTATGTTCACTTCATAAGTATCCTAGGTATCGTTAGTGTACTGTTCTATTTGCTTTTCAATCACCATTTTGAATATTATTATGTATGGAGACACTCTTCTACAGATTTAGCGATGCGCTATGTATTTTCCTGCTTCTGGGAAGGTCAAGAAGGGAGTTTTATACTTTGGTCTCTATGGCACGCCATACTAGGAATGATTCTATTAAATACTGCTAAAAAGTGGGAAGCAGGGACAATGTCGATATTGTCGCTCGTACAATTACTTTTAGGAAGTATGCTTTTAGGCGTTTATGTTTTTGATATACAAATTGGTAGCAACCCATTTACACTTTTAAGGGAGCATCCAGATATGCTTAACTTACCTTTTGTACAAAACCCTGAATATCTAAATTTTGTAGAAGGGACGGGATTAAATCCATTGCTACAAAACTATTGGATGACCATACATCCGCCAATATTGTTCCTTGGTTTTGCTTTGACATTAATTCCATTCACGTTTGCATTAACAAGCCTTTACACAAAAGACTATACATCTTGGTTAAAGCCTGCATTACCTTGGACTTTCTTTGGAATTGCTATTCTTGGATTAGGAGTACTTATGGGAGGAGCTTGGGCCTATGAAGCACTAAGCTTTGGAGGCTTTTGGGCTTGGGATCCTGTAGAAAACTCTTCCTTGGTTCCATGGTTAATCTTAGTTGGAGCAGGTCACCTGATGCTAATCAATAAGGTTAAAGCTAACTCTTTGTTTAGCGTATATTTATTCTCTATTTTGTCATTCCTATTGATCATGTATTCTTCTTACTTAACTAAAAGCGGAATACTTGGAGAAACATCCGTTCACTCTTTTGCTGATGGTTTGCCGGGTCAATTAATTTTTATCTTACTGTTACTAGTTGCAGGTTCACTTGCATTACTCTTGATTCGATTCAAAGAATTGCCCAAACAACAAAAAGAGGAAGAATTATGGTCAAGAGAGTTTTGGATGTTTTTAGGATCGTTGGTCTTACTTATTTCTTGTTTTCAAATTACTTTTTCTACAAGTATTCCTGTAATAAATGCAATTTTTGGAACTGAAATGGCACCACCAACTAATGCAAATGAGCATTACAATTCGTGGCAATTACCGTTAGCAACATTGGTCGCTATTTTTATTGGTATTGGACATTATCTAAAGTATAAGAAAACAGACTCTAAGAAATTTTTTAAAGATACTGCTGTATCAGCAATTCTATCACTTGTGATTACGATATTAGTAGCAACAGGTCTTAAATTCCAGCATTACTATCATGGTCTATTAATGTTTGCTGCTACCTATGCAGTAGTTGCAAATGCAGACTATTGGCTAAGAATTCTTAAAGGAAGTATAAAAAAATCTGGGGCAGCTATAGCACACATTGGGTTTGGACTTTTATTAATAGGTGCATTAATTTCTGCAGGAAACAAAGAAATTATTTCTCGTAATAATTCAGGAATCGAAATAAAGATGAATGAAAACGAGAACGCAAATAAAGAGAACATAATGCTTATCAAGGGCGATACAGTTCTTATGGGAAATTACTTTATCAGCTATGAAGGAAGAGAAAAAGAAGGGCAAAACATTTACTATAAAGTCAACTATTTTCAAATAGATGATAATGGAAAATATGAGCGACAATTCCAACTTCGTCCATTTGTGCAGCTGAACGAGCAAATGGGCAATGTGCCTGAACCAGCAACGGAGCACTTTTGGAACAAAGATATATTTACACATGTTACCTATGCCGATTTAGACGATCCGGCTTTAGATGACCCAGAGGCTTATGAAGAAGCAGATACCAACTTAGTGAAAATTGGAGATACGCTTTTTGCAACCAATAGCATTATCATAGTTAGAGAAGTAATAAAAGACATCGACTTAGAAGGCAACAATCTGCAGCCTGATGATATTGCAGTTGGATTAAAACTAGAAGCGATGAACGTAAAAGGAAGAGTATACGAAGCCTCACCTATCTTAGTCATAAGACAAAATAGACTTTTTAGTATTTCAGATGAAGTTGAAGAACTTGGATTAAAGTTTAATTTTAAAAAAATTAACCCTGAACTAGGAGAATTTACTATTTTAAAACAAGAAAAATCCTCAAATGCCTCTGACTTTATTATCATGCAGGCAATTGTATTTCCATACATCAATATTCTTTGGATTGGTTGTATCATCATGACATTAGGAAGTATAATTGCAGTAATAAATCGAATTCGATTTCCTAAATTAACCTCATAATTAAAGATGACTAAAGCAACATCAGTAAAAAAGAAGCGAATAACCTTAATAGGTGCAGGTAATGTGGCTACAAATTTAGGAGCTGCGTTAAAAGCTAAAGGTCACATAATACACCAAGTATTCAGTAGAAGTCATCAAAATGCTATGATTCTTGGTCATACGATGAATTGTGATTTCACAACAAGATTATCAGACTTGAATAATAAAACTGACTTAATTGTTGTAGCAGTTCATGATGATAGTATTGGAGAAATCTTAAGTAATTTAAAAATTAAGGATAAACTGATTGTTCACACTTCAGGAACAACATCTCTAAGCGTATTTGAAGAAAATAAATACAAGCAATATGGAATTTTCTATCCATTGCAAACTTTCTCTAAACACGATGTAGAAAGCCTTTTGCCTATTCCAATTAGTGTAGAAGCACCTAATAAAAAAGTAGAAAATGAACTTTTAGAAATAGCGAGTAGCATTTCAAAAAAGGTTTTTTTATTAGATTCGGAAAAAAGAAAATCGCTTCATGTAGCAGCTGTGTTTGCAAATAATTTTAGCAATTATATGTTTCACATAGCACATCAGATCCTAGAAAAAGAAAATATTTCATTTGAACTAATAAAGCCTTTAATCAAGCGAACTGTAGAAAAGTTAGAAGGCTCTACCCCATTTGAGTCGCAGACAGGACCTGCTGTTAGAAATGATCAAAAAATAATTAGCAATCATATTGATTTTCTAAAAGACCACAAAGATTTCCGGCAAGTGTACGCACTACTAAGTGAAAGTCTTACAAAAAGCAGAAAATAGTATGACCAACTTTAAAGCAGCATTAAAAAAGATCAATACGTTCATCTTAGATGTAGATGGAGTGCTTACGGATGGAACTGTACTTGTGTTACCTGATGGTGAGCAAGTAAGGCAATTTAATATTAAAGATGGTTATGCCCTGCAGTTAGCTGTTAAACTTGGCTATCATATTGAAATAATATCAGGCGGCACATCAGAATCAGTAAGAAATCGTTTGAATGGCTTGGGTATAGAGCACGTAAATTTAGCGTGTAAAGACAAGATGGCTGTCTTCAATAAGTGTATTGAAAAAAGTAATTTATCTCCAGAAAATATTTTGTATGTTGGAGATGATATTCCTGATTATGAAGTAATGAAGGCTGTTGGTTTAGCATGTAGCCCTTCTGATGCTGCTGAAGAAATAAAAAGCATCTCTCATTATGTATCTCCTAAAAAAGGAGGTAAGGGATGTATTCGAGATATATTAGAGCAGACGATGAAGATTCAAGGAAAATGGTTTGATGCAAATCAATTTGATGCAGAAACTGCTAAAGGAATTGGACATCAATTTGGTTGGTAGAAAGAATTTATTATATATATTTGGAAAAATTAATCTTAAAAAAATGAAAAAAATAGCATTTAAGTCTGCTATACTTGCAGCAATTTTATCTGTGAGTCTTTTATCTTCATGTGACAAAGATGATGATGATGACACTGTAACAGCCCCAACCCAAACTGAAAAGCAAAAACTAGTAGATAAAGATTTCGGGATAACCGAATTTACTGTATCAATTGGCGGAATACCTTTTTATACTTTTGCAGATTTTGATGAATGTGATAAAGATGATCTTATACATTTCAGAAATGACAATAGTGGGTATTATGATGAAGGAGCAACTAAATGTGACCCAACAGATCCACAAAGAGAAAGCTTTAATTATGAATTAAGAGAATTAAGTTCAGGAAACAAAACGCTTACGATTGATGATGGTGGTGGAGATGGAGAAACATTTACTATCTTATCCAATACAGGCACTCAGCTAAAGCTAACCGCTTCTGAATTAGATAGCACAACTAATTTAACTGTTAAAACTGATATTACTTTTACAAAAAAGTAATACTTTGAAATATAAAAAAAGCCTCATTCTTAAAATAAGAATGAGGCTTTTTTTGTGTTTACTTCAATTTTAACTTATCGTAATTGGGTTATCAACCTTGGTTTTTAGCAATGCTAAGTCAATAACGTCGATCATCTCTGTTACGTAATGAAATTTTAAGCCTTTTAAGTAAGAAGCATCAATCTCTTTAATGTCCTTTTCATTATCAGCTGAAAGAATAATCTCTTTAATATCAGCACGTTTTGCAGCTAATATTTTTTCTTTAATTCCACCAACAGGTAAAACGCGACCCCTTAACGTTATCTCTCCTGTCATTGCTAAATTACGTTTCACTTTACGTTGGGTAAATGCAGATGCTAAGGCTGTTAGCATTGCTATACCTGCAGAAGGACCGTCCTTAGGAGTTGCTCCCTCAGGGACATGAATATGCACATTCCAATTGTCAAAAACTTCCGTGGTTAAGTTCAGGGAGTCTGCATGAGCTTTTAAATACTCTAAAGCCAAAGTTGCAGATTCCTTCATCACATTACCAAGGTTACCAGTTAAGGTAAATTTTCCTTTTCCTTTACTTAAGCTTGTTTCTATAAATAAAATATCTCCACCGACAGATGTCCAGGCTAGGCCTGTAACTACTCCTGCCACATCATTTCCTTGGTACTTATCCTTAGAGTGTCCAGGTCCTAAAATTTGCTGTAAATCATCAACCGATATAGCTGAATTATATTCCTCTTCTAAAGCAATAGATTTTGCAACATATCGCACTATGCTTGCTAATTTCTTCTCTAACCCACGAACACCAGATTCTCTTGTATACTCTTCACAAACTTTTTCTATCACTTCTTTAGAAACAGTGATATCACTTTTCTTAATTCCGTGCGACTCGATTAGGCTAGGCAAAAGATGTTTTTTAGCAATTTCTATCTTTTCTTCTACTGTATAACCATTGATCTCAATAATTTCCATCCTATCGCGCAAAGCTGGCTGTATAGAACTCAAATTATTTGCGGTAGCGATGAATAAAATCTTTGAAAGATCATAATCCATTTCAACAAAGTTGTCGTAAAATGTTCCATTTTGCTCAGGGTCTAATACTTCAAGCATTGCTGATGATGGATCTCCATGATGATCTGAGCCCAGCTTATCTATTTCGTCGAGCACAAACACCGGGTTAGACGTTTTCGTCTTTTTTAGGCTTTGTAATATTCTGCCAGGCATCGCTCCTATATATGTTTTACGGTGCCCTCTCAACTCGGCTTCATCTCTTAAGCCACCTAATGACATCCGAACATACTTACGACCTAATGCTTCCGCAATTGATTTCCCTAAAGATGTTTTACCGACGCCTGGAGGTCCATATAAACACAAAATTGGAGATTTCATATCTCCTTTTAGCTTTAAAACTGCTAAATGTTCAATTATTCGTTTTTTAACCTCTTTCAATCCAAAATGATCACGATCCAATACTTTTTGAGCTTTCTTAAGATCAAATTTATCTTTAGTGTACTCATTCCAAGGTAAGTCAATTAACGTTTCTACATAGTTAACTTGAACGGAGTATTCAGCAGAAGCTGAATTCATTCGTTGCAACTTCCCTAACTCTTTATCAAATCGTTCTTTTACTGATTTAGGCCACTTCTTTTTTAATGCCTTTTTCTTGTATTCTTCAACTTCCTGTTCTTGAGGATTTCCGCCCAACTCCTCTTGAATCATTTTCATTTGCTGATGCAAGAAATACTCTTTTTGTTGCTTGTCAATATCCGTTTTAACTTTACTCTGAATATCATTCTTTAGCTCTAGCAGCTGTAAATCTTTCGATAGATGGGTCAATAA
The DNA here is from genome assembly GCA_018402765.1 of Vicingaceae bacterium. GTDB lineage: Bacteria > Bacteroidota > Bacteroidia > Flavobacteriales_E > Vicingaceae > Acidiluteibacter. Next base: position 65,809 of record JAGYIE010000005.1, on the reverse strand, counting down.
CATTAAAGCTCTCTCCTTGATATCTTGCTCCATTAATATTTTCTGCTTTTGTTCTACAGTAGCATTCATATTAGAAGCAATAAAATTGATTAGAAATGAATTACTATCAATATTCTTAATGGCAAACGAAGCCTCTGATGGCAAATTAGGCGAATTTTCAATAATCCGTAAAGACATATCCTTAAGAGATTCTATCAATGCAGAAAAGGCGTCATCTGATGGAACATCCCCCACTTCATAAGCCTTAATAGAGGCTTTATGATACGGTTCTGTTTCTGTAAATTCTATTAACTCAAACCTTTTTTTTCCTTGGATGATTACCGTAGTATTTCCATCAGGCATTCTAAACATTTTCAGAATTCTTGCAATTGTACCCACTTTATTCATTTCATCAATGGTAGGGTCTTCAATTTTATCATCCAGTTGTGCCACTACACCGATGGTTTTATCACCTTTGTTAGCATCTTGAATTAATTTAATTGATTTATCGCGTCCCACAGTAATTGGAATTACAACACCCGGGAATAATACGGTATTTTTAAGTGGTAAAATTGATAACGTTTCAGGAATCTCTTCGGAGTTCATATTCTCCTCATCTTCCGTAGTCATCAATGGTATAAATTCTGTTTCTTCATCTACCACTTCTGAAAAATTTAAGTGATCGAAATTAAAGCTCTTTTTCATGTATATCCTTTATCTTTATAGTCATAATGGCAGTCCAATTGATATTTCTGCCCTATTCTAATCTTCTTTTTAAGCAATCCAAGGGTTATGCCAACTTTTAGAATCGGAAAATTTGGCAACTATTGGTTAATTGTAGTGTTTTCAAAAATGAATTTTAAAATTTCCTTTTCATCTTTAGAAAGTTCAATAGACCTTCTCTCCATCATCCGCTGAGCAACTTCAAAGGCCTTTTCTAATCTAAACTTCTCAATACCTTCACTTCCTCCCCAACTAAAACTAGGTATGTGCTTTAATGGAAATCCTCCCCCAAAAACATTTGCACATACTCCAACCACTGTTCCTGTATTAAACATTGTATTAATGCCACTTTTAGAATGATCGCCCATCGCTAAACCACAAAATTGCAATCCTGTATCTTCTAATTTTTCTGAAGTATAATTGTAGCAGCTAACGGATGAGTAATTATTCTTCAAATTTGAATTGTTGGTGTCCGCGCCTAGATTACACCACTCTCCTATTATTGAGTTACCTAGAAATCCTTCATGACCCTTATTCGAGTATCCCATTATAATGGAATTATTAATTTCTCCCCCTACTTTACAATATGGCCCAAGGGTAGTAGGTCCATATATTTTACTTCCACATTTTACTACCGAAAATTCTCCCATAGCAAACGGACCTCTAATAATTGATCCTTCCATAACTTGAGCATTGGATCCAATGTAAATTGGCCCCTTTCTAGTATTTAAAATTGTCGCTTCTATTTCAACTCCTTCTTCAATAAAAATTTGATTTATGTCGCCTAAAACAGTGTTCGTTGAATCTAACAAATGGGATTTTCTTCCATCGGTAATCTGATCAAAATCTGACATTAATACAGCCCCATTATTCAAAAATAAGTCACTCCAATGCCGAATTAACATAAGCTCGAAGTCAAGTAACTTGGTACCTTCAAGTTTTTGAAGTTCTATATAAGATAATTCTTCTGATGACTTAAACGCAATAATTTCATCGTTTGTAAACAATACCTCTTTTTCTTGTAATTCACGAATTACCTCTAAAAGTTGATGAGTGGGAACTACCCGCGCATTGATGTAAACATTTTGGCTACTGTAACAAACTCCATATTTACTAGAAAGAAAATCTTCTGTCAAGTAAGAAATCTCAGACTCTCCCGTTTCGATTTCATTTGTTAATAATCGGCCCCATTTCTCCTCTATAGTATCGATGCCTATTCTTAGCTGTGCAGCAGTTCTAGTGAATGTAAAAGGAAGTAATTCAACCCTATAGTGATCATCAAAGAGGATAATATTCATATTTCTATTTTTGTTAACCAAAAGTAATTAAAATGAGCAGGCTTTAATCCAGTCTTAGTTTACTAAATTTGCAATCATGTATAGAAAAGACCAAGTTAAAGGCATAGTAGCCATTATTCTATTTGGAATTATAGGAGTTAGTTTTTTTGTTTTCGGAGACGAAAGTCCTCTAACAAAATACATCGCATTAGGCGCGTTTGTAATTTGGCTACTTGCTACTTATTTTATACGTAAAAACTTTGAAAAAAACGATTAAGCTATGTTTGGAGACATGATGAGTAAGTTGCAAGAAATGAAGCAACAAACAGAAGAAATTAAAAAAAGGTTAGATACAATAAGCGTAGATGGTGAAGCCGAAAATGGGAAGGTGAGAGTAATCATAACCGCGAATAAAAAAGTAACCTCTATTTCCATCAGCGAAGAGTTAATGAATGAAAGAGATAAAGAACAGATAGAAGATTTAGTGATGATTGCGCTAAATAAAGCACTTGAAAAGGCAGAAAATGTAGCCAATGCCGAAATGGCAGGAGCTGCCAAAGGATTTTTACCGGGAATGGGGTTATAAAGTTATTGATGCAGTCCCAACTGCAAACCTATGGAAAGGTTTGGAAACTCTCCATACTTAGAATTAGTGGAGAATACGTTCGACAATTTGTATCGTATATCTAATGCAAAACGGTTAAACCCCATTCTTGCTGCCACTCCATAGGCATAGTTATTCAAATAGTCTAGATTGTAATTTTTAATCACTCGCTCTTTGGCTCCTGAAATCCCACGTTCATTTTTGGTATAATGTACAGTTCGATAGTTCCAATTTCCATATGCGCCTAGGTCTAAGAATATTCCTGCAGAATGCTCTTTATTTTTAAACTTAAACCGATTAAACACAAATAATTCTAGAGCGTTTGTAGCAATCATTTCTTTATCGTGTAGCGCTCTATTAGGAACATTTTTAGCAGAATCTTGAATAGGGAGAAATCGTGTTCTTAAGTAAGAGAAATCAAATCCTACCTCATAAAATTTAGTTAGTCTATACTTATTTCTAAAACCTACGCTAAACGTAGAAGAATTGCCATATTTTATAGATGAACTATCTCCTTCTGATGGGCCTACCAAAAACCCATAGGCTAAAAAAGCATGCGTATATTTAGATTTATTTGGACCCCGTTTTGGTATAGTTAAATCGTCTAAATTTCTATTGTATTCATCCACTTTTTCTTCTTGCGACATCAATAAAGTTGAAAAAAAAATAAATGTAATTAAAGTGATGAAGCGCATAGCTTAGTAAATTGGCTGATAAAATATAAAGCAAATATATGATAATTGATTTTCGCAGCGACACTGTCACACAACCGACTAAAAAAATGTTGAAAGTAATGATGTCCGCTAAAATTGGAGATGATGTTTTAGGTGATGATCCTACTACAATTGAATTAGAAAAATATGCAGCATCATTATTTGGCATGGAAGCAGCCCTTTTTTGTCCCTCAGGTACCATGACCAATCAGATTGCAATAAAGGTGCATACCCAAAGCCCAGGAGAAGTTATATGCGGAGATTTATCCCACATATATCATTATGAGGGTGGTGGCATAGGCTTTAATTCAGGATTATCCACTCGATTAATCGAGGGAATTAGTGGAAAAATAACGGCAGATCAGGTACTCCAAAACATCAATCCTGATGATGTACATGCTCCTCCGACTCAGTTAGTAAGTTTAGAAAATACAGTAAATAAAGGAGGCGGTGTATTTTATGATTTTACAGAAATAAAGAAGATTAAAGCTGTTTGTAATCAACATAATATTCCACTGCATTTGGATGGTGCAAGGTTGTTCAATGCACTCATTGAGACAGAGGAGCGTGAGATTGACTATGGTAATTGTTTCGATTCTATTTCAATTTGTTTGTCAAAAGGGCTTGGTGCTCCTATAGGGTCCTTATTACTTGGCAACGCTGATTTTATTAAGAAAGCCCGAAGAATTAGAAAAATTTTAGGTGGTGGGATGCGACAAACAGGGTATATAGCAGCAGCAGGGTTATACGCATTACAAAATAATGTAACCAGATTAAAAGAAGATCATCTATTAGCGCAAAAAATAGGTAAACTATTAAACGATCAGACTTTTGTAGAAAAAGTAAGTAAAATTGAAACCAATATTATAATCTTTGAACATTCAAAAAGTTATCAAACAGAAGAGTTGCTAAATAAGTTGAACGTCTTAGGTATAAGAGCAGTAAAAATGGGACAATCTAAAATAAGATTTGTCACCCATTTAAATTTACCAGAGAATACCTTGGAGCTTTTAAAAATTGCACTACCTCAAATGCAATAGAACGCTTGGTTAATAATTCAATCAATTTAAGCAACGAACAAAAGTTGCATCTTTTATAATTTTATTAGTTTTGTGCTCCAGTATAAAACAATCTTTAAAGAAAACCAGATGTCCTATAGCAATATTGTAGACTTACTAGGAAAAGATGCCGATCATCTTTTAAACCATGAATGCAAGACCATAAGCAAAGATTTACTTCACCTTCCAGGTGCAGATTTCATTGATCGTTCTTTTAAGGATACAAATAGAAACCCACAGGTCTTAAGAAGTTTACAAGCAATTTATGGACATGGAAGATTAGCCAATACAGGATATGTAAGCATCCTACCTGTTGACCAAGGCATTGAGCATTCAGCAGGGGCATCATTTGCTCCGAATCCAATTTTCTTTGATCCTGAAAACATCGTTAAATTAGCCATAGAAGGAGGATGTAATGGAGTAGCTTCTACATTTGGCGTTTTAGCTGCGTGTTCTAGAAAGTATGCTCACAAAATTCCATTTATAGTTAAGTTAAATCATAATGAATTTTTAAGTTACCCAGAAAGTTATTCTCAAATATCATTTGGATCTGTTGATGAGGCATGGAATCTAGGAGCAACAGCGGTAGGAGCAACAATTTATTTTGGTTCTGACGACAGTAATCGTCAAATTGTTGAGATTTCGCAAGCATTCGAAAGAGCCCATGAGTTAGGTATGGCTACTATATTGTGGTGCTACCTAAGAAATCCTGGCTTTAAAAAAGATGGAGTAGATTTCCATTCAGCTACAGACATTACTGCGCAAGCAAATCATCTTGGTGTAACTATACAAGCAGATATTATAAAGCAAAAATTACCAACTAACAATGGTGGTTATAATGTAATTAACTTTGGCAAGACACATAAAAAAGTATATTCTGATTTGACTACAGATCATCCAATTGATTTATGCCGATACCAAGTAGCAAACTGTTACATGGGAAGAAATGGACTTATCAATTCAGGAGGAGCATCTGCAGGAGCTTCAGATTTATCAGATGCTGTAACAACAGCTGTAATTAATAAAAGAGCAGGTGGACACGGTTTGATTTCAGGAAGAAAAGCATTCCAAAAACCAATAAATGAAGGAATTCAATTATTGAATACCATTCAAGATGTTTACTTATCTAATGATATTACCATAAGCTAAAAAATTTGGAGGCAGAAGAGCAAATGAGTTGGTTCAAAAGAATAAAAGAAGGGATCCTTACTCCTACTAGGGAGAAAAAGGAATTACCTGAAGGATTGTGGTATAGCTGTCCAAAATGTAAACACGTGGTACCCAACAACGACCATCTAGAAAATCAAAAGGTTTGCGAGGAATGTGGGTATCATGAAAGGGCAAGCTCAGAGGAGTATTTTCAGATTCTATTTAATGAGGGTCAGTATTTGGAATTAAATCCTGATATGACGTCAGGAGATCCATTAAAATTTATAGATACAAAAAAATATACTGATCGACTTAAAGCGACGCAAAAGAAAACCAAACTAAAAGACGCCGTAAGAACTGCCGTAGGTCTAGTAGATGAAAATCAATTGGTAGTAGCAGCAATGGATTTTGCTTTCATTGGTGGTTCTATGGGCTCTGTAGTTGGTGAAAAAATTGCAAGAGCAATAGATTACTCACTAGAGCATAAAATTCCATTCTTGATGATTTCAAAATCAGGTGGAGCAAGAATGATGGAAGCGGCCTTTTCTCTAATGCAAATGGCGAAAACATCGGCTAAGCTTTCACAGCTTTCTAAAGCAGGTATTCCTTATATTTCTTTATTAACAGATCCTACAACAGGCGGAATTACCGCTTCATTTGCTATGCTTGGTGATATAAATATAGCAGAGCCTGGAGCGCTAATTGGATTTGCAGGCCCTAGAGTTGTAAAAGAAACGATAGGTAAAGATTTGCCTAAAGATTTTCAAACATCTGAATTCCTGCTAGAGCATGGCTTTCTTGACTTTATAGTTAATAGAAAACAGTTAAAATCAAAATTAAATCAAGTATTGAATTTATTTAAAAATTAAGCTAAAAAAGCAATTTATTAAATAATTTTATTACATTTGCACCCTTAAAATTTACAAGAATAAAAGATTAGATATGTATCTTACCACAGAAATTAAAGAAGGATTTTTCGAAAAATACGGAGAGAACAAAACCAACACAGGTTCAACTGAAGGTCAAATAGCACTTTTTACTCACCGCATTAGTCACCTTACTGAGCACTTAAAAAGAAATCATAAAGACTTTAACACTGAGCGGTCATTGGTAAGACTAGTAGGTAAAAGAAGAAATCTTTTGGATTACTTAAAGAACAAAGACATTAACAAATACAGAGAGTTAATTAAAGATTTAGGAATTAGAAAGTAATTTCTTGACAAAATCTTTAACATATATTCTATAAGATTCTATTTGGGGGGACTGTTAAACACATGTTCCCCTTTTTTATTTATCAACTGACAAAAAGAAAACAATAAGTATGTCAAAATTAGGAATTGAACAAATAATCGATTTAGGAAATGGAACGACCATTTCAATCGAAACTGGCAAATTAGCCAAACAAGCCGATGGTTCGGTAGTAGTAAAACAAGGTGACACAATGCTATTGGCAACAGTAGTATCTGCAAAAACTGCAGGTGAGGATGTCGACTTTATGCCATTAATGGTTGATTATAGAGAAAAATTCTCTGCAGCAGGAAAATTTCCTGGGGGATTTTTAAAGCGAGAGTCAAGACCATCAGATTATGAAATATTAGTTTGTAGATTAGTAGACCGAGCACTGCGTCCACTATTTCCAAGTGATTACCACGCAGATACGCAGGTGCAAATCTCTTTGATTTCTGCAGGACAAAATACAACTCCAGATGCACTAGCTTGTTTAGCCGCATCAGCAGCTTTAGCAGTATCTGATGTTCCATTTAATGGACCTATTTCAGAAGTTAGAGTAGCAAGAATCGAAGGTGCTTGGGTAATTAATCCAACTTTTGATCAAATTAAAACCGCAGATATAGATATCATGGTTGCAGCAACGCAAGATAGCGTTGTAATGGTAGAAGGAGAAATGTTAGAGGTTTCAGAAGCAGAAATGCTAGAAGCGATTAAAATTGCACATGACACCATTAAAATTCAACTAGCAGGCATTAATGCACTTGCTGCACAAGTTGAAAAAGCAAAAATTAAACGTGAATACAGTCACGAAAAAAGTAACGAAGACTTATTAAAGCAAATGGAAGCAGCTTGCTACCAACCCTGCTATAATATCGCTAAGCAAGGTTTAGCAGACAAGCATGAAAGAGCGCGTTTATTCAGCGAAGTAAAAGAAAACTTTGTTGCGACTTTAGATGAAGAAACTGTTGCTGAAAATAAATTCTTAATTGGGAAATATTTTCATGATGTAGAAAAGGAAGCGGTTAGAGATGCTATACTGAATGAGAAGATACGTTTAGATGGTCGTAAGACCACTGAAATTCGTCCGATTTGGTCGGAAGTAAGTTATTTGCCTGGTTCTCATGGTTCGGCAGTATTTACAAGAGGAGAAACACAATCACTAACATCAGTTACACTAGGAACTAAATTAGATGAGCAACGAATAGATGCTGCACTTTTTGAAGGTTCAGATAAATTCATTTTACATTATAACTTCCCTTCATTCTCAACTGGGGAATCTCGTCCAAACAGAGGACCAGGTAGAAGAGAAATTGGACATGGTAACCTTGCTTTAAGAGCTTTGAAACCAATGATTCCAACAGGGAATGAAAATCCTTATACTATTCGTGTGGTTTCTGACATTTTAGAGTCGAATGGATCATCATCAATGGCGACTGTATGTGCAGGAACATTAGCATTAATGGATGCGGGTGTAAAAATTAAAAAGCCAGTAAGTGGTATTGCTATGGGTTTAATTAGCGGTAAAGATGGCAAATTTGCAGTGCTTTCTGATATATTAGGTGACGAAGATCATCTAGGAGACATGGACTTTAAAGTAACCGGAACGAAAGACGGTATTACTGCATGTCAGATGGATATTAAAGTTGAAGGGTTGTCTTATGAAATTTTAGAGCAAGCATTAAATCAAGCAAAAGAAGGCCGCATGCACATCTTGGGAGAAATGATGAAGACATTATCTGCTCCTCGAGAAGACTATAAAGCAAATGCTCCACGTATTATTCAAATTACAATCCCTAAAGAAATGATAGGAGCAGTAATTGGACCAGGTGGAAAAATTATTCAGTCAATTCAGGAAGAAACAGGCACTACTATTGTGCTAGAAGAAATTGATGGAAAGGGAGTTATCGATATCGTTTCTACAGATGGAGGCGGCGCTCAAGATGCTTTAGCTAGAATTAAAGCAATTACAGCTGTTCCTGAAATAGGCGAAGTTTATAAAGGAAAAGTAAAATCTATCGTAGCTTTTGGTGCTTTTGTAGAGGTAATACCTGGACAAGATGGTTTACTGCATATCTCTGAGATCGCTCACAAAAAAGTAGAAAAAGTAGAAGATGAACTTAAAGAAGGTCAAATTATCGAGGTGAAATTAATCGCAATTGATCCTAAAACCAAAAAATTGAAACTTTCGAGAAAAGCACTTTTGCCAAAACCTGAAAAAGAAGATGCAAAAAGTTAATTCAATTTTTATAGAAAAAAAAGAGGCTGACCAATGGTTAGCCTTTTTTTTTGTGCTAACTAATAGCTAATCAAAATATTTATTCAATACCAAACTATTTTTGCAATAAATACGTACGCATGATTTTTGAGCGTTAATTTTCGTTAAATTTATGGGATTTAGTTTTCGAGACCGATTAGTACTAACTAAAAATTAACTTCTTTCATGAGGCAATTAAAAATAACTAAAAAGGTCACCAATAGAGAAACGGTTTCTCTTGACAAGTATTTACAGGAGATAGGCAGAGTAGAACTAATTACTGCAGAAGAAGAGGTTGAACTAGCAAGAAAAATCAAACAAGGTGATAGTTTAGCATTAGAAAAACTTACCAAAGCAAACTTAAGATTTGTAGTATCAGTTTCTAAGCAATACCAAAATCAAGGTTTGAGTTTACCCGATTTAATTAATGAAGGAAACCTTGGGTTAATAAAAGCGGCACAGCGTTTTGACGAAACTAGAGGTTTTAAATTTATATCCTATGCCGTATGGTGGATTCGTCAATCTATATTACAAGCCTTAGCAGAACAAGCAAGAATAGTTAGATTACCACTCAATAAAATTGGATCAATCAATAAAATAAAGCGAGCTTTTTCAGAATTAGAGCAAAAGTTTGAACGAGAGCCTTCACATGATGAGATCGCAGATGTATTGGACTTAACAACCAACGATGTTCATGAAAACTTTAGACACTCTGGCAGGCATATTAGTATAGATGCCCCAATATCAACAGATGACGATAGCAGCAGCATGTGTGACCTAATGATCAATGAAACTACTCCGGGTCCTGATGATATTCTTATAAGAGAATCATTAAAAAATGAGATAGAAAGAACCTTAACAACGCTTACTTCACGAGAAGCAGATGTCATCCGACTCTACTTTGGATTGGCAGGTAATAATCCGCTATCATTAGAGGAAATAGGAGATCATTTTGAATTAACACGCGAACGAGTTAGGCAAATAAAAGAAAAGGCAATTCGACGGCTCCGTCTAAATACACGATGTAAGAACCTAAAAGTATACTTAGGATAAATTATCATTAATCCCTTCTCAAATCTATCTTGAAAAGGGATTTTTCTTTTTGTAATAGTACCTTTGCAAAAAAAACTATGACTCACTTAATTGCTCCATCTATATTATCAGCAGATTTTGCCAACCTTCTACCCGCATGTGAATTGATTAACAATAGTCAAGCGGATTACTATCATATTGACGTAATGGATGGTGTATTTGTACCGAACATTTCATTTGGCTTACCTATAATTAGCGCAATCAAAAAGCACGCTAAAAAGACATTTGATGTTCATTTGATGATTGTAGAACCAGACAAATACATTAAAGATTTTAAATCAGCAGGAGCAGATATATTAACCGTACACTATGAGGCCTGTACACACTTGCATAGAACCATACAAGCAATCAAAGCTGAAGGAATGAAAGCGGGTGTAGCTTTAAACCCTCACACCCCTATTCATTTATTAGAAGATATTATTCAAGATATTGATTTAGTGTGCCTAATGTCAGTGAATCCTGGATTTGGAGGCCAATCATTTATAGAAAACACCTACGATAAAGTAAAAGCTTTAAAAGCCTTGATCACCAAAAAGAATAGCTCAGCCCTCATAGAAATTGATGGTGGCGTAAGTAATCAAAATGCTGCAAAATTAGTAGAATGTGGTGCTGATGTTTTAGTAGCAGGCAGTTATGTTTTTGGTTCTGATAATCCTGAGAAAACTATTAAAGGATTGAAAGACTTAAAATTCTAAATAGATAAAATAATCATTGTTGTCCGATTAAAATTTCGAATTGAAAACAAGTGCTAATTTTAATAATGTCCCTTGAATATTTGTTTTTGGAAAATAAAATGAATCTTTAGAGAAACCGGAAAGGTTAGTTCAATGTGACCTTAAAAAGAAAGAAAAGCCACATTAAAGCCCCAATCTAATGTTTATTAAATAGATTCTTCATTTTTAATGAATAATGAATTGATTTAAAATTAGATATGTTCTAAATATTTATTTTAATTCGATATACTTTTATTTTTTATCGGACAGTAGTGTAAAATAATACAAAATCAAAACGCCCCAAACAAATTTGTTCGGGGCGTTTTTAGTTTACAATCATATCGTTATTATATCAAGTGTACGCTTTGATTAATTTCCTTCAGCATAACCTTTTAAATAATCATACTCACTGTTTAGCTCACCTCGCTCTGTAATTGTTGCTCTATAAATAATTCGATCATTATCTGTTCCAAGTAAATTGGGTAAAATATTATTGATTAGCTCTTCTCCAAAATCTTCTGAGGCATCTTTTGGTAATTCGCATGGTAGATTGTCTACAGCCATTACGGTAATTGTGTCTGCTTTTAGTTCAGTAGTTTCTTCACCTGTTAATCTATTCACGTAATAGATCGGATCAGCAATTGTTGAAGGACGCACAGTTGAAGCTATAGGTCCGTCAATATCGCAACTAATATCTGCAATTGTTCTAATTTTAAAGTCGGGCTTTTTCATATCCTCCTTTGTGATGATAAATGGAGCTTCTGAATCCCAATAATGGCAAGGAATATACAGATCGGCCACTTGGGCAAAGCGATAAAAATTGCTTTCAAAAAGTTCTGGAGATTCATAAAACTCACTTGTTTTGAATTCCAATCCATCTAATCGTTTATTGTAATGCTTTACACCTAAAACAGTGTAAACAGGCTCTGTATATTCGATATTTAAAAAGTCTGAAACAGCTACTTCCTTAATGTTTAATTTATCAATTACCTCTAAGGCGCCCTTACCTACTCTTCCAGTCCCCGTAATAACAATTTTAAAATTTGAAGGTAATGTAATGTTGCTTAGCTCACTTTCCATTTCAACTCTATCCTCACATAAGTGGGCCGGCTTCAGATTAAAACGTTTAGTTGTTTTTCCATAAGCTAATAAACCATTATAGGTTCCTACAATTCCTGCGTATCTGCCGAAACCTACTAAACGCTTTCCTTTCTTATTCGTTAAGCATTCGTAATCTACCATTTTGATATTTCTATCCATCATGGCAAGCAGTAAATCTCTATTGTACGGCTGCTCCTTGATGGTATGAGAAAAGAAAAAATGTGTTTTATCAGGGTGAAGCATGTGAATAGGCACCTCTTTTACTCCGAAAATAACATCTGCATCTGAAATATCAGCAACGACTTTTATTCCTGCATCTCTATATTGCTGATCTTTAAAGGCCCTATTTGGACTCTCTTGAACAACTAAATCCAATTGTGGATACCTCACTTTTATGAGCTTACACTGTTCAGGCGTAAACGGAACTCTTTTGTCAGGAGGAGTTTTACCTTCTCTGATAATACCTATTTTCATGCTTTTCATTTAGTTTACGAATTTAATCATTTATGCTCAAGGCGAACAATATAAATGTAGAACAGATTAAAAGTAATGAGTAAAGAATGCCCAATATCCCAACTTTTAAAAAAGTCATTTTCCAATTATCTTTAATAATAGTGGAATGAAAATGAAGTGCCTAATTTTTTATAGGAATATTATACGAAGTATTAAGCTTAACTTTTACGTAAATAGGTTACTATGTATTGAATAGCTATTTGCTAGTTATCTCGTTTATATATCTTTTAACCTAATTATTTAGAGCCTTAAAGGCTGTATATACTTTTCCCGTCTGCCTGCTAAAAATTGTTCAGTTAAGTAACCCGGTTTTGTTAGTAATGGCATTATACTTCGACCAATTTTAGAGTCGAATGTAAAATAGTCGTTTAAAAAATGAGAGAAAAGCTCTCGCAGTTTATATGACAAAGCAACCTTTTGACTACATTTTGGGCAATATATATGTTCCTCATTAAGTTCAAAATAACAGTTTTTCATTTTTCCTTTGTTTTTGTAGCTGTCTTTTCCAAGATTTTAATACTTTGCATTATCCTAAACAAGATAACCAGCTTTTCCGAATTGATGATACGTTATATATTTTTTATACTATTTATAGGCCTTAGCTTTACCACAAAAGCTCAAAAAACAACTCAGTTATCAGACAGTACTGAAATTAAAGCAGTACTGAGCAAAGTTAGCACAACCCCTATACGCGCTATAGATACTGATAAATCTTTAAAATATATGGTTGGATTACTTTATTTGAAGTAAAAAAGCGATTAGGCTTAACCAGTAAAGATGAAGAATTGGTTGCTGAAAAAGAAAAAAGCAAGAAAGTTAGGCTGAGTAGCGATGGAATCGTTATTTAATTTTGATTAATAGCTAGTTATAAGATAAATATATTAAAATTTCTCCAAAAAAAAAGCCCTAGCGAATTTCGCTAAGGCTTAAAACTGTTTTGTGGAGCCGGAGGGAGTCGAACCCTCGTCCAAACGAGGAACCGATAAGCTTTCTACATGTGTAGTCTTTACTTAATTGTCGGGAGTGAAATGGCTAAAAACGACCTCTTCAAACCTTATCTTCTTTAGTTTCGCAAACCAATCGAAGCGCTTAGTCCGCTAGCTCAATAGTCTGATAAGCCTATTCCAAAGATTACCGAGCAAAATCTCTGGAGGCTTAGCTTGTTCTACAACCTAGTTGCAGAATTAGGATTAATCTCTATCGAGTATTAAGCCGCAAGCGCGTAGTTGTTCTCGCCGTTTAGCGAAAGTTTAGCATTAGTTTTAACGAGCCAAAAACTCAAAGCTCGACATGCTTACCTATAAATCCTTCTCGCTGTCGAAACCGGTCGGCCCCAAAAGCATAGACAAAGTTAGTGAAAGTACTGCGTTTATTCTGTATCACCGATTACTTATTCAACTAAAAGATTGATGTATTGTATTAGTTTTGTATATGAATTGCTAGTTGGTTGTTAAAGTTTACTGTGTGGTGCGATGTGGATTACCTACTTCAAATCCAATAGCTCATCTACCAAAGCTACGATATCCTGCAAATGATAGCGCTCTAATCCGTCCGAATAGCTGTTTGCTTTGCTTTTTGCTAATGCTTGAATTTTCATCAATTCTGCTCGAGCTATCGCTTGCACATCGGTACCGGATTTTTCATCTACTAACTCTCCTAAAATCAACACCTCACTTCGCTGAATACTTCTTCGGTTTGCATCTATCTTTTTCAAAATAGGCAACTCAGACCAAAGTCCTTTTCTTAAATCAGCAAACATTTCGGACAGTTCATATGCATTTGATCCATTGAGCTCTTCGTTTTCAATCATTCGAAACATTCGGTCTGCATTCAGCAACTTTTTCAGCTGTCTTTTTTGCATGTTCTGTAACTTTTCAAAACTCCCAGATGGACCAATATTTTGAACAATATCTTTTGGTGTCAGCCATTCAGATGATACAAATACATGATCGATTAAAAAGTTCATGGCTTCTTTTTGCTGCTTTTTTTCTAGGTGAGTATATACTTGGCCATTTTGATTAGTCGTTAGAAACTCTTCGTACACTCCACCAATTACAGTAACCACATGACCTACATACCTCGACCAAACACCAATTAACTCTCCGTACAATTCTTCCAAATCTTCATAGCCTTCATTTGGTGTAGCTGTCCACTTATTTAAATTCTTCGCAACTATTTTTAAGTTACTTAATCCATAAGTACTTGCTTTTACGGGGTCGTCACCTACTGACTCTGTCTGAGAACTTGGATCAAAATTATTATATCCTCCAAATAAATACACAGGATCTCCGGCCTTTTCTAGTATCCACTGATTTAAGGTTGGCTTTTCTTCCTCTGCTGAAGTCGCTGCTTGAATAAATCGGTAGCCCCAATTAATGGCATAACTATCGTATGGCCCTAACATTCTTACCCATCTTACATCGCCATCACCAGGCTGAGCTACATAGTTATATCGCGTGTAATCCATTAAAGTAGAGGCCAATCCCCACTTTTTAGTAAAGCTTGGTGACCGTAATGAGTCTGTAGGATAAGCATAACTGGCTTTCATATTGTGTGGTAATCCTAATGCGTGACCAATTTCATGAGAAATCACCATTCGCATCATTTCTCCAATTTCCTCTTCAGCGGTATTTAGCGTTCTTGCAGGCTCATTAGCTGCACCAGTTTCTAATAAATATCGGTTCCTATATGACCTCAAATGATTGTGATACCAAACAATATCACTTTCTATTATTTCTCCAGAACGAGGGTCGCTTACGCTTGGTCCCATAGCGTTTCTTGTAGTAGTCGCCACGTATCTTACTGTAGAATATCTAGCATCTTCTGGACTCCAATCAGGATCTTCTTCTGTGGTAGGTGCATCTTTTGCGATGATAGCGTTTTTAAAACCTGCTGCCTCAAAGGCTACTTGCCAATCTTCTATACCTTGGCGAAAATAAGGACGCCATCGGTCAGGGGTTGCAGGATCTAAATAGTAAACAATAGGTTTAATAGGTTCTACTAGTTCTCCTCTTTCGTATGCCTCTTTATCTTTAGGTTCTAGTCGCCATCTTCTGATGTACGTTTTCTGGTCTGCTTTTAATGCCTCTGAGCCATAATCTATTTGACTGATGGTAAACCACCCTACTCTTTTATCATACAAGCGTGGCTGCATTGGAATTTCAGGCAATAAATACATCGATTGGCTCATTTGCATAGAAATGGTGCCACTCCGAAAGTCAGATGGAGGCTGAGCTGCAGAATACGTCATGTCATGCCGTACTTCTATATTTTCAGGAAAACTCTTGATTTGATTAATAAAACTTCTAGAAGCATCTAAACTTTTAACCTGATACTGTTTCCGCATGGAGGGAGAAAGTCCGCTCAGGGCATTGATATCGGTAAGAAATAGATCATTTACTTTAATTACAGCAGCCGTAGAATCTGCATTGAAAGTAAGTATTTTAAAAGCTGCTAAAACAGGTGAATGGTTATTATCAGAAACAGACTGAAAGATGGGCAATTCCTTATCGGCAACACTATTAAAAGAAACCGATTTTAGATGAATGGAATTATTAACCTTAGACCATCTGATTACTTGTTCATTCGTTTTGGAGCCAGCGTTTAAATAGCCACCTCCAAGATCTGCAGGTATTTTTGCAATCCTTGAAACCAACAATAAGTCGCGCTCTAGTAAGCTAAAAGGAATTTCAAAATAATAGTTTTCATCTATTTGATGAACTACAAAAAGGCCACTATCACTTTGTGCTTTTTTGGTAATGACCTCAGCATACTTACTTATATCAGTTTTACTAGCAGGAGCAACTTTCTCAATCTTCTCTTTATCCTTCCTCTTTCTTTTCTGAGCAGGAGAGGATATAGAAAATAAACAAAATAAAAGTAAAGTAAAAAGAAATTGTATTGTTTTCATAAAGTGAAATTTGAAGCTCGAAGGTAAGGAATTCCTGCTTTTTATATTGCCGAAGACATAACCTTATTCATAACAATATATTAAATAGCATATAGTTCTATCCAAAAGATATTGTGCAATCTATTCTTTTGTTTTACAGAATTTTAAATAGGGAGAGACAAAGGAAACAAAATGAAGACACCTACTTGCCTCAGGTAGATTTATTCTTTTAACTACCTAATTATCAACAGAAAATAAAATAACAATCAATTATTACAAAAATGATTTTTTTCAATATATTCTTTTGGCTTCACTCCTTTTGAACGGGGACGGGCAGGGTCCGAAATGAACTAAAATTTCAAGGCTGTGAAAACTCTTCTGCTAATTGCTTTTTAACCCTACTCTACTAATTTTCCCATAACAGCCAAAACTTGAAACTCTGCATTTTTAGCATCATACTTCGCACTGCTTAAAGCCTGTTCGGCATTTAACAAATTCAACTGTGCTTGTCTAAACTCAATAGAATTGATGAGGCCAAGAGCAAACGCGTCTTTACTTCTATTGAAGTTATCCTTAGCAGTTGCGACATTATCAGCTTGAGAATTCAATATGTACAATTGATTTTTATACGTAGTAAAACTGTTCAATGCTAAAGACTTAATTTGCTGAGTCAACGATTTCTTTTCAATTTGCTGGTTAATTAAATTGAGTTTTGCATTCTTAATTTGGGTTTGATTTGATCCATTGAATAAAGACCAGTTTAGAGAGACGCCCGCTTGAGGACCATAATTGTTAGAACCAATCAAAAATGCCCCATTTGGGTCATCTGTTCCTCTATATTGATAGCCGGCATTTGCATTTACACTTGGCATCCATATTGATTTTGAGGCTACAATTGCATATTGATTAATCTTTAAGTTATTTGAATTTATTCTCAATTCAAGGTTCTGACTTTCGGCAGATAACACTACTTCATTGCGAGTCAGATCATTTCGAATTGAAATTGCATTATCAACACGTATGTCTGCGGTAACATCCTGACCCATAATAAAATTAAGGTCTCTTTTAGCATTCTCGAATTGCAGCAATCCATTAATTAAGTTAATACTATCAGTATTTAGGTCTACTTTAGCATTTAACACATCCAGTTTTTTGGCTTGGCCATATTCATATTGATACTCGGCTCGATCTAATCGATCTTTTGAAATGGTTACTGATGTAGTTAAAAAATCAATATTCTCTTCTAAACGAGCAACTTCATGAAATATAGTGGCTAATTCTACTACTGTGTTCTGAACAACTAATTGCAGTTGTAACTGCGATAAAATAGCTGTTTCTTGATTTTGCAAATATGTATACCTTCTACTAAAACCATTAAATAATGTATAACTAACGCTAGCTGTCGCGTTGTAGTTATACGAATTGTTGGCATCAAATTGTCGAGTTTCAGTTATAAGCCTGTTTTCCCCATCAAAGTAAGTCCAATTATATGCCCCTGAAGCAGAAACTGTAGGTAAAAAGTCATTGTTTGCTTTACTTGCATTGTTGACCGCTATCTCTTGATTTACTTTCGCCATTGAAATAGCATAATTATTTGCCAATGTTAATTCTAATGCTTTTTCAAAACTTAATACGCTTTGCGCCCCAGTATTCATTCCTAATAAAATGAATAAAATAGCTATTGTAATCTTATAATTCATTTGCTTCGCTTTGAGATTCTATTTCTTTTATTGCGCGCTCTACAGACTCTTTTTCAGGCTTCTCTCCTTCCCACAGCCATAGAAGATATACTTTAGCTCCATTGCTTAAAGACAATAGCATGGGGAGCATAACAAGGGTTAAAACTGTTGCTATAGCTATTCCGTAAGCTATGGATATGGCCATCGGAATTAAAAATTGAGCTTGCCGACTCGTTTCAAAAATTAATGGTGATAATCCTGCAATAGTTGTAATAGAGGTCAAGAATATTGCTCTAAAGCGTGAAGTTCCGGCAGCAATTAATGCCTCATCATAGTTCAAACCTTCTTTGAGAAAACCATTAAACTTAGCGATAAACACTAGTCCATCATTAACGACTATACCAATCAAAGCTATTATCCCCAATAATGATAAAATATTTACCGGAAAATCATGAATATAATGCCCCCAACCCACGCCAATGAAGGCAAAAGGAATCATAATCAATAGCAAAAGGGGTTGACTATAAGAGCGGAAAGTGAAAGCAATAACAATATAAATCAGCAAGAGAATAATTGGAAAAATATTCATTGCGGACCCTTGAACTTTTCCTGCCTCTCGATTTTGGCCCTCATACAAAGCAGAAATACTTGGATACTTATTAATTAGCTCAGGCATAATCTCTGTTCTAATCTGTTCAACTATCGCTGCAGCACTTTCTTTTGGATTTTTTAAATCAGCCTCTACTTTAATTTCTCGTTTTCCGTCCAAGTGATTAATTGAAATTTCTCCTCTTTCAATGGTGTAGTTGGCCAATTCCTTTAATGGAACTCGGTTACCTTGAGGGGTAACTATTCTCATCTCTTCTAAGTCTTGAATAGAGGATCTGCCTTCAATATCATACCGTACCCATACAATCACCTCATCTTCTCCACGCTGAAATCGTTGTACTTGCAATCCATTAAATCCACTTCTAACCTGAGCCATGAGGCTATTCAATGTCATTCCAAGGCTATAACCAACATCTTTCATTTCTAGCGATATCTCCTTGATTCCTTGCGGATCATTATCTAAAATATCTCTCAGTAGCGGATTTTCATTTAAACGCTGTTTTAATTCCACTTTTGCAGCCTTTAACTCTTCAATATTGTATCCTAGTAAAGATACAGACACAGGCTTACCGCCAAAATTTGACCCACCATCAATCACTAAACTTTCGGCAGATGGAAAGCTCCCTACTTTTTCAAAGATTGCTCCTGCAGCATCCGTAGATGCAACTTTTCTAAACTCGCCAGGCAATAAGTTTAAAGTAAGTGATGCAGAGGCTGTCCCAGGTCCTAACTTTTTAATTACATTCTCCACTACTTGCTTTCCGTCACCCTGCTTTTCAGAAAGCTCCTTGTTTACTTCCCAAACGGCGGCTTCTACAATTGAAATTAGCGAGTCAGTTTCTGCGGGGTTTACTCCTTGTGGCATTGTTAGATTTACCGTCACCTGATCACTCGCTATCGCTGGGAAAAAAGTTCCTTTTATCACTCCACCCTTCATCGCTCCTATAGTTATCATAAGTAATGCAACTAAAATAGAAAATGCGATAGGTTTATATTTTAATGACCAAAGTAATAGAGGGGTATAAATTTTATCGCGCATAAACGCCATCATTTTATCGCCCCAAACATTAAATCGATATGTTTTCTGACTAACCGTCAATACTTTCGAGTGTGCTATATGCGCAGGCAAAATTATAAATGCTTCGAGCAGAGAAAAACCCAAGGTTAACAATACTACTATGGTCACCTCCATGAAAAACTCTCCAATACGACCATCTAAATAAAAGAAAGTACTGAAAGCAATCATGGTTGTTAGGATAGCAGAGGTAATTGCTGGAACAACTTCCAATGTGCCATCGATAGCAGCTTGTATCCGTGTTTTTCCTTTTTCAAAATGCTGATATATGTTTTCGGCGATAACAATTCCATCATCCACCAAAATTCCGATAACGATGATCATACCGAATAGCGAAAGAACGTTGATTGTTACATCCAGATAATTAACAACCATGAACATTCCTAAGAAAGAAATCGGTAATCCAAATGCCACCCAAGCAGCCAATCTAGGGCGAAGAAATAAGGAAAGAAAAAATAATACTAATATTACTCCCTGTATTCCATTGGTAACTAGCAATTCAGTTCGTTGAATTACGGTAATTGTTCGGTTACTGGTAACCTCAATACTCGCATTTTGATTTCGCTCATTAAACGCTTCTACATAAACCAATGTTTTATTCGCTGCATCTATAAAATCTTCCGTATTTGTAGTGCTTACATCAATTGTTATGGAAGGATTTCCATTAAAATAAGATCTATTCGGCGTTTCTGACCAGGTATCGGATACTTTTGCTACGTCTGTTAATTTTATTTGTGAACCATTTGGAAAGGCTTTTATGACAATGTTTTCTAATTCCTTAGCATAATAAGCTCTATTTCTTAAACGAATGAGGTACTCTTCTTCTTTTGTTTTAACTGAGCCTCCCGTAATTAACAAATTGGTCTGTGCAACAGCTTGAGATACTTCTTGAAAAGTTAAATTGTATTGGCGAAGTATTGTTTCATCAATAGCAATTACGATTTCTTCATCAGGGAATCCACTAATTTCTACTTGAGAAATCCCATCTATCGCTCTTAATTCTGACTCTACTTGTCGAGCCATCGTTTTTAACGTTAGTAAATCAATGGAGTTTCCTGTGATTACCATTGTTATCGCTTTACTAAGTGTCTCTTGTTTAGCTACCACAGGTGGTTCCATCTCCGCAGGAAAGGAAGGCACTTTATCTACAGCATTTTTTACATCAGCCAAAAGGACATCTATATCGTAGCCTTTTTCAGCCTCCACAATAATGGATCCTGCATTTTCAGATGATGATGACGTAAAGCGATCTATTCCGAGTAATCCTCTTAGGTTATTTTCAATTTTCAAAACAACACCTTCCTCAATTTCTTGTGGTGAAGCCCCAGGATATACTACAGAAATATTTATCAATTTAGCATCTTGCAATGGGAAAAAGCTTGACTTCATGCTTTTCATTCCCATATAACCCAAAATTGCAAAGGCTAAAATGATAATATTACCTGCTACAGGATATTTGATAAAATGAGTAATTAATTTTCGCATGTCTTATTTCTCTTGATAAACCGATACTTTCATTCCTTCAAATGCTGCAGGAGGTACTTTTGTTAAAACTTCTTCTCCATCTTTTAATCCAGATATAATTACATTATCTTGATCATAAAACAAGTTGTTAATTTCCTTCAATTTGAGGGTACTATCTGTTACCACATACACTTTATCCTGATTCACTAAAGCTGAACGTGATAGTTGAAATGAATTTGGAATCTCTTTTGCTCTAACTTTTGCTTGTAAGAACATTCCTTCTTTTAGGTCTTTCCCTTCTACTTTTACGAAAAAAGTATTCATTTGACTATTTTGATCGATCGCCTTTACGATTCGGTTTATAGACCCTATCCATTTTTTATCGGCTAATCCATCCATACTTAGCTCTACTCTTTGACCTAAAGACAACCGTTCAGCAGTATGGGCATCGGTTGATGTTTCCAGTTCATATTCAAATGGCTGAATAAATACTCCTAGAGATTGGCCCGGTCTTATAACAGTGCCAGGATTAACATTTGTTTCGGTAAGAACACCATCATAAGGAGCAGTTATATAATATTTCCCATTTACAATTTCTAAGTTTTTGAGCGAATGGAAGCTACTGTATATTCCTCTCCCAACCAAAAAAGATTTTAACTTTTCGTCAGTTACCACAGGAAGCTCTGCAATAGGTTTTTGATTAGACAAGCCCTTTAAATAGGTATCCCATTGTTGAAAGTGAACTGAAAAATCAGCTTTCAAATCAGGCATTATACTCGTAATGGTACTTTCAAAAATACTTCGTTGGGCATAAAGTTGAGCCATCTGATCGTTTGAACGAATACCAATAAGCAATTCTCCTTTTTTGAAAGCGTTACCTGCTTTAAACCGGCCGTTATCAGTCTCCATTACTCCTTGGACTTCACTATACAGTTCTAGTCGCTTCATTGCCTCTAATACTCCTGTAGAAGTTACATATATCGAAACCGAATCATTCTTTACAGTTTCCGTAAAAACAGTTGCTACGTTAGCAACTTTACTTCTAGGCTTTTTCTCTGCAGGCTGAGCCAGCAAATTCATTCCCAATTTCCCAATAACTACTATCAATATCGACGAACCGATTATGACTAATTGTCTTTTTTTCATTTACAAGTTGATTTCGTATTTCTCGTTAAATTCAATAACATTTAAACGAATTTGCTCTAAAACGCGCATCGCTATGGCTAGTTCATTTTCGCTAATATTCCTTTGTGCATTTTCAAATACTTCTTTGAAAATTGGTTTTGTTTTCTCCAATACCTTTCTGCCTGCAGGGGTAATTTCTATATAGTTAACTCTATTGTCATCCTCACAGTTTTTTTTGATTACATACTTTTTTCTTTCTAGAGTTTGTAATAATCTAGTTAATGACCCTTTATTTCTTTCAGTAATCATAACCAAAGAAGTTTGTGGCTTAGCCTCCTGTTCTATATGACACAAGACAATAAATTGTTCTTTAGTTAGTGAAATTTTTGCCTCATTCAACGCATGTAACAACATGCCATTGGTAAATTTTGTTGTTTTTCCGATAGAAGGAATGATTAGGTTTCCAATGAATGAAGGCAATTTTTCCACAAGTCAAAAGTAATAATTAGTTGCGCATGCAACCATTGGAATATAAAGATTAAATAACCTTTAAATTGTAATCAAACTACTTAGTAATCATTGAAATTGAACTGAAAAAAAGAAAAAGTATAGATTTGTTTGAACAATCAATTAGATTATGGCTGCAAATTATATTGAAATCAATAAGGCATCATGGAATAAAAGAACTGCCGTACATATAGAGTCTGAATTTTATGATGTACCTGGCTTTTTAAAAGGGAATAATTCTTTAAACTCAATAGAATTAGACCTACTAGGTGATATTTCAGGTAAAAAGGTTTTACACTTACAATGTCATTTTGGACAAGATTCAATTTCTCTGGCTCGATTAGGAGCTAAAGTTACCGCTGTCGATCTTTCTGATGCAGCTATAGACTATGGCAAAAAACTAAATGAGCAAACCAAAACAGATGTAACATTTATCTGCTGTGACATTTATGATCTTCCTAACCATCTGAATGAAGCTTTTGATACTGTTTTCACTAGTTACGGTACGATTGGGTGGTTACCCGATATTAATAAATGGGCGGGATTAGTCGCGAAGTATCTAAAACCAAAAGGAGTGTTTATAATTGCCGAATTTCATCCTGTGGTATGGATGTATGACAATGATTTTAGTAAAATTCACTACCGCTATTTTAATGATGTGCCTATTAAAGAAACAGAAGAGGGAACTTACACCAATCCTGAAGCTGAATTAGAACAAGACTATATTTCGTGGAACCATGGATTAGGAGAAGTTGTAAATAGTTTAATTAATGAAGGATTAACGATAAAATCATTACACGAATTTGATTACACACCCTATAATTGTTTTTCACATACAGTTGAATTCGAACCTGGAAAATTTCAAATTAAGCATTGGGGAAATAAAGTACCCATAGTGTATTCGATAAAGGCAGTAAAAAAATAATATGACATTTTCAGGCAAGTTTAGCTAACCTTTTAGGACTACTTTTGTGGAATGGAACAACATACTGTTAAGTTTATTCAGTGTGGAGAAGTACAAATAGCTGCCTCCTGCGAAACCTCTTCGAAGGAGATGAAGGAGATGTACTATCCTCATTCTGTATTATTTTACACACAAGTAGGTCAAATAAATGCAACTATCGATCAAGAACTGTTTACCATTCCTAAAAACTCTTTCGCTGTAATTCGAAAATTTACAGATGCTAGTCTATTTAAAACATGGAGCGAACAAGAAGGTTATGCAAAAACATATGCCTTTGCCCTAACAAATGAATTTATTCGAAAAGCTTTTCCCCAAATCGAATTTTCTAAAGAAATTGCAGCTGTCAACAGCCGTTTTATTGCTATTCCAACTACAAAAAACTTAGAAATACTAATGGATTCCATTATTTCCTATGTAGACCATGGCGAAGATTTAGACCCTCACCTTGTAGAACTTAAAACATTAGAAGCGCTACATGCATTAATTTCAGCTGATATTTCTATAGCAGGTGCTTTCAAAGAATATTCATTGACTGAAAGGGCAGACATGGAAAAACTCATGAATCATAATTTTCTATACAACATACCCTTAGAAGATTTAGCAAAAAGCTCTGGAAGAAGTTTATCTACATTCAATAGAGACTTTAGAACCATTTTTAACGAAACACCACATAAGTGGATTAAAAAGAAACGATTATCTCATGCTAAGGCGCTTATGGTGACCAAAAACATGCGCCCTTCTGAGGTTTATCAAGCATCAGGGTTTGAAGATTTAGCCCATTTTTCTCGCTCTTTTAAGCAACAATTTAAGCAAACTCCTTCAGACTTTTTTAAGCAAGTTAGTTGAACTAAATAAACAAGTACATTTGACATTTTTAGTCAAGTATTTATACGCTTAATGTCATCATCTTTGCTAGAAAACCAAATCATGAAAAAAGTAATCATCATTACAGGTGCATCGTCGGGCATAGGAAAAGTTACCGCCGAGAAATTAATAAAAGAAGGACATTCAGTTTATACAGCTGCAAGAAGAGTAAACTTAATGGATGATCTAAAGGTATTAGGAGGCCATCCAATTCAGTTAGATATTACTAAAGATGAAGACATTCGGCATTTGGTAAATCATGTAATCGAAAAAGAAGGAAAAATAGATGTATTAATCAACAATGCCGGATATGCAATTTATGGATCTGTAGAAGAAACTACAATTGAAGATGCGCGCAGACAATTTGAAGTCAATATATTTGGACTAGGTAGACTAACACAATTGGTTTTGCCACAAATGAGAAAGCAAAAAAGTGGTAAAATAATTAACATCTCCTCTATGGGTGGCAAAATGTATACGCCTCTTGGCGCATGGTATCACGCTACTAAACATGCACTTGAAGGCTGGAGTGACTGCCTGAGAATTGAATTGAACGAATTTAATATAGACGTGGTGTTAATTGAACCTGGAATAATAACCACTGAATTTGGTGATGTAATGATACGTCCAATGGTTAAGAGATCAGGTAATGGACCATATGCTAAGATTGCTGGCGCTATGGCAAAAGCTAGCCAAGCGTCTTATAAAAAAGGAGGTGGTTCGGAGCCGTTAGTTATAGCCAATGTAATTAGTAAAGCAATAGCAATGTCAAAACCGAAAACTAGATATGTAGCAGGAAAAATGGCAAAACCAATGATTTGGTTGAGAACTTACTTGGGCGATCGACTTTTTGATAAAATAATAATGAGTCAAGTAAAATAATTTAATCTTGTTAGTTTCTTTTAGTAGAATAAATGATAAAAAAAACGTTTAAACTCGTGGGAATAGCGATAGGTCTTTTAATGCTCGTGCTGCTCACATTGGGGGTTATCTTCGTTAATTTTAGCAAAGAATTTGGTGGTTCTCCTTCACAAGAAAAGATCGATGAATATGCAAAGGAGCAAAACTTCAATCCGAAGGATAGAAAATTTGAGAATTTAGTTGAAACAACTATGGATATGGATTTCAAATCAATGGTTGGAACAATGATTGATTTTATCAAAGGTAATCCAAATGGACGACCAACCAAAGAGCTTCCACTCATTAAAATTGATTCTTTACAAGTAATTGAAAATAGCTCTAAAACGCGACTAATTTGGTTTGGACACTCCGCATTCTTTCTTCAATTAGAAGGAAAAAATATTTTACTCGACCCGATGTTGGGCAATGTTCCAGCGCCTCATCCAATGCTTGGTGGTAAGCGATATTCCAAAGAATTACCAATAGAAATTGAAAAATTACCCGTTATTGATGCTATTATCATTTCTCATGATCATTATGATCACTTAGATTATGGATCCATAGAAAAATTGAAATCGAAGACAAAGGCATATTATGTTCCTCTTGGTGTTGGCGCCCATTTTGAAGCATGGGGAGTGGCACCTGAGCTAATTCATGAAATGAATTGGTGGGAAGATACTAAAATGGGCAAAATACATTTGGCTTTCACTCCAAGCCGTCATTTTTCGGGCAGAGGGGTTACCAACAAAAATTCTACGTTGTGGGGAAGTTGGGTTATTATTGGTCAAGAAGATACCTTATACTTTAGTGGAGATAGCGGATACGGAGACCATTTTAAACGTATTGGTGAAAAGTATGGTCCGTTTGATTTTGCGATGATGGAATGTGGGCAATACAATGAAAAATGGGCACAAATACATATGATGCCTGAAGAAACTGCTCAAGCAGGATTAGACGTAAAGGCGAAAAAAATGATGCCGATTCATTGGGGAGCTTTTAGTTTAGCATTGCACGATTGGACTGATCCTGTAAATCGAGTTTTAGCCACCTCAAAGAAATTAAATCTTCACGTTATTGTTCCTAAAATTGGAGAATCCATTTGGTTAGAACATCTAAAAGTAAGTGATAGCGAATGGTGGAGAACTATTTAGAATTAAACTGCAGTGATAGAAGATTGTCCGGGATCATCTATCTTTATCTGACCTGCCCAAGCACACATTGTTTGGCTGTTGTCTAAAATTGCAGGTATTTTTCCAATTTTTAATTTTTGTGCAGCAGGATTCCATGGAGCTATCACAACTGGAATACAAGGTTGAGGAGTAAGCGCTCCTAGTGCAGCGGCGGTAGCAGATGCTACCATTGGATTAGCTAGTGATTTACATTGACCAAAACTAGGTATATTTAAAAAGGGGATAATATCTGTATTAACAGCTAATGCCTTTATATTAGCAGTAGTCGTCATCCCAAGTGGAAGCACCACCATACTTTGAGGACCATCTCCAAAGTTGCAGGATATCTTTGCTCCATTACAAACACAATTTGCCATAACTGCTATTTATTTTCAAGTTGTTTATCTACTAATTCCTTAAGATCTTTTACCATATCTATGTCG
Organism: Vicingaceae bacterium; assembly: GCA_018402765.1. Classification (GTDB taxonomy): domain Bacteria; phylum Bacteroidota; class Bacteroidia; order Flavobacteriales_E; family Vicingaceae; genus Acidiluteibacter. The sequence continues at coordinate 38,715 of JAGYIE010000005.1, read as the reverse complement.
TCAATATACCATGTTAATAAGTGGCCTGTTTGATCTGCAGTAACCAAAATTCGTTGACCTCTGGTATTTTGAAAACCATCAATTTTCCAAACGGTACCTTTATGGCCCTTAAGCTCTGAAAAATTCTCATCTACGTCTTCATCATTAATCCTTAAATCATATCTAAAAATTTTATTATCGATCCCTGAAGAATACATCACTTCTTTTACTTCGTCATAATATATACTCGTAATAGCGTCAAAGTGCTCATTAAAAAAGAATATATGTTTTAATACCAGTTGCTCGTGGTTAAACTTATACATTTCTACTCGTCCGTTATCAAACCCAATAAAAGCATAATCTCCTTTTAAGTGTAGTTTAGTTAATCCATCAAAATTGTAATTTTTCTCTTTTTCAAAATTCACCTTCTTAATGCCTTCTTGAGTATTTACTTGGAAAATTCCCTTATTAGTAGCAACATATAATTTTTGATTAAGATAACTAGCGGTATAATGTTCTCCTAATTCATCAATAACTTGCAGATTACTGTAACTATCATAAAGCTTAATTTTATCTTCTTCTACAATAACAATAACATCTTCTACTTTATTGTATATAAGATCAATTATAGGAGAAGCCTTCGTAGTGGTATAAACACTTTGTATATTCTGCGTGATAAGCGATAAAATCAATAGTTCATGACGATCTGTTAGGATTAAAACATGCTCTATATCCATAAAAATTAATCGTTTTATTTGGCCTTTAAATAAAGTAGAGTGATTAATTAGTTGTGCTTGTTTATTCCTTTTTAAATCTTTTATAAACAATTTATTATCTTCTCCAATAAATGCGATTAGCTGATTATTAAATAAACTAAAATCCAAAATAGGATACGTTTTTAGATCACCTATAAGCATAGACGTTTCTGTGTAATCTTTTTTGCCTTCTAGAAGAGACAGTGCAGTTTGATTCAAGTCGTGCATCCAATCATCTGTAACATAAGAAGTTTTATAAACAGAATTTAGACTATCAAACAATAACTCCGTTCTAACTACTTCTTGTATTTGCCTATTGATTTTTAATTGACTTGTATCGTTGCCAGTATTTTTTAATTGCACTAACATAGAAGGAGCTTGTGCTTTAATCTTTATTAATTGACTAATAATCTGATTCTCTCTCATGAGATCTTGTGCAATTAATTTATCCATATTGGCCTCTTCTTTAGATCTGTCGGCATCGATCCATTTATAGCCAGCAAAAAGCATTAGAGAGAAAGCTATAATGGTAAAGCTAATATAAAGTCGCCGTTGAATTTTTTCTTTGATGCGCTCTCTTGCTTGCCTTGCAGCTGCATGAGCTGCGTCTTTCTCCTGTTTAGCCTTACTTTCAAGTATAAAGTCAACCACATCAGAAAAGGGTAAATTATATTTCGAAGACCAACCAGAAGAAATATACTTGTTGTTCTTCCACTCTACTGCAATATCTAACTGAGGCGAAGTGAGTAAACCAATTTCTCCATTTTTATATTTTTTTAACGAATTGGCATATTCCTTAAAACGCCAATAGTAAGTAGCTTCATTCCGCACCCAATTTTGAAAGGTTGGGTGAGAAAAATAAGAAACATAGCTAATTTGTAACAAATCTGAACCTTTCCATTTAAAATCATTACCATTAGTATCAATCTGAGTAGAAATAGCAGGGATAGCATTAAATAATGATTGAAAATCTAATCGTAAAGTAGAATAAATTTGTTTTATGTAAATAATATCTAAACCAGATATTTTTACTAAATCATTAATCGATATTCTATAATTGGTATTTAATTGATTTTTAGAGTTGAAAAATGCTCGAATTAGCAACTCTAACTTCTCTTTCTCGGAATCTTCTAAAGATTCAAAGAAATCAAAAAATGAAAAACTCACCACCTCTTTTAAGGATGTATAATTATCAAAATCATGGATTATAACCTGCTGACTGCTTTTTAAGGCTAAGTGATGCATATACAAAGAATACAAAAGAAACTGAAGGTTTGACAATAGAGAGGTATCTTCTAGAAGCTCTTCATAAAGAGATTCTACTAACAAATTACTAAACTGGACATTCACTGAATTAAAACCCTCAACAATCATTTGGTTGACACTTACTAAACTTATGTTTTGAATAGCGTATTGCGACCTGCTTATAAGTTCCTGTAATCCATTGTACTGAGAAAGACTACTTAAATAGTTAGTGCGAATAGATAGTATGAAGTAAATGGGGATGTTCTTTATCCGAGCAGTTTTGTTTACGATATCAAATAGAATATCATCATCTTTAGAACTAAAAGAACTAAAGTAATCATTCATGTAAAAAATATCTTCTATCTGATCAATAACTACCAATAAATTGTGCTTCTTAACTATTTCGGAATCATTATATATCGTCATCAAAGCATCAGCACCGACCTCTTTTATAATTTCAAAATAGGTTAAGTAATCTGTGGTATTAGGCTTATTTTCAACTGATAATACCCCATCAAATGTTAGTGCCTGTGTAAAATTTTCAAGTGGAGAAATACTAGGTCTAAATTTACAAACGGACCACTTATTGCCTTCTATACCATTAAAGCCTGTTTGCAAACGGTGCAATAAACCAGCATTAATTAATGAACTTTTACCTGAGCCCTCAGGACCTGTTATGCATACAAATTTATTGGATTGTAGAATAGAGAGTATCGATTCTACTTCTCTCTCTCGCCCATAAAAATACTGATGGTCTTCTAAACTAAAAGGCTGAAGCCCAACAAAAGGAATATTTGATTTATGGTTATTACTCAATTTATACAAATTAATGACAGCTTTAAAAGCACAGGATGTTAATCCTCAAATTTATAAAATTATAGTGTGCAATTTTATATGTGGTTACAAGATGTTTTCAACATTACTAGAGGCGTATTTAAAATGGAATAACTAAAATTGAACTATTTTGTAAATAAAGCGAAACAGCTTTATAAACAATTGATGTTTATAACATTTTGAAAGTCCTGTAGGCTTGAGGCTGAATTCATACTATTTTAGTAACATAAACAACTACTATTCAAAACCTTTATGTTAAGAACCTATTATACACAACATATAGCAACCGAAATAGAGAAAGAAATAGGACGTGTAGCATATTCCTTAAAGCTTTGTACAGAAGAAACCGACTTGCTTTTTTTGGCGACAAAATTGTTAGCTCTAGCCAATAAAGACTGTCAAATAGAAATTATAATATGCTCAAATTCAGATAAAAAATCAATAAAAATAGCAAATCTTATCAAACGATTAATTGATAGTGGTGTGGTTATTTATTGGCTCAATCAGTCTAACAATAATGAAGTCGAGCAATCATTTTGTGTACTAGACAATGGATATTTAATTAGCGCTGAAACAGAAAATAAGGCGGAATCAAAAGAGACACGAATACGCTCTAAAGTTGATTTGTTTAATCGACTTTTAAAGAAATCTGAAAAGATAAGTCTCTTCTCAGGCGAAATAAATCTTGATTTCACTGTTGATAAACCATTTATAAACAGAGGCGAAAAAGTGAAAATTAATTGGAAAGCTGCCAATGCCCATTCAGTGAGTATTTCTCCTGAGTTAGGCGAAGTGGATATTTCAGGCAGCAAAATTGTTGCGCTTAACAAAAGCCAGCATTATCTAATAATAGCTAAAAACAGCAACGCAGAGGTCAGACGCTCATTATTTATAAAAGTATTTTCTGAAAACACCATTCTCTTTTTAGTAGAAGTTTATGATCCAATTTTAGAAGATTATATTGAGCTATCGTCTGTAAATGAGCAAAACCTGAAATTTGGAGTTTACTTAAACCAACAAGTGCGTATCAAATGGGAGTCTGAATCTGCAGGAAAGTTAGTCGAACAGACATTAGGCACACTCCCATCGAGGGGTAAGCACGATTTTATAGCTACCGAAGACACTGAATTTTCCTTTGAATTTACTACACTAGTTGCAAAAACTGCTCATGCAATAACTCTTTTCACTTTCGAAAACATAGCGGAAATTAGAAAAAAAGAAGAACTAAAATCTGCTTCAGAAAGGGCTAACAATGTGCGTACTCTTTTTAAAAATTTTTATAGAAGTGTAACCAATACAATTTATAAGAATGATTGAAGAAGTAAATAATTTATCTAAAATTACTCGATTTTTATTATTCTGCTCGGGCGTAAGTGTCAAAATGATTCTTAAATGTCCGCAATACGAGCTTAATAAATATAGTAGTATCGGTCTTACCATCGTTTTCACTACACTATTATCCTCTCTATCAGCATTTTTCGCCTTTTCACTAATATTTGATTCATTAATTATCGTAATAGGAGCATCATTAATTTGGGCCGGTATGATTTTTAACTTAGATCGTTATATTGTTTCTACTCTGCGGTCAGTCAATAGTAAAAAGGGAGAATTTTTAAAGGCGATTCCTCGATTGATAATTGCAGTATTAATTGCATTAGTAATTTCTAAACCAATAGAAATAAAACTATTCAAAAATGAAATTAATACATACTTAGAAAAGGAACGAATAACATTAGTAGACGATGTAAAAATAAAATACTCCTATAAAATTGATGACCTAACAAATCGTAAAGATTTATTAATAAAAAAGTTAGAAGATAAAATAGTTATTCGAGATGCGTATTACAGTGACTTCAAGTGTGAATGTGATGGAACTTGCGGAACAGGAAGGAAAGGCAGAGGGTCGGAATGTGAGAGCAGGCAAGAGAAATACGAGACGTATGCAGCAGAGGTTCAAACACAAAAAGTGCAAACAGACTCCTTACTTAACGCACTAAGCAATGAGCAAATTAATACTGAGGCGCTTATGAACGCCGAATTACTAACGATGTCACAAGAATTTAAGTCAGGTTTTTTTGATCGAATTAAAGCACTTAATCAAATTGATAAACTAGCCTCTTTACTTATTCTTTCTATTTTTATAATGATTGAAATAGCTCCTATTCTTACCAAATTACTTTCTTCAAAAGGTCCCTATGAAAGCCTACTGGAAGAAAGCGAATTAATTTATGAAATGAATTTGCAAAAAGCAAAAGATAACTTCGATTATGAACGAATCAAAAATAGTAAGCTAAAAGAAGCTTCTTTGGAAATGGAACTAGAAAGTAAAACTTCAGAAATCAAACAGACACTTAAAAAAGAAGCTTATGCCAGATATGAAAGAATGCAAAAGGAAGTAAACGCTAAATCAACACATTAAATGATAACCAAAAAAGTAAATAGTACTGTATTTTTGTTCCTTTTGATATTTCTATTTGGTTGTAAATCATCTAAAGTAGTAACAGATCTTACAAAGCTGGTAAATTCTAATAAAACAACTATTAATAATCTAAACAAAGAACTGGTCGCAAAAGATGTATCAAACTCCATAAATAACCTAAACAAAGAGACTAAACAACTTTTAGTAAAAAAGAAATCCCTTAATAATGAATCAAGTATTGAGACTCTTTACTCGGTAACTTACATAGATAGCCTCAGGAATATTTTAAAAACAGAAAAAGAAGTTAAAATAGATGAATCCGAAACTTTTCTACTTGATTATTTAGTGCAAAATAAAACAATTGATACGGTAGTCATTTCTTACTTAAATATAAAGACACCAACTGATGGCAGTGTTACCACTTTTACATATGACGTAATAGCAGGTGATGAAATTATTTTTAATATGCAAAATGGTAAGCATAAGATCAAAACAATTGAATTTATTGAGGGAGAAACCGTAAGAATACGCCTAATGAAGATTAAACGCAAGAAGAAAGTAGATGGCGCTTTTAGGGTAATGACTGACAATAAGCTAATCTTGAATATTTCTAATTCAGGATTGTTAAGAAACAAAGGTGTTTTTGCTTCTAATTTTACACTAATTATTAAAAAACCTATAACCCATAAAGGAACATCTACTGAATTTATAAATGACACCACTTTTGTAAAAAAAATGGTGAATGAAGTAATAACGGATACCATTTACAAAATAGAAGACACTAAAGCTTTTAGACTAGAACCTATTCTAAATATTACACAAAATAGTTCGTTCACTTTTCCAATAGTTATCTCATCTACAGATCGTTTATTAGGTTGGGGATACTGGTTTGGAACTTCTAGTACCGAAAAAGAAATGTATGATAGCTATGCAAATGATGATGGAGAAGCGTTAATTACGTATGCCAAAGAAGAGCTCTTTGAAACTAAACCAAGCTTCACTCTGCCAACCTATATTGGTAATGATTTATCCATTTCCATTCTTAACCAAAGTTTAGATGCTAGAACGGCGCATTTCAATAGAAACTTTGCTTTTTACAAATCGGACGAATTAATAGCAAGACCGAGTAAAAAAGCGGAAGTAAGGCTGATAAATAAATCGACCATTTATGATTTTCCCATTCACTATAGACTAGTAACAGTTAGCACTGTTGAAACAAATAAAATGGTGGAAAAATTAGTGCCAATTATCAATAAGTCGATAAAAATTCAATTAAAAAAAAATGAGTAAAAAAGTTCACTTTCTAATTTTCATGCTATCTATTGTATTGCTGCTTATATCGTGCAGGGAGGCAGTAAAACTTAAAAGTAGTATCAGAAAAACAGAGACGGAAACCAGACTATTTAAAAGTACTATAAGTAAAATTGAGAAAGGATTTGGGTTGGATAAACTTAACACACTTAAAGATACAGCAAATGTAGACTCCTCTATATATGCTCCAAGATCTCAAAAAAGTATGTTAAACAAATACGGATATATTTATGATGCATTAAATACAGGAGATGCACCAATTTCAAGCACAAATTTCAGCTTTGACTCTAGTGAATCAGCTTACCGAGTGCAGGATAAAACCTATAAAGCAATACAAAAAGGAACCGAAGTGTTTGGATGGCACCCCTATTGGATGGGCGATTCATGGAGGAAGTATCCTTTTAATTTATTAACAACAGTTGCCTACTTTTCTTATAAAATAGACCCAAAAACTGGCTCATTTACAAACCCAAAACAGATAGAAGAATGGAAGACCACTGAAATGATAGACTCAGCTAAAGCACACAATACTAAAGTATTGCTAACTGTAGCTTGTCATGGTTCAGAAAATACCTCTATTTTTTTAGATAACCCAGAGAGATGGAGCACCCTAGCAGAAATACTTACTCCGTTATTGATCAATAGAGAGGCGAACGGTATAGATCTTAACTTTGAATCAATCTCCTATTTTAAAAGAGAAAAGTTTAATCAATTTGTAGCTTTCATCAATCAACAGCTGTCCGCTGTTTATGAAAAAGAAGGTAAGTCATTCTTTTTGTCACTTACACTACCGGCTGTAAATAGCAGAGATATTTTTGACATCAATGAACTTGAAAAATCTGCCGACTTATTGGTTATAATGGGATACGATTACAATACTGGAAATCAAGTACAGGGCCCTGTAGCTCCATTACGATCTAAAGAATCAGATATTAGCCTATCAACCACGCTAAACTTTTATATAGATAGAGGAATTAATCTAGACAAAACAGTATTAGCTCTGCCCTACTATGGCTCTATGTGGGATGGAGAATTAACTGAAGATGGAATGTCTGCCTACAATGCGTCAAAGCTAGAACGCAGAATTACCTACAGCGAAGTAAAAAAATTACTACTTGATAACAAAGAATATAATACCGTGCCGATTTTAGATGAATATAGCATGACTAACTACTATAACCTAACCTACACCGATAACTCTACCAAAGAAATATGGTTTGACGATGCATACACTTTAGACAAAAAGTATGATTATGCTATAAGTAACAAGCTAAAAGGAATTGGAATATGGGCCTTGGGTTATGATAATGGCTCTACTGACTTATGGGATGTGATCGAAAATAAGTTCTCCACCAATATTAAAATCTATAAAAACCCTCTTGCAGAAGCTGAAGGATATCCTTTACAATGGAGCAAATTTTTACTCAAATATTTAAACCTATTTATGGCAGCTACCGTATGTTTTTTAATTGCTGTAGTCATTGGATTTACATACTTACTAACTGACTGGAAAATTAGAGATTCAATACTAAAAAAACAACTTTATCAATGGATCTTTTTATTAGTATCTATTATTTTTATTCTACCACTAACAGGATTTGCATATATTGGGCTTAATAATATATTGCCATATATACACCTATTTATAAAACCAGAGTGGCAAATTTATATCGCATTTACAATTGGAATGCTCGTTCTATTTTTGATCCAAAAAATAAAATTAAAATCAATCGATAGACCTTGAAAAACTACTTATGAAAAAGATAATTATCAGAGAGCTTTTTTGGTTTGTAATTAGTGTTCTACTTTCATTAGTTATTGCATTCGTGGTTTTATGGATGATTAACTTAACATCTGCGACTAACCGGCCGAATGAAATAGAAAAAATATTAACAATTCAACTTTATACTATAAGTTGGTTAATTTCACTTATATCTATTTACATAGTAAGAATAATAGTGAAAGGCATATTCAAATTAATGAATTAAAATAATCACCAATGATTCATAACGTAATTACATCAATCGGTAATAAACTAAACGAGCACATAAAAAACAAGCTTTCACTAAATGAAGATGCAGTAATTGTTAGCAGCTTAGTAGATTTAAAAGGTAATTTAAATCAAGAAATTGAAAACAAAATTACAATATTCTTATTAAACATTGAAGAAGAAAAGGTTTCAAAGAATGCAAATTTTAATGCGAATGCAGGATTAAACCCAACAGTTAAAGTAAACCTGCACTTAATGTTTTCCGCCCATTTCCCAAACTTCAATTATTTAGAGGCATTGAAATACATCTCTATTGTAATCGAATTTTTTCAGGCGAACAATACATTTACGAGTTCAAATACACCAGGCATGCCTTCAGGAGTGAATAAGATAAATGCAGAAATGTTAAATATTTCTATTGAAGAAATTAGTAAACTATGGGGGAATATTGGAGCAAACTATATACCTTCAGTAGCTTATAAATTCAAACAAATTTATTTCAATTCGACTACCTTTAGTGAAGATATAGCATTGGTAATAGGTTAATAGATAAAATTATGCTTCAAAATAGTTTTAAATATAGTAGTAATCACCGCCAGTTAATATCCGTTACTGTATATCACAATTACTTCACAAGTGGGATTATAGAAAAAATACGAATAATACCATCAATGGAAACTGCGGAACTACTAAAAGATTATCAACTAAAAATTAAAGCTATTCCTGCAGGTATTGTTTTATTAGGTGACAATATAGAGCGCTGTAATAGTGCTAGCTTTAACAATGAAGTGCAGCTAGATTTCTACCTATTTGTAGACGATATCTATTTCTTAAATTACACAGATATAACTTACAGTACAGATAAAAGATTGTTATTTACAAACGATTTTTCAAACACCAATCTTCACTCTAAAGATTATACCGATAAAGATTGTGAAACAGATGCGTATTTTGGGAAAGGTATAATAGGCAAGATAACATTGAACCTAAACAAGAATAACGAGTTTTTTGGAGAGTTAATTGACAAAAGGCTCAAGGAATCCGTAAACTATTCCATTAGGTTCAAAGCAAGGCAATCAATAGTTCGTTATAATCTTACCAATATTCAAGACGAAAAAGAAATCGCTGATTACGTAATAGAAGAAGAAGGGAAAAAGGCGATAGAGGTTTCTTTTCAAAAAAGGATATTGTCAAATGGTAAAAACGTCTATGCTGCTATTTCACCCAACACAATAATGGTAAAAGAACAGCAAGACTTCAAATACTACCTAAAAAAGAAAGATCAAACCTTTCATAATTATAAAAAATATATTCCTCAGCCATCAATTAATAATTTAAGTTTCAGCAATATTCACGATACATTCATAACGGATATTTATATAAATATTTAAAAATCAAGTACAAAATACAAAATAAACTTTTTAATTAACAATTAATCAATCAGTTGTTAATAAAAAAAATAGGTAATAAAGATCATTATTCCTTAATTTGGCTTAGTCAATCTTTTTTAAGTAAATTACTAATTTTAATCATATGTCTACTTCATTAGCGACTCCCGGTGTGTATATCGAAGAAAAAAGTTCCTTCGGTTCAACAGTGGTACCCGTGCAAACAGCCTTGCCTGCATTTGTAGGTTATACGGCCAAAGCTGCGAGAGGGTCAAAATCATTAATCAACAAACCTACAAAAGTTACTTCCTTTGGTCAATTTGTAGAATTATTCGGTGGTGCCCCGGATACAAAATTTATTATCGAAGCAAACGAAGCAAGTGCTCAAGGATTTCAACTGAGTTTCTTGGATGCTAGCAGATACATGCTCTTTAATTCGATTCGTTTATTTTACGCAAATGGTGGAGCCGATTGCTATATCGTTTCTGTAGGCTTATACGGAGAGGAAATTAATGGGGATCAATTAACCAGTAAAAACAATGGTGGTATAGCAGCCTTAGAGAAATCACTAGAGCCTACGCTTTTGGTAGTTCCTGATGCAGTTTTACTTTCAGCTGACGATTGCTTCGCTGTTCAGGCACAAATGTTAAGTCATTGTGGTTATAAAATGAAGAATCGTTTTGCTATACTAGATGTTTATGATGGTGATAAAGAGCGTACCTTTGATGAAGATGATATCGTTGATAAATTTAGAGAAGGCGTAGGTTCTAACTTTCTAATGTGGGGAGCTGCTTATTACCCATACATACAGACTAACATTGTAAAATCTGCTGATTTAGATTTTACACGAATCGATAATAAAGAGGTATTGATTGAGGTTTTAAATACAGAAGTAGACAAGAACCTGGCTAATGGTGTAATTACTGAAGCAAGAGCTGAAGGAATTAAAAAAGAAATTGCCAAGATAGCAGACATAACTGATGCAGATGCAATTAAATCTCTTCAATCTACTCTTAAGGTAGTGAGCCCTGCGATAAATGCAATTATAGAGGATATGGGGAGCATGATTAATTTAATGCCTCCGAGTGCTGCATTGGCAGGTGCCTATACCATGTGCGACAACTCTGTAAGTGTAGCGAAATCTCCGGCTAACATCAGCTTAGGAGCAGTTGTATCGCCTTCAGTAGATATCAATAACGACAACCAAGAGGAACTTAACTTACCATTAAATGGTAAAGCAATTAATGCTATTAGAGGCTTCGCAGGTAAAGGAGTTTTGGTATGGGGTGCAAGAACACTAGACGGAAATTCTCAAGATTATCGATACATTAGCGTAAGAAGAACAATGACATTCCTTGAGCAAAGTATCAAATTTGCTGCAGAGGCATTTGTTTTTGCTCCTAATAACTCTACTACTTGGTCCACACTAAGAGCTACAGTGGCTAATTTCTTAAGTAACCAATGGCAATCAGGTTTATTAGCAGGAAACTCTCCTGATGATGCTTATGAAATTCAAATTGGACTTGGTTCTACTATGACAGCAAACGATATATTAGATGGCGTTTTAAAAATGACAGTTAAAGTAGCGATTACAAGACCTGCTGAATTCATCGTAATTACGTTTGAACAACAGCAACAAAAATCATAACTTCTCCTATATAAATCAAAAAAACTAGATAAAAATGGCATTACCAACAGCAGGAACAGGTGCAGAACAAGATCAGTTTTGGCCTTTACCAAAGTTTTATTTTTCAGTAGATATTGGCGATTTTACAGACTTACCTTTTCAGGAAGTTAGTGGATTAGATGTAGAAACTGAAGTAATCGAATACAGACACGGAAATAGTCCTAATCATACACCCATTAAGATGCCCGGATTAATGAAATACGGGGATGTAACTCTTAAAAAAGGGGTATTTGCTGATGATAACCAATTCTTTGATTGGATTTCAAAAATTTCATTAAACACTTATGAGCGTTTGACAGTAGTTATTCGTTTATTAGACGAAACAGCTACTCCAAGAATGACGTGGACCCTAACAAATGCTTTTCCACAAAAAGTTACACCAACTGATATGAATTCTCAATCATCAGAAGCAGGAATCGAAACAATGGTCCTAGCTCATGAAGGAATGACCTCAGAAGTAGCATAAATTAAACACTCATTAAGATAGCAATTATTCGCTGTAGCATTTACAATGATACAGTGGATAATTGTTTTTTTACTACTACTATTATTCTCAACACTTCTATAGTAGTTGAAAATTATTGCTATCTATGAATATCGATAAAAATGATTACCCAGCATTGGGTTTTAAGTTTAAGGTAACATCGACTAACCAACTAGTAGGTTTAGATGGGCCACTATCTAGTATCTTCTTTGATCCTGATGAATCATTTTTCCAATCTATTTCAGGGATAAGTGCAGACCTAAATACGAGCGCTATAACAGATGCTGGCAGCAATAACAGACAATATCACTTACCAGGAACTACAACCTATTCAGACTTAGTGCTTTCTAGAGGGTTAATAAAAAGAGAATCACCCATGGCAACATGGGTTAATGACTTATTAACCAACGACTCATTTAGCTATCAAGTAACATTAAAAACTGTAAACGTGTTTTTAATGGAGAATAATGAAAATAACCAAGAACAAATAATAATGGCTTGGTCGTTTTTTAATTGCTACCCAAAAGGATTAGAAATAGGTGCATTTAATGCTGATAAGTCTGAAATTGCAGTGGAACGTTTGAAACTTACTTACACCCATTTTAATCAATATTTTAATAATTAGACATCTTTTAGATTATGGCTGTAGTAATAAAAGAATTGGTGATTAAAGGAAAAGTAAATGGTAATAGTAGCGCAAGTGAAGAAGATATTATTAAATTAATTGAAGCAAATTCCAAAGTAAATAAATCCAAAGTAGGCTTAAGTGAATCTGAAAAAAGAGCACTTATTACTGAATGTGTGAACGAAGTATTATCCAGATTAAACGATAAACTAAGCTACTAATTATGAATATAAATAGCTTAGAAATTACAGGATATGAATCAGACAGCGGCGGATCAATGGGAGAGTTGGGTAGCTACACTTTGCAATTAAATCCTTCTGATATTTCTTTTGAAGTAGGAAGAACTGAGCAAGAAGCTGAAGAGGAGGTAAATGCAGAAGGCTCATCCATTACTAGTAGAGCTATTACCTTTGTTAGAAGAAGGGTTCAATTTAAATTTACTATAGATAATACAGGTGCTATACCATTTGAACCAGATGGTGTATCTGCAGCTGATATGGGTTCTGTATCGTCTTCTATTTCCAAGCTAGAAAAATTAACTGTAATACCCGTAGATTCTACTCACAGACCTCCTTTTGTAATGATAAATTGGGGAATGGGGACACTTAATGTTTTTGGGAGTGTGGAAGGCTTTAATTACACTTATACTTTTTTTAATTCGGATGGAGTTCCGCTACGCGCAGAAGTTTCTATTACGGTAGTAGAACTAGAATTTGATGGACAAAAACTTTTTCAAAGTCCTGATATAACCAAATTGCCAATTGTAAAAGAAGGTGATTCTATAGTTAGCCTTAGCGAAAAGTATTACCATAACAAAAAATACTATCTTAAACTGGCTGAAGTAAATAATCTAAGTTCTTTCAGACGATTAAAAAAAGGAAGCAGTTTAGAAGTCCCTCCAATTAAAAAGAAATACTAATGGCTGAGAATGGTAATTCACCTGATGACTCCTTATTTAAACCACTTTCTTTTACTATAACGGTAAATGGAAATGAAATAAACTCTTCTTTTATGGTTATAAAACTAAAGGTTGAAAAAGAAGTGAATAAAATAAGTAGAGCGCAGCTTTCTATTTCGGGTGGTGATCCATATTTAAATACATTCGATGAAAGCGAAAACGATGATTTTAAGCCCGGAAACGAAATTGAAATCGAGGCAGGATATAGCCAGGAGAATAAAGTAATTTTTAAAGGTATTATAGAAAAGCTGCGCATCAGCCTCCAAGAAGGTTTTGTAACTAAACCGTGGAAAAGTTTACTCATTATAGAAGCAGTAGACAAAGCAATTAAATTAACTAATTCTTATACTACTGATGTATATGAAGATAAATTAGATAGTGACCTATTTACCATACTAACTCAAAATGTAAGCGGACTAACGACAGAAATAGAAGACACGAATACTACTCACCCTTTTTTACCAAAATACAACATAAATGATTGGGAATTTATATTGGAGCGAACAAAACTGAACAGTCAAGTGGTTTTTAACTCTGATAATAAACTAACCACTAAAAAATTAATAACAGTTACTGACGATAGCTTGGTGACCATCACCAATGGGGAATCTACCATTAGTTTTGATGCCCAGATAAATGCCGCCAATCAATTAGCCGACATGACGGTTAACTCTTGGGATATATTTAAAAATGAAACCGTTACTAGCGTAGCAGAAGAGCCCAGCTTAACTGAGAACGATACGCTTAAGGCCTCTGAAATTTCATCGCTTACTAGTGCTAACGGTATCGAATTTAATTTACCACAAGTACTAGAGCAAACAGAAGTAAAAGAAATTTCCAATGCATTTTTACAATATTCTAGACTGAATAGAATTACTGGAAAAGCGAAGTTTAAGGGCGTTAATACACTAGATTTAGGCTCAGTGGCCGAATTAAGTGGATTTGGTAAAAACTTTGATGGATTGGTATTAATTACCAAGTTAACTCATGAAATAGAAAGTGGTAACTACACCACTGAAATAGGGTTTGGAGTTTCCCAAAACTTTTTTGATAAAAAAATAAGTGATTTTAATACTGGTTTTAAAAAAGTTTCCGGATTATACATCGGTACTGTAAAAAAAGTGGATGCTGACCCATTAGATCAAAATAGAATTCAAGTATTAATACCTGCACTAAAAAACTCTGGTGAAGGAATGTGGGCAAGACTAACCCACTTTTACACTTCATCAGAAGCAGGATCATTTTTTATACCGGAAGTAGAATCTCAAGTAGTTGTTGCATTTATAGGAGAAGATCCACGACAACCAGTAGTTATTGGAGGTTTATACACTACCACCAATAAGCCCTACAAAACTGTAGATAATCAAAATAATTTCAAAGCCTTTATATCTAAAAGTAAACTAACTTTAGAGTTTGATGATGAAAATAAAAAAATAACGATTAGCACGCCTAAAAGCAATAGTATTGTTATTGATGAATCTGCTGAAGGTATAACTATTACTGATCAGAATGAGAATGAAATAAAAACATCCGCAGACGGAATCACCATTACTAGTCCTAAAGATATAACACTTACAGCGAGTGGAGCCATAAACTTGACCGCGAATAAGGGAGTAATTGCAAGTGGTAGCGGTGGTGATGGTATAAAGCTAAGCGGAAATAACATAACAATGGAAGCTAAAACGAAGTTATCAGCGAAAGGTGGAAGTGGTGTTGATATCAATGCTTCAGGACAAGTAAACGTAAAAGGATCGGCTGTAAACATTAACTAAATGGATGAAAAATCATTTTTAGGCAAAGGGTGGGGCTTCCCTCCAACCTTTGATAAAGAGAATGCAGAAATAATTATGGTAAGTAAAGATGAGGATATTAGACAAAGTTTATCCTTATTTTTCCAAACGCATATAGGAGAGCGTATCATGCGATCTGATTTTGGATGTATCATTCATGATTATCAGTTTGATAAAACCAATAATGGTTTGCTTGGCAGGCTTTCTTTTGAAATAAAACAAGGATTACGAGCATTTGAGCCTCGTATTATAGTGCATGATGTTAGTACAGTTAAATCTAATATTCTTGATGGTGTGATTAGTGTGCATATTGATTATGAAATACACTCCAATAATGTAAGGGACAATATTGTGTTTCCTTTTTATATCAACGAAGGAACTGAAATACGTTAAATTTGAAAAAAAGTCACACATACCGTATTGATCCTAGAAATCTAAAGATAGATGATAGATCTCCTGCTGAATTAGTTCTGTTTATTAAAGAATTGTCAAAAAAACTGCATTTTTTTAATACTGAGAATAAAATTGACGAAAGCTGGAATGAATTACTGCAATATGATCCCACCTTTCTATTAGCTGAAATACATTCATACCCTATTATTAAATTTGGAAATACGAGACTCTCAATTATAAGAGAGTTTGATCAAACCACATCGGCGAAAGATAAGTGGATAGCCTACAGTAATTTATTTGATTTATTAATCGAACTCTTTAGTTTATTAAATAACTGGTACGAAAAATCAAGAAAAAATAACCTTTCTTTAAAAAGCTCTCCAATAGAATATGAATTAGACTATTTTATAAACTCTACTGCATCTTCATATTTAATAGAACTACGAGAACAGTTTGAAGCCTTTTACCAAAAAAAGAACACAGGTGCAGATTTAGATAAAATTCTGGGAGATTTATCCACTAGTTGGAAAATGAAGGTAAAAACAAAAACAGTCACTACAATTGAGAAAGGAACAGTAAATTATGCAATGAAACGGTTGATTTTATTGTTTAATAAAACATATCAGGCCATTTCAGGATTAGTCAAAAATTCAGCAAATTTATTTAACGAATCACTTGAAAATAATGAAAATCACAAAGCTCACACAGGGCTAATCTTTACCTTCATCAAACTATTTAAGCATTTACAACTAGACATTAACGCAATATCAGAAAAACACTTAGACTTATTTTACCGCGACTTATTGCAGCAATCACCATTAGATGTCAGTCCAAGCTTGCTATTTTCTACAGTTGAGATTTCAAAATCAATTGATGAATTAAATTTATCTAAAGGAACCAAAATCAAAGCAGGACAATACAAAGATGGGAGTGATATTCTTTTTGAAACCACGGAAAACAACCGACTTAATAATTCTAAAATAAGTCATTTATCTACTACTTTTTTGAGTAGAACAAAGACATTTGAATATAATTCACGATTTAATCTTATTTCAGGAATTTATACCAAAACTCATGCGTCCTCTATTGCGGATGTGGACGAGTTTAACAAAAGTAGCTTGCTGTTTTCTAGTTTAGGCGAGGAGCAAAAATTGAGAACAAATCAAGAAATGAATATGTCAGCTGCAGATGTTGGTTTTATAATCTCTTCCCCTATTTTTCAAATGGGAATAAGTAACCGAAAAGTAAAGTTAGATCTAAAATTTGAAGCGAACTCAATTAGCTATCTGACAGATTTAATAATAGATATTTCAGAACGAAGAGAAGAAGATGAAGAGATAATTTTTTCCGAAATATTTTCCAATGCCTTTGAGCTAGTCTACTCTGGAGCAACAGGTTGGGTTCCTATTCGGGATTTTGATGTCTTATCTCCATTGGATTGGACGACCGGTGTAATATCGATTCAATTTGAGTTAAATAAACAATTTGAAGCCTTTTCGGCTATAGAACCAAAACTACATGGAAATGAAATTCATGCAGAATATCCGGTACTCAAGTTTACCATAAACCAGCATAATTTTTATAACGCTTATTCATTCCTAAATGGAATGAAGCTAGACGCGGTAGATATTCACACAAAAGTTAACGGATTAAAAAGATTACGTGTATTTACTAATGGTGATTTAGTTGACCCTAACAGTAGCTTTCTATTATTTGGCCCTACACCAAAAGTTGGCTCATATAGCCTTATAGGGAGCGAAGAATTGTTTAACAAGCAGATATCATCGTTAAATATAGCCTGGGAATATGATAACTTACCGGTTGAAGAAAACAGTTTCTCAGATTATTACAAGAATTACCCTCAAGAGATTAAGAATTCAAGTTTTCAACTAAAAATTAGTGCTTTAACAGATTTTGAATACCGTGACGCACAACCCGAATCGATTAAATTGAATCTCTTTAATGAAGATGAGAAAGGTGAACTGACTTCGAGTTTTGAAGTTAAAAATCTAGACACGAATCAGTTAAATATAAAGCCAAATTATGATCTCTCTGCCGATGATATTTCAAATTATTCGAATGATTTAGAAACAGGTTTCTTCAAAGTAGAGTTAGTAGCCCCAAAGACAGGATTCGGATTTGGCAATTATCAAAAAGTATATTCAGATGCCATTACTAAAAATGCACTAAAGAAATCGAAAAAGGGAGATACCACAGAAATAGAATTACCAAACGAGCCTTACGCCCCTGAAATTCATGAACTAATGCTTGGCTATACAGCAGAAACTTCTATTATATTCAATCAGCGTGACTTTAACAGAAATAACTTTAATGAAAGAAATTCATTTCACTTATTATCACCTTATGGTGTAGAAGACACTTTCAAAAATAGGCTAGTAACTGACGATAGGATTGTTTATAATCTTAAATACGAAGGAGAATTAGTTATCGGTTTTGACGGATGTAAACCAAACAAATCTATAAATCTACTCTTTGAGATTATAAAAAGCGAGAGCACCAATTATGAATTTAGCAGAAAATTAGAATGGTTTTACTATTCATCTGAAGGCTGGAAACTATTAAGTCCAGAGCATATAATGTATGATCAGACACAGAACTTAATGCGAACAGGTATTTTTTCAGTTCGTATACCTGCAGATTCGACAGATACACATTACTTATTTAATTCAAAAAAGCACTTTATTAAGGCATGCTCAAAAAATAAGTCAGACCAGTTTAGTTTAATTAAATCGGTACGGATAAATGCCATTTCTGCAAAAGAGATAATTAGTAAACTATCGCAAAACAGAATAACAATTCTCCCACCAAAATCTGTACAAGGATTATTAGAAAGTGTAAAAGGAATAACCTCAATCAACCAACCTCTGCAGACAATACCGGGAAGAAACAAAGAAACAAAAATAGACTTCTACAATCGTGTTAGTGAATTAATTAGACATAAAAATAGACCAATTACCAAGTGGGATTTTGAAAAGTACGTATTAGCTAATTTTCCTTGGCTATCACACACAAAATGTTTCTCATCAGACAATAAGAAGGATGGAGTTAAATTGCTATGCATTAAAAAGATAGATGCTTTTCAGAATATCGATGAAATCAGATTGAGTTCTGCTGAAATGGAAGAAATAGAGGGATTTATTGCACAAGTAGCTTCACCATTTGCTAAAGTAACCGTGATAAATCCTACATTCGAGGATTTATGGCTAAAATGTAGTGTATCTTTTAAGGATATCTCTAATGGAAATGGGATTGAGCAGCTAAGTTTAGATGTATTTAATTTTCTATGTCCTTGGTTGCGAAATACTGAGGTCCCTTACACATTAGGAGAACAGATCAAACTACTAGATATTATCAATTTTGTAAAAACCAGGCCTTACATTAACTTTATTACAGGTATATCTATTATTCATTTAAAGAAAAATGCAGATGGTTTGCTCGAGGCGTATGATTCAGCCAAAAATAATTTTGAAAACGAACTAATTAGAACGGGGTCCCCGTGGTCGCTAATTGTTCCCAAGGGTAATCATAAAATAACGATAACAACCACAAATGAGTTCCAGTCGCCGGAGGCAATAGACTTTAAAGAATTAGGTATTAACACCACATTTTTAATTAATAAAAATCAGGACCCTACAAGCACAGTTAAGCATGAAGAGGAAGAAGATAATGAGGCAATTTCTTTTCGTTTAAAAATATAGACACTATGGCTTTAATAAATAGACAAACATTAAAAAACTATTTTAAGAAAGGTGGCTTTGCTACAGAGAAGCATTTCGAAGATTTAATCGACTCTTCAATTAATGCAGTAGACGATGCAATAAATGTAGATGAACAGGATGGTTTAAAATTATCTGCCACTAATAAACGCAGCAGAATACTGTCGTTTTTTAAAAAAAGTAATCAACAGAGTCCAGACTATCAAATTGATATTAACAAGAATAATTCTGATAAGCTCACTATCTCTTCCGCAGAAAGTGATTCGATTATAACATTATCAAAAAATGGACATATTGGAATTAACAAGATAAACCCAAGCGTTGAATTAGATGTCAATGGAACAATTGCTATAAAAAAGCAATTAGGAACATTTGTAAAAAGCGTTGCATTTGCTGATGGAAATTGGCACGATGTAGTTAGTAATTTGGATGGAATAAGCAGTTTTGAATTAAATGCAAAAGCCGAAGGCAAAATAGGCCAAGGGTACTATTCAGTTTGTCATGCTATAGTATTATCTACCTTTGGGGGTAAGCTTTCAAAAAATAAAATTAAAATTTCAGAAGCACATTACGAAAGTTTTAGAAATAAAATTCAGCTAAGATGGGTGGGTGATATGCATAATTATACGCTTCAAATAAGAACCAGACGCCACTATGGAATAGATGAGCAAACAGGTGAAGCTTACTTAATAAAGTTTAACCTAATTGATTTATCTTTTGATTAATAAAGATGATTGAACCAAAATATATAAAAGAAGAAGAAGCTGAAGCTGTTAGCCTAAATTACGAAGCGCTTAGAGAAAAAGCAATTTTATATATAGAGCAATACTCAGGTAATCAATGGACTGATTATAACTATCATGACCCGGGAATTACTATTATGGAGCAGCTCTGTTATGCTATCACGGATTTAGGTTATCGCACTCATTTTCCTATAGCAGATATTTTGCTTTCCAACAAAGATAAATTCGATTTAGCTAAGAATAATTTACTTCTAGGACCTGATAAAATATTTCCAACGTCAGCTGTAAATAGAGCGGATTACAGAAAGTTATTTTTAGATGCGCTTCCTACGATAAAAAATATCTGGTTAAACCAGATCGATGATCATCCAATGGGTATAAGCGGCCTATACGAGTTACAGATACAACTAAGGGAAGATGTATTGGAGTTTCAGGAGAAAGAGACCTTAGCTGATGCAAAAAATCTATTTATTGAAAATAGATTTCTTAGCACCGATATAGAAAGAATTTCATTACTTAAAAAGGCGGAAATTAGTTTTTCAGGTAAGCTGTTTATTGATTCGTTTGCAGTAGGAGAAGATATTTTAGCAGAAATATATCAGCAAACAGAAAATTACTTGAGCAATGATAATAACGAAACAGCAGCATTTGATAATTCTAAGATAGCCTTTACCGAGCTATACACGGGCCCAATTTTAACTAATTATTCACTAAAAAGTATTCGTCTAAAAAATAAAACGAATGAAATCTACATTTCAGAAATTAAGAGTATAATAGAAGGTGTTCCTGGGGTTATCTCGATTGAAGATTTAGTAGTTTACAAAAATGGTATTAAGTGCTTTGATTCTATAGTAACGTTTGAAAAAGATACTTACCCGATACTCGAAAAATTAATTACAAAAGATAATGTGTCTTCTTATCAGCTATCTGTATATAGAAATAACATGAAATATGAGATAGATACAGATATCTTTCACCAGCTTTTAGATTCTATTACAATTAATGATAGAAAATCTTATGAAGACCATAGGAAATATCTAAAATCAATACCTGACGGTAGATTTTCGCTTAATGAAGTAAGGGAATATTTTTCAATACAAAAAGAGTTTCCTGCTGTATATGGATTAAGAGATAAAGAATTACCAAATAATAGCACAAAGAAAAGATTTGCACAAGCAAAACAATTAAAAGCTTATCTGTTACTTTTCGAACAATTAATGGCTAGCCACTTAAGCCAGCTCGCACACATTAGAGAACTATATTCTATTAATAAAAAGGATACTAGTACCTATTTTAACCAAGTTCCTACCGATATTCCTGCACTAGAGAGTGTAGTAAATTTTAAAAGTTTTGATGGTTATAATCATTACTTAGATACGATATCGGTTACTGAAGAAGCGAATATTAAAAGAAAAAATCAATTCTTGGATCACTTATTAGCTAGATACGGTGAGGAGTTTGATACCACTCTATTATCAAAATTGCATCATTTAGTAAATTATAAAACATCCAAAAGCGCTACTGATTTAGATATTCTAAAAGCTAAAATGGAATATGCTCGGCAAATTGTAGAACTAGGATTCGAACGAGGAAAGGCAGGAGTGTTGACAAATGAAGAGGGCAAAATAAAAAAATCAGGACTACAGAAGAGAATAGAGCTTCTGTTATCGATTAAGGATAAAGAATCTTCCTCTTTAACTGCAGCTATATTTGACCAAGCAAGTATCTCTAAAGTGAGAAAGGTATGGACAAAAAAGAATATAGAAATTGAAGGAGGAAATTCTCTTCGGGTATTCAGTATCGAAGACGATAATTACTCTTCGGATGATTTTGAATTCTATTGTAAAAGTTATAAAGACTTAAAGGAGTTATTTTTAAATGCGGTGAAAGATTCAAATTACCGTATAGAAAAAACAATGAATGTTTTTAGTCTATTTTATAGTGCATCGGGTACTGATACGCCAATAAAAATATATCATTCAGACTCTTATAATAAATGTATTGCTAAAAAAGAAAAGGCAATAGAACACTTTACAGATTTAAATAGAAAGACGGAAGGTATTTACATGATAGAAAATATTTTACTTCGACCAAAACTTACCAACGATTACCAAATAGAAATAAAAGACAGCAATCAAACACTTCTATTTAAAAGCTATTTACCCTCTCCATTAGAAAGGCAAAAGCAACTAAAAGAATCGGTATTAAAATTGGGTAAATCAGTTGAAAATTATTCTGTAGTTGCTGATGAAGAAGGGCTTTATAGCTTGGTGATTTATAATACGAATAACGATGCTGTACTGAAAACTGAAGTTAAATTTGAAACTAAACAAGACGCAAACAATTCCATAGAAAAATTTGCTACATTTTTTACATCAACGAAGAAGGAGAACAAACTAATTGCCACTATAGAAAAAGCAGAAAGCATTAGCCACGACTTTCCTGAGCAATTCCCCTACTCTAACCATTTACATTTCATTTGTCCTGATTGGCCATTAAGATTTCAAAATAAGGAATTTAAATCCTTTATATCGGATTGTATTGATGCATATATACCTGCACATCTTTCCTATACAATAACTTATTTAGGAATAGAAAAAATGAAGCAATTTGAACGCGTTTACTCCACATGGATGACGAATTATAATTTAAAGGAATCTTTAGAAAAGGATATTAGTTCACTTCAATTAATCCAAGCACTTAGATCGTACAAATAATGGATTAGATGGGTAGTAATAATGTCATTAATCGTATCATTATTGATCTCGACTTTGAGTCTGAGGAAGGATTTAAAAATTTTACTGGTGATTTAGAACTCAAAAAAGAAAGCTTCTATATAGCAGTAGATGAAGCATTTTCTACACTAATTACCAACGGAAATATATACCTAGAAAAAGTAGAAATAGATTTATCTAACGAAACTATATATTCAGTAAATGACTTACAACAAACTGTTAAGAAGAACCTAATTAACTATTTGGCTTCCTCTGTCGTTAGTGTGAATAATGTAACGGAGACTAGCATACTAAAAACATTAACCTACATCTTATTAAAGGGACAGTTACCTTGGTGGATTTTTGATTACTCAGCGTTAAACGAATTCATTCTTAAAACTACCAAGCTTACAATTCAAGAAGCAAATAAAATACTTCAAGTCCTTTTAAAAACAGAGCAATCTTTCTACAGGTTAAAAAATACGTTAACTGAAGAATCATACAATCAAATTTTAAACCTGTTATTAAGCAAAAAGCAATGGACGAAAATCAATAGCTCAGTAAAAAAATTAGCTGAAAATTTAGTACTAGATAACTCAGAAAAACAGCACTTTAATTACTTACTAATTAAAGAAAAGACTAAGCTACAACCCTTAAGAAAAGAGGAAGAAAATAGTTATTATAATTATCTATTTAAGCTGCTAATTCCAAAAAATAGTCGCTCTTCTCTAAACCCAAATTTTGAGTATAGCCTAAACAAACTATCCGATAGAGAATTTATTAACTTACTTATCGATTACATAAAAAGAGATGATGTAAATCTTTCTTCAATTAGATTTGCGTATTCGTATTTAAAAATAAGAAACAGTAAATTACTAATCAATAAATTATCTCAAAGAGACCTAATAAAAGACGAAAGAAGTTTACTAAAACTATATGCTATTGCAGAGGAAGATTTAGCATTATTACTTTATAAAATTATAGCAAAAAAAACAGGTTATCAATTTGCCACTTTATATCAGTTATTAGTAGCAGAAAATATCAGCTTATTAAAAACAGAGGACTTTATCCAATTTGCCCTTTCATTTATAAAAGTTAGTGACACTTCTAAAACAACTAATAATCTAGTTACTAATTTATTGGAGCAACTGATATACAACAAGAGTCCTGAGCAAATTCTCTTTAAATTGCCTAGGGGTAATAATAAATTAATCGACTCATTAGAGGAGGCTATACTCACCAAGATAACTACAGGTTATTATAAAAAAAGTAAAATTAGCAATAGTGATAATCTAATATTAGGCCTACTAGAAAATATCAAAACACATCTTAAAACTATTTATGGAGCAGAAAACATAGCGTATATAAACTCTACATATGAAATAAAAAATAAAACACCATCAGTCATAATTAATGAAGCTTTGAGCAAATTCTCACAATTAAAAGGTATTGACCTAACCATTTTATACCATCAGCTGCAGGATAGCTTAACAAAGACTGAACAAAACAATTACTTTGAAAAACTTATTCTGCAGCATATCAGTCAAAACTTAACAATTAGAAAGCAAGAAAATGTAAGTAAAAAATTAAGTAAAGCTGATGCTCAACTTGCTAGAAAGAATAAAGATTTAATTCAGATGATTATTGATTTATTGAATAAATCTACTTTGCTAACACAGTCACTCAATATTGATGAATTTTCCATAAGGGATTTTCTAAATAATGAGAAAGATAATGGAAGTAATCCTTTTAGCATAGCAAAACTAATGCGTCAACTAGGACTTTTTTCAGAAAATCGCAAAAAGGCGGCTTATGCTTTATGGAACGTCTTAAATAAAAAACCAAAATGGTCTACAAAAGATAAAGCTTTATTATCGTTACTGACTGAAGAATTTCCACTTCACTCCTATTCGTCTAGCAAGCAGCAAACGCTAATAAGCATTGGGAAATTATTAGTAAATTCTAAACAAAACAATGATTATTTAAACCTGATAAATGCAAACCTTCCAATTATAGGTATGCTAAATGAGTTTGAATATAAAGCTTTAGTAAGAAAATTATGCTCTAACTCAGCTATGTATGTAGCGTACAAAAAACTGCTCAAGATGCTAATTGGTATGGGCTTTTTAAATCTGTGCAGTAGTTTAAAAATAGAGCTAATTCGACTATTAATAAGTGATAAAAATATTTATTCCACCCGATACATTACCAAGTTATTGCTTCAATTTTTGATACAAACAAGCCCGACTTTAAAGACAAAATTGGTTGCATCTACAGAAAATAACTACCCATTAGTTAAAAATTTAACCAGTAATGAACAGGTGGAAGCTATTGCACTGCTTATCTCAACCGATGAATTTTTAAAGGGAAATAATTTAAATACTAGATTCGATTCCACTTTTAGGGAGCAACTTGAACTACTAAAAAACCCGGATAACTCTATAAAACAGCAAGAAATTACAGAGCAAAAAAAACAAAATTGGGAGTTGCTCTGGTCAAAGATTTTAGACGAAACCATAAAATTTTCCTACGCCGATAAAATCTCTTACAGAAGTAAGTTCACCCAATTATTTGGTAAGAATGAAGAAATGATTGCTCTGTTAGAAAAAATTCTATCAAGTAGTCTAACAAAAAAAGAAAAACTTACCATAGCTGCATCTATTGGTAAATTCGGCAATCAGCATACCATAGAGGATGCCTTATTTGAGCGTATATCGGCATTTATTACTAAAAAGCTACCAAAAGATAATTCTAACTCTGCCGTTGAACTCCTAAAAACAGATATAAAAAAATTAAAAGCATTGGATAAGCTTATTGGTGAAACCATTAGCGATGAAAAACTAAGTAAACCGGAATGGAAAGATGAATTAACTAAAGAAAGTTCTTCAGCATCTTTAATTTCTTATTTGATAGATGAGTTCCAATTTTTAAATAGATTACAGGAAAGTAATTATACTTCTTTTACTACAGACAAGATTAGTATACAGTTGAAAGAAGTGGCTAAATCAGGTACTGAAGTATCGATTATTGAACTTCTTAAAAAACTTCGAATAGGTAAATTATCATCACAAAAGATAATGACAGAGCTGTGGCAGGAGTTGAAATCAAAAAAAACATTTACTAAAAAGGATAAAATTGCCTTAAAGGATATTTCTGCATCACTTATAGAATTATATGCGCCGATTAGAAACCGCAGAAAAACTGCTAAAATACTAAATGAACTACTTTTAGTAATGGCAAAAAATAGTGAACCTACCGCTACAGTGAGCACGTTACTGAAACATAAAGAAATGATTCCGCTGATAGATGAGGCTCTATTTAAAAACTTAATTTCTACCTTAACTTCAATCAATACAAGCTCTTTATTAACAATCTACGATAGAATGGTATTAGCTATTTTAGACAGTGGCCAAGCAGATTTAGTAGACCTACTAAAATATAACTTTTTAAAAATAGCTCAAAACTATAAAAATAGCTTAACTGCTGCATTCTTATCTAAAGAGTTATTTACTGCACTATTCAAATCAAATACCCAATTCAAAGAAAAAGTGGAAGTGTCCATTTTTCGTAAAAAAGTGTCGAACAAAAGTTCTAACTTAAAAAAAGATGCTGTACTTGCTTTACTCTTTAGTCTTTCAGATCAAGAAATAGAAAAGATAATATCAAAAGAAGAGACAATTGATCTCTTGAGTGAAGATAAAATACTAAGCGAATTAATACATTCCAACGAGTTAAGCTTTGATACAAAAGAAAAAAACACACTTAACTCATTTATTTCCAAAAAAGATTACAAAAAGGCATGGGACTATATTTTGGAAACCCAGCAAAAATTATCAACTACAAATGCTCTTGCCGGCAAAGAATTAGAAATAAAACTAAAAGAATTATTTGCAAAAGACAGCGCTAGTATTAAGGCACTTTATAAACTTTTGATTTCAAAAGATATAGATACAGCAAATTTTAAAAACCTCATCTCTCAAGTAATTTTATTGAAGGATCAACAGCAAGATGAGCTAAAGAAACTTGACAGAGCGATTAAATCAACGTTGACTGAAAACGAGAGGATTATACTACAGAAGCAAATTCTAAAACAAAAGAATAATAATCAAAAGATTGGAAATATTATAGAAGAAGTATTAAAAGAACAAAGAAATGAAACAACCAATAATCAGTGGACTAAATTAAATGATAGGTTTGAATATATGCTTAACCTGAGCAACGAGAAAGAAAATTCAGCGAAGGATATTATAAAAATCGATCAACTCTTAATGACATCAGCTGCACTTATTAAGTTCATTAAAAAAAATCACAATAAGCCCACCTCTATTACCCTATTTGCAAAAATAACTTTAGAAAGAAAATATTTAAAACAATTTGAGACGACTGCAAGTGAAATAAATTCGGATTTAACAAAAATAGAAAGAACAATTTTCAATGTATTGACCACTTTAGCGATAGCAAAAATACCCACTACAGTATTTCGGGTTTTCTTACGGGTAGAAATAATCAAATACCTTTTAGTGTCAACTTTTGATAGCAGTGAATTTACCTATGGGATTATTGAAAAGCTGAAATCTATGCGAATGGTAGATCCTTACAATCAAAAGATAAAGGGATTTAAAGGAAAAAGTAAACTAGAAAAAAGTATAATAAGTGGACTAAGTGCACATTATACTAGTGACAGTTATCAATACATTGATAAAAAAATAGAAAATGAATTTTATTTTGACCAGCTCTATGCGTACATACTAAAAAATAATGAGTTGCCTTTTTGGGCTAAAAACAAAAACTACACGCTATCAGATGCATTTGGCTATCTATTGTTAAAAGTAAAAAAGAAGCAATCACACTACCTTTTTAATTTATTAAATAGCGTAAGTGCTAAGAAAAAAATAGCCATTCACTTTTCTAAAGCTCCTCTAGATGACCAGTTACAATTATTGGCAACATTAGAGAGTGAAAAAAACACTACACCTGCACTCGATATCTATAAAGCTATCGCGAAAAGAAGTGCAGAACTGCAAATATCCTTACCGCTTGTAATGGATTTTATAATACGCAGAGATATATGGAAATTAAGCAGCGTTCAATATGTTGCGGAAAAAATATTAGAGACATCAATAAATAATAATGAAGATTTAAAAGAAGTACTAAAAATAATCTTCTTGGATAAAGAAGTTTTTGTTAAAGATACAATTAGCTCTACTAGAAAATCAGAATTAATAAAAGAGGCTATTCATTATTATGCTGTAACGAAAACAATAAAAAAAGAGAGTCCTATTAATCTAGTTGATTTAAAAAATGCTTTTAAAACTTCTCCTTCCCTTTTAAAAGAAATGCTATATGTATTAAGTAATTCGGTAAAATTTACTGAAAATCTTATTACCCTGACTACAAAAAATCAACTTGATGAATTAATTAAAGACTACATCTCTAAAGGAGATATTGGTTTAGGGATCTTAGCTAAATCCATCGGGAAACAATTAAAAAAATACTCAAAATCTAGTGTCAACGCAACACATTTATTGACACTTTTTGCCGCCAATTTATTGGTGCAAAACTCTTTTAAAAAAACCATTATAATTCAATTATTTGAACGCACTCAAAATTCTCCACTAAATTGGAAAGATATAGAGCAAGAAATTAAAACCGAAATAGCAGGTATAAATAAAGATATCCTTTCTAAATCGGAAGCCAACATACTTTCTGAAATTAACCTGTTTATAGACTCTAAGAATAGTAAAAATAAACGAAACATTGAGTGGACAGACACCATTAATTACTTCATCGCTTATGGAGCATTACCACCGAACCAAGGTAACCAAACACCTGAAGAGATATACCAAAATCTTAACCGACTAGCTAAAAGTAATCCACTATTTTGGAAAATCTCTTTTCACAATTGGTCAAAGCGAAAGAATAAATTAAATCATTTATTGGCCATATATCCTGAAGACAAACAGAAAGAACTTTTAACATTAATACATCCAAAGTTAGAAAAACAATTAGCGTTTGTTTTAGAACTTGAAAAGGACGGAGAATTAAAATTAAAAACCAATAAAGCGGTAAAAAAAATAGAAGAGTTAGTGCCTCATATAATGGAAATATGGAGTAAAACCTTTGTCTCAATCACAGACGTAAATGATATATTAATACCCATACTAGTTAATTACTTACCTTTAAAATCAATTAAAGATAACGATCTAATAGCTTTACTTAAAAAGAAAGAAACCTCAGCCATTGGTGACAAGAAAGAAGTACTGGGAGCAATAAATAGACTGATAGAAGAAAATAAGGCTCTTAAGAAAGAGAAACCAATAGATTTAGAAAAGACAGAAATTTCTAAAGAAGGTATAGCAATCACCAATGCAGGATTAATTATGGTTTGGCCATTTATAGCCACACTATTTAGTAAAGTGGGGCTAACTGAAAAAAATAAATTTATAGATGATCAAAGTCAACAAAGAGCAGTATTATTAACCCAATACCTTACTAACTTTAGCACAGAATTTAATGAAGGAGACCTTATTCTGAATAAATTACTATGTGGAATGCAAATTTCTGATTTTGTAGACATAACAATAGTATTATCCGATTATGAAAAAGAAACAGCCACTATGTTACTTGGTGCGGTCATTAATAATTGGGAAAAATTAAATAAAACGAGTGTAAATACTTTACAAGAAACATTTTTACAACGAAATGGAATAATACAAAAACACGAAAGAGACGCAAAACTACTAGTAGAATCAAAAGCGTACGATCTATTGCTTAAAACTATTCCTTGGAATATTAGCATGATACAAACTACATTTATGAAAAACAGACTACTAGTAGAATGGAGATATTAAGTTTGACTATATGACAGAATCATTATTACAAAACTCTAGAACAATGGAAGCTGAACTAAGTTGGCTTTCTATGCTTATAAAAACGCGAATGGAAAACTACTTTAAAGGTGAAAACTTACTGGTAAAGCAACTTACACCATCTGCCATTTTAGAGCGTGAAGAAAGTAAATATGCAGCGTTTATAGTGGATAATAAACTTTCCGATTTAGACCGAGTAGTATTAGCAGCTAGTCTGGCCATACATTTCAAACCGCAATTATTTGATAAATTTTTAATTAAAAATAAGGTGTTGGATAAGCGATTTACGGAATTTGGTGGATTGGTATCGAATGAAAAATCATTTTTCATTCCTTCATTGGAAACCGTCTGTTTTATCTATGCAGGTGAAGATTTATCTGCACGCCTATTTATAACTGATTTGTATTCAGGAGATCATCTATTTAATCGGCTAAATGTGATTCAATTCGAAACCATAGGGAGTGATTTTTCTTTTCTATCGTGTATACCAAAAATTACGGATGAATTTCTGCAATTATTTACATCAGGAAAAAAATACACCCCTTTATTTAATGCAAAATTTCCTGCGAGTAAAACTACTAGCCCCTTAGATTGGAATGACTTAATTCTGAATGAAAAGATTCGCGTAGATGTAGATAATATCAATACATGGATTAAGTATGAGGTAGAAATATCGGCCAATGTTGAACTGCAAAAGAGAATCAACAAGGGATATAAATGCCTGTTTTATGGTCCGCCAGGAACAGGAAAAACATTAACTGCCACGCTTTTGGGCAAAAAACACCAAAAAGAAGTTTATAGAATTGATCTGTCTCAAATTGTTTCTAAATACATTGGAGAAACCGAGAAAAACTTGGCCAATCTATTTAATGTGGCTGAGGATAAAGACTGGATTTTGTTTTTTGATGAAGCAGAGTCTCTTTTCTCAAAACGTACAAGTGTACAAGATTCGAAAGATAAATATGCAAATCAGCAGACGGGCTATTTATTACAGCGGATAGAAAATTATAATGGGTTAATTATTTTAGCTACCAATTTGAAACCTAATATAGATTTAGCTTTTTCGCGTAGAATTCAATCCATTATTAACTTTCAATTACCAGAAGCTACAGAAAGGTTTCTGCTCTGGAATAAAGCATTTGAAGGTCTTGCAAACTTTCCAGAAACATTTATTAAAGATCTATCAGAAACATACGAATTAAGTGGAGGAAGCATCAAAAATGTGATTCAATACAGTTGGTTACTTTCAAAAAAGAATAACAGTGAAATAATTGAAAAACATGTATTAGCGGGCATAAAGAAAGAACTTAATAAAGACGGAAAGTCGTTCATTTTTTAAGCACCATAAAACACCTCCATTAAGCTTTCCTTTATAGATGTTAACTCTTTCATATTATCTGCCTTTTCTATTATCGGTATAAACTTATCAAAATCTGTTGTCCATGTTCTTGATAAATTTTCGTACTCAAATACGCAATAATTGAGTTTTGATTCCTCAGCTAATAGATCTTTTTTATTAGTATAAACCTCTATTTTCTTATTTGCAACTTTTTGATTTCTTCTCTCCTTTTTCTCTTTTTTCCAAATGAATTCTCTGCTTTTAGGTTCTAACCATTTTTTATCAAAAGCAAGTTGAATTTCCGCATCTGATGTTTTTCGCTCTAATTCTTTGAGTTCAGCTTCTAATAAATTTCTTTTATTAATAAGCTCTAGATAGGCTTTATTCTTTCCTACAGGACCAATTGCCCTTCTACCATTAAGCATAAATATTTTCATGCCATTCTTGCTAGAATATTCTTTTTCCTTTACCGCAGTATTTTTCTTTTGTTGGTTATATATTCCACCAAGTAATGACTTTTTAGTTTTAATCAAATTAATATCTTCTGAATCTAGATCAATGCTAGAAGCGTCTTTTGAAATAAAATCAGGACCTGTAATGTTAACATTTTCAGAATCAGTTATTCCTTCTGCCATAAAAAGCTGTTCGAAATGCATACTTTTAACCTCATCAATTTTTGAAAGATTTGCCATTCTATTATTATCAGCATACAACTTAAAAGCAGCCATTTTTGATTCAGCATTAGACTCTATTTGATTAATAAAGTCTATGCCATTGGTAATTTTTGGTTGTTTATCAGTGCCAACTAGATCCGTATAGGTGAGTGTATCAATTCGTGCATAAAGCTCATCTGCTACTTTATAGTTAAATAATGAAATATCTCTAGCATAAACCTCGTCAATAATATCAGAAAAACCAGTTTCAAATTCCTTTAATTTAGCTTGATAAGCTGCTAAATCAAAATCAGCATCAGTAGAACCACTAGTGAAACCTTTCTTTATATTGGTCTCAAAGTCTGACCTAAATTTTATTAAGTTGCTAATTAATCCATCACTGACATCATTATTCCTAGCCAGAAGGTTCTCCGGCGAAAAGGTGCGCTCTTCATTACTTATTTTGAATTTACCTAATAAGTCTTTACTCTTTCGAGATGATTCTGCCTTGATTTCAGAAATCTTTTTATTTAAATCCGCTTCAGAGGGCGCAGTATCTGAATTCAGCAAATCCATATTAAATTTTTCTCCAATTTCTATTAAACCCTGTGTATAACCTTTAGGCTTGGTACTTACAGGAATCTTAGGCGTTTTACCACTTTCTAAAAATCCTTTAGGGGCCATTGTGGAAGGTGTTAATTCGTTACGATCAAAAGAGGCAAAAGTATTTGTAAATGATGTAGTTCCAAGTTGCCATGTTTTAACATTGATTTCATATAAGTTACGTTCCCAAAATAAAACTTTGGCATTAATACCTGCATCTAACGCCATAGAAACATCGAAATTAAGCGAGTAATCACCAGCAGACTTTGTATGCACCATTTTATTATCTACCAGGTTATACGTTCTGGAGTAACTAATTTTAGAGTCTGCCATAGCGGCAGCTTTTGCAGATCCTTTTAGGTATGCCTGTATTTCAGCTAGCAGCGGAATACCCGCCGTTAAAGCCGCCTTCAAGTATATTTCTAAAGCGGCAGATGGCATGGCATCAACTCTTACTATTAGTTCATTATTAGCATACGCTATTGTTCCTGCCACTTTAACTTCTGCATTGCCCTTAGCTCCTAAAGCGAATGTTCCACTCAAACCCGGAACTATAGGTGCATCTATTCGTAACTCAAAAGGCCAAATTCCCGGTATTTTTTCCGGTAATAGTTGCACAGTTGGTGTTTTTAAGGTTGCGCTAATTGATTCAGCAGTTAATTGACCAGTGTTTGATATTCTAAATGAAGCCTTACCTGAAGCTCCTATTAAATCGCTAGTAAAGTCTGCTCCAAAATCACTAATTAATACAGAGTCAGTAGCTTTATCTATTACTATAGAACTAGGTGCGTTCAACTTAAATGGATCGAAATTAACTTCACCCCCTGTCCATTGAGCTTCTGCTTTTTCGTAATCAAATATTCTTTTAGATAGCTCTATATTTTTAGCAGTAAAGATTAATACACTACTTGAGATAGATGTCGGTGCGTTTAGGTTTATAGTGGCGATATCTGCTTTGAAAGCGTTTTTTACTTTATCGTAAGTGACTTGTTTGGCTATTCCAATATTATCATTGCCCCAAAAATTAAATTTAACATCACCTGCACTTACCTCCCCAAACGAATAGTCGAGACCTTTCACTTGTGAATTATACGAGAAATTGATAACAGCAGTCGCACCTTCTATTTTTGCAATTATTAAGTCTACAGAATTTAAAGTAGAAGACATTGAAGACGTTATGGTTAACTTTACATCTTCACCATTTTTTTCAATGCCTATAGGGATAGATGAAATTGAAACTTTACCTAAGCTAAAGAAATCCAACTCCATTGCAGGCAGTAAACCATTGATACTGGTAAAATCTATACCAGCTTTAGAAGCCTTTAGTTTAGTTGCTGTTAAAGTAACTTCATTACCAAACACAGGACCTTTAATTTGAGCACTCTCTGCTGTAAATATTTTACTAGTATGGTTGTATGCGACACCGGTACCAGATCCTGTAAACCCTAATGCTGTTAAAGAAAAGGATCCATCTACTAATGAAACTAATGAATCATCGGCTGTTTTAGTTACCGTTATATTACCTGCCAGATTATTTAATTTGATGTTATCATTACCTAAATCTGACGATGCTATAGCTGCACTTCCTGATAATGTAGCCAAATCTTCGGATGCAGTTATGTTTATATCAGAAATTTGCACTTTACCTTCTAATAATAGCAAATTCGATAAAGTGCCGGTAATTGAGGTAAATCCTATCAAAGAGTTTTGATAGGTTAGATTTAATATCGATAGTGATACATTTTCTTCTAAAATTGAGCTCAAAGCAGTTACTTTTTCAACGCTTAGTTTCTTGCTTTTATAATCATAATTTAGTTTCTCTATGGAGAATACAGTGTCAAAAACGGTAGCATTCATACCAAAATTTGACACGACTATATTAGTTCCTTCTGCTTTACTGTTTGAAAATTCAGCCAACCCACTCATGCCATTAAGCATAACTGGGCCTACCCCAATTTCTTCGGCAATTATATTACTCGAGCCATTTAGTTTTAATAATTCACCTTCTTTGGTCACAGTAATAATAACCTCTTCTAACTTGATTTTATCGTTTAACAATGCTTGATTATTTAGACTGCCGCTTCCACTGCTAAAACCAATGCCATCCTTACTGTAAGATAAATTGGTTATTGAAGCCGTAAAGTCTCCTTCCGCTAACTTACCATTAAAGGAAATGGTGGAAGCCGATAAACTGTCCTCCTCATTATTGTAAGACAAATTATTAACAGAAGCTGAAAATTCTAAAAGTGATGCTATACCGTTTACCTCAATAAGCGTCAAGGTTGACTCTGTTAAATCAGTTGATAATTCAACCTTTCCTGATAAATTATCAACTGCTAAGCTGTCATCAGCTAATGCTAATCGCTCTGCTTCAATAGCGCTACTTGCGGTAAAGCTAATCTCATCTGCAGTCTTACTGCCTGTTAATAAAACATCTTTTACTTTTATTTTACCCTCTAAAAATGTAAGCTCTTTTAAACTTCCTTCAGCATGTGTGAAAGTTACTAAGTTTTGAGAAGCAATCTGAAAATCATTAATAACAAATGAAATGTCCTTATCGTAAATTTTTCCATTTACTCGAATAAATCCTGCTTTCAATAGATTGTCTTTTGAGCTATAACTAAAATCTTCTATATTCCCTTCAAAATCGCCTACTTTAATAGAAGCTTTTCCATTTGAAATACCAACTTCTTTTACTCCCTTTTGATAGTCAAAACTTACTTTTCCTCCGAAACTGCTTAGCTCTATGCCTCCAAAATTAATTGGAGCACTTACATCTAAGTCACTGTTACCTATAACCCGCATGTTAGAGGAATCAATATCCAATAAATTAAGGGTTGTGGGGCCTATATTCAACGAATCAAAAAGCAGAAATTCTGATAATTCTGAAGTTATCTCGTTAACTTTTATCGTGTTATCTACTAGCCCTAATCCAATAAATTTAAACACACTCTCTACTCCGAAAAGGTTTAAACCCAATTGAAGGGTAGAAAAGTCTCCATAAAAACCCTGACTATTTAGATCGTAATAAAAGCTACCTGCTGTATTAACAGGAAACTCCGCTCCTACAATAGAAAAAGCCCAATTAGAGGCATCTAATTTTAATTTAAACTGATCACTGTCTGAATGAAATAAGTCTCCAGTATTCAACAGCCTAACTTTGAGGTATTCACTACCAATCTCTAGGCCTGATATTGGTTCAATAGAAGACCCCAAGTAAATAACATCATTCTTATCGTGCGTTTCTACATTAAATGAAGCAGTAACCTTTACTGCATCTTGTCCCTTTATTAATTCAAACATTCCTGAATAATCTACAAAAGTACCAACCCCTGTAATATTGGTATCCAACAACGTAAAGGAAGTGTTAGGGAAAAAGTTGGTAAGGTAAGTACCAGCAATTACCTTAAATGCACTCGCCATTTTACCCATAGTTCCTTCCAGCTCAGTAGAATCCTCAGCACCTGTATTAATAGCAAGATCTTTCGGATCCTTTGCATCTACTTTATTTTGAAGCATACCCCTAACAAATCTTGAATTATTTGCAGCAAAAGAACCTATCTTACCTAATATGCTTGAATCTTTAGCTTGATTTACACTATCATCTGTGTTAATTTTAGCTCCTTTGTTTAGATTCGTATTGGTAATTTTTACTTTATTCTTATCAAAATATCCTTCTTGTTGATTTGATACGCTTCCCTTATATTTATCGAATTGTTTAGGGTTTAATAATTCACGACTATTTTCATAATCAACTTTTACTGGGATCCAATTATTCCCTACCACTCCAGACTTATCAACTAATACAGGCAGCAAGAATCCCAAACTTTTAGGATCTAAACTGCCTGATAGTATAAAGCTTGAATTCCAAAAACCAAAACTGGATTTTCCTGCTTTAATGATAGCCTCTAATTTTGAAGGATCAGTTACACTCGATTTAAGATTATCAACTTCGTTAATATCTCGCATCGATCCCTTATCCATCACATACCCTTTAACAGCATACCCATGATTTAATGAGATAGATTTGGCTGCTTTTGCATCTACAGTGCTAGTATCAATGGTTTGATTGGAACTGTCTTCAACAGCAGAAAATACAAATGCATCGGCCAAACTTTGATCTGTAGCAGAATCTGCCGCTTTGTCGCTTGAGTCTAAAGTAGTACTTAAATCAATTGTATCAGCGTCTACAGCGTTAGCAGAAATAACATCATCAGCTTGGTTATCGGCCTTTTGCTTAGTAGTATCAAATGAGTCAGATTGGGTTTTAGAAGATGTAGTTTCAGTACTCAATAGTTGAAATTTTAGCTAAAATATGGATTAAAGAAACATCTTTGTAGTTATTAAACAGTATTTATTAAACAACTTTTCAACATATAGAATTGATGTACAAACCATTAAAAGGAATAATAAAAAAAGATATTAAATTGCGTATCTTATAATGGATTATAAGTAAAACTATTAGGTTATTTGTATTTAATTTTTATTAATTAATTAAATGAAATCATCTTATGGCTAAGCATTCTTATCAAGACAATAAAAAAACAACTGATGATTTTTCCTCAAATAATAAGATTAAAGAGAACGATTTAAATTCCGTTAATAATAAAGTTTCTGAATCTAAAAAGCAGGAAAACTTAGCAAATAATAGTTCAAAAACTAATGAAGTCAAATCTCTTCAAAACCTTGCAGACCGAAAAAAGGACAACAATAATTAATCCTAATGAACAGCGAAAAATAGACCTAATTTGCTAGTTTTCCCAGATGCACCAATAATTAACATTAGCTAAGTATTTCATCTATTTTTCTTAAATAATTAATAGTGTGCTAATGGACTTAGCGATTAGTTATATAGCTACAGCTTTATTCCCATGCAGAAAAAGAGCTCAGACCTAAATCTCCCCTCCCATTACATAGCCAATTTTAAGAATGATCAGGATATTTGCAATCACAATACTGATTTTAGCTTTTAGTTTAAATGCAAAAAGTCAAACTAAACTTGATTTCTGTAAAAAATGGAATTTGGAAGGATATATTTATTGGGGAAAAGCCTTTTCACCTGAAGAGACTGAAAAAAATGACTATTTGAATTTTAAAGAAGATGGAACTTTTATTAGTGTTGATGAAGGAAAATTGGAAAACGGCAATTGAATATGTGATTTGAAAAATAAATCACTTCATTTATACGCTAGCAAATAAACCAAACCACTAATATTGGAATAATTAAGGTAACAGATAATGAACTCATTCTTTTATTAACAGAAAAAGAAGACAGAATAAAAGTGAAATATCTGGGGAGAAAATGAAGGAAAGAATTATCGGAATTGATATAGCAAGAGCATTAGCAGTTATCGGAATGATAGTCGTTAATTTTAAAATCGTACTTGGTGAAAATGGCTTGAGTTGGGTTAAGTCATTTGCAAGTGCTTTTGATGGAAAGGCATCAGCAACGTTTGTGGTTTTAGCAGGCG
The DNA here is from genome assembly GCA_018402765.1 of Vicingaceae bacterium. Taxonomy (GTDB): domain Bacteria; phylum Bacteroidota; class Bacteroidia; order Flavobacteriales_E; family Vicingaceae; genus Acidiluteibacter. Next base: position 728 of record JAGYIE010000005.1, on the reverse strand, counting down.
TTGGACTTGCCTTAATGACAAATTCCGCATTGAGAAATAATGATAGCCAAAAATTACAAACAGCCCGAATAAGAATTGCCAAAAGAGCCTTGTTTCTTTTCATTGTTGGACTTTCATATATAGTCATATGGCCAGCAGATATTTTGCATTTTTATGGAATTTATATGCTTTTCATTTTACTTTTAATATCAAGCAAGGAAAAAACTATTTTAATTTCGGCAATTTCATTAATACTACTTTATCCATTACTAATGATCATTTGGAATTATGAGACAGGTTGGAATTTTGACACTTTACATTATCTCGATTTTTGGACGTTTAATGGATTTTTTAGAAATCTACTCTTCAATGGTTTTCACCCAGTAATTCCTTGGACTTCTTTTATGCTTTTTGGCTTTTGGTTTGGCAAACAAGACTTGAACAGTGACCTATTTGTCAAAAAAGCCTTTTGGGCTAGTTCCATCGCTTTTGCTGTAATTCAAATTGTATCATACTTGTCAATTTCATTTTTATCAGGAGGAAAGGAACAAATAGCAAGTGAATTATCACAAATTATTGGAACAAACCCAATGCCACCATTGCCAATATATATGTTTAATGGAATTGCAATTTCCATATCAATCATATCAGCTTGTATCATAATCGGAAAAAGATTTTCAACAAACAAAATACTTTTGGCTCTAAATAAAACGGGGCAACTGGCTTTAACTTTTTATGTGGCACACGTC
>JAGYIE010000004.1 GCA_018402765.1 Vicingaceae bacterium | reverse complement strand
GTCATCTGAACATCAGTAGACTTCTCATTCCAAGCGCGCTCAAAAAGAGTTACGTAATCTTCATCACTTTCTCTTTTTAATTCCTTTGCACGATCAATAACTGATGCAAACCCCTCATCTTTAGAATTATCAGCTAATGCCTTTACAACATCTTCTACCGATACTTCTAAAGTAACGTTCATACCACCTTTTAAGTCAAGCCCTAAGTTTAACTCATTCTTCTTTGCTTCAGCATAGGTAAATCCAAAAACAGGATATACTTCAACCGCAGACATAGAGTCAAGGTATCTTTCTTCTACTTTTGGATCACCATTAGCTATCTCTTTTGCGTCAGATTCTACTCCGGCAGCTACCCAAGTAAATGACAATTGATAAAGACATGCTAGTGATAGCAATACAATGAATGTCCAAATTAATCCTTTATTCTGCATTTTATTAGTATTTGTACGTCAAATTTAAGCGTGCAAATATAGAATTTCAATTAGTAATTAGCAATTCTGAGTTACTTTTATATCTACATTATTTATTTTAAAATTATTGTGGTAATAAAAAGCAACTTAAATATCCTTATATTCGTCTGCCTAAATGATTACCTAATTGATTATTAAATGAAATCACAATTAAAAATTATAGCGCTTTTACTTATAGTCTTAGCCAATCATTCAAGTAAAGCTCAATATACTTATAAAAAAATTGATAGCATAAAGGTTAGTGAGAATAATAAACTATTAAAAAGTCCGTGGGCTGGAGGCTTTAATGCACCCCAATTTGGAGAAATAGACCTGAATGGTGATAACAAAATAGATCTTGTAGTTTTTGACCGAGCAGGCAACAAAATAAGCCCTTTTGTAAATACTGGATCTAACGGTATTTCTTCATACTCCTATGCTCCTCAATATACTTCAATATTTAATTTTGTAAATGAGTACGTTCATTTTGCAGATTTCAACTGCGATGGAATGATGGATTACATAACGTGTTTTTCAGGATCTTCTCCAATTGTTTACACCAATTTAGGAACTCCTGGAAATAATAGATTTGATAACGGCACTAGATTATATAGAGAACCCCCATTTGAGAAAAATGAAGTTTCTTTAAATTTTTTCGATACGCATGGAATTAAAGATATCGATGGTGATGGTGATATCGATATATTAACGATGGGCTCAACTCAAATTTTCTATTACAAAAACATATCGCTTGACTCTAATGGTTTATGTGGTCTTCGCTTTAAACTGCGTAACGTTTGCTGGGGAGAATTCTTTGAAGGAAATATAAGCTCAGAAATAACAATGGATTCTTGCTTGTGGAGAAATTCTACAATTATTGATCCTGAAAGTGGAACAATCGAAAATGGAGAAGATACTCCTATAAATATGGATAAACACGCAGGATCCACTATTGGACTTTTTGACTTTGACAACAAAGATGGTATGGACTTACTGCTTGGTGATGTTTCAGGAAATCATCTAAAGAGATTAATGAATGCTGACTTCTCAGTGGGCTCAACGTCATCAAGAATAGCATCAGTTGACACTATATATCCACCTGCATTAAATGGAGAAAATGAACTGACAATTTTCCCCTCTTCATTTTTTCAAGATCTTGACAATGATGGCTTACAAGATTTAATCATAACTGTAAATGAAACTAGTGATGCTATAGCCTCGAACAACAACCATATTAAATATTTTAAAAATACAGGTACATTAGGGAATCCAACATTCACTTTCATCCAGAATGACTTTTTACTTGAAGATGTCTTGGATTTCGGTTCTAAAGCACTTCCTGCATTTTTTGACTACAATTCAGATGGACTAATCGATATATTAGTTGGTAACGAACGCAATGTAGTTGACACGATGAGACAAAGTGGACGACTCGCACTTTTAATAAATGTAGGCACTTCAACTAAGCCAAAATATGAATTAGTTGATCGAAATTTTCTAGAAATAGACACTTTAAAACTCGATCAGATAGGCTCAGGTCCGACTTACGATCTTGCACCAAGCTTTTCAGACATCGATAATGATGGAGATATCGATCTAATTATTGGTGACACAAATGGCAGGCTTCATTTATTTGAAAATACAGCAGGAGCAGGTAACACGGCAAACTATATACTTAAAGAACCTTTCTTTCAAGGAATAACTGTAGGTGTTTCAGCAAGCCCAAGCTTTGTGGATTTAGATAGAGATGGAAAAACAGATTTAATTGTTGGTGAAGAGCAGGCGAATTTAAATTTCTACAAAAATAGAGGAACGAATGATAATCCAATCTACAACTTAAAAATAGACTCCATACGATGGGAAGGTAACTTCATCTTTAAATATTACATCAATGGCAATCCGGATCTTTCAGGATTAAGCATTAACAAAAGGTATGAAATAACTCAAACTCAAATTGCGGCAAATAAAGGATTCCTTGTTCTTACCGATGTTAATGAAATGGAGAACTACCTATCATTTAGGAGTTATATCATTAATAGCGACACCATAAATGAAGATGGATCAGGCTATATTGACGTAAGTTATGATTCTCTTGGAAAAGTAATTGCAGTGCCTAGTTACAATTACCCAAGAATACAATCTGGAAAAAGTCAAGGAGTTTTTTATGAGTATCAAAATGAATGGCAGATGCTTACAGGCTCATTAGAAGGAGAAATAATGGCTTATACCGATATTGACTCAAATTTGTATGGTCAATTCACATTAGCTCAGGATAACATTCTAGATAATGCAAATGGAAGCAGAAGTCACATAGACGTTGCAGATATTAATAATGACGGAAAACCTGACATAGTCGCTGGAAATCTTTCAGGTGGAATAAGCATTTATTATGGCAATGGATTTGTTGGAATTGATGACTTAAGCAGCTTCAAGTCAAAAGAAGGATTAGAAATTGAAGTATTTCCCAATCCCACTAATGGCAGTGTAACCATAGATTTACCTTGGTTTAAAGAGGGCACTTCTTATATTATAGAAGTATATAATCTAACAGGAAAATTAGTATTCACAAATAGGGAAAGTATTGCTAGAACTACAATCGATTTAAATACTTTTTCTAAGGGAATGTATTTCATACAAGTAAAAACAGAAGCTAAACAAACCAAAGCAGCTAAACTAATTATGCAATAGAATTAACAGCAAAAATAAAGGACGCTTTAATTATGAAACGTCCTTTATTAATTGTAAAAATAAATTATTAAAATACTATTTATTCATGTTGTCAAAAACATCCATAACATCTTTAACAGCCTTAGCAGACTCGTCTAATAAAGCTTTTTCTTCAGCGTTTAGGTCTAGCTCTATAATTTTTTCTATACCATTCTTACCAAGTACTACAGGCACGCCTAGGTAAATATCTTTTAATCCATATTCTCCTTGTAACCATGCACATACTGGAAACACCCTCTTTTGATCTCTAACAATAGCTTCAACCATTTGAGCAGCCGCAGCTCCAGGAGCATACCATGCAGAAGTGCCCATAAGGTTCACTAGCTCACCCCCACCTTTTTTGGTTCTTTCAACAATTGCATCTAATTTTTCTGAATCGATTAATTCAGTAACCGGGATACCTCCAACTGTGGTATAACGTGGTAATGGAACCATTGTATCTCCGTGACCACCCATTAAAACTGCCTGAATATCTTTCGGTGATACATCCAACGCCTCAGCTAAAAAGCTTCTGTAACGAGCAGTATCAAGAATTCCTGCCATACCAAACACTCTACTAGAGTCAACTTTAGCAGACAAATAAGCTACATAAGTCATAACATCTAATGGATTAGAAACTATGATAATTTTAGCATCTGGAGAATACTTTATAATATTTTCAGTAACTGATTTTACAATACCTGCATTTGTAGAAATTAGGTCATCGCGGCTCATGCCAGGTTTACGAGGAAGGCCTGATGTAATTACTACTACATCTGAATCTGCAGTTTTCGTGTAGTCATTTGTAGAACCCACAGTTCTAGTATCATATAAATTTATCGGAGAAGTTTCCCAAATATCAAGTGCTTTACCTTCAGCAAAACCTTCTTTAATATCTACTAAAACTACCTCATTCGCTAGCTCTTTGTGAGCAATCACATTTGCACATGTAGCACCTACGTTTCCGGCACCGACTACAGTTATTTTCATTTTATTATTTATTTAATGATGAAACTCTTTAGATGATGCTAAATTAACAAACCTAAAGGGTTAATAGAAAATAATCCTGTAATTATTATTACCGTTATGCTTAAAAAAGAAAAATTGAAATATCGTTTTGAAAGGGCAACCTTTGTAAATATTATCGTCAACCTCGTATAAAGTAGAATGGATATATCGTCACCAGAAAATGTAAGAACACTAGTTGAGCGCTGTGCAAGGCAGGATAGAGAAGCTCAACAGTTGTTATATAAGACGATGTATAGCAAAATGTTGACTGTATGCTATCGATATTCTAGAAGACCCGATGAAGCGAAAGATCTTTTACAAGATGGGTTTTTGAAGGTGTTCAGGAAGATAGACAAATTCAACTTTAATGGCTCTTTGGAAGGTTGGGTTAGACGAATAATGGTCAATAATGCAATTGATTATTATAGGGCTAACAAAAATAAATTCGCTATATCGGAAGTCTATCTTGATGAAGATAGCTTAAGTGATTTAGAATATGAGGAAGATCCGATAGAACCAGATGTAAGTGGCAGAGAAATATTAGCCTGTATTCAGCAGCTCAGCCCTGGATACAGAACAGTATTCAGCTTATATGTTTTAGACAATTACACGCATCAGCAAATTGCAGAAGAACTAGGAATAAGTGAAGGAACATCAAAATCAAACCTTGCAAAAGCAAAAAGGAACCTACGAATACTCTTAACAGAGAAAATGAAATGACGAATGAAAAAAGAATCAAATTATAAACAACGTATTCAAAATAAAGTAAGTCAAGTAGAGTTTGACTACAATGCGGCTGATTGGAGCGCGTTGAGCAAACAACTGCCATCAAAGCCTTTTCCTTTGTGGACGAAATTTGCTTTAGGAGCTATTGCTATTTCAGCAATTTCCCTTGTAATATATTTTGGCATCCAAAAAGACCTTACGATCCCAAAGGAACCTACTGAAATTTTACCTAAAAACACACCTTTATCTCAAGATCTAAATAAAAATAAGCTAGTAAAAGACAATCCAAAAAAAGAGCACAAGCTGCCAATTAGTGAAAAAGTAGCAGAAAAGAACATTAAAAATAAAATTGGACTAGAAAAGACGAAATCAATAGCCAACAATTCTATATCAGATGAAAAGACAGATGAAAATTCACCTATAAAAAACAATGATGTAGAAGAAAATTATAAAACGCATCAAAAGAAGCCTGAGTTAATCGTTTCGTCCAATAAAGCATGCGTTGGCGAATCTATAACCATACGCACCAAGCCAGAAATATCATACAATCAATACATTACTTACAATAACAGACGAATTAACCCATTTGACAAAAAAATAACTGTTGAAAAATCTGGAGTAAATACGATACAACTAATTGATAATAATGTGGTTTTAGATGAAGTAATCGTGGATGTTTATGAAAAGCCAATCGCAACATTCACTGCAATAAAACTGAATGAAGAATTTTCTAAAATCAATTACCTTTTCGAGGCAAATTCTCTTACTAACGCAGGCTATATATGGAAATTAAATGATTTAGATTTAGGAAATAAGCAGCAAGTTAACCATTCATTCAAACGAAAAGGAAATGTAAAAATAACCCTTGAAACTTATTCTACTCAAGGCTGCACGGCAACTAGTGAGCAGATTATGGCTATAGAGGAATCTTTTGACTTGTTATCTTATGATGCTTTTACTCCTGACGGAGATGGATTGAATGACGAATTCATCCCTAAAGCATTGGAGGCGAATAATCTAAAGTTTACAATGACCATTTACACAGTATCAGGAATAGAACTTTACACAACTAATGATTACTATCAACCATGGAATGGAAGAAGAAATAACACCGGAGAAAAAATGTCCCCTGGAGTATATCTTTGGAAAGTCTATGTTTATGATGACGAAAACCAAATTCATCCATTTAGTGGTCAAATTAAAATAGTAAAACTTAGATAACTAGGCAGAAAGTTCTAGAAAAAAAAGCCCCTAAATTAAATAATCTAGGGGCTTTAGCGTGTGTTATTGCAATTTAAACATCTACTTTAGCATATTTTGCATTCTTTTCTATAAACTCTCTTCGTGGTGGAACTTCATCACCCATCAACATAGAAAAAATACGATCAGCTTCTACAGCTGAATCTATCGTCACGCGTCGAAGCGTTCTGTATTCAGGGTTCATGGTAGTTGACCATAACTGCTCAGCATTCATCTCCCCAAGACCTTTGTAACGCTGAATTCCAACACTGCTTTCTTTACCAGAGCCTTTCATTCTTTCAACTGCCAAATCGCGCTGATTATCATTCCAGCAATACTCAGATTGAGTACCTTTCTTAACTAGGTATAGAGGTGGTGTCGCGATATAAATATTTCCACCTTCAATTAACTCTTTCATATGTCTAAAGAAGAAGGTAAGAATTAACGTTTCGATATGACTACCATCCACATCAGCATCACACATGATAATAACCTTGTGGTATCTCAGTTTTGATGTATCTAGCGCTTTTGAATCTTCTTCAGTTCCAATTCGAACCCCAAGTGCAGTGTAGATATTCTTGATCTCCTCATTTTCAAACACCTTATGATGCATTGCTTTCTCTACGTTTAAGATTTTACCTCTCAGCGGCATAATTGCTTGAAACTTTCGATCTCTACCTTGCTTGGCTGTTCCTCCTGCAGAATCTCCCTCGACAAGGTAAATTTCGCATTGCGCTGCATCCTTTTCTGAACAGTCTGCTAGTTTACCAGGCAATCCACTACCCGACATCACATTTTTACGCTGGACCATTTCTCTGGCCTTTCTTGCGGCATGACGAGCAGTTGCAGCTAAAATAACTTTTTGAACAATTTGTCGAGCATCTTTTGGATGTTCTTCTAAATAATTGGCCAACATTTCGCTTACTGCTTGATCGACAGCACCCATCACTTCGCTATTCCCTAGCTTCGTTTTGGTTTGTCCTTCAAATTGAGGTTCTGCTACATTAACGGAAATAACTGTGGTTAATCCCTCTCTAAAGTCATCACTATTGATATCAAACTTTAATTTTGAGAGCGCACCTGATTCCTCTGCATACTTTTTAAGCGTTCTCGTAAGACCTCTTCTAAAGCCAGAAAGGTGAGTTCCACCTTCGTGGGTATTAATATTATTTACGTAAGAATGAATATTTTCAGAATAGGAAGTGTTATAAACCATTGCAACCTCGACAGGAATACCATTTTTCTCACCTTCCATGTATATGGTATCTTCGATTAATCGTTCTCTAGACTGATCCAAAAACTCTACAAATTCCCTTAACCCACCTTCACTGAAAAATGAATCGGTTATAAAGTTTCCATCTTCATCTTTTTCTCTCTTATCGGTTATCGTTAAACGAATACGTTTATTCAAGAATGCCAATTCTCGTATCCTTGAAGACAATGTGTTATAATTGTATACTGACTCTTGAAAAATAGACTTATCAGGCATAAACGTAACTATGGTTCCGGTCTTGTCTGTCTTACCGACTTCTTTTACGGGATAAAGCGGCTTGCCAATTTGATATTCTTGCTGATAAACCTTACCTTTTCGGTGAACTTCTACTTTTAAGTCTGTTGATAAGGCATTAACACAAGATACACCAACACCATGAAGTCCTCCAGAAACTTTGTAAGTATCCTTATCAAACTTTCCACCTGCGTGAAGAACGGTCATAACAACTTCTAACGCCGACTTTTTCTCCTTTTCATGGTAATCAATAGGAATTCCTCTACCGTTATCTTCTACGGTTATTGAGTTATCTTCATTTATAAATACCTGTATATTATCACAGTGACCTGCTAGGGCCTCATCAATAGAGTTATCGATAACCTCATAAACTAAGTGATGTAACCCTTTGATGCCTATATCACCAATATACATGGCCGGTCTTTTCCTTACAGCTTCTAATCCTTCTAATACTTGAATATTCGAGGCAGAATATTCTTGTGGCTGCAACTTTTCTTCTTCTTTTTCGCTCATTTTATCAGCTTGGATTTATAAAAATTCAATCGTTAACAAATATAACGATTGCACAAGTAGTCAACCAGTAAAAACCCGATTAAATACACCCACTTATTAACATTTAAATTATTGGAATTAAATAAATTATAGAGTTTGTTAATTAATTAAAAACTATATGTTAATCCGCCCAAAACATTGAATCGTTGAGTTGGATAATCTTGCCACCTTTGATAGCTAACAGAACCTATATTATTGAAATTAATAAATGCAGATAATCTCTTCGTGTATCTATACTCAACTCCAAAATTAGCGTCAAAAACTCCATTGAGTGCTTCTTTTGTTACAGCATCTGCAATTATATTTCCAGAAGAAATATTATCATATGTTTTCGCAAATTGTTCTCCAATTTGATGAAGGTCTAACCGAACTAGGATTTTATCATTTAGATCATATATGCCAGAAAAAGTAATTTTATAATTGGGCATATGCCACACCTCTTCCTCATCACCTGCATTGTAACCAAAATACTCACCTTTTAGGTAAACTCTCCATTTTTCTCCTTGTTGATAATGCAATTCACCGGTTAGCTGAAGTTGTTCTATATCATCATACACTAAAACGAACTTATTTTCCAGACCTGAATTATCCTTAACGAACATTGCAAAATCATCCATTTTTAATTTTCGAATAGATGTATTAAATGAAAGCCTAGAGCTAATTACTCCGCGTATCCCTGCATAAGCTTCATATCTAAAGTTGGTATTAAGCAATTCGATATCACTTGATAAAAACTGATTTGTTCGGGTAAGAGACTTCATATTATTCCGCTGCATGCGTCCTGTAAAACCAGCATAAGGTACAATGATATCTCGGAGGGCGTTGTACTTAAAGTCTACGATAGGATAAAAGTGAAACTTGGCAGTATTTATAGCATCGACATAAATACCCATACCAATATTTAAGCGAAAGTTCTCTCCAATACTATTTACTTGAGGACGCAAACCTATCAGCACATTGTTAATGGTATCTAACGTATTCGTTCCATTATTGAAGTCTACAGTTGCATCGACTTGATAGTACTCGTTGCCGTAAAACTTTCCAACATTTGCATTTGCTATTACATTATTTTCGGCTATTAAACCTTCTAAATCTGCAATACGATAGTAGTCTAATTCAAACTCATGCCGTAGATTGAAAGAGTCTTGTTTGGTACTTTTCATTTGCAGCTGAGCAAACACATTGTGATACACTTGTTTTGTATCAGTAGTATCTGCCACTGCTCTGTTAATATCATTCACTTCGAAACCATAATAATTAAACCCTTCACGCTCATAACCCGCATTTCCAGACAATGTATTAGACCTCCAAAATTTTTTACCAAAAACAGCTGCTCTAAGATTACTCATTGAAGAATTATCATAGTTCTTAATATTGTTATTTTGTTGATAGCGCAAGTGTGTTCCTAAAGAATATGTTTTAGACCTACTGTTATGATAATAAAGCTCTGCCAACGGAATGGTATTATTTCCTACTCCTAACTTTGCATAACCATTATAAAGCTTAGTTAATGGCTCTCCTTTTATTTTAGCTGCTGATATAGGATCAACATCAAAATTAACAGGTATTTGATTATTGATAAATTTATAATCTAATTGCTGGATCACCTTTTGAGTATCTAAAATAGCAGGATTAAACCCAATTCTATTCCCTTCTGTTATGGTTGGTTTATATGACTTAACCACAATAAACGAATCATTAGGAAGCGGATTTTGTGCAGTAACGAAAATTGTACTTACAAATAAAGCAATCGCTAAAATTCTATTTTTCATCACTACCTCCTTCATTTTCTGGTTGATCTTGATCATTGAATAATTTGTCATCCTTTGAACCTTCATCAATAAATTCTATGGTAGGTTCATCACCCTTTGATTCCTGAGCATCTTTTTCTGTCTTAATAATGATGTTAAGTTTCTCCTTGGCTATTTGCACTAGCTCAACATCGTCTGCATTATCTATTACACTCTGTAAAGTAACTTTAGCGTTAAACACATCATCCTTCGCTAAAAAATTATCTGCCAACAAAATAAATCCTTTGCCTATCCACTTAGGGTAAGACGGCACCTGATTTACCAATGTGTAAACCATCTCCTCACAACCATCATAATTTCCTTTTAAATAGTTTATTTTAGCCACCATATACTTAGCTTCTGCCCCTCTCATATTCTCATATTTGGAAACCTCGGTATAGGTGGTAATTGATGAGTCATAATTTTCTCGTGTAAAATCGATTTTTGCTTTTATCAACTTCACCTCTTCTATCGCTTTCGAATCTAACTTTTCTTCTTTCAATACTTCGACAGCATAATTATAAGATAGGTCAAATTGGTTGTTTGAGAAATAAAGTTCCATCAAATTATACCTGGCTTCAAATTTGTTTTGAGGCTTCTCTGACATTTCTTCCAACTCTTTAAAAGAAGCAATTGCAGCAATCGTATCATTGAGTTTTCGCTGAATAAAAGCAGAAGTGTAAAGCGAATTTTCCGTGAATTTATTTTTAGGTTTCGATAAAACAAACGCATAATCTAATAAAGCCTCATTAAAAAAATCATTTTTATATTCGCAATCTGCTCGGTAATAGTGAGCATCTAAAGCAAAAATCCCTTGAGGGTATTTAGTTAAATAATCACTTAAATTTTTAGTTGCCCCTTTACAGTCGCCTGATAGATAGGTGTTCTGCGCTATTTCATATGAGGTTGAATCTAAACGAGATACAGATATATCGGCAAATGGCACACCGCCTATATATTTTTCAAATGCACCCATGTCGCCTTTATCAATGTATATCTTTCTAATTCTTTCAAGGGCCTCTTTAGCATTATTGCTAGAACCATATTCTTTAATTACTCTATCGAAAGAAGTAAGTGCTAAATCATCTTCACTTTTATTGTAATAGATTAGCCCTCTTTTAAGCAGCGCTTCACTCATATAGCTACTGTTTGGATAATCAGCTATCAAACGTTGATAATTTGATAGAGCAGATTCTGGATTGTTAAACAACAACTGCGTTTTAGCTAATTCAGCCAAAGCATCATCCGTATAATCAGAGTTATCATAGGTGTCTATGAGCATTTTCAACAATTCAGCTTTATCTTTATTATCACCCTGAAGGCCAGTTGCGATCGCTGCCTGATAAGTAGCATAAGGCATTTCAATCATCCCAATCTTTATCGCTTTCTCATAAGATTCTAGAGCCCTTGCAAAATCAGAAGTAATAAAATAAGCATCCGCTAATCTTAAATAACCATCATTCCTAATTTTTGAATTCTTGTCTTTTTCTTTTGACAAGTAATTCCTAAACCAATAAATTGCAGAAGCGTGTTCCTTTTTATTAAAAAAAGCATAAGCGATATTATAAAAAGAATTATTGTAATATGACAACTCAGCTGCTGATGGCAAATAAAGAAATTCAGTAAAGTAACCAATGGCATTATCAAAATCATTAATCCTAAAAGATGCATCTGCCTTCCAATAAACAGCTTGCGCAACTAACTTAGGATTTAAAGGAATCGCCTCTGATTGATTAAACAAATCTATTGATTGTTTATACGCTCCATCATTAAATAATTCAACACCTCTATAATAAGCAATTCTTTGCTCCGCTTCTTGGAGCTTGTAATTCTTATCTTTTATTCTAGCAATTGACCTTAGGGCTTCTTTATAGTTTTTTGTGGTATAATATACCGCCACTAGATACTCATAAGCATCATCAATTTTAGTAGACTTTGGGTAAGAATTTATATATTCTTCAAAAGCTAAAATGGCATCGTCATAAGGATGATAAGATAGCTCATATGCTAATTTAGCGTAAGTAAAAAGCGCATCTTCTTTTATATCAGGGTTTATCGACGATTCAGAAGCAGTTCTAAATACTCGCTTTGCTTGTCGTTTATTACCTACCTTCATGTAGCATTCTCCTAAAGTGTAGTAAGCTGACTGATTAATTGTATCGTTATCACCAATAGCTTTCTGCAACCACTCAATTGCTTTTTCATAATCTCCAGATTTGAAATAAACGTAGCCTAGTTGGTATTTATCTTCATACCTAGATTGAGGATTCCCTATCATATGCTTCTCCAGATAAGGAAGTGCTTCAGAAAAGCGACTTGTTTTGTAATACGCATCGCCAACTAATCTGCTTATTTCAGATGAACGGTCTGTTTCTGCAGAATCTAGTAATCTTGGGGCATACGCTAAAAGTTCATCGTACTTCCCTTGAAGATAAAATATTTGAGTAAAATAGTAGGGAACAATTGGAGAAAACAATGGATCATTTTGAATTTTCTCAAAATTGTTTGCCGCAGTTTCATACTTTCCTCCATGGTAAGAAATATGCGCATAATAGTACCTAGATGTGTTTGTATATAGGTTGTCGGTATCTATAATTTCATAAAAATTATTTGCAGCATCAGCATATTGCTCTTCCATAAATAAACTGTAGCCATTCTTAAAATAATATTCTGCTTTTTGATCTGTTTGTATATCAGTTACTGAAATTTTTGCAAAGTATTCAATAACATCTTTAAACCTTTTTTTTCGAAACTGAAACTTTCCAAGATTAAAATAAGCTTGCTTAATATGTTTGCTTTCAGGGTATTGATATATAAATTTTAGAATTAACGCTTCGGCATCCGCATGAAAAAGTTCGATAGCACAAATGGCACTAAAGTACATGGCATCTTTGTATAGTTCGCTAGATGTATTATCAATTGTTTGCATTGCTCTACGGAACTGCTCTTGAGCAGGCCCGTAGTTTTCTTTATCAAATAATTCTAAACCTTCTCTGTATGAATCATAATCTATCATATGATCGACAGACTGCTGAGCATAGACATCAACAGTTAAAAATAGGCCACTAAAAATGATGATAAAAAAAATAGCTCCGAATCGCTTATTTGTGCTTAACCGATACATTTTATCCACGTTAACTCTCTTTAATTTCATAAACTATAAACGCTAAAATTAAACTATATTATGACTTGCAGGTATTAAAAGCACTCAAGTTTTCAACGAAAAAATGTTCACATAAAAAGAACACTAAAACTGGTGTCATGGTCAAATATTCTCGAAATTGGCTAACTATATCAAATACTTCGTTTGGTAGATAGAATTTATATCTTTGCACATAACAAATCGCCTTAAAATGACCCAGGAAACGATCATAAACCTTAGTAATGTACAAGTATTCATTAAGAAACACTTGGTACTTTCTAATTTAAGTTTACAAATTAGCAAAGGAGAATTTGTATTTCTCGTTGGGAAAAATGGCAGCGGGAAAAGTAGTTTTTTAAAAACATTGTATGGTGACTTGACTTTAGAGCATGGTGAAGGCAAAGTTGCAGGGTTTGACTTAAAGCAATTAAAGCGTAAAAAAATACCTTATCTGCGAAGAGAAATTGGAATAGTTTTTCAAGACTTCCAATTACTTACAGACAGAAGTGTAAAAGATAATTTAAAGTTTGTAATGAAAGCAACGGGCTGGAAAGACAAACGAAAAATGGAAGAAACGATTCAAGAACTTTTAGACAAAGTAGGTTTAGGCACTAAAGGATTTAAGTTTCCACATGAGCTATCAGGAGGAGAGCAACAGAGAGTTTCTATTGCAAGAGCATTGGTCAATGACCCTGATATTATTTTAGCTGATGAGCCTACTGGAAATCTAGATCCTGAAACCTCACAAGAAATAATGAAACTTCTATTTAGCATCTCACAAAATGGGAAAGCTGTTTTAATGGCAACTCATGACTATGAGTTAATGGCTAAATTCCCCGGAAGAACGTTAAAATTTGAAAAAGGTACAATACAAAATTCAGCTTCTATTCATCACAAAAGTGACCCAGACCAAGTAAACAACTCATCTAATCAAGATTGACCTTCCATGAGCATCAAAAGTTGATTTAACTTTTTAGACTCAACAGCCCAATTCAACTCTTTAGCAGCAATCAAACAATTATTTCTCCAAGTAGAATAATCAGCGGACGCTAACATTTTATTAATTTGATTGGCCATTTCGGATAAATCTCTTTTTCCCAATACTTCTCCAACATTATAACATTGCACAATTTTTTTCATTTCTGGTAGAGCGGATACTAAAACTGGAACACCTGCTTGAATGTAATCAAACAGCTTATTGGGCAGCGCATAGGTATAGTTTAATCCCATTTCTTCTTCTATAGAAATTCCTATTCTTGCTTTTTGTGTTTTTAGTTTTAACTCCTCAACGTTTAATCGACCTAAGAATAATACTTTAGTATCTAAATTATTACTCCTTACTAGTTGTTTTAGCTCTTCAGCTATATCACCATCTCCAGCAATCCATAAAATAGCATCTACCAAATTCATGGCTAATATAAGTGACTCTATACCCCTTCCAACATTTAAAGCGCCTTGATAAATTATAACATTCTCCTCTTTTAGGTTTAAATTAGCTGAATAAGGTATTGGTAAATTCCTAATCACCTTAAAAGAAATCCCATATTCTCTAAGATAAGCGTCTGCAATAGGCTGGCTTACTGTATATGCAAAATGAAGTTTCGGCACTATAAATTCTTCAATTTTTTTCCAAACGAATCGAACAAAAGGTCTTTTAACAAGTTCAGGAACTTCCGTAAAATACTCATGACTATCATACATAAGCTTGACTCTTTTTATTATACTAATCAAATAATTGGGTAAAAGCGTATCTAAATCATTTGAAAGTAAAACTCCCTTTTTTGAAAACAACAGATAAAAAAACAGCCGGAGCGAGTAATTAGCATAAAAAAGAGGCCCTTTATTAAACAATAGCTTAAAGCGCTTAATTCGATATGAAACATCTAAGCTCCAACTAGAAGGTAAAGATCTGCCAATTAACACAACCTCATAACCTTGATTAACAAGAGTATTACACACTTTGGCAACCCGCTGATCAGTGCATAAGTCAGTGGTTACAGAAACGTATATTAGCTTTATCTTCGCATTCATATTCAATAACGAAAATATAAAAATGAAATAGTTTATCCGCTACAATCTTATTTAATAATGGAAAATCTATTTTTGTGATCAAACTACATACCATGAATAGTCTTAAAAATACTTCTTTAAAACCGTATAACACTTTCGGAATAGTATGCCAAGCATCTGAGGTCATTGAGCTAAACATGATAGAAGAGATAGCGGAAGTATTAAGATACATTAAACAACAAAACAAAACCTTATTGATATTAGGAGGAGGAAGTAATGTACTTTTTACGCGAGATTTTAACGGTATAGTTTTATTGAATAATCTTAAAGGCATTCAGGTTCTTTCTGAGGACTCTAATGAAGTAATGCTAACAGTTTCAGCAGGAGAAGTTTGGCATGATTTAGTTCTGTACTGCATAGAAAAAAACTATGCCGGTATGGAAAATTTGTCCCTAATCCCGGGCAAAGTTGGGGCTAGCCCAATGCAAAACATAGGAGCGTATGGCGTAGAAGTTAAAGATTTAATTACTCAGGTAAACACAATTAGATTAGCGGATGGAGCAAAAGTCTCTTTCTCAAATGAAGAATGTAAATTTGACTATCGAAGTAGTATTTTCAAAACAACGCATAAAAATCAATACCTTATTGTATCTGTCGATTTCAAGTTGTATAAATCTCCAAAACTAAACACCAGTTATGGGGCAATAAACAATGAATTAATAACAAAAGGAATTAGTAGTCCAAACATAAAAGATATTAGTGAGGCAGTAATAAGTATCCGAAGATCAAAATTACCTGACCCAGCAAAAATTGGAAATGCAGGTAGCTTTTTCAAAAACCCCGTTGTTGACTTAACCACTGCTAATAGATTACGAAAAGAATACCCAACAATTCCTCAATACGAAGTGGGAGAAAACATCCGAAAACTAGCAGCAGGATGGTTAATTGAACAATGCGGATGGAAAGGCAAAACAATTGATAATTATGGTGTCCATAAGCTTCAGGCTTTGGTTTTGGTTAACTACAATGATGCTACAGGAAAACAAATCTTTGATTTATCGACAAAAATTATTGACTCCGTAAAGGAAAAGTTTGGCGTTGAACTAGAGCGAGAAGTAAATATTATTTAAAGTTCAGCATTTTTTAATTTCCCTGAATCAAGCAGTTTATGTAAGGAAGGCATTTGTAAAGCATGCTTGAGAATAGGAAGTTGGCGTTCATTGTGCAAATCAGAACCAATAAAAGTAATTAATCCTCTTTCGATTAATTTTTCAGCTATTTTTTGAGTTTCAGGAGAGTAATGGCCCATTAAACTCATCATATTTACTTGAAGATAAATCCCTCTATCGACAAAATCTTGATACGTTTCAAACTGGTTATAATAAAATCCATACCGCTCAGGGTGGGCTAAAATAGGACGGTAACCCATTGATTGAAGCTTAAAAACCACTTGATTGAAGTTTGGCGGCTCCGCTAGAAATGGAAGTTCAAACAAGATATAGTTATCACCAAATGTGATAATTTCTCCCTCATCAATTTTACGTTCAAAATCATCATCAAGGTAATACTCAGCTGAAGCCTCAATACTGATATCAATTCCTCTACGTTGAAGTTCTTCCTTAACTTTAGTTAACCCGCTAATAATTATTTCAGGAGTGTTCTTATAAAAATCAGACATACAATGCGGTGTGGTGATAATTTTCTGATATCCTAGCTCTTTTAATCCTTCAATTAATAAAATAGCCTCCTCTAAAGTTTGAGCACCATCGTCAATACCTGGAATTAAATGCGAGTGAAAATCAGTTTTAAGCATTGATAAATCAGCAGGCTCTAGCAACCGTTCTTTTCGCTTAAAAATATTTGAAAAAAAGCCCATAGATTTTAACTTAAACTAAGAATTAAATTCCTAAAACATCTTTGTTATTTTGAAACCAACTTAGCGTTAATTTCAACCCGTCGGTCATATTATAATCTGGGTCGTATCGAAGTAGATTTCTAGCTTTGTCGATATTAGCCAAGGAATCTTGAATGTCGCCTTCTCTTGAATTTCTATATTTTATCGAAACATTAACCTTGGTATACTTTTTAAGCTCTTCTATCAATTGTTTCAAAGAAACTCTTTCACCACAAGCGATGTTGTAAACTTGATTAATTGCCTCTTCATTTTCTATAAATAGTCCTTTCACATTAGCCTGTACTGCATTTTCTACAAAAGTAAAATCTCTGGTTTGTTCTCCATCACCATTTAAGAAAGGAGAAGAATTACTCAGCATTGCTTTCATAAAAAGTGGAATAACGGCTGCATATTCACCTTGTGGATCTTGCCGAGGACCAAAAATATTAAAGTACCTAAACCCTATTAGTTCTAAGCCGTAAGCTGATGCATACACATTAGCATACAACTCGTTACTATACTTAGAGACCGCATAAGGAGACAATGGATTTCCAATTATATGTTCAACTTTAGGCAATTGAAGATTGTCGCCGTATACTGAAGAGGAGCTTGCATAAACAATTCTTCTAACACCATTAGCTTTAGCTGCTTCCAATATATTTAAGAACCCGTTGACATTGGCTTCATGAGTAGCCATAGGCATTTTAATAGAACGTGGTACTGAACCCAGTGCTGCCTGATGAGATATTGCATCTACTCCTTTAGCTACTGCAAGACAATCCTTTATATTTTTGATGTCTCCTTTAACAAAAGTATAGTTTGGATGATTTGAAAATATGTCAACGTTAGCTTGCAAGCCTGACTCCATATTGTCAAAAGCTACAACCTTAGCGCCATATTTTAATAAATATTCGCATATATGAGACCCAATAAAACCGGCAGCACCAGTTACTAAAATAGTCTTAGTTGATAAATCAATGGTATGAAAGGGATTGCTATACACTATCTTTTTTGATATTGATTTTGATAATAATTTTGGTAATCTCCTGAAGTAACTCTATTAAGCCACTCTACATTTTCTAAATACCAATTTACAGTCTGCCTCAAACCTTCTTCAAATGTAATTGAAGGTATCCATCCCAATTCATCTTTTATTTTCGAGGCATCAATTGCATATCGAGCATCATGACCAGCTCTATCTTTAACAAAAGTGATTAATCGCTCTGAAGTTCCTTTAGATCTGCTGAGTTGCTCATCCATAATATGGCAGAGTTCTTTTATAAGTGCAATATTGGTCCATTCATTGTGTCCACCTATATTGTATGTCTCTCCGTTTTTTCCTTTATGAAAAATCAAATCTATCGCCTTAGCATGATCGTTTACCCACAACCAATCTCGAATATTTTCCCCCTTTCCATAAACAGGTAGGGGCTTATTGTTCTTGATATTATTTATAAAAAGTGGAATCAACTTTTCAGGAAATTGATGTGAACCATAGTTATTCGAGCAATTTGAAATAACGACAGGCAATCCATAGGTATGAAAATAAGCTCTAACTAAATGATCACTAGACGCCTTAGAAGATGAATATGGACTTCGAGGATCATAAGGTGTCGTTTCTTCAAAAAGACCTTTTTCCCCGAGAGAGCCATAAACCTCGTCAGTAGAAATGTGATAGAATCGTTTACCTTCAAAATTTGTCCCCCAAGATGTTCTAGCAGCATTAAGCAACTCTACCGTTCCAACAATATTTGTTTTTATAAACTCTAACGGATTCGATATTGAACGATCTACGTGTGACTCAGCAGCCAAATGGATTACCGCATCAAAGTTATGTTTATTAAAGATATTTGCTAGAAAATCGCTATCAACTATATCTCCTTTTAAAAAACTATAATTTGGAGCTCCCTCTATATCTGTTAAATTTTCTAGATTACCCGCATAGGTCAACTTATCCAAATTAAAAATCTGATAATTAGGATATTTGTTAACAAAAAGTCTTACGACATGAGAGCCAATAAACCCTGCTCCACCAGTAATTAGGATATTTTCCATGCTATAAGCTTAGGTATTTTAGGTTGTTAATTTTTCCCTTATATATTCCTTTCAGATCATATATTAATGCGCCTTCAGCGGTAATCGATTTAAAGTAAGCTTCATCAAAGTTGGAATATTCTTTATGGTTTACTGCTATAATTACCGCGTTATAATTATTCGAAATTTGGTCAGTTATACCAAATCCATACTCTTTTTTTAAATGATCTGAACTTGCGTGTGGGTCTATAATATCTACTGCTGTTCCAAAAGATTTTAACTCTTCTACTACATCAGCAACCTTTGAATTGCGGATATCACTTACATTTTCTTTAAAAGTGGCACCCATAATGAGCACTTTAGATTCAGTAACATGAACCCCACTTGCAATTATCTTCTTAATCGTGTTTTTTGCAATATAGGCTCCCATACCATCATTAACCGACCTACCGGAATTGATTATTTGAGCATGAAATCCATATTCTCTGGCTTTATAAGTAAGGTAATAAGGGTCAACTCCGATACAGTGCCCCCCTACTAAGCCTGGTCTAAAATTTAAAAAATTCCATTTGGTACCTGCAGCCTCTAAAACTTCATACGTATTGATATTCATTTTATTGAATATCATAGATAATTCATTTACCAATGCAATATTCACATCTCGCTGCGTATTTTCTATAATTTTTGCTGCCTCTGCAACTTTAATTGAAGAAGCGCGGTGAACCCCTGCTTGCACAACCAATTCATATACCTTTGCAATCTCTTCTAGTGACTCATCTGTGCAACCAGAAACGACTTTGATAACATTGTGCAAAGTGTGTTCTTTATCTCCGGGATTAATTCGCTCAGGAGAATAGCCAACCTTAAAGTCTATGCCGAATTTAAGTCCTGATACCTGCTCTAAAACAGGAATACAGTCTTCTTCAGTACAACCAGGATAAACCGTCGATTCAAAAACTACATAATCTCCCTTCTTCAACACCTCTCCTACGGTCTTTGAAGCGGATATTAATGGCATTAAATCAGGTAAATTATGGTGATCAATTGGAGTAGGAACTGCAACTACGAAGAACGTAGCTTCTTTCAAATCCTTTTTATTGGCGGTAAAGTGAATATCACATCCCTCAAATTCCGAAGAGGTCAATTCTTCACTTGGATCCTCATGATTTCGCATCATATCAACGCGCTCTTGATTAATATCAAAACCAATAACTCTAATTTTCTTTGCAAACTCTAATGCTATCGGCAAGCCAACATAGCCAAGCCCAATAACTGCGACAGCAGTTTCTTTTTCTGTTATTCTTTTGTAGATACTCATTCTGTTATCTTTGATACACTATCATTTTCAATTTTATATATATCTCCTGTTTCTATACATGAGGCGGTATTTAGTTCATTAAATTCTAACCGATGTCCATATTCACTAACCCATCCAATTTGCTTTGCAGGGTTTCCAACAACTAAGGCAAATGCTGGGACAGTTTTTGTAACCACAGCGCCTGCACCAACAAAAGCATACTCTCCAATATCATGTCCACAAACGATAGTTGCATTGGCACCAATACTAGCTCCCTTTTTGACAGTAGTCTTTAAATATTGATCTCTTCTTACAACAGCACTTCTTGGATTAATTACATTGGTAAATACCATTGAAGGGCCAAGAAACACATCATCTTCACATGTTACCCCAGTGTAAATAGATACATTATTTTGAACTTTCACATTATCCCCTAAAATAACATCAGGAGAAATTACACAATTCTGACCAATATTGCATTTTTTACCAATGGTACA
Source organism: Vicingaceae bacterium (assembly GCA_018402765.1). Taxonomy (GTDB): domain Bacteria; phylum Bacteroidota; class Bacteroidia; order Flavobacteriales_E; family Vicingaceae; genus Acidiluteibacter. The sequence continues at coordinate 97,751 of JAGYIE010000004.1, read as the reverse complement.
GTTTGGCATAATATGGGTAAAGTGCCATATTTTGCTATTCTCTCCAATAATGCAGCCCTCGTCAATTACTGCTGTTTCATGTGCATAATAATTCATTAGCGCTTAATGTAATCTTCAAATGTATTGTGGTCTTTTTTATATAGTTCTTCTTTAGGCAAAGATTTGAAATACGCATATGTTATTTTTACACCTTCAGCCCGTTCAACCTTTGGCTCCCAATTTAATAATGTTTTGGCTTTAGTGATATCGGGCTGTCTCTGCATCGGGTCATCAACTGGCAATGGTTTGTAGATGACCTTTTGAGCAGTGTTTGTTAATTTGATAATCTCTTCAGCAAATTGTCCTATAGTAATTTCGTTTGGATTTCCCACGTTTACAGGCTCGGATATGCTACTCAGCAATAAACGGTATATTCCTTCTATTAAGTCATCAACATAACAAAACGATCTTGTTTGAGATCCATCTCCAAATACAGTAAGATCTTCTCCACGCAAAGCTTGTCCTATAAATGCAGGCAATACTCTACCATCATTTAATCTCATGCGAGGGCCATACGTATTAAATATCCTGACAATAGAAGTTTTCACTCCATGATAAGTATGATAAGCCATTGTTATTGCTTCTTGAAAACGCTTTGCTTCATCATAAACTCCCCTTGGTCCAATTGGGTTAACATTTCCCCAATAGGATTCCGTTTGAGGGTGAACAAGCGGATCCCCGTATACTTCAGAAGTAGAAGCTACCAAAATCTTAGCTCCTTTTGCTTTAGCCAAACCAAGTAACCTATGCGTTCCTAATGAACTCACCTTAAGTGTCTGAATTGGTATTTTTAAGTAATCAATTGGACTTGCAGGTGATGCAAAATGCAAAATGTAATCTAACTCACCAGCAACATGCACATAATTGGAGACATCATGGTGAAAAAATTCAAAATTCGGCAAAGGCATCAATTGTTCAAGGTTGGCAATATTCCCTGTAATCAAATTATCCATAGCGATTACATAGTAACCTTCTTTAATAAATCGATCACATAGATGCGAACCTAGAAAACCCGCCGCCCCTGTTATCAATACCCTCTTCATACTAATTTATTAACGTTCGTCCGATACTACTGTAATAAAATCCCAATTCTTTCATTTGATCAAGGTCATATAAATTACGACCATCGAAGATAACTTTATTCGATAACTTTTTTGATAATTTCTCGAAGTCAGGCGTTCTAAAAACAGACCATTCGGTAGCAATTAATAATGCATCGGCATTTTCTGCGGCAGCATACATATTCAGCGCATAATGAATTTTATCACCAATTAATTGCTGTACATTATCCATGGCTTCAGGATCATATGCAGAAATAATTGCACCTCTACTAAGTAACTCTTCTATTAGATATAAAGCCGGAGCCTCACGGATATCGTCTGTATCAGGTTTAAACGCCAAGCCCCAAATTGCAATCTTCTTCCCTTTCAAATTTCCCTTAAAGTAGGCATCTATTTTAGGTAAAATAACTGTTTTTTGTACCTGATTTACCTTCATTACCGCATCCAAGATTTGGAAAGGATAACCTGCTTCAACTCCAGACTTACTTAATGCTTGCACATCTTTTGGGAAACAACTTCCACCGTAACCAATACCTGGGAACAAGAAGCGTTTTCCAATTCTGGTGTCTGAACCAATACCTACTCTAACCATATCAACATCAGCGCCTACTTTCTCACAAAAGTTAGCAATCTCATTCATAAAGGTTATTTTAGTCGCTAAAAATGCGTTAGCAGCGTACTTTGTCAACTCTGCTGACTTTTCATCCATAAAAATAATCGGATTCCCTTGTCGAACGTATGGCTTATAAAGCTCTTCTAGTAATTTCCTAGCTTTTGGAGATTCTGTTCCTATTACTACACGATCAGGCTTTAAAAAATCATCTACAGCAAATCCTTCTCTAAGAAATTCAGGATTGGAAACAATATCAAAATCCACTTTAGCATTAGCAGCAACCGCAGCACGGACTTTTTCTGCAGTGCCCACAGGAACAGTGCTTTTATCAATTATTACTTTATATTCTGTAATCATTTTTCCCAACTGATCCGCCACACCTAGAACGTACGACAAATCCGCAGAACCATCTTCTCCCGGTGGTGTAGGCAATGCTAAAAAGATTATAGTTGCATTTTTAATAGCCAATGCTAAATCAGTCGTAAATTTTAATCGCTTTTGCTTGATATTTCGCTCAAATAAAGCATCTAAATGTGGCTCATAAATTGGCACAATACCGCTTTTCATCTTATCAACTTTTGCTGCATCGATGTCAACACAAATTACATCGTTACCAGTTTCAGCCAAACAAGTTCCAGTGACTAAGCCTACATAACCTGTTCCTACTACTGCTATTTTCATAGATTATCTTTTATATTTTATTTACAAATTCCAACACTTTAGAAGTTATGAATTGCAGTTGCTCTTCAGTAAGTTCAGTATGCATTGGTAATGAAATCACTTCCTTGCTAAGCATTTCGGAAACAGGAAAATCCCCATCATTATAACGCTCATCTTTGTATGCTTTTTGTTGGTGCAAAGGCACAGGATAATAAATCATTGCAGGAATCTTGTGCTCAGACAAAAAGGCTTGTAAAGCATCTCTATCTGCACCTACTATTCTCATTGTATATTGATGAAATACATGTGAAGAATACGATGCTCGCACTGGAGTTATAATTTTATCACAACTTGCAAATGCTTTATCGTAATAATCTGCTGCTAATCTTCTAGCCGAATTATACCCATCAAGTTCTTTAAGCTTAACACCTAAAATTGCCGCTTGAATACTGTCTAGTCTTGAGTTAACCCCAATTTCATCGTGGTAATATCTAACCTTCATTCCATGATTTACTATCATTCGAATTTTCTCTGCTAGCTTATCGTTATCAGTGTAGATAGCACCTCCATCTCCATAACAACCTAAGTTCTTTGAAGGGAAAAAGGATGTGCAGCCAATAATTCCCATTGTACCCGCTTTTTTTACTGTACCATCTGTATATGTAAAATCAGCACCAATTGCTTGAGCGGTGTCTTCAATAACGAATAAGCACTTGTCATTAGCGATATTTAAAATCTCTTCCATGTTAGAACATTGACCATACAAATGCACAGGTACAATCGCTTTTGTTTTATCTGTAATAGCAGCCTTCATAGACTCTATAGAAATATTATAGGTATCCTGATCCACGTCTACTAGAACTGGCACTAGACCTAATAATGCAATAACCTCAGCTGTTGCAACAAACGTAAAAGTTGTTGTAATTACTTCATCGCCAGGCTTCAAACCCAAAGCCATCATTGCTATTTGCAAGGCATCTGTACCGTTGCCGCAAGGAATAAGATGTTTAGTCCCTAAATAATGCTCTAAATCTTCTTGAAAAGATTTAACATGTGGACCATTAATAAAAGTCGCAGAGTTGATTACCTCAGCAATTCCTTTATCAACTTTATCTTTTATTTTTTGATATTGACCTTTCAGGTCAACCATTTGAATATCATTCATAAGATAACTTAAAAAATTGCGTTGCGAAGATAGTTAATTTTAGGCGATCAATGCCATTTAAAACTATTCGTAAATTCGCGATATGAAAAAAAATATTTTCAGTTTAAACATTTTATTTACGCTATCCCTTTTTTTCTATACAGGTCAACTAGTCAAGGGCCAAGTGAACATGGATTCTGCTATGGCGTTGCCTTTTGTGAAGTTAAACTTTGGCATATTCACTCCTTCAAACGACTTTGCTGAGCGATTTGGAAGAACCTCTTCTGTAGGTGGAGAAATAGGGTATAAAACAATAAATAATTGGCAATTTGGATTAAAAATAGATGCCAATTTCGGTAAAAAAATAAATGAACCTAGCATACTACAGTCACTAACTAATGCCAGTGGAGATGTAACGACAAGCGACGGTGTAATTACAGGAATTTTACAAGAACAAAGAGGATTTAACTTTCATTTCTACGGAGGTAAACTATTTAATTTCAAAGGAAAAAACAAAAATTCAGGATTATTAGTTACAGGAGGAATGGGTTTCTTGCAACATAGAATAAATCTTGACTTTAGAGATGGAGATGTTTTACAACTAAACAAAGAAATGGAGAAAGGCTACGACCGTTTATCAAATGGGATTTCCTTTAATCAATTTATTGGCTATCAATATTTTGGGAAAACCCGATTAATAAATTTTTATTTAGGAATTGAAGGGATACAAGCAATTACCGAAAATAGAAGAGGATATAATTACGACTTAAAAAAAGAAGATAACGCAACAAGGTTTGATGCAATGTATGGTGTAAAGTTTGGCTGGATAATTCCCTTTTACAAAAGAAGCACCAAAGAATTTTACTATTATTAGATTATGAGAATTCTTTATACTGCAAGCATTTCAATTTATAAATTTGCAATTTGGCTTATAGCTCCGTTTAATGAAAAAGCTAAAAAGTGGATAAATGGCAGAAAAAAGTGGCAAAAAAGACTTTCGGAAAATATTCCTAAGAATAGCAATGTCGTTTGGTTTCATTGTGCTTCTTTGGGAGAATTTGAACAGGGCCGCTCAGTAATCGAAGCCTATCGCAAAGCTCGACCAAATGACTATATTGTATTGACTTTCTTTTCTCCATCGGGTTATGAAATTAGAAAAAACTATTCAGGGGCTGACTTAATTTCTTACCTACCTGCAGATACTATTTCTAATGCAAAAGAATTTATTCGGCTTACCCAACCTAAAGCGGTCTACTTTGTAAAATATGAGTTCTGGTTTAATTACTTGATCGAGCTTAAAAAAAATAATATTAACACCTTTCTAATCTCAGGAATATTTAGAACGAATCAACACTTTTTTAAGTGGTATGGTGGCTGGTTTAGAAACCAACTGTCTTCCTTCTCTCATTTCTTTTTACAGAACGAAGCATCGGCAAACCTGCTAAAAACCATCAATTATTCAAATTTAACTGTTTGTGGAGATACACGGTTTGATCGTGTAAATCAATTGGTTTCTACTGCTAAACCAGTGCCGTCAATTGAGCAGTTTATCGATAATCAATTTACAATTATTGCAGGAAGCACTTGGCCTAAGGATGAAGAACTTTTAAAAGATCTAATCACAACTTACCCAAACACTAGGCTGATAATTGCGCCTCATGAGATAACTGCTAATCGACTAACTGAAACAAAGAAGCTATTTGGAGAACAAGCTGGCTTTTTTACCAAAGGTGAGTTTAATCAACAGGTCTTAATCCTTGACACAATTGGCATGCTTTCTTCGATTTACAGATATGGCCAATGGGCGTATATCGGGGGTGGATTTGGAAATGGGATACACAACACATTAGAGGCTGCTAGCTATGGAGTTCCAGTAGTTTTTGGACCTCATTACCAGAAGTTTCAGGAAGCAAAAGACCTGATCAAACTAAACGCAGGCCATTCTATAACTTCAATTTATCAGCTAAAAAAGGTAGCTGAGCTTTTTTACGCCAATAATGAAGAAAGAAAAAGACAAGGAATGGCTGCTAAAAACTATGTAGAGAAGAATCTCGGGGCAACCAAAAAGATTATTTTAACAACTGTAAAAAAACTTCAAAACGGGCATCTAAGTTAAGCATTCTATCCATTGAAAATGCATTCTATAAACCATTTACTTTTCAATAGCTAATCGTTCATTTCTTTTGCTTTTACGCGTATTTCAAACAATTAATTCATCCTACTTTTAAAGGAAAAACTTTATCAGTATGGCTAGAATCTCAAAAGCAAATTCCGGACAACCTACCGCGACAAAGTCAAAAACATCACAAAAATCTAAACAAAAAAAAATTTACGTTTTAGATACTTCTGTTATCATTCATGACCACAATTCGATTCACAATTTTGAAGACAATGATGTGGTCATTCCAATAACCGTATTGGAAGAGTTAGACAATTTCAAAAAAGGAAATGACACAAAAAACTATGAAGCAAGAGAATTCACCCGCATAGTAGACCGATTAAGTGCAAATTATACGTTGCAAGATTGGATTCCATTAAGCGATCGCAAGTCTTCACGGTTTAAAATATTTATGTCCACCAAAAACCTTTTAGTCGATGCAGAAAAAGTATTTGGAGATAAAAAAGCTGACCATAAAATTCTAAACACTGCATTAAATCTACAGCAGACTGAAAAAGATGCCAAGGTAATTTTAGTGACTAAAGATATCAACCTGCGGCTAAAAGCCAAAGCGCTAAATATATCTGCAGAAGACTATGAAACAGGCAAGGTGAAAGACCTAGGTAGTTTGTTTAGTGGAAAAATGCTGATTGACAATTTGGACAGTGACGTAATAAAAACCATTTATGGAAAAGGACATTTAGAGAACTACTCCTTTATGTCAGAGAACATTATTAACAATCACTTTTACATCTTAAAAAACGGAAAGGCTAGTTCTTTAGCATTTTACAATCCCGTTTTAGACCGTATAGAGCGCGTAGAAAAAGACAATGCATTTGGCATTAAACCTAAAAATGCAGAACAAGCATTCGCCTTACATGCGTTACTTAACCCTGATATAAAATTAGTGACACTACAAGGAGTTGCAGGCACAGGGAAAACCCTATTGGCATTAGCAGCAGCAATAGAGCAAAAAAGAAACTTCAAACAAATTATTCTTGCTAGACCAATCGTACCTTTAAGCAACAAAGATTTAGGATTCTTACCTGGAGATATTAAGGACAAAATAGGACCCTATATGGAGCCACTTTTTGATAACCTAAAATACATCAAGAATCAATTTGACGAAGCTGACAAGCGCTACAAGCAGATTACTGAAATGCAAAGCAGTGAAAAAATTATCATTACTCCTCTTGCCTATATTAGGGGTAGAAGCTTATCTGATGTTATCTTTATAGTGGACGAAGCCCAAAACCTTACACCTCATGAAGTAAAAACTATTATAACTCGAGCAGGAGAAAATACAAAAATAATCTTCACAGGAGATGTTCATCAAATAGACACACCCTACTTGGATGAACAAAGCAATGGTCTTTCTTACCTAACGGACCGACTAAAAGGCAATAAACTATTTGCGCATATCACCTTAGAAAAAGGAGAGCGATCTGAACTTGCAAACATTGCAAATGAACTATTATAAACACCAATAAATTTTAAATTAAAAAGGCTAACCCAAATACTGGTTAGCCTTTTCGCTCTTGCTAATTAATCTAAAAACAATAAAAAATATTAACCATACACTGTCTTTAATATCACCTCACCCTCTTGATCTCTTACTAGCAATGTAGCTTCATTAGCGACAGCTATCTTTTTTGCGATTTGCAACGCTTGCGCGAAATCTTCTATACTATCAGAAAAACGATACGTTTTTTCATCGAAAATTGCCCAACCTTTTGAGTGAGGAAAAAGCTGTAACCTGTTATCTACCTGAGGATGTTCTAGTTTCATGACATAGAGTTTTCGTAATACTTGTTAAAATTATACCAAAATGGAAAACAGTTCTTTTTACTTGGTCAGTTGGTCTTAACTATGTTATACCGTTCACCATCTAATGCCAAAAGTCCTCACATAGTACTGTAAAAACTCAGCATTCCACCTATTTTACCAAGACACGCATTTTGGCATAAATGTTTCTTTTTATTTTAAAAATAAAACTTAACAAAATGAAAATCAATTACAAAAAATTACCAATAATTCTATTTATTCCTACTTCCTTTTTTTCACAATCTGGATCTGCAAGAGCTACCTCATCAGAAAATGTACCTTCAGAAACTATTATAGGTTTTTAAAAACATACCCTGAGACCACAGTTAAAAAATGGAGGCTAATCGAAAATTATTACCAAGCAGAATTTGAAAAAGATGAGCGCGTTTACAAATTAGACATTAAGGAATCAGGCGAAATAATTGAAGAGCGAATACAACTATTTTACCCAAAAGAATTGCCACAAAAAGTAATTAACGGGTTTAAAAAGACCGAATATACGTATTGGAAAATAGAAGAAGTTTATGCTACTGAAAATAAGGGGAAAGATTTATTCTATGCGATCAAAGTATTAAAAGATAGTCGATTTCAACTAATCTATTTTAAACCAAATGTAAACATTGAAAAAAAATCACTTTCTACGTTCTAATGCTAAATCAGATTTCGTTAGAACGTTACCAACATGCTTTTGATTATGAGCATTGATTGTTTTTTTATACCATAATGCAGAAAGTTTAGGCGTGCGCTCTAGCGTTTTATAATCTACATGAACCAACCCAAACCGCGGGTGATAACCTTCTGCCCATTCGAAATTATCAAGTAACGACCAAACAAAATATCCCTTTATTTTTTCATTTTCTAAATGCGCTCGGTTCAGTTCCTTTAAGTTTTCAGCTAAGTAATTGGTCCGATGCGAATCATAGATTTTACCATTTTGCAGCTCATCAGAAAAGGCTGCCCCATTTTCGGTAATGATTACCTCCTTTACCTTCTCATAGCTGGCAAACTTTTTAGCCATAGCGTACAATGACTTTGGATATACTTCCCATCCCATTTCTGTAATGGGGACATTTCTGCTTTTCGACTCTATTAATTTGGCTCTTAAGTAGGGGGTAAACGTAGAATGTTTTATTATTTCGCGAGTATAATTTTGAATACCAATAAAATCAAAATCAAATTGCATGCGTTTCTCATCGCCTTTTCGGATGTGCTTTTCTAATCTTTTTAAAAAAGGTAGATCTTCGGTTGGGTACCCCAAACCAAGTGCAGGCTCTAAAAACAATCGGTTGCTTAGGGCATCTACTCGCTTAGCAGCTTTGATATCTTTCGGATTATTTTCTCGAAATGGTTCTATCAAACTACAAGAAAACGTAGTACCCACTAAACTATCAGGTCGCAACTCTTTAATAATCCTTCCACCTTCTGCTTGGCTAAGCACTGCATGATGAACTGCCGGTATAAAATGCTTTAGCCCGCGTCTACCTGGAGCGTGTATTCCTAAAAAATAGCCTGCTCCGGTAAAAACCATCGGCTCATTCAATACCATCCATCGCTTTACCCGATCACCAAAATGAGATGCACAAAAAGCTGCAAAATCATAGAACCAATCTACAATTCGCCGATTAGCCCAACCACCTCTTTTTTGAATGTTCTCAGGCAAATCCCAATGATATAAAGTCACCCAAGGCTCTATTCCTTTTTCTATACAACTATCTATTACCCGATTGTAATAATCAACACCTTTTTGATTTACCCTTCCGCAGCCATCAGGAAAAATACGCGTCCAAGAAATAGAGAACCGGAAGTTAGGAATGCCCAAATCTTTAATCAGCTCAAGATCCTCTTCATATTTATGATAAAAATCGCAGGCTACTTTTGCATGATGATTATCTAAAATCACTTTCTTCTTTTGGGTAAACTCATCCCAAATGGATATTCCTTTACCATCCTTATCATGCGCACCTTCTATTTGAAAAGCAGAAGTAGAAACTCCCCAATGAAAGTTTTTAGAGAAATTATAATTCGACATATTAGCTACGCTCCTACTTTTAATTGATTTGGCAGTATGTAATCCAGATAGGACGACTGCTTCAGATATTCATTTTGGATAATCTTATCGACAATTTCTTCCGTTTGATTTGGATAATCAACCGCTACTATTTCATCACTCAAAATCCATTTCAATAATTCAGGAATAAACTTTTTTCGCAAATGCTTAATAACAGGAACACCCATTTGCTTTAGCGCCTCGGCATTACATTGCTGCTCATACTGCGCTTTCATTGGAATTACCATTAACTTTTTACCTAGAAACAGCGCTTCGGTAGGTGTTCCAAAACCTGCAGCACAAAGCACTCCGGTGCAAGTAGCCATACTTTTCAAAAATGCATCGTTGTTTATTGGCTGTATCGAAATATTTTCTACCTGATAGGATTTTTTTCCGTGTTTGGTAAACACTTGAAATTCTACGTCATGAATCAAGCTTAATTTTTTAATAATTCGCTCATCGCTGTACGCAGGAAGATAAACCGTATAATGTCCTAAATCTGAAATTCCCAAATCTCTAACCTCCTGACGAACAATAGGTGTGTATATATTATCAGCATACTTTTGAAAGTGAAACCCATAAGCAGCAGTAGTTGGCGCATAATTATTTAACATAAACTTACCCAAGGTATCCTCTTTAGACGGTTTTGGAGCAGCTTCAGAAAGCACAGCACATTGATTGCTCAAACTAATGCAGTGCTTTTTTTTAAAATGGGCTGCCCATGCAGAAATTGGTTCAAAATCATTGATAATTAGATCATACTGCTCTATAGGCAAACTCTTGACTTCCTTAATGAACCGATTGACATGATTTTTCATGTAGGTATTCATATAATCTATTCCACCTTTTTTACCGAATATAAAGCTCATTCCTTTGTACACGTATTTCACATCATAAGGCAGTGGAATATCAGACTGAATGCCGCTCACCAATAAATCGAGCTCTCCTTTCTTTTGTAAATAAGGTATGATTTCACGAGCTCTACTTAAGTGGCCGTTGCCTGTACCTTGAATGGCGTATAGAATTTTCATCCGCTTAATTTTTAGTCAACTCCATTAATTTAAACTCAGCTACTAGTTTAGCAAACAACTCCTTATTATTGTATTCCTGATCGGAAGTAATTTGTAGACTGTCCTCTAAATAGTGCACATCTTCATATTTATAAATACTCCAAGCCCCTTCACTATATTCCAAAGCAGTTAAGTTTTCAATCCAATCGCCTGAATTTAAATACATCACACTACCTTTAGCATTGGTAATTTTTCTCATTTCAGGCTGATGGATATGACCGCAAACGACATAATCGTATTCATTCATAATAGCAATATCTGCAGCTACGGTTTCAAAATCGTTGATGAATTTCACGGCACTCTTTACACTGTTTTTTATTCGTTTTGATAAGGATATTTTTCCTCGACCTAATTTCTCAGAAATGTGATTTACGAACCTATTAAGAAGGATCAGCAAATCATATCCATTAGCGCCCAATTTCGCCAACCACTTACTGTGCTGCATGGTCACATCAAATACGTCACCATGAAAAAACCACACCTTACTCCCATCTAGTTTTAATACCACTTTATTGACTATTTTAAGACTACCCATCTTAAAGCCAACAAATTTTCGAAGCATTTCATCATGATTACCGGTAACATAATAAATCTTTACACCCTTAGTCATCCAACTGGCAATTTGCTTGATGACCTGCATGTGCGCTTTAGGAAAATAACTTTTCTTAAACTGCCAGATATCAATAATATCTCCATTTAAGATAACTTTCTCAGGCTGTATGCTTTTCATATACTTTAGTAACTCTTTGGCGTGACATCCTCGCGTTCCTAGATGAACATCTGAAATAACCACCACCTCAACAGATCGCTTGTTTGAGGCTTTACTCATAATGAAGATGGATTAGCTATAAAAGTAGCTTGATGAAATAAACCTGCCCATTTCTTTCTAAAAACAAGGATAACCAAATGGTGATATAAATCGAATAAATACCTCATAATGTTCTGTTTATTACTTTTTAGTTAAATTGATTAAACGTTCAATTATGGAATATAAATATCGGCCAACTACTTCATAGCAATATTTTCTAAAGCTTAGCATTAGATTACCTTTTATATGCTGACTGTTATGGGGATATTAACTTAACCTTTCTTTAATTTTATTTTTTACAAGTTATATTGATCAGTAAAAATTTCGTTGTATCACCTCTGATTAGTGACAAATCGAGCTAGCGCTAGCATTTGATAGCATAAAATCGTACTGTCATGAAAATTAATTAGATATGATAAGTGTTAAAAAAACAAATCTTTTCTATTAAAACATTAAAATAGCAAGTTTTTTATAATTTTATGCAAAACAGATACTTATAATTATGAAAAAACTCTCAACCCTACTTATCTCGCGTTCCCTGACCCCAACTTACGAAAACGGAATATTGAAAAAATCCATAACCCTAGCACAATAATTGCGTATTTTACACATCGGATTGGCAACAATCAATACTTGCAAGTAGAATCAAAAGAACCTATACACAAGCAAGTCTACTATACGCGATATGACATTAATGGAAGAATGCACAATAATGGCAGATGAACTTGGAATGATGCAGGGGAGTATAATTTTAATTCACCCACTTTAAAAGGAATTTACTTGTTGCGCATTAGAATAGAAAATGAAGTTACGACACATCAACGCCTTATGAAAAAGTTAATTTATATCACATTAATACTTTCATTCTGTGGATTTACCAGCTTTTAAACAGGAACTGACATGGGAAACATAATTGACCTATCAGTCGCATCCTTTGGCCAAAAAGTCAATGCTTTAAAAGGGCATCTCGATACCATCCAAGAAGTACCCTGAGTGGTTTTTAGTGCCGCTCAATACAATTTCGTTAGAACGAAATCATACCTCGACTAAGCTCGACAAGCACTCGAGGTACTAAAAATTGTATCGAAAGGCACTTCTTGAATCACTCGATGACCTTTTAAATTGGATTTAATCGATTCGTATAACTTTCAATGTGAAAGAAAATTAAAAAAATAATCATGAAAGATTATGTTGATAACCCATCATTATCAATCTATAGTTGTTTTTTGTACTATAATCAGACAACAGCGATTAATTGATATATTTTTCAAAGAATTAACCTTTGTTTAATTATTTACATGAACATATTTTCATATTTTTGTATTTGAATTTATGATGGTCGATAAAATAGAAATAACAGCTGATAAAATGGAGCGAATTGCAGAGATACTGAAAGCAATTGCGCATCCCGTTCGTCTACAAATTTTGAGCATTATGCAACAACACGAACCCTTGAGTGTTGCACAACTAATGGAACATACAGGAATAGAGCAATCATTACTTTCGCACCATTTAATTAAAATGAAAGACAAAGGGGTATTGTGCTCTTCCAGAAATGGGAGAAATATTAATTACAGCTTAGTAGACCGATCCATACTCGATATGTTTGGATGTATGGAAAATTGCAATTTTATATAACTCATGATAAAAAAAGGAACTAAAATTTACAGTGTTATTAACCGCAAATGCCCCCATTGCCATGAGGGAGAATTTTACGAAGATAAAAATCCCTACAACCTTTCTACCATGTCGCCTGTTTTAAAAAGGTGTCCTGTGTGCAATAGAAGTCTACATATGGAAACAGGATTTTATTTTGGTGCAATGTATGTAGCCTACTCCATTGGTGTAGCCATAATGGTTACCGTTTGGGTAGCTACCTTGGTACTCGGATTGGATTTAGGTTATTGGACCATTGTGTCGATTATAGCAGGAGTATTAATTGTATTTTCTCCATTTATTTATGCAATCTCCAAAATTATTTGGGCAAATCTATTCTACAGCTATAAAGGAGTAGAAAAAACAAAATTTGAATTAGAAGACGAAAAATAGACATTATGAAAACATTTATCACCTTTATCGCTCTTTCGATGGGCATTATATCTTGCACGAATGGTCAAGATAAAAAAGTACAAACTACCGCTACTACCTCTGTATTTGAAAAGCTTGATGGGCAGTCATTTTATCAGGATATTACTACCAAGGAGGACATTCAATTGGTAGATGTAAGAACTCCTGGAGAGTTTAATCAAGGCCATATTGCAGGTGCGCTCAATTACAACATTAGCGGAACTGAGTTTGATCAACAAATTGCTTCTTTAGACCCAAACAAACCTGTATATGTGTATTGTGCAGTTGGCGGCAGATCAGTAAAAGCAGCCAATTACCTAAAGTCAAAAGGATTTACGGCCATTTATGATTTAAAAGGCGGTATGGGAGCTTGGAGCCAACTCAATTTACCGACAAAAAAATAAGAACTATGAATAAGTATTTAGACATATTTATAAAGGGATTCACCGACTATTGGAATTATTTAATTAATGATATTTCCAACCCTTCGTGGAACAGTTACTTTTACCTTTTAATAGCGGTATCTATTTTTTTCTATGCGTTAGAAATATTTTTTCCATGGAGAAAAAACCAAAAATTGATTCGTAAAGATTTCTGGCTAGATTTCTTTTATATGTTTTTCAACTTTTTCATCTTTTCTTTAATCATTTACAATTCTGTATCGAATGCATTTGTTACGCTTTTTACCGACTTCCTAGGTCTATTCGGAGTAACCAACTTGGTAGCAATAAAAATAAACGAGTTAGCCATTTGGGTTCAATTGGGAATTCTTTTTCTAGCTAGGGATTTTATCCAATGGAATGTTCACCGTTTGTTGCATGCAGTTCCGTTTTTATGGCAATTTCATAAGTTGCACCACAGTGTTAAAGAAATGGGGTTTGCAGCACACTTGCGTTTCCACTGGATGGAGACCATAATCTATAAATTTATACAGTATATTCCTTTAGCTTTGTTAGGCTTTGGATTAGTAGAGTTCTTTATTGTTGATGCTTTTGCAATTGCTGTAGGACACTTTAATCATAGTAACTTTAAAATTAATTTGGGTCCGTTAAAATATATTTTCAACAGCCCACAAATGCACATTTGGCATCATGCAAAAGAGTTACCTGAAGATCGAAAAATGGGTGTCAACTTTGGTCTTACGTTAAGCATTTGGGATTATTTATTTAAGACTGCCTATATCCCTTACGATGGAAGAGATATAGAGCTTGGCTTTGATGATGAGAATGAATATCCAGAACAATTTATCCAACAAGAATTATATCCTTTTATAAAAAATGAGCAATCAAGAAAGTAATACCCCAACTAGCTACAATGGATGGTTTGTCATCATTGCTTGCCTTGCATTAGGTTTAGCCCCATTCCAACCTGAGCCTCATTTATTTGGCAAAATAAAGTGGATAATGGGTGGCGCTAATGGCATGAAATTACTCGATTGGTGGGATACCATAATGCATGGTGTGCCGATGATTGCATTTGTAGTACTTTTAGTAAAAAAGTTGGTGAAAAAGTAATATGAGAAATTCCTTTACACTCCTGTTTCTATTCTTTCTTCTACTGTTTAGCAATGCAGCAAATGCCCAAAAAGTATTTTCTACTGATTATGCTTCACAAGCAGACATTAACGTATTTGTAGTTGATTATGCATCACAAGCTGACTTATGTGTTTATAAAGTAAAATATGATTCGCAGGCAACAGGTAATCAAGGATTATGGTCGTTTGTTAAATACGCCTCTCAAGCTGACAAAAAAATCTATTTTGTTGACTACGCCTCCCAAGCAGATCTATTGATCTTCTTTGTCGATTACCAATCGCAAAGTGAGTGGAGAAATAATTCAAAGAAGCAGTTGATGTATTGATGGAAAAGGCATTTGACACATCTTTAAACTAAGGTGATATAGCTATTTAAAAAAGTTAATTAAAAGCTCCTCATCGAACCTATAGAACCCAACTCTTTGAGCGGTTTTCTTATACGTCGCTAACACTTTTTGTTTACCAACAAGATCATCAAATTGTAAGATGTGGTAGTAAACTATCGAATAAAACAGGTAAATGTAATCGAAATAATCACTTGAGGTCTGTTCAATATGAATAGAATCTAAAACAATAAAGGCTCTTTTTAATTGCCCCTCTTTAACATACACTGCTGATTCTGCTATTTGATACATATTAAGGGTAATAAAAGCGTACCAGTGATCAATTTCATAGAGTGCTTCATAATGTGAATCGATAAGTTGACTCAATACATTAAAATCCTTGTTAAGCAGTAATGCGCTAAATATTTCTAAATAGAGATAATGTGGAGTGAAATGTTTTGCAAGTGGTTTGATTAACTCTTCTAAAATACTTGTTGTGGACTCAGGATACAATAATAACTGATAGCCAACATACCTCCCGGCTAATGTTGGATAACAAGCTTTCAGTTCTATCAGACTTTTCTTTGGTATTTGTTTCAAAACTTTACCAGTTAAAAAAATGTGATACGCTTTTAAAGAGTTAAGAAATAATTGCTCCTGTTCATCATTAGCAACCATTTGATTAATAATCAAACTATAATTACCATTCAAATATGAATAAGCAATGTGACGATAAATTATATTATTTTTAAAATTATAAAGGTTAATAATAGGAAACAACTGCTTCAAATCTTCATTTTTCAACTCCATTAAAAACGGCATCACTAACTCTGAAAGAAACTTAGAAAATTCCGAACTACCTTCAAATAAGCCATTATGCGTATAAATTGACTTTAGCAGCTTTATATTCTTGTTTGCAATTGCGTGATTAGTTAAGTAGCCGAGAAGGATAGTAAAGTTTTCGGTGTTTTTTTCTTTTATCAGATATCCAATAATGGATGCTTCATCTCCTGCAGTTAACTCAAGCAGTAACCGGTGGTGTGACTTCCAAAAGGTAATATTTGCATTTTTACTTTCAAAAGTATGTCCACTTTTTAGTCTTATAAAATCGGTTAACGTCATCCATGTCTTATAGTTAGGTTTCTTTAACTCCAATAAACCAAAAAATCTCCTGAGTGTATTAAAGCTCAACTTTGAATTTGTTTCTTGCTCTATTTCAATCATCAACACTTTTATTGCAGCTGTGGAGGCTTTTTCAAAACCAATGGCTTGAAGCAATTTCTTCCTGTAGTAATAAACCTTCACTAATTCCATAATCAATCCATTAAAAATAAAGCAATTCCTAAAGCTAACAAACCAAAGGAGTAATAGTATTTAGAAGACCATTTTTCATTTAAAACAACACTTCCGAGAATAGTAGTAAACAAAGGTGAAACCAACCCCATTAAACATAGTAACAGCGGATCAGTTAACCTCAAGCCATTTGCACCAAAATAAGTTGCTACCAATATCAATGATGCAAATACCCCTAAAGATTTCCAGTAAGTTTTTAATGTTTTTTGGTGAGCTTTTCCCTTCACCAACCAAACAATAGTAAGCAACAAGAATAAGAAGATTTCTTGCGTCCAAACTGAAATAAACGGGTTATAATTCTTTACTAAATGCCAGTTAATAAAACCTGAACATGTAAATGCTAGCGACATTAAAAGAAACCGCCAACTGCTTTTTTGAATTGAAAATTTTCGTACATCGGCGACTGTATGAATTATAAAAGCAGCTATTAAAGAAATAGATCCTAATAGATACGTTATGGAAATATCATTGACTAGCGAGACTCCAAACAAGGACATTACGGACATTAAGACTAGAAAAAATGCAAAATGACTGAGTGAACTTTCATTGAGGCCTGCTACCATTAGAAATAACCCTAGGCTTCCGCAGCTAGCTGCTAACATATAAAGCCACCCATCTTGAGAAAGTGCGCTCCTTACCTCTTGAAAAGAAATACCGAGAAGATACAAAAGAGCAGAACTAAAAATTACCGTAAACACTCCTCTGCACCATATTAAACTAAGGGGTGATATTTTGAATAGCATTCTCTTCCAAAAAAAATTATTCAAGGCATAAAAGATTGCTGAAAGCATTAAATAAACCATAGTTACATAGCAAGTAAAGTATACTAAACATAAGGAAAATTAGCTAATCAATTGGAGCTAGACAATACTATTTAAAATTATGGGCTGATTGTGGGCTAAAAAATACTACTCATAAGTATAATATTGTATATGAAAAATTAAACTAAGGAAAGGTTTCTTTAATATAAACAACTTAAATTAAATTATTTATAACAAAAATCTAGTCAAAAGCAAAAGAGGCAAGCAACCAACATAAGAAATACTTTAGGTTCTAATTGAGCAAACACCACCTTACCTTTTAGCCTTTCATAATGAAGTTATATTGAATTTAGCCATATAGATGCTGACACGCCATAACGAAGGAATAGCTCCTTAATTAAAAGATGAAAACTGATTATTTGTCAAAAACGAAACTTAAAATTCACAACAAGGGTATTTATGTGCATCCTAAACCCGCTAACAATTTAATACCAATAATAAATTAATTACACCATGAAGAAATTTATTCATCTCTGCCTTTTCATTTTCGCTTCGGCTAGTGTAGCCAATGCAAACAATATTCTAGTGCAGAATGTAACCACATTGAATGATAACCCCACAGCACAAACCATTCAAATACAATTTGATTTGTCTTGGGAAAACTCTTGGCACGATAGTATCAACTGGGATGCTGCTTGGATTTGGATAAAATTTCAAGATGCTAATGGCCTTTGGCAGCATGCAAAACTTAATACAGCAGGCTTTAGCAATGGTACAGGTACTGCTAACACCATTACCGTACCAGCTGACAAATTAGGTGCCTTTGTGCACAGAACCAGCATTGGCACCGGCAATTTTAGCAGCACCAGCATGCAGCTGCAATGGAACTACGGCCTAAGTGGCATTAGTAGTGTAACTAATTTAGAAGTGCGCGTATACGCAGTAGAAATGGTATATATACCGCAAGGCCCATTTAATGTTGCAAAACGATTTTATAGTTTTGTGACGAACAGTAGTTTAATATCTGAAAGCTCCTATAATGTAAATGCAGGCTTTTTCTTTGCTCCCGGAGATAACTTCCCCGTAATTGATACCCGCATGTCGCCCGATATAATTTCCCAATCGAGAAATCATATCGGTAATAGCCCTTTGAATGTAATAGAGCGAGATACATTTAGGATAAAAGGAGATGCCGGAATAGATGCGAATGCGGATGGCATTATAGATTATCCGAATTATCCTACAGGATATCAAGCTTTTTATTGCTACAAGTACGAACTTTCCGAACAGCAATATGCCGATTTTTTAAATACCCTTGATTCTATTCAAATTGTAAATTTAGGAATTGCCGGAGAAAACATCACTTTAGTAAACGGGCAGTATTTCAGTAGCACGCCTAATAGAGCGTGCGGAAACAGCAACCAACAGCGCACCTTGGCCTATGCCGATTGGTCTGGTGTGCGGCCAATGACGCATCTAGAGCTTAATAAAGCTTCTTACGGACCCAAACAGCCTGTAGAATTAGACCGCGTCTACTTCGAGAATAATTACGAAAGCATCTGGTATCCATGGATTATACAATACCCTGCTTGGGGCAGCAGTTGGCCTGGAGGAAATTTTAATTCATCTCGAAGCAGATGGGAGGGAATACCTGAAAACCACCATTACACCTATCCATTAATAGATGTTTCTTTTTATGGTGGAGCAAATACTACCCGAGAGCAATCAGGTGCCTCCTATTATGGGGTACTTGGCTTAACAGGTAATGCACATGAGCCCGTGGTAAAGAACAATTATTTTTCATTCTCAGGGAATAACGGAGACGGTGCCATAAGCCTTAACGGTGATGCTAACGTTACTTCTTGGGATGCCAATAAAGTTATGTATGTAGATATGATTTCATCTCAATTTAGCAGCAATAAAAATTCATACGCTGGATTTCATTCCATTAAATATGGTTTTCGTTATGTAAGAACCGCTCCGTAATAAATTTTAGATATGATTAATTGGTTAAAAAAAATTACGCTGCTATTGTTGGCCTTTGCTGCTGTGGAAGTTACTGGGCAAAGTCTGCAACTTATTTCTCCGGCAGGAGGAGAAACGTGGCCGGGTGCTAGTGAACAAACCATTAGTTGGAATTTTTTGAATGTAGATAACATACAAATACAATATTCCCTAGACAGCGGGCTTACTTGGGTTACGCTTGTGAACTCTTTGCCCTCAAGCGCATTTACTTATACGTGGAAAGTGCCTTCTATCAGCACCACCACTGCGCGGGTACGTATTACCAGCATTTTAAACTTTACCCAATCTACCAGCGGCATCTTTACCATTCCAGATCCAACTATACAGCTCGATTATCCAATTTTAGGTACGCAGCTTGATGCAGCATCAGGCCAATACGTAGCTTGGAATGCTAAGGGCATTGATACGGTTGGAATTGACTATTCCCTAGACAATGGTGCCACTTGGTCATTCCTGAGCTATGCGCAAGGCTATGATGGTTATGCCAATTGGGTGATACCTGATACATTGACCAACCAAGCGAGGTTGCGTGTTTATAATATAGGAGATACCGTTACTGCAGATACAAGTGGGGCATATTCCATTACTTCACCAACTCTAAAGGATACAGCGAAATACTTTGGCGGTAACTATGATGGTTACAGTTTATCGAATAATTTACCCAATAGCCTTACCATACTAAAGGCCAACGGAGGAGAGCGATTAATTCCGGCAACCATTGACACCATAAGTTGGACGAGTAATAATATTGATCGAATCAATATTGAGTACAGCATTAATAATGGAAGGACTTGGCTGCTGTTAGATAGCAACATAAGTACACAACAATTATTTTACACGTGGCAGGTGCCGAATACGCCTAGTGATAGTTGTTTGCTAAAATTAACGTCCGCTGCACCAAATATTCAAACCATATCAGATTCATTGTGGCAGATAGTACCTTCGTCCATTCAAGTCTTATTTCCCAACGGTAATGAGCAATTGGAGGCCACTTCCGGCCAATATATTCAATGGATTGCAAATGGTGTAAATACCGTAGCTTTTGAATATAGCGCAGACAATGGTGCCAATTGGAACTTAATAGACACCGCCGCTGGATCGCACGGTTTTGCCAATTGGATTATTCCAAATGCCCTCAGCCCGAACTATTTAATACGCGTATCAGACAATACAGATTCAAGTGTTGTTGATGTTTCTGATCAAAGCTTTGAGGTGGTCCATCTTATAACTTCTGATAGTGTAAAATACCATGGGGGGGCATTTGATGGCTATGCGCAAGCAAACAATGATACTTCACGTATTACCGTGATAAGCCCCAACGGCAACGAAATGTGGTTTTCGGCTACCACCGAAACCATTGTGTGGGATTTTAATAATGCAACCAATGTAACCATTGAAGTGACGTATGATGACGGACTTTCTTGGGACACACTTGCCGAAAACATACCCGCTTCTCAGTTAGAATACGATTGGTATATACCAAGCACGCCTTCTTCATTGTGCCGCATCCGCATTTCAGATGTAGCAGTAGGTTTAACCGATGTAAGTGATGATCCTTTCACCATACCGAGCCCGAATATTGCTATTTCTTATCCAAATGGAGGTGAAGTATTTGAAGCTGGCTCTGGCCAATATATACAATGGCAAAATGCAGATGTAGATTCCATTAAATTAGAGTACAGTGCAGATAATGGCGCCAATTGGTCGGTAATAGGTGTAGCGCCAGGCATTGATAAGTACGCCAATTGGGTAGTACCCCGCGTAGCTAGCAACCAGCTAAAAATTAGAGCAACCGATATTACTAATCCGTTGTATACAGATACGTCTAATTTCTCATTTTCATCTGTTATGCCCAATCAACTTACGGCAAACAAATACCATGGAGGCGTTTTTGATGGGTATTCATATTATCGCTATTTTGATGATTATGTGCAAATTATTGCTGCGAATGGAGGCGAAATATGGGGGAATGGAACACTTCAAACTGTAGAATGGGCTACGCTTAATACGTTTGAAAACATAAACTTAGAAATCACCACAGACAATGGCATAACATGGGATACGCTGCTCCGGAATGTGCCGAACAACCCAGAAACTTGGAATTGGCTGATTAACGAACCTATCTCTAGTACATGTAAATTAAGAATAAGTACTGTTTCGGGAACATTGATAGATCAAAGTGATGATTTTTTCACTATTGCAAATACCAATGGAATAACTACAGCATCTATTTCTAACTCTTCATATTGCTCTACAGATACCCTGCAAGTTAACTTTGGTTTGTCGGCTACTTTTCTTCCGGGAAATACGTTCACTGTTCAATTATCAGATTCAGCAGGTTCATTTAATGGACAAGTTGTAAACATAGGGCAAGTAACCTCTACCAGTGCGCAAACTATTACGGCAACATTACCCGAAACTTATGATTTTTCTGATGATTATCGTGTAAGAGTAATTGCTTCGAATCCTCCTACCATTGGTTCAGACAATGGGTTGGACTTTGCAATTAACCCTTTGCCCACTGTGCAGTTGGGCAACGATACTATTATCTGTAATGGTGATTCTGTTCAGTTGACTGCAGCTGCCCAAAATGCAAGTAGTTTTCTATGGTCTACAGGAGATACTACATCAAGCATTATGATTACTCAACCAGGAACGTATAGTGTGGTTGCAAGTAATGCTTGTGGAGATAACTTCGATACTATTCAAGTTAACTCGTTAATTGCACCAACATTAAGCTTAGGCAATGACACGTTGGTTTGCGTAAATACACCGGTTACATTTAATGCAGGAGCTTCTACTGACCAATTTTT
The DNA here is from genome assembly GCA_018402765.1 of Vicingaceae bacterium. GTDB lineage: Bacteria > Bacteroidota > Bacteroidia > Flavobacteriales_E > Vicingaceae > Acidiluteibacter. The sequence continues at coordinate 75,451 of JAGYIE010000004.1, read as the reverse complement.
ATGGAGTACTGGTTCTACAGATTCGACCATAACAACGGCCATACCCGGAATGTATACAGCCACACTCAGTAATGCTTGTTTTTCAACAAGTGATACGGTTATTCTATCTAATAAGCCTCAGCTTACAGTTAATCTAGGAAACAATCAAGGTTTGTGTAATGGACAAAATACGGTGCTTGATGCTACCAACACAGGTGCGAATTATCTGTGGTCAACAGGTGCTACTACAAGCTCAATAAATGTGAGTAGCGCAGGTTCTTATTGGGTACAAGTAAGCAATGAATGCCAAACTGTATCTGATCAGGTTGTAATTATTGATGGAAACATATCTCTGAATTTAGCAGATACAGTACAAATGTGCAATGGAAGTACTAAAACCATTACTGCTAGCGGAGCAAATTATTATGCTTGGAGTAATGGCTCAACGACAAATTCAATTACCGTTTCGCCAACGGTCAGCACTACCTATGCAGTAACTGCAACAAATGTTTACGGCTGTAGCTCTACTGCTGATGTTTATGTTGACGTTAGTAATCAGATTATTAGTTACAGCAATATTGTATCATTAACCTCTTATACATGGCCAATAAATGGGGTAACCTATACCGCAACGGGAGTTTATTCAGATACAATTATTGGGTCAGCAGGTTGTGATTCCATCGAAGTGTTGAATCTAACCATTAATAGTCCATTTTCAGGAACCGACATTCAAACTGCATGTGATTCTTTTACGTGGATAAATGGAATAACATACACTGTAAGCACGAACACTCCAACAGATACCTTAACAAATTCATTGGGTAGTGATTCGGTAGTCACATTGAACTTGACCATCAACAATTCAACTACAGCAACAGATATTCAGACTGCTTGTGATACCTATACTTGGATTGATGGCATAACGTACACCGCAAGTACTTCTTCACCAACATTTACGTTGACAAATGCGGCAGGTTGTGATTCGGTGGTGACTTTAGATTTAACGATCAACAATTCAACTACGGCAACAGATATTCAAACTGCTTGTGATACTTATACATGGATTGATGGGGTGACGTACACCGCAAGCACTTCTTCTCCAACATTTACGTTGACGAATGCTGCAGGTTGTGATTCGGTGGTTACATTAAACTTGACGATTAATAATTCAAACACCGGAACAGATATTCAGGCTGCTTGTGATACTTATACATGGATTGATGGAATAACGTACACCGCAAGTACTTCTACACCAACGTTTACGTTGACGAATGTTGCAGGTTGTGATTCGGTGGTGACTTTAGATTTAACGATCAACAATTCAACTACGGCAACAGATATTCAGACTGCTTGTGATACCTATACTTGGATTGATGGAATAACGTACACCGCAAGTACTTCTTCTCCAACATTTACGTTGACGAATGCTGCAGGTTGTGATTCGGTGGTTACATTAAACTTGACCATCAACAATTCAACTACAGCAACAGATATTCAGAATGCTTGTGATACTTATACATGGATTGATGGAGTAACGTACAGCGCAAGTACTTCTTCACCAACATTTACGTTGACGAATGCTGCAGGTTGTGATTCGGTTGTTACATTGAATTTGACCATCAACAATTCAACTACAGGAACCGATATTCAGAATGCTTGTGATACTTATACATGGATTGATGGAGTAACGTACAGCGCAAGTACTTCTTCACCAACATTTACGCTGACGAATGTTGCAGGTTGTGATTCTATAGTTACGTTGAATTTGACCATCAACAATTCAACTACAGCAACAGATATTCAGGCTGCTTGTGATACTTACACATGGATTGATGGAGTAACGTACAGCGCAAGTACTTCTTCACCAACATTTACGCTGACCAATGCTGCAGGTTGTGATTCGGTTGTTACATTGAATTTGACCATCAACAATCCGACTGCCTCTAGTTCGTCTGATACGGCCTGCAATAGCTATACATGGTTACAGAACAATATAACCTATACATCAAGCGGTCGATATTACGATACCATTGTAAATGCTCTAGGTTGTGATTCAATAGTTAAACTATTCTTAGTAATTGACACATTGAATTTAAGCCTATCGAGCATCAATGACTCCTTGGTTTCGAATGATGCTACTGCAGCTTCTTACCAGTGGATTAATTGTGATAGCAATAACGCTATTATTTCAGGTGCTACCAATCAAGGTTACCAACCTACGATGAGTGGCAACTATGCAGTTATACTTACAAAAGGAGCTTGTACTGATACATCTGCTTGTGAAAATGTAATTATTAGTAATACCGTTGAAAATAATCTGAATGCTAACTTTAGCCTATATCCTAACCCAACTATGGGAACAGTGTATTTGGAGTTATCCAACAACCCTGAAAGGGGTTCATTAATTCAAATTTACACCTTAACAGGACAGTTGGTAAAAGAAGTACAGATTCAAAATAAAAAGACTCCAATAGACATTAGTCAACTGGAAAGAGGTATTTACTTCTTTAAGTATGGAAATACAACTAAAAAAATAGTCTTAACGAATTAATTGGTAGGTTTTCAAACCTGCAACAGCCCCTTGTTTTCAATAGCAAGGGGCTGTTGTTTTTATAATGGCATAAACATTTAATAGTTGATAGTAGGTAAAGCAGCTCTATTACTTATATATGCTAGGCATATATTAAATTAAAATCATGTATGCTTAATATCTTACTCAATAAAAAAGTATCTAATATGCGTAGTTTCATACTTTCATTTTGGCCATCGCACGCAAGATGGTTATTATTGTAAATAAGAGGAGATTGTTTCACATCTTTTAACGATCAAATTATTAGCCTTAATTATTCAAAAAATAGAAAATGCGCACGCTGCTCCGTTTATTACTATTATTCCTGCTCCCGATCCAAATCAGTGCACAACAAACCGATTCCAATATTTTCACTAGGATCTATAGTGGCGATACCCTTCTCAGCACATCAGAATACCTTGTTCTTGGCGATAGCGGCATCAACGTTGTAATTGCAGAGCGGGAGGAAGAAAACAATAACCCGAACTGTATTACCTATAAAAATTCATACAACCATGTCATCATTTTAGACCGTTCGCCAAAAAACTTAGTGCATGTTTATAAAAGGTATCAACCTACGGCTTCCTTTGAGGATTATCCTGTTGATGTCTACCAAGGGGTTTTGAAAGAACCAAATTTTGAAACTAACCCTAAGTACAAGAGGTTTATCAACAGGATTACGAGTGAATGTAAGGAAGGAATAAATTTTGCGGGGCATTACACGATGGTTACTTGGGGTTGTGGGTCACCCTGTCAGCGAGGAGCAGTAGTAGATCGAAAAACAGGAAAAATTTATGATGGAATAGAAACTACTTATGGAGTAGATTTCAGAAAAAAGAGCAATATGGTGATCAAAAATGAAGGTGTTTTAGATAGGCAAACTGCTTTAATAGAAATACATGGTGCAGAGTGGTATGAATTAACACATACCCTTTGGAATGGAAAAAAGTTTGTCGATTTACAAGGGTTTTAAATAATTAAAAACTAATCTAATATAGCAGACTGCAGTAACCTGTGCATTATTCATTCAAGATAAAAATAGGAAACTTTCACAATTATCACATTAAATCTTTTGTTAGTGGAGCGATTTCAATAAATTTAATAAAATTTTAATAAGGTTCACTACCCTTTAAATAAAACTATCAAACTAACTTATAACAAATGAAAAAGATTATACTATTACTCGGCTTTTTGATCACATCCCTATCAGGATATACTCAAATGTTGAAATTAATAACTCCAAATAATTCAAAACCGATTGAGTTCGATAATGGCACAGTTTCAGAGTATGCGAAAATAGTAAACCTTTTAGACTGGCGAGGTGTTGTGGTTTCGATACCAGAAAATATTTCGAAAAAAGCGGTATCATTGGATGTAATCATAGTCGATCCTGATGCCCCCCATTAGATGATTCCATATCTGCGAGCAACATCGTTCCCTGCATTTCTTACTGATCCTACCCCATTTTATGAACAAAAATTAGAATATCAATTAATTATCTGGTTCGACGATTCTCCAATCGTAGAAACAGGCATCTTCAACCTTTAAACAAATCATTTTATAAAAAGATGCTAAAAAAAACCTTAACATTAATTACACTCTTAGTGATAGTTGGGAATTTAAACGCCAAACTACCTGGAGGAGTAAAAGCAAAAATGCTTGAATTATCTACTGATGAGTTAGGCCTATGGAAATTTACACTTCGTTTAACTGACCCAATATTCAAAAACAATACAATGAAATGGGGTTATGTCACCACGGCACTAAATTCTGAAGATTTTGACACAAAAAAAGTTTCAACACTATACCCTGAATTTAAAAAAGCTGTGTTAGACAAAAGTGAAGAGTGGGTATTTGCGACAAACAGGGCTCCTAGAAAAAGAACTTACGGCATAAGGCAAATAATTGAAGTAGAGGTTGATGTAATCCTCCGAAATACTGAAAAACTTAAAGAACCAATCGACCGTAAAAACCCTGTAAAGGAAAATGTAGTTCTTAATAGGAGAAAAATGAAGTTATTAGATAAAGTACGTAATGTAGAATTATATGAAATGCCGGGGCAGTACCCATATGAGTCTATTATAGAATTGGAAAAGAAAAAATTACAACAAGAAAAGATAGAACAAGATAGAATTACAAGACAGGAGAAAGAAAAAGCAGAAAAGCAAAGTTTAGAGCAGAATGGATGGGATTGGAGTGCACTTGAATTTCAAAAAAAAGCACCAGTTTTGCCTGATGAAGAAACTGAAGAAGAAAAGGCAAAAAAAGAAAGGTTAGAAAAGATTGAAATTGAAAACAAGAAGAGGGAGAAAGAAATACTAAAATTTATTGAAGCTACAGGCGGTATAGAACGTCTACTTACTAATAGTTTTTGGGATGAAATATCTAAAAAATTGTCGAAAAATGAAATTAAAATGACCTTTTATATAAAAGAATTATCCCAAATGGAATTAATGTTACTACCAATGGAATCAATTATTAATGCCGCTTCAGGTATTAATGCTATTGCCTCTTCAGGAGATAAAAAAATCGTAATAGAATATAAAACGGACCTAGATCCCACACAATCTGATTTTAATGGTTTGGGAATGGCAAATAGCATTGCCAGAAAAATGGGAAACATTCCATTTCCTAATTCACCTTTCACATTTAAAGAGATCTTTAATACCATCGGAGTGGGGAAAATGGAAATTATTTTTATTGGCCCTGTGGGTCAATTTAAGAAAGAAGGAGTTGGTTTTTAGAATATTGGATATAAAAATAATGCCACTTATATAAAAATTTGCAATTAAGCAATACATGCATCTTTAATAGTTCGAATTATCTGTTTTAAAAGGCCAAAAGCACTGAACATTCATAACTAAACAAATATCAAAGCTTAGAAAATAAAAAGGGAAATAAAGCCGAATATTGTAAGAAATAACACCTAGCTGTCATTTGTATGATTATTTAGAGTTAAATGAGTTAGGTTTATCCTGTACTGTTTATAGAATGTTTTTATACTTTCTAAAGCTTTAAATACTTAAATAGCAAATCCCCATCTCTTTTAAGCTTTGTAAACAGAAATACACAGAACCTGCTCTCCAGGATTGCAAAACTCTAATTGACAATTAGGTACATCTTATAAAATATGAAAATTTCACAGTTTCATATTTTTCCTATACGACAAAACCGAGTTCAGATATATATTTACTCTTGATGATCGCAAACTAATTAAGATCGCTTGCCATCAATAATCAGCTGTAGCAAAAATTAAAAAAAGAAAATTTGAACCTGACAACAATCATCCTTGATTTAGATCATTGCCTTATTTACTCTTCCTACTCAGAACTATCGGAACTGCCATTAAAGGGTCGAAAAGGTTACTTGTATTTGTATCATCGCCCTGGTTTAAATGAATTAATAGATGTACTTGAAAAGGCGAAGAATGTAACCATCTTATTCTACACCTCATCAAAAGCAGATTATGCTCGGTGGGTAATTAAATCAATGAATGTTAAATTTAATTATCAACTATTTTCTAGGTCAAAGACCACTAAAAAATACACCTCAACAGGAGAAGTGTACTTAAAATCGCTGTCCAACATTAACGTATCATCAACAGACAACATAACGGTTTTGGACGACAGACCTGACTTATGGGATGACAATGGAGTCCGATTCATTCCCATTGATCCGTGGCACGGAGAGCCAGAGAATAGTCAACTTTCCAAGGTAAAGATACATCTGTACAAAGCAATTCACCAGCACAACAAAAGAAATATTAATCCAAATTTTTGATTTGGAAACAACTTTAATATGGCCTACTTAACTAAATCACGTTTCCAACTGGGTAATCAATGTTCGACTAAAATTTACTACGACGCCTTTAAGGATAAATATGCAAACACCAATAGCGATAATGACTTTCTAAAAGCATTGGCCGGTGGAGGTTTTCAAGTGGGCGAGTTAGCAAAGCTATACTATGAAAATGGTATTTCGATTGAAGGTAGCACGGATGAAGCCATTTCTAGAACCAATCAATCCATAAAGGATGGAGCAAAAACACTATTTGAAGCTGCATTAAAATTTAATCATCAGCTGATTAGAGTAGATATATTGGACCTTACACCCAATCACATCCGACTGATTGAAGTAAAATCAAAAAGTTGTGATGGCGATAATCCAAAACAATTTGTAAATAAGGACGGTAGCATTAGTAGCAGTTGGAAAAAATACGTCGAGGATTTAACCTTTCAATATACAGTAGCCAAGAATTACTTTCGATCAATTGGTGATGATCGACCTATTACACCCTATTTGTTAATGACTGACAAGAGCAAAACCACAAGCATTGATGGCCTTCATTCATTATTTGAGATTCGAACAAAAAACAATCGAAAACATTGTCAAAAGTTACCAGAAGTAAACAAGCAATCTTTAGGTGACAGCATACTCATTGAAATAGAGGCTTCATCTTTAGTCAATACGGTCTTAAATGATACTGTCAGCTATGTCAACCCATTACTTGGTACAAAGAACTTCGAAGAATTAATTTTAGCTTTAGAGCAGCATTGCAAAGCGTATGAAGCCGGCCAAGCTCCTGTATACAATAAACTCAGCTTAACGTGTAAAGACTGTGAATTTAAACGAAATGAAGCAGATCCTGCATCGCTAAAGAGTGGCTTTAACGAGTGCTTTTATCACCACAAAAAATGGACAACCGACGAGATGCAATTGCCCAAAAGCTGGGATATTTGGAATGCCAGAAGTAAGAAAAAGATGCTCGAAGAAAATAGATGGTTTCTCAGCGATGTGGCAATCGAAGATATCGAGACTAAGAATGAACAATGGACTGAACCCATAATGGGAACACCACTTTCCTCAACACAAAGAAGGTGGATTCAAGTAGAAAATACGCTACAACAAACTCCATCTCCCTACTTTGACAAGATTGGCTTTGAGAGTTTTAAAGAAAAGCATGTAAATTACCCATTACATTTTATTGATTTTGAAACTTCAGCTCCTGCAGTTCCATTTTACAAAGGATATCGACCATTTCAAGGGCTGACGTTTCAGTTCTCACATCACAAAATGCTAGCAGATGGAAGCTATGAGCATTCGACGGAATTTATAGGCGATGGAAAAGAAGGCGACCCTACATTTGAATTTATAAAACATTTTTATAATGCCCTCAGCAATGACGAAGGCACTATATTCAGATATGCGACACATGAAAACACCTATGTTAATTACGCTATTGAACAGCTTGAAATCCGCAGCCCATTCAGTGATCAGCAAACTCAAACCTACATTGACTTTCTCAAGTCAATAACCTACAAAAACGAAGGAACTAAAGAAATTAGAAAAGGAGATCGTTGTATGATAGATCTATTAGAAATTGTAAAAAATTACTATTGGCATCCTCATATGAAAGGCTCTAATTCAATAAAAGCTGTACTGCCTGCAATTATCAACCATAGTCGTTTTTTACAAGAAAAGTATGAACAATCTATTTATGGAGATGAGATTAGCAGCCTGAACTTTAAAAACAAAATATGGATAGAAAAGGGAGAAAAAAACTGCTTTAAAGATCCATATAAACTACTGCCAACATTGAATGACATCTTTGGAATAGACTTAACTACCATAGATGAACTATTTGAAGACGAAACAATCGGGAATGGAGGAGCAGCCATGACGGCGTGGGCTTACACTCAATTTAGCTCCATGAGCGAACAAGAGCGGGAACGTATATTTAAAGCACTAAAAATGTACTGCGAATTAGATACGCTTGCCATGGTTATGATATGGGAAGGTTTTACAAATTTTTAATTACTGATAAACAATTAATTATGAATCAAAAGGAACTATTAGCAACTGCCGTTGAAAATGTGGTAACAGTTAGGGAAATAAATAACAACTACCCTTTAATTTAAATTATCATTTTAAAAATTTATCATTTATGAATTATAAATTTCCTTTCAAAGAAGCAAAACAACTTCTGATTGAGTTAACTCGAGAAGGCTTACCTCATAATTTAAAAAATAGTACAGAACTCATTGTTAACCTTCATCTTGATGAAGAAACCTTTCCAATGATTAACATGAGTGAAGAGGACCAAAAAGGCTTATGTGAGTTAATCGAAAATGGAGCTTCCCTTAAAGAAGTTAAATCAAAATTGACATTTGAAAAAACCAAAACACCAGAAGGGATTTTTCGTGTTATGGTAAGAACTCATTTAAATAAGACGGGTTCTGGACAAGTATCTATGGGGGTGCCTGCAAAAAGAAAAACCCTATCACCACGAATTTTAAATTATACCGATACGGTTGATGTATTAAAAGCCACTGAAACGGATATTATAATAGGTTGGTTGAAGTTTGCGTCAGAAAACCGTGATTCGAATAAACCTGAAGTTTATTACGATGACAGGGCAATTAATGCACTAGAAGCGTTGCTTGAGAAATTGAAAAGAGACGGTACTATTTTATCAAAGGGGGTTTCAGCAAATACTTTAGAAAGAGAATTAAATGCAGATCGTGGATGGTGTGGTATTGTTTTGGGTATAATTACAGGTTTAAATTATTTGAGATCTGAGAATTGGATCGAACTTCGAGATAAATCATTTAAAAATGATCTAACCTACATGCAAATAGATTCTATGATAAAAGATTGTCAAGATAAAATTTGTGGATATGGCTATGCATTAAGCGGTAGTTTTTTTGGTGATTTAGGTTCACCTTATTTTGTAAAGGATGATGTCCATGTGAAGGATGGTGTAAATGCGTTATACGGTGGACTTAATTCTGAAGAAACCAGAGTTAAGGCGCTAATAAATTCAGCCCAGAATATTGGGATAAAACCAAGAGTATTAGATAAAATTTTATACTTAGGTGGAAGCGGAAACTTTTACTTAATCGGTCAAAAACTAAATAACTCCAGGTCAATTAAAACAAAGTTTATTGAAGGTCTTAAGAGTATGTAAGAGTTGGTTTACGAATTAATCAAAATAAAGAACACAACTGAAGAAGAAGCAAGAAGCATTGTTACCTTATTAGAAATAGGGCTTATTAATCAATTCTATCCTATATGTAACCACAGGTCCAAAAACACAGAACTTTCCTCTCCGAAAGTAGAAGACATAAAGGAATATATTCGTTACTTTAAAACAGCAGATGACGATTCAACGGAGGCGAATTTTATATTACCAAAGGGTGGTATGGTATGAAAGTAATTTATCGTGTATTATTCAGCAAAAGTATAATAGGATGATATAATAGACACCAAAAAAAACAAAATTATTATGAAATACTATATAGTTATTCTGCTCTCACTTCTTTTATCTCTTCTTGGATGTTTCCCAGAAAATGTTGTCGATGAGGAGGTTAGCTCAACACATATTACTGATACAGAAGATCCGGAACCTTGGGATTTAGGATGTGAAAACTTAACGAATTCAATTGAGTTGATCTCATGTGGTTATAGATCCTTTGAAATCTCCGATAGTATTTTAACCATCCTTCACAATGAGGTTTTACTCGATTTACAAAATGATTCAGAAAGAATGAAAGGGATAATAGAAGGTCCTAATGATTCTACTTACATCAAATATTACGAAACCACTGTTAAGACTATAGAAGAATACAAGAATTCAATGGAACTCTTTTATGAATACCGTGATAAGATGATTAATGTTATAACCATACAGTATAAATACGGAAGGTTGGTTGGTTACTATGAAAGTAGTTTCGGAACTCAAATAAATGTAAAACAAATTGAGGTTCTAAGGTCATTACAAGATTAATAACTTATGATTGTTCATTTGAACAGATGTTGAAAATTAATAAGAAAAATTACTTTGAAGAGTTATTTAAATATTTTATTTCTCTTACTCTTGATGCTAATGGTTGGATTCGATATAGATAGAGGAAATTAGAAGTAAAAGGAGATGAATAAGTTATTTATTTTACTGAAATACAACTAGAAAAATAGTCTTAACAAATTAATTGGTTTTAATATATGTTGTTTTTTAAGCTATCCTTTTATTTAATCCCACAAAAAGGAGATCGTATTTAGTGAAGTTATTTCGCTGAGTGAGATTAGAAAGACCATAAATTATTGTATTTCTCACAATTTAATTTATTTGATTAAATCTACTCTTGATTTGTTCTTAAACACATACAACTTAAAGCAGCTGTAAATTAAGTAATGGTAGATATTGAAATAATGGCAAATTATTGTTCATTAAAATTTTACACTAATATCCTTTACAACGATAAAATAATGTGAAATTTATGAAACTATCCATATTTTTTCGCTGTTTCAAATTTTTTTAAAGGAGGAAAAAACAAGTTTAACTAAGTTCGTTTTTTCAATTTGTATACACCAAACAATAAATAAAAAATGGTCAAATCTAAAACATTGTTATCATCAGTAAAAAAAAGATATTCTAGAGCCAAATTCATCAATTTTTCAATGTACATATTTTTAATTTTATTCAGCCTTGATGTTTTGGGTCAAGAAAAAGAACTAAAACAAATAACGAATTACATAGAAGGCTTGGATTCTCATTATTCTAGTATTAACGCTAAAAATAGAGAGCGTATTAAACGCTTAAGAGAATCTATCGATCTCTTAAATAAAGAAAACTTGGAACTATCTTCAATAATTGAAAAAGAGAAGATAAATTTAGCAGCCTACGATAGTGTTTCCAACTATATAAGAAAACATGGCAAATTGTATTTTCTACTAGATTCTATTAATTCAGTTCCATTTGAAAAACCTCTTAATAATAAGAATTTATTAAATGTGCTTATAAAGCGGAAAAATGAGAAAATTTTGATTTTAACATTATCTAAACCAAATAATGAATTAAAAATCAATACTTATGAATTTAAAGGAGATAGAAAAGTTGAAAAAATTTTAAGCAAAATCGAAAAATCAGGGATTATGCAATACAACATTTCTCGCAATAAAATAATTGAAATAACAGAAGCTGAATCCGGGCAGTCTGCAAAGAGTTCAATACTTTACAATAATGGCAAAGTCTCTCAATTAAAGATTGAGATTGAAAGTATTAATTCAATGAATATTGATTCTTTAAAAAGTGTAGACCGAAAGAAATTATTAGATCTAAGAAACTATTACAATGAGTTTTTAAACACTAAAGCGCTATATTTAAAACAATTAGATAAGGCTAAGGCAATTGATGATAAAAATATTTCTGATTACAATGCGAAAATGTTAGAATATGAAAAAAAATCAGGGGAAAACACACAAATGCCCACTGAAAAAGAGGCAATCAAATACTTTAATTCCTTTAAAAAATCTCTGAAAGATCCATACTCAGCAATTTTAGAAACTTATGGAGTCAGGCCACTTAGAAAGACAAACAAAAAATATCCCTGCGTGAAATGCGTTAATCTTGGAATCAGAGCGAAAAATGGATTTGGTGGCTATATACTATCAAAGTATTATGTACTAGTTCGAGATGGGAAGGTCATTGATTATGCAGAGGCTAATCGTGATCTTGAGTACATGTTGGACAATATGATGAGTTTGTCTTTATCAATGAATAAAGTTACTTGTGAAAACGCGCCTGTAGAGCCTATAGAACCTGTAAGTAAAGCTAATAAGCTCACTGAACCAAAACCTAGGCAATTAGATTTTAATTACACTAAGTAACGGCTTTCATGTAAAAAAGGAATTGAATCAAAATATGACATATAATTCGTGGCCATCAGAAATCAAGATTCAGAGGCCAGAGAAATAGGCGTTTATTCTCTCTTAAATAATCACGATGAAAATAATTTTACCCAAGCAGAATAGCCTCCAACTGGTTTACCTCAAGAAATTGACAAAAAAACATCTTCAATTTGAAATCTTACTTTCAATCGCGCAGTAAGCACCATTAAATCACAATTTAATCAAATGAGATTTGGGTTTTAATGATTAAAATGTTGATATATAATTTATTAATTTAATCTTTCTAGATTTCGATAAAACCAAAATGATTAAGAAAAACATAAATAAATACTTACAAGGTAATATTTGTGAACACATCTCAAATTTAAAAATTAGTCTTAAACCATTGCCGGAATGCGGACTCTCGGAATCGTTTAAATTATTCGTGTTGCATTTATCTCTTGAACTTACATCTGTTGTTTTTTAAGCTATCCTTTTATTTCATCCTACAAAAAGAAGATCGTATTTAGTGAAGCAATTTCGCTAAGTGAGATTAGAAAGACCATAAATTACTGTATTTCTCACTTTCTATAATCAAATCAATATCAACCACTAATTATGAAAGTTTCACACCTTTCATTGTTCATATTTTAAGTTAAGACGGATTGTAGTTTGTTTGTGATAGAAGAAATTAAATAGGCTCTACTCCATAAATAAAAACATAAAACCCACATAATAATTTAACGAATAAATCAAAAGGAATGAAAATAGAAGAATTAGAAAAGTTAGTAAATAAACATGCAAAAAACTCTATTAAAGAGTTAGATATTGATCTACAACTACTTAATGAGTCAAATGGAACCAAGTTATACAATAAGAAAATTAGAAAAGAAGTAGAGGACAAACATGGCGTTTATATTTGGTGCGACACTAAAAATAATAAAATTGTCTATATAGGTATGGCAGGTAAAATAAAAACAGATGGTTCTCTCAGCAAGCATTCATTACAACAACGCTTGATAGCTTCCAGAGGCAAGGATAAGACGACGAAGAAGGATATATCAACCGCAGTTTTTGTTAAAAATTTTATAACTAAAGCCAATATTGATTCGTTAAAATACTATGTATTTTATATCAATGATAACACACCGGCATCTTACATAGAATCTATTTTACTTTATGAATACTATAAGAAGAAAGACAATAAGCTACCCGAACTAAATAATTCTTTTTGATACAACCATAAACATGCGCTAAACTTACAATACAAAATTTTATAAATAAAATACTTACGCAACCCAACACTCCAACTAAAAAACTTATCACCCATGAAAAAAGACAATCAAATACAATTAACAAATGAAATCATAGAAACGGCTTACCGTTTACTGACGCATAAACTTGCTCACGGTGGATTAACAGCCAATAATGAAGCTGCATTTCAACTTGAATTTGGACATATCTTAAAAACACTCGGACAGTTGTACGAATTTAGAGTAGAAGACAAATTTCATCTTGAATTTGAGACCTACATCCACCTCAATGAACAAAGCATTAAAAGCAAGTCCGACAAGGCGCGTGTTGATTTATTGATAACCTATCAAGACGAAAACACCAAAACAAAAGCAGCAATTGAATTGAAATTTTTTAAAAAATCCAATCACCGAGAGCCTAACAACCGATACGATGTATTTAAAGACCTATCGAATCTAGAACTGTATAAAGAAAAAGGCATCGACTTATGCTACTTTATTTTAGCTACAGATCATGAACACTATGTCAATCAGGACCACTACTCAAACGATACAGCTGACTTTGATTTTAGGGATAATCAAACCTATAAAGCGGGGGATGAGCTAGAATACAAAACTGCAAGCCCATACGGACCAAGCATTCAGCTAAAAAATGATTATACGTTTAAATGGGACAAAGTGAATGATTTGCATTTCTTGATATTGAAAGTATAAAATGGACTTGTCATTCTTGAGGCGAAATAAAATGTAATGTGCTGATAATTAGTTTACTTTTCTCTAAAATAGTCCTAAAAAATTAAATGGTTTTAATATCTGTTTTCAACAGCCCCTTGTTTTCAATAGCAAGAGGCTGTTATTTTAGGCTTTTAAGCTATCATTTCGAAGGTGGCGAAAAAAATAGAACGTATTTAGTAAAACGATAAGGTTAAAAATATATGAAAATACATAAGACCAACTAGTTTCATATTTTACTAAACAACTCATAAACAGATAACAAATAGGTAAATTACACAATTAACCTATTACATATTTTAATTTTAAAATAATAGTGATTTCTTTACTAGCAAGTTGTTAGTAGGTTTAAAATCATGTCTTCAATTTTAATAAAATAAACTTAGGCGACTGAGTATTTTTTGGTAAAAGTCGTACTTGTATAATATTTGATAGCTAATAAAATGAAAGTTTTTTATAGAAAATACATTTTGTACACAATATACTCAACACTAATCAAAATTGCTCTCCTTTATTTTAACTTCAATACTAGAAAAGTATTTTCGAAGATGTTGGAGTTTTAGCCAGAATTATAATAAAATTCAAGAATATAACCTTACATATTATTAACCTGATTTCTAAGACAAAACGGGTAATATAATTTCAGAATTAAATTTAAATTAAACTTTATGAAAATTACAAACAAATCAACACTTACAGTTCTTCTATTTGCATTACTAACAACAATCTACAGTTGTTCAGTACCACATAAAATAACAGAAGATTATAGCAAATTTACTTCCAACACATTAGAAGCTAATCAAATAGAAAAGCAAAAGTTTTATCATTTAGCAGATCTTTCACAAGGAGGTAATAGATTAATAATGACAGGTATTATAACAGAAGCAGAAAAATCAATACTTGTAATGGCTAATGGGAAATCATCAAAAAGTACACTGTGTGATTCTTTAACCGATATATGTAGTACAATCACAATTAACGAAAACGGAATTAACTCTATTCTAAATAATTTCAAAGAATTTGTAAAGATGGGAAAGGAAAACAACTACATTCCTTACAAAGAAATATTCAATTTAAGAACAGTTATTAACGAAGATGTATTTATCAATTATAGAAGCGTTTCTAAAACTAAAGCAATGAAACTTGAGATTTGGGTAAACGGTTTAAAGTTTGAAGTCCCTACAAATACATTCATTACAAATTTGAAAATATTTAATGAAAAGTTGAAACTCTAACATATTTAACGAACAAATTAATTGGTTTGGTTAATCTTCAAAAGCCTCATTCCTGAATTGGAATGGGGCTTTTGTTTTTTCTACCCAGCCCATCCTTCACGATCCAAACTTCGGTATTGTATCGCCTCAGCCAAATGGTTCGTTTCAATGTTTGGACTGCCATCTAAATCGGCAATGGTGCGCGATACTTTTAAAATACGGTCATAAGCCCTAGCCGATAAACCCAATCGATCCATCGCCGTTTTTAGTAAATCCTGACCTGCTTTTTCAATGCGGCAAATTTCTCTTAATTGTTTCGATCCCATCTGAGCATTGCAGTAGATACTTTCGTTCTCCGCATAGCGCTCATTCTGAATCTCTCTTGCTTTTATTACCCGCTCTCTAATTTCATGGCTTTTTTCAGCCAACTGAGCCTCCGAAAGCTTACTAAAAGGAACAGGCGTAACTTCTACGTGTAAGTCAATTCTATCGAGTAATGGGCCCGATATTTTATTTAAATACTTGTGTACAATTCCAGGGCCGCACATACATTCCTTCTCAGGGTGATTATAATATCCACACGGACAAGGATTCATAGAGGCAATCAACATAAAGGCCGCAGGATAATCTACCGTCATTCTGGCTCGAGAAATTGTCACTCTCCTTTCCTCCATTGGTTGCCGCATTACTTCTAATACGGTTCGTTTAAATTCAGGCAGTTCATCTAAAAATAAAACCCCATTGTGCGCTAAAGAAATTTCTCCAGGTTGCGGAAATCCACCTCCACCGACTAATGCCACATCGGAAATAGTATGGTGCGGACTTCTAAAAGGACGCATGGTAATAAGACTAGAATCATGATCCATTTTACCTGCTACAGAGTGAATCTTCGTGGTTTCTAGCGCTTCATTAAGTGAAAGCGGAGGCAATATAGTAGGTAATCGTTTAGCAAGCATCGTTTTACCTGCGCCAGGAGGGCCTATCAAAATAACATTATGTCCACCGGCAGCGGCAATTTCTAATGCTCTTTTTATATTCTCCTGCCCTTTTACATCTTGAAAATCAAACTCTACAGAAGTAAGGTTTTTATAAAATTCATTTTTTATATCCAATACAATCCGCTCTAGCTCCCCTACTTCATTGAAAAAGTCAATTACTTCTTTGATATTTGATGCTCCGTATACTTCTAAGCCTTCAACAATGGCGGCCTCTCTAGCATTTTGTTTTGGTAGAATAATTCCTTTAAACCCTTCTTTCTTTGCTTGTATAGCTATTGGCAAAGCTCCTTTCATAGACTGCAAACCACCATCGAGCGAAAGCTCTCCCATGATTACATATTTGTGAATCTCAGCAGACTTCATTTGCTCAGAAGCCGCTAGAATACCAATCGCTATAGTCATATCATAAGCAGAACCTTCTTTTCGGATGTCTGCAGGCGCCATATTAATAACGACCTTTTTCCCAGGTATTTTATACCCATGGCATCGTAATGCGGAATCTATCCGCTGTTGACTCTCTTTTACTGCACTATCGGGTAATCCTACCAACAAGAAATTTATTCCTTGGTCTACGTTTACTTCCACCGTTATGGTGATGGCATCTACACCTTGAACAGCGCTGCCATAAGTTTTTACTAACATATTAGGTCTTTGGTTTGAGTTACCAAGATAACAAATTATTACCTTTCACTATTGTTCAATAAAAAATGCTTTTAATAAAAAGCAATGATTAATTGAAGATTTTACCTTGAATTTGTTTTTTGAAGAATGCATACTTCTTTAATGTTCTTTTGTCTTGAAACAAAATGAACCAAAAATTCAAGGCTGTGAGAATTATTCTTCAATTTACTCTTTAAGCCTAAGACGTTTAACGGATCTCCTCAATTCTTCGGAGCTAGTCAAACTTTCTAAGGGTTAAATTCGAAACTCTTGAATAATTTTCAAGGCCGTTCCGATTTATAAAAATAAAGTTATAATGAAAAAATTAAATACAGAAAATATAAGCC
Source organism: Vicingaceae bacterium (assembly GCA_018402765.1). GTDB lineage: Bacteria > Bacteroidota > Bacteroidia > Flavobacteriales_E > Vicingaceae > Acidiluteibacter. Next base: position 58,033 of record JAGYIE010000004.1, on the reverse strand, counting down.
CAGTTATCATTGTAAACAATTTTATCATCTTAAAACAAGCTTAAAGTATATAAAATGAGACTATTAATTTTTATGCTTTACCGATTGTTTATGTAATTCCAGATTTTAATCGGACAACAATGATTACCTTTAGGAAATAATTTAAGCAAATGAAAAAACAAATCATCACTTTACTAGTCATTAGTTTATCTATAAGTGCATTTGCTCAGAAAGTGGATTATCTGCCTGCATCTCGATTTGCTCCATCACCTGTGGGAGGAGTAGATTATTTAAAAGAACACATTAAACAAGAACTAGTCTATCCGGCTGATATGCTTCAAAAAGAAGAAGCGGGAGAGGTGGTTATTCGATTTTTGGTCAACAATGAAGGAGTAGTTGAAACCACTAAAATAAGCACCTCTAGTAATGAAGCTTTCAATAGTGAAGCGCTTCGTTATTTTAGTACAATTGTATGGAAGAAAGATTATATCAGAAGAATAAATCCTGATATTTTAGATGGGATTCGTATAAAATTTGATCCTAAACAATACACCAAAGTAGTTAAGAAAAGAGGATATGCGTCACCTGCATCCTTAATCAACATGCCCATTAGCAATAGTTCTCAGATTTATACTAGTAATCAATTAGACAGTGTACCTAAATTAGCGTCAGGCTACAGCATGAATGAATTTGCAGCAGCTAACCTAAAATATCCGCAAGAAGCCATTACCAGGAAAGTGGGTGGAATAGTAAAATATGCTTTTGTAGTAGAGCCCTATGGAAGAGTTTCTAATTTTGAATTGCTAAATGCGGTTCCGGGTGGATGCAATGAAGAAACACTGAGAATTTTGCAATTAACAAGATGGCAACCTGGAATTAAAGATGGACAAGCAGTGCGAACTAAAATGGAGTTTAGCTTATCTTTTAACGCTTCGGGTAATGGTGGATTTGAGATGTACGATGGAAATTCAAACTCTAGCAATTAAACCAACTGCTCAATTGAATGAATTAAACTGTGTATTATTTTGATGTGAATTTCTTGTGCTCGATCTGCATATTCTGAATAAGGAGCTCTAATTTCAAGATCACATAGATCGGCAATTACACCGCCATTTTTACCTGTCAACGCTATTACTAGAATTCCTTTCCCCTTAGCAGCTTCTATTGCTCTTACGACGTTTTTAGACGTTCCACTAGTGCTTATAGCAAGTAAGACATCACCTTCATTTCCTAAACCTTCAATATATCTTGAAAATACATATTCATATCCGTAGTCATTCCCAACACAACTAATGTGTGATGGATCAGAAATAGAGACTGCTGCTAAGGCAGGACGGTCATTTCTAAAACGACCGCTGAGCTCCTCAGCAAAATGCATAGCGTCACACATGCTGCCGCCGTTTCCGCAAGAAATTACTTTACCTCCATTTTTTAAAGCTGTAGCTATTATTTCAGCCGCTGATTCAATCTTATGTAGATTATTTTCATCTGCAATAAATGCATCTAAAAGGCCTTGAGCTTCTTTAAAATTGTGGATGATTGTCGAATAAGTCATGCTGCTATATTTTCAGAATTTAAACAAAGATAGAATAAGCTAAACTTCTACTGAATAAATCGAAAAAGTATTTTTATTTTAGCACTTTATAATCGACTAAAAAATAACCAAATGAAAACATTACTAATCGCTATTTTTTCACTTTTTGTAATTACAAATCTAGCAGCACAAGAAAGTAACAATTGCTATCAAGATTATGCTAAGATATTTGAAACAAGAGGAGCAGATGAAGTAGCAGATGGCACCTATGATAATGTAGTGATTACGATTAGAAAAGGAACATTTGCCGATTGTTTTATAGGGAAAGTGACCGTGAGTAATGGGAAAATAGATGGAAACAATATCCAAATTCAATTGGTAGACAAAACATTCGAGCAATTGGATAAGAAGTCGAAATACGATAAATTCTTAAACATCACGAACGGGATTTCTAAAACCATGGTTACTGTAGAAGATGAATTAATCAATGTGATGTTTGTAAAAAGTATAAAACCAAAGAAAAAGGCTTACAACAGAGCCCCAATGCCATCTATGCTCGATTAAATTGGCATTTATTTCAACTTACTGGTCGTTTATTTTAACATCAGTAGCGCTTACTCTGCTACCGGGCCCTGATTTAGTTTTTGTCACAATCCAAAGTGTAACCAATGGTGCACGAATTGGATTTACTATTGCAATTGGGTTAGTTAGTGGATTAATTATCCACACTTCTTTGGCTGCAACAGGGCTTTCATTGGTTATCTCCCAGTCTGAATGGGCAATGAACGGAATTCAATATGCCGGTGCAGCTTATTTATTCTATTTAGCCTATTTGGGCATCAAAAGTGATGCTAGTCCAATCGCATTAGAAGCTAAAAAAGCAGACTACGCTTCTTTTTGGAAAAGATGGCGCACAGGCTTTTTTATGAATGTATTGAATCCAAAAGTTTCCTTATTTTTCATTGCCTTTTTCCCTCAATTTTTAATAGTAGAAAGTGAAATCTTAATTAGCCATCAAATGATTACCCTTGGACTGATTTTTATGATTCAAGCGATTCTTATTTTTGGATTGGTTTGCCTTATTGCAGGTAAATTAACTACCACCTTAAGAAGTGAACGGTTCTGGAAAATTACCAAATGGCTAAATGTGGGGGTGCTTGCTCTTTTGGGTATAGGGTTGTTGGTTGGATAAACGCCATTTAATTGCATTCTTAATAAGATAAAAAAGAAAGGTTCTATGAAAACTGCTTAAATAAAATAGGCCTTATTTCATAAAATTACCATGGAGATAATGTAGAAACTCTTTTAAGAAAGGCCAAAATGTATCTAATTTAAACTTTCATACTACAATAAGCAACTATAAACCAGAGCTTAAAGATATGAAACTAGCTACTTTCATATCTTTACTTATTTCATTTTTAGCAAGAAAAGATTTGTTTTAATTTAGAGGCATACTACTATTCGAGACTAAATGTAAAACTATGAAAGTCCTACTTTCTATTCTTCTATTTCTTATTGTAAGGGTTAACAGCTATTCAAACCCATTAAAAAAATTTGAAATTCGATACAGCAATCTTACAAGCTCACCAACAAAAATACTCCCTCCATTTGATTCCATCATCAACTTAGAAATGCTGGAACAGCTTGATGAATTATATAAGCACGAAAATGTATTTAAGATAATACAAATCAATAATGAACTTTTAGCTCTCCCAAATGGATTTTTAGATGTTTTTAAATGGGAAAAGAATAGGTGGAAAAACTTATATAAAGGGAAGTATGGTGGCCATAATTTTGGTAGTCACAAATTTATTTATGACGACGAGCTCTACTCTTTTGGGGGATATGGATATTGGCAATACAATAATGTGTTGATAAAATTTAACAGAACTGCGGGTGGATGGGATTTCGTTACCAAATTAAATTCGAAAGATGCACTTATTGGTCCATTCTGCAGCTTAGATGGGGATAAGCTAATCGTAATAGGAGGAGTCATTGAGAGCAAAAATGGTTTATTACCAAATAAATACGAATATACAATAGACATAGAGAGCAAATCCTGCACCAGTGCAAATGCAAAATACTTAGCGATATTCGAAACCATTGATGATCACAAAACCTCTATTTTAACTTTTACTAACACATTGGTTCAGTACTGTCAAGAAAGGAATAACTATTACATGCTCATGTACAACACCAATGACAAACAGTATTACACAAGTGAACTGAAAACTCCACTACCTACAGCCAGCCCGCTAATATATAATGATTATAAAAGCCTTGTCTTCTTCGACTCAGATAGCACCACACATCTGCTAACTGAATCAGATCTAATAAATAAGGCTTTAGCAGTAGGTAAATTAAATAAGGAATCAAATACAGCTAATGTTGGCTTGGGTTTATTTTTACTAATCTCTTTTCTATTAAGCATTGCAGGATATTTTTATGCAAGAAAAAAAGCAAATAGAAAACTTGAAGAAAATACACTACTAGCAAAACTCTCTAAAAATAAGGAGCAGCAAGAAAACGAAAATAGCATATTAAAATATCTTGAAGCTTTAACCAAAATCGAAAACACAACCATCACATCGAGTCAATTGGATATACTTCTAGAAATAAATCAACTTGATATAGATTCTCAAAGAGCGAGACGTTCTCAGTTAATAAAAAGCATCAATAAGCTTACACTTGAGAAAGTTGGTTATCATTTTATCCACAGAATTAGGGATGAAAAAGATAAACGATACATCAATTATCAGATTGGTAATCCGACAAAACAAGCCCTGCAAGAAAACCCTTATATAAATATAACTAACTAATATTTAAACAACTTAAAGAAATTAAAAATATGAAACTATGAAAATATCATAGTTAACTTACTTTTTTTTGAAAAAAGTATTAAGTCAGATGTATCTTTAAAAAAACTACCCATTTCATGAGAATTTTCTTTACACTGCTCTTTTCTATCTTAACGCTTCAGTGTTTCCCGAGTGAACTCTTTAGAATTAAATACAACTTTGGCTATTCACTACCCAATGAAATAGACACTTCAATTAGCAAAATTATTTCAAAAGAAAAGCTATTAAAGCTGTCTCACAACAATCCAGAGCACTATCCGTTCTACACCATTACTAACTTAGGTTTGGATACGATTGCTGTTAGATCAGGCTTCTTTGATGTATACAAATGGCAAGATACAGGATGGGTAAATTTATATAAAGGTATTTATGGAGGTTATAATTTTGGGAATTACATCTTTACATCTAATGCTACGCTACTTTCATATGGAGGATATGGATACTGGGAATCAAACAATAACCTACTAAGATTTAACCCACTAACAGGCGGATGGGATAAAGTAGCGGAAGTTCCAGGAAGTTTAATCTATAATTGCATCCCTATATACAATAACGGATTTTTAAAGCTGATAGGCGGATATCGAAAGGTTAATGGAAAGGTGGTAGTAGAAGATTCGATACATACATTCAGTCTCCTATCAAATACGTGGAGTTCCGAACATATTTTAAATGGATTCATATCTGAAGAAAATAATATTTATAGCGATTATTCATATCATTTAGGGAATTTTGTAATTGCCCCACTTTATTTGCCAAATAAATCCCAATTATTAATAATTGATGCAGACAATAATCTTTTATTACGTAATAAAATAGAGCTAAATAATATCATGAATTCAGTTCTAATCTTGACTACCACGAATTCATTTCGCTATCAATTACCGAGTGGAAATAGTCTATTTTATACCATAAATGAATTATTGAAAGATGCCACTCCATTACTAACTAAAGTGGTGGAATCCCCTGTTAATAATAATAAAACTAAACCTGCGATGGGTTTATTAATCCTACCAATAATAGGTGGAATTTATATGATTTACCGAAAGAAAAAAAGAAAGAAACCGGAAATACATAAAACCATAATTACTTCAGAAACTGATAGTAGTGCCGAAATTGAAGAAAAAGGAGAACAACTATACATTGATTATTACAAAAGGCTGAGCAGTTACGAAAATAAAATAATAACAGTAGATCAATTAAATGAAATACTTGAGTTAGATAAAATTGAAAATGGTGATACTTTACGAGCCTATCGCTCTAAAAAAGTTAAGGACATTAATTCATATTCTGTAAAAATTAATCACTATAAATACATTCATTCTGTAAAGGATGAAAAAGACAAACGGTATGTAAATTATTGGATAGGCAAAAAGGAAGCTAATTAGTAAGTATGAACAAAAAAAGCACCTCCAATTTGGAGATGCTTTCTACTATTTATAAGGAGTAATTTAATTCTCTTCTCTCGCTTTAAATGCATTAATTCCACAGTCTAAAAAGTCAGTATACTCTTCCACACTTGGTGTATAACCCACAGGGTTACCCAATAGGTATCCATCAGGGCTTAGCATTACGTAATACGGTTGTGAGTTATTATTAAATACCTGTGTTTGGAAAGTCGCCCATTTATTCCCAATGGTTTTAATTTTCTTCTTTTTTAACTCTTCTCCTGCCATGTATTCAAACACGCCTTGTTGCTCTTCGGGAAGCATTACTTTATCATCCACATATAATGACACCAATACAAAGTCTTCTTCAAGCTTTTTCTTCACTTCCTCAACTGTCCAAACCGATTCTTCCATTTTACGACAGTTAACACACGCCCATCCTGTAAAATCAATCAATAATGGTTTGTTAACCCTTTTAGATTCTGCTAAAGCCTCATCGAAACTATCAAAATCAGCATGAAAAGTTTCTTTCTCATACCAGCTATAGAACGTCGGAGGAGGAAAACCGCTCAATAAGTTATGATTCCATGGAGTTGTCTTTAATACCCCAGGTGCAATATAAATAGTAAACGCTAGAACGATTGTTGCCAAACCAATTCTAAACGGAGATAACTTTTTTATTGGCGAATCATGCGGAAACTTAATCCATCCGAATAAATAAGCGGTAAGGCCTAAACCTATTATAGTCCAGATTAGGAAAAAAGTTTCACGCTTTAATAATCCCCACTGCTCTACTAGGTCTGCATTTGACAAAAATTTAATTGCAAGTGCAATCTCAATAAAACCCAAAACTACTTTTACTGAATTCAACCAACCACCCGATTTAGGCAGTTTACTCATCATACTTGGAAAGGCTGCAAATATTGCAAAAGGCAATCCTAGAGCTATACCAAAACCACTCATCGCGGCTGTAATTGGCCAAGGACCATTTTTCAAAGCATTTCCTAATACCGTTCCTAAAATAGGACCCGTACAAGAGAAGGAAACCAATGCCAATGTTAAAGCCATAAAGAAGATCCCTAAAATACCACCTACTTCTGATGCATTATCGGCTTTATTGGTCAATTTACTAGGAAGTGTAATCTCAAAATATCCAAAGAAGGAAATTGCAAAAACCACAAATACGATGAAGAAAATAATGTTTAACGTAACGCTTGTTGCCACTTCATTTAAAACTGCAGGGTCAGTATTAAAGTGAAAGGGTATACTTAAAATCGCATAAATTAAGAAGATAAAAAATCCGTAAAGTACAGCTTTACCTAGACCTTTTCCACCTCCATCGCCTTTAGTAAAGAAACTTACCGTCAATGGAATCATAGGGAAAACACAGGGTGTTAACAAAGCGATTAAACCTCCAATAAATCCAAAAAGGAATACCATCCAAACGTTACTCACTTCTTGCTTCTCTTCTCCACAGTCGCCTTCTGGATTTTCCAGATCTACATTGGGCAATGCCGGAATAACTGTAGTAATATCAAGAGATGCATCTACATTTTCTTTCTCTAATACATTAATTCCTTTACCTGAGGCTAGATCAAACTCTACTTCAATTAATTCAGGAGGCAAACACATGCTTTCGTTACAAACTATATATTCAAATTCAATAGAATATACCTTTTCTTTAATTCCGTCTAAAGTGGTTTTGAAAGTTATTGCCTCTTCGTAATAGTTCAAATATAAGTCAGCAGTAGCATCAAAAGCTGAAATTAGTTTACCCTCTTCAATAAAGCCATCATTAGGCTCTAGAGACTTGTTCAAGTAAAATTTAGTCGCCATTACTTGCTCTTCTTCAGATTTCTGCTTCTGAGAATACAAGTGCCAACCTTCACCTATTTTTCCATTGAAAATGAACTCATATTCACCACTTTCAGCATCAATAGCCTTAACAGAATATTCCCAAGTTACTGCATCTAAAAACTCGTCAGAAACTTCTGTGGTAGAAATGGCCGTTTCCTCGGTTTTCTCTGATGAAACATTGCCTACTTTAAACTCAAACTCTATGGCTTCAGGTGGCAAACACATCTCATCGTTGCACACCATAGAATAGCTCTCCGCTTGTACAGTAAATCCAGCTGGATTCAACACCTTGATTCGTTGCTTAAACGATACCTCTTTCGAGAAATAATTCAACACCATATCAAAGTTCTTATCAAACTCTGATATTGCTTCCGGCTCTACCACTTTTCCAATCAACTCATAATCTGCTGATGCTGTAAACGTAAATTCAGTTGCGATTGGGCCATCATCACTTGGCAAATTCTGAGAGTACAAGTGCCACCCTTTATCTATTTTGGCAGTAAACACTAATTCAACTTCTGTTTCACTGATTGTATTTACGGTAGAGCTCCATTTTATAGGGTCTTGAATTTGGCCAAACAACAACGTGCTAAAAATCAATCCAATCGTTAAGAAAAGTGATTTAGCCATGTGAGAATATCGAATCATTTTGTTCTAGTTTTTCGTTGAACGAGTCCCAAATTTAACATTAATGAAACAATAGAGGCATCCTTTTATGAAATTGTTATCTATTAGATGAGATAATTTCTAGCTTCCAATAAAACTATTAGTATAAGCGACTCTTACATGGAAATTATGGTTTGTGGTTTAGCCGGTGACCGCTAAAAATCAAAATATAGTTGATTTTTATTGAAACAAGAGCCTATCTTTTTGATTCACCTTTTTCATAAGGCGTTTTACTTATTCCTCAAATCTATAATTACATCACCACCTTGGCCACATACATTTTGCGGAATACCACTAATGTAATTTGGAGGAACTTGATAACTTGGATAAAAAGATACATTATGATATTCTTCTGCACCCAATCCCCATCGGAAGGAGCCTACACCGGTTCTAAAATCTTCAATTTTTCTAGCTGAAGATGATCCTATGTTTGGAGTAACTGATATTGGTAATGTATAGTTATTAGTGAACGGCCCGACTAGTGAAAAAATTAATCCGTTACCAGATGCTGCAAAATGCAACGTATCTTGATTGGTAAAAGGCCTATTGACCAAAAGCTTTACATTATGACTTACTTTTACACGGTCATAGGCCACAAATTTTTTTTTGTCTTCATAAGTAGTCCTGAAAAAAAGATTGTTTCCCCTATAAAATTTATAGTCATTAAAATTTTCACTTGATTCTCGTTCAAATCTTAAAAATCCACTTTTATCAGTAGTGGCTTCTCCAAGAAATTTCTCCTCTGAATATTGCAAGAATTTACTTTTTACTCCGTAAATTCTAAGCGTAGTAGGCTCTATCGGCGTTTGGCTACAGTCTTTATAAAACTGCCCTTCTATGGTGCTTCCTTTGTCTTTTTCACAGCTGGTAAGTGCAGAAATGGAAAGTGCTAGTGTTATATAAATTAATTTTTTCATAAGGCGATAGTTATTTATTCCTTAAATCTATAATTACATCACCACCTTGGCCGCATACATTTTGGGGGATACCATTTATTTGATTAGGAGGTATTTGGTAAGCAGGATTGTACCACACATTTTGAAATTCTACATCTCCTAATCCCCACCAAAAGACTCCCTCACCCGTTCTAAAGTCTTCTATTTTTCTAGCAGAAGAAGATCCAATGTTAGGGCCAATTATAATAGGTATTATTTGGTTATTAGAGAAAGGGCCTATGAGTTCGAGTACAGTGCCATTTCCAATAGCTCCTATAAATAAGGTATCTTGATCGGTAAATGGCCGATTAACCAAAAGCTTTATATTATGACTTACTTTTACACGGTCATAGGCCACAAATTTTTTCTTGTCTTCATAGGTAGTACCAAAGAATAGGTCATTGTTTTTATGAAAATCGTATCCATTAAAATTTTCACTAGATTCACTTTCAAATCTAAAAAATCCGTTTTTATCTGTAGTTACTTCACCTAAAAAATGTTCAGTAGGACTCCCTAGGAACTTAAGTTTAACCCCATAAATTTTTAATGTAGTGGGCTCTATCGGCGTTTGGCTGCAGTCTTTATAAAACTGCCCTTCTATGGTGCTTCCTTTGTCTTTTTCGCAGCTGGTAAGTGCAGAAATGGAAAGTGCTAGTGTTATATAAATTAACTTTTTCATAAGGCATTGATGTGTTTAAGTGTAGTAACTTTATTGTCTATACTAATGCGCAATAAGTAAATTCCTTTTAAAGTGGGTGAATTAAAATTATACTCCCCTGCATCATTCCAAGTCCATCTGCCATTATTGAGTATTCTACCGTTAATATCATATAGGGTATAGTTGACTTGTTTGTTCGTAGGTTCTTTTGATTCTACTTGCAAGTACTGATTGTTGCCAATCCGATGTGTAAAATATGCATTTATTGCTCTAGGATTATGGATTTTTTCGATATTCCGTGTTCTTAGGTTGGGGTCAGGGAGCGCGAAATAAGTATGGTTGAGAGTTTTTTCATAATTATAAGTATCTGTTTTGCATAAAATTATAAAAAAATTATTGCTATTTTAATTTTTTAATAGAAAAGATTTGTTTTTTAACACTTATCATATCTAATTAATTTTCATGACAGTACAATTTCATGCTATCAAATGCTAGCGCTATCTTGATTTGTCACTAATTCAGAGGAGGTACAATGAAATTTTTACTGATCAATATAAATTATAAAAAATAAAAATTTAAGAAAGGTTAAATTTTTGGGAAGTATCTCGTAAGTCCCTGTTAGCTATTTACGGTATTGATTTTTATTTTATCTCAATGCCATTTAGAAGAGTTGGGTTTCAATTTCCTGCCTGAGGTAAGAGAGGTTGGTTCATTTGGTTTCCCATTTTGTAAATGTTCAAAAAGACTAGAAGCCAAAAGAACATAAAGCTTAAAATCAGTTTTCAAAAAAAAATTCAAGGGAAAATCTTCAAATATTCATTGGTTTTATTCAACACATTTTTTAATCGGACAATAGTGCAAAAGTAAATAATGCCAACCTCATTCCTCTTCTCCTTCAAATGGAATTTCTTCATTATTGTTTAATCCTAACTTTCGTTTAGCTAAATAAACCATAAGGTATAAAACAGGGGTGTCAATTAGGGCAATCAGTAATTTATAGAGAAATCCATTGGTTAACAAATCTCCAAACCTACTCCACTCAATGCTGCCGAATACACAAAGCAACAGCAAGACGCTTGCAGTATCGACCAATTGTGACGTAATGGTACTAAAGTTATTCCTCAGCCATAAATGCTTGCCATTTGTTTTTTTCTTCCAATAGTGATAAATACGTATGTCTACAAATTGAGCCAATAAGTAGGCAACCATAGAAGCCGTTACAGCAGCTCCTGTCAGACCAAATACTTTAGTAAATAGCTCATCGCTAACAGGAGACCAACTTGTAGCAGGAACTGCATCTGCAATAAGCACTAATAGAAAAATGAAAAAAGTGGCCACTAAGCCAGAAACAACTACAAAATTCGCCCGCTTTCGACCATAAATCTCTGAAATTAAATCTGTAATCAAAAAAGTAAGTGGATAAGGTAAAATTCCAACTGACAGTTCAAAAGTGTAAGAATCAAAAAAATCCCAGCTGAAAAACTTTTGGAAAATCAGATTCCCACTTACTAAACAAGCGATAAAAATACCGCCGAGTAAAAAGTAAAATTTCTCTGCTGCTACCTTTTGTTTTAAGTTCATTTTATTTTAACCAACCAAACTTGCTTTGTGTTTTCTGTAATTCTAAATCGATTATCTGCTCTATGACCTACTAACCAAACTATGGAATCATTGGAGCGCAAGACCTGCACCTTTTCTTTCTGAAACAACGACAGTTTTTCATCGATAAAAAAGTCACTTAGCTTTTTAAACGTTTTCATTCCAAAAGGCTGAAAAGCGTCTCCTTTTTGCCAACCATCCAATAAAATGGGTTTCTCAATTAAATCAGCATCGAAAGCCGCTTCGGTAATTCCATCAGGAAATTCCAATAACTCCTCTCGAGGAATTACATCTCCCTTCAGCCATTTGTTCTCAAAAACTAAGCCGCCAATCTTTTCCTCTTGCACTCCATTTGTCTCTTTTTTTGGTGATACAATTAACTCATCTCTATTGACTAACAACACATTCGTTTCTGATTCAATAATAGCACCAGTTACTAAATTTTTGGTCTGAACGATATTTTCTACTTGGCTGCTATTGAAACCAAAAACTTTTAACAATTCATAAGCAACCAGCTGTGGAGCAATTGATTTTTTCAGCAATTCCAAATTGATCACCACCTCATCATTCGTAACTTTTACTGCTAGCTTTCTAAAGCGACTAACTTCTTCTGCTACTAATAAGTTAGCCTCCGAAAGTAGGTTCATACTTTTGTGGGCATTCTGAATAAAAGAAGGATTAAGTTCTTCCAATAAGGGAATAATCTCCAATCGAATTTTATTTCGAACGTATTTATTTTCTGAGTTGGATTCATCTTCTCTGTATTTTAAGTTTTTACTCGCTGCAAAATCTTTTACTTCCTGCTTCGTAGCAAAACTCAACGGTCGAACCAATCGTTCGGCTTTAATTGGTATCCCCGACAATCCATTTACTCCGCTACCCCTAAGTAAGTTCACAAAAAAGGTTTCTACTTGATCATTAATATGATGGGCAGTAACCAATTTATCTAATTCATATCGTTCTAATAAATCCTCAAACCAATCGTATCGGAGTTCGCGAGCAGCCATTTGAGTAGAAATTTTTCGCTCAGCCGCAATTTCTTTAGTATTAAATGAAATGGTATAAAATGGGATGTCATGATTTTCGCAATATTCTTTGACAAACTCCTGATCTAAATCACTTTCTCGTGCCCTCAATTTAAAATTACAATGAGCCACTGCAATTTGATTATCCATTTGACGCAATAATTCCACCAAAACAATAGAATCTACCCCACCGCTTACTGCAATAAGTAATTTATCGGTAGAATTAAATAATCCCTTTTCACTATTAAATTCTTTTAATCTATCTAACATCTACGCCTTTTTAGTGGTTAAGTTAAACACAGACTTTGCCTTTAACAAGCATTCTTCATATTCTTTCTGAGGAATAGACTTAGCCGTAATAGCCCCGCCAACTATTAGGGAAGAATACTTCGAAGCGGCGTTATACTGCAATGAGCGAATAATTACGTTAAAATCAAAGTCTCCTTCCGCATCAAAATAACCAACTGCACCTGAATACCATCCTCTTCGAGTCTCCTCCATTTTATCAATGAGTTTCATTGCACTTACTTTAGGAGCCCCTGTCATAGATCCCATTGGAAAAGCTTGCTTTATGGCCTCAACAGCGGATATTTCAGGTTTCAATTTAGCAGAAATTGTACTAATCATTTGATGCACTTTTGGAAAAGAATAAATGCCAAATAACTCCTCCACGTTTACAGATCCACGCTGTGCTACTTTTGATAAATCATTCCGCATTAAATCAACAATCATTACATTCTCATTTTGCTCCTTTGCGTCATGTTTCAATTGGTCTATCTCTTTTTCATCATTACCAGCGCGTTTCAGTGTACCCTTTATCGGCTGAGCGATTAAACTGTCCTTGCGCTTGCAAATAAATCGCTCAGGTGAAGCACCCATGAGATGGGAAGAATTAATCTTGAAATATGTAGAAAAAGGCATTGCAGCACTTCTATTCAACGAATTCATGACTGCAATAGGATCAATCGTACTATTCTCAGCGTAAAACTCTTGACAGAAATTAACTTCATAAATATCACCCCGCTGGATATGCTGCTTCAATTCAGTAATCTTATTCAAATAGTCATTCTGTGATATTCGGGGTTGTAAAGTCGGGACAAAACTGTTCCCTTCTTCTAGATTGGTGGTATTTAACTTTTGAATCAGCTCATCAACTTGACTCTTCGATAAGTCAGTAGCATAAAAACAACTCACCTTACTTGAATTTCTAAGCTGATAGAGTAATAACTGCGGAGTGTAAAAATAAAGTGTAGGAAAATCTATGGGATTGTATTCCCTAGAGCTTAGTGCTTCTAATTCATTTTTTAGATCATATGACAAGCCACCAATAACCCAATTATTCTTTTTAATAAACCCATCTAAAGCTTCAAAAGAAGAGGAATTCGGTGAAATAAAAGCTGATGCTCCATAAGCTGCAATCCACTCATATTTACCATACTGATCTGTATAACTATTAGAATGGAGAACAGTTGCAACATTAAAGTGCCTTGTTAATTCTACCAACTGAATATATGCTGGAATAAAAATATCTTGTTCGTATGATTGCATAATCAAAGGTAAAAAACCGAATTCAATTGAAATGGTTCATGAATAGATAATGCTCTTAAAAAAGATATTTTTACTGAAGAAATATTTTAGCTTTGTTGTCCCATTTATAGATTCTTAATTTTTATGCTGAGTACATTATTATATTACCTAATTGTCAAACCAATCTCGTTGCTCCCTTTTTGGGTTATTTATCGCATTTCTGATGTAACCTTTTTTATCTTATACTACATTGTAGGTTATAGAAAAAAAGTTGTTTTTGGTAATATTCAACGCTCTTTTCCTGAAAAATCAACTAAGGAGGTTGAGGCAATAATGTTTAAGTTCTACAGACATTTTTGTGATTTAATAGTTGAAAGCATTAAAGGCTTTAGCATATCCTCACAAGAGGCACAAAAACGAATGGGTTCGGTAAATACTGAAATTATAAATAACTACGGAAAGCAAGGTAAAGATGTCGTTTTAGTTGGTGGGCATTATGGAAACTGGGAATTATTTGCAGTAGCAGTGGGACCTACTATAAATATTAAGCCAATTGCGCTTTTCACTCCTCTCGCAAATAAATTTTTCGACAAAAAAGTAAAGGCCAGCAGATCGCGCTTCGGATTAAATTTATTACCAAGCTCTATGATTCGCGAATTGATGGCCGAAAAATCTGCTGAAAAACGAATGATTATTTTTGGCTCAGACCAATCGCCAAGAAAAGGCCAAAGAGCGTTTTGGATGACGTTTTTAAATCAAGAAACAGGCGTTCAATTTGGAGCGGAAAAATTTGCTTCAGAGCACAATTGCGCAGTAGTTTACGGTCATATTCGACGCTTAAAACGTGGACATTTTCAAATTGAATATCAAGCTATATGTGATGATGCTAGTAAAACTTCTTATGGAGAGATTACCAAAACACACACACGTATTTTGGAGGCAGAAATTGTTAAAGAACCTGCCTACTGGCTATGGAGCCATAAACGATGGAAACATAATCGACCTGAGGGTGAGCCATTGAATGATTAAATATGAAATACAACGAGATTCATTTAATACAGAAGTATAAAATTTTAAGCAGATTCGCAGATCTCGTCGCCTCTTCACTAAAACACAACTTTATAAGCGAAAAAAAAGCGAGTATTAAACTCGCTCTAAAATCATATCCCTAATCGCGTTTACCCATATTGGGTGAGCATTCAGACTTTCTACTAATTGAAGTTTGTCTCCTCCATGCTCCTCCCATATTTCTTGGTATTCAATACCAATCTCCACGGTAGTTTCTAAACAATCAGCAACAAACGCAGGACTAAAAGCCAACATTTTTTTCATTCCTCCTTTTGCCTTCTCCTCAACCACTTTATCCGAAAATGGTGTTAACCATTTATTATCTAACCGTGACTGGAAAGCTACTGTATATTTATCCTCAGGAATACCTAAGCGTTCTACGATAAGTCGAGTGGTAGCAAAACAGGTTGCTTTGTAGCAATATTTATTTGTGTCTGTTAATTCATTCTCACAATTGTGATCAGCACAAGGTGAACCATCTAAATAAACTTTATCTACATGTCGCTCAGGAACACCGTGATACGAAAATAAGAAATGTTCGTATTCGTCTAAATTATACTGCTTTGCTCTTTCAACACATGCATTAATAAATCCAGGATGATCCCAATATTGACTGATAAAAGTAACATCAGGAATTACCCACCATTTACTCATAATTTTCATTGCTTTCTCTATTGCAGAACCTGTACTTGCAGAAGCATAGTGCGGAAACATAGGAAAAACAACAATCTTGGTATAGTTAAGTAGACGCATTTCAGCCATTACTTTATCCATACTTGGGTTTTGGTAGCGCATAGCTAAGTGAACCCCAAACTGGTCGCCTAATTTATCTTGAAGCATTTCTTTTACCTCTTCTCCATAAATTAATAATGGTGAGCCATTATCTGTCCATAGTTCTTTATATATTTTAGAAGAACTAAATGATCTGAAGGGCACGATGATCAAATTCACCAATATTTTACGCAATAACCATGGGATATCAATCACTCTTGGGTCATTTAAAAATTCACGCAGATAAGGGCGAACATCCTTTACTTTCGGGCTGTCAGGAGTTCCCAAATTCACTATTAATACACCAGTTTTATCCATCTTATGTCTTTTATAAATTGAAAGCGTTGTAAATTTTCATCCACAACGCTTTTCAAACATTCAGTTCTTAAAATAGTTCTTTTAAATATGAATCGCTCTGTTGTCTGTAGCCGCCAATGCAGCTTCCTTCAATGCTTCGGTAAATGTAGGGTGAGCATGACTCATTCTTGAAATATCCTCTGCAGTGGCTCTAAATTCCATAGCGACAACTGCCTCAGCAATCATATCAGCTGCTCTAGGCCCAATAATATGAACGCCTAATACTTCATCCGTTTCCTTATCTGCTAATACTTTTACAACTCCATCAGTGTCCATACTTGCTCTAGCTCTTCCGCTTGCTTTAAATGGGAATGAGCCGGCCTTATACGCTCTACCCGACTCTTTCAATTGCTCCTCAGTTTGGCCTACACTTGCAACTTCTGGCCATGTGTAAACTACTCCAGGAATTAAGTTATAATCAATATGTGGATGTTCTCCATTCATATGTTCAGCAACAAACATTCCTTCTTCTTCAGCTTTGTGTGCAAGCATAGCGCCTTTTACTACATCCCCAATTGCATAAATATTATCAACATTTGTTTTTAAGTGTCCGTCTACTTCTACTCGGCCTCTATCATCTAACTTTACACCTGCTTTATCTAGACCTAACCCCTTGGTGTAAGGAGTTCTACCTACTGATACTAAGCAGCAATCTGCTTCTAGACTAATTTCTTCACCTTTTTTATTGTCAGCCTTTACAGTTACTGACTTACCTGTATTTTGAACAGATTTCACTTTATGACTTAAATAAAATTCGATTCCTATTTTCTTTAACGACTTCTGCAATTCCTTACCCATCGTTTTGTCCATAGTAGGGATAATGCCATCCATATACTCTACCACTGAAACTTCGGTACCTAAACGTGCATACACTGAACCAAGCTCTAAACCAATCACACCGCCACCGATAACAATCATTTTCTTGGGTATTTCTTTCAGCTCCAATGCCTCTGTAGACGTAATTACACGCTCTTTATCAAGGGTAATAAAAGGTAAAGAGCCCGGCTTAGATCCTGTAGCAATAACTACCTTTTTGGCCTCTATTTTTGATGTTTTTTCTCCTTCAATATTGATAACTGTATTGCTCTCAAAAGAAGCTGTACCGGTAAGTACATCAATCTTGTTTTTTTTCATCAAGAAATCAATACCTCCAACAGTTTGCTCAACAACTCCGCGCTTACGCTTAATCATTTGCTCAAAGTTTACCTTTAAGTCCTTTAAACCGATACCGTGTTCTTCAAACTGGTGCTTTGCTTGATGATAATGCTCTGAAGAATCCAACAATGCTTTTGAAGGAATACAACCAACGTTTAAACAAGTCCCTCCTAAAGAGCTATACTTTTCGATGAGTACTGTCTTCATGCCTAGCTGTGCGCATCTAATGGCACATACATATCCACCAGGTCCTGATCCAATTATTGCTACATCGTATTTTTCCATCTTGATTTTATTGAAATTTTATACCTATTACTATTCGTTTACTCATTCTTGATAGGCTACAAAATTAAAGAAATATCAACTTATTAGACCTATAAATCGCACCTTATTTATTGCGCACTTTCCTTACGTATGAGAGCAATAACAAAAGCGGAGCGAACAAGGCTGCTGTGCGTCCAATAAAGTCTCCATTTGATGCATATACGGTAATTTTATCATTCTTATTAAGCTGAGCTTTTAAAACATCTTGTTGCCACCAAGACGTTCTTTGTAGCACATCCCCACGTTGATTAACAAATGCTGATATTCCAGTATTCGCGCTTCTTGCAATACTTCTACGATATGAAATCGCTAGCAATCGAGCATAAGCTAAATGATGTTTGTAACCTGCGGTATTTTCCCACCAACCATCATTCGTAATGATGAAAATAAGTTCAGCTCCTTGATTTATATATTGCCCAACATATTCGGGGTATACCGATTCGTAACAAATCACAGGTGCTACATTTATACTATCTTGATTTATAAAGTTAGTAGGATGCTCTTGAAAACCCAATGAGCCACTTGCTCCGCCTAGCTTTATAGAAAACTTATCAATAAAGCTTAAGTATTTTCTGAAAGGAAGTTTTTCAACCCCCAATACAAGCTTTGATTTTCTGTGCAGTGCAATATTTTGTGTTTTGTCAATTTGAACAGCTGCATTAAAAATATCATATCTTCCAGGGCTATTATCACTAAACTTTCGAGCAGTAAAAGGGTAGTCTTCTCCATCGGTATATAAGCGAGCAGTTGACAAACCTCCAACGTACGTCACTTGAGGAAACTTCTCGATTGTTTTTCGAGCTCGCTCAGTTCCATATATATAATTAATTTCATGTTCCCAGTAATTTGCTGGAAAGGAGGTCTCTGGTGCTACAATATAATCCGTATTTTCATCTACTTCTCGTTCAGCCAAATCAAAGATTCGGTTTATTTGATCAGACTCTGACATACCTCCAAACTTGTCTGTATAAGGATCAATATTAGGTTGAACTACTACCACCTCAACAGGATCTACAACTTCCTCATAATTCGTGTAAACCGAAATTGACCAGTACATAGGACCAATTAGAAGTATCAACAAAAATAAAATTCTAACAATTTGACCTTGAAATGACTTTTTGTAGGTAATGATATTTCGAACAATAAAAAACAACAATAAATTACCAATCAAAATCCACAAAGAACCACCCAAATGACCCGTATACTCATACCATTGTATCCAAGAGGGAGTGTTTGCAAAAGCATTTCCTAAAGTAAGCCACGACCATGATAACTCCCAGTTTAGATGTAAATACTCAAATGCAATCCATAACAAAATTAAACCGATATAACCTTCCTTATTTCCTACACGCTGCTTTACTAGATAAAACAAAAAGAAAACTACAGCCATGAAAAAGGAGTTAAACACTATCGCCATAACTGCTCCTGTTAATGATGCATAGTAAATCCACCAGGTGGTGATTAGATTAAACACAAAAAAAGCCAAATAACTTTGGCCAAAAAAGGCTACTGAGCGGTTGTCTCCATCCTTAGAGAGATTATGCTCTACAAAAAGCAGGGGTAGAAAAGCTACAAAAATAAAAAAGGTGATTCCGGGTGTTTCAGGCCATGCAACAGCCAAAAGCAAACCACTTGATAAAGATAATAACGTATTCTTAATTTGGCTCATAGTAATTTGAAGTGGGGTAAAGTTATTAATATTTACTTTTGTGGTAAATTAAAACTCCATTATGAAAAGATTTTTACTTTTTGCGTTAAGCACACCTCTTTTTTTATCATCCCAAGTTTTAACTGTCGATCAACCGCAGTTATCTTTTGGGTCAGTAAATGAATTAACCACAGACAGTCTACCTTTGATTATTTCGAATTCATCAAGTAATTCTATAACTGTAAATCAATTAAAATTTTACAATACGTATAATAGCACTCCCTTTTCTAGTAGTGAAACCAACTTTACCATTGCTCCTAATGGAAGTAAAACTATATATGTAAAATTTAACCCTAAACATAACATTCAGCATAATTCTGAGCTAATCATAAAGCACACAGCAAATAGTGGTTTTACAGCGGTGGATTTAGTAGGACAAGGAACGTACTCCAAAACCTATTATTCAGCTACTGAAAACAAATCTGAAGAAGTACTTAAAACATCGATTAAAACAACGATTACTACTGGAATGTCTACAAATATTAGTTATAATGCAGCTCGTGATGAAATGTTTATGCAAATTGACAATGAAAAAAATAATGGTCAAGCTGCAACAGTAAATACACTAGAATGTGTTTACACCGGCACAAAAATAACAGGATATACAAGTAGATCTGCTGCACAAAATGGAAATCCTCAGTTTAATACGGAACATACTTTCCCGCAAGGATTTTTTAACTCTAACCTTCCGATGAAAAGTGATTTGCATCATTTATTCCCTACAACAAACAACTCTAACTCTACACGAGGAAATAAGGCTTTTGGCGCAGTAACAGGAGGATCTGCAGTTGGAGGCGGCTCTTTCTCTAACAATTCTCTTTTTGAGCCAAGAGATGCACAAAAAGGAAGTACGGCAAGAGCTATGATGTATTTTGTATTGCGCTACCAAGACTACTCGAATCATTTTTCAGTGCAACAAAATATTCTAAAACAATGGCATGCGACATTTGCACCAGATGTGATTGAAACAACTAGAAACGATGATGTTTTCGCTTTTCAAGGAAACAGAAACCCCTTTATAGATTATCCTCAATTTGCAGACCGTATTACCAATTTGGTGAGCAACTCAGTAGCACCAACAATAAATAACATTGACATTACCCAAGCTTCAATTAACTATGGTTCAGTAAGTACGGACACTTTATTTAATTACATTATTGTAAATACAGGGAACAGTGTTATCAACTTATCTAATATCGCATTATCAAACACTACAGACCTTAGTTTTGATCCTTCCATTGGAGTTACTGCCACAATTAATCCCGGAGAGTCATTTACTTTTCCAATCAAATTAGCCACCAACACTTTTGGAAACATTAATGAATCGTTGAGCTTTAGCACTGGATTACCGGGTTCTCAAGGAAATATCACTGTGCCAATTACTGCCAACATCGTTACCTCATTAGGAGAAATTACGCTTGAACAATCAATTTCAATTTTCCCGAATCCAATTAATAATCAACTAAATGTAAACAGTAACTACAAAGGAGAATTAAACCTTAGATTACTAAATTCACTAGGCCAAGTTACAAGCTCGAATAAATTAAATGGTATAGGAAACTTCAATATCAATACCTCAGCATTGCCCGAAGGTGTTTACTTTCTAGAACTTTTTAATGGTAGCGAACGATTGGTTAAGAAAATTATAAAATAGTCATTGTCTGACTTAATCCCGTACACAAAAAAAGAGCCTCGAAAATTTCGAAGTTCTTTTTTTGTAGCTATCTAAACTGAAAGCGATAACTAAACATACTAATTACTGCTGTAGTTAGTTCCGTTTCTACTTCTGGTATTTGATTTACATAAAGACTTGGTCTAATCTCAAAACATAGATGACTATTTTTCCAAAAACTTCTATTTTGACCAATTCTGAAGTCAACTCCTAATGGTATAGATGCAATAAATGAAACACCAACCTTATTTTTAAATACTTCCTCTTTATAATTATAATCCTCATCTTGAGGTTGAAACAATTGGGGAGTGTTTGCAGCGTAACTAAAGTTATCACTTAAGTATACCGTTGTAAAAGCATCTATCGTTAGACCTACCGCAGCACCTAACCCTCCAAATAAAGAAAACCGATTACATTCACCAGTTTGTAATAGGTATGCGGCATCTACATAAAGCTGTGATTGATTATAATTCATAGATAAACTCTGGGAGGCTGTAGAGTCAATTGGATATTGAATACCAGTAGTATTTGAAGTGACTGTATCTATTGTAAATGTTTCTATTCTATTATAAGAATTGAAGTAAGTAGATTGGTCTGCATATGCAATACCTATTCTAAAGCTTCGGCTAAACAACGCTTCAGGTCTATCCTTTCCTACAATATTAAAATGAGCATAACCTCCTGTAATCGTATTGGAATGGAGTTCATCGTAATAATATGAACTATTAAACTCCTTTAAGTTCATCTTCAACAACTCAGACTGAGGTGCTAATTTCTGAAAAGTAGTGACAGAAGAAATACCTGAAGAAAAGCTGAAAGGCCCTACTCCTAATGATAATCCATTAAATAATAGTTTAGTAGCACTAGGTTCTTGTGCAAATAAACCAAAAGAAATTGCTACTAGCAAAAAAGTCAAAACCCATTTAATTCTCATAAAAGTTTAAGTTTTAATTGTGATCCCACTAAACGAATATAACAAACAAATCTTATCTATCGCATCAAATACATTTTTCCGTAGCCTTGCTTAAAATATTTGTCTGCGCCAGTATCTCTATGCGCTATTGCTTCTCCATCTAAGTTTGTACGCACCCTGTAGAGATAGACACCGTTGGCTAGTCGGTCTCCGAACTCATCTGTGCCATCCCAAGCATAATCAGTAATATTGTTTCCAATTCTAATTGGCCCTAACTCGCTTAGATCTATTTCTTTTACTACTTTTCCTGTTATGGTCATTATCTGAATTTGCAAATAATCAGGCAATCGGGTGCCTGTTAATGTAAATACAAACCGAGTACTAGTAGTAAAAGGATTGGGATAATTCATTAATCGAGAAATAGAAGCCTTTGTTTCTATCTCAAAAGTTACCAAATAGTCTGAACTTCCTGACAAGTTTCCACTTTTGTCATTTGCCTGAGCACGAAGTTGATAAATACCATCGTTATAAAGTTTAGGCCTATACACAATTCTTGCAGAATTCTTCGGTAAGGTTCCCTCAAAAAATTCCATTTGTCCACCATCAGGTTGAAAGCCAAAATTTATTCGTTTTTCTTCTTCATCAGGAGCCTTTAGATATACTGCAAAATTGGCCGTATCGTTAAGTAAAAGGTATTTATTCTCGTCTGACAATTCAATTACAATTTCTGGCTCAGGACCAATTAATTCACCATTAATAATACGTCTCCCATCAAAGGTTACGTCCATCACAGGATTGATATTATCCTTATTCACAAAAAAGGATAATTGTCCAATGTTGTTAAAATGATATTGCTCAGGTTGGTCATCATTTGGATTGATATCAATTAACAAGGTATTTGTGCCTGAGTAACCCAGCGTAGAAATAGTAATGGGAACAATTAAGAAGCTATCAGAAGGCAAACTAGATAGGCGCTTAGAAGGCAGTGATACTAGTTTATTACTCGAGGTTATTAATGAGTAATTCACCAAAACACTATCCATATCATATTCACTTATATTTTCAAAAGTAACTGATGCAACAAATCGTTCTCCTTCTAAAACTGTATCATTTAAGACTTCAAATCCCTTCTTTGGGTTAAGTGCTCCTTCAGGAACAGGATCATAGTAAACATGCCATAAATCTAACTGTGGAGGTGTTTGCAATAGTTCATCATTAGCAGACATTTGCATAGTTAGTAATGGTGATTCTGTTGCATCTAATAAAGTAGACAGACTCATCCGAGGTAGTTGATTCGACACATTTCGAAGGATTCGATCTCCTTGAGTTTTTTCATTTTTGTGTTTAAATACAGATAATGCTGAGCTATCTTGAGATATCGTTTCTAATGATTTTGTTCGCCAGACTAAACTGTCCCAAGCTAAGGCCGGACCAACTAATTTTGAATTAATACTACCAAAGGTAGAACTTGATAATAAATTAACCTTTAATTCTATTTGATCATTTATACTATCTCCTGCCACCTCTCTAACTGAACCAGGGTTTCCTTTCTGCACCAAGAATATAAAAGGAATTGAATCACCAATTGCAGGAACTCTAGTAGATCCTAAATCTGAAAAAGTTTGCATTATTGCAGGATTCGAAAAGTTCAAATCTGTATATTTTATATTATACCAGCTATACACCAATATATAAGATCCGTTAGGAACTGTATCTAGGAGCAATGTTCTCATTGCTTGCATCTGTGTGGGATCATTTGCCCGATAAATGAAGTACTCCTCCGTTCTTGAACGACAAGATCCATTTATATTCGCTTGTCCGTAATTGCGATTACTATTTAATCCATTATAAGGAGTTCTCCACGGCTCAAAGGATAATGAATCCAGTATAGCGATCATAAATGAAGGCGACACTGAACATCCATTTCTTTCGCGTGTAACATTATCTATACTGTATTTTATTTGATCCAAAATAGTTGTGCTGGAAGGATTGCCAATATTTACAACTGAAAGCTGTTTTACATTATCAACAAAATCAAAATTTTTAGAGGTAAAATTTGGCTCTATAAACTGAAACGTATTCATGGACAATTGATCAAAATGATCTTGTCCCCATCCAACTTTTGTGGGAATATACTGAAATGAGAATTGCTTCCAATTCAACTTACCATTCACATCAGCCTCCTTACTCACCCTCCAGAAATATACAGCACTATCAGGCATGGCAGACAAAATTGCAGGAGACCATTCAATTACTCCGCCTTTAGATGTTATCGTCGTAGTTTGTTTAAAAGCGCTACTAAAGCTCGAATTTGTATCCAACTCTACAACGTAATTTCGTTCTTGCTCAAATGCAAATGCTGTAGAAGCTTTCAATGTAACACCTTGATTTGGAACAATTGCATAATTGTAAGGATATACAGGAATTAAATCACCTGAGCGAATAATTAGTGACTTGAAGGCTCTGTTATTGTTTTCATTTAACTCAGGAATCTCATTTAATCGATCTACGGTAATTGTAAAATTATTTTCCCCAATACCATTCACTAAATCTGTTGGTAGTTTTAATCTGAATATAGCCTGGTATAAAACAGGGGAAATCTTAAAAATATATGCCGTGTCTCTATTATTTGGAAAACGACGAACAACTTCTATTGTAAGCGAGTCATCAATTGCTTTACCTATATTTTCCACGTTTATAATGACTGTAAATGAATCCACCTCACTTGTTACCTCTCTTGGTGAAATACTAACTGAAGATGAATTAACTACATAATCAGGCTTAGAAAACGAATTTAGCGCCATTGCAGGATCTCCTTGTAAACTCATCTCTAAGATTACACCTTTTAATTCAGGAAAAGCATTGGTTTGTACCAACTTTGCTGACTGTTGCATGCAATACGCTATGCTTTTGCCATAACTTTTATTAGAAATCTGCCTATAAAATTCTGATGAAAAGATATTTAAAGGTATGGGATAACTAAGATCTACTGTTGCAACAAACCCTATCGCGCCCTTTTCGGGAATAATGACATAATCCTCTGATGTGCTTATGGATCCCTCTTGATGAACATCTCCTGTATAGCATGCATTTCCTAAAATTATAGGATATCGTCCTCGATTATTTAAATTTTCAGGCTCATCTATATTAATATCAAATCCACCGGTGTTAGAGGCATGTCCAAAAAAGGTCATCATACTAACACCCTGATTAATTAATGTGCTAATACTATCGGCTAAAGTAGTTTGAATTGGTGCAGCTGTTGTCTTTTTAAAGGTTCTTACATTTCCGCCCGTTGCTCCGTTTATAAAGGTAGTTGAATATTGAGTCATGTAATTTTCAAAAGCTTGCGTCTCTAACAATGACTTACCTCCAATAAAATGAAGGGCTTGCTTCATCCATAATGCAGGCTGAGCCGACTCGTAAGAACGTATTTTATCTAGATAGGCCTTTAATTCTAAATTGCTATTTACTGAAATTCTTCCAGTTGGTATTGCTACATCTAGTCCAGTTCCATTTAAGCCAGCTGTAAATAAATTATCTGTAGCAGGATTTCCTATGGAAGGCACCAAATTATTGACATATAAAGAGGCTTTTCCTCTAACTATTTTTGCACGGATTGACTTTCCAATTAAAAATAAATAAGCAGGAGTAGTTCCTGAGTTTACCAATACATCGTTTAAATAATTTCTTATAGCCAACGGATGCTGTGTTACACCATAACCATATTGTTTATAAAGCTGATTAACATCAACTATATAAGGGTAGTGCCCTGTGCTTGTTCTGTAATTCGCATAATTTAAAACCTCGACATCCAATGAGGGATGAGAAATCATAATGTATGCAGAATCAGGGATAGTGCTAATGTAATTTTGAAAAAAACCATTCTGTCCGACTGCTCTTAAGCTACCAATTGACTTGACTCCAGAAGATGAATAAAGCACACACTTTTTTGCATTACCTCCATTTGGAATGAGCGCATTATATTCATTACCTGATTGATAAACTTTTATCCGTCTATTATTCTTTAGCTCCAAAATAAAGTTTTCTGAGGAACCGGAGAAATTTGTAAACTTAAAATAATTCCTATTTGAACTTAGATTATCGTCAACTTGAAAAGTAAACAATGATTTACCTTCAGCATCAGGCAAATGCTCATAAGACAACTTTGCAAAACCGATAGCCATGCGATCACTACCTGCTCCTAAATCATTTACCTGCCGATAGGTTATACCTGTAGACAATTGTCCCAAGCTATTAGTAGATAAGCTGCGCTGGAATTTAACTAATTCATACCCTTCAAAAACAGTATCTATCAATTGATTTCCAAATGAGATTTGTAAATGATGGTCTCCTGTAGAAATAGGTCTAAAATCAGACTGACCAGTTACCGCAGTTTCTAAAAAAGCAGTACCGTTTGGCTTAGCTTTTTCAGTATTTAAGGAAGTTGTAAAAACCGATGATCCAGAATTACTGATCACTCTACTCATCCATCCTTCAGTGGGCACATATTCAGGACTTGTAGCCTGACCTTGAATAGTTTCTCCATCATAGTAGTTGGTATTAAAAGAAGATATTTTCTCTACCGTTACTGATGTTAAAGGAGTATAAGTAGTAAAATTATTAGCCGTTTCTAATGAGTAACGCAAATTATTTAATGAATTACTAACCGTTAAATAATAAGTAGCTGTATCATTTATCAGACTATAATATGGATTAGGTTGGTTATTAGCTCCTTTATACAGTTCTTCATCGAGCCATCCATCATTTTTTTCTGCATAAAACTCTATGAAATCAGAAGGATTAAAAACTTCATCAGCTTCTCCTTCTATAAAAATTGGAATTTGAACACCTCTTCCATAAAGTTGAATATTCTTGGGGTTGATCGTATTCACAGGAATTCCTGCGCTAATGAGATTCGCAAAGTTTATTCTATAAACACCTGTTTCTACTACCTTAAACTCGTAATATTTTTGATTATAGTTTATCCACTCATTGCCAAAATTTTGAGCAACTACTGCCAAATTCGATAAACCAATCAGAAAAAACAGTATTTTTTTTATCACTAGCTCCCTTTTTTATTGAGGTCTATTCGAAGTGAAAACACGTTCGAATATAATGCAACAGATCGATCACCAATATCACTAAATGCATAATCCAAAGAGAACCCCTTGTATTTGAACCCTATACCGAAATTCGGCTGAAAGCTTGTTTCTCTTACGCCAAATAGGTCAGTTGTTTTTTGGAAATTGCCAATTCCTCCGCGCAAAAATATAAATTGCTGGTAAGCAATTTCCATTCCGAATCGTGGATCTATAGCTATAGGATCAGAACTGATCAAATCATTTCTTTCACCATCAAATGTCACACCAAAATCTAATTCAGTAAAAACTGAAAACCTTGACCCTAAAGCTACTTTTCGCCCAACTCCAAGAACTAACTGGGGCAATGTTATCTCTAAACCATTCTCAGGCAAATCGTTTCCTGTTTGTAAAAACACTTGCTCCGTTTCATCATCTAAAGAGTAACTCCATGCGTTAAAAGTTGAAGTAACATCTTTGCCTACTGCAGAGAACAACCAATTTCCTCTTTTATACAATGCTGATAGGTCTAAACCAAAGCCGTATGCATTGGCAAACTCTCCTACATTTCTGTAAATCACCTTCGCATTTCCACCTAAACTTAGTCCGTCAATATTGGTTTCTCTAGCGTAAGATAATAAGAATGCGTAGTCAGCAGCTGAAAACGATTTAATCTTGTCATAGCTAATATTGCCGTCCTGATCAATAAGTTGGGTTGTGTTTGGAATATCATCTACACCAAAACGAAGAACAGAAAGGGCAAAAACACTCTTATTGTCGATACGCGTTGCAAAAGCACCGTAATCGTATTTTGCAATTCCAGCGAAGTACTCAGCATGCATTAATCCAACTTGAAAGTCATCTTCCATTTGAGTTAGACCAGCAGGGTTCCAATATGCTGCAGTTACGTCATTAACTCTAGCGGTAAAGGCATTACCCATACCTAAGGCACGCGCCCCGACTCCAATATTTAAAAATTCATTACTGTATTTTCTTGATTGTGCTGAAGCTCCTAAAACTGAGATTAACGCGATAGTTAGTGTAAAAAGTTGCTTTATCATAAGATTATACTGCTGATTCAAAATAATTAACGATGTAATAACTCGATATTAATTATTTTATTACTCAAAATTACTTATTTATGTGCTTTACATTCCCATTTTTCGGTGAGTAGCTAAATTGTTGATTTAAATGGATTCTAAAATTAACAGCACTCCTCATTATATCATTACTTTTGTTCTTTTATAAATGAAAAGGAGCATCCCAAATATACTTACATCATCTAACCTATTCTCGGGTTGTATTTCTGTTGTATTTGCTTTTCAGGGTTTTCTTGCAGAGGCTGCAGTTCTTATTTTAATAGGTGCCTTTTTAGATTTTTTTGATGGATTGTCAGCTCGCTTGCTAAACGTTTCTTCACCAATTGGAAAAGAATTAGATAGTCTAGCTGACGTAATCACTTTTGGTTTTGCACCCTCTGTTATTGTATATCAACTTCTGATTGACGTATATCCTAAACAACCCTTAATTCCTTATTTAGCATTTATTATTGCCGTATTTTCTGCTTATAGATTAGCTAAATTTAATATTGACGAACGACAAACCTCTTCATTTATTGGTGTCCCTACACCTGCAAATGCTTTGTTTTGGCTTTCTATCCCACTAATAGAATGGCAAGGAAATTATTTTTCAGAAGATCTTGCAATTTCCATACATGAAATAATGACTCAACCTGCGTTTATCGTAATAAATATTCTTGTTTGGTCGCTGTTATTGATTTCAGAGATTCCATTGTTTGCTTTAAAGTTTAAAAATTTTAATTGGAAAGAAAACCAGGTAAAATTTATCTTTATTGGGATTTCAATAGCACTATTTGTGCTATTTTATTTTATAGCTATACCAATTATTCTAATTTTGTACATTATATTATCTGTTATTACTAATTCCATCAAACCAAAAAATGAAATTTAAAGCCGAAATAGACATCATGCCATTAAAGGCATTATTAGATCCACAAGGGAAAGCCGTAACCTCTAGCTTAAAAAACTTAAATCTAAGTGAAATAGAAAATGTTCGAATTGGAAAACATATCACTCTAGAAATAGAAGCTGCTGATAAAGCTACTGCATCTAGTAAAGTTGAAGAGGCATGTAAAAAAATACTAGCTAACCAATTAATGGAGAGCTTTGAATTTGAAATAGTGGAAGCTTAGTTAACTTTAGGTTTCTTTAGTTCGAAGTTCTTACCTAAATAAACTTTTCGAACTTGCTCATCTGCAGCCAGCTCTTCTGCTGTTCCTGCTTTCAAAATATTGCCCTCAAAAAGCAAGTAGGCTCTATCTGTAATAGCTAGAGTCTCTTGCACATTGTGGTCGGTAATCAAAATTCCGATATTTCTCTTTTTCAAACCTGCCACAATACCTTGAATATCCTCTACTGCAATAGGGTCTACTCCAGCGAAAGGCTCATCTAATAAAATAAATTTTGGGTCAGTAGCAAGGCATCGAGCAATCTCGCATCTGCGGCGTTCTCCTCCAGACAATAGATCTCCTCTATTTTTTCTAACATGATGCAGACTAAACTCGTCTAGTAAACTTTCTAACTTATCTGCTTGCTCCTTTTTAGATAGTTTAGTCATCTCTAAAATAGCTTTAATATTATCTTCAACAGACAATTTTCTAAAAACGGATGCCTCTTGAGCAAGATATCCAACACCTCTCTGAGCCCTCTTGTACATTGGTAATGATGTGATATCATCACCATCCAAAAAGATCTTTCCTTCATTTGGAGTAACCAAGCCAACCATCATATAAAAAGAAGTTGTTTTACCCGCTCCGTTTGGCCCAAGTAATCCTACGATCTCCCCTTGCTCCACTTCTACAGAAACACCTTTTACGACTGTTCGCTTTTTGTATTTTTTGATAATATTCTCGGCTCTTAATTTCATAATATTTAGGCTTCTAAAATTGTATTTCAAAAGTAGCACGAATTCCGAACTTTTGAATATCTGGACGGTCAAGATGTGTTAAACGCCATAATGCATCCACTCGTATAATTTTGAATATATTTTCAATACCAACTGCCGTTTCCAAATACGGCTCCTCTAGTTCAATATTTGATGGAAGCGCCAAGGTTTGTTTATTCTTGTCTTGCAAACTTCCGATAACTGCTCTTCCTGTAACTACCTCTCTCCACTTTAATTTTCGCATCAAAGGGATCTTATTTAAAAAAAATCCTTCAAAATGATGGGTTACCATTGCACTAGCATACTGATCACTAATAAACTCAAAGAAGTTCATTAAATTAAAAGCAGAGTTATCAAAGAAATAGGTTTCGTTTCCATTGTGTATTTCCAATACAGGAAAAGGAAGTGTTCCCCAATATTTACCTGCTTGAAGTTTTACATTCGTCCTTCCGAAGGTACCTAACTTTATATTATCCGATAGCGATAGGACCGCCTTCGTGTAATCATAATCTCCTCCCAATACATCTTTCAAACCAAAACCAAGACTTAGCTCTAAAATAGGATAATCAGTCCCTAGACTTATTCTATCGAACTCACCCGACACAAATGCTTCTTGATAGGCGAATCTAGTCCTTATTCCTACCTCTGTTGTTTGAATTGAACTTACTGAAGTGCCTCCTGCAGCATCTGGTAAATTATACTTAATACTTCCTAGCGGCACCATATTCCTATTGGTAACTGTCAAGTCAGTTGAAAATCCATTAAACCAGAATCGCTCAGTTCCAATTTTAAACTCCTCTACACCTGTAAGTTTGTCATTTGGATTTCTTCTAAGTACGGAAGAAAGAATATTGTCTTCACTAAATGCATTCTGACTTAAACCTAACTGCTCTACATCTTTTGAATAATTAAAGCTTACGGAATGTCTAGGGTCCTTTGAAAGAAAATATAACAATCCTCCTCCGTATTTAAACTCCATATCTTTTAGACCATAAGCAAGATAGCCTTCCACCATTAAATTAGTGCTAAAGCTATTACTGGTTCGCCCACCTACCCTAAACCGATGACCTTCTACCTTGTTAAAACTGTAGGCATTAAAATAAGGTCCAATTTCAAATAAACCAACCTCTTTATATCCTGTAAAAACGAGTTGAACTACATCTATAAAGGTTCTAAAAGCCGGCACATTCTTAACCGAATCTACCATCTTATAAATGTTCTGTTCATTCTCGGCTAAGGTGTCATGACGATTTTCATTCCAATAAGCTTCGCCTTTCTCATTTGCACCTTGTTCGACAACTACTCGCTCCAGCCCATTAAACATTTCATCGGGCTTGAGTTCATTAATTAGAAAATCTTTGTATGTGGTAGTTTTCCTCCCATATAACCCCATAGAGTTTTTTGCTACTGTAAAATCCACTACCAGTTTATCTTTTGCTAACATCCAATATTCTCCATCAACTTTTTTGTAGCGTTGCTCTACAGAGAATCCATTAATGAAGTTAATATTCGCATTATCGTTTATGCTAGCCTCAATTCTTTTAATCGCATAGGTTGTATCATTAATCCACATAGTACCGCTAAAAACAGGCTCTTGTATTTGTTTTGGCTCAAACTTAATTTCATAGCAGAAGCTACCATCGACTACCATGGAATCCAGTAAGTAATACTTGTAAAATCGCTTTCCAAAATCTGCAATTGGACTTACGAAAGATTTTCCAAATACTCCAATGTAATTCTCATACACATTAACATTCTGGTACATGTCACCTAAAAATTGAGAAATACTTTGGTTAGAAACCCCTGACACTTTGGTTGCTTTAATTAACTCTCTTTCAGACTTAGGATCTCTTCTATAATAATAATCAGATAGAGATTCAGTCATGAACATAGGTAAGTACTTTTTATCGCTAGTAGTACTGTCCATGAAATCAAATATAAAATCAAGATTCTTAAATACTCTGCGATCCATAAATTCATCAGAGATATTGTTCAAATCAAATTCTACCTTATTATAAACCTCATATTCATAAGCATCATATTTCTCTCTGTTATTTACATCCTTTAAAGCGATAATACGATCTAGAATAACATGGGCTGGATTACCTTTATAAGTAACAGTAACTTCTCCGATAGAGACACCTCCTCCTGTATTTAATTCGAAATTAATCGTTTGAGAAACATCTCGTTTTACAAATTTGGTAGATGAATTGTACCCTATAAAGGAGGCTGTTAATGAGTCTGTAGCATAATAGGTATCTAAAATATAGTTGCCATCTATATCCGTAGTTGTACCCGTTTTAGAATTTTTAAAAATAATATTTACAAACGGTAAAGGTTCATTTGTTTTTGCATCTAAGACAACTCCTTTCACTAGTGTTTTTTGAGCATTCAAGCTACCAAATCCTAAAACAAAAAGAAGACATATAATGTGTGGCAGCCGAAGCGAAATCATTGAACTAATAAGAAAAAAATAAATGTAATAAAAATCAGTAGTAATAGCTTACTTCTTGTTGGTTAATTCTTCCCAATATTCAACCGCACGTCTGGTATGAGGAATCACAATAGTTCCCCCAACTATGTTAGCAATAGCAAAGACTTCAAAAATTTGCTCTGATGTAACTCCTTCATCATGCGCTTTTCCCAAATGATACTTAATACAGTCATCACATCGCAAAACCATAGAGGCAACCAGCCCCAGTAATTCTTTAGTTTTTACATCTAAAGCGCCACCAGAATAGGTATTGGTATCTAAATTGAATAGACGTTTTAACACTTTGTTGTCAGCAGCTAAAATCTTATCATTCATTTTGGCTCTGTAGGCATTGAATTCATTAACTGATTCGCTCATAGTTTATAGTTTAAATAGTACTTTTTCTTACGACCATCCTTGATATGAAAATACTAAGTTCATATAAAAACACAAGTGGTATAGCTACTAAAATCTGACTGGTAATGTCTGGAGGAGTTATAATTGCAGATAATATTAAAACAATTACGATTGAATGTCTTCTGTAAGTTTTCATTAATTGAGGTGTAATTATTCCAACTTTAGAAAGGAAATAAACTATAATCGGTAATTGAAACACAATTGCACAAGCAATTACAATTGAGGTTAGTGTGCTGATATATGAATTTAAACTAATGGAGTTTGAAACAGCGCTGCTCACTGTGTAATTCCCTAAAAATTGAACGGATAATGGTGCTATAATATAATATCCAAAAAGAACACCAATCATAAACAATACTGTTCCCCAAAAAACTAAAGCCATTGCTGATCTTCTTTCAGACTTTTTTAAGCCCGGACTAATGAATCGCCATACCTCTATTAAAATATAAGGGAAAGCCATTATAAATCCTGCTATTGCCGAGACCAATATGTGTGTTGTAAACTGGCCTGACATCGCGATATTAATTAAACTGAACGATATATCCTCAAAACATAATTTATTTCCAAGTTCTAACCAATGCGACAAGTCACAAAATAATCTATATGTTAAAAAATCGCTAGACTGTGGTGCTAAAATTATTTTATCAAAAACAAAACCTTTAAAAACAAAAGCTAGGGTCATAAACAACATAACAGCAATAGCCGACCTAACTAGGTGCCAACGCAAAACTTCTAGGTGGTCTAGAAATGACATTTCAGCTTTGTCAGAAAACTCTTCGTCGTAAGGGGATGTTTTACCTACCATAAGTCGGCAAATTTAAGGGTAATATCTGTATTTAAATGATGCCTTCTCGAATCAAATCGTGTAAATGAATTAAACCAACATATACTCCTTCTCTCTCAACTATCAATTGTGAAATATGATTAGTCTTCATCAACTTAAGAGCTTCAACAGCCAAGGTATCATAAGCAGTAACCTTAGGATTGGATGACATAATATCCATGGCTTTTATATGCTCGAAAGATTCTCCTTTCGACAACATTCTTCTCAAATCTCCATCAGTTATAATACCAAGAAGCTTATTATTTTCAACGACTGCAGTTGCACCTAATCGCTTAGATGATATCTCTAAAATTACTTTATTTAAGTCATCACCCGGGAGGACAAAAGGCTTCTCATTTTGATCTGCCACTTCGCCTACTCTCAAGTATAGCTTCTTTCCTAAAGCTCCTCCTGGATGATATCTCGCAAAATCATTAGAAGTAAATGATTTCATATCAAGTAAACAAACAGCTAAAGCATCACCAATTGCCAACTGAGCAGTAGTGCTTGTTGTTGGTGCAAGGTTATTCGGACATGCTTCCTCTTCAATAGTGGAATTCAATACATAATCTGCAGAATCTGCTAAAGCCGATGAAAGATTACCCGTAATGGCTATTATCGGATTTCCAAAATTCTTAATTAAAGGTAGTAATACTTTCACCTCAGGAGTGTTTCCACTTTTTGAGATACAAATGACAACATCATCCCGTTGTATATTCCCTAAATCTCCATGAATTGCATCAGCTGCGTGCATGTAAATAGATGGAGTCCCAGTAGAATTCATGGTAGCGACTATTTTTTGAGCGATAATTGCACTTTTCCCAACTCCTGTAATTACCACACGACCCTTGGATTCATAAATTAACTGAACACTTTTTACAAAGCTATCGTCTACATAATCAACTAATTTAAGTAATGCATCCGCCTCATTCTTTAAAACTGTTTTTGCTATTCTTTTTATATCCTCTGTTGATTTTAAAGGCATTTTTTTATATTTTTTTATTATTTGACTAAATTACACTGTAAATGATAGTAAATTAGTGAAGCAAAAGTAATTTAAAATAGCTAAACTAACATTTCATGCAAACCCTTGAAAAAGTGGACATACACAAGGAACTGAAAAATTTTTTCGGATTCAATAAGTTTAAAGGAAAACAAGAATTAATCATTAGAAACATTCTTGATAGAAAAGATACCTTTGTTATAATGCCAACAGGTGGTGGAAAATCAATGTGCTATCAATTACCTGCTCTAATTTTTGAAGGAACTGCTATTATAGTTTCTCCTTTAATTGCACTGATGAAAAATCAAGTGGATGCACTTAGAGGTTTTGCTACTGATGACAGCATTGTTCATTTCATGAATTCTTCTCTTAATAAAACAGAGACTACAAAAGTAAAACAAGATTTACTAGACGGAAAGACTAAGCTCCTATACGTTGCACCAGAAACATTAACAAAAGAAGAGAATATCGAATTCTTAAAACAGATTAAACTCTCTTTTGTCGCTATCGATGAAGCTCACTGTATCTCAGAATGGGGTCACGATTTTAGACCGGAATATCGAAAATTAAGGTCAATAATAGAATCAATTGACCGTGTTCCAATTATTGCATTAACAGCAACTGCAACGCCTAAAGTACAGCAAGATATCCAAAAAAATCTAGGGATGACTGATGCTAAAGTGTTTAAAGACTCTTTTAATAGAAAGAACCTCTATTATGAGGTACAGCCTAAAAGAGACGTCGGCAGTCAAATTGTTCGGTTCATAAAGACCAATATGAATAAGTCAGGAATTGTCTATTGCCTAAGTAGAAAAAAAGTAGAAGAAATTGCACAAACTCTCCAAGTTAACGGCATTAAAGCCTTGGCCTATCATGCAGGACTTGATGCAAATACAAGAGCAAAACATCAAGATATGTTTTTGATGGAAGAGGCAGATGTTATTGTTGCAACCATTGCTTTTGGAATGGGTATTGACAAACCCGATGTACGCTTTGTTATTCATCATGATATTCCAAAAAGTTTAGAAGGATACTATCAAGAAACAGGCAGAGCAGGTAGAGATGATGGAGAAGGGAAATGTATTGCCTTTTATAGATACAAAGACATAGAAAAGCTTGAAAAGTTTCTGCAAGGAAAACCTATAGCAGAGCAGGAAATTGGTCGACAATTAATTTTTGAAACAGTCTCTTACGCCGAAACAGCGGTTTGTAGAAGAAAACAATTGTTGCACTATTTTGGAGAAGAATATAAAGACGAAACGTGCGGAAATTGTGACAATTGCTTAAACCCAAAAGAAAAGTATGATGGACAGCACGAGGTTACTATTTTATTATCTACTATTTTAGATTTAAAAGAACGATTTAAAGCAAAATATATTTCTAATTTTATCGCAGGAAGGGAGATTAGCGAAATTAAAACTTACAGCCATTTAACCCATAAACTATTTGGCGAAGGTAGCGTGATCAGTGACGACCCTAAACACTGGGAGTCAATTATTCGACAGTGTATTATTGATGGTTTTTTAATTAAAGAAATAGAAAATTACGGCGTTTTAAAAGTGAGTAAAAAAGGTAAAGATTTTACAAAAAAACCTGGAATGGTTGATTTAGTAAAACCTCATGATTACAGTGAGGAGGGAAATGATAAAGATGTAGACAACTCACCAAAAGGTGGAGGCGGAGCAGGAGATGATCAACTTTACTCCATTCTTAAAGATTTAAGAAAAAAGGTTGCTAAAGAGGAAGACTTACCTCCTTATGTTGTTTTTCAAGATGTCTCTTTAGAGGATATGGCAACGCGTTATCCAATATCAGTGGAGGAATTGACAAACATTACTGGGGTTGGTCAAGGCAAAGCAGAAAAATTTGGAGACAAGTTTATTAAAGCTATCCGTAAGTATGTAGACGAAAATGAAATTGATAGGCCTGACGATATGGTGGTTAAGTCTGTCGTAAATAAATCAGGTTTAAAGGTTTATATTATACAAAGCGTTGACCGAAAGTTACCGCTTGAAGATATAGCATCAGCAAAAGGAAAGTCTGTAGACGAAATACTTGAAGACATTGAGCATATTGTTCAATCAGGTACAAAAGTAAATCTAGACTACTGCATTGGTGAGCTGCTTGACGAAGAATACCAAGAAGAGATATTTGATTACTTTAGAGAAACGCCTACCGATTCTATGGAAGATGCAGTAGAGGAGTTTGAAGGGGTATATTCTGAGCAGGAACTGCGTCTAATGCGTATTAAATTCTTATCTGAATTGGGCAATTAATTCCAGAAAAAACTGAAAAATCAGCCGAGCCTTTCAAGCTCGGCTGATTTTATTTCAAGGGATTCCATAGCGGACTCCCACTTCTTCATTACTTCTTCTAAATTTGCATTATTCTCTTGCCATTCCTTCATGACCTTTTCATAATCTTTGTCCTTATAAAAGGACGGATTTTGTAAACTATGATTCAATTTTTCAGCAACAGCTTCACAGGAGGCAATTAACTTCTCTGAATTCTGAACAGTATTTTTTAAGCTTTTGCATTCTCTCTTTAATTCTTTCTTTAGCTCAAATAAATTCTGAGTAGACACATTGCTAGAAGGCTTAACAGTTTCTTTTTTAATAGACTCCCCTATGCCTTTTTCGATTTCTTTAAACGATTGCACTTTTCGGGTTCTTAAAAATTCATATACATCACCGATATGTTGATTTACAGAACCACCCTTAAACTCATAAACTTTCTCCGTTAATCCTTGTAAAAAATCTCTATCGTGAGAAATAACAATCATAGCTCCATCATATGCTCGAAGTGCCTCTTTTAATATCTCTTTAGATCTTAAATCTAAATGGTTAGTTGGCTCATCTAAAATTAATAAATTTATAGGTTTTAGTAAAAGTTTACAAAAAGCTAATCTTGCTCTTTCTCCACCTGAAAGAACTTTAACTTTCTTATCTACATCTTCCCCACTAAATAAAAATGATCCAAGTAACCCTCTTACCTTAGTACGCATATCACCAGTCGCTTCATCATCAATAGTCTCAAACAGCGTCTTGTTTCCATCTAAAATATCCGACTGATTTTGAGCATAATAACCCAAAGATACATTATGACCAATTTCAATAACTCCAGTGTGCTTTTCTAAACCTACTATTAACTTAACCATAGTAGATTTACCCTCTCCATTCTTTCCAACAAAAGCAACTTTCTCACCACGCACAACACTTATTTCTGCGTGATTGAAAATTTGCTTTGCTCCGTATGCCTTACCGACGTCGATAATATCTAACGCCACTTTTCCAGAACGCGGAGCGGGAGGAAAATAAAAACGCATTGCAGCTGTATCCTCCACATCAATCTCAATTCGATCTATTTTATCCAATTGTTTGATTCTTGATTGTACTTGAACAGCCTTAGTAGCTTTAGATCTAAATCGATCAATAAAGTCTTCAGTATCCTTAATCTGCTTCTGCTGATTGTTATAAGCAGCTATTTCTTGCTCTCTACGTTCCTTTCTAAGTTGAACATACTTTGTATAAGGAGCTTTATAATCATATACTTTACCAATAGAAATCTCAATTGTTCTATTGGTAACATTATCTAAAAATGCTCTATCGTGCGAAATTAATACTATTGCACCCTCATATACTTTAAGAAAATCTTCTAACCACTGTATCGACTCTATATCCAAATGATTTGTTGGCTCATCCAAAAGTAAAAGGTTCGCATTGGTTAATAAGATCTTCGCCAATTCTATTCTCATTCTCCATCCACCACTAAATTCTGAAGTTGGCCTTGTAAAGTCACTTCTCTTAAATCCAAGCCCCAAAAGAAGCTGTTCTATTGAAGCATCCATATTGGAAGCATCTAATAATATTAACTGTTCATTTAAGTGTGTTAAATCATCTAAAAGCTGCAAATAACTATCCGATTCATAGTCTTCACGAGTAACCAATTGATTATTTATTTCATTTATATTCAATTGAATTCTTGCCAAATTAGCAAATACGGTTGCAGCTTCTTCCCATACTGTTCTACCCTCCTCGAATTCCATATCCTGAGGTAAGTAGCCGAGACTAAAATCAGAAGGGGTAGAAATATTACCAGAATCAGCTTGCTGAACTCCGGCTAATATTTTTAGCATTGTAGATTTACCAGCTCCATTTTTTCCAACTAACCCGATTCGCTCTTGCTTATTAATTATAAATGAAACATTATTAAACAGAAAACGATCCGCAAAACTTAGTGTAATTTTATTAACTCCAACCATACCGCAAAAATATAAAAACAAGCTCGATGAATACGGAAATATTAAAGCATAAAATTAACATCTCAAAAACAGTTGAAATTATCACATCAGGAAGCCTAACAAACGAGACGAAACAAGTCTGGTTAGTACTTCACGGATATGCACAATTACCAGAATACTTTATAAAAAGCTTTAGCGACATTGAAAAAGCATTTATCATCGCTCCAGCAGGATTGTCTACTTCATATATCAGTGGTTTTAGTGGAAGAGTCGGAGCTAACTGGATGACAAGTTATGAGCGAACAGATGCGATCAAAGATTATATAAACTATTTAAATCAAGTTTTAGAGCACTTTAAAATTAACAATTATGAAAAACTCACTATCAACGTAGTTGGTTTTTCCCAAGGGGCCGCAACTGCAAGCAGATTTGTAACAAACACGAAATATAAGGTATCTCGATTAATACTCTGGGCAGGATTAATCCCTCAGGAGTTGGAGGATAATGATATACTAAACAAAAAAAAAGTTCACTTTGTCTATGGCACAGATGATGAATTTATCCTTTCAAACATGGAACATTTTCAAAAAAAGATAGTCAAGTATAAATTGTCTGGTTTCACTATTCATGCTTATGACGATAAACATAGAATCCCAAAAGAGACATTTATGGAATTGTACAAAAACTATTGGACATAAAAAAAGCCTTTACGTCTGCAAAGGCTCTTCTATTTAATAAATAAAATTTTAATAATTCCAAAGGTCGTGCTCAAAATTCACAATTTCTTCTTCAATTCTTTCAGATTCCAAAAGTAGATCAATTCCTGCTGTATACCCGTTTAACTTTCTGTTATTATAAACATTGGTCTCTTGGTAGATATAACTACTGAACATTCTTTTCCAAAAGAAGTCATCAAATGACATTCTTGCTCCATCGTTTCCTGAATTGTACACTTCAGCATTTGCAAAAACATACCTTGCCTCAGGAAAATAAATAACAAAGGGTCGAACTTTAGATTGATTTTTTGGATTAACAAAAATAGGAGAAATACCAATAATTCGAACATCCATTACAGAACGTTCACGATCGAAAAACCAGTCTTCCTTCATTTCAAAACTAACAACATCAGCGCTAGTAAAAGGCACAGTAAGTTCAGATTGAGTTTCAAATCCGTTCTCGTCATAATCTGTTACAACTTCAGTGTATTGCATTTTTGTTTCTGCCTCAGCCTGAGTTAATTTCACAGTAAATCCAGAAATTTCAGGATCAAATGCCTGTATAGTTCCTTCATTGATACCCTGCTTGATCACATCAATTAAACTCATCCGAACGTATCCAAGCTCATTTATAGGCTCATTAGGATACTTCATAGGATAATTTTGCTTTTCATTCAGTTCTACCATACGCCAAACACGTTTAGTATACAAAACATCAGCCTCACGAACATGAGTATACGGAATCACCTTTCTAGTTGGTGTGTTCTCCTTAATGTACACTCCGTCAAGAATTGCGTTCTCTTGGGCAATAGCGGAAACTGAAGTAAACAATAATACTACTGCAACGAATAATTTAAATTGAGTTTTCATAATACTAATTTTATATCATTTTAAATACCACAGGGGTTGAAAATCTAGTAGTACCATCAGGCATTCTAACTTTGACATTCTCAAATGAAACTGTTGTATTTCTTTTTACTCTTTTAAGTTTGTCTTTCACATCCTCTGTAATGTTTCCTCCATTAACCTTAATAGTGGAAGTAAAACCATCTACCACGTAGCTAAATTCATAAGATATTACATCCACTTTTACATCAAAAACAAAACCTTCCATATCTAGAAATAAACCTGATACTGCAGCTAAAACTCGCGGAGATAAAGCTCCACTGCTTTTACCTGATATTAAAGCCTTTGGCGTAGGAATCTGTTTCACTCTAAAATCCATAGAGCCCATAACTTTGCTCTTCCCATTCACCTCAGCATTAACAGTAATTTTTACGTCCCCAGGTTGAGTTACATTAACCATCCACTCACCGCCTGCACCTTTCTTAATAGAACCACCTCCACCTGATATAGAAGGACGAATAGACTCAGCAGGAACACCTGGAGCTGAAATAGATACAGGGTTTGGAACACCCATGTAAAAAACATTCATTTTAGTTGCAGAAATTGTAGTACTGGGCTTCGCAACCATATAAGTAGTTTCAAATATACGTGGTATGATTTTACCTCCAGGAGCTTCGAAATTAATGGCACCTTTCCAGGTGTATTCTCCCTCTGTTCTAGTTGGTACTTTAATGTATCCTTTACCATCCACCATGCGTACATTCAATGAATCACCTGTAGATTTAAAGCCTTGACCATCAGGAGCAATATCCTTTCCAACTACAATCCTTGGATTTTTGGTAGAATCCATAGCAGCTAAGAAAATTTCCGCCCTAAAAGTGTCTCCCAATAAAATATAATTTGATGGAGAAATTACGGCAGCCTCCAATTTATTAAACTTAAAGGAAGCAGCATCAACTTCAGCAAATAAATACTTTACTGCATCTGATTCAAAGTTTCGGATATCCGTTTGAATTTTTGAAAGTAATGTGATACTAGCAGCTGCAGGAACACCATAAAAGTTGAATGTTTCCCATGATGAAGTAGTACCACCACCTTCAGTTCTGTCTGAGAAATCAAAAGTTTTCATTAAAGACTGATAGATGGCAGTAGAAGTATCAACTTTACTACCAACTACGGTTTTAAATTCTTCCAATTTTAATTTTAAGGCAGTTGCCGATAAGTCTCCTGTCTTTGGTTCTGATGGTTCTGAACCGATCATAATTGTGGTCCCAATAGCTGTATTGTCTTTTGCATCAAGTCTAGACAAATTCATTATAGTATCATTACCAAACTCATTCTTTCCAATGACAGCCGCCGTATCCAATTTCTGTAGGTCTGCAAGAATTTTAACCTTAATTCTATCGATATAATCAGAAGCAGAATTAGCAGCAACTTGTATTGCTTGTGCTTTATCGTAGAAAGGCTTTACTTTGGTTGGATTCTCAGAGTATGAAGCCTGAAAATCTGAATATAAATCGGAATTTTTGCTTTTAAAATTCGCAATTGTTTTTTCTAAACCATCATTAATCGTAACGAATGAATCTAGAATTTCTTTGGAAACGTTTAATGCAAGAAGTGCAGTTAGCACTAAGTACATCATTCCAATCATTTTTTGCCGTGGTGGCAACTTACCTCCTGCCATGTTATTTAACGTGTTTTAAATGTCTGTTTGTAAATAATTAATTAAGCTCAATGTAATTAAGCATTCACATTCATTGCAGTAAGCATATTGCCATACACTCTGTTCAATGCACCTAAATTCTTAGATAACTCTGAAATGTTCTCTTTGTACTTTTGAGTATCTTCTACTGAATTATTTAAATTCGTAATTAAGTCACTCATACCCTCGAAAGCCTTATTAGTTGTTTCCATATGCTGACTTGCTGAATTTAATTGTAATTCATATACATTGTTCAACTCGGAAAGCTTAGCAGAAATCGACATTAAATTCTCAGAATAGGTGTTTCCTGCTTCGGGAGAAACTGCAATACCAGTTAGACTTTCTGAAGCTTTCAAATATGAATCTGATAATTGACCTACATTCGTTGACGCAGTTCTAATATTATCTACAAACTCATTAGTTGCAACAGAAGCATCAGAAATATTATTTAGTTGAGACGTATGCTCAGAAAGATTCTTGAATCCTTTACCAAGACTTTCAATTAAATCGGGGCCAATTTTTGCGTCCTCTAACATCTTATCCAATTCTTGAGATACTGCATCTCCTCCACCGCCAAAATTTCTTCTTGATGGCTTCGTCAAAGCGTCATCTTCAATTCCTGCCAATTCAGGGTACGCCAATGTCCAATCTACTTCTGTGTGAGGTGGCTCAA
This sequence comes from Vicingaceae bacterium, assembly GCA_018402765.1. Classification (GTDB taxonomy): domain Bacteria; phylum Bacteroidota; class Bacteroidia; order Flavobacteriales_E; family Vicingaceae; genus Acidiluteibacter. Next base: position 15,104 of record JAGYIE010000004.1, on the reverse strand, counting down.
ATGCCGATACAGCAAAAATAAGCGCTTCTACACTCAAACCGATAATAAGCATTTCAGATGCGCCAGGCCAGTGTTGGATTTTAAAAAGTGCTCCAACAATTACAACTGCGGCTCCCATACCGTAAAGTAGACCCATGATTTTCTTCCCTTTCTTGGTCTCAAATAAAAACTCAACAAATCCCATAATAATTAAATAAGTAGTATAAAAAATAGATTAATAATTAGTTTGTGTAATCTCCACTATTACAACTGGTCGTTAGTGCCTCTTCCCAAATAAGACATTACATTTCTAAAACCAATGTAACATTTTGCTGTATCTTGATATTCGTATGTTCTTGTACCGTTCATTAGAAAATAACCTACATCTTTCCATGAACCTCCTCTAATTACTTTTCTCTTCAATGATGGCGGATCAGAATCCTTAGCTTCGTAAACATAATCCATATTTAAATCATGTGCAAAGTTATAAGAGGCTTCATCAAATGCATTACTCGTCCATTCTGCAACGTTACCTGCCATACAGAACAATCCATAATCATTAGGATTATATGCGTTTACGGCAACAGTTGTTAAACCGCCATCATCCACATAATTACCTCTTAGAGGCTTGAAGTTACCTAAGAAACATCCCTTTGTGTTTCTGATGTAAGGACCTCCCCAAGGATATTGATTGTTATCTAGACCACCTCTAGCTGCCCATTCCCACTCAGACTCCGTTGGTAATCTAAAGTACTGAACAGTTGTCATACCTCTTTGATCTAAGAAATTATTTAATAATTCACTTCTCCATATTGAAAAAGCTCTGGCTTGTTTCCAACTAACACCAACTAAAGGATAGTCATCATAAGATGGATGCCAAAAATATGCATTTGTTAATGGCTCGTTAAAAGAATACGTAAAGTCATGAACCCAAGCCAATGTATCAGGATACACATTAATAATATCTTTCTTAATGAAAACTGAACGATCAATTTTCCCTTGTTCTCTATTTTTTCTAGCTGAAGCTGCTTGCCAATCAATCCAAGAATATTCGAACATTAATTTCCTAGTATCAATTTCCTTTCTGCCGTAAAATCTTTCGTAGTCGGGTAAAAACATTACTTCTAGCGCTTCACGCTCTTCATCTCCATCCCATCTAAATTTCATATCCCAATTAATGGTTGGCGGCTCCAAGTCCTCTCCGTAAATGTTAACAGTATTCAAATAATCTTCCGAAACCTCTTCACCTAATATTTTTCTAGCAATGGAATCTTTTACCCAATAGACAAACTGACGGTATTCATTATTAGAAATCTCCGTTTGATCCATGTAAAACGCAGCAACAGACACCACTTTAGATTGTGCAACTGTTGAACTCGAAATATCTTCATCTGTATTCCCCATGGTATAACTGCCTTGAGGAATTAACAGCATTCCGTATGGTACAGGTTGGTAAAACATTTCTCTACCTTGAACACCTATAAGTTCGCCGTTCTCCTGACTACAAGAAGAAAACAAAGCTATGATTGCTCCAAATATGACTAACTTTTTCATCGTTTTTCTATTTACTGTGTCGACTATAACTATAAAGTCGTGTTTTGAGGGGATGTTATACCCTTGTTTTTTTAAAAGGTTTCAAAGATACCTTTTTTTTATAAAAATCTTACACTCTTGTAACGTTGTACTTTTAGTGGGTTTTGTATTGGATAACAATAACCTACCATAAATTCTAATGATCCATTACTATAATCATTTAACAATGAAAGATTGTAATCGTAAGAAACTCCAACTTTCAACCCTTGCAACATTGGAACATTAACCCCAGCTAAAATTGCAATTGCATCTTCATATCTGTACGAAAGCCCCCCCCAAACTAATTGATTGTATTCTAGATTTACGTTTAAATCTACTTGAGTTGAAGCAACGTCTGACTTAATAAAAATCGAAGGCTTTAACACAAACGGACCTGCAAAATTAATATTGTATCCACCCATTATATAAAAGTGTCTGGCTAGTGAATAATCGAAACTTGACCGATCTACACTTCCACTTAACGTTGGTGCAGTTAAGTGAGTGCTTGACAAACCAACATAAAAATCTTGTGTAGCATAATAAGCACCAAATCCTAAATCAAATGTCAAATCGGAGGCTTCTGTATCAGGTATAGAAGGGTCTTCCGTTCCATCTCCTAAGCCATTAGACCCGGAGGTTATCCAATTGCCATTTATCGATTTATTGTAAACTCCCCCTTCTACACCAATTGACAATAACCCATTGCCAATATTCTTATGGTATGCATAAGCTAACTTAGCATTGAACGTTTTTTCAAATCCTAGTTCATCTTGCCACACAGTCAAACCAACCCCACTATTAAAACGATCAAATGGTCTAATTTTAGCATCTAAACTAAAAAGATTGGTTTGCGGTCTTCCTTCAAAACCCAACCACTGTTGTCGAGAAATTAATGTAGCACAATATGCGTTACTAACTCCGGCAAAACCAGGGTTGACTGCTAGCTTGTTGAACATATTCTGTGTAAACTGAGGATCTTGTTGTGCGTATGAATTTACAACAAAAAGAACTAAAATACTAAGTAACAGTTTCTTCATAGGATGAAATTTCTTTTAATCAGAGATTTTGGTGCACTAAAATACCTAAAATATATAAGCTGTTAAACTTTTTTAACGATTCTCTTCTAAATTTTATTTCATTTTTATTTTTCTACCGCAGCTTTTTGAATGTTTGGACCCACCTGTCTGGGATTTCATTATTGCATGCTGTTTGATAGTCTAAATAACTACAAGGCACAAGTAAGTGTCGCTCATACTTACTTTTAGTTGCATTTGGATAGGGCACGTCCATAAACCATCGATCACTTTTCTCACTCTTATAGAAAGTAATATCAGTTTGCTGATCTTCCATTGCAACGGTATATTTGATATATTCTGTTTTATTACAAGCTGGAAAATCTTGCTTCCGATTAAATACACCATCCATAAAATACCACACCATTTGCGCCAAAAGGTGACTTGTTTGTCCATGAAAGTCGAGTGTAGGATTTACTTCATAAAATCCAATTGAGGTAAGTTTATCACTCATCCCTGCATAACGAGCAAGCTGGCATGCCTCATCCCCAAACATTCCATTTGGCGTAGCTCCTGAACAGGCAGGCGCCTCTGACTGTCTAATGGCAGAAATATCAAAGCTTATAAAATCCGCATTTCGAATGATTGGTTCATTTTCTCGAATATCTGCACGAACCATCCCTAATCGATAGGTATCGAAATACAAACTATCTATTAAGTTAACTTCATTTCTAGTAACAAAATACGATTGATATCCAACATTGCTAAAGTTAAAAAGAAAATTAGGTTGATGCAGCACTAGCTTACTCAAATAGTTCTTTGATGATATGGGCTCTGTTGAATCTCCTATATTAAATGCCGAATCAATGCTTGTAAGATTTACAGTTTGTTCTAATTTTTCATAAGCAAGAAAATTAGCATAAGTCAAATCTTTTGAACCCCCAATTATTACAGGTATAATACCAATTTTCATGAGTTGACTTACTGTTTCAGCAACTGCAAAGTACGTGTCAGACAATGAATTCCCGGGAAGAATATTTCCAAGATCAATAATATTTTCAAACCCAACTCCCTTATACAATTTGTACAAATAACTCCGGAAAACATTTGGAGACATCGAAGCGCCAAGATTTGATTTATTCCCACGATCCTCCATCACACCTAGCAGAGCAATCTTATCCGTTTTTTGAATTGTAAAATTATCCGAATTCTCGGACGACCTAATTCTAAGTGATTCGCCCAGCTGGTCAGCAACATATGTGTAAGAGCCATTTATTTTTGACAAATCGACTCCTTTGACAAAATCTAAAAATTCCATTTACTTTTTCTTTTTAGGTGCTGCTTTTTTTGCCGCCGGCTTTTTCTTCGATAAGGTTTTCTTGGCAGTTGTCTTTCTCGCAGCTACCCCTCCACGTCCTTTTTTATCAGGTGCTTCTTCAGAAAGTTTTAAACATTGTGCTAATGTCAACGACGAGGGCTCAACATCCTTAGGGATTTTTACGTTCTTCTTACCATGCTTAATATAAGGCCCATATCTACCATTAAGCACTTGAACGTCTGGATCTTCATCAAAAACTTTTATGTACTTATCAATTTCAGCCTGTATTTTGGCTTCAACAACTTCTTCTGCTCTTTCCGCAGTAATAGTCATAGGATCATCCCCATCAGCCTTCTTGAGTGAAGCAAACAACTTCCCATACCTTATATAAGGTCCAAAACGGCCAATAGCCGCAATCATTTTTTCGCCCTTATATTCGCCTACTTCTCTGGGCAGCTTAAACAAGTCTAATGCCTCTTCATAGCTAATTGTTTCCAAATTTTGAGTTGGTAATAAACTCGCAAACTGCGGTTTTTCCTCATCTTCGGAATCTCCTATTTGAGCCATTGGTCCGAAACGTCCTATGCGAACGATCAACTTTTTACCTGTCTTTGGGTCTTCACCCAGATAGCGTTCACCACTTGCTCGGTCTGCATTCTCTAAAGTATCAACTACGTTAGTATGAAAGGACTTATAGAAGGTTTCAATCATTTGGTTCCATTTGCGCTGTCCTTCTGCGATCTCATCAAATTGCTTCTCTACATCAGCCGTAAAGCCATAATCCATTATACGCTCAAAATGTTCTTGCAAGAAGTCGGTAACAACCATTCCAATATCGGTAGGAAAAAGCTTATTCTTTTCAGCACCTGTATTCTCGGTCTTAATTTCCTCGCCCATTTCTTTGGGAGTAAGTAACATTTGAATATATTGTCTCTCATAACCCTCCCTTGCTTCTTTAATGACATAACCTCTTTTCTGAACTGTAGAGATAGTTGGTGCGTAAGTAGAAGGCCTGCCAATACCTAACTCCTCTAATTTTCTAACTAGACTAGCTTCTTGATATCTTGGAGGGTGTTGAGCAAATCGTTGTGTAGCGGTAATTTCCTTCAAAAGCAACTCTTGCCCTTTCTTCATCGGAGGTAGAACGCCTTCTTTTTCATCTTCGCTATTCTCATCGTCTGTTGATTCAAGGTATACTTTTAAAAACCCCTCAAACTTAATTACCTCTCCTTTTGCCACAAAATTCTCCTCTGCTTGAGAAACATTGATGGTAACAGTTGTTTTTTCCAATTGAGCATCACTCATCTGAGAAGCGATTGATCGCTTCCAGATTAGGTCATATAATCTTGTCTCCTGAGAAGAACCACTTAAAGCGTGAACAGAAAAATCAGTTGGACGAATAGCCTCGTGAGCCTCTTGTGCGCCCTTAGATTTTGTATTATACTTTCTTGTCTTAGCATATTCTGCTCCATAAGCAGTAGTAATTTCACTTCTTGCTCCATTTAAAGCAGTATCAGATAAGTTTACTGAGTCAGTTCTCATGTAGGTAATCTTTCCTGATTCGTATAGTCGTTGAGCAACACTCATCGTCTGCCCAACTGAAAAGCCCAGTTTCCTGCTTGCCTCTTGCTGCAACGTAGAAGTTGTAAACGGTGCAGTTGGTGATTTTTTAGCTGGTTTAGTTTCTAGATTTGTGATAGAAAATTTGGACGCTTGACAAGATTTCAAAAAGAGTTCTGCCTCTTGCTTTTCCTTAAATCGCTTCGGTAGCTCTGCTTTTAATACTACTTTCCCGTCAATTAAAAAATTTCCAACTACTCGATAAGATGATGAACCTTTAAAATTCATAATCTCACGTTCTCTTTCTACTATTAATCTAACAGCCACCGACTGCACCCTTCCTGCAGATAAAGAAGGTTTTACTTTCTTCCACAATATTGGAGATAACTCATAACCTACTAATCGATCTAAAATTCTCCTCGCTTGCTGAGCGTCTACTAAATTTTTATCTAATGCTCTTGGATTATCTATAGCGTGTGTGATGGCAGACTTAGTAATCTCATGAAAAACAATGCGTTTTGTTTTACTTTCATCTAAACCCAACGCTTCCAATAAGTGCCAAGAAATCGCCTCTCCTTCACGGTCCTCATCAGTTGCCAACCATACAATTTCAGTTGACTTAACCAATTTCTTTAATTCAGCAACAACCTTTTTTTTGTCGTCAGTAATTACATAGTTAGGTTTGAAATTATTTTCAATATCAATAGAAATATCCTTACCGGGCAAATCTCTAATGTGCCCGAAACTGGACTTAACAATAAAGTCTTTTCCTAAAAATCCTTCAATTGTTTTTGCTTTTGCAGGTGATTCTACGATTACTAAGTTCTTAGCCATTCTTAATTTTTTAGCTTTCTAAGGGTTAAATTTCGATACAAATAAAATGATAAAAGAGTTAGCTAACAAAGGTTCTGTAATTTAAACTTTAAAATAAACTCATTACACTGCTCTTAATCAAAGCACTGAGCAATGTTAAAAACTGTTGCATTTATGCAGCTTATGCGCTATGCCATTTTGTCACGCATCTAAAATTTGTCTAATTTTGTAAATCAGTAAAATGGAATCGAGTACATGTTAAGAGAGGGAATTAAAGAGATTGATGAAAGCAGACAAGGTGAGGCTATAACCATTGATCAAGCAGTCGGTAAGAATAAAAATCGTAAAGTTTACATAGAAAGCTACGGATGCCAAATGAACTTTGCAGACAGCGAAGTCGTAGCTTCTATTTTAACCAAAGATGGCTATAGCACTACAAAAGAACTAAGCGAGGCTGACCTAATTTTATTGAATACTTGCTCCATTAGAGATAAAGCAGAACAGACGATCAGAAAACGACTTTCAAATTTCAATACTATAAAAAAGAATAAACCAGAAATGGTGATTGGTGTGCTTGGTTGCATGGCAGAGCGTTTGAAATCAAAATTGATAGACGAAGAAAAGTTAGTAGACTTAGTGGTAGGACCTGATGCCTATAGAGATTTACCTAATTTGGTAAATGAGGTCGACCATGGCCACAAGGCAGTTAATGTAATTTTATCGAAAGAAGAAACATATGCTGAAATAGAGCCAATTCGAATGGGAGGCAATGGAGTTACTGCATTCGTTTCAATCACTAGAGGCTGCGACAATATGTGTACCTTCTGCGTGGTGCCCTTTACAAGAGGAAGAGAAAGAAGTAGAGATCCTAAAAGTATAGTAAACGAGGCTAAGCAACTATTTGAAAAAGGCTATAGAGAAGTTACTCTCCTTGGACAAAATGTGGACTCTTATTTATGGTATGGTGGTGGATTAAAAAAAGAATTTAAAAATCTTTCAGAAAAAGAGCAAGCAGAGAGTGTAAGTTTTGCGCAGTTAATGGAAATGGTGGCGCAAATTGATCCGCTACTGCGAGTTCGTTTTTCTACTTCACATCCCAAAGACCTTACTGACGACGTTATTAATACAATAGCCAAATACGATAATATTTGTAACTATATTCATCTACCGGTACAATCAGGGAGTAACCGCATACTAGAGTTAATGAATAGAGGATATACTAAGGAGTGGTACAAAAAAAGAATTGATAAAATTTGGGAAATTATACCTAATTGCTCCATTTCTAGTGATATTATCACAGGATTTTGCTCAGAAACTGAAGAAGAACACCAAGAAACGTTAGATATGATGCGCTATGTAAGGTATCAATTGGGATATATGTTTAAATATTCTGAACGGCCAAACACGGTAGCTCAACGCAAATTTGAAGATGACATTCCTGAAGCTATAAAGCAGCGAAGATTAGAGGAGATAATTGCACTACACAGAGAAAATGCTCATTTCAGAAACAACGAAATGGTAGGAAAAATATTTGAAGTATTGATAGAAGGAGTTTCAAAAAAGTCAGATCAAGAATTATATGGACGAACACCTCAAAATGCAGTGGCGGTATTTCCAAAAGAAAACCATCAGGTAGGTACATATATAAATGTGCTCATAGAGTCTTGCACCACAGGAACGTTAATCGGTAAAGTAGTAAACGCTTAATTTATGACAGTAGATCAAATAAAACAACGATTTGGGATAATTGGCAGCTCTCCATTATTAATTAGAGCTATTGACATCGCTATACAAGTAGCGCCAACAGATCTTTCTGTACTAGTAGGCGGTGAGAGTGGTGTAGGAAAAGAAACAATGCCTCAAATTATTCACCAATTAAGCGCTAGGAAGCACAGCAAATACATAGCTGTTAACTGCGGTGCTATTCCTGAAGGCACAATTGATTCTGAACTTTTTGGGCATGAGAAAGGCTCTTTTACCGGAGCAAATGAAGCGAGGAAAGGATACTTTGAAGTAGCAGATGGTGGAACTATATTTCTAGATGAAGTTGCTGAATTACCTTTACAAACTCAAGTCCGCTTATTAAGAGTGCTTGAAACAGGAGAATTTATTAAAGTAGGATCTTCTAAAGTTCAAAAAACCAATGTTAGAATAGTAGCTGCTACTAATGTAAATATTCCTGAGGCAATTAAAAAAAATAAGTTTAGAGATGACCTGTATTACCGTTTAAATACAGTCCCTGTTTTTTTACCTGCATTGAGAGAGCGAAAAGAAGACATTCACCTACTATTCCGAAAGTTTGCTTCTGATTTCGCTGCAAAATATAGAATGCCTTCTATTCAACTTTCAGAACAAGCGCGAATAGCTTTAGAAAACTACCGTTGGCCCGGAAACATAAGACAATTAAAAAATGTAACAGAGCAAATTTCTGTCATAGAAAAGCACAAAGAAGTAGATGAAATTACGCTAAAAGGATATCTACCCGACATCAACGGACAAACTTTACCCACGCTTTATAAATCTGACGAAGGCAGTTCAAATTTAAATGAACGGGAAATCCTCTATAAAGTTTTATTTGATTTAAAAAGAGATGTTACCGATCTAAAAAAGCTAGTATTTAAGGCCTTAAACTCTGATAATGGTTTTGTAAATAGTGAAGAAGGTGCCCAGATTATTCAGCGGCTTTATGATGAAGAAAAAGAAACTACAAACACAGAATTGCCCCTTCGACTGCAAGCATTCAATCAGTCTCAGCAGGAATATGAGAAAAACTATCCGAATGAAATCGTAGATGAAGAACATGAAGTAGTAGAAGAAACATTATCTATAGCAGATACTGAGAAAGAATTAATTAAAAGAGCGTTAAAAAAATATGACGGCAAACGCAAGAATGCCTCAAAAGAGCTTGGTATTTCTGAAAGAACCTTGTATCGAAAGATAAAAGAATATAATATTGCAGACTTATGAAACAGTTGATTAAATCATTTAAGGTTTTGATTGGATTACTTACTGTCATCTCTCTTCAGTCGTGCTATACGTTTACAGGGGCGGCTATTGATCCTAACGTAAAAACAATTTCAGTAGCATTTTTTCAAAACTACGCACCAATAGCACAAGTTACCGTTAGCCAAGAATTTACGGAAGCTTTGAAAGATATTTTTATTTCTCAAACCAACCTAACATTAATTAAAGAAAATGGTGATTTGCGATTCGAAGGAGCTATCACAAGATATGAAGCTGTTCCGCTGGCAATTCAAGGAAATGAGCAGGCAGCGCAAACAAGATTAAATATTACAGTGAATGTTAAGTTTACACATACCATTGACCCAACTCAAAGCTTTGAACGCTCTTTTACACAATTTGAAGATTTTACATCTACAGAAACACTCGCATCAGTAGAAGATCGATTAATTGAGGCTGTGAACGAAAAGTTAACACAAGATATTTTTAACGCTTCAGTAGGTAATTGGTAATGAACAAAAGTAGCTTCATATCGACTATCCAAAATCCTGAAAAAATAGATTCAGCTCAAGTGAACAGCCTAAAAAGTTTGGTTGAGCAATTTCCATATTGCACTACTGCCCAAATACTTTTAGCTAAAGGACTACATAACACTCAAGATATTTCGTTTGAAAAACAACTACGTATTTCTGCCGCATACGCTATAGATCGAACTGTATTGCATCATCTAATATTAGAAAAAACGACAATAGCCAATACAGAAGAAATTTTAGCAGTTGAAACAAATAGCTCTTCAGAATTAACACCACTAACAGTTGTTGCAAAGAGAACAGACCAAGATGAAGTTACAGGAACGCAAAACGAAGAAATATCGGAGGTAAATCTTTCTATAGAAGAGCCAATTATCGTAATTGAAGAAGCTGACCCTTTTTTAGAGCGGGAAATACTAAGTGCTGCAATAAATAGCACCTATTTGCTAGAAGCAGACATTATAGATGAAGAGAAGGAAGAAGAGGAAGAAAAAAATATAGCATCAAACGAACCAACCTTAAACGATAACAGTGAACACAGCTTTAGTGAATGGCTAAAGATAATGGATGGACAAACCTTAGCAGAAGAAAACAGCACAACAGAAAACAAGCCTTTGAAATCGTTGAGTAAAGAGCTAGTTAACAGATTTATAACTGAAGCGCCTCAAATAAAACCAAAAAAAGAATTTTATTCAGCGAGCAATATGGCAAGGCTAAGCGTACAAGAAAATGATGACCTTGTAACAGAAACACTAGCCAATATTTATGCCCAACAAGGAAATAAAGAAAAAGCAATTTCAGCTTATGAAAAATTAGCCTTGAAATATCCAGAAAAAAGAATTTATTTTGCAAACCTTATTCATAAACTAGGTAACGAGCCTAAAAAATAAAAAAACATGGGAACTATAGTCTCTGTATTAATTTTAATTGTAGCCATTTTACTAATATTAGTGGTACTTGTACAAAATCCAAAAGGTGGTTTGGCATCAAACTTTTCCTCATCTAATCAAGTAATGGGAGTAAGAAAGACAACTGACTTTATCGAAAAAGCAACTTGGACATTAGCGATTGCATTAGTTGTATTAAGCGTAGTATCTGCTACCTTTAATAACACAAATACCGTAACAGTTGCTCCTACTGAATCTGAACTTACGAATGAAGCGAATCAAATTGTGATTCCTACAGACCAAGCTCCACTATTAAATGAAGAAGCAGCTCCTATTCAGAACGAAGAAACACCTGAAGAAGAAGAAGCGAACTAAACGTTATTAAAATAAATCTAAAAAGTGTCAGAATGTCATATTCTGACACTTTTTTTATGTCTAAAATTCACCTATTCTGTCAATTTTTAAGTCATAAATTGCTAAAAAAGTAATGGCATAAAATATGACAGTTAGTATTTAATAAATTACAATTAATTTTAAATAACAAATATGTCAGTAAACATTAAACCACTTGCAGATAGAGTTCTGGTAGAACCAGCTGCAGCAGAAGAGAAAACAGCAGGAGGTATTATTATTCCTGATACTGCTAAAGAAAAACCACAAAAAGGAATTGTTGTAGCCGTAGGTAACGGCAAACCTGATGAGCCAATGACAGTAAAAGTTGGTGATAACGTTCTTTATGGAAAATATTCAGGATCTGAATTAGCTTTGGAAGGCAAAGACTACCTGATTATGAGAGAATCTGATATTTTAGCAATCGTTTAATTCAAAAAAAAATTTAAAGAAAATGGCAAAGGAAATAACATTTGATTTAGAAGCACGTGATGCACTAAAAAGAGGTGTAGACATTTTAGCGAACGCTGTAAAAGTAACGCTAGGCCCTAAAGGAAGAAATGTAATTATAGATAAAAAGTTTGGTGCACCATCAGTAACAAAGGATGGAGTATCTGTGGCGAAAGAAATCGAGTTGAAAGACACGGTTGAAAATATGGGTGCACAAATGCTAAAAGAAGTAGCTTCTAAAACTGCTGATGATGCAGGTGACGGAACAACTACTGCTACAATCTTAGCCCAGGCAATTGTAACTGCAGGTTTAAAGAACGTAGCGGCGGGTGCAAACCCAATGGATCTAAAAAGAGGAATCGACAAAGCAGTGGCTTCTATAGTTGCTGAATTGAAAAAAGTCTCTAGAACTGTTGGTGATGATATCCAAAAGATAGAGCAAGTTGCTACAATTTCTGCAAACAATGACAACTCTATAGGTAAGTTGATTGCTGAAGCGATGGCGAAAGTAAAAAAAGAAGGTGTTATCACAGTTGAGGAAGCAAAAGGAACTGAAACTACTGTAGAAGTAGTAGAAGGTATGCAATTCGACAGAGGTTACTTATCTCCTTACTTTGTAACAGATACAGAAAAAATGATTGCTGATTTAGATAATCCTTACGTATTGATATACGATAAGAAAGTATCTAACATGAAGGATCTATTACCAATCCTTGAAAAAGCAGCACAGTCAGGAAGACCTTTATTAATTATTGCTGAAGATGTTGAAGGTGAAGCTTTAGCTACATTAGTAGTAAATAAAATTAGAGGATCACTTAAAATAGCAGCTGTAAAAGCTCCAGGTTTTGGTGATAGAAGAAAAGAGATGTTAGAAGACATCGCGATCTTAACCGGCGGTACTGTAATTTCTGAAGAAAGAGGTTATAAATTAGAAAATGCTGATCTTTCTTACTTAGGAGAAGCAGAGAAAATTACCATAGATAAAGACAATACAACAATTGTAAACGGTGCAGGTCAGAAAGAGGACATTCAATCTAGAGTAGCGCAAATTAAAGCGCAGATGGAAAATACGACATCTGATTACGACAGAGAAAAACTACAAGAGCGATTGGCGAAATTAGCGGGTGGTGTAGCTGTACTTTATGTAGGTGCCGCTTCTGAAGTAGAAATGAAAGAGAAGAAAGACCGAGTAGATGATGCTTTAGCTGCAACAAGAGCGGCTGTAGAAGAGGGTATCGTTCCTGGTGGAGGTGTAGCTTATATTCGTGCATTAGTTGCATTAGATGGCTTAGAAGGTGATAATGCCGATGAAAAAACAGGTATTGACATTATTAGAAGAGCAGTTGAAGAACCATTGAGACAAATTGTTGCTAACTGTGGTGGTGAAGGCTCTATAGTAATTCAGAAAATTAGAGAAGGCGAAGGTGACTATGGTTACAATGCAAGAACAGAAGTTTATGAAAACTTATTCGATGCAGGAGTAATTGACCCAACTAAAGTATCTCGAGTAGCTCTAGAAAATGCAGCGTCTATCGCAAGTATGTTATTGACTACTGAGTGTGTTATTGCTGACATCCCTGAAGAAGGTGGTGCGCAAGGAATGCCTGGAGGTATGGGCGGAATGGGTGGAATGATGTAATCATCAACCTAAAATAAATACAAAATAGCCGTTTCATTTAGTTGGAGCGGCTATTTTTTTGCTTATTTCTTTGGAATAAATACTAAAAAAGAAGCTGTTGATTTTCTACGATCGGGCGGACTTGCAAACCGTGTTTAATCTTTCAAGGACTTGCAGTTCTTATTATGCGGAGCTGATTATACCACACGATGCAATCGTGCGGGAACGGGGGTTTTATATAAGCGGAATATAAGCTACTTTATCTTTATGGTTGTTTTTTACAGAATATTTATATCTAGCTGACAGCTCTTAACTAAGCGTTTTTTTGAAATTAGCATTGTAAGTTGACTGATAGTCAACAACTCTTTCTGCAATGAAGTTTAATAAATTACTATAGATTGCATCGATACCAATAGGAATATTATAAGGTGATGGCATAAAAAACAAAAAATTATTCCAAGTGACAGGGTAATTAAATTCAGAATGAATAGCTGCAACTTGATGAAGTTTTTTCTTTTTACTATCATTTGAATGAATAATTCGTAGCAAGAACTCAATTTCCCAAAAAATCCAATATTGCGAAGGGATTTCACTAAAATCTTCCGATAAAGAGTCTTCATTGTGATTTATAGGAGGTAGATTATCTTCCAAAATAAACTGTTTTATAAGTTCTAGAAATACAAATAACGACTCATCTACAGTTAAGTAGATAATTAAAAGGCGCTCTTCATTGCAAGTGATATTTCCTTTTTCACAGTACTTTGCGACTTCATTTGGAGTAAGCCACTGCTTTTTTAATCCTAAATAAATTGATCCCCAGTCGTTTAACTTTATTCCTTCCTTAAATGCTTCCATAATTCTATTTTTTTCTTTACCACCAAGGAGATGGATTCTTTACACCGCCTGGCATTCCTGGAATATATTGATTTGGAACACCATTGATAACACCACCCGGAATAAATCTTTGATGAGTAATAGCACCATTTCTTATAACTATTTCAAAGACACCATTTGTTCCATATTTATCTCCTATCATTTGAATCAGTATTTGTGGTTCTCCATCTGCTCCGATGGAATTTGGAAACACTTTTCCATTATCACTTACTATTTCGATAGACGTTCTATTCCAGCTATGATTTCCATCATTTCCAGTAACCTTGGTTAAATATTCTTTTTTATAATTTACAGGTCCATAATCTGGAACGGCTTCTTTTATTTGCTGTCTTGATAACTCTAAACTTTGATTGCTATTTCCTTCATGTGTTAGTTTAGCAGGTATAGGTATCATTGGACTTATATTCTGCTGTGTTGGTAAGCCCGTTAAAAAGCTCTTTCCATTATATGCTGCAATACCTCCATTTATTACACCGCCTGTTAAAGCCCCCATAAAAACGTTTGTGGCAAATTCTTTCCCAGTCATCATAGGATCTCCAAAATATAAAGAATTACCTACGCTCTGAATTGGGGTAGAAGCAGCTGAGCCAACTGCTCCCCCTGCTGCTCCCGCTAAAAATCCACCACCACCTGCTGCAGCACCACCTGCCGCAGTAAAGGCTGCTCCTCCAGTAGCTGCACCAACAGCACCTGCAACAGCACCGATCCCGAATGCGACTAAAGCGTCAGTTCCAGAACTAATTTTCCCTTGATATGCTTTTATTGTAAGATTAATAGCACCTCCAATAATAGCACCAGCTGCAATATGTATCCATTCCCCATTAGGATCCGTATACTTCATCGGATTATTCAGCGCATAACTATATCTATTGTAGTTTTGAGTAGAAGTAACATCTTGCACATAATTATCAGGGCTGAGCATACGGCCTAAATTAGGGTCGTAAAGTCTACCATTCATATTAATGAGTTGAAATTCTTCTATGTGCTCGTGGCCAGTGTAGCCTCTCCAGAGCCAGTTGGGTAATGCAGGTAAAGTAGTAGATGCTGTCCATGTTGTGGCATCTCTGTATCTGCCCCAAGGATCAAACTCTTGCTCGGCGGCAACAATTCCATTTTCAG
>JAGYIE010000003.1 GCA_018402765.1 Vicingaceae bacterium | reverse complement strand
TGGAGCGAAATACTCAATACCACCTAGATACAGTAAAAGGTCGATTAGAATACCACTCCCGACAATAACAACAAGTACAAGTAGTAAAATAGGTGGGAATACAAATCCAACCAGCTGTCCAAGTTTCAAAGAGTCTTCTTCGACCTCTTTTGGTTTTTCTTTTAAACCAGTTACGATAGCAAGGTGTTGTGCGTCAGTGTAAAAGCCAGCCGCACGGTCAAGCACATTTGTTTTTACCCCGACCACTTCACCCAACGCTAAAAAAACAAAAGAGCTTGCCCTTCCCCCACGCTCGAAATTAAGACTGTTGAAAACTTTCGACAGCATATTAGGAGTAGATTAAAACAAAACCGCTAAATTTGACAAAATTTGGCAACTCAATATAATATGCATATGCAAACCATAGGAACGACATTTAAAAACATAAGGGAAGAACGAAAATTGTTATTGGAGGACGTAACAAAAAAAACGGGGATAAACAAAACTTTGCTAAGTAGAATCGAAAACGGAAAACGTTTGCCAACAAGGGAACAGCTAAACCTACTTTGTAAATATTATAAAATCCAAAAGGACGGTATTGTTGTTCAATGGCTAAGCGACAAAATCGTTTACGAGGTCAAAGATGAAAACTTGGCTCTTTCGGCAATGCAAGTTGCCGAAGAAAAAATTAAATATCAATCTTTAAACGGGAACGGGCAAAACGGACAAAAAAACGGCTACGTTTTATCGTTAAACGGGAAAAAAGAAAAACGACCGATTAACGACTTTGTGAACAAAGTCGTTCAGGGTGATTGCTTAGAAGTAATGCAATCTATTCCCGACAAGTCCGTGGATATGGTGCTTTGCGATTTGCCTTACGGAACAACCCAAAACAAATGGGATTCCGTAATTGACTTGGACAAGCTTTGGGCAGAATACGACCGAATTGTAAAAGACAATGGAGCTATAGTTTTGACTTCACAAGGGATTTTTACCGCCAAACTGATTCTGAGCAATGAAAAAATATTCAAATACAAAATCACTTGGATAAAATCCAAATCAACTAACTTTCTTAACGCAAAAAAACAACCACTTCGTAAACACGAGGATATTTGTATTTTCTACAAAAAACAGCCGACCTACAATCCACAAATGACCAACGGAGAGGCTTATGACAAAGGCGTTAGAAAAGACCAATACACAGGAAGTTACGGAGACTTCAAGCCCAAACACGTAAAAAGTAACGGCAAACGCTACCCAAATGATGTAGTATTTTACGAAGAACAATCGCTTGACGACTATGTTTATGTGAAAACCGCTGAATCCGAAGGAAAAGTTTACCACCCAACCCAAAAACCAATAGAATTGGGGCGTTACTTAATCAAGACTTTTACCAATGAAGGCGATATTGTTTTAGACAATGCTTGTGGTAGCGGTAGCTTTTTACTCTCTGCACTTTTAGAAAGTAGAAAATTTATAGGTATTGAAAAAAACGAAGATGTTTTACTTCACAAAAAAAAGCCGATTGATTATATCAAGGTTTGCACAGACAGAATTGGAGAAACACTAAAAACAAAGAAAATAGAAGAATCGACACTTCGCCTTTTTAAAGAACCAATTACAGAATACCATACACTAAACTATAATCCCCAAGTTGTCAATGGCGAAAGTAACATATAACGAGAGAAGTTGGGCTATTGACGTAATTAGCTCAATTGAAGTTTACCTATCAAACAAAAGTTGGCATTTTAAGGGTGCCGGAGGAGAAAGCACCATTAACCATGAAAAGAGAAGCCTTTTTCCTGACGTGCTTCTATTCAAGGATTCAGCAAAAAACATTATTGTTCAAGGTTGGGAACTTAAAATGCCCGACACCGCCATAAATGATGCCGAACTGATTTCAAACGCCATTAAAAAGGCTAAAATTCTTAAACGAGATAGCTTTATTTTATGGAACGTAAAAAGTGCTGTTTTATATCACAGAAACGGAGACGATTTTGAGATTTTTAAAAGTTGGAATGATATTAATATCAATTCGAGGGGCGAGGTAAAGGAAAAAGAGCAGTTATGGAAGGATTTGCTTTTTGAAATCTTATCTGACATGAACACTTACTTTGAATCAGGTGAAATTGCCGAAGTTGCAGAAACGGAAATCCTCTCAATTGATGATGTTATTGATGTAATTTTAGAGAACACATCTTCAACCTCGGATACCATAAAAGCGAAAGCAAGAAGAAATGCTCGATTAGAAGCGGAAATAAATCAATGGTGGAATTCTTCATTTGGGGAATATGGCTTTACCGCAAACCAAACCGATCAAAAACTGCCAACACTTTCAATGGTTGTTTTAACAGATTGGGTTTTCAAAATAACGTTCGCTCAAATCCTAAAAAAGCATTTCAATGAAGCAAAGCAAATCGAGAATATTAAAGCAGATACATCAATAGATGATGCTATCAATACCATAAAATCAATTTCCGAACATTGTAATTTTTGGAATATTTTCAGTCCAAACATCGGGCAAAATGCAATTTCGGAAACAGCCTGGAGCGAGTTAAAAGAATTGAATCTGTTTTTAACTTCAATTGACATTGAGGCAATTGACATTGAAATTCTTCACGAGTTGCTTCAAAGTTCTGTTGCTTCCGCAAAACGCAAAGTTGCAGGTCAATTTTCCACACCTCGAAAACTTGCCGAACTACTCAACCGATTAACAATAAGTGATAAGACAAAAATAGTTATTGACCCTTGCTGTGGGACGGGAACAATCATAAATCAAGCGTACCAACTGAAAGAGGAATACGAGCTAAACCAAGATGAAATTTTAAACAGTATTTGGGCTTCGGACAAACACTCTTTTCCTATTCAATTATCTACGCTATCAATGGCGAAACCCTCGAATATTGGCAAAATAATCAATATTTTCAATTCTGATGTTATCGAGTTGTCTGAGGGTAAAGTCATAGAATTTAGAGACCCAAACAACGGCAATATTTTACAAAAGGAGTTTCCTAAAATTGATTACGTGGTTTCCAACTTGCCATTTATAAAGAGTAAGGAAATGAAGGTGCTGAATCCTGAAATTGTCGCTATAAATGATTGGATTCAAGAACAAGCTGACACGAGTTTATCATTGAGTGGGAAAAGTGATATTTTCGCTTACATTCCATTTTACCTGCATAAGTTTTTATCTGACGAAGGAAATATCGGGCTTGTTTTATCAAACGCTTGGTTGGGAACGGACTACGGAGAAATATTCTTGGAATTATTTCAAAAATTCTACAACATCAACTATGTTGTAATTTCGGGCAAAGGCAAATGGTTTCACAACGCAGATGTTGTAACCACTCTACTAATTGCGACCAAGAAAAATGCGGAGGATGAAACCAATGGTAATCACGAAATATCGTTTTGTACGCTAAAGGAAAAAATTGAAGATATAGCTGATATTAAAACACTAAGTGAAAACGTTTTTTTGACTAACGAAAATGAAACCTTAACAATCAACAAATATTCGCTGTCTGAAATTACGGAATTTGAAGAATTTGGTATTCCTTGGTCGGGTTATTTTTCTGATTTACATTGGGTAAATTCTGTAAAAGAAAAACTCATCCCCACAAATGAAATATTTCATTTCACAAGAGGTGAAAGACGGGGTTGGAATCCAATGTTTTACCCGGCATTAGGTCATAACATCGAGCAAGAATACATTAAACCTGTTCTTAAACACCTTAGAGGGACCTCAGGGTTAGAATGTATGCCAAATGCAGAAGCTTTTTGTTGTTCAAAAACTGTTGAAGAACTTGAAAATCTTGGGCATAATGGCGCTTTGGTTTGGATTAAATCATATGAAAACCAACGGAATGGCACAAATAAACCCTTACCGGAAGTTTTGGCAAAGCCAAATATGTTTTGGTATGAAATGTCCACCGAAAATATGGCTGATTATGTCGCTAATGTCAATTATGACAGAAGTCTGTTTATCGCCAAATTTGAAAATAGGTCGTTTATTGACCAAAGAATGATAGGGTTTTCCGTTAGAGATGAATTTTCACAAGAGAATAAAGTCTTGTATTTGGCTCTATTAAACAGTATAATCAGCCTTTTTTTGATTGAAAGTTTTGGCTTTGGTCGTGGACTTGGAGCATTAGACTTGAGAGCCACGAAATTTGAGCGGGATTTTAAAATACTCAACCCAAATATCCTCACAGACGAGCAAAAAGAAGAAATCATCACAGCTTTCAGCCCTCTAATGCAAAGAAATAGATTACCGTTATTAGAGGAACTTGAATCAGAAGACAGAATTGCATTTGAAAATCGCTTAATGGATATTTATGGCATTTCAGAATATTATGAACCAATCAAAAATTCCTTGCAAGAGTTGTACAAAATAAGGTTTGCTGTAAAAGATGAGTAATTTGAACTTGGAGTATGATAACAAAAATTAGTAAACTAAAAAGCTTCGGTATTTTTCAAGATTTTGCTTGGAATGGCTTAAACACGTTTAAAAGGAAAAATCTAATCTACGGATTGAATTATTCGGGAAAAACTACTCTTTCCAAACTTTTCCAAAACTTAGAGTTCAAAGATAAAAACAGAAATTTTCAAGGAGCTGAATTTGAAATCATAACAACACAAGAAGATACTAACAAAAACCATAATCAAGATGATATTGAAAACTTTGGTTTCGATGTAAAAGTTTTCAATGCACAATATATCAAACGAATTTTTACTTGGGATATTCCAAATTCAGATTTTAAGCCTATTTCGTTTTACCTTGGCGACCCATCTGGCGAATTGGACAAGAAAATAAAGCATTTAAATAAGCAAATTGGACAATTAGAAAACATTAGGGATAATCGTTATCAAATAAGAATAGATGATTTTAATGACTATACTAAACAGGGCGGTAAATTCTCAGCCAAAGCGAAAGACATCAGGGCAAACTACCTTGACAACAAAATAGACCAAAACAAACTTAATAAAGGGATAATTGAGCAAATAACCAACGCTATTAAAGATAATTTGGATAACCACATTTTATCTGAAAAGGACAAGGATAAAACAAAAGAAGAAGCAATAGCGGAAAACACTTTTGAACCTCAAAAGGATGATTATAGTTTCAATGAAAATCTTGATACGCTTAAAACCACCGTTAAAACTATTTTGGAAGATACCGCACCAAAATCAATCTCATTTCCTGAATTAGATGATGACAAAGCATTATTTGATTGGGTGCAAACAGGAATCAAAATACACGAAAATGAAACTGAATGTAAATTTTGCACCAAAGAATTACCCGAAGATAGAATCAGCAACTTAAACTCATACTACTCTAAGAAGCTTCAAGAGATACAAAAAGCGATCAAAGACACCAAAAATGCTATTTCAACTGAGCGCAACACGATTGATGATATTACCTTTCCAGACAAGAAAAATCTTGGGAATAGTTTCCAAAATGACTATCAAAAAGCAATTAAAGACTTTAAAGAGACTGTAAAAAAATACAAGTCTCAATTAACAACCTTAGAAAAAAACTTAAAGCGTAAGGAATCAGATTATTTCAACAATATCAAAGCAACTGAAATAGAATCAATAAGTTTAGTAGAAAACCTTGTCGAAATCAATAAATCGGTAAAAGCCCATAATGATTGGATATCCGAATTTGACGATAACAAGAAAACGGCATTAGGCAAAATATTAAATCACTATGTTGCTGAGTATTTGAAGCACGAAAACTATATTGACAAAGAAGAAGATAAAAATAGGGCTTCGTCAATCATCGAAAATTTAAACTCCCGAATTCAAAGCAGTACAGCTGACAAACTAAACTTTGAAACGGAACTGAAAAGCAATGTAAAAGGGCAAGAAGAACTGAATACAACGCTTAACATCCTTTTGCATAGAAATGATATAAAAATTGAAATTCGTAACGACAAATTCACTCTTGAAAGAAGTGGTTTTCCGGCCAATAATTTAAGTGAAGGCGAAAAATCGGCAATTGCCTTTGCTTATTTTTTGACTGAATTAAAAGCACTTCGTAATGACGACCCGCCAAAACTGCCGAATACAATAATTTTCATTGACGACCCAATTTCAAGTTTAGATAGCAATCATATTTTTCAAGTTAGGTCTTTGCTTCAAAATTTCTTTCAGAAAAAGGATGATGATTTCCTTCAATTATTTATCTCTACTCATAATTTTGATTTTTTTTCAATGATGATGGATAGTACCGAGCTTTTTAAAAATCAGAAGAATGCTCAAGCAGATTTTTATATGGTTAAAAGGAAAGATGACAACACTTCTACTGTAACTGATTTACCTGAGAATTTTAAAAAGCACAACTCCGAATACGCTTCTCTTTTTAGCGTTTTAAAAGAATATCATAGTCTTGAAAAGAAAGAAGAATTCAAGTACACTATTTTGCTTCCCAACACAATGAGAAGATTTTTGGAGCTCTATACCTCAATGAAATTTCCAACTTCAAATTCTTTAGAATCAAGAATAAAAGAAGTTTTTTCGGTTGAAGACGATACTTACCACAATACTAAATTATTGCATTGGTTTTCACATCAAAATCAACTTGAAAAGGTGCAACAACACGATGACAAGATATTTCAAATTGAAGATGCCATTAGTGAGCTTATGGAACATATTAAACAAAACGACAAACTGCATTGGCAAGGATTAAATGGAATGTAAGCCAACGCTTAAAGCCATACACATTGCCAAGTCGCACCAGCCAACGCACCACCAAAACTTGACAAAGAGTATGGCTTTCCCCACGTTGACAGAATTACGTGCAAACGAATGAAAATCAAGACGAAAGAAGAACACCGAACGCACAACAAAGGCTATAAGCAATTGGGGCAAAAGTGCTATATTTGAAAGATAGTAAATAAAATAAAGGTCGGTGATAAATTGAAAAGTTAGGTCAAAAAATCCCCAACTGCTCATAGCCAGACCGGGAAACTGATCTTGCAGACTAGTATTTAAAATCAATTATCACGAAAAGAGGACCCTTTGGATCCACTTTTCATAAGTTGTCTATTTGAATACTTCGTAATGAATCATCACCATTGTGGGAATAGTCTTTCTTTGTAAACCTTCTCCCTTTGGGTCGTAGTCGTGGTTTTTCGCTGGGATAAAAGTTACTAAAAAACAATTTCCATATTCCTTATGTTTTTTGTCTATCCGATTTTCTAAATGACCTGGAGAGTTATTATACCTTTCACCCTTATTGACTAGTATGCTTGTGAATCCAGTAAATTTATAATAATCACTTTCAGGATCAATCCTAGTTTTTACGAAATCAACATCAGCATCTTTTAGATCGCTGATTCGTAGCCCTGCGCCAGCATGGTTAGCTCCATAGTTTTCCGCTGTTGTAGCTCCTAGATGATGACTTACAGGTGGATTATTGAAATAATCGAATGTCTCGAATGCAAAAATTCCCCTCTGTAAAGCTAGTTCGTTTAATTCCTCTGTTTCTTTTAATGAGCTTGCATTATTTTCTTTTCTAGTTTGATTCATTTTAGTAAAATGACTAGGAACACGAACCTCGAAAACTGGATATCCCTTGATGTGCTTTAAGTAGCGTACAGTAAAATCTAATTGTGCAAAGCTTACACTGGGAATTAAAATGGCGGATAAGATGATTAATTTTTTCATATCTCCTTGTTATTATCTCTCAAATATAGAGTTAATCCTTGCGATGAAAAAATGAAAACTCTACTTTTTGTAAAAAAGTTCAGTAAGTATATCGTCTGAGAAATATGGGTATCAAATTTGATGTTTACCTCAAAATCTCTTTTGTAGATAGTGAAGTTTAGTTAAAGAAAAAAAATTTTTAGGAAAGAGTGGATTTTTTCATTCCCCCGGAAAAATCACATCCATTCCTTTTTTGGCTGCTTCGTCTATTAGATCTTGCTTTCCTTTTTTAACACTGTCAGCATATTCATGCATATCCTTTTCGAATGAGTTTTTGTAAGGTGTATCCTTACTTTGCTCGAAGTGGTAAGATCTTCCTTTTATAGATTTCTTTTGCATGGTCATCTTCATGATGAAACCAAAGGATACGAGGATCAAAAAAGTATAAAGCGGTTTAAAATTGTATTTTTTCATGTCTATTTTCTTTTTATTTCTTCAAATATCTTCATTTTTACCTTGAATCAAAATGGAAACATATCATCTCTTAGAAATTTTCATCTCATTTTGCCTAAAATATTAGAAAATAGACTGAGAAGTTATATATTCTATAAACCCTCATTTCTTAATAATTACAAGCCATCAAAAAATCAGTCAGTAGATTTGGTAAACTTTTTATTAAGTTGAAATACGGAGAATAAGAAATATATTGTGGTGAATCAGTTTTTGCTTTAATTAAATCACTTAAACAAAATCCTTTATTCTCTGAACCTAAAAAACGCAAAAAGCAGCTATCATGAGGATTGCAAGGGATTCTGATATAGATCCAGTTAAAGTTGAATTGTCTTTGCAAAAATTCCTAGCTTCTAAAGGCATTAGCTCTTTTTACAAAAATTGATAATTTACTGAATATGTGGTAAGATTCATTTAAGGACAGAGCTACTGAAAAAAATCCGGCTCTATCATCTGTTGTAATATACAACGGATCGTTGGGAAAGTTTGGATCAATTCCTCTTTTTATCATTTCTATTTTAAACATCTCTTCACTCATCAGACTTTCATCCAAAATCCTATCACGGTAGTCAAAAACTCTAGTGTATTCCGTTGAAATTAATATGAAAATTAAAAGAGAGATTATCATAAATCCACTGATAAATCCGATGATGAAGAAGAAAAGTGCAAACAAAAAAACAGCTTCATTCTTTACGAGTTTAAATCTGAATGGTATTTTTCCAAAGAGATATCCTGTCTCTTTGTGTGCATCCATTTTTCCGATGTAATATTTAATTCCTTGGTCCATTTTTAATTATTTACAAAACTAGTCATTGTGTTTTATCTTAAAGGATGATATATTGAATATTGTTTGTTTGGATCAAGCATAAGTTAGATAATATTAATTTAGTAATGTGGTTTAATTTTACTGAACAATTAGTGTACAAAATAGTGGTAAGCGCAAGTGTTGGTCAATTTATAATACCTTTTATCCCTTAAGGGAGTAAAAAATATTCTTTAATTTTCAATTGATTTGCTCCCATATTACTGCTCGAGATATCCATAAATTCAAGAACCTTTCTGTCAATTGTACTCATAAAAATTGACGACTCACAACGTTTTTTCAGTTTTGCGTACCGCAGTATTATTTTGGTGTCATCATTTATTCTATGTTTTAGAACGCTGTAATAACTTTCAAGTGCAGCTCGGTACGCATTATCGTTACAATCAAATTTTATGTTGTCGTAGATAAATGTGGAAAGTGGTAATGGGTATAAATCAAAAACCAACACTCCATTATTATTAAAAAAATCAATTAACTCATTCTTATTCTTACACCCGAAGTGTTTAGGGTTTAAAAATGATGTGGTATCCCCTTTTCGGTTATAAAAGTAGTTATCATAGCTAACAGTCGCTTCTCCAATTATTACATATTTGATTGGTCTTTTAATAACTTTGAGGTTTTTATCCCAGGCTGTTTTTACTTTATTATATTCATTCGTTACGGCTTTATTATCTAAAGTAAGATGATGACCAGCTAGTTTTTCATTTATATGATTTAATATTTTTTCGTGTGTCATTTTTTTAATAAAATTAATAGTTATTTTTAATGAAAAATCTCACAATTACGTATTCAAAGAATCCCTTTATGCTGATGCCCTAGCCCTTCCAAGCCCATAGATAAAAAGAAATCCTAGGGCAAAAAAGAGAGGGTGATGCTCAATTAAAGCCAAAGTATATCCGCCAACAGATTGAAAAAGAAGCACAAATACTTCTATAATACCTGGAAATTGACTGAGCACATACAGAATGAGAAGTATGATAAATAATCGTATTGCTAAATTAATCATGACTTTATTCTTTGATACTTCAAACATAAAACAAATTCTTGGGGAAAAAAAAT
Source organism: Vicingaceae bacterium (assembly GCA_018402765.1). Taxonomy (GTDB): domain Bacteria; phylum Bacteroidota; class Bacteroidia; order Flavobacteriales_E; family Vicingaceae; genus Acidiluteibacter. The sequence continues at coordinate 609,744 of JAGYIE010000003.1, read as the reverse complement.
TTTTCGAGAAAAAACTTTGGTTACTAATGTATTACACAGAAAAAATCAAGCGTTACCATCTTTCTCAGCTTAATAGTTAATTAAGCCTGAAGCTTGGTATTTTAAATATTTGAAATCTTTTGAATACTTAATTACCGAAGACCTTCTTTTTGCTAGATCAGCATTATTTTTCGCAAGATAAACATTAAAAGTATCCATACCTTCATCGTCTTCTTCAAAGTTTATTTCATAATAACTCGGTCTATCAACAAAAACAACTGTGTCACAAACTTCTATGAATGACGACCCACCTTCTGCATAGCTTGAGCTCCCAAAAGAAATATAATTTGACTTAACACGTGAGAATCGTATGTTGCTAACTATAATTATCAATACATTATATCGAAACTGTAAACTTTTTAAGGCTTGAAAGAAATGAAGGTAATCCCATTCTTCAAATTTCTGAACCTTAGCTGGAAAAAGATCAAGATCGTCAATAATTAAAACTTCAAACTGCTGATTATGAGCAGCTAAATTTAACATTTTTTCAATTTGAAGCAAAAGATCAAAACTGTATTTGGAATACTTTACGTCACCTATTTGCAAACTTCCATAAGGCTGCTCTTTGCTAAAATTGATTGGACTTCCATAAAAGCTAGTTAAAGCCTCTGAATCCCAAAAATCCCCATAAAACAAATTATACATATTTTCATTTTGCGGATATGAATATGTGTTGGCGTCATTAACATTTTTTTCATCTACAGAAAGTTCATTTTCTGGGAAATATCTACCCCTATTCGTTGAATATAACCTCTGCTCGAGCTCCAATTGGGTTTTCTGAAATGATGTATACATCACATGCTTATCTAAAGAAAAAACATAGGCTAAAAATCGTGCAAAAACAGTCTTTCCAATTCCAGGCGCACCGCAAATACCCGTTATTTCGCCTTTACTGAATTTACCTAAAGCATGTAACACATCATTAAATGGTTCTACGTGGGATTCAATTTCTTCTAATCTTTTGCTCATTGCTTCAGAATAAAATGACCAGTTTGTTGGTCAAAAATAAAAATGTATTCGACTGGAATCTTCTTAAACGGATTATCAATCGAATATTCGATATGCTCGCCATTAATTGTTTCAGAATCGTACCAATCTCCACATTTTAATTGGGTTTTAATATAAACAATTTGGCCGTAAAATGAAATGTCGTTATATCCATCATGATTAAAGTCTTTTACTTTAAAATTTAACTCATTTGGCTCATACACTTTAAGATCGTGATTTATGACTAAAAAATCTCCATCAAAAACCTTCTCCAGCGTATCTGATGAAAATTTATAAATCGTATGGTAAATATCCCCTTTAAAAGTTCCATGCACCAAGAGTAAAAATGGATTTTCATTTTCAAAAATCTCAACAAACTCAAATCGCTCACCTTCTAATATTTTAATAAGTTTTCCATCTGTTGTTAAAATCAATTGTGCCTTCCAAGGAAACGCAGCTCCTACACCGGCCTTATAATCATATTCAATGAAAATGTAATCGTTATCAGAACCATAAATTTTTACCTTTTCATAAATGGTTACTTCTTCTTTTTGATTTGTGTTTTCATTTACTTCAAGTTTTAAAAATTGTTTTAGGCTAGAAATAAACTTGACAGTATCTTCAATATAGGGAAAGTTTTCCAAGTGATTAAAAGTTGCATGAATTATTGTTCTATCTACTCCTATATTTTTTTTTTCATTTTCTGATGGATGTATGTTGTGACAACTGTAATTTGTCAATATAAAAATTAAAAGGAGTTTTTTCATAATTGAGCCGGTATGTTCAAATTCGTAAAAATGATAAGAGACATTTAAATACTATTATTGATGCCCATCTCTTCTTTTAATCGACCAGAAAGTTCACTTAAATATTCTTTTTTATTTTCAATAATAAACTTTCCGAAATCCAAATTATCTTTAAGCCGATCTGATACGTAATCTATAATTGGCTGGTGATGTTTCAATGAGTTTTTTATTGCAATGCACGCTACATCAAAATCATCTCGTAATCTTTCCGATACATACTCCAAGTTTTGACCATATATATTTACAGCCTTTAAAACCCAATCTTTTGAATCCCGAATTTCAATTGGGGTGTATTCAAAAAAAGATGGATCTGTTTCGAGCATATAATTGATAAATTCCCCCTCATATTTTAATTTATCGGAAAGGTGATAATACAGTTGACCATTTACTTTAATATAAGGCCTAATAACATCTGCCTTTGTTCTATATTTTTCAGGCATAAATTGAAGCACATGATAACATTTAAGCAAGGCTCTGTCTGTAAATTTTTTATTTTGTTTTAATTTTGGCGAAATATGGTCCCAAGCGCTACCATCTATATAATCAATTGCTGCTAAGGCTACTATTGGATCTTCCTTTAGTTCATCACCTATATACTTATAATTATAAGGGTCGTTTTCAACAGCCATTACTGCAATATTTTGATCAGAACGAACTTTTAATGATGCGTGTTCAAAAAGACCGGGGTTTTCAAGTAAAATTAATTTGAATAAATCTTCATCATCTTTTAACAAATCAGAAATTAAATGAAAGTATTTTCCATATTCGTACGAAGCTAGAAAGACTGCCACTTCAAAATCGTCAAAAAAGACTTTAGGAACATCTTGCACTGATATCGAACCTGATTTGATTTCGTTGATAATATTATCTGAGCTCTTTGACATATGTTTTAGTTTTTAAAACTTTAAATAATAGTGATTCGATGTATTCGAATTCTAATCTAAAGTTATGATTATTGACTAGTTCAAAAGTAAGTTCCGACAGTGCGAAAAAAAAATATTTAAAGGTTATAAATAAAAAAAGCTAAATTCTTGTGTCATCAAAATTTAAATGTTTTATCGTAATAATTTTGTATTAAATAAAAATCCATTTCACGGCATAGAATATACATAAACCACCTAGAACCAAAAAGTAATACTTAAATCTCGTATAGGGTCTAAAATATCTTTTAGCTTCTTTGTAAGTATACCTTAAGATTGCAAGTTGGGAAACAGATCTTGGTAAACGCAAGAAGGGAAAATAAATTTTTTTAAATTAATAGTTGAAACAATTATCACGAAAAGAGGATATAAAGGATCCTCTTTTTTATGGTTTTAATTACCGAAAAAGCTCATAGTGCCAAACAACATATCCCGTAACTTTTCTCTTGTTACCATCTGATCCCTCTATTATTCTATTGGGTTTATAAAATAGGATAAAAGCATTTCCGAACTCCGACCATTTTTGATTAACCCTATTTTTGTAATGAGACGGGGAATTGTTATAACCATTTCCTTTACGGACAGTAATATAATTTTTTAAATTCCCATTATACTGATTTAGGGTAGTATTTTTTATAAATGTAGTCTTGTCTTCCTGCTCTAATAATTCATTTAGCCTAATGGTTACTCCCCCGTTTCTACCTGCATTCTCAGGAAGATCTGCACCCTGGTGGCCATAATCCTCCAGATTGTTAGCAGCCCAAATACATCTGTTCTTAGCTTTCACCACCATTTCTTCTGTTTCGATAAGAGGATTAGCACCTGCATGAGCTCTAGTTTTATTTAAATCTACTATGTGGTTATCATATGTAATGATAAAAGCTGGATATCCATTTATATTCTCTATTTGTTCAACGTTGATTTGAGCAAACGATAATTGCGGAAGTAAAATTGCTAATAAGATGATTAATTTTTTCATATCTCCTTGTGTTATATCTCAAATCACACCTGTCCAAAACGTTTGGGGTAAGGCAAGACTAACTCTGTTTGTCAGCTAGTTAGCGGACAAATGTAGCTATTTTCGAAATTACCCCCCCCCTTTAAAATAAGCGACCCTGTAGCGGTGGGTCATTATTCTTGGTTAAGAATGGTTTGTTCACCCATTGCCAGAGATTAATCTTGACAAACAGGTTGAGTCTGATAAATGAAACCAAATTGGATAGGGCCCACTCGTATTGCGCCTTGTTTTTCAGGTACTTCAACAGCAGCATTGTAATCATGGCTGTCCACATCTGGATACGTACTGCGTTCTCGGATGTGCCTACAAAGCTTTTTATGCGAAAGAGTTGCTTCATGTGCTTAAAGAAGATTTCTACGTCCCAGCGCGCCTTGTAAAGCTGAGCAATGTTTGATGCTGTCCAAGACATTTGGTTTGTCAGCACCCCTATCATCTTATCGTTCTGGTCATCATAGACCCATACCAGGCGAAGTTTCTTTGGTTCTTCTTACTAGCGGTATCCCCCGTCAGCTTTACATTCCAATCGTGTTCAATCCATTCTTGCTTTGGGTTTAAGTTGTAGTCTTCGCTAAGGTCAAAGGGAGTGGCCTGCTTGATGCGGGTAACAAAAAAAACCCCTTTGCTGTCCAAATTATCGAGCCAGTCGTAATCCACGTAGCCCCTATTCACTACCACCACAGATCCCGCAGGAAATATAAAGTCACGTCCTGCCGTGATATCACTGGTCTTGCCGTCTGAGAGACTTGCATATTGAGGTAGGCCTGTGTCGTAGTCTAATACTGCGTGGAGCTTGAGCGCCCCTTTCTTGGTGCGGAACTTTGCCCAGTCAAACAAGGATAGGCACAAGGGAATGATAGAAGCGTCCATAATGAATACTTTACGCTTGATTTGCCGAGCCTGTGCTCTTGACCTTTGAAGTGAAGGCTCCAATTTTTCCAGAAGCTCAAAGTAAAGGTCTTTAAAGAAGCCTTCCTTTCGGTGTTTGTTGAGATAGCTGAGGCTAGAGCGACAGGGCGCACGCAGTGCTCCCAAGTGATTAATATTGCCTGTGGTGCTTCTAAGTCCATTACAGACATCTCGTAGCGAACTGCAGCCAGACAGTTGAAGGAAAATCATGGACAACAAATGACTCCATGAGCCAATTCCTTTACTATGTTTATTGGCGTTGTGCTTGGAAATCAGTTTATCTACCAATTCGCGGTCAACTAGTTGTAGGAGTTGGGCGAGAAGAGTTACTTTTGTGGGGGGCATGGGTACTTGTTTTTTTGTTCACCCCTAATTTAGGGAAAAGTCCCATGTCCTTTTTAAAACGTTTTGGACAGGTGTGTATTGCTTTAGATAAACTGGATTTGTTACGAACGTTCTTAACTCTTTTCCAAAGGGTGTATAGCTCATTTTTATTTGACGGCGCTCACTTATCGCCCTATATAGAGGTGTTAAATACTCCCTACCCTTATAGTATGGATTTCCGCCCCAATCTATAATCTTCGGTTGATTAGGGTTATGAGCTATGTTCATATCGCTTTGCAGTTTAACAATAAGATTCTCTAGGTCTTGAAACTGAGGTAAACCATCAAAAGCATCAAGGGCATCTAGAAGCATCTTTAGCTCTTCTATTTGCGCCTGATTAATTGGACGTCTAGAGATTGAAAACGTTGAATCTTCATATCTATAAAATGGCCTCTTACCTATTCCCGGAACCGTAACTATGGGAGCCTCCCAACCATCGGAACTTTTCATAAATGCAATGTCCTCACGCAACTGTCTGGTGCTAATGCCAATAGATTTCGGATCCATTTCCATCATCCAGTCATTTACGGCATGCTTCAAATCTTCGAAAGTGTAATTGCGTCCTATATTTGATAAACAGCGATCCAGAATATTATATCGCTTAAATGGCTTTTTCGTTTGGGGCATATTCGGATAAAATTTTACAGCGGCTTAGTCTACAAATTAATTATAAACTCTCTATGCGTTAATAGATTGTCTTGTCTTAATACGCTAGATGTCATTCTAAACTGAATTAAATCTAATGGGAAAGGACTGTTTCTCCAACGCACGCAATCCAAACAACTTAAAGTCATTTGATCAGACTTGACTACAGGTCCTTTAATAAAATCTATTCTTAGAATGCCTTTCGGAAGTGACCACGTTGTATCACTTACTTCCAATAGTGGGAATAATGAAGTTTGGTAGCTTATATCATATATTCCTAAATTATGCCTTTTTCCGTTTCCTCTAAAAACTAACTTTAAATGATTATCTAAAACATGATACAACCAATTTTCGTGCTCGTTTGAATGATAATTCTCAATCCCAAATTTTTTCAGCTTGTAAATATCTAATAGATCATCACATGTTTTACCAATATTGCCGGAATTGGCCGTTATAATTTTATGAATCCGATCAGTCGACTTACTTACACGATATACAATTAATGCATTACCGTAAGTACAAAATTGCACCCGATTAATAATCTAAGTCTTTACAATGCTCCCAGTACGTCGAATTCTTTACAGCTTCTTCAATTTGTAAGAATATTTCCCGACTCCAATCTGTTGTGATATAGCCAATGTTCAATGCTGAATGAGTAAACTCGGAATTTAAAGGCTCCGACTCTACACTTATCCAAACGATAAAAGAATTTGCCAGGTCGATGTCGGAATCTAGCCCAATCATGACAAAAGGTATTTTGTTTCCAAAGGGACAACCTTGAAACTCAATATTCCATAAAATGGATTCTTTGGTTCGGCCCTCTATTAAGCCAAAGGTAGTTGTACAAACTTGAAAACGCAAAACTCTTAAATTAGCTCTTGCATCTTTGATTAACAATATCTCTTCCTTCATTTAAAAATAAATTAATTCGTAAATCCCAAGCCATTTAACAAACCCTTGAGCATCGGATTGAATAAACCCTTTAATAGCAAATACTAAATGTTTATAGGCATGAGACTCCTCATTGGTAATTCATAAGAACCTACTTCCCAGCCTTCCTTTTCTATCTTAACTGAAATCCCCCATGTACTACAAACATTCATAATGTTTGGGGAGACCTTAAATTTTTCACCTTTCTCAATAGGTTCATAAAGCCAATGATATCTTCTATTAGAAATGGTACTCTTTACCAGAACCTCTTGACATGAAGCAAATTCATTTCGCATCGTCATGATAGGTGTAAATTGGTATACTTTACTCGAAAAAGGTAACTCCACATTACGAATTAAATATTCCTCTTTTTCAAAAAGATTCTTATCCCGTGCTGATAGGTTTCGAGCATTAACCATAAATCTTTTATGTCCATAAAGCCTGTTCCATAAAAAACCTCCTGGCCCTATAGATTGGGTGGCGAGCAATTTATCCCACACCACCCACTGGAACCTTATTTTATTCTCTGAGGTAAGAGCGTTGTATGCGTCAAAGGTCATGCGACAATAATTTTAAACTCTCCTTTGTGGTTAAGTCAAAACCGAAGAGCGTTTTAATAACAACTCTGTTGTAGGTATTAGATTTGTAACTGATTTTATCATTCAGTCCTAAATCTAGCTCATCAACCACGACATCTACATACTTCTGATTACGGTGAATATGAAGCACGCGAATAGATTTTCCAATAATAGTGGTATTTGCCTTTATTCTAATTCTTCTTGGTTCATCAAAATAAAGAACTTCGTTACATGCTTTAAAAAACTCTTCAATTCTTTCAAACCGCTCAATTTCGCCGAGCCTATAACGAGATCGATTATATCTCTCTAGCATCCTTTCAATGTCATCTGAATATTGTATACACTTTTGGTCTAACTCTGTGTATTCATCAACAAGTGACTTTTTAAAAGACTCAAAATTCAGTTTTAAAAACTCAATAAAATCGTTGGTTTTACTTAGATCCATTATATCCGCGAACAAAGTATCGGAATGAAGACGGTAAACCTTAACTTCAATCTGAATTGACTCAAATTCGAGTTGTGAAAAAGGCTCTAAACCCATTTCTGAACTTAAATCCGTAAAGCTGAGAATGATTTCACTGTAAACATCGGTATTTCTGAAAGTGAAACTAAATCTTTCACCATGACAGCGGTTTCCACAAAGCTCCGCACCATTCTCAATGTCGTTAATTTCATAGAGCCAATTCAGATCTCCTAATTCCCACTGGCCAAAGAAGTTAAACAACCAATCATTAAGGGATTTCTTTAAACGCTCCTCGCTTTTTTTAAAGTGTTCGGAGTACTTCATCCAATGATCATGTACAAGTTCTCCAAATGAATTTATCTGGGATTGGATCAATAATTTATCTACTGATTCTCCCAAAACAACCTTTTCATCATAAGACATAACTAGTATTTTTTAGATTTTTACATGCTGTAGTTCTGTCCGAGTCTTGATTACATGGTTTTCTGTTTTTTAGCGTTGCACAAATATCATTATCATCTATGCGACTTTAGCGCACAGATGGGCTTGAATCGCATGATTTCTTTCAATACTCTAATTTAATAGGGCCTAGCACCATTGGTTTGACCCCCTATAAATCGGACAAATCACGAAAGAGTTACCAAACCGAGATTCAAAGGTACTAAATTTGGCGTGCCAGATGCAACCGATGGTGACCTTTATACCGATGGTTGAGAACGCAGGTCATACTACTATGGCCTGCGTTTGCCTTTTTTGCCCTTCGGGCATGCCAGATGCTGCCCTCAAGCTCCCATTACCCGATAAGTAATAGCGCGGTATTTTGAGCTTGTGCTTAAGGGGTTTGTTTTTTCTTGGGGTGGATTCTATAAGCCCATCTTTCCACAAGCTCCAAAACAGCGCCGGCGGAAGATGATCAAGGCTGCCATGTAGCCTTATATTATTGTAGGTGTGGTCGAAATGTTCAAGATGAGCTTCCAGGTCTTCTATGATGCGAAAAGTTTTGCTTCCCACGGACTTGCCTAGGATGTCATGGAAGCTTTCAATGTGGCCATTTTCTTCCGGGGTGTATGGGTGCGTAAAATCTTGGGAAAGATGATTTTCCCCCGTGAACGCTTGTACTTGCTGAGCTGCAAACCGGCTGTCATTGTCATTGCGCACTTCGATAGTAAGTTTTCTGCCCAGCATATTATAGGGTTGTAAATAGTTGACAATTACTTGTTCCCAAGCCCTAATGACTTGCCTGCAAGTGAAGGAGTACGCCACTTGCGAATGCAACGCCTTAGGTGTAAAGCAATCAATAATGGATAGGATGTAGGCGTAGCGCGGATGACTAACTACCCACTGAAACTTTATGTCCTTTTCAATTACTGTCAGGGGCTCCGTGGGGTCGACCCTCCTAAACTTGACATAGGCTCGTGGTGTTTTCTTTTTAGCCTCATGAAGCAGTTGCCATTCATTCATAAGTCGGTATACTTTTTTGTGGTTAATGATAAAGCCCTTTAGCATAAGTGCAGCCGTCATGGCCTTGTAGCCGTAGTCGGTATCGGGGTGGGATTTAATCGAGCTAATTTTTTCCACTACAGCTTGGTTGAGAACCGATATCTTGCTACCATCCCCTTGCAGCTGTTGGCAAGTAGCTGAGGGCCTCATGCCTCTGCGTCCCCCACTCGGCTTCTAGTAGTAGTGGGCATGCTTGGTCAAACCGAGTATAGCAAAAGCCCTATCACGCTTGAGGCCTTTGCCGATATGCGATTGTGCTAAAGCAACTTTCTCAGGTTTGGATGCTTTTTTTTTAGCAGGTCGTTTCTCAAAGCATTTTTTAGCTTTTCCTGCGCAAGAAGATCTTTGAGCATACGGTTCTCCTTCTCGAGCTCTTTGAGCTGCTTCAATCTTTCCTTCACTGAGCTGTGATCCAAACCATCTGAGCCTTGATGGTCGAATTTCTTTTTCCAGTAGTAGTAGGTCGCTGGATAGATGGCGTACTTCTCCCGTGTAGACTAAACACTGGTCTCGCGGGCCTCTCTCAAAATAGCCAGCTTTTCCTCTTTGGTGAACTTCTAAGTTCCTTTGTTAGTCTTTTTCACGGTCATAATTACGAATTTTTTTCATAATCGTGTCCGATGATTTAGGGGGGCGTAACACAAATTTCCCTCAACCCTTCGTAAATCATCACCATTGCTAGGGTATCTAATTCGCAATAGCGATATAATGCTTCGATGATTGCCTTGCGTTCATCCTCAGTGATGTCAACGTACTGTAGATAGGCATAGGCCACTAAGGCTGCTCCCCCATTTTTCACGTCATCAAGATCAACAAGTCCGGAGAAATCATCGGTTGTCGTTCCTTCTGGAAAAATTGGTGTTAGATTCTTGTAGGGGTCCTTTACGGTTCCGTTCTCAAATTCTACCCAAACTCTGTTTCCGTCTGCATCGTTGATACTGGATACGGCTACGTTCTTGATAGGTTGGGAATACTTATCCTGAAGGAATTTCGAGGAATTCAATAGCGCAGGTAGGTAGTCCTTAATGGAGTTTCCTCCTTTTGTTATTGGATCGTAATAGAACTCGTAGATCATCTTTTGCAAATCTACCATGTCTCTTTCCCCTTTCCGGGCAGGTTTACTGTCTCGGGTTATCGAGTTTATGAATTCGATGAGCTCAGCTTTATCGGGCTCGGTGCTATGAGATAATTGGTCACGTACCATTTTTAAAACCGTGTTCTCATAGTTGTGGTAGCGGAAGATGGTTCCTGTTATACCAACACTTTTCTTAAGTTCACGGACAAAGTCATAGTTCGGAAATTGTCCTACATCTGCAAGAATTACCTGGGTTTTATGCTCCACGCGTCCATCACTATGAAGAATGTGATGCGAAAATTGGAAGGGAATATGCTGGTAAGGACGTATCCCTTTTAATGGAGGCAGAGGACCTAAACCTGACTCAAAATCTATGAAATGAAGAGGATAAACGTGACTTGCGAATTCTTCACGCAGTTCGTCCTTCATTAAAAATGGTGTGGTATCTTTTTTAATCTCTTTATCAAGCTGTACCCATCTTCGATGCTTCTGCTCCATTCGCTCAGGTATAACAGATTCTGCTTTGACATCATCAGCAGAGAGCTGTTCCATGAAAACAGGAGCACTTGATGGAACACGGCCAGCATGAAGGCTAAAGGAGAAGGTCTTACTAAAATCTGAGTCTACTAATCCATGCTGCTGTATAAAGCATTTTGCAAATCCCGATTTCTTTCCAGGTTCATCAACCAGGCTGTTCGTTTTGAATTCACACTTTTTACAGACAGAGGGCTCAGTAGGGTAATTTGGGTAAGACTTTTCTTTGTAGATTTTCGAAAAATCCTTGATCAATTGCTGAAATCCCCGCTTTTGAACATTACTATATGCGATGTTTTCAGCACGTATGCCTTCAATTATATCCGTCATGTTCTCCAAATGCATCAAAGAGACGCCAGTTTCATTCAGACTATCGAAGGCTACTACTACATCTTTTCGCACATCCCCTCCTTTTTTAGGAAGTCGTATCATTTGAGATAATCCAGTAACTGTTGCGCTCTTCGTTTTGTCCACTAAAAACAAGTAGGACTCAATCTGGAAATCAGGATAGTTTCGGGAAGCAACCTCGGTTTGAAATGCCAAGTCAAACAAATAGTCTTTCCATCCAGACAGACATTGATTCCCGGGCTTGTTCAAGAATTCGCGTTTTTCTGGATCGAATGATTTTGACTTCACCTCTATCATTTTCAGAACGTTACCTCGCTTCTCAACAATGTCCGTAAGCGCAAATAAGCCATTGGCTGCAAAAGCAGCCTCGAAAAAAACACCATCTCTTTGGAGCGCCTCTTGGGTAAGGGCTATTGCTTTTTCTCGTTCTGTGTAATCTGCCTCGATGAACTCACCTTCAGGATAATGACGACGGGCGTATTCTTCTATTTGAAATCCACCAGAAGCAAGCGCTTCAAGAAATGGATCGTCTACACTTGCGTTATGATAGGCCTTGTTGTTTTTGAAATAAATCTTGTTAGGACATGATAGACCTAATCGAAACAGAGATTTTGATAGCATTGGATTTGGTTTGTACAAATATAAAAAAGCTGGGTAGTTAAAAAAATATTTACACCTACAAGAGCTGACATCAACGGAGAAAACAGCTCACTTACAATAACATAAGGTGCCCTTGCTGAAATTTATTGTCGACTTCTTTCATATCAGCTATTCCCCCAATTCCTTGAACTTATCTCTAAGAGAAGGACTGTTCTTGGTGAGCCTCTTTATCGTCAAACCGTCGGCCTTGTCGTTTGCTAGGCGAAGCTGGCGGTCAGAAGACATGAGGTTTTCTTTCACTTTCTGGAGGCTATTGATGGTTCTGTCGATTTGACTGATGGCGTCATTGAATTTGCGATTGGCGCGCTCGTAGTTTTCGCCAAAGGCCTGTTTGAAAGCTTCCATTTCAGACTCGAAGTTGGTGATGTCGGTGTTTTTGGAGCGCTCCTTTTCTAGGTCCTGCTTGTATTTTAGGGCATTGAGAGCGGAGTTGCGTAAGAGCGAGATGAGGGCAATGAAGAATTGGGGACGGATGACATACATTTTAGGATAGCGGTGCGAAACGTCTACGATACCCTGATTGTAATAATCATTATCACTTTCGAGCATACTCACTAGCACAGCATATTCGCAACCTTTCTGATTACGATCTTTGTCCAATTCCTTAAAGAAATCATTGTTCTTCTTTTTTGTTGCTGTCGTATCTACTTCGTTTTTCATCTCGAACATGATCGATACGATCTCTATCTTGTTCTGATCAAACTCACGGAAAATGAAATCGCCCTTACTTCCTGAACTAGCGTCATTATCCTTTTCGAAAATTGCTGTTGGGAATGCGGTAGCGCGAAGTTTGTTGAATTCGTTTTCACAATGCTGCTCCAAACTTTCGCCGATCATTTTAGTAGACTGGCTTTGCTTGAAATCTTTGTAGCGCTGCACCTCTTCATCTTTCATGCGAAGCAAATCATCCTTTGCTAATAGCTTAGTCTTGTAACTGTCCTCGATGGATTGCTTCTCCAACTCCTTTGCTAATTCTGCTTTTTCAAGCTCAGCCCGGAGCCTGTTCTTCTCATCCTCAACAACCTTTAAAGCTTTGGCTAGGTCCAATTCCTTCTGAGTATCCGCGGCATTTAGCTTTGATTCGAGCTCTTGAATCTTCTTTTCAAAACCATTACTCACTTCGAGAATCTTGTTTTTCTGACTGCTCTCCATCATTGTGAGCTCAAGCTGCTTGGACTGAATCTGCTTAGACAAGTTTTCTTTGACTTCATTCACCGCACGTTCCACCGCTGTCGCCTTATCAGACTCCATGGCTTGCTCATGGCGTTTCAACTCTTTTTCAAACTGCTGATCTCTTACCTGCGAGACCAATTTCGAATAACCCTGCTCATCTACTTCAAAAACTTCATTACAATTTGGACAAGTCAACTTACTCATGGTTCAAGATTTTTTCAGTGACTAATTCTCTCATCATTCATAGTTTTTTCCAAACATAGGTATTTAATACGTGCACTTCAAGTTTTGTGAAAAACTTGTTTTATTAACTGTAACTCGAGGCTGCTCAATTCACATTTTCAGACATATAGAGTCAAAAATTTGACAAATAGAATTTTTTATGGTTAGGCATTGTTGGACAATGCTGAAAGGTGGGGTTTCAAGCCTGGATTTACCAAATCGGCATTCTCCCGAGCAATTAACGTAAGATGCTTAAAGCTCTGATTGATAGTGCTCAATGGCTCCGTTGGGAGGTGCATTCAAAGGGCTTTTGGGAAATTGCCATAAGTGCCCCTTTTGGCAATGGTTTATTGGTGAGGATTTAATGACGTAAAATATTGAATATCAAACAGTTGAAATGGAATTATCCAAACCCATAACCCAATTGGCAATGTGGCAATGTATATATATATATCATTGCCACATTGCCAAGGGTGGGTTTCTGCCAGATTGCCTTGCTCACTAGAGTACTTGCCATGCGGAGTTTATCGCAGCTTGTAATCTTAAAGCGCAACAGATATGGTAAACTCTCTTGAATCGATCTTGGAAGAAGTATCCAAGGCAGAAGTAAAGCTTGGCAGAAATACCGGGCATGTAGCATTGGACCTCTTCGAATTCCAGGAAGTACTCGATTTAAGTTTCAATGGTCACACTAGTTTGATAGAATATGACCATCATGGTGAGTCCTTATTGCAGGGGATGAAGGAGCAAATAGATCGGCGGCTCACTGAAGTGAAATTCAGGGAAGTGGTTGTCCAAGACATAGACCTCCTTGTGCACGAGGTTATTTCACAACAGAAACGCTACTTCCCAAAAAAGTCACCTGAGGATTGGTTTCTTAAGCTGCATTTTCAAATCAAGCACCAAAAAGAAAAAATTTCAGATAGCATCGTACAACGTTCCATACTACGATACCTAAATATCCAACATAGGCTATTAGAGCGTACTAAGGCGCTGCTCAAGCATAGAACTGCATTTCTGCGCACAACCACCACATCAGCTAAGGTTCAGCCGATCGGGAAACCCAGCCTTAGCACTTGGCGGCATGCTGCCTCTAATGGTCAGGTAGACATGTTTCAGGACCAGAGCCCTCAATCTCCTTTGGTGTGGAACCGGTCAAGCTCGGATCTGTTGGAACTGGTGGTGGCCCTCCACCGAAGTCAAGCCATCTCGCTTGCCAAAGGCTCGGTGCGTCAAAAGGATCTAATTGAACTGTTCTCAAGGTTTTTAAATAAGCCTTTAAAACACACCAATCGGTCCATCAGCGCACTAAAGCGACGCAAAAAGCCAGAAACCTCATACACACTTGAATTACACAGCCATTACCTGTTTTATTGTGAGGATAAAAAGTATTATTCTTTCATTGTACCTAGCTTATACTATAAAACCGAAGTTTCAGGGTCTGGGTAGTCTTGCATCGTCAAAAACGTAAGTCTATGCAGTACACAAATAATTCAACTGAGGAGCTGTCAAAGCTCAAAAAGAAGGTCGATGGCCTGGAGCGAAAATTACGAGAACTGGAAACCCGCTTGGCGGTTCCTCGGCCCAAAGAAAGACTACTGAGCACAGCAGAAGCTTGTTTGTATCTGAATGTTAGTCGCATGACTCTTTACCGGTACATGGATGAAGGCTTGCTGGCCTATAACATGGTGGGCAAGCAACGCCGTTTTGCTGCCCGGAGTCAATGAAGAAGAAGGCTCGGTGGCTTTAATCGAAGAGCTCATTCGCATGGCGGCTATTTACAACACGGTAGTGGTTTGTGTATTGCACATGGCGCCCTCGGGACTTAAACTGCGGGGCCACCTAGGTAGTGAAGTGCAGCGCAAGGCAGCGGGTATTTTACTAATTGAAAAAGACGACAGCACTGACAGCTCCTTGATTAAAGCACTCAAAGTAAGAGATGGCAGTCCGCTCGATGTACCGATTATGGAATTTGGTTGGAGTAAAGAGGAAGGACGTCATGTCTTTCTGGGTGAAAAAGGCCCGAAGGAAAACGCCAAGCACAAGTCCATAGACATTAGAGCCCTCGCGCAGGAAATCTACGGCGAACTGCGGTCAATGGCTTCACGCGAACTCGCGCAAAAGATTGCGGCCCACATGGAAATACAAGAACGCCGCGCCCGTGACTACATAAAGGACATGCGCGAGTACCGTATCATAGAAAAATCCAATCAATTCCCAGGCTTCTACAGCTTGGTGAAGGAGAAATAATCCCAGTAGGCCTAAGGCGTATAGTAAGAGCGCCCTCTATTTCCAATGCTTTCGCCTTAGGCCGCCCTGGATTTACCTGAAAGCTGCTGAAAATCCCCTGTGTGAGCCAGGGATTTTCATTTTTTTCGGCTGTTAGTCGGTACTCTTTGCGCGGTTTTTCTCCGGTTTTTCCGGTCTTGAGGCGGAAAATAGGGGGAGATTCCATCCTTTCTGCGCTGTTTTTGACCACTGGGGCCAAGGATTAGTAAAGAATGGGCTGCGATTATGTAGAAGCCAATGGTTTTTGCACTTAGCTTGAGACCTTCTCTAAGCTGCCCCCCGCTGCGAATGAAAAACTTGGTTGCAAGAGGCAAGGGACGCACTCATTTGCTTGAAAACGGCACAGACATCCGCTTTATTCAAAAGTTATTAGGGCATCAGAGCATCAAGACAACACCCACGTCACCACGCAGCCCAGCGATCGCTTGCGCAGCCCGCTGGATGCATTAATGGGTGAGGAGGACGCAAAACTGGGCGAAAAGTGATATGTTTGTGGCGATATTTACGAGTTGGCATTCATTGAAAACAGACCGAAATGGCAGACAATAAACTACAATCGTTAACAGAAATATTTAACGAGAAATTTTTTAGAATACCTGACTTTCAAAGGGGTTACTCTTGGGAAACAAACCAACTTGAAGACTTTTGGGAAGACCTAATCAATCTGAAAGGCGATAAAATCCATTACACAGGACTTCTGACTGTTGAGCCAGTTTCAAAATCAAGCGTTGAGAATATTGAGAAATGGCAAGACGACTTGTGGCTTTTTGAAAGAGAACTTGGAGCATATTACCTCATTGATGGACAACAAAGACTGACAACCTCAATCATTCTAATCAATGAAATACTTAATCAATTTGCCGATAACGAAGGTATCAACTTTAAAGACAAGTCATATTGGGTTAACAAATTCTTGTTCCAAGCATACGGAGACAACTACAAGTCATACATATTTGGCTATGAACGTGATAACCCAAGTGATGAGTTTTTTAAAACAAAGATTTTACAGCAAGAGTCTTCAACTGCTGACAAAGTCCCAGAACAGACTTTGTACACTTCAAATTTGAAAACAGCGAAAGACTTCTTCGAGAAAAAATTAGAACAACTCGAAAAACAAGAGCTTGAAGAAATTTTCAAGAAGGTAACAGCCAAATTCAAATTCAACTTTTACGAAATAGATGACGAGCTTGATGTTTACGTAACTTTTGAGACGATGAATAACAGGGGAAAACCTCTGTCAAATTTAGAATTACTAAAGAACAGGCTGATTTATCTATCGACACTTTTAGATGTTGACAATCAAACAAGAGCACGATTAAGAAAAGATATTAATGAGACTTGGAAAACCATTTATGAGTATTTAGGCAAGAACAAGGACAATGCAATGGATGATGACGAGTTCCTGCGTAACCATTGGATAACGTATTTTAAGTACGACAGGAAAGAATCAGCTTCTTATGCCAAATTCTTACTCAACAAAAAGTTCACAGCTAAAAATGTCATTAAAGTTAAAATCGTACTGACTGACATTAAAGAATACATAGATAGTCTATCTAAATGTGTTAAATCTTGGTTTTACCTGTACAACGCTCAATTCTCAGACTACCAAGACGAAACAAAAGAATGGATTCAAAAACTGAATCGTTTAGGAATGAGTGCTTTCCCGCCTCTATTTATGGCAGCAATGACTAAGTGTAGTGAGAGTGAGTTTCTACCACTATTCAAATCAGCAGAACGCTTTATATTCCTTGTTTTCCGACTTTCTCAAAGACCGTCTAACACAAAAAACAGTCATTTTTATAGACTTGCCAACTCGTACTATTTTGGCAAAGATTCAACTACGATTCAATCAACAATCGGAAACATTGATTGGATGACGCAAGGAGAATCAGGTGAAGGAGATGAATACGTTTATCACGGATGGCTTGACCTTGAAAAATTTGACAACTATGTAAAAGACCAATATGACAAGGGAGAAGGGTTTTACACTTGGAACGGCTTGAGATATTTCCTCTTTGAATATGAACTTTACTTACAAGGAAAAGCCAACGGAAACCAAAAGGTAAGTTGGACTGACTTCAACAAACGGAAAAAAGAAGATACAATTGAGCATATCTATCCTCAAACACCAAAAGACGACTGTTGGACTTCCGTTTTTAATGAGCATTCTAAAAAAGAAAGAAAAATTTTGCTCAATACTTTAGGAAACTTGGTTTTACTCGGACAATCAAAAAATTCTGAATTTCAAAACAAGTGCTTTGACTTTAAGAAAAGACATACCAATAAAGATGGAAGTGAAGTTGGTTTTTTCAATGGAGCATATAGTGAGATAGAAGTTTCCAGTTATGACCATTGGACACCAGCAGAAATTGAAAGTCGGGGTAAAAAAATGCTCTCGTTTTTAGAGGAGCGGTGGAACATTGACTTTGAAGGTTGGGAAATAGAAAAAGAAGATTTATTGAAATTGGGCTTCTTGCAAAAGGAAACGATTGAAGAAGAATAAAAAACAACGAAATGCCAACAATGGCTATACGTAATGCGGGCGAAAGTGCTGATATGAAAGTAATTACATTAATTAAACTAACTGCTAAACGGAAAGTGAAGTGCCTTGAAATCCCGCACTACGCATAGCCTAGGCCGTGATGGGCAAGTTTAAGAAAGACACGACAAAACAAAAAAAAGACTGAGTATTTATAACTTAATAGAAAAATAAAATGCTTGAAATTCAACTTGACAACGGTACGACAATTCCTTTACACGGAAAATCTTTTTTGATTCTTCCTGCAGGTAGTCGGACAAACAATATCATCAACAATGAAGATGATTATGATGTAATAATGATAATTGCTGGTATTGACAGAACTGTAAATATTGAATTGCATCAACCTGCAATTATTATTGTGGAAGCTGGAATCAGGACTATTGTTAATGTGACTGGCGGAATGGCGTTACCGATTTCACAAGCAGTATTAATTGCTGGATTTGACAACACAGTAAACGGACTAGCAACTCAAAATCGTGGGCGAATAATCTCAGCACATAGAGAAGAGTTTGACCTTGGAGCAATAGCGACATTTGACAAAATTGAAATTGGAAGGTAATGACGGCAAGAAAACCAGCCCATAACAGCACCTACAAATAATTGGCGGTTCAGTGGTTAAATGAAGCTTTGTGCTTCGTATCAAGTTTTGTGCTGGCAGACAGTTTAGTGCTTCGAAATCGCCAACTTCTTGTAGCTGCAAACCGTCAGACTGTCTAAAAACTCACCCCTGATTGTGGATAAGTCCTAGCCAGGCGCTCTGACGCTAGCCGAGGTGGTTCTTATCTTTAGATCATGAATCACATCACCGGAATAGATCGTCATCAGGCCGTGCTTTTCCCGAGTACGCCCGATGAGATGGTCCCTCAAGACAGTGAAGTGCGCTTTATCGATGACTTTGTGGACAGTTTAGATTTGGATAAACTGGGCTTTGCCCAGATTAGAACCAAAGGTGAAGGACGGCCGCCCTATCATCCTGCTACTTTACTAAAACTCTACATTTATGGCTATCTCAACCGCTATCGCTCTTCACGCATCCTCGAGAAGGAGTGCGGTCGCAACCTTGAGCTGATATGGCTTCTGCAAGGACTGCAACCCGATCACAACACCATAAGTAATTTTCGTCGAGATCATCCCAAGGCGATTCGTCGAGTTTTTCGTCAGACCGTAGCAATGGCTAAGGACTTTGAGCTCATAGGCGGCTTGTTGATTGCCGGGGACAGTACCAAGCTCAGAGCGCAGAACTCTAAAAAGAACAATTCACCCCGTTGGATTCATTGATTGAGAATGCAGTTTTTTGTTTATGTCTTATTGTCTTTAAGAGATCAAAAGTTTTACACAGGATTTACTACTGATCTAGAATCCCGCATGCAAATGCATCAACAGGGTAAGGTAAAGTCTACCGACCATAGGCGGCCGCTCCAACTTATCTATTGGGAGGGATGTCTCAACCAGCAGGATGCTACCCGACGGGAGAAGTACCTCAAATCAGGGAGCGGAAAGATATATATTCGCAACCGACTGCGGAATTTTTTAAGGAATCCTACGGGGTAAAACGAGAAGAAGATCCAACGGCACCTAGAGTATAAGAAGCTAAACTCTCGGAGTTCGAAAAGGCGCTCGCGGAGGCCGATGGGGATGCCGAGAAAACGCAAGCTCTAGAAGCAAAGCACGAAAAACACCGGAAGCAAAAGTTGCGCTATGAGGGCCTGCGAGAGGAGCTCAAGGAAAGTGGTCAAAAGCAAATCTCCACCAGTGACCCTGAGAGCCGCCAATTGATGGTGCGCAACAATATCACCGAAGTAGCTTACAATATCCAAACTACGGTAGACGCCCAGAACAAGTTGCTTCTGGACTATCGTGTAACCAATGAAAACGATAAGCAGGCCATGCTTCCGATGTGCCGTCGGGTTAAATCCATTTTAGGTCACGGCCAGTTTACCGCCCTTTTTGACAAGGGCTACCACACCGGTTATCAGATAGGTAATTGCCACGCGCTGGGAATCACCACTCTGGTCGCCGTACCGGATAAACCGGAGCAACAATCCGGACATATCCGCGAATACCAAACCGAATACTTTGACTACGACCCAGAAGGCGACTATTACATCTGCCCCGAAGGGGAAAAACTCAGCACCAATGGAAGTCTTTATGAGAAAGGGGTCAACTACCGCGTGAAGCACTACAAGACCAAAGCTTGCTTAAGCTGTGAAGCCCGTAAACTCTGCACTAGGAACCGAAGTGGCCGGCTGATTGAACGCTCGGAATATCAGGAATCTTTAGAGCGCAATGCGGAAGCGGTGGAGGCCGCTCCAGAGTTGTACAAGCAGCGTCAAGCTCTGGTAGAACATCCCTACGGCACGCTGAAGAGGCAGTGGGTTTACCCCGTAGGTGGAACCAACGGGGGCTTTGATCACATTATGACAAAAAAAGGGAAGAAGCGTGCCAGCGCCGATGTAGGCCTAATGATGACCGCCTATAATCTTCGTCGCTTAATCAACCTAATTGGCCTCGAAGGCCTCCGCGAAGCCTTGATAGCCTCGCTCACAGCCCTATTTAGAGCAAAAAAGGGCCACTCGGCGCCAATTAATGCCCTTTTCGCCTACTTTAGCGGGATGCGGTCCGTTTTCTGTCTGCCCGGGAAAATCAGGGGTGGTGGCCATTTTTTTGGACTCAAGCCGGTTTTAGGGAGAGGTTTTTAGACGGACTGCCGTTATGGGCAAGTTTATGAAAAGACAACCAAACGAAAACCGGCAGACTGGAGAACCACAAAGGGACAACTATGATAGTTCCTAAAAAATATTTTGTAAAATTGATAAACAAAAGTGGAGATCAGAACCCACTCAAAAAACGGGGCGAAACCGAAAAGCCAAATGAGTAGGAAAACATAGAAAAAACAGCAACATGGAGGATAAAGAATATCAAAAAAAGAACCTAGAAGCCATTTATAGTGCAGCCTCATTAGCGCCTGTATTCAAGTCAAATCCCAAGCATTGCATTGGAAAGTTTGCAGGTCTTACTCCTTACATTTCTTATAACGATGTAATGGAGTATAAATTCATTATAAGAGGTCGGCCAATTGGTGAGCATAACTCATTTGACGCTGCGGAGCGAGATATTATTGCAGAATATGATAGTTTGGAAAGTCTTGTAAATGACGGTTGGAGATTAGATTGAAATCAAAACAAATAATAATGTTATTAGCTGCAAAAGGAAATTGTTCAAAATGCGGTTCTGCTTTTGGACCATTAGATACATTACAATCGACTAATGTTGAATGCTCAAAATGTAAAGCCAAAATAGTTGTATGTAAATCATGTAAAAATAAGGGCTGTAAATGTGGTGGAAGACTCTTAGACCCTTGGGATAAGAACCCTAACATTATGTTTTAACCAGCCCATAACATGGGTTTGGCAAAAGTGGCGGTTCAGTGCTACGCACTTGAAATTCAGTAGTATCCGCCCAATTTTTTATATACCGTGTTACAAGCTGGCCGTTCTTGTATTCCGTAATTCTGTCTTTAATTTTTGCTGCATTGTCTTTCTGTCCGAGTGTCGGAGTGGGAAGGGCTGGAAGGCTCTTTGGCAAAAATTGGTTGCAGTGTTGGCTTTGTGCGTTTTGCCAATGTGCCTGACAGCGAAGGGAAGGTGAGTGTTGGGTTTTCATTTGAATGTATATCTAATTGGGTTTTGACCACCTTTTTTGATATAATTCTCTAAAGACTGATTCAAATATTTGTCCCTGATTTTAACTTCTGCAACTTTTCCGATAAATTCCCATCTGTCGCCATTAGGTTGCCATTTTTAAATTTCATAAACCTCTCTTACAAGACCATGATATGAGGCAATAGCATATTTTGCTCTATCTCTCTTTGTTCCTAGAATCCCACGAAGCACGGGTTGAGTCATAGAGTTTTTGGGCTGAAATACCACGAGTATAAAGTCGGTTTATGTTTATTATTATGCAGGGTTCATCAAATGTTACTGCTTTAGCATCATAATGCTGAAATACTTCGTCAACAGTTTTTAATCCACGCTCCCAAGTATCATGACCTTTTACAGAATTAGTCAGGTTTTCTAAGCCGAGTAAATCAATTATTGTGCTTTCAATTTCAAAAGCCAATTTTTCTTCAAGTCCATGACGTAAGATAAAATGTTCAACTTCTTTGCCCGCTTTAAGAATTTCATGTATTAAATTATACTTATCATTTTCTGTTTCTCTTTCTAATGCACATTGTACATGTTGAAATATTCTGTTCCCTTTACCTTTCCCGACATAAAAAATGGTATCATTTCTTGGGTCTTTGAGGATGTAAACGTAAAAGCCAATTCGCTCGCAAACAGCGTTTGAGAAGTCCTTTATCATTGTTTTGCTCTATTTATTGAATAAGCTATCAAAACATAAATCAAAAGCAATATTCCATTTGTAATTATGTAGCTTGGCTCTGAAAAACTCAAGAAGTTGAAAATTAAGTTACTAATTAGGGCAATTGCAAAGAAAATTCCTGAAACAACACGAATATTTGTTGTTGTACGGGATTGTTCAAAGTTTACACCAATACTTAAAACTAATGTAACAGACAGAAATACAAAACTGCCTACACTTAAAAGTATTTGGTTTTCACCATCGTGAAAACTATACAAGCCATAAGCGATAAGAGCACTTACCGCTATGGCTATTATTGTTTGTACAAAATTTATTTTCATAAGCTATTTATTTTGTTGAAATGGTGGTGGAATTAACGCAACTAATTCTAAAACTTCTGGTATTTGTTCTGCCATTTTCCAATTTGGCAAAGAAGACATCCAGATGTAAGTTTCTTTAGAAACTTTTTTTTCTGCTATCAAGCGAGCCAATTCTTGTTTAGAAAATGGTCCTGCTTGATTGCCTTCAATCATAGCATAGAAAAACTTTTCCTTTGTTTTCTCCATTGAGTTCATTGCACCTGGAATATGCATATTTGTAATTGATTCATTCATGGTTTTAACCATTTGCTGAGCAACAGCCATACCCATACCGAATTCAACTAATTTGTCTATTGAGAAAAAACTATTATTATCCATAATATAATTTATTTTATTTACATTTTGACTTTAATTTTGACTTAAGAGATCCAGTAAAAAACAATAATGTACACCACCTGTAAAATGCAATGCCCTCTATGAGTATATTTACATTACCGCTTTCTCCTTTCCTTGTGTCAACTCTTCTTCCCTCAATAGAAATAGGAGCGAATAACTTATACCAACCATATTTTTTAAATTTGTTTATCTCATTGTAACCTAAGAAAATATTTGATTGCTCACCAATTAGTTTTTTTGATTTAAACAAAATTCCTTTTTCAGTTGTAATTAAAACATCAGGCGATAACCCTCTTTTAAAGCTCAAAAGTGCTGGGAGATATTTGCGACCTTTAGTCGATGTCACGCCTTTTTCAACAAGTGTTTTTTTTATTTTATCGTTATTGGAATTTGAAATTTTTTCAACTAAACTAATAGTTGTGTCTCCAAGCAATAGGATGTTCTTATTTATAAGTCCGTTATAACAATACATGTTAATAGATTCAAATGGAAGAAAGGATTGTCTAGTTTTAAACCATCCTCTTTTAATATGACCAATACCTTTTTCATTTATTACAATTTTCTCTCTGAATGAGAGCCATCTTGTTGGTGTAAAAAATGGAAAACTTGTTTTCAAAGTAACACCATCAGTTTGAATAATTTGAGCACCATGCTCTTGGATATAGGACTTAATATCATTAACATCCTTTTTTCTTAAACCTATTATTTTAAGTGTATTATCATCGGCACCTCCCGCTTTGTATCCTAATGTTAATTTATTTCCTAGAATACCAATCTCTGAATCAAAAACAATTATTTTATCTGAATTTAAAATTTTTTGTTTTCTTTTAAAAAACCACAATGTTTTTAAATCTCTTTTGAGTTGACCTTCTTCTAAAATTAATTTGTAACTCCCAACATAGTAAAAGATTTGGGCTATAATATTTGGGTTAATTATCATTTTACTTGAAATTTAAATTTTCTTACTCATTTGGCTTTTCAGAATACGCCCCGTTTTTTTAGTGAGTTCTGGACTTCACCTTTAAGACTCTAAATAATTTATGGCATTGGTGGCGGTGGCGGAACTGCTCCAAATAATGATGATAATTCCTGAACATTTCCTGCTAATTCCCAATTTGCCATACCCTGTTTCCATACATAAGTGTCTTTGGCAATTTGCCCACTTTGTACCATCTGTTGCAATTGTTGCCAACCAAACGGACCACTTTGTTGACCATTTACTGAAATATTATATTGAACTTGTGGAGGTGGAGGTGGAGTTTGTTTTTGTTCGTTCATTCCTTGCATCATCCCACCGACAGCACCTGCCATGCCAGAGCCAACTGCACCGCCCATTGCCATACTTGCCATCATTGAGCCGGGATCCATCATTCCGCCACCGCCTCCAGAGCCACCGCTACCACCAGCACCCATTTTCCCCATACTTTCAGCTGCTGTTTTGGCAACTTCTGTTTGTTGGTTTAATTGATGAGCAGAAATATTTTGTGCTTCAGTTTGCAATTTCTGTGCTCTCTGTGCTTCTTCTCTTTGGATACGAAGAGTTTCTTCCATGTTCTTGGCATTAATATCCTGCGTATCTGCGAGATTTTTAATATTTACGTCAGTTTGAGCGCCAACAGTTTTTGTTGTTTGTTCTGCTGTAACTTTTCTTAATTCAGCATAACCTTCAGCTTCTTTGTCAACTTCAAGTGCTGCAATATCCAAACCTTTCATATTTACACCAAAATCCGTTTCAAGTCTGCTACCCAAATACTTTGCAACTAAATCATTAATTTCAAGTATTTTCCTTTCCATTTGTAAAACAGGTATTCCATTGTCTGCTGGTATGTTAGTTACAACACCCTTAATATATTTGGTTACAGCATCTTTAATTTGCTTTTTAAAGTCGTCTAGTTCAAAGTTAATTAAACGGTTTAGCTTTATAAATCCTTTGAAGTCTGTGATATTAAAGGTTATTGTTCCGCGTACAGCCATTGGAACTGCAAAGTCCAAAAATCTTGGGTCAAACACATCAAAGTATGGAATGCCAAACTTGATTTGCACGTTCCCTGATAGATTAATAAAATAGATTTCAGCCTGAAATGGCGATGCACCACCAAATGCAGTGCCTACAATGCTTGTTAATATTGGAAAGTTAGCAGTCTTTATAGTTTGGTCGTGAGGACCAATAATAAAATCCTGATTTTCACCATCTTTTTGTTTGTAAACAAAAACAGCTAATTCTCCGTCCTTTACACGTAAACTACTTCCGTAGCGTATTGAGTTTTCTTTTTTTGTACTATTGGCCTCTCCCGAAGGTCGCCATTTCCAAACAAGATATTCATGTTCATCACAGCGGATTACATCCATTAATCCGCCTTCTGATTTTTTACCGAATAATGCCATGTCATGAATTTTTAGTTAATATTTTTCTTACTTCTTTTTCAGTCATAGTAGGTCTATCTAAATCCATTGCTTCAATTTTCTCACGATACTCTTGTAATACGGTCTTCTGTGCTTTAGAATTTATTTTGCTTAATTCTTCAGGAAATAGTTTTTCCAAATTCCAATATGAAATAATTTGATTTGAAAGATTATTAACCTGTGATTTCAATGTTTTTTATTCTTTCGCGTTTCTTGCAATTAAAAACGAGATTAAGCCGCCTAATAAAGTGCCAGACAATGCAAATATTTCAGTAATAACTGATTCACTCATATTATTTGACTTTAATTTTTAATTCTTTTGCATACTCCAATATTTCTTCTAAAATCTTTTTATCGTCTTTCATTGAAAATTTTGCTTTCATAATAATTTGTTCGCATTTTGCTTTCCATACAGGCACAAAATCATTATGAAGTTTATTTCTTTCATTAGCAGGTGAATTAAATGAGCCTGAGGTAAAGAAATTACCAGCTTTTTTAGCATTAGGTAATGCAAGTGATAGAAATTCTAATATATCTTCTTTGGTGTTGGGTATAGGGAAATTCCTAATTATTTCTTTTTTCCTGTTATTAACTTTGTCTCCAACACCGCCCATGCCAAAACCTTTAGCCATCATACCACCAAAAGCTTTTAAAGGATTCAACTCATCATCCTTTCGACCAGATTCAACATCGTCTAACATTTTGAATAGTTTATGAATTGATGCATTCGCTTCAATACCTGAAAACTCATGGTCACACTCTGGACACTTGGTTTGAAACGATTGAACCATTGCACCACAAGCAGGACATTTTTTTACATCACCAAATTTGTCAGATTTTGGAGCAGCAGCTGTTTGTGTAGTCTGCTGTAGTGATTGTTGTTTTTCGAAAAGTTTTGCCTCCAAAACCATTTCAAACTCATCTAAATCAACTCGCATTGCTTCTGCTTTCTTAAAAAGTACTTGCTTTTCTTTTTCAGTTAGCTCTCCATCCATAAGAGCCATCTCAATCAATTTTTCTAATTGTTCGTTATACATATTTAACTAATTTAAAATGTTCCTATAGAGAGTCCCAATTTTAAGTGAGTTCTAGTCTCCACTTTATTTTATTTTGTTTTAATGATAAGTTACTGCTGACACCTTTTTATTTTTTATCCAAACTGACACCCATCCAGTACCATATCTAGGCTCCAATCTATAGTAATTGCCATTATTGGAAGATGACGAAGTGCCTACAGTGTATAATTTATTTACAATAACATTGACTAAATCTTCCGGCATACCAACAATAATTTTAAGTTCGTACATAGCATCTACATATTTTCTACCATATTTCTTAGCAAGCTCTTGCTTTTGTTGTTCCTTCTCTTGTTCAGCTGCTAACTCTTTTTTCTGCTTTTCCTCTTCTACCTCTTGTTTCCAATCCTTATAGAATTTATGGAATTGCTCTGCATAATCATATATCTCTTTTTTGTTTGACCCATACACAGTTCCACCGTAGCTGCTATTTATTGGTTCTGAATTTTGACCTTTTTTTGTGTTAATAGCAAATGATATTGAATCCTTCGAGTAGATATGATTTTCAACTAGCGAATAACCTCTACTCCCTAACTTAGAAAGGGGGAAGTCTTTTCCTCTTACATCTAACAAATATTTCTGCGAGAACTCTTGGTAAGTTGGAAAGTTATCTAGGTAAAGTGGATTTCTCATATTTGAATATGCCCCACCGTCAGATGTGGTCATAAAAAGTGTATCTGAGCTATTGAGTATTGGACCTCCAAGTAAACGAGAGTATTGTGTTTTGCCGTCATATCTCATTCCACTATCAAAATAATCAGAAAAGTGAGCAGTATAATCAGTTGAATTGACGGTTTTCTTCATTTCATCTTTGTTGATGCTTAATTGAATAGTGTCGATAAGGATTTGACTGTTTAAAACAGTATCCATTAGAGGAAAATCATCATGCTCTTTCCCAAGACTATAAAAACGATTATTAGAATGTTTTTCAACGATATAAAAATATGATTTTGTTTGTGCAGCCGGCTCAATTCGGTTTACCAAAACAAGGTAATATTTTGAAAGCTTCAAGCTATCTATTCCCTTAATTATGCGATTTTGAATATTTGTATTTAATTCTACCTTTTCGGGACCTGTTAATTCTAAATTCTTTTCTTTTAGAACTGAAATATGCTTTTTTAGGCTTACCACATCTTCTTTCAATTTTATAGCTTGCGTCCGACTTTGTTTGCTAGTTACTGCATCTAAAAACTGAAGTCTATCATCTTGAACGCTGTAAAACAAAAGACCTAGAAAGCTATCATCTTTTGTGTTGTAGATAGGATAAAACTCACTGCCGGCTTGATTAGATTTTTTTTGAACGCTTAATATTATGTTATCTGAATCTATAGCTATTACTTCTTTACTTATTGATTGTTTCAAGCCATATATAATATCTGCTTGATAATTGTCAGGAATTTCTTGTTTAATGTAATATGTATACTTCTCAGTTTGTTTATCCTGAGTTGAAGCAAATGCACTTTTTAATGCTTCAATATGTACTTTTCTTTTTTCATAATTTTGATTAAAGGTTGACAGAGGAAGAACTAATAAAGGAATTTGAATTTCAGTTTTAAACAGAGTCGTATCTTTTAATATGAAATTTTTTGAATCATTCGCAATAGTCAATTGCTTATGTAAATAGTTAATTTCTTTGACATTTTTACACATTAGAGACCTAGAAATAAAAAATAAAAGTAGCGTATCTTTTTCTTCCGTTACCACTAAAGACATTAGGGTATGTTGTCTTCGTTTACCTAAAAGTTCATTAAAATTTTCTAAAAGAACAATCTCCTCTTCGGTTAGAAGCCTTTTTTGATCTATACCATAAACTACTTTTGATGCTTTTAAATCTTTTAGCACATTTACAGAATTCCAAAGAGAAATTGTACTTGATATTTTCTCGTTGAATCGTAATTTATCCTCTTCATTTAATTGACAGCTTTCAATTTTCGTTTTCAAATATTTTTGCTTAACCGGCTCAAAGTCTAAACCATGTTCTTCAAATTTTTCAAAAGAATAATCTGAAACTGTTAGATTTACCTGTGAATAAGTTGGCTGTAAAATAGTAATAGAAAATATTAAGAGATTTATGAATTCAACAACACACTTGTTCTTTCTTGCCCAACTATTTATAGTGTTGAAAACCAATCGTCTTTTATTTAGGTTCTCTCCTAAACCTTCTACGTTGTACTTGGTGTAATCTCTTGCCATTGTTTTATTTATGTATGCTCTAGGCAAATTTATCGGTATCATTTTAAACCTTTGATACAAGTTTGATACATTTTTTCAAATTGCCAGTTTGTGGATGAGTTGGCAGTTCTAGAGTACCAAAGGCAGTAGACACAAGGATTTGAGCTTCAAGCGGCCCGGAAATCTAAATTTTGGACCCACCCCCCCCCTACGTCCTTGAGTTTTGGACATTAGCGTGGTGGCCTTTAGCCGATACATTAGGGTTTAGCTAAGGGCCAGCAATTCATAGCTATACTGGGGTTGGAAAAGTTGAGGGATATGAGTTCTGGCCCGCTTGCGCCAGCGAGCGACCACTATGGTGAAACGGAAACGAAAGCCTTTGGCTCGCATATTCAGGCATCCTAGTCCGGTTACATGGCCATAGTAGTCAATGGCATCTTGGTGCATCTGTGCAAAAGATGATAATTGTAGTTTTTGGGACTCACCCCCGGCCAAGCGTATGATAAGTAAGGAGCGCTTCAAATCTGATTAGTGGTACTGTTGTTGTTACAGCTTCCCTGTCTCAGCAAAGCTTCAGGCGCCTGGCTAGGGCTCCCCAATTATACTTACAACCGCTTTTACCATTTCGGGAGTAAGCATTCCTTGGCCTTTCTGGAAGCCGAGGGCTTTTAGTTGTATCCTGAGGGCGCGATTGTTTTTTATCCAGGCTTTGAGTCGGGTGGAGGCGCTGGCAGGCTGGATATCTGGCAGGTATAAGCTGGCTAGCTCTTGAAAGCCATAAGTGCGGATGGGAAAAGATTCGTTGTACATCGCGTCTTGGTTTTAAGAAGCGCAAGGCCCTAGGGCCCTGCGCTATTGGTTATAGTTTAGTTGCCCCCCCAGTTGACCTTCAAGCGACCGTCAAGTTTGTTGGAGAGTTCTTTCATGTCCTCATTTACTTTTTTGTCCACAATCCGGGCATAGTGCTGGGTGGACCTAATGTTTTTGTGTCCAAGCATCTTACTCACCGTCTCAATAGGTACACCGTTTAACATGGTTACTGTTGTCGCAAAGGTGTGTCTGGCGATGTGATAGCTTAGCTGCTTGGTGACTTTCGCCAAATCTGCGATTTCCTTCAGGTACCCATTCATTTTCTGGTTGCTCATGATCGGCAGCACGGGGTCTTCAGGCATGAGCTGATCGAAATAGGGATTGTATTTCTGAATGATTTGCCAGGCCACCCCCAAGATGGGGATATAAACGGTACTGCCTGTTTTCTGGCGGTGGGTTTTGATCCACTTACCGGAATCGGTGATTTCGATTTCCTTCCTGGTTAATTTCTTCACATCTGCATAAGACAGGCCCGTGAAGCAAGCGAACAGGAAATAGTTTCTGACGCGTTCTAAGCGATCTATGGACAATTTTAGGGCTAGAATGCGGTTGAGCTCTTCTTCGTTTAAGTAAGGACGGCTTACCTCCTTTAGCGAAAGTGCTTTGTTGGCAAACGGATCTTTTTTAAGCCAGCCCCGCTTAATGCAGTCTTTGGTAATCCTCTTGAGATTTTGAAGAAACTTGATAGAGGTATTATAGTTACATCCTTTTTCGGTTTTCAAAAAATGCTCAAATCCTTCAATCATACTGTGGTCAACTCTATTGACGCTGACATCGCTCACGCGGTAGGCCTTCTGTAAATAGGCTTGGAGGTGGTTGCGAGTGGTTCGGTACTTCTGGAAATTGGCGTACGAAGTCTCCTTGCCAATTAAGGAGTGAAGTCGCTCCACATAATCATCAAACACGTCGATGATGGTTTTAGGCCGGGCTTCGTTGGTTCCCAAAATGGCATTTTTTAGCATTAGAGATGTTACCTCCGCATTCATGGTTAAGAGTTCGTTATATAACTTATTGGCTCTTAACCTAATAGCGTCCAGGTACTTGTTAAACACCTCGGCCTCTTTAGTGCGTCCTTTCATTTTAGTTCGTTTGGAATCCCACTTTTCGGGTAGAACGTGACGCTTTACTGGGAACCTCGATTTGTCCCCATTAATGTTGATTTTCAGATAAATAGGGCATTCACCATTTACCTTCGGTTTGCTTCTGCTGATAAAAAACACCAGCGAGTAACTTGATCTCTCGTTGTGCATCTGACTTAACCTTAATTAAGCCCTCCATTTCCATTTCAAAGGTGGCAAACTTAGACGAAAAAAACTACTCGCAACAAACTGAATTTCAGTACCATTATGTACCATTTTGTAACATTGCTGGGTTGACTTTTTTAGGCTTCCAAAAAGTCAACCCGCTAAGCCACCCAAAGGGGGTACATTTTGGGGTATTTTGATACACCCGTTTAGGCAAAAAAAATGCTCAAAACCTTGGTTTTGAGCATTTTGTTACATTTTGGTACGGGGACCTGGCGGAGAAAGAGGTATTTGAACCTTTAATATCTTAGTATATCTAAATACATCAATAATTCTAATTACTAATGTTTTAAATAAATTTACATATCTAGATATATGTCAATAGTTGTAATAAATCGTATCTTTACTGACAACCAAATTGACAACCAATATTTCTATGAGAAGTACATTCAACCTAAAGAAGCCCAACAAAGACGGTTTATCATTAATCCTCTTTTCTGCTTACTTTAAAAACGAAGGAAAGAAATTTATCTACTCAACGGGTGAATTAATAAAACCTTCTGATTGGGATGCTGAAAACAAGCAACCCAACAATCTAAAAGGAAGAACTGAAGAAGCCGCAAAGCATAGAGAAATAAAAACTCAAATTGATAGATATAAAACTTGTTTTGACAACATTGTAAGTGAATACAAATTAGCAAAAAGAGAAATTACAATTGAAGATGTCAGAACTGAATTTGATGTTGAATTTAAACGGACTAAAGGCATTTCTAATAACTTCTTTGCAGTGTATGATGAATACATAAAAGAAAAAGAAACTGACTTTACTGATGAAGCGGTTTCTGCCACTACAATTAAAAGGTTTATCTATAACAGAACGTTATTAGTTGAATTAGAAAACTACAGAAAGAAGAAAATCAACTTCAATCAAATAAATAAAGCATTTTATAATGAGTTCTTAGAATATAGCATCAAGGTAAAGAAGCACTCATCTAACACCATTAGAAGAAATGTAGGTTTACTAAAATCGTTTCTTTATTGGGCATTAGAGAACAATCACACATATAAAGTCGATTTTCAAAAGTTCAAAGCACCAAAGGCTCAACAAAGTGATGAAATAGCACTAACATTTGAAGATATTACAAAAGTTTTTCATTTTGATTTTAGCAAAAATGAGAGATTGGAAAAAGTAAGAGATTTATTTATCTTAGGATGCTCAACAGGTTTAAGAATCAGCAACTATAGTACAATAAGACGTCGAGATGTAATAAATGATATTATTAAAGTTAAAGACGTAAAGAATAATGATAAAAATTTGTCAATTCCGCTTACTGACTTATCTAAATCAATTTTAGAAAAATACGATTACAATATACCAAAGCTATCAACTCAGAAATTCAATGATTATATCAAAGAGGTTTTTAAAATTATTGGTTTTGATACCGAAATAAAAAAGGAACTAAAGATTGGCAAAGAAATAATTGAGACTATTAGTCCAATGTATGAACGTATATCTTCGCACACTGCAAGAAGAAGCTTTATTACAATTATGAAAAACAACAAAGTACCTGATAAATTGATTATGGATATTACAGGTCATACTAGCTTAGAGGTATTTAATAAATATTACAAACCAACCCCAACCGATAAATCAGAAGCTATGAAATCAGTGTGGACAATGGATAAAGCTCCCTTAAAAATTGCAAAATGAAAAAAGAAAAAAATGAAAATATAGCAATACAACTTTCAGACATTGAAAATCTATCTACTCATTCCGTAAAGTTGAATGATACTATTGCAGCTCAATTAAAGTCAAAAGTTATATTAGAATGCAAAATAGAAGACATCTCTAAACACTTTAAGAGTCCAAGCTTATTTGATAAATATAACGGGGCTATTAATGAACTAATTGAAAAGTGCATACCTGATAATTTAGAAGATAAGTGTAAATTCTGTAAAGAAGAAAGTAAAGAAGACTCTGATAGGCTTTGTAATAAATATAGATACCAAATGTCAAGTACATTCTTTTTCGCTGCAAAAAGCTTTGATGTTATATTGGAAGCAAACAAGAAAATAATAAAAGATAAAAGCTTCATAAACAAGTTAGCAATTGAATTTTTTAATTGTTTCTACGGTGTAAAAACAACAGGTACATTATATTTTAACTCAAAAGAACTTTCAAAAATGGTTCTTAAAGCTGGCTTTCTTTCAATTGCTATAGAAATAGAAAAAAATGAAAATCTTAAAAGCTTAGAGTTAATAAATGAATCCATTAACAAGATTGAAACTTTTGAGTTAACTAAAGGCTTCACTGATGAACCTCAACCACTCTATCCAAAGAAGCAAAAGAAGTTCTTAAAACAAAAACAGGAATATCTAAAAAATAAAGTTGATTTAGAAAAGATTCAACCAAAGGTTACAAGCTTTGAAAGACCTTATAGAACAGATATAGCATACTTTCTTTATTACACCTCAACTTCAAAGGAATCTAAACTTGTTAATAAAATACCTACTGTAAAATCATTTAAAGAAGCTGGTGAATTATTTAACAAAAACTGGACAAACATTCAAGAAATTTATAATATAATCCAATATCCAAACAACAGGTTAGTATATAAAAATAAAAAAACAATAGAATATGTAATTAAGGACTTGTTAGTAGATTACCCTAAAGCAAAAATACTGGCTGAAAAGGATTTAAAAGAAATAAATTTAAATCCATAGTACCTACTACATAGTTACTATACTCTAAAGTTCAACTAATTACAAATTAACTTTGTTGCAAATTAATATTTGTAACGATGCACAACCCATTTGAATCAATTGAAAAAAGATTAGAATCAATTGAGCAATTACTAGTTCAATTCACCCCACTCTTAGAAGAAGAAAGCAAACCTGAAAATTGCACTGTCAAAGAAGCTTCCATAATTCTAAAAGTTTCAGAGCAAAGTATTCACAGCTATATCAAAAAAGGACACTTACCTGCAAAAAAAATAGGTAGAGCTTACTTGATAAAAAGAAGTGATATTGATAGCTCTTTAGAAGAGGTCAAGTCACTCAAATACAAAAGGAACTAATGCAAAGAAATAATAGCATTGGTAAGCCTTTGGATAAGCGCATCTATACATTAGCATTAAGTGGGACACAAAAAAAGCCTAAAATAGCTAAAACAACCATTGTATCAGGTAATGGAAGCGATATTACAAACGCTGATTTTCTATGTAGAAAAGCAAAAAGAAAACTAGTTACCTCAACTGTTATTCTTTCATTAATTGACCTAGCAAAAGAGCAAGGAGATAAAGAAAAAGAACAAGCCTATTGGAACACCTATCACTGCCAAAGTAAACTAGTGAGCAATAATGGTAAGCTATACGGTAACTATTGTAAAAATAGATTTTGTTCTACTTGCTGCGCTAATCGAAAAGCCGATTTGATTAACAAATATTATCCAATCATAAAAGAATGGGATGAACCACACTTTGTAACCCTTACCTTCAAATCAACTAAAGAATCAGAGCTAAAAAGACACATTAACGGTATAAAGAAAAATTTTACAAGGGTTCTCAATAGGTGCAAGAAACGACACCAAAGAGGAAAAGGAATAAAAGTAATGGGTATTAAATCTCTCGAATGTAATTTCAATCCAAAAACTAAAACTTACAACCCCCACTTTCATATTATAGTACCAAACAAAGCTACAGCCCAACTATTAAAAAAAGAGTGGTTAATTCAGAATAGACCAACCGATCCAAAAGCATATAAATATAAATATGTAAGCCCAAAGGCTCAGGACATCAAGAAAATTGAAGACCTAGACCACCAACTGGTTGAGGTTATCAAATACGGAGCTAAAATATTTACTGAGCCTGATGTTAAAAATAAAAAATCTGGAGTTGCTCCCTTTGTTTATATCAAAGCATTAGACACCATCTATACAGCGATGAAAGGGAAAAAGTTATTTGATAGCTTTGGATTCAACCTACCTCAGCAAAACAAAGAAGAAGTACCTGCACAACTACTCTCAGAGTTTAATCAATGGTATTATGACATAGAACTAAATGACTGGATTGATACTGAAACTGGTGAAATACTTGCAAACTTCACACCTACAGTAGGCTTAGAGTTTCTACTAAATCAACAAATTAACAATTCTAGTTTTTAAACTCAGATAAATGTTAGCTATATTTGGGAGCTATCCTAAATAAGTACAACAAATGAGCGAAGAACAAAAACGACTACTAGAAAAACAACTTTGGGCAATTGCTAACCTTCTCAGGGGCAAAATGGATGCCGACGACTATAGAAACTACATTTTAGGGTTTATCTTTTTCAAATACCTTTCTGAAAAACTACATAATTACGCCAATGTAATTTTAAAGAATGACCCTTTTACCTTTGAAGAAATCAATGAAAATACAGACGAGGGTAAACAATACCTAGAAGCAATCAGTAAATCCTGTATTAAAGAGCTAGGATATTTTCTAAAACCCTCTGAGTTATTTACAAGCATTGCCCAAAAGGGAAACAACCTAAACAATATAGAAACCAATGATAATGATGAAGCAACTCAATACTTCATTATAGAGGACTTAGAGCGCATTTTAAACAACATTGAGCAAAGTACTATGGGTACAGACTCAGAAGATGATTTTGTGCGCTTATTTGAAGACTTAGACCTTACTTCTTCTAAGTTAGGAAAGACACTAAAAGCAAAGAATGAAATCATTGCTAAAATATTGACCCATTTAGATGAAATAGATTTTCAATTAGAAGATACTGAAAGTGATGTTCTAGGTGATGCTTATGAATATTTAATTGGTGAATTTGCTGCTAGTGCAGGAAAAAAAGCAGGTGAATTTTATACACCTCAACAAGTATCTACTATACTGGCAAAGATAGTTACCTCACGAAAAACACGTATTAAATCAGTTTATGACCCTACTTGTGGCTCAGGTTCTTTATTATTGAGGGTAGCCAAAGAAGTGGATGATGTGGGTATGTTTTACGGTCAAGAATTAAACCGTACTACGTATAACTTAGCTCGAATGAATATGATTTTGCATGATGTTCACTTTACTAAGTTTGACATAAAGCAAGAAGATACTTTAGAAGAACCTCAACACCTAGATGTAAGAGCTGAAGCAATAGTTGCTAACCCTCCTTTTTCTGCTAACTGGAGCGCAAAAGCTATTTTTAGTACTGATGATAGGTTTAGCCAATACGGTAAACTAGCACCTAAAACGAAAGCGGATTTTGCCTTTGTTAAACACATGGTACACCATTTAGATGAAAATGGAATTATGGCTACTGTTTTGCCACATGGTGTATTGTTTAGAGGTGCAGCTGAGGGACACATCAGAAGGTATTTAATTGAAGATAGAAATTACATTGATGCCGTTATAGGACTACCTGCAAACATCTTCTTTGGAACAGGTATTCCTACTTGTATTCTAGTGGTAAAAAAGTGTAGAGAAGTAAATGAAGATATTTTATTTATTGATGCTAGTAATGAATTTGAAAAGCAAGGCAACCAAAACAAACTACTACCTGAGCATATTGATAAAATAATTAGCACCTACAGAGAGCGTGAAGTAGTAGAAAAGTTTAGTTACAGAGCCAAACTTGATGAAATAGCAGAAAACGACTACAACCTCAATATACCACGCTATATTGACACCTTTGAAGAAGAAGAACCTATTGACATAATAGAAGTAACAAACGAGCTAAAAACGCTAAATGCAGAAATAGAAGAAACTGAATCTTCAATTTCTGATTTCTGTAAGCAATTAAACATTCCAACTCCTTTTTAATGATGGAAAAGCAATTAGTACCAAAGTTGAGGTTTCCTGAATTTAAAGATAAGTGGAATAGTTTAGATTTAGGAAAGGCGACTATAATAAACCCAAAGAGCTCAAAACTACCTGATTCATTTATATATATTGATTTAGAAAGTGTAAACAATGGAGCTTTAACAAAAGAAGAAAGGATATTAAAAGAAGATTCACCTAGTAGAGCTCAACGCCTATTAAAAAAAGGAGATATTTTATATCAAACAGTAAGACCTTATCAGAAAAACAACTATTTTTTCAACAAATTAGAATCTGACTATGTAGCCTCCACTGGATATGCTCAAATTAGAACAAAAGAAGTATCTAATTTTATTTATCAATACATACATACTAGTTATTTTGTAAATAAAGTTTTAGTTAGGTGTACAGGAACAAGTTATCCTGCAATTAACTCAACTGACCTTTCAAAAATAAAAATCAACATTCCCACCCTACCCGAACAACAAAAAATAGCTTCATTTCTGACTTCAGTAGATACCAAAATTGAACAACTCAAAAAGAAGGCAGCCCTTTTAGAACAATACAAAAAAGGCATGATGCAACAATTGTTTTCTCAAAAGTTGAGGTTTAAAGATGATAATGGTGAAGATTATCCTGATTGGAAAAAGAAGAAGTTGGGGGAAGTTTGTGAAATAAATAAGGGAACTCAATTAAATTCTGAATATCTAACTCAGAAAGGCTTATTTCCATGTATTAATGGTGGAATAAATCCATCAGGATATACCGAAAATTACAATCGGGAGATGAATACAATAACAATTAGCGAAGGTGGTAATTCATGCGGTTATATAAATTACTTACAAACTAAATTTTGGTGTGGCGGTCATTGCTACTCTTTAGACAATATAGCTAGTTATATGATTATCAAATTTCTTTATCAGTACTTAAAATACAATGAAAGTAAAGTAATGAGATTAAGAGTTGGGTCAGGGCTTCCAAACATTCAGAAAAAGGATATAAATAAATTTACAATTCAAATACCAACTACACTAGAACAAACCCAAATAGCCAATTTTTTAAGTGCTATTGATGATAAAATTGAGCAAGTGCAAACTCAAATAGATAACACCAATAGCTTTAAAAAAGGGTTGTTGCAGCAAATGTTTGTGTAGTATGGTAGAAAGAATTAAAAAAAATGAAACAAGCTTTGGTATTTATTTAAAGGATGAGGTTCTCAACACATCTCATGTAAGATCAACAGGCACTAGAAATTTTTATTTAATAAAAAATATAACATTTGAATTTAACGTTAATTTATCTTTGCATAATAATTTTTTACATGAGCTTATTAGCGAAAATATTTTACGTGTTGATTTAGAACCAATAAGAAGCCGAGATATAATTTTTAGTAACTGTAAATTCAATAAGTTAATAATTACTACTGATTCATCTCAAAACTTCCAATTTGACAATAACTGTGAAGTAGATTTAATTGATTTTTCAAATTGTACATTTAATGGAAAAGTCAGATTTTATAATAGCATTCTAAACGAGACAGTTTTTTTCAATACGACTTTCAATGATTTAGCAGAGTTCAACAATTGTATCTTTAAAGAAGTAGTAATTTTTCAAAAAACAGATTTTAAAGGAACTACCGTATTTTCAGCCTCTACTTTTAAAGAAAATGTATTATTCACATACGCACTAATTGAACAATTAATTATTTTTAGAGGCACTAAGTTTGAACAAGGGTTAGACTTATCCTTAGCGTTAGTTAAAGGTGAATTAAATTGTTTTGATATACGGTTAAATCAATTTGAACATTATACTATTGATGAATCTAATGAAAAGGAATTTGAGAAAAAATATGATAAATGCATAACACCTAAAAAAGGAAAGTTAAGTGGTAAAATTCCATTAAAAAACAAAAGGGAAACGTTCAGAATTATTAAGCAGGCATTTGTTTCAAGAGATGATATTTCTGCTTCAATTAAATATAAAGCACTTGAAAAAGAAACCATTAGACAGGAGCAAAAAGTACTATTGAAAGAGATTAATACAACAGGTTATAAATGGTTTAAACAAGTTGGTCTAATTAGATTCAATCAACTCAGTCTTTGGTTAAATAAATACTCTAATGAATATACAAGTTCCTATGGTAGAGCTATTGTATTTATCCTTTTAGGTGGTATACCAATATTCTACCTTTCAGCAATTCTAAGCGATAAATATTGTTTCGATTATTGTGCATGTGATTGGAACTGGGATGCACTTTATTATGGTATTGGGGATTTTGCCGTCTTCCTTTCTCCTTTACATAATTTTGATTATTTAGGTAAAGTAACAAATTGGAAACCCTATTTTCAAATTTTAGATTTTTTAGGTCGTATTACAATAGGTTATGGTATCTACCAATTCATTCAAGCATTTAGAAAATATAGATAATGACTACTCAACCCGAACAAGTACTAGAAAATAATTTAATCAGTCAATTGATTGGTTTAGGGCATAAGCGTGTCACTATTAAAACAGAAGATGATTTATTAGCCAACCTTAAAAGCCAACTTGAAAAGCATAACAATACCACCTTCTCAACTGATGAATTTAACCGTATTGTCATCCATCTAAGTAAAGGTAACATTTTTGACAAAGCGCATACTTTGAGAGATAAGTATGTACTCATTAAAGATAATGGTGATAAGAGTTATATTGAGTTTATTAATCAGGACTTTTGGTGTCAAAATGAGTTTCAGGTAGCTAATCAAATCACTATTCATGGTAAACGTGAAAACCGCTTTGATGTAACGCTTTTAATTAACGGATTACCTCTAGTACAAATAGAACTGAAAAAAAGAGGGGTTGAAATAGCCAAAGCATTTGATCAAATCCAACAATATCAAAAAACATCATACGGTCATAACAACGCCCTATTTAACTACGTGCAAATCTTTGTTATCAGTAATGGAGTTGATACAAAGTATTACGCAAACAGTCCAAAACAAAGCTTTAAATTTACTTCCTTCTGGTGCAAAGAAAACAATAGTAAAATCAATCAATTAACCGATTTTACAAACGCATTTTTAGAACCTTGTCATATTGCTAAGATGATTACAAAATATATTGTATTGCATCAGAGCGATAAAATACTCATGGTTTTACGTCCTTATCAATACTATGCAGTAGAAGCAATTATTGACCGAGTTAAGAACAGTACAAAGAATGGTTATATATGGCACACCACTGGATCGGGTAAAACACTAACTTCATTTAAAGCTAGTCAGATATTAACCAACAACCCCAAAATAAAGAAGGTTGTTTTTGTAGTAGATAGGCAAGATTTAGACGACCAAACTGTACGAGAGTTCAGAGCCTTTGACAAAGAAAGTATAGATGGAACTGACAATACTAAAATGTTAGTAGCTCAGTTTCTAGACAACAATAGACCCTTAATTGTTACTACTATTCAGAAGCTCAATACAGCAATAAAGAAAACAAAGTTTAAAAGTAAAATTGAACACCTCAAAGATGAAAATATAGTATTCATTTTTGATGAGTGCCACCGTTCACAATTTGGAGAAACACATAAACGAATCGTTAATTTCTTTACAAATCATCAGCTTTTTGGATTTACAGGTACACCAATATTTGAAAAGAATGCTATAAGCGTTAAGAGCATAAAACAAACTACAGCCAACTTATTTGATGAGTGTTTACATCGGTATGTAATTACAGATGCCATAAGAGATGAGAACGTTTTGAAATTCTCTATTGAATATTACAATGTATTTAAACAGAAGGAACACATTGAAGATTTAAAAGTAGAAGCCATCAACAAACAAGAAGTTTATGAAAGTGATGAGTACATTGAAACGGTAACAAATTACATCATAGCCAACCATAATAGAAAAACACATAGTAGAGAATTTACAGCTCTATTTTGTGTCAGTAGCGTTGACATATTGATAAAATATTATGAGTTATTAAAAGCAAAGAAAGAAGCAGGTGAACACAATCTAAACATTGCTACTATATTCTCATTTAATGCCATTGAGCCTGATAAAGATGCTAATGGTATGATTCAAGAAGAAGATGTTTCTGATGATGCACCAATTAACAAACATACAAGAGATAAACTAGATGAGTTTATTCGAGACTACAATAAGCAGTTTCAAACAAAGCATTCAGCAAAGGATGGAATTACATTTTTAAACTACAAAAAGGATATTTCTAAACGTGTAAAGAATCGACAAGTTGATATTTTATTAGTTGTAAATATGTTTCTTACTGGTTTTGATAGTAAATCTTTAAATACGCTATATGTTGATAAAAACCTCAACTATCATGGTTTAATTCAAGCCTACTCTAGAACCAATAGAATACTAAATGAAAAGAAATCTCAGGGCAATATTTTAGCCTTTAGAAACCTCAAACAAAATACTGATGATGCAATTGCATTGTTTTCAGATAAGAACGCAAAGGAAACCATCATAATAGCACCCTATGAAGAGCAAATAAAGCAGTTTAACAAGGCTTATAAAGAATTAATGGCAATAGCTCCAACGGTTGACAGTGTTGATGATTTGGAAACAGAAGAAGATGAATTAGAGTTTGCTAAAGCATTCAGAAACATAATGCGTTTAAAGAATGTACTTTCAACTTTCATTGAATTTACTTTTGATGATGTTTACATGAGTGAACAAGGGTTTGCAGACTATTCATCAAAGTATCAAGATTTAAATGATAAGATAAAATTCAACCAACAAAGAGAGGTTGTTTCAATATTAAATGAAATTGATTTTGAATTAGAACTACTGCATAGAGATGAGATAAATGTAGCCTATATTATGAAGCTCTTATCACAACTAAAAGAAGCCAAGCCAAAAGACAAAGCCAAGAAAAAGAAGCAAATCATGGATTTTCTTGCAACAGAATCAGAATTAAGAAGCAAAAGAGAGTTAATAGAGCAATTCATTCAGAACAATCTACCAAATGTAAAAGAAGAAGATGATGTTGAGGTTGTATTTAATGAGTACTGGCAACAGCAATCAAAGAAAGCACTTTATGAGCTAGGAGAAGAAGAAAACTTAAATACAATGATGGTAGAAGATGTCATAAACGACTATCTTTTTACTGGTAGAATGGCAACAGAAAATGAAATTATTGAAACTCTCAAACAACAGCCTAGCATTTTACAACGTGAAAGTATAGGCAATAGAGTGAAAGAAAAAATAACCAATTATGTAAAAACCTTTATTGAAGGGAAAGAATAAAATGAGCAATAGAAAGAATTATACTTTATATCGACGTATTGAAAGGACTTTTCAATACTTCTTAATGGGCATGTTTTCTTTGTTCCTCCCTGGTGAAAGAATCATTTTACCCTTATGGAAGATTCTAATATTCTTTTTGATTTTTGGGTTAATGGGGGCTACATTAGGCTTAGTAAAATAAAAAAGGATAGGAACTAACCTACCCTTTTCCATTAATTTGAAATATCTACTTCCAAGTACTTTGATTCATGCAGTAGTTTATTGTACAGTACTGCCATTGGAATGTGTTCATTACCATTAGAGTCTTTTAAAAATATTGGTTTTATTCCACCATCTTTAACATCCGCACTAAACAACGAAACAGTCGTCTGAACCTCCATTTCTCTTCTATTCACTAAATAGAATAAGGAAGTAGGAGTTTCTAAAGATTCTTTATCAACAAGGATAATGTATTTAGTATTATCCACTGAACCACTAACTGATAGTCCCAAGTCCGTTAATTTAATTTTATTCATTCTGTAGTTTTTAGAATTAATAATTTTATTAAGCCTATAAAATAGACTGTAAGAAACACTTACCTAATACAAAATTAAACCTAGAATAATAATATTTCCTAAGAAGTTGCTCTAAACTTTTATTTACTATAGCTTTTTATTGATAAAAAGAGGAAGGATTAAAAGGCTGTAAAAAAGCGAGCACTGACAACCAAAATGACAACTAAAAAAGAAAAGCCTTGTAAACTAAACGCTTACAAGGCTTTTTGCGGAGAAAGAGGGATTCGAACCCCCGGTACCTTTCAGTACGTCGGTTTTCAAGACCGGTGCATTCAACCGCTCTGCCATTTCTCCGCCGCAAAAGTACCAAAGCATTTTATTCTACAAAGCCTTTTTTAATTATTTTTTTAATTTTCTTAGTTTCGATTTTTAGTAATTTTATCAGATGAAAAAGTACATTTTCCTAAGTATTCTGTTTATCTTATTATTACCAAATATAAATGCCAAAGTTAACGCTGTATTTAATTATGGTAAATTTCAAACGAAAGATCAAAAGACCTTTGTAGAAGCCTACTTAAGCGTAAAAGGAAGTAGTCTGGTAAAAGTAAAAACAGAAAATTTAGCCTATAAAAGTGAAGTCGTTGTTTCGTATATCATAACCAATGATAGTAATGAAGTTGTCACTTTTAAAAAGTTTAAACTTTCTACACCGGATTTATCGGACTCAACACAATCGTTGGACATTATTGACGTAAAAAGATTGGCAGTGCCTAATGGGAATTACTCTTTCGAGCTAATAATAAACGATGCCAATACTTTATTAATTGATTTTGAGACGAAGTTTAAATTCACTATGGACTTTAATACACATCCAATTGAGTTTAGTACCATTGAGCTAGTTAATGAATTTTCAAAAACAGAAACGGAAAACGAGTTTTCTAAAGTCGGGTTCGATATTATTCCAAATATTGCAAGCTTTTTTGATTTAGATCAAAATGAATTAAGCTTTTACGCTGAGCTTTACGGAACAAATACTCTAGGAGATAGTACTCAGTTCTTATTGGATTATTCGATAAATGAAGAATCCACAAAAAAAGTAGCCTTTAATATTAGAGGAATATCAAAGTTGACTGCCGCTAAGAAGCATGTTGTTTTAAAGACTATAGATATTTCAAAATTACCGAGTGGAAACTTTGAATTACAAGTAAAAGCTATTTCTAAAGATAATGATACGTTAGCAACTATGAGTATTCCATTTAAAAGAAGTAATCCATTTGTTGTATATGAATTCAACGATTTAGACCAATCATTTGTTGCCAATATAACTGACCGGGATACGCTCTATCAATACATTAATTACCTCTACCCTATTTCGTCAGATGTCCAAAAGGATTTTGTCAAAAATCAATTAATAAATAAGGATCTAAAATTGATGCAAGAATTCTTTTTAGTCTTTTGGAAAGAAAAGAATTCCCAAGATCCCGAATCAGCATGGCTGGCCTATAAAGACCAAATAAGAATTGCAAATAAGATATTTGGGTTTCAAACAAGACCTGGTTATTTAACAGATAGAGGTCGAATATACTTGCAATATGGTGAGCCTACTAACCGTATGGAGTCTCAATATGAAGCAAGTGCTTACCCTTATGAAATTTGGCAATACGACAAATTGCGAAATTTGGGAAATAGAAAATTTGTATTTTACAGCAAAGAAATAGGAATGACTGACTACGTATTACTTCATTCAAATGTACCTAGTGAGGTCTATTTCCCACAATGGCAAACCGTAATTTACGAGAGAACCAACCCTAGAGGCAATAATATAGATAATGATGGTGTTAGAGATCACTATGGAAACAGAGCAGGTGACTTTTTTAATAATCCACGATAGCCTATTTTTATCATTTTCTACCCCATAACTAAAATTGATGTCTAAAGAACTGGCGATTGTTGTCCTTAACTGGAATGGCATAAAGCATTTAAAAACATACATTCCTTCTGTAATTGCGTTTTCAGGAGATTCAAGAATAATTCTTGCAGATAATGCAAGTGATGATGAATCTGTTGCATATATAAAAACAAACTACCCCAACATAGAGATAGTGCAAAATACGGAAAATGGTGGTTTTGCAAAAGGATATAATGATGCGTTAAAAAAGGTTGATGCTACGTACTACTGTTTATTAAATTCAGATGTAGAAGTAACAGAAGATTGGACCAATTCACCAATAGAAATACTTCGCTCAAATAAAAATGTAGCAATCTGTCAACCAAAAATCAAAAGCTATCTTAATAGAGAATACTTCGAATATGCAGGAGCCGCAGGCGGTTTTATAGACCAATTGGGATATCCATTTTGCAGAGGCCGATTATTTAATTCTTTAGAAAAAGACAACGGACAGTATGACGACGAATATGAAATTTTT
This sequence comes from Vicingaceae bacterium, assembly GCA_018402765.1. Taxonomy (GTDB): domain Bacteria; phylum Bacteroidota; class Bacteroidia; order Flavobacteriales_E; family Vicingaceae; genus Acidiluteibacter. Next base: position 564,903 of record JAGYIE010000003.1, on the reverse strand, counting down.
TGGGCTTCAGGCGCTTGTATGTTTATAAAATCTGCGGTTTATCATGAACTTAATGGGTTTGACGCCAATTATTTTGCTCATATGGAAGAAATTGATCTTTGCTGGAGAGCGAAAAACAAAGGGTATACGATTAAATACACCGGCAACTCAACTGTCTACCATTTAGGTGGTGGCACGCTGTCGAGCATTAGCCCACGAAAAACATTTTTAAACTTTAGAAATAGCTTATTAACTTTATACAAAAATGAACCAAAAGCATCCAAACATTCAGTTATTTTTAAGCGGATGGTATTGGATGGAGTAGCAGCTTTAAAATTTCTTTTGGAGGGAAAGCCTAAACACTTTTTATCAGTATTAAAAGCTCACAACTCCTATTACAAACTTAAAAGAAAATATAAACATGTGTCTTTAATAGCGCAACCTTATCCTGGTAACAGATATTCCGGTCTAATAATAGTAGAACATTTTCTAAAAGGGAAGAAGGTTTTTAATCAACTAAAAAAAGGTTTTAGTTTTTCAAGGAATTGAACAGGTGGCTTGATAGGTTTGTTTCTATTTTCATTCATGAAAACTAAAACAACTGAAGCAGTATTCAATAATTCTCCGTGTTGATTAATGGTCTTGTAATCAAATTTCAATTTAGCAGTTGGCATCTCAGTTATTAACGTATCAATGGTTAATAAATCATCATAGTGTGCAGGTTTGAAATAGTCAATATGAAAAGATCGAACCGGTAGCATAATACCATTTTCTTCCAGTTCTTTATAGGATAAATTTAACGATCTTAAAGCCTCTACTCTCGCCACCTCAAAATACTGAGCATAGTTCCCATAATACACGAAACCCATTTTATCTGTTTCTGAATACCTTACTCTAATCGACTCTTTATGGTGAAACATTCTATACTATTTTAGTAATTTTAGAAATGAAAAATAAGAATTATTGACTTCACTTTGGAAAATAAAAAAAGTAAATTCAATAAATGTTTTTTTTAAATAATCAAGAGCAAAAACATTTTTTTCTTAACTTTTTTAATGTCATATTTGCTCAGGATTTAAACAAAGAAGGCGTTCCTAAGCAATGAAAGATTTTAGATTAATTATTCGGCGTTTTTACCCTTTAACTTTTGGATTTAAATAACCAAAAAAACTCTTAAACACTAGTATTAACCAGTTAAATTATCAAGTATTGAAACTTGATAGATTAGCTATATTTTGCACTAAAAGAAATGACAAACACCCACTTAGAAGCTTGGAGTAATTGCTTAGAAATCATAAAAGATAATGTTAGTCTTCAAAGCTTCAAGACATGGTTTGAACCTATTAAACCAATAAAGCTTCAAAATAGTGTTTTAACCATTCAGGTGCCTAGTAATTTCTTCTACGAATGGTTGGAAGAACATTACATTACTCTTTTAAGAAAAACAATAAAAAAAGAGCTGGGAGCTGAAGGAAAGTTAGAGTACAGCATTGTAATGGAAAATGGAGCTTCGAGTTCAAAACCTTACATGGTAAAAATACCTACTACAAATAGACAGGCAACAAAAAATAATCCTGTAACAGTTCCTTTTGATGCCAATAAAGATAATCCAATAAAGAACCCATTTATAATTCCGGGATTAAAGAAAATTAATATTGACTCTCAGTTAAACCCGAATTACTCATTCGATAGTTTTATTGAAGGCGATTGCAATAGATTAGCTAGATCTGCAGGATATGCAGTTGCTAAAAATCCTGGTGGAACAGCATTCAATCCATTATTGGTTTATGGAGGGGTTGGACTTGGGAAAACTCATTTAGTTCATTCTATTGGTATAGAAATTAAAAATCAGCATCCCAATAAAATTGTTCTTTACGTTTCATCAGAAAAATTTACTCATCAATTTATAGATGCGGTAAGAAATAACAATCAAAATGACTTTATCCACTTCTATCAAATGATAGATGTATTAATCATTGATGATGTTCAATTTTTCTCTGGAAAAGAAAAAACACAAGATGTGTTCTTTCACATTTTTAACCACCTACACCAAACAGGGAAACAACTGATCTTAACTTCCGATAAGGCTCCTGTTGAAATGCAGGGTATGGAACAACGATTATTGTCTCGTTTCAAATGGGGACTTTCAGCAGATTTACAAAGCCCAAACTTGGAAACAAGAATAGCCATCTTAGAAAACAAGATGTATAATGAAGGTCTTGAACTTCCAAAAGAAGTGGTAGAGTATCTTGCATATAGCATCACTACAAATATTCGTGAACTAGAAGGTGCGTTGATCTCTTTACTTGCACAGTCTTCATTAAACAAAAAAGCAATTACCTTAGAATTAGCTAAGCAAATGATTGACAAATTTGTTAAAAATACTGCTCGAGAGGTATCTATCGATTATATCCAAAAGGTTGTTTGTGACTACTTTGATTTACCAATTGAACTATTAAAATCAAAAACTAGAAAAAGAGAAGTTGTACAAGCAAGGCAAATTGCGATGTTTTTCGCTAAAAAGATGACCAAGTCAAGTTTAGCTAATATAGGTATGCATTGCGGCGGAAAAGATCACGCAACGGTATTGCACGCTTGTAAAACTGTTAATAATCTAGTAGAAACAGATAAACGCTTTAGAACGTATATCGATGAACTAGAAAAGAAAATTAGCATTCAATAAACTAATTTTAATTCAATATGTAGGAATTAAGGCTAGCCTTAATTCCTATTTTTGTTTAAAAAAATCTACCTTATGAAAGTATTAATGGTTTGTCTAGGAAATATTTGTCGGTCACCTGTAGCTGAGGGCTTGTTAAGACAACGGGCAGAAGAACAAGGAATTGATATTCTTGTAGACTCTGCAGGCACATCAAACTATCACATTGGAGAAGAACCTGATAGCAGATCAGTGGCTCATGCTAAAAGTAAAGGAACAGATATATCTTTACTTCGATGTAGACAATTTAGTGTGGAAGACTTTGATGCATTCGACCAAATATTTGTGATGGATTACAGCAACTATGAAAACGTAGGAAAAATTGCTAGAAATAATGTTGATATGAAAAAAGTGGACCTGCTTTTAAACCAACTATACCCTGGAGAAAATCAATCAGTGCCAGATCCATATTTTGGAGGAGAGGAAGGATTTGACCAAGTATACAATATGATAGATGCAGCAGTTAATGCCTATTTAAAAAAGTTAAGTTGATGCGAAAAGGTGAGTTATATTTAATACCCAACCTACTTGGTGAAGGCGACCCCAAATTATATTTCGGTCAGGAATTATTTGATACCATAAAAAATCTCACCTTTTTTATTGTTGAAAGTGAGAAAAATGCAAGGAGGTATTTAATCAAATTGGGTATGGAAACACCTATTGCTGATTTAACATTTTACGTATTAAATAAACATACTGATTCAAATGAGTTAACATCTTTTATAAAACCACTGAAAGAAGGAATTAATATGGGGTTAATCTCTGATGCAGGATGTCCCGGAGTCGCAGACCCAGGAGCAGAGATTGTTAAAATTGCGCACGCACAAAATATTCTAATCAGACCACTTGTGGGGCCTTCTTCTATTCTTTTAGGCCTTATGGCTAGTGGGTTTAGTGGCCAATCATTTGCATTTCATGGTTATCTACCTCACGATAACACTCAACGAAGCAAATTAATAAAGCAACTAGAATCAAGGGCAAAATCAGAAAAGCAAACTCAACTATTTATCGAAACCCCTTTTAGGAATGATAAACTTTTAGATGAATTAATAAAAACACTAAATAAAGACAGTATGCTATGCATTGCCGCAGACCTTACCTTGCCAAGTGAAACAGTTATCTCCAAACCAGTCGCAGAATGGAACAGAAACAAACCTTCATTTCATAAAAGACCCGCTATATTTCTAATCTTCTAAATTGGTATGATAAATAGTTAATCCTGATATCGGTTTTTCAATAATTATACCTACCCGAATACCATAATCATTCGCAACTGATCGAATAAAATCACTGTAATAGAAACCAATAGATCCAATTATAGAGATTTGATGTTTTTGAAAATCAGGAATAGAACTAATTACATTTTCGAAAAGCTCCCTAAAAGTATCTTGAATTAATTTAGCAATAAAGGGATGCTGTTTATTGTGAAAAGCAAATTGACTGAAAGAAGCGATATATTTATTAGGTAGACTGCCATTATAAATGTGATCTAACATAACTTCCTTATCCAATAAGTAGCGTTTGTTAAATAAAATTGCCAGCTCTTGAGGAAATTTGCCATAAAAATATTTGGTTAACAAACTCTTCCCTAACGCAACTCCACTCCCTTCATCTCCCAAAATATACCCTAGTGACGGGATTGGCATAGTTAAATTTACACCATCATAAAATCCACAACTACTGCCTGTCCCAAGGATCAAAACAATACCAGGTTGTTTATTTAAGGTAGCTCTAGCTGCAGCAAGTAAATCATGAGCGACTACGATATCGGCATTGGGGAAAATTAAAGAAAGAACTCTATTTAAGAGATGTTGCTTTTCGACTGAAGAACATCCTGCACCATAGAAATATACATTATCTATTTCAGATGTTTCAATTGAAGTAAAGGTGGAGTTCAACTCATCTAATAGTTGTTCGCTCGTATTGTGAAATGGATTTAAGCCTTTACAAGTAAGCTGGTCTACTTTATTTGTAAGTGTATGTATAATTCTCCAATCTGTTTTAGTGGAACCACTATCAGCTATAATTAATTTACTCATTTTCTTTACTATTGTGAATTTGTCCAGTCTAATGTTTAATCTACTTTTTGTACAAATCGAAATTAGGATTATATGTCCGATTCTCAATTTTTAATAGATATCATTAGTGAAAAATAAGCAACTATTGGAGGATCAACTTTTCATCTAAATATGTCATCCATTGATTCTACTTGAATACCTATCAGCTTATCATTTTTGAACGCTTTATCAAAGTCAAATAAAATTCTTTCAAGTGTATTTAATGTCTTTAAAATTTATTGGTGCAATACCTCCATCCTATATGACTATTTTTTTAAGCCGCTTGCTTAAATAATTTTCTTCTTCTAATTGCAGCTCTAAAGGCGTATTATAACCTAATTTAGTATGGAATTCTTTTGGTGTTGTAACAATTGATGTTGTCATTTAAACAATTAAATTACAGTTGATTTGAAGTAAATTTAAAGCTACAGAAGCATGCATATTTAATTGTCTTGAAAAGGGATTTAGCAACTGTATTGTTCCGGAAATTGCCCTTTTACTCATACTTTGTGATTTATTTTTTTCTGTTCAGATTAAAAATTTGCATGTATTAGAACTACGTCCCTATTATCTACATTGGTAATGAAAAATTAGCACATCAAGAGTTTACCAGAACGTACAGAATGACTAAATCTTGAACAAATTCTTTTTTCTGCGCAGTTAAACTAACTCATCTCATGATAACTTACGATGTATACCAATGCTTAATTAGCAAGTTAACTAGTTGAAAAATTAGAGTCCGTTCATTACAACATCTACTTCCAAAGATAATTAGCAAAACAATTTCTTTCCTTAAATTTTGAAGAACGTTCAGGAGGTGTAGTAATAGTTATAAAAAAGCATGGAATAGAATCAAATAATGTCGTCAATAACTCAGCATATTACACAAATAAAAACCTGTAAAAGATCAATGCTCACAATTAAACATTTACTTCGGAAGAAAAAAATGATATAAGTGGTAAAACATTACGCTTTAATTAGCGTGACTTTATTTATACCTGTCTAGCAACCATTGCGACAATGCCAATTCCTAATGCTAAACTAATTATGAGATTTAAGGAAAAATACACATATTCTTGATTTTTTAATAATTCAAAACTTTCAAGGCTAAAAGTAGAAAATGTACTAAATCCTCCGCAAAAACCTACCAATAGGAGTAATTTAAGCATTGAAGAATTCATAACCTTATCTGAAAAAACAAAAACAAGTAAGGCCAAAATTAAACAGCTTATTAGATTAGATATAACAGTAGCAATAGGAAATCGAGAGCCAAAATCCTGAAATAAAACCGATATTCCGTATCGAAAAATACTTCCAAAACCTCCACCAATAAATACTGCTATTAACTTAATCATAATGAATTTCTAGGTTAAACTTCTTATTAAAATAGCTCATTAAATAGAAAATAAAATAAGCAATACAAAAGCCCAATAAAGATCCGCCCAGAATGTCCAAAGGGAAATGTACTCCTAAATAAACTCGGCTGTAAGAAACAAGTATTGCCCAAAAAATCAAACCAACAAATAAAAGTTTATTTTTAAAAATCAGACCCATAAAGGTTGCAAGAGCAAAAGTATTGGTAGCATGAGAAGAAACGAAACCAAACTTACCACCGCATTTATTATTGACCAGCTGAACCAAGCCTTCTAATGAGGGGTCATGACAAGGTCTAAGCCGTTCAAAAACATTTTTAAATAAATGGACAGAGAGCTGATCGGAAGCTACAATCAAAAGAACTAAGAAGAATAATACGTAAAATCCTTTTGTTCTATATTTTCTAAACAATAAACCAATAAGAACTAGATACAGAGGAATCCACTCAAGCTTACCAGATAAAAAAACCATAAAACCGTCTATTTCAGGTGCTCCTAATCCATTTAATGAAAGAAATAAGTCTTTATCAAAAGAAATTAATTGATCAAGCATTCTCTGTTTCGTTTAAATTTTTCCACAGTAAGTCTTTCAGCTCTGTTAATCCTAATTGAGCAACAGATGAAATAAATATAGAAGTCAAGTCAGGCAGACTAGCAGCAATCTCCATTTTGAGCTCTTCATCTAACATATCGGATTTTGATATGGCTAATATTCGCTTTTTATCCAATAGCTCAGGATTATACTGCTTAAGCTCATTCAATAATATAGTATACTCCTCTGCGATATCTTTACTGTCCGCAGGCACCATAAATAATAGTAAACTATTTCGCTCTATATGCCTCAAAAACCTAAGCCCTAAACCTTTACCTGAATGAGCTCCTTCTATAATTCCGGGGATATCCGCAACAATAAATGATTTATAATTTCTGTAAGGTACAATCCCTAAATTTGGAACTAAAGTAGTAAAGGGATAATTAGCAATTTCTGGTTTTGCAGCGGTTATGACTGATAGTAAGGTAGATTTTCCTGCGTTAGGAAAACCAACTAACCCAACATCTGCAAGCACTTTCAACTCTAAAATTTTCCAAGCTTCATTTCCGTCCTCTCCAGGCTGAGCGTATCTCGGGGATTGATTAGTTGAGGATTTAAAGTTGGTATTCCCTTGCCCTCCTTTACCTCCGCGAAGCAACACATGTATTTGGCCCTCTTCTGTTATCTCAAAATCAACTTCACCAGTTTCAGCATCTCTCGCTATTGTTCCGATAGGGACATCTATAACTTCGTCATTCCCATCACCTCCACTTCTATTGTTCGCGCCACCACCTTCTCCAGCACCCGCAGAGATATGCTTTCGATACTTTAAATGAAGTAATGTCCAAAGCTGAGAGTTCCCTCTTAGCAGTATATGTCCGCCTCTTCCGCCATTTCCACCATCAGGTCCTCCTTTAGCAGTTAAACGATCTCTGTAAAAATGTGTAGACCCTCTTCCTCCTTTACCAGATTTGAAAGCGATTTTTACATAATCAACAAAGTTATTCTCGGACATACAAATTATTTTAACTGCAAATTTAATCTTTTAGAACAGAACCAGAGTTTAATGGATGAAATTTAAAGATTGGTCTATTTTCTATCCTTATTGTTTGATTAAATTTTAGAATTGAAGACAAATGCGAATTTTGATGTTGCAAGTTGAGTGAAATTAAAGAATTTAAATCCCTAAGAAATACATTTTCAAAAGAACATCATATCTATTTATTAAGCGATGGATAGGCAGATCAGTTTGGCGAGCATAGAGGTCAGAAGTTTTTTAACTAAGAATATTACTCTACGAAGTGAAAAAATGAAAAGTCTACTAATGAAAGAACAAGGAAAGTTATTTGAAGAGAATATTAACGACTGGAAGGGTTAGAAAACCAAGTTGATGATACATTAGTAATTGGAATCCGCTTATAAAAAAAAGGACCCTATTTCATTGAAATAGAGGTCCTAAATAGTGTTATTTACTGAGAATCAGTTTTGTATTTTATCTTTTAATCGCTCAAAAACCTCATCCATAGATCCTATTCCATCTACAATATGATACTTAGCTTGATGATCATAATATGCTTTTAAAGGAGATGTTTTTTTATTGTATGTTATAATTCGATTAAAAATTACTGATTCATTTTTATCATCTTCTCTTCCAGAGTCTTTACCTCTTTGCACGATTCTTGCTACTAGCTCTTCATCATCAACTTCTAAAGAAAGCATTTTTGTAATTGAAGAATTATGGGATGAAAGCAGATTATCTAAAGCTTCAGCTTGCTCTGTAGTTCTAGGAAAACCATCAAAAATAAATCCATTAACAGTTTTATTTTGCTCTAGCTTACTAGCTATCATACCAATAACAACTTCATCAGGAACCAATTCTCCTTTAGTCATGTAAGCTTGAGCTTCCAACCCTAAGTTTGTCTCTTGTTTAATTTCCTCTCTTAACAAATCTCCCGTAGACAAATGAACTAAGTTATATTCCTCTTTTAGTTTTATCGCTTGAGTTCCTTTTCCTGCTCCAGGAGGTCCAAATAATACAATATTCAACATGAATTCGTTTTTTAATCTTTTAATACAAATAATTCCTTTATGTTTCTTCCGAAACCGTCGTAATCTAAACCATATCCAACTACAAATTTATTGGGTATTTCCATAGAAACGTAATCTATATTTATTGACTTTTTATAGGCTTCTGGTTTAAGGAGAAAAGTAGCTATTCTAATGGATTTACAACCTGCTTTCTCTAATAAATCAACTATATTTTCTATAGTATTTCCTGTATCAACTATATCTTCTAAGATAATTATGTCTCTTCCTTCAAGACTTCTATCGAGACCTATTAACTGATTAACTTCACCAGTTGACTTCATCCCTTTATAACTTGCTACTTTAACAAAGCTAATCTCACAATCTAATGAGATTTCTCTGATTAAATCAGCTGCAAACAAGAAACATCCATTCAAAACTCCAATGAACAATGGGGTTTTACCTTGATAATCAGTATTAATAGTCTCTGCAATAACTTTTATGGAAGCTCTGATTTCGTCTTCACTTTTAAAAAGTTTAAATGTCTTATCTAAAACCGTAATTTCTCTCAACTCGTATGTGTTTTAAACAATCAAAAGTAGCAAAATAATAGCTCTGAAATTATATTCATCGCTTAAACAATTTTAACTAAACAGCTGTTGAAAACTATAAAATGAAATTCAATTCTTTTTCATTTTAATATTAGGTACTCAAATACACCTTACCAACCTACCCTATAGAATTAATTAAACTAACTAATTTTTAAGTCATAACCTACCCTTATCAAAAATTACCAACCTCATAGTTTCTTAGAAACTACAACTAATGCGTCCTTAGCGTAATCCATCTAGTTTAATTAAGTGGTTACCAGAATTTTGATAGATCAAGATTAAATACATACGTTTAAATAATTAGGATCAATGGGAATGTAGCGAGAATTAAAAAAGCCTATTAAAACATTTTTGCTAAAATATCCCCTACCAAATAGGATAAACTTGCTGCCACCGCTCCTAAAAATAGCGTTTCTAGAATACTCTGAATTACTTTAGTTTGATTAACTGCACTCTTCAACCAACCAATAACTGCGAACGCAACAGATGTCAATACTATCGAAATTAAAAAGGGACTTTCTACTTTAGTTGCTAATAAATAATCTACTACGTAAACTAACAATGGGATAAACCCAACCAATATAAAGGATAAGAAGGTAACTCCACCCATAGCCAAAGGGGATTTTTCTTCTTTAACCATTCCTAATTCTTCCTTCATCATTACATCTACCCATCGTTTTCTATCTGCGGTGATAACAGTAACTACTTGCTCGAGCAATTCCCCTTCAAAACCTTTACCTGCATAAATTTCTCGAATTTCTTCGCGTTCCTTTTCAGGAAGATTGTCTATTTCCCAATATTCAATTTGTTCATGCTTTTCATAGCGCTCTAATTCTGATTTATTAGATAAATAGCTACCTACTGACATTGCAAAGCCATCGGCAATAAGATTAGCAAAACCCAAAATTATAACAATCGACGAATCTAAATTTGCTCCTGCTGCTCCTGCGACCACTGCGAAAGTAGTAACACTCCCATCTATACCTCCGTAGACAAATTCGCCAATATACTCATTCCATTTACTCCAAAATTTAGAGCCAGTATGAATGCTATTCTCGTTGTGTTCTGCTTTCATTATAGGTTTTGATCTATTTCTTGCTTTAAATAGTCAATTGCTGAACGAGAGGGTGTTTGTTTCATATCACCGATTAACCGCAATATTAATTGACTCATTTCTAGCCCTGAAGCAGAATCAGGTAATGATGATGCCGCAGTATTAATAATTTTTATTGTTTCTTCCTTGACTGTTCTCACCATTCTCCAAGCTTTTGGGCTAACGTAAACTTGCTGAGATAAGTTGTGCTCATATTCTGTGCGTATAACAGTCAAAAGTTCTGATTGCAATTGTTTTGGAGACATACCTCCCTTATAAATTCTCATCACCAAATTATCTAATGATATTCGTTCTAAAAATAGAACAATGCGTTCATATGCCTGAAATTTAATTGGTGTAACTATTTTTTGACTCTCATTTCTATAATCTAAAAGCCATTTTTTATGAAAAGAGTCTATTAACTTCTTCATCATAAAGTAAAGACCTGCAAAAACAATTAGGATGGGTAAGATGAATAATAACGATTGCAATAGACTGTCTAACATAGTATATTTTTAAAGGATAAATTTAAATGAAATTATTATTTCTAGAGCTTTTTACTTCAAAGTATTCGAATAAATAAATAACTTCTTAAGCCCAACAAATTTATTAGATTTGTACTTCATGTCAAGAAAAAAATATACGAATATATGAGTCAAGTTGCCGATCGAATAAATCACCTGTCAGAATCTCAAACTTTAGCGATGGCTAGAAGAAGTCGAGAACTACAACAAGCAGGGGTTGACATTATTAGTCTTAGTCTGGGCGAGCCTGATTTTGATACTCCTGACTTTGTAAAAGTAGCTGCAAATAGAGCCATAGCGGATAATTTTTCACATTATACTCCTGTAAATGGATTTCAAGACTTGCGAGAAGCGATATCTACAAAATTCAAGAGAGATAACCATTTAGCTTATTCCCCTGATGAAATTGTAGTTTCTACAGGTGCCAAGCAGTCTATTGCGAATGCAATGCTCAGCCTTGTAAATCCAGGCGATGAAGTAATTGTGCCTGCTCCGTATTGGGTAAGCTATATTGAAATTATTAAAATGGCAGAAGGAATACCGGTAATAATAGAAGCAGGCATCGACAATGACTTCAAAGTAACTGCAGACCAAATAGAAAAGGCTATTACGACTAGAACTAAGCTCATGATTTTTAGTACGCCATGTAACCCAACAGGTTCAGTATATAGTAAAAATGAGTTAGCCGCAATTTCAAAGGTAATGGAGAGGCATGCCAATTTCTATGTAATTTGTGATGAAATATATGAGCACATCAATTTTGTTGGTCATCATGAGAGTTTAGCGCAGTTTGATGCTACCAAAAACCAAGTAATTACCATCAATGGAGTTTCTAAAGGTTTTGCAATGACAGGTTGGAGAATTGGATATATTGGAGCACCAAAGTGGATAGCTGATGCATGCACAAAAATTCAAGGACAAGTAACCTCAGGAACTTGCAGTATTGCTCAAAAAGCAGCTAAAGCTGCTGTTAGTGAATCCCCCGCTGTTCTGTCCGATATGATTAAGGCATTCCAAAAAAGGAGAGATCTTGTTTTAGGTCTTTTGAACGAAATCCCCGGAATGAAAACAAATATTCCTGAAGGCGCCTTTTACGTATTTCCCGATATTTCTAGTTTTTTTGGAAAATTTTTTAATGGAAAAGAAATTAAAAATGCCAACGACTTAAGCTTATTTTTACTTGATGAAGCCAAAGTTGCATTAGTTACAGGAGAAGCGTTTGGAAATCCTAATTGTATTAGAATTTCTTATGCCGCTTCTGAAAAAGTACTAGAAGAGGCAATGAAACGAATTAAAGAAGCATTATCAAAAATTAGTGCCTAGTGGAAAAAGTAAACCTTGCTGACCTTTTTAGACAATTCAATAATCTAAACGTCTTAATAATAGGCGATGTAATGATAGACGCCTATTATTGGGGGAAAGTTGACAGAATTTCACCTGAAGCTCCTGTACCGATTGTCGCAGTAGAAAAATCGGAGAAACGATTGGGTGGTGCAGCCAATGTAGCACTTAATATTCAAGCTTTGGGAGCACATCCAATTCTATGCGCTCCTGTTGGAAATGACCAAAGCGGGCAAGATTTTATCCAATTGCTTCATAAAAATGTACTCCCCATTGATGGCATAATTGAACTAACAAATAGGATTACCACTGAAAAAACACGGATAATTGGAAACAACTTTCAACTGCTTCGAATAGATCATGAATCAACTGATGCAATTACTGATAAACAGACAATTCAATATATTGGTCGTATTGAATCCATAATCAATACTCAAAAAATTGACGTAATTATTTTTGAAGACTACGATAAAGGGGCAATTACCCCTAATCTTATTGCTCAGGTAGTAGATATTGCAAATCAAAAGGGTATTCCTACTGCGGTAGACCCTAAAAAAAGAAACTTCTCTTCTTTTAAAAATGTCACTTTATTTAAGCCCAACTTAAAAGAATTGAAAGAGGGACTAAAAATTGATTTTAATAAAAAAGATAAAGTTGCGATTGAACATGCAATTGATCAGCTTGAAAACATATTGCACAACAAACAAACACTTATTACGCTTTCAGAATTAGGTGTATACATTAAAAAAGGTTCAGAAAAACATCATATAGCAGCACACCATCGTTCAATAACTGATGTATCAGGAGCAGGAGATACAGTGATTAGCGTAGCCGCTTTATGCCTTGCATTAGACATGCCACCTTCTGTTATTGCCGAATTATCCAATCTTGCAGGAGGTTTAGTTTGTGAAAAAGTAGGTGTGGTGTCCATACAAAAAGATCAATTGTATAAAGAAGCAATAGAGTTATTTAAATAGCTACAGCAAATCATATAAATTGGACTACCTTTAATTTGATAAATAAAGTAGGTTGCTAAAATGGGCATTCAAGAAATAAGAGAAAAAATTAACCTTCGTCTATATTCATCAAAAAACTTGGTGAATAAGGTAATGAAAACAGCTGTTTTAATAGCTTCAATCACTGCTATTGCCACGTTGGTTTACTACTACGGTTTTCCCCAAACAGAATCATCAAAGATATTTCTATTAAATATTTTTAAAGGAACATTTGTTATTTACATTGCCAACTATTTTGTGCAATTTATATATGATTATGAACCCTTAACATTTATCAAAAGAACCTGGATAGAAGGACTTGTTATGCTTTTCCTTATCGTAGAGGGTATTAGCTACAACTTGTTTGACCACCTTTTACTGACTTCTTTCTTTGGTAACCTTGGTTTTGAAAAAGTTGGAGAATATTCTAATCTTCTCATCCAATTATACTTCTTAGTTGTTGTGTGGTACGAAATTGCAAAAGGCAGCAACATACTTCCAAAACTTAAGTTAAATCCTTCATCAGTATTTTTGGGGATTTTTTTAGTAATAATCACTATAGGTTCTATTTTACTAATGCTTCCTGAAATGACTGTAACAGGGGATATTAAGATTATAGATGCAATTTTTACAGCTACTTCAGCAGCTACAGGTACAGGGCTTGCAGTGCAAGACACAGCAAACTTCTTTACCTTTAAGGGTCAATTTATTATATTGCTTCTTATTAAATTAGGGGGATTAAACGTAATTGCTTTTGGATCTTTTATCGCACTCTTTTCAAAATTTGGTTTAGGTGTAAAGCAACATTCTGTTATTGAAGACTTCTTTAATAAAAGTAATTTAATGAGTGCTCAAGGTATGCTTGCCAAAGTTATTATTTGGAGTGTTTTTATTGAAGTGGTTGGCGCAATACTTGTATACATTTCTTGGACAGACAACATTCCATTCAATTCAATAAATGAAAAATTATTTTCTTCTATATTTCACTCTATATCAGCATTTAATAGTGCAGGTTTTTCACTATTCAGTAATGGTCTATATGAAGAAGGAGTAAAAAATAATTTCCTCGTTCATAATATTTTATGCGTATTACTTTTTCTTGGTGCTATCGGTTTCATGGCCATATTTGATGTATTTAGTGTTAAACGACTAAAAGAAAAAATAAAAATGCCATGGAAGCAGATTCAGTTTTCCACGAAAATTGCATTATTCACTTCTCTATGGTTAGTGCTAATTGGAGCTATTATATTTTATCTCTTTGAAACCAATTACTCTCTTGCAAATGAAAAAGGATTTTTAGAGAAAATAAACCATTCTATATTCCAGTCTGTAACGACGCGATCCGGAGGATTGAATACGGTAGATATATCAGCTCTTTCCATACCAACTGTAGTTTTCTTTATTTTCTTGATGATAGTGGGAGGTGCCTCTAGCTCAACAGGAGGAGGAATAAAGACCTCCACTTTTGCAATTATCTGGGCGGCTACGATTAGTACTATTAAAAACAAAAAGCGAACAGAATTATTTTCATTTAATATTCCAGTTGCATTAGTTTTGAGAGCTTACTCCGTTTTTTTATTTTTTATAATTGGCTTAATCGTTGGTTGTTTTGGATTAGCTTACACTGAAAGTCAACTAATTGAATCAGGACAGTATACTTTTATTGATCTTATCTTCGAAGAAGTATCAGCGTTCGGTACAGTTGGTTTAACCAGAGGTTTAACCTCTATCCTTTCAGAATCAGGTAAATTAATAATTATTATTTCCATGTTTGCAGGAAGAGTAGGTTTATTAACAGTAGCCTATGCTTTAACTAAAGAGTCTATCAGCACAAATTATAAATATGCTGATGGTCACACAATGGTAGGTTAAAAGTGGTTTCGTATCCTTACTTTTGTAAAAAGACGTTTTCACTATTCTTAAACAAATTATATGTATCCTACAATAAGTGATGCCTTATTCGATTTATTTGGTATTAACATCCCACTTCCTTTGCCTTCTTTCGGCTTTTTTGTTGCCCTCTCATTTCTTTTAGCAGCATACCTTTTTACCATTGAATTAAAACGTAAAGAAACTAATGGTTTACTAAAACCAACAATTAAACCAGTTGTAATTGGCGCACCTGCTAGCATGCAAGACCTTATATTGAATGGTCTTTTTGGATTTGTTATCGGATTTAAACTCCCAATTCTAGTTTTAGAATACAGTGATTTTGTACTAAATCCACCTTCTTACATTCTTTCTACGAAAGGCATATTTATTGGAGGTGTTATTGGCGCAGCAATAGGAGTGTATTTAAGAAAGAAAGAAGCTGATAAAACTAAACTACCCAACCCAAAGACAGAGATGGTGACAATGCACGCCTATGAACATGTCAGTAATATGACACTTATAGCAGCTGTTGCAGGCATATTGGGCGCCAAGTTATTTCACAATCTAGAAAACCTAGACGAACTAATGGCAGACCCCTTTGGTGCCTTAACGAGTTTTTCAGGATTGAGTATCTATGGAGGTCTAATAATTGGAGGTGGTGCAGTTTTATTTTATGCAGTAAGAAATGGCATGAAATGGATCCACGTAGCAGATGCTTGTGCACCAGGGTTAATGGCTGCTTATGGCATGGGAAGAGTTGGTTGCCAAGTGGCAGGAGATGGTGACTGGGGTATGCCAAATGACACTCCTCAGCCAGACTGGATGAATTTTTTGCCAGATTGGACATGGGCCTATGACTATCCAAACAATGTGTTAGGGATAGATTTAAAAGAAGATTTTGCCCGAATGGGACTAGAAAGTCTAACCGGTAAAGCTTGGCCTACTCCATTTTACGAAACCATAATGGCTTCAATCATTTTTGCGATTTTATGGAGTTTAAGAAAGAAAATTAATGTGCCCGGTATTATTTTTAGTATCTATTTAACTCTAAATGGTGTGGAAAGATTTCTAATTGAACAAATCAGAATTAATCCTGACTATAATTTTGCAGGCATGAGCTTTACACAAGCTGAATTGATTGCTGTGATTCTATTCTCGTCAGGAATCTTGGGTATGGTCTACTTTAACAAGAATAAAAACAAATACCTCCCACAGACATGAATTTAGAATACATCTGTAATCAAGTAATTGAACTCTCCAAAACAGTTGCGAGCTTTATTAATAAGGAGAAAATCAATAGTGCAGATGTCGAAACTAAATCTAAAAATAGTTTAGTTACTTATGTAGATAAGACAGCAGAACGGAAAATAGTAGATGGATTAATTCCTCTAATTCCAAATGCAGGATTTATTACCGAAGAAGAAACCGCTAATAATTTAGGTGCGGAATATAACTGGATCGTAGATCCATTAGATGGAACAACCAACTTTATACATGGTATACCATTTTACTCAATAAGTATTGCTTTACAAAAAGGAAATAATACTATATTAGGAATGGTATTAGAAGCTACATCCGGTGAATGCTTTTATGCATGGGAAGGAAGCAATGCCTACCTAAATGGAAAAAGAATTCAAGTTTCTAAAACCAAAACTTTTGCTGACTCATTATTGGCTACAGGGTTTCCCTATTACGATTATGATCGAGTAGATAAGTATATAGCTCTCTTAAAACATTTTATGCAAGAAACTAGAGGTATTCGCAGAATGGGTTCTGCTGCACTCGACTTAGCATATGTTGCTTGTGGTCGTTTTGATGGATTTTATGAGTATAGTCTAAATCCCTGGGATGTGGCTGCGGGTGCTTTTATAGTGCAACAAGCAGGAGGCAGAGTAACTGATTTTAAGGGAGAAAATAACTATATATACGGTAAAGAAATTGTAGCAGGAAATAACACTCTATTTAATGACCTTTCAAAAGCCATTAAAGATTATATGGGTGAGTAATTCATCCAATCACCAGAAAAACATCTTTAAGCCAATCCACTTTTTCGTCAGCTAAACTTTCAATGTCAGTTGTTTGCTCCTCTTCTACTGTTCTGACAAAGATAGTTTTCATCCCCAATCGTTTCCCAAACTGCAAGTCAGTAATGGTATCGCCTATCATTATACTTTTAGAAAAATCTATTTCAGGAAATTCTGCTTTGGCTTGTTCCGCCATTCCTGCTTCAGGCTTTCGACATTTTGATCCTGTATTGGCCTGATCAGGACAATGATAGATTGCATCTACATGTCCGCCCGATAATGCTAATTCAGCCTTCAACCTTTCATGAACAGCGTCTAATTGACTGGAAGTCATTAATCCTTTACCAATACCTTGCTGATTTGTTACGACCACTACTCTAGCAAACAATTCATTAAACTCTGCTATTGCATCTGCAACCGCAACCTCTAAAATCAATTGTTCAGGCTCCATAACATATCCTTTTGGGATACGTTCATTAATTACACCATCTCTGTCCAAAAATAATGTCCAACTGTTATCGATCTTAATCATTCTTTTTCAATTTATTATACAACCGTTCGAATGCATTTACCAACAGCGGCCAACTGTACTTTTGTTTCTCAATGGCCATGTTTGATTTAAATTCAGCTTCTTTATTCTCATAAAAAAAACGAGCGATGGCAGAAGCTAATATTTTAGCATCAGGTTTCACTACAAACCCAACCTTACCATCAGGAATCATTTCTTTCAGACCTCCTACATTGGTAACAACCATTGGTTTGTTAAAATGATAAGCAACTTGTGTAACACCGCTTTGTGTGGCAGTTTTATAAGGCTGTACGACTAAAGATGCCGCATTAAAATAATTAGCTACTTCATCATCAGGAATATAACGATCTCTTAAAATAATTCGATCATTTAGCTCTAAGCGTTTAATTTGTTCGTGGTATTTTTCAGCTCCTGAGTAAAACTCTCCTGCAATGATTAACTTTAGTTGTTGTCCTTTCAGCTCTTCATCTGCCAATGCATCCAATAAAATATCAAGTCCTTTATAATCGCGAATTAATCCAAAAAAGAGCAAATAGTTTATCGATGGGTCTAATCCTAAATTTTGGCATGCAGCTTCTTTTGAAGTAATGGTCCCAAAATTATCAAATATAGGATGAGGGCTAAGAGTTGTCGGTATTTGTCGAAAGCTCAATGCATCGTCTAATACCTTCTGCGTCATTGCAAGTAAACCATTAACTCCATTTAAAAAGTAACGAGTAAATACGGCATCACCAAGTCGTTGCTCATGAGGAATTACATTATCCGCAAGACAGATTACCTTGGTGTGTCCATTAGATTGAATACGTCGGGTGATAGTACCTAAACTCGGTCCCATAAATGGCAACCAATACCTGACTATAACTAAGTCGGGTTGCTCTTTTTTTATCCGATTTCCTACTTTTAGCCAGTTTAGTGGCCATACAGAATTGATGCTTCTATTAATCGTTAACTTATCAGTAGGCTCATTCGTAGAGAATTGTGTTTTCCCGGGAAACAAAAAATTGGGGTATTGAAGGTTAAATGTCTCTATTTTTACATCATATCCATGGTCTAAAAACTCTTTTGCCAGACGCTCATTATAGGTTGCAATTCCCCCTCTGTAAGGGTATGCTGGTCCTATGATTACTACTTTTTTTAATGATAAGTCAGACATAGTATTAGAGTTCTGTCTCTATCTTATAATTATTTCTATTGGGTGAATTTCTAGAGGTCAACTCAGCCAAGTAGCCTGCTAAAAATAGCTGTACTCCCATAATCATAGCTACTAATGCGATATAAAATTGAGGTGTATCTGTGACTAATCTAGCTCTAACTCCTTGGGTTAAAAAATATAATTTTTCACCTCCAACGTATACAATTAGTATAAAGCCAACCAAAAACATTAGCGTGCCAAATAAACCAAAAAAGTGCATTGGTTTTTTTCCGAACTTTCCGATAAACGTAATGGACAATAAGTCCAAAAATCCATTAATAAAACGTTCCAAACCAAACTTCGTGGTGCCGTATTTCCGCTCTTGATGCTGTACTACCTTCTCTCCTATTTGAGTAAATCCTTCCCATTTTGCAATTGCAGGAATATAACGGTGCATTTCTCCGTAAACCTCAATATTCTTAACTACTGCATGCTTATATGCTTTTAAACCGCAATTAAAGTCATGCAAATAAATTCCTGTCATTTTGCGAGTTGCCCAATTGAACAACTTGGTCGGAATAGTTTTAGATAAAGGATCGTAGCGTTTTTGTTTCCAACCTGAAATCAAATCAAACCCGTCTTCAGTTATCAATTTATATAATTCAGGAATCTCACTAGGACTATCTTGAAGGTCTGCATCCATTGTAATGACAACTTCTCCATTTGCAGCTTCAAATCCAACATTTAAAGCTGCAGACTTTCCATAATTTCTTCGAAATTTTATCCCTTTAACCGTGTTGGTATTTTCTGTTTTCAGCTTTTCAATTACCTTCCATGAGCTATCGGTGCTTCCGTCATCAACAAAAATAACTTCAAAAGAAAAGCTATGGGCATTCATTACCTTTTTTATCCAAGCAAAAAGCTCAGGAAGCGACTCTTCCTCATTTAATAAAGGTATTACTATTGAAATATTCACGAAGTGTTCTTTTTTAATTAAAAGAGGTATCCTCTTTTTTGACAATAAGGCCTATCACTAAAGAGATAATAAATCCTATAAAAACGTTCCCAATTAAGGCCATTGTAGCGATAAATCCAGGAGAAGTCAATGACTCTGACATTTGCATTGCAGCCTCTATTTCATCATCTCCCATACCTCTTTTTTCCAATTGCAATCTGCTTTGTTCTAACGCATATTGTACAAGCGTATCATCTACAAATTTTATGTATATATAAGTAAAAAAGGCTGTAATAATACCAAAAAACAAAGCGGTTAGTACACCAAAACCAAGAGCTTTGCTGTATGCAATAAAGCCCCCATTTTCTTTGTCTCTAAAACTTTTAATCGCCCAAAACAAGCCGCCGATCATTGCCACATAGCTTACATATTGCATTATTTTACTTTCGTAGTTTCCTATTAAGAATGAAACTAAGGATATTGCGATTAATGCAAGCCCTATTATGGCTCCATAATTCATTGCGCTTCTTAACATTGACGGCTGTTGTTCCATGCTGGTTGGTGTATTTGTTTAAAAACAAATATATCAATTTAAATTCCATCTATTGAAAAGAAAAGTTATGAAATCATTTGCAGTGTTCGTGAGATTATGTCTATTTTTGCCGCGGGTAAGTCTTATACGACCAGCTCCTGTTTAATCCCCCAGGTTCGGAAGAAAGCAAGGGTATATGGTTGAGCGGTGCGATATAAGTAGCTTACCCATTTTTTATGCCCTATTGTTTATTGTTGATAATATTGTCTATCATCACAAGAGAATAAATTTTTGATGTGCAATTAAAGTTTTACTAAAACTTATTGAAAACACAAGTGGGATTAAAACGATGGTAAGTTCAATTTTCAATTAATTGAAATATATTATTCTTATACAGCTATTTATACCATATCTACTTGATAAATTTTAAGCTGTACTGTTCAGTATCACAGTTGACACGAAGAAAATAAATACCTCTTTTTAAATCTTGTAACCCGTATAAATTTATTGATCCATTATTGGCAAATTCTTGAGCTTTAGACACCACTTGTCCTTTTGAATTAAAAATTGTAATCTCAGCTAAATTATTTAATTTCCCTTTTGGTAATTTAATTGTTAAATTATCAATTACAGGATTTGGGTAAATAGTCAATTCAAGATTTTCCTGATAATTTTTGGCAAGGTATGTAGTTGATTCCTGATAAACCCTAACAAAATCTATTTCCATAGAACTTTGAGTAAATGAAGAGCTGTTTTAAATCTTAATAATGAAGCGTGATAAAATCTTATCAATGAAGAACCGACACAATTGCATTTTGCATCTTTTGGAGGTTGATATGAGAAATTTTTAGCAAGGCTCTATCCTTAATAAAACAGCCTATACCAGAATAGTATAAAATCAAAAACTTATAAAACTAATGTGCGGATCTTAATAGCATGCTCTATTTACAAATGGTTGGGAATATTAAACGAGAAGTTTTAAAATTAGTTTAGCATGTAATATTATCTGTAAGTTCCAATAATAAATGTATTTAAAATTCAAGTTTATTGTTAACATCTTTTTTTGAAAAAAGGAAAGTGAAATTTTACCTTTGAACAAACAAAAAATTATACTCATGAAGTTTTTTATCGATACTGCAAATTTAAATCAAATAAAAGAAGCTCAAGAACTTGGAATCTTAGATGGTGTAACTACTAACCCATCTCTTATGGCCAAAGAAGGCATTAAAGGGGACGAAAAAGTAAAACAACACTATATGGATATCTGCAATATTGTCGATGGTGATGTAAGTGCCGAAGTTATATCTACAGACTTTGCAGAAATGATTAAAGAAGGTGAAGCTTTGGCAGCACTGCACCCTCAAATTGTAGTAAAGGTACCTATGATTAAAGAAGGTGTAAAAGCGATTCGTTATTTTTCTGACAAAGGAATTCGAACCAATTGCACGCTTATTTTCTCTCCAGGGCAAGCATTACTAGCAGCAAAGGCAGGAGCTACATACGTTTCTCCATTCATTGGAAGATTAGATGACATTTCTACTGATGGATTGAACCTGATTAATGAAATTCGATTGATTTTTGACAACTACGGATACGAAACGCAAATTTTAGCCGCTTCGGTTCGTCACGCGATGCACATTATTGATTGTGCTAAGTTAGGAGCAGATGTAATGACAGGTCCATTGAGCGCTATTACTGCATTATTGAACCACCCATTAACGGATATTGGTCTAGAGAAATTTTTAGCTGATCACGCAAAGAATAACTAAGAGCTAAATAATATGTTTTAAAAAGCAGTGTTGAGGTTTTAGCACTGCTTTTTTAGTGGATGGAATTAACGCATAAAATTTCAACTGCATACAACTGAAATGAATTATTCGATTATCTTGGTGATGAATTTACATTAGCAGCGATTCATTAGGTGATATGGCTGATATAACTAATTATAAAAGCAGAAGTGCGTTTTTATCCGGTTGTAATAAGACAAAAAAATGGGACTAAATATTTTCAATTGAAGTAACAATAAGATTCATTTGACCAAATTAGTTTCCATTGATTCTATTTCAAAAATTTTTAAATTGTTGGGGATATTTACCGGATACACTATCAATAAATATGGCACAACATGGATCTTTTTTAACTAGGTCAAACTGTTAGATAAAAACACAGATGAAAATAGTAAATGGAAATCATTTTTTTCAAATGCAATTAAAGAAGCACATGGATTATTAATTGAGGGAGATTTGTATTAAAGACTAAATCTGCTTAAATCACAGATAAAATGACAGAATATAAAACATTCAATAAAACAATTCAACCTTATATTAGCTATAAAGGAACCGACAGGTAACAGACTCAAAAAAATAGATTTCCTAAAGTAAACCGACAACATGTAAGTATAACCTTCCCAATTCCAAGAAGCCCTAAATTCCTAAAAATCAACTTTGGGGAATCCGTTTGAAAAATGTAACTTTTACCTGCTAAAATTGTAGAACTATGATTATTAAATTATACAACGAAAACATCGATCCAAGACAATTAAAATTGATATCGGAGTGCCTGAAAGATGGTGGCTTAATCATTTATCCAACCGATACAGTTTACGCCTTAGGCTGCGATGTGCACAACAAAAGTGCCGTTGAAAAAGTGGCAAAAATCAAAGACGTAAAAGTAGAAAAAGCAGACTTTTCTTTTGTGTTCCACAACTTGAGCCACATTTCAGACTATACTCAACAATTTGACACGTCTATTTTCAAATTGCTAAACAAAGCTTTGCCGGGTCCTTTCACCTTTATTTTACCTGCCAACAAGTCAGTGCCAAAACTATTTCACAACAAAAAGAAAACCATCGGTATTCGAATACCTGACAATAAAATTACCAGATCCATTGTCAGCGAATATGGAAACCCATTGATTTCGACCTCTATTCACGATGACGATGAAGTGATTGAGTACACAACAGATCCGGAATTGATTCACGAAAAATATGAAAACAACGTGGACATTGTAATTGATGGTGGATTTGGAAATAACGAAGCCTCAACCGTTGTGGACTTGAGTGATGGAAATATCACCATCTTAAGACAAGGATTGGGAATTTTAGAAAACTATATTTAAGATCTCTATTGTCCAACAACAAATAAAAGTATATCGTATTAAACAGGCATTAAACATATCTAACTTGTCATTAATACGCAATTCACTAAAAATAAATTATAATTTAAAATCGGACTAAAAATGGATAGCCTACACATAAACAGTGATTAACTTGGTAAATAAACCATCCGAAAAACTAAAAAATATACAGCAGATTTTTTAAAACTCTTGATGCAAGTTTTAAACCCACCGATCGTTTTAGTTATCACCTTAAAAACATATAGCCAACTTCAGGTAAACACAACTTAAAAATTAACAGTAGATTTAACTAAAAAACCGTGAGAGCTCTGCTAATAACTCTTTTTGTATTTTACAATATTGTCGCATCTGCCCAGCTTCAATTTGACACTTCGCTAACGCCTATAAATACTATAAAAAATTACCTCACAACAGCTAATTCAGGGATATTTATTAACGCTGTAACCTATATTGGCGCTAAACAATCTTTTGCCGGCTTTAACGATCCGAGTAAATATGCTGTAATCAATAGCGGAATTGCACTTAGCACCGGTAATATTTATGATGCAATTGGCCCCAATAATCAGCAAAATAGTGGCGTAAGGACATTTGGACCGAGTGATGAAGATCTGGCTTTCTTGGGCAAGAACAACAGCTATGATGCAGCAGTAATTATCATAGATTTTATACCTATCGCTGATACGTTATCGTTTGATTATTTCTTTGCTTCTGAAGAATATCCTGAATATGTAAACAATGGAGTAAATGATGTTTTTGCGTTTATTATTAAGAAAGAAGGAGAAATAGCAGGTAAGAACTTAGCTGTTTTTGCCAACGCTAATGTTCCTATTTCTGTGGACAATATCAATAGTATAAAAAACAATCATTTATACATTCCGAATTCCACATGGAGCTATAACAATGTAAAACGATTTGAGAACAATAAAGCAGCCGGAGAGCGATCGCTGCAATATCAATTTGATGGCTTTACAAAATTGCTCAATACCGAAACTGCGGTTATTCCGGGCGAGCGCTATCAATTGAAAATAGGCATTTCAGATATCGGTGATGCCTATTATGATTCAGGAGTATTCTTAAAGGCAGGTTCTTTTTCCGCTAGAGGGATAAGACCTACGGGTGTCGATTTTTTAAAACTGCTATCTGAAAATGTTAAGTGGGAACTTCCACCTACTTTTCACCTAAAATCTGCTAACAGTTATGGATTTAGCCTAAAAATAAACTACGATACCGATCAATATGCATTGCGGTCAGATATGCGGCCGAGTCTAAACCAATTGGTAGAATTAATGAATGCTGACAATCGTCTGTTGCTGAACATTATTGGCCACACCGACAATCAAGCAACTCCAGAATATAACCTAACGCTCTCCAGAAATAGGGCTGAAACCATTTATAATTATTTAATTTCGAACGGAGTGCATCCAAATCGATTATCGTTTAAAGGTAAAGGCCAAAGTGAACCAATGTACGCCAATACCTCAGAAACGTTTAGAAAAGAAAATCGCCGAGTAGAATTTGTGCTTCAGCTCGGCGATTAATTGGGTTATTTTATAGAATTAAATATCATCATAAGAAATGATCACACCGGCTGATGCAGGTCGCGAACAACAGGTTAAGATAAACCCTTCTGCTATTTCTTCATCATCTAAGGCAAAACTTTCACCCATATCTATTTTTCCTTGCTTTACAAAAGCCTTACATGTAGTACATACACCTGATTGACAAGAGTATGGTGGATCAATACCTGCTCTATCGGCTGCCATTAGAATGGTTTCCCCATCGTTTAATTCTATTTTAAACTCTTCCCCATCTAAGATAACGGTTACTTCATTCTCATTCCCTTCGTATACGGTATCTTTTCCTGTGTCAACTGCTGAACTTGTAAAGTACTCAATATTAATTTGCTCTTTAGCTACATTTGCGGATTTTAATGCCTCTTCTGTAGACTTAATCATTCCTTCAGGACCACAGATGTAATAGATTGCTGGTGCTCCCTGCGCCTCCACAGTAGCAGAAACAATTGCAGGATTAATTCGTGTATTGCTCGCTCCTCCCTCTATTATTCCTTGGCTTAAAATATGTTGAACTTCTAGTCTACCAGTATATTGATTAGCCAAGTGCTTAAGCTCTTCATAAAAGATAATTTCACCCGCCGTACGGTTACCGTAGACTAATTTTACAGTACTTCTAGGCTCTTCTTCCAAAACTGTCTTAAGGATAGACATAATAGGCGTAATTCCACTTCCTGCTGCAAAAAGTACATAACCATTTGCACGTATTGCATCTGTTTCTACGATGAAATTTCCTTCAGGAGGCATCACATCTAACACATCGCCCGCCCTTATGTGGTCGTACAAATAATGCGACATTTTACCATTTTTCACCTTCTTTGATGTTACTTTTAAAAAGTTATCAACTGATGGCGAGGAGGATAACGAATAAGAACGACGTACTGACTCACCGTTGATAGTTGCCTTAATGGTCAGGTATTGACCTGCTCTATACTTAAATTCAGTTGCTAAATCTGTAGGAATTTCAAAAACAATTGAAACTGCTTCTGTTGTTTCTTTTATTACCTCTTTGACTGCTAACTGACGAAAATGTTTGCTCATAAATTCTATTTTTACGCTGTAAAGATACTATTTGAATTAACCGATATCAATTACAATTGTTGACAACCTATCGAGTTTTATAACTTTAACTTTTTTCTACAATCCTTATGAATAGATTTATTGTTTCTCTTTCACTGTTATTTTGCTCCTCAGCGTTATTTTCTCAAGGCTTATTGGATGGGTATATGAAAGGAAAAGGATGTACAGATGTTGCACTTTCTGCCTCTTTTGAGAGTGGAAGCAAATTTTTTATAAAAGACGGCACTACTAGTCTTTCTAGATCCATATCAAGTTTAAGTGTGTTTCTAGCTCATGGAATTACAGATTGGCTAGATTTGGTGGGCTCTTTGCCTTACATTTCGAATGGAGGAAAAGAAGCAGGATTGCAAGATGCTAGTTTATTTCTTCGGTTAAGGTTGGCTGAAGTTACTGTGAAAGGCGTAAAAGCACGGTTTATGTTAGGTGGGGGATATCAATTACCTGTGTCCAATTATGAAACACAAAATGCTTTTGCGATAGGCCAACAAGGAGAATCAAAAGAAATTAGAGGAATTATTCAATTGGAAAAAGGGCGTTATTTTGTAATGCTTAAAGGTGGCTATAGCTTTAGAAATAAACCCAATACAGATGCACTTCCGCTTGTAGTAAAAGTTGGTATTGCAAAAGAAAAGTATTATGCAGATTTATTTGTGGACTATCTAGGAGCAGATGGAGGGGGAAATTATCTTCCTGTTGAGGAGAGAACACCTTTTCAAGAACTCGGCGTTAGTTTTTTACGAATTGGAGGGAATTATTATCGACCATTTACACCACATATTGGAGGTGTACTAGGTGCAGCTTATACAGTAGATGGAAGAAATATTGGTCAAACCATACGAATTTCTGTTGGTGGGGTGGTGAAGTTTTAGGAAAAATCTCGTTTTACACAGGTATAAGTTGGCTAAAGCCTAATCTGAATGAAAGAGAATTCATTTCTAAAGTGATGAATAATTTCTAGTAATTTCAAAAAATAAAATACCATAACTATTTCTTTTACATATATTTGATTTTGATAAATGAACTAAATCAATCGATTATGAAGAGAGGACTACTTTACTTAATCATTTCTGTATTATTTACCTCATGTGCCTTTTATAAACCTGCTAGAGTAAACACACCTTTACTTCAAGAAAAAGGAGACGGACATATAGCAGCTACTTCAGCCTTTGGCACAAGTGTGAATGCTAGTTATAGTCCTTTGAAAAATGTTGTTTTGATTGGTAGCTATTATACCTATTTTGATGAAACAGTTTATCAAGAAGATCCAAATACAAGGAATAAAACAGAATTGTTCAGTTATGATAGCGATCAATATGAAGTTGGTGCAGGCTATTATAATCCCAACCTAATAAAAAATATGTATTTTGATATTATCGGCGGTTATGGTTTTGGGAAAGCAGGGACAGCTATCAACCTAGGGTTTTTTAATATAAATATTGCAGGATATGAAGCTAAGTTTCATAATTACTTCTTACAATCTAGTATAGGAACTAACTTAGATAACAATGTAATATTTAGTTTCGGAGCTAAGGCTAATTTTCTAAATTTTTACGATTATAAGTCAACTGACAATTTAGTTGGATATAGAGATACCACTTATTTTGCGGTAAAATCATAAGTGCTAGTTCAGCCATTTTTTACCCTCCGATATTCTCCAGGTTTGATTGGACTAGAGACCTATATGGGTTTTGGAATAGCTGATAATAGTGATTATTTCACACATACCAACTTTGATTTCGGGCTAGGATTGCACATTGACATTAATAAGTTAAATGCATGGATAAGAAGGAATAAAGTCAAGTAGTTTTTAAAAACGATAATCCAAGAATTAAAAATAGTGTTTTCATAATTATTTGATCTATTTAGCGTTGCTTAAATCAATCAAAATCTCTACTGAAGAACAGATATTTCGCTCGTAACGCCAACTTCCATAATTACCGTAATTAACATTTGTCTCGCGTTTTACGCCTATATTTTCCCATCCAATTGCCCAGTTTATCTTTTGCCTTCCAAAATTCGAATTGTAAATAAATGTATCAATTGGTGTATTATCATCAAATGGGCCTACAAAAGATCTGATTAAGTAATCCTCATGAGATATATATAGCGTATCACTACTTGTTAAATTTCCGCCACCTATGGTTCTGAAAAAAGCCGTATCGTTGGGTTGCGTTACATAATCAACAGTTAAGTTTTTGTGTGGTACTAAATCTTCTACTACTCCATAATACTGATCAGGATTAGTAGGGTAGCTAAAATCTATTTGCAGCTCTCCAGGGTCGGCACGTTTAAACTCCCTAGGGTCTTGATATTCTATTCTATAATACCCATTTTCATCAGTAGATGTATACCCTACTACATTTACTTCAACACTAAATGTATACAGCCTAATAATTCTAAAGCGAAGATTAATATTCTCCCACGGAGTATTGCAATCTTGTAAATAGCGGCCCTCAATCGTGTATGTATTGGGTTCTCGTTCATTTTCATCCTTTTTACAGCTGATGAGTAAAAACGATAATCCAAGTAGATAAATGAATGTTTTCATAATTATTTGATTTATTTAGCGTTGCTTAAATCAATCAAAATCTCTACTGAAGAACAGATATTTCTCTGATAAACTGTACTTCCATAATTACCATAATTCTTATTTCGCTCTCTCATGGTATTTACATTATTGATTCCAATTGACCAAGTAATTGTTTTTCTTCCAAAATTGGATTTATAAACTATCGTATCAAATGGAGAGTTATCATCTAATGGCCCTACAACGTATTGTAATCGTTGTGTCTCATGTTCAAAATACAAGGTATCACTACTTGTTAAATTTCCGCCACCTATGGTTCTGAAAAAAGCCGTATCGTTGGGTTGGGTTACATAATCAACAGTTAAGTTTTTGTGTGGTACTAAATCTTCTACTACTCCATAATACTGATCAGGATTAGTAGGGTAGCTAAAATCTATTTGCAGCTCTCCAGGGTCGGCACGTTTAAACTCCCTAGGGTCTTGATATTCTATTCTATAATAGCCATTTTCATCAGTAGATGTATACCCTACTACATTTACTTCAACACTAAATGTATACAGCCTAATAATTCTAAAGCGAAGATTAATATTCTCCCACGGAGTATTGCAATCTTGTAAATAGCGGCCCTCAATCGTGTATGTATTGGGTTCTCGTTCATTTTCATCCTTTTTACAGCCAATGAGTAAAAACGATAATCCAAGTAGATAAATGAATGTTTTCATGGTTAATCAATTATAAGTTTAGATTCTAAAGTTTGAGAGGCCTGTGTACAACGTATAATGTAAATACCTGATAGTAGGTTATCATTCAAGTTTAAAGGTAAGGTAATATTTTTAGAACGAGTAACTTGTTGCTTAAAAAATACCTGCTGCCCATATAAATTAGAGATTTGTATCACTAGCTCTTCGTCAGCTTGTATATTTATTAGCTTTAAAAATACTACATCTTTTGCAGGGTTTGGATAAACCAATAGGCTACTTTTATTACTTGCATTTTCAAGTTGGCTCAGTTCGTCAAAATTTCCTTTTCGGTATAGGTGTAAATTATCAGTACAGCAGTTTTCTAACTCATTGGGCTCATATCCCCAATTGGTAAATGGAGGATTCGCCTGAAAACCCTGTGGAAAACCCTCTGCTAAAGCGAAATTAAAATCTGATTTAAGAATAGAAAATGAGTTACTTGTAAAAACAGCTGCTTTACTGTAAGCTCCTCTTAGCTCTAAATCAGGATCCACGAAACCATTGTATCGGTAAAAGGGATTACGTTCATTCACATAGATTTGTTTCTCTGCCTCAAAAATTGATGTATTAGATGCATTCCAGTTTAAATTTTCCAAATATAATTCTTCATCACCTATTTCTTGGTTAAGAAAGTAGCGTGGAAAATATCTAATTGGCTTACAGCGTTCGTAATATATTGTATTTGCTCGATCATCTACTCGTTGTTTTAAAATTGAGTTTTCTACATTGGCATGCGAACGATTCCATGAATAAAAATCGGCAGGTTTCTGAAATGGCGGATCTAAATCCCAAATACCTGCAATCACATCAAAAGGGCAATTATTTTCAAAGTCAATAGCCGTTTGGGTTGGGTTAGTTTGATAATTAGGACTAAGAGGAGCAGCTGTAACATTTCCAAAATCTAAGGCAGATTTAATCGGTATGAAGCAAGTAGCCAACCCGATTGCATTATAATCTAATTTTATACCGGCTCCTACAACTACCTCTGTGTTAGTTGTCCCGAATAATACCTTTTCCCCGGAATATTCTTGTAAGTTAATACCAAATGGGCTGCCTGCTTCATTACATAAACCAAGTGCAGAAGAACCAACGGTATTAAAACTGATCGGCAGCGTCCAAGATGTCCAGCTCAGTTTAAAAAAGCTCAACTTAGGTATAGGTATAAAGAGTTTTAACTGCCTTGTATACACAGTAGCTGTTGAAGAACCAGGATTTGTAAACATCTCTATGTCAAGTTCAGTAATTTTAAACTGTTCCTTAAAAAGAATTACAAAAGATTTTAATTGAAAAGATGCTAATAAGTCATTATCAATCCTTGGGTTAAGTGTTATTCTATTCACTTGTGGCCTTCCATTTAAAGAACCATTAGATAAAGCAACTAGCTTGGTATGCTGCGGATAATTACCAACAGCTTGAAGTTGATTCAAAAATTGAATACGGTCATCTGTTGGGCCTATAGAATTAGGGGCAGATACATGGTTGATTAACATTTCTTTTGGAGACTGCGCATATAAAAAGACATCACTTAAATATTTATCGATTAAATATTTTAAAGGATTTATACCCTATACAGTATACCTGCTGTGGTAATCAGCATAGAACTGTTGGAGCCCCATAGATACATTTGCTCCTTGATGAGGAGCATCTAAAGAGATAAATAGTCTGGTAAAATTCCCTGGCATTCCACAATTACTATTTGAAAAACCATTTTCCATAGCAGTAAGTGCAAACCTACCAACTAAGCCTCCCATACTATGTCCTAATACTACGAATGGGTGGTCATTTGTTCGATTACAGTAGAGCTCGTCTAAGTATGCAGCTAAATACGCAGCATTCTCAACGATACTCTTTTGACTATTTTGCCAACTGATAACATGATATTCATAGTTAAAATCCTCTAATATTTTTATCCGTGGTACATCCACTATTTGCTGATAAATTGCACCTGAAGGAGTATTGAAAATAGGCCAAAAGTCCATTGGGTCCCATCCTTCTAATACAATTACTTTTTTAACATCTTCAGGGCTATTGCATGTTTCAGAATTAAAAATACCAATATTGAGACCATTGCGAGTTATTTCTTGATCAGGATCAGCATAATCTCCTTCACCCTTAAAAATAAATTTAATATTAATGAAACCAATACTAAAATTGATATAATTATTAGAATTGGCAGGTGTTCCAGGAAATACATGACTAAACCGAATAATTTTTTTTCCAGGACTGTTATATGTGATGGGATAGGCTGCAGTAACAGTTGGATCTATCAATTGCCATCCATTTCCATCTCCAAAATCTATATAAAAATCAGTAGTACCTGATCCATTATAGTTTGCATTATGTGCATCGTCGAATAATAAATAATTGGGATCTATCAAATACTCTACCTTTCTACTGTTTACTTCAGGAAATAATGGAGCTCCCATAAAAAAGTTCTTCTTTTTGTAAGGAGTTGAAACAGGGTTCGTCTTATCTAAAAAGCGAGTATTGGGAATATCGAAATTAAAGAATAATCCAGTATTCATAGCAGAATCTTTTACTCTTAAATAATCCCAATGCATTATACCGAGCGGGACTTTTGCAAAACCATGCTGCGCTGCCTGATTAATTAAATCCTCAGTTTTTGTTCTTTGAACTGTATCATATTGCATGTACCAAAAATCTTGATATTGGCTCCAAAATATTTCAGAAGTTACTGTATCTTGACAAACTGAATCTAAATAAATAGTGTCTGTAGAATGATAAGAAAAATCATATAGGAAATCTGGATTACTTGCCGGTGGGGTTAGAAAACCAAACATATTTCTTAAGTCGTCAATAACTGACTGCAAGGGATTTTGTGCATTTACTGTAAAGCAAGAAAAAAGAATTCCAACAGTTAACAGTATTCTTAAATCCTTAAATCGATTATTCTTATTTTTCATAATGTCAGAAGTTTATTTTATAAACATTAGTGTCCGATTAAACTTTTTTAAAAGCGGGATTTCCTATTTAGAATTTCCCGCTTTATTGTAATTTAGGTTTTGACGAAACACAAATTACATGAATAAAAGTAGCTACTTTTTTGGCCAATCCGTTTTCGGACAGCTGATTTCTTTGATTGACTCAAATTTGATAAAATCTGCTGTTAAAAAACACAATTCAGATTACTATACAAAGAAATTCACCACCTCCGACCACTTGATTAGTATGCTTTTTTCAACGTTTTCTAACTGCAGTTCGTTAAGAGAAGTGCTGCCGGAATGCTTGGTTTAAAAGGCAAAACCAATCATTTTCAACTCAAAAATATTCCTCATCGAAGCACTTTGAGCGATGCAAATGCAAGAAGAAACAATCTTGTCTTCCAAGAAATTTACTATTCATTACTTAACTTATATCGTCCTATTATCTCGGACAGCCGCCAACAGTATGCTTGGGAAAATAGACTAGAAATTATTGATTCTAGTACAATTTCATTGTTTAAATCCATTCTTAGTTGTGTTGGTAGAAATCCATCAAACGGACAAAAAAAAGGTGGAATAAAAGTTCACACACAAATAAGCTTGCAGGAAAATCTGCCCCATTTTATTTGGTTATCAGCGGCAACTGTTCATGATAAACGCTTTTTAAAGCACATAAAAATTGAACCTGGTAAAATTGCTGTTTTTGACAAAGGTTATAACGATTATAAAACTTTTGATGAGTTCACTAAAGACGGAATATTCTTTGTTACAAGGCTAAAATCGAATGCCTCTTTTGAGTCTGTGACTGAAAATGAAATCCCTGATTATTTAGATGACGGAGTACTAAAAGACGAAATCATAGAGGTCAATGTAAAAGAAAAAGGAAAGTTTCTAAAAAAGACTCAATTAAGAAGAATAGCTTACTGGGATAGTGAAAACAAGCGCTGTTTTGAATTTATCACTAACCTTATCGGAATGAATGCAGGACATATTGCATTGATCTATAAAAAGCGATGGTCAATAGAACTTTTATTTAAGCAGCTAAAACAGAACTTTCCGTTAAAATACTTTTTAGGTGACAATGAAAACGCAATTAAAATCCAAATATGGTGTACCTTAATTGTAAACTTATTATTGACTGTAATTCGTAAAAAAATTAAGAGAAAATGGGCGTTCTCAAACCTTGCTAACTTTTGTCGCCTTCATTTATTCAATTATATTCATTTGATGAAGTTCCTGGAAAATCCTGAGAAAGACTGGTTGAAAGAAATTAACCCACAACTCCAGATGAAATTCAGCTCAGCCTAAAAAAGAGGGGCTTACTTTTAGTGAAAACAACACAATTGAGTAAAATCAAACCATATAGTGATTAAAAAAGCCTTTTATTATTTTTATCGGACAGTAGTGTTTTATAAAAATAAAATAAGCCGTTGACTTATTTATGGACATTTCACTCTAATAATTGACTACTGAAAAGTGTTAAAAAAAAATACAACTTAAGTAATATATTTGTATAATGTATTGACTAACAAATTATTATTTTTTAAACTCATAGTTAAAAAAAACACCCATTTTTACTCAAAATTGGGTGCACTTAATTAACACCAATTAAACACAAAATCATTCCTTCACTTCTACTCCTTTCCAAAAAGCCACATAACCTTCTATTTGTTTTGCACCATCTTTTGTATTGGGGTAATACCAAGCAGCATCTTTATTTTTTTCTCCGTTTACTTCTATGGTGTAATAAGAAGCTACCCCTTTCCAATGGCAGGTTGTATGTGTTTCAGAGTTCTTAAAATAAGCCGATTGGATACTGTCTGCAGGAAAATACTGGTTTCCTTCTATATTAATCGTTTCGTCACTTTCTGCCAATAGTTGGCCATTCCATATTGCTTTCATCGTACTATGCTTTTATTTTCCATAATGTGTCTGTAAAGTAATGCTTGCAGTCGTAATAATGCTTCACTACTTTAAATCCCGATTTAGTTGCTAACTGCTCGAGTTCTTTTATGCTGTATTTTTGCGAAATTTCCATATCTATAGGCTCGCCTTGCTCAAAGTAAAACTGCTTATCCAATGCACCAATAGTAACCGTTTGGTCTCTTTTGCTTATTAAATAACTTTTGGTAGCTCCAGAAACAGGATCGTAAATCGGGAAATGCTCAAAATTGAAGATATCAAAGTCTGCACCAAGCTCTTCGTTCATCCTGTTCAGTAAATTGAAATTGAATGCTTTCGTAATTCCATGTTTATCATTATAAGCTGCCAAAATAATGTTTGGATCCTTTTTTAAATCCACCCCCATCAACAATAAATCATTAGGGTTTAACAGCTCAGCAATATGACCTAAAAACTGAGGTGCAGATTGAGGAGTAAAATTTCCAATATTCGATCCTAAAAAGAGAATTAACTTTTGTTGATTATTGGATTGCAATTGCTCCAAAGCTTTAAAATAATCATTAACCAATGGTTTAACAATTAAGTCGGGCAATTCAGCCTTTAAGCTGTCTTCCAACTGCTCCAGTACATTGGCCGAAATATCAATTGGAACGTATTCAAAATCAGCTTCCATCTTCAGTAAATACCGTAGTAGAACTTTTGTTTTATACCCATCTCCAGCTCCAAATTCTATTAATTGGAATGTTCCTTGATTGTAAGTTATCGCTTCTGCAATTTTCTCCTTTTGAAGCGATAGGATTTCAAATTCTGCTGCAGTCAAATAATACTCTTCCATGCGCATAATGGCCTGAAAAAGTTCATCCCCTCTTTTATTATAAAAGTACTTAGAATTGAGTTTTTTCGGTGTTTGTGATAATCCTTCGTCCACATCTTTTGCAAATTGGTGTACGAATTCATCTGTTGGTTTTTCGACTTCCTGTTGGTCGGGTTCCATAAGTAATTGTTTAATTAAATTTATATTGATTTCGCTAATCGAAATCCACTAAGCATCCACCTTAAATGTGGATGAAAAAAGTTACGATAAGTAATTCTAAAATGATTCATCGGAGTAGCGATTGATCCACCGCGCAGCACCTGTTGATTGACCATAAATTTCCCATTGTATTCGCTTAAGGCACCACAAGGGGTTTCATAATTTGGATAAGGCCGATAAGCACTGCCTGTCCACTCCCACAAGTTTCCAAAATAATGACTTGAAGCGCCTTCTTGAATGTTCAATTGATAATTTGCGCCATCAGAAAAATTACGCTCATCTAATGAACCTAGTTCTTTAGCAGCTACTTCCCACTCAAACTCTGTAGGCAAGCGATATCCTCTCCATCTGGCATAAGCATCGGCTTCATAAAAGCTAATATGAGCTACGGGCGCCTCCCAATCGATAGCTGTTAATCCTTCAAAGGTATAATTCATCCATTCCCCATCTACTTTATACCAATATTCAGGAGCGCGAACATGGTTATTCTTCACCCAATCCCATCCTTCAGCTAGCCAATATTCAAATGAAGTATATCCTTCGGCTTCCATAAAGTCGAGGTATTCTTTATTGGTGATTAACCGATTAGAAATTTTAAAAGGATTTAAATATACTTTGTGTGCTCCTTTCTCATTATCAAAGTGAAAATCCTCTCCCTCATGTCCAACAGTGTATACTCCTTCATCAATTGACTTAAATAATAATGGAGCTGCTTTTCGCTGTTCTTTTACTACTGTCTCACTTGTGTACGCAGGAAATAATGGATTATTTCCCAAAATATACTTTATGTCGTAAACCAATAATTCTTGATGTTGCTGCTCATGATTAATGCCCATTTCAAGAATAAATTTTACCTCATCGGTAATCAATTCCTTTCTTCCTAACAATAAATTCATCTGCTCATTTACATAAGCTCTATAAGCATACACATCGTCAGTAGTAGGGCGGCTTAAATTTCCTCGATCGGTTCTGAGCACTCTGGCTCCTACACTCTCATAATAGCTATTGAACACATAATTATAAGAAGGATGGAATAATTGGTACTGCTCTAAAAAAGGGACTAAAAGGAAGTTTTCAAAAAACCAAGTAGTGTGACCTAAATGCCATTTAGGTGGACTAACATCTGCAATAGGCTGTACTACGTAATCTTCTGTTTGTAAGGGTGAACATATTAATTCTGTGTGCGATCGTATTTTATTAAATCGCTCTATTTCATTCTCTATCATTGGTAACTTTAATTGTAAACTGCTAACTTCTGTCGGTATAATAAATTAATGATCGGCTGATTATACAACTTTTAATAGAATCCACAAATTACCCATTCTATTGCGGAATAAAAAGCTAACGCAACTGCAAATTATTTTTTTAAAATAAATTTAACTTATTGTAGCTATCTTAGCAGTTAAATAAACATTCAATTCAATTCAGTTCATTATTAATATCACATTCCATGAAAATAAACGTCGGAAAATTTGATAGAGTTATACGTATTCTTATAGCAGCAATCATCTCAACGCTTTACATTACAGGAGTACTATCAGGAACATTGGGTGTTGTCCTCCTGTTGGTCGGTGGAGTTTTACTGGTAACTGCTTTAGTTAACTTTTGTCCACTTTATTCACTATTGGGAATAAACTCTTGTCCCAATAAATAAATCCTAATTCGTTGGAATTTCTGACTCTTTAAACTGTAATTCAAATAGCTTGCGGTAGTGCCCATCATGTGAGATCAGTTGCTGATGACTACCTTGCTCGATTATTTTGCCTTTTTCTAACACGATAATTTTGTCTGCTTTTTGAATAGTAGATAATCGGTGTGCAATAACGATGGATGTTCTGCCTTCCGTTAGCACATCTGTGGCTTTTTGAATGAGCAATTCAGATTCTGTGTCGATAGATGAAGTCGCTTCATCTAATATCAAAATCTTTGGTTTATGCACGTAAGCTCTAATAAAAGAGATTAATTGACGCTGACCTACAGAAAGCATACCACCTCTTTCTTTTACGTTGTAATCATAACCTCCGGGTAGTCTAGCTATAAAATCATGGGCGCCTACTACCTTCGCGGCAGTAACCACTTCCTCCATAGGAATAGCTGAATTGTTGAGAGTAATATTGTTGTAGATGGTATCTGAAAATAAAAATACATCTTGGAGAACCACAGCCATACTTTGTCGAACCGAAGCGACTTGATATTCTTTTATATTCTTCCCATCTATATGTATCTCACCTTTTTGGAACTCATAAAATCGACCTAATATATTAATAGTCGATGTTTTACCTGAACCTGTAGCACCTACAAATGCGACTGTTTCCCCCTCTTTTACGGTAAAGGAAACATCCTTTAGCACATAGTCTTCATCGATATACGCGAACCAAACATTTTTGAATTCTATTTCCCCCTTGATATGCTCCGCAGTAGCAGAGCCGGTATCTTCTATACTTGAATTAGTGTCTAGCACTTTAAATACGCGTTCAGAACTAACCATCCCCATTTGAAGTATATTGAATCGGTCAGCCAATTGGCGTATAGGGCGATACAACATGTAGATGTATAAAATAAACTGGAATAAAACACCTAGTGTAACTGTACTTTCTTCCTTGGCAACTTCGCCAGTTCCCCACCATACCAATAAGGCTAAAGATCCTGCAGATAGCATGTCCACAATTGGAAAGAAAATACTGTACGCCCATACCGTTCGAATATGCGCATCTCGGTGCTTTTTATTGATTTTCTCAAATCGAGACATCTCCAATTTTTCACGATTAAAAATTTGGATAATCTTCATTCCTGTTACATGCTCTTGAACAAATGCATTTAGCACTTGAACTTGAGTTCTTACATCTTGAAAAGCTGTTTTAATTACTCGTTTAAATACAGAAGTAGAAGCAATTAGTACTGGAATTGGAACCAAACAAATAAGCGTGAGTTTCCAATCGGCATACAGCATAACACCGATCACAACTACCAACTTTAAAATATCTCCGATAATTTCTAATAAGCCTTGAGAGAAAACGTCTGCTATGGTTTCAATATCAGACACCACTCGAGTAACCAAAGTTCCTATAGCCGTGTTATCGAAGTACTTTAATCGGAAGTTTAAAACCTTTTTATAGAGTTGCGTTCGTAAATCTTTAATTACCGTTTGGCCTAACCAAGAAGTTAAATACGATTGAAAAAACTGAATGATTGCCTCGCCTATTAGCACAGCAATTAAAAGCATGGTCATGTTCCACAATCCTTCTAAATTGCCTTTTAGTAATTCGTTATCAATGATATGACTAATTAAAATTGGACGAATTGGAGCTGTAAAAGCAACGACAACTGTAAGAAATGCTGTCAGATAAAAAATCCCTTTATAGGGCTTTACAAAACCTAAAACCCTTTTTAAAATTGGTAAATCAAGGGCTTTTCCTGAAACTCCACTCATGAATGCAAAGTTATCTAATTAATTGTAGGGAATGAATATTCTACTCTATTAAGATATAACCCACAAGCAGGCACAGATGTTCCTGCCTCACTCCTATCTTTTGATTGAATAATGGAATGAATAGCGTCAACTGGATACTTTCCTACCCCTATTTCTAAAAGTGTACCGACTATTGCTCTTACCATATTTCTCAGAAACCGATTAGCGGAAATGTGAAAAACCAATCCATCCTCAGTTATTTCCCAAACAGCATTATAAATGATGCAATCGTTCGTAATTGTTTGCGTATTGGACTTGCTAAAAGCCGAAAAGTCTGTATAATCGAACAATAACTGTGCTGCCTGATTCATTTTATCAACCGATAATTCCCGATTGAAATAATACGAATGTTGTTGTTTGAACGGATTCTTCGTTTGATGAAGATGATATTCGTAACTTCTTGCAGTAGCAGTAAAGCGTGCATGAAAATCTGCAGGCACTTCAAAAATAGACTGAACAGCTATATCTTGTGGCAAAACACCATTTACTTTAAACACTAACTTTTCTAAATCGTCTAGTGCATTATCAACGTCAAAATGAGCAAACATTTGTTTCGCATGAACACCTTTATCCGTTCTTCCTGCTCCGGTTACTTCAATTGGCAACCGTAAAATTGTAGAAAGTGCTTTTTGTAACTCCGCCTGAATAGAATTCGCATTATTTTGAACTTGCCACCCATGGTAATGAGTTCCTTCAAATGAGAGTTGTATAAAATAGCGAATCATAGTATTTCGATTTGTTTTCCAAAATTAACGCTATACATTGAGTTGTGTAATTAATTCAATAGATATTTGGCTTAGAAATAGTAATTTTCATCCAAAATAAATCGATTTTAAACATGAAGTATATCCTATTAGCAAGTACTATTTTAGCATTAGTAGCCTGCAAATCGACCAAAGAAGTTAGCAAAGAAACAGTAAACATATTACCGAAAATTGAACGAAACTTATTATATATTGCAAATGATGAAGAACAATGGTCATTCAACTTTTTTGACGACAATACGGCGACTTTTATAAAATATGGCGATACCGTTATCACAAATGAAGTAATGGCTAAGCGCGAACAACAGGATGGATTGCCTTTTGCTTATTATCAATTAGCAGATGAAGGAGGATTTTATTTCGAAATTGAAAATAGCAGTTGTATAAAAAATGAAATCCAATATCAACGCACAATTACTATTTTTCAAAATAGTGAATCATTTCAAGGATGTGTAGAAGGTAAAAGTAGTAAAACCTCTTACCACGATAAGTGGCAATTGGTAGATCTCCCAGGATTGGATAAAATGAGAATTTACACTATGGAAGTTCGTCCATATATAATTATCAACCAAGAAGAAAAGCTAATTAATGGAAGTACAGGGTGTAACACTATTAATGGTACCTATACTAAAACAGGTAAGAAAACTGGTTTTAGTAGATTAATGATAACCAAAAGAGGCTGCAACGATTATGAATTAGAATCGGAAATAATATCTCGGATAGAACAAGCTAGCCGAATGGAAAGAAAAGATGTGAGCCTATTCTTTTACAACGGTGATGATGTCGTTTTAGAATATAGATTAGCTGATTAAATTTAGTGATTTGATACAGTCAAAAAGCCCCTTATGAAAATTTTCAAAAGGGGCTTTTATTTTTGTATGCTATTGTATTAGTTGTAGTTCGGTAAGAATGAATAGTTCTTTCCGTAGTGCATCATTTGATCTTTAAAGCTTGTAGGATATTCTACTTTTACGTCGATAATATTTCCTGCCTCATCTTTCTCAGGAATCAACATAGGATTAATAAACCCTCCGTAAGCAGCTTGATTAAGCACTTCATAGCGATCTAACACTTCTTGGTGAAGCTCAGCATCTACTTGAACACCGTATGCCTCAACTAGATCCTTACCAGCGGCATAGTCGCCTTCACTCTTGATTCGTTGTAATTCACGCAACAAATCGCCAAAAAGTACTCTTAGCTTTCCATAATCGTTAATCACAAAGTATGTTTTGCCATCTTTTACTTTTTTCTCAATCACATTATCCCCTTTACCTTTTTCATAAGCCCATCCTGCAACTAATTGTCGGTTTCTCATGTGTGCTTCTTCGATTACATCGCCTTTTTTGATTCTTCTTAACTGAAGCATCATTCCATTTCTGATGTAATCATCATATGCAGCTTTACCTACCTCATCAGAGTCGACCAACCCCATTTCAATAAGCTTAGCATCAGGCAAAAAGTATAGCGCAACTAAATCAGCTCTACCTTCTTCCAACGTAGATGCATAACTCTTTAACGTCTCTTTTGGAGTACCTATACCATCATTAATTACTCCTGAAGCATGACCAATAACTTCATGTAAATCAGTGTGCAAAACATCGGCTAATGAGCCATATTTTTTCTGACGGTCAATCTCTTCTTGATTGAATGCAAATTCTGCTAAAGCACTTTTACCTTCTTTCGCTGCCATTTCATAAGCATGTACAATGTTTCCTAAATTCACTGATTTAGAACCGTGCTCTTGACGAATCCAGTTATTATTAGGTAGGTTAATCCCTATTGGAGTTGATGGAGATGCATCACCACCTTCTACGACCACTGTAATTACTTTTCCTGTAATACCTACTACATTTTTCTTTTTATGCTCTGGCATTAATGGGGAATTATCTTCAAACCATTGAGCTTGTGAACCAACTGCTGCAATTCTTTTGGTAGCCTCTTCGTCTCTAAATGAAACTACTGACTCATAAGAACCTTTATAACCTAATGGATCATTGTATACTTCTATAAAACCATTTACTGCATCTACACTTGCAACTGTATCTGCTACCCATGCAATGTTGTATTGATCCCAATCAACCACTTTTCCAGTTTGATAATAAGTGATTAATCGTTTGAATGTTTCGCCCTGTTGAGGCGTTTCTGCAACTTGAACAGCCTTCTCTAACCAATAAACAATCTTTTCAATAGCCGGAGAATACATTCCGCCAATCATCCATTTTTTCTCAACGACTTGACCATTCTCTATTACCATTTTAGAATTCAAACCGTGCTCCGGCTGATTGCCCTCTTTTGAGAATTGGCTAAAGTACTTTTCTACCTCTTCTTGAGAAACTCCTTCGTAAAAGTTTACAGCAGAATTAGCAACTAAATCTCCCTTCGTATCAGATGATACTTTCTTAGCTGCAATTGATGGATCAAATAAAATAGTAGCCAAACGATCAGCTAATTCACTTTGTGTTTCCCCATTGCTTAGTGGTAACTTATCTCCACCCAAAGCCGTTAGTTGTGCTTTAAAAAAATTTTGAGAAAATTCAGGCATCATTTTTTCATTTCCATAATGATGGTGAATACCGTTT
Organism: Vicingaceae bacterium; assembly: GCA_018402765.1. Lineage (GTDB taxonomy): Bacteria > Bacteroidota > Bacteroidia > Flavobacteriales_E > Vicingaceae > Acidiluteibacter. The sequence continues at coordinate 522,868 of JAGYIE010000003.1, read as the reverse complement.
GAAAACCAAACACGCTTTGTATAGGTTAACAGATTTTTATAGTCAGCATTTGAAGTATCACCTTCAAAGTTTTCTAGGATCGCTTCTAAACTTCTTCTAATAGTTAAGTTGTGCTTAAAATTCTGATCATACATCATATCACGACCTGATATTGCCGCTTCATACAAATAGTACAATAATTCTTTTTGCTTCAAACTTAAATTTTCCCATCCAGGAATTTGATATCGGACAATTTTTAAATCCGCAAATTGCTCTGATAAGTAAGCAAATTCATCTGTTTCAATAGTAACTTCCTCTGCAACGGCCTCTTTTTCCTTTGGTTGCTGACCGCAAGAAGTAAGCAATGCAAAAGTTGCAGCTGTTACTGCAAATGCAATTTTTCTCATAGTATGTATTTCTGTTGATTTAGAATGCTAATGTAATTGATAATTATGAATTGTAAGAATTGCTAAGTAATTCTTCTAATTGTGAATTAACAATTGTTAATTATAAAATTGATTCGCAATTTCTCTTTTAAGAATTTTGCGGAGCAAAATGTCAATTAACCATTAAATTGATTGCGAAAAGGCAAAAGAAATAAACGATTACTCCACTCCATATTCAATCAACTCCTTTCGGTAATCCACTCCTCTTACAATTTGACCCGTTACCTGAGTTCTTAAATCTTTAACGTATTGAGATACTAAGCCAACTTCTTTACTGTATTGTTCAGTATTTAATTTTCGCTCTATTAAGTTTTGTTCATCAGTAATTGTCACTGTTGCCATATTAGTAAAGCTTAGAGAACCGATATTTGCAGATGTTGTGATGGAAGTAATTTCAGCTATGTTAGTTTTTTGAGTATTCTTTGAATTGATATCCCATTGAGATTCTAATTCTACAGGGAACACCAACTTAACAATTGGCTGATTCTCTTCTACTCGAATATACTGTTGAGCTGTTTTATACACAAACCAAACATCGATAATCCGCCAGTTAAAATTACCGGAATTTCTTCTATACCGTTCTAATCGAAATCCTTCTTGGCCATCTAACAAGATGTAAGCGGAGTCAATCACTTCTTTAAGTTGATAACTAAATGTATCAACGGTATTAGCAAAGTCATCATAATGAATAGAATCTATTTGGTATACAGCATAGTTACCTACTTTAAGTGGAGCATATTCGTAACCAAAATCAGGTGAAATCGGTTCATTTGTTTCTTGACAAGCCACTAGGTAAAATATAAACGGTAGTAATCGAAGTACCTTGAACATTAATCAAAGGTATAAAAAGGAATAGTTAAAAAGTATTACTTCGATTTAAAAAATAAGCTTGGCAATATAAATTCATCCGCTTGTTTCACTAAAATAAATGAATTTATTTCTTGATTTTTTAAAATGTTAACTTTTTCTCTTGCTTTTTCATAAGTCTTAAACCCACTTATAAAATATTTAATAGAACCATTAATCGTATATTTTATTAATCGATCTTTTATTCCAAGGTTATTGGCCACTTCCCATTCAGGAATATCCTCATTTAATGAAGAAACCTGCACTAAAAAAGTCGTCTTAGTAAATTTGGAGCCATATAATTTTAATAATCGACTTCGTTCTAATTCTAATTTCTCAGCTTCCGATAAAGTAACAACATTTTTATCTACCGTAAAAACCTCCTTAGTTTCAAGCATCAAGTTTTCTTCTTTTTTTGTTATAATTTCTTCTTTCTCAATTGGTCTATTTTTAATTGCATCATTAGTAGCTTCTTTCCTTGTTACCACTTCTTTTGATTCAATTCCAGCAGCTAGAATTACTTGATCGAAATTTTCCTCAGTTTCTTTCTTTTTTGGAATATCTTTAGTTTTTTCAATTTGATTTTTAGTAAGTTGTTTTTCTTGAACTAGATAATCATTACTTTTAGATTTGATTTCCTTTATCAATAACGGATTGTCCTTTAATGAATTATTTTCATTTTCTACTTTGACAGAACTATTTGTGTTTGATAAAATAACAGTACTATTAAGGTCTTTAGGTTGGTTACTAAAATTAATTGTATTAGCCAAATAGTCATTAACTTCAGAATTAATTAACGCTTTTTCTGCAAGGAATTGTTGCTCTCTTTTAGTTAATAGTATTTCTATTTCTGAATTTTTATTTTTGCTAATATCAGTTATCTCGTCATTAATTTTTTCATTAAATGGTATGTCAAAGCCTTCATAATATCCACTGATGTAGCTATCTTCAATGCTAGTCCGACCTATAATGAACTTAATAGCATCTTCGGTTATATCTTTTTTTTGAGATGAGTCTATTCGCTGAGCTATAAACTGTTCGATTTGTTCTTCTTTAACTTTATGGATCGAAGATAATACACCTAAATCCGAATGCTTTTTTATAGGATTAATTGGTTTTAAATAATTGTTAAGATAAGTCTCTTCTAGCTCAGTTCTTTTTGGCAAATAATCGACTATTAAATCAGTATGATTCTTAATGCGCATTATTTCAGGCTCATTTTGAGCAAAACTAATTACAGGTATGAGAAAAATTAAAATTACTTTTGAAGACAAATCTTTCACGTGAATAAAAATAAAAGTGTGAGGCATAACACCCCACACCTAATTAAAAACAAATTAATCAAACGATCATAAATTGAATAAATAAGTATGGACTAAACATTCTATTTATAGATGTTTGTGGAGCCTTGAAGATTAGATTTATTTACATTTTACTTTAAAAATGCCTAAAACTTTGCAAGACTTTGCACTTTCTTCTTCAGCATTGTCCTTATTAATGAATTTATAGTATTCATCCACTAGTGAACTTTTATTATCAGTAGCGTGCAATAAATGAGTGTCACCATATTTGCCGACTTTCTCATCACCACAACATCCTTCTCTAGTATCTATTGCATACGATGATTGACGCAAACCCGCCTGAACTCCTTCGATTTTCGAGAATCGCTCTAATTGAGCTAATTTTTTATCTATTTCAACACCAGAATCATCACTGGAAACATCTGAACCTGCAACTCTAGGGTTAGAATACTTAGCTCCAAAACCGACTACTTCACAATCAAAATCTTCTCCAATCTGAGAAACTTTGTAGATTGGGTTAATTAACACATGAACACCATTATTAATAACAGCATTGTAATAAGCTTCTTGTTTTGCAAGCTTTTCGTTTTTGTGTGTTTTGCTAGTAGATCCTTTAATTTCCGCATCAAATTTAATGTCTAAATCGGCTTCGTAATTATCAGCTATTTTAACTGAAGTTTTGTTGTGTAAACCTTCTTCAATCATTCGATATGAATGAGAATAAGAAGTTGAAGAGCATGAACTTAATGCTGCAATTGCAATAGCAGCAACGAATAATAATTTGATTTTCATTTTAGTTTAAGTTTAGTTTAGCCTAAAATTAAAAAATAAATTGAATAAATAAAAAAATAATAGGTAAAATATTAAAATGCTGACCTTCAGTATTTTTACACAATTAATTACATAGTTTAATCACCTATTCACTTATAAATCCACCACCTAATAAGTCATTACCTTCATAAAAAACGGCAGACTGACCAGGAGCTATTCCTTGCACTTCGGCAAAAAAGTCTACTTCCAATTCATCGTCTGCTAGGTATTTTACCTCAGCCATCGCACCTAAATCCTTGTACCTGATTTTAGTCAAAATCTCGGTGCCTTCGGGTAAACGATCGTATTTATGTAGGTTAGGATTTTTCACCTTCATCGTCTTACGATTTAAGTCTTCTTTATTTCCTAAAACTACGGTATTGTCCGATGCATTAATTCTCAAAACATACAACGGATCTCCTACAGCAATTCCCAATCCCTTGCGCTGACCTATCGTATAAAAAGGATATCCTTCATGCTTTCCAATAATATTCCCTTGTAAATCAATAAAATCTCCACCTTTAACTTTTCCCTCTAAGCCATCCACTTTACGTTTTATAAAACCACGATAATCATTATCTGGAACAAAACAAATTTCATAACTCTCTGACTTTTTGGCCAATTCTTCATGTCCTCGATCTAAAGCCATTTGGCGAATAGCGCTTTTGGTAAATTTTCCTAATGGGAATATCGTTCTAGCCAATGCCTTTTGAGTTAGTCCCCATAGAACGTAGGACTGATCTTTATTCTCATCTAAACCTTTAGAAACTACATAACGCCCATTCTCTTGGCGCACGTTAGCATAATGCCCTGTAGCGATAAACTCACACCCTAACTGATCTGCTCTGCGCAATAAGGCATCCCACTTAATATGTGTATTACACAAAACACAAGGGTTTGGTGTCCTACCTGCCATATATTCACCCACAAAATTATCGATGATATAATCGCCAAATTCTTCTCTAATATCAATTATCATGTGATGAAAACCATACTCAACTGCTAAGATTCGCGCATCATTGATATCGTCTAAACTACAGCAACCTGTTGTTTTAGAACTACCACCAGAGCTGGCATAGTCCCATGTTTTCATGGTTACCCCAATTACTTCATATCCTTGTTCATGGAGCAAGAGTGCCGTTATCGAACTATCTATACCTCCACTCATTGCTACCAATACTTTTCCTTTCTTGCTCATCTCTTTTACTCGTACTTTATTTTTCCACGGATATCATCAAACTCTAAATACTCTTTTCTATTTGCTTTTAACTCCTCAGGAATATCAATCACATTTAAATTTTTATCTAATGATTTGCCGTCTTTGTATTCTATTATTTTATCTACCGTTCCATTGGAATTATAATAAATCCACTTTCCATTTCGCATTGACTTCTTATAAATCCCTTTTAGCAATTTATTCCCATTTTCATCATAAAAGGTGGTCAATCCCTCTAAAAAGCCATTTACATATTGAGTTTCTTCCAATACATTACCATTATCATAATACGATCGATAATCATCTACTTCTATATCATTCTTATAAAAAACGACTTCGGCTAGTTTTCCATTTTTATAATAGGTCTCCCATCTGCCATTCTTTGCTCCAGCAATATACCCTCCTTTGGTAACTAATAATTGATTTGCACCATAAGTTTGCCATACGCTGTCTTTTTTCTGATCAAAGTATTTACCCTCAGCCATTAATTCACCTGTGGAGTAATACATTTTAGCATAAGCAGTTTTCGGTTGAGTATGCAACATTAGCGTTTGCAACTTTCCGGTAGGGAAATAATAAAAAAAAGTATCTACAGGAAGACCATTGTCAAACTGACCAACATATCGCACAGATCCGTCGGCAAAGAAAGATTTCCACGTACCAGTTTTGGCTCCATTTCTATCCTTTCGGTTGATTGGAGTTGCCTCTTGTGCACTAGAATTTGTAGTAAATAAAAACATTACTGCGGCTATGGTGGTTAAATATCTCATTGGTACGACAAATTTAAGAATAATGCTGCTGCTACTTACAAAATTCAATCCATTCTGATGATTTGATTCTGTAAAAATGACAACAATTTATTTTAAACCTTGTTAATCTTTGAATTGTATATTTGTAAGGATAATATTTAGGCAACAATAATGATTAGAATAACCAGAAGAGAGCGGTTTAGTGCAGCTCATCGATTAGCGAAAGAAGAATGGAGCCAAGAAAAAAACTTTGACGTTTTTGGTAAGTGTTCTAATCCAAATTGGCATGGCCATAACTACATTCTCTATGTGACTGTAGAGGGAGAAGTAGATGAAGAAACAGGCTATGTTATTGATTTATCACTACTAGGTAAGATTGTAAAAGAACATGTAATTAAATATGTTGATCACAAAAACCTCAATTTAGATGTACCATTTTTTAAAGGAGTCATGACTTCTGCTGAAAATATTGCGATAAAATTTTGGGAGCAGTTAGAAGAGCCTGTCAACGCTACAGGCGGAAAATTATGCAGCATTAAAATTCAAGAAACAGAAAATAATTATGTAGAATATTTTGGCAAGTAACCAAAATAGATAACTTTATATTAAAGAATGGATACATCATTTGAACACCAAACTGAAGCTTATAAACGAGTGGATAATTACAACGACGAAAAAATTAACAAGATGGCTTCTCACTACTCAGACATTATTTCTGAGTTAGGAGAAGATGTAAATAGAGAGGGCTTATTGAAAACTCCTGAGCGAGTTGCCAAAGCTATGTCTTTTTTGACCCACGGGTATGACATGGATCCTGCAGAGATTTTAAAGTCTGCTATGTTTCAAGAAGATCATAATCATATGGTAATTGTAAAAGATATTGAGATCTATTCTATGTGTGAGCACCATATGCTACCATTTTTTGGCAAAGCACACATTGCTTACATCCCAAATGGATGGATAGTAGGATTGAGTAAAATACCTCGAGTAGCTGATGCCTTTTCTAGAAGGATGCAAGTTCAGGAACGTCTAACTGATCAGATTAAAACCTGTATTCAAGAAACGCTTAACCCATTGGGAGTAGCAGTAGTAATTGAAGCCAAGCATTTGTGCATGCAAATGAGAGGAATTCAGAAACAAAATTCCGTAACGACCACTTCTTCATTTACAGGAGAGTTTGAGAAAGATACTACTCGAAAAGAGTTTATCCAGTTAATAGGCAAAAATTTACACTAAGATAAATCAGAAATAATTTTAAAAACTTCGAAGCAATTCCTTCGAGGTTTTTTTGTGACAGATAATTAGTAGTTAACTGATTAATAACTCACCAAATTTAAATTTTGTTAACTCAAAAATAACTAATCAAAAAATGCTATCGAATGATTAATTTAGCATCAAAATAGTTAACAAAATGAAAGACTTTAGAAATTTCAACAATATGGTTCAAGGAGATACAGCTCCAGCAGGAACTATGGTAAAAACGTTTATGGCAAACGTTTTTGCATATATGACAGGTGCTCTAGCTATAACGGGTATTATAGCTTATGCTTTTGGTACTAGCCCGGCACTATTAAATTATTTAATTAACCCGGAAACAGGTGGCATGTCAATTTTTGGCTATGTTGTTATGTTCGCACCATTATTAATGGTTTTTGGTATGTCGATGGCATTTAATCGCCTATCCTCCTTTGTATTAATGATGCTGTTTATCGTATTCTCCATTTTAATGGGAATGAGCATGAGCTTTATCTTTCTTGCGTACACGGGATCATCCATCGCATCTACCTTTGCAATTAGCTCAGGAACATTTGGAGTTATGGCGCTGCTAGGTTACACCACCAATACAGATTTAACCAAATTTGGGAGTATCTTAAGAATGGCATTAATAGGAATTATTATTGCTATGGTAGTTAATTTTTTTATCGGTAGTGAAGCAATAGAGTTTATTATAAGCATCGCAGGAGTTTTAATCTTTACAGGATTAACGGCTTATGATGTTCAAAAACTTAAAAGAATCGGTTCTGGCGTAGAATATGACACGCAAGAGTCAAGCAATAAATTGGCGATTATGGGTTCATTAACGTTGTACCTCGACTTTATCAATTTATTTATGTTCTTACTTCGTTTCTTAGGCGACCGTAAATAATCAAAAAAAATAAAAAATACTTGGAAAGATTGGAGCTTCATTGTTCCAATCTTTTTTTATTTTGCAGTAGTAAATAAAACAGAAGGATATGAAAGCATATGTATTCCCTGGACAAGGGGCGCAATTTTCAGGAATGGGAAAAGACCTTTATGAGCAATCAGAAGAGGCGAAGAAATTATTTCATCAAGCAAACGAAATTTTAGGATTTAATATCACTGAAATTATGTTCGAAGGCACTGATGAACAACTAAAACAAACGAATGTAACACAACCTGCAATATTTTTACACTCTGTAATCCTAGCAAAAGTTTTAGGTGATAGCTATAAGCCTGACATGACTGCAGGACACTCATTAGGAGAATTTTCAGCATTAGTTGCTGCAGGTGCAATGAAGTTTGAAGATGGATTAAAATTAGTAGCCGCTAGAGCAAATGCGATGCAAAAAGCGTGCGAAGCTGAACCATCAACTATGGCAGCTGTACTTGGAATGGAAGATGCTGATGTGGAACGAATTTGTGGAGAAATTGACGGTATTGTCGTTCCGGCAAATTACAACTGCCCTGGTCAATTGGTAATTTCGGGTTCAGTAGAAGCAGTAGAAAAAGCATGCGAAGCATTAAAAGAAGCAGGAGCCAAAAGAGCCCTTATACTACCTGTAGGAGGTGCATTTCACTCCCCACTAATGGAGCCTGCAAGAGCGGAATTGGAAGCAGCTATTAAAGCAACGGAGCTTACAACTCCAATTTGTCCTGTGTACCAAAATGTGGTGGCAAAAGGCGTTACAGATCCTACTGAAATTAAAACAAATTTAGTCAACCAACTAACTGGTGCGGTTAAGTGGACTCAGATTATGCAACAAATGATAGCTGACGGAGCTAGCGAATTCATAGAGGTGGGCCCAGGCAAAGTATTACAAGGCTTAGTAAAGAAAGTAGATCGAGCTATGCCAACGGCTTCTGCGGAAATATAATTTAATGGTTAATTACTCATGATAATTGTTAATTGTTAATGCCATTTTGCTCCGCAAAATTCTTAAAAGAGGAATTGTGGAGCAATTTTATAATTCACAATTGATAATTCACAATTAAAAAACATTGCGGAGCAATTAGCATTTGCTAATAATAAAAAAGTTTTGCATCTTGAAGGTCTATGAAAGAGAATGTTATAAAGACCAAAAGCTTTCACTTTGCGATTAGAATTGTAAATACATGTAAAGTTTTAGTGACTAAACAGCATGAATTTATTATGAGTAAGCAACTAACGAGGTCGGGCACCGCAGTAGGCGCTTTATATAGAGAAGCTGAACATGCGGAAAGTAGAAAAGACTTTATCCATAAACTTGCCATTGCTCAAAAAGAATGCAATGAAACAATCTACTGGCTTGAATTATTAAATGCGACCGAATACTTGGTAACGGAAGAATTTATAACACTGAAAAGAGATGCTGTAGAATTATTAAAATTACTAACCTCCATAATTAAAAGCTCAAAAAAAGTAATTTAAAGAATATTTAATTGTTGTTGGCTGCCGCCAATCAACTTAATTGTGAATTGTTAATGGTTAATTGAATTTTTTCTTCGCAAAATTCTTTTAAGAAGAATTGCGGAGCAACTCCATAATTAACCATCAACAAATAAAACAATTGCGGAGCAATTTTATAATTCACAATTAACAATTAGTAAATATTGCGGAGCAATTTTATAATTAACAATTAGCAATTAACAATTAGTAAACATTGCGGAGCAATTTTATAATTAGTAAGGATCTACATCAAACATCACCCGCACTCCTTTAAATTCAGGCAAATTAATTGCATTGGTATAGATAGTTCTTAGATGCTCTTTTGCTGTATTTATAGAAGCCTTCTTCTCGATCTTTAGAATAATTTGTTTGTGATAACTGTTTCGAATTTTAGCGATACCAGGGAATTCAGGACCTAAAACACGATTACCAAACACAGCCTTCATATCTCTTGCAAAGTAGTCAGACGCTCGGTTTACAGCTGCTAATTCTCTATGCCTTAAGGTAACTTGAATCAATCGATAAAATGGAGGATATTTAAAGTTTCGACGATCAATAATTTCATTCGTAAACATCGTTGTGTAATCATTATCGATTACGTTGCGTATTATTTGGTGATCAGGATTGTAGGACTGAATAATCACTTTGCCTCTTTTATTTTTTCTACCTGCTCTTCCGGCTACTTGCGACATCAACTGATAACTGCGCTCATACGATCGAAAATCAGGAAAATGGAGCATATTATCCGCATTTAAAACCCCAACCAAACTTACATTACTAAAATCCAACCCTTTCGTAACCATTTGAGTACCAACTAAAATATCTACTTCATAATTTTCAAACTGGCTAATTATAGTATGATAGGCATTCTTCGCCCTCGTCGTATCTAAATCCATACGGGCAACTTTTGCATCAGGAAACAAAATACCTAGCTCCTCCTCTATTTTTTCTGTACCAAACCCTTTTACTTTTATAGCCGAATCGCCGCAAGCAGGACATACTTTAGGCATTGGAACATAATAGCCACAATAGTGGCAGTTTAATACATTTTTGTATTTATGATAGGTTAACCCCACGTCGCAATTTTTGCAGCCTGCTGTATGTCCACAAGTCTCACAAATCATAATTGGAGAATACCCTCTTCGATTTTGAAAAAGAATAATCTGTTCTTTATTCTCCAAAGCAAGCTCCATTTCTTCAAAAAGTAAAGGCGAAAAAAGCGACTTCATCTTCTTTTTTCGTGTAGCTTCTTTTATATCAGCGCATAAAATCTCTGGCATTTGCACATTTCCATGGCGCTTAAACAGTTCTACTAAACCAAATTTTCCTTCTTTTGCGTTTTGATAGCTTTCTATAGAAGGCGTGGCAGATCCTAACAAAACATTTGCCTTGTGCAGTTGCGCCAATACGATAGATGCATCTCTGGCTTGATAGCGCGGCGCCGGGTCGTATTGCTTAAAAGTAGACTCATGCTCTTCATCTACAATGATCAAACCTAGATCACTGTAAGGCAAAAACAAGGCCGAACGAGCACCTAAAATAATCTGAAAACGATGGTCGGCGGTATTACTTTTAAAATTTAACACCTCATTCCATACCTCTACCCGCTCGTTCTCATTATATTTAGAGTGATAAACTCCTACTTTATCGCCAAAAACTTTGCGTAATCTGCCTACTATTTGAGCAGTTAGTGCTATTTCAGGTAACAAATAAAGTACTTGCTTGCCAAGAGCTATTTGCTCTTCAATTAGCCGAATAAATATTTCGGTCTTTCCTGAAGAAGTAACTCCATGGAGTAAAGTAACTTTATCGTTTTTAAAATGTGTTTTTATTTCTTGGTAAGCAATTTCTTGATACTCGTTGAGGGTAAACAAATCCTTAAAACCCAACTCATCAATATTGATTCGATTTACTTCTTCTTCATAGATTTCGAAAATTCCTTTTTTAACCAAAGAATTAACCCCGGCAGCAGTTGAATTTACCGCCTTTTGTAAATCTATCTTTTTTACTCGCTTTGGTTGTGAGCTATAGCGCTGGTTTAATTGGATAAACCCCATTAACAATTCTAGTTGTTTGGGAGCTCTGCCCAACTTATCAAATATATCTTTCAAGCGGTCTTCGTGATCTGCATCTTCAGTTAACTGAACATAGCTTTCCATCTTGGGTTTATAGCGTCGTTTTAATTCTTCCTCCACGACTATCGCTTTTTTCTCAATTAGGCGTTTGATATATCCGTGAATATTTTTGATGCCTAAAATTTCTGACATCTCGGCAAGGTTCAATTCATTTCTAATCTCTAGTGCTTCTATAATTAAATACTCGTTATCAGAAAGATCCTCCATAACCTCTCGATAATCCGCATGAAGCAATATTTTTGTTTCACTGGCTAATTTTAAAGACGTTGGTAAAGCTGCATTCATCACATCACCCGGAGTGGCCATATAATATGACCCAATCCATTTCCAAAGCTTTAATTGAAAACTGTTTACTATAGGAGATTCATCTAAAATGGACTCGATGTACTTCGCCTCATAAGCAGGAGCGATTTCATGAATTTTTAGAATAATGGCTGTGTACATTTTCGTGCCTTTACCAAATTGAGCAATTACTCTTTTGCCAATAGCCAATACCTCATTCCATTCTTTTGGAACTCTATATGTATATAAATTTGGAATGGGCAACGGAAGCACCAGATCCACGAAGTAGGTTATTCGACTCATTTAAATGGATAAGATTTCTGCTAAACGAAGTAAATTCTCATTTAGCGTACTGTGATGTTTTATGGCTTTACTATAATCGGTATGCTCAATTTGATTATTGACTACACCGACCATTTGATTCGTTTTACCTCCAATAAGCGCCTCAACAGCAGCAAGTCCTAATCTACTAGCCAATACTCGATCGGCGGCAGTGGGACTTCCTCCACGTTGTATGTGGCCCAATACAGTAACTTTAGTATCATAATAATCAAAACGCTCCTTTACTTTTTTCGCTACCTCTGATGCATTGCCTGCATCATCACCCTCAGCAACAATAATAATGGCGCTACTTTTTAGCTGATCTCGTCCTTTTTCTAGCTTGGCAATTAATGCATCAATATACGTGGGCGTTTCAGGTACTAATATCGCTTCCGCTCCCAGCCCTATGCCGCTTCTCAGCGCAATAAAGCCTGCATCTCTTCCCATCACTTCTACAAAAAATAAACGATCATGAGAACTAGCGGTGTCTCTAATTTTATCCACTGCTTCAACTACTGTATTGATTGCGGTATCGTAACCGATGGTATTGTCTGTTCCATATAAATCATTATCAATTGTTCCTGGAATACCAATGGACGGAATGCCATATTCTGCTTCAAAAACTTTTGCACCTGTAAACGTTCCATCACCGCCAATTGCAATTAAACCATCAATTCGGTGGTTCACTAAATTTTCAAAGGCTTTCTTTCGTCCTTCGGGAGTTCTAAATGCTACACTCCTAGCAGACTTTAAAATAGTTCCACCTCGCTGAATGATGCCGCTTACATCTTGAGAAGTTAATTTGACAAAGTCGCATGATATCATACCATCATAGGCTCTTCTAATACCAACAACCTCAACATTATGGTAAATTGCAGATCGGACAACAGCTCTTATAGCAGCATTCATTCCCGGTGAGTCTCCTCCTGATGTAAAAACGCCTATCTTTTTCATAACAAAATGGATTGGAGGATAAAATTAACCTTTTGATTAGAATTAATTGAGGCGAACAGTTGATATCTTTAAACAAGAATCACATGTTAAAAAAAAGATAGTTTAAGAAGGCATACCTTGGTGATTATAGAAGACCTTATTAATCCGTATAAATTTAAACTCTAATTTAGATTTTTAAAAAAAAATTACCTATCCAATACATTTCATATTCGTTTTCTATCATCAGTTAAACAAAACATAAAAAAACTATAAACTTTATTATCAAAATCTTGATGAATAAAAATTAACTATTTTAACCTAAAAAATAAATTAGTAGAAATAACGGGTTTTTTAGCAAGGTTCTCTGTTAGCCTCAGTTATTTTTGCATAATGTCTTTCAATTCGGTGGTTTTCCATTCTGGATTTTTATCAATATAATCTTTAAACATTCCGATATGGCTTGCTCCTGCTAAAATCATAATTTTTTTATCATTCTTTTCTATTGTCTTTTGTATAATCGAGTACATATAAAGATTTCGGCGATACCATTCCGATGCTAAATAAGCACCAACAAAATTATCTTTTGTTCCTCCTTGATTAGCAACACTTAAGTACCAATTAATATCTAACTTTCTATTTTCTTGGTCATTATTGTAAAATAGTATTTCTGACAATAATTTGTTGGACGCAAACATTTTATTCTCATATTTTTCTATCCGATCAAGTTCAATACTATCTTTTTCTATCAAATGAAATTGTTTGGCCTTTTCCATTTGATTAATTAAACTATCGTAAGGAAAATCAGTTCTATAATCCATTGCATAAACTTTCTTATGTTTAAGCCTTTTAGCTACTCTGAAACCCAATTGAATAATTTCTGTCCTTTTTGTTTGGCTATAATCAATCACTTCAAATTTACTGTAAGCTGAGTCTAATTGATTTTGTTTGGAATACGGATACTCTAAAAATATTTTATCAGGTTTGAATTCAGAAATTAATTCGGTTATTTTTTCTAATTCTTTCTGATTATCATCCGTTAATACATCAGGAACATTAACCTCAAGAACATCTCCATTATTTTCTGGATTAAAATTAGCAAAATGAAAAGTACCTAATAACAGCACATCCATTTTAAATTGGTTTTGAGTTTCAATAAAAGAATTTTTCTCAACAGATTCATTTTCAAAACAAGATACAAAGAAAATCAGTATTCCTAAGGTTAATATTTTTCTCATTTTTTTTACATAATTATGACCAAGGTCAGTTCGGATCAAAACCAATGATGAGTTTTTAGTTCAACCATCGTATTAGATAAAAATAGCACTTTTTGAGCAATTTAAGTGAGTTATAAAAATGATAAATAAATCGATTTTTTGATTTGGGAATGCTATAATAACCACATATAAACAGTCGCAATAGGACAGATGGATGATAGGCCGGACGACCGTTCTCGATGAAATCTGTTTTAACCCCTAATTCCGATAGCGATATACTGCTTACAACTAGATCTATTAGCCGAACCTCATTGTAGGGATCAATTGCTTCATCCAATGAAGCAACAAATAGTGAAATCTGAGACCTGTTCTTTCCAATAATAAACTTCTTATACAATTTAATTAATGATAGTTTAAAATTACTGAAAAACCAATTATTAAACCGAAAAAATATAACCACAAGTCATTAACAACCAATTTGTTAATTACTATTGATTGTGAGAGGTTTTTAGACGGTTTGAAGGAACGCGTGCAGGCGTACTTTGGCTTAGCTGCAGCAAGGCTAATGGCGCTTGCACGCTTTTAGTGGTTAGGCCTTTTTTCATTTCAAATTTCGAGCACATAATATTTCCATGTCGTATTATGAATATCCACAAAGTTATTCCAAATTCCTTGTTACTGATTATTAAGTTGAATACCACTTTTTTTGTGCAAAAAATTAGGTAAGTGTGCAACTTCAATGGTTTGGATATTTACATGTTGTTGATTAAATAATTGATAGACAGCAGTATTAGCTTGTGGTGATTGCCAAAAAGCTTGGCGCTCTATTAACAAAATAGCATAACAACCATCTAAATGATTTTGCTTCAACTGCTCAAGAAATTTTACATCTTGAATTGCACGGTACATTTCATTTGGCGTACCACAATCATCTTTTGGCATCTTTAATTTAATCACATAACGCTGAACCTCTTGTGTCGTTATGTATATATCAATTTCTTTTGGTCGTGTCTTTTGAGATTTCTTTTCAACACCATTGAAAGCACTACAAGTTGTCCTTCGTCAAAACAGCATAAAATCCGGTAGATGTGCTACTGACATTCAACTCGAAAACGTATTTAATTTTACCTCTTACTTACAGGTCTTGTTTATAATCAAATTATTTTAGGTCTAGGCAGCTTTGGTGCTTGTATACTTACTAAACCTACTCCTGATTTTAAAGCTGCATGCGAGGCAAAAATTGCAGAAGCCACATACCATAAGTTCCGCCAATTAAAAGTACATGACCATGAATTCGTTTATGAGCCTCAATATTTGAGTGTTTCATCAGGACATCAAGTGAATAAAGATTGTGCATTTTATTCATGAGTATTGTTCTGTTCCGATAAGTACTTCATGTAATTCCATAACTTGGGGAAGAATTGTTTCAATGTCATCATTTATGATAATAAAATCGCCGAGTTTATTTCGAGTCCCATCATCCCATTGACTTTTCATTCTACTAACTATTTCTTCACGTGATAAACCATCTCGTTTAATAATTCTACGAATTCGCTCTTCCTTTTGTGAGTAGACAACTATTATTCGATCTAAATCTTGATGCGCACCTGACTCGAACAATATTGCAGATTCCTTTATAATGTATGGAACTGACTGATGCTCATTACACCATTTTTCAAATTCAATTGCTACTAATGGATGTACAATATTGTTAAGTTTTTTTAACTTATCAGGATGATTAAAAACGATATCTGCTAGTGCCTTTCGGTCTAAACCATCATCCTTATAAATCTGATTACCAAAAAAATTCTTTACAGATGCAATAGCTTTTGAATTGGTATTCACAATTTCTCTAGCTACCAAATCTGAATTAAAGATAGGAATACCTAAGTTTCTAAAAACTCGACTTACAGTTGTTTTTCCACTACCCATACCTCCTGTTAATCCTATTTTTAGCATATTCATTTCTTTATTAAATACTCAGCCCGCTCAGGCTGAACAGCAATAATTTCGACTAACTCTTTTTCTTGCTGAATTCGAATCTTTAATCGACTCTGATCTTTATAAATATCTTTATAATCGACTGAAGCAGAGAAATTGTCAGCAGATATAACATCAAATAACTGCACTGGCAATAAAAATTTTATAACGGTAGTAGAGGGTAATATTCTAAAATTAAGTCCTTTAGGCAAGTTAATCACTTTTATTGGAAGAGCGATAGAAGACTCTGTAAATTGCTCGACTTTTACTTCTAAACTAATTTGCTTTGGCTTTAATTTAATTAATCCAGATGTATTGGGAATAACTAAATCAACGCTTGAAAGTGTAACGTCTTCTTTAATTAATTGATCTAATAAGATGGTGTGGATCTCATAGATAGAATCCAATACACTTTTAGCTCCGCTTACTGTAACTTTTTGTGGTATAGGGAGCAAAACATTTTTTAACCGTATTTGTGGTACAAAAGAAAAATCTGAATTCACGACAACAGGAACTGATTTGGTCACCTTTTCTTCCAGCTTTACTTTTAATTCTGTTGGGTAGATACTTTCTACACTAATGTTAGAACCTAGCTGATTACTAATTTCATCTAACAAATCTTTTGTATACACAATTGCATTCCCATTTTGATCAACAGTAAGGTCACTCAAGGAAATTTGAAGTGGATTGCGTTTAAGAATTAAAGCTTGACCTAGAAGATTAAAGCCTGAACCTTGAGCAAAAACTTTTAGCTGAGATGGAGGAGAGTTTGTAATTATCAAGTCTTCACTGCTATATTCGTAAATACAAGGATATTGAATGTCTAAAGTTAAGTCTTTAGCCAATGCATTTAGTATCCAAAATATAGACGCTACTACTAAGCAAAAGAGGAAAATACTTATCTTAGGATTTAACCGATTTTTTTCCTCAGTTGTCTTCTCGATAAATATTTTCTTAATTGTAATTTTCAAAGTTTCCTAGTTTCGTTCTAAAGAATGAATATAGGAATTATTTTGCACCCATTGCAGCTCCTGAAAAGTCAGGAGAAACTGCAGCTTTTTCTATAGTCAATTTCGT
This sequence comes from Vicingaceae bacterium, assembly GCA_018402765.1. GTDB lineage: Bacteria > Bacteroidota > Bacteroidia > Flavobacteriales_E > Vicingaceae > Acidiluteibacter. The sequence continues at coordinate 505,912 of JAGYIE010000003.1, read as the reverse complement.
ACCATTTCCAGCATCTACAACGACAGTCGTTTCTTTAATTTCAGCTACCTTGCCATGTATACCGCCAATCGTAACAACATCTTGTCCTTTTGCTAAATTTTCTCTAAACTTTCGCTGTTCTTTCTGTTTTTTCATTTGTGGTCTAATCATAAAGAAATAGAACACGACGATAATAAGAACTAGAGGTAAAAAAGACATGATAGGATTTTCGCCCTCACCTGCCGGAGCCATTAATAAAACATTCAATAAATTCATAATTATTTTGTTTCAGGTGTTAATACATTACCTTTTAAGGCTAAAACTGTGGTATTAGGTTTAGTATTTGCGATTAGCGTAACTGTTTTGTTTTGCTGACCCATTTTACCATTACTATCAAATACTACTTCAATTTCACCTTCTTCACCAGGAGCTATTGGATTTCTTGGATACAATGGTACAGTACAACCACAACTTCCTTTTGCATCCGAAATGATTAAATCTACCTCACCTGTGTTCGTAAATTTGAAAGTAGTTTGCACTTTTTCACCTTGCGTAATTTCGCCGAACTCGTAAACAATGTTTTCAAATTCAAATGCTGCCAACGGGGAATTATCATCTTCGTTAGAAGGGATATTAATAATATCTGTAGAAATTGGAACATCTTTAACGGGTGTTTTTGCCTCGCTATCACAAGATGAAAAACCAATAAGTGTAGCTACACTTGCTAAATAAACTATTCTTTTCATATTCTTTTTTTTATTGTTTTAGTGGTGAAGATTATTCCATTAATCCTCTACCCATTTTTTTAATTTTATCTGCTGCTTTAAAGTCAGCAACTAATTTATCCAAAATTCCGTTAATAAACACTTTACTTTTTGGAGAACTAAACAACTTAGAAATTTCAATATACTCATTAAGAGATACTTTAATTGGAATACTTGAGAATTGTATTAATTCAGTCATTGCCATTTTCATACACAAAACGTCCATTACAGCAATTCGATCGACATCCCAATTCTTTGTTTTATCTTCGATTAACAATGTATTTTGATTGTTATCAATTATCGTTTTTCTAAATAGTGTTTTTACAAAGTCCTTATCGTCAAGCTCATCTTTATACATGACCATGATTGTACCATTTGTATCATTTTCTTTAATTTTCTTAATGTGTTTTGTAGCCATAGAAATAGCAAAATCTACATCATCATAATCCCAATAGATACTTCGCTCGTTAAATATCTGATACAACATTTCAGAATCGATAACCATCTTTTTGTAAAATTCTAAGATAAATTTTCGATCATTTTCAAATGTCTTCTCTTCTTCGTTAATGTAATTCAAAAAGAACGAAGCTGAACGTAAGTCTTTTAATAAACGCTTCAACTCGTTTCTATCTGCAGCCCAAGAAATTTTGCGATTCTTTAAGGTCGTTTGAAAAACTTCATTCGACTTTAAATTCATTACTACTAAATTGTCTACAAAACTTCGATTTGGATTTAAGTCTTCGTGTGTGGGCAATGCCTTGTTTTTTGCTTCCATTTGCTGAAATTCAGCTAATTCAGCCAATTCTACAGGTAACTGCAAGAAAAATAAATACAAATCATATAACCGGTCTATACTTAAGAAAAGTTCATTCTCTCCTTTTGATAATTCAGTACTACTTGATTGGAAGAAGGCATATAAGGCCTGCATAACTTTTACTCGTAAAATTCGTCTATTCAACATTTAAAGAACTCCCTTTGTGAAATTTTCTGGTATAGATATGGTTATCGCACTTGTTTAATTTTTCCAATCGACCTGATTCTTTCCTCAGCTAATTTATTAGCAGCAGCATAGGTTGGAATATTTTGGTCAGCTGCATATTTGAAAATATTTAATGTAGTATTGTAAATATTCTGAGTTAACTCCATTGCTCTATCTTCACCATAATTAGCCACTTCTCTGTTTACATTAATCAAACCACCTGCATTAATCAAAAAGTCAGGTGCATAGATAATGCCTTTATTCACGAGCTCAGCGCCGTGAATAATTTCATTTTCCAATTGATTATTTGCTGCTCCTGCGATAATTGAACACTTTAAACGTGGAATAGTGTTTGAATTTACTGTAGCGCCTAAAGCACAAGGAGAGTAAATATCCATATCGAGGTCATAAATAGCATCACCCAAAATTACCTCTGCGCCATATTTCTTAGCCACAGCAGCTAATCTGTTTTGGTTAATATCCGTAATGTAAACCTTAGCGCCTTCTTCTGTCAAATATTTTACCAATACCTCACCTACGTGACCAATACCTTGAACCAATATTTTCTTTCCACTTAGAGAATCACTTCCGTATTGTTCCTTAGCTCCTGCTTTCATACCCATGTAAACGCCATAAGCAGTAACAGGAGAAGGGTCACCACTGCCACCTAATGAGACAGGAACTCCTGCTACGTGATCTGTTTCCATTTTCACCCATTCCATATCGCTTGGACTGATACCTACATCTTCAGCTGTAATATATTTTCCGCTAAGGCTATTTACAAACTTTCCAAATCTTCTAAAAAGCGCTTCAGACTTTTGTGTATAAGAATCTCCAATAATTACGGCTTTACCACCACCTAAATTTAATCCAGTTATAGCCGCTTTGTATGTCATACCTCTTGATAAACGCAACACATCATTAAGTGCCTCTAATTCACTAGTATAGTTCCACATACGCGTGCCGCCTAATGCAGGCCCTAATGTTGTATTATGAATTGCAATAATGGCTTTTAATCCTGTTGCATTATCTTGGCAAAATACCACTTGCTCGTGATTATATGTCACCATATTACTAATCACCGGATTCTCTGCAAGCTTAGTTTCTTTTATATCAATTACTTCATTCATACTATTAAAGTTAACATTACCAATTGCTAATAAACCTAAAGATAATAGGTACTTTTGCAAGCAATGACGTTCTCAAAATTCGATTGCAAAAATAGCATTTAAATTTTGTATTAGAAGGCGGTATTAAGTACAATTTATGAATTCTTTAAAGTATTTAAATAAGTATCTTTTTAAGTATAAATGGCGTTTGGGTTTAGGTATAATCTTCGTCGCTATATCTAATGTTTTTGCAATTTATCCTCCACAAATTATTCGAGTTGCATTCGATGAAGTAGCCAAATTTCTGGCTGAAGATTCTGAACCAATTAGTAAAACAGATATTACTTGGATTTCTAGCTTTACTAAAGATATGGATTTAACAAAAAGTCTCGCATTTTTTGCAGTCCTAGTTATGATAATGGCATTACTTAAAGGTTTATTTACCTTTTTTACTCGACAAACCATAATCATTATGAGTCGATTGATAGAGTTTGACTTAAAAAATGAAGTATATGCCCACTACCAAGAATTGAGTATGCCTTTTTATAAGCGCAACAATACAGGGGATATTATGAACCGCATTAGTGAGGATGTAAGTAGAACTAGAAATTATTTAGGGCCTGGTATAATGTATAGCATCAACTTGGTTACACTTTTCATTTTTGTAATTACTGTAATGTTGCAGATAAATTTAGAACTCACCTTATATGCACTTGCACCACTACCTGTATTATCAGTCTTAATTTATTATGTAAGTAACGTAATTAATAGAAAAAGTGAAGCTGTACAAGCTCAATTATCTAACTTATCTACATTAGCACAAGAAACATTTTCTGGAATTCGTATTCTAAAATCATTCGTAAAAGAAGAATATGCCAATAAAACGCTGGATCGAGAAGCTACTGCTTACAAAGAAAAAAATCTAGATTTGGTAAAAACAGAAGCGCTATTTATGCCAATTATGATTTTATTGATTGGCTTAAGTACCATATTTACAATTTATATTGGTTCAAAAATTTATTTGGAAGCTAAAGCAGCAGGAGTTACTCCTCCTATCTCACCAGGAAATATTGCAGAATTTGTGATCTATGTAAATATGTTGACTTGGCCCGTCACAGCATTGGGTTGGGTTACATCGCTTGTGCAGAGAGCGGCAGCATCCCAAAGAAGGATTAATGATTTTTTAGAAACTGAACCAGAAATTGTTTCAAATAATAATGATTCAGTTGAGATCATTGGAAAAATTGAATTTAAGAATGTAAGTTTTGTATATCCTGATTCTGGAACAAGAGCACTACATAAAATAAATATGACCATTAATGCAGGAGAAACACTTGCGATAATTGGAAGAACCGGCTCAGGAAAATCGACAATTGCCGATTTAATTTGCCGCTTATATGATCCTACAGAAGGAAAAGTATTAGTGGATGAAAAGGACATCAAAAACATAAATCTAAATGATTTAAGAAATAATACTGGCTATGTTCCACAAGAGGTTTTTCTTTTTTCTGATAGTATTGCCAACAACATTGCATTTGGATATAGTGAAGAAATGCCTCCATTTGAAAAGATAGAGCAAGCAGCTAAAAATGCAGCTATCTATGACAACATTATGGACTTTCCGAATAAATTCGATACAATACTTGGGGAACGAGGCATAACTTTATCAGGTGGACAAAAACAGCGGATATCAATTGCACGCGCTATTATAAAGCAACCTAAATTGATGATTTTTGACGATTGCCTCTCAGCAGTTGACACTGAAACGGAAGAAACTATTTTAAATAATCTGAATAGAATCGGACAAAATAGTACCCGTATTATTATTAGTCATAGAGTTTCCTCCGTAAAAAATGCCAACAAGATTATTGTTTTAGACCACGGTGAAATAGCAGAAGAAGGAACTCATAATAAATTAATTGACAAAAAAGGATTGTACTTTGATATCTACGTAAGACAATTACTAGAAGACCAAAAAAGTGTTACTGAATAAGCGTCAGAAATAACATTTTTTTATTTAGTTTTGTTGGAAACACTAATTAATTTCAATCGAACAGCACAATTGGTCAATAAGAATGGAAGAAAACGAAAACTACGAGAATGGGCAAGGAAGAGAGGATGAAGTTTTTTCGAAAGCAGTGCGAGCAGGAAAGAGAACTTATTTCTTTGACGTAAAGTCTACAAAAAATGATGATTATTACTTAACTGTAACAGAAAGCAAGAGAAGATTTAATGCCGATAACGGTAAGTTCTTTTACGAAAAACACAAGTTGTTTTTATACAAAGAAGACTTTGAAAAATTTTCAGATAGCTTAACAGAAGCTATTGACAAAATAAAAGAATTGAAATTAGCCCAAGGCGAAGAGGTAGTCGAAAAAACATCTAGTGACTTTACTGATGTTAATTTTGAAGATTTAGATAGTTAGTCAGATATAACAATATAATAAAAGGTCGAGTCTACAAACGGATTCGACCTTTTTTATTTTAACTAAAATTGAGGTTAGAAAAACAACATAAATACCATTCCTCCTAAGGCTACAAGAAAATAAGGTACCAATGCTCCTGCTCCTGCATAGTCTTTGGCCAAACGCTGACCAAAAAACAAAGCCCCTAAAGAAACTGCAGAAAGCATCAATCCCAATTCTAAAAACAAATCGTTACCTACTAGCGCACCGTAAATACCCAATAAAGATAATGCACCGGCAGCTATCTCAGCAAGTGTAATTTTTAGTAACATAAAAGGGACAATATCTGAAAGGATTGAATTAGCAAAATGACCTTTTAGCCAACCTAGATTATCCTTCCAATTAAATACTTTATCTAGACCCGACTGCAAAAAGAGTATGGCAAAAAAAGCAGCTAGCATAATTTTAATAATCATGACTCCTAACTCTTGATTTTCTTCACTAAAAACTGAATACAATAACATCATTTTCATAACTTTAATAATTTATAAACTTAGTTAACTGATTGTTGATAGCCAACTTTGTTGTTTCATCAATAACTTTTCCATTGACGTCTAAGATATTATAAATTTGAGAAACTGGAAGCTTTAAAGCCATTACTTCTACTTGAAGGTAATGTAAAACATCCGTAAGATGATCCATACCTCTTATATTACCAGCTCTACCAGCAGCTATTCCTAATAGTGCAGCTTTTTTACCTGAATAATATTCAGGCTTTACAGCATCCATAAACAGCTTTAATATTCCTGGGACACTGCCATTATATTCGGGCACCACAAAAAATAATTTATCACTTGGAATTATAAACTTCTTAGCTATATCAGTAAATATAGAGGATTCGTAATTGTACACTTCATTTAAATCAATCGTTGAAGGAAGTTCATCAAGAGAAAATACTTGAACCTCCTCACCTTGTTCTTTAATCCAATTTAAACAATAATCTGAAAAATTCTTGGTTTTGTTTCCTTTCCTATTTGAGGATGAAATAATGGTTATCATTGGTTATCAATTAACATAAATATGTTCAAAAAATGTTCTTAACTTTTTAAGCTTTACCCCTATAAAAATGGTAATTTCGAATAAGATAAGCGACTTTAATATTAAAGCGTAAAATTAAGCAATAACAACTACTTAACGGAATTTAAACCCCAACTTAAATCGCACTAACAATCCTCGAGTCATGAAAATAACATATTTCGGTCATTCTTGTTTTGAGGTTATTGTCAATGGTGTTTATATCCTTTTTGATCCATTTATTCAGCCAAATGAATTGGCAAAAGACATTAAGCTATCAGCAATAAAGGCTGACTTCATTATTGTTTCGCATGGTCATGCTGATCATACAGCCGACCTAATTACTTTGGCTAAACAAACGGGAGCTACTGTTATCGCTAATTTCGAAATTATAGAATGGGTAAAAAAGTATGGAATAAAAGCTGTTCATCCTATGAATACAGGAGGACAATTTGATTTTAGTTTCGGAACAATTAAGTCTGTTTTTGCAGCACATTCAAGTAGTTTACCTGATGGCTCATATGGAGGCAATCCTAATGGATATATTATTCGTGCCGCAAATAAAACTTTGTACTATGCAGGCGATACTGCTTTAACCAATGAAATGAAGTTAATTGGAGAATTTGAAGACGTTAATTTAGCAATTCTGCCAATCGGTGACAATTTTACTATGGGAATAGCAGACGCCACTATCGCGTCTGAGTTTATTCAGTGTAATCAGATAGTTGGAATGCATTATGACACTTTTCCTCCTATTAAAATAGATCATCAGAAAGCCATAGATACATTTAAAGAGAAGGGGTTAACTCTTCAATTATTAACAATCGGTCAAACCATAGCAATTTAATTTTTACAGAACGAGAATGGGTAAAATTATAGCAATAGCAAATCAAAAAGGTGGCGTAGGAAAAACAACTACGGCAATAAATCTAGCAGCAGCATTAGGTGTATTAGAGCGCAAAGTTTTAATTATCGATGCTGATCCCCAAGCCAATGCTACTTCAGGTGTTGGTTTTGACCCGAGAAATGTAAAAACGAGTATTTACGAGTGCTTAGTTAATGAGGTAGAAGCACGAGATATTATTCTTTCTACAAAATCTCCGAACTTGGATATTTTGCCCGGTCATATCGATTTAGTTGGTGCGGAAATTGAAATGATCAATTTACCCAACCGAGAAAAAATGATGAAGCTGGCGCTTGCTAAAATAAAAGACGACTACGATTTTATTATCATTGACTGTTCTCCATCATTAGGTCTTATTACCTTAAATGCACTTTCTGCTGCCGATTCAGTAATTATTCCTGTTCAGTGCGAATATTTCGCTTTAGAAGGGCTTGGGAAATTATTAAATACCATTAAAATAGTTCAAACTAGACTAAATACAGATTTAGAAATTGAAGGTTTACTGTTAACCATGTATGACATCAGACTAAGACTATCTAATCAAGTAGTTGAAGAAGTGAAGACTCATTTTCAACAAATGGTTTTTGATACCATTATACAGCGAAATACTAAGTTGGGAGAAGCCCCCAGTTATGGAGAAACCATAATCATGCACGATGCAACCAGTAAAGGAGCCATCAATTATCTTAATTTAGCGCGCGAAGTATTACAGAAAAATGATTTAACACAAATCAATGAGTCTGAAAAGATAATCAATTTAGAAGATGAGTAAGAACAAACGAGTATTAGGAAGAGGGCTAAGTGCCTTATTGGAAAATGATGATACCGATATCACCAACAGTAGAATTAAAAGGGAGACAATTACCGAAGCTGCGGGTTCTGTAGCAATGATTTCTATTGGACAAATAGAGGCTAACCCTTTTCAACCAAGAACAAAGTTTGAAGAAGAAGCACTAAATGACTTATCCAACTCTATTGCCACATTGGGAATTATTCAGCCTGTTACCGTAAGGAAATTAGGTTATAATAAGTATCAACTTATCTCAGGTGAACGACGTTTTAGAGCTTCTCAATTAGCAGGATTAGAAGAAATTCCTGCTTACATTAGAATAGCAAATGACCAGGCAATGCTAGAAATGGCATTAGTTGAAAATATTCAGCGTGCTGATTTAGATGCTATTGAAGTTGCTATTAGCTATCAGCGATTAATTGATGAATGTAAATTAACACAGGAAGAATTATCTCACCGAGTAGGTAAAAAAAGAAGTACCGTTGCTAACTATTTAAGACTTTTAAAGCTTCCTGCAGAAATTCAAAATGCTATAGTAGATAGAACCCTTACTATGGGTCACGCTAGAGCATTAATCAATTTAAAAGATACTGCAACTCAACTAAAAATGTTTAACGAAATCCTTCAAAATGAACTTTCTGTTAGGCAGACTGAAGAATTAGTTAAAGAACGAAAGCCTTCAAAAACAGTAAAAAAAGCAGCTTCGGTTTCATTGTCTTTTCATGAGCAAAAAATGAAAGCCGACCTGAGTGAATTCTTTCAGACAACAGTTAAGCTGCAGCGAAATGATGAAGAGAGTGGTAAAATTGTTATCCCATTTGAATCTCAAGATCATCTATTGAGAATTATGGAATTATTAGATCTTTAATCTAAAGATTTGATTAAAAAAACACTATATCTATTCTACTTTTTATTGGGATTTTCCTCAATTAAATTGAGCGCGCAAGGAGATACTACTAAAATTGATCCTAGTTTTATTGAACATTCTCCTAAAAGGGCAAGCTTATTATCAGCAGTACTTCCAGGAGCAGGTCAAGTTTACAATAAAAAATACTGGAAGGTTCCGCTCGTCTATGGCGCTATCGGTGCCAGTTTATACTTTGCATTCGATCAAAAGAGACAGTTTGAAGAATTTAAAGAAGCGTATCTATTCCGAGTAGATGACGACCCAACTACAAATGATAATACCTATGAAGGTGTTTACACTGACCAAAATTTATTGACCTTAATCGAGAATCGAAGAAAAAATAGAGACCTGTTATTTGTGTTAGCCGGATTTGGTTATATGCTGAATATAGTGGATGCAGCTGTTGATGCTCACCTTTACTACTTTAATATAAGTGACGATTTAGAAGCCTCATTTAGACCCAAAGTTTTATTTAATACATATAACCAGAATTACACAGCAGGAGTTCAGTTAAATATTAAATTTAGGCGTTAACCATTAAAATGCTTTTTTTACCTTCAATGTAAAATGAAGTAAAACAGCAAAAAGACAAAGCTATATTTACAGCTATATGAAAATAGGACTTTATGGATATGGAAAGATGGGTAAAACCATTGAGCGATTAGCTAAAGATCGAGGTCATGAAATAGTTGTAAAAATTGACTCTATTAATAGTATAGCTAAAGAAGATCTTAAGAAAGCTGATGTATTCATTGAGTTTTCTAGACCTGAATTAGCTACCTCTCATATTCAAAACTGTTTCGAAGCCGGTATTCCGGTAGTTGTTGGCACTACTGGATGGTATGCTGAATTTGATTCTATTAAAGAGAGTTGCGCTAAACTCAATGGGGCGATATTAACAGCCACAAATTTTAGTATTGGCGTCAATTTATTCTTTGAATTAAATAAGCAACTTGCCAAATTAATGAGCGCTCACCCCGCATACAATGTAGAAGTTGAAGAAATTCATCATACTCAGAAATTAGATGCACCTAGTGGAACTGCAATTACAATAAGTGAGGGGATTATCGAAAATTATCCAACCAAAAGCAATTGGGTGATTGACCAGTCTCCAAAAGAAAATGAGATAGAAATAAAAGCGATTCGGTTGCCTGATGTACCCGGAACCCACGAAATATCTTACCAATCAGCTATAGATGATATTTCTATCAAACATACCGCCCACAGCCGAGATGGCTTTGCTTTGGGTGCGATTATAGCTGCTGAATTTATTAAAAATAAGCATGGAGTTTTCTCCATGAAAGATGTATTGAAATTGTAACATTATGTTGATAAGTATAGAGTTAGCAGGCATTCTTGCCTTAATATATTTTTTGTTGAGCCACGTAGGTTTGTACCTTGTTTTCAAAAAAGCAGGCTTAGAACCATGGAAAGCCCTGATTCCATTTTATGGGACATATGAAGCTATTAAATTGGTAGAAAAACCTTGGTGGTGGTTAATTGTCTATTACATCCCATTTGTTGGGTTTATCATTTGGGTTGGAATTATAACAGAACTACTTAAACGTTTTGGCATATTTGAATTTAAAAATCATGTAGGGATGGTAATTGCTGCTCCAGTTTACTTGTATCTTCTAGGAAGTAAAGAAGAATACAAATGGAGGGGTAATGAGGTAGTTCATCGATGGACAAAGCCTAAAAGCAGAGAATGGGCTGATGCCATAAGCTTTGCAGTAATACTGGCTACTTTAATTAGAGCATTTTACATTGAAGCATTTACGATACCTACTAGTTCTATGGAAAAGTCATTGTTAGTAGGTGATTTTCTATTTGTAAGTAAAGTTAGCTACGGTTCAAGAATTCCAAATACACCCCTATTTTTTCCATTTGCACATCACACCATGCCAGGCTCTGAAAATGTGAAATCCTATTTAGAATGGATTAAATTTCCTTACAAACGTGTTTTCCAATTTGGAGAAGTTGAACGAAATGATGCTGTTGTCTTTAATTTTCCTGCAGGAGATACTGTTGTAGTTCAGCATCAAGACAGAACCTTTTATCAGTTAGAGAGAGATTATGGCAGAGCTACTTTAGAGCAGCAATTTGATATTGTAGCGCGTCCTGTGGACAAAAGAGAAAACTATATCAAGAGGTGTGTAGCCATACCAGGAGACAAAATTGAAATAATAGACACCAAACTTTTTGTTAATGGCGAGGAAGCATATCAAGCTGAAGGTGTTCAATTTAGCTATCTCGTTAAAACTGACGGGCGCGGTTTCTCTAGAGAAGAATTACTCGATTGGGAAATTACAGAATCACGTATGGATGGTCCGGGTTTATACTTTATGCTATTGACTGATGAGAATAAAAAACGAATAGAAGCCCTTCCATATGTAAAAAGAATTGAGCCAATCAATAAGCCTAAAGGGTATTATTCTGATGGAAAATATGGTAAGAACTTAATCTTTCCAAATGCAAAAGGATACGACTGGACGGAAGATAACTTTGGCCCTCTAACTATCCCTAAAAAAGGATCAACAGTTCAATTAAACAAAGATAATTGGCCGCTGTATAGAAGAGCGATCCAAGTTTATGAAAATAACGAGGTAGCGGTCAAAGACGGTCGAATCTACATAAATGGAGAAGTTGCAGAAAGCTATACATTCCAACTGGATTACTATTGGATGATGGGAGATAATAGACACAATTCACAAGATAGCCGATTTTGGGGTTTTGTACCTGAAGACCATGTAGTAGGAAAAGCAGTATTTGTATGGTTATCGTTAGACCCAAATAGAACAGGATTCAATAAAGTACGTTGGAACAGATTATTTACCCCAATTGCAGGAGAGTTAGAATAGTACGCTCAAACTGACAAAAAACCTCTTAAATTTCTGTATTTAAGAGGTTTTTTTGTTTCATCAAATTAACAAACCTTTATTTTTATTAAGTGAGAATTATACGTCAAGGTTTTATTTGATAAAAATAAATCCAAACTCTCTTTCCTTTCGTAGTTAAACAGACAACCAAAACCATTAACGATGAAAAAGACAGTAGTAAAAATAACCATTTGAATAGGTTCGATTATTTCAATTTTAATTATCGTGCTTGCAGTGCACATCTACTTAGTAACACAGCCTAAAGAAACCAATCCAACTGCAGCTTGGCAATTAGCTCGAAGATCTCTATGAAACTTCACTATATTGGCTCAAGTTATCGAGGTAGCGACAAAAAACATCATTCAAAAAATTATCCCCCCAAGTTATTCGACTTATAAACAATTATAAAAAAGAAAATTATGAGCAATTAGCTGTAGTGCTACAATCATTATTTTACTTAGGAATACCGGCAAGTCAACATACGTATATTTAATAAAAGTGTACTTAATTCGTTGGGTATTTTTTTCTAACTTGCGTCAACTAATTAGGTTTCTATTTGTATTAAACTTAATAAAATTTGTCCAAATGAAAAGAACATTTCAATTCATATGTATTTTGTTATTTTCTTTAACAGCATGCGAATATGAGAATATTGAAGATCTAAAACCCACAGTTAACTTCGATAATTGCAAAACGGATCGTGTAAGTTTCCAAACAGATATCGAACCTATTTTTAAACAGAATTGCTCTACTTCAGGTTGTCATAACAGTGGATCCTTTAATGGAGACTTCTCAACATATGCAGGAATAAAAGCAGGTGTTGACGATAATAATAAGATCAAACAAAGAGTAGTAATCAGAAAAGATATGCCTGCTTCTGCTCCCCTTCCTGATTGTGAAATACGTAAATTAACTACTTGGTTAGATGCCGGAGCACCAAACAATTAATTAGATGAAAAAGATACTTATATCTGCTTTTTTTACAGCTTTTACTGTAATAGGGAACGCACAAGAATCAACCAATTATGCTTCTGAAACATTTAAAGATACACGAATTGTAAATGGTCAATCGGTAGAAACAAATGAAGAAGGGCAATTAAAATTTTTAATATCTCACCGTTTTGGGTTAATCAGCGAAGGTTTTGATAATTTCTTTGGCTTAGACCAAGCCACTATTCGTTTGGGATTAGACTATGGTATTACAGATCGATTAACTGTAGGAATAGGCCGGAGTTCTTTTGAGAAAACAGTAGATGGTTTCGCTAAATACAAAATTCTAAGACAATCATCAGGCGGTAAAAATATGCCTGTAACCGTTACATGGCAAAGTAATGCTGCGATTAGAACGGCAGACTTTTCTGAAATTCCTGGTGTAAATTATGACTTTGCAAATAGAATGACTTATGGACATCAACTGATGATTGCTCGAAAGTTTTGCGATGAATTTTCAGCTCAGTTAATGCCAACATTTATCCATAGAAACTTGATAGAAACTAGGGATGAAAAAAATGATCTTTTTGCGATTGGCGCAGCTACTCGTTACCAACTGACAAAAACAGTTTCTTTTCAAGCAGAGTACTATTACGTATTGCCAAACCAAATGGCAGATGAGTTTACCAACTCACTCTCTTTAGGATTTGATATACAAACAAAAAGCCATGTATTCCAATTGCATGTTTCTAACTCAAGAGGGATGATTGACAAGTTTTTTATCTCAGAAACAAGAGAAGATTTTTTCAAAGGCGATATCTTTTTCGGGTTTAACTTTAGCCGTAATTTTCAGTTAAAAGGCAAAAAATACAAGTAACATGAAGAAAGTAAGCACACTATTACTTATCGTTATTTCTTTTTCACTTATTAGTTGGAATAGTTACGACGATTTTTTTGCCTTCACTCCTACTAATAAATTGAGCGATTTATTGCTAGAGTATGGTGATAAAAAGCAAACGCATTACAGAGAAAATCCTGCTGCTGAATTAATCGAGCGAGGAAAATCCTTAGTTTACAATGGTCGAGCTATGGGTCCTGATGGGAAAATGGGCCCTTTTATCAGTAAGTATTTCGCTTGCACAAGCTGCCATAACCAAGTGCAAGAGGATCCAATTATTACTCAATTTGATCCTCAAGCTAGACTAGAATACGCAGCTGAAAATAACCTGAAGTTTTTACCGGCCACTACATTTTGGGGAATATATAACAGAGAAAGCTGGTATAATGATGACTACGTTCTAAAGTATGGCGATTTGGTAACAGCGGCTAGTAAAAGTTTGGAAGAATCAACTCAGTTATGCGCAAAGGTATGCTCTTCTGGTAGATATTTAGACGAGTGGGAATTAGAAGCAATTTTGGCTTACTATGAATCTATCCAACTGACAGTAGATGATTTGAACTTAACTGAAGAAGATTTCAACTACTTAAAATCTGATGCAAGTAATCAAGATAAATTAGCTCGAATCAAATCAAAATATGCGTTAAAAAGCCCAGCCACTTTCCCAAAAAATCCTGATAATAAAATAGAAGGATATGCAGGATTAATCGGAGATCCTACCAATGGAAAAAAGGTTTATGAATTAAGTTGCCAAGCATGCCATCAAGATGGTGGAGTTTCTCCAATTCTATTGGATGATGCAAAAGTGACTTTCAAAAAATTCAACAATAATTTAGACAAAAATGGCTTATGGAATTTGTACGACATAATAGTTCATGGAACGTATGCGGATAAAGGCAAGCCTCGTTATATGCCTCATTATCCTGAAGAGCGATTGAGCCCTCAGCAAATTGAAGATTTGAGAGCGTATGTTGTTCAGCAGGCTCAGTAAAAAAGTTTTATTGATTTTTTCGCAGCAAATAAGCTATTGATAATGTCCAATTGTTATTGTTAAATTTAATGTTAGTAGTTTCATTAGTATCAGAAATGCGCATAACTGCGATTGATTGTTCATGAAATACAAACCCTCTTTTTACCCGAAAAAGTAGTCCATTACTGCTTTTTTTGAACTTCCATAAATAGCTTACACCTAAATAAGGTTCAATAGCGTATTGCAATGCATTAGAATTAACGTTGGTAATAATACTATTGTACTTGAATCTTTTCGAGTGAATCCACTCATTGTTTCTGAATTGGGCATAATATGCAGTACATTATTTAAACTAGCATGTAAAAAGATGGTTCTCTTTTTATTCTGATAAATATTGACACTCGGTTCAGCTTTAAAGAAGAAACCACTTATAACACCTCCACTTCCCTGACTTCTTGGATTATCAAGTATTGAATTTTTAAAATACATGGAAGTCATATAAGTACCGACGCCAAGCTCTAACGAAAAGACTTCTTGTTCCTTTTCTATATCGTAATACAAAGGTATCTGTGCACCCAATGATACTCTAGTGTGAAACTGAAAACCAACTTCTGATGGAAAAGTACTGTTATCTAGTAGATTATTGACTTGTAAATTACCAATGATGAACTTATTTTGGCTAAAAGAAAACTGAGAGATGCAAATTAGAATAATCAATAGTAAGTTTCTCATATAAATCGCTATTTTATCAAATATACACTATCTAAAAAACTCCATTTAACTGAATAGCTAAAGGGAGTTTTAATAGAGTTTAAAATTAGTTTAATCGCCCAAAAACGATGAAATTTAACTTTTCAATATCCTAACAGCCTTCATCATTCGCGGAGAATGAGCCGCCACTTTGAGTTATCACTAAACAACCATCAGGATTTAAATCGAACCAATCACTTACACAAGAAACAAAAGAGTATCCTCCACCTGAACAGACAACTGTATTAGGATCTGTAATAATTGGATTTCCATCATCATCTCCGTTAGGCATGATGTTAAAGGTTACCTGATTTGAACTGTCAGTAGGGTTTATTGTTAACCATGCGTTTGGGTATTCTGATAAAAAGGCAGAATTAAATGTTTCATCTGTTATAGTTAAGATTTCTTTTTCAATATTCTCTCTATTAATAGTGTAGGTCATGATTTCTGCCGACTTATCAGTTGTAAAATTCGTGTTAGCTTTTACTTCTGAATTACTATTAAGAGTCATTTGCTCTGAATTCAATCCTACTCCCTTTTCACAAGAAGTAATCATTATTGCTGCCATGGCAGCCATTGTTATGTATTTTATCTTATTCATTCTTTCTAGTTTATGTCTATAAATGTATTCGGTAAGCGTTTTTCAATCGATTAACTACGCCAATAAAACTTACATTTTCCATAAAATAAATAGTGAATTATCTTTCGAAACCTAGATTTGGCAGAGAGAGAGAAATACTCAACTATCGAACATGGGTGCTCGGTTGGTATAAAGAACTGTTCAATTTCTCTCTTTTTCATACCCAAACTTAATTACTAAAATTTACATTTCCTATACCTATCTCTAAAACAAAAAGTTACAGATATTCGTAAAAAGTTAACCAAAGCCGCGCCCTCATTGGTTTTTACTCGTTTTTAGGGAGTTAAAAAAAAAGTTATTTTTTAACATTTGGATAAACAGAAACTTACGGTAAGAACAAAAAAAACTCCTTTCACCAATTTAGGTGAAGGGAATTACATTTAAAAATAAATTTGCTTTACTCTTTCATAAAAAGATTAGCTAAGATATAATTACCTTCATAAGTAAACTAGCACAAATTCGTGTACGTTTTAAAAGTTAACTGGACATATTTCTAATATTGAACTACATCTTCAGCAACTTACCGCCTGCTGATCTTCCTTTTTCATCTACAAGAAGATAAACATAAATACCTGACTTTAGATGACTCAAATTTAATTGAGCTTGATCGTTTACCCAATTATAATTGAGTACTTGCTTACCGAAGCTATCAAAAAGGAAAAGTTGGTAATTACCAAACTGATTCACTTTTCGAATGGTTAATTGATCTTCTACTGGATTAGGATAAAATAGAAAGTTATTCTCTGGTATGGCATTACCTTCTGCTATACCTACCGAAGTTTGATTGCCGTTGCTATCTACTTTAAGAATGTAGATATCTAAATCGCCCATACCTGAACTTGGTTGGTTAGGTTTGTTAATGTCAAACATATCAGCGAGAATTAAAGCACCACCATCTGCTGTTGTTAAAATGCCTTTAGCTTCATATTTTTTACCATCTTTATAAAACTTATTCCAAATCACATTTCCATTTTTATCAA
Source organism: Vicingaceae bacterium (assembly GCA_018402765.1). GTDB lineage: Bacteria > Bacteroidota > Bacteroidia > Flavobacteriales_E > Vicingaceae > Acidiluteibacter. The sequence goes on along the minus strand of JAGYIE010000003.1, from coordinate 488,954 downwards.
GACGAGTTAAACTTAAATACCAATTTGAAAGAAAGTTGATGTTAGTGGTATTAAGAACATAAATAAAGTCGTCCATTTTATCAATCATTCCTATTGGTGCCCCATCCAAAGTATCAACAAGACCATAAAAAGTTGAAGATAATAAATTAAATGCAGTATCCATTTTTAAAAGGCCTATATCACTTTCCCCCCATAAAAAATGCCCTTTTGAAATTGCATTTCCTGCAAACAAATAGGTAGAATCACTTAAACTAATATAGTTGGCGGTTGATAAATAAGCCTTAACTCCTCCGCTAATAATTGAGGCACTGGTTAATTGAATAGGTTGCCTTAGGCTGTCCCTATTAAGGTTACCATCTAAGAAGGTAATCATCACAGGAAACTGATCATAAAGTGTATTAAAACTATCCAAATTGCTGCCTATTAAAGCTATTCCATTTTTATCTGTTCGTTCTAAAAAACTATAAATATTTGGAAAGTAGCTTTGAGGACCGTATACCGATGAAAACTCTTTATAATTAAGTACTGCTAAGTTAGAGTCGAATTGCCTAACGTATGGAGTAAGATTAGATCCAGTATCAGCCTTGACTCCAACCTCTGTGAAACAATTACAGTAGACAACTTTTTTGATTGTAGTAGAAGATAAAGTTGAGTCAGAACTACTTAAATAACTTACCTCTAGTGTATCTAAAGTAAATGGATTAATTTTATATAATATTGGAGTAAATGTAGTATCAGAGGAATCATACCTTGTTCCTGAACCATATATGACACTGTCAATCATAACAAATGCCCCACTACTAAAAGGTAAGTAAATACTATCCTTAAATAAGCCGTTCGAGTCTATCAGATAAAATATAGACTCACTAAAACCTCCATAATAACTTCCGGAATTTGGTAAAGATGAAGTAAATATAAAATTCCCGTTAAGTAATTCGATTGCTAGTCCATTTGTGCTCTCAGAGAGGGTTCTGTCTATTCTTTTTTCAAATGATTGGGCTGAAAGATTCAGCCCAATCAAGATGAAAAATAATACAATCAGCGATTTATAATTTTTCATAATTTAAATTTTAGAACATTGGCTTATCAATTCCTACATCGTTGATAAACGTACAATCAGTAAATTGATGTAAATTATTAGTATAAATAAATGTTGAATAAGAACCTTGTCTTGTTTGAACTAAGCGGAACATTGTTTGTAACCAAGAGTTAACTACATCCACCTGTCTGCCTTTAGCGTTAGGGTATGGATAATTAAAAGAAATATAATTTTCCATTCGGTTATACCATTGTACTTGTCCCAACTCTGATATGCACGAAACGTTACCAATTGGCGAAACGTTATACAACTCTGTATTCCAATAACTCGCCCCAGAGGCGATAGGATCAGGATAGGTAGTTAAGTCAAACACAAAGCCACATCTGACAAGCGGAGAATTACAATTCCCATTTTGAATTCGCATACTAACTTCTTTTGCAGCATCTGTATTTTGTTTCTGCCCGGGATTTGTTCCGCAGCCTCCTTGCCTTAACGCAGCCTTATAATCACCATCCCAATCACAGATAGCAGGAACTCCTCCTCGACCGAATTTAATCAAAACTTTAACAGCAGACTTATCAAAGTGCTCGCCGTAAGAAATATCAACAGAAGCTACCTCTACATCACCAGATGAGAAGTTATTGTTTCCAATGGTCATAATTTGAGACTTTATATCATTGTAGAAATCATAGATCTCCGTTCCTGAAACTAGTCCTGACTCATAAATAGCATTGGTATTTAAAGTAGATGATACAATATACAAAGAGTCCGTTGTTACTAAATCTCCTGCTGTATTTGCAAGTTGCACATTCAATGCCGCCTCTGTAAATAATACAGCATCTTCTAAAGACAGGTCGTCAGGTGTATCGTTGTTTTTTACCAAATCATCAACAAACTCTTGTAATCCTGGAATTATATTGGTTGATTTATCCCCATTCCCAATAGCGGACTTAGTTGAAGTCGTTATGGAGTTATCAGGTGTGATTACTTGGTCTTTCTCACATGCTGTAAATAGCATGGCACATACTGCAAATGCAGTTACTATTCTTGTTTTAAACATTTTCGTTTGATTTAAATTAAAAATAATTAAAATGGTATTCCTTATTTAAATCCCGCCTATAAATGGTTCCTCTTCCTTTAAACCATAGACGCATGAATTCCTTTAATCGCTGCTCGCGTAGAGAGAGAGAGAGAGAGCAACACCCAACTAACATAAAAGGATGTTCGGCAGGTTTAAAGAATTGGTCAATTTCTCTCTTTTTCATACCCAAACTTAATTACGAAAATTTACAATTCCTATACCTACCTCTAAAACAAAAAGTTACAATCCACTATAAAAAATTGCTCAAAGCCACGCCAATAGTGGTTTTGACTCAAATTTAATGGATTACCAAAAAGTTATTTTTTAACATTTGGATAAACAGAAACTTACGGTAAGAACAAAAAAAACTCCTTTCACCAATTTAGGTGAAGGGAATTACATTTAAAAATAAATTTGCTTTACTCTTTCATAAAAAGATTAGCTAAGGTATAATTACCTTCATAAGTAAACTAGCACAAATGCGTGTACGTTTTAAAAGTTAACTGTACATATTTCTAATATTGAACTACATCTTCAGCAACTTACCGCCTGCTGATCTTCCTTTTTCATCTACAAGAAGATAAACATAAATACCTGACTTTAGATGACTCAAATTTAATTGAGCTTGATCGTTTACCCAATTATAATTGAGTACTTGCTTACCGAAGCTATCAAAAAGGAAAAGTTGGTAATTACCAAACTGATTCACTTTTCGAATGGTTAATTGATCTTCTACTGGGTTAGGATAAAATAGAAAGTTATTCTCTGGTATGGCAGTACCTTCTGCTATACCTACCGAAGTTTGATTGCCGTTGCTATCTACTTTTAGGATGTAAATATCTAAATCGCCGGGACCACTAACGGGTTGCGTTGGTTTATTAAAATCGAATTCATTTGCAATCATAAGGACACCACCATCTGAAGTTGCAAGAACTCCTCTAGCATAAAGTCGTGTTCCTTTTTTGTACAATTTACTCCATATAATATTTCCATTGTTATCCAGCTTTGTTAGATTTAAATACCAATCTGATCCAAATATATCGATATTGGTAGTTGAAAATAGAAAAAAGCCGCTTCCTGTTCTACTCAAAAAATTAGGTGCAGGTGAATCAATTGTATCTCGAAGCCCATAAAACTGAGCTGAAATATAATTAAAGGCGGTGTCAGTTTTTATTAATCCAATATCTTGATCTCCAAAAACAAAGTGCCCTCGAGAAATACCACTACCAGAAAATAAGTAAGTAGAGTCATTTAATCTTGTTGAATGAACTAAGCTTTGTAAATGTGCATTGACGCCACCTGAAATAGGTATTGATGTAATAAGTTGAATGGGTTGTTTAGTTGTATCACGGTTTAAATTTGCATCTAAAAAGTAAAGTACAGCAGGATATTGGTCATAATTGATATTAAAACTATCTAGGTTGCTACCTATTATAACGATACCATCCTCATCTGTTCGCTCTAAAAAACTATCTAAATAAGGAAAACTTAACTGAGATCCATAAACTGAGGTAAACTCTTTGTAATTTAATACCGTCAAACTGGAGTCAAATTGCCGAACATAAGGTACTGGCTTAAAAGATGTGTCAGACTTAAAACCTATTTCTGTATAACAATTACAATAATCAACGAAATCAACATATCTAGAATCGTATAGTGAATCAGAACGGTTAAGACTTCGTGTGTACAAGGTATCAATCGAATTAGGGTAAAACTTAAAAAGTAACTGTTGAGTGGTGGTGTCGCTTGAATTAAATCGGTTGCCTACACCAATTAAGGAGTTATTAACCAATAACAATTTTTGAATCCCAAAAGGTAAGTAAACACTATCTATTAGAATACCATTGGAGTTCATCCGATAAAGCATGCTTTCCGAATAATCATTTGCAGACTCTGTATATGGAAAGATACTTCCTACTACAAAATCTCCTGAACTAAATTCTATTGGGTCAATAATACCTTGTTCTGAATAATTGTGTTTAATATACCTTTCAAATGATTGGGCTGAAAGATTCAGCCCAATCAAGATGAAAAATAATACAATCAGCGATTTATAATTTTTCATAATATATAATTTTAGAACATTGGTTTATTAATACCGATATCATTAATAAAGGTACAATCAGTAAATTGATGCATATTATTTACATATACCTTAAAGTCTCTAGGATTTATTAGTACCTGTAACCATGAATTAATTACATCCACCTGTCTGCCTTTAGCGTTGGGGTATGGATAATTAAAAGAAATATAATTTTCCATTCGGTTATACCATTGTACTTGTCCCAGCTCTGAAATACATGCTACATTACCCATTGGCGAAACGTTATACAACTCTGTATTCCAATAACTCGCCCCAGAGGCTATAGGATCAGGATAAGTAGTTAAGTTAAACACAAAGCCACATCTGACAAGCGGAGAATTACAATTCCCATTTTGAATTCGCATACTAACTTCTTTTGCAGCATCTGTATTTTGTTTCTGCCCGGGATTTGTTCCGCAGCCTCCTTGCCTTAACGCAGCCTTATAATCACCATCCCAATCACAGATAGCAGGAACTCCTCCTCGACCGAATTTAATCAAAACTTTAACAGCAGACTTATCAAAGTGCTCGCCGTAAGAAATATCAACAGAAGCTACCTCTACATCACCAGATGAGAAGTTATTGTTTCCAATGGTCATAATTTGAGACTTTATATCATTGTAGAAATCATAGATCTCCGTTCCTGAAACTAGTCCTGACTCATAAATAGCATTGGTATTTAAAGTAGATGATACAATATACAAAGAGTCCGTTGTTACTAAATCTCCTGCTGTATTTGCAAGTTGCACATTCAATGCCGCCTCTGTAAATAATACAGCATCTTCTAAAGACAGGTCGTCAGGTGTATCGTTGTTTTTTACCAAATCATCAACAAACTCTTGTAATCCTGGAATTATATTGGTTGATTTATCCCCATTCCCAATAGCGGACTTAGTTGAAGTCGTTATGGAGTTATCAGGTGTGATTACTTGGTCTTTCTCACATGCTGTAAATAGCATGGCACATACTGCAAATGCAGTTACTATTCTTGTTTTAAACATTTTCGTTTGATTTAAATTAAAAATAATTAAAATGGTATTCCTTATTTAAATCCCGCCTATAAATGGTTCCTCTTCCTTTAAACCATAGACGCATGAATTCCTTTAATCGCTGCTCGCGTAGAGAGAGAGAGAGAGAGCAACACCCAACTAACATAAAAGGATGTTCGGCAGGTTTAAAGAATTGGTCAATTTCTCTCTTTTTCATACCCAAACTTAATTACGAAAATTTACAATTCCTATACCTACCTCTAAAACAAAAAGTTACAATCCACTATAAAAAATTGCTCAAAGCCACGCCAATAGTGGTTTTGACTCAAATTTAATGGATTACCAAAAAGTTATTTTTTAACATTTGGATAAACAGAAACTTACGGTAAGAACAAAAAAAACTCCTTTCACCAATTTAGGTGAAGGGAATTACATTTAAAAATAAATTTGCTTTACTCTTTCATAAAAAGATTAGCTAAGGTATAATTACCTTCATAAGTAAACTAGCACAAATGCGTGTACGTTTTAAAAGTTAACTGTACATATTTCTAATATTGAACTACATCTTCAGCAACTTACCGCCTGCTGATCTTCCTTTTTCATCTACAAGAAGATAAACATAAATACCTGACTTTAGATGACTCAAATTTAATTGAGCTTGATCGTTTACCCAATTATAATTGAGTACCTGCTTTCCGAAGCTATCAAACAGTAGTAACTGATAATTACCAAACTGATTTACTTTTCGAATGGTTAATTGATCTTCTACTGGGTTAGGATAAAATAGAAAGTTATTCTCTGGTATGGCAGTACCTTCTGCTATACCTACCGAAGTTTGATTGCCGTTGCTATCTACTTTTAGGATGTAAATATCAGAATCAGCAGGCCCACTTACAGGTTGTGTTGGTTTGTTTAAATCGATTTCATTTGCAATCATGAGTGCACCCCCATCTGAGGTTGCAAGCACTCCTCTAGCAGATAGCCTTGTTCCCTTTTTGTACAATTTACTCCACGAGATATTTCCATCATTATCAAGTTTAGTAAGATTTATAAACCATTCCGAAGACCCTAATGGGTCTAGATTTGCAGTTGAGTAAATATAAATTCCATTTAAAGTCTTACTAATTAAGTTAGGTGCAGGAAAATCTGCCGTATCACTAAGCCCATAAAACAGAGATGACATATAATTAAAGGTAGTGTCGGTTTTAATCAAACCAATATCTTGTTCTCCAAAAATAAAATGTCCTTTAGAGATTCCGCTACCTGCAAATAAATAGGTAGAATCATTCAGACCAACTCCATGTACTACTTGATCTAAATATGCAGAAGCTCCTCCACTGAGCGGAATTGATGTAGATAATTGAATTGGTTGTTTTAATCTATCCCTATTTAAATTACTATCTAAAAAAGTAAGTACAGCAAGAAATTGATCATAAATAGTATTAAAACTGTCTAAATTACTTCCTATGATAACGATTCCATTTTCATCCGTTCGCTCTAAAAAACTGTAAAATAGAGGAAAGGCAACTTGTGGACTGTATGGAGAACTATATTCCTTATAATTAAGAACAGTAAAATTGGAGTCAAATTGACGAACGTAAGGAGATGAATTAAAAGCAGTATCATACTTTGCTCCAACTTCAGTATAACAGTTACAATAATCTACAAAGTTAATATAAGACGAGAAATATAAAGAGTCTGAACGATTTAATTTTCGTGTAAATAAAGTATCTATAGAATTTGGTCTAAACTTAAAAAGTAATTGCTGGGTTGTTGTGTCACTTGGATTAAATCGATTGCCTATCCCCATCAAGGAGCTATTCTCTAAAAATAGTTTTTGAATCCCAAATGGGAGATAAACACTATCTATCAAAATACCATTGGAGTTCATCTGATAAAGCATGCTTTCCGAATAATCATTTGCAGATTCTGTATATGGAAAGATACTTCCTACTACAAAATCTCCTGAACTAAATTCTATTGGGTCAATAATACCTTGTTCTGAATAATTGTGTTTAATATACCTTTCAAATGATTGGGCTGAAAGATTCAGCCCAATCAAAATGAAAAATAATACAATCAGTGATTTGTAATTTTTCATAATATATAATTTTAGAACATTGGTTTATTAATACCGATATCATTAATAAAGGTACAATCAGTAAATTGATGCATATTATTTACATATACATTGCTATTTATTGCGTTAACATACCTAATTCTTACTTGCAACCATGAATTTATACAATCCACCTGTCTGCCTTTAGCGTTGGGGTATGGATAATTAAAAGAAATATAATTTTCCATTCGGTTATACCATTGTACTTGTCCCAACTCTGATATGCACGAAACGTTCCCAATTGGCGAAACGTTATACAACTCTGTATTCCAATAACTCGCCCCAGAGGCGATAGGATCAGGATAGGTAGTTAAGTCAAACACAAAGCCACATCTGACAAGCGGAGAATTACAATTCCCATTTTGAATTCGCATACTAACTTCTTTTGCAGCATCTGTATTTTGTTTCTGCCCGGGATTTGTTCCGCAGCCTCCTTGCCTTAACGCAGCCTTATAATCACCATCCCAATCACAGATAGCAGGAACTCCTCCTCGACCGAATTTAATCAAAACTTTAACAGCAGACTTATCAAAGTGCTCGCCGTAAGAAATATCAACAGAAGCTACCTCTACATCACCAGATGAGAAGTTATTGTTTCCAATGGTCATAATTTGAGACTTTATATCATTGTAGAAATCATAGATCTCCGTTCCTGAAACTAGTCCTGACTCATAAATAGCATTGGTATTTAAAGTAGATGATACAATATACAAAGAGTCCGTTGTTACTAAATCTCCTGCTGTATTTGCAAGTTGCACATTCAATGCCGCCTCTGTAAATAATACAGCATCTTCTAAAGACAGGTCGTCAGGTGTATCGTTGTTTTTTACCAAATCATCAACAAACTCTTGTAATCCTGGAATTATATTGGTTGATTTATCCCCATTCCCAATAGCGGACTTAGTTGAAGTCGTTATGGAGTTATCAGGTGTGATTACTTGGTCTTTCTCACATGCTGTAAATAGCATGGCACATACTGCAAATGCAGTTACTATTCTTGTTTTAAACATTTTCGTTTGATTTAAATTAAAAATAATTAAAATGGTATTCCTTATTTAAATCCCGCCTATAAATGGTTCCTCTGCCTTTAAACCATAGACGCATGAATTCCTTTAATCGCTGCTCGCGTAGAGAGAGAGAGAGAGAGCAATACCCAACTAACATAAAAGGATGTTCGGCAGGTTTAAAGAATTGGTCAATTTCTCTCTTTTTCATACCCAAACTTAATTACGAAAATTTACAATTCCTATACCTGCCTCTAAAACAAAAAGTTACAATCCGCAATAAAAAATTGCTCAAAGCTACGCCAATAGTGGTTTTGACTCAAATTTAATGGATTACAAAAAAGTTATTTTTTAACATTTTGGTAACGAGCAACTTATAATAAAAGCAAAAAAAAACTCCCTTTAGCAGTTCAGCTAAAGGGAGTTAGTATAAATAGTATTTAGTTAACCTATTCTTTTATAAGTTTTCCAGTAGCATAATTTCCATTCTGATCCATCAAATGATAAATATATGCTCCACTTTTTAGATGACTGGTATTAATTGTTTCATCACTATTTATCAATTGTTCTTCTGCGACTTTTCTGCCTGAAACATCGAATAGCTCAAACTGATAATTTCTGAGGGTATTAATTTGTCTAAAATGCAGCTCATTCTTTAAAGGGTTCGGATAAAAATTGAAGTCACTGTTCGAAATTTGTTGTTCTTTAATACTCGTAGGTAAATAATTACCATTACTATCTACTTTTACAATCCAAACATCCTTCTCAAAACCATCAGGGCCTGCAGGATCATACGACCAACCGACCATAAGTGCTCCACCATCTGATGTTGCCAATACTTTCCGCATAAACAAATTGGTATTGTTACTATAATAACGGGTCCATATTTCATTGCCCATTAAGTCCGCCTTGGTAAGTATAAATAGTGTAGTATCTGAAGGGTAGCCGGAAAAATCAACTTTATAGTTTTCAGTTCCTCCAATGTAAACGTAAGGGTCGCCCTCAAATCTAGAAAGACATTGATTGGCCTGCTCTGCAGAAGAATCTCTCAGTCCATAGAAATTTAAAGCTACTTCATTAAAATTAGAGTCTAATACAATACTAACCATATCATCAGGCTTTGCATGAGATATTCCTCGGGAATTTGCCGCTTTTGAAGCTATCATAAAGTGGTTATCATCTAATTGGGCTAGACTCGTAAAAAAACCAACGAAATTACGATTAAATGTATTTTGCGAAAAGGAAATATTAAATACGGTGTCCATTTGAAAACTTTGATTTAATAAGACAATTTCAGCAGAACCACCCCAATCATTCGGATCACCATCAAGTACACCGTAAGTAGAAGCGATAAATTTATTTTTATAAGAAATAATATCTGATACAAAGCCTACTAGTGATATTTGATTTGAAGAAAAGTCGATAAACTGTTGTGAGGTATCATTTAGATTGATTATCCACATGAAAGCATTTCTAAATCTAGCTGTATCTGCATAAAATCCCATTGCAAACAATAAGGTATCATTAAGAACTTTTAAATTCTCAATTAATAACTGTTTCGTTGTATCAGCAAATTGAATCGTGAAATCGTTATTTAACCCATTTACAGAATTAAAATATAGCTCACTATTCTTTCCTGACAAAAGAGGAGTTGGCAAAGTAGATGAAACTTTAATTTGATAATTTTTACTGTTAGCTATTCCTCCAAAAGTTGACCTATCAGTGTAATTGAAAATTGAATCATTTAAAATAGCACCTGATTTAGACATGCTCATTGTATAAGGCCTTCTATTTGATAAGGTAAATTGAGTTCCTACGAACTCATACGTAGAGTCCGTTTCAATAACATCAAATAGTTCATTCTCGACCGATTTGTCTAACTTAAACTGAAATTGTTGTGAAATCACCTCAATACTAAAGAGCATTGAGGTGATGATTAATAAAATGTATTTCATTTTATAAAAATTAGTTTTTAACATCCAAAACAAGGTTGAGGCTTAGATATTGCAGGATAATCAATACAACGACCTGAGAAATAGGTGTAATTATGGGAATAAGCTGGAGTAGATACTGATGGAATAATAGTCTCACCAACAACTATTGTTTTTATTTTATTGTAAATTGAAGTATTTACCACTTGATTGCCAATATTAATACAACTAGTTTTCAATGCATTGATATAAGTGTCAGATAAACAAACAAAAATATATTTATTGTCATTCCAAATATTATTAGAATATTGAGGGTTCACAAATGGATTGATAGCTGCCGTAGTCTGCATATTAAACCAAATTGGACTTGTACAATTGTTGATATAAGAATTACAAATCTCCATATTTACACGGGTATTTATTTCCTTTCCTGCATCACTAGTTGTAGCCGTATTATTATTACACCCGCCCATATTGAAAATTGGTTTCCAATAATCGGTTACATTACAACTTGGTGCACTAGATACTGAATTATTAATTACAAACTGAACAGTTATTGTATTTGAACCTTCTATCAATTCCTCCCAGTTTAAGTCAATTACAGATATATATTTACCGTCACCTAAATCAGGTAACGTTAACGTATCTGCAACGTTGTATATGTGGTTGTACAAATCTGAATTCATGTTTTCAATATCAGAACTATTTATTTGTAACGCACCTCCATACTCTGACACTGTGACGTTAATTTCGGTATTACCGACATAACTTGAAGAAGGTATTTTATCCGTATTAGTTAGTCTCCAATTTAGTGCTGCTTCAGTATAAAGCATTGCATCTTCTGCGACAGTAGCAGCAACTGTAATCCCATCATCGCTAACTGCATCAATAAAAGTAAAAATATCTTCAACATTAACCTCTTCACTTTTATTGGAATTAGCTAATCCTGATTTACTATTTTGACCATTTTCAGTATTAATAGCCATATTCTCTTCTTTTTCACAAGAAGTAATTAGTATTGCTGCCATAGCAGCCATTGTTATGTAATTAATCTTTTTCATTTTTAAAGTTTTATGGTTATTACATGTATTAGGCATAGTTTCTCAATCGAGCAGCTACACCAATAAAACGTACATTTTCCATAAAACAAATGATGAATAACCTCTCGAAACCTATATTCTGCAGAGAGAGAGCAATACTCAACTATCGAACATGGGTGCTCGGTTGGTATAAAGAACTGTTCAATTTCTCTCTTTTTCATACCTAAACTTAATTACTAAAATTGATAATTCCTATACCTATCTCTAAAACAAAAAGTTACAATCCACTATAAAAATTGCTCAAAAGCATGCCAATAGTGGTTTTGACTCAAATTTAATGGATTACCAAAAAGTTATTTTTTAACATTTGGATAAACAGAAACTTATAAAAAGTTACAAAAAAACTCCCTTTAGCTGAAATAGCTAAAGGGAGTTTTGGAAAGCAATACATTTCTATTCCTTCATAAACACATTGGCCCGATAAGTAGCTGCGCGCTGACTTTCTAGCTGCAAAAAGTAAGTACCTGTTTTTAGAGCGCCTACATTTATAGTTTTACTATCATTCAAACGGCCTTCTAGCACCAACTGGCCTGTGATAGAAACCACCCTTCTAAAGCTCAATTTGGGAAAAACTCTTTTATTTTTATCTATAAGCTTTTTACTTAGTTTGATAATAGCATCTATAGAAATTAAGCTATATTTATCTTAGAATAGTGGCATAATATATTTAATAGATAAAGAAAATTAAACAATACTATTTTAACCTATATCCTACTCCGAAGTATGCCAAAAAACCGTACATACTACTTCTACCACTAAAGTTGACTATTTGGTTTCCTTCATCATAACCGTAAATCATAGTTATACCAAGACCAACCTTTTGTCTTAAAAAACATCTTTTACTTAGGAAAATATCCATACCAACACCTACTGTATTCTCTAACCAGAAATAGGGACCATATTCAACAATAGATTCTTGATAAATAATCCCATCTTCCGGTCTATCTTTAACAAGAGTAGAGTCATAACCGAGACTTAAATATAATTGCGATCTAGCTCCAGAACGTCTTAATTGGAAGTCGTAATAAACAAAAACGTTAAAATTTGTTTTTTCAAGTATATTTCTGTTTATATATGTTTTAAATGCAAAATATTCATGAGTTTTGACTGGGTATAACTTTTTCTTGTAAAATAGATTTATTCCTTGATCTAAATATTCAGTTGGTAGATTAATTCCAAGTCCAACACCAAACTCCAATTTATTTCTATTAATATTATAGTCAATCGAAATTGAATGACCAGAAGCAGTTGAATTATAACCACCTAAAATAGACTGAGATAATACTGAGTAAGGCATAGCTAAAACAATAAAAAATACGATTAAATACTTCATAGTTAATTTTATAATTACGGGCGAGGATATACAATCCTCGCCCAAGTGAATTTAAATGAAGACTTTCCATAGTCTAAAATCTGATTTCCATGAATTATTCCAATGTGACCAATAATAGTCAATCCAAACAAATTGTGTATTGTGAATATGTACTGTATTCGGAATCCAGGCATACCAATTACTACTGTACCTCATGTTGCCTTTTAAATGTATTGTCGTACCATTTCTGGAAACCGTGCCCAGAGCTTTTAAATCTCGATTCCAGTCTCTTTCAAAAGTATTCCAATAAAAATAATTTACACCACCCTGAGGATAATTAGGGAAGTTCCATGAATTATAAAACGGTTGCCAATCATCTGAATGATGGCTCCAATTCCATTGCATTTTAGCAGTCTGTACAGCAGATCGCGAAATTTTACTGATTACTTTATGACCATGCCTTCCTGAGTACTCCCAATGATGAGTTCCGTTCGGCTCTATTCTATACCCTACAATAGCAAATTCAGATTTCCCACTCCATCTACTTTCGTATTGATAATTTGCACCTTTAATCCTATGTTCTCTAGAGCTAAAACTTCTTATTGCTGCCAAATTATTGGAAAGTAAATTATTTCTTGCTGCTAATTTACCACTACTAGAATCAGCATAAATACAACTATCTATTCCATAGTAAGCAGTTGCGTTTGGATTAGGTATTAAATGCGTTGTCGTTACTGCATGATCTATAAAGAATAATGGATTTGTTGTATTGAAAGAACTTTCTTCATCAACTAACGTCTCAGTTATATCCTCATCCGTTTCATTTTCATAATACCAGCCTATCACATTGTCTTCTAATAATATATCTTCTAATGCGTTGACTTCTAAATTTGGTGAAATTATTGGTTGATAAGAAAGATCTGCAATATCAATGTTCGGAACAAAAATAGCCGGCACATAATATTCCGGTTGGGCAGTTTCTGGATAATCCATATTTGGTGCAACAGGTTGATAAGTTAAATTATCTGCAATCGTCTGAAGACTTAAACCATATACATTCAAATTTTGATTTATCTGATCATAAAAGTTAGGTGCTGTAGTTTGTAATTCTAATAAATTAGCTGATTGCGTTTCAGAATTAATAACCATATTTAGTATTAATTGATTGAAATTAATATCTTTAATCAAAGGCGCTGTGGCCTCAGCTAATTTGAAGAGTAAGTTATTTATTTTTTCCTCATCGGCATCATCGGGATTTGATGATAGCATAGAATAATTATAAATATAATCACTCCCTGACTTATCTTTAATCATCGAAGCTTTTGCAATTTTATCTAAAGGAATGTTATTTAGTTCATACTTAATTGAAGTAACAAGTTTATTCTCATCTTCACTCTCTATAATATCCTCCTTCTCACAAGAAGTAATCATTATTGCCGAAAAGGCAGCCATTGTTATGTAATTAATCTTTTTCATTTTTAAAGTTTTATGGTTATTACATGTATTAGGCATAGTTTCTCAATCGAGCAGCTACACCAATAAAACGTACATTTTCCATAAAATAAATAACGAACAACCTCTCGAAACCTAGATTCTGCAGAGAGAGAGAGAGAGAGAGCAAGACCCAACTAACATACAAGGATGTTCGGCAGGTTTAAAGAATTGGTCAATTTCTCTCTTTGTCATACCCAAACTTAATTACGAAAATTTACAATTCCTATACCTACCTCTAAAACAAAAAGTTACAATCCACCATAAAAATTGCTCAAAGGCACGCCAATAGTGATTTTGACTTAAGTTTAATAGGTTACAAAAAAGTTATTTTTTAACATATGGGTAACGAGCAACTTATAATAAAAGCAAAAAAAACTCCCTTCAGCTGAAATAGCTAAAGGGAGTTTTATATTCTACAATTAAAAGGAATTTAATCAACTAACTTTTTATATTTAAATCGAGTTGGTTCTTTACCTAATCGCTTGGCTCTATTTTCTTCGTAATCAGAATAGCCTCCTTCAAAGTAATACACATCACCATTGCCTTCGAAAGCAAGAATATGCGTACAAATTCTGTCCAAGAACCATCTATCGTGTGAGATTACAACGGCACATCCTGCAAAGTTTTCAATACCCTCTTCGAGTGCTCGTAATGTATTTACATCAATATCGTTTGTCGGCTCATCCAATAGCAAAACGTTAGCTTCTGTTTTCAGCGTCATTGCCAAATGCAGTCGGTTACGTTCTCCCCCTGATAAAACGCCTACTTTTTTATTCTGATCAGAACCTGAGAAGTTAAATCGAGAGATATACGCTCTAGCATTTAGCGTTTGTCCGCCCACCTCTATATGTTCTTGACCATTACTAATTACTTCGTAAATCGTCTTTTCAGGATCTAAATCTTTATGTGTCTGATCTACATATCCTAATTCCACGGTTTGACCAACTGCAAATTCTCCATTATCTGGCTTCTCTTCGTCCATAATCAGACGGAAAAGTGTGGTTTTACCTGCACCATTTGGTCCGATAATACCCACAATACCTGCAGGAGGCAGTCTAAAATTCAAATCGTCAAAAAGAATTTTACCGTCAAATGCTTTAGCTACTTTTTTAGCTTCAATTACTTCATTACCCAATCGAGGTCCGTTAGGAATTGGAATCTCTAAGGTAGATTCCTTCTTCATCCCACCTTCGCTCATCATTTTGTCGTAGTTATTCAAACGGGCCTTAGATTTGCTCTGACGACCTTTAGGGCTCATTCTTACCCACTCTAATTCTCTTTCTAAATTCTTTCTACGCTTACTCTCCGATTTCTCTTCCTGCGCCATTTTCTTCGTTTTCTGATCTAACCAAGAAGAGTAATTTCCTTCCCAAGGAATACCTTTTCCCTTATCCAATTCAAGAATCCAACCAGCTACATTATCTAAGAAGTATCTATCGTGAGTTACTGCAATTACAGTTCCTTTATACTGCTGCAAATGACGCTCTAGCCAGAACACAGACTCTGCATCCAAGTGGTTAGTAGGCTCATCCAATAACAATACATCAGGCTCTTGCAAAAGTAAACGACATAAAGCTACTCTTCTTCTCTCCCCTCCAGATAATACAGTTACAGGCGTATCTCCATCAGGACACTGCAAGGCATCCATTGCGCGCTGCAATCTTTGGTCTAATTCCCATGCATTGTATTGATCAATTTTATCCGACAATTGAGCTTGCTCCTTCATTAAAGCCTCCATCTTGTCAGGATTTTCTAATACTTCAGGATCACCAAATTTTTCATTACACGCTTCATAAGCTTTCAAAACATCTACAATTTCTTGTACCCCTTCTTCCACTGTCTGCTTCACAGTTTTTTCAGGATCTAAATATGGTTCCTGAGAAAGCATTCCTACTTTGTATCCATCTGAGAAAACAACTTCCCCTTTGATATCTTTGTCATCTCCTGCTATAATACGCATCAACGTAGACTTTCCTGATCCGTTAAGACCAATAATTCCAATCTTTGCGCCATAGTAAAAGGACAAATAAATGTTACTTAAAATGGTATTTCCTGAAGGTAAAACCTTAGAGACATTAACCATTGAAAAAATAATCTTCTTATCGTCGCTCATAATATTCTATTATTTGATATCGGTTTCAATATTTTATGCAAATTTGACAAAAATACCACCACTAGCAAATAGTGAGGATGAATTAATACCTTGAAATGGCCAAAAAAGAAAAAGTTTTAATTGGAAGGATTGAATATCTTGACTTTCCGAGTCTAAATCTAAGCCGTATTGCTGCAAAAATAGATACAGGAGCATATAGCGCAGCATTGCATTGTCATAAAATGTGGGTAGAAGAAATTGACGAAAAGGCAGTTCTTCATTTTGATATTCTAGATCCAGAGCATCCGGAGTACAAAGCGCAGATTTTTACTAGCCCCGAATTCAAAAAGAAAAAAGTAAGAAGTTCAAATGGGAAAAAAGAGAATCGGTACGTCATAAAAACTAAAATAACATTAGCAGGCAAAACTTACTTAACTGATGTTAGTCTTACCGACAGACAAAAAATGAAGTTCCCTGTCTTAGTTGGAAGAAAACTTCTTCAAAATGGGTATCTTATCGATGTATCAAAAACCAAAATCTCATAAACGCACATACATAAAATGAAAATTGCAATTCTATCTAGAAACAAAAAATTATATTCCACTCGTCGATTGGTTGAAGCGGCTCAGCTTCGAGGACACGAAGTGCATGTACTTGACCATACAAAATGCTACATCGTCAATCAAAAACAAGATCCCGCGATATACTATGGTAGCGAGAAACTACAAGGATTTGATGCTATAATTCCGCGAATTGGAGCATCTGTTACCTTTTACGGTGCATCTATAATTCGTCAGTTTGAAATGTGTAATGTGTTTACTACAGTTAAATCTGTTGCGCTCACTCGTTCTCGTGATAAATTAAGAAGTATACAAATTATGTCAAGAGAAGGTCTTGATATTCCTAAAACAGCTTTTGCTAGACATCCTGATGACATTTCTAACCTGATTAAAAGTGTAGGCGGAACTCCGCTTATTATAAAAGTATTGGAAGGCACACAAGGTCTTGGAGTGGTATTGGCAGAAACACAAAAAGCTGCCAAGTCCGTTATTGAAGCTTTCTGGGGATTAAATACCAATATTCTAGTTCAAGAATTTATTAAAGAGGCCGGTGGCGCTGATATACGAGCATTCGTGGTAAACGGAGAGGTTGTAGGTGCAATGAAAAGGCAAGGGAGGGAAGGAGAGTTTCGCTCAAATCTGCATAGAGGTGGCAGCTCTTCAGCTATTAAATTAAAAAGAAATGAAAAAACAGCAGCAATCAAAGCTGCTAAAGCGATGGGACTTAGTATTGCCGGTGTTGATATGCTGCAATCTGAAAGAGGTCCACTAATATTAGAAGTTAATTCTTCGCCGGGTCTGGAAGGTATTGAGCATTCCACAAAGGTAGATATTGCAGGCAAAATAATTGAATATATCGAAGGAAACGCAAGTAAAAAGAGTAGCCTAAAAGATAAGGTTGGCGCTTAAACAATAATTTTCGGAGTATGAATAAGATGATTTCCATCAACAAACAAGGTGTTAAACCTGGAGAAAATACCGTAATCACCTTAAATATAGCAAGATTAGCATCAGGAACTAAAATAGATTTACCGATTTATGTATATAGAAGTAAAAACCCAGGGCCAATCTTATTGCTAAGTGGCGGACTGCATGGAGATGAAGTAAATGGGGTAGAAATAGTACGAAGGATGGTCGCCAACCACACATTTGAGCATTTGCATTGTGGCTCTGTAATCGCAATTCCGATAATGAATATCTATGGGTTTCTGAACTTTTCGAGAGAAGTGCCTGATGGAAAAGATATCAATAGAAGCTTTCCTGGAAGCAATACAGGCTCTTTAGCAGCAAGAGTGGCCTACAATTTAACGCATAAAGTGTTAAAAGAGATAGATCTAGGAATAGATTTTCATACAGGAGGTGCAAGTAGATACAATTATCCGCAATGCCGCTTTTCTCCGACAGATGACTACAGCAAGAGTATTGCTGATGTGTTTAATGCACCTATTACCATGGCCTCCAAATTAATCGATAAGAGCTTAAGAAAGGAGGCTTTCAAAATGGGAAAGTCCATTATTGTCTTTGAAGGTGGGGAATCAATGCGATTCGATGAGCATGTTATCCAAAGTGGAATTAGAGGAGCAAGAAGAGTAATGAAACATCTAGAAATGATAACACAAGCACCTCATGACGAAGAGAATGTTTTTTGTAGCAATAGCTTTTGGGTGAGAGCAAAAAGCTCAGGTATGTTTACCGCTACAATTCAATCCGGCAAAGAGGTAAAGAAAAATCAAATTATCGGAAAAATAACAGATCCATTTGGGCAGTTCGAAACAAAGGTGAAAGCATCGCATACAGGAATTATAATCGGTCATAATAATATGCCATTGATCAACCAAGGTGATGCACTTTTCCACATAGGGAATCATTAAATTTGCCTAAAATAAAAATTGAATGATCGCTTCTCCAGTTAAGAATTTCTTATCGCTAGTAAAGTTTAGCCACACTATTTTTGCATTGCCATTTGCGCTTATTGGGTATTTTTTAGGGTTTAAATTCTCTATCTACTCCTTTGATTGGTTAACTTTTATACCAATGATTCTCTGCATGGTTTTCGCACGAAACGCAGCAATGGCATTTAATAGATATATCGATCGTGATATCGATACGGCAAATGAAAGAACTGCTGAAGTTAGAGAAATTCCAAATGGATCCATTTCTCCAAATTCAGCGAAATGGTTTGTAATAATAAATGTCGTTCTTTTTATTGCCACTACTTATTTTACCAATACAATCTGCTTCTACTTATCACCAGTGGCCTTAGCAGTAGTTTTAGGGTATAGCCTAACAAAGCACTTTACAGCATTGTGCCATTTGATTTTAGGAATAGGATTAGCTTTGGCGCCTATAGGAGCATATTTGGTAGTGGTCGGCTCATTTGCTTGGCTTCCACTCTACTTCTCCTTTGCCGTACTTTTTTGGGTTTCAGGGTTTGATATTATTTATGCCCTTCAAGACTATGAGTTCGATAAAAAGATGGGATTAAAATCCATACCTGTTTTCTTGGGTAAAGATGGAGCTTTATCTTTTTCTACTTTTCTGCATTTACTAACTGGTAGTTTTTTATCCTATGCAGGATATCAAGCAGGTTTTGGTGTATACTATTGGATTGGAACAGGAATTTTCTTGTCATTACTTACTTATCAGCACCTCATCGTAAAGCCAAATGATTTATCTAGAGTCAATCTGGCATTTTTTACGACTAACGGCATAGCTTCAGTAGTTTTCGCCATCTTCGTTTTATTGGAATTATATCTTAATTTTTAATTCATTTTCAGGAGTAGTATTCTACATTGTGTGCATTAACCACCACGTAGCGTAAACATCACTACCACCACAACAAGTGAGTTATATTTTTGAAATACAAACACATAACTACTTAAGACAAATTTGGCTTGTATTTTTCATTTAGATAATAGAACCAAAAAAAAACTATTATAAAAACGTACAAATTAATCGTAGCAACAATTTCTATCGGAACGATCGGATTGTTTTCTAGTTGTGGGAATAAAAATGAAAGTAATCAATCAAAAACTTTAGAAATGAAGCATATGTGAGTGAACTATCTGCTGAAACAGATGCTAACAGGGAATAAATAGAACGTAAATATATTGAAAAGAAAAATGCAGTTTCTGACCAATTAGAAGAGTTTACCGAGGGGGAAGAGAATGAATTTCAAAGGCTACAAGAAAAATATGAAAACGTAAAAACAGAAATCCAAGAGAAAGAAAGTCTAAAAGAAAAAATTAAGGATTCTGATGTTTTAAAAGAATTTAAGGCTTTTGTGAGTGAAGTTTCTAGTGAAACTGAAGTCAGATGGGAAGAAATTGATCGCAAGTATATCCAGAAAAAAAATAACGTCTCACACAATTTAGAAAATTTGTCAGATGATGCAAAGGAAGAATTTCAAAAGCTTCAAGACAAGTATGAAATAATGAAAAAGAAAGCTAGAAGTAGTAAATAGTTTTAGCTTATCTTTTTGATTAACGATTAACAGCCTAAGTTATTTACTTGGGCTGTTTTTTTGTACACTAATCTATCTTGAATCAAATGAAACGATTCAAGCAATATTTAGGCAATCTATCATCAAGAATTTTCCAATATTTAGCTATGCCTAAAATTTAATTTCGCAACTATTAATTTAGACTAATCTAAATATTTATATTTGTCATTCTAAAAATAAAATAAGGCATGGCATTAAAACTTTTAAAACTGCTATCAGGGATTCTATTTTTAACCACTTCAGCAAGGAGTCAAACCGGAAGCATTATTGGAACAGTAAAGCAAACGAATGGAGAAGTAGTGCCTTTTGCTCATGTATATTTAGAAAATACCAAGATAGGAGCAGTAAGTGATCTTAACGGTGCTTTTGAAATTCTCCGCGCTCCTGCGGGTCCTTATAAAATACTGGCTCAATTTATTGGTTTTGAACGTCAAGTAAAACAAATAATAATAGTAAATAAACAAACTACAGTTATAAATTTTGAACTAAATCAGGACAGGAAAGCAATTGATGAAGTGGTAATTACAGGAACAATGAAGGAAATTTCAAAAAAAAACAGTCCTGTTCCTGTAGAAGTTTACAGCGCAAGATTCTTTGAGAATAATAAAAATCCATCTGTTTTTGAATCGCTTCAAAATATAAATGGTGTTCGACCGCAACTAAATTGCAGTGTTTGCAATACGGGCGATATTCATATAAATGGATTAGAAGGCCCGTATACCATGGTTTTGATAGATGGAATGCCAATAGTTAGTGGCTTATCAACTGTTTATGGATTAACTGGTATTCCAGCTAACTTAATCGAGCAAGTCGAAATTGTAAAAGGTCCCGCTTCCACCCTATATGGCTCAGAAGCAGTGGGTGGTTTAATTAATATTATCACTAAAAGACCGACCAATTCACCGCTCCTCTCGGCTGATATATTCACTACTTCATGGCTAGAAACCAATGCTGATGTTGGCGGTAAGCTTAAATTAGGAAAAAAAGCAAGTGCTTTAGTTGGAATTAATTATTTCAATTATAACAATCCTCTTGACCTAAATAATGATGGGTTCACAGATATTACGCTGCAGGACAGAATATCCATCTTCAATAAAATTGCCTTTGACCGTAAAGATAACCGCCAATTTAATATAGGAATGCGCTATGTATACGAGGACCGTTGGGGTGGAGATATAAATTGGCGACCTGAATTCAGAGGCGGCGATTCTGTCTATGGAGAAAGTATTTACACAAGCCGATGGGAAGTATTCGGAAATTATCAACTTCCGATAAGCAATGGGGACGTGAACTTTCAGTTTAGTGCTAATGGTCATCAACAAAACTCCGTTTATGGCGCTGATGTTTACATGGCAGACCAACGTATTGGATTTGGTCAACTCTCTTGGAATAAACAGCTATTTCCTTCACATAATCTTTTACTTGGTGCAGCATACAGACATACCTATTATGATGATAATACAGGTGCAACTTTCAAGTTAGATAGTTCAGGAAATAACCCGTCAATTATTCAGTTGCCTGGAGTATTTATACAAGATCAGATAACGCTCAATGAAAAAAATATGATACTGTTAGGATTGAGATACGACTATAACAACATTCATGGTAACATACTTTCTCCAAGAATTAATTATAAATGGAATGCCACTAATGAGAAAACAATTGTACGTCTGAGTGCGGGAAACGGATTCAGAGTTGCTAATGTCTTTACAGAGGACCATGCAGCCCTCACCGGATCAAGAGAAGTAATTTTTACTGAAAAGTTAGAACCTGAACAATCCATTAATTTTAACCTTAATGCAATACAAAAAATTTACACTAAAAACGAGAGCTATCTAAATCTTGATGGATCATTATTTTATACCTCATTTACAAATAGGATTATTCCTGATTATGACACTAATCCCAATCAAATAATATACACTAATCTAAAAGGGCAGGCTATCTCAAAAGGAGCCAGTCTAAATCTTAATCTTGTACTTAAAAGTGGTGTTACCATAATGGCAGGTGCAACACTGATGGATGTAACAATCGAAGAAGCAGGAGAAAAACGAAGTCAACTTTTAACCGAAAAATTCACCGGAGTTTGGAGCATCGAATACACTGTTTTGCCTTGGAATCTGCGGCTCAACTATTCAGGAAATGTTTACAGTCCAATGCGCTTACCCCTTTTAGGTGAATTAGATGATAGAAATGAATATTCTCCTTGGTTTAGCATCCAAAACATACAACTAACAAAGCCCATTAATAAAGAGTGGGAAATATATGGAGGAGCTAAGAACTTACTAAACTTTAGGCCTGCAAGCAATAGTATTGCGCGCTCATTTGATCCATTTGATAAAAATGTGGAATTTGATGCAAATGGAAATGCACTTGCTACACCCAACAACCCAAATGCGCTAACCTTTGATCCTACCTATGTTTATGCATCCAATCAGGGTATTAGACTATTTATAGGTATAAAATATACCTTACATAAACAATAAAAACGGGTTTTGCTCCTTTTGATTCTTACGTCTAGTACCTTTTATTTTTAGCATAATTGCTTGCAATTCCTAAATGTAATCGAAACTAAATTTGTTTAAGAAGATAATCGATATGAATCTCCATTCAAAACCATAGACTCAACTTACGTAAAATATAATAATGAACTGTTTTTTTAGATGAAGAAACAAAAGGATAACTCATCAAAAAATTTTATATCACTGTTGTTCGATAAAAAAATTGCTTTAATAAATGCTGATTTAGAAGTTGTCACTTCAATTTGCTTTTAAAATAAATTCTTTAAGTATCCGAAAACTTCAATCAATAATTAAAAATCACTCAACAGAAATTAGGATTTATAAACTTTGGAGAAAATAAAAGGACGGTATTAGTTCTACCCCTTAAATAAAAGTAGATACAATTAGCTCACAACTCTACTACTTTAGGGTGTAAGTAAACCTTCAATCACTTTTTATTATGGCGAACAAAATGAAAAAAAAATTGAAATTAAAGCCAAATTTTACACAGTAAGTTTCTATAAAAAAGCATGTTAAAGTCTGTAGTTTAGTAAAATTTTGTGTGGTTTGAAGTTCTAATCGAACAACGTAGATATCGCATATTGAAAAAAAATAAACTACATAGTCTTAGCAAACAAATATATCCTTATATATTAATGTATACTTATTCGATAAATGTCTACATAAATCAATAGATATTTTTGTCAAATTTGTGTAATGAATGCACTAATTGTTGAAGACCATCCAATAACTGTTTTGGGGATAGAAGTAACGTTAAGGAAAACACAAAAATTTGAGAAAATCTATAACGCAAACTGTGGTGTAGATGCAATTAAAATTTTATCCCAATACAAAATAGAGTTTTTAGTGTTGGATATCCACCTGCCAAAAACAGATGCACATGGCTTAGTTAGAAAGATACTTGACCGATATCCTGAACTTTTAATTTTGGTTTACACTGCTAGTAATGAAGAAGTTTATGGGCAAAAATATTTAGCCGCAGGCGTTAGAGGGTTTTTAACAAAAAATAGCCGAGATGAAGATTTTGCAATTGCGGTAAATTCTATTTTACGTGGAAGTATATACGTAACAAATAACTTGCTACAAAATGTAATGCAACAGCCGACTAAGTTAAGTACAAGTAACCCTTTTACGTATTTATCAAACAGGGAGCTAGAGGTCCTTGGTCACCTTTTGAAGGGTAAAAGTCTGAAGGAAATTTGCACTATAATGAATTTGCAGCCGAGCACAATTGCAACACAAAAGTCTAGAATCTTCACTAAATTAAATACCAACAGCATGGTGGAAGTTTTTCATTTAGCTAATCAATATGGAATGTTCGAAAATTAGTTCTGAGGTTAATTTATTGTTGTCAAGTATTGTTTTATTGCTCTGCACGATTTTTAGTTCAAATGTATTTGGTCAGAATACCTTCAGAGAATATCATCAATTGTTACAATCGGCATCAGAAGCTGATTTGCTAACCTATAGGGATAATCTTAAAGAAACAAACGCTAATGAAGCTTTAGTTTATTTATTGAGTGAAACTAAATGGGAAATAAGCGATTTATATATTTTTGACAATAATAAAAAGTATGGTAGTCCCATTCAAAAAGCTATATTCTATTTTGCTTATGGAAATGCATACGCTGACTACGATCAATACTTAAGCGATTCATTGCACATGATCAGCTACAGTATGTTTAGAGAGCTAAATGATTATGATGGATTGATTTTTTGTGGCATGGCTATATTTCAAAATAGCTTTGTTCAAAATGGATTGGAAATAAGCAATCGGTTAAAGTCAATCATTTTAGAAATTAACGATTCAAAAAACAAAACTAATTATCCATATAGTATTCTTAAAGCAACAATCGTCTGGTATGACTACTTGCAACTAAAAAATATCACTTTAAGCGAATCCTCTTTGGATAGCTTTGCACTTTATGTGGAAAAGTTACAACATATAGACACTGCTGAAATGTGCACTATCAATACTGCACTTGCAATTCAATATTACGCTGGAGGAAGAATAACTGATGCTTTAAAATTAGCTATTGAAGCACATAAACTTTCCGTTTTATCTAATCAATATGTTTATGCATACAAATTCAATTTAGGATTTTTATATTCGAATATTGGTGAAATAGATAGTGCACTATTTTACTTACATTCTGCAAAAAGTCTTACTCCCGGAAAAAATATTCTATATTTTTTGAAAATACAGAAATCTATAATGGAAGAACTTTCTTATGTTTATAAATCATTAAATCAATTAGATAGCGCTCTATTTTATTCTGAAAAAGGAGCTGAATTTTACAAAGATATAGCTCAATTTGAACTAAATCAAGCTAGAGTTTATGCAGACAAAAAATTTGAAACCGCTCAACATAAAGCAAAATCAATTCAATTGGAAAATGATTTGAATAGAAGGAAAAATGAAAGAGCATTATTTATAGTAGCACTAATATTACTGGTGTTTTTTGCTTTCACTTTATTAGTGTTCATGGCTAAGAGAAAAAAAGTAATTCTTAAAAACAAAGAGTTAGCTACAAAACGGGAACAGCTTGTTCAAGTTATATCTCATGACCTTTCAGGAGCAATCCATGCGTTAATCACTTATGTTGAAATTTACAATGAGGCAAAAAAAAATATGTCAGTAAATGAATTCATAAAAATTGAAAACTCATTTGTAGCATCTGCAAAATCTATTCAAACAACTTTGCAACAAATTACTTATTGGGGTAAAGGATTGCGTGGTTTGCATAATCTTGATAGTCAGTTTTTAAATTTTGACTCTTACCTCTTGGAAATTCTAGCTACCTATGCTGAATTAGCAGCTATTCGCGGGATAAAGATTAACTCTAATTCGAAAGTTGGTGATGTATTCATTAACTCTGAAGATTTAGGAACCATAATTAGAACTTTGATATACAATGCAATTACCCATACACACAATTCTTCAAACATTACTATAGATGCTATTATTAAGGATAGAAATATCGTTTTAGAAGTAAGCAATTTTTGTGATCAAAATGACAAATTATTTTTACTAGAAGTCATCCCAACTTTACACTTAATAGAATATATCTCACCAAATGGTCGACTAGGGCTAGAACTTATGAGTATAGCCTTAAAAAACTTAAAGGCTGAAGTACTTTTAAAAGATTCTAAAAGTGAGATTGCATGTATTGTGGTTAAAATTCCTTCGATATAAATTAAGTTTTGTCGTAAAAAGTCTACAGAATATTAGCTAGTCAATTACAAAATAGAGATCAAGGAAAAGCTAAATTTGCAATGGTTTAAGGAGATTAAATAGATTAATCTAGTCTTCATTTGGCAATAACAATGTTTCTTCAGTTTAACTGTTTTTAATTCTTGGTATGTGGAATATTAAATACACAGTTAAGCTTCAGGAACTAAAGTATAAAATATTTCTTAAATACATGTTAATTACTTCTTATCCAGCTAAATAAACACTTAACAGTTTAACACTCTTAAAGCAAATACTTTTATTTTATTTTCAAATAATTAAAAAAATTGAATTACACTGAAATATGAAAAGTCTAAATTTAATAATGTGCTTTATTTCGTTTTATTTCGCTTTGGAGACGATTGCTCAGGTTAAAATAGGTGATAATCCAAGCACTATGGGTGCAAGTTCTGCACTAGAGCTTGAAAGTAGTAGTAAGTCATTAGTTATTACAAGAGTTGCATCTACTAATGCTATCTCTAGTCCAGTGAACGGAATGATTGTATATGATGTATCTGCTAATTGCATAAAGGGCTTTGAAAATGGTTCTTGGAGTGGTTGCTACGGCGCTACAACTCCAAGTGTTGAAGTAAGTTGTGGAGGATTTAGTGGTACTTATAATCCAAATATTCCTTTGAGTGGTGCTGAATATAGCATTACATTAATTAATAATACGTTTGGTTCATCCACTGTAGGGTTTCAAACCTCAGATTTAGTCCTTTCGGGAGTGTCAGGATATTCTGTTTCAAGTGTCAGCGCTTCCTCAATCACTCTAGCAGCAGGGCAATCGGCAACAATTACCTACTCAATTAGTGGCACAGCAACCACAACAGGTACTTTGACTGGCTTGTGGAGTAAACTCAATCTTACATGTGAAAACAATCAAGTTGTTAATTGGGCGCCAAACATTTTCGTTTACGGTTCGTCCTCATCAATCGGTCCAGACAATGCGTATCACACTGCTTTATTATCCAGTTCTGGACCATATGCGGCTAAGGGCATTAGCATATACTCATCGAATTATCTCGATGGTAACTTAATTCTAAATGGTGGAATTGAGGCTAACAAATTAGATGTTAATAATAACGTAAGCTACTATACATCTACAACTGGCGTTAGAACAGTTACAACAATGGGGGCATTCTCGCCAGAGATTGGAGATAATAAATTTCATAAAATTGTTTGTCCTGATAATACTATAGTTACAGGAATTCAAATTTACTCAACTACGTACTTAGATGACCATATGAAAATACAATGCACCGGATTAAATCCAGGACATTCAACTGATATTGGGGAAGGTTTGGTAGACGCCGCAGGGCCTGGAACCGCCGCAAATAATCAAAACCATATTGCTAATTGCCCTGCTTCTGAATATATCAAAGGCATAAGAATTTACGCTAATCTATGGCTTGATGGAGATATCGGACTTTATTGTACTCCCATTTATTGAAGCTTTTAGTGAAAAACCTTAACTTAAAAAAACTCATTATTAATACAAAAACTTTAAATCACAGATGAAAAATAAGTATTTTTTTACTTGCTTAATTTTAAGCATATTCACTTTTAAAATAAACGCTCAAGTTAAAATTGGAGATAATCCGACGACCATAGGGGTTAGCTCATCGTTGGAAATTGAAAGTACTAACAAAGCCTTAGTCCTAACAAGAATAGCTTCTACAGATTCCATAGCCAATCCTGTAAATGGCATGATCGTTTATGACTTATCTACAAATTGCATTAAGGGTTATGAAAATGGAGCGTGGACTGATTGTTATGGTGCAACAGTTCCTTCTGTTGAGGTAATTTGTGGTGGATTCTTGGGTACGTACAATGCAAACTTCGCACTAAGTGGAGCGCAATATAGAATAACTCTGGTTAATAATTCATTTAACACAGCTACCATTGCTTTGCAAACATCTGATTTAGTAATTTCAGGAATTGTGGGATACACTGTAAGTGGTGTAAGCACCTCTTCTGTTACTTTAACAGCAGGACAATCTGCAATTGTAAATTATACAATAAGCGGTACTGCTTCATCGCCTGGCACGTTAATAGGTAATTGGTCTAAACTTAATCTTTCTTGTACAAATACACAAGCCATTACTTGGGCCCCAGTCGCTAGTGTTAATGGTTCAAATGGTCCTAATTCACCTGATAATGCCTATCATAGATCAGATTTATTAACAAAGGGACCTTATGCAGCTAAAACATTATCGGCTTATTCAACAACTGCATTAGATGGGAATTTAACATTAACAGGAGATATTATGGAAGATGAATTAAATGTATCCAATTCTGTAGTTTACTCATCAGCAGGCGCTACCACTTGGGGTGCTGCTTCAGGAAGTACCGCTGATAATACTTTTCATACAGTCATTTGCCCTAACAATACGATAGCAACTGGAATTGAAATATATTCTACAATTTATTTTGATTGGTATATGAAGTTACAATGTACAGCTGTAAATCCAGGATATTCTACAGATTTGGGTGCAGGAAATGTTGACGCAAACGGGCCTGGTGTAACAGCTGATAATCAAACACATACTGCAACATGCCCTGTGGGAGAATACATTAAAGGTGTTAGAATCTATGCAAGTGGAGGAAGTTATCCTTATTTGGATGGCGACATTGGATTATACTGCACTCAAATTTATTAGCAATCTCTTATTACTAATAAGTTGATTTATATAAGCTAGATGAAAATACTAGGATTTTTACCCTTTCTTATTACAACCTTGATTTGTAAAGGAGACACCCTAGAATTTAACGTGTCGGTTTGGCGTGATCAAGAAATAAAACTTTGGGTTTATTATGGAGCAGTAACTGATACAATAGGGGTTATTAAATTAGACTCGCTAGGGTATGGTTGTTTTGAATTACCAAGTCGTGCAAAAAGCAGATTTAGTCAGTATGTAGTTGGTTATAATTGCAATAATTCACATCAGTCATCAATAATAGTAACTGCAGGAGAATCCATTTTTATTGAAAGCATCAATGGCTATAAAAGAGATTTTGAAGTTGAAAACTCATCGAGTAATAAAACGATTAAAAATTTTAATGATCAATGGTCTATATTAAAACAAAAGAGAAGATATCTAAATAGTCTGCGGGGCTTTTATCAACAAGATAATCATTTTTATACCCCTTTAATTAATGAGATTAGAAATTTAGAAAATGATAATGCTAAGTTTTATGCTGAACTCATAGAAAGTAATTCATACGAATCAAAATTCTTTAGATTAGTATTGGCTTCAGAACAAATTAAAGATTATCGATTAAATAAAACGTCAAGCAGCACTAATACGATTAGAAATCATTTTATTAGTAGCGTAGATTTTGATGTACTTTATACGAGTGGGCTATGGTTTTCGCTAATTAATAATTGTTTACCTGCATACTATGCGTATTCAAGCTTTCATGAAAAATTTGGAGAAGATATTATTGCTAACCTATTTACTATTGAAGACAAAGAGCCTTTTGAAGCATTAGCAAAAGATGCACTATATATTTGTAGTAAAGCAGGATGGTTAAAGGATAAAGAAAGAATTGAAGACTTTTTGATTTTATCGGGTCGTGTATCTGGTGAATGGCGCAACGAACTAACTAAGATACAAAAAGTGCACATTGGTAAAAAAGCTCCTGACTTATTATTCGGCAAATCCGGAATAAAGACATTTAATCATCCATTAGATTCTATTCATTGTAGCTATGTGCTTTTATTTTTTAATGAGACAAGTTGCAATCATTGTCAAAATGAAATAGATAATATTAACTCATCACTAGATAGTTTAAAGAAAAATGATATTAGATTGATTAGCTTGTCAGCAGACACTGATATTCAATCTTACCATCAAGGCAGTAAAGAGTTTATGTGGAATGAACATTACTGTAGTGGATTAGGATATGAAGATGAGAATTTCCTAAATTATTTCATTACAGGCACACCTACTTATTATTTGCTAGATAGTAACGGAATAATTGTAGCCAAAAGTTACACTATTAACAGCATTCTAACTCAAATAGAGAAATTATCCAATTTAAAATAAATTACAAACCTGCTATATACGAATACTAATTAAATTGTAACCATTGATATTGCCTATAGGCCAACTTAAAACAACTTATATGAATTCTAAAAACTTAAAAACTTGTTTTTTTTATCTGTGCATTGTATTTATTTCGTTAAATAACATGTCGCTTTTTGCACAAAGTGGAAACCTCGTAAGCAGCGGCGAGAAGGTAATCTTTAGTGATGTTTCGCTAAATACGAGTACCATTTGGCAAACGGTAAGAAGCGCAACGCCAAGTTACTTTAGCGTAGTAGGTAATACTGCTTTTATTGATCCTTCAGATGCACACAATATAAATGGGTATGTAAAACACTACGCCAATGCTGCTAATCAATCATTTAATTTTACGGTGGGCACAGGTGCAGATTTTAGAAATCTTTCTATTTCAGGCTCAATTCCTTCTAATTCTGTATTAGGAGTTGCATGGATTGCGGGTAATCCTTCAATAACTGTTGATCCAACAAGCCCGAGCAGTGGGACTCATGATGTCAGTTCAAAACAAGCATTTTTATCGGATATAAGCACAGTTGGTCAGTGGGATTGGCAAGACATTAGTGGCAATAATACAGGAGTAACGGTAACGGTAAGTATTCCTGATTTAACTGCTTATGCGCCTGCAAGCCTTTTGCGTTTAGCAGGGTGGGATGGAACTCAATGGGTCGATTTAAGTGGAACGAGCACCGCTAGTGGCAATACAGAGAATAGCACCCTTTCGGGTACTACGGTGAGTAATATAACAGCTATAGGAATTTCCAGTTTTAACGATTCAGATGAAGATGGAATTGCAGATGTAGATGACCAAGATTCTGATAACGATGGAATTCTTGATATAGATGAGTCAGGTGGGAATGATCCCTTTGGAGATGAGGATGGTGATGGAATATTTAATTGGCAGGATACTAGTGATAACGGAAGTGGAGGTGATGGCTCAACAACAAACTACACCGATGCTGATGGAAATGGAATTCCGGATGTGTACGATACCGACGGTGATGGAATTCCTAACCATGTTGACCTAGACTCAGACAACGACGGTATACCAGACATCGTAGAAGCTGGCGGAGTTGATGCTGATGGTGACGGTCGTGTGGATGTTTTTGTAGATACCGATGGAGATGGCTGGGCCAATACCTTTGATTCAGACAATGGCGGTACACCCTTAACAAAACCTGATAGTGACAATGATGGAATAGATGATTATCTGGATTTAGATTCAGATAATGATGGCATTGCCGATGTAGTAGAAGCAGGTGGAATAGATGCAAATAGAGACGGTCAAATTGATGGTATAGATGCTGACTTTAACGGATTAATTGATTTAGTAGATGGGAATAGTGGAGGCACTCCTCTTGCAGACTATGATATAGACAGTGATGGTTTACCAAATAGGTTAGATATTGATTCTGATAATGACGGTTTAATTGATAATATAGAAAGTCAATCAACTGCTAGCTTTGTTGCACCCAGCGGCATTGACACAGATGGCGATGGATGGGATAATCAATATGACACCGACAATGGAGGATCAGTTATTGAGATCAATAATCAAGATGGTACAGACAATCCTGATTATACTGATTTTGATACCGATGGAGATGGTCAACCCGATTGGATTGAAGGATTTGATGATGACCAAAATGGAGATGCATTAAACGATTTTTTAGCTCGAGCAGCTAATTTTACTGCAGCAGGTGGAAATGCGAATTTCTATGATAATATGCTAGATGATGATGCTGACCTAATACCAAATTGGTTAGAAGATTCAGATTTGGATGCACAGCCAAACTTTTTAGATCCAGACAGTCCTTACTATCATGATACTGATAACGATGGATTAATAGACTTATATGATCTTGATAATTTTGGTACAGCATCTATATTGCCTAATAAAGATGCGGATTTAGAGCCGGATTGGAGAGATGCGGATAATGCTACCACTCTTCCAATTACATTATTGACTTTTGACGCAGAGAAAAAAGTAGAAGATGTATTGTTAACTTGGATAACACTGTCTGAAATTAACAATGATTATTTTACAGTTGAAAAATCTAAGGATGGTATCTACTTTATTGAATTAGATAAAGTTGCAGGGGCTGGCAATAGCAATGAAAAATTAACTTACAATCTGATTGATCATTCTCCTTATAATGGAGTTTCATACTACCGACTAAAACAAACTGACTTTAATGGAGATTATTCGTACTCAGAATTGAAAGCTATTGATTTTGGGGAACAATCTAAAAGTGAGAGGTTTTTTACTGTTTTTCCGAATCCATCAACAAGTGAAGTGCTTGGAATGATAGTTTCAATCAAATTAGATAAAACTTTTACAATAACAATTAAATCTGTTGGAGGCCAGCTAATATCAACGCAAACTGTTAATCAACAATACCCTAAAAATAGTAGAATTAATATCCTCCCTAGTAAACCACTAGCTAAAGGTAGCTATATAATCAGTTTAATAATAAATAATAGCGTGATAGATAGCCAAACAATTATAATTGAATAAAAATGTGATGAATATCTTAATATTAATCCATTATTTTCTATTGGATTAGAAAAATTATTTTTCAGTATATTTGATTATGATTGTGTTCAACCTATGAATTCGACATATCTATTTTTTAATACTTAGATAGGGTTAGTATATCCAACCTACTAATAGGCATATTATTGTGCAATTTCAATCTAAATTTAAGAAGGACATTAACGAATCGTTACGTATAAGAAAGTAATGAGTAATTTATTATAATTTTTATAAAAGAAATACTAAGATTTCTTCTTCCGCATTCTTTGGTTCAAAAACTCTACAAATAAACTAAATACTAATGAAAAATAAATATATCCTTTTGGCACATGAACGTGAAAACCATCTAAAATCAGTAAGGTTCCAATCATAATTAAAAAGGATAAAGCTAGCATCCGGACTGTAGGTTGCTCATTAATGAACTTGGCAATTTTACCGGCAAACACAAGCATTACAATCAGAGAAAGCATGACAGCTGCAATCATAACAGGTAAATGATCAGAGAGTCCAACTGCTGTTAGTATAGAATCAAAAGAGAAAACCATATCTAGTAAGATAATTTGAACTATTGCGACATTAATTGTTATTTTTTTACCTTCCTTTTCTTCCAATTTAGCTTCGTCTCCATTTACTTTATGGTGAATTTCGGTGGTACTTTTTGCCAATAGAAAAATTCCTCCTGCAATTAAAATTATGTCTCTTACACTAATCGATAAATCAAAAATGGTAAACAATGGACTAGTTAGCTGAACGATGTAAGAAATACCCATCAATAGGAAAATGCGAATCACAATCGCCAGAATTAAGCCAATGTTTCTTGCCTTTGCCTGCTGCGCCTTCGGTAATTTATCAGCAACGATAGAAATAAAAATAATATTATCTATCCCTAAAACAATCTCTAAAAAAGTTAATGTTAGTAAACTAATCCAAGTTTCAGGTAGTAAGAAAATTTCCATGTCGATTCTTTTAATAAGCTTCAAATTTATAAAAGTGAAGTCATTATACGCACCCCACCAACAATTTTCTTTTACCATTCATCAATAGTTGTGACCACAAATCATAAAAACTAAAAAAATATGGTACTATGTGTTGCATAATACCTTTTAAAAGAAATATCTTTGTTAAACATTCAAATACATAAAGACATGAAATATTTTAGTCTAACAATAATTGGAGCTTTATTTACCATGATAGCTATAGCAGGAAATGAAGGTGAATCAGATAAAATTCACAATGAATTAAATGCTAAAAATGATTGTTTTAGCATGAGTTTATCTAAAGAAATGATAGATGCTTTTGATATCGACCTTGATCTTAATGGAAAACAAAAATGGGTTAAGGGTGATTTTCATAAGGGACGATTCTTAGTGATTAGCGACTTAAAAAAAGCCAGTGACATTAAAAGGTCATTTTTAAAAGAAGGATATGAGGAAATAAATTTGGAAGACGAAATAGATAATTTTGAATCCTCGAATGAAGAAAAATATTTAGTTATTAGTAAAATAGGTAAAGTAGTAAAAGAAGCTCATTTCATCGTATCTACTGATGAAAGCACAGTATTGCTATCGATATATGGAAATATGAATGTAATCAAACAACAATAACAGACCGAAAGGAAGCAATATGAAAATTGAAAATACACAAGCTCAAATGCGAAAAGGAGTCTTAGAATATTGTATTCTATCTATACTTTCTTCAGGTGAGGCTTATCCTTCTGAAATTATTAACCAATTAAAAGAAGGAAAACTAATAGTAGTAGAGGGAACTCTATATCCGCTACTCACGCGACTAAAAAATGCTGAACTTCTCTCTTATCGCTGGGAGGAATCTAAATCAGGACCTCCAAGAAAATATTATCAACTAACCGATAAAGGAAGTAACTTTTTGAAGGAGTTAGACGCTACATGGAGTGACCTTGTAAAAGCAGTTGAATTAACAAGAAAACAAAACGCATAACAGACCAACATAAACCGAAATAAAATGAACAAAACAATAACTGCAAATATAAGTGGCATCGTTTTTTATCTAGAAATAGGTGCTTATGATAAGCTGAATAACTATCTCTCCACTATAAAAAAATACCTTAATGATGCAGATAGTAGAGATGAAATTATGGCAGATATAGAATCTCGAATTGCTGAATTGTTTAAGGAACGGTTTAAAAATGAGCGTTCAGTTGTAATTATGAGTGATGTTGATCATATAATTGCAATAATGGGTGAACCTGAGCAGTATTTCGATGGCGAGGATGCAGAAGAAACTACTTCATCAAAAAGTGCAGATGAAAATTCTCAAAAAGCAAAGTCTAAACGTATTTTTAGAGATGAAGATGATAAAGTAGCAGGTGGTGTTTGCTCAGGAATAGGACACTATTTTGGGATTGATCGAATTTGGATTAGAGTTATTTTTCTGTTTGCTTTTTTTGTGTGGGGGGTTGGTTTTATACCCTATATAATTCTTTGGATTGTGATTCCTAAAGCAAAAACTACAGCCGAAAAATTAGAGATGAAAGGAGAGGCTGTAAATGTGGATAACATAAAAAAAACAGTCGAAGATAAATTTAATGAACTAAAAGATTCTTTTAATGGAGAGGGTGCAAAAAATGCAGCCAATAGCTTAAGCAATGTGCTCTCTAAAATATTCACTTTTATTGGCATGGTGATTTTATTCATTTTAAAATTCTTTGTCAAATTTATTGGAGTTATTTTGTTAATCATAGGAATCTCTTTGCTAGTGGCCTTGTTAGCCACCACATTTAATTCTGAAGTAATTACTGTGGTTAGCGATAACAGTATTTTCCAAATTAAATCCTATGATATTATTCATGCGCTGATTGGAACGGGAACAAACTCAACACTTACTTTAGTTGCACTAATTCTAGTATTTGGGATTCCAGTTATTGGTATAATTTACAGTGCTATTAAAATACTGTTTAAACTAAAAACTAACAATAAAGCGATAGGAATTAGTCTACTATCGCTTTGGGTGGTTGGTGTAATTCTTAGCTTTTATATTGCAATAAGCACGGTAACAGACTTTACCAATACTCAGAAATCCAAAACTAAAATTGAATGGATTAGTAAATCAAATACCATTTATCTAAATAGCTTAGTTGAAGAAGATGATTTACAAAGAGATTATAAGTTTCCACCAGTAATTGGAAATCTTTGGATAGAAGACGATAAAATTTATTACGATAATCTTGAAGTAGATGTTCTACAAAGTAAAAGCAATCAGATTGAACTGATAGTAGAAAAGATAGCACAAGGAAAAAACAGAAAGGTTGCAAAAGAACGTGCAGAATTGATTGATTTTTCCTATTTATTAAAAGACTCTATCTTGAAAATAAGTCCGTTTATCAATTTTGATTTAATTGAACAACTAAGAGGTCAAGAAGTAAAAGTGCATATAATGCTTCCTATTGGTTCTAAAATAGTTTTAGAGGAGGGTTGTGAAAATATAATTTATGATATTAAAAATGTTACCAATGAGTATGATTGGGATATGATTGGGGAAACATGGATCATGTTAGAAAATGGATTAAACTGCCTTGATTGCAAATTACTTCCTAGCATATCCTCTAACGATGTGGATACAGTAAAAACAATTATAAAATAGAAATTATGAATGCAACTCATAACTTAAAGAGAATTTATATTGGCTTAGGACTAGTATTAATCATGGGGTTGATGACCTTGTTTAGTGTATCAAGTGGAATTATTGAAATCAAAAAGCCACATAATCCACGAATAAGCGTAAGTAATAACTCCACAAATTATTTGTTCACTCTCAATCTATTCGATATAAATAGCAGAAATAATTGAGTTAACAATAAGTTAATTCATTAAGATTTTTTTCTTAACTGAAAAACCATTAATTTTCAATGTGCCTTTCAACTGATTAATAAAACTACAGTTAAACAATTTAATCAACCTTTCAATATTACAGGCACGATAAAGCAGGAGGGTTCCCTCCTGCTTTCTTTATATCATCAAATTTAGGGGTTAAAAAAAGGCTAAAATTTGGTAATTTCGCAAAGTATTCTAAAATACTACATCTTATGAGCAAAGAAGCTACCCTAGATCTATCAAGCAAAAAGAAATTAAGCAAAGAAGAGTTCAAACAAGACATCTTATCTGATTATTCTTTAGCTGTTTTAAGTAGAGAAACATCTTTACTTGGTAGAAGGGAAGTATTAACAGGGAAAGCTAAGTTTGGAATTTTTGGTGATGGAAAAGAAGTACCTCAATTGGCGATGGCCAAATTCTTTCAAAATGGAGATTTTAGGTCTGGATACTACAGAGACCAAACATTTATGATGGCAATTGACCAATTAACTGTACGTCAGTTCTTTGCTCAACTTTATGCAAATCCAAATGTGGAACTAGAGCCAGCATCAGGTGGTAGATCTATGAACGGTCACTTTGCAACACGAAGCCTTAATGAAGACGGATCTTGGAAGATCCTAACGCAACAAAAGAACTCATCCGCTGACATTTCTCCTACCGCGGGACAAATGCCAAGATTATTAGGTCTTGCTCAAGCATCAAAGATTTACAGGAATGTAGAAGAATTAAAAGGAGAAAATAATTTCTCCGTAAATGGAAATGAGGTTGCTTTTGGAACTATTGGTGATGCCTCTACTTCTGAAGGTTTATTCTGGGAGTCTATTAATGCAGCAGGTGTTTTACAAATCCCAATGGTCATGTCTGTTTGGGATGATGGACACGGCATTTCTGTCCCTAAAAAATACCAAACAACAAAAGAAAGTATCTCTGAAGTTTTAAAGGGATTTCAACGTGAAGGTGATAGCAATGGATATGAAATCTTTAAAACGAAAGGATGGGATTATGCTCACTTAATTGAAACGTATGAGAAAGCGACTGCAATTGCAAGAGAGCAACACATACCAGTTTTAATCCATGTAGAAGAGGTTACTCAACCTCAAGGGCACTCTACTTCAGGATCACATGAACGATACAAATCTCAAAAGCGCTTAGATTGGGAAGCAGAGTATGATTGTATTAATCAATTTGGTAATTGGATTATAGATAAAGGAATTGCTACTCAAGAGCAATTAGATGAAATAAGAGAAGCAGCAAAAAAACATGTCAGAGACGAAAAAAAACTTGCCTGGGAAGATTATATTGAACCTATAAAATCTGATAGAGACGAAGCTATTGCTATAATGCAAACTATCGCCGATGAGTCTAGCAATGCAATAAAAATTAGCGAACTAATAGACCCTCTTAAAGCAGCTAAAGAGCCAATTAGAAAAGATATCATTGCTGCAGCTAAGCGTACATTAAGAATCATAAAACACGAAAACTTATCTGCAAAAGACGCATTAGTTAATTGGTTAGGATATAGTAAAATAATAAATAATGATCGTTACAGTTCTCACTTATACTCTGCATCAGCAGACAGCCCATTAGCGATTAAAGAAATCAAACCAACTTATGATGATAATGCAGAGCTAGTTGATGGACGTGTAGTCGTTAGAGATAATTTTGATGCACTATTTGAAAAATACCCCAACACCTTAATATTTGGTGAAGACTCTGGTAAAATTGGTGATGTAAACCAAGGGTTAGAGGGTATGCAAGAAAAGTATGGGGAGCTTAGGGTTAGTGATACCGGCATTCGAGAAGCTACCATTATAGGCCAAGGTATAGGGATGGCTATGAGAGGACTACGTCCAATAGCCGAAATACAATATTTAGATTATTTGCTTTATGCACTGCAAATAATGAGTGATGATTTAGCAACGCTTCATTACCGGTCTAAAGGTGGACAAAAGGCTCCATTAATCGTTCGAACAAGAGGACATCGATTAGAGGGTATTTGGCACTCGGGATCACCTATGGGAACTATAATAAACAGTATTAAAGGGATTCATGTTTGTGTACCAAGGAATCTAACCACAGCGGCAGGAATGTATAATACCTTATTAAAAGGTGATGATCCTGGATTGATCATAGAACCATTAAATGCATACAGAACTAAAGAACAACTCCCAACTAACTTAGGAGAGTTCCAAGTAGAGATAGGTGTTCCTGAAATTATTTCAGAAGGTACTGATGTTACCATAGTTTCTTATGGATCTACATGCAACCTCGCTGAAGAGGCAATTACTCAATTAGCAGAAGAAGGCATTTCTGTAGAATTAATTGATGTAAGAACATTAATACCATTTGATAAAAATGGAATAATTGGTGCATCAATTAAAAAGACAAACAGAGTTGTATTCTTAGATGAAGATGTGGAAGGTGGTGCATCAGCCTTTATGATGCAGCAAGTTTTAGAGGGTCAAAAAGCATATTTTGATTTAGATTCAGAACCTGTAACACTTGCAGCTAAAAATCATCGCCCTGCTTATGGCACTGATGGTGACTACTTCTCTAAACCAAGCATAGAGGACATTGTTGAAACGGTTTACAACTTAATGAGTGAAGCTAAACCTCAGCAGTTTCCTAAAGTTTACTAAGATATAAATGGTCATATACAATCCTAAAGATTGGTGGAGATTAATGTTTGCATTTCACGAAAGTGATACCTTAAGACGTGTTTTCCCGGGCATTATTGGCGTTGCAATTTATACAGGTTTAGTCAATTATCTTGAAAAAGAAATTCTACATGTAGAATTTACAAATACGTTAAATGTCCATTCACTTGTCGGTTTTGTACTTTCCTTATTACTTGTATTTAGAACGAACTCTGCCTATGAAAGATGGCGGGAAGGAAGAAAAATTTGGAGGAGCTTTGTAAATAACTCGAGAAACTTAGCCTTAAAAATTGATAGTTTAATTAGTGACCAAGAAATAAAAACAACATTTAGCGTTTTAATAAGTAACTACATTTTAACTGCTAAAGACCATCTTCAAGATAATATTGACTTAAATAAGTTAAGGACCACAGTACCCTTTGAAATACTATACTAAATCAGAACATGTTCCAAATAGAGTTTCAAAGGCTATTTATCACAAAATTGAGGAGCTCAGAAGTAAAGGATTGCTGACGCATGAACTAATGCTGTATCTTAATTTAGAATTAAAGTCGTTCACTGATAATATAGGCGCATGCGAGCGAATCAAAAAAACGCCCATTCCTTACTCATATAATATTTTCGTTAAAAAAGTGATCTTTTTATATGTGTTTACTATGCCAATTGGATTTGTGCAAACGTTTGGATATTGGGCAATGCCAATAGTTGCTATCGTATTTTACATATTTAGCAGTATAGAACTTATCGCTGAAGAAATAGAAGATCCATTTGGAGAAGACGCCAATGATTTACCTATTAATCAAATTTATGAGACCATAAAGCTTAATGTAACCGAGATTTTGGAATAGAAATTATTTATTCTTCCGCTTTCCTTTTTTCTTTTTGTAGCGACCAAACTTTTCTACTTTATCCTTTATACCGTAGTTATAATCTTTAGCGTTTTTATCTTTCTTTTTATGAAAGGCACCCTTATTAGGATCGTCACTAACTAAAGGTTCTAAATCAACTTCTAATCGCTCTACATCCCCTTCTACTATAGTACCTAAAGGTAGTTCCTCAATTAAAATAGATACACCTACAGTTTGTTCTATCTTTCGAAGTGTACTAATTTCATTTTCAGTAGCAAAAAACAATGCCGTTGTTTCTTCGCTAGCATTCTCTTGTCTTACAACTCTGTTTATAATAGTATCCTTATCATCCTTCAAATCAAAATGTACCAAATGTGATACTCCACCAAAGTCTAAGGTCTGTTCTAAATCTTCAGTAGAAACCACGCACACCCGGTAGTATTCTTCCTCTTTAAAATCTTCAAGATTACTTACGCTTCTTTGATTGAAGAAAGGAGCATTTAGCATAACAACTTGCCCTACATTTCTTTTTTCTAAACTTTTATAGACCTTACTAGCATTTAGCTTATTGTTAACAAATACAAGCATTTTATGATACGTTACCGCATCACCTGCTAAAACGTTTATCAGGTTCAATTTCGTTTTGAAGTTTCTCACTTCATAGACTAGTGAATCTATGATTTCTAAATCAACTTTTTTCTCGGTCTTCACTTCTATATACGCTGGAAAACGCAAAAAGTCTTCAATCATATGCTCAACTTTAGGGTGTGTCACTTCAGTAAAAACTACATGCTGAGACTTTTCAGGAACATTCTCACCCAATTGCTTAGTAGCAGTATGAGTACCCAATCTGGTAATATGATCGGCGCCATCAATGATAAACAACTCTATTTGAGTAATGTTAATTCCCGTTTTATAATAAAATGGTTGTAAACGCTCAGGTGTAGAAATCACTACATCTACTCCCTCAGCAAGTATATCTCTCATGTAATCGAAATTACTTCCCTTGCGAATAGTTTCTACGCGTAAATCAGTATTAACTCCTAATTCTTCAAAAAGTAAAACTAGCTCATCCACTTTCTCTTGAGTAGGAACTAAAATCAATGCTCTAGGAGCATCCCCCTTTGCAAAAATTAATTTAGCTATTACTCCCATTACAACTGCAGTAGTTTTACCTGTGCCCTCAGGCGAAATGGCTACTACGTCATGGCCTCCTACTATTCTATTAATGGTTTGCGCTTGTACTTCTGTTGGATAGTGAATACCTTTAGAATTAAGCGCTAACTTTAATTGCTTATTGACTTTTAATGAATCTAGAGACACAGTTGTTTGATTTTGATTTGAACTGCAAAATTAAGCAATTCAAACGCTATTCTTAACAATTAATAATAAGACAAATATGTATAACTGTAATTACAAATAAATACCTCATTTTTATAAAAAATAGGATAATTTTTTTTCATTTTTATAGCTCATTTTAATAGTTAAGTAACTTGCAAGGAGTACTTCAAGTCGGATCTTGATAAATTAGGAGTGACTTGTCATCGCTGAGGGCATGATTAGCATTATGGGATAAAAGCCAATGGAGTTATGAATGTAAAAAAATGTAGAAGTAGAACTTCTCTTATAAGCGGTACCATAATGCAAAGATCGAGCTTGCCATTTTTGGTTTGGTATAAAATGATGTTTTTGTTAAGTATGACAAAGAAGGGGTTTTCAAGTAAAGAAATACAAAAACAACTTGGATTAAAGCGTTATGAGCCCGTATGGGCAATGGTTCATAAGCTACGAAAAGCCATGGGTAAGCGTGACGATCGCTATACTTTAGAGGGCATGATTGAAATGGATAAAGGCTATTTTACGGTTGAATCTTCTGAATTTGAAAAGAATAAAGCAATGAGAGGACGAGGTGCAGCGGATAAGAGAAATATTGAAATAATGACTGAATCAACGCCTTTGGAGAATTTAGAAAAGAAATAAGTCTCCAAGCATTGCAGGTATTTAAGGCCAAAGTGTTAGATTATCACTTTAAAGATGAGACAAATCAAACTGTGGTTGTTTCGATTGATGAAAAAAGTATTGTATTTATTGATAAAAGTACATCTTGGATAGACATAGCTGATTATGTTGAGTTGCATATAACAGAGAAATCAGATAAAAAGACAACCGAAGAAACTCTAAAATGGGTTCACATAACAATAAGCAATGCCAAAAGAAACCTTTTAGGCAACTATCATAAAATCAAAGGGAAATATTTGCAATTGTATTTGGATGAATTTTGTTATAAGCTAAATAGAAGATATTTTGGTGAGAAACTCTTTGATGGGTTTTATATCGCTAACATAACTGTATTGTAACAAATTACGAATAAACATATTTCATATTTATTGAGTTTTATTTTCAAAACAATTAATAAATAAGAAGAACTAAAGATTTACATTTTAAAGAACCCCATACTCTTTTTTTAATTTCCTCTCAAATATAAATGGGCCTAATGGTAATAAAGAAGCAAAAAAGCCAATAGCAAATCGTTGTATAGTCCACTTAAATTTTATAGTAACCAACAGCAGATAAAATCCATAAAGTATAAATAATAGGCCATGTAACCACCCAAAATATTTAACTAGTTCAGGACGATCAAACACATATTTAAATGGCATTGCTATAAAAACTAATAAAAGAAAAGAATAGCCTTCAGCAATACTAATTCTTCTGAAGGTTTTAAGAAGTTTGGCTTGGCTCATGTTTTTGTCACAAAGATAACCAAGTGAATAAAACAAAAATTAATTTGCAAAAAAAGGTT
This sequence comes from Vicingaceae bacterium, assembly GCA_018402765.1. Classification (GTDB taxonomy): domain Bacteria; phylum Bacteroidota; class Bacteroidia; order Flavobacteriales_E; family Vicingaceae; genus Acidiluteibacter. The sequence continues at coordinate 446,135 of JAGYIE010000003.1, read as the reverse complement.
AAAAACAACCTTTAATCGATAAAAAAATGTATTTCGTCTATTTCTTTTGTTACGGAATTAAAAAAACATCTTATATTTGATTCGTCAATGAGTTTAAGAGTAGCTCATTTGATTTAAGTAGTAGGTTTAGTTTTTAGAGCAGCGAGGGGTCGCTGCTCTTTTTTTATGACCTTTTTTAGCATCTACAGGCTTGATTCCACTGATTATCTTTTAGTTATCGATAAAAAACATTTACCTTTGAGATTAGTTGTTTTCTAATTTAGAAAAAATTGAAAAACAGATTAGATAATTAGGTGTTCAACACTCATTAAAACAAAAGTAAACCCGCATAACCTTTGATACTTTTCGACGAACAAACAGCAGAAGATTTAGATTTTAAAGTTATATGTAATCAATTAATTGATTTCTGCTATGGTGATACAGCGAAGAAAAGATTTAACGGTCTGCAACCACTAAAAAATTTAAAAAGCGCTGATTATGAACTTTCTTTAACTAACGAGTTATTAAGAATCAGAGAAGAAGCCATTCGTTTTCCAAGACTTGAGTTTAAAGAGTTACTTTATGAACTAAAAATACTTGGTAAACAGGGTGCAATTCTAGAATTAGAAAGCATTATTAAACTATTAGATACTAGTATATTAGTTAATGACCTACTCCGATTTACTCAAAAGAATAACACTAACTTCCCTTTATTATCAGAACTCATACAACAAGCTGAGTTTACTACCGAAATAGTAGAAGCAATAGAGCGAATTCTCGATAATAAGCAGAGAGTAAAAGATAATGCAACTGAGGAACTTTTTAGAATTCGGATGAGTATAAACTCGACTCGAAAGCAAATCACAAAGAACTTTGACATTGCGTTAAAAAGAATGCGAGCTAAAGGTTACCTTGCAGAAACCAATGAAGGATTAATAAATGATCGTAGAGTATTATCGATTGTTTCATCCTACAAACGACAAGTAAAAGGTAAAATTCTCGGATCCTCAAATACTGGCTTTCTTACTTACATAGAGCCTGAAGAAACTGAGAGTTTGAACTTTGAATTAGAGCAATTACTTGATGATGAAAGGAAAGAAATTAAACGAATATTTAAGGTTTTAACTGACCAAATTCAAAATCAATACCCTTTAATTGAATCTTATCAAAACGTACTAACCAACCTAGACTTTATTCAGTCAAAAGTAAAGTATGCTCAGCTTATCAATGCTGTAAAACCTGCACTTGTAGACGAAAGTTATATAGAAATGACCAATGCATACCATCCATTACTTTGGTTAAAAAATGAAGAAATAAAGAAACCGACATTACCACAAACTATTCGAATGGATAAGTTTAGCCGTATGTTGGTCATTTCAGGACCGAACGCCGGTGGAAAATCGATTACATTAAAGACCGTTGGTCTATTACAACTTATGCTTCAATGTGGGTTGTTAGTGCCTGTCGATTCAAATAGTAAATTTGGTTGGTTTCATTATATCTTATCAGATATTGGAGATAATCAAAGCATAGAAAATGAATTAAGTACTTATAGTTATAGGCTTAAACGAATGCACTTTTTTTTACGCACGGCAAATAAGAGAACACTGCTTTTGTTAGATGAGTTTGGAACAGGCTCTGATCCAGATTTAGGTGGAGCATTGGCTGAAGTGTTTTTTGAAAAATTGTACACTAAAAAAAGCTTCGGAGTAATCACTACACATTATGGCAATATAAAACTGAAAGCTGCTCAACTTTCTAACACACTAAATGCAAACATGTTGTTTAATGTAGACACATTGCAGCCAATGTATAAGCTTTCAATTGGTCAACCCGGATCATCATTCACATTTGAGGTTGCCACTATTAATGGAATAGAGCAAGAGATTATTGATTTAGCAAAAGAAAAAGTTAGTACTACAAAAGTTGAAATGGATAAACTCATTGCAGAACTTCAACGAGAAAAATCCAATTATGAAATAATAAATGCACAAACTCGTCTTGCCAAAATTATTGCAGAAGATGAGCGAAAAGCTTATGAATTGAAGCAACAGCATTACGAAGAACGTTTGCAAAGACAACAAGAAGTAATGGAGAAAAACAATAAGTATGTAACAAGCGGTAAAAAAATGTTGCAATTCATTGACTCCTACGAATCTAAAAAAGGAAATAAAAATCTTCTTGCAGAATTAAAGAAATACATTGCTATAGAAAAGAGTAAGTTAGAAGAGATAGAAAAACAAGCTACGTTAAAAGCTGCCGTAAAAGCAAAGCACCCAAAAAGAAAACAAAAAGCAAATACTAAGGCTGAAAAACCAATTTTAGTGGGAACTATAGTGCGCCTAAGAGAAAGCAAACAAGTTGGGAAAGTTTTAGAAATAAATGGAAAAGAAGCAACTGTAGCTTTTGGAAATTTTAAAACTAAGACTCAGATTAGTAAACTAGAATCCATTAGCTAAAAGTAAGAGTCGCCTCATTAATTGAGTCGATTCTTCTTCCATTTAGATCCTTGGATTGTATTATTCTCCGCTACTTTTATAACTTCCTTAATTGATGTTTCAAAAAGTTTAGCTGCAAATAATGCTGCGAGTATTTCTTCTTCTTTTGTGTCTTCAATTAAGACCTCAGGAGTAAAGTATTTTTTAACAAAGTTTGTATCGAAATTACCACTCACAAATGCTTCATGCTGAAGTGCAAATTTACAAAATGATAAGGTTGTTTGCACACCGCTAATTTCATAATCATCTATCGCTCTAAGCATTCTTAAACGGGCTTCCTCCCTATCTTTGCCAAAAGTGATTAACTTAGAAATCATAGGATCATAGTAGATTGGAATCTCCATACCTTCTTCAAATCCATCGTCCACTCTTACACCTAATCCTTGAGGACGATTGTAAGTAACTAATTTACCAATATCAGGTAAGAAATTATTTAAAGGGTCTTCAGCATAAACACGAACCTCAAATGAATGTCCGTGCATTGGAATTTCCTCTTGATGAAAGGTAAGCTTTTCTCCTCTTGCAATGTTTATTTGTTCACGCACCAAATCCAATCCAGTAATTTGCTCAGTAACAGGATGCTCCACTTGAAGACGAGTATTCATTTCCAGAAAATAAAAGTTTTTATTCTCATCCAATAGAAATTCTACAGTTCCTGCTCCAACATAATTACAAGATCTGGCTACATTTACAGCTGCTTCTCCCATTGCTTTTCGTATTTTGGCGGTTAAAACAGCAGAAGGGGCCTCTTCAATAACCTTTTGGTGTCTTCGTTGGATAGAGCACTCTCTCTCGTGAAGAAAAAGCGTATTTCCGTGCTGATCAGCCAAAATTTGTATTTCAATATGACGTGGAGAACCAACAAATCGCTCAATAAAAACAGCCCCGTCTCCGAAAGATGATATTGCTTCTGAAACGGCTCGATCCATTTGCTCTTCGAAGTCTTCAACGCGCTCAACGATACGCATTCCTTTTCCACCGCCGCCTGCGGAAGCTTTTACTAAAATTGGAAAACCTACCTCTAAGGCTCTTTTTTTTGCTTCTGCAACATCAGTTATTGCCTCATCTGTTCCGGGTACAAGAGGAATATTGTAAGCTTTTACTGCAGCTTTTGCAGCCAATTTACTACCCATTACTTCCATGGCCTCAGGAGAGGGACCAATAAAAGTAATTCCTGCATCCGTAACCTTTTTGTTAAATGCCGCATTCTCAGATAAAAATCCATAACCGGGATGAATCCCATCCACATTAAGCTCTTTAGATATAGCAATAATTTTATCTCCTAATAAATAGGATTCTGAAGAAGGCGGAGGACCTAATAAAACAGCCTCATCTGCATATTTAACAAATGGAGCCATTCTGTCCGCTTCGGAAAAAACAGCAACTGTTTTTATCCCCATTTCTTTGCAAGTTCTCATAATTCTTAATGCAATCTCTCCTCTATTGGCTACTAAAATCTTCTTCATCTATCAATTCTATATTTACAGCTAAATTATGAATTAAAGCCTTTTTTAAAAACAGTCGTTAATATCTTTCACAATATTACCTTTGTACTATGTTGTTATTCTACACCACGGCGATAAATTTAAATACTATAACGTTAGATGAAAACGATTCAAAACACGCAGTCAAGGTCTTACGATTGCAGTCGGGCAATCAAGTTCACGCGGTTGATGGTAAAGGAAATTTATTTGAATGCGAAATAAAAGATGCACATCCAAAGAAATGCACATTAAACGTATTACAAACAAACTTTCAAGAGAATCCATATGCGCAAATTTCAATTGCTGTAGCACCTACAAAAAATAATAATCGATACGAATGGTTTTTAGAAAAAGCAACTGAAATAGGAATTGGAAGTATATTCCCAATTATTACAAAAAATTCAGAGAGAAAAGTAATAAACGGAGATCGGATGAAGAAAGTTATCATTGCTGCAATGAAACAATCACTAAAAAGCTATTTGCCGGTGCTCAACGCAGCAAGCACTTTAAAAGAATTGATTATATCGATTAAGGATAAAGAAATTAACCTACTTATCGCTCATTGTTATTCTGATATCTCAAAGGCTGACTTAACTAAGGTTGTAGACAAAAAAAAATCAACACTTTTGTTAATAGGTCCAGAAGGGGATTTTAGTCAGAATGAAGTTCAATATGCTCTAGACAATGGATTCCAATCTGTAACTTTAGGAAATACAAGATTACGAACTGAAACGGCAGCGATTGTAGCTTGCACAAAATTAAATATGCTCTATGAGTAAACGTTATATATTCTTCTTTACATTGCTCATCAATGTACAGTATGCCATTTCTCAAAATTACCAAATAGCAGTTCTAAAATACAATGGCGGTGGTGATTGGTACGCAAATTTGGAAACATCCTTACCGAATTTAATCGATTTTAGTAACAAAAAATTAGGTACAACTATTAGTCGTGAACAAGCCTTAGTAGAAGTAGGTAGTCCGCTTTTATTTGACTATCCTTTTATTCATATGACCGGCCATGGAAATGTTGTTTTCTCCTCACAGGAATCAGAAAACCTGCGCAACTATTTAATTGGAGGTGGTTTTCTTCATATTGATGATAACTACGGAATGGACCAATTTATCAGAAACGAACTAAAAAAAGTATTTCCAGAATATGAATTAGTTGAAATTCCTTTTAATCATCCTATTTATCACCAAGAATTTGATTTTAATAACGGCTTACCAAAAATTCACGAACACGATGATTTAGATCCAAAAGGTTTAGGAATTATACATGAAGGAAGATTAGTATTATTTTACAGCCATGAGAGTGATTTAGGTGATGGATGGGAAGATGAGGAAGTACATAACGATAATTTCACAAAGCGCAATGCAGCCTTAGAAATGGGATCAAATATAATTTCTTATGTTTTTTTAAACAATGATAAGTAGTCAAGAAATAAATGAATTCATACTAGACCATTTAAGTTACGACGCCCCTTCTTTGGCTCTACTTCTGAATAAAAAACCTGAATTGCCAAGAGAATATATCATAAACCAAATTATTGGAAAAAAAATAGCAGCTATAAAGTTACCTGATTGGAAGAATATAAATCTAATCTACCCAAACAAGCAGGCTTTAGAGCAATGTTCTTCATCCGTAACTGCTGCCTACAAAGCAATGCTAGTGGACAAAGGAGATTCTTTTATAGACTTAACGGGAGGTCTTGGCGTAGATACCTATTATTTAAGTAAAAAGTATAAAGAAGCCACATATGTTGAGTCAAATATGAACCTTTTTACTGTAAGTCGGCATAACCTAAAACAACTTCTTCCAGATGAGATTTTACATTTTAAAAATTTAACGGCAGAAGAATTTATTGCCCAAAATAATGCGCATTATGATCTTGTTTATCTTGATCCTGATCGAAGAGTCGGGGTAAATAAAAAAGGGGTAAAAATAGAAGAATGCTCCCCTAACCTTTTAGTCATTCAAGACGAATTATTAAAACGAAGTAACTTAATAATGGTTAAGTTTTCTCCACTATTAGACATTAAACGAGCGTTAAGCCAACTAAAATCTATAAAAAAAGTATGTATCGTTTCAGTTCACAATGAATGTAAAGAAATACTTTTCATTTTATCCAATAACCTAGATTCTTCAGTGGAGATTAACTGCGTTAACTTTATGAAAAAAGACACAGAACATTTTAACTTCTCTTATGAAAAAGAGGCAAATTCTACATCAACGATATCTGACCCATTACATTTTATATATGAGCCAAACACATCTATATTGAAAGCAGGGGCTTTTAAGTCCATTGGTACTTATTATACTGTAAATAAGTTGGCGATAAGTAGTCACTTTTACACAAGTAATGAGTTCATTCTAGAATTTCCAGGTCGAATTTTTGAGCTACAATTTTCAACTTATCAGCTAAAAGATTTACCAAAAAAGGCAAATATTATAAGTAGAAATCATCCATTAAAGCCAGAAGAAATAAAGAAAAAGGGTAAAATAAAAGATGGAGGTCAGCTGTATATTCTTGCAACAAGACTCTCGAATAACAAACCTATATATTTAGTTTGCAATCGTATTCAAAAAAAATAGCCGCATCATTTTTATGATGCAGCTATAGTATTTAATTAGTTATTATTAACCCATTTGCATACTTGGCTGACCTAGCGACTTTAATAACCTCAAATGAGACTTTAAAGCTTCACTAAATGTTTCAAATTCATTGTAAGGAATACCAAATTCTATAGCAGTATTCTGAACAATTTTAGAAATTTCAGGATAATGAACATGACTTATATTGGGAAAAATATGGTGTTCTACCTGGTAATTTAATCCACCTATGTACCATGAAAGTATTTTATTGTTGCGAGCAAAATTGGCTGTAGTCATTAATTGGTGAACTGCCCATGTATTTTCAATAGTTCCCTCAGAATTAGGTAAAGGTTGCTTGGTTTCCTCAACGACATGAGCGAGTTGGAAAATAACTGCTAGAACTAGTCCACAAACAAAGTGCATAAGTAAAAATCCTATTATAACTCCCCACCATGGAATGCTATTCATAACCATTATTGGTATAACTAACATATATACAGTGTAGATTGCTTTACCAATGGTTAACTTAAAAATCTCACTTTTAAGATTCATCTTTTTGCCATGGTATAATCCTCTTTTGTAGTATGACGAAAGTTGCTTTATATCTTTAAATGTATACCAGAAAATGGTCATTAAACCATACAAGAAAAAAGCATAAATATGCTGAAACCTATGGAGCGGCTTGAGTTCTTCTTGAGAAGACATTCTAATCAAACCATTCGCATCAATGTCTTCATCATGTTCATATACATTCGTGTAAGTGTGGTGCAATACATTGTGCTGAATTTTCCAATTCAATTTATGACCACCAACTAAAATAATGGAAGAGCCTACCAATCTATTGACCCATCCTTTACTAGAGAATGAACCGTGATTACCGTCATGCATTACACTCATACCTACTCCTGCCATTCCGACACCCATAAAGGCAGCTAAAAGTAGCATAGACCAAACAGGTAAAAAATCAAAAACAATTAAGAAATAGGGTATAAAATACAAAGACAATATACCTATTGACTTAAAGGCTAATCGTTTACTTCCGAACTTTGATAAATTATTTTCTTTAAAGTATCCATCAACTCTTTTACGAAGGGTAGAGAAAAACTTCGCCTGATCTTTGTTAATGTATTTAATAGCTGGTTTCATTTAGTAAAATTTAGAATGCTAAATTACGATTATATTAAGTAAAAGAACAATTAAACTTACAGTCCAAAAAGGCTATCTCTGTACTTCTCATTATTTTTATTAAACAAAAAAAATACGGAAACTAATCGTAAAGTATTCATTTTAAATTCAACGGAAGAATTAAACAATGTTGTTCTAAAATCTGTAATTTGGCGTTCATATTGAACAGAAAAAAGAAATTTTTTCCATTTGTAGCCAAAAGAAGTGTTAATACCTATACCAAATCGCTTAAACTCTCGATCTGATTCGGGAAAAACTCTAGAAACATTATCCTTAATATACAACGTTTTCTTAGCTGCTATTATCGTATTAAAAGAAGGTCCAATCAGAAATTGATATATTCGTTTATAATCAAAACCTACAGTTAAATTGTATTCAAAGCGGGTAACTTCATAAGATTCTTGTTCAAAATTGAGCGATTTAATATTTGCTTTAATTAACATAAATGTTGTAGAAATCTTTCCTTCAGTTTGAACAATTGGTCTGAAAAGAAACTTTCTAGAAACCTGCTCATTAGATGGCGAATACCGAATTGCTATACCAACTGAACCTCCATAATTTAACGGATAATCAAAATTTTTTCTTTGAAGTGCATTATTCTTTACACCATACGATGAGTAGTTAAGTGAAGTCAATACACCAAAGCCAATCGATTGTCCAATAACAGATTCTATTGTCAACATCACCACAATCAAAAGTATTCGGCTTTTTCTCAAAACTATTTTTTCTAATAGACTCGTTTACTATTTAAATTGTTGTCTTGCAATAAAATTATTTTGGAAAATTTAATGGATTTGGAAAGTTGAATTGAAAATTAAACTCATTTTTAAACTTATTTGAGTTAATCTCTTTTCCACTAGTTTCTATTCCCGAATCCACATATATTGGCGCTATTACATCAAACAAATCAGCCATACTTTGGTAAAATACTTCCTTTCTTGGATGCTCATCAGCGGTAACATTGTAAATACCCCCTTTTAGACTAAGTAAGGAAATCTCAACAACTCTAATGCAATCTATCAGGTGAATCATATTTACACGATCACCAGCACCTGTCATATTCGTATTTCCCTTGAAATAATTTACAGGATTTCTACCATTGCCGCAAAGACCGCCAAAACGTATAATAGTAGTTGTCACATTTTCTAAAGCCAAAAATAAATTTTCAGCCTCCAGCAATCTTTCGGCTCTTTCATTTTTTGCAAGTTGACCATCCTCAGTTACTACGGAATTTACATCTTTGTAAACAGATGTAGCACTTATAAATACAATATGTTTAATAGAAGATGAAGGAAGTAATCTAAGAATATCAGAAAATGACTCCGCGTAAGATTTTGATTTTTTTGACGATTTAGAAGGAGGTATATTTATGAATAATACATCAGAAGCTAAAAACTCTTGAATAGTCTCTCTACTAGCTTTCGAGTTAAGATTAATTAAGAAAGTATCAATACCTATTAATTTCAATCCCATCACCTTAGATTCCGATGTTGTCGAACCTTTTACCAGGTACCCCTTAGAAATTAGTTGTTTTGCAACTTCTATTCCAAGCCAACCACATCCTAATATGCTAACCGTTTTTATGTCTACCTTATCAATCATCAATATAAAAGTAGCCATTTGATTATCGAATACTAGTATTATAATTTCTAAATTTGATAATAAATTTTTTCTAATGGCTTTCGATTTTCATAAAGATAAACAGCGGTATTTTAATATGCAGACCATAAATGCTGCAAAATCAATTATCCCATTTATCGAGCAGGAATTTAAAATAATTAATGGACTTAAAGTTCTTGAAGTAGGCTGTGCGGAAGGCGGAGTATTAAAAGCCTTTATCGAAAAAGGATGTAAAGGCTATGGCGTAGAATTATCTCCAAGCAGACTAAAGCTAGCAAAGTCATTTCTATCAAAAGAAGTAGAACAAGGAAATGCATTTTTAATCAACAAAAATATTTACGATGTTGACTTTGAAGAAGAAATGAAAGGTGAATTTGACCTAATCATACTTAAAGATGTTATTGAACACATATTTGATCAGGACAAACTTCTAGATAAATTACGGGCATTTTTAAAACCCAATGGATTTATCTTTTTCGGGTTTCCACCTTGGCAAATGCCTTTTGGAGGACATCAGCAAATAGCGAAAAGCAAACTATTGTCCAAACTACCTTATTATCACTTGCTGCCAATGCCGTTGTATAAAGGGGTTCTTAGACTTTTTAATGAAAGCCAAAAAAGGATTGATGATTTGGTAGAAATAAAAGAAACAGGTATAAGTATTGAGCGATTTGAGCGTATTTGTAAAGAAACGAACTACAACATACAGCAACGCACATATTTTTTAATAAATCCTATATACTCATATAAGTTTAACATAAGAGAAACAAAACAAGTAGGGTTTATTTCAAAAATTCCATATTTAAGAAATTTTCTCACAACTGGGATGTATTATTTAGTACAAAAAAAAGGAATCTAAATTATGCTCCTTAATAGCCTATTGCGGTTTTAAAAAATATATTCAGCGGATTTATCAGAAGGTAAATTTTTTCCATCTGCTGAATTAGGTTTTTAGAAGTAATCGCTTCAGGAGGAAGCTGAGTTCTAAAATAGAACTGTTTATTGTAAATTAATGGTTCTATATATCCTGATTCTTGAAGCTCTTTTGGTAGTCGAACATTTTTTTGACCTAGAACCTCACCAAATTGTTTTTTGAATTTGGATTCATTAATTAAGTCAACAAATTTATTGTGATTATTAGCAATATAATACCTAATATCTTCTAACTGTAATTTGTTTGGCTGAAAAACTCCACCATAAATAAACACTCCCTCCGTAGTAAGTTCAAAATACATTCCTGGCATTTCCTTTTCTTTCTTTCCTCCGGATGAGATTATAGCAGAAACAAATGTTTTGTAGGGACGCTTATCTTTTGAAAATCGAATATCTCGATTGATTCTAAAAATTAAGTTCTTTGGCTCTTGAATTAGAGTAGAATCATATTTAGCTAAATACATTGCCAAATCTCCAACAAAAGTTTTAAATGGTTCTTTTATGTTAAGCTCATAACGGGAACGATGCACATCAAACCAGTCCTTATTATTATTTAAAGCTAGCTCTTTGAAAAAGTGTAAAAAATCCTGATTAAAATATGTTTTCATATAATTTAACATAAAAAAGGCCTTACTTTAGTCAAGCAAGGCCTTTAAATTATTTTAAGATAGCATTAAGCTAGAACCTCTTTAATTTTATCTGCAGCCTCTTGTAACAATATTGCTGAATGAACTTTAAGCCCTGAGTCATCGATAATCTTCTTTGCCTCTTCAGCGTTTGTTCCTTGTAACCTTACAATTATTGGCACAGGAATATCACCAATATTCTTGTATGCATCAACAATACCTTGTGCAACTCTGTCGCAACGAACAATACCGCCAAAAATGTTAACAAGAATCGCCTCTACATTAGCATCCTTTAAGATAATTCTGAATGCTTTCTCTACTCTCTCTGCATTTGCAGTACCTCCAACATCAAGGAAGTTTGCAGGATTTCCACCACTAATTTTAATAATATCCATTGTAGCCATAGCTAGTCCAGCACCATTTACCATACAACCCACATTTCCATCTAGGTTAACGAAATTTAGTCCTGCTTCACCGGCCTCAACTTCTGTTGGATCTTCTTCTCTAACATCTCTCATTTCTGCTAATGTCTGCTGTCTATAAAGAGCATTTGCATCAATTGATACTTTTGAATCTACAGCAATAATCATATCGTCTGAAGTCTTTAACACAGGATTGATTTCAAAAAGTGAAGCATCGATACCCTCGTAAGCAGCATATAAAGAATAAACAAACTTTACCATCTGTTTAAACGAATGTCCTGACAAACCTAAATTAAAAGCAATTTTTCGTGCTTGAAAACCTTGTAAACCAATAGCAGGGTCAATCTCTTCTGTAAAAATTAGATGAGGAGTTTTCTCTGCAACCTCTTCAATATCCATTCCTCCTTCCGTAGAATACATAATCATGTTTCTGCCAGAAGCTCTATTTAATAACACCGACATGTAGAACTCTTCAGTTTTACTCTCTCCAGGATAATAAACGTCTTGTGCAACTAAAATTTGGTGCACTTTTTTTCCTTCTTTAGAAGTTTGCGGTGTAACTAATTGCATTCCTAAGATTTGTCCTGCAATCTCCTTCACTTCATCAAGCGACTTTGCCAATTTAACACCACCGCCTTTACCCCGGCCACCTGCATGAATCTGAGCTTTAATAACCCACCAAGTCGTACCTGTTTGCTCTGTTAATTTTTTTGCCGCTTCTACTGCCTTTTCAGGTGTGTCTGCTACAATACCTTCTTGAATAGCTACGCCGTAACTTTTCAATGTTTCTTTTGCTTGATACTCGTGAATATTCATTAAAATATATTTTTTTATCAACTAAAATATTGGAAGTTCAAAAGTAGAACTTATTTAGTTTTTAGAAAATAAATTTTGGTTGCAATTCCAACTTGACTCAAAATTTAATTTAGTATTTTGGCATCATATGAGCAATTTTATACTTGAAGCAAAAAACATCACTAAAAATTATGGTGATTTAAAAGTTCTTAAAGGAGCAAGTTTAACCGTTAAAGAGGGAGAAATTGTCTCAATAGTTGGAGCCTCGGGAGCAGGAAAAACAACATTATTACAAATTTTAGGAACATTAGAAACTCCTGACTCCGGTCAATTACTTATAAGAAAGACTGATACAACTACTTTGTCAGATAAAAAATTATCAGCATTTAGAAATCAACACATCGGCTTTGTTTTTCAGTTTCATCAACTACTACCTGAATTTACAGCTTTAGAAAATATTTGTATCCCTGCATATATTAAAGGAATGCAAAAAAAAGATGCTGAAAAAAAAGCGATGGATTTGCTGAAATTACTAAACCTATCAAAGCGATCATCTCACAAACCATCTCAACTGTCAGGAGGCGAACAACAACGAATAGCAGTAGCACGAGCGTTAGTCAATAGACCTTCTCTAATTTTTGCAGATGAACCGAGTGGAAATCTTGACTCAAAATCATCTAAGGAATTGCATCAATTATTTTTTAAACTGCGAGATTCTGTCGGCACATCCTTTGCAATTGTAACACATAATGAAGAACTTGCTAACATGACAGATCGAAAACTTACCATTATTGACGGGTCAATATAACATGATTAACTTATTGTAGGCTTATTTTTAATTTATTGATAATTATTGATATAACTTAGTGTTAGATCCAGATCTCAAACTTTTAAACACCTGTATTAACAAGCTAAGTTATTAACAATCAAAAGAAATTTTCTTGAAAGTAACTTTTAATTTCGTTAAATTTCCTTTTTTAAACACAACAATTTCATTTAATCTTTAAATTATGAAGAAACGTCTACTATCAGTAGTTTTGATGCTTTGGGGTTTTGTTGGATTTTCTCAGACGTATTTGTCAGAGAACTTTTCGACGGCTTCAGGCACAACTCCCCCAGCAGGATGGGCAAATGTTGATTCTGCATCTAGCGGAGAAATTTGGACATTTAACAATCCAGGAGGGCGAACATTAAATTCTCCAATTGCAAATACGGCTGCTATTTTTGATAGTGACTTTAACGGTCCTGGTAGCGCTGAGGATGCATATCTTGAAAGTGATACATTCAATGCTTTTGGAGCTAATTTAGTTTTATTAACCTTTGACCATTATTTTCAAAGCGGTTTTGGAGGAATTGCTACAATAGAAGCATTTAATGGAACTAGCTGGGATTCATTAACTACTTATTTAGCTATAAGTACAGCAAATCCGCAAACTGACACAATTGACATTACGGGAAGCGTATCAGCTACTACCTCAGGAAGAGTTAGGTTTAGATGGCAAGGAAATTACAGCTGGTATTGGATTTTAGATAACGTGAAAGTTTTCTCACCATCTGCTAATGATGTTGGTGTAACAGCAGTTATTGATCCTATTAGTTCAACAGCTCTTACTGCAGCAGAATTAATAACAGTAGAAGTAAGAAACTTTGGAAGTTCAGCCGCATCCAACGTGCCTGTTAGTTTTATTTTAGACGGAGGAACTCCTGTAAATGAAACCATCGCAGGCCCAATTCCCGTATCTGGAAGTATTGTTTACAGCTTTACAGCTACTGGTGATTTTTCTGCTCCAGGAGCACATACACTAGTTTCCTACACAGGTTTGGCAGGTGATGGTGACTTAAGTAACGACACCCTGACCAAGACAATTACCAAATTTACTGGAATAACTTCTTTCCCTTATTTTGAGAATTTTGAAAATGGAGATGGTCAGTGGATTTCTGGTGGAACAAACAGTTCTTGGCAATTTGGAGCTCCAAACAATACTGAAATTAACTCTGCAGGTAGCGGAGATAGTGCTTGGGTAACAAACTTGACAGGTCCTTACAATGTAAACGAAAGTTCATTCGTTGAAAGTCAAGTATTCGATTTTACATCACTTACAGCTCCTGTATTTAGTGCAAAAGTATATTGGTCTTCTGAAAACTCGTGGGATGGTACAGTTTTACAAAGTTCAGTAGATGGTGGAGCTACATGGCAAAAAGTTGGTGCTTTTGGCGATCCTAATAACTGGTATAACGACAACACCATTAACGGATTATCTTCATCTTTAGAGCCTTCAGGCGAAGGTTGGACGGGAACAGGAGCAAATACTGGTAGTAAAGGATGGGTTACAGCTAAACACGATTTGACAGGTTTAGGTGGTCTTCCATCTATTAAGCTCCGATTCGCATTTGGTTCTGATGGTTCTATTACAGGCGAAGGCTTTGGATTTGACGATATAACAGTATATGAGATGCCTGCAATTGATGCAGAACTTTTAGCTATCGTAGATCCAAATAGCAGTTGCGGACTAGCAAATGAAAGTGTTTCAGTGGCCGTAGTAAATGCAGGCCAAAATTCTATTTCAAATTTCCCTGTTTCTGTACAGGTAAATAATGGAACTCCTTTAACTGAAAACATTACAACTACAATTCTACCACTAGATACTTTCTTGTACACATTTACAGGAACAGTAAACCTAAGTACTATAGGAACATATTCTTTAAAAGCTTACACAGGTGTTACAGGAGATGGATTAAATTCAAATGATACTGCTTTAAAAACTGTTACTGCTATACCAACCATTTCAAGCTTTCCATACAGTGAAAGCTTTGAGACTGGTAATGGAGGCTGGATTTCTTCTGGAAATCTCAACAGCTGGGCGTTAGGAGCGCCCGCAGGAGCAGTTATTGATACTGCATTCAATGGAACGCAAGCTTGGGTAACTAATTTAACCGGTGTTTATAATAATAATGAAGCTAGTTTTGTAACCTCAGCTTGTTTTGATTTTACAAGCCTTACAACTCCAATTATATCTTTTAATATTTGGTACGAAGCAAGTACATCAAATGATGGAGCGTTATTACAAGCAAGTATTGATGGAGGAGCTACTTGGAATACCGTAGGTGCATTTGGAGATCCAAACAATTGGTACAATGACAACTCCATCTTTGGCTTAATTTCTATTGATCCTAACCAACAAGGTTGGACAGGAAATGGAGTTGCAGGTTCTAATGGATGGATTGCATCTAGAAGATCACTTCCTTCTTTAGGCGGAGAGCCTTCAGTAAGATTTAGATTTGCTTTTGGAGCTGACGGTTTTACACAAAATGAAGGTTTTGCGTTTGACAATATTTCAATAATAGAAACTCCTTCTTCTGATGCAGGTCTAGTTGAAATCGTTGATCCTATTAGTGGTTGTGGTTTAACAAATGCAGAAACTGTGACCGTAAAAGTGGTAAATGACGGAGCAGTTAATTTAACTAGCACTCCTGTACACATGGAAGTAAACGGAATGTTAATGCTTTCCGACACAATAACTGCAACAATCCTTCCAGGTGATACTTTAGTTTATACGTTTAATGGCACGGTTGATTTGTCAACTGTAGGAAACTATAATCTTAAGGCGTATTCCGGATTAATAGGTGATGTTCTATCAGCTAACGATACATCACTAAAAAGTATTATCAATATTCCAATTTTTAACTCATTTCCTTATGCTGAAGGTTTTGAAAATGGAAGTGCAGGATGGGCTTCTGGAGGTGTCAATAACTCATGGGCTTTAGGCGCCCCTACAAATACTATAATTAATTCTGCTGCAGGAGGCACAGCTGCATGGGTTACAAATCTATCAGGTAATTACAATCCAAGTGAAGCTAGTTTTGTAGTTTCACCATGTTTTGACTTTTCAGGCTTAATAGCGCCAATAGTATCTTTGGATGTATTCTGGAATTCAGAATTCTCATGGGATGGAGCTGCATTGCAAACATCTATTGATGGTGGTACCACTTGGCAGATAGTTGGTGCGCTTGGTGATCCTGACAACTGGTATACTGATAACACAATCAATGGCCTTGTAAACACTTTAGAACCTTCAGGCCAAGGTTGGACAGGAAGAGCTTCTACCACTAATGGAAGTAACGGATGGGTAAATGCTAGACATGCGTTAACAGGCCTTGGTGGCGTTGGTGGCGTTTTGTTTAGAATTGCTTTTGGAGCAGATGGTTCAGTCCATGATGAAGGATTTGCATTTGATAACTTTGAGATATTCGAATCTCCAGCTATCGATATCGCTGCAAATACTGTAACCAGACCTATAGTGGCTTGTGGATTATCTGCTGCAGAAATTATTGCAGTTGAGTTAGAAAATAAAGGAACAGATACATTGACAAATTTCCCTTTATACTATAGTATTAACGGAACTCCAATCAATAGTCCTGAAACTTTTACAGATACCATCTTGCCAGGAGCTAAAGCAGTTTACGAATACACTACACCTGCAAATTTAGCGGCTATAACCACTTATACAATTAGAGCGTATGCTGCGATTACAGGTGATTTTGATATTACTAATGATACTGCTGGAGTTACATTGACAAATATTGCACCTTTATCAAATCCATACTCTGAGGGTTATGACTTGTTAGCTGATGGTGCTATAGATTTCTCTCCAATTAGATGGAACGCTGTAAATAGTGGAACCTTCAGATGGCAGGCAGAAACGTCATCTACAAGTTCTTTTGCCACAGGACCAACTGGAGACAGATCAGGTACAGGTACGTATATTTATGCTGAGGCATCTTCCGGAACAACAGGAGATACCATTTATTTAGAATCTACTTGTATAGATATTACACCTGTAAATGGAGTAAACAGCTCTACTAGATTAGATTATTGGTATCACATGTATGGTGTGGACATTGTTGCACTTGGTTTAGAAATAGAATCAGCAGGTAGCTGGATATTAATTGATACCATCATCGGTCAACAGCAAACTGCGAATGCTGATACATTTAGATTGAGAAGTATTGATTTAAGTGCTTACCAAGCACAAGGTGTTACTTCATTTAGATTTTGGACTGTAAAGGGTGCATCATATAATGGTGATGTTTCTGTAGATGACTTTAGAATCTATGATACCGTTGGAGTAAATTTAGCAGTAGACTCAATTACTTCACCAGTATCAAACTGTGGATTAGGAGCTAATGCAAATGTTGAAGTGAGTATTTCCAACAAAGGATTGTCCTCTGTTTCTAATTTCCCAATTACTTATGTATTAAATAATGGAACTCCTGTTACGGATACGGTTAGGAGTACTATTATTCCGGGTAGTTCATTAAATTATCAATTTACAACTACCGTAAATTTACAAACTGTAGGAAACTATGATTTGACGGTTTACGCTGCTGTAACAGGTGATGGAGATCCGTTAAATGATACGGTTTCAACAAGCATTGTTAGTGGTTTTGCTCAAATATTAGATAACAATTCTACTTTCTATGCAAATGACTTTGAAGGAGCTACAAACAATTGGGTAACTTATGGTACCAATAACTCTTGGGCTATAGGAACACCAAGTAGTTTCTACATTAATGGTCCCTATAATGGTTCTAATGCATATGTAACTGCTCCTGCAGGAAATCACAATGCAAATGAATTTTCTTATATCGAAACACCATGTTTTGACCTTTCATACTTTAATTCTTCAGATCTATTTGATATGAACTTCTTCATGCTGTTCAAATCAGAAGTTGGACAAGATCAATTGTGGATGGAATTAACAACAAATAATGGAACTACATGGAATAAGGTTTTACCTGATGTAGCTTCAATCAACTTCTACAATAATACTACCGATAATGTTTGGGAAGGATTCTCAACAGGTGGCGTAGGAAGTTATATACCTGTGATCAATTCTATTACAGGTATTGGAGGATTATCTCAAGTAAAATTCAGGTTTGCTTTTGCAAGTAACGGAACAATTGAAAATGATGGCTTTGCTATTGATGCATTTAGATTGGAAACCCCACTTTATACCGGTTTAGATGCTAATGCATTAAACGGGGGTAACTTCAGTGTTTTCCCAAACCCAACTAAAGATTTAGTTACCATTGGATTTGATAATGTAAACGAAGGCCAATACAACTTATCAATAGTTGACGTTAAAGGTCAAGTAGTAAACAATCAACTATTCACTGTTACTTCTACCAATTCTAAAAAAGTAATTGACCTTTCTTCTGTAGAAAGAGGTGTATACTTTATAAGATTAGTTGGTGGAGAGACTAGCGTTACTAAAAAGTTAATTGTGAGATAAGTAATCCCAAATAAATTTAAAAACCCTGTTTCGTTAAATCGAAACGGGGTTTTTTATTATAGGTGCAAACCCAATACAAACTATTAATGTTTAATTATATTTGAACTTTAAAGAGAAGACTGAATTATGGCTAAAAAAATCGATCTAGAGAAAAGTAAAAATGATGACAGCATGCGCTTACTCATTTCAGAAATGAATCGAAAACTGGAAAAAATTTACCTAGGAGGAGGTCAAAAACGAATTGATAAGCAGCACGAAGAAGGAAAACTAACTGCTCGCGAACGTATTGAGTTTTTATTAGACAAACAGTCAAAATCCATAGAAATTGGTGCTTTCACAGCTGAAGGAATGTATGAAGAATACGGAGGCTGCCCGTCAGGAGGTGTAGTTATAAAAATAGGCTACGTTAGCGGAAAGCAATGTATTGTAGTAGCAAATGATGCTACAGTTAAAGCAGGAGCTTGGTTCCCTATAGCTGCAAAGAAAAACTTAAGAGCACAAGAGATTGCCATGGAGAATAGGCTACCCATTATTTACTTGGTAGATAGTGCAGGTGTATTTCTTCCTATGCAAGATGAAGTTTTTCCTGATAAAGAACATTTCGGACGAATCTTTAGAAATAATGCTCGGATGAGTTCGATGGGCATTACTCAAATAGCTGCCGTTATGGGCAGTTGTGTAGCAGGTGGAGCATACCTTCCTATTATGAGTGATGAATCGCTTATTGTCAATAAAACAGGAACGATATTTTTAGCGGGAAGCTATTTAGTAAAAGCAGCCATAGGAGAAAACATTGACAATGAAACATTGGGCGGAGCTACTACACAAAGTGAGATTTCAGGAGTAATTGACCATAAAAGTGATGATGAAGAGTCTTGCCTAATCTCTATCCGAAATATTATCGATAAAATTGGAGACTTTGATAAAGCGGGATTCAATAGAACAAAACCAGAAGTGCCATTGGCTCCACTTAAAGATATCTACAGCCATATTCCTGAAGATAGATCTAAACCATATGACGTAAGAGATATTATTAAGAATTTAGTCGATAAAGGTGAACTTGAAGAATTTAAAGAACTCTATGGCCAAACTTTAGTTTGTGGCTATGCACGTATAGATGGATGGGCCGTTGGTATTGTTGCAAACCAAAGAACTCTCGTTAAAACTAAAAAGGGAGAAATGCAGTTTGGAGGGGTTATATATTCTGACTCTGCTGATAAAGCTGCTCGCTTTATCATGAACTGCAACCAAAAGAAGATTCCACTAGTTTTTCTTCAAGATGTAACTGGTTTTATGGTCGGTTCTAAATCTGAACATGCAGGAATTATTAAAGATGGCGCAAAAATGGTCAATACCATGGCCAATTCTGTAGTTCCAAAATTCACGGTATTGATGGGCAACTCTTACGGTGCAGGAAACTATGCCATGTGCGGAAAAGCTTATGATCCGAGACTAATTGTTGCATGGCCAACAGCACGACTAGCAGTAATGGGAGGTGTACAAGCTGCAAAAGTATTGCACCAAATAAAAGTAGCTTCATTAAAATCTAAAGGAGAAGTAATTACCGATAAAGAAAAAGACAGATTAAAAGAAGAAATAGAGTCTAATTATGATGCACAGACCTCTCCTTATTACGCAGCTTCACGTTTATGGGTTGATGCGATCATTGATCCTAAAGATACCAGAGATTGGATCTCTATGGGTATAGAGGCAGCTAATCAGGCGCCAATAGAAAAGCCTTTCAATGTTGGGGTAATGCAGACGTAGAAAAGTTTTTTTTGAAAACAAAAATGGCCCTTTCAATGAATGAAAAAGCCATTTTTGTCTAACTATATTTGTTTAACTCTTATCTAATATCTAGGGTCAATTTAAAACGCAAAACCCGACCATTGCCTGCGTCAGCAACGTATAAAATATCTTGCATATGTGCCACCGCCATTGGCTGTCTAAATTGATTCAACTCAATTCCCGTTCCTCCAAAAGAAGTTTTTACAAACTTCGTTTCTCCAGACGCAGGAGGTGGATTTACTCCTTCAAAACCGGTATTGGTGAATTGAAAGATTGAATCTTTTTCTGTGTCTGCGATAAAAATGTAATTGGTCCCATCTCCAGTTACAGTTATTCCTTTAGGTTGTTCAAATTTATATGCGCTATATAAAAATCCATCCGCTTCCCCTGTATCTCCAACAGGCAAAATTGCAGGTGTGTATTGACTTCCAAACTCTGATTCTATAAAAGTAATTAGCTGAGTTTTTAAAACAGTATTATCATCTAGTGAAGAAAAAATAAAGTTTCGATTATTTGTAGCTGTAATTTGAGGAGGCTTTGAATAGGTGGTGATCCCATATGGTTTTTTAAAGTAATCTTTAAATAACCTTCCGTCATTTGCAGTAATCGAAATCGGTGTGATATAGCGGTCATTTTCATCAAATAACAAAATAGCATCATCAGGAGTACGAACACCAGTTGATGAATTTACCGGACCTTGACGAGTAACATAATAACTATTATCTCCCATCACAGCAATTCGGTTAAAAGAGACAGCAGCATCATTGGTAACAAATCCTGATAATTTAATATAAAATGGATGAGTGATGGTATTTGTAATCCTTCCAAACTTCAGTCCATAACCGAGTGGTGTCGATATATCAATTCTATAGATTGTTGTTAATTTGTAAGGTGTCCCTGAAAGTACAGTGTCTTTTGTACCAATCGCTAATAAATCTAACCTTCGGTCTTGAGTAACTGAAATAACACCTGGAACACTCTTGCGACCTACTTCCCTACCCGATTGATCTAATGCTATAATTTCTTCCGTACCATTATCTACAACATAGATTAATTCATCGAACCCTGCTAATACATCAGTAGGACGAACGAATTGATCTAAAATAGGTTGCACAGGAACATAGGCAACTTCTCTATAATTTTGAGTAGGTAACTCAATGAAGTCTAAATTTGTTTTATCTCCAAAATATTTCTCACATGAAGAAAGGAAAAATACACAACTTAGTAAGACGATTATTTTAAATATAGTATTCATTATCTCTCCTCCACTTTATTAAATGTAAATGATAATCCTACGGTATGCTGAAATCCAAAATACTGAGTAGGATTGGCTGCATAATCAAATCGAATTGGATAACCCCCTGCTCTTGTCTTAACGCCAAAACCAAAAGTTGGTAGTTGTTGCCCATCAATATTCAGTTTTATCCCTGCGCGTAGTGAAAGCAATTTTACATATTCGTATTCTGCTGCAAAACGGTAATTTTCAGCATTATCATTTGGGTGATTAAGCTGAACTATTGCAGTTAACGAATGCTTGTCTGTTTTTATAGGAACTATTGAAGCTCCCAATTTAAATACTGTAGGTACTGTATAATCTTGTAGTTCCAATGAGTTCATATCTCTATTGAAAGAAACTTGAAGTTCATCGCCTGACAATGATGAGTTTCCCCCGAAGTTTTGAACCATAACAGCAAACTTTAAGTCTTTATAATCTGTATAATATAAGAAACTTACATCTACTGCAACAGTTGAATTTTGGTACTCTGCTATTTGCTCATAAATATATTTAAAACTTACACCTGCTGAAAACATATCTGATAACTTTTTAGAATACGTTAAAGCTCCTGCAAGATTCGTCACATAAAATTGTTCTCCGGTCCCTTCGGGTTGAAACTCTGTTCTAACTTCCATTTTTCCAGAGTTCAATACATTTAAACTAGCTCCAATTGCAGCACCATTTTTCTGAGGCATGATAACAGAAACAAAGGATTGTTGCACTCCTGCACCTAAACTCAGATTCGTAGTAGCAATAGTAAGACCTTTTAGGTCGGTGGCTGCAGCTGGATTTGCGTATAGTGAATAAGCATCTCCTGCTAAGGCAACACTCGCGCCTGACAAACCTGAAGAACGAGGACTCATATCATTCTTTAAAAACGACAAAGCGGAAAGCCCTGCTCTTTGCCCTCCAAAATTGGGCAATAATTGTGCTCGTAAAGCTGATAAGCTAAGTAAAGCAACAAAAAATAATACTATATATCTATAATTCTTCATGCTTAAAATCTAAATGCGATGCCGTATAAAATGTGACGTGGTGGTAAATATCGAGCAGGATTATTAGGTGGAGTTCCACTTTCCTCAGGACCAATAAAACGTGGATCTCTCCATTCATTTGGCACATCATCACCCGCCTCATATCCTCTTCCGGTAATAGGATTTACTATTTGTGCATTCTTATTGTTAAAGATATTTCTAACTTCCACCGATAGCGTGACACCACTATTTTTATCCTTAAAGAAAAAATCTTTACTCAACTTCAAATCTCCATTTACCCAGGCTTTAGCTGTTTCGGTTAAATATTTATCTTCTTGTAAAGTGTATAATGGGCGGCCTAAATCATTGTATCCATCTAACTCATAAGGAGTATATCTTAGTCCTGACTGATAATTCATGGAAAAGAATGCTCTAAAACCTTGGGTTGATGCACCAAAAATTCTAAAAGAAGTATCTCCTTTTAGAATAATACCCGCCGTTATATCCCATGGTCTATCAAATGCCAAATATTGTTCAGTAGTTAATGGCACAGCTCCATTTTGTTCAATTTGTAAACCTGACTCTCTAGCTGAGTTTGATTTACCTCTAGCTACTTGATAAGTAACATTTAGAAATGTTCTGATATACTTGCCAATTCTGTTGTTCAAACCGAGTTCAATACCAATAATTTTTGCATAATCCTGGTTGATATACATTCGCTTAGTAACCGGTCTGCCAGTTTGGTCATTTACAATAACACTTCTTTGTACTATATAATCAAATCTGTTGTTATTAAAGGCAGCTACATTAATGCCAAAATCTTTAGTAATCTGCGCTTTATAACCAATCTCATAAGATATATTAACCTCAGGGTCAATATCAGGGTTACCCAAATTGGATAAAAAAGATTGGTCTTGGTATTGAGGATCTAAACCAGCATATAAAAACCTAGGATGCGGTAACTTCATAGAATGACCATAATTGAAATACAGCACATTATTCTCAGTTACAGGGAACGAAACGTTTATTTTTGGTAATAATCTTGTCTTTATTCGATAACCTGCAAAACCAATAGTCTTGTCTTTATAATCTTCTCGTACTTGATCAATTACAGGTGAATTTGGATCATTTACAGCGTTATCTGCAAACTTACCAGGAGCCCAATAATTCATTCTCAAACCAAGAGTAGCGATAATACCTTTATAATTAATTTGATTTGATACAAAGAAACCTCCATTAAACGGCTTTACTGCCCAAATATCATTTGATGATCCAATACTTGTGGAAGGAGTTGTTAATGAATCATTAATAACTATTGGAGCTCCAATCCAAGGTTTTTGAACATCTACCCATTGATATTCTGTAGCCTTATGCTCAAAACCAAAGGATAATCTATTATCTCCAGATTTTGAATATCTGGTCATATTGGCATTAATCGTATATTCTTTCGCAAAGTGATCATGCCAAACGGGGGAGATTCCACCGTTATTGATTAAACCAGGACCTGGTAATACATAAACAATATCATCACCTGGATTAAAAATTCCAATAGGATCTGTTACTATCGAATACTCATCATAAATCTGATCAACAGTTGGGTATCTAAAGGGTCTGCCATTTGCGTCTGCCCTTAGGTTCGTAAATAAACGACCAATAGATAAATTTATCCATGTACGGTCATTTATCAGGTGTTTAAGATTTAACGCGGTTAAATTTGATTGATGCGTATAGGTTGTTGCATTGTCAAGATTCAAACTTCTGTCCCATTGAAATCCTGGTTGAAGTATTGCATCAAATCCTACAATCTGCAGCGTTCTCGTATTTTGATTTACACGCAAACTGTGCTGATTTGTCACCGTTAATTTCGTTCCTTTCTTGAAGGTATATCCTAATTTAACAGTATGTGTAAATGCATTATCTTGACGAGGGGCCCAAAGAGAATCATTATTCGTAAATAAAGAGGAATGCAATTGACTAGCAGTAGGACCAAAATAATTATCAGAAAGGTTAACTGTTGCGTTAGTAAAGAAGCTAACCTTTTTGTTGGTAAAAGGTAGCGGTCCACTAATAGAAATCTCTCCAATATCTGTATTCCATGCTGTTCCTTGATTGGTATTCCATCCCAAATTATCCCGCTGCCAACTGCCTGCTACTTCAATCTTATCTCCACCTTCTCGAATTGTTGTTGAAATTATTCCTGATGAACCATCACCGTATTCAGCTCCAACCCCACCTGTAATAATACTTAAACTTTCGATTGAACTAGATGATACGTCCACACCAAAACCTGTTCCGGCCAGTGGATCTTGAGCAGATATTCCATCGACGATATACCGAGTTTCATAAACCCTAGCTCCTCTAATCTGCAATCCGTCGGCAGTCTTACTTACACCGGTTTGCATAGCAGCCAATTCTTGTACATCTCTCACGTTCATCTCCTTTATCTCTTCTCTAGATATTTTAACTTCCGTACTAGCCGTTTCAAGGTTTACCAAACTTTTATTACCCACAATAGTAACACCCTCTAATGCTTGAGATGCAGGCAAAAGGGTAATATTTAAAGTTGTTGTCTCACCTGATTTTACAGTAATATCATTGTATTGCTTTTCACCATAACCAATAAATGTAACCTTAATAGAATAGTCACCGGGCTTCATTTTTAGAAATTCGTACTTTCCATTAATATCAGCTGATGCCCCTCTATAAGTCCCTACCACTAAAACGGTTGCTCCAATTAACTCTTCCTTTGTTTGTTGGTCTACAATAGTTCCAACTATTGCTCCTGTCTGCTCTTTTTCACTCGTTTCTTGTGCCTTAGAAAGGTTTACAAACAATAAAAATGCAGTAAGTATTGCTAGTGTCTTCTTCATCTATTAATTGAATTCTACATTCAATATTTGATTAAATAATGCATCCAGATCTGTTTGAGTCTTATCAAATTTCCATAGTTCCACTGAAAAGAAAACTTGATATGCCTTTCCGTTTCTTTTCCTTGCAGAAGCTACTGTTTTCGTTCCAGTCCAATTTGCACCTGCTCGCAATTGAGCCGTGTAAAATATTTCTGCATCAGGTGTCGGATAAAACGTGTTTACCCCATCTGCAACATTTCTAGGTTTTAAAGCAGGATAAATAGAATTAGAAGGAACTATAGCGCTATCACTAAATATCCGAACTCCAAAGTCAGAGGATTCGTTTAATGTATCTATTGGCATTGTTCCATAAATTGGATCCATGTTGGAGGTAGTTTTAAAATCAGTAGTTATAAAAAAATTACCCCCGCTATTCGCATAATCTTGAAATGATGGGGCTGCAAATTCTAATAACATTCCAGATTGATTGTTAAATGGATTGATAATAACACCATTATCTGAAAAGAAAACGATTTTATCGTATTGCAATAACAATAAAGTAAAAGTAGGGTTCCAGAGTCGGGGTAGGTTTTGTAATGCATTTCCCACCAAATCTAAGTAGTCATAGGAAACATTAATGTTAGACAACGTATTCTTGTATATGTTTACAGGATTTCCGGTAAGACCACCGACTAATAAAACGTCATTATTCTTTCCTCTTAAGAAAAATACTTCAGAAGTATCCACTTCACTTTCCGCATTTGAAATATCCACTACTTTTAAATAAAATCGGTTGGTATCATTTACTCGAAGTCCATCTAAAATAGTTGAACTCGGATTTCTATCGCTTTCATAATAAATCAACGCATTCCCACTTCCGCTTGTTGTTACATCTTGTGGAACGATTGAAAAGGTTTTTCTATCTCTATTAATTTCGAACCACTGTCCGTCATTGATTTTTAGATAGGCTGCTCGAATGGATTCGTTTCCATCAGCATCAGTTGCATTCCAAGCAGTGGTAGCAACAATGTTAGTTGTATCAGGTATAGTTAGGTCTTCATTAAATTCTGCAACAGGCGCTGTATTCTTTAATGGTATTCTTAAGTATGCAGGTGTTGGATCAGCTAAATTTTGATTATCAATTGCTCGAATGTATAAATTGATGTCAACAGTATCTGAATTAGCGGAAATTGAGAAACGGAAAATCGAATCTTGATTGGTAACATACGACCATACTTGTTGGTCATACGATAATTCATATCCTTTTACATATCCATCAGGATCTTTGCCATACCAGCTTAAACGAACAACACTGTTCAGTCGGTTTTCACCCGATAAATTAATTTCTTTAACTGAAAACTGAGTTTCAGGAGCCTTATTAAACTCTAATTCTCCTTTATCACAAGAAAAAAGAAAAATTAAAATAGATATTAAGAATACGTTTTTCATAGAAAAAAAATAAGGGAAGTAGCCAAAATGACTACTTCCCTAAATAAGTAATTATTTAGAAATAACTAATTTAGAAGTGCTAACTACCTCATTGTTATTCATTACTCTAATGATATAAACTCCATTATTTAAATCAGAAACATTAACAACATTTATATTATTTCTTAAAGAAGTTGATTTTAATAATTGACCATTCAAGTTAAAAAAGAAAGCCTCCATATTATTCATATCAGCCGAAGTATTTTCGATTGTTACAAAGTTCTTAGCAGGGTTAGGATAATATTTCAATTCAATATTAGTATTTTTCTCTGATAAACCAACATATACCAATGGCTCGGAAAAATTAATTATGTCTCCATTATTTCTAGGAGTTAACTTAAAGTTTCCAAAAGAATACCATAAAATTCCAATCATTGCATCCATATCCTGTGCAGTGTCTGCTAATATACCAGGCACATTCATTACACCATCATTATTAATGTAAAAAGTATCCGAGATAAGCGAAACATTTAAAGAAGACTGTGCAGAAGTACCATTTACTCTTCCTGATAGTACTCTAATGAAATCTGTTGATCCGGATAAACCGATACCATATTCACCAAAATTCAAATTTGGACGAATAACATCAATTTTACCGTTATTTGGGTCATCTACACTAATTAACATTCCTTCGTACATTTCACCTTTTGCGGCAAAATTTGAATCAGGAGTAACAGAAATAGGCGTTATATTAAATGTTCTGTTATTGTTAACTACATTGGTTACGTTTATTGTAGTAAACCCAAAATTTTCAACTACTGTTCCTGTAATTGTAGCTACATCTCCTCTACTTAAACCTGCTAATGACGCATTACCCGTTACATAAACACCTGCATATTCAGTAGCAGCAGTATCTTGAATATAAACATATCCTAAATCAAATTGATTTAAAGTAGCAGTAACTGCACCCGTAAAAGTAACGGTTTGACCAGAATAAGGTGAATCTGTATTTGCATTTGGACCTGGATTTTGAATATCTACGATTGTCAAGCCATTCGCTCTAACGGTGTAAAATTCGTCATTTGTAGCTCCTGGAAATGTAGAAACATTAGCACTATCATCTGTAGCCTCAATAAAATATCTAACTAAAGTATCCAAAGGAAATGCAGGAATAGTTGCTGAGTAACTGATCCCTGTATTGGTCATATTTACAGAAGTAAATGTAGCTCTCGTTGCAGCAGGATCTGCAGAGTAAAATAATGTTGCTGAAGTAACCGCACCATCGTTATCAAAGATATCTGCTGTAATGGTTACACTTTGAGTTGCATTCGGAACTTGTGGTGTTCTAATTACGTTGGTAATTGCAGGAGGCGTTGCACCTTTAGTATAGTGAGTAGAATCAAAAGGATTCAATTCATATCCTCTGCCTGTTCTGCCAGTACATCCGTTTGCTGATTGTCTTACTAAACCTTTTAATGAACTAAAAACAGTACCTACTACAGGAGGTATAAATGTACCAGTCCCCGTTCCTCCATTTGTAACTAAGTTCGGAGAGTTTGGATTTACAACAGAATGAGAAGTTGTTCTTTGTGCTAAGAAACGGTCAGAAATATTGATCTGATTTCCATTAGCATCTACTACGTCGAAACTTACTCGAGAACCACCAGAGAAAAAGTTAACAGCAGTTACAGTTACATTTTGGAATTCAACGAATGAACCTTCCCATTGTTCTCCTGTGGTAAGGATATTTACACGATTAGCATCGTTTAAATCTCCAACTGGAATTGTAGAAAAGGTAGGAACAGATGTTGCTCCAATTAAAGTTACAGAAGAACTGCTTAAAGGAGTTAATTGCAAACTATTTTCAAAAGAGCCTACTATTCCTGTAATTTCTAAAATATCTCCTGCTTGAGCGCTTTCAATTGCGGCTACTGGAGTATTTCCGGCAGCTCCCATTACTTCGATTCCTTTAAAAGGACCAGGAGCACCATTTGCAGCAGTATCTACTAAAAATATAAAAGGACGTGAACCACCGGTTATAGAACCTGAAGCTACTTCAGATAAATTACCTGGAACCACAACGATACCTCTAGTGATCACAGTATCTCCTAAATACTGGCTAGAGTCATTACAAGCGGCTAAGTCTTGAGGACTAACATAACTTATGTCATAAAGGCTTACAGCTGTTTGGGCATAAGCCAAACCACCTAAAGCGATGGTGACGATAGAAAGTAAAATTTTTTTCATTTTTTCTAATTTTTAATTGGTTTAAACTACTTTATTATTGTGAATTTTCCTCTAAATTGCTCGTTATTGTCTAAGTTTTCAACTGAAAACAAATAGATCCCTCGGCTTAAAATCTGGGTAGACTTTGAAAGTAAATCCCAAGCATGTTCACCGCCTGAGAACTTATTGTTATTGTTTCTTTCTGCACCAAATGTATCAAACCATTTAATATCGCTTCCATCATAAGAAGGATCATGATTAATTTCATCAATTAAATCCCCTGCAGGTGTAAATACACGTATAACGCATCGCTCAGGCAGATTACTGAAAATTAATTTTCGACTTTGTTCTTGAAAATTACTTCTACCTTCCCAAGCCGCTCCCAAATAATAGGGGTTAGGATAAGCAAATGGTTCGCTATCTTTAAATGATTCTATTGGTTTCTTGCCGGGGAACACTCTAAATGAATTTCCCAAAATTGACGATTCTAATGATTCTAAATTACTTTCCTCATCACCTGTATCAAATGATGAAACAGATACTGCATATTGCCAGCCATCCAATAAATTTTCTATCACATACTTATACTGATAAACATTTGTATCTCCGTCAAAAAGCATAGGGGTAGTTAATCTGATATCTGATAATCCTATATCATTAAAGATTCCATTTGCAGGAATGTCAAATTCATCCAGTGCGACCAAGTCTTCTGAAAGATTTTGAACTCCTGTAACGTCAAAACCAAGTTTCGATAAGTATATGCGGTATCCTTCAAAATCTTTTTTCTGAGTAATTGGATCAATAGATTCTTCTGCATCTGCCGTCCAATATAATTCAATCTTTTTATCTTGTGCGATAACCTTAGTTCGAGGAATTGATGGTGGCTCAGGTAAAATAAAACGTGTAATTACTCCATCGTTATCATTATCTTCACCGGGGTCTAGCACTCCATTAAAATTAACATCTTCTCCATTGTATGCCGTTTGCGCTCTTTCTGCATTTGCAAGTAGATTTGCACGTTGTGCAGCAGTATTTGCAGAGGTTGGGTTACCGTCATCTGCTTTCTTTGCCATAATGATAGCATAGGAAACACTTATGGTATCACCTCTCTCAAAATTTCTAAATGGTCCGATAGAAACTAAATCTGATCTATTCCCTGCTGCATTCAAAGACTCTTGAAAACTTCTGCCTGTGCAGCCAGGAGCATTACCATCTGTCCAACAAGGACTGTCATTTAATCCACTAGTCTGCTTGATGTATCGTGCATTGTCATTAGCCGGTTGAAAGAAAATAGCGTCTGAAGAGTTGTTAAATGTCCATGCACTGTAGTGTGAATTAAATGATGAATCTAATGACGGATGATGGAATCCTGTCTTATCTTCAGCTCCTAAAAACTTCTGACCAATATAACTGTCAGTAAAACCGACATCTCCTGTTTTGTCATAACAATAGGCTAAATGCAATGAATCAACAAATCCATTACCTCCTTGCAAATAAAACGCTGCTCCTCCGGAACCTGCAGGTGTAATATTGATATTTCGAACAACAGTATTGGCATAAAATGAAAAATATGCGCTATCTATTGTACTAGCGGATGACCCAGGACGTCCTAAATTAATAATTTCAAAATCTAAAAAGACCAAAAAGTCAGAAAACGTAAAATTCCAATTATAGGTCTTTTGATTTACTTTCACATTTAATGGTTGAGTATGAGATGCTATAGGAATACCAGGCCCGCCTGCCCCACCTGTACCAGGAACAAATAAGTTGGTATCAGTAAAAGATGCAACAAAATCTTGATGAGAAATTGCATTTGGATTATAAAACGGACTATCAAACAGTGAAGATCTCTCTTCTAAAAGACTACCTGGTTGTCCTGTAAATTCGTACCCTGCTCTACCTGTTGAATATCCCTGTGGTTGATCAAAGGCTGAAGTAGAGACCAACACTTGATTACCATTTAGCAACCCACCAATCCATATTCCGGCTTCAAAAAGGTGTTCTATCCCTGATCCTGCAGGATATTCACAGGATGGATTACCTGATCCATCTCTATATCCACGAAAGGCGTTACCGAAAGTACCTACATTGGTAACTGTTAAACGTGTGTTTGACACGTTTGTTAATTTTTCTTCAAAAGAAGCAGTTTGCGCATTTGAAAACAACGTTAATAAAACTGCAGGTATAATTAAGTTTTTCTTCATTTCGATGAGCAAAGTTCAAGATACTACTAACGTAACACCGAGAACTAATGTTAAATCATTATTAATTTTTCATTTTTAACTAAATAACCATCTTCGAATAAACGCAGGACATAAGTACCCCGTTTAAAATTTGCAACGTTAATACGATTTATTGAAGTATTAAACAACCTTTGATTATAAATAATCCTTCCATTTATATCTACAATTTGAAATTCGGCATTTTTAAAATTGCCAGATTCCTTTTGGATCATCATAAGGTCCCTAATCGGATTATTTACTGTATAAACAGAAGCAGCATTATACTCGGCAACCGAAACAACATTCGATGGGCTTATGTTGAAAGATGCTACTACAGGCAAATGGTCACTCATATTATAAAGGGCATCTGCCACAGCAGATGAAACCGTATTATTGATTGGGAAATTAATACTTCCGTTAAATCGCATTCCATCTTGCCCTAAAGCCTTATAGCTCAACGGTATGTATTGAACTCTCTCAACATTATTCAAAACCTCATCCGACACTAAAATAAAGTCAAATCTATCGTCCATTCCTCCTCCAGAAGCGCAACCGTTACTCGAACTTCTCACCGACTGGGTGTGAGCAAATGAAAAATTGCTGTTATTATTCCAATTTCCGATTGTATTTATAGGGTCAAAAAAGCGCACCGTGGGGTTTGTTGGATAACTTATTAAATCTTGAAATGCAGGCTCTGCACCTGAATAAACATTGAAATCTCCTGCAATAAATACATTCCCACTAACATTATTTTGATCTAAATAAGTCATTATAGCAGTTGTTGCTTTTGATCGTTCGGTTCGATCAGTAGCTGTATTTCCAGCTTTCAAATGTGCAGCTAAAACGGTAAAGAAAACAGTATCATTGACACCGGGATTGTTTACTTCTTTGTAATACAGTCTATATACATCAATTAAGCGAACCAGATTAATGTTATTCGTGTCTTTATCGATTACTGTTTGAGATAGTAAACCAAACTTTGTAGTGTTAAAAAACAACATATTGGTTAAAGAAGAACCCGATGTAACCGAATAATTAGCCTGTGCCCAATGAGAAACTCCGTTTACATTTAATGCATTTTGAGTAAGACGAATAGCATTTATAAAATCAGCACCTATTTCGTTACAAACCAATATATCCGGATCTTGGTCAGCTACTATTGTTGCAAGATAACCTTCTTTGTCTGCGACATTATTGTTACTATTCGTACAGAAAGTGGTGTTGTAATTTCTATAATTTAATAAATTATATGCCATAATTTTAACTGTATCTTGCTGAGCAAAAACAAAATTTAGGCTTAATAAACTAATAAACGCTAAGGAGAAAAGTATTCTCATAAATTAGGTCTGCTTTAGAATGCAAAAAAACTTTAAATTCTAGTTAAATCGAAATAATTTAACATGTAGTTTTGAACAATATTTAGAATTATTGTAAAACTTACTCTTGAAACCCCAATTCTTTTGGAAAAAATAGTAGATACTACCATTACGCTCAACCAGTTTAGAGAACAGAATGACTTAACGCCTCTATTAGCTTTATTGATTGGCAGTAATCCTACAGGAATAAAAGGATATAAAATATTAAAACGTTCGATAGACGCACGAAAAAGAGACATTAAAATCAATCTAAAAGTCGAAGTTTACTTCGACAAAATTCCAGAAATAAAAAACTTTACAAGCAAATTTCCAAAAATATCAAAAGATAGAAGTGCAATAATTATTGGCTTCGGTCCCGCAGGAATTTTTGCAGCCATAGAATTGTTAAAAAAAAGCGTTAAACCAATCATTTTTGAGAGAGG
Source organism: Vicingaceae bacterium (assembly GCA_018402765.1). GTDB lineage: Bacteria > Bacteroidota > Bacteroidia > Flavobacteriales_E > Vicingaceae > Acidiluteibacter. The sequence continues at coordinate 413,143 of JAGYIE010000003.1, read as the reverse complement.
TAAAGATGTACGAGCAAGAAGAAGAGACTTAGCCTCCATTATAAAAGAGCAGACCGTAAATCCGGAATCAAACTATTGCTTCGGTGAAGGAGGCGCAGGAACCTATTCTGACGGCAAATTATATACAAGGAGCACCAAAAGAGGAGATGTTGACGAGATATTAAATCTTTTTGTAGAACATGGAGCCAATCCGGATATTCTAGTCGATGCCCATCCGCATATCGGAACGAATAAGCTTCCTCAGATTATTGTAGCAATGCGTGAAAGAATAATCGAAGCCGGAGGTGAGGTCTACTTTAATTCGAAGTTGACTGATCTAATTGTTGACAAAGGCGAACTTAGAATGATTGAAATTAATCAATCAACGATGCTCGAATGCAAGCACCTTATTTTAGCCACAGGACACTCCGCCAGAGATATTTATTATTTACTTGACAAGCGAAAAGTTGCTATTGAGGCAAAATCTTTTGCAATGGGAGTTCGTGTAGAGCATCCACAAGAATTGATAGACCGAATACAATACCATGGTCAAACTAGCGATGACATTCTTCCGCCGGCTGCTTACCGAATTGTAAAGCAAGTAAATGGTAGAGGAGTTTATTCGTTCTGTATGTGTCCAGGAGGAATTATTGCACCTTGCGCTACAGAACCCGGGGAAATTGTTACCAATGGATGGTCCCCTTCTCGTAGGAACAATCCTTATGCAAACTCGGGTATTGTTGTACCTGTAGAAGAAAAAGATTATCACCAATTTGGGTTTTCAGGACCTTTAGGTGGTATGAAATATCAATCTTATGTCGAAAAGCTAGCTTTTAAAGAAGCAGGAAATGACATGAAAACCAAAATTGGACAAATTGCTCCTGCACAACGTTTAAAAGATTTTGTAGATGGAAAAGACTCTACTACATTACCAAATTGTTCTTACAAAGCGGGAGTCACACCTACACGCTTAGATCAAATTTTGCCTTCCCCAATAGCCTCTCGATTAAGAACAGGTTTTGACTTATTTGGAAAAAGTATGCGTAACTACCTCAGCAATGATGCAATTATTGTTGGCGTAGAGTCTAGAACTTCTTCACCGGTCAGAATTCCAAGAAATCGTGAAAACTTAGAACATATAACAGTTAAAGGTTTGTATCCTTGTGGGGAGGGAGCAGGGTATGCAGGAGGAATCGTTTCTGCTGCTATAGATGGGATGAAATGTGCATCAGCTATCGCTGAAAGTTTTGACGCATAATCTCGTTAGAAAATATAGAACAGGCAATTGAAACATTTAATGATTCAGCTCCCCCTTCTTGTGGAATCTCTACGTGATTACTTATCAGTTTTAAAAGCTCACTAGAAATCCCTTTACTCTCATTACCTAAAACTAAAATTCCATACTCCGGAAAAATTGTTTTGTATAAATTGGTTCCACCTAATACCGCTCCATAAATTTCTCTAGTTTGCGACAATAGCCAAATAGACAAATCTTCATACTTAACGCTCACTCTATTAAAGGATCCCATAGTCGATTGTATAACCTTAGGATTAAATAAATCAACTGAATTTTTACTTAGAATAATCTCATTTATTCCAAACCAATCCGCGACTCTGATGATGGTTCCTAAGTTTCCCGGATCTTGAAGGGTATCGATAACAATTGTCCATTTAGAAGGAACTAAATTCTCTTGTATTTTACAATTTAACAACAATAGCACTTGGTTTACTGTCGTGAGTTGTGAAATTTTATTTAATTCATTATTAGAGACTTCTACAACATTACGAAACTGCTGTAAAATTAATTCATTCTTATCTATCCACGCTTTAACAGCGTAAATTGCTTCTATTTTGAACGTATTACTGCTTAGTACCTCAGCAGCTATTTTTTCTCCTTCTGCAATAAATAATTGATGCTCAGAACGGAATTTCTTTTGTTTAAGCGATTGTATTAATTTAATTTGGCGGTTAGAAAGCATTCCTTATTTGTATTTTTGCGGTAACTAAGTTTCGATTCTTTCATTTTATGTGCAAACGTGCATCAATATTTACCTTAATTCTTTTTGTGCTAGTTGGCCTTCTTTTGAGTGCTTGTAATTCAGCAAAGCATATCGCAGATGATGAACTTTTGGTAGTCAAAGTTAAACTAAAAGTTGCGAATGAAGAATTAGATAAAGCGTCAATCTATTCTATTATAAAACAAAAACCTAATAGAAAGCTGCTTGGAGTATTCCCTTTGTATCTTGGTATTCATAACCTTTTCATAAATAAGACTGAAAGTAAAATTAAGAATAATATAGGAGAACCTCCTGTAATTTATGATTCCCTTTTAACGACCAGAACCCTTAATCAGTTAAAGTTATATTTAAATAATAGAGGGTTTTACGATGCGGAAGTTGTCGACACAACTCATATAAACCAACGAAAGAAAAAAATAAAGGTTTCTTATACAATCGAGGAAAATAAGCCATACAAAATAGCCAATCTAGAATATGCAATAACGGACAGAGTAATTAATGAAATAGTATTAAGAGACAGCTCCAATAGCCTTCTAAAGAACAACTACAATTTTGATGTAGACTATCTGCAGGAAGAACGAACAAGAATAACCAGATTACTTAAGAACACAGGTTATTTCTATTTTTCTAAGGAGTATATTTTTTATGAAGCAGACACAACTAGCAAAAGCGCTGAGGTTACCTTAGGAATAAAAGACATTGAACAAAAAGATGAAAAGGATGAAGTTTATTTTGAGCAACACCAGCCGTATACCATCAACAATATTTATGTTAGATTAAACTATGATAATCAACTAACGTATCAACTTGCTAGTGATACGATTTTTTTGAATAATAAGTATTTTATTGATGAAGGAAACTTTAAGTTTAAACCAAAGGCGATAGCGCGAGCTATACTTCTTGAAAAAGGAGATCTTTATCAACTCAAAAACCAGGAAGTAACTTATCAAAACTTATCAGCACTAAGCGCTTTTAGTTTCATTAGTATACAGTTCGAAAAGGATTATGATAATCCAAACAGTATAAATTGTTTCATACGCTTATCGCCAAGAAAAACAAAAAGTTTTACAATAGAAGGAGAAGGCACCAATAGCGGCGGCAACCTTGGGATTTCAGGAAATTTAGTTTTTCAAAATAATAACACATTTAAAGGTGCAGAGGCTTTTAGCGTAAGACTTAAAGGAGGATTAGAAGCACAACAAGTAATCAATACGGCTGAAAAAAGTTCTCTAGGAAATAATTTACCTTTTAATACCTTAGAATTTGGACCAGAAGCCAACTTAGATGTTCCTCGATTCTTACTCCCTCTATCTTCGGATCGATTTTCGACAAGAATTAATCCAAAAACTACGATTAACGCATCTTTTAACTTTCAACAACGCCCAGATTATACGCGTAGAATTTCAAAAATATTCTTAGCCTATTCATGGAATGAGACGCCAAAAAAAACACACATTATTCAACCTATTGATATATCAATTATTAAACTAGACCCTACCGTGCAGTTTCAGGCAGCTCTTGAGGCGTTGAATAATCCTTTCATTCAAAATAGTTATCGAGATCATTTTATTGCTTCTTCTCGATATAGTTTTATTTACAATTCTCAAGAAGCAAGCAAAGGGCGTAACTATTTTTACTTTAGAGGAAATGCCGAATTTTCAGGAAATTTACTGAATGCTATTTCCGCATCAACCAATTCCATAAAAAATGAGGAAGGAGCTTATGAATTAGTTAATATTCGATATTCACAATATGTAAAGTCCGATGTCGACTTTCGATGGTATAGAAATCATAAATTTACCTCATTGGTATATCGACTATCGGGTGGTATTGGTATACCCTACGGAAACATTTCTGCCATGCCCTTTGAAAAAAGTTTTTTTGCAGGTGGGGCAAATGGAATAAGAGCCTGGGGTGCAAGGCAACTAGGTCCTGGATCATTGCCAAACGCTGAAGAAAATCTTGTCGATCAAATTGGCAATATTAGTCTTGAAGGAAATATAGAATACCGATTCGATATCACCAAAATATTAGAAGGTGCAGCGTTTGTGGATGCAGGAAATATTTGGGAATACAATCAAGGAGATGATCGACCTAGTACACAGTTTAAATTCAATAAACTTTGGGATGATCTTGCAATTGGAGTTGGTGCAGGAATTCGTTTAGACTTCACATTCTTCATTCTTAGATTTGACGCCGCGACACCATTAAAAGACCCTGGGTCTCCCAAAACGTCTCAATATAATGTGCGTGTTGATGAAACTAATCTAAATATCGGTATAGGATACCCTTTTTAAAATCCGAGGCCTCTTGATTTTTTGTGCTCTACTAGAACGCCAACACAACCAACTTCTTTAATTTTTAATTTTTGTACTACTTCTTCTCCTGGAATTTTGACCTCTATAATAAGACTTTTGGTATTCTCGGCAGTAAACTCTAACTCTTGAGCCATTTGATCTTCTGTATTATCATACAGCAATTCCTTTATGAGTTTATATTTTAAAGCAGATTTTCCGGAATTCTCTGCACTTGTATTACTTTCTGAATCCCAATTATCATCACTGTAACTATCATAGCTATTAGCAGAACCCCACCCATCATCTTCTATTTCAGAAGCCACTGACTTGACTTCTTTAGGTTCCTCTACAGTTTTTGCAGAAGGATCTATTCGCTGTCTAACTTTCTCATAAATTCTAAATTCTAAAGGTTCATTAAAGGTTTCATCAGCGCATAAAACTACTCGATAATCTTGTCCTTCGTAGGCTATTAAATTAAAATCGGACTTTTGCCCTATAGAAAGTAAAGCACTCTTTGACTGCATATCTTCTTTCATTTCTATTTCGCTTGTAGAAGTGCAGTTTCGTTTATGGAAATAGTTACATGATTGTGCATTTATCTGGTAACTAAAAAATAACAATAAGAATGTAGAAAAAACTTTTGAGAACGTATTCATATATATATTAGATTGAGTTTTTTAATTAATTAAAGTTGATCGTAAATCTTCTATTGAGTTCTTCAACTCGATATATTGAACTTTGGTCATTGCAATTTGAATGCCTCCTCCAAAGATTAATTTTTCTCCTTTTCTCTCTACCTTTACATTTCCTGAATTCACCTCTTCAAAACTGGCTAAAACCGATCTAACTTCAAGCATTGCTGTCATCATTTCATTTACCATGGCATCACCCTCGTACTTTTTCAAATAGGCCCATAAATTTCCAAAAACTAGCTTTTGATCAGCTACTCTCTGAATAACTTCTTTGTTTGCCTCATTATATTCTAATGTATTTAGTACAATATGCATGCTTTCTATCCATCCGCTAGCAGCTACTATCGCCATTACATTTCCTTTTTTATTATCTTCCAAGTATGCAATAGACTCCCTATATGATGCATTGATTATGGGCATTAACGAATCAGGATCGTCAAATTTCTGTTGAATATCATCAAGAATCTTTTGGTTCAAAGCCCCTTCAATTCCTAATTCTGAAGCTAACTTTTTTATCGTCTTGTAATAAATTATCGAAAGTTGAGCATCATCAAATGCAGAAACATAAGCCAATTTACTTGAATACATGCCAAAAGCAATAGCCTTTTCCTTTTCTGTTTGAAAGTTTTGAATTGAAATTTCTTGGTTATTTGACTGATCATAGTCTAATTTATTTGACTTAATAAAATCAAACATATCATTAGGAGCAGGAATAGGATAGTAATTTTCGTCAGGCTTAATTGCTGATGATGAAGCCAAAGCTATTAAATCTTCTTCAGTAATAGTTTCTAAAGAAGTTCGTTCCGATTGTTCAGAACAAGAATAAAATAGAAATAATGATGTACAATAAATTAAATATCTGATTAAGGTGTTTGTTGCCATAGATAGAGTGTTTGATTTGAATTTTCTAATTTATAAATAAGTATGAACAATAAAAATTCTTTTTTATAATTTAATGCTTAATAGCAATCAATCTACTTTTTGTAATCATTAACAATCCTATAAAAGTAAGTCCTCCATTAACTATTAAAAGTTCATAGCCAAACTGATAACCATTAAACCACCCCATAGAATTCAAATTTAAAACATAGCAGATAATTGGAGTCACAAAACAAATTAAAGGAACTAATTTATCTTTTACTTCATACTTAGTGAACAATCCAAAAGCATAAAGCCCAAGTAATGGTCCATAAGTATAACTGGCAGCTTTAAAAAGTGCGTCAACTACACTGTCATCGTTAATTAGCTCAAAAATTAAAATCACAAAAAATAGCATTAAAGACATTCCAATATGAGTCTTTTGACGCAGTTGCGTCTGCTTGGACAACTCTCTCTTTTCTATATCTAATAGATCTATACAAAAGGAAGTAGTCAATGCCGTAAGTGCACTATCTGCGCTGGAATAAGCTGCTGCTATCAAACCTAAAATAAAGCATACTGCAACTGTGTAGCCTAAATAACCTCCTGTTGCTAATAAAGGGAACAATTCATCTGTCCTTGTTGGAATCCCAATTCTCTTCTCGTTAGCATATAAAAATAATAGTGCACCTAAAAACAAGAAAACAAATGTAACTAATACGAGAACAATACTCATTGAATACATATTCCACTTTGCTTCTTTAATATTTTTACAGCTTAAATTTTTCTGCATCATGTCTTGGTCTAATCCCGTCATCACGATAGTAATAAATACTCCGCTTAAAAATGATTTAAAAAAATACTGTTTATCATTCCAGCTATCAAAGAAAAATATCTGAGAATAATCGCTATTGCTCACTTCGGAAATCATTCTAGAAAAGCCCCAATCCAACTTATATCCAACAACTAAAATTGTTATTCCAACCGCAGAAAGCATGAAAAAGGTTTGTAAAGTGTCGGTCCAAACAATTGTTTTGATCCCTCCTTTAAATGTATAAATCCATATTAGCAATATGGTGATTGCTACAGTAACCCAAAAGGGAACTCCCCAATCATCAAAAATCGCGATTTGAAAAACACTTGCGACTAAAAACAATCTAAAGGAAGCGCCAATAATACGCGAAAGTAAAAAGTAAAAGGCTCCTGTTTTATAGGACCAAAAGCCAAAACGTTGCTCCAAGTAGGTATAAATTGATGTAAGATTAAGTCTGTAGTAAAGGGGCATAAGCACATTTGCTACAATGAAATAACCCACTAAATACCCTAAAACCATTTGCATATAGGAAAATTGACTACTTTGGACCCATCCGGGAACAGAAACAAATGTAACTCCTGATAGCGAAGCACCAACCATTCCAAATGCTACTAAATACCATTTTGAACTCTTATTGCCTTTAAAGAAAGTATCATTATCTGCATCTTTAGATGTAAAATAACTTATTACTAGAAGAAGAATAAAATATCCTATAATTATACTTAAGATAGCAAGAGGAGTCATACACTATTTTTTAGCGAAATAACCCTTTTTTTCAATGAAAAACGAATCATAAAAGGAATTTATTTATCCAATTTCTTAATCTATATTCCAATAAAGATGCTAATTTTGAAACTATCTAAAATAAGATAACATAGTGGGAAACTACCCTTCACAATTACTATCAAATGCAGTTGAACAGTTCAGTACACTTCCTGGAATTGGCAAAAGGACAGCCCTGCGATTAGTACTCCATTTATTAAAGCAAGAAAAAGAGGATGTTAACCTTTTTGGACAAAGTTTTATAGAATTAAGAAATAACATCACTTATTGTAATACTTGTCATAATATATCAGATACACCAACTTGTTCCATTTGCGAAAATCCAAATAGAGATAGTAAAATAGTTTGTGTAGTAGAAGACGTAAGAGATGTAATGGCAATTGAAAACACGCAACTTTTTAAAGGAAGATACCATGTGCTTGGGGGAATAATTTCACCGATGGATGGCGTAGGTCCAAACGATCTAAATATCGATTCTTTGTTAAAAAATGTTGCAAAAGGAGAAATAAAAGAAGTAATCATGGCGTTAAGTGCTACAATGGAAGGTGATACAACCAATTTCTACATTTACAAAAAAATAAAACCATTTGATGTTGTGCTCTCTACTATAGCAAGAGGTGTAGCTATTGGAGATGAGCTTGAGTATGCAGACGAAATAACTCTAGGACGTTCAATACAAAATAGGATTCCTTTTGAACAGACATTTACTTCTTAAAAGTACTAATGAAGCTATCTGTTATCATAGTAAACTATAATGTCCAATACTTTTTGGAAAACTGTCTTAGAACAGTAGAAATAGCCGCAAAAAAATTAGGTAGTTGTGAAATTTTTGTTGTGGATAACAATTCTGTTGATGGCTCTATGAAAATGGTAAAAGAGCTGTTTCCTAATGTTATCAGAATTAACAATAAAGAAAATGTAGGTTTTTCAAAAGCGAATAATCAGGCCATAAGGAAATCTAAAGGTGAATTTGTATTGCTGTTAAATCCTGATACAGTTGTAGAAGAAAATACCTTTCTAAATTGCTATAACTTCATGAAGAAAACCCCTGACGCTGGAGGACTTGGGGTTAGCATGGTAGATGGTCGGGGAATATTTTTACCAGAATCTAAAAGAGGACTACCTACTCCGGATGTAGCGTTTTATAAAATTTTTGGGTTATCAACCCTATTTCCAAAATCAAAACGATTTGGTAAGTACCATTTAGGCTATTTACCAAATGATGAAATCAATAAAGTGGATGTCCTATCAGGAGCCTATATGTGGCTTAGAAAAGATGTTTTAGATCAAGTTGGACTTTTGGACGAAAACTTCTTTATGTACGGAGAAGACATCGACCTTAGCTACAGAATCTCTCTAGGTGGATATAACAATTACTATTTCCCTAACGCTAGAATTATTCATTACAAAGGAGAAAGCACGAAAAAAAGCAGTATTAATTATGTATTTGTGTTTTACAAAGCAATGATCATTTTTGCTCGCAAACATTTTTCTCAAAAGAATGCAAAACTGTTTTCTTTCCTTATAAATTTTGCAATTTACTTAAGAGCTACATTAGCTGTTTTAGTTCGATTTATCAAGCAAATAGCATTCCCGATTGTGGATTTGATCGTTTTACTAACAGGAATGTACTTTATTAAAGAGTACTATGAAATAAATATTAAGTTTACTGATGGAGGAGCTTATCCTACCGATATAATTAAATATGGATTTGCGTTTATTGCCGGAACTTTTATTCTATCCAATTTACTTACCGAAGCATATAGAAAAAAACACAAAATTAGTAACCTAATTAAAGGTATTTTATTAGGCGGCATTATCATACTCACCTCCTATTCTTTACTAAACGAATCATTCAGATTTTCACGTGCGCTAATTCTTTTCAGTATTCTTTGGGCTTTACTTTCGCTACCAATCCTGCGATTAATTGCTCATATACTTAACATATCAAAACTTAAAGGCAAGCATGTTAAACGAATCGCTATAGTAGGTTCCGCAGAGGAAATTGAGAGAATAAAACAGTTTTTAAAGGAAACATTTATTGAAGCAGAATTCATTGCAACAATAGACGCATGCCCTAATGGAAAAAATAATCACGAAATAGAATATACAGGAAGACTTAATCAACTTAAGGACATTGTTGAAATCTATAAAATAAATGAAATAATATTCTGTAGCGCAGATTTAAGCGCTTACTCCATTATTTCAAACATGTCTTCAATAGCTAATCAGCAAGTTGAATTTAAAATTGCACCTCCTGAAAGTCTATATATAATTGGCAGTAACTCTATCCAGAACAGCGGAGAATTCTATATTTTGGAGGCCAATGCAGCGAGTAGTCCTGAGAATAAAAGAAGAAAGCGGATTTTAGATATCGGTGTAACCTTAATCTTATTGCCCCTCACTCCCGTTCTTTTGATAATTAATAAGAATAGAATACAGCTTATACGAAACATATTTAATGTTCTTTTCAATAAAGTCTCTTGGGTTGGTTACCACTGGAAAGATGACTTAGGTATCCAGTTGCCCATATATGTAAAAGGAGTAATCACTCCTTACGAATTCATTGAAAAAGAAATTTTAGATAAAGAAAAGATAGAAAATGTGAATTATCAGTATGCCAGAAATTATACCATTTCAAAAGATTTGGAATTAATTTTTAAGGGACTACTGCGCCTGGGAAATTCTCCTCATTAATAGACTAAAAGCTTAGCTGTATATGTAAGTTCACCATCTTCATTAAGAATTAATACGGTGTAATACCCTGAATCTAAAAAAGAAGCATCAAATGTAAATAAATTATCTTTTAAATTATCCGCTTCATAGATTATCCGACCATTTGAACTATACACTTGAAATCGAAAATTACCATTATCTTCATTTTCGAACCAAAACTCGGTAATTCCCTGTGTAGGATTTGGATAAACGTTTAGCTTTCCTGCCTCTATTCTGCTATTGTTATCAACAAATTCAATAGAAGTAAAATCAACACTCTCAATTTTTAACCTATAAAAATTAAGGCTGTATTTAATAGGATTAGCATCTATCCAAGTATACTTTTCATCGGTTGAAGTACTTCCGCATATAGATGGATAGACATATACGTCTCTATAGTTTACAGAATCCACTGAACGCTGTACTACAACTAATTGACAAGTAAGACCTGCTCCAACTGTCCAATTTATAATTGTTTTTCCTCCAGACAAAACAGCGCCAAACTCAACAATTCTTTCTGCTTGTGCAAAGCCAAAAAAGCTAGAAAGAAAAAAAATAAAAATTAAACCTATCCTATAAACCATAATAACTATAAATATACGAAATGATGCAAAAAATAAAATAGTATGGCAAGGAGTTAGAATTTAATAGGATTACCCTAAGTGGATGTAATATTTTGGTTAATTTTGCATCGTTATTACATAAAATAAAAACATGGCAGAAGTAGAATTGATCATGCCTAAGATGGGCGAAAGTGTTGCTGAAGCAACAATTATCAAGTGGTTAAAAGCTGAAGGAGATAAAATTGAAGCAGAAGAATCGATAATTGAAATAGCTACAGACAAGGTTGATTCTGAAATCCCTTCTCCGGAAGATGGCATAGTAAAAAAATTACTTTTCGATGAAAATGATGTGGTACAAGTTGGTCAAGTAATAGCAATAATTGAAACAGAAGGAACTAGCGGCGATTCGGTTTCAAAAGCTTTTGTTAGTGAGACTAAAACAGAAGAAGCTATCTCTAAAGCAATAAACAATACTGTATCGGCAGCTGTAACAGCCGAACAATCAGACAAAAAAGCTATTAATGGTAAATTCTTATCACCATTGGTAAGAAGCATTGCTGAGGCAGAGGGTATAACTGTATCAGAGATTGACTCAATCAATGGTTCAGGAAAAGAAGGGCGCGTTACTAAAGACGATATGTTGAATTACCTGCAAACTAGAGGGACCAAATCTAACTCCATAACAGAAGAAGTACCTAAAGCATCAGTAGCAGCATCAGCATCAAAAGCAGTGTCAATTGCAATTGGTTCGGATGATGAAATAATAGAAATGGACCGAATGCGAAAGTTAATTTCTGAACATATGGTGCGTTCAAAACATACATCACCTCATGTTACTTCTTTTGTAGAAGCTGACGTTACCAATATGGTTCTTTGGAGAAATAAAATCAAAAACAAATTTCAAGAAAGGGAAGGTGAAAAAATTACTTTCACACCAATTATTATAGAAGCTGTCGCTAAAGCTATCAAAGATCTACCCATGATTAATGTCTCGGTTGATGGGGATCATATTATCAAAAGAGGACATATTAACATTGGGATGGCTACTGCACTTCCTTCAGGAAATCTTATTGTTCCTGTAATTAAAGATGCTGATCAGAAGAATTTAATCGGAATTACTAAATCTGTTAATGATTTAGCGAATAGAGCGCGAAATAACAAATTGCAATCTGATGAGGTATCAGGTGGTACATTTACAGTGACGAACGTAGGTACTTTTGGAAACGTTATGGGAACGCCAATCATAAATCAACCGCAAGCTGCTATAATGGCGATTGGAACAATTAAGAAAAAACCAGCAGTGATTGAAACTCCATTTGGTGATACTATAGGAATTCGCCATATGATGTTCTTATCACTTTCTTATGACCATAGAGTAGTTGATGGTTCCTTGGGAGGAAGTTTTGTTAGAAAAGTTGCTGATTATTTAGAAAATTTTGATTTGAACAGGGACTTTTAATCGACGAAAAACATAAGTTTATAGAATATTTACTTTTGAGCCTTTTAATATCAAACAATTAAGATATATTTGTAAGATATTAAAAACTCAATTAATATTTTCTATGAAAAAGACCTTTTCCTTTCTGTGTTTAAGCTTACTAATTTTAAACACATTTGCTCAGAAGTCTTACAGAGATAAATTTTTAGAAGCCAATTATTTAATGGAGGAAAACAACTATTCCGTTGCACTTCCTATATGGCTAGAATTAGTTCAAGAATACGGTGATGGTGATAATGCAAACATAAATTATCAAATTGGTTTATGTATGCTTAATTCATCTAATAACCAAACCAAAGCAAGGTCTCTCCCTTTTCTAGAAAAAGCTACAGCAAATATAAACTCTAATTATGACCCTTATGCTGCTAGTGAGAATAGTGCACCCGTGTTTGCATTTCATTATTTAGGCATAGCGCAGCATTTAAATTATCAATTTGACAAAGCAATCGAGAACTTTGAGACATTTGACAGTAAAATCACTAATAAAAATTATTTATACGAATCAAATAAGCGTAGAATAGAGATGGCTAAATATGCCAAATACTATGTTGCGCACCCTGTAAATATAGAAATTAGGAACTTAGGAAATCAGTTAAACTCGGAATATTCTGACTACAGTCCAGTAGTTCGCATTGATGAATCTGCTATTTATTTTACCTCTAGAAGATTATTAGAAGACAGCTCTAACATTAACTTGAAAGAATATGAAGATGGAATGTATTATGAAGACATTTATGTTTCATATAACGATAATGAAAAATGGTCGAAGCCTGTGCGTTTAAATATTAACACAACAGGTCATGAAGCAACCATCAACCTTTCTATAGATGGCCGAACATTATTTATTTATAAAGATGATAATGGCGATGGCAATCTTTATTATTCTAACCTAGAATATGATTCTGCGGGATATGAAACATGGTCTGATCCAAAAAAATTCGGGCCAAATATAAACTCAAAAGCTTATGAGACTCATGTGGCTATATCTCCTGATGGAAAAACGCTTTACTATGTAAGTGATCGGGAAGGCGGTTATGGCGGAAAAGATATTTACTTCTGTAATTTATTACCAACAGGCTCATGGGCAGCACCTCAGAATGCAGGTCCTACTATAAATACTGCCGGTGATGAAGATGGTGTATTCATACATCCTGATGGAATTACCATGTACTTTAGTTCAAATGGTCATTCTAGCATTGGAGGTTATGATATTTTTAATAGTGTATATGAAGAAGATAGTTCCAAATGGTCCGCACCAACTAATTTAGGTTATCCAATTAACTCCGTTGATGATGATGTATTTTTCGTTACAACGCCGGATGGAAAAAGAGGGTACTTTTCTTCATTTAAAGAGAAAGGATATGGAGATAAGGATATTTATCTAATTGAACTTAAAGATGCTAAAGAGACAAGCTTAACATTGTATACAGGAGAGTTCACCTCTGCAGACCGCATGACTCCACCCGATGGCGCTCAAGTAATTATTACCGATAACACGAATGGAGAGTTGGTTGGAATCTATACTCCAAGACAGAGCAATGGAAAGTTTAGCGCAATATTAAAACCTAACAGAAGTTATCATTTAGTTTACGAAGCAGATGAATATCAACAATATGAGGAAGATATATTTGTTTCAGACGATAATATTTACCAAGAAATCTATAAAGCAATCCGTCTAAAACCTGTTAGAGTTAGTAAAAAAGGAGAATTAATTGCAGGAGAAAAAGAAAATATTAATGGTGTTCTTACAGTTAACAACTTAGCAGAAAGTGGAGTATCAATAGATTTGTTCGGTATGGATAAAAAACTACTCAACAGCTCTACTACAGACAATGCAGGTGTGTTTAATTTTGCAAACTTACACTTAGACAGTATGTATCTTATTAAAATAAATACTGATGAATCTAATATACTTGCTCAGAATAAAATAATTATCCTGAATGAAAATGGTGAAGAACTTCTATTTAAAAAAATTGGAGAAGGATTATATCAACTCACGCCCCGAAACGCTCTAGAGAAGAAATCTTATAAATCTGATGTTAAGGGTGTTGCTTTGAAAAATGGAAAACCTCTACCTGGCGTAAATGTTAAATTATATGATCAAAATGATGATTTAATTGGATATACCAACACAGATAATGAAGGTGTGTTTGATTTTATAGAATTAAATTCAAATGAGCAACACTTAATCATTTTTGATGCAGAAGCTAATCAATTACCAACCGCTAATGAAGTATTATTAACCAATAGCAAGGGGGAAGTACTTAAACTTAAACAGATTCGAAAAGATGTAATTGAATTTATTCCAGATCAAACAAAATCAACATCGAACACTTCAATAAAAGGTGCGATTTTAGAAAATGGCAAACCTAGAACAGGAGTAAATATTGATTTACTTGATAACAATCAATCTTTGTTATCCTCTTCTACTACTGATGATGCAGGTCAATTTAGCTTTTCTCAGTTAAATCCAAATCAACGTTACTTAATTAGACAAAATATTACTGATGATCAATTACCTCTAGACGAAAGCACCACTATATTCAATAGCGATGGGGTGCCTCTAGAATTTAGAAAAATAGGCGAAGGCTTGTATGAATTTATTCCAACAGGAAGTAATACTCCTATATATGCTACAAATGCATTAGGATTAGTTACAATTAACAATAAGCCATCTGAGGGAGAAAACGTTAGGTTGTTAAAGGCAGACAAAACCCTCGTTTCAGAAACTACAACAGATCAATTAGGTTCTTTTAATTTTTATAACCTTACGACGAGCAATAAATATTATATTGAATTTGATAAAGTAAACGGTCAATATTCCAAGACAAATGAAGTTATTTTAACGAATTCTAATGGCGAGCCTATAGAATTTAAAAAAGTTAAAAAAGGTTTATTTGAATTTATCCCTTCGATTAAACCAAATATTGGGTTAGCTTATAAAATTGGATTAGATGGAAAAACAGAATACGAAACGAAATTTTACAACCTTGAGGCTAGAGATGATACCGATTACCAAGAAAGCTATCCAACAGCAGAAGAGTTAGAAGGGGTTATAGTATATTTCCAAAAGTTCTTTACGTACAATGTAAAAGATATTAATGAAAATAATAAACAGTTTTTATTGTTTGCAAATGATATCGAGGAATTAGTAAGCCAAAGAGGATATGCCGATATTGTAATTACGTCAAGTGCTTCAAAAGTTCCAACAAAAACTTGGAAGAATAATAGTGTAATTTCTGCAAAGAGGGCATATGATACAAAGGCGCTTTTAGAGCGTGTAATGCTAAAAAGAGGACTACGACCTAGTCAATACAATTTCATTGATATTAATACGCTTATTACAGGCCCTGAATACAAAGGAGATTACTTAAGCAATAAGAAGGTTTATGAAAAATATCAATACGTAAGAGTTTTTGTAAAATAACACGCGTAAAAGAAAAATTTAAAGAGGGAAACATCAATTGTATCCCTCTTTTTTTTGTAGAATAGATTAAGTTTGTAAAAAACAGAATAACATGAATTTATCACTTACCAAACCAATAGTTTTTTTTGATTTAGAAACTACCGGTGTAAATATTGCATCAGATAGAATAGTAGAAATTTCGATTCTGAAGCTCCAGCCTGATGGAAAAAAAGAAGTAAAAACAAGAAGAGTTAACCCTACTATACCAATTCCTGAAGAATCAGCAGCAATTCATGGAATTAGAGATGAGGACGTGGTAGATGAACCTACATTTAAGGCCCTTGCAAAAAGCTTAGCTACTTTTATTGGCAATGCTGATTTAGCAGGCTTTAATAGTAATAAATTCGATGTACCCCTTCTTGTAGAAGAGTTCTTAAGAGCTGATGTAGATTTTGATCTTAGCAATAGAAAGCTAGTTGATGTTCAGAATATATTTCATATGATGGAGCAGCGTACATTGGTAGCAGCCTATAAATTTTATTGCGATAAAGATCTTATTGGGGCTCATGGAGCTGAGGCTGATAATTTAGCAACCTTTGAAGTGTTAGAGGCCCAAATAGAAAAATATCCAGAACTAAAAAACGATGTAAACTTCTTGTCAGAATTTTCTAGAAGAGGAAATAATGCTGACCTTATGGGTAGGATTATTTTTAACGAAGAAAATGTTGAAGTCTTCAACTTTGGTAAGCATAAAGGAAAATCAGTTGATAAAGTATTAAGTGAAGAACCTAGCTATTATGATTGGATGATGAAAGGCGACTTTCCGCTGTATACTAAAAAAGTATTAACAGCAATTAAAATGAGAAACTTTGGCAAATAGAATTCTATGAAAATAATCTGTATTGGAAGAAATTATGCTAACCATGCTAAAGAATTAAACAACCCTTTACCAAAAGAACCTGTTTTCTTCTTTAAACCTGACACCTCTTTGCTTCCAAAAAAACAACCTTTTTTCATTCCTAACTTTAGCAATGACATTCATTATGAGACTGAAATTGTTATACGTATTAATAAAGTTGGAAAAAATATTCAAGAAAGGTTTGCTTCTAAATATTATGATGAGATAGGGTTAGGAATAGATTTTACAGCCAGAGACCTACAGCAAATCTGTAAGACAGAAGGATTGCCTTGGGAAAAATCCAAATCATTTGATGGCTCAGCACCAATAGGTGAAAAATTTATCCCAATTAGTCAAATAGCCGACTTAGAAAAAATCAACTTTAATTTATTAATTAATGGAGAGCAGAGGCAAATTGGTAATACCTCGGATATGATTTTTTCTTTTAGCTCAATTATTGCACATGTATCAAAGTTTGTAACCCTAAAAATAGGCGATTTGATATTTACAGGTACTCCTGAAGGTGTTGGACCAATAAAGATTGATGACCACCTAGAAGGATTTATAGAAAATGAGAAAGTCCTTGATTTAAAAATAAAATAAAATCATAAAGTGGTTATTAATCGCTTTATGGTTCATAATGATTATACTATTTGTCTTTCAGAAAAGTCAATACCATATTGCTTTAACTCTTCTAATACCGGCTTGTAAATCTCTTTTGTAATAGGAATATGAACTCCTGGGGTGTTAATTTTATTTTTTAATATCATTTTAGCAGCAATAGCAACTGGGTAACCTACAGTTTTTGCCATTGCTGTTCTTAGACTATCCTCTCCTCGAACAACCATTGATGAATGCAACTCTTTTCGTTTACCATTCATTGTATAAATAAACTTGTGCCACATAACGATCATATCCTTATCCTCTTTATTTAACGACCATTTACGCTCTAGTATATATTGAAGAATCTGTGCAGGTGTAGCATTTCTCAAAGGAATTTGAATTGGCTTAAATATGTCTAACCATTCCAATTTTTCAAAAAGCTCTACATCATCTTGATGCATATTTAAATAGTGCTTTAACTTTAATTCTACGGAATCTGTTGGATTATACGCTAGAAATAAATTGATGAAATCTCTAAATGTAAGTTCATCAGAATTTGGGATAGTATAAGAATCATCAGTAGCTCCGAGTTGAACAAAAACATTCCAAGCACGAGAAAACCCCGGTTTTCTAAGCGTGCCTCGATACATTGTCTTTACATCTTCTAGTTTATATACAGATCTGTACATTAAAGAGTCTCTATTAGCATAACCTTCAAATTTACCATACCCTTCCACGTCAATAATTTCAGTTCTTCTAAATAACTTACAATATGGAATATATTTATAGGTCCCGCTTTGAATAAACTTTACTGCACCACCTTGTCCTGCTAACACAACGTTTCTAGGGTTCCAAGTAAATTTATAATTCCATGGATTGTCATCACTTTCAGGTGCTATAAGGCCACCTGTAAATGTTTCAAATTCTTCTATTTTACCCCCATTATCTCTTATTTTATCAATTACATTCATTGCTGAAAGGTGATCAATGCCCGGGTCTACCCCGATTTCATTAATAATGGTTACACCGTTTTTTATGGCATCATTTTCTAAGGAACGCATTTCTTTAGAAACATATGACGCAGTTACCATGTTCTTCTTAAATGAAACGCAGTCTCTTGCCACAGAAATATGCATATGGGCAGGTAACATAGAGATAACGATATCGGCCTTTTGTATTTCAGTAACCCTTTGGCTATCGTCTGTTACATCAAACTTAATTGCCTTTGCACGTGGATTGTTTCCAATTTTTGAAGTAGCAAATTCTAAATTTTGATCACCAACAACAAGCGACCAATCTTCGCTTTCAAGATTTTCAAGTAAATATTCAATCAAAGAAATAGTAGATCTTCCCGCACCTATCAACAATATGTTTTTCATATGAAATGTTCAGTTTTTATGAGTAGGCTAAATTAATGGTTTACCTTTGGCAATATCAAGTTAAAATAGAATAATAAATGAATAAAATAAAAAAGCAAGCATTAATCTATGGGAGTATTTTTGGATTAATAAGTGTAGTCTTTGGTGCTTTAGGTGCACATGCATTAAAAGCAGTTTTAACTGAAAGTCAACTTGAAAGCTTTAACACGGGAGTGCGCTATCAGATGTATCATGCCATCTTACTAGTCGTTTTAGGGCTTAGCAGCATACCAGCTACTAAACTTTTAAAAATGATAGTTAACTTACTTGTTATAGGTATTTTAATTTTTTCATTTTCAATTTATCTGTTAAGCACAAGCAGTATTTCAGGAATCAACATTGGATTTATTTTGGGCCCATTAACACCTATTGGCGGATTACTTTTAATCACTGCTTGGGGGCTTATGACATGGATGTTTTTACGGGAATCACAAAATCTTAATTAATATATTTGATCACTTAATTAAAAAAATATGTGTGGCATTTGTGGGATAGTAGCATTTGATCAAGTTGGTCAGTTAAATCTGAATAACATAAATAAAGCAACTCATCTTTTAGAAAAAAGAGGTCCTGATGCAGAAGGAATTATCACAGAAAATAATATTGCATTAGGTCACAGACGATTATCGATAATTGATGTATCCACCTCATCTAATCAGCCATTCACAGACGAATCAGGACGCTATACAATCATATTTAATGGTGAAATATTTAACCATCAAACTCTTAAAAGAAAACTCCTTCAAAAAGGATATAGCTTTTTTACCAATAGTGATACCGAGGTTTTACTTTATATGTATATTCATTATGGAGAAAAATGCTGTGAATTTTTAAATGGCTTTTTTGCTTTCTCCATTTATGATAGAAAAACCGAATGCACATTCTTAGCTAGAGACAGATTCGGAATAAAACCATTACTCTATTACAAAGACAAGCACCAATTTATTTGGAGTTCAGCACTTAATAGCTTATTAGCATTTAACATTCCAAAAGAACTTGATCAAAGTTCTTTATACATGTACCTACAATTAAATTATTTACCACAACCACATAGTTTTATAAGGTCCGTTAGAAAGCTAGACGCCGGACATTATGCTGTAATTGAACCTAATGGAAAAATTAAAATTACATCATACTACAATATTAATGCGATAAATCTAATTGAAAAATCATCGATTAGTTATGATAGTGCAAAAACAAAGCTAATTGATCTATTAGCAGAATCCGTAGAGCAAAGGATGATGTCAGATGTGCCTCTAGGTGCATTTTTAAGTGGAGGAATAGATTCATCGATTATTACATCATTAGCTGCTAATATATCAAATGCAACAATAAATACATTTTCAATTGGATTTAAAGATGAACCACTATTTGATGAAACTAAATATGCAGAATTAGTCGCCAATAAATACAAAACGAATCACCACACATTCAAACTTTCAAATGATGATTTATTGGATAGTTTTTACGACTATATCGACAATATAGATGAGCCATTTGCAGACTCTTCTGCTTTGGCAGTAAATATACTAAGTAAAGAAACTAGAAAACACGTAACAGTAGCTCTCTCGGGTGATGGAGCTGATGAGATATTCTCAGGTTACAGGAAACATACGGCTGAGTTTATTGCCAGAAAAGGTGCAGCAAGTCATCAAATTATTGGGAAGTTAGGCCCTATATTAAACTACTTACCCCAATCCAGAAATAGCAAAATGGGGAACCTTTTTAGGAAAGCCAAAAGATTTAGCGATGGAGTAAGATTAACTGAAGCAGAGCGTTACTGGAAATGGGCATCTTTAATGAATGAAGTAGATGCGAAAAATTTACTTATTAAGGATATATCTAAAAATACATATAATACTAGAAAACAAAATCTATTGTCTTCATTAAGAACTCTTGATTTTAATGAGGTACTACTAACTGATGTAAAAATGGTACTAAAAAGCGATATGCTTAAAAAAGTTGATAGTATGAGCATGAACAATAGTTTAGAAGTTCGGGTTCCATTTCTTGATCATAGAGTTGTTGAATTTGCATTTTCTCTTCCGACTTCCTACAAAATAAATGACGCTATGAAAAAAAGGATCTTGCAAGATGCAGGGAAGCACCTTCTCCCGCCTGAAATTTACAATAGACCAAAACAAGGATTTGAAGTACCATTGATAAAATGGTTTAAAAAAGACCTTTATAACTTAATAAACAATGACCTATTATCAGAAGATTTTATAAAAACACAAAACTTGTTTAATTACAATATGGTAAATACGCTAAAAAATAATTTAAACTCTTCAAACCCTGGAGATAGTCCATCCATTATATTTACTCTGCTTATCTTTAATAAATGGTGGAAAAAACATTTATCTTGACAATTCGGCGATTAATAGAACATATTCGACCAAAGTGGTTTATATTTGATTCAAATTAGAATACATGGCAAAAGTACTTCGTATTATTAATCGGTTTAATCTCGGAGGTCCTACCTTTAATGCTGCTTACTTAACGAAGTATTTACATTCCGACTTTGAAACCTTATTGGTTGGTGGACAATGGGACGAATCTGAAGAAAGTTCCCAACATATCTTAAATGACTTAAACTTAAAACCTATAATCATTAAAGAAATGAGACGGGATGTAAGCATGAGTTCTGATAGAAAAGCATATAAAAAAATTAAACTACTTATTAATGATTTTAAACCGGATATCGTCCATACGCACGCTTCTAAGGCCGGTGCTTTGGGAAGATTAGCGGCAATGAATTATGGTAAAGCAAAAGTTGTACATACCTTCCATGGACACGTGTTTCATTCTTATTTTGGCGTATTAAAAACCAATCTGTATAAAAATATAGAACGAACATTAGCATTAAGGACAGATAAAATAATTGCGATAAGTGATCGTCAAAAATTAGAATTAACAAAGCGTTACCATATTTGTAATCCTAATAAAGTAGAAGTTATTCCTTTGGGGTTTGATTTAAATAAATTTCAGCAAAATACTGAAGAAAAAAGAATTTCATTCAGAAAGAAGTATTCTTTAGAAGAGGATGAAATAGCTATAGGCATTATTGGACGTCTTGTTCCAATTAAAAATCATGAACTATTTATAGATGCCATTTCTGAGGTTAGAAAAAGAACGAATCAGCGTGTTAGAGGTTTCATTATTGGAGATGGTGAAGAAAGAGAAAATCTCAAGAAATATGCAACACAAATAGGCTTACCTCATGTGAATGGGGAATTTAGAGGTAATAACCCTGCCCTACTGCACTTCACATCTTGGATAAAAGACATTGATTGGGCAAATTCAGGTTTGGATATTATCGCTTTGACTAGTTTTAACGAAGGAACGCCTGTGAGTTTAATTGAAGCACAAGCTTCTAACAAACCAATTATCACCACTAAGGTAGGCGGTATTAAAAATACAGTACTTCAAAATGAGACGGCCTTATTGGTTAACATGCATGATAAGGAGGGGTACATCAACAAATTAATACAATTAATTGAAAATAAAGAGCTAAGAGACCGACTAGGGTCAAATGGGTGGATTCACGTTAAGTCTAAATTTCATTATGAAAGACTAGCAACTGATATGTCTAATTTATACAATAAACTATTAAGCTAGGAGATATAGTAATAGATTGGCAACTAATTGATATAATTTAATAGATTTGCAATCATTGCTAACAATTGTATTTTCATGAAAAAACTATTTTATCTCTCAGGATTTATTGTGCTTATTGGCTTATTTTCTTGCAAGCCGCTAAATCCAAGCATTATGCTAAAGACCAACAAAGATTTTGTATTTGATACCCCACCTGAAACATCAGATGTAGAATATAAAATAGCGCCAAATGATGTATTGAGCTTTAGGCTCTACACAAATGATGGATTCAGACTTATAGACTTTACCACATCAACGGGTAATACAAACAATCAAGCTATGATGCAAAATAACGCTTTGTTTACTTACTTAGTTGAGTACGATGGATTTTGCAATCTACCTATTTTAGGTCGAACGCAAATAGCCAACATGACGATTAGAGAAGCAGAACTTCTACTTGAAGAAAAGTATGCAGAACTCTATATTGATCCATTTGTTTTATTAGACGTTACGAACAGAAGAGTAACGATATTTCCTGGTAGTGAGGGTACAGGAAAAGTAATCACATTAAATAATAACAATACAACACTTATTGAAGCAATTGCCCAAGCAGGAGGATTAGCTACCAGAGGTAAGGCTTATAAAATAAAGCTTATAAGGGGCTCATTAAAAGATCCTAAAGTGTATTTAATTGATTTATCAACGATTGAAGGGGCTAAAAAAGCCGACCTTATACTACAAGCTAACGATATCATCTATGTGGAACCTATTGGAGTTACTACACGTCAGGTAATTGCAGAGGCGTCACCAATAGTTAGTGTATTATCGTCCCTAATAACGCTATATTTAGTGATTAGAAACCTTAACTAAAGGAAAAGTAGTTACTCATGGATGAAAATTCAAACCTAGTTAACCCATCAGTTCAATCACCTACAAATGAATTTGATTTGGGGCTATTTATCTACATTCTCCGAAAGAACATTTTATGGATACTCTTAATTCTTTCTCTTGTAACCTTGGGGGCTATACTTACGCTAAGATATTCAGTACCTATATACAGAGTTTCTGCAACTATTCAAATTGAAAAAAATGATAGAGCAAATCAATTATTGCAGGTAGATGAACTTTATGAAACGAGTGACATATCAGGAGAAATTGAGTTGCTAAAATCTAAATATTTAATTACTAAGGCAATTGAAAGCCTTCCATTACAGATTGCGTATTATTCCAAAGGTAAATTTCTAGAAAAAGATCTTTACACAAATTCTCCGTTTAATGTTGAGATGCTAATTAATGATTCATCTATTATTGGCAAGCAAATTTATATTGACTTTCCCTCCCATAAAAAAGCTGTTCTCTCCTATTTGAACTCTTCAGGAGAGAGTATAGAAGAAGTAGTAAATACTGACAAATGGACCAATTTTAAAGAATTTAAAATTAAAGTAATATTAACAGATTACTCTACTTTTAAGGTTAATAAAAATCAAGTTAAGCAAAACGATTTTTTCTTTAAAGCAATAGATAAAAATAGCTTAGCGAAAGCGTTTTCTAAAAACTTATCCATTACAGTGCTTAATCCTTCTGCTAAAACCTTGCAAATTTCATTTGTAGATGAAAACCCTTTCAAATCAAAAGATCTAGTGCAAGCGATTATAGATGAATTTAGAGTTTACGATATTAACAGAAGGAAGAAAAGCTCATCTAGAATATTAGAATTCATCGATGACCAACTTAATAATGTGTATATCAGGCAAAGAAATTCTGAATCAATAATCCAAGAATTCAAAAGAGATAATAAAGTCTTCGGCAGTAAAGAATACTCATCTATTTATTTAGATAAATTAAATCAACTAGACAATGTATTAATTGAATCAACAATTCAGCAGTCCATCCTAGCTGAAATAGAAAAAAAATTAAATGTCGATCCAAAAAAATTAGACGTTTATCAAATTATTCCGATTTTAATAGGTTCTGATTATCAAGGATCACTCGAAGGAATGATAAAAGAGCTAAACAACCTACTTGTAGAAAAACAAAATATACTTTATTCATCCAAACCCGAAAGTGATCAGATTAAGGCCATTGAATACCAACTTGAAGTTCAAAAAAACCTCCTTTTGACAAGTATTAAATCCATCTCTAATAAAATGACTTCTAGGATGGGTGAATTAGAAAAAAAGATAGATAAAACTCAATCTGAATTTTATGGGATTCCTGAAAAAGAGATAGAACTCAGTAGACTTCAACGTACATTCGAAATTGATGAAAAATTTTATACAATGTTGCTTGAGAAACGCACAGAATACTCCATTTCTGAGGCAGGTTTTGTTTCACAATCAATTGTATTGGATGAGCCAATTGTTCCCCGAAACCCTGAATCTCCAAATAAACAACTAATAATTTTTGGATTCTCAATTGTGGGAATAATTTTAAGTCTAGCAGTACTATTCACTAGATATTTCCTACACAACCAAATTACTACAATAGAAGATATTAAGAAATTATCAAAAACAACATTTAGCATATTAGGAATAGTTCCAAAATTTAAAAAAGAAATTCCAGTATCTCAATTAGTAGTAGACGAAAACCCAAAATCGCTAATTGCTGAAGCCTTCAGGACAATTAGAACAAACTTAGAGTTTATTTCAGCTAAAAAAGGCCCTAAACTAATGGCTGTTACATCTACTATTTCTAGAGAGGGAAAAACATTTGTTGCGATAAATATTGGGGGAATAATTGCGTATTCAGGTAAAAAAGTAATTCTCCTTGATTTGGATATGCGAAAGCCAAAAATACATTTAGGTTTTAATGCTGAGAATACAAGAGGAATGAGTACACTTCTGATAGATAAAGATCAGCTCAGTGACTGTATTCAGCAAAGTCAGCAAACTAATTTAGATTTTATTACTGCAGGACCAATTCCACCTAACCCTTCAGAACTTATAATTAGCGGAAAGTTAGATGAAATTATAGAAACGCTAAAGCAACAATACGATCTGGTAATAATTGACAATCCACCAGTTGGACTTGTGACTGATGGAATTAGTATTATTCAAAAAGCTGACTATCCACTTTATATCGTAAGATCAGAATATTCTAAAAAGAATTTTATCCAAAACATAGATAAACTGATTATTGAAAATAAAATATCTAAGCTATCCGTCATATTGAATGGCTTCAATACTCAAGCTGCAGGATATGGCTATGGAGGCAAATATGGTTATGGTTATGGTTACGGTTATGGATACGGGTACGGATATTATGAAGAAAATACAAATGAAGAAGATAAACCAAAACGATTTTTCAAAAAGAAAGAAGAATGAAAATCATAACCACCCCTATAAAAGACTTATTAATCATTGAACCTAAAATATTTAATGATGAGCGCGGTTTCTTTTTTGAGTCATATAACAAGAAAACATTAGCATCTTTAGGTTTTGTCAATGCGTTTTTGCAAGATAATATTTCGATCTCTAAAAAAGGAGTTCTAAGAGGACTCCATTTTCAACACCCTCCATTCGATCAAGGGAAGTTAGTAAACGTTTTGATGGGAGCGGTTTTGGATATTGCTGTTGATCTTAGGAAAAGTTCCCCAACTTATGGCCAACACTTCACAATTGAATTAAATAGTAAGAATAATCTTTTGTTTTACATACCAGAAGGTTTTGCTCATGGATTCCTAACTTTAGAAGACAATACTATATTTTCTTATAAGTGCACGAATATTTACAATAAAGACTCTGAAAATGGCTTAATGTGGAATGATGAAATGCTTGCAATTGATTGGGGAATTAATAACCCCATTCTGTCAGAAAAAGATGAAGAATATAATTCCTTCGATAATTTTAAAACTCCTTTTTAATGGGAAATATAGATCCAAGTAAATATTTGATTTTCGTATTTACAGCATTTTGCTTTTCATTTATAATTAATAAACTGTTTTTAAGTTTCTCAAGAAATTTAGGAGGAAGGTCTAAAAATGAAAATATTGTTCGTTGGAGCAGCGTCACAAAGCCTGCGTTTGGAGGTATTTCTTTTTTTATTGTCTTCTTAATTTCTTATTCCACATTTCCGATTTTTTTCAACGATTTCTCATTATTGGGAGATACACAAGTACTTGGTATGCTATCAGCAGGAGTGATTGCATTTCTAATGGGCCTTGCTGATGATGCTTACGATACTAATCCATCTTTAAAATTTATTGTCCAATTTGCAGGTGCCATAATACTTATACTTACAGGAACTCACATACAACTATTTGACTCTATATACTTTAACTACATCATAACTATATTATGGATTGTAGGTATGATGAATTCTATAAACATGCTAGACAATATGGATGGAGTTTGCACAGTTGCTTCTATCTCTGCTTTTCTTGGTATGTTATTGGTTTCAAACGGATCAGTAGTGTCAAATTCAATGTTTATCATGATGGCTTCAGGAATGATTGCAGCTCTTTTTGGATTCTTGTATTTCAACTGGAACCCATCTAAAATGTATATGGGTGATACAGGTAGTCAATTTTTAGGAATATTACTAGGTAGCCTTACAATCCATTTTCTTTGGAATCCAATTGAAATAGAGAGCAAAATTTCTATCTCAAAACAATTTTTATATGTAATTCTAGCTTTTTTAGTTCCGTTAAGTGATACTACTACTGTAGTTATTAATCGCATAGTTAAGGGAAAATCTCCATTTATAGGAGGAAAAGATCACACAACACATCACTTATCTTATCTCGGCTTATCAGATAGAATGGTAGCCATTACTATAGGCTTGATATCATTCATTAACTTGATTATAATCTACTTTATGACTAAGGTTGATCAGTTGTCTACTTTGTTGACAATAATCATTACTACATATGCTTTTATAGTGTTCTTATCGTTATTTTTAATAACCAAAAGAACACATAAAAAGGGCGCATAATACATGTATAAAGAAATCAGAAAATCAGGAAGTTACATTATTACATTTTTAGCAGGAATTGGAATTTTTAGTCTATTTAGCTACGCCTTCGATAAGGATTTAGAAGAAAAAAACTATCAGGACAAAATAAATACAGATTATAAAATCTATTCGTTGTCCATTCCTAGTGAAGTTACTTTTGCAGGTGAGGTTCTCCCCCTTAACGATTTTGAAGTATTAGAACGTCTTGACAGAGAATTACATGTAAACACATATTGGCATTCACAAACAATACTATTTTTTAAACGAGCAAATAGATGGTTTCCTATTATTGAGCCAATCCTAGCTAAAAATAATATTCCAGACGACTTTAAATATCTAGCTTTAGTTGAAAGTGGATTTGAAAATGTGGTTTCGCCTGCAGGAGCTACAGGATTCTGGCAGTTTATGAAACCTACAGGCTTAGAATATGGATTAGAAATAAATGAAGAAGTAGATGAAAGATACAATGTAGAGAAAGCTACTGAGGCCGCATGTAGATATTTACTTAATTCTTATGAAAAGTTTGGAAGTTGGAGTTTAGTTGCTGCATCTTACAATGCAGGCATGAAAAAAATCTTCTCTCAAATGGAACGCCAATTAGCCACAAACTATTGGGATCTATTATTAAATAGCGAAACCGAACGTTATGTATTTAGAATTGCAGCAATTAAAGTAATTTTCGAAAATCCTAATAACTTTGGATTTAATATTCGTAAAAAAGATTTATATAAAAATTTCAGTATTTATACTGACACGATAACAGGACCTATTGAAAACTTTGCCAGCTACGCCAAAGAGAAAAATATAAATTATAAGCTGCTTAAATTTTTTAATCCTTGGTTAAGGGAAAGCTACTTGAAAAACAAATTAAGTAAAACATATGTTATCAAGCTTCCAAAAGAAGGAGAACTTACATCCTCTCATTAACTGTTTTAAGATACGTTTTATACAATGCTCGATCAAACTACTAGTGATATCGTAGAACCATTAATCGTTTCAGGTGCTAGAGTTCACAATTTAAAAAACATTGATATATCCATCCCTAGAGAAAAGCTCGTTGTTATAACAGGATTAAGCGGGAGTGGTAAATCTTCATTAGCATTTGACACGATATATGCGGAAGGACAAAGAAGGTATATCGAAAGCTTTGCAGCATATGCAAGACAATTTTTAGGAAATCTTGAAAGACCTGATGTTGAACAAATTTCAGGGTTAAGTCCTGTTATAGCAATAGAGCAAAAAACAGTCAGCAAAAATCCACGTTCAACTGTAGGAACAATCACCGAAGTATATGATTTTCTGCGTTTACTTTACTCTAAAGTGGCTGATGCATATTCCTTTAATACAGGCGAAAAAATGGTCAAGTATACTCAATCCGAGATACAGGATTTAATTTTAACAGATTATCAAAATAAAGCAATATCAATCCTTGCCCCTGTTGTAAAAGGTAGAAAAGGACACTATAGAGAACTGTTTCGTCAAATCCTAAAAATGGGATTTCTCCGAGTTAGAGTAGATGGTGAATTAAAAGAAATTACACCTACAATGCAAGTTGATCGATATAAAGTACATGATATAGAAATCGTAATAGATCGGCTTATAGCAGCTCAAGACTCAAAAAAACGACTAAACGAATCTATAATTACTGCCTTAAAACACGGCAAAAATTCATTGCTTATTCTTGAGAAAGAAAGCGAAACCGTAAGGCATTTTAGTAAAAATTTAATGTGTCCAACTACAGGTATATCTTACGATGAGCCTGCACCAAACTTTTTTTCATTTAACTCTCCATATGGAGCTTGTACAAATTGCAGCGGTCTAGGCCAAGTATCTGAAGTTGATATTAAAAAAATTATACCTGATCCAAAAAAGACGATTAAACAAGGTGCTCTAGAACCATTAGGAAAATATTCTGATAAATGGATTTTTAAACAAATAGAAGCTATTGGTAGACGTTTTAACTTTACCATTACAACTCCTTTTAGTGATATCAGTGAGGAGGCTATAAGCGTAATTCTTTATGGCACAAATGAGCCCCTAAAAGTTGAAGATAATGTAGCCGGAGTTAAAAGCGCTTATTCCATAAATTTCGAAGGAGTTGTTAATTTCATTGGGCGTCAATATGAAGACAATCCATCTGCATTAATTACCAATTGGGCAGTTAAGTTTATGAACAAAATAGACTGCCCTGAGTGCAAAGGAACTCGTTTAAAAAGAGAAGCGAATTATTTTAGAATTTTGGATAAAAATATTGCTGACATTTCTTCTATGAGTATAGAGAATTTAAGTATTTGGGCTAATGAGATTGAAAAAAAACTGACAAAAAAACAACAGACAATTGGTAAAGAAATACTTAAAGAAATAAGAACACGAGTTCAATTTTTATTAGATGTTGGATTAGACTATTTAAGTCTTAACAGACCATCTAAAACCCTATCAGGAGGAGAGGCTCAAAGAATTAGATTGGCTACACAAATTGGATCTCAACTTGTTGGAGTCCTATATATACTTGATGAACCAAGTATTGGACTGCACCAAAGTGATAATATTAGACTGATCAATTCATTAAAGGAACTGAGAGATCTTGGTAACTCAATAATTGTTGTCGAACATGACAAAGAAATAATGTTGGCCGCTGATTATATAATCGATATTGGACCAAAAGCAGGTATACATGGAGGGGATATTATTGGCAAAGGTGCACCGAAGGAATTTTTAAAATTACCAACCACTACTGCTAAATATCTTAAAGGAGAAATTTCTATACCGGTTCCTAAAAAACTTCGAAAAGGGAACGGTCATAAATTGGAATTAAAAGGAGCTACGGGAAATAATTTAAAAAATGTTAGCATATCTATTCCATTAGGCAAATTTGTATGTATATCCGGTGTATCGGGTTCAGGAAAGTCAACATTAATAAATGGAACACTTTATCCAATACTCAACCAGCATTTTTATTCGAGTAATAAAAATCCATTACCTTATAAAAGTATAAAAGGATTAGAGCATCTTGACAAAGTAATTGAAATAGATCAATCACCAATTGGCAGAACCCCTAGATCAAACCCTGCTACTTATACGGGATTGTTTACAGATATTAGAGCGCTATTTGCAGAACTGCCTGAAGCAAAAATCCGAGGATACAAACAGGGTAGATTCTCATTTAATGTAGCAGGTGGGCGATGTAATACTTGTAAAGGGGCAGGTCTTCAAACTGTTGAAATGAATTTTCTTCCTGATGTTTATGTAGAATGTGAAGAATGCTATGGCAAAAGGTATAATAGAGAAACTTTAGAAGTAAGATATAAAAGTAAATCAATCGCAGATGTTTTAAACTTAACAATTGATGAGGCGGTTCAATTCTTTGACAAAATACCTAGTCTTAAGTCGAAGATTAATACTTTACAAGATGTTGGTCTAGGATATATTCGATTAGGACAAGCCTCCACTACCCTTTCGGGCGGAGAGGCACAACGAGTAAAATTAGCAGGAGAGCTATCAAAGAAAAATACAGGCAACACTTTTTATATCTTAGATGAGCCTTCTACAGGTTTACATTTTGAAGATATTCGTATCTTATTAGGCGTGTTGCATAAATTAGTTGATGCAGGTAACACAATACTCGTAATTGAACATAACCTAGATATCATAAAAGTGGCTGACTACATTATAGATATTGGTCCTGAAGGTGGAGAAAAAGGTGGAATGGTTGTAGCTGAAGGTACTCCACAAAAGGTTAGTGAATCGACTACTAGTAAAACTGCCCCATTTTTAAGGGAAGAATTAAATCATTAGTAATGAATAGTGAAAAAGACGAACGCATTTCAGAAAAATTTATAGATAAAGACTGGAACGAAATTAAATCAAATGACTCTTGGGCAATATTTAAAATTATGTCCGAGTTTGTCGAAGGATATGAAAAACTGTCAAAAATAGGACCCTGTGTATCAATTTTTGGTTCCGCAAGAACTAAACCCGAACACAAATACTACAAAATAGCCGAAGACCTTGCTTTTCAGCTTTGCAAAAAAGGATATGGGGTTATATCCGGTGGAGGTCCAGGTATAATGGAAGCGGCAAACAAAGGTGCAAAAAACGCAAGAGGTAAGTCTGTTGGCCTAAATATAGAACTTCCTTTTGAACAGCATTTTAATCCATACGTTGATGATGATAAACGGCTCAACTTTGACTACTTTTTTGTTCGAAAGGTGATGTTTGTTAAATATGCTCAAGGATTTGTAGTTCTTCCGGGTGGGTTTGGTACGCTTGATGAGTTTTTTGAAGCACTTACACTAATTCAAACAAAGAAAATTGCCAAATTCCCAATAGTTCTGATGAGTAAATCATTCTGGGGCGGATTGATAGAATGGATTAAAAACGTGCTACTTGAGAACAACAACAACATCAATAAGGAAGACCTTGATATCTTTTTCTTGGCGGACACAGTGGAAGAAGCTGTAGGATATATTGATGATTTTTATCAGCAGTATCTCTTAAAACCAAACTTCTAAAGACACCACTCTTTTTAACAGAATTACGTTAATAACTTAACGAGATAGACCAATTCAACCCAAATCTTAATACATAGTTTTGATAAATTAGTTTTTATCAATTGTTAATAACATTTGTGCTATTTAAGCAATGAAAAGCACTACTCTACCATAGAGTTAGTGCGTTTTTAACAATTAATAAACAAGATGCTAACAAATTAC
This sequence comes from Vicingaceae bacterium, assembly GCA_018402765.1. Taxonomy (GTDB): domain Bacteria; phylum Bacteroidota; class Bacteroidia; order Flavobacteriales_E; family Vicingaceae; genus Acidiluteibacter. The sequence goes on along the minus strand of JAGYIE010000003.1, from coordinate 381,339 downwards.
AATAAGCTATGGTTAAATCTATTGTTGTTCTATTAAATCTAATTGGTCTCATTATATTCGAATTATTTTACGGAGAAACAGTTACTGTAAAACAAGATGTCCCTAATACGATTGAGATTAATGTAGGAGATACCGTTCAAGTTTCTATTAAAAAAGGAGATTTATCTGGTTTTGCAAAACTTCAGCAAGATATGCCCCTTGGATTTGATATAGAAATAATAGATTCTAAAGGAGGTACATTTTCTTTCAAAGACAATGTTTTAAAAATAATATGGATTTCACTGCCCTTAGAAGAAGAATTTAAAATCACTTATCTATTAACTGCGGAAGCTCCTGAAAAAGAAGAATACAAACTTGATGGAAAGTTTTCATACATTGAGCAAAATGAAAAACAAAGCGTAGACTTTTCATCTACTTCTATGAAAATTGGAAACAAAGCTGCGTTAGTTCAAGAAAACGTTTTATCTAATAAAGAAAAAACTAAAAACAAAGAAGATAAAAATCAAATTAAGAAGCAAAATGCAATAGAAGAGGGTAGCAAGTTAGTTGCAGAGGGTGATGATTTTATAATTTACAGACAGATATCTAAAATAGATAAAACCAAACAATTAAAAGTAGAAATTTTAATAGAAAAAGAAGAGATTAATAGTTTTGGGAAAATTGAAGAATTTATTCCTCTTGGTTATACTGCTACTGAAGACAATTCAAATGAAGGATTTTTCTCTTTTAAAAATAATGTAGTAAAAATATTGTGGATGGCAATGCCATTTGGAGATCGACTTACCGCATCATACATTATAGAAAAAAATGATATTGTAGATAACGATAATAAAATCTCCGGTAAGTTTTCTTTTCTAAAAAACGAACAAACGTTTGAATCAGATTTAGCAAGCACTGATTTACCAAGTATTGAATTTATAGATACTGAAGTAAATGAAATTGCAGCAGAAATTGAAGACTCTAGTACAGAAATAGATCAACCATTAGTTGATGAAATGACTTCTAATCTTGAAACAGAAATTGATGACAAAAAGTTGAACGAAGACTCTCAAGATGCTGATGAAGTTATAAAAGAGTCGACTACGGTTTCTGACAATGTTTCTGTTAATAGTGAAGAGGCTTCAGCCATGGTAATTGAAAAAGAATTAGTGAGTGCAATAACTAAAATTCCATTACCAGAAACAGGAATATCTTATAAAGTTCAGATAGCTGCTGGTCATAATGAAATAGCAGCGGATTACTTTATTAAAAAACACGGAATTAAAGAACAAGTATCGACAGAATTTCACGAAGGTTGGAGAAAATACACCATAGGTAAATTTCCAATATACAAAGAAGCGAGAGACCATAGAAATCAAATATGGGAAACAGACAATAAGATTTCTGATGCCTTTGTAACAGCCTACAATCAGGGAAACAGAATAACTGTGCAAGAAGCACTAATGATAAGCAAGCAGCAGTGGTTTAAATAACAATCACTTAATGCTAGTTTATATTTGCAAAAAAGCACGTATATTTAAATCCTGAATATAGCTAGCAATTACATGAAACAAAAATTCCTATTTAGCCTACTTAGTAGTTTTTTACTAATATCTAGTTTATCAGCTCAATCAGAGAATGATACTACTACTGCAGATGTAAAATCACGGTCAAGTATAACTCCTCCAACAATTGGCCTTGGAGCTGGACTTATCTCCTTCTATGGTGATTTAAGAGATTATGAATACGGAAATCCATTTGTTGGTAATCCAGTATATGAGTTTTATGTTCATCAGCCAATTTTAGACTATTTGAGTATAAACCTCTATTACATGTTTGGAAAAATGAGGGTAGAAGAACGAAGAATTGAAAGAAATCTAAACTTTGAATCAACTATTCGTTCCAGTGGACTAAGTCTAGAATACAACTTTGGGAACTTTATAAATCCGAAAAGAAGTTTCAGTCCATTTATTACAGCAGGAATTGAAATGCTTGAATTCAACTCAAAAACAGATATCTTAAACAGCTCAGGAAGTGCTTACAATTATTGGTCAGATGGAACCATCAGAAACTTACCTGAAAATAGTCCAGGGGCAGAATTTGCCGTAGAAATTCAAAGAGATTATATCTATGAAACTGATATACGAGAAGCACGCTTTGATGGACGTGGACTATACCCCGAAAGATCACTGGGAATTCCTATAGGTATCGGAGGTAATTTGAAAATTACCAACCAAATTAATTTTCGGTTAGCTTCTACTTTTCATTTTACCTTCACCGACATGATTGATGGTGTAGATAGAAATTCATTAGAAAGGGTTGGTAGCGATAGAGCAAATGCTAACAATGACTACTTCTTAGCTACAACAGTTTCATTAACATATAACTTTAGAAAAGTAGATACAGAACCCGACTATGATGATGAAGTAATTGACTTTTATGCATACGATCCTAGTGATTATGATGAAGATGGTGTAATTGATTTTATAGATAAGTGTCCGAACACTCCTCTTGGTGTAGAAGTAGACACATTGGGTTGCCCTATTGACTCAGATGGTGATGGATTAGCTGATTACCTAGATGAAGAAGTTAATTCTTTAGGAACAACAGTGAATGCAAAAGGGGTATACCTTACTGATGCAATGATTTATGAATCCTATTTAAAATATTCTGATACTTCAGGAGAATTTGCAGATGTGGTTTCAAAAAACTTTACAGGAAACACTGCGTTAAAAAGTAGATTTAGAATAAATGTTGGCGCTTACAAAGTAGGCGATCAACCAGAAAATATAGAAAGCTTATTAAATCTTCCTGATTTAATAACAGAAATGCAAGATTCTATGGTAATCTATTCCGTAGGAAATTTAAATGACCTAAAAGATGTTGTTAAAAGAAAAGCAGAACTTGCAAATCAAGGCCTATCTCCAACAATTGAAGAAAAAACAACTAATTCAAACTACATAAATGCCGGTGAAAGAGTTAATGAACTTAAGCCTGAAGGAATACCAACCAGCGAACTAGAGAATAGTGATAAAGTAGTATTTAGGGTTCAATTGGGAGCATTTAAAACGCAGCCTGATATGAAGTTTTTTAAGAATACATCTAATCTAATTGTTCTTGAAAGCGGTGGATTGTTTAGATACTATTCAGGTGCATTTGACAACTTTCAAGAAGCTGCAGAACACAAAGTTAAAATGGCTGTTAGGGGATTTGAAGGCTCATTTGTAACGCCATTCAAAGGAGGTGAAAAAGTAACATTACAATCAGTAGGAGTGAAATCAATTCAACAATCACCATTGATCGGTAATTAAACTATGCTTAGCTTCTGGGAAAAAGAATCTTTTATAAGTTATGATATCATTATTATAGGTGGTGGAATCACAGGGCTTTCAGCAGCGATATCAGTAAAAGATATAAATCCTAAGCTTACAGTAGCTATATTTGAAGCAGGAATTTTCCCCAGTGGAGCTAGCACAAAAAATGCTGGCTTTGCTTGTTTTGGAAGCTTATCTGAGCTAAATAGCGATGAGAAAATCCTAGGAACAGATAAAATGTTATCCCTAGTTGAAAATAGATGGAAAGGATTAGAATTACTTCGGAAACGACTTGGAGATAAGCAAATAGAATTTCAAAAATTCGGAGGTTATGAATTAGTTTTTAATACTAACTTCCAAGATGAAGAGATTCAAATCATGAATAAAAAACTAAAGCCTATTTTTGGACAGGAGGTCTATTTTAACGCTCCAAATCTGATTAAAAAGTTCCAATTTAATCAAGAAATAGTAAAGAATTTAATCTTTACTCCTCTAGAAGGTCAACTTCATACAGGTAGTATGATGCAAGAACTTATAAAAAAGGTAACCCGTTTAGGAATCGTTTTATTTACAAATTCAAAAGTTGAAACAATCACATCTAATGGTGTCATCGTCAATAATATTGAGTTCAAATCAGCCCAAACGATTGTATGTACCAATGCATTTACGAAAAATATACTTCCAGATGTAGATATAATTCCCGGTAGAGGTCAAGTTTGCATAACAAAACCAATTAAACAATTAAAGTTAAAAGGAACTTTTCATTTTGATGAAGGGTATTACTATTTTAGAAATGTTGGAAATAGAATTTTAATTGGTGGAGGAAGAAACCTTGATTTTAAAAAAGAACAAACAACCAAAATAGAATTGAATAACAAAATACAACATGACCTTGTGAGTAAATTAAAAACTATAATGCCTTCGAAAGATGAATATGAAATTGATCATTCATGGGCTGGGATTATGGGGTTCGGTAAAGATAAATTTCCTATTGTAAAACGAATAGACAATAGAACAGTAATAGCTTTAAAGCTAGGTGGTATAGGCATAGCACTTGGCAGTACAGTTGGTCACACAGCAGCAGAAATAACATTTAATTAATTATGAGAATAAACTTAATTTATTTAATAGCAGTAATATCTATCATTTCTTGTTCAAGCCCTAAGGAAGCAACAAAAGAAGAAATTGAAAAAGCATCAACAAGCTACACTTTTGGCTTTTATAATGTCGAAAACTTATTTGACACAGAAAATGATCCATTAACAAATGATGATGACTTTACTGAAAGTGGATCTAAAGAGTGGAATAAAGAGCGATATGAGGATAAATTGAGTAAAATAAGTGAAGTTATTTCTTCTATTCCGGGTAATAGTTTACCGGTAGCGTTTGGGTTATGTGAAGTAGAGAATAAAACTGTTGTTAACGATCTCATTCAAACAGGGGGATTAAAAGAAGGTAAATATGAAATTGTTCACTATGATAGTCAAGATGAAAGAGGTATTGACAATGCGTTGATTTATAGAAAGGAAATTCTTAAAATTTTGAGCTCAAAAGCAATTACACCGAATATTTCATTCGATGGTGAAGAAGACCATACAAGGGACATCCTTTACGTAAAAGCAATGTTTAAAAAAAATAACGCTATTATCCATTTCTTTGTAAATCACTTTCCATCAAGAGGAAGCGGACAAGAAAAGTCAGAACCTAAGAGACTGGCAGTGGCTAAAGTACTTGTTGAAGCTATTGCTGAAATAAGATTTGAAGATAACAACGCGGCTATAATTGCTATTGGAGACTTTAACGATATGCCTGATAACGCAAGTATAAGAGAAATTCTAGGAGCATGTCCTGTAAATGAAGGTTGTTATTTATCCAATCTAAGTTATCCTTTTCATCTTAAAAATCAAGGAACCTATAATTATAAAGGCTCATGGAATGTTTTAGATCAAATTATTGTTTCAAAGCCGCTCACGAAAAAAGAGAACTCTATACATATCGATAATAACGAAGCTCAAATAATGCAGGCACCATTCGTAATGTATACAAGTGAAGATGGGACAACGACCCCGAATAAAACATATGGAGGAAAAAATTATTATGGAGGTTTTTCTGATCATTTAGCAACTTACGGCACTTTGGTTATAAGAAATTAATTTTCAATTACTTAAGTATTAACTTTTGTTAACTTAATAAGATTGCCTTTTTAACTAATTTGGTATCATCTAACTTTGAGTATGAAAAAAACATTAAATAAAATTCTTTTTTTTAGTTTATTAATGGTTGCAAGCAGCCTTAACACGAATGCTCAAGTCATCAGTCCAGAGCAAGAAGCGGGAGTGCAAAAATTTAACACCTTATTGAGCATTGTAAATTTTGCATACGTAGACACTGTTAATAATGATGCAATGGTAGACGACGCAATAGTTTCGGTATTGAAAAATCTTGATCCCCATTCAGTATATATTCCCAAAGACGAAGTCAAAAAAATGAATGAGCCTTTAGAAGGCAACTTTGAGGGTATAGGTATTCAATTTAATATTCTAAACGATACAATTACTGTTGTATCTCCGATATCAGGTGGTCCGTCTGAAAAGCTAGGCATTCAATCAGGAGACAAAATTATAAACATAGAAAAGGAATTAGTTGCAGGAATTGAAATTTCAAATAGTGGAGTTGCAGACCGATTAAGAGGGAAAAAAGGAACGATAGTAAATGTAGAAATCAAAAGAGGAGGAGAGAAAAAATTGATCTCTTATGATATTGAAAGAGATAAAATTCCAATTTTTAGTATTGATGCAGCATACATGGCAACTACATCCATTGGATATATAAAAGTTAACCGCTTCGCTAGAAATACTACAGAAGAGTTTGAAGAAGCACTAGCTAAGCTAAAAGCTAAGGGTTTAGAAGATCTAATTTTAGACCTAAGAGGAAATGGTGGAGGATATCTAAATACGGCTTTTACGCTTGCTGACGAATTTTTAGCAGACAATAAAATGATTGTCTACACTGAAGGAAAAAAACAACCTAAAGAAGAGTACAAAGCAAGTGCTAGAGGAAAATTTGAAAAAGGAAACGTTATCGTTTTAATTGATGAAGGTTCTGCATCGGCAAGTGAAATTGTTTCAGGAGCTATACAAGATTGGGATAGAGGTCTTATAATTGGCAGGAGGTCATTCGGAAAAGGTTTGGTACAAAAACCATTTTCATTGCCTGATGGATCAGCAGTTAGGCTTACAACTGCAAAATACTATACACCAACAGGCCGATCAATTCAAAAACCTTATGACGAAGGAAAAGATGCATACTATAAAGACATTGTTGACAGATATGAGCATGGTGAGTTATTTTCAGCTGACAGCATAAATTTTCCTGACTCCTTGAAATATTTTACACCCAATAAACGAATTGTTTATGGAGGAGGTGGAATAATGCCTGACCTCTTTGTACCTATAGACACTTCACTAAGCAGCAATTTTAACTCAAGCTTGATTAGAACCGGTACTTATAATACATTTGTGTTGAACTATCTTGATAAACATAGAAAAAAGATAGCTAACCAATTTAAAACAATAGAGTCATTTAAAAATGGTTTTGAGATAAGTGATGAATTTATTGCTGACTTTTATGAGTTTGCAAAAAAAAATAAATCAATAGAACCCCAAGAAGGGGAAATTAAGCGTTCAGAAAAATTAATCTATATTCAATTAAAAGCCTTAATGGCAAGAAACCTTTTTGATGTTTCAGCGTATTTTGAAATCATAAATGAACTGAATGAATCATATATAGAAGCATTAAAAGTATTAGAAGGTAAAAATTATACAGGATTACTTCAACAAGTATCAGAATAACAAACTATTAAATAACCAATTAAATAAATTAAAATGAAAAACAACGTACTAGTAGGAATTGTAGCCGGAATAGGCCTTTTGACATTGATTAACTCTTACATGATCTTTACAAAAGATAGTGGGGTAGATTACCAAAAAACAGAGGCTATTACGCCTACAAATAATTTAGCGGCAACCCCATCAGATGAAAACAGTATGCCTCCTGTAATTGAGGAAAATTTGGGACCAACAACAAGCATTCAATTTGCTGAAATGGAACATGATTTTGGAAGTATTGACCAAGACACAAAAAATACTAAAATATTTATATTTACCAATACAGGAAATGAGCCATTAATAATTTCAGATGCAAAAGGTTCTTGTGGATGCACAGTTCCTAATTATCCTAGAAATCCTATTGCTCCAGGTGAAACAGGCGAAATCGAGGTTGTCTACAGCCCCGGAAAACAAGTTAATCAGCAAACTAAAACTGTTAGCATTACTGCAAATACAGAGCCTGCAACTACTGTTTTAAGAGTTAAAGCAAATGTAAATGCTGGAACAACTGAAGAAGGATAAAAATTTCAGAGAGTTATACAAGCCATTTTGCAGATGCAAAATGGCTTTTTTTTTAAACGCATCTCCTATTCCGCAATATTTATATGTTTATCTATAAAAGTCGACTTCCCAAAAAGAATAAAACTGATCTTCATTCCATAAAAACTAAAATGGTAAATAAAGAGTGATTATTTCTTCTTGGTATATTCCGCACCTATTTGAAACAGGGAATTAATCGGTTCCTCAGTTAGATTTTTAAACCAAAATGAAAAGAAATCCACATCTACAAATGCCTTCCTAGTTTCAGGTGTATAATATATAACATGAAGAGGAACTCAAGTAAAATGATTCTTTACTACAAAACTGCTGTTGATATATTTACTCTAACGATTTAATTAACAATAATTAAACCATATACCATCCCCATTAGAAGTTATTTCATATTAGGAAATATAGAAATATCTTCTAAATAATTCCATATAAAGAAGCTCCCTTTTCTGCTAACCGATCAACCTTTCTTTCTACTTCGGGATCTTTCAATAAGACAGGAGCATTATGTGGCTTCATTCGTGTATCTAAAATAAAAGCTGTTTTAACTCCCCAGTGTTTATGTAATATAAACTCATCAACTCCATAAATGTCATGAGATGGGTTACTCCTAGTGAAAGCTTCCCATAAGAAATTATTCATACTATCTGAGACAAAGTTTGTATTATCAGAAATTAGTATCATAGGAAACCCTTTAAGACAGTCAGTATTCAGAGATAAAAAATCTGTTAATTCCTTTATTCGATTCGCTTCTTTATCATAGCCCTCAAATTCAACTGCTTCAATAGCCAAAACTCCCGGAATAACTACTTTAGGATTTGAAAAGCCATTTGGTAAACTCACAAAATTCGGTATTTGAGAACTTAAATTTCTAATCTTATCTCCGACTGCTGCAACAATCAATTTAGATCCTGTATTCAATCCATCGCCACTATAATCTAGGGTATCAATACTAGTTTGTGTTTGAAAATGTAAATCTCTTGATAAATCAATACGCTCTAAAATATGAATTAAAAAGTCCTTCTCCATATGAATATCTAGGGAAGGGTTATCTGCTTTATTTGCTATAAATAAGTATTTGGCTAAACTTAATTGACCAGTACCTAATATATGGTTTGCAATAGTTAACAGCTCTTGTGGACGTTTTTCACTCAAATAAGGTGTATATCTTTCGCTACCTATTGCAAAAAGTAAAGGGTGAACACCGGCCGCATCAACAGCGTGGACAGCATGCAATCCCGGGATTTCTTGCGGAATTGCAGCACCCGTCATATCATGAATTAAAGCACCAAAACTAGTATCTTCTTGTGGTGGTCTACCAACAACAGTAAATGGCCAGATGGCACCTTTCTTGTGGTAGACTTTATGAACTTTCATAAGTGGAAAGTCATGTTTCAAACTATAATAGCCTAAATGATCACCAAAAGGTCCTTCAGCCTTATTTTCTCCAGGATAAACATCACCAGTAATTACAAAATCAGCATCCGATGAAATTGCATACCCGTCTTCATAAGTATATCTAAATCTTCTACCCCCCAGAGCACCGGCAAAGGTTAACTCTGAAATACCTTCTGGTAATGGCATTACAGCAGAAAAAGTATGTGATGGAGGCCCCCCAACAAAGATGCTAACCTTCAAAGGCTGCCCTTTCGAATTTGCTTTTGTTTGATGCACTCCTATACCTCTATGCAACTGGTAATGAAGCCCAATCTCTTGATCTTTTTCATAGTCATTTCCACCAAGTTGAATGCGATACATCCCAAGGTTTGAATTCATTACACCGGGTTTATCAATATCTTCAGAATAAACAATTGGAAGTGTTACAAAAGGACCTCCATCCATTGGCCAGCATTGAATCTGAGGTAATTTAGAAACTGTTGTTTCATTTGCTAAAATAGGATTTCTGTGCGACCTTTTAGGTAAAGCAGTTAATGCTGTAAAGGGAACGGAAATATTTTTTAAGGGTTGCTTTAAAGCGGACATCGGATCCCCTTTTATTTCGATGAGCTTTTCAACTTTTTTAATAGTGTCTCTAAACATAAATTTAGAGCGTTCAACAGAACCAAATAAATTTGAAACAGCAGAAAATTCACATCCTTTTATATTCTCAAATAATATTGCTGGTCCACCCTTTTCAAATACTCGAAGATGAATCGCTGCCATTTCAAGATAAGGATCTACCTCCTCTTTGATTCTAATTAAATGGCCATGCTTTTCTAAATCTTCAACACACTCTTGTAAACTTCTATATCCCATTTCTTTAAATTCAAATCCTAATACATTTATATAACGCTTAAAGCACTATTGAAGTTTTTACAATTCAAACAAAAAACAAAAAAAAGGCTTCATGAGTTAACATAAAGCCTTTTTAATACTTTTTATATTTATCTATTTCCCATAGGAACAAATGGTCTCAAATTAGCTCCTGTATAGATTTGGCGTGGACGACCGATTGGCTCACCATTCTCTCTCATTTCTTTCCATTGAGCTATCCATCCGGGTAATCTTCCAATAGCAAACATCACAGTGAACATAGATGTTGGGATTCCAATTGCTCTGTAAATAATTCCAGAATAAAAATCTACATTTGGATAAAGTTTTCTTTCCACGAAATATGGATCACTTAAAGCAACTTCTTCTAAGCCCTTTGCAATCTCTAAAATTGGATCGTTAATACCAAGCTTTGCTAATACATCATCAGCTGCTTTCTTAATTATCTTAGCTCTTGGATCAAAGTTTTTATATACTCTATGCCCAAAACCCATTAATCTAAACGGATCATTCTTATCCTTTGCCTTGTCCATATATTTGTTTACATCTCCACCATCTGCTTTGATTGCCTCAAGCATTTCAATAACAGCTTGGTTTGCTCCACCATGCAAAGGACCCCACAATGCGTTTATACCACCTGATAAAGAAGCATACAAACTTGCGTGAGACGAACCAACTAATCTAACCGTTGAGGTAGAACAATTTTGCTCATGATCTGCATGCAGAATTAACAACTTGTCCAGAGCATCTGCTACTACAGGGTCAACTTCATAATCATCTGTAGGTAAAGCAAACATCATTTTTAAAAAATTAGAGCAATAGTCTAATCTATTATCAGGATAATTTACTGGATGTCCAATTTCATTCTTATAGGCCCATGCAGCCATAGTTGGCAACTTTGCTAATATCCTAAGAATGCTTAAATTAACACCTTCGGCAGATCTGTTAGGATCTAACGATTCAGGATAGAAGGCAGTTAATGAAGAAACTAGAGAGGACAAAACTCCCATTGGATGGGCATTTGATGGAAAACCATCAAGAATACTTTTTATGTCTTCATGAATTAATGTATGGTGAGTAATATCAGATTTAAACATTTCTAATTCAGTAAAAGAAGGTAACTCACCATTGATTAACAAGTAAGAAACCTCCAAGAAAGAAGACTTTTCTGCAAGCTCTTCAATAGAATATCCTCTATATCTTAATATACCTTTTTCGCCATCTAAAAAAGTAATAGCACTTTGAGTTGAACCTGTATTCTTAAAACCTGGATCTATGGTAACTAGACCAGACTCCGCTCTCAGTTTAGCAATATCTATTGCCTTCTCTCCTTCACTACCTTCGATAACAGGAAGTTGGTATACTTTGTCTCCAACTTTTACTTCTACAATTTCTGCCATATTTGTTAATTCTTTATGTTGTTTTGTTTATCTATAATTCAGCGACATACGATTCTATCCTTTATGTCATTTTGGGTTTGCTAATTTACTTAACAAACATTCAATTCCAAAGCAGTTAACGAGCAAATTTGAAGCTTTTCCCAGGAAAATATGCCTCTGTTCCTAATTGCTCTTCTATTCTCAACAACTGGTTGTACTTAGCCATTCTGTCAGAACGAGAAGCCGACCCAGTTTTAATCTGTCCCGTATTTAAAGCAACTGCCAAATCAGCAATAATACTATCTTCGGTTTCACCTGATCGATGACTCATTACAGATAAAAATGAATTAGTTTTAGCCAAATCAACAGCATCAATCGTTTCGGTCAAAGTTCCAATTTGGTTAACTTTAATAAGTATTGCGTTAGCAATGTTTTCCTCAATTCCTTTTCTTAAACGTTTTACATTAGTAACAAATAAATCATCTCCAACTAATTGAACAGTATCCCCGATATAGCCTGTTAATTCCTTCCAACCGTTCCAGTCATCCTCAGCTAATCCATCTTCTATAGAAATAATTGGATATTTTTTAGTCCAATTCTTCCAATACGTTGCCATTTCAGAAGAAGTCAGTTTATCGCCAGTTGATTTATGGAAATGATAAACATTTTCCTTTGTATTGTAATACTCAGAAGCAGCAGCGTCCATAGCAATATAGACATCTTCACCAGGCTTATATCCCGCAGCTTCTATAGCCCTCAAAACAAACTCAATAGCTTCTTCATTTGATTTAAGATTTGGAGCAAAACCACCTTCATCCCCAACATTTGTAGAATAATTACCTTTCTTTAATACAGCTTTTAAATGATGAAATATTTCTGTTCCCATTCTTAATGCAGTGCCAAATGAGTCTGCCCCAACAGGCATAACCATAAATTCTTGAAAATCTATGCTATTATCTGCATGTGAACCACCATTTAAAATATTCATCATAGGTATGGGTAAGGTTCTAGCATTAACGCCACCAATGTATTTATATAAGGGTTGACCCAAAGATAAAGCAGCAGCCCTTGCAATCGCTAATGAAACACCAAGCATTGCATTAGCTCCGAGGTTAGATTTATTTTCAGTCCCATCTAAACTAATCATAAGGTGATCAATGGCAGTCTGTTCGAAAACAGATACGCCCTTTAATTCTTTTGCAATAGTTGTATTCACATTCTGAACGGCCCTTAGTACACCTTTACCCATATAAATACTTGCATCACCGTCTCTCAATTCGACTGCCTCATGAATACCTGTTGATGCGCCAGACGGGACAGCAGCCCTTCCGATAGCACCATTTTGCGCAGTTACCTCTACTTCTATTGTAGGATTGCCACGAGAGTCTAAAATTTGCCTAGCAAAAACATTAGCTATATAACTCATATAATTAATTTTTATGTGATTTCATTAGTTGAACAAAATTATCAAACAGATAGCGGGAGTCATGAGGGCCAGGTGATGACTCAGGGTGATACTGCACAGAAAATACAGGTTTAGATTTATGCCTCATACCAGCTAAAGACCCATCATTCAAGTGGACATGGGTTATCTCAATATCATCGTGTTGATTTGCGGAATCCATATCTACAACAAAACCATGATTCTGAGATGTAATCTCTCCCTTTGTGGTTAATAAATTTTTAACAGGATGATTGATACCACGATGACCAGTGTGCATTTTTGTAGTCTTTAAACCGTAGGAAAGGCCTAACAATTGATGACCTAGACAAATGCCAAAAATAGGTATACCTGAATCAACAAATGTTTTAATTAGTTCAATATTATGGCTCATTGAAGAGGGGTCGCCAGGTCCATTACTTAGCATAATTCCATCAGCTCCCCATGCATTAATTTCGTCAAGACAAGTGTTCATGGGAAACACTTTCAAAAAACAGTCACGGTCAGTTAAACATTTCAAAATATTTCTCTTCGTACCAAAATCTATAACAGCAACCTTTAAGCTAGAATTTACATCTCCTAAAACATATGCTTCTCTTGTAGAAACTTTCGAACTTAATTCCAAACCATCCATTGAAGGAGTATTTGAGAGTATTTTCTTCAACTTTTCTAAGTCTTCAATCTCAGAAGATATAACAACATTCATCGCGCCTTTATTTCTAATATGTCTTACTAATGCCCTTGTATCAATATCAGAAATAGCAACGATATTATGCTTTTCAAAATAATTTTGCAAAGAATCGTCAGCCATAGTTCTTGAATATACTTGGGAAAACTTCTTACATATTAATCCATTTATTTTAACAGAATCAGATTCAACTTCAGAATCCTCAATTCCATAATTCCCGATATGAGAAGTAGTACACGTAATTATTTGACCCAAATAAGAAGGATCAGTATATATTTCTTGATAACCTGTCATACCAGTATTAAAACAAATTTCTCCTGTAGAAGTACCCTTTAAACCAGCAGAACGACCGTAAAAAACAGTACCATCTTCTAGTAGTACGATGCCTTTAGTAGAATTTAAATATTTCATATGCAGTGTAATATAAGATAGATTAAATCAAAAAAAAAGATAAAACAGCCGTTTTATCTTTTTAATATTATATGGAACTAAAAATATTAGTCATTTTTTTCCGTAGATTCATCAGATGTAACATCTGTAGTTTTCTTAGAATTTCCTCTTCTACTTCTTTTTGGTTTAGCAGCAGATTTATCCTCACCTGAGGTATAAATTTCATTAAAATCAACCAATTCAATCAAACACATCTCTGCATTATCACCAAGTCTGTTACCTGTTTTAATGATTCGCGTATAACCACCAGGTCTATTTGCAACCTTTGGAGCTACTTCTCTGAACAACTCTGAAACAGATTCTTTGTTTTTAAGATAACTAAAAACTGTTCTACGCATATGAGTAGTATCATCCTTAGACTTAGTAATTAAAGGCTCAACAAAACCTCTTAGAGCTTTTGCTTTAGCAACTGTTGTGTTAATTCTCTTATGTTCAATAAGAGAACACGCCATATTAGATAGCATTGATTTTCTATGACCACTTTTTCTGCTTAAGTGGTTTACTTTTTTACCATGTCTCATTTTCTTAGTCCTTATCTAATTTATACTTCGCTACATTCATACCGAAATGAAGGCCTTTTTTCTCTACCAACTCGTCTAATTCGGTTAATGACTTCTTACCAAAATTTCTAAACTTTAATAAATCACTTTTATTAAACTGAACAAGCTCACCTAAGGTTTCTACATCTGCAGCTTTCAAACAATTTAATGCTCTGACAGATAAATCCATATCTACAAGCTTGTTCTTTAGCAACTGTCTCATGTGTAAGGAATCTTCATCAAATTCTTCAACAGCAGATTTTTCTTCACTATCAATTGTAATTTTCTCATCAGAAAACAACATAAAGTGTTGAATCAAAATCTTTGCAGACTCTTTCAACGCTTCTTTTGGGTGAATCGATCCGTCAGTTACTATTGTAAGAACTAATTTTTCATAATCCGTCTTTTGTTCAACACGATAATTTTCAATGTTGTATTTAACATTTTTTATCGGTGTGTAGATGGAGTCGATTGGAATAAGTCCTACAACAGATTCAATAGGTGAGTTCTCTTCAGAAGGTACGTAACCTCTGCCTTTGTTTATAGTTATCTCGATTGTAAGCTTAACAGAGGTTTCCATATTACAGATAACTAAATCAGGGTTTAAAACCTGAAATGCTGAAGTAAACTTACCGATATCACCAGCAGAAAATGTATCTTGATTTCCTACCGTAATAACAACTTTTTCAGCGTCTGTGCCTTCTATTTGTTGCTTAAAACGAACCTGTTTCAGGTTTAGTATAATGGAAGTAACATCTTCAACAACACCTTCGATAGTAGCAAATTCATGATCTACTCCTTGAATCTTTAAAGATGTAATCGCGAAACCCTCTAATGAAGAAAGTAATATCCTTCTAATAGCATTTCCAACAGTAATTCCATAACCCGGCTCTAATGGACGAAACTCAAATTGTCCTTCAAAGTCATTTGACTCGATCATTATTACCTTATCAGGCTTCTGAAAATCTAATATTGCCATGTTAATTTTTTCTAATGAATAAAATAAATTATTTAGAATAAAGTTCGACGATTAATTGTTCCTTAATATTTTCAGGAATTTGAACTCTTTCCGGACTTGTAATGAAAGTCCCTCGCATAGAAGAAACATTCCACTCTAACCAATCATAGTTATTGTTTCTATTAGCAAGAGATGCAGTAATAGACTCCAAAGACTTAGACTTTTCTCTAACTTCAATAATGTCACCATCTTTTACTGTATAAGAAGGAATATTCACAACCTCGCCGTTTACTACGATATGTCTATGACCAACAAGTTGCCTAGCTCCACGTCTAGACGGAGCAATTCCCAATCTAAAAACAACGTTATCTAATCTAGACTCACAAAGCTTAAGTAAATTCTCTCCAGTAATACCTTTACTTCTACTTGCTTTCTCAAACAAGTTAGAGAATTGACGTTCAAGAATACCATAAGTATACTTAGCTTTTTGCTTCTCCATTAACTGAATTGCGTATTCTGATTGCTTTCCTCTTCTTTTGTTAGGACCGTGTTGTCCAGGAGGGTAATTCTTTTTTTCTAAAGCTTTGTCAGCGCCAAAAATAGGCTCTCTGAACTTACGTGCGATTTTAGATTTTGGACCTCTATATCTTGCCATTTCAAATAATTATTTTTTTGATAAACTCTCTAAAGTATAAATTAAACACGTCTACGTTTAGGCGGACGACAACCATTGTGAGGTACAGGTGTTACGTCGATAATTTCAGTAACTTCAATACCAGAGTTGTGGATGGTTCTGATGGCAGACTCTCTTCCAGCACCAGGACCTTTTACATATACTTTAACTTTTCTTAAACCTGCTTCATGGGCAACTTTAGCACAATCTTGTGCTGCCATTTGAGCTGCATATGGGGTATTTTTCTTAGAGCCCTTAAAACCCATCTTTCCTGATGAAGCCCAAGAAATAACTTGTCCTGTTGAATTAGTAAGGGAAATAATAATATTATTAAAAGTAGCATGTATGTGCGCTTGACCTACAGCTTCAACCTTTACAATTCTTTTCTTTTTCGCAGTTGATTTTGCCATCTTATACCTATTTACTATTTAGTAGCTTTCTTTTTGTTTGCAACAGTCTTTTTCTTACCTTTTCGAGTACGAGCGTTGTTCTTAGTCTTTTGACCTCTCAAAGGCAATCCAACTCTGTGTCTAACGCCACGATAACAGCCAATATCCATTAAACGTTTAATGTTTAATTGAGTCTCTGATCTAAGAGCACCTTCAACTTTTATTGTGTCGCCAATAACTTTTCTAATTGCAGAAAGTTCATCATCATTCCAATCTTGAACTTTTGTATTAAAATCAACCTTAGCTTCAGTTAATATGTTTTGGGCAGTCTTTCTACCAATACCATAAATGTAAGTTAAACCGATTTCACCTCTTTTGTTCTTCGGTAAATCTATACCTGCTATCCTAGCCATATATGCTTAATTTATTTCTTAATTATTATCCTTGTCTTTGTTTGAATTTAGGGTTCTTCTTATTAATAACGTAAAGTTTTCCCTTTCTTCTTACAATTTTGCATTCCGCACTTCTTTTCTTTATTGATGCTCTTACTTTCATGTTTTCCTAATTTTCAGGGGCGCAAAGTTATGATTTTTATTTTATTATTTATACCTGTAGCTAATTCTTCCTTTTGATAAATCATAAGGTGACATTTCAACCTTAACTTTATCACCAGGAAGTAATTTAATGTAGTGCATTCTCATCTTTCCAGAAATATGTGCAATAATCTCATGCCCATTTTCTAACTCAACGCGAAACATTGCGTTTGATAGCGCCTCAACAATTACACCGTCTTGTTCTATAGACTTCTGTTTAGCCATAAATGTTATATTCTATTTTTATTTAATGCTTCTTCAATAATACTGTGATCGGATAAAATTTCTGCCCTACCCTTTCTAACAACAACATTATGCTCATAATGCGCAGAACAAAGTCCATCTAGAGTTGCTATTGTCCAACCATCTTCTAGTTGCTTAACTGCTCTGCTCTTTAAATTTATCATAGGCTCAATTGCAATCACCAAACATTCCTTCAATAGCATGCCTGCTCCTCTTCTTCCATAATTTGGCACCTCGGGAGCCTCATGTAATTTCTTACCTAACCCATGCCCAACTAACTCTCTTACTACACCGTAACCATGACTCTCAGCATGATTTTGAATGGCAAATCCTATATCTCCTATACGATTACCTGCTACGGCAGCATCGATACCAAGTTTCAAACACTCCTTAGTAGTTTTTAGAAGCTCTCTAATATTATCTTCAACTTCGCCAACTTCAAATGTATACGCAACATCGCCGTAAAAATCATTCATCAACACACCACAATCGATAGAAACGATGTCACCGTCTTTGAGCTGTGTGCTGCTTGGTAAACCATGAACTACTTGTGAATTGACAGAAGTAAGAAGTGTACTAGGACAACCATATAAACCTTTAAAACCAGGTACAGCACTATTATCTCTAATAAATTCCTCTGCAATTCTATCTAATTCTAAAGTAGTAACACCAGGTTTTACTAATGTTCCAACCAATGCAAGCGTTTTACAAACTAATAAAGAACTATTTCTCAGAAAATCAATTTGATCTTCTGTTTTATAATAAACCATATTACCCTGCCATATTAATGCTAGAACGACCCTTAATACGGCCTGATTTCATCAGTCCATCATAATGACGCATCAATAGATGACTTTCAATTTGTTGTAAAGTATCTAATATGACTCCAACCATAATTAACAAAGATGTACCTCCAAAGAATTGAGCAAACTGAGCATTGACACCAAAAATACCTGCAAATGCAGGTAATATAGCTACCATTGCTAAGAATATAGAACCCGGTAATGTAATTCTTGATAATACATTGTCCAAGAACTCAGCGGTTCGTTTACCAGGCTTAACACCAGGTATAAATCCTCCGTTCTTTTTCATTTCATCAGCCATTTGATTAGGGTTAACAGTAACGGCTGTGTAAAAATATGTAAAAGCTATAATCATTAAAGCAAATATAAAATTATACCAAAAACCTGTATAATCACTGAGAGCAGCAGCGATGCCCGACAAACTATCGGAATCAGAAAATCCTACTAACGTAATGGGAATAAACATTATCGCTTGTGCAAAAATAATTGGCATAACACCAGCAGCGTTTACTTTTAAAGGTAAATATTGCCTCACACCACCATATTGTTTATTTCCAACTATTCTTTTAGCATATTGGACCGGAACTCTTCTTGTACCTTGAACCAATAGGATAGTTCCGACAATAATAACTAAAAGTAGCACTATTTCTACGAGAAGTATAACTAATCCTCCATCTTTTAACCTAGATGCAAATTCCGCAACGAAGGCAAAAGGAAGATTAGCAATAATACCAATCATAATGATTAAGGAAATACCATTACCAATTCCTTTTTCTGTAATTCTTTCTCCTAACCACATTACAAACATAGTTCCTGTAATAAGAATAATTACAGTAGTAAACCACCAAAAGAAAGTATCTGGTCTAACCATAGCACCGCCCCCTGTAAACTCAGGAACTTGTGAAGCTATATATCCAGGAGCTTGAAAACCTACAATCGCAATAGTTAAAAATCTAGTAATTTGATTAATGGTTCTTCGACCACTCTCTCCTTCTTTTTGTAACTTTTGAAAATAAGGTATAGCAATACCTAGCAACTGCACTACGATAGAAGCACTAATATAAGGCATAATACCTAATGCAAAAATGGATGCTCTTGAAAATGCTCCACCAGCAAATAAGTCCAATAACCCGGCAATACCGCCGCCAGATCCACTATTTGCAATTTGAAGAGCCTCAGAGTCTACACCGGGTAATACAATGTAAGAACCCAATCTATAAATCAATAAAAAGCCAAGGGTATTAAGAATACGCACCCTTAGGTCTTCAATTTTAAAAATGTTTTGTATTGTTTCTAGGAATCGCTTCATTTTTGAATTAAATTAATTCTGCTTTACCACCTTTAGTTTCAATTGCTTCTTTAGCAGATTTTGAAAATGCATGCGCATGTACTTCAACTGACGAATCCAATACTCCACGACCAAGAATTTTTACCAAACTGTTTTTAGAAGCAAAACCACTTTCAATTATTGTATCGAAATCAATTTTTGTTAAATTTTTATTGTCAGCAATAGCTTGAAGCGTGTCCAAATTAATCCCTACATATTCTTTTCTATTGATATTGGTAAACCCGAACTTAGGAACACGTCGTTGAAGAGGCATTTGACCACCTTCAAAACCAACTTTCTTTGAATAACCTGATCTAGATTTTGCACCTTTATGACCACGAGCGGCAGTGCGACCCTTACCAGACCCAATACCTCTACCTATTCTAACTTTCGCATTTTTATTTGAACCTTCTGCAGGTGTAAGATTACTTAAATCCATTGTATCCAATTTTAAATCTCTATTACAGAGACTAGGTGTTTTACTTTATTAACCATTCCTAAAACTTGAGGAGTACCTTCTACTTCTACTGATTGGTTATTCTTTCTCAAACCAAGAGCAACTAAAGTTCTCTTTTGTCTCTCTGGTCGTCCAATATTACTTCTTACTTGTGTGATTTTTATCATTCCCATCTCTATCAATATTATCCGTTAAAAACAGTATTTAAATCAACACCTCTGTGTTTTGCAACAGTATATGCATCTCTCATAGCTGCAAGCGCTTCAATAGTTGCTTTAACAACGTTGTGAGGGTTAGAAGATCCTTTAGACTTAGCTAAAACATCTGTAATCCCAACACTCTCTAAAACAGAACGCATGGCACCACCTGCTATAACACCTGTACCATGAGCAGCAGGTTTCAAGAAAATATAAGCTCCACTGTACTTTCCGTATTGCTCGTGAGGTACTGAACCATTAACAATAGGCACTTTAATTAAATTCTTTTTAGCATCGTCGATACCTTTAGCAATTGCTTCAGTAACTTCATTAGCTTTTCCTAAACCGTGACCTACAACACCATTTTCATTTCCTACTACAACAATAGCTGAAAAACTAAAGTGACGACCACCTTTAGTTACCTTAGTAACTCTCTGAATACCAACAAGCTTATCCTTAAGTTCAATTTCGCTTGATTTTACTCTTTTTATATTTGAATTTGCCATAATCTAGTCTTTATTGCTATTAAAAGTTTAAACCTGCTTCTCTAGCACCTTCAGCTAAAGATTTGATTCTACCATGATACAAATAACCGTTTCTATCAAAACTTACAGTATCTATACCTGCAGACTTAGCTCTTTCTGCAGCAGTTTTACCTACTAATGAAGCCTTCTCAACCTTAGTGGATTTTACTTTAGCTAAATCAGGTTCTGCTGATGAAACCGATAATAAAGTAGTGCCAGTTGCATCATCAATAAACTGAACGTAAATTTCCTTGTTGCTTCTAAAAACCGACATTCTTGGTCTGTCAGCAGATCCTTTAACGATCTTTCTTACCCGTTTTTTAATACGGATTCTTCTATCCATTTTTGTTAAAGCCATATCTCTTACTATTTAGAAGCTGATTTACCAGCTTTTCTTCTTAATTGTTCACCTTTAAACTTAATTCCTTTACCTTTATATGGCTCAGGTTTTCTTAATGATCTAATTTTAGCAGCAACTTGACCAATTAATTGTTTATCATAAGACTCTAAAACAACTAAAGGATTCTTACCTCTTTCACTAGCAGTTGTTACGGTAACTTCTTCCGGAATCTCAAAAACAATATTATGAGAAAAACCAAGAGATAACTCTAAACGTTGCCCTGTATTAGCAGCTCTATATCCTACACCAACTAACTCTTGTTCAGTTTTAAAACCTTCAGATACACCAATAATCATGTTATTGATTAATGATCTATATAAACCGTGCATTGCTTTATGAGGCTTCTGCTCTGTTTGTCTTTTTAACTCTACTTGACCATCAACTACTTCAATAGTGATTGCTGAATCTATTTGCTGGGTTAAGGTTCCTTTAGGCCCTTTAACAGTAACTAAGTTCTTATTTGAAACTGTTACTTCTACACCTTTGGCAATCTTAACCGGAGCTTTTCCTATTCGTGACATAACTTACTTATTTCAATTCTTAGTAAACGTAACATAAAACTTCTCCACCCACTTTCAACGTCTTCGCTTCTTTATCTGTTATTACACCTTTAGATGTAGAAAGAATAGCGATACCTAATCCATTAATTACACGCGGAAGGTTATCTGATTGGGCGTATTTCCGAAGTCCTGGTTTACTAACTCTGGTTAAACTTCTAATAGCAGACTCTTTCGATACAGGGTGGTACTTCAAAGCAATTTTTATATTCCCCTGAGTGTTTACACCATCTTCGAATTTATAATTCAAAATATATCCTTTTGAATGTAGAATCTTTGTAATCTCTTTCTTGAGATTAGATGCAGGAACGTCTACCACTCTATGCTTAGCAGCCACTGCATTTCTAACTCTTGTTAAATAATCTGATATTGGATCTGTCATCTTTATATCTCTTAATCTGTTACTATAATTACCAACTAGCCTTTGTTACACCAGGTATCAAACCATATGAAGCCATCTCTCTGAACTTTACCCTTGATACACCAAACTGCCGCATGTAACCTTTAGGTCTTCCAGTCAGTTTACAACGATTGTGTAACCTAACTGCTGAAGAATTCTTAGGTAATTTTTGTAAACCTTCCCAATCGCCTGCTTCTTTCAAAGCGGCTCTTTTATCAGCATACTTCTCAACCATTCTTTGTCTTTTTCGCTCTCTGGCTTTCATTGATTCTTTTGCCATAACTATGCTTCTTTATTAGTTTTCATAAACGGTAGTCCAAATTCTTTTAATAAGGCTTTAGCCTCATCATTTGTGTCAGCAGTAGTAACAAATGTGATGTCCATACCACCAATATTATTAATCTTATCAATGTCGATTTCAGGAAATATAATTTGCTCTTTAATACCTAAAGTATAGTTACCTTTTCCATCAAAACCCTTATTATTAATTCCTTTAAAATCTCTGGTACGAGGTAAAGAAACTGAAATAAGGCGGTCTAAAAACTCATACATTTTGTCTCCACGCAGAGTAACTTTAACACCAACAGGCATTCCTTTTCTTAACTTAAAGTTAGATATATCTTTCTTGGAGAAAGTAGCAATTGCTTTTTGACCTGTTATTGTTGTCATTTCTGAAACAGCAGAATCTATGAGCTTTTTATCAGAAACAGCCTTGCCAACACCTTGATTAAGGCATATTTTTGTAAGCTTAGGAATTTGCATTACACTTTTGTAATCAAATTGCTTCATTAAAGAGTCTTTAATAGTCTCCTTATATTCTTGTTTTAGTCTAGGTGAATAGTTCATTACTTAATTACCTCCCCTGATTTTTTATTATATCTAACAGATTTATCATTTTCGATTTTTCTCCCAATACGTCCAGCTACACCTGAAGAATCAAGCACCATAAGATTTGAAATATGAATAGGCGCGTCCATTTGCACTATACCACCCTGAGGGTTAGCTGCATTTGGCTTAGTATGCTTGCTCATCTTTTTTATATCGTCGCCTTCTACAAGCGCTCTGTGGCTATCAGGATAAACTTTAATTACAGTACCTATTTTACCGTTTGATTCACCGGCAAGCACCTTAACTCTATCTCCTTTCTTTATATGTAACTTAGACATGATCTTTTTAGATTTCAATTAATTTATAATACCTCAGGTGCAAGTGAAACAATTTTCATAAATTGCTTGTCTCTTAATTCACGAGCTACAGGTCCGAAAATACGTGTTCCTCTCATTTCACCACCTGCATTAAGCAGAACTACTGCATTATTATCAAATCTAATATAGGATCCATCAGGTCTTCTGATTTCCTTTCTAGTTCTAACAACAACTGCTTTTGAAACTGCACCTTTCTTAATGTTACCTGAAGGTATAGCACTTTTTACTGAGACAACTATTTTATCCCCAATTCTAGCATAACGCTTACCTGTACCACCTAAAACACGGATACATAATACCTCTTTAGCACCGCTGTTATCAGCAACTGATAATCTTGATTCTTGCTGTATCATCTTACTTAACTCTTTCTATGATTTCTACTAATCTCCAGTTCTTGCTCTTACTCAAAGGACGAGTCTCCATAATCTTTACAGTATCTCCAATGTTACACTCATTATTTTCATCATGAGCCATAAACTTTGAAGTCTTTTTGATAAACTTACCGTAAATAGGGTGCTTAACCTTACTTTCAACTGCAATTGTAATAGATTTTTCCATCTTATTGCTAAGAACTACACCAATTCTTTCTTTTCTTAAATTTCTCTTTTCCATCGAAGTAATTTTCTTATTTAGCCTCCTGAAGTTCTCGTTTACGAATCTCAGTATTCAATCTTGCAATTGTTTTTCTTGCAACTGTGATTTGCTTTGGATTTTCCAACGGTGACACAGAATGATTCATTTTTAACTTACCTATAAGCTCAGTACTTTCAGCAAGTTGCTCACGTAGATCATCTGTAGAAAGATTCTTTATATCTGCTTGTTTCATTATTCTATCTTTACGATTATGCCTTATAATCTCTTCTAACAACAAATTTAGTTTTAACCGGTAATTTTTGAGCGGCTAATCTCATTGCCTCTTGAGCAATCTCTAAAGGCACACCATCTGCTTCAAATAATATACGACCAGGTTTAATAGTAGCAACCCAAAGTTCAGGAGCACCCTTACCCTTACCCATCCTAACTTCTGCAGGCTTCTTGGTTACGGGTTTATCAGGGAAAATTCTGATCCAAATTTGACCCTCTCTCTTCATATATCTTGTAACTGCGATACGAGCAGCCTCAATTTGTCTAGCGGTAATCCATGCAGATTCCATTGTTTTGATAGCAAAACTTCCAAAAGCAATCTCGGTACCTCTACCTGCATTACCTTTCATCCTACCCTTCTGCATTTTTCTAAACTTCGTTCTCTTCGGTTGTAACATCTCTTTCTACTTTAATCTATCGTTACTTATATCTTCGAAATATTATTTTCTTTTTCTTCCGTTAAATCTATCTCCTGTTTCTCTTCTATCTCTACCACCTTTTGCTGGTTTATTCGATACAAGATTAGGCGATAAATCTCTTTTTCCATAAACTTCCCCCTTGCAGATCCATACTTTAATACCAATACGACCGTAAGTTGTATGGGCTTCAGCTAATGCATAGTCAATATCAGCTCTAAAAGTATGTAAAGGTGTTCTCCCTTCTTTGTAAGATTCAGTACGCGCCATTTCAGCTCCACCTAATCTACCACCGATTGATATCTTAATTCCTTCAGCACCCATTCTTATAGTGGAAGAAACAGCCATTTTAGCTGCTCGTCTGAAAGAAATACGACCTTCGATTTGACGTGCCACACTATCAGCAACCAATTGTGCATCTAATTCAGGTCGCTTAATCTCAAAGATGTTAATTTGAACATCCTTTTTTGTTAACTTCTTTAACTCTTCACGAAGCTTATCAACCTCCTTACCACCTTTTCCGATGATAATACCTGGTCGAGAAGTATTAATGGTAACAGTAATTAACTTTAATGTACGCTCTATAATAATTTTAGAGATACTTGCCTTTGTTAAACGAGCCATCAAATATTTTCTAATTTGATCGTCTTCTGCTAATTTATCACCGTAATTTCTACCACCGTACCAATTAGAATCCCATCCCTTGATGATTCCTAAACGATTGGCTATTGGATTAACTTTTTGTCCCATTATATACTAATATTCTTCGTAACTGTAACTAATATTATTTCAACCTATCTACTATGATAGTAACATGATTTGACCTTTTTCTGATTCTATGACCACGTCCTTGAGGAGCAGGTCTTAATCTTTTAAGCATCCTTGCGCTATCGACCTTAACCATACTTACAACCAACTTATGATCTTCAGCGCGTTCACCCTCGTTTTTAGCTTCCCAATTTGCAATAGCAGAACGCAATAACTTTTCCATTCTCAAAGCAGCTTCTTTTGAACTAAACTGCAGCATGTATAAAGCCTTAGTAACCTCTTCACCTCTAATCATATCAGCAACCAACCTCATTTTTCTCGGTGAGGTAGGGCAATTTTTAAGGCTCGCAAAACTAACTGTTTTATTAGCTTCTTTTCTTTCGATTGCTTTTAATCTCTTTCTAGCACCCATAGTTCAAATTTTTACTTTCTTCCTTTATCCTTTTTATTTCCACCATGACCGCGGTATGTTCTAGTTGGAGCAAACTCTCCTAACTTATGTCCAACCATATTCTCTGTAGCGTAAACAGGAATAAATTTATTACCGTTATGGACTGCTATAGTTAAACCTACAAAATCAGGGGTAATTACTGAGGCTCTTGACCATGTTTTTATTACTGTTTTCTTACCATTGGTTTGTGCATCCTCAACTCTTTGAGCTAATTTATAATGCACAAAAGGTGGTTTCTTTAATGAACGACTCATACTTTAGCAGTTATTATTTCTTTCTTCTCTCGATTATATACTTACTTGACTGTTTCTTAGGTGCTCTTGTTTTATAGCCCTTAGAAGGTATTCCTTTTCTAGATCTAGGGTGACCTCCTGATGAACGGCCTTCACCACCACCCATTGGGTGATCAACAGGATTCATAACAACACCCCTTACTCTAGGACGACGTCCTAACCATCTCGACTTTCCAGCTTTCCCTGAACGCTCTAACATGTGATCAGAGTTAGAAACAGCGCCAATTGTAGCCATACAAGTTGTTAAAATCATTCTGGTTTCACCAGATGGAAGTTTAATTACAACATACTTCTCTTCTCTTGCTACTAATTGAGCATAAGAACCAGCACTACGAGCCATCTTACCACCCTGACCAGGCCGTAATTCAATATTGTGAACAATTGTACCCAATGGAATTTCGGATAATAAAAGTGTATTTCCAACTTCAGGTTCAACACCTGTTCCAGAAACTACAGTTTGATCAACAACTAAACCATTTGGAGCAATAATATATCTTTTTTCACCGTCTGCATACACAAGTAAAGCAATACGTGCAGATCTATTAGGATCATACTCAATAGAAGCAACCCTAGCAGGTATGCCTGATTTATCTCTTTTAAAATCTATTACTCTATATTTCTGTTTATGACCACCACCAATATAGCGCATAGTCATTTTTCCGGTATTGTTTCTACCCCCAGACTTTGACTTAGAAGCCAAAAGGCTCTTCTCAGGTTTCGAAGTAGTAATCTCTTCAAAAGTAGAAGCAAACTTAAAGCGTTGCCCCGGTGTAGTTGGTCTTAATTTCTTAACTGCCATCTTAAATGTCTTTAAATATTACTGTAAAAATCAATTGTATCACCTGCTTCTAGTGTAACAATAGCTTTTTTAGTACTATTAGTTCTTCCTTCTACCCATCCTGTTCGGGTATATCTTGTTTTCTTCTTACCGAAGATGTTCATCGTGTTTACTTCCTTAACGGAAACACCGTAAGCTTTTTCAACAGCCTCTTTAATCTGAATTTTATTAGCAGACTTATCCACTATAAAACCATACCTACCTAAACTTTCAGTTAGGTTAGTCATTTTCTCTGTAATTACTGGTTTTACTATAATACTCATAGCCAATTAGCTTAAAATTGTTTGAATAGACTCTAAAGAACCTTCACAAAGCATTATATTTGATGCATTCATCAAATCATAAGTACTTAATCCTGAAGCTGTTATTACTTTAGTGTTTTTCAAATTTCGGGATGACAAATATATGTTTTTATTTAAATCTGAAAGAACTATTAATGATTTTTTATCATTAACTTTCAAATTATCTAGTAAAGACTTGAATTCCTTCGTTTTAGGGCTATCGAAATTAAAATCTTCTATTACTAGAATATTTCCTGAGAGTGCTTTATAAGATAAAGCGGATTTTCTTGCTAAAACCTTTAATTTTTTATTCAATTTGAAGCTATAGTTTCTTGGTCTTGGACCAAAAATAGTACCACCACCTTTAAAAACAGGCGACTTAATACTACCTGCTCTTGCAGTTCCTGTGCCTTTCTGTTTCTTTATCTTTCTTGTACTACCTGCAACTTCAGCTCTCTCTTTCGCCTTGTGCGTACCTTGTCTTTGATTCGCTAGATATTGTTTTACATCTAGATATATTGCGTGATCGTTAGGCTCAATACCGAAGATTGTATCAGAAAGAGTTACCTTCTTCTTGGTATCGTTACCCTTGATGTTTTTTACAGTTAATTCCATAACGTTATTTCCTTCGGATTTTACTTGTTAATAGTTACGATTGAACCCTTAGCACCAGGAATTGATCCTTTTACTACGATTAGATTCTTTTCAGGATATACTTTGATAACTTCTAAATTCTCAGTAGTTACTCTAACGTTACCCATTTGCCCCGCCATTCGCATACCCTTCATAACTCTAGAAGGAGTAGAAGCAGCACCAATCGAGCCCGGAGCTCTTAATCTGTTATGCTGACCGTGAGTTTGACCTCCAACTCCAGCAAAACCATGTCTTTTAACTACCCCTTGAAAACCTTTTCCTTTAGATGTGCCTGTAACATCTACCCATTCTCCTTCTTGGAAGAGCGTAGCATCAACGATATCACCAATTTTTTTATCATCAAACCCATCAAACTCTACTAATTTAAATTTAGGAGTAGTTCCAGCTTTTTTGAAATGACCTAACATAGCAGCAGAAGTATTCTTTTCCTTCTTCTCGCCAAATGCTAGCTGAGTAGATGAATAACCATCAATCTCAGTTGATTTAACTTGTGTTACAACACAAGGACCGGCTTCTATTACTGTGCATGGGATATTTTTCCCCTCGGCACTAAAAACACTGGTCATACCTATTTTTTTACCTATCAAACCTGGCATCTTATATAATTATAATTAATATTCTACTTCTATACCTTAATTTCTACATCAACTCCACTTGGTAATTCAAGTTTCATTAAAGCATCAACAGTTTTTGATGTCGAACTGTAGATATCTAACAATCGCTTGTAAGAACTTAACTGAAATTGCTCTCTTGCCTTCTTACTGACGTGAGGAGACTTTAATACAGTGTAAATTCTTTTGTGAGTAGGTAATGGAATTGGACCACTTACCACTGCTCCTGTTGACTTAACAGTCTTAACAATCTTTTCCGCTGATTTATCAACTAAGTTGAAATCGTAAGACTTTAATTTTATACGAATTTTCTGATTCATTCTATTTATCTTAAATATTAAGCTTCTACTTTTCCGTGTGCCTTGTCAATAACTACTTTTGCAAGGTTTTGTGGTAATTGATCATAGTGTGAGAACTCCATAGATGAAGTAGCTCTACCTGAAGACATTGTCCTCAATGAAGTCACATATCCAAACATCTCTGATAATGGCACCTTAGCCTTAATGACCTTAGCTCCATTTCTATCGTCCATTCCATCTACCTGACCTCTTCTTCTGTTTAAATCACCTACAATGTCACCCATGTATTCTTCTGGAGTAACAGCTTCCATTTTCATGATTGGCTCAAGAATTACAGGATTAGCCTTAGGCATAGCAGATCGATAGGCCATTTTCGCAGCTAATTCAAATGATAACTGATCAGAATCCACAGGGTGGAAAGATCCATCATGCAAAGTAACTTTTAAGCTATCTACAGGATACCCTGCAAGGACGCCGTTTTTCATTGCCTCTTTAAATCCTTTCTCTACTGAAGGAATAAATTCTTTAGGCACATTACCTCCTTTTACTTCGTTTACAAACTCTAACCCTTCTTTTTCTACATCGGCTACAGCTTCAATAGTCACTTGAATATCTGCAAACTTACCACGACCACCTGACTGCTTTTTATAGACTTCTCTATGTTGAACAGCGCCAGTGATTGTTTCTTTATAATTCACTTGAGGTGCACCTTGATTACACTCAACTTTAAATTCTCTTTTTAATCTGTCTAAGATGATATCTAAGTGAAGTTCACCCATACCGCTTAATACAGTTTGCCCTGACTCTTCGTCAGTATGTATTGTTAAAGTTGGATCCTCTTCAGATAGCTTTGCTAAAGCCATACCTAACTTATCAACATCAGCTTGGGTTTTAGGCTCAATTGCGATACCGATAACAGGCTCAGGAAAATCCATAGATTCCAATACAATCGGATGAGCCTCATTACATAAAGTATCCCCTGTTTTAATATCTTTAAAGCCAACTAAAGCTGCAATATCTCCCGCTTGTAGACGTTCAATTTGATTTTGCTTGTTAGCATGCATTTGGAAGATACGCGAAATACGCTCTTTCTTCCCAGTTCTAGAATTAAGGATATATGAACCCGCTTCCAATACGCCCGAGTATGCTCTGGTAAAACATAGACGACCTACGAATGGGTCAGTTGCGATCTTAAACGCTAAAGCTGCGAATGGCTCATCTGCACTTGGCTTTCTGCTAGCAGGCTCGTCAGTCTTAGGATTGATTCCATCAATTGCTTCAACATCCATTGGCGAAGGAAGTAACTCCATCACATAGTTTAACATTGTTTGAACCCCTTTATTTTTGAAAGAAGACCCGCAAAGCATAGGAACTATCTTCATTGAGATAGTAGCTTCTCTAAGCGCCTTCAAGATCTCGTCCTCTGAAATAGAATTAGGATCTTCAAAATACTTTTCCATTAACGTATCGTCAAATTCAGCAATTGCTTCTAATAACATTTCACGATAATGCGTAGCCTCTTCAACCATATCTTCAGGAACATCGATGGTTTCATAGGTCATGCCCATATCATCTTCATTCCAGATAATTCCTCTCATGTTTAACAAATCAACCACCCCCTTAAAGTTCTCTTCAGAACCAATAGGCAATTGCAATGGTACTGCAGTACTACCTAACATTTCCTTAACTTGCTTACATACTTTCAAAAACTCAGCACCTTGACGGTCCATTTTGTTTACGAATCCTATACGCGCAACGTTGTAATTATTTGCTAGTCTCCAGTTAGTCTCAGACTGAGGCTCCACACCATCAACTGCACTAAATAAGAAAACCAAACCATCCAATACTCTTAGAGATCTATTCACCTCAACTGTAAAGTCAACGTGTCCGGGAGTGTCAATAATATTGATGTGGTATTGGTTGTCTTTGTAAGGCCAAAATACAGTAGTTGCAGCAGAAGTAATTGTAATACCTCTTTCTTGCTCTTGCTCCATCCAGTCCATTGTAGCTCCACCGTCATGAACCTCACCAATTTTGTGACTTACACCTGAATAATATAAAATACGCTCTGTGGTAGTAGTTTTACCAGCATCAATATGTGCTGCAATACCAATATTTCTTGTGTATTTAAGATCTCTTTTTGCCATTGTTCTATTGTTCTTCCTATTGTATAATTAGAATCTGAAATGAGAGAATGCTTTGTTAGCCTCTGCCATTCTGTGCGTATCTTCTTTTTTCTTGTGAGAAGCACCCTCTTCTTTAAATGCAGCAATAATTTCTCCGGCCAATTTATCAGCCATGGTTTTTTCGTTACGCTTTCTAGCATAACCAATCATCCACTTTACAGCCATAGATGTCTTTCTTTCATCTCTAATCTGTTGTGGAATCTGAAAAGTTGCTCCCCCTACTCTTCGACTTCTTACCTCTACCTGTGGTGTTACATTTTCTACTGCTTTTTTCCAAACCTCTAATGCGTTCTCTTCTTTCAAACGGTCTTGAATAATATCCATTGCTGAATAAAAAATACCGTATGCAATACTCTTCTTACCGTCAAACATTAAATTGTTAACAAATCTTGTCACCTCAACATTGTGAAATTTTGGATCCGGAAGAATTGGTCTACTCTTAGCTCTAGTCTTTCTCATGGTTTCTCTACCTTAATACTTTAAAGTCTGTTATTTTATTTTTTTGGTCTTTTAGCACCATACTTAGATCTTCTTTGTGTACGTCCGGCAACACCAGCGGTATCTAAAGCTCCTCTAACGATATGGTAACGAACACCTGGTAAATCTTTAACTCTACCACCTCTTACTAATACTATAGAGTGCTCTTGTAGGTTATGACCTTCTCCTGGAATATAAGCGTTAACTTCTTTCTGGTTTGTTAGCCTTACCCTTGCTACTTTTCTCATGGCTGAGTTAGGCTTCTTAGGTGTAGTAGTATATACTCTTACACATACTCCTCTGCGCTGAGGACAAGAATCTAAAGCAGCAGATTTGCTTTTTTTCTCAAGCTTTACTCTACCTTTTCTTACAAGTTGTTGAATTGTTGGCATACGTTATTATTTATATAAATGCACAAATTATCCCCAATTTTTGGGGACGCAAATGTACAAGATTTTTTATTTAATGCAACGCACTAATTAATTTTTTTTGAATATTTTGTT
Organism: Vicingaceae bacterium; assembly: GCA_018402765.1. Taxonomy (GTDB): domain Bacteria; phylum Bacteroidota; class Bacteroidia; order Flavobacteriales_E; family Vicingaceae; genus Acidiluteibacter. The sequence goes on along the minus strand of JAGYIE010000003.1, from coordinate 349,475 downwards.
TGCTTTCATTTTAGATAGGCATAAAAGCACAATAAGAGCAGTCGATAGTGCATCATTTTTAGCGCGCAAAAATAGCCCTTTTTAAACTATATTTTAACTTAGTGTTCATTAATTCTTTCAATTCCTATCAAAAGAATTTTTGAGTTTCGTTAATTTTGCTTTCATGGATTATTTGGATGGCTTAAACGAAGCGCAAAAACAGGCTGTAATAAACACCGATGGCCCTACAATGGTAATTGCCGGTGCAGGATCAGGAAAAACACGAGTGCTTACATACAGAATTGCACACATGATGCAAAAGGGAGTAGATCCTTTTAATATTCTATCGCTCACTTTTACTAATAAGGCTGCGAAGGAAATGAAAGATCGTATTTCTAAAATTGTAGGTACTGGAGAAGCTCGTAACCTATGGATGGGTACCTTTCACTCGGTATTTGCTCGTATATTAAGAAGTGAAGCTGAAAAACTACATTATCCTTCTAACTTTACGATATATGATACAAATGATGCAAAGAGTCTTCTTAAGGACATTATGAAGCAGGTTGGTGTAGATGACAAGAGCTACAAACCGGCATTGGTTCTAAACAGAATATCCTCAGCAAAAAATAACTTAATGTCTGCAAATGCTTACCTGAATAATGTCACTATACAAGCTGAAGACAGGCAAATGGGTAAACCAAAAATTGGAGAAATTTATAAACTATATGAGCAAAGATGTTTCAGGGCAGGCGCTATGGATTTTGATGATTTATTGTTTAAAACAAATGTGCTTTTGCGAGACTTCCCAGATGTTCTCCATAAATATCAACATCGTTTTAAATACATTTTAGTGGATGAGTACCAGGACACCAATTACTCTCAATATTTAATTGTAAAAAAACTAGCTGCAGTAACAGAAAATTTATGCGTGGTAGGTGATGACGCTCAAAGTATTTATGCTTTTAGAGGCGCCAATATTCAAAATATCTTAAACTTCGAGAAGGATTATCCTGACATGAAAACGTTTAAGCTGGAACAAAATTATCGATCTACTCAGAATATTGTCAATGCAGCCAATTCTGCAATTAAAAATAATAAAGAGCAACTAAAAAAAGATGTATGGACATCTAATGAAGAAGGCTCAAAAATAAAGGTAACACATAGTTTGACGGATAATGAAGAAGGACGCCAAGTAGCAAACTCTATTTTTGAGACAAAGTTGAACAATCAAGTTCAAAATGAGGCATTTGCTATTCTTTATAGAACGAACGCCCAATCAAGATCTTTAGAAGAAGCGCTACGAAAGAAAGATATTCCATATAAGATTTATGGAGGTTTATCATTTTATCAGCGTAAGGAAATCAAGGACATTTTAGCGTATTGCAGATTAGTTATTAATCCAGCAGATGAAGAAGCGCTAAAGCGTGTTATTAATTACCCAGCTAGGGGAATTGGCAATACTACTCTAGAGCGGATAATGTTCGCAGCAAATGAAAATGAACTAAGCTTGTGGGATGTTATTAAAAACATAAAAACGATTAATGCAGGTGTGAGCGCCGCAATTCAAAATAAACTGGCTGATTTTGCAATGATGGTTAGAAACTTTGCTTCACAATTAGACAACTTAAGTGCTTACGATTTAGCAAGTAATATTGCACAATCGACAGGTATATTAAAAGAGCATTTTTCTGACAAGACACCTGAAGGAATAGCGCGCTATGACAACATTCAGGAACTTTTGAATGGTATGAAAGAGTTCGTAGAAGATCGGCCTGAAGGGGATGAAACTCATCGAGGTTTAAGCTTATACATGGAAGACATTGCACTTTTAACAGACGCAGATAAAGATACTGAAGAGGATAAAAATAAAGTAAGCCTAATGACTATTCATGCTTCAAAAGGTTTGGAGTATCCTTATGTCTATTTAGTAGGTTTAGAAGAAAACTTATTCCCTTCTCAAATGTCTTTAAATTCTAGAGCAGACTTAGAAGAAGAAAGAAGACTATTTTACGTGGCCATTACTAGAGCGCAAAAGCAAGTTTTTATCAGTTATGCTTCTTCTCGTTATAAATGGGGTAATTTGATCAGCTGCGAACCAAGCAGGTTCATAGAGGAAATCGATGAGAAATACCTAGATTATGATACACCTTCAATTGGCGAAAGTCCAATAAGGCAAATGCAACGAACATCTAACGAAAGAATAGAAAATAAACCTAACTACACTGCTGCAAATAAGATGACTTACAAAACAAAAAAACCAGAACCGACTCCGGCTACGGTAATACCACCGAGAAAAAATTTAAAACAAGTAAACAGCAGTGTACCTGAAGACTCCAACTATTCCGTAATTGCTGAAAACTTAGTGGAAGGAACTCGAGTAAGGCATTTAAGATTTGGTAAAGGAGAAATTACTAAAATTGAAGGGGATAATCCGAACCAAAAAGCAACGATTATATTTGATGAAATAGGCGAAAAACAACTTTTGCTGAAGTTTGCAAAACTGATGATTCTTAAATAAGTAATAAATAGTGTTTCCTCTTGGAAGCATTATTATTACTTTTGAAACATATTACGAAAAATAAAGAATGAATTATAACACCTCAAGACCGTATTTAATCATACCTGAATATGGAAGACATATTCAAAAAATGATTGATCATGCCGTATCAATAGAAGATAGTGAAGAAAGACAAAAGGTAGCTGTTGCTATTATCAATGTAATGGGCACATTAAACCCGCACCTTAGAGATGTTCCAGATTTTGCACATAAATTATGGGATCATTTGTTTATCATGTCTGACTTTAGGTTAAAAGTAGAGTCGCCATACCCCCTTCCAGCGGTGGAAGAATTGGTAGAAAAACCAAAGCATATGCCATATCCGCAGCGTAATATTCGCTTTAAGCATTATGGAAAAGGTGTTGAGGATTTAATTGGCGCCGCTGTTGAAAAAGAAGATGGAGAAGAGAAAGATGCGTTAACATTAGCTATAGCTAACTTAATGAAGAAATTTTACCTTGCTTGGAATAGAGATTCGGTGGAAGATAAATTAATTCTGAACGACTTAAACAGACTATCAAAAGGTGGTTTGTCCTTGCCAGAAGATACTGAATTGGAATCGACTCAAGCAATCATTAAAAATACAGGATTAAATGTTTCTAATTTAAACTTTCAGAAGAAGGGGAAAAAAAGACCTAAGGCAAACAACAATAACAACTACAAAAAGAAAAAATATTAAGCAAAACTTTTATGGGAACTTTTGAAATTGAAGGTGGCAAACGTTTAAAAGGCGAACTAATTCCACAAGGAGCTAAAAACGAGGCCTTACAAGTATTATGCGCTGTACTGCTTACTCCTGATAAGGTAATCATTGATAAAGTCCCCAATATAGTAGATGTAAATAAGCTGATTGATTTACTGTCAGACTTAGGTGTGAAAGTAGAACAATTATCAGAAGAGAAATACTCTTTTCAAGCTGATGAAATAAATATTGAATACCTTAATTCCGAAGTCTTCAAGAAAAAAGGGGCAAGCCTTAGGGGGTCGGTAATGATTTTAGGACCACTATTAGCCAGATTTGGTAAAGGATATATTCCAAAACCAGGTGGAGATAAAATTGGAAGAAGAAGATTAGATACTCACTTTTTAGGATTTGAAAAATTAGGTGCTGAATTTATCTACAACGAACAAAGCAAATTCTACAAAGTAAATGCGAAGAACCTTAAAGGTACTTACATGCTACTAGATGAAGCTTCGGTAACAGGTACTGCAAACATTATCATGGCAGCAGTTATGGCTGAAGGTTTAACTACCATTTACAACGCGGCGTGTGAACCCTATATTCAACAATTGTGTAAAATGCTAAATAGCATGGGTGCGCACATTGAAGGAATTGGATCTAATTTATTAATGATAACAGGCGTAGATAAACTTGGCGGTTGTGAACATAAGATACTACCTGACATGATTGAGATCGGAAGTTTCATTGGCTTAGCCGCTATGACTCAATCTGAGATAACAATTAAGGATGTCTATTATGAAGAATTAGGCCGAATTCCTGCAGTATTTCAAAGTTTAGGTATTAAGCTAGAGAGAAGAGGCGATGATATTTACATACCTTCACAAGAAAGTTATGAAGTTCAACCATTTATTGATGGTTCTATTTTAACTATATCTGATGCACCATGGCCAGGTTTCACACCCGACTTATTGAGTATAATATTGGTAGTCGCAACACAAGCCAAAGGGTCTGTTTTGGTGCACCAAAAAATGTTTGAAAGTAGATTATTCTTTGTTGATAAGCTAATTGATATGGGTGCACAAATTATTTTGTGTGATCCGCATAGAGCTACCATTATAGGAATGGATAAAAAGACTCCACTCAGAGGAATTCAAATGACTTCTCCGGATATTAGAGCAGGTGTATCATTACTAATTGCGGCTATGTCTGCAAAAGGAAAGAGCACAATTCATAACATCGAGCAAATAGATAGAGGTTATCAAAATATTGATACTAGATTAAATGCGCTAGGTGCTAGCATAAAACGAATATAAAACATTAAAATAAAAGCGATGAAAAATTTATGGACAATCCTTACTGTTATTAGCTTAACAGGAGCAATTTATAGCTTCACTCCTACTACTTCAGAACCTGTATTCCAAGGTGAGAATGTTGGGTTAAAAATTGGAAATAAAGCACCGAATATTTCTTTGAACGATCCGAATGGAAAAACAATCCAATTAAGCGACTTAAAAGGTCAATTGGTACTTATTGACTTTTGGGCAAGTTGGTGCAGACCATGTAGAATGGAAAATCCTAACGTAGTAGCTAATTACAAAAAGTTTAAAGACCAAAAGTTTAAGAATGGCAAAGGATTTACTGTTTATAGTGTATCTTTAGATAGAACAAAATCAGCTTGGCAAAATGCAATTATGCAAGATGGACTATTGTGGCCAAACCATGTAAGTGATTTAAAATACTGGAATTCTGAGGCAGCTGCACAATATGCTATTCGATCTATCCCTCAAGCTTACTTAATAGACGGAAATGGAATTATTATAGGAAAAGGACAAGGTTTAAGAGGACAAGGTCTAACCAACACATTAAGTTCTTTCGCAAAATAAAAACAACACAACCCTTTTAATAACGATAAGACAGATCTTTGATCTGTCTTTTTTATATTATGCACTATGAGAAAACTGTCAATTTGTCGGTATTTTAAATTTGGCAAAAAAGTTGACTCAAGCGCAACAAGAAATGATAACGAAACACTGAACATGAAAGCAGAAGATAATGTAAAAGATGAGTCGATTGAAAACGACAACATTGAAAACAAAGAAGCAGGAGAAGAAACCACCGGAAACGAGTCACCAGAAACAGTGGTTCTTGACCCGTTAGAAGAAAAAGAGATTCAGATAAAGGAGCTTAATGATAAGTACTTGAGATTATATTCTGAATTTGACAACTATAGAAAAAGAACACAAAAAGAGCGTATTGAATTAATTCAAACAGGTGGTGAAGATATCTTTAAGGTATTACTTCCAATTATTGATGATTTCGAAAGAGCACAAAAATCAATGGATGAAAAAGCAGATTTTGCTGTTTTAAAAGAAGGTGTTGATTTGATTTATAATAAATTAGTTAGCAGCCTAACTTCTAAGGGTCTTCAACAAATGCCATCATCAGTAGGCGAAAAGTTTGATAGTGACATCCAAGAGGCTATTACACAAATTCCTGCTCCAACTGAGGATATGAAGGGAAAAGTAATTGATGAAGTTGAAAAAGGATACCTACTTAAAGAGAAAGTAATTAGATACGCAAAAGTAGTAGTAGGGCAATAAAAGCATTGACATAAAATTATGGCAAAAAGAGATTATTACGAAGTTTTAGGCGTTTCAAAAGGCGCTTCAGAAAGTGAAATAAAAAAAGCTTATCGGAAGTTAGCTTTAAAATATCACCCAGATAAGAACCCGGATGATAAAGAGGCGGAAGATAAGTTTAAAGAGGCAGCCGAAGCATACGAAATACTAAGTAACCCGGAGAAAAAGCAACGATACGACCAATTTGGTCATGCAGGCACTCAAGGAGCTGGTGGATTTGGCGGCGGTGGAATGAATATGGATGACATATTTTCACAGTTTGGTGACATATTTGGCGGAGCTTTTGGTGGAGGCGGCGGATTTGGCGGCTTCGGTGGCGGAGGTGGTCAACGAGGTGGCAGAAGAGTTAACCGTGGAAGTAATCTTAGAGTAAAAGTTACCCTGAGCTTAAGCGACATCGTAAATGGCGTAAAGAAAAAAATCAAACTGAACAAATATGTAAAGTGCGAGCCTTGCAGCGGTACAGGTGCAGAAGGATCTAGTGGATTCTCTACTTGTGATACGTGTAAAGGAGCGGGTCAAGTAAATAGAGTGACCAATACTTTTTTAGGCCAGATGCAAACAACTTCTACCTGCCCTACTTGTGGTGGTGATGGGAAGATAATTACCAATAAGTGTAATACCTGCTATGGTGACGGTATACAAAAAGGAGAAGAAGTAGTAGAAATTAATATCCCTGCAGGTGTAGAAGGCGGCATGCAACTTTCTGTAAGCGGAAAAGGTAATATGGGACCTAAAGGTGGTATTGCAGGAGATTTAATCGTAGCTATAGAGGAAGAAGAGCATGCAGAACTAAAGCGTGATGGACTAAACCTGTTATACGATTTACACATTAGCTTTACTGATGCTGTACTTGGAGGATCTGCTGAAATCCCAACCGTAGGGGGAAAAGTAAAAGTAAAAATAGATGAAGGAACTCAAGGCGGTAAAGTACTTCGATTAAAAGGAAAAGGTATTCCTGAACTAAATGGTTACAGAACCGGAGATTTATTGGTGAACGTAAATATTTGGACACCTCAAAAGCTGTCTAAAAATGAAAAGGAAGTGATTGAAAAATTAAGGGATTCTAAAAACTTTCACCCACAACCAACGGAAAAGGATAAAGGGTTTTTCGAACGAATGAAAGATCAGTTTAGATAACCACTATAGATTAAAAAAGAAAAGGGCTTCAAGTTATTTGAGGCCCTTTTTTTGGTGCTTGTCTCTTCAATGAAATAAATAAACCCTTTCGGGCGAACTTTTAGTCCATTAAAATAGCTTCTTAGTAGATAATAATCTCGCGATACAATCGCGCGAGAACGGGGATACAATCGCGCGAGAACGGAGTTTTCCGTTTTATTCCACAAGATTGCACTTGTCTGCCGCTAGGAGGAAACACCTGCGGTGCATCCTAATATACAAGAACTTCCCCTGTTCCCGCTCGTTTGCGTCGTATATAAACAAACATAACCAAATTATACCACAAGAATAATGGGAATAAATATGGTTCTTAAAGTTATCATGCAGAAATAGCGAAGAAATTGAGACTGCTATTCTAATTTTTGTCACACTTTCCTTGTTAGCCGCAAAAAAAAACCTTCAAATTTTAGTACAAACGGTTTTGAGCAAAAAATTGATTTGATTAGTTTAGACCTATTAAATCTTATCACTATGAGTAACCTATTAGTTGCTGACAAAATCACAAAAACCTATCAGCATCATATGGCTTTAAACGAAGTCAGCATTGCAGTTCCTGAGCAATCTATATTTGGATTATTAGGTCCAAATGGAGCAGGCAAAACTTCCTTAATACGAATCATTAACCAAATTACGGGACCTGATAGTGGTCAGATCTTATTCAATGGTAAGCCACTTGCTTCAAAGCATATTGAGCAAATCGGTTATTTGCCTGAGGAAAGAGGCCTTTACAAAAAGATGGAGGTTGGTGAGCAAGCACTTTATTTGGCGCAGCTGAAAGGAATGGAGAAATATGAAGCCAAAAAGAAACTAAAAGATTGGTTTGAACGATTTGATATTGCTCCTTGGTGGAATAAACGCATTGAAGAGTTATCTAAAGGTATGGCCCAAAAAGTACAGTTTATCGTAACGGTATTACATGAGCCTAAACTCTTAATATTAGATGAACCGTTTAGTGGATTTGATCCGATAAATGCGAACCTGATTAAAGAAGAAATACTTCGCTTAAGAGAAAATGGAGCTACCATCGTTTTGTCTACTCACAATATGGGTTCTGTAGAAGAAATTTGTGAGCACATTGCTTTGATCAATAAATCCAATGTCGTCCTAAGCGGAGCGGTAAAACAGATTCAACAAGATTTTAAAGAAGGCATCTTCAACATACAATTTAAAGGAAATAAGATCGCTTTTACAAACGCTTTATGGACTGGTGCTGAACTATTAGACTCTACAGAATTGGATGGAGTTACGAATGCCACCGTACGATTACTCAACAATACACAACCCAATGATTTGCTTAAAGCAATTATTCCTCATGTAGAAGTGCTCGGTTTACAAGAGATTATCCCAACAATGGGTGAAATCTTTATCAAAAAAGTACAAGAAGAAAAAAAGGAGGCTAATCATGAATAAAACGGTATTAATTATCCAAAGAGAATACTTAACGCGTGTAAAGAAGAAGTCATTTATCGTGATGAGTATTTTGGGGCCGCTTTTGATAGCTGCATTAATGATAGTACCTGTATGGTTAGCCAACCAAGACGAGGATAAGCAAGTTATAGAAGTGATTGATGAAACGACACTTTTTATCAATAAACTTGAGAATACCGAAAATCTAAGTTTTCAATACTCCTACAGCTCATTGGAAGATGCAAAAGCTGATTTATACTCCTCCAAAACCACAGGAATACTATTCATCCCTGATGTTGCGATAACTTCCCCGAATACGATACAATTGTTTTATAAAAAGAAGCCTAGCTCCTCTTCCATGGGCTACATGAAAACAGAATTATCTAACACTATTGAAGATAAAAAACTTTTAGATTTCTTTCAGATTAGTAAAGACCAGATATCTGCTATTAAAACTCCTGTTCGAATTGTAAGCAGTAAACTAAATGAAGATGGTGAGGAAAAACAATCAGGTGGCGGCGTAGCTATGGTTGTTTCATTCGCTTCAGCAGTGTTTATTTATTTCTTTATTTTCTTATTCGGTGTACAAGTAATGCGGGGAGTTATAGAAGAAAAATCGAGCAGAATTATCGAAGTGATTATTTCTTCTGTAAAGCCATTTCAATTAATGATGGGTAAAATTATCGGAATTGCATTGGTAGCAATGACACAATTTCTGCTTTGGGTAGTTCTTTCTTCCGTTTTAGTTGTGGGTGTTTCTAAAGTATTTGAAGACGAATTTGGGAAAGCTGAAAAGAATAAATCAACGATAGAACAGTTCAATCCTGATGCTAGCAAATTAGATGTTAATCAACAAGAAAATTTTATTGCCAAAGTACAGTCCAATTTGGAGATGATTAATTTTCCATTGATACTTGGTTGTTTCTTGTTTTACTTTTTAACAGGTTACTTATTATACTCAGCACTTTTTGCAGCTATCGGATCAGTAGTTGACCAGGAGGCAGATAGCCAGCAATTTATGATGCCGGTTACCATTCCGTTAATATTTTCATTTGTTATAGCGCAGACAGTAATTGATAACCCCGACGGTTCATTAGCATTTTGGACTTCTATTATTCCACTCACCTCCCCCATCATTATGATGGTACGCATTCCATTTGGGGTGCCGTGGCATGAATTAGTTTTATCTATGGGCCTTCTAGTTGCTTCATTCATCGGCACTGTTTGGTTTGCAGGTAAAATATATCGTGTAGGTATTTTAATGTACGGTAAAAAAGTAACCTACAAAGAAATTAGTAAATGGCTATTTTATAAAAATTAAGGATGAAAGTAGCCGTTCTCGATTTAGGTACCAACACCTTCAACTTACTAATTCATCAAATTGATAAAAAATCATTTACATTACTGCATAAAGATAAAATAGCTGTTAAACTAGGCGAAGGAGGTATAAATAAAGGAAAAATTCTATCTACTCCATTTGAACGTGGATTAGAAGCTATAAAAATTCATTTAGAAACATGTAATCAATTTTATGTAGATAAAATTATTGCTTTTGGCACAAGTGCATTGAGGTCAGCGTCAAATGGAAATGAGTTTAAAGAGGCTGTTCAATCACAATTGAACCTGGAAATTGAAATAATTGATGGGGACAGGGAGGCAGAATTAATTTATAAAGGTGTGAAACTTGCCTACCCTTTAAATGAAGAACCTCACTTAATTATGGATGTTGGCGGAGGAAGTACTGAATTTATAATAGGAAATAATAAAGAAATCTTCTGGAAAAAAAGTTATCCTATAGGTGCAGCAAGACTTCTTGATCAATTTAACCACCAAGATCCAATTTTAAGTGAAGAAGTAACTCAGATCGAAACTTACTTAACTAATCAATTTTTAGAGCTAGAAGAACAGGTAAAAAAGTATAGCGTTACTAAAATGATTGGCTCATCTGGCTCTTTTGAAACACTAGCCGACATGATTTCATTTATGCAATCAGGGGAAAGTATTTTTAATAAAGCATTTACAACTGTGCCGATTAACTTAAGCCATTTAGAGGAAATTATTCCTAAGATCTTGTCTCGAAATATTGCCGATCGGCTTATGATGAAAGGAATGCTCCCTTTGCGGGTTGATATGATGGTGGTGGTGTGTATCTTTATCAAATTAATTATTCAAAAACTAACTATTCAAGAATTACATCTTTCTGACTTTGCAATGAAAGAAGGTATAATGGAAGAAATTTTAGAACAATATTAGCTGTATGAGTACCATTTTAATTATTGATGATGAACGTCCAATTAGAAATGCAATGCGTGATATTTTGGAGTACGAAAACTACAAAGTAGATGAAGCAGAAGATGGGCAGGTAGGAATAGATAAAATAAAAAAGGGCAGTTACGACTTGATTTTGTGTGATATTAAGATGCCTAAAAAAGATGGAATAGAAGTACTCACTGAAGTTATGAACGAAGGAATAGATGTTCCTATTGTTATGATTTCAGGACATGGTACAATAGAAACTGCTGTGGATGCCATAAAACAAGGAGCATTTGATTATATCGCAAAGCCGTTGGATTTAAATAGATTATTAATTACGGTAAGAAATGCACTAGATAGAAGTGTATTAGTAGCAGAAACAAAACAGCTAAAAAAGAAAGTAGATAAACATAAATTAACTGATATTGTCGGTGAAAGCGCTGCCATTATGGAGGTTAAAAACCTTATAAATAAGGTAGCGTCGACTGATGCTCGAGTTCTTATAACAGGTGGAAATGGAACAGGAAAAGAATTAGTTGCAAGAAGTATTCACCAAAATTCTAATAGAAAAAATGCTCCATTTATTGAAGTAAACTGTGCTGCAATTCCTTCCGAGCTAATTGAAAGTGAATTATTTGGTCATGAAAAGGGCGCTTTTACTTCAGCGATAAAACAACGAAAAGGTAAATTCGAACAGGCAGAAGGAGGTACATTATTTCTAGATGAAATTGGAGACATGAGTGCCTCAGCACAAGCAAAAGTACTGCGGGCTTTACAAGAAAATAAAATTACTCGTGTTGGTGGAGAAAAAGAGCTAAAAGTGAATGTTAGAATTCTCGCTGCAACCAACAAAAATCTTTTAACCGAAATAAAAGCAAACAATTTTAGAGAAGACTTATATCACCGATTAAGTGTGATTCTTGTCGAGGTGCCTTCGCTAAATGATCGTAAAGATGATATTCCAATCTTAGCCAATCATTTTTTAGATAAAATCTGTGAAGACAATGGTATGCCAAAGAAAGAGCTAACGGAAAGTGCTATTAAAGAGTTGCAAGAAATTAATTGGACAGGAAATATCCGTGAATTAAGAAACTTGGTTGAACGCTTACTTATTCTTTGTGATGGAAAGATAGAAGGTGAAGATGTGAAACGGTATTCTAATCCGAAGTAAGTATGCTTTAATAATCTTTAGAAAGCATTTCTGTAGATTATTGATTGATTACGGACTTACAGAAAATTAGTAATTCAATTAGTTCACTTTATCTACAAATATTTATTTTATAGCACCTTAACTACTTTTTTATTTTATAATAATCAATAAGCACCTAGGGATTTCAGTATTGCAATCAATAGATCCCAGACACTACCAACATTCTTTCAGTAGATTCGCGATGCGTCGCGAATCTACTGATGAACAAACAATTCTTTATTTATTTAACTAGTGGATAGATTGCGGTGCCACAAAGAGCAATTATTATGCAACATCGCATCAAGTCAAAATAATTAAAAGAAACCGCTCTCCTCAATAAGTCAAACTGCTTCGGTTATCCAACTGCATGCGTTAATAACTTCTATTAAACGCGCCAATTGATAGCCCTTTTTGGGATTAAAATTGTAAAAAATAGTTTCAGGATGAGAGTACATTTTATTGCAATTGGAGGAAGTGCGATGCACAATTTAGCATTGGCATTAAATAGCAAAGGATATTTAGTAACAGGGTCAGACGACCAAATATTTGAGCCTTCTCTTAGCCGTTTAGAAAAAGTAGGTATCCTTCCAAAAGAAATGGGTTGGTATCCTGAAAATATCTCCACTAAATTAGACGCCGTAATTCTAGGAATGCATGCAAGAAAGGATAATCCTGAATTATTAAAAGCTCAAGAATTAGGACTAAAGATATATTCCTATCCGGAATATATCTATGAGCAGTCAAAAGATAAAAAACGAGTTGTGATTGGAGGCAGTCACGGTAAAACGTCGATTACCTCAATGATTCTACATGTTTTAAATCATTTAAATTTACCGTTCGACTATTTAGTTGGAGCTCAATTAGATGGATTTGAACGAATGGTGCAATTATCGGATGCCCCACTTATTATTCTCGAGGGAGATGAGTATCTATCCTCTCCTATTGACTTAACACCAAAATTTTTATGGTACAAGCCACATGTAGCATTGCTTAGTGGTATTGCTTGGGATCATATAAATGTTTTTCCAACATTCGATCTTTACAAAAAGCAATTTCAATTGTTCGCCGAAACCATTCAACCGGAAGGGAGTCTAATCTATTTTTCAGGTGATGAAGAACTAAATTTAATTACAGGAACAGCTGAATTAAACAACTTAAAAAAGATTCCGTACCACACGCCGGAGCATATAATTAAAAATGAAAAGACCAATTTAATCTCAGATGTAAATCATATTCCACTTCAAATATTTGGTAATCACAATCTACAAAATCTAGAAGGTGCACGATTGGTATGCCAAAAAATAGGAATATCTTCTACTGACTTTTATACTGCTATACAACGTTTTAAAGGAGCCGCTAAGCGATTGGAGTTAATTGGAGAAAAAAATAAAACAACTGTTTATAAAGATTTTGCTCATTCTCCTTCAAAATTAAAAGCAACTGTCAACGCTGTGAAGAACCAGTATAAGACGAGAAAAGTAGTCGCTTTGATGGAATTACATACATTTAGCAGCCTCAATAATGACTTTCTTAATCAGTATAATGGAAGTATGAAAGAAGCTGATGTAGCCATTGTTTATTACAATCCAAAAACAATAGCTCACAAAAAACTTGAGCCTATTTCTATTGAAAAGGTAAAGAACGCTTTCCAACAAGAGAATATTAAAATTTACACTGAATCTTCCCAATTACAAAAAGACCTATTGCAGATACAGTGGGATAACAGCGTACTGTTATTAATGACCTCTGGAAATTTTGATGGTGTTAATTTGAATGATTTTGGCACTAAAATTCTTGACCAAATTTAATGACCAAATCCTCTCATTTTTCGAACAAAGAAAGTTATCAGAGAGGAATAAAACACCCCAACTATCATAAAAATTACTAACGATACAGTAGATTGAAAGTAAGGAGATAATACAAACTCTCCGGCCTTCTTGACTTCTTCTATATTCGTATTACCTGCTAATTCTGCTTCAGCTACTTTTTGCTGGAGCATAATGGTAAAATAATCAGGATCTATGAGGGTATAATAAGCATATAAAAAAGCAGACATCAAGATAGCATATAATGCTGTTACCTTCATGCCTGCTTTAATATCGTCAACAAAAGAGGAGGTTCCTCCTACTTTTAATTTATGATTTCTAATTGTTATAAATATAGCTGTCATTAATAAAAAGACATATCCTAATCCTAGATATAAATCAAAATCAGTAAACTGCTGCCCTGTTAGAAAGACTACCATCTTTAATATGATAGAAAAAACAGTAAACCAAACAGCAGTAGAAAAAACAGTCTTTGTCATAATCGCTAGTGTTCTAATTCCTATAATAGCTTAGCTATTCATAGAAATTAAAAATTCTTCGTTATTTTTTGTTTTGGTAATTCTATCTTTCATAAATTCCATTGCCTCCACAGGATTCATATCAGCAATATGATTTCTTAAAATCCACATACGCTGAACAATGTCTTTAGACAATAACAATTCTTCCTTACGAGTACTTGAAGATACAATGTCAATAGCTGGATAGATTCTTCTGTTAGAGATTTTACGATCCAATTGAAGCTCCATGTTACCGGTACCTTTAAATTCTTCAAATATTACCTCATCCATTTTTGAGCCTGTTTCGGTTAAAGCAGTCGCTAAAATTGTCAATGAACCACCATTTTCAATCTTACGAGCAGCTCCAAAGAAACGCTTTGGCTTATGTAAAGCATTCGCATCTACACCACCTGATAACACTTTACCTGATGAAGGAGACACTGTATTGTATGCTCTAGCTAGTCGAGTTATAGAATCTAATAGAATAACCACATCGTGTCCACATTCCACCATTCTTTTTGCCTTTTCTAGCACTAAGTTGGCAACTTTAACGTGACGCTCTGCCGGCTCATCAAAAGTAGATGACACAACTTCAGCATTTACACTTCTAGCCATATCAGTTACCTCTTCAGGTCGTTCATCAATCAATAAAATCAACAAATACACCTCAGGGTGATTAGAAGCAATTGCATTGGCTACTTCCTTTAATAAGGTAGTTTTACCTGTTTTTGGTTGTGCTACGATTAGTCCTCTTTGACCCTTTCCTATTGGTGTAAATAAGTCGATAACTCTTGTTGAAATACCTGACTTAACATGGCCTGTTAAATTAAACTTTTCAAACGGGAATAGTGGTGTTAAGTAGTCAAAAGGAACACGATCTCTAACAAAATCAGGGGTTCTACCATTAATTTCATCAACTCTAATTAAAGGAAAATACTTCTCTCCTTCTTTCGGTGGTCGAACACTTCCTCTAACGGTATCTCCAGTTTTCAATCCAAACAATTTTACTTGTGATTGAGATACATAGATATCGTCAGGAGAATTTAAATAATTATAATCAGAAGATCTTAAAAATCCAT
The DNA here is from genome assembly GCA_018402765.1 of Vicingaceae bacterium. Classification (GTDB taxonomy): domain Bacteria; phylum Bacteroidota; class Bacteroidia; order Flavobacteriales_E; family Vicingaceae; genus Acidiluteibacter. Next base: position 334,188 of record JAGYIE010000003.1, on the reverse strand, counting down.
ACCCATCAGGCATCATTTCTAAAACTCCTTCACTTACAATTATACCATCAAAATTATAGCCATAGTCCGACTTTTGTCTATTGGCATTCTTTTGACCTTGAATATTGTTTTGATTATTGTTCGGACTATTCACTGAGTTATTACTTAGGCTATTCCCTTGGCTTGCAATTTGATTCCCATTTCCATTTGGAGTGGTATTAACTGCTTTTCTAGAAGGGTGAGGATTGGGCTTATTTCTAGCTGGCTTAGCAGGTTGATTTGCATCAGCATTCTCTTTTTCAGATGGTTCAGCTTTAGGAGGATCGTTTGATTCTTTTTGCTGTCTTTCTGCTCTTGGTTTTTCTTCAGGTGGCGTTTCTTTTTTCTTAAACCGAATTTCCTTTCTCTCAGGAATAGCATTAGTTGAGACTGCATCTGATTTATCCTCTTCGGGGAAATCTAACTTTGCAACGGGAATAGCTTCTTTTTTAACTGCTGCTACTTTCGTCTTTTTTGGCCTAGCAGGTTTATTGGGAATTTCTCTACCGGTGGTTCTCTGAGGAGTTAGCTCCTTTTTCAAAGGTTGAATTGCTTGTTGATCAAGTATTTGATAAACCAACTCTTCTTTTTTGAGCTTATTGAATTTTTTAATATCTAATTCTTTAGCAATCTCTTTTAATTCGATTACTGTCTTCTGATTTAACTCAAGAATATCGTACATTAATATGGGAATGTTGAAATAATAATATAAAAATTGAGGTTCTTAATTAGAACTAACAGCGCGAATGCGCTAATTTTAAGTGGTCAATACAAGAATGATTGAATAAATGTTTTGCAATAATACTAATTAATCTGCAATTATTTATTTTTTCAATTTATATATATTCTCGATTATCTCTACAACCTTTAATCCTTCTAGTGAATTGGTATTGACAAAATTTCTACCCTTCAATGTTTCTACGACGTTTTCAATTACAAAATGATGATTGGCGGCGCTCCCTTTGTACTTTCCATAATCGTTAGCAGGAAGGGTCTCTTCCAAGGTTGGCATTGTATAGTTTTCTATGTTACACACTTCAACCTCATTCATATACTGTCCTCCAACCTTAACACTTCCCTTCTCTCCAATTATCGTGATACTGCTTTCTAAATTCGAATCCCAAACAGATGTAGAATAGTTAATACTTCCTGCTCCTTCTTGTACAAAATCAAAGTGGATAATTCCTGAATCTTCAAATTCTGTTGTTTCTTGATGATTAAAGTCATAAAACTTAGCTCCAATATTCTTGATATCTCCAAATAACCAGAACATTGTATCTATAAAGTGACTAAATTGGGTAAACAAGGTCCCCCCATCACTTGATAATTTTCCCTTCCAATAAGCAGGATCTCCATTTTTATAATAATCATTATCTCTATTCCAATAGCAATTAATTTGAACCATGTAGGTTTTCCCTAACACGTTACTCTCAACTATCTCTTTAAGCCATTTTGCAGGCGGACTGTATCTGTTTTGCATAACACAAAACACCAATTTATTTCTTTTTAAAGCATGAAACATAACTGACTCTGCATCAATCTTTGTTAATGCCATCGGTTTTTCGCATACTACATGAAAGTTATAATCTAATGCACTTATGGATTGTTTTGCATGCTCGCCATTTGGAGAACAAATATTTACGACATCAATCTCAGGGTGATTCTTAAACATCTCTTCATGAGAACTATATACTGGCACGCCAAACTCCTCTTTCAATTCTTGGTGCACTGAAACATCTATATCTGCTAATGCGATTAGGTTTGCAGCATCATGTTTTACAACCATTGTCGCATGGCGTCGACCAATACGACCCGCTCCTACAACCGCAAAATTTACATTTCCTTCTATCATTCCTTTTGATTTTAAGGTCACGAAAATACGATAAATTGAGAAATCAATGCTCTCTATTCTTTTATGATAAACCATATATTTGCACATTAAGATAAAATACCATGAGTATATTAGTTACCGGAGGGTCGGGTTATATTGGTTCTCACACGTTGATAGAACTTATAAATAAAGGATATAGAGACCTTATTTCTGTAGATAATTACAGTAATTCAAACGTATCCACTTATGAACGAGTTGAGAAAATAACTGGGGTTGTAGTTAAACACTACCCAATTGACTTAACCGATCAGAATTCTTGTAAACTACTATTTGAACAGGAAAAAATTGAAAGTATTATTCACTTTGCTGCATTTAAATCAGTCCCAGAATCTTTAGCAAATCCACTTTTATACTATCGAAATAATTTAGATTCTCTTATTAACTTATTGGAATGTTGTCAGATATTTAGCTGTCATAAATTTATATTTTCATCTTCATGTTCAGTCTATGGAAATTCTGAGGAATTACCTGTTACTGAAAAATCAAGTTTAGGAATTCCCGAATCCCCCTATGCCCAGACTAAGTTTATTGGCGAAGGGATATTAGCAGACACCGTAAAAGCACATCAATTATTGAAGGTAATTATACTAAGATACTTTAATCCTGTAGGAGCACATGAATCCGGATTAAATGGTGAGCCTGCATCTGCGCGTCCAAACAATTTAGTTCCATTCATAACACAAACAGCTGCGGGACTAAAAGATAAGCTTCAAATATTTGGTGGAGATTACAATACAAAAGATGGTACTTGTGTGAGGGATTATATTCATGTTAGTGATATCGCAGAAGCGCATATATTAGCATTAAATTATCTTGAAAAAATGGATAAACCAATAGATATTTTTAATCTAGGAACAGGAAATGGTGTAACTGTTTTAGAGGTAGTTAAGAGCTTTGAACAAGTAAATAAGTTAACACTCAACTATGAAATAGTTGACAGAAGAGAAGGGGATGTAGAAGCCGTTTATGCGAATAATTCAAAAGCGTATAAATTATTGGGTTGGCAGCCAAAATTTGGCCTAGAAGAAATGATGTTAAGTGCATGGAAATGGCAGCTATATTTGTACGAAGGCAACTAATGGTGATACTTCTCCCCTTTTATGATAGTATGCGCCCTGTAAAGTTGTTCCAAGAAAAATAATCTAACCATTTGGTGAGTTAACGTCATTTTCGAAAGACTTAGTTGGTAATTAGCTCGTTTGTAAACTTCGTCACTAAACCCAAATGGCCCACCAATCACGAAGCAAACTGAAGAAAGGCCTCGGTTTTGCCACATTTGAATTTCTTTTGCAAAACTTTCTGAAGTTACTGAGCTACCGTGATTATCTAACAATACCAAAAAATCGTTTACTCCTAATTGATTTATGAGCAGCTTGCCTTCTTCAATCTTTTGTAATTCCTGTGATGAAAATTTTAGCTTTTTGGGCAATTCAAGAACAACAGTCTCTAATTTCGCATAATGCTTTAATCTGCTTTCATACTCTTTAAAGCCTTTGTCAATATAATTTTCCTTCGATTTATTAATGAGTAATAAGGTAAACTTCATAACAGATACAGTATTTTGAGTAACTTTAACTATTCATATGAGCCATTTAAAATTGGCTTAATTTTTGCCAAATATAACCGATGAAATTTAAAGCAACTACCTTACTCCTAATTTTACTTGCAATGCTCTCGTTCTCTGCAAATGGACAAGACATTTCTGGTATTACAAAAGCAATACAACAAGGAGATTCAAAAACACTAGCATCCTACTTTAGTGATAATGTTGACCTAAAAATTCCAAAAACAGATGGTGTATTTAGTAAGCAACAAGCCGAACTGATTTTAAAATCTTTCTTTGAAGAAGGTCAAGTAAATTCCTATGAATTAAAGCACCAAGGAAAATCTAAAAATGAATCGTATTATTTAATAGGTTCTCTTTTAAAAGAGAATCATCATTACAGAACATACATACTTTTAATGAAGAAAGCTGAAAAGCATCAAATTCTTGAATTTAATGTAGAAATAGACGAATAATCCCCAATGAATATAGACGAATTAATAGATATCGCTCTTAAAGAAGATATCGGAGATGGAGATCACTCATCACTTTCATGTATCCCGAAAGAAGCAAAAGGAAAAGCAAAATTATTAGTTAAGCAAGAGGGAATTTTAGCGGGTGTAGAAATTGCTCTAAAAGTGTTTAAAGCAGTTGACCCAAATCTAAAAATTGAAATTATTTTATCTGATGGGCATAAGGTGAAGTACGGTGATATTGCTTTTTATGTAGAGGGTTCATCTCAATCCATTTTAATGGGGGAGCGATTAGCTTTAAACTTTATGCAGAGAATGAGTGGAATAGCCACACATACCTACGAACTAGTAAGCATTGTTGGAGAGTTACCTTGTAAACTATTGGATACAAGAAAAACTAGTCCGGGACTAAGAGAAATTGAAAAATTAGCGGTTAAAATTGGCGGTGGGTACAATCACCGTTTTGGACTTTACGACATGATTATGATAAAAGATAATCATATTGACTATGCAGGTGGAATTGATTTAGCGATAGCTAAAACTAAAGAATATCTAAAACGTGAAGGTAAGTCACTTAAAATTGAAGTAGAAGCTCGAAACCTTGACGAAGTAAAACAGATACTTACAGCAGGTCCTGTTGACAGAATTATGTTAGACAACTTCAATTATTCTGACTTAAGACAAGCAGTTAAACTAATTGGTGAGAAGTCAGAAACAGAAGCATCAGGAGGTATTACTAAAGAAACGCTTAGAGCTTATGCAGAGTGCGGAGTGAATTATATTTCTGTAGGAGCTTTAACTCACCAAATTAATAGTTTAGACCTAAGTTTAAAAGCTATCTAAATATGACTGAAAAGCTAAAAGATCGAGTGTTAAATTGGCCTTTAGTAGTTTCTCTAATAAGTCTTTCAAAAAGACTAGTCTTACCAGGATTCGATGGATTACCTATTTTCTATGTTGGTGTCTTCTTTTGGAAAGGAATTCAAAAAGGGCTACTAGCGACTAAAGCTTCTAGTTTAGCTTTTAAATTTTTTATGGCTATTTTTCCGACCATTATCTTTATTGTCACACTTATACCTCTGATTCCAATCAATAACTTTCAATTAGAATTACTAGCGATACTAAATGATCTTCTACCTACATCGGCTTATAATTTTGCAGAAGAGACCCTAATCGAGATAATCCTTCAGCCCAACCAAGGGCTGCTTTCATTCGGTTTTGTATTTGCAATTTATCTAGCAACAAATGGACTAGATGGCCTCTTGACTGCCTTTAAAGATAGCTACAATACGACATTCAAAAGAAGCGCCATAAAGCAAAAGATGTTAAGTGTATCGCTTTTATTTATATTGACGATACTAATCATTATTGCAATTGCTGCAATAGTAAGTTCAGAGGTTATTATTTACTATTTCTTAGAAGAAAGCGACACCATAGGAGCCATTCTTCTAACTTTAGGGAAATGGTTAATAATTATGTTACTATGCTTTTTTGCCATTTCCTTTATGTATTATTTAGGAGGTAATCGCTCTATGAAATGGCGATTTTTTAGCGCAGGCTCAACCTTGGCAACATTTTTAGTATTGGTTGTATCTATAGGTTTTGCTTTCTATGTAGATAACTTTGCAAATTACAATAAAATTTATGGCTCCATTGGGACATTGATTGTAGTGATGCTGTGGATTTATTTCAATTCTTTAGTATTGCTGATTGGTTTTGAGCTAAATGCATCAATTCAGCAAGCAGGATCTATAAGAAAAGTAAAAGAAAATTTTGAGCATCAATCAATAGAAGATTAAATCACAATCTTGTGTAATACTTTTTAAAAAGCTGAGAAATATCTTCTGATACTTTTAACTTTAGAATTAAAAATGCAAAAAGCAAACACATCAGCACTGATTTATACACTATATCAACAATACCTATTCCACTAGTGGGAAGCAGAGATCCTAATCCAATCCCAGCCAATACGATTCCTATAGTCTTTAAAGTCTGATTACTAAAAGGACTTAACCTCATCTTTTGATAAATGAAAAATACTCTTAGGATATTGTATGAGGAAGATGAAATTAAAGTTGCAATAGCGGCTCCTTCAATGCCAAATTTTGGAATAAAGTACAAGTTTGTTAATACCCCTATTACAACTAAAACAGAAGAGGTCATTCCTTCAAAAGGGTAATACTTCGAAGCATTTATTATTTGTCCATTTACACCAGTTAGCATATCAATAAGTCGAGTAATACTTAAAATTAGAATCACCATTTTTCCAGTTGCATATTCTGCTTTTTGAAATTCAAATACCGCATCAATATTTATCCACAGTAGTGTGAATAAGACTCCCCCCACCAAAAACTGATTGATGGAAGTTTTCTTGTACAGATCTTCAATTAAATCAAATCGCTTTCGTTTGTAGTTATGAGCTAATATTGGGAATGATATTTTGACAATTGATGTTGATGGAATAGTAATTAGGATACAGAAGTAAAGAGCATTTGCATATATTCCGACAGAAGTTAAATTCAGCAAAAATAGAAGCATTATAATATCCAACTTAGATAAAATAATACCCGAAAGGTTGGTAAATACGGTAAAGAAACTGTATCGGAGATAAATTTTTCTAAGCCTAACATTGAAAAACTTCCAATTTATTTTCCATGAAAATTGCTTCTCCCGATGCAAATAGAAGAAATAAACAACTGAATTAAAGAGGTATGAAAGAATAAATCCAATAATGAATCCTTCAAAATTAATCGAATCAAAATAGTACAACACTAACAAGAAAGTTGTAATCAACTTATTAAGTACTTCCTTTAAAAAAGTAGATACTGCTGTATTTGAATTTGCTTGAAGTTTCTGCTCGAAAAGATTGTTCAATAGCATTAAAAAAATCAGCGGATATAAGGCCCAATAATAATCAACAATCAATGCACTTTTATCGATAAAGTAGTTACTTAATAGTGGTTGAAAGATGAAAAGTAATAGCGTAAAAAAAAGAAACCCAATAATAGAGATAAATAGGGTTACTGAAAATAATCCATTATCTTCTTTTGCATTTCCATTTGTAAAAAAAGTAAAAAACCGAACAAGGCTGCGACCGGTTCCGAATTGGGCAAGAATAGCAACAACGACGGTGATATCTAGGAGCACAGATCGCAATCCAAACTCTTCGTATGAAAATAATCTATTCATAAAGAGAGATACATTAAAAAACCCAATTAAGGCTCCTAAATAGCTACTAAAAGATGAAAGAGATGCTTGTTTTAAAACAATTCCCAAAGCTTATATTTTAATGATTGATGACAGAATTAAGAATAAAATGAATAATTTTAATCTTTATTGTTGTTTTTAAATATAAAAATTCCCATTATGTCTGTCCTAGATTTAGCCAAAGCTTATTCTTTAATATCTTATGAAACATTAAAGGATAAGTTGCATTCCAAAACAACCACAAATATATCTGATGAAGATAGAAAAATATTAATAGAACTCGAATTAAATGGTGTCGCTGTAATACCTAAGTACTATACGAAAGAGCAATGCAAAGCTATTATGGCTGAAATAGACGGAATGATAACCGACGATAGCATCAAAAAATGGACAGATAAAGAAAGTTCTGATACTAGAATTTACGGATCACATCAATATTCCAAAAATATAATGAGCTTTCATACTGATCCTAAATTAACGCAAATAGGAGAGAGTTACACAAACTGCGAACTTATAAACTCTCATACACTTGGTGCTAAACTAGTACCAAAAGACAACAATTTAGGTTCAGGAGAAGGGTGGCATAGAGATAGTGTTTATCGCATACAATACAAGAGTATAGTTTACCTAACAGATGTTAACGAGAATAATGGTCCATTTGAATATATTCTTGGTAGTCATAAAATATCAACTATATACAATTCAATTCTTGTAAATAAATTTAACGCTCATCAAAATAGAATCGAAGAGAGTCAAATTGAAGCATTTTTAAAATCAAACAAGCAATTAGAGAAAAAAGTATTTACAGCTTCTAAAGGGACTGTGATATTGGTAGACACAAGGGGAATACACAGAGGTATGCCGATAAAAGAAGGCAACCGATATGCACTTACAAATTATTTCATGCCTAAACACCACTTTACTCCATCGGTAAAGAAAAAGTGGAAAGAGCTAATGTAATTTTAGATACTAGATTTTAACAAATAAAAATTCTATGGAATAATACTTTGCGTGGACCCTTGGTATCTGATATTCCTTATAATTTTCCAATTTTAATTTATTTCTAACTGCATCTACCCTTAAAAAGAAATCATTTATTTCTGACTCTCCTGACCTTGGCCGTTCAAATTCCACAACAATTTCTGTAGGAAATATGTGTTGATCTATCATTTGTTCTAAAATAGGCAATGCAGCCCCTTCAATATCAGCCTTAAAAAGATCTATATGTTGATGTTCATTATCCTCCATTAGTTTTTTGATGGTAAAGCATTTAGCATCAAAAGAGTTCATTTGTCCTTTATCCCCATCAACATGTATTGATGATGACCCCCCATATTTAGGTTCATAAAAAGTCAACGTTGTTTCTTCAGTCCAAACACCATAAGGAAAAAACTTAAAGTTATCATCCTTCTGATTTCCCATAAATTCAATAGAAAGAGGAGTCGGATCATACATAAAAATGGAACATCCAAACTGCTTTGATAAATAGCGATCAAAGCGAATATCATTTAAAATACCTAAAGAGTAAACAAGTGAATTCTTATCAATATTTACTCTTTTGTCTAGATAATAATTACCTGCCAAATAGTGATTCTCATCAATTGGTTGAATATCGCATAGATACTTTTTGGTTCTTACTCTATTAGCATCAAAAACATAAAAAAGATTATTGTTTACAGTATACTTTAATATTCTATTTTTTATGGCAGTAAGTCCATTTGAAATTAATGTACCATTCTTTAAATTCTGTACTATTCTATGCGAAAAATCACTCATTCTTAAATTTCTATGAAATTTTAATGCTTTATTATTGTTCCTAAGATTTCTTTAACCCTAGTGTAGTCAATATTCTTAACGGTTGGTAAATTCAATCCTATTTTAGAAATACGAGTTGAGTTTCTGTTTGAAAATGTATACTCACTATAGATAGGCATTTCAGACAAACAATAAAAGAATGGTCTAACATCGATATTATTTGACGATAAAGCCTTCATAACTTCTTCTCTTTTATTGGTAGTGCAGCACATCAACCAAACAACCTTTTTCCTATTTTCAAATGTTTTTTGCCAATCAAATAAGTTTAAGTCGGACAAGAAATTAATATAATCTTCTTCTATTTGATTATTTCTTTTTAAAATTTGATCAATTTGTTCAATCTGAGCGCAGCCTATCGCAGCCTGTAAGTTAGTCATTCGATAGTTGAAACCAATTTCATCATGCCAATACCTTTTCTCTTTATTCATGCCATGGTCACGAAGTTTTCTCATTTGCATATCTAGCGCCAAGTCGTTGGTAACGCACATCCCGCCCTCTCCTGTCGTAATTATCTTATTTGCAAAAAATGAAAAGGTAGAAATGTCACCAAAACTTCCCACTCTTTTTCCATTGAACTCTGCTCCGTGCGCCTCAGCACAGTCTTCAATAACTTTTAAATTATTCCTATGAGCGATATCCATTATCTGATCCATTTGACAAGGCTGTCCATACACATGCACAGGTATGATAGCTTTCGTTTTTGGCGTTATGGCCTTTTCTATTTCCTTCGGGCAAATAGTCCAGGTATCTGGGTCTATATCTACAATAACAGGTATTGCTTTTATGTAGAGGACAGCATTTATTGTGGCAGCAAAAGTTAAGTCAGGAACAATTACCTCGTCACCTTCTTTAATGCCTAATGCTAATAGAGCCAAGTGAATAGCTACAGTTCCATTAGAGGTAGCTACCCCATGCTTAACTCCGCAATAAGTAGAAAACTCTTCTTCAAATCTATCAATATACTTACCTCTACTTGATATCCATGTTGATGAAAAAGCATCTAATAAATATTCTAATTCTTTATTTTCTAAAGTAGGTTCAGCCACCGGAGTAAATTTTGTTTGATGCTTAAACTCAAAGTAATCAATCAATTCTCCTTGACTATTAACTATAGGTATAATGTGTATTTTATTATTGGTTTTCTTTAGCAGTTGATCAAAGTCTTCACCCTCCTTCGCGGATACAAAGGTTTTTAAATCCGATTTTTCTAAAGTATCAGTTAGCTCCTTACCATCTAAGAGCATTCTTCTAAAATCCCCATCAGTTACGATTCCTATTAATTTGTTATTTTCATCTTCTACAAAAGCAGTACCATATGGTTTTTGATTAATTGAACCTAATAGGACTTTAAGGCTTTGACCTACTTTAAATATTGATTCCATTTAATTCGTATTTAAATTATGCAGTAAGTTATAAGTAGTTTTTATATCATCCATACCTGAATAGACTTCTATTGTAATCGTTTTATTTTTAACCCAAATGGATTTAAGTTGTTCATATAAATCACTTTCTTCAGTTACCACTTGATTTGAATCTTCTAAACCATTATTATCACTTATATGAATGTAATCTGTTTTTTTATATAAGCCCTTCAATTGTTCTTGAAAATTTAAAGACAGAGCTTGGCAACTAACCTTTAGATGAGCCACATCTAATAAACAATTAAAATCTTTAGACCACTCAACTTTACCCATATTCTTCTCAGAAGTAAAAAAGAAAGGATCAATTGAGTTAAAGGATTTAAAATTATCTGTACTCAATACATTATTTTCAATGTATAAGTCAATTCTTTCTTTTGCGAAATTGCGAATTTCTATTAAACTTTCGTTAAAACGACGGTACGCGTATAATTCATCAAATAGCCCGATTTTGTCTATTTTTTTTCCAATTTGACTTAATGGAATATTCAACAAAAAACCGGCATGAAACGCAAATTTCTCTGCAGCAAGTTTAACTGACCAATCAACAGCCTTTTTAATATGGTTCAGGGTCATTGTGTGAACTTCATCATCTAAAGATGCCAAATTTAAAACAAAAGGCTCCTTTGGTGGTGGAAAATAGTTGTGGAGTAAATAATTAAGATCCAATTCCTTTTTAAGACTAAGTAGTAAATCTAGTGTATCTTCTCTGTAACTTGTACCGCCTGATAACTCAATATTCTTAAATCCTTCTGCAGCGAGTGCCCGTATAGATTGCTCTATACTATCTGACTTAATGCAAGAACTAGAAACATAAATCATAATTCTATATTTTTAGCGGGAGTTCCAACATAAGTACCCTTGGTCGATATATTTTTAGTTACAACTGCTCCTGCTCCAACTATAACATCGTCACAAATGGTAATATTTGGTAAGATAACACTTCCAGCACCTAGATAACATCTATTTCCAATCTTAACTCTTCCACAAATTGATACATTAACAGTAATAATATTAAAATCTCCTATTTCTGATTCATGCTCTAAAACTGAACCTGAATAGATTATATTATGACTTCCTACAATCGAGGTATTGGAAATATAAACCAAAGGAGATATTTGATTAAACAACCCAATTTGAAAGGTCTCTATCAATGCCTTAGGATGTATTATATTCTCCTCCATTAATTGTTTTGAATACTTTTGAGTATAAAAAAATTTGTCAGGTACATTTCCTTTGCTGATTAACACTATTTCATCTTCAGATATAGAAGCTAAATGTAAAACAGGTATGCCAGAAATTCGCTCTGCATTATTTATTTGATTATCATCGTAAATAGCATTTACAGGTATGCTATTTAACGTTAAAAGATTAATCAGCGTTCGGGTATGACCTCCTGCCCCTATAATTGAAACCTTCTTCATAGCTGGATAATAGAATTTATTGCAAAATCTATCTCAGCCTTCTTTCCAATTATATTTTTATAATCGAGAGGTGAAATACCAACTCCACCGGTTCGTTTAGCTACCAAATTACTTTCACTAAACAATTCGCCTTTTTTAATTTCTTTCTTCGCTACTAGACGTTTTTGCAAGGAGTTTCTCGTTTGCAACTCAGAGTCTGTTGGCGATTTTATATAAGAACCCAGATATGACTCAATTCTTCTTATCTCCTTTACCAATCCTTTTAACTCATCAGGGGTTAAAGAAGCTAAATGGTCGGGGCCTTGAGCATTTCTATCAATAGTAAAATGCTTTTCAACCAAACATGCCCCCATTGGGACTGCGTAGGGTGTAGCCCCAATACCAACTGAATGATCTGAATAGCCAATCAAAACATCAAATTCTTCTTTAAAGGTATTAATAACATTGAGGTTTGCTTCATTATCCTTAATAGGGTAATTGGCTGTGCACTGCATTAATATAACATTTTTATTAAAAGGATGAATCTCTTCTAAAGCGGCTCTTACCTCGTTTAAATAAGTCATCCCTGTAGAAAGAAAAATAGGTTTTCCTGTTTTAGCAATTCGTTTAAGGAAAGGTAAATTAGTTGTATCAGTGGAAGCTACTTTATAGGCAAATACACCTATTTCTTCGAGTTCATTTAAGCTAACTTCGTCGAATGGTGTAATAAGAAATAAAATTCCCTTTAATTCACAATAATCTTTCAGTTCAATGTATTGTTCTTTCTTTAATTCCAACTTTCTTAACATATCCGATTGAGACTCCTGTTCAGAGGTTGTTAACCTTTGGTATGGAGCCTTCTCAACATCAGCAATAATCAGCTCATCAGTGCGAAAGGCCTGAAACTTTACAGCATCTACGCCTGCTTCTACCGCAACATCTATTAATTGTTTTGCTATGGCCATATCACCACCGTGATTAACGCCTGCTTCACCAATTATGAAAGTAGGACAAGAATTTGAAATTTCTTTGTTCAGTATTTTTATTGATCTATTAAATTTCATTAACTAGGTATAAATTCTTTATTTTCTATAAGTTTTTTCATTTGAATTTCTCCAAAATCCCAATCAATTAGTTCATCCATTTCTAGTGCAGTATATTCTGGCATAATATGGAATCCAAATCTACCTGAAATTCTACTCTTATTTTCTACAATATTTTTTACCGTATTTATATAAAAAGCACCATTTTCAAGGTAATAAGTATCAAAATCTTGCCTTCTTTGTCTTTTATCTAAGTCAAAAGTTAATGGTTTCTTATCTTCTGACCATACAAGTCTTTTAAAAGGAACTACTGCCAAAACAGAATCATTATCTTCTTTTTCAAATAGTGTAAAGCCTGACACAAAATCGCTTTTATGTGTGAAGGGTGATGTAGCTTGAACTAAAATAAATACATCATCATCATTCAATTTAGCATTTCTAATATATTCCAGCATTACCGATTCAGTAGAAGAACAATCTTGCGCATTTTCAGCTTCCCGATGATAAATTTTAACCTTTGGATTTGGTTCAATTGCCGATTCTATTTCTTGGCTGTCTGTTGCTACTATGATCTCATCAATTTGATCTAATGCTATTAATTCATTAATATTCCATTGTATTAATGGTTTACCATAAAATAGCTTTATATTTTTTAATTTTATAGATTTGCTGCCTCCTCTTGCAGGTATGAAAGCTATGGTTTTACTCATTTTATATATCTTTATTCAAAGGTATGTAATTAATAAATACATTCCTTATTGACCTGAATACAAGTTGAATTTTTAATTACTCTCAATTACAATCTTTTGAAAAAGATATTTCTAAAAGGCGATTTAAATAACTTTAATCCGGAAAAATTTCAAAACGAGACTCTCTTTTCGAGAATTGAAATGAAAAATAAAAAAATTCAAGCCTTTAAGTTACCTAAAGAGAAAGAAGAGTCTATTAAAAGACAGAGCATAGCTGATGTTGTCAGTTTCTATAACTCTTTTGACCGCCACTTTATTGAATTAGAAAAAGAGATAGGTATTAATATATGGTTTTTAGAGCATTTCAGAACAAATTTTAGATTAATTGAAAGAAGGTTAAGCAATGCTACCGAGTTACATTTTAAAAAAGTATATCCTGAAGGAGATTTTTACAACTATAAATCAACAACTTCAAGTAAGATTACATCAGTCAAACGGCTCTCTAAAGAATTAGTATACATTATTTTAGGTGTATTTAACAATATTGAATTAAAAGGTACGATAATAATACATGACGAAAAATACAAAGGCTATTCAACAAAGGGCTTATTTGGTGAATTGACTAAGGTTTATCCCATTTTAAAGATCCGAAGTTTGTTTGATCTAAAAAAAGAGCTACCCAAACAGAAATTATTGAAGGAATATTTAAATTCAGATTCACTGTTATTTAAATCGTTAATTAAGCCTTCTACTCATTTAGCAATAATTAGGTTTTTCAGAAAAACAAAACAACTCGAGCTTGATTTAAAAAAAGAGCTTACAAGTGAAAGCGAAAGAGAAATTTGCAACTTATTTTTTTCTAACCATCTATATTTTTGCATTCTATATATGCGAATGATTTCTTTTTATAACCTATTCAAAAAAGGAAAAATAAAATCATTCTTTATTAGTGATGAAAATAGTCCACAGCAGAAAGTTATCCAATACGCTGCAAAATTAAACAACGTGAAAGTATATGCGATTCAACATGGAGCTATTTATAAGAATCATTTTGCCTACGATTATGGGGATTATAACAAGAAACCTCTTTTGCCCGATATTACCTTTACATGGGGGGAATATTATAATGAAGTATTAACAAGAAAATGTGGCTACCCACCGAATCAAATTAAAGCGGTAGGTAGTCTAAGGAAGCAAATAATCACCAACAAAACAAAAAATTTAGATAGCTCAGTTAAAATAGCTCTTTTCGCATCTCAACCGATCCCGAACAAAATTATTAGAGATAATTACCTAATGGATATTTTCTCAACATTTAATCAATTAGGAAAAGATTTTTTCTTAATAATTAGACCACATCCAAACGAAAAAGACGATAGTTATTTTTGTGATTTAGCTGAAGAGATTGGCTTCACAAATTATAAAATTGAAAGAGGGGTAACATTGGACGAACAGTTTAAAAAGTGTGACCTTCTAATTACAGCATACTCTACTGTAGGTGCAGAATTTATTGAATACTACAAACCCTTACTTATTCTAGACTATTTCAAAGAAGATATAGTTGGATACATTAAAGAAGGCGTGGGAATTGAAATAGACAATAAAGAAAAACTTTTTAGTGTTTTGTCAAATCTCTCCTCGGAAATAAATCAAGTACAATATGACCTATTTATCGAGCGATACTTTCACTCTATCGATGGAGAAACCTCTAAGAGAATTGAACAAACAATTAAAGATAAAGAATGACCTGTTAATTCTTTAAGCCATTTCATTTTTCTTTTTAGATTGAATCAATACCAGTATTAGTAGTAAAAAAATTATGCCTGTTCCAACATAAGATGCAATTACTCCAATATTAAAAGAGTCGGGTTGAAAAATCATAATTAACTCACCTTGACCTTTTGGCAATTCAATACCTCTCAATAAAAAGTTAACTTCGTGTATTGCTTGCTGTTTTCCATTTATAAATGCTTTCCAACCTTTTTCATAAAAGATTTCAGAAAATACTGCAAATTGGTTATCAGTAGTTGAATATTGATAAGTCAATTTATTTGGCAAATAATCTAACAATTTAATCTGATCATTGATTGTAGGATTAAAGCTATTAGTGATAATAGCTTCATCAGGAGTCACCAAAGCCACTTTTTTTAAATTATTTTTAGACAAACCTAACATTGCGGAGTCTGAGTTCTCAACTTGCTCTATCTGCTCAACAAACCAAGCATTACCGTATGCAAATTCATTTTCAACTAATACTGTACCCTGACCTTGTTTCGTGTTAGTCATTCCAATAATATACTTAGCATTAAGCATATTGGTAATATTCAATTGAGGAAGATACGATTCTGCTAAAGACTGTCCTCCTTGTGCTATTGCTTGTTGCAGCGTATACTGCTCTTTTGCCAAATGAAAGTCTACCAATTCCTGATATTTTTTCATTTTAGCTCCATGATATCCGCCTAGAGTTTTATGAAAGTAGGCAGTTCTAGCATCAGCATCTAATCGTGAAGTAGTATTCAGCACTCTGTAATGCGTTTCTCTCATTAAAGTTGTAAAAGCTATGTATTCATTCTTAGCTGCGGTAAGCCTCTCACCATTTTGCTGGTACAAACTACTAATTGTTTGGATCTCATTTCCAATAGAAGGATTCTTTGAAAGTTCTCTTTTCAATATTTCTTTATCAGCGACTCCAGCTGCGTAGGGAGTGACTGTTTTATCCTTTTTCTCCCACATTGCATAACCGCCTCCATTAGGAAGCTTTTCATTATTGATAAATCGCTTATCATTAAAACTTAAATCTATTAATGTTAAAACTGTTAAACTTCCAACTAATACTTTCCAATTTACTTTATCTCTTATAAATAATAAAAGTAGAACTAATCCAATAGCAATGAATCCCAAAGTTCTAAATGCGCTAGTTTGGAAAACATCAATTCTATAATCTATCAACGCATCACGTTGCTGATTAATTATTTGAGGATTCGATTGAGATAATTGTTGTGAAAATTGAGCCTCCTCATTAGCCGATGTAAAATCAAAGAAAGTATCAGGAGTAAATGCAACAATAATCAGCAGGAGCAAAAAACCTCCAACTACCTTATAAAGAGATTTTTGGTGACTAATAAAATCAGCTTTACGATTAATAAACTCTAAAAGGAAAAGTGCAGCCAATAAAGGGAATATTAGTTCCACAATTACCATAATAATAGTTACTGCTCTAAACTTATTATACATAGGAAAATAATCTATAAAAAGATCAGTAAACCACATCATATTCTTTCCCCATGCTAAGAATATAGATAGGATTAACATAATAAATAGAGGCCATTTAATCGTATCCTTCACGAAAAACATCGCTAAGAAAGCAAGAAGAAAAACAATTGCACCAACATAAACATTGCCTGAAGTAATTGGCTGGTCTCCCCAATAAGTATTGACGATGTTTCCTCTTTTTTGATACTCTTCCACCAAATAATTAAAGAAGTTAGGATCTTCTCTTCTTAATCGCTCTACTTCATCTTGATCCGCTATAATGGCACCTGACCCTGGACCTTTAACATCTGGAATTAACAATGAAAACGTTTCTTGCTTTCCGTAACTCCATCGAGTTATATAATCTCGATCTAAGCCCTCTTTAGCAATAATATCTGTTTGTTGATTTGGTGGTTTGATAGTCAACTCTGATTTACCGCGAGTTGACGCTTTTGAGTACTCATAGGTCGTTAATAAATTTCCACTATTTGTAAATACGCCAATTGCAAATCCAACAATAACAAGAGATGAAATTTTAATAAATTTCATTTTCTCATTATTTCGAACAAACTGAATTAAATAATAAAGAATGATTAATGCAACTAGGAAACCTAAGTAATACGTTACTTGAAGGTGATTTACATAAATCTCAAGAGACATAAAAATTGCAATGATTAACATGCCTAAAAGTGAATTTTTACGATAGGCTAAAAGAACACCTCCTAATACGGGAGCCATGAACGCAATAGCGAATGCCTTAGAGTTATGCCCCGCTTCAATTATAATAAAGAAATATGAAGAAAAACCAAAAGCTATTGCACCAAAGACCGATAACCATGGATTCAATCCAATACACAGCATCAACAGATAAAATCCCAGCATGTAGAGGAAGGTAACACTGATTGGTAGCGGTATTAGCTTATTAATACCAGCATATATGTATCCAAAGATGTTTCCATCATACTCTACACGAGATGTTTGATAAGAAGGCATACCCCCAAACATATTTCCTTGCCAAAGAGGCTCTTCATTAAACAGATCTTTATGAGAGGTAATCTCACTAGACATTCCTTTGTGTTGAGAAATATCGCTTTGCTTTACCGCATAACCCTGTAAAGCAGGATAATAATAGACCGCAGCAAGTGACCAAAATAAGAGAATTGCAATAATGTGTGGTAGTGCTTTCTTAAAATCAAATGCCATAATATAAATTTATTTATCGTCCATTATTTCTTCATAATCAACATACTCACCTAAATCATCACCTGTGTTTTGTTTACTAGGTGTGGATGTAATCTTTACTTCTCCCTCTCTTCTTTTCGAGTCCTCAAAATTTGAAAATCCATTTTGTTGCTGATACTTTTCTTTTTGCTTCTTAATGAATTGCTTTAAAAGCCATGGCAAAAAATAACGACCTATAATTTTTAAGCTGTAATAAACAGCGAAAATTATTGCAATTGTCTTTATTAAGCTTACCAAACCCGCTTCTTGAACCATTAGTTATTTACTTAAATATAAGTTTCTTTCAGAATAAATCTCTCTAAAAAACTTATCCTTTAAATCGGTTATAAATCGGATTGCTTCTCCTGTTGATTTCATCTCTGGACCTAGCTCCTTGTTCACATTTGGAAATTTATCAAATGAGAAAACTGGAATTTTGATTGCATAGCCTGACTTTTTGGGTGAAAAGTTAAAATCTGTAACCTTCTTCTCACCTAACATAACCTTAGTTGCATAATTGACATAAGGCTCATCATAGGCCTTTGAAATAAATGGAACCGTTCTAGAAGCCCTTGGATTAGCTTCGATAATATAAACAATTTCATCCTTTATCGCAAATTGGATATTAATTAACCCTTTAGTCTCTAGTGCTACTGCAATCTTTCTAGTATGATCGTCAATTTGCTTTAAAACATGACCACTTAAATCAAAGGTAGGCAAAACAGCGTAAGAGTCCCCACTATGTATGCCAGCAGGCTCTATATGTTCCATAATGCCAATAATATAAACATTCTCTCCGTCACATATTGCATCGGCTTCAGCTTCAATAGCACCGGATAAAAAGTGATCTAACAATATTTTATTACCCGGTAAATCCTTTAAGATTTCAACAACGTGCCGCTCTAGTTCCTCTTCATTGATAACTATCTTCATTCCTTGACCTCCCAGAACGTATGAAGGTCTTACTAATAAAGGAAAACCAATCTCTTTACTTAATTCAACTGCCTCATCAGCAGTTTCAATTGAACCATATTGGGGATACGGAATATCATTAGCTTTTAATAAGTCAGAAAAACGACCTCTATCTTCTGCTAAATCTAAGGCATCATAACTAGTCCCAATTATTTTTATACCATAACGGTCTAACTTTGCTGCCAGCTTTAATGCGGTCTGCCCCCCAAGCTGAACAATAACTCCTTCAGGTTTCTCATGTAAAATGATATCGTAAATATGCTCCCAGAATACAGGTTCAAAATACAATTTATCTGCTGTATCAAAGTCTGTAGAAACTGTCTCAGGATTACAGTTAATCATGATTGTTTCGTACCCGCATTCTTTTGCAGCTAGTACTCCATGCACACAACAATAATCAAATTCAATTCCTTGTCCAATTCTGTTAGGACCGCTTCCAAGAACAATTATTTTCTTTTTATCTGATACAGGAGATTCATTTTCCTCTTCGAATGTACTGTAATAATATGGAGTTTGTGCTTCAAACTCAGCAGCACAAGTGTCTACTAGCTTATAAACTCTATTAATCCCTAATTCATGACGTTTAGCAAAAACTTCACTTTCTAGGCATTTTAATAAATGAGCTATTTGTCTATCTGCATAGCCTTTTTGCTTGGCCTCCAAAAGAAGGTCTTTTGGTAGTGTAGAAAGATTAAAACGTTCAATCTCATTCTCAAGAGCAATCATTTCCTCAATTTGTGATAAAAACCACTTATCGATTAATGTAGCACTATAAACCCTTGATAAAGGAATCCCTAACTTAATAGCATCATAGATATGAAATAATCGATTCCAACTAGGATTCTTCAAGCTATGTAAAATAACTTCTTGATCTCGTAACTCTTTGCCATCTGCCCCAAGTCCATTCCTTTTGATTTCTAAAGATTGACAAGCCTTTTGAAGTGCTTCTTGAAAAGACCTACCGATCCCCATTACTTCACCTACAGATTTCATCTGAAGTCCTAATGTTTTTTCAGGGCTATCAAATTTGTCAAAATTCCATCGTGGTATTTTAACGATAACATAATCTAAAGTCGGTTCAAATAATGCCGAAGTAGTACCTGTTATTTGATTATTCAGTTCATCTAAATGATAACCTATTGCAAGTTTTGCTGCAATTTTAGCAATAGGATATCCTGTTGCTTTTGAGGCCAATGCAGAAGATCTTGAAACTCTTGGATTTATTTCAATTGCAATAATGTCTTCTTTCTCATCATTACTAACAGCAAATTGAACATTACACCCACCTGCAAAATCCCCAATCGATCGCATCATATGTATTGCCATGTTCCGCATTTTCTGAAAAGTAGTGTCAGACAAAGTCATTGCAGGAGCTACAGTGATCGAATCCCCTGTATGAATACCCATTGGGTCCATATTCTCTACAGAACAAATAATAATTACATTATCATTTTTATCTCTCAATAATTCAAGCTCATATTCCTTCCAACCTAGAACGGCCTTGTCTATAAGTACCTCATGAATTGGTGAAGCATGCAGACCCCTCGTTAAAAGTTTATCAAATTCTTCTGCGGTATGAACAAATGATGCACCGGTTCCTCCTAATGTAAATGAAGGTCGTATCACCAAAGGAAAACCAATCTCTTGTGCGAAATTCTTTCCTTCCAGGAATGAATTCGCTATTTTAGACGGAGCGCAAGGGATACCAATCTTCTCCATCAAAGATTTGAATTGATCCCGATCTTCAGTTATATTGATGGCCGCGATATCAACACCAATCATTCTGATATTGTATTTTTCCCAAATTCCAATTTCATCGCACTTTATAGCTAGGTTCAACGCTGTCTGTCCTCCCATAGTTGGCAATACAGCATCTATATCTGGATGGTTAATTAAAATCGACTCAATAGATTCAGGCTCAAGTGGCTGCAGGTATATGTTATCTGCAACTACTTTATCAGTCATGATAGTTGCAGGATTAGAATTAATTAAGGTAACTTCTATCCCTTCTTCTCGCAAAGATCTTGATGCTTGTGAACCTGAATAATCAAATTCACACGCTTGTCCAATCACGATGGGTCCACTACCTATTATCAATACGTGCTTTATACTAGTATCTTTTGGCATTATACTTTAATTTTCTTGATTAAGTCATTTAACTGATGTGCGAAATTAAGGATTAAACATAAAATATCCTTGGCAATTTATTAACATGAAGGCATAAAAAAAGCGGAGTAAAAATACTCCGCCTTTTTATAATTATTTATTTTATTGAGCGACCAAAAATTTGGTCGATTTAATCTCCTTAGATCCCTGCAGTGTCAATATATAAGACCCAGCGCTTAAATCATTTAGTTGGATATTAATTTTTCTTTCTCCTTTTTGAAGAAGGCCAAGATCTTCAGTGTGAACTAATCTTCCTGAAATTGAATAAACAGATAACTTCACATTCTCTTGAGCTTTTAAATTAAATTCAATTGTTGCGTTATCTACAACAGGATTAGGATACATTTTAATTTTTGATTCAAAAGTAGAATTTGCCCCTTTAGAACCTAAATCTCTTATGCCCACATACTTGTCTGATCTAAAAATTCCTCTACCATGAGTACCTGCGTAAACCATTCCGTCGTTTGAGGCATACTCATAATTGAACACTTGTTGTTGAACTTCATATACAGGCACTTTAGCTAAACCAGCGTTCTCTTCACTCCAAACTACATCAGTAGCATTGGCTGTAAATCCATTTTCGGTAGCATAAACTCCGAATTCAGTTCCGATGATAATATTTTGATTATTGTTTTTATCAATAACAGCAGAATAAACAGGGAAGCTAGATAATCCCGTACCTTGAATGGACTCAAAAGTATTAAATGGATCTCCTGCAGTAGTAGCAAAATCTGTCCGGTAAACATATGCCGTATTGTTGTAGTTTCCACAGGTAACAATTACGTTATCAGCATCATTAGGATCTACTGCTATACCTGTAATAGATCGACCACCAAAGGTTCCAATTCTTTTACATTTAATAAACGAGCTAGTAGAATTAAAACTATAGTCATTATTTTGCCAAGCAGCGTTCAATCCCGATACTCTAAAGACTTCACCACTTGAAGTACCTGCATATATAATATCGCCATCTCTTGAGAAAGCCATAGTGATAATTGTGCCATTTATTGGCTCCGGATTTGAAGCAGGACCTGTGATTCTAAACCAAGCAATTTCAGTACTTGGAATATTTTTAAGTGCATCTCTTGTAATATGAATACTTGTAGCAGAAGTTGTTGGTGGATTAGGTGGTACAGCATTCGCTAATGCTGCTATTGATTGATAAGGATCTATTATACTATCAAAAACTACTGTAGCATTTGGATTGATAGAATCTTGATTAACTGCATGTTTAATGAATCGTCCAATAGTTCTACTCGGTAATAAAATAGTATCTCCTCTATAGTATTTCTTATCTGCTACCACAGTTAAAGTTAGGGTATCTCTAGAATTAACATCATTAAATGTTTCCCAAAGTTTAAATGAAGTGTAAAATGGACCGCATCCTCTAGTTGGAACTAGACATCTTGCAGACAAATCTTGGTTATAGAAACTACCTGCATCAACGTTAACATCAGAGAAATTTTCAGCTAAACCTGTTACTTTGGAAACATTACCGAAATATAAAGAAGCAAATCCGATTGTTGGAACTAATGCTGATAATTCAGTGTCGAATCCATCACCGCCTCTAACATCAAAGCCTGATGTATTGTTATTAAATTTATACCCAACAATAATTGTACCGTTATCTTGAGTGCCACCCATAACTTTTCCTGTGGGACCTACGCCGATATCATAAAATTGTGTCACATTATAACCTCTATTTAGCGTAGCAAAAGTTGGTCGTGCATCTGCGGCATTCATAGTTCGTTGAACTCCACCATCACTGCCAACTAAGACTTCATTTCCTGAAACAAAAAGAATTCGATGAACATCTGAATGAACAAAACTATTATTTCCAGGAAATTCAAAATTATAAGCCACTTGCTCCCACGATCCCTGGAAATCTGAACTTCCTTGTTGCCATCGCCATAATGTAACGCCACCCAAGTAAATCAAACCAGGATCGGTTGGAGATACAGCAATCGCATTATCATAAAAACCTTGGCAAGAAAGTGAACTACAAAATGGATCGAAAGATGAACTACCTCCAGGACCAATTACAGTCCAGTTTAAACCGCCATCGATAGATTTATAGATTCCTGCTAATGAACCAACTGTAGCAGAAGCATAAATTACATTCTCGTTAGAAGGAGCAATTGCAATCTCTGTACGTCCTACATTTCTTGGTAAAGGTGAACTCACGAAAGAGTTTAAACTCCCATCATTTGATAAGAATATTTCAGTTCCAAATGAAACCACTACCTTACCGGTAGATGTAACATCAACATCCTGACACATCATAGTTCTGTTAGGTATCGGATTAAACCAGCTAACCCCACCATCAGTAGTTGCCATAAGCCCATTTACTTGAGCCGCATACATCTTAAGCGGATTAGACGGGTCAATAGCAATATGGTTAATTCCTGACCATGTTATACCTCTAGCATTATCAATCGAAGGGCCTACCAATTTCTCAACTTGACCATTACCTGTAATTTTAAATAATCCGGCTCCGATCATTTCTGAACCTAAACCCTTATTATTTGAACCTCCATCAAATAATGGTCCGGTTCCAAAATAAATTGTACCGTCAGGAGCTTGAGCCAAGTCTGAAACTGCTAGACTTTCCATTTGATTATTATATGAAGTCCACGAGACTCCTCTATTTTCAGAAATCCAAATACCACCTGAAACAGATCCTGCGATATATCTATTTGGATTTTGGTTATCTACTATCAATGCTCGAGTTCGACCAGCTTCATTATCAGGGCCCATCTCAATCCAGTTGAGATTTGGCGTTTTTGCTGAAGGCAAAGATGCTATTGATTTCCTTGCATTTAGCACAGCCTCTACAGGTATTTCTCCTGTCCGCTGATCTTGTCGAAGCATTTTGTAATATTCCGCCATGCCCTCTGCTAAAGGAGCTTCGGATAGCAAAGAAGTACTTTGGGGAAAATAAGCCTGTTCGTGACTAGTTAACAATGTAGAAGTTCCAAATAAGAGTCCTCCAACCGCAACTAATCCAATAGTAAACTTTTTGACTTTCATATTATTAATTGATTTTAAATAAAAACTACAGAAAACAGCCACAAGATAAGTAATTTTAAGCTAATAAAATTACATAAAATTGGTATTTTCTTCTTTATAAGTTAAGACAACATTAATATAACAACCGCTGCTTAATTTGGTTTACTGCTTAACGCCGTATAATAAATTAACAGATAGTGTAAAAAAAAATTGCTGATTTTCAGAGAACGCCATAACAGGTAATTCCTTTAAAAATGCATCTGCTGTAAAATTTAATTCGATTGCTTTAAGAATATCGTTATTATTTGCATATTCAAAGTTGATTCCCAATTTAGTATGTATCCCCGGATAAATTTTCATCTCTCCCAAACCTTTTAGAAAAGGTGCTCTGCCATAAATATTGACAAATTGATGTTTTAAAGGATCATATCTTTCGGTGCTAATTATATTGTAAGGAAGCTGAAAACTTCCACTATCAGTTCTACTGCCTATTTCTAAATAAACAGGCTTTAAGAAGGCAAAAGTAGGCCCAAAAAGGGCGGTATAATTAATAGACACTCCGCTTAAACTCTGTTTACTTATAAATGATTTGTGCACGCCAAAGGACGGGCGAACCATCGCCACAGAATTTAATTTGCCGTATACATAACCTTTTACGTCATCGTAAAATGGATTAAATGATTTAACCTCTCTACTTGATTTCCAATTCGAAATTTCAAGCTGATACATTCTTTGTTTAAAGCCAGTCAAAAACTTACCATACCTAAAGTTAGCTCCAAACCCGTTCGTATGGATAAGAACTCCTCCCGCAATTTCAGTGTCATACTTCACAACGGTTTCCTCAAAAATAGTTTGCTGAGCAAATGAAATTTGTAAAAAAACAAAAAGTAGAAAAGGTAAAATAAGTCTCTTTTTCATGCTTAACAAAAATAATAAAAAAAGAGACGTCAAAATCTTCCAAACAAGATGAAAGCAGGACTACAGGTTATTTAAACTAAAAGCAACTTTTTCTAGCACTATTTTATTTGGAAGAAGAATCAATACTTAAACATACAGAAAAAGATCTTAGGCAAACTGATGCTCTATGTGGGTAGTTGAAATAGAATTATGAGAAGCATTGTAAAAACATTCACCATTCTTAACTAATAAAATTTGAGGGCTTTCGTGCTCAACATTTAGTTTTTCTGCAATAACTGAAGAAAGATTTCTAAATTTAATCAGATCCAGATAATATACTTTATCAATCGGGAGATTGGGGTTCCATTTTGACTCCAATCTATTTTTAGCCATGCTACTTATTGAGCAACGTGTACTGTGCTTAAAAATAGCATAAACCCTTTCTGATGTGTCTTTTAAAACTTCATCAAGTTGGTCTTGAGATATTAAATGTTCCCAGATCATTGTAAATCTATGATGGACTATTAACTTTAACAGATTGTACTTTGCTGTAAGCAGCACATTTGTGACTAGACTTGCAAGAAAATAAAATTGCTGTCATAAATAAAAGAGAAAATACTAACGCGACCTTTTTCATGTTGTTATATTTGAAAAATTATGGTACAAATGTAATGATAAGTAAAGTATAACGATTAGTTATTTGTTAAATTATAAACAATACACCATTAATAAAGTCTAATTTAAAGGATGATTATAAAAAAAAGTTCTTGGCGGGAAGCATTGAAAAGAGAATTTGACCAAGCCTATTTTAAAGACCTAACACGTTTTATAAATGAGCAATACAATCAAAATTCGGTTTTTCCGGATAAAGATTTAATATTTAACTGTATTAATCAATTCGAAATAAATGACACCAAAGTGGTTATCATAGGTCAAGATCCATATCATGGCGAAAATCAAGCTAACGGAATAGCATTTAGCGTCAACAATAACATTCCACTGCCTCCTAGTTTAAAAAATATTTTCAAAGAAATTCATTCAGATACTGGATTAATCAATACTTCGGGTGACTTAACTCCCTGGGCTAAGCAAGGCGTACTTTTATTAAATACCACCTTAACGGTTGAGAATGGCAAGCCCTTATCGCATCAGAAAAAAGGATGGGAAATTTTTACAGATAAACTAATTGAAATTGTTAGCGAACGTTGTGAAGATTTAGTATTTATTTTGTGGGGAAGTAAGGCAATTGCTAAAACTAAACTTATTGATAAGAGCAAACATATTATTTTATCGGCACCTCATCCCTCACCACTTTCAGTGTATAGAGGATTTTATGGATGTAGACATTTCTCTAAAACGAATGAGCTTTTGTTAAGTAAAAATAAGACTCCTATAAATTGGGGAACTTAGAGTATGCGGTATTTATTTTTAATTCTAATTCTCGTTTTTAATTGCTTACTTATAAAAAGTCAATCTATTAGACTTTATTATAAACATGACACTCAAATACCCAAAGGAATAAATTTACCTGTAAAAGCTAAAGATTCACTTGCCATCCTCTCCTTATTAAAAGAACCAATTGTAGAACTAAGAGAGGCTTCTTACCTATCTGCATCAATAGATCAAATAAGTATAATAAATGATAGTGCAGTAATAAACTTACAAATAGGCAAGCCCTTCAAGTGGAGTAAGCTAGATAGGGGCAATATTTCTGATGAAGCCCTTAGTAATGCTAATTTCGTGGATAAGCTTTATTTTAAAAAACCGTTTAGCACCAAAGAGTCCATAAGTTTTATGAGTAGCCTTGTCCGATATTATGAAAATAATGGTTACCCTTTTTGCCAAATAAAATTGAAAGAAACCTCTATCTCAAATGATGAAATATCTGCAACGCTGAATGTTGACAAAGGCCCAAAATATTATATTGATAGCATCCTTGTGAAAGGAGATGTCAGCATAGGTGATCAATATCTATACAACTATCTGGGCATTAAACCCGGTGATCTTTTCAATAATGCTTTAGTGAATGAAGTTGGGAGTCGACTGAATGAGATTCCCTTTTTAGAACAGCATCAGCCTTTTGAAATTCAATTTTTTAAAGATAAAGCAAAACTAATCCTCTACTTGGACAAAAAATCAGCTAGTCGATTCGATGGCATAATTGGGCTTCTAACAAATGAAGAAACAGGAAAGATTGAATTTACAGGCAATTTAGAATTAAATTTAATTAATGCGATTGGAAAGGGAGAAAGTTTTGATTTGCAATGGCGAAAGCTAATTGGATCCACTCAAAATTTAAATATCCACGCTAACCTCCCTTTCATTTTTAAAACTCCATTTGGATTAGACGTTAAGTTCGCTCTTTACAAAAGAGATACGCTATTTTTAGATATTCAAAATAAATTAGGAATTCAATACCTCCTGAAAGGCTACGACTATATTCAATTATATTTGCAAAGCAATAGCTCTAGAAGGCTAGGAAATGATTTAACAAGTTCAATAAGCACACTTCCTCCATTTGCAGATTATAATTCATTACTTTATGGTATTCGCTATTATAAGGAGAAATTAAATTACAGATTTAATCCTAGAGATGGATTTCAACTTTTAGGTGACCTTTCAGTAGGAATAAAAAAGATTTCAACTATATCTAGCTTACTTGAGATTAACCCATCTGCTTATGACAATATTCCCTTAAATAGCACAATTATTTCAGGAAAAATAGATGCTAGTTATTTTCTTCCGATTGGGAAAAGGAGTACCATAAAGTTGAGAAATCAAACTGCGGCTATTTATAATGACGCGCTTTTTGAAAACGAATTATTGAGAATAGGAGGAATTAAGACCTTAAGAGGATTTGATGAAGAGTCCATATTTGCAAATCTTTTTACTATCGGGACAGCAGAGTACCGATTTATATTAGAGCGGAACTCTAGTATTTTTTTATTTGCAGACCTTGCTTACTATGAAAAAGATATTGATGGGTCATTTGAATCAGATACACCTTTAGGGTTTGGAACAGGAATAAATTTTCAAACAGGAGCAGGCATATTTTCAATAAACTATGCTATTGGTCAGCAATTTAATAACCCGATAGATTTTAGAGCAGCAAAAATTCATTTTGGTTTTGTAAATTTTTTCTAATTAATATACTTTCGTAGAAAATTCATTCCATTGAAAAAAGTGTCTCTACTTTCCTTTTCCTTGCTTTTTATAATTGCTATTTCTGCTTCATCAATGATTAATATAACAACATTTCTTGATGATTACTTATCTATAAAATACAACACTTCGTATAGCGAATATCTATTTATCTCTATCAAAAGCCAAAAACTGTTTCATATTAAAGATGGAGTAATAGAAAATGAATTCATCATTTCTAGCGCTAAAAATGGCGTTGGTCAAGAAATTAATAGTGGAAAAACTCCGGAAGGATTGCATGTTATTAAAGAAAAAATTGGCGATAAATTGCCAAAAGGAGCAATTCTACAAGAGCGCATTTTTAACGGACAAATAGCCAACATATACACAGATAGTACTGATATATATGAAGATAAAGTAACATCACGGATTTTATGGTTAACAGGTACGGAAGAAGGAATTAACAAGGGTGGTAATGTAGATACCTATAATCGATATATCTACATTCATGGAACCCCGGAAGAGGGACTAATTGGCCAACCTGCAAGTCATGGATGTATCCGCATGAAAAATGACGATGTAATTAGTTTATACAGCTCAATTGGACTGAATACTCCGGTACTAATATTAAATTATTAGGTTTGAATTGTATTTCTTACATCGCTCTTTGAAGTATCGAATAAAATATTGCAACGAGAAATTGTAACTTAGACAATTCGTAAAATCGCATTAAATTCATTCAACAAGTTAAATAATTGACGACTATAAAATGAGAATAAATCGCACTTTAATTATCTTCTTTGCAATTGCTTCTCTGTTGTTTGGATGCAGTAGATCAAACTCAACATCTAAAATAAACTTTGCCTATAAATACGATCCCGAACCATCTATAATCAGGCCAGACTTTAAGTTATTTCACTTGTCTGATCAGTTATCTAACTTTTATTTTGGAATAAATGCCAAGGAGGTTCTTTACACTAAAGTATATGGTGATTCCACTTACGAAGCCAATCTAAAAATTAGGTATAAATTGTACCTACAATCTGATGCTCAAACACTAATTGATAGCGCTACATATCAGATGAGAGATACCACTGTTGAAGGTATGTTTAGTAAATCATTACTTGGCGGATTTACCGTTAAAGCAAAAAATGAGAATAACTATTTTATTGAGATAAGAATTCGAGATGAAAATCGTGACCTGAATACAGTTGAGTTTTTCAATTTTAAAAAATCTCAAGATATTACCAATGGCCATTTTTTACTACTCGATTCAAACAATTACCCTTTGCTTAATGATCAAATAGCAGAAAAGAAGCCTTTCAAAATTGTAAAGAGTCCTTGGCTAAGCAAAACTGCTTTTCAACTAAACTTTTATGAAAATCCATTTGGAATGGCTCCTCCTCCATTTTCAGAAAATGGAATAAATTATAGTTTGCCAGAGCCAATTAGAACTGAACAACTATTTTTACTAGACACGACATTTGTAGCAGCAAAACAGAAAGGTTTTTATAGCATTTCGGATGTACAATCACCAAATAATTTCTATACATTTTTATCAGTAGATGAAGATTATCCAATTATAAGTGATGTAAAGCAATTATTACAACCCACAAGATTTATTTCAACGCAAAAGGAATATGACAAATTACTTTCGAATCCTAATCCAAAAGAAGGAGTTGATGAATTCTGGTTGAATATTACTAAAGATTTCAATAGAGCAAAACAAATACTTGGTACTTATTATGGGCGAGTAGAGTCTTCTAATAGATTTTTTACAGATGTACAAGAAGGATGGAGAACC
Organism: Vicingaceae bacterium; assembly: GCA_018402765.1. Taxonomy (GTDB): domain Bacteria; phylum Bacteroidota; class Bacteroidia; order Flavobacteriales_E; family Vicingaceae; genus Acidiluteibacter. The sequence goes on along the minus strand of JAGYIE010000003.1, from coordinate 304,226 downwards.
GATAGAGGACTAATCTATCTTATATATGGTGCCCCATCTACTATCTATAAAGGATATAACTATGAGAAGTGGATTTATGGTGAAGAAACAAATATGCTGGCTATTAGCTTTAATTTTACTAGAATCGAAACTCCGGTTTCTACCAATATTTATATTTTAGAACGCAATCCTACATACAAAACTAACTGGTATAAAGCAGTTGATAATTGGCGTCAAGGGAGGGTATATTAGTATTATGAAAGAAAGAGAAAATAGAAAGTCTACCGATTTATTCTTCGGCACTCGGGCAGTAATTGAAGCGATTAGATCGGGGAAAGAAATAGAAAAAGTACTTGTTCAACAGGACCTAAGGGGAGCATTGGTTACTGAATTACGAAAAACCATAAAGCAGTATGCAGTACCGTCTCAAAATGTGCCTGAAAAAAGGTTAAAATTTATAGAAGGAAATCATCAAGGGGTAATTGCATATTTATCGCCTATCGAATTTCAAAACATTGAAGATATCCTACCGGCAATTTATGAGAAAGGTGAAGACCCTTTCTTATTAATTTGTGATAGAGTTAGCGATGTTCGAAATTTTGGAGCTATTTGTCGGTCAGCAGAGTGTGCAGGCGCTCATGCGATTATTATACCATCTAAAGGCTCCGCTGAGATTACTGCAGATGCGGTAAAAACATCGGCAGGTGCATTGATGAGAATTCCTGTTTGTCGTGTAAAAAGCCTACCAGCTTTAGCTGAAAATTTGAAGGAATCAGGAGTTAAACTAATCAGTTGCACAGAAAAAACAGAAACCATGATGCATGGTGCAAACCTTAAAGGTCCTTTAGCAATTATAGTTGGAAATGAAGAGGTAGGTATCTCATCTACATTGCTAAATCTTTCAGACGATAAGGTTAAAATTCCATTAAAAGGAGAAATTGGGTCCTTAAATGTTTCTGTAGCTGCAGGGATTATATTATTTGAAGCATTGCGACAAAGAGATGTATGAAACCAACAGAAAAAAATATAATCAATATTTTTCTTTGGTCTTTTGTAATTATAGGCGGGTTACTTAGATTCTATAATTTAGGTGAATGGAGCCTTACAAATGATGAATTAAGTGCACTAAATAGAACTCAGCACGACTCTAATTTAGCACTTTGGCTTTCTTATGCTACTGTACCTGATACGCATCCCCCATTTGCTCAATTTTTTATTTATAACTGGACCTTAGTATTTGGAACATCTCCATTTATATTAAGGCTTCCTTTTGCCATAATGGGTATACTTTCTATTCCTCTAAGCTATCGACTTTTTAATAGATGGTTTTCTCCAACAACAGGAATTTTAGTGGCAGGTAGCATTGCGCTTTTAAACTATCCAATTGTATACACACAATTAGCTAGACCTTACGGAATCGGGCTATTTTTTGGCCTATTATTTACCTATTATTGGACCAAGCTAGTTATATCAGGTAGATATACCGCTAAAACCTATATATTGTATGCCTTATTTGGAATATTCTCTATTTACATACATTATTTTTTAACTTTAACGATAGCTATAACCATAATTACAGGTTTATTTTTAATAAAACCGCATCGATTTAAAACTTACATAATTTTAAACCTTATAATCGGTGTAGCATTTCTCCCGTTCATTAAGTATTTTATCTTGCAGCTTAATGTAGGTGGTGTTGGTGGTTGGCTACCTTCTCCTGAAAATGGTTTTTATTTTGATTATCTGTTTTATATATTTAATAGAAGTTGGTTAGTAATCCTATTAATTTGCTTTGCGATTGCTTGCGGTATAAGAGATAAGGTAGCTTTGAGTAAACGAAATTTAGTAATGCTATTTTGGGCTTTAATTCCTTTCACTATTGGTTTCTTTTATTCTAAATATTCTAATCCAGTTCTTCAATTTTCAACCCTTTTATTTTCATTCCCGTTTTTATTGGGTTTTTTATTCTCATTTGCTGAAGGTCTAGATCTAAAAAGAAACAACAATAGATTAATTATTATACTTTCTATTGTATTCGTTTTTAGTTCTGCAATAAATTGGAAATACTATCATGAGTCCTCCTTTGGAGAATTTAAAGAGACCACCCAGATACTATCAGAGTGGACAAATGAAATTGATGGTAGTTATGATGTAATTGCCAACATCGTTGATCCTTTTTATTATGATTATTACCTTAAACGAATGAAATGGGATGACACTTTCTTACTTACTTCTATTACTACACATGCTGATCTTGCAAAACTTAGCCATCATTTAGAAAAATCAGCTAAAGAAAGTTTAGTATTTACTTGGGCTAATACGAATAATCCATTTGAGCTAAAAGAGTTAATTCGATATTACTACCCCTCCATAAAAAAGAGTAAACGACTAAATAATGCAGAGCTTATGGTATTTCAGAAGGGTGAGGAGAGTGCAACCCAATTCAAGTATTCTACAACTTTTGATCAGGAAGTAGCAGCGTTTGGATTTGATAAAACGCATCTAAATATCGATTCCATTTCAGGAAACACCTATTATTCTATTCAGAAAAATGAAGTGTATCCGATAGTTGTAAAAGATATAGTAGGGAATAATTTAACTCTGGACAGTGCAAACGTAATTACCTTTCTTATTCACTTTAAATCAACAAAAAGACCAAAAGGGATTCTCGCAATTTCTATAGACAATGAAGAGGGAAATGTAGATTGGAGAGGTACTGATCTTGCTCCATTTTATCAAAAAGACAGATGGAACATGGCTTTAGTTTCTCTTTACTTGCCTGATGGGATTAGTCCCACGGATAAAATAAAAGCTTATGTTTGGAATAAAGAGGAAGACGAATTTTTATTAGATAAGATTTCATTTTTTGCTTACAAAAACAGTCAGTATTACTTAAAATAACTCTCCATTGATTTATTATTTCCTTAAATATACTATGCGTTTCGCGCTTTCCATATTTTACAAAAATATTGTGATTGATGGATTGACCAATATCCCGAAAGACAAGCCGAGTATTTTCGCTTGTACCCATCCGAATTCATTTTTAGATGCGATTATCATTGGCGCATACAGCCCACGAAAACTATACTTTCTAGCTCGATCTGATGTATTTAATACTCCATTTAAAATGTGGTTGTTAAGCAAAATGAATCTTATTCCAATTTATCGACTCCAAGAAGGAAGTGAAAACCTCCATAAAAACGAAGAAACTTTTTCAAGATGCTTTGAAATTATGAAAAAAGGAGGCTCAATTCTGATATTTTCTGAAGGAATTAGCATTACCGATAAATTGGTAAGGCCTCTAAAAAAAGGAACTGCACGTATCGCTTTCGGGGCAGAATCTTACAATAACTTTGAATTAAATCTTCAGATTATACCAATGAGCCTTAACTACACCTACCCTACTCTATTTAGGTCTGAGGTAATTATTGGAATATCTGAACCTATTGCAATTAAAAAATACAAAACGCTTTTTCAGGAATCAGAAATGAAGGCTATTAGACAATTCAATCAAGAATTGTATGAAGGAATAAAAGCGGCTTCAATTATCGTCAACGAAAAAGAAATAGGAGGCATCACATACGAGAAAATTGCACCCATAATGCGCTCGCAAAATCTAAAAAATATTAGCCGTTTATCTGCTGAACAAAATTGGGTAACAAAAGCGGAAACTAAATCAATACAAGAGCTCATTAAATTTTATCCTAAACACGAGCATAATTTGAGCGAATGCATTATTAATGGCGCACAAACGCCAATATATATTCGATTTCTCTCGGGAATTGTTTTTCTACTATTTTGGCTAATTGGCTATATTCCTAATGCACTGCCTTTCGTGATTGCAAAAAAAGTAACGGCTAAAACGGTGAAATTAATTGAGTTTTATGCATCAGTAAGACTTTGTTTATCAGTCGTAATCTATATATTCTACCTGCCATTAATGAGTTATGTTATTGGTTCACTTACAGGAACTCATTTTACGCTGATTGCTGCAAGTATGATAATATTAGGAATACTGTATGTAAAAATAAGAGATTACTTTAGAGCTATAAAAAATGTAGAAAAATTTCTTAATCAACAGGATGTAGAAAGTCAACTAGTTGCAAGAAAAAAAGTTATAGCCGATTTGAACTAGTCCTTTACACGGTTAAACCGAAGTGCTTTTACCATCCATGTAGGCAAACTTTTCTCAGGATTTCTATTTTTTAAGTTTAAATACCAGCCCATTTTTTTCAAAATAGGAATCTTGTGTGTCTCTACAAATTCAATTAATGTACCGTCAGGATCAGCAATATATGAAAAATGGCCTGCTGCCTCCCCCATATCAAAACTATTCTGACTATCTACAGTAAAAGAAAATCCTTTTTCATCGCATTCATTTCTAAGCGCATCCATGTATTTTATATCAAAACACAAATGAATAAAACCTAAATCTCCCCAGTATCTATCCCGGTAAATTTTATTGCCTTTTTCTTTCGTTAATGCCACTAGCTCAATTGAACTTGGTCCAAGAAGTTGGCTAAAACTACCTTTCCGCGCTGATTTGTGTTTTAACTTTATACGTCTAAATGGACGGTTTCCACCTGAGACAGCGGCAAAGTCTGAAAAAGTAGTTGTTTCATCATAAACAACTACATCATAATCTAATATATCTCTGTATACTTTTAATGCCTTATCAATGTCTGAGACTCCTATAATAGCGCCACTTGCACCACCTGTGGGATATTCATTCCTATCAAACCAACCTGAGCCTTCTTCCATCTGAAAAAGGTTACCATACAAGTCTTTTACAAAGAAATATTTTTTGCCTTCCGGATCAGTTTCTACTTTAGATATTAAATCAAGGCCTTTGGCTTTATATTGATCATACAGAAAGTTTACATCTACTACTTTCATTTTTGCAGCGAATATGCCGTGATCTCCAAGTTGAATATCAAAAGATGCAGGCTGAGGAGTGCGCGAAGTGAATTGCCAAATTTCGAAGCCACCACCTCCTTGCATGTTAATTGCAAGGATTGCATTTCTCGCATGAATTTCTCCACCTGTATAATCTATCATAAGCTTAGCTTCTGCTTCTTCTTGAAATATTGGCACATCCATTCCAAAATTCTCTCTATACCAAGCCCATGATTCGTTTACATTAGGCACTCCAATTCCAACTTGCTGAATTCCGCTGATTATTTTTTTCTGATTCTCCAAAGCTAAATCTTTTATACAGGTTTTATGTTTTTTGCAATTTTAAAGAAAATTGCCGGGGTATATCTTTTAATAAATAAAAGTAACAGTTCTCGCTTTCCAACAAAAATTTCTATCTTCTTTTTTTCAATTCCTTTGATGATTTTTTTTGCGCAAATTTTAACATCCATCCCTTTTGCCAAACTTTCATCCATGTTGGCATTTGGGTTTCCATTTTCATCTAGTGCATGTTTTGATATCTCAGTATTAATCCTCCCCGGATAAACTATACTTACATCTATGCCATTAGTATTCTCTTCCAAGTATAGCGTTTCTAGAAATCCTTTCATGGCATGCTTTGATGCTGAATATGAAGAACGTAATGGAAAACCGAATTGACCAACAATACTGCTAATTCCCACAATGTGACCTTTTTTACGTTCGAGCATTTGCGGAAGAACTAGAGCTGTTAACTGCACACTGCCGAAATAATTCACTTCTAATAAACTACGATGGACAGCAATGTCAGTATTTTTTACAAGTCCTCGCTGACTCATACCACCATTATTAATTAGAATATCCACCTGAATATTTTCTTGCTTAACTTGCTGGAAGGCTATAGTAATTTGTTCAGGTATAGATAAGTCTAACGGAACAATTAAGACTTTTCCGATGCATTTCTTAGCAACCTGTTGAAGTGCTTTAGTATTTCGAGCAGAAATAATTAGTAAAGCGCCCCTCGAAGAAAGGTCTATTGCAAGTGCTTCTCCTATTCCTGAGGAAGCTCCGGTAATCCAAATCCACTTGTCCTTAAAGAAAGAAGAACTCATATCGACACCTTTTTAGACATTAATTTAATGCAATAATTTCCTATATGTTTCGGCTATTGTTTTGGAGGAAATTCCAAGATTAAAAAGCATGAAAACATACAGATTGGCTAAGTTGATGCGAAAGTAACTGTTTTTATCATATTTTCGAGTAGAAATAAGGCAACCTTTAGGAATAATGGCTAAGTCTCCTAAACCTTTCGCTTTTCGCAACCAATAATATTCCTCCATTATTTCTTTTGATTCATCAAAAGCTCCTGTTAAATCAAAGAAAGAGCGCGTAACATATAAACTTTGATCACCACCTCTAAACATCAAACAGTTAAATCGCGTAAAAAAAGCATTCATTTTCATCTTCCGACTTTTGGTATCAAATAAACTTCTGTAGCATCCATAAGAAAATCCTGATTTAATGGAACTTTCTATATCATTCAAATACGATTTAGGAGGGCGAGTATCTGCATGTAAAAAATAGAGAACGTTACCTTGGGCAACTCTTGCACCTTTATTCATTTGAATGGCTCTAGAGGCTTCTGACCTTACTATAATTGTACATAACTTCTTGGCTATTGAAACTGTTTGATCTGTGCTTCCACCATCAACAATGATTATTTCTAATAGCCTTTTGTCAGCTGAACTAATCCATTCTATAATCTGTTGTATATGCTCTATCTCGTTAAGTGTCGGAATTATGACACTAACACGTATTGGCGAATTATTCAGTAGGTTATTTTGATACATTTGTGTTTAACTTTCTACTTTAGTTTAGAGAACTACGTAGACATTTTTTAAAGGTAACTTCTAATATAACTATGAACTATCTATTAACGTTTTGTTTTGTAACAATTACATTGTTGACTAATTGCCAAACCAATAAAAAAATCAAAACGAAAGTCAACATACAAGATAAAAACCAAAATTACATAGAACTTTCCGGACAATTGCTTCAAACGATCATTGATAACGAACCTACAGCTGAAATTGAAAAAAAGCTTCAATCAGTTTCCACAGAAATTTTATCAGGGCAACTTCAAACAGATATTGACAAAAAGGTATTTTGGATAAATATTTATAACGCGTATATCCAATTATTGCTAATGAAAAATCCTGAACTCTATGAAGACAGAGGCGATTTTTTCAAAGAAGAACGAATAACTATTGCAGGAGAGCAATTGAGTTTTGATGAAATAGAACACGGAATTATTCGTAGTTCCAAAATAAAGCTATCTCTTGGACTGCTAAGGAATCCATTTGTTGGTAAATTCGAACGAACCTTTAGAACCAATGAAACTGACCCTAGAGTGCACTTTGCATTAAATTGTGGAGCAAAAAGTTGTCCCCTAGTGGCAATCTATCAAGTAAAAGGATTTGAGAACAAAATCGACGCAGTAGTAAAAGACTTTTTATCAAAAACAACTCGGTTTGAAAGCAATGAAAATACAGTTTATATTACCTCACTTTTTAGTTGGTTTAGGGGAGATTTTGGTAGAAAAAGAGGAATTGTTAAATTCTTAAAAAGATACAATCAAATTCCTAAGAACAGCAATCCAGAGCTTACTTTTACAAAATACGACTGGACTTTAAGTTTAGGAAACTATTATCATGAATAAACCAATTTTATTAACCCTATTAATCATGTCATTCTTCTCCTCATTTTCACAAGTAGAGAGTACGGCTTACAATTTAATGCTTAAAACACTGCTAAATAATTCTGTAACTCAGATCGCCGTAGAAAAAGCAAGTGACACTAGAGGAATTTTCTTAGATGCCAGAGAGCGTAAAGAATTTGAAGTATCTCATATAAAAGAGGCAATATGGGTTGGATTTGATGACTTCGAACTCGCTAATTTACCATCTATAAAAAAAGATGAACCAATCATTATATACTGTTCTGTTGGTTACAGAAGTGAGAAAATTGGAGAGAAACTGCAAAAAGCAGGATATACAAATGTGTTCAATTTATATGGTGGAATTTTTGAATGGATTAATCAAAATAAACAAGTGGTTGACAATAAAAACCAACCAACAAAAAAAATCCATGCATATAGCAAAACATGGGGCATTTGGGTTTCTAAAGGTGAAAAAATCTATTAATCGAAAGCTAATAATAGACTTTACAAACATTTTTACTCAAAAAAGGTTAATTTTAAACAACTGTAGTTTTAACAAATAATCAAAAAATGCTAAAAAAGATAACGATCTCTGCACTACTTGTGCTCGGTTTCTCAGTAATCTTTGCCCAAGATTTTGTGCAAAAGATGGCTGATGATAATGTCAATTTCTACGATGTACAAAAGTCATTTAATGAATTTTATGCAGGCAAACCATACGAGAAAGGAAAAGGATTTAAACAGTTCAAACGATGGGAATGGTTTACAGAACAAAGAGTATTCCCTAGCGGTGAACGGTATGCTTCAAATTTAGCGTGGATTAATTACATGAGCTACAAAAAAACGAATAGTGCTGCCTTTTCTGCTGAGAAATCATCTAACTGGACTGCATTAGGACCGAATGACTGGAACTCTGTAAGCTATAGTCCAGGACAAGGTCGGGTAAATGTGATTGCAATGGATCCAAGTGATACCAATACAATCTATATTGGAGCACCGTCAGGGGGCTTATGGAAGAGCATTAATGGTGGAAACAGTTGGAGTGTTTTGACTGATAACTTACCCGTACTTGGTGTAACAGGTATTGGGATAGACCCTAACAATTCAAACATCGTGTACATTGCAACGGGAGATGGTTTTGGAAGTGATACCTACAGCGTAGGTGTTTTGAAGTCTACCGATGGAGGTTTAAGCTTTAACACTACAGGCTTATCGTTTACAATTGCTCAAACAATTAGACCAACGAAAATACTAATGCACCCTACCAATTCAAATAAACACTGGGTAAGCACAAGTAATGGAATATATATGACTACAGATGCAGGCACTTCTTATAACAGAGTGCAAACTGGTTTTATCTGGGATATAGAAATGAATCCTTCTGATACCAATATTATATATGCTAGTAGCACAGAATTCCATAAGTCGACAAATGGAGGTTTATCGTTTAATAAAGTTCAAACCGGCTTACCATCAAGATTTGCAGTAAATAGAATGGTAATTGCTGTAACTCCTGACAATCCAGCAACGATTTACGGACTGTTTGGAGCTTCATCTGATGCTTCTTTCTACGGGCTTTATAAGTCAGTAGATACAGGAAATACATGGTTACAAATGAGTAATTCTCCAAATATACTAAGTAGCTCAAACGATGGGTCGGGTTCCGGCGGTCAAAGCTGGTATGATTTAGCAATAGCTGTTTCACCAGACAATGAAGACGAAGTTTTTATTGGTGGAGTAAATGTATGGAAGTCTATTAATTCAGGTGTTAATTGGAATATTTCTGCGCACTGGGTTTGGCCAAACAGTATTGGATATACACACGCTGACATTCACACGCTTGAATTCTTTAACGACAAATTGTACTGTGGATCTGATGGAGGCTTTTTTGAATCCTCTGATAAAGGCGATAACTACACGGATTTATCCAACACATTAGAAATTTCTCAATTCTACAAAATTGGTGGTTCTGAATTAGCTCCAAATAAAATTGTCGGTGGTACACAAGACAATGGATGTATGCGGGGTTATATAGGCAATAAAACTTGGACTCAGGTCTTTGGAGCCGACGGTATGGAGTGCGCAATCCATACGACAGATACGAATATCATTTTTACCTCTTCTCAAAATGGTGGGCTTAGAAGATCCGACAATAATGGCTCTACTTTTAGAGGAATAGCAGGAACCATCAGAAATAACGAAGCAGGTGCATGGATTACTCCTTATACCTTAGATAAAAATAACCCTGATAGAATTATTGCAGGTTTTGAAAATATTTGGCTTTCAAATAACTTAGGAAACAATTGGGCACAAATTTCAAATTTTCCAGGTGGGCCAACTTTTAGAACTTTAGAAATCGCGCCATCGAATTCAAATACAATTTATGCAGGAAATCAAGCAAGTATATATAAAACCAACAACCTAGGCTTAAGTTGGGTAGATGTAACCAATAATTTACCTGGTTTATCAAAAACCTATATAGAAATCAATAATTTAAATGCAAACGAATTATGGGTAACGTTATCAGGTTTTTCAAATGGGAACAAGGTTTTCCATTCGACTAATGGAGGAAGCAGTTGGGATAATGTTAGCTACAACCTGCCAAATCTACCTGTAAATTGTATTGAAAGAGATGAACGAAATGGTGTGCTTTATGTAGGTTCTGATGTTGGAATCTATTACAAAAAGCCATTTACATTCGAATGGCTGCCTTATATGTCAGGTCTTCCAAATGTTATTGTGAATGAACTTGAAATGAATTATGCAACAAATAAATTAAGAGCTGCTACCTATGGAAGAGGTGTTTGGATGTCAGACCCATTTGAATATCCCACAAATAGACCAGTAGCTAGATTTAGTTCTGCAGGAAGAGAAGCCTGCCCAGGAATTCCGTTTCAGTTTAATGACGAATCATTAAATTCTGTAACAAGCTATCAATGGTTCTTCCCAGGTGGAACACCTTCACAATCGACTATATCCAATCCATCTATAACGTATAACAATACAGGTTCTTTTGATGTAACGCTTGTAGTTTCAGATGGAAATTTCACGGATACGATTACCTTGTTAAATTATTTAGATGTTCAATCTCCAAACCTAGAACAAATGCCTTTTACTGAAAATTTTGAACTTCCTACTTTTCCTAGAAGCCCGGTTGCAAAGTTTTCAATAGAGAACTTTGATGGAGATAATACGTGGGAACACATGTATTCAATTCCTGCACTAACCTATGTTTTAAAGATAAACAACTATACAACGTTGAATGGAGGGAATTCTGATGTACTGGTTTTTCCACCCATTAACCTCGATACGGTAAGTGATCCCCATTTATTTTTTGATGTTGCCTATAGCAGTAGCACACTTGCAGACTCAGACACGCTGAATGCGTATTATAGTATTGACTGTGGCAATACTAGAACCAAATTCGCAACTTTTTCAGGGTCAATTTTACGCTCAGTTCCACCGACTAGTAACGAATATGCACCGGCAGGCAAATCAGATTTTAAAAAATTAAGTGCCCCAATATCAGGAGCAGAAAATAATGATTTAGTGACCATTTATCTAGAAAACGTTGCAGGATATGGCAATGCGCTATACATTGACAATATCAGCGTTGAGCAGGTTCTTGTTGGCTTGGACAATTTAGTGTTAAACAAGAACACGATAAATGTATTCCCAAATCCAACTAAAGGTGACATAACTGTTACATGGAATGGTTTTACAGAAAGTCCTAGAATTGATATTTACGATAGCAAAGGACAGTTAATATTTTCCAAAGAAACCGCCCAATTAAATGGTTTTTGGAATTATGACTTATCAAGAGAAGTTTCTGGATTATTCTTAGTAAAAGTAACAACAAACAATCAGCAAAAAACAGTCAAAATTGTAATGGATTAAACCATACCAATGCCATTAAAACCACGAAATGACCATTTATGTCATTTCGTGTTTTTTTTAATGAGATTAAGCGCTTAATTTGGTCATTCGAAAAAATTAATATTTATAAATAACAGCAAAATGAAGAAAATTGCATTAGCATTTATTGCAGCATTATTTTTACTTGGCACCCCTACAGTGAAAGCTGATGAAGGGATGTGGCTACCAATGTTTGTGAAGCGTCTCAACTATGTTGATATGCAAAAGCAAGGGTTACAATTAACTCCCGAAGAAATATACAGTGTAAACAATTCAAGTTTAAAAGATGCTATTGTGCGTTTAGGCGGTGGATTCTGTACAGGTGAAATAATTTCAGATCAAGGCTTAATGCTTACCAATCACCACTGCGGTTTTAGTGTAATACAAGAGAACAGCACAAAAGAGAACAATTACCTAAGAGACGGTTTTTGGGCAATGAAAAATGCAGACGAAATTCCTGCAGGTTTTAGTGTTTCTTTCTTAGTAAAAATGGAAGATGTTACAAAGGATATTTTACCCTTATTAGGTGTTGAGCTAACAGAAGCCCAAAGAGCGGAAAAGGCAGACTCAATAATTAACGCACTTAAAGAAGTAGCAGGAACTGATAATGATTATGATGTTCAAATTAAAAGCTTCTACAACGGTAATGAATACTACATGTTTATTTATGAAACATTTGGTGATGTAAGATTTGTTGGAGCTCCACCATCAAGTATAGGAAAATATGGTGGTGATACGGATAACTGGATGTGGCCTCGTCACACAGGCGATTTTACACTGTTTAGAGTATACGCGGATGCGGATAATAAACCAACTAAAGAATACAAAGAAGATAACAAGCCTTATACTCCAAAACATTCATTACCTGTAAATATTGGTGATAGAAGAGCAGGTGATTATTCAATGATTTTTGGATATCCAGGAAGTACTGACCGATATTTAAGTTCTTATGGAGTAGAAATGGCTGTAAATATCGAGCAGCCTGCTATCGTAAAATTAAGAAGACAAGTATTAGATATTTATGAGGCTGAAATGGCTAAAGATGAGCAAATCTACATTAACTATGCTGATAAACAAGCTTCTGTAGCTAACTACTGGAAATACTTCAAAGGACAGACTGCAGGTTTGAAACGTTTAAAAATCTACGATAAAAAGAAAAATGAAGAAAATGCATTTGAAGCCTGGGTAGCAAAAGATAGCAAACGAGTTGATGAATATAAAAATGTCATTTCTAACTACGATCAAGGATATCAAGAGCTATCAAAAATTATTTTAAAAAGTACTTACGACATTGAAGCTATTTATAGAGTCGAAGCTATATCGTTAGCTTGGAGAGGCAGAGGATTGCTTGCAGCCCTTGGTTCTGATGATGACGACAAAAAAGCAAAAGCTATTGCTTCAGCAAAAAGTGCCGCTGAAAAACATTTCAAAGAATACTCATATACTATCGACAAACAAGTATTCGCTGCAATGATGAAAGCATACTCTATGGATATTCCTGCTGACCAACAGCCTAAAATGTTCAAAGATTTAGTGGCAAAATTTAAAGGCGATTTTACAAAAATGGCTGACAAAATCTACAGTAAATCAATCTTCACTTCGTCTGAACGTATGATGGATTTCTTAGAGAAGCCAAAGGCGTCTGCTATTGAAAAGGATTATTTATACCAAATAGCTAAGACGATTATACTTGAAGATTATGTTCAAAACTTAGGTGCTCAGAAAAAAGTAATCAATGAAAAGCTTGACAATGCAAGTCGTTTATACCTAAAGGGTATTCGTGAAATGAACCCAAGCAAAGCGTATGCACCTGATGCAAACAGCACTATGCGTGTAACCTATGGCTCAGTTAAAGATTACTTCCCAAGAGATGCTGTATACTATAACTATTATACAACTATTGAAGGAATTATGGAAAAAGAAGATCCAAAAAATCCTGAGTTTGTTGTACCGGCTAAACTTAAAGAGTTGTATATGAAAAAAGACTATGGCCAGTATGCCAACAGCAAGGGCGAAATGATCGTAAACTTTATTTCTAACAACGATATTACAGGCGGAAATTCAGGCTCTCCGGTTATCAACGGTAGAGGCGAATTAATCGGTACTGCCTTTGATGGTAACTGGGAAGCAATGAGTGGAGATATCGCTTTTGAAACTGAACTTCAACGCACTATTTCAGTAGATATTCGCTATACCCTATTTATTATTGATAAATATGCAGGAGCGAAGCATTTAATTGATGAGATGAAAATTGTTAGCGATTTAAGCCCTAATACTTCAATTGAAACTGACGTTGTAAAAGAAGAAGAAGCTTTAGATGCTAAATAATCTAAGCCCATAAGAAAAGTAAATCCCGTTTCGAAAATTCGAAATGGGATTTTTTTTGCTATAATAACTAACTACTTAGAAACAATCAAAAGTTCCTGTACTTAGTAGTTTCATCAAAAATGTGTTCCATAATCGCTTTATCAATATCTGTAAAAGGAATGCCTCTGCGATCCATCATCTTTTCAGCTACCTCGAATGCTTTATTGGTTCTAAAAGTAATCCATTTGTCTGCGCCTCCCCAAGCGTAAGAAGGAATAAAGTTTCGTGGGAATCCACCTCCATAAATATTCGCACTAACACCAACAACAGTAGCTGTATTAAACATGGTATTGATTCCACTTTTGGAATGGTCACCCATCATAAGACCGCAAAATTGCAGACCAGTATTTTTAAAACCACCTTTCTCGTAGTTCCAAATTTTTACCTCAGCGTAATTGTTCTTCAAGTTAGACACATTGGTATCAGCGCCCAAATTACACCACTCACCGAGAACAGAATTTCCTAAAAATCCATCATGTCCTTTATTAGAATAGCCAAACAAAATAGAATTACTTACCTCTCCTCCAACTTTACAATGGGGGCCAACAGTAGTTGCGCCGTATATTTTTGATGACAATTTAAGCTGTGCACTTTCACAAAGAGCAAGCGCACCTCTAATAACCGTTCCTTCCATTACTTCAGCATTCTTTCCAATGTAAATAGGACCTGTTGTAGAATTAAGAATTGCACCTTGAACCACCGCCCCTTCTTCAATAAACAATTGATCCCCTATATGTCTATTTGTATCGTTTAGAGGCTGAGAAATACGACCATTAGTCAAAAAACTAAAGTCTTCTTGAATAGCACTCTCATTTAAGGAAAATATATCCCAAACATTACTAATACTCAATACTTTTCCTGCAAAGTTAACTTGATGAAAATTATGCAAGTCAAAATTGTTCAATTGCAGCTTCTCATTTGTTTTTAATGCAATTATCTTTTCAAGCTCTTGATGATACAGCACTTCTCCATCTAATAAATTTTCAATTGCATGAATTAGATCAAGCGATGGAAATACAGACCCATTGATATAGGTCATTTGGTCTTTAAACAAAATCGGATATTTAGCTTGAAGATAATCTTGAGTGAGAAAGGAAACAGATGTGTCTAAATGCTTTTGCCATTTTTCTGTAATTGTAAGAATTCCACATCTAATTTCAGAGACAGGACGCGTATAGGTAAACGGCAGTAAATTCAGTCTGCAATCATCAAATAATATATAATTCATAAAGTAATTTTTACCAACAAAAGTAACTCATTTAAGGGTACAAAAAAAAAGATGCACTCTTAAGTGCATCCTTTTTCGATAGTTAGTCGATTATTATTGAATAATTAGTTTTTTGTTTATTCGTTCTTCTCCTGCAGTCAATTGTAAAAAATACACCCCTTTTTCTAATTGAGATAAATCTATTTGATGAGTTGAGCCTACTAAAACGTTTTCTTGGATTACTCTTCCATTGATATCAAAAATTGATAGTTGTGCGTTCGTAATTTGTGTACCCAAATCTAGAGTAAAAATGCCTTTACTTGGATTAGGGTAAACTTTAAGCGCTGATAATTGCGTTTCAGACATACCCACAGAAGTAGCTGTATCAATCAATTGAAAATCATCAATTGCAATATCAGAACGGAAATTATTTCCGGTAAGGACTCTGAATTTAACATTTGCGGTCATTCCAACAAAAGGTGTCATATCAATTGTTGCTTTTCTCCATGCGTTTCCTTGATCAAATCTCAATACAGGTATAACATCTTCAATTAACTCCCCATCTGCTAGAACATCAAAATGCAATTCACCCATTGATGTCCCGTACATATGATACCAAACAGAAGCTATAGGGCTAACTGTATTTGTAAGGTCTAGACATGGAGAAAATAACTCTGCAGTTTGCTCAAAGCAAGCTGATGATTCTATATATAAATAATTACCTGAACTATTTCCTGTAGTATGGTCATTTGTAGGACCTGTAGCACTAGAAACGGTAGAACCCGAATGGGTTCTAAAGTCAAAATCATCCCAAACTGTATTGGTTAAGTTTACCCACCCTTGTGATAATTGACAAACACCCAATTCACAGTTAGTCGCTGTACTACATCCATTAAAACTGTCAAAACTTTGATTATAAGGCGCTGAAACTACTAGAGAATTTGAATACAATTGAATTTCTTTCTTTATGGTATCGTTATAAATGTTTTGATCTCCTGCATCTATGATGATTGACAAGTCATTCATGCCAGATGCTAAATTAATCATAGTTGGAAAAGTAAAATCTGCAGTTGTACCCGGTAATATTGAATCAGTATATAGTGTTTTTGCAGAAATCACTCCATTCAATGCATAAGAAAGATTAAAGTTTGTAACGATTGAAGCACCAAAATTCCTTAATTGGATTTTTAATGGCATTGCAGTCGTATTTATGCAATCAAAAAGGACATTACCTCCTGGTGATAATATCTTTGCAGCTGCAACATCATTTGCCAATGCACAATTAGAAACCGTTGTTGGTTTCTGTATTGCAATTGTTCGCTTACCTTTTTTCCCATTTGCTATTGGCGTCACTGCAACCCACTCATTTTGAATAACAGGACTATTAATTACCACAAAAGTATCTGAAACAGTAATTACAGAATCCATAAATTTAGCGCCCAACATTGATACTTCATAAGCAGTAGCTCCAGGAACAGAATCCCAAGTTAGCGTAAAATCTGACGGGCAAATTGATTCAAACGAAACGTTATTTGCTCTGTCCATTATGGTAAAAGGCTGGCTAACGGCTGTAAAACCACCTTGAGATACTCTTACTAATGCATTTGTAGTAAAGGTATTTGGAACACCAAAATTTTGGTATCTTCTGTTATATGGAACGTTAGCATTTAACGTAGTCCATGTATTCCCATTGTTTAATGAATAGTCAACCGTAATTGACCCTAAAGTATCGATAACATCCCACCTAATCAATTCAGATGTTCCGGCTTCAAAACATTCGCCATTTGATGGATAGGTTATCACAATATTATCAACTTCATAAGTGTAAACCAATACGTAACCTTGAGGACCTTGAGGAATGGATTTCCCTTTCACCTTAATAGTAAAATTGGTGTCTAATGGTCTTTTAAAATAAACTTGCTCGACGTTATTCAAATCATCGACTCCTCTAGTTGCAGGGCTATTTAGTGCAGCGGGAGTAGCAGTAGAATTAAGCACAAATGGATAATAGATAGTATTAGTTCCATCAGTAACGGTTAGATCCAAGTTATTAACCAAAGCAGTTGTCGCATTTGATGATGCTTCGTAATCATTCCAATAGACCATAATTTTAACTTCATAAGCATTTGCAGGAACTGAAATTACATGTAAGTTAGAATCACCTTGAGCTATAGTGTCATATAAATATTGGTTATTCTTAAACAGTTCTAACGCTTTACGTGCATTAATTCTTCCCCAACCAAAACTAAAGTCTGGGCCCTTATTTCCAAGATCATCAGCAGTATTCATCATCGTTGCCTTCATCAAAGCCGACGTAGGCACCGAATCTCCATGTAAAGATTTGTATGCATGAACCAATGCGGTGTATGTTCCACTTGCTCCGGGCGCTGCCATTGAAGTTCCTGTATTGCTTACATATTGATTATTTGGGAAAGCGGAGTAAACTTGTGTTCCATTAGCACAAACGTCTGGCTTTATTCTACCGTCATGAGCAGGACCTCTCGAGCTAGAATTTGCCAATCCATCAGTTGCTAACACATTCCCAATGGCCATTACATTCTTTCCAGCCTTTATTCCGCCTGTAATATTACCCCAACCGGGTCCTGCACCATAACCACAGTTTTGCGTACCTGAATTACCAGCAGAAAATATGTGCATAATGGTTTCTAACTGACGCACTTGCTGATCAGCAGTTCTGGTAAAAGAAGTATATCCAGCATTACATCCATTTCCATAAGAAGTAGACGTAACAACAATACCCGGATTTGAAACCGAAGTAGGTGAGCTATTTACTGCATTCCATACATTATACACTTTTAAATCTGCAGCCCATGCCATTCCTTGGGCATCAGGATCAAGATTTCCTGCACCTATTGCAATACCACAAACATGATCGCCATGCTCACCGGAGCTAGCACCGGCAACAGACTGATCTGTTCTACCTTGAAAGTCAATATGAGGTCCTATTTCACCATCGTCACCTACGGCCATCCAAACTCCTTCTCCGTTGTAAGAAATTCCATTAATTGCCTTATTTCCTAACCAATTCACGCGATGATTTGTCCTACCCAATATATCTTCCCTAACCGGTTCCGGATCAATAGGCTCCATATACGTTATCATTGGATGACCTGCAATTGAAATTAAATGTTCCGGGAGAACTGCTATTGTCATTAAATTAGAAAATTCATAGGTACTAATTATATCCGCTCCAAAACTTTGTAAATGATAGGTAAACTCATTGGCAGCTAAATCCGCTCGTTTTTGAACAATTACTTGTAGCTTTTTACCTAACCATGCATGCTCAGGATAGGCTTGATTTGCTAATGCGTAATCCATCTTAAATTGAGGCGTAACTGCATATATCCCATCTACATTAAGTGCTGACAAACGACCAAATGAAGCAGAAGATTCTAATTTCGCATAGTACGTATTGTTGGTAACAAAAAAGTCAAGTTCTAAACCGTTTTCTTTTAGATTATCTTTCTGCTGTTCTGTAGGAATCGAACTAAAGTGAACGTATACGTAATACGCATCTTTGTACTTTGCTATTTCTAGGTTCGCAAAAGAGATTCGATCAATATTTGCCTCGATTTTGTAATCCGCTGACTTTAATTTTAGTATAGTTTCTTGGCTATAACCTGAAAAATTTAAGGCCACAAAACTGGCAACCAATAGTAAATATGATTTCATGTAGTTAAATTAAGTGTAAATTTTAAGCCCCTAAATTTAACCATTTATTAATCTAAAAACTGGCCTCTCACTTACTTTTCATACAAAACAAATATGTAGGCTAAACAAAAATATTATATTGACTTGATTCTAAGAAGTTAGATAGCGACTTCTTAAAATAGCTTAAACAAAGCCGAAAAAAATATTTACTCAAGTTTCTTTTTCTGTTCAAGTAATTTGATGGTTTGCTAAAAAAACAATTATCTAGTCATTATATCATACATTATAAACCGCAGAAATCAAAACGCATTCCGATACAATTTTTAATGCCTCGAGCAGCTGCCGGGCATTTTGGAGGTATGGTTTTAAAATAGCATCTCAATACAATTTCAAGGGCATCTCGATACAATCACGCTAAAAGCGTGACCACTCGATGTCCTTGAAATTGGCTTTTTTTTTAGAACCTCGATTGGTTGCCCAGCATTTTGGAGGTATAATACAAGAAGTGCCCTTCGATACAACCAAAGCTTCGATTTGCATACTCAGGGTATTCCTTGAATTGTACCGAGAGGCACTAATAAATTAAGTAATATTTTCTAAACATCATTTCAAAATACTCACCATACCTCTGTACATTTCTCCGTCTGCTTCAATTACGTGATAGTAAATGTCACTTTCTAGGTTCCCACCATCCCATGGTTGGTTTCCTTTCCAGTTGGCGATTACTGCGCACTAATGATTAAAAATAACTACATTGAGAGATCAATTATTTACCTGTAAAATCTAGCAAATTTACATGCATGCGGAAACAATAGCTGGTGTCAGCAAATAAGGTTTGGTTTAATTGAGCTTGGAGTTAATCTCTAATTTGTTTAGTATCCTCATTAATTAGATAATAAATTTTCATGCCTAAATAAATTGTTTCATTTTGAGCAAATTGAGTTCTGAAAAAATCTTGAAGAATTGTCCATAAGGTATCTTGAAATTCATTGTAGAATTCAGGACCAGTATTTAGTCCCGCTGCCATTTCCCGTCCTGCAGGCCAATCAAAACCCTTTAAGATTTTAGCTGTATCCACAAACGAAGGATTAGGGATTAAATTTTGGGCGGTACACTGCACCGCCCAAAATAAAATGAATATGGTGATTAAATGTTTCACTTATTCTATAATTAATTAATTTATTGTTAGATTAAAACTACTAAAATAAACACATTCAATTAGTTTACAATGCAAAAAACGCTTCGTTGCTTTACTCGACCTTAAAGACGGCGAAAAAAGGTCAATTAGTTGTACGACAAAAAAGCCCTCTAGTTTGCTAACTAGAAGGCTTTCTTTTCTGTTTATATTGATTATTTCACCAACTCCATTTCTTCTATTAGTCGTGTCGCTCCTGCATATTTATCTATCACCCAAAGAATGTACCTAGCATCTACCGCTATATTTCTGCACTGATCTGGGTCATACATAATGTCACTCATGGTGCCTTCCCAGTTACGATCAAAGTTTAGTCCGATTAGTTCGCCATTTGCATTTAACACAGGAGAACCTGAATTACCTCCTGTAGTATGATTAGATGCTATAAAGCAAACGTGCAATTCTCCTTCTTCTGCATAATTTCCAAAATCTTTGTTATTGATTAGCTCAATCATATCAGCAGGCAATACAAAGTCTTTATTTGAAGGATCATACTTCTCTAAAATTCCTGTTGCTGTAGTAAAATAATTGTATTTTACAGCGTCCCTTGGCTCGTATGTATCTACTTGTCCATAAGCTAACCGAAGTGTAGAGTTTGCATCTGGGTAATATTTTGCTGGTAACAACTCTTGCATTCCTTTGACATATACTTTACTCCATTTCTCGATATCATCGTTTATTCGATTGTACTCAGGGCTTATTCTATTCAAGTAATTACTCCACAAACTTTCTGAAACTTGGTAAGCAGGATCTTTCAATAATTTTTTAGCAGCATTTTTCGTGTAGTTATTCAATAAGGCTAGTACTTCTTCCTTGCTATCAAAAATTGTTTTTGCATACACCATTTCAGTAAATGCAGGAAAATGGCCTTTGTACTTACCATTGATTTTATCCATTACCTCAGGCATATACTTTTTAGGAGCCTCATTAGCATATTTATACATTAATTGATTAAACAATTCTTTATCTAACTGCTTATCGTAATCTTTATAAAAACGCTCTACAGTCTTTTTTAATCCATCAATATGGGCTTGATCAAATTCTTTTCCGGCAGATAAATCAGTTATATCTTTTCTAAATGTTCTGGCTATTGAAACAATGTCTAAACCTCTGTAAGCAATTTCAATAAAGTAATCTCTAGCTAAAGCAATGTCTTCCAACTGCGTATACAATTTCTTTAGTTCAGGTAATGCATTTTCATACATTTCGTTGTTTGATTTCATTGCAGCTATCTGGAAAGCCTTTTCTTTTTTTTGTTTAGCTTCAATGGCATTTAATCGCTCTAGTCCTCTATTCTCACCAATCCACTTTTTCCAATAATTACTAACTCGAGCATATTTGGCTGAATATTTAATTCTAACCTCAGCACTCTGACGCATATTTCTATCCATGATATCTAATATTGATCTTCTAATATCGATCATCGCCGGATTTTCTAAATTTTTAATTTGATTTACAGCGTAAGAAGTTAAATACTGTTGTGTTCTACCAGGAAACCCATATACCATAGTAAAGTCTCCTTTCTCTACCCCTTTAGTAGATACTTTTAATGCTCTTGGCGCTTTGTAAGGCACATTTTCTTCACTGTATTCTGCAGGTTCATTATCTTTTCCTGCATATATTCTAAACATAGAGAAATCTCCTGTGTGTCTTGGCCACATCCAGTTATCTTCATCACCACCAAACTTTCCTATACTTGATGGTGGAGCGCCAACTAAACGAATATCTTTATACGTTTTAGTGATGTACATATAATACCGATTACCGTAGAAAAACGGTTTTATTACCGCCTCATAGATTGTACCTTCAGTTGCCTCCTCCCCTATTCGTTTAATATTTTTCTTTATTTGGCGCGCGCTCTGCTCATCTGTAAGCTCTACGCCTACACTATCCATTACTTTAGCAGTCACCTCTTCTATTTTTACAATAAAAGTTGCCGTTAACCCAGGATTTTTAAGCTCATCCTTCAACTCTTTTGCCCAATATCCATTCGTTAAATAATCGTTTTCAACTGAAGAGTGAAACTGAATTTGACCATAACCACAATGGTGATTCGTTAAAATTAATCCCTGATCTGAAATTATTTCTCCGGTGCAAAATCCTCCAAAGGAAACAATCGCATCTTTTAGGCTAGAATTATTTACGTCATAGATATCTTGAGCTGTAAGCTGTAAACCCATGGTTTGCATATCACTTTCATTCAAACTTTTTAGTAATAATGGCAACCACATGCCTTCTTTAGCAATATTTACCGTATTGAGCACTAAAAGTGCTGTAAAAAAAGTGGCTAACTTTTTAATCATGCTTAAATTTGTTAAGATTAGTTTTAGAAATAAACGACTAAAATACTCATTGCAGCTTATCTTTTAAAGAAAACCAAAGTAAAAGAATACCCACAACTGATAAATATTAAATTGACCGAAATGACAGCATCAGAAAAAAACATTGAAATTAGCCGCTTACAGAAAGAAATAGAAAAATATATTGCCTTAAAACAGAGCAACATTATATTCGATTTCAATACACACAACGATAAAATCATTTTAGATGTAGTTACCGTAAATCCGCGCCACCACCAGTCCTTTTTATTTCATAGTACTGATGGAGCAACTAAGATTGAAGCTTTATCAAAAATGCTCAATTACATTAAAGAATACAAGGACAAAGAGAGTTCTTACACTATACAGTGGTCACTTAAGGATAAACAAGAGCTTCATACTTCATATTTTATGGCCAACAACATTGTGATGGCTATAGAAAAGTGTTTTTATGGCAATGACCCAAGCTCTATGGTCATTTTCAGTGTTGTATTGAATCCGATAACTTGAGATGGAGAAAAAGCAATTTATCCCATTTCACCAAATAGGCGACAAGGAAGTTATTGTAGTAGACGGTCTTCACCCCAGAGGATTGATTTTATCACACTGGAAGGGTGGCAATATTCATTCAACTATTACAGCGGATACCTCAGGGGAAATTGTCATTAATGCCATTCAGAAGAATTTCCCGGGCATTGATAATCCACTAATCTCTGCAACCCATTTCGATATTGATGGATTTGTGGGTGTATGGGCTCTTTTTGAGCCTGAACTTGCTATAGAATATTCTTCTGTAATGATTCAAATGGCAACTATAGGAGACTTTAGAGAACTGAATTTAAACAAGAAAGGTGCTGATGAAGCGCTAAAGCTAGTGTGCTACATCAATGCAGTAGAAAAAGAGAAGTTCTACGTTCCTTTTGGTGAAGCTGATGAAATCAAACTATGCGTAGACAAATTCAATTACTTTATTCCTCGCTTTAAGGAAGTACTGCTTAATCCCAATTTAGTAAAATCTGCTTGGGAAGCTGAGTATATTCGAGTTATTCAGGATTACAAAAAAATAGACGGAGGTGAATATCCAATCAACAATTACGAGGATATTGGATTACAATGTGTTCATGCAAAAGAACCAATGCATTATTATGGATTATTCTCAAAAAGTGAAGGCTTTGATATTTTAATGAGCATTTATCCCCATAATCGGTACGAAGTAGCGTATAAATATACTACATGGGTTGATATCACTAGTAGAACGACATTACCTCGAATTTCATTTAGCCCATTGGTAAATCAACTCAATATTCTAGAGCAAAGTAACTACAAATGGCATGCAGATGGTGTAACAGATACCGGACCCATTCTGCGATTAGAAAAAGACAAGTTGTCCAAAGCGGAACGCTATGCTAATCCTACTGAACGAGAAATATATCCATCTACTATCGATCCGTATATTTTTGAGCGTTTGGTAGCTGACTTTTTTAAATTTGCCTACCGATTTATAACTCCTAAGAAAAACTGGACGTGGAAAGAAGTAAGTGCGTTAAAGCAGCAAGACAAACGGTCAAATATTTAAATGTTTGGCAATATAATTTATACTTTAATGAATATTTTAAAATCAATTCATGATTAAATTTTTACAAAAACATCAAGAAGATTTATTAGCCGGATTGGTCATTGTAGTGGCCGTAATTGGTTTGCAATTATTGACGCGCTTGTTGTACAACTGGTTTTCAAGTCGAGAAAAAAAGCGATTTCCTGGAGAAATCTCAACTAGTTTATTATTTGTTCGGCGAATTCTTAATGCTTTATGGATTGTACTTGGCATAATAGCGATAAGCTTTGTTTTTGCAGAAAAAAATCAATCTGAAGTCCTAGAAGAGAATTTTAGACTCGTGTTATATTTAGGTCTTTTAGCAGTTGCTACAATTGTTACGGCTGCTACTTCTAATATGTGGTTCAAAAGAAGTATTGACAGAAAAATCACATTAGGAGATGATCCTACTGCATATAAATTCTTAAGGTATGTAGCTGTTATAAGTATTTACTTAGTAGGTATTCTATTCGGACTGCTGGCATTCCCATCTCTAAGGGGAGTTGCTCAAACTGCACTTGGTGGTGCTGGTGTAATTGCTATTATAGCGGGTGTAGCCTCTCAGGAAGCATTAGCCAATTTAGTGGGAGGAATTTTCATCATTTCTTTTAAACCTTTCAGAATAGGTGATATCATAAAGCTTACCGATAATATGATTGGTACGGTTACTGACATAACTTTAAGGCATACTGTCATTCGTAATTTCGAAAATAAGATGATTGTGATTCCGAATGCAATGATTAATAAAGAGAAGCTAATTAATTATGATTTGGGGGAAAAAAAGTGCTGTGAACGAATAGAAATTGGCATTTCGTATGATAGTGATGTAAAAATGGCGAGAAAAATTATGCAAGAAGAATGCGAAAATCACCGATTCATTATCGACAACAGGTCAATTCAAGAAATAGAAGATGAAGAGCCTATAGTAAAAACAGCATTAATTAGCTTAAACGACTCCTCGGTAACTATTCGTGCTTGGGCTTGGACAAAGGATTTTCCTGATGCTTTCGAATTGCGAAATGATGTTTTAGAAAGTATAAAAACACGATTTGAAGAAAATGGAATTGAAATTCCATTTCCTTACCGAACAATTGTGATGAAGAAAGATATTGAAAAAAAAATATGAATAGCTGCAAAAGCTCAATAAATCGAAAAGTATAAGATTGTATATTTTTAGACGCTGTAAAACCATTATTATGAAAAGAATCATTCTTACTCTCTTATTTGCTATTACTACTAGCCTAAGCGCAAAAGATTTTAATATTGAAGAACAATTATTTAATCTTCCTGATGTTATTTTTAAAGAAATTAGTGCCCCACTTGGTTTCGATGCAGCTTATGAATTACGAATAAAACAATTGATTGATCACGAAAATCCTGAAAAGGGTTATTTCTACCAGCGGGCATATCTAAGTCATAGAGGATTTGACATGCCTACGGTAATGGTAACACAAGGATACAGCAGCAACAGTAATAAAATTGGAGAAGTTACTAACCTATTAAATGCCAATCAAATTGATATTGAACACAGGTATTTTGGTAAAAGTATACCTGACTCAATAGATTATCAATACTTAAACTTAGAGCAAGCTACTGCTGATTTACATCACATTAATGAGCTTTTTAGAACCATCTATCCGAATAAATGGGTAAGCACTGGAATTAGTAAGGGCGGACAAACAACCATCTTCTACAAGTACTTCTATCCAAAAGATGTTGATGTAAGCATTCCTTATGTTGCCCCATTGAACACTAGCCTCGAAGACGAAAGAATTTATACTTTTTTAGATACAATAGGTAGCGATGAATGCAGAGAAAAAATCACTGCCATTCAAAAGAGAATACTAACAGAACGAGAAGAAGTGTTGCCCTTATTAAAATGGTATACCTACGGTGCACAATTGCTTTTTAACTATTTAAGTTTTGAAGAAGCCTTTGAATATGCCGTTTTAGAATATTCTTTTTCATTCTGGCAATGGGGAAGCGACTGCGAAAAAATTCCTGCAGCCGATGCTCCGTTAGAAGAAATCTTATATCATTTTGTTACCGTATCAGGACTTGATTTCTTTTCTGACGAAGGTATGAAAACCTATGCTTCTCACTATTATCAGGCAGGTGCACAAATGGGATATTACGGTTACGATATTGCCCCATTTAAATCCCTATTGAAAGCGTTACCAACGGATAAAAATCCATCTGCCGTATTTATGCCTAACAAAATAGTTGTTCCCTTTAATAATGAAACGCCAATTAAAACTGCACAATGGCTCAAGAAAAATGGCAATAAAATAATTTACATCAATGGCAACGCCGATACATGGTCTGCTACTGCTGTGCGGCCAAATGAAAATGTAGATGCAGTATGGTTTTTCTTAGATGGTAAAGATCATGCAGCAGCAAGAATTAAAAATATGACTCCGGCACAGAGAGCTGAGCTAGTTAATACTTTAGAACGCTGGTTAGAACTAGAGATAGAATAAGCTTGTTAGATAAATAAAGATAACATGAAACTTAAAATTCAAGCACCATTTGTGCCTACAGGTGATCAACCTTCTGCTATTAAGCAGTTAGTAATAGGTCTAGATGGTGGAGATAGAGCGCAAACTTTACTTGGTGTAACTGGTTCAGGTAAAACATTTACAATTGCAAATGTAATTGAGCAAACACAACGACCGACACTAATATTAAGTCATAATAAAACTTTGGCAGCTCAACTTTACGCTGAATTTAAAGAGTTCTTTCCTGAAAATGCTGTAGAATATTTTGTTTCCTATTATGATTACTACCAACCTGAAGCATATATTCCAACTTCAGATACCTATATTGAGAAAGATTTATCCATTAATGATGAAATAGAAAAATTACGATTAAGTACTACATCTTCTCTACTATCAGGAAGAAGAGATGTGATTGTTATTAGTTCTGTTTCTTGTATCTATGGCATTTCCAATCCAGCAGATTTTAAACAGAACGTAACGACTATAGAAGTTGGGCAAGAAATAAGTCGTAATAAGCTTTTACATCAATTTGTTGGTGCGCTATATTCACGAACTACCGCAGATTTTCAGCGTGGAAACTTTCGTGTAATTGGTGATGTAGTAGATATTTTTCCTGCATATGCTGACATCGCTTATAAAATAACTTTCTGGGGAGATGAGATTGAAGAAATTGTTTCTTTTGACCCAATAAATGGATCAACGGTTGAAAGGTTTGAGTTTTTATCCATCTACCCTGCAAACATCTTTGTGACAACAAAAGACCGAATGACCCAATCTATTTTTCAGATTCAAGATGATATGATGAAACAGATTGACTATTTTAAGTCTGAAGGTAAGCACCTTGAAGCAAAGCGTCTTGAAGATAGAGTGACGTATGACTTAGAAATGATGCGTGAATTAGGATACTGTTCAGGCATTGAAAATTATTCCCGTTATTTTGATGCTAGAGAGCCTGGAACACGTCCATTTTGCTTAATGGATTATTTTCCAAACGATTATTTATTGGTAGTTGACGAGAGTCATGTAACCATTTCTCAAATTAATGCCATGTATGGTGGTGATAGAAGCAGAAAGACCAACTTAGTTGAGTTTGGATTTCGATTACCTGCTGCTATGGATAACCGACCATTAAAGTTTAATGAGTGGGAATCTTTAAGAAATCAAACCATTTATGTTAGTGCAACTCCTGCTGATTATGAACTAAAAGAATCTGAAGGTGTAGTTGTAGAGCAATTAATTCGCCCAACAGGATTGTTAGATCCAATTATTGAAGTTCGACCCAGCTTAAATCAGGTAGATGATTTAATGGAAGAAATAGTGATTAGAGCTGAGAAAGACGAGCGTTCATTAATAACAACGCTTACAAAGCGAATGGCAGAAGAGTTAACAAAATATTTTACTGCTGCAGGAATTCGTTGCCGATATATTCACTCTGATGTAGAAACGCTAGAAAGGGTCGAAATCTTACATGAATTAAGAACTGGGGTATTCGATGCATTGATAGGTGTTAACCTGCTTAGAGAAGGTTTAGATTTACCCGAAGTATCTCTAGTTGCAGTTTTGGATGCAGACAAAGAAGGTTTCCTTAGATCAAATCGCTCATTAACCCAAACAGCAGGGCGTGCAGCAAGGAACGTAAACGGCCGTGTAATTTTTTATGCCGACACCATTACTTCTTCCATGCAAACAACTATGGATGAAACAGAAAGAAGAAGAGAAAAACAAATTGCGTACAATTTAAAACACGGACTAACTCCGCAAGCACTAAATAAAGCCCAAAGAGGAACGATAGGAAAGTCAAACAGTACCATAGAAAAAGAAGCGAAAACATATGAATTAGAGGAACGTAAAGCAATCGCAGCAGATCCTATAGTTAAGTATATGGACGAAAAACAACTTAGAAGAGCCATTACTAGAATAAAGAAAGACATGGAGAAAGCTGCTAAAGACTTAGACTTTATGGAAGCTGCAAGACTTAGAGATGAAATGTATGAGATGGAAAAGATACTTGAAAAAAAGACATCCTAATATTATTTCTCAACCCCTTAATTTAGGCGAAATTATCATTAATCAAAGATTAAAATAATTAATCTAATCTTCCTCAATTTCATAATTAAATCGAAGCTGAATTCCATACCGTATCTCTTCTTTCTCTAAATTAGAAAGCGAAATACCTAATAGACGAATTGGTGTATTGGGTAACTCAGGAGTCCTTAATAACTCCACAGCTATAGACCAAATATCTTTGAATGAACTAATGTAACTTCCTACCGTTTTAGAGCGAGTTTGAACAGAAAAATCATTGTATTTAAGTTTTAATACGACTGTTTTACCTGCATTTTTTGCCTTTCTGGTTCTTCCTGCAACCGCTTCACAAATTGGTTGTAAGGCATTCAGTAATTCCTTTTCAGTTTCCAAGTCTTCAGAAAATGTATTCTCTGCACCAATTGACTTTCTAACTCTATTGGCTTGCACAATCCTATGGTCGATACCTCTAGCAATTTTAAAATAATGCAATCCTGCTTTGCCAAAGTTACTGTGGAGCCATTCTTGCGATTTACTCTTCAAGTCTATACCATTAAACACACCAAACTTCTTCATCTTTTCAGCGGTTACTTTGCCAATACCATGAAACTTTTCAATTTTTAATTGCTCAATGAACTTCTCTCCTTCCTCAGGCATAATCACCGCCATTCCATTGGGTTTATTGATATCAGAAGCCGTCTTTGCTAAAAACTTATTGTAGCTCACTCCTGCAGATGCAGTAAGCCCTGTCCTTTTTAAAATTTCTGCTCGAATATTCATCGCAACGCGCATTGCTGAACCTATTCCCTTTTTGTTTTCAGTTACATCAAGATACGCTTCGTCTAAAGATAAGGGCTCTACTAAATCCGTGTAGGCCTTAAATATCTCCATGATTTGCATTGAAACTTCCTTATACCTTTCAAAACGAGGCTTTACAAAAATAATACTTGGACATCGTCGTGCTGCAGTTATTGAAGGCATAGCCGAGTGCACTCCATATTGTCGGGCTTCATAACTTGCAGCGGCAACAACTCCGCGCTCCTTAGAACCGCCAACTGCAATCGGTTTTCCTTTTAGTTCAGGGTTATCCAATTGCTCTACCGATGCGTAAAATGCATCCATATCAACATGAATAATCTTTCGTGTATGAAGTTCCTCAATCAATCAAACTCATTTTCTTCAAAAGAAAAGTAGCATTCATATTTTGGCAAACACCTTGCCTTAAGGTATAATCAAAATACAATTCATCTCCATTCATGTCTACTTCAAAGGCATAATTAGAGATGCTGTTAGGATATACCGAACTGAGTTCACACAAAGATAAATCATGTGTAGCAATAATACCTGATAAAGGAAATCGCAATAGCTTCTTTAAAAATTCTGCCGACCCAGTTGCTTTATCTCTTGAATTCGTTCCTTTTAAGATTTCATCTAAAATAGCAAAAGTTCGTTGCCCTTTTTCAAGTAAATCTACAAGTTGTTTTAATCGTTTTAGCTCAGCAAAAAAATAGGATTCATTGTCACTTAGAGAGTCTTCTGTTTTCATACTTGAAAACAAAGATACAGGTGTATATTCCAACTGACCGGGTAATGAAACGCCTAAAGAACCCATAATCATACTAGCGCCAATGGTTCTTAAAAAAGTACTTTTACCCGCCATATTTGCACCAGTAATTATGTTTATTTGATTCCACCCATCGATTATAATACTATTCGAAATTCTAACAGAAGGATTCAGTAAAGGGTGCGACAGATGGTCAGCTTGATAATAAAATGAATCTTGCTCAAGTAGTAATGGAAAAGAATTATTCGGATTATTTCGAACATAGTTAGCCATTGAAATTCGTGCATCAAACTGATGAACCGCATCTAACCAATTGATTAACTTATCTCCAAACTGTTCTTGCCATTCCATAAACTGCTTTAAATGACGAACGTCCCAAAGCAAGAAGGCGTTTAACACCACTCCCATGAGCATATTGTTTCGGTTATCAAACCCGTTAAGAATTTTTCTTAATTTATCTAAAGCCGTTGAAGCTTTTATTCCTCCTTTTAATTGAGCTTGATTTTTAACATTTAAATCTTCCTGAAATTTTTCATCTTCTATTAGTTTGATGTAATGTCCGTAAGCAGAAATTTCCTTTAATACTTCCTCGACATTGCCTGAAACTATTGTTGTTTTCTTTAAAAAACTTCCTGTAAAACCTAACGTAATAAATGCCCCAAAAAGCAAATAAAAAAAGGGGATACTCCCAATTATAAGCAACGTGAGCAACGTAAACATTCCTAAGGGTAATACGTAAAAAAGTACCTTATAAAACAAGTTAGGAAAAACCTCTACCGAAGTAAAGCTTATGTCCTTTTCTCCTTTAGTATCTTTAAAGTTCGCTCTGAATTGATGTTGCCATTCTGTTTTATCGGCCAATTCTTGTATGCTTTTTTGTCGTAAGTCAACTGTTGCTTTTCCTAATTCCAGATTTAACAATTGATTTGCTAACTCTTTTGAGCCACCTTGTGTTACTGTTCTTGTTAGCATTTGAAAGATAGAACCGCGCCCAAATACACCCAAGTCTCCTGCGTAAGGATGATGTGGTATCGAATAGTTTAATCCTAAATCACTAGTTGAAAAATCATAGGCTAGTGCACTTAATTCCTTTTGTTGAATTGAAATAAGGTTTTCAATTATCTCCTTTTTTTCATTCAACTGTATGCTCTTCTTTACAAAAAAAGCTAAAATAATAATTGGAATTATAAAGCCAAGTCCAGCCATCCAGCTGGTATTAGAAAAAATATAGAAAAGCATAAATGCGGAGATAAAACTTACTACCCGAATGGCCGTCACCAAAGTTAACTGTTTGTTTACAGTCTTTAAATCAATCTCAAACGTATTTTTACGCTCAGTATAATAGGAAGATAGATCGTTCATAAGTTACAAATTTGCACCTTTTTATCTAATTAGTTCGCTGTATCTGATTTTATTATTCACCATCGAATTTCACAACAACTTGTAAATCATAAAATAAAATTTATTTAAGAATTTTTTTAAATATATGTATCAACATTAAATGTATATACATATATTTGCGTTATAATTTAAAATTAGAAAAACATGAAAAAGATTTTACTATCAACAATTGCTTTAGCATTAGTCGCATTTTCTTTCGCAGGAAATGGAGAAAAAGCAACCTACTCAGTAGACAGCAAGCTATCTAACCTAGAGTGGGTAGGTAAAAAAGTAACAGGTGAGCATAAAGGTACCATTATGGTTAAAGAAGGTAGCATCACTGTTGAAAACAACATGATCAAAGGTGGAACTATTTTATTTGACATGAATACAATCAATTGCACAGATCTAGAAGGTGAATACAAAGGAAAATTAGAAGGTCACTTAAAATCAGAAGATTTCTTTAATGTAGCATCGCACACAACTGCTAAATTGGAAATCAAATCAGCTAAAAAAGGAGCTGGAGAGGATATGTATGATGTTACTGCAGACTTAACAATCAAAGGAATTACTCATCCAATTACTTTTCCTGCAGTTGTTAAAATGGAGAATGGAAAATTAGTTGCAATCGGTTCAGTAGATGTTGACAGAACAAAATATGCGATTAAGTATGGTTCAGGTCAATTTTTTGAAGGGTTAGGAGATAAAATGATTTATGATGACTTCTCAGTGAAGTTTAAATTAGGAGCTAAAGGATAATATTTAGGTTTGATTAATAATTGCACCGTCGTTTCTGTTAAGGAAGCGGCGGTTTTTTTATGATGAATGGTCACTAATAATTACCCAATCTCCATCTACATTTTTCCAGATCAAACTATAAAAACCTTCCAAATCACCAACTTCTCGACTAAGGTGCCATTTGCCAATAACACTTATATACTCTGTACCTAAAAGTTCAATGTGCAAATTTTTAAATGTTAACTTGCCCATTGCTTCTTTTGTTGGATATGATTGCTTATAATTATGTAAGGTAGTTTTCCACCCGTAGGATAATCCTTTACTACCAATAAACTTTAAGGAATCTGATTTCCAATACACATCCATAAAACCTTCAATATCTCCATTGCTCCAACTCACTTCTTGCTGCTTCATTTTCTGTTCAACCAAAGCTATAACTTTAACTTGACTCTGAGCAAACATAGAAAAAGAACTGAGAAAGATAGCAAATCCTATTAATGGTTTAATAAATTGGGAAATAAATGGGGTAGCGTTCATTGTATTTTCTTAAAAAGATGAATTGTTTTTCTTGTTTTCTACCTCTAAACTTTTTATATTCAGACCATAGTTGTGGATCTTTTTGCAGAATTAATTCTACATTTTTGGCATTAAAATTAAAAACTTTACCATTGTCAAAATTCAACAAAAGCTGTATTAATGTTTTTGAGACTACAGGAACTTGATAACCATATGGATTATATACATAATTTACAGTAGTAACATAGGCGCTAAACTGAGAATAACTCCCAATCGTATTTAATCTACTAAAATCTCCATCAGCAGAAATATAAACGCCACCTCCTGTCGAATAACCCCATACAGCATTGGGATTTAGTTGTTGATATTGTTTTAAAGAATCATTGTAAATAAGCAACTCTTCTCCTTTCATTTGGAAACCTTGTGTTATACTAGGATTATTCGTTTTAAACTCATAATATGTTTTGTAAACCCCGGGATTAAACTCAAAACCTGAGGAATACATTAACTCATCTACTTGGGCGTTACTGACCAAACTGCTGAGAGAAACAAAGAATAGGGTTAAATATTTCATACTTCTTTCATGCTTAACTGTATGCGATTTCGAGACTCATCAACTTCTATAACTTTCACTTTAACGGCTTGTTGTATGGTTACGACCTCATTTGGATTAGCAACAAAATGATTGGCTAGGTGAGATATATGAACCAAACCATCTTGTTTTACTCCTACATCAACAAATGCACCAAAATTGGTAATATTAGTAACCAATCCAGGAAGAATCATCCCTACCTTTAGGTCAGATACCTTACTAATGGTCTGGTCAAATTCAAATCGTTTTATAGCTTTACGAGGATCTCTTGCTGGCTTTTTTAATTCTAACTTTAAGTCAGTTAAAGTTGGTAACCCTATTCCTTCATCAATAAACTGTTCAAGTTTTAGTTGATCAATAACTACCTCATTTCGAATTAAATCTACTACATTAGAGCCAACAGACTTCGCCATCTTTTTAACCAAGTCATATCGTTCAGGATGCACAGCAGAATTGTCTAATGGATTTTTGCCATTACTAATTCTTAAAAAACCGGCGGATTGCTCAAACGACTTGGCTCCCATTCCTTTTACGTTTTGCAACTCTTTTCTACTTGTAAATTTTCCATTTTCAGTTCTGAATGCTACAATTCTTTGAGCTAACTGTGGTCCAAGACCTGAAACATATTGGAGTAAATGTTGTGAAGCAGAGTTCACATCTACTCCTACCCTATTTACACAGCTTTCTACCACTCTATCTAATCCTTCTTTTAAGCTTTTTTGATCAACGTCATGCTGATACTGTCCAACACCAATCGACTTAGCATCTATTTTCACAAGTTCAGCCAAAGGATCCATCAATCGTCTACCAATAGAAATGGCTCCTCGAACGGTTACATCGAATTCAGGGAATTCATCTCGAGCAACTTTTGAAGCTGAATAAATTGATGCCCCACTTTCATTTACAACAAATACCTCAACAAGCTCGTTAAAACGCATTTTCTGTATGAATCGCTCTGTTTCTCTTCCCGCAGTTCCATTGCCTATAGCAATAGCCTCTATTTTATATCTACTTACGATGGTATTAATTTTCTTGGCCGCTAAAGCAGATTGATTTTGAGGAGGATGAGGATAAATCGTTTCATTATAAACTAAATCTCCTAAATTATTTAAGCAAACTACTTTACATCCAGATTTAAAGCCAGGATCTATAGCCATTATATTCTTTTGCCCTAATGGGGGTGCAAGCAAAAGTTGACGTAAATTCTCAGCAAAAACAGATATTGCCTCCTCGTCTGCTTTTAACTTAAATGTGTTTTTAAATTCTGTTTCAATAGATGCACTGATCAACCTTTTGTAAGCATCTTTTATAGCGGATTGTAGTTCTATCTTTAAGGCCTGATAATTTGTTTTCACTATTGATTGCTCAATTTTCTCAAGAGCTTCTTCTTCCTCGATAGCGATCTTACAACGAAGAAAGCCTTCGCTCTCACCGCGCAAGATGGCCAAATATCGATGAGAAGGAATTCTCTTTAGTGGTTCGCTCCATTCAAAGTAATCCCTAAATTTTTCTCCCTCTATTTCCTTTCCTTTAATTAAAGAAGAAAAAATAATCGCTTTACGCTCGAATATCCATCTAATATTTCTTCTGATGTACTCGTTTTCATTAATCCATTCTGCAATTATATCTTTAGCTCCTTTAATTGCATCATCAGTAGAATTAACT
Source organism: Vicingaceae bacterium (assembly GCA_018402765.1). Classification (GTDB taxonomy): domain Bacteria; phylum Bacteroidota; class Bacteroidia; order Flavobacteriales_E; family Vicingaceae; genus Acidiluteibacter. The sequence goes on along the minus strand of JAGYIE010000003.1, from coordinate 269,389 downwards.
TTGTCGGTAAGAAACTGTTCAGCTGCCGAGTCCAAATCTGTTAAATTCTGGGTCATCATCATACGCGCTAATGGCTCTAAACCCTTAACCTTAGCTTGCAAACCTTTTGTAGTTCTTTTTTGTTTAAATGGCAAATAAATATCTTCAAGTAATACTAAATCAACGCAGTCGATTATTTTATTCTTTAATTCATCCGTCAATTTACCTTGCTCCTCTATTGATTTAATAATGGCCTCTTTACGTTTTTCTAATTCTCTAAATTTATCTGAAGCCTTTTTTATTTCTTCGATTTGGAGTTCATCTAAATTGCCTGTCCATTCCTTTCGGTATCTAGCGATAAATGGAATAGTAGCCCCTGCATCCAATAACTCTAAAGTGCTATTAACCGAAGAAAGTGGCAATTTTGTTATAGAAATACAGTAGTTAACCTGAGAATTTTTCATTATTTAAAAACCTTTTTTGACATAAAAGCGTAAGAAGTTATTAAGCGAATTTACATGTTTTCTTAAACTATAAATGATTTTAACTATCCGATTATAAATGAAAAATTTTTCTATATTAAGTTGCCTGGCTCTAGCTATGTTTACTTCATGTGCTCAAGATACCCACAATGTCGAGCAAAGAATTTCCAATAAAATTAATTTACGCCCCGTTCAAACAGACATAGAATACAAAAAAACACTCCCTGAGGACGTGTACTATGTTGCCCGAGAAGAAGGAACAGAACGTCCTTTTACAGGACAATATGTAAATTTCAAGGAAGACGGAGTCTATATCTGCCGAGTATGCGGCAACCCACTTTTCGATTCTAAAACAAAATTTAAGTCAGGAACAGGTTGGCCAAGCTTTTATGATTACTATACAAATGAATCATTAAAAGAAGAGACTGACAACAAATTGGGCATTACAAGAATGGAAGTTGAATGTAATCGCTGTAATTCCCATTTAGGACATGTATTTAATGATGGTCCAAACCCTACAGGCCTTCGATATTGCATAAATTCAGTAGTACTTGATTTTGTTCCTCGAAAAAAAGTCAATGAGACCAATTAAATAACAACTTCACTTAACCAAAACTCCAACTAAATGATTCGTAATCTATTTTCTATACTATAATTAATTGCTGTTTCGTATTCTTGTTTCGCACAAAGGGTCAACGCTTATCCTCAAGTAACAAAGATTTCAGGCACTACTTTATCATTAGCAAATGTAGATGAAGGTAATGATACATTTGAAATAGGCGAAATGTTGATTGTGAAGCAGTTCTAAAAGTTGATGTAATTCGGTATCTACCTATTCAGTAATTGATTATCAGCTGTATTTTGGAACGTCTTATTGCAAACTAAAACAAACTGACTTTGATGGCTATTTTACCTACCATTCCATGCATAAAATAAATTATGTAAAGCCTAATATGACAGAAGTTTATCCAAATCAGACTAAAAGAAATCTAACTTTAGAACTCTCAAATGCTTCAACCTCATTGTAATGAATTAATAGGCTTAGTAAGGAAGTAAACGTTTCTATGGTTAATACTGGCAATCAAGTATAAATTGACTCATCAAACTAAAAACAAGGAATTTATTATCTATACAAAACGATACCACTTAGGAATTATACTGATAATAAAAGAATAAATACAATTTCAATCCCTAACTAAAAAAAGTATCCTAATGAAATAGGATACTTTTGCTGTTTACAGCACTTGAATTCTTAGAGCTAATCTTTAATTCGCTTAAAATTCAAGTGATAAAAATGAAAATCAGGATTAGGTAAATCAATAGTAAATCCGTTTACTTTTTCATCAATGACATCAAACTTAATGTAACCCTCAGGTAAGAAACCATCTTTAAATTTAATTTGAAAAACATCGTACTCCCAATGTTCCAAAGTAGAGTTAAACAAATCCTTAGCAGGGACTAAAACTACCTTCAACTGTTTTTTCTCTAATGAAATCAATGCCTTTCCATACATTTCATCTTCGTAGGTTCCAACGTAGTTTGCTAAGCCAATCGATGGCTTCGTTTTTTTGTTACGATTACCCAATTGCTCTTGTCGCTCTTTTTCTAAGCGTTCTTCGTACTGTTTTGAAAATCCTAAGTACAATTCAGCCCAATCTTTAGTTTCTCCTGTATGCATAAACTCGTCAAGTATTTTATACATTAATGCTGCAGGCAATGAAGATTCGTCATTTGTAAGCACTACAAATCCCAATTTCTCTTGAGGAACAAATCCTATTTTAGAAATAAATCCCGGCAAGCCACCGCCATGATGAGCTACTTTTTTACCATCGTAATCAAATAGAAACCAACCTAATCCATATCCTTTAAAATTAATTCCATTTGATTGATCAAAACTAGAAACAAGCTGTGGCGTTTGCAATGATATTATATAATTGACTGTTTTAGAACTTAGCAGTGTATCCCCATTATAAATTCCGTTATTGGTCCACATGCTAAGCCATTTACTTAAATCCATAACACTGGAGTTCAACGCAGCTGCACCTCCGGAATTATCATAATTCAAAAACTCCGATGCTACACCTTTTACATGAGGAACTGCTAGATTATCCGCCTCTGAAAACTTAGTAGTCGATGTACGAGATGAATTCATCCCCAAAGGAGTAAATATTCTTGTTTCAATAAATTCATCCCAACTGATACCGCTAACTTTAGCCACCAACTCTCCTGCTACTATAAACATGATGTTATTGTAGCCATAAGATTCTCTGAAGGAGGTTTTATTCGGTAGCTTAGAGATTCTATTTATTATTTCAGATCGAGAATAGTCAGTACCATACCATAATAGATCTCCATCAAATGTATTGTAACCTGATCGGTGAGATAACAAATCTTCCACTGTAAAATTTGCAGTTGCGTAATCATCATATAATTTAAATGAAGGTAAAATATCTACTACTCTATCGCTCCATTTCACTTTTCCTTCATCGACTAACATACCCACTGCTGCAGCTGTAAAGGCTTTACTAAGTGATGCTATTCCAAAAACAGAATTAACATCCATAGGCTCTCCTGAACGTTTATCCTTTACCCCGTATGCGTTACTAAAAATTACTTGCTGATCTTTGGTAATGGCAATGCTCATTCCTGCTATACCGTAGGCTTCAAACGCATTCCTTACATAAGTATCAAACTCGGAGTATTTCCCTTTTACAACTCTCTGAGGATTTATATCAATTGGATATTTATCCTCTTTTGTTCCTGCATATTCTTGTGCAAATAAGGTAGCCCCTAACATTAGGACGAATGCACTTGCAATTATTCTTTTCATTTATTTAGTTTAATATGAACCATTTCTTTTTCGGATAAACCACTCCGCACTTAACAGCGCCAGAAGTAAAAAGAAAACCCATTTGTTGTTAATTAAATCTGTTAGTCGAGTTTGAGCGTAAGAAATCGCTTTTATATCGTCTCTTTTTCTAAGATCTTCAATAAGTCGATCTGCATCATCTAAATAAAAAGTTGCGCCATTATGCTGCCTACTTAATCTAGTCAAAAGTTGATTATCGGCTCTTAAATTTAATGACTCTACTTGTATAGGCAATACAGTTAGAACTCCTGTTTCTTTTAATTCCTTACCTAATGATGTCGTTGCAGCAATATATCGATACTCATCTGCGGGCAATCTTCCTGCGTTCAAGTAATACGCTGTACTCGTTTTACTAAAAGTAAATTGATATGATTGATCCTTACTATTCGTCAATGTTATGCCTACCTCTCCATCATTGATTAGCTCATAACTTTCATTATAAACTTGAGCGTCAAAAATAATTGGCTGGTTCTCTAGGAAATCATTTTCAGTCGAGACTCTAAAAAGACTTTTATCTGCCTTTACAGATAAATATTGAACTGATTTTGTTATCAATTCTTCGATATGTTCTCGTGTTTTATTTTTTTGATAATCTCCTAAGGCCCATCTCCAGAATCCCTCTCCAAATATAACTCCTGTTTTATAATTTTCTTTTTGAAGAAAAAACCACAAAGGTGACTCTGTTTCTACCCCTCCAATTTTTTGTTGTAATAAAGTGTAAGCAGATATTGAAGAATTAACCTTCCCAAAGGGAACTACCATAGGAGGGAAATCTGCTACATTTTCTAACGTTTGTTCACTTAGTGTAAACAATGGAAAAGTCTTATTAGCTTTAGGAGTAGCTTCCGTGTATTCCTGACCTACTGTCTGTATTTGCACACCTAATGACAGTTGATTGAATAAATTAATGTTCGTTTGTTGACCAACAATAAACAGTGAAGATATCTCGCTTTGCTGCTGAATCTTAGTTAAATCAGTTGACTTTGAAGGTAAGTTATGATAGATAACTAAATTGGCTCCATCAACATTACCATTAAATTTGTCCATTAAGCTTACTGAAACTTCATAATTGTCATTTTGCTCAATGGCTCTTTTTATAGCGGCGATATCCGGATGAGGTGCATTTGCTAAAAGCAGTATTTTCTCTCTACCATCTAAAACATCTAAATACACCGTACTTGTATTGTTTGAAGTATTTTGTTCATCATCTACAGTAGAAAGTTTAACTAAAAACTTTTGCAAACCGACCGACCTAGCTTCCAAGACAGCTTGTATATCTATAAAAAAATCATCGGAAGTATATTCTACAGGTGCTGAGAATACGTTATCGCCATCATTAAAAATCTGAAGAGTTGTCTTCTTACCCTTCAATTGACTCGCATTGATTTGAATTGAAATTGGAAACTGATTACCTAAATAAGCGATTTTATTCGCAACTATTTTAGATACTTGGGCATCTCTTTGAACACTAGTATCTCCAATTGCAAGGGTATATACAGGATAATTTGCAGTAAATGATGTATATAATGGATTACTCCCTTTTGTATAGATACCATCAGAGGCTATTATCAATGCACCTACATTTCGATTGCTAAATCTATTCTCTACTCCTTGGAGTACAGCTGAAATATCCGATTGACGTTGATCAAAACTTAGGGAGTCATCTTCTGAAAGCGTCTCACCAAAAGTATATAGCTTCAGCTCAAAATCTGATTCTAATTCAGACTTTAGTTCTGCTATTTGTTGGGTGTACTTTTTCGTTACACTTGCAGAATCTTTAGTAAGCGCAATACTTTCAGAATTATCTAATGCAATAATTATGATTGGTTTCTCCACTATTCTTTCCAATTGCTTAATGTATGGAGAAAGTAAAAGAAAACCTAGAATCGTTACCGTTAGAAATCTCAAAACAGCAATTAGCCGAACAAGGTTTATAGGAAACTCTTTTAACTTATTATTTTTTCTATATAGCACTAATGCATAAATACCCCCTAAGGCTGCACAAAAGAATATAAACCAAAGCGGGTATTTTGTTATGATTGAAAAATTCACGTAAAGTGGCCCTCTATTTAATTAGGTTAACATGGCTCCACAAACATTAATTGTTTGTCCGGAAACGTAAGCAGATAAGTCAGAAGCTAAAAATAAACAGACATTAGCTACATCTTCTGTTTCTCCTGCGCGACCTAAAGGAATACCTTTCAACCATCCTTGCATAACTTCTTCACCAAGCTCTGCAGTCATTTCTGTTGCAATAAATCCTGGTGCAATAGCATTACATCTGATATTTCTTGAGCCTAATTCTTTAGCAATAGACTTAGTAAAGCCTATAATTCCAGCTTTAGAAGCTGCATAGTTTGATTGACCTGCATTTCCGTTTACACCTACTACTGAACTCATATTAATGATAGAGCCCGAACGTTGCTTTAGCATAGTACGTTGTACATGCTTGGTAATATTGAAAACTGACTTTAAATTCACATCGATTACTTGTTGGAAGTTCTCTTCAGACATTCGCATCAATAAACCATCACGTGTTATCCCCGCATTATTTACAACAATATCAATTGTTCCAAACTCAGCCACTATATCATTTATAAGTTTTTCAGCTTGCGCATAATCAGCTGCATCCGACTGATAACCTTTTGTTTTAACACCAAAAGCTGTCAATTCTTTTTCTACTTCTGCAGCTCTGTCAGGAGACGATACATAAGTAAAAGCCACGTGAGCTCCTTGCTCAGCAAACTTAACTGCTACTCCTTTTCCTATTCCTCTCGTAGCTCCTGTTATTAAGGCTACTTTTCCTTCTAATAATTTCATGTATGTTATATTAATCGAATTCGAACTATCAAATATAAGTAAAGCCTATTGTAAAATTGTAAGAAAGGAAAAGATAAAACGTATTGATGCGCAACTGATCGCTTCTTTTCAAATAGCCTAAGAATAATCCACTCTTTTCGTTGGTTAGATAATGTTAGCCTAGATAAACCAACATTATTGGATTAAAAAAAGCCCCTAATCTCTTTTCAGAAAAGGGGCTGTATATGTAATTATAAAAAAATTAAGCATTAACACCCATCAAGATGGCCATTTTTATACCAATTTCAGCAGGAGATTCTGCAACTGTAATTCCACAAGCTCTCATAATTTTCATTTTTGCTTCAGCAGTATCATCAGCTCCACCAACAATAGCACCTGCGTGACCCATTGTTCTTCCTGCAGGAGCAGTCTGTCCTGCGATAAAACCAACTACAGGCTTAGTCCCGTGCTCTTTGATCCAGTTTGCAGCATCCGCTTCCATATTTCCACCAATCTCACCGATCATAATGATACCTTCAGTTTCAGGATCATTCATCAATAACTCGACTGCATCTTTAGTAGTTGTTCCAATAATTGGATCTCCACCAATACCAATTGCAGTAGTAATTCCCATACCGGCTTTCACTACTTGATCAGCTGCCTCATATGTTAACGTTCCAGATTTTGATACAATTCCAATATTTCCTTTCTTAAAAACAAATCCTGGCATAATGCCCACTTTTGCTTCTCCTGGAGTAATTACACCCGGACAGTTAGGGCCGATCAAGCGACAATCTTTATCAGCGATGTAATTCTTAACTGCAATCATATCCTTCGTTGGAATTCCCTCAGTAATACAAATAATCACCTTGATACCTGCTTCTGCCGCTTCCATAATTGCATCAGCCGCAAATGCTGGTGGAACGAAAATAATAGAAACATCAGCAGCTGTTTCTTTTACTGCATCGGCTACTGTATTAAACACTGGCTTATCTAAATGCAATTGTCCCCCTTTATTAGGAGTAACTCCGCCAACTACATTTGTACCATACTCAATCATTTGCCCTGCATGAAAAGTACCTTCACTACCGGTAAATCCTTGAACGATTACCTTTGAATTTTTATTTACTAGAACACTCATTATTTGCGTTTTATATTTTTGCTTTAATGGATTTGATTATCGGGGTCAAATTTATGTTTTTATGGGTTCAACTGCAAAGCTTATCTTCATAAATAACCTAGTTTCTTAAAATAGTTTGTACCCGTTGCTTTCTCAGTTAAAAATATGCGAATCTTAAATACCTTTCTTATTTTTGGATAATGTTAAAATGGATAATAGGATTCCTATTGGTAGGAGGTCAATTTACTGCAAGTGCCCATAAATTTTATGTTAGCATAAGTCAAATTAACTACAACGAAAAAGGAAAAACCTTAGAAATTGCGTTAAAATTGTTTACTGATGATTTAGAATATTGTGCAAGTAATGAGCTTAATAAAGCAATAAAAATTACTAAAGAACACCTATTTGACAAGGAGGTAAACAACTATCTAACTAACCATTTTGAAATTTCTGTAAATGGTGAAAGTAGAAAAATTAAATACTTAGGAAAGGAGATTGAGGTAGATGTAACATGGTGTTATTTAGAAATAACTGACGTAGAAAACATAAATACAATTTCTATATCAAACACATTATTTATTTCAGATTTACCTGAACAAAAAAACTTAATGCAGCTTTCGATTGATTCTTTTGAAGAAAGCACTATTCTAAGAAAAAATAATCCATCCATTACCTATCAACTCAAATGAATTTTAGTACTTACTTTTTATTGGGCATTGAGCACATTACGGACCTAAATGGATATGATCACATGTTGTTTATTGCAGCATTGATGGCCTCATTTTATTGGAGTGACATCAAATCCATTTTACTCCAAGTGACTGCTTTTACAATTGGCCATTCTATCACATTGGCATTAGTATCTCTTGGCATTATACCTTTAAAAGCTGATTTGGTTGAGTTTCTAATTCCAGTTACTATTTTCATAACGGCTATTTATCACTTAAGAAGTTCACATCAAAATGAGCAATTCAAAAAAATAAACTTTACACTAGCAGGCTTGTTTGGTTTAGTGCATGGAATGGGCTTCTCCAATTTTTTTCAATCTCTACTCGGAAAAGAAACTTCTTTATTAAAACCGCTATTTGCATTTAATTTAGGTGTAGAAATGGGTCAAATCTTATTTATCATCACACTATTTATTCTACAATACGTACTTTTAACATTTTTCAAATTTAAATTTATCTGGTGGAAAACAGCACTTAGTAGTTTAGCTGCTAGTCTTTCTTTATTTATGATTTATACACATTTTATCTAACACCATGCGCATTAAATACATACTCTTATTTTCTTTTGCCTTTTTATTGGCATCAACTTCCATTGCTCAAAGTGATAATACCAACAAAAGCTACTTTAAGCAATTGTATGATGAACTCCCTACTCCAAACGCGTTTAGAACTGCATCAGGATATCCTGGCTATCAGTATTATCAACAAAAAGCTGATTATGTAATGAACATAACCCTTGAGGATGATAGCCAACGAATTTACGGAGATGAAACAGTGACTTACACCAATAATTCTCCTGATATTTTGCCTTATTTGTGGGTGCAACTTGATCAAAATATTCGAGCTAAGGATTCTGACACTAGAAAAATTCAATCCATTAATATAGGTGATAGTCTAAGTTTCGAAGATTTGGATAAATATATAAATCCATTTGACGGAGGTTTTAAATTGGAGAAGGTTACGGATGGCAAGGGAAATAAATTAAGCTATACCATCAACAAGACCATGATGAGAATTGACTTACCTCAGCCGCTGAAACCTGGAGCAAGTACTTCTTTCAAAATTAAATGGTGGTACAATATAAATGACCGAATGAAAATTGGCGGTCGTTCAGGGTATGAATATTTCGAAGAGGAAGATAACTACTTGTATACAATTGCTCAATTCTTTCCAAGAATGGCTGTTTACAATGATGCTGAAGGATGGCAGAACAAACAATTCTTAGGTCGCGGAGAATTTACACTACCTTTTGGTGATTATGAAGTAAATATTACCGTTCCTTCAGACCATGTGGTTGCTTCCACAGGGGAATTGCAGAATATGTCTGAAGTAATGACCGCAACCCAAAGAAAACGTTTTGCAGAAGCAACAGAAAATACGACTGAACCTGTTTTAATAATAACTCAAAAAGAAGCTGAAGAAAACGAGAAAGAAAAAGCTAAAGGAACAAAAACGTGGAAGTACAAAGCAACAAATGTTCGTGACTTTGCTTTCGCCACCTCACGTAAGTTTATGTGGGATGCAATGGCAGTAAAATTTGGCAACAGAACGGTAATGGCAATGTCATTTTATCCTAAAGAAGGAAATCCGTTGTGGGAACAATATTCTACGCGCGCAGTTGCGCATACATTGAAAAGCTACTCTGCGCATACATTTGATTATCCATACCCCGTTGCAATATCAGTAAATTCGAAAAGAATTGGAATGGAGTACCCGATGATTTGTTTTAATTATGGTCGCCCTGAGAAAGATGGAACCTATACAGAACGAACCAAATATGGAGTTATTTCAGTTATAATTCATGAAGTAGGACATAATTTCTTCCCAATGATTGTAAATTCTGATGAAAGACAATGGACTTGGATGGACGAAGGTTTAAATACATTTTGTCAATATATGGCAGAACAAGAATGGGATATTAATTATCCTTCTCGCAGAGGTCCTGCATACGAGATTGTGGATTATATGAAAGGGGATAAAAGTAATATCTCACCAATAATGACAAATTCAGAATCCATTTTTCAATTTGGAAATAACGCTTATGGAAAACCTGCAACTGCATTAAATATATTGAGAGAAACAATTATGGGTAGAGAGCTTTTCGACTATGCCTTTAAGCAATATTCCAAAACTTGGATGTTCAAACACCCAACACCTGCAGACTTTTTTAGATTGATGGAAGATGCTTCTGCTGTAGATTTAGATTGGTTTTGGAGAGGTTGGTTTTTCACTACTGATCATGTAGACTTGTCATTAGACCAAGTAGAATGGCTACAAGTTGATACTAGAGAACCTAAAAAAGAATTGGCAAAACAAAAACAATGGGCCAATGAAGATAAAGAGGCTTTTATAGGTACTATTCGAAATAAAGCTCTTGAACCAAAAACGGTAGTTGTAACGGATGAAAAAGCCAATGACTTTTACGATAGTTATGATCCATTTGAGCCTACAAAAATTGATTTAGAGGCTTATAAAAATTACATGAAAGGTTTAGATGAGGAGCAAAAATCTACACTTAACCGTCCTTTAAATCTATACAACATAACTTTTTCTACACCTGGAGGAATTCCAATGCCAATAATTGTGGAATTTGAATTTAAAGATGGCACCAAAGACAAGCAATACATCCCGGCAGAGATTTGGAGAATGGGCGACAAGACTGTAAAAAAGTTATTCTACTTTGAAAAGGAAGTAGTAAAAATTAATCTTGACCCAAACTTAGAAACTGCCGACATTGATAGAAACAATAATTATTGGCCTCCAAAAATGGAGCCTAGCAGATTCAAATTATACAAAGAAAGAGCAGAAAGAAAACCTTCTGAGAATAACATGCAACGTTTGAAGCGGGCTAAAGAGATAGAAGAATAATACTTGTCAACTTATCAAAACAAAGAGCCATTTATCAATTTAAATGGCTTCTTTACTCCAATTATGGATTGTTTTAGTCAATGAGATTTTGGTAATTTTTACCACAAAATGATGAATACTTAGACCAACTTATTTCATAGATTAAAGAAAATTTAGTCACTTAAAATAACGTGAGTTCGGTTTAAGCAGCGATTAAAGCTAATTGATTGGTAGGTTGTTTTTCAAAATCTACATTAATTGATGGCTTTTTAGGAAAAAAGGAATAAGCAGCTAACGCAGAGCGGATATTAAAAAGAAAGCCATTTACTGACAGATGACTTATATGCTCTAATTGATCTATTTTTAATTCATCATTTGCAATTTTTATTAGTGAACCTTATTCTCAATAATATCTTTTCTTGATTAGTTAGTATTTTCTTTTTTATCCTTTCTAACTTTTGTGATCAGCTGAATTCCGTCTTGAAACAGTAGTTCCGACAATACATGTGAGACACAAGCCTTATCTCCTTTTATCTTAACAAATTAGTTTGTGGCTATATCACTTATCACTTTAATGTTTTTATCATTAACATTTCCTTTGGTCAGATAAAATACTAAAATTTCTCCCTTATCATTAATGATTAAGTGTAGTTTAAATCCAAAGAACCCCAAAGATCACTTACCTCCTAATTAATTTGCGCCCTAGACTAAAGTATTCTAACGATTTTTTGTATTCGCCCAAACTGAGATATACATTCCCCCTATTGTTATACGCCTTAGCCATTTGATCATAAATTTCATCCTCATCATATAAAACCGGAATTTTAATTAATTCCTAGAGAGATTGCTTAGACTTACCCATTTTAAAAAAAATCGCAGCCAGCCGCTTATAGATTTTTGCTAAGTCCTCTGTAGAACTTGTCCGAAATGAATTTACTGCAAGGATTGCACTCGACTCTGCATTTGCCAAAAAACCTTTTTGCAATTGAATTCTGTAGATTATATAAGAATAACGAACCAGAAATACCGACTGCTTATTTTTTTAAATATTTACTTTCCATTTTTCAATTGCAATAATGCAGAACCTAATTTAGTTCCCATTAATGAGGCATGCGTTAATAGAAAAGTTATTTCTACGTATTCATCGGGCCCTACTTAACCATATATGATTGATTTTATATCATATAAGCATCATAGACTATCGCATTTAAACTTCTTTTTTTAGGCTAAATTATCCCAATAATTAAAGTCCTTTACTTCATTGAAGCAAAAAGCGAAAACACTAAGCAAAAGCATAAAATTAGAGCTGTAGGTTTTATTTGTAAAGGTTTTACTTAATTGCATGCTTTAAGGTTAATAAGTTCATTGCATTAATCCCTACTCCCTTAACTTGAATGGGAATAAACCGAACTACTTGGTCATAAAATAAGGGGACTGTCACTGCATGTTGAGTTATTATCTGATTCATTTTCTGATAACTATCAATACGAACAGAATCATTATCAATTAAGAGAGATGCATCATAAAGTTGATCAAATAGTTCATTCTTAAAGTGTGTATAGTTTGGACCGTCAGGTGCTTCATTCTTTCTGTAAAAAAGTGCTAAATAGTTTTCGGCATCAGGGTAATCTGCAATCCATGATTTCCTAAAAAATAAAAGCTCTCCTTTAGCTACTAACTCATTATGGGTTGCTGATGGATTTACTTCAATATCTATTGTAAATCCAACTTGTTTTAATTCATGCTGTATAAACTCACATAAATCTAAATACTGTGCTGTTGTATTTAACGTAATTATTGGCAATGGGTTATCATTTGTATAACCAGCTTGTGCCAATAGAGATCGTGCAGAATCCAAGTTGTAAGAATATCCTTCCATTTGTTCATCAAATCCCGGAAGTCCTTTTGGAATAAAACCTTGCACAGCAGCAGTGCCGATTCCATTTCTTAAATATACAATCATTTTATGGCGATCAAAGCTATAATTAATTGCCTTTCTCACACGTAAGTCGGCTAATGGGGATGTTTTGTTTTGAATCTCTAATCCTGACAAATTAAAGCCGAGATATTCCGTATTCAAATAGGGATTTGTAACCATTCTAATTTGGTCCTGATATTTTGATTTTAACTGCCCATTGCTATTTAAAATCTCATCTTTATAACTTCCGTTTAACCCTGAAAGATAATCTAAGTCTCCTTTTAAAAATTGCAAAAAGGCAACCTCCTCATCTTTATTAAATGTAACGTTAATTGCATCGAGGTACGGCAATTTTTCACCAAGACTATCACGCTCAAAATAATCTTCGTTTTTTAAGAGTACCAGCTTATTTGATTCACTCCAGTACTTAAATTTAAATGGACCTGTTCCTATTGGATTAGATCTAAAATCTTCTCCATAGTATGAAATTATTTCTTTGGGAACTACAGAGCAGTATTGCATTGTTAGAATCCCTAAAAATGGCGGAAACGGCTTTTTTAATCGAATTTCCAAGGTCGTATCATCGACCGCTTGCATAGCTAGTTTGCCTGACTCTACTCTTTCAACAAAATTTAAAACCCATGCACCAGGGGCGGCGAGCTCTTCACTCGCCAAGCGATTAAATGAATAGACAAAATCTTCAGCTGTTACCGTTCGACTGTTTTTTGCCTTAAACGCCTCATGTGGATGGAAATTAACATCTGAACGCAAAGAAAAAGTATAGGTTAATCGATCTTGAGAAAGTTGCCATGACTTGGCTATACAGGGTTGAACCTTTAGCCCATCTCCCATCTGCACTAAACCATTAAACAGTTGATTAACTGCTGATATATTTTCAATATTGCGAGCAAATGCCGGATCTAGAGAAGAGATACCATTCGCTTCATTATACCTAAATATAGATAGGTTTTCTATATCTCTAACTGCAAAATTACACGCATAAAGAAAACTAACAACTACTATAAAACCAATATTCCTTAACACAATGCGAATTTGATAAATTTCTTGTCAATATAAGGGTAAACCCTAAAAAAAACTAAAAAATCGCAGATTTACTACTACTACTATTCCGAATAGTTATTACTTGTTTTGTTAACTTTGTGCACTTATGAATCATAGTAAAAAAGTTGCTTTTTATACGTTAGGATGTAAACTCAATTTTTCTGAAACATCAGGAATCGCACGCACGTTTGAAGAAGAAGGCTATGCTCGTGTAGACTTTCACGACCAACCTGATATTTTTATTATTAATACTTGCTCTGTAACTGAGAATGCAGACAAAAAATGCAAACAACTAGTTAAGCAAGCTAAAAAGATTTCTCCTGATTCTTATGTTGCAATTATTGGTTGTTACGCGCAATTAAAGCCTGAAGAAATTTCTAAAATCAAAGGAGTTAATATGGTTTTAGGTGCAGCTGAAAAATTTAACATTCTGAAGCACATAGAAGAGGTTGATGCTGAAAAAGCTTCTAAAATTGTGACCTCCGAGATCAAACATGTTAAAGAATTCTTCCCTTCATATTCCATTGGTGATAGAACACGCACTTTTTTAAAAGTTCAAGATGGTTGTGATTATTTCTGTTCGTTTTGTACAATTCCTCTAGCAAGAGGAAGAAGTAGAAGCAATAATGTTACCCAAACAATTAAAGTAGCAAAAGAAGTAGCACTTACAGATGTAAAAGAGATTGTATTAACAGGTGTAAATATTGGCGATTTTGGGAAAGGCACAGATGAAAGCTTCTTTGATTTAGTAAAAGAATTGGATGAAGTATCAGGGATTAATCGATTTCGAATTTCTTCTATTGAACCCAACTTATTAACCAATGAAATAATCGATTTCGTTTCCACCAGTAAGCGATTTGTACCACATTTTCATATCCCTCTTCAGTCAGGAAGTGATGCCGTTCTAAAATTAATGCGAAGAAGATACGATACCTCTTTGTATGCAAATAGGATACAACAAATAAAAACATTGATGCCTGACGCTTGCATTGGTGTAGACGTAATTGTGGGATATCCCGGAGAAACAGATGAAGAGTTTTTAAAAACTGTCCACTTTTTAAAGGATCTAGATATTTCTTATTTGCATGTATTCACCTATTCAGAAAGAAATAACACTACAGCGGTTAGAAGTACCGACGTGGTGCCAATAGAAATTCGAAAAGAAAGAAGTAAGCAATTACATATGTTATCAGACAAAAAGAAACGCTTTTTCTATGAACAACAATTAGGAAAACCGGTTACTGTTTTATTTGAAACTGAAAATCATGACGGGTTTATGCATGGTTTCACTGAAAATTACCTAAAAATAAAAGCACCATTCAATCCAAACTTTGTGAATCAGCTCAAACGAGTTATTCCATTTAAATTGGATTATGAAGGTTTAATGCTTGCTAAAGTTCAAATAGAAGAAGTTGTCTAGTTATGAAAGAAGAAACAGTTTTACCATACAAAAATAAAACAGACGGCAAGAAAGAGCAAGTAGCCGAAATGTTCAATAATATATCGGCTCGTTATGACTTTTTGAATCATTTTCTTTCCTTAGGAATTGATATAATTTGGCGAAAAAAAGCAATTAAATTACTCAAATCAATACAGCCCAAAACAATACTAGATGTAGCAACGGGAACAGGTGATTTTGCGATTGAAGCTTTAGCGCTTAACCCAAATAAAGTTATAGGTATCGACATTAGCTCTGGCATGCTAGAAGTTGGTAAAGTAAAAATGAAAAAGAATGGATTTGATGATCGGATAGAGATGTTACTTGGCGACTCGGAAAATCTTCCTTTTAATGATAATCACTTTGATGCGATAACGGTGGGATTTGGAGTGAGAAACTTTGAAAACTTAGAAAAAGGCCTTTCTGAGATGAATCGAGTGCTAAGACCAGGCGGAAAAACTGCAGTTTTAGAATTCTCTAAACCTAAAAAATTTCCCATAAAGCAGGTCTATAACTTTTACTTTTTGAACATACTTCCTGTAATTGGTAAGCTAGTTTCTAAAGACAGTTCTGCATACACCTACCTTCCAGAATCGGTAAATGCTTTCCCTGAAGGAATCGACTTTGTGGAAATTTATCAAAAATGTGGATATAAGAACATAACAACCTACCCGTTATTTTTTGGAATAGCAAGTATATATTTAGGAGAGAAATAAAAATCTTCTGCTTACGTTTGTAGGTAGAATAAATCGATCTATGAAAAGCATATTATCTTTAATCCTTCTTACTTCTTTAAGTTTTGCTGCATTTGCTCAGAAGCCAAAAGTTGAAAACTTACCCCTTTTCAAACAGAAACGAGTTCATTTTGGATTTACTTTAGGTTTAAATTCAGCGGGATACACACTAGACCGTAAAAATATTGATTTCGTCGACGATTCTTTACTTACAATCAGCGTAGATGGCCAAAGTGGCTTTAATTTAGGTATTGTTTCCGCTCTGCATTTTAACGAATTTGTCTCTATTCGCTTTTTACCTAGCTTGTCTTTCTCCCAAAGAAACATTAATTACACCTTCAAAACGCAGAAAGAGGGAGTCGTAAGCACCGAAACTTTACTAAAAGCTGTTGAATCTACCTATATAGAGCTACCATTACTCCTAAAATATAGATCTAAGCGATTAAATAATTTTGCTGCATATTTAGTGGGTGGAGGTAAATATGTTATTGATTTAGCCTCAAATGAAAATGTTGATAATTCAACACTTAATGAACCAATTGTTAAAACCGCATCCTCATTTATGGCTGCCGAATTTGGTATCGGTACTGATTTCTTTTTACCTTATTTCAAATTCTCAATCGAAGGAAAAATGTCTTACGGGATCAGCAATATTTTAATTAGAGATAACACTATATTTTCTAACCCTATTGATCGAATGCTACCCAAGATGTTTATTCTTTCCTTACATTTCGAAGGTTAACAAATCATAATCCCCTCCTCTTTTATAGTAAATGCTTACTCTTGTTAGCTGTAATTTTAGCTAAATCATGACGGAATTAAGTTGGATCGATTGGGCAGTAATGCTCACCACCCTTTTCACAATAGTTGCTTACGGAATATGGAAAACTCGAGGTAGTAAAAACATTGAGAGCTACCTACTTGG
This sequence comes from Vicingaceae bacterium, assembly GCA_018402765.1. Lineage (GTDB taxonomy): Bacteria > Bacteroidota > Bacteroidia > Flavobacteriales_E > Vicingaceae > Acidiluteibacter. The sequence goes on along the minus strand of JAGYIE010000003.1, from coordinate 252,488 downwards.
AGATAAAGCATCAAACTGGTGGACCATAGGTCTTTCTGTAATGGCTACTCAAGCTAGTGCTATCACCTTTCTATCCACGCCGGGGCAAGCGTATATGGAAGGAATGGGCTTCGTGCAATTCTATTTCGGGCTACCGCTAGCCATGATTATTATATCAGCGGTATTTATTCCCCTTTATTACCGACTTAAAGTTTATACGGCTTATGAATTTTTAGAATCTCGTTTTGACAATAAAACAAGAGCGCTTACCGCAATTCTATTTCTCGTTCAACGTGGCTTAGCAGCAGGTATAACCATTTATGCACCTGCTATTATTCTTTCTCAAATCGTAGGCTGGAGTCTAAATTTCACCATCCTATTTATTGGTATTTTGGTAATAATTTATACCGTATCAGGTGGAACGAAAGCTGTAAGCCAAACCCATAAGCAACAAATGGGCATCATATTCTTAGGAATGTTTATCGCCTTTGGGATGTTAATATCGTTCATTGGAGAATCAATAAGCTTTGGAGAATCTATAGATATCGCAGGCGCTATGGGTAAATTAAATATCATAGACACGGAATTCAACCCTGAGTCAAAGTACAATATCTGGTCAGGTTTAATTGGTGGCCTTTTCTTACAACTTTCCTATTTTGGGACTGATCAATCGCAAGTACAACGTTATTTATCGGGCAGTTCAGTAAAAGAAAGCCGCTTGGGATTAATGTTTAATGGACTGCTGAAAATTCCAATGCAATTTTTTATTCTCTTCGTCGGGGTAATGGTATTTATATTTTATCAATTTACCACTCCTCCAATCCATTTCAACGAGGCGAATATTGCAAAAGTAAAACAATCAGAATATGTAACAGAATTTGAGGTATTAGAGAATAATTATAACCAACTAATAGAAACAAAAAAACAAGCACAATTAGACTTTCTTGCCGCAAAGGAGAGTGGAGAAATAGCCATAATTGAACAGAAAAAAAATACAATTAATTCACTTCAAGCCAAAGCTGATGATCTAAGAGAAGAAAGTAAAGCGCTTATCTTAAAAGCAGATGAAAAAGCTGAAACAAAAGACGATGATTACATCTTCATTACTTTCGTAATCAACTATCTCCCCATTGGAATTATTGGATTGCTTTTGGCTGTAATTTTTTCTGCTGCAATGTCATCAACCTCATCCGAATTAAATGCGTTGGGTTCTACTGCAACGGTAGATATGTACAAACGAAATTTCAAAAAAGAAGGCTCAGAAACCCACTACCTAAAAGCTTCAAAATTATTGACGGGATTATTCGGTGTTTTTGCGATAATATTTGCAACCCTAGCTAGCCTTTTTGAAAACCTAATCGAAGCAGTAAACATATTAGGGTCGTTATTCTACGGAACAATTCTAGGTGTATTCTTAGTCGCCTTTTTCTTTAAATACATTAAAGGGAATGCCATCTTTATCTCAGCAGTTATTTCGCAGATTTTAATAGGTGTTTTATTTTATCTGAATAGAAGTGGCATCTATGAAATTGGGTATTTATGGTATAACCTTATTGGGCCTGCCCTGGTTATCTTTTTTGGATTTTTATTTCAAACCATCCTACCAAATAAAGAAAATAACAGAATTTCAATTAATAAGTAAGCTTCAATCAATAAAGAATCAGTTTCTATTTAAAATAAAATCAATACCGCTCATCACTCCTAGCACTTGTTTTTATTAAGAATTAAGTAAATTCGAGCCACGTAAAATTAATTTCTCATTTATGAATAAGATTATTCTTGCTACTACAGCATTGATTATTGGGTATTCAGGCTCAATACGCGCACAAAAAAATGATCAAATATCTTTAGAAGACATCTGGAAAAATTACAGTTACAGTCCTAAATATGTGAGTGGACTCACTTCTATGAATGATGGTTTGCATTATACTACTTTAGAAAGCTCAAAAAAGGGAACTTTTGTCGTAAAGTATCAATATAGCACAGGTGCTGCAGTAGATACCTTAATAAAGCCAGGAGAATTAAAATACGATGACAAACCGATTCGCATCAATGAATACAGCTTTAGTGCTGATGAAAAAAAGATGCTTATTGCAACTAATCAAGAAAGCATTTACAGACATTCCAGTAAAGCTGACTACTTTGTAATTGATTTAACATCCAAAAAATTACAAAAACTAGCCGAAGGTAACAAACAGCTATATGCTAGCTTTTCTCCTGCAGCTGATAAGGTTGCATTCGTGCGAGATAACAATCTATTCTTTGTTGATCTTAAAACAATGAATGAAACAGCAGTCAGTACCGATGGAGAATATAACAAAATAATCAACGGAGCTTCTGATTGGGTTTATGAAGAAGAATTGGTGTTGGTTCAAGCGTTCGAATGGTCAAATGATGGTGGTCAACTAGCGTATTACAAATTTGATGAATCGAATGTAAAACAATTCAACATGGCGATGTATGGAAGCCTATACCCTACTGATTACGAGTTTAAATACCCAAAAGCGGGAGAAGAGAATTCGACAGTAAGTATTCATGTCTATCACCTAGACAACTCCAAAACTGTTGATGTAGAATTGAACAAACCATATGAATACATTACTGCGATGCATTGGACAAAAACAGCCAATCAACTCGCTTTACTTTGCAGCAATCGTCACCAAAATGAGTTAGACATTAACATCGCCAACACAGAAACAGGAAAAGTAAAAACCGCTTTTACAGAAACATCTACAACCTATATTGAGATGCCATTTTTTATACAATTTATGGACGATCAAAAAAGCTTTGTTGTTTTAAGTGAAAGAGATGGATTCAATCATCTTTATCAGCATTTTTTAAACGGAAGCAAAGCTAAACAGATCACTAAAGGAGATTTTGATGTTACCGAACTTTATGGGATTGACACTAAAAATAAAAAAATATACTTCCAATCTGCTGAGGTCTCTCCTATGGAAAGACATGTTTACAGCATTAGTTTAAATGGAAAAGATAAAAAGAAATTGACCGCAAAGGCAGGAACTAATAACGCAACTTTTAGTAACTCTTACGACTACTTTATCAACTACCATACAGATGCTAACCATCCATATTACATTACATTAAATACAAATAATGGAAAAGTTAAACGTGTATTAGAAGACAATAAAACGCTAAACGACAAACTTGATCAATTAGCAATTGCTCCTAAAGAGTTTTTCTCTTTTGAAACTTCTCAAGGTGTATCGTTGAATGCATGGATGATTAAGCCAGCAAATTTTGACCCTTCTAAAAAATACCCGGTATTCTTGACCATTTATGGAGGCCCAGGATCACAAACAGTAACCGACAGTTGGGGAAGTTCTAATTACTTCTGGCACCAAATGCTAGCACAACAAGGCTATATTGTAGTATCAGTGGACAATAGAGGTACGGGGGCGCGAGGAGCAGAATTTAAAAAGTGTACCTACAAACAATTAGGAAAACTAGAAGTAGAAGATCAGATAGAAGCAGCTAAATATTTCGCTTCTCTTCCTTATATAGATGCTGATCGGATTGGCGTACAAGGCTGGAGTTATGGTGGTTTTATGTCGTCAAATCTATTGTTAAAAGGTGCTGATGAGTTTAAAATGGCTATTGCAGTTGCACCAGTTACGAATTGGCGTTTTTATGATTCCATCTACACCGAGCGTTATATGCAAACACCTCAAGAAAACCCTGAAGGCTATGATGACAACTCCCCAATTAATCACGTAGAGAAACTAGAAGGGAAATACTTATTGATTCATGGGACAGCAGACGACAATGTTCATTTTCAGAACACTGCAGAAATGACAACAGCCTTAATTAATGCGAATAAGCAGTTTGATCAGTTTGCTTACCCCAATAAAAATCACGGTATATACGGAGGCAATACACGTTTCTTTTTGTACACCCAAATGACCAACTTTATTAAAGAGAATCTATAACAAAAGAATAAAATAATAACTAAAGTTAAATTTTACTACTTTAGGGCACTTAAATAAAAATCAACAAACAAATAAGTATATGAGTGAAGCAAACACGCAAATAGAAAAAATGGAAAGTCAACCAAGAGGTCTGATGACCTTATTCTTCTCGGAGATGTGGGAAAGATTCTGTTACTATGGAATGAGAACATTATTGACGTTATTCCTAGTAAAGTCTCTTATGAAAGGAGATGCTGAAGCTTCATTGATTTATGGTGCTTACACAGGTCTAGTATATGCTGCTCCAATTTTAGGAGGAAAAATGGCAGATAAATACCTAGGTTACAGATATGCAGTAATGCTAGGAGCAGTATTAATGGCTATTGGTGAATTCCTATTACTCGGCGGTAACGAAAACATGATGCTAATTGGTATGGGAGCATTAATTATTGGAAATGGATATTTCAAAGCCAATATTTCTACTATTGTTGGTAAGCTATATCGTGAAAATGATCCCCGTAGAGACTCAGGATTTACAATCTTTTATATAGGTATAAATGTTGGAGCCTTATTGGCAACCACATTAGTTGCTTATGTTGGAGAGACCTATGGTTTTGAATACGGTTTTGGTCTTGCAGGATTTGGAATGCTATTAGGTTTAGCCATCTTTTACTTTGCTAGAGATACTTATTCTGCTGCTTCAGGGTTGGAAATTACTGAAGAAGGTAAAAAGAAATCTGTTGGACCATTAACAAATGTTCAAATAATTACGTTAGGTTCTCTTTTGCTAATTCCACTTTGTTATGTATTAATTTTAAGAAATGAATTCTTAGATTATATCCTTCTTGGATTATTCTTATTTATTTCTTTCTCAATGATAAAGGCAGGAAAGACAGAAGATAAAACACTAGGAACATCCATCTGGAAGGACAGAATGATTGCGCTGATTATTTTTATGATTATAAATATAACCTTCTGGGCATGCTTTGAACAAGCGGGTACTTCTTTAACCTTATTTGCAGATAGAAACGTAGATCGATTGATCTTTGGATGGGAAATGCCAGCTTCTATGACTCAATTTTTTAATCCATTTTTTATAATCACATTCGGTTCTATCTTTTCAGTAATGTGGGTTAAACTATCAAATATTGGTAAGAATCCAAGTATTCCAATGAAGTTTGCTTTAGGTATTCTTCAATTAGGTTTAGGTTTCTTAGTTACACTAATCGGTTTACAGTTTGTAAATGAATCTTTTCAAGTTCCATTATTAACTTTAGTGTTTGTTTATCTATTGCACACTACAGGAGAGCTATTTTTATCTCCTATTGGACTTTCAATGGTAACTAAACTTTCTCCTCAAAGCTTTTCAGGAACAGCTATGGGAGCTTGGTTTTTAAGCTTTGCAATTGCTAACTATGTAGGTGGTAAGATCGCAGCACTAACAGGCGGTCACGGTGAAGATGGCGCTGCACTTTCTATAGAGGCGGGACTAGCTAAATACACTGAAGTATTCTCTACTATAGGCTATGTATTACTTGGAATTGCAGTATTAATTGCTATTTTCAATAAACCATTACAGAAACTAATGCATGGAGTAAAATAAAAATTGAATTATTTTCAAAAGGGAAATTCTTAATTGAGTTTCCCTTTTTTTATTTCACATATATTTTATTTAGTACTTTAACCCTATGAAACCCGGATTCAAGTATTTCATTTTTGCACTTTTCTTAGGAGTTCTATTCCTTATGCTTTTTGTATTTATCAAAGGTAATAAGAAAAAAGACTTTCCTTTAGAGAATGAACCACTCACGAACCTTTATTGGCTCGTTGGAGATTGGAAATCCATGGACGAGGAAGGGTCTATAATCATAGAACATTGGGCAATCAATTCACAAAGTGAATTAGAAGGATACGGGCTACATTTAAAAGGCAATGACACCCTATTTCAAGAGCAATTGAGTATTAAAAATATTCATGGGGCTTTGTGTTATATCGTATCGATTGAAAATAGCGGACCTGTATTATTTACACTTACTCAACGAAAAGAAGATACGTGGACCTTTAGAAATTCTCGCCATGATTTTCCTCAGCGAATCATTTACACCAAACAAGGAGCCAACCAATACCATGTAAAAACAGAAGGCCGACTAATTACAGGCCTCATGGATGGTGAGGATTATACGTTTGTTGCTGAGTAAGGCATACATTTTGTAAATGTAGTTTGATTTTTTAACAAAAAACCAACCAATTGTTGGCATTCTCAGCTCAATAGTATTTAGAAACTTGATTATTTTTAACCCATGAAAAATTATATCCTAGCTTCGGTTCTCTTACTACTCTCTTTTTCTGCAATGGCACAAAAAGATTCTAAAATCGAATGGATCTCTATTGAAGAGGCTTTTGAACGGACATCAGAAAACCCAAAAAAAATAATAATTGATGTTTACACCGATTGGTGCGGCTGGTGCAAGCGAATGGATGCCACTACCTTTTCAGATCCAACTATAGCTGCATACATAACAGAGAATTTTTATGCGGTTAAATTAGATGCTGAGCGCACAGATACGGTAACTGTAGGAAATCAAACATTCGTAAACGAAAATCCTGAAAGAAAGAGAAACCCACACAATATGGCAATTGCTTTAATGCAGGGAAAAATGAGTTACCCAACCATTGTGTATCTTGATGAAACATTTAACATTATTCAAGCAGTCCCTGGGTATCAAACGCCCGAAACAATAGAACCTATATTGCACTTTCTTAGCGAAGACAACTATAAAGAAATACCTTGGGAAGACTATCAAAAAAGCTTTAAGAGCAAACTTTAATGTTTACTTTACATTTTCATAATATAGGCCATTCAATATTAATCCGCTAAAGTATTTGAAGTTTGAAATAATTTATTTATTTTGTACCTTAAATTATTTAATTTGTATTATGAATATTTACGTAGGAAACATTCCTTACAAGTGCACTGAAGATGACTTAGGGAATCTATTCGCTGAATATGGCGATGTAGTATCAGTTAAAATTATAACTGACAAATTTAGCGGTCGATCTAAAGGATTCGGATTTGTGGAAATGGCAGTAGAAGATGCCGGAAGCAAAGCTGTAGAAGCACTAGATGGTTACGCTTTTATGGAGAGAAACCTAAAAGTTAATGTAGCTCATCCAAGAGAGGAAAAATAGCAGACATCAATTGAACGTTATAAAGGTGATTAGTAAACTAATCACCTTTTTTTATTTCATTGAATAAATACAAAATAAGAAGGAATTAAACCCTAACTTTGCGCCCAATTTTAGAACACCATGCAAGACATTAGAAATATCGCAATTATTGCCCACGTAGACCACGGTAAAACCACCCTGGTAGATAAATTACTAGCGGCAGGTAAACTTTTTCAAGAGCACGAAAAAGTGGGGGAATTAATTATGGACAATAACGACTTAGAGCGTGAAAGAGGAATTACAATTCTTTCTAAGAACGTTTCTATGGTTTACAAAGACGTTAAAATTAACGTTATAGACACTCCAGGTCACGCCGATTTTGGTGGTGAAGTAGAACGTGTATTAAACATGGCTGACGGAGTTTTACTTTTAGTAGATGCCTTCGAAGGTCCAATGCCTCAAACAAGATTTGTATTGGGTAAAGCTATTGCGATGGGATTAAAACCGATTGTAGTTATCAATAAAGTAGATAAGCCTAACTGTACTCCTGATTTAGTTCATGAAGCAGTATTTGATCTAATGTTCCAATTAGATGCAACTGAAGAGCAGTTGGATTTTCCATCAGTTTATGGATCTGCTAAAGAAGAGTGGTTTTCGCTTGACTGGAAAGACAAAACGGATGATATTACTCCTTTGTTAGATTCTATTTTAGAGCATATCCCTTCGTACGAAGTACCAGAAGGAAATACACAGTTATTAATTACTTCTTTAGATTACTCTAATTATACTGGTCGTATTGCGATTGGACGATTAAGAAGAGGATCATTGAAAGAAGGAATGACCGTAGCTTTGATCAAGAGAGACGGTAAGTCAACCAAGGTTAAAATTAAAGAATTGTATTCTTTTGTTGGTCTTGGAAAAGTGCGGGTTGAAGAAATACAAGCAGGTGATATTGCTGCAATAGTAGGATTGGAAGGTTTTGAAATTGGTGATGTCCTTGCCGATGCAGAAAATCCTGAAGCGTTAGAAAGTATCGCAATTGATGAGCCTACAATGAGCATGTTATTTACCATTAACGATTCTCCATTCTTTGGAAAAGAAGGTAAATTGGTAACTTCTCGTCACATCAAAGAACGTTTAGAAAAAGAATTAGAGAAAAACTTAGCGTTAAGGGTTGAGCCAGGTGCTACTGCTGAATCGTTTATCGTTTATGGTAGAGGTGTACTTCACTTGTCAGTTTTAATTGAAACAATGCGTCGTGAAGGATATGAATTACAAGTTGGTCAGCCACGTGTAATTATTAAAGAAATTGACGGTGTTAAATGTGAGCCAGTTGAAGAATTAACAATTGATTTACCTGAGGAAGTTTCAGGAAGAGCTGTTGAAATCGTTACTAAGCGTAAAGGTGAAATGCTATCTATGATTCCTAAAGGCGAGCGTATGGTTTTGGAGTTTGAAGTTCCTTCAAGAGGGATTATCGGAATGAGAAACCAATTGATGACCGCGACAGCAGGTGAAGCTATCATGTCGCACAGATTTAAAGAATATCAGCCGTATAAAGGAGAAATTCAAGGACGTATCAACGGTTCTATGATTGTTCTTGAGGCAGGTAACACTTTTGCATATGCAATGAACAAACTACAAGATAGAGGTAAATTCTTTATTGAGCCAGGAGAAGATGTTTATGCAGGTCAGGTAATTGGTGAAAACTCTAGAGATGGAGATTTAGTAATCAATGTAACCAAAGCAAAGAAAATGTCTAACATGCGTTCTTCAGGTGCTGATGATAAAGTGAGATTAGCCCCTCCTATTAAGTTTAGCTTAGAGGAAGCATTAGAATACATTCAGAATGACGAATACGTTGAGTTGACTCCTAAGTCAATTAGATTACGTAAAATCTTCTTGAACGAAACAGATAGAAAGAGAATGTCGAAAAACTAAGACAAACCTTAAAAAAACGCCCGATAAGTTTCTTATCGGGCGTTTTTTTGGTATATAAGGTATAGTTCATCTAAGTCCATTTAAATCTCTTACTAAAAATCGATTCCTTTCCATATAAATTAAATCCATTTCTTTTAATTCGTTAAGTATGGTAGTAACTGTTTGTCTGGAAGTAGCAGTAAGGTTTGCAATATCTTGATGTGTTAGATTATGCTTTATTAATGTCTCCTCTCCTACTTGTTGCCCATAATCAGCGCCCATTTCTTTTATTAAATCAATAACTCTAGTTCTCGCATCTTTAAAAATTACCGATTCTAATTTCATTTCCATTTTTCGAAGCTTCTCCCCAATCATGGTGGTTACACCTAAACTTAGTTCAGGATTTCCACTCATAATTTCTTTCATTTCGTCCACACTCAAAGTACAAAGTCGAGTATCTGCATCCATTGCAATTGCAAAATCTTTACGTTTGCTTTCTCCAATAATACCCATCTCTCCGAACACTTCACCTGGATATAAAATCGTCTTTAAAATCTCTTTACCCTCCTCTGAATAACTTCCAATTTTAACACGTCCTTTTTTTAGAAAGTATATTACTTTAGAGGGTTCTTGAGGAAAATAGATAAATTGGTTCTTATGGACCGTATGCATCATTGACTGTTCATCAATTTTATGCATCTCCGATTCCGACAACTTTTTAAATAAGTTGATCTGCTCTAAATACCAAAGCTTTGATTCTGTAGTAGCCATTTTATTAACTTAATTCAGAATAAAAATAAGCATAAGACGTGTCGACAGCAACAATAGTGTATATTTAACTTAAAATTAATAGCTATATGAATCAACTCAATCACCTTTTCGAACAACACCATAAGCATCTTAGACTTTTAGAATCAAGAGATTTAGCTGCAATTGAAATTGGAACTATTATCGAAAATTTTAAAATTCAAGAAGATTTCTTTAAAAAAACTTCAGGTGTCTCAAGAAGTCTAGATGATATGGCAAATGAACTTTCGGGAGAGCATACCGCAATTTTAGAATTATGTAATCAACTAGATGATGCTGAAAATGCCACAGAAGCACTTGAAGTAATCAATGTATTGAGCATGCTTATTAAAAAACATATCCGAAAAGAAGAACACGAATATTTTGAAAAAGTGCGTAATCGATTTTCCGAGTCGCAGATTAATAGCTTTTTAGCCACCTAATCAGATATTAAAGAGTCTAATAAATTGAGTTCATAATCAAATTATAAGAACTAGATAACAGCAGGTCACCACTAGTAAAGTTAGAAACAAAAAAAGTAATGCTTAGCATTACTTTTTTTATCAATTTAGTTGTTTAGAATCTACTTAGTAATTACTCTACCTTTCCTTTAGCAGCTAAAATTGTATTTTTTAATAACGATACTATCGTCATTGGACCTACACCACCGGGAACAGGTGTGATGAACGATGACTTCTCTGCTACCTCTTCAAATTTTACATCACCAAATAGTTTATATCCTGACTTTTTCGTTTTATCGGCTTTTCTGGTGATGCCCACATCAAAAACTACTACACCTTCTTTCACCATATCAGCAGTGATAAACTCAGGCTTACCCAATGCAACGATTAGAATATCAGCAGATCGTGTAATTTCTGCTAAATTAACCGTTCTGCTATGTGTAAGTGTAACTGTACAATTTCCCGGGTATGAATTTCGAGACATTAAATTTGCAATAGGGGACCCCACTATTGAACTTCTTCCAACTACAACACAATGTTTTCCTGTGGTTTCTATATTATATCGCTCCATTAATTGAACAATTCCATATGGAGTTGCCGGTAAGAAAGTGGGTAAATTGAGCATCATTTTACCAATATTAGAAGGGTGGAATCCGTCAACATCCTTTTTAGGAGAAATAGCTTCTGTTACCTTTTTCTCACTGATGTGCTTAGGTAAAGGTAATTGAACAATAAAACCGTCAACACCCTTATCTTTATTTAGTTCTTCAACCTTTTCTAATAGTTCTTTTTCAGATACGGTATCGTTTAATCGAACAATTGTTGAGTGCATTCCTACTTTACGGCAAGCTTCAATTTTCGCATTTACATAAGTTATGCTCGCTCCATTACTGCCTACTAAAACCGCCACCAAGTGAGGTATTTTTGCTCCTTTTTCCTGCAGTGCTGTAATTTCTGCTGCAACTTCTTCCTTAATAATTGTTGCTGTTCTTTTTCCGTCTATCAGTTGCATCCGTTCTCTAACTATTTATTTTTTATGGCTTACCGGGCATTTTTGGCATATTACGCATCATCTTAGCTAAGTTCTGTTTATTGCCCATCATGCGCATCATTTTGCTTGTTTCATCAAACTGCTTCAATAGCTTATTTAGTTCTTGCACTGTAGTTCCACTACCTTGAGCGATTCTTTTTCGTCTGCTTCCATCAATCAGCTTTGGATTCTCTCTCTCTGTGGGAGTCATGGAATGAATCATGGCCTCAATGTGTTTGAACGCATCATCATCAATATCTACATTCTTTAATGCTTTACCAACTCCAGGAATCATACCCATCAAATCTTTCATATTTCCCATTTTCTTAATCTGAGAAATTTGATCTAAAAAGTCATTGAAATCAAATTGATTTTTAGCGATTTTCTTGTGTAGTTTACGCGCCTTCTCTTCGTCGTATTGCTCTTGCGCTCTTTCTACAAGAGACACAACATCTCCCATACCCAAAATACGGTCGGCCATACGTTTAGGATAGAAAACATCAAGTGCTTCCATCTTCTCTCCTGTACCTACAAACTTTATAGGCTTGTTGACTACCGAACGAATAGATAAAGCTGCTCCACCTCTCGTATCTCCATCTAACTTGGTTAATACAACTCCATCAAAATCTAAGCGATCGTTAAATGCCTTTGCCGTGTTAACTGCATCTTGCCCCGTCATTGAATCAACAACAAATAGAATTTCAGAGGGATTAATTGCTTGTTTTACAGCAGCAATTTCATTCATCATTTGTTCATCAACAGCTAATCGACCGGCGGTATCGATGATCACTACATCAAACCCTTTGCTTTTTGCTTGAATAATACCTGCTTTTGCAATATCGACAGGACTCTTACTTTCCTTATCAGAGTATACCTCTATACCTATCTGCTCACCAAGAACATGAAGCTGATCTATCGCTGCAGGACGGTAAACATCAGCAGCTACCAGCATTGGGTTTTTTCCTTTCTTTTTCTTTAAATAGTTTGATAATTTTCCAGAGAAAGTTGTTTTTCCAGAACCTTGCAATCCTGCGATAAGTATTACAGCAGGACTCCCTTGTAGGTTAATATCAGTATTATCTCCACCCATTAACGAGGCTAACTCATCATGAGTAATTTTGGTAAATAGTTGACCAGGAGACACTGATGTTAGTACATTTTGACCTAGGGCCTTCTCTTTTACACTATCTGCAAAGTTTTTGGCTATTTTATAGTTAACATCCGCATCTAATAGCGCACGTCTAATTTCCTTAGAAGTTTCTGCTACGTTTACTTCAGAAATTTGGCCTTGTCCCTTTAGAACTTTAAAGGCCCTGTCTAGCTTATCCGATAAATTATCAAACATTGAATTTCGTCTTATTAATAGGTTGCAAAATTAACAATTCTAGCAACGTTTATAAAATTTGATTTTGCATCATTTACATTTGCTCAGGAACCGATATTCCTAAAACATACATACTTCTTTTTATTATGTCGCCAACTGCTGCCGATAATTGCACACGCATTAGTTTAAGCACCTCATTTTTTTCATTAAAAATAGATACATTCTGATAAAATGAATTGTACAATTTGACCAAATCATACGTGTAATTAGCAATAATTGCAGGACTGTAATTTTCACCTGCTAACTTTACCGTTTCAGGAAAATCATGCATCCACTTAATTAAATCCATTTCATAAGAGGTTAATTCAGAAATGGCATTAAAATCAACATGTACTTCCCCTGCTTTGCGCAAAATAGATTGAATTCTTGCATAAGTGTATTGGATAAATGGACCAGTATTCCCGGCAAAGTCTACTGATTCTTTTGGATCAAATAGCATACGCTTTTTAGGATCAACTTTTAAAATATAATATTTCAAAGCTCCCATACCTATCTGATGGTAAAGTTGATCTTTTGATTCTTTACTTAGACTTTCTAACTTACCTAACTCTTCTGATATTTCTTGAGCAGTAGTCTTCATTTCTAACATTAAATCATCAGCATCTACTACAGTACCTTCACGGCTTTTCATTTTTCCGGTTGGTAAATCCACCATTCCGTAAGACAAATGCTGAATACCGCTAGCCCAATCATGCCCAAACTCTTGCAACACTTTACCTAGAACTTGAAAATGGTAGTCTTGCTCATTGCCAACCACATAAAGATACTTTTCGCAATTAAACTCATTGTGTCGAATGATAGCTGTGCCAATATCTTGTGTCATATACACAGAAGTTCCATCACCTCTGAGCAGTAGCTTATTGTCCAATCCTTGATTGCATAAATCGATCCAAACAGAACCATTTTCTTTGTTAAAAGCCTTGCCGGCTTTCAGTCCTTTAAGCACTTCATCTTTCCCGAGCAGAAAAGTTTCAGATTCATAATACAATTTATCAAAGTCAACACCCATGGTCTTATACGTACTCTCAAAACCATTATACACCCAACCATTCATTTTTTTCCAAAGCGCTCGGACTGCAGAATCGTTATTCTCCCACTTAACAAGCATTTCTTGGGCTTCCAATAAAATTGGTGCTACTTTTTTCGCTTCCTCTTCGTCTTTACCTTCTGCTATTAATGCAGCAATTTGTTCCTTGTAGACTTGGTCGAATTTTACATAATAGTTCCCTACCAACTTATCTCCTTTTAATCCTGTAGATTGAGGAGTTTCTCCATTTCCAAATTTCTCCCACGCAATCATCGATTTGCAAATATGAATACCTCTATCGTTGATAATCTGCACTTTCGTTACCACATGGCCATTAGCTTTTAGCAATTCACTCACCGAATAACCTAAAAAGTTATTTCTTAAGTGTCCTAAATGCAAAGGCTTATTGGTATTTGGAGAGGAATATTCTACCATTATTGGAGTAGAAGAATTTGGCACTGCAAATCCAAAATTTTGATCAGCAGATACTTCAGCTAAAAACTGTATCCAATACGATTGGTGAATTTCTAAATTTAAAAAGCCTTTAACAACATTAAACCCTTTAACCATTGGTTCATTTTGCTCCATCCAACTGCCAATTTCTTCAGCAGTTTGTTCGGGCGATTTTTTAGAGGCTCTTAATAATGGAAATACGACTAACGTAATATCGCCTTCAAAGTCTTTTCGTGTTTTTTGCAACTGAACCAATTTCACATCAGCTTCAATTGAATAAAGTGCAAGTAATGCTTTTTTTACACTCGAATATAAAATTGTTTCTATTTTATTCAATGGTTTATAGATTATTCTCGATTAATCGAGTTGTTTGTTCTAAAATTTCAAAAGCTGTTTCAGCCATTTTATTGCATTTATTGTCCAAAGTGGGGTTGATCTCTACCATTTCAAACGTTACGATTTTCTTCGACTCCACGAGTAAACGAATAATTTCTTGTGCCTCTTCTGGCTTAAAACCATCTTTTACGGGAGTTCCTGTTCCATAACTTACCACATCAGGATCCATAGAGTCTACGTCAAAAGAAATATATATTATATCACATGCACTTAATTTTTCTAGTGCTGCCCCAACGGCTGCTTTCAATCCTAATTGCCGAGTCTCAGAAACTGTATAATTTTTTATGCCGTACTTATTCATTAGATAATTTTCAGGCTCCTCAGTATCTCGAACACCAAAAAAAACTAAGTCTTCAGGCAGAATTTTAGGCGACATTTCGCCCATATTCTTTAATTCATTCCATTTCTCTAGGGTAATATCCTTAACCGTATTCACCTGACAGTTTTCATTATTTACGCCCAAAGCAGTAGCTAAAGGCATTCCGTGCATATTTCCAGTAGGTGACGTATAGGGAGAGTGCAAATCACCATGTGCATCTATCCAAACTACTCCCAATCGCTTATTTGGAAAAGCCTTTTTTATTCCTATTATAGTTCCACCTGCACTAGCGTGATCTGCTGCTAAAACTACAGGAAAGTTACCCTCTCTTAAAACACTCAAAACCGACTCACTTACATTCTGATAAACTTCTACCAATCCTTCAATACGAATAGCTGAAGGAGTGGCTATTTGCTCCCACAATAAGTCGTTTCTATCGGCTATTCTACTCGATGTATATTTAGAAAAATAAGCACTTCCAATATTTAAAGATGCCACCCTAAGTGCATCAATACCGAGACTTGCGCCTCTTGTCCCTGCAGCGATTTCAGACCTTATCTCTAACAACTTAATCTTACTCATGGTATTTCTCTTGGTTAAATTATCGTTTATTTAACAATATAAGCTTTCATAATTAAGTCAAACCTATTCATTTCTTATTAACTTTACTTTATCAATTTAGTATAAACAAAATCAATTCAACTTAGTTACTTGATCAAATAATACATTCAATCAAGCTACCTACTTTAATCATTTTAGATGAACAACTCGTATAAAAACCTAATCGAACAAACATTTGACTTCCCTCAAGAGGGATTCGAAGTGATCGAAAACGAATTATATTTTCATGATATCTGTCTTACAGACATCATCAAGCAATACGGCACGCCTTTAAAACTAACTTACTTACCAAAAATTGGCTCTCAAATTAACAAAGCTATTCGATGGTTTAATGTTGCCATGGCTAAATGTAACTACAAAGGTAAATACACTTATTGTTACTGCACTAAAAGTTCACACTTTTCTTTCGTTTTAGATGAAGTATTGAAACATGATACACATTTAGAAACATCATCTGCATATGACATTGAAATTGTTAACGAACTAAATAGAAGCGGATCTCTTTCAAAAGACCGCTACGTTATTTGTAATGGTTACAAAAGGCCGCTTTACCTTGAAAATATTGTAAACTTGAGCAATGGGGGCTTTAATGTCTTGCCTGTCTTGGACAATATGAAGGAAATTGAATACTACAAACAAAACATGCAAATGACATGCAACTTAGGTATTCGAATTGCGTCAGAAGAAGAGCCATCTTTCGAGTTTTACACTTCACGACTAGGCATTCGATATAAAGACATTAAAAATTTCTATTTAAAAGAAATTAAAGACGACGACAGGTTCAATTTAAAGATGCTCCATTTCTTTATCAATACAGGAATAAAGGATACTACTTATTATTGGAGTGAATTAATGAAGTGCCTACAAGTGTATGGTGAACTAAAAAAAGTATGTCCTGAATTAGACTCCTTGAATATTGGCGGAGGCTTACCAATCAAAAACTCCTTAGGTTTCGAATATGATTATGAATATATGATTGAAGAAATCATCAAGCAGATTAAAGAATTTTGTGACAAACATCAAATAGATGAACCAAATATTTTTACTGAATTTGGTTCATTTACTGTAGGAGAAAGCGGTGCCTCTATCTATTCCATTATCGATGAGAAAAAACAAAACGATACAGAGCGTTGGTATATGATTGACAGCTCATTCATCACCACACTTCCTGATGTTTGGGGCATCAACCAGAAATATATTATGATGGCTATCAACCATTGGGACGTCCCTCATCAACGCGTAAATCTTGGTGGATTAACTTGCGATAGCTTAGATTACTACAATTCAGAAGCGCATGAAAATCAAGTTTTTTTGCCTCGTTTGCCTGAAGAACCCAAAGAACAACCGCTCTTTATTGGTTTCTTTAATACAGGTGCCTACCAAGAAGCATTAAGTGGTTTTGGAGGGATAAAACATTGTTTAATTCCATCTCCTAAACATGTTGTTATTGACAGAGACAAAGAAGGAAATTTGCATACTCGATTATTCTCCAAAGAACAAAGCCATAAGTCAATGTTGAAGTCTTTGGGGTACTATTAATCGTTAGTTGATATTTGAAACCTTCTCGTCAACAGGCTACCGCTAAAAAGACTGAATACTAATAGAAAACACTTGATTATATTTGTCTGAAGCTATAAAAGAAAAACTAAATGAAATTTGTAGAAGTTGAAATAAAAGAACGCGTAGGATATATTATTTTAAATCGACCTGACAAAAGAAATGCGCTTAATGCAGATTTTGTGGGGGAGTTAAAAGCGGCATTTCAATCAGCCGAAAAAAATAATGCTATTAAAGTAATCGTTTTAAAAGCCAATGGTGAAGCCTTTTGTGCAGGAGCAGACTTAGGCTATCTTAAATCATTGCAAGAAAATAGTTTCGAGGAAAACTTAGCGGATTCTAATAACCTAATGGAGTTATTTAAATTGATTTATTTCTTAAAGAAAATTGTAATAGCACAAGTAGAAGGCCATGCCATTGCAGGAGGTTGCGGATTGGCAACAGTTTGCGATTTTGTTTATGCAGTTCCTGATATAAAATTTGGGTATACCGAAGTTAGAATTGGTTTCATTCCCGCCATTGTAAGTTTGTTTATTCTGCGTAAAATTGGTGAAACACGAGCAAAAGAATTACTGCTCTCAGGCGATCTAATCGATAGCTTAGTAGCAGAGAGATATGGGTTAATCAACAAAATTTCACCCGCGATAGAAATAGATGAAAAAGTTTTTATATTTGCTAAGCGACTCTGCGAGCAAAATTCGGGTCAATCAATGGGTTCGACAAAAGATCTAATAGCTAAAGTTCAACATTTAAATATAAAAGAAGGTCTAGATTTAGCTGCAAATAAAAATGCTAAATCCAGAGAAACAGAAGATTGTAAAAGTGGTATTTCCGCATTTTTAAACAAAGAGAAACTAACATGGTAACTCATACCAATGAGACATATTAACTCTTTCATTTTTGTAGTGGTTATCTACAGCTTTATTAGCTGCGGAAAGAATACCAACACTTCAAATACTATAGAAGGAGAAATCGTTTACAGCATTGCATATCCGAACTTAGATAGCAACAACATCTTTTTTGATATGATGCCAAAAACGATGGAATACTCTTTTTCTGAGGATGGCACAAAAAGTGAAATCTCAGCGGGCATGGGCTTATTTAAATCTTCTTATATAAAACTTACCAACTCAGAAAATCTTCATCAGACAGTTAAGATATTGAATAAGAAGTATCAATCTTCAATTACTACAGAAACTTTTTTAGCATTAAATCCAAAATATAAAAACATTGTATTTGAAGAAATCATAAGCGACACACTTTTAAATGGATATACTTGCAAAGTAGTGAAGTTTAGCTTCCCAAATGATAGTATCCCAAGACTTGTCTATTACACAACGGCGTTAGGAGGTGCAAATCCGAATGCAGGCACACCGTTTGAACAAATCCCCGGAATAATGCTAAAATACACTATTGAGAATTTTGGTGTAATGATGGACTTTACTGCCGACGAAATAACAACCAACAAAATAGACAAGACCACGTTTGAAATCAGTAAAGACTATGCTAAAGTTAGCCCGAAAGAACTAAAAGCACAGATAGAAGCAATTTTCTTAGTATCGGAATAATTGCTTAATCCACCAAAAGGTTATTCACAATCAAATAGTCGAGAAGTTATCAACTAGCCATATATTTTATTGCATTCTGAATTCTTACATTTGAGTCACACAAATGAATAATGGCAAAAAATCAATTTAAATCAGAAAAGTCTGAGGAGACTATAGTTGACAAAAGCAAACCCAATAAAAAGAAAGCGCTTTTTTCTAAACCAACAGGCTCCGTTAAGTCAGTGAATAGAATCATTAAAGATGAACGAACAAAAAATATTGTAGGATTACTATTTATACTCCTATCCGCATTTTTATTAGTTGCATTTACTTCTTTTATTTTTACTTGGGAAGCAGATCAAAGCAAACTTGAGCTCTCTTTAGGTGATTTTCTATGGAATCCTGAAATAACCGCAGAGAACTGGTTAGGTAAATTTGGGGCAGCTATTTCACATCTATTTATCTATAAATGGTTTGGAGTTGCCTCTTTTACATTCGTTGTTCTATCGTTTATTGTAGGATTTAAAATCCTATTCAAGATTTCTTTATTGCCCATTAGAAGAACGTTTAGAATTGCATTCTTCACGCTTATATTCCTTTCGTTATTACTAAGCTTTTTCTTTACAAATTCCCTATATTATTTAGGAGGTGGTTTCGGTTATCAAATAAACATTTGGTTACAAAGTGTTTTAGGCTACATCGGAACAGGTTTTTTAATCAGTTTTGCTTTTCTAGCTTTTCTTACTATATCATTCAACCTAAAATTTTCAGGATTGATCAAGCAGTCGAGTAAAGAAGAAGAAACTAATGAAGAGCCTATTGCAGTTGGCAATGAGGTTAACACATTGGCTACTGATGATAATGAACTAGATATCGAAGATGAATACAGTGAAGAAGAAATAATGCCAACATTAAAAACGGAAGAGCAACCTAAAGAATCTATTCCGCTAGACTTAGATGAAGAAGAAACAGTTGAAGAAGAGAAAAAAGAAGATGCTGGTTTTTCGTTTGTCGTAGCAGAAGAAGAAAAAACAATAGACGAAGCCACAAAAGAAACAGAAGAGACTGCAAAAGGATTGGATCTAGAAATAGAGGCCCCTATAGTGGAAGAAGAGTTAGATGAAGACGACATGGATAATCGAGTAAAAGAATTTGGTGAATATGACCCAACACTTGATTTACCGAATTACTCCTACCCAACTATTGACTTGCTAAAAGATTACGGAAGCACCACCATAAAAGTAGATAAAGAAGAGCTAGAGGCGAATAAAAATAGAATTGTCAAAACCTTAGAAAACTACAACATAAAAATCGATAGCATAAAAGCTACTGTAGGGCCTACAGTTACACTATACGAAATTATCCCAGCTCCAGGCGTTCGAATTTCGAAGATTAAAAACTTGGAGGATGACATTGCATTGAGCTTAGCTGCTTTAGGAATTCGTATTATTGCACCCATACCAGGCAAAGGAACCATTGGAATAGAAGTACCGAATCAAAATCCTGATATCGTTTCTATGCGCTCTGTGATTGCTTCAGAAAAATTCCAAAACTCAAAAATGGAACTTCCTGTGGTAATGGGGAAAACAATTTCGAATGAAACTTTCGTATTTGATCTTGCTAAAATGCCTCACTTATTAATGGCAGGAGCTACAGGACAAGGTAAATCCGTAGGATTAAATGCTGTGCTTGCTTCACTGCTTTACATGAAGCACCCTGCGGAGTTAAAGTTTGTATTGGTTGATCCGAAAAAAGTAGAATTGACGCTGTTTAATAAAATTGAGCGTCACTTTTTAGCAAAGCTACCTGATACGGAAGAAGCGATTATCACCGACAATCAAAAAGTAATTAATACGCTAAACTCACTGTGTATAGAGATGGACACACGTTACGAATTGCTAAAAACAGCTTTCGTAAGAAACATCAAGGAGTACAACACCAAGTTTATCAAACGCAAGCTCAGTCCTGAAAAAGGACATAAGTACCTGCCTTATATTGTGGTGGTAATTGATGAGTTTGCCGATTTAATTATGACTGCAGGTAAAGAAGTAGAGCAGCCAATTGCACGAATTGCCCAATTGGCAAGAGCAATAGGAATTCACTTAATTATCGCTACACAGCGTCCATCTACCAATATTATTACAGGGTCCATTAAAGCTAATTTCCCTGCGCGTATTGCATTTAGAGTAACTTCGGGAATTGACTCCAGAACTATTCTAGATTCAGGTGGTGCGGAACAATTAATCGGTCGAGGGGATATGTTACTTTCTAACGGTAGTGACCTAATTCGATTACAGTGTGCCTTTATTGACACGCCTGAGGTAGAACTACTGACAGAATACATCGGAAACCAAAGAGCCTATCCTGATGCCTTTTTACTGCCTGAATACGTAGAAGAAGGCGGAAGTAGCAATGCAGGAGATGTAGATTTATCAGACAGGGACGCATTATTTGAAGATGCTGCACGAATTATTGTACAACACCAGCAAGGTTCTGCCTCTCTATTGCAACGAAGATTAAAATTAGGCTACAACAGAGCCGGTAGAATTATAGACCAATTAGAAGCTGCAGGAATTATTGGGCAGTTTGAAGGAAGCAAGGCTAGACAGGTATTGATCCAAGATGAAACAAGTTTGGAACAGTATTTGGATAGTATGTAAAACAATTTAACACGAAAATAGAATATGAAAAAGTTACTAATACTAGGGATTGCAATTTTGAGCTTAAATGGCTTAATGGCACAGCAAGATGCAAAAGCAAAAGTGATTCTCGATAAATTAAGTGCAAAAGCGAAAACCTTTAAAACGGTTTCGGCAAATTTTATGTACGAACTCAATAACCCTACTGCGGATATCAGCGAAAAGCAAGAAGGGAGTATGATGAGTAAAGGAGAAATGTACAACTTGACCATTGCAGGTCAAAACGTGATATCTGATGGAACTACTAAATGGACCTATATAGCAGATGCAGAAGAAGTGCAGATAGACGATGCCCAATTAGAAGGTGAAGAAGGATTAAATCCATCAAAAATCTTAACGATTTACGAAGATGGTTTTAAATATAAGTTTGAAAAAGAAATGACACAAGATGGAAAAACCTATCAGCTGATTAAGTTATTCCCAGAAACTGCAGATGACAAACCCTATCATTCTGCATTATTATATGTAGATAAAATAAAGAACGAAGTGGCTAAAATTGAATTAAAAGGAAAAGATGGATCTAACTATATTTACACCATCACTTCTTTTGAAGTAAATAAAGAAATTCCTGATTCGAAATTTAAATTTAATACCGCGAAGCATCCTGAAGTAGAAGTGATTGATTTGCGATAATAAGCTTCTGATATAAAATATAAAAAAGCGACTAATCTTAGAATTAGTCGCTTTTTTATTGTCTCAAAATCATCACACTGCCTTTGTATTCTATCCCATCTGCTTTTACTCGATAAAAGTAAGTTCCATCTATTAAATTATCGCCGCTCCAAGGTTTATTGCCTTTCCATGAGGCGACTTCCTCCCCCAAACGGTTAAATATAGTGGTGGATATGTCTGCATCCACTAGACGCCCTATTGCAAAGGAATAAAAGAAAAAATCATTCACTCCATCTCCATTGGGCGTAAATATATTCGGAATGATAATACCACAATTTTCTGTTTCTATCGTCACTTTCCCTTTTTCTAAGGAAATACAACTATCTACTTTTGAAGCGATATAAAAGAATTGGTTTTGAGAAAATGGAATAGCCAAAGTGTCTCCTTCAAAGAAGGGTACTGAATCATTTACAGAGGCATACCAACTAAAGCTTTGGTTAAGCAATGGCTTAGAAGGAACTAAATTCACCGCTAGGCCTGTACAAAACAGAATACTAGTATCAGCAGGTGTTGGTGGAGTATTGACTTCTACTAGTAGCGTGTCTGAATAATAAAATTCACAAATAGAAAAACGGTAAAAAGTAGAACCAACTGGCTTATGAGTAGCTATGGTATCTTCACTAAGCGTTATCCAATCAGTTTGGTTAATGCTGTATTCCCACTTGGGGAAACCCCTACTTCCTTCACTTTTTAGCGTAGCTGTGCTTCCTGAGCAAATCAGCGGCGAACTACTACTAACAGTGCCAAATGACAAATTATTGGTAATAATGGTATCAATTAGGTTATTGGTAGTGTCTTCATCACTATTTAAGCGGGCATAAACTTTTAATTGGTAGGACCTCCCCAATTGAGAAAAATCAATGGGATTCAATTTAATCGAAATACTACTATCTTGCCCCAATAAGTTTCCATTATAATTAAGCGTATTATCAGCTATTTCTTGCTGAAAGCTTTGAATAACCGTTCCATTATGAAGTACTTCTGTGAAAATGACTAAAGTATCTTTGGTAAAATCAATGGAGTCTACACTGAAGTTCTGGATATTTATCGATAATTGAGTGGTATCAGAGTAGCACAAGAGTTCTTTTTGCAGTGCACTAACCTTGATATCATTGCTTTTTGGCAAACTATCACAGTGGCTGAGCCAGATATTGTCTATGTAATAGTAAACATTTTTAAAATTAGACCCCACTCCTCCATTTTGTAATGGAATAGTATCTACAAAACTATAAGGTTAAAAATTCCCCATCACCATAAAGCGTTCATTACCTTTTGCCGTGTATTGAAAGTTGTATTCGAGCCAATTCACTTTATCAGTAATATAAGTAGTGGGAGATACAATAATCTGTGGAACAAGATTAAGTACTTCGGAAGTAGTTGTGTTTATTTTTACATTAGAAAAATGTACTGCAAATTGATTACTAGAAGCTATTTGGCAAGAATCAGCTAAACTAACATAGAACTGCAAACAATAGGTACTGTCTTTGATTAAGGTTTTTTTTAAACGAGCTTGCAGATATTCTCTTAATAATGGAGCAATAGCATGCACCGATGAATATATACCCATATAAGCAATTCCCGATTTTGGATACTGATGGGCAAAAGAGTTTAAAGGCACTCCTCTTGAGAAAAATCCACCTGGCAAGCCAATTTCTCTATTTTTTGGAGAAAAGTAATCAGGACTACCCTGATTGGCAATTGTCCATTCTGCAGCTAGATTGTAGTAGTAAGGTATTCCTGGAGGTATAGGAACAGTGTCCTCAAAAGAATAATTAGGAATCAAATTTTGCCCTATAACCGTGGGGCAAAACTTGATTCCTATTAAAAGTAGTATGACACTGATTATTCTCATTCAATTACTAGCTTACCGCTGTGCACTGTTGCATCATTTTTAACTAAACGATAAAAATAGATTCCATTTTTCAATTCGCTTAGTTGGATAGTATTGATAGCTGCTGTATTTAACTCCCGTGATATTTGAATCTTTCCCATTACATCGATGATTTCTAATCGTACAGCTTCACTTTCAGTCACAACATAATTAATATTCACTATAGCCTTGGTTGGGTTCGGGTAAATTGAAACATTGCTCTTATTTAGTTGCAAGTCTTCCAATCCTACATATATATAATCACAGGTATCTGCTGCAAGATTTTGATAAAAACCAATGGTGGAATCTTGATAGCATCTTAAACCACCTCTAGGATCTGAATCAGCCCAGGGCATAAAAAAGAATAAGGCACCCAGCCCTTCCACTGCCATATCCTCTAAATACACACCTACGTTGCTACTTCTTAAATGTTGTACTACACGAGAAACTCCGTTTATCGTCATGCTACTAACAGAGTCGATAGTAACAGTTACCGGCTGATATCGATCTTGATAAAATGTGTACGACTCTCCTTGAGTCAATGCAAAATTATAAAGCGTATCTCTCACCCAACTTGAAGTGCTATCCTTATAAAAGAAAAAGACTTGCGCGCCATTATTTTGAATAAAATGAGCAGCTCTTCCTTGGATTCTACCATTAAAATCATAATTAGTTTCTATTAATTTTTTACACGGAAAGTTGTTTATAAAAGTATCTTTAACCGTTTCTAACGTTGCATAAGAATTAAACAAATTACCGGGAGCAAAAGTACTACGGACGTTATAATGCCCAATAGCACCCACTTGTGAATAATTTTGAGCTGTTGCAGTTATGCAAATAATTGCAAAAATATTTAGGAGTAGTATTTTTTTCATACGTTCTATTATTTTAATTAAATGATTTATAGACCTATTCTTATAAAAGCAACAATCGAAAAAAATCTATGAGCTGCTAATAGATTCAAAAACGCTTATCGTTTCACCAGTTTTTTAATTTCAACACCCTCTTCACCAAAAACTTTTAGAAAATAGATGCCATTATTTACATTCTCTAAACTGATCTGGTAACTCTCAGATTGATTTAAACCTTGATTAATAGTTTGGATCACTCTTCCTTTTATATCTATTACTTGTAGCTGATTGATCTGTTGATTGGGCAACCATACTAGGTTCACCATTGAATTTGTAGGATTGGGGTAAATAGCTTTCAATAATTTTATTGTTAAACTTTGCTTGTTTTCATTCAATCCTACACTCAATCCATGAATCTTAATAATCGGTTGTGAAGGTTTACCATCCCAATACTTCCAATCGCCATAAATATAGTAACCACCATTAATGGATGGCTTTATACCTGAAATTTGAGCTTCATCCCATCGGGTAATTCCACTATCTGGTCCAATGAAATTATTAAAATATTGAGGCTCTATTTTCCCAGTAGAATCGACCTTGACCAATCCATTTTTCGCATACCCTTGATACTTATCAAAAAATCCAGATATCAAGTAACCATTATCCTCTGTTTTCGCAATGGTATTTACGCCAGCCTCAGGACGATTAGTAGTATCTTCAAGTCCGATAGTCATAAATGTCGTATCAAGAGTTCCATCACCATTAAATCTTGCGATATAAAATAATTGATTCGGATAATTCTTTAAAGCAAACTTTTGCCCAATTATAAAAAACTTACCACTCTTTTCATCAACTAATTCAATATCATAATAATTATTGATGGGTAAGATGGGATTATCAAAAGTAGTGTCCAAATCACCATTTAGGTATATTCTGCATAACCCATTCACTGTTACTCCATCATACTGCGTCATCCTATGGTTTAATCCATACACAAATAAACGATTACTATCATAAGGTATAAAACCAGTTGGTTGATGATTGGTATTATGTTGGAAAGTAGTATCGTAAACTCCATATGGATCTACTTTAACAAAAAATCTGTGCGGAAAAGTATCATTCTGAATTATAGGAGAACATCCATTGGGAATGGAGCCTAATGTGTTTGCTATTAAAAACGAACCGTCTTTATAAACGTAAGGGCTACTTCCACTTCGACAAGGAGCACTATTAACTCTATTAAAAAGATAGTTTAAATTTTGTAAATTTCCATTAAAATCAATGTGACGAATATAACGACTCTTAGTTACAACGAGAGTAGTGTCATTGATTGGAAAAATTCTATGCAAATCTCGACCAAAATACCCATTATAATCAGGGCATAACGAACCATCGGGAGTATAACATACATTTCCAAAATAGAATTTACCATTATGGGTTTGATTAAAAAAGCCAGTTAAATATATATTCCCATTAGCAGGATTTTCCCACAGGTCACCAACGGGGCCGCCTGTATTAATATAATCCAATCTAAAATCTAAGAAAGGAATGAATGATGAATCTATTGAATATGAAGGTTGAGCCATAAGCTCAACCTTCATTCCAAAAATGAATAAAAATAGTAGATGTTTATTTAGATTTTCCATTAGCGCAGTATTACAATTTTTCCCTTATGTAAGCTCTCATCATTAGAAGTAACTTCATAAAAATACGCTCCATTTTCCAAATGAGAAACTTCAAACTGATTAACATTTCCAAAGAATGCCTTTTCTAGTATTTTTTGACCGTTAAGGTTTGTAATTCTTATTGTATATGCAACATAATCATCAAATTTGTTTAAGGTTAGCATAAAGTGATCCTTTGCAGGGTTTGGTGAAATTTGGATATCAGCTGACAAAATCCCACTACTTCTAACTTTATTCATGTCGTACACTCTTCTGCTTTTCATTCGTGCTTCAGGTTCTTGATTAGTGTCGCACTCTCCATATCCAAAACATAAAACATTATGAGCTAGTTGAGATGACCTCCCACTTTGAGCCGATGCAATTGTTCGAAGTGAAGTTAATTCAGATTCATCTAATTGTAAAATATTCTTACTATTATCCTTCATAGATTCTCTAAACTGCACGTAAGCAAGAAAATTAATGTGCTCGGCATTATCAGCTTCTGAAAACTCAATATTATCAAGTTGTAATAAATAGCTATTTACTTTCTGATAATCAGCATTTGCAATAGCCACTTCAATTGCTCTGTACTTGCTTTTAGTACTCTTTCTTGCATCCAATAAACTATAAATACTATCTGTACTACTAGAATTATTAGTCATATAATTATGAAGTAACCTATTTGAAAAGCTACCCATCTGATTATTAATATTTGCTAATTGGCTCTCAAGTAATGTTCTTGGAGTCTCTCCTGACCAACTTTGATAAATAAGCTGAACCATAGATGAAGGCAATGTATTTGGAATATCAAACTCGACAAAATTAAGAAATGCTTCATTTCTGGTTGCATCCATATTAGCAAGTGCTACTTCTAACAGAAAAGCATCAGTTAACACACCACTTTCTGCTGCCTCCCATAAAGCTTGTTCTGATAAGTAAGGTGAATAGCTCAATAATTCATTTCGCAGCTCTTCAGCCTCATTACTCCATGCCATATTTATAGCATTCACTAAAGAGTCTGTATTACCATTATCAATTTGTTGATGATAGTTATACAATAACCCTTCATATTGTGACCTAAGACTGTAAAATAGTGCAGGTGATAAGTTACCTATGGTCTGCTCAGGACATCCGTTTGCATTTGCTACTTGAATAGGCATAACAATACCAGCAGTATAATTAGTTGGGGCTTCACTTGCAGAATTGTAATAGTAAATTATTCCCTGTATCCTGTTATTTTCTATATGAACAGATGAAGGATTAGATGAAAAAACATTACCCGCTGATTGGGCAGGATTAGTAGATCCCTGATAAGTCCTAATTCCATGAAAATTATTAAAATTTGGACTTGTCACTTCTATTTCAACATCTTTAAAATTCGAAACAGAATTGGTATTACATAAAAATTGTAATCCCTCAAATTGGTTCCTACTCCTATTCAACCCATGAAACGATTGAGCTATTCTATTATTCTTAAAGTCGTTTCTGTAAACTTCATTTGCCTCGGGGCCTGACTCAGCTATTCTTAAACCTACTACATCTAATACAGGATTATTTTTCCCTTCAAACACATTATTCTCTATTTCATAACCTGAAGAATAATTTACTTTCATCCCATACTGTTCGGTATAAAAATTAGTGTAGTTAGTTTTTAAAAGTCCACCAACTATAACAGTGTTATTTTCAAAACGGATGTTATCAAATGCATTAATTACTACTGCTTCAGAATTATCTTCAAAATCGGTATCAGTAATCGTTAATGTCTTATCAGTTCCTGAACTAGTCGCTTTAACACCTACATTCAAATTTCTAAATGAAGACTTAGTAATATACTGAGCTCCACATGGAGAAGTTTGACTAGGATCATTACAATCTGCCGTAACCTGATAACCTGCATCAATTGAAAATATTCCACTTCCATTAGAAATATCATATTGATTTAACCCGGTATTATCAACAAATGTACAACCGTTAAAATTTACACCATAAGTATCCCATAAAGTAACTAATGGTAATGGAATCTGAGAAATAGCTGACACATATTCAAAGGTACAACGCTTAAAATAACTATGGTTTATAAAAGGATAACTCATAAATTCCACGGCTCTTCTACATACACTAATAGTTGCATCTTCAGCTTGAACAAGCCCACCGAAATCACTCCAACTTCCACTTCCTCCAAAAGAAATAGCATTAAGCACATTTTCAATTATTGCACCATTCTTCAATTCTAGTTTAGCCTGATATATTGGTTGATTTAGTGGCAACTGATTATGACTATTGTTTCCCATAAGTATAATTCCATCCCAGAAATCTTCACTTTCTGAGGTTATCGTTCCACCATCTACAACTAATTTTGCTCCAGGCTTAACTATAATTTGACCTCCTTTGGGCATTATTACTTTACACGTAATGTTTAAGACCCCGCCTTGCTCTACAACTATGTCACGATAAAATTTAGTGTTAAAATCTATCGTTTGAACACCATTAAAAGAAATGAAATTAAAATTATTTGGAGTGCTATTTATACCATTATTGGGCGCCATATTGTCTTCTACAAACGTTCTCATATTCGTAATTGAAAGAACTCGATGCATTTGAGAGATATTTCGTGGAGTTAGATAGCTCCTAGAACAATTCCCGCATTGGCTCATCATATGATTTTCACATCCATTGCAATGTCCCAATCCAAATGAATGGCCTACTTCATGCAAAATAGTACCAGCAGTATTATACGAATTCCATCCTTTTACAACAGACCAAGGAACGTTATTTTGAGGACTGTAACAATTCTTCATCCAATAATACTTTGAGTATCTATCAGGCATATGAACTCTACTTGATCGATTATAATTAGAATAACTTGGATACTGTGAACATGCAATTTCAAATGCTGATGTATCAGTGGGACACTGACTTAAATGAAAATTTTTATTATAGTTAGTTTCTCCTTGGCTAAAGTATAAATTCACCCCTCTGGGTATAGTTGGGTCATTTATTATTTGGTTATCTAAATTATCTAAATACCAATTTCCTGAAGGACATTTATAACCAGGATCTACATCGTTATTCCAAGCCTGTGTATCCTGAATATAAATTCTATTGAATTTAAATCTTATTCTGGAATCTGGAATATTATTAATTGAACTATAGCAGCTTGGACTTGTAGGATATGCTACACCACATGTTGGATCAGGTATAGTTGTAATTCCAGCCAACCTTTGATTAACACTTGCCTCAATTTCAGTCCAGTGTTGATCGTGTTCAATATTTCCTTGCTGAAAATTACCACTCCCATCATCCTTTTGTAGAAAAATCATATTTACATTGACAAATTTTATTGGCTCGTTTAAATCGGGCTCCCAAAATAAATAATCATCCCATAAGTTAGAACTCCTATTGCAATTACTACTACTATTATTTATGCTTCCTAATATATCCAGATTGGATAATGGATCTTCCATTTCACATGAATGACCACCGAAATTATCGACTTGAGAAAATGTTGCATGACACAATAACAACAGATAAACTATTATATTAACTTTTTTCATTTTATAAGATTTATTTTTAAAAATATGATTTTCAATTTACTCAAATAAAAACGCCAATAAATGGTTCCTCTTCCTTTAAACCATAGACGCATGAATTCGTTTAATCGCTGCTCGCGTAGAGAGAGAGAACTTTAGCGTAGGATTAAACAGTAAAGAGACAGGCTCTAGAAATTGTTTAATTGTATAATTGGTAAAACACAGCATCCTATTTAAGATTTCAGTAAAAGGGTTATTTATTGAAGTTAAAAATGTTGTGCACATTCTAACTTAAAATCTCAATGTAATTACGCTTATTGAATTTCCCTTGGACATCTTATGGCTAAAATTGACTACTGAAATGTATTAAAATTTGCTTATTTTTAAGTTAAAAAATTAATAAACAATACATTAGTTGGGAAATAATTTGACGACTGAAATAGTATCAATAACCAATAATCTGATTAGGGTTATCAAAGTTAACCGAACAAAAAAAGCCATCCTTTCTAAAAAAGATGGCTTTATAATAATATTGATCAGTTTCTAAAATACTTTCTTCAACTGGTAATCTTCATACTTTAATAAGAACACGCTGTGGTTTTCATAACCGCTTTCAATACCTGTTTTAAAGTAATCAAAATTGAGCATCAGCAATTCTTTCTTATACCCTAAAAACATTACGTCATAATTCACTCCAAACTCATTGAGCAAACTCAAATAAAAATAGGCTACATCGTGTCCTAAATAACTGTATTTAGTTGGCAAGTGCTTATTTACTCCATAAAACTTTTGTTTGAAATTAGCTACCGCCACACTGTTTTGATCTACATATTCAGAAGTCAATACATGAACATTCAACTCATGTAAATAGGCAATCTCAATGTTATCATAGCTTTGGATGTTATCCCCAAAAACTAAGGTTATGTTATACTCATTTCGAATATCGTATAGCTGATTCATCAACGATGTAATAAAAGACTGATTTTCTGAAGGTACATAAATGATATTCTGCTTTAACTCATTTAAGTTGTTTTTCAAATTACTAAATGATTTGTCTCCATAAATTAGTTCAGTAGGCACAGCATACATCATTGAATCCTTACTCGCTAGCATCAGCCCTTTGTAGCTCTTCACAAAAGTTTGAATACTTGCATCATCCTCTTCTCCTTCGTGATTAATTAAAATGATGTTTTCCTTCTTCCAATTATCAAATGTATAATCAGCCAATTGCTTTACCAATAAAGGACTGCTTGTAGCTACTTTACTTACGTAAGCGTTGCCTAACAATATTTTATTACTCTGCTTTACAGGCGATACAATATTGATCTCATGCTTTTTGGCAAAATCAGCTACTTTAATAAAGTTTTTATAATACAATGGACCAATGATTAAATCCATCGTTTTCATCTCAGGTTTTCTTAGAATAGCTGCTGTCTTTGCTGTGTCGTTTCCGGTATCAAATACACTCATTTGAATAGATAAGCCATCTTTTTTTAATGAATCAAGTGCAACCAATACGCCTTCATAAAATTCAATTGCGTAAGATGACATCCCATATAAATCGGAAGCTTTTACGGTCTCCAAAGCTAAAGCCTCTTTATTCTGCTCTAAGAAAAAAGGAAGCAATACCGCTACCCGATATGCAGGTTTGATTGCATTGCTATCAAAATGAGCAGTAATCACCATTGGTGTATCCAACTTGGTCACCATAGAAGGCTTCTTAAACAGCGGAATATTGATGTCTTCACCTATGCGCAATCCTCCAACTAACCCGTTATTTACTGCCAATATCGAATCAATTGAAACCTCATACTTTTTTGACAATGAGTAGACTGTTTCTTTAGGCTGAACAGTATGTGTCATCCATTTACTCTCTTGAGCAGGCTGATACAGCTGTTTTTCTTCTGACTTTTTTATTTTGGCAACAGGAATTCGTATTTCCATTCCCTCTTTTAAGCCTTCGTTAGCTACTTCAGGGTTTTCTGCAATTATATCTTTCTGATCAACATCATACTCTTTACTGATCGCATAGAGTGTGTTTTTCTTCTCTACTTTATGGATCAAATAGTTGCCATCTACTTCCACCGATTGGGTAAAATCCTTTCGCTTTACCTCTTTTAACGGAATCATAATTCGATCACCTATAGCGTAACCACTTGCCGCACTAGGATTTGCTTTAAGCAATTCTTTAATGGGAATAGCGTACATTCTTGAAACTGCATATAGGGTATTCCCGGCCTCAATGGTATGAATGTAATACTCCTTTCCATTTACTTTATGAATCTCCAAGTTGGGCGCGCCATCTTGAGCAGAGAGTACATTTGGCAGTGCGATCAGCATTCCCAACAAGAAAATGA
Organism: Vicingaceae bacterium; assembly: GCA_018402765.1. Classification (GTDB taxonomy): domain Bacteria; phylum Bacteroidota; class Bacteroidia; order Flavobacteriales_E; family Vicingaceae; genus Acidiluteibacter. The sequence goes on along the minus strand of JAGYIE010000003.1, from coordinate 220,271 downwards.
AAGCAATCTTTTTTCTTAATTCCATGGTTATTCCCATTCTATCGTTGCAGGTGGCTTAGAGCTAATATCATAAACAACTCTGTTAACCCCTTTTACTTTGTTAATAATCTCATTCGATGTTTTTGCTAAAAACTCATATGGCAAGTGCACCCAATCAGCTGTCATTCCATCAGTAGATTCTACTGCACGCAATGCTACTGCATTTTCATAAGTACGCTCATCTCCCATTACTCCTACTGATTGTACAGGTAGTAGAATAACTCCTGCCTGCCAAACACTGTCGTAAAGTCCTGCTTTTTTCAATCCATCAATGAATACTGCATCTGCTTCTTGCAAAAGGCGTACCTTTTCTGGTGTAATATCTCCCAAAATACGAATTGCCAACCCCGGCCCTGGAAAGGGATGACGACCCAACAAGTTATCAGGCAAACCTAATGCCTTTCCAACTCGACGTACTTCATCTTTAAAAAGTAACCGCAAAGGCTCAACAATTTTCAATTTCATAAAGTCAGGCAAACCACCTACATTATGGTGACTCTTAATAGTTGCAGAAGGACCTCCAGTAGCCGAAACCGACTCAATTACGTCAGGATAGATAGTTCCTTGCGCTAACCAAGAGATATCGGTCAGCTCGTTGGCCTCATCATCAAATACTTCTATAAATACACGCCCAATAGCTTTTCTTTTTTTCTCTGGATCAGACTCTCCTGCTAATGCCTCATAAAATCTAGATTTTGCATCTACTCCTTTTATGTTTAGTCCCAAATCTTTGTATTGTTCTAACACTTGCTCAAACTCATTCTTTCTAAGCAACCCATTATCAACAAAGATGCAATATAAATTATCACCGATAGCTTCTTTCAATAGCATAGCAGCCACAGAAGAATCAACTCCTCCCGATAATCCAAGAACGACTTTATCATTCCCTATTTTTTCTTTTAAGTCAGCAACAGTAGTTTCTGCAAAAGAAGAAGCCGTCCAGTTTTGAGAACAACCAGCCACCGTAACAATAAAGTTTCTTAGCAACTCTAGTCCTTCTGTTGAGTGATACACTTCTGGGTGAAATTGAATTCCGTAGGTATCTTCTCCTTTGATGTGGTAAGCTGCAACTTTAACATCTTCTGTAGAGGCGATAATTTCGAAATTATCAGCCACTTGCTTAATCGTATCTCCATGTGACATCCACACTTGGCTGTTGTCAGAAATCCCTTTCATAAATGAATTGGACTGACTTACATACGATAGATTCGCTCGACCATACTCTCTTGTTTCTGATGGCAAAACTTGACCACCAAAATGCTGCGCCATATATTGAGCACCATAACAAACGCCTAACAAAGGCATTTTACCTTTTATATTACTTAAATCTATTTGTGGAGCATTCTCGTCGCGCACAGAAAATGGGCTACCTGAAAGGATTACAGCTTTAACACTCTCATCCAACCCCAGCGTACTATTGAAGGGGTGAATTTCGCAATATACATTCAACTCTCTTACTCTACGAGCAATCAACTGGGTGTATTGAGAGCCGAAATCGACAATAATAATTTTTTCTAACATCGGGCAAAGATAAAATATATGCGTAGCCTATTGCTACTTTTTTATAAGACTTATTAACGTGTATCTGTCTATAAAGGCCAATTGATTACTCCTTCAAAAACTAGTTCTGCAGGTCCAATTAACCAAATATTCGTAAAGGCATTTCCATTTCTTTCAAATGTAATTTGAAGACTTCCGCCCTCTACTTGCAATTGAGTTTCAGTTGCCATACTATTTTTCTTTACTGCATTGGCAATAGCGACTGCAGTAACTCCAGTGCCACAGGATTGGGTTTCTCCCTCCACTCCTCTTTCGTAGGTCCTAACTCTTAATTGATTATTTGCTAAATCTTGCACAAAATTCACATTGGTTCCTTCAGCCTTAAAGCGGTCGTTATAGCGTATCTCTCTAGCTTCTTTGACTACATTCAACTGATCTAAATCACTTTTCCAAATCATGTAATGTGGAGAACCCGTATGTATAAAATAATATCCGTCTCCTATTTCCACAGTTGACACATCACCCATTTTAGTTGCATAAATTCCATTTTCCGATTTGCCTAGATGCTTCCCATCGATAGCTACAAAGTCAGCTTCGTTTTCAAAAATCCCTAAGCGTTTAGCAAATGCCAATGAACATCGGCTTCCATTTCCGCAAAAGCTCTGACTACCATCAGAATTATAATATACCATTTCAAAAGCTACCTCAGGATGATTTCTAAGCAGAATTACTCCATCTGCTCCGATACCAAAACGCCGATCACATAACTTCTGTATGTCATTAATAGTAAACCGAACTTCACTTTTCCGATCATCAATCATGATGAAGTCATTCCCAGTACCTTGATATTTAAAAAAGTCTATTTTCATAAAGTTTTATACTGATCGTTTAAATCAACTACAAAGGTAATCACTTATTTAAGGGTTAACAATTTTTAACTGCATCCATCTAATTTAAATGCACTTACAGCGTTAATTTTGTTATTATTCAATTCAAAAAATACAAATAGATGAAAAAAATAGGATTAGTTTTTATCGCTGCGCTTGCGGGAGGTATAACCTCTGTAGGCATTTATAAGATTTTTGAAAGTAACAATAACAAAAGTGTGATAGCTGAAGAAAGTATCCCGACCAAAATGGTAAACCTTATTTCAGGATCTCCTGAAGTAGGAGCAGATTATGTAACTGCAGCCGAGATGACCGTTAATGCTGTAGTTCATGTAAAAACAGAAGGAACAAGAGAGTTAACACAATACGGTTTTGATCCATTTAGAGAATTATTTTATGGAAATGGGAACATTGAGCGCAAGTATTCTCAGCCAATTAAAGGTGCAGGTTCAGGAGTGATAATTTCTCCTGATGGATACATTGTGACCAACAACCACGTAGTGGAGCATTCTGAAAAAATAAACATTACACTAAACGATAGCAAAACGTATGAGGCGAAAGTAATTGGTTTAGATCCAACCACTGATTTAGCTTTGTTGAAAATTGATGCTTCGGAATTACCTGCTGTAGTCTTTGCAAACTCTGATGCTACAAGAATAGGCGAATGGGTATTGGCTGTTGGAAATCCATTTAACTTAACCTCAACGGTAACAGCAGGAATTATATCAGCTAAAGCAAGAGATATAAATATTTTGGGAAATGATCCATATACGGGAGCTTCGTCAATAGAATCATTTATACAAACTGATGCAGCTGTAAACCCCGGAAACAGTGGAGGAGCATTAGTAAATACAAAAGGAGAGCTAGTAGGAATTAATGCGGCTATAAAATCAAACACAGGTTCATATGCAGGCTATTCATTTGCGATACCGTCAAATCTGGTGAAGAAAGTAGTGGAAGATCTTAAAGAATATGGATCCGTTCAACGTGCATTTATCGGTATTAATATTCGTAATATCGATGAAGCATTAGCTAAAGAAAAAGAGTTGACTGACTTAAATGGAGTCTATATTTCAGGAATTACCGATGGTGGATCTGCTAAAAAAGCAGGACTAAAAGAGGGAGATATAATTAAGAAAATCGATAACGTCTCAGTAAAAAATGTACCTCAACTACAGGAGAAATTAGGTCAAAAACGTCCAGGTGATATCGTAAATGTAACGGTTGAGCGAGATGGAGAATTTTTAACTAAAGAAGTTACCCTTAAAAATATAGACGGAAACACAGCTATTCTCAAAAAAGAAGAAAAAGAAATTCTTAGAATGTTAGGTGTTCGATTAGCTGAAGTTGAAAAAGAGGAAATGAAAAAGCTAGAAATCGATTATGGAGTAAAAGTTCAAGAATTGCTTCCTGGAAAAATGAAAAGTACAGGTATGAATAATGGCTTTATTATTCTAAAAGTAGATAACGAGCCAATCAATAGTGCAGATGAGTTCACCACTATTATTGAAGGAAAATCAGGAGGTGTGTTATTAGAAGGAATTTATCCTGATGGACAGCGCGCATATTACGGATTAGGTTTATAGATTGATGATTGATTAGTTTTGATTGAAGGCGGGAGTATTCCCGCCTTTTTTTGTTACTTTCCGGCCAACTAAGGTAAAATATCCCAACCTTAATAGTTCTAAGCATTCATTTAACTGTATTTCCTACAATTATATTTTTATATCCATGCCTCTCCTTCGAATTTATCTTCCATATATTATTTTTTCATAATTCAATATTTTCAGCTAATCTTAAGCATACAGGTTAATTCTTAAAGATTACGAAGCAAATAAACATTGCCACATTTATTTTCCTGCACACCGGCAGGCGGATTGATTCGTCGTAATATTGTTGTATAGATATATTGATTGACATATTGATTCAATAAAAGTATTGCTCCATAACATTCAGTTAATCTAAGGAAAAAAGGTACATTTGCATCCCCTTAACAAAGGCTAATTCAAACTTTTTAGATGCGTCAACTTAAGATCACCAAGTCGATTACCAATAGAGAAAGTGCTTCTCTTGAGAAATATCTCCAGGACATCTCCAAAGAAGGTCTTATTACAGCCGAAGAAGAAGTAGAGCTAGCTGTTAGAATTAGAGAAGGAGATCAAATTGCTTTGGACAAATTGGTAATGGCAAATTTACGTTTTGTAGTTTCTGTTTCTAAACAATATCAAAATCAAGGATTAACGCTTCCTGACTTAATTAATGAAGGAAATTTAGGACTGATTAAAGCAGCACAGAAATTTGACGAAACCCGCGGTTTTAAGTTTATTTCCTACGCTGTTTGGTGGATCCGACAGTCAATCTTACAAGCTATTGCGGATCAATCTAGAATGGTACGATTACCCCTTAACCAAGTAGGGTCTATCAATAAAATAAGAAAAGCCTTCTCTCAACTAGAACAAGAATATGAACGAGAACCAACGGCGAATGAAATAGCAGAGGTATTAGAATTGACTGAAGATAAAATTCATGAATCCATGAAAGTTTCAGGCAGAAGTGTATCTGTCGATGCTCCATTTAGCGAAGGCGAAGATGGAACACTGTTAGATGTGTTGCAAGATTTGGACTGTTTGAGTTCAGATAACTTATTAATGAACGAATCGCTTTGTGCAGAAGTAGAGCGAAGCTTAGCAACCCTAACTGCCAGAGAGCGAGAGATATTAAAATTATTTTACGGTATCAATTGCAAGAACTGCCTATCATTAGAAGAAATCGGTGAGCGATATGAATTGACTCGAGAACGTGTAAGACAAATCAAAGAAAAAGCAATCAATAAATTGAAGCATACCTCCAGAAGTAACTTATTAAAAGACTATTTGGGTTAATTGAAATGCAATTATTTTTTTTCACATATACAAATCTAATAGATATATTATGAGCACAGAAATGAGAAAACCTGTGGTTACAAGTGAATTTGAAAGCGAGTTAAACAATTGGATCGACCACAAGATGCAGGCTGTAGAATTAATCAACTCGATTGGAAGTTTACTTTACAACAAATCAGTAGAATTAGTCCTTTTTCGCCACACATTAGTGGATGAAAGTGTTTCAGAAGTTTTAAAGCTTCACAACACTACACAAAACTTTACCAATCGTCCTGTAAGCATTTACGAGACCAATGAATTGGCGCAGGAATTATTAAAATTAGACCTTGCTCCGTCAAAAATTGACATTGGTAAATTAGCTAGTGAGTGGACCTTAGAGGAAGAAAACTTTGCAACCAAGGCAGATTTTCTATCCAACAAACTAGAGGCTATGATTGGTCAAGAAAAAAGCCACTTAGCACCAAGAGACGTAATCCTTTATGGGTTTGGTCGAATTGGAAGAATCGCAGCTAGAGAGTTGATCAAACAAGCTGGGAAAGGTCAGCAGTTGAGATTAAGAGCAATTGTTACAAGAGGTGACAATGAAGTAGCATTAGAGAAAAGAGCTGCCTTATTGAGAAATGACTCAGTACACGGAGCTTTCCAAGGTATTGTAGAAGTTGACACTGCTGAACGCACAATGACTGTAAATGGTCAAGTGATTCAAATGATCAATGCAAACAATCCCGATGAGATTGATTACACTGCTTTTGGAATCAATAATGCTTTAGTAATAGACAACACAGGTGTATTCAAAGATCGAACAGCTTTAAGTCGTCACTTGAAATCAAAAGGTGTTGAACGTGTGATATTAACTGCTCCAGGAAAAGAGATTCCAAACATCGTTTATGGTGTTAATCAAGGAGAGACGGATATTGAAAAAGAGAATATCTTCTCAGCGGCTTCTTGTACGACAAATGCTATTGTTCCTGTTCTTAAAGTAATTGAAGACAAGTTCAAAATTGAAAAAGGACACATCGAAACGGTACATGCTTATACTAATGACCAAAACTTATTGGACAACATGCACAGCAGTACTCGTAGAGGTCGTTCGGCAGCCATTAACATGGTAATTACAGAGACTGGTGCAGGAAAAGCGGTAACTAAAGTATTACCTCAGCTACAAGATAAATTGACTGCAAATGCAGTGCGTGTTCCTACACCTAACGGTTCATTAGCGATTATGAATCTCTCATTGAAAACAGCAACTTCTTTCGAAGAAGTAAATGAAGTAATGAGAAATGCGGCACTGGAAGGTAACTTGGTGAACCAAATTTACTACTCAGTAGATCCTGAATTGGTTTCTTCTGATATTGTTGGTAACTCTTGTTGCTCAGTATTCGATAGTCCTGCAACTATTGTATCTCCTGACAAAAAGAACGTGGTTCTTTATGTATGGTATGATAATGAGTTTGGCTATACCAAGCAAGTAATTCGTTTAGCGAAACACGTTTCTAAAGTTAGAAGATTGATTTACTATTAGTAGATCTTTAGGAATACAAAAAACGCCCTTCGATTTTAGAATCGAAGGGCGTTTTTTGTATGTATTATTACTATTGTCCGATAAAAAAATGCTTTAAATACACCAATGATTATTTGAAGATTGTCCCTTGAATTAGTTTCTTGGAAAATGAATATTTCTTTAATGTTCTTTTGTCTTTCCTCCAGATGGCGGACAGGGTCCAAAATGAACCAACCTGCCTTGCCGCAGGCAGGAAATTCAAGGCTGTGAAATTTCTTCTTCAAATTACTCTTTACCCCTAAGACGTTTAACGGATCTCCTCAATTCTTCGGAGCTAGTCAAACTTTCTAAGGCCTAAATTCGAAATTCTTAAAGATTTTTCAAGGCCGTTCCGTTCACTAAAAAAATAGAGTTAAAATGAAAAATACAAAAATGAAAGCCCTAGTACTATGGCAATCAATTTTCTTATCAAAAGAATAGGAGTAAATTATATCAAATCTTTAAGCTTAAAAACTTAAAGATTTTAATCGGACAACAGTAGTTCATTTTTTTAGTTTCTACTTCACCACAAACGATTTAGAAGCACTTCCATTATCTGTTTGCAGCTGTATCACGTACATTCCTTTTGGATAGTTGCTTAATTCTATGCGATCTTGGTAAGCATCGAATCTATCTAAAACAGCTCCATTAGTACTTAAAATGGTCATTTGATTTACACTAAAACGATCTTTATCGGCTAGTTTAATTTGCAAATAATCTTGTGATGGATTGGGAAAAATGGTGAAGTCGCTTTCTTTAAAGCTTTGGTGTTCATTTATGCCAACTAAACCTCCAAGGTTGGTGGATTTGAATAGTAGGCCATTTTCACCGTAGACAAAAGCGAGTTGACGAGAATATTGGTAAACTCCAAAAAGTTTTTTACTCAAAGATAATGTATCAGATAAATAATTAATTCCTCCATTTGTAGTAGTTTTAACAACCGCAGGAGTAAAATAAGAATGTAGTCCAAAAAAACGTTTACTATTTAAAAATTGTGTGTTTGCTAAAGCTACAATAGTTTGATCATTCCATGTTAAACCTCTGTTATAAGATATGCTATAGTGCGTTGGAAAGGTTGGGAATGATAATACAATTGTGTCACCTCCATTAAAATATGAATTAGAAATAGGATAACTATATAAAGGAATAGAAATAGTATCCCAATTCTGACTCAGATTTGAACTTATAAAAATTTTATCATTTGCTACACCTAAAAGAATATTATTATTGTAACTAAAATGCTTGCAATTACTTAACACAATATTAAAACTTCCATTTCTATATTCTAATAAATCTCCAGAATTACTAAGTATTAATACGCTATTACTCCTTGAAAGTAATAAGCTTCCAGGTTTGGGAAAAAAACTTAAACTAAACTCTCTTAATTGTTTACTGAAAGTATTAATTAATTGGATAGAAAAAGTTCTAGTTTGAGAGTTTATTCCAGTATCAGCTCCTATTATAAAGATACTGTCATTAACTACAGTAATAGATGAATATGCAAGCAACGTAGTATCTTCATAAAAAAGAGACCAATTTTCACCTGCATCGGTAGATGCTAGAATTTTATTCCCTGCAGTAGCATAACCAACCAAGCTATCTTGAAATATGACACTCCCAATCTGTTCTTGGGTATTCGTGTTCACTTGTCGCCAATTGGATTGGCCAATAAGTGAAAATGAAAATAAGAAGGTGATTAATGTTATATATAAAGTTTTCATAGTTCAGTATTTTTTTAAAATAATTATTTTATATCTAAATATCCTATTTTGAGTAAATTATTTTTAAACATTCAACGACTAGGCCTCAGAAAAAATGGTCTATACTCCTCTTAAATTGAAATCACCCTGCAAAAGAATTAACCTTTCTTGACAAACATTTCTAGTCTCAACTTGTACCTTTATCACAACAACTAAAACGAACCCATTCATGTTAAATTTCGATTATAAAAACCCAACAAAAATCATATTTGGTAAAGGCCAAATAGAAAAAGTTTCTTCTGAAATTCCTGCTGATGCAAAAGTGCTGATGCTCTATGGTGGTGGAAGTATCCAAAAAAATGGCATATATGATCAAGTATCAAAAGCATTAAGCAATCATACTGTATTAGAGTTTGGCGGTATAGAAGCCAACCCAAAATATCATACCTTACTTAAGGCATTAGAGATCATTAAAAAAGAAAACATTACATTCCTTTTGGCTGTTGGCGGCGGTTCTGTAATTGACGGAACGAAATTCTTATCGAGCGCAGCGCTATATGAAGGCGATAATCCTTGGGATATCTTAAAGAAAGCAATCAGAACAGAAGTAGGAATGCCTTTTGGAACGGTTTTAACGTTACCTGCTACTGGCTCTGAAATGAACTCGGGAGCCGTAATTTCAAATGAAGAAACAAAAGAAAAACTCGGAATGGGTGGCCCCGGATTATTTCCTCAGTTTTCTGTGTTAGATCCTGAAGTAATTCAATCCATCCCTCAGCGACAATTAGCCAATGGAATCATGGATTCATTTACACACGTTTTAGAGCAGTATATTACGTACCCTGCAGGTGCATTTTTACAAGATCGAATAGCGGAAGGTATCTTACAAACGTTGGTAGAAATTGCTCCAAGAATCCTGAAAAACACTTCGGATTACGAAGCCGCAAGTAATTTTATGTGGTGCTGTACTATGGCATTGAATGGCTTGATTCAAAAAGGCGTTCCAACGGATTGGGCAACACACGGAATTGGTCATGAACTAACCGCAGCTTTTGAAATTGATCATGCACGTACATTATCCATTATCGGCCCTAACTTATATCGCTATAAACTAGACAATAAAAAAGAAAAGTTAGCGCAATTTGGCGAGCGTGTTTGGGGAATTACATCAGGAACATTAGAAGAGAAAGCAACAGCAGCAATCGATAAAACAGTAGCGTTTATGCACAGCTTAGGAATCGATACGAAACTATCAGACTACACAAAAGATTATGATGGTTTTGCTCAGAAAATTAAGGCGCGATTTGAAGAAAGAGGCTGGGTAGCCATGGGTGAGCGAAAAGACATTACCCCGACAGATGTAGAAAAAATAATTGAAATGAGTTATTAGAATAATGGTTAATTGTTAATTGCTCTTGACTACCGTCAATCGTATTAATGGTGAATGATTAATTATTCATTTCGACTAGCGCTCAATGTAACAATTTGCCCTAGACTATCCTCCATAGGTGAGCAATCAGCAAATCACTGTGGTGAATTACTGCCTTTGAGAATTGAGCGATGGAAAGAATTTATTTATATTGAGATGCAGTAATAAAATCAAAATTAACCAATATATACAGCCGATAAAGTTACCTTTATCGGCTGTTGTATTTTGAATAGCAGACCAACTATGCAGAAATCATTTTATTGGGGAGCAATTCTCGTTTTTTTAGGCGCATGTAGTTACGGCGTGTTGGCCACTATTGTGAAATTAGGTTATATCGCAGGCTTTAACACCTTTGAGATTACCTTCGGGCAGTTTGCGATTGGGTGGTTTACTCTGCTATTCATTGTTTTATTCCACAAGAAGACTAGACTACTCTCTACAGCTAACATGCAAAAAAAACGCAACTTAATGCTAGCCGGCACTTCTATGGGATTAACAGGTGTTTTTTATTACTTGTGTGTAAAAAATGTATCCGTTTCTCTCGCCATTGTATTGTTAATGCAAAGCACATGGATGGGCGTGGTTACTGAATGGCTAATCGAAAAACAACGTCCACCAATTCGGAAAGTAGTGGCAGCAATTATTGTGCTAATTGGGACTACTTTGGCAGCACAGTTATTTAACAGCGAACTAGAATTAAACCTAACGGGAATATTGTTTGGATTGATTGCAGCAGTTAGCTATACCGTAACTGTTTTTGCATCAGGAAAGACTGCTCTTTCCTTACCTGCATTGGAGCGCAGCTTTTGGATGTTAACAGGAGGTTTTATTATCGTATTAATCTATGGAGCTATTACCTTTTCAGGAAGTTTTAATGCCAATATTTTACTGTCTTACGGCATACCTTTAGCTTTATTTGGCACCATTCTACCTCCTATTTTGTTTGCTTACGGCATGCCTTCTACAGGAACAGCAGTAGGAACCATTATTGGTGCAGTAGAATTGCCCGTCTCTGTTTTGATGGCCTATTTTATATTACATGAAGTAGTTCAATTAGGCCAATGGGTGGGGATTCTTTTAATTTTATCTGCTGTTGTGCTGATGAATTATAAACAAGCTCGCTTGAATTAATTTATTTTTAGTTTATCTTAGACTAAAAAAGTGAAGTCCTTTTTAAATCAACCTACAGACCCTATAACACTAAGCTTTTTCCGAATTGTATTCGGCATTTGTTTTCTTTGGGAGTCTATTTATTTTCTAAGAATTGACTTCATTAAGTTGTTCATTACTCAACCACAGGTGCATTTCAATTATGACTTTGCTCCTTTTATCCAACCGCTACCGCAGCCAATATTGGCATTACTTCTCGTTGGTTTAATAGCTGGCTCACTGTTTATTATTGCGGGCAAGTTCGTGAAGTTATCTTCATGGTTCATCTTCATCGCATTTGGCTACCTATTTTTAATTGACAAAGCATATTATAACAATCACTTGTACCTCATCTGTTTATTTGCTTTTTTCTTTGCCATTACAAATTCTGAAGAATCCTTAAGCTTTAAAAAAGGAAATCCAAGAAAAGTGCCTCTCTGGCAGCTACTTCTATTTCAATTACAATTAGGTATCGTCTATTTTTACGGTGGTGTAGCTAAGATAAACAGCGATTGGCTGAGCCGATTTGAACCTGTAAAAACAATTCTTCATCAGCGTGCATCAGACAGCATGCTCTCTTCCTTACTGCAAACAGATTTTGCTGTTTATTTTATTAGCTATGGTGGTTTTGCATTTGATTTAGGAATAGCTTTTTTACTTTTCTATCGCCCAACACGAAAATTTGGATTAATCTCTGCGCTAATTTTTAATGTCCTTAACGCATGGATTTTTGACGATATCAATATTTTCCCTTTTATGATGATGGGCGCATTGGTCCTATTTATAGACCCAACTGAATTTAGAAAATTCCTCAATAAAACTATAAAATTAAAAGAGCCAACAGAAGTAAAATCGACAACTAATAACAGTTTAATTTACTTATTTACTATCTATTTTGTATTTCAACTTTTGCTTCCGCTACGTCATTTTCTATACAAAGGAAATACTGAATGGACAGGGAAAGCACAGTATTTCTCTTGGCGGATGAAAATCCAAACTAGAGAGACTAAAAAGCTAACATTTAGTGTATTAAATTATGATAAAAAAGAAATTATCAATGTAAATGTAGCTAGCTTTGGATTAAATGATGACCAAATTAGGCTACTCAGCATGCACCCTGAAACAGGAATTACTTTCGCAAAAGCAATTCGGAAAACTGCCGAACAAAAAGGTTTAAAAAATATAGAAGTAAAAGCGGAAGTAATCGTTTCTTTTAATAATCGCGCTTATCAGTCACTTTATAGAGATCTTGACTTATCGAAAGTAGAAGAAGGAATATTTAAACCTAGAGATTATGTGGAAGAATTGAAATAAAAAAATCCGCTAAACCTAGGCCTAGCGGATTTAAATTTATTTTAAATCTCAATTAATTACTTCTCGAATTGCTTTAACGTAGAAATAATAATATCAATGCATTCTCTTAATTGCGTTTCAGTCATCACTAATGGTGGAGCAAAACGAATTATATTCCCGTGAGTTGGCTTTGCTAATAATCCGTTATTCTTTAAGGCTACACAAATATCCCAAGCAGTGGAACTATCTTCAGAATCGTTAATTACAATAGCATTCAATAACCCTCTACCTCTTACTAATGAAACCAATTTAGATTCATTTACATATTTGTTAATCTCGGCTCTAAAAATTTCCCCAAGAGTTCCTGCTTTTGCTGTTAAATCTTCATCAGCGATTACATCTAGTGCTGCAATTGCTACTTTACATCCAAGTGGGTTTCCACCAAATGTTGAACCATGCTGACCAGGTTTAATCACCATCATCACCTCGTCATTCGCCAATACTGCCGACACTGGAAAGACACCACCTGAAACAGCTTTACCTAATATCAAAATATCTGGTTTGTATCCTGCTTTACTTTCGCAGGTCTTTCCTGCACAAGTACACCCTTTGCATACAGCTAATAAGCTACCTGTACGACCAATTCCTGTTTGTACCTCATCAGCCATTAATAAAACACCAGCTTCTTTACATAAACGAGCTGCTTCAGCCATATAATCATCAGAGGGAACATAAACTCCTGCTTCTCCTTGAATTGGTTCAACTAAAAATCCAGCTACGTTCTCTTCTTTTAAAGCAGCTTCTAACGCAGATAAATCATCATAGGCAACATTAACAAAACCAGGCGTATATGGGCCAAAGTTCTTGCGTGCATCAGGATCATTAGAAAAAGAAATGATGGTAGTTGTTCTTCCATGGAAATTACCATTTGCAACGATAATTTTAGCTGCATCCTCAGAAATGCCTTTTTTCTCGTAAGCCCACTTACGACAAAGCTTGATAGCCGTCTCAACTGCTTCTGCTCCTGTATTCATAGGCAAAACTTTATCATAATCGAAGTAATTGGTAATGTACTTTTCAAAAGGACCTAACACATCATTGTAAAAAGCACGAGAAGTAAGTGTTAATGTTTTTGCTTGTTCAACTAAAGCCTCTACAATTTTTGGATGGCAATGTCCTTGATTAACTGCTGAGTATGCAGATAAAAAATCATAATATTTCTTCCCTTCTACATCCCATACGTGCACACCTTCTCCTTTTGCTAATACAACCGGAAGAGGATGATAATTATGCGCTCCATATTGGTCTTCCATTTTAATTGCTTGCTCTGAAGCGGTAATCTTTTCCATCAATAAACTCATCTATCGTCTTCTTTTATTTTACAAAAAATTGAAGTACAAATATATCTATATTTGAACTGAAAACTTTGAATATTACCAGATGATCAACAAACTAATTCGCCATCAATACGCTGAATGGTTATTTTTTATAGTTGCCTTTTTACTGTACGCCAATACACTTAACCATGAATATACCTTGGATGATTTTGCCGTAATTTTAGATAACACAAATGTCAACTCAGGCTTTGCAGGAATTAAAAAAATACTGACTACTAATTTGCTGCATGGCGTAGCCGGATTTAATGATGGATTATATAGACCCATTGCACCTCTGACATTCGCTATTGAATATGAATTATTCGGCCAAAAGCCTAGTATTAGCCATTTTATAAATATTACGCTATTCGCAAGTATATGTCTGTTGCTTTTCAAAAACTTAAAAGCTTTATTGCCTGAAAGTTTACTTGCGGTAGCTTTCTTCGGAACACTCATTTATGCCTTCCATCCCATCCATACGGAGGTAGTAGCCAACATTAAAAGCAGAGATGAGCTATTTGCCACCGTATTCTTGTTAAGTAGTCTTTGGTTTTTTATAAAAACGATTGTTTTCGACAATAAAAGTCAATTAACATTTGCGTTTCTATTTTATGCTTTGGCATTATTTTCAAAGGAATCTGCGATAACTTACTTTGCAGTAATCCCTCTGCTGCTTTGGATTAAAAAAGATGTATCGCTAAAACAGCTACTACTTCCCACCATAGGAATGCTAGTGCTTTCAATTGGTTTTTATGCTTTTCATGATTACATAATTAGCTCAATGGCTAAACCTATAGATGCAGGATTATTTGATGTCTTAAACAATCCCATAGCTGCAGCTAATGACCCTTTAATACAATATGGAACAGCATTCTACCTTCAATTACTTTATTTGGGTAAGCTGTTTCTTCCAATAGAATTACTTCACGATTATTCTTACAATTTAATCCCAACAATTTCAATCGCAACGGCAAAAGGCATAAGTGGATTAATTGTATTTCTATTATTGGTAATTGGCGCTATTTATGGAGTATTAAAAAGAAACATCTTAGGAATACTATGCGCTTTTTATTTAGTGTCAATAGCGGTAGTTTCTCAGCTCATAATTCCTATTGGGGCGCTATTTGCTGAGCGATTTTTGTTTGTTCCTTCAATTGCATTCTGTATTGGGTTAGCTTATATTTTACATTATTTTTTACACAACAAACAAGCTACTTTTAATGGAATTCTTGTAGTAGCACTACTCCTATATGGCTCTAAAACAATTAGTAGAAATGCAGACTGGAAAAACAACCAGACACTTTACGCAGCGGACATAGAAGCGGGAGGTGCAAGTGCACGAATTAATTACAACTATGGCAGTACTTTAACCCAATTAGGAAATTCAGTTAGCGACCAACTCAAAAGAAGAGAATATTACAATCAAAGTGCTGTCTATTTGCAGAAAGCCATTGAAATATATCCCAAATATTGGGACGCTTACAACAATTTAGGCTTGGTATATAAATACGATAACAAATTGGAGCTTTCTGAAAAGGTATTCGAATTACTCCTTCAAAAAAATCCAACCTACACAAAAGGCTATTTCAATATTGCTACTGTAGAGCTTGCACAAGAGAAAGGAAAAGAGGCTTTAGATCATTTTATAGCATACACCAATGTAGTTCCTTCTGTAGAAGCTTACAGTTCAATGGGCAACATAGCAGGTTCTTTAAACGACTTTGAATTAGCAAAAATATATTTTCTCAAAGTAATTGATATACAGCCAAATAACATAGAAGCATATAATTATGTTGGTACAGCAGAAGGTTTATTAGGCAATCCTTCGCGAGCGGTGGAATACTACAAAAAAGCGCTGCAATTAGATCCCAGAAATATAGAGGCTTATTTCAATCTAGCAATTTCATATAGTCAACTAGGAGAACTTGAAAAAGAAAAGGTCGCTCTGAATGCTGTGTTAAAATTGAGTCCAAATAACGTTCAGGCAAAAAATAGATTACAAGAGTTGGATAACTTGCAACGATAAATCACCAAAAAGACGTTCGAAAAAAACTAATTTTGCCCACATGGGAAGAAGAATTAGAAAACACATTCCAATCATGGAAAAGGTAACGGTTTTGGATGCTGTAGCTGAAGGTAAGACGCTAGCAAAAGTAGACGATTTGGTTATCTTTTTAAGTAATGCCGTTCCTGGTGATGTAGTTGACATACAAGTCACCAAAAAAAAAAGAAATTACGTAGAAGGCAAAGCAATCAAATTTCATTCATACTCAGACAAAAGGGTTGAGCCTTTTTGTGAGCATTTTGGCACTTGCGGTGGTTGTAAATGGCAATTCATTTCTTACGAGGATCAATTGGGCTACAAAGCCAAACAAGTAAAAGACAATTTAGAACGGTTGGCTAAAATAGAACTTCCTGAATTTGAACCTATCCTAGGCGCCCCTAAGACAACTTACTACAGGAATAAATTAGAATTTACCTTTTCTAACAAACGGTGGTTTACTGAAGATGAAATAACTGAAGAAAATGAATTGGATCAAAATGGATTGGGATTTCATGTACCAGGGAGATTTGATAAGGTTTTAGATATTAATCACTGTTACTTACAAGCTGACCCATCCAATCAAATTAGACTAGCGGTTAAAGCTTATGCATTAGCACATCAGCTAACTTTTTTTGATATTCGTGATCAGCATGGACTTTTAAGAAATCTCATTATTAGAACATCTTCAACAGGTGAACTAATGGTGATCGTTGTTTTCTTTCAAGAAGAAAAAGAAAATAGAATTGGTTTAATGCAGCATTTAGCTGATAAATTCCCTGAAATAACTAGTTTATTGTATGTGATTAATGGTAAAGCGAATGATACTATTGGCGATCAAGAAGTAATTACTTTTAAAGGAAACGATCACATGCTTGAGGCAATGACTGACTTCCAAGACCCATCGAAGAAGATTCAGTTTAAAGTTGGCCCTAAATCTTTTTATCAAACCAACTCTGAGCAAGCAGAAAATCTTTACCATATTACAGCAAAGTTTGCAGACATTGAACCTAACCAAACAGTATATGACTTATATACAGGAACGGGAACAATTGCAAATTATATAGCCAAATCGGCTAAAAAAGTTGTTGGAGTAGAATATGTCCCTGAAGCAATTGAAGATGCCAAGCACAATTCAAGATTGAATGGAATCGCCAATACCATATTTTATGCGGGTGATATGAAGGATGTACTAACGGCTGAATTTGTGGCAGATAATGGTTCAGCTGATGTAATCATTACTGATCCACCAAGAGCAGGCATGCACCCATCCGTAATAGAGCGAATGCTAGAAATGAACCCTAAGCGTATTGTATATGTAAGTTGCAATCCTGCTACTCAAGCTAGGGATCTACAAGCTTTAGATGTAAAGTACAAAGTGGTGAAGGTTCAAGCAGTAGATATGTTTCCGCATACGCACCATATTGAAAATGTAGTTTTATTAGAAAGAAAATGAAGGCAGCTTTAGATAAAAATTATTGGGATAGTCGCTATCAAGAAGGAAGCACAGGTTGGGACTTAGGCGGAGTTAGCCCAGCTTTAAAAGCGTACATAGACCAACTAGAAGATAAAACGCAGAAAATCTTAATTCCAGGTGGTGGAAATGCCTATGAACTCGCATACTTACATGAAAATGGGTTTACCAATTCTTACCTCATCGATTTATCGCCTACAGCATTGGCTAATTTCAAAAAAAATAATCCATCAATTGATGAGAGGTACTTAATTGAAGGCAACTATTTTGAACTAGAAGACCAATTTGATTTAATCGTAGAGCAAACATTCTTTTGTGCAATTGACAGGAATTTAAGGAAACAGTACGCTGAAAAAACACATCAACTTCTTAATCCAGATGGGAAATTAGTTGGTTTACTTTGGAGCGAAGATTTTGGAGTAGATGCCCCTCCCTTTGGCGGAACTAGAGAAGAATATATTGGTTATTTTAATGAATTATTTGAAGTACGAACAATGGAGGAAAGTTACAACAGCATTAAACCGAGATCAGGGAGAGAATTATTTATTATTCTTCAGAAATAAAGTTAAATTTGAATTCAATTATTTGATATGGCAACAACCAAAACACTTATTCTGGATAACGAAAAAATCATTCAAAAGGTGAATCGGATCGCTTATCAAATTTATGAGGACAACCACACGGAGAAAGAAATAATCCTAGCGGGAATAGCTTCTAGGGGATATGAATTTGCAGAACTGCTCAGTGACACACTTCAGCGAATCTCAAAAATAAAGATCAAATTAGTAGAATTAAAAATCAATAAAGAACTACCTATTGATAGTAAAATAGAATTAACACTTCATGAAAAAGACCTTTCTGATAAAGTTATCATAGTAGTAGACGATGTGCTAAACTCAGGTAGAACTTTGATTTATGGAGTTAATTACTTTTTGAATGGCCCTATTCGTAAATTATCTACTGCTGTTTTAGTTAATCGAAATCACCGAAGATTTCCAATTCATGCAAATTATGTGGGCACTTCTTTATCGACCACATTAAAAAACCACGTAGAAGTAACATTCAATGTAAAGGGAAAACATAACGTTTACCTTAAATAAGTTCAATTATTTTTTTGGCTGTCAGATTGGCCTCATCAGCAATTATTGAGGCTTGATTATAAAAGTCCGTTCTTTTATTTAAACTGCTATCGATAAAGAGCCGCAATTCTTCATCAGAAAGATTGGCGATTAATGGCCGTTTAATTCTGCCAGTCTTTAATCGTCCAAATAATATATCAGTAGATACATTCAAATAAATGGTTGTACCTGATTGATTCATCAGCGACATATTTTGTAAAAAGCAAGGTGTTCCACCTCCGGTAGATAGCACAAAAGACTCATTATTGATAATTAGGTTAGCGAGTTTCTGTGCTTCCAACTGCCTAAACATAGCCTCTCCCCTCTCTTGAAAAAGTTGCAGAATAGTTAGACCCTCTTCTACTTCTATTTCGTGATCTAAATCAAAAAAAGGTAAATTAAGTTGTTTGGCAACTTTTTTACCCAATTTAGATTTTCCAGACCCCATAAAACCAAGGAAGAATAACTTCATTTAATCTAATTTTTCAAATGGAGAATCTGGCTCTTTAGCCATAGTATTATAGACTGCACGTTCAAATAACTTTGGAAAAACCCTACCAATTGCTCTTATCAGCAAACCGTCTAATGTCATCGTTACCGTTCGCTTACGCTTGATCACTCCATTGTAGATGTATTCAGCAACCCGCTCTGCGCTCATCATCTTTCCCTCTTCTCTAGGAGATTTCCCTTGAGGAGTTCCATCTGCTGTTAATGCAGTATTCCGAATATTTGAGGACGTAAATCCTGGACAAGCAACCATTACATGCAAACCTGATTTTTTATTTTCTGCCCGCAAAGCATTTAAAAATCCTTGCATCGCATATTTAGAAGCAGAATAACCTGTTCTAGCAGGCAATCCAATTAAACCTCCTACGGAGGATACGCCTATTATTGAACCTCCATTTTTCAAAATATATGGCAACGCATACTTTGTGGTATAAACAGTTCCCCAAAAGTTTACTTGCATCAACTTTTCAATTACACTTATATCTGCATCTACAAACAGAGCCCTCATCGATATTCCTGCGTTATTAACCAAGACATCAACTGTTTTAAAGGCTTTAATAGACTCATCTACTATTCGTTTACAGTCCTCTTTAATACTTACATCCGCAACTACACCTATGCAATCAATCGAACGAGAAGTAAATTCATCTACAGTTGAAGAAACATTTTCTGTGTTTCTTGCAACCACGACCACCTTGCTCCCATGTGTCCCAAAATGAGCAGCTGTAGCTTTTCCAATTCCTGATGTTGCGCCTGTAACGATGACAACCTTACCTTTCATAGTATTACTTTATTTGAAAATAAAGATAAAGTGTATTTCTTTGCTAGTTGAAATACTAACGTAAATGTACACTTCCAATGAAGATTCTTGAAGTTAACGACAAAAAAAATACAAAAGCATTTTTAGATTTCCCCAATTCGCTTTACAAAAATGATCCAAACTGGGTTCCACATTTGCGACAAGATATCGAGAAAGTTTTTGATAAAAAGTCCAATAAATACTTTCGTCATGGAGAGGCTATTCGTTGGATAATAGTAAATGAAGCAGGAAAAACAGTCGGCCGAATAGCTGCTTTTATAAATAAACGAACTGCCAAAAGTTTCAAGCAACCAACTGGAGGAATTGGATTTTTTGAATGTATCAATAATCAAGAAGCAGCATTCTTACTATTTGACACAGGAAAAAAATGGCTAGAAGAAAGAGGAATTGAAGCTATGGATGGACCCATTAATTTCGGTGAAAAAGATAAGTATTGGGGATTAGTTACCGAAAATTTTTCTGCAGCACCTTACTATTGTCAAAATTATAATCCTGACTATTATGTGCCATTTTTTGAAAATTATGGGTTTAAAGTCTATTATGAACAATATATCTATACTCGAAATGTAATTGATCCATTAGCTGAAGTATTAATCGATAAAGCGAACAGAATTGCACAAACTCCGGGATATAGCTTTAAAATTATTGACAAGTCTAACCTTAATGCATATGCAGAGGACTTCAGAACCATTTACAATAGAGCGTGGGTAAAACATGAAGCTTTCAGATCTATGGAACAAAAACAAGCGATGACGATCATGAAAACCATTAAGCCCATACTTGATGAAGACTTAATCCATTTTGCATATTATGAAGGTGTTCCTGTAGGATTTTTTATAGCATTACCTGAAATTAATCAAATTTTTAAACGAATTGGAGATAATTTCAATTGGATTGGAAAGCTAAAATTCCTAATGTACCAAAAAATGGGGGTTTGTAATACGTTCTTTGGTTTGGCATTTGGGATTGATCCCGATCACCAAAGTAAAGGATTAGAAGGAGCTCTTTTTAACAATATAAAAAAGCAAGTAGCCCTAAAAAACAAGTATAAAGATGTGGTGATTACTTGGATTGGCGACTTCAATCCGAAGATGATTCATGTTATTGAGAATTTAGGGGGACATAAATTGCGCACTCTTTGCACCTATCGCTACCTCTTCGATCGAAATAAGCCTTTTGAAAGATCCAAAATAATTCAATAAATTGCTGAATTAAAAAGAGTTAAAAAAAAGATAAAATAATTTCAAAAATCCTTTATTTTAGCTTTGTCAGTTTGAATAATCGTTTTATATTTGCATCCGCTTACCAAAGCAGGACTTGTTAGCTCAGCTGGTAGAGCACATCCCTTTTAAGGATGGGGTCCTGGGTTCGAACCCCAGACAAGTCACAGAAAAAGGACGAATATTTTATTCGTCCTTTTTTTGATTTAAGCAAAATCGTCTAACTTTAGACAAAAATTGCCCCGGTGCTGAAACTGGTAGACAGGCATGGTTGAGGGCCATGTGTCCGTATGGATGTGCAGGTTCGAGTCCCGTTCGGGGCACCAAAGCAGCAAGTATAAAACTTGCTGCTTTTTTTTTGCTGAGTTGCAACTTAAGCAGAAATAACTTCGTCTGTAAAGAAACCGTTCTATATGCTTAAGTATTTATCAAACAAAATATTTATATCGCTATCAATTTTACTTTTAACTTCATCTGTTAATGCTTCTCACTTTAATGGATACGATATTTCCTTTAAGCACATTTCAGGAAGAACTTATGAGTTTAATTTAGAGTTTTATGACTTTGCTGCGTCCCCTCCAGATAGTGTAAGCTTTGATGTTTTTAGTCTCTGTGGCAATGCAGGAAGATTTAGTATCTATAATCAAATGAACACCATCGCACTTCCACCAGCTTGTAGTTTGCTTCCTTCACCAATGTCCAAAACTAGCTTCTCAGGAAACTTTACTTTTCCTGTTAATGGTTGTTCAGATTTTACTCTTTTTTTAGATTTAATTAATCATAATTATTACACAAACGTAGTTTATTCAAATAATAGAAAGGGTATAGTTATTAATGGCGTTGGCTCAATTTCTAACAGTTCTCCTAAAATTATTAATGTTCCAAAATACCTAACTACCACTAATAATATTTGTAGCTACAATCTTCATTCTATAGATCCTGATGGAGACAGCTTAGTTTACAAATTAACTCAGCCTCCAGGTAGTTTCCAGATTGGATATTCTACTAAGAATCCTTTTGGAATCAACCAATTTTGCTCTTTGGATTCTTCTACAGGTATTTTAAAGGCGAGCGTAGCTAGTTCACCACTTTTGTTGAGCGTGGAAATAGAAGAATACAGGAATCAAACTTTACTTAGTAAGACTCATAGAGTTTGGTCATTATTCTATCTTACAAATAATTTTCCTCCTGTTATAATTTCTGAAATAAATTATAACCAAGGCTATGACACGACTTTTTGTATCAATGACACCGTGCACTTTCAATTCAAAGGTACTGCAGGAATTAATCCAGCTGCTATTACTCTTGACAGTAATAAATACAATGCAACAGTGGTTACTACAAATGGAATCAGCTATTTCAAGCTTATTCCAAATGGATCATTTAAACTAAATGAGCCTTACCACTTTTATGTAAATGCTACGAGCGGGTGTAATGTGAATTCAGAAGTATTTACGATTCGTTTTGACTCCTGCATTACCACATCTATTCAAGAAAACAAGAAAGAAAGCTTTACGCTTTACCCTAACCCAACAAACGGTGTACTAAATATATCAATTCCTAAAGATTTAGAGGTTTCTTTAATTACCATTCAATCTTTTACAGGGCAAATAGTAGAAGAGATTTATCCAATACATAAAACTGTCGATTTTGATTTATCTTCCCATTCTCCGGGCATCTATTTCATTTCTGTAAAATCAATAAATAATATAACCACGAAGAAAATAATTTTGACAAAGTAGGTTAATTAAACAAAAAACTTCACGCTTACAGGACCAATATAGGCTTAAACCCATATTTTATCTGGGTTCATAATACCATTAGGATCGAACACCTTTTTAATACCCTTCATCAATTCAATCTGAGTAGTATTAAACACAATATCCATATAGTCCTTTTGGACTAAACCAATGCCATGTTCTCCAGATATTGTTCCTCCTAATCGTTTTACTTCTTGAAAAAGCTCTCTTATGGCTTTGTTTAATTCTGTGTTCCAAAATTCGTCTGAAAGTTGATCTTTCAATATATTAATATGAAGATTTCCATCTCCTGCATGTCCATAACAAACAGATCTAAATCCATACTCAGTCCCAATTCCTTTTACCACTTTCAAAAGTTCAGGTAAGGCAGCTCTAGGCACAACAGTATCTTCTTCTTTGTAAATCGACTGTTTTTTCACTGCTTCTCCCACAACTCGACGTAACCTCCACAAATTTGTCTTTTGGCTCTCACTATCGGCCATCAACACTTCTCCACAGTCAAATTGCTCAAGTGTATTATAGATAAGTTCCATTTCGTCCATCAGCACTGACTCATTATTTCCATCTACTTCTATTAATAAGTGGGCTTCAGTTGTATCAGATAATGTCAATGAAAAGTCATCTATAAACTGCTGTGCCATAACTATTGCATCTCGCTCCATTAATTCCAATGCCGAAGGAGTTACACCTGCTTTGAATATTGCAGAAACTGCCTTAGCAGCTTCATTTACAGAATTAAACGAAACTAAAAGTAGTGCATCAAATTTAGGATGAGGAATTAACCGAAGAACTATCTTAGTTACGATTCCTAATGTACCTTCACTTCCAACTATAAGCTGAGTTAAATTATATCCTGTAGAATTTTTTAAAACGTTAGCACCTGTCCAAATAATTTCTCCTGAGGGCAATACCATTTCGAGATTCAGCACATAATCTTTAACAACTCCATACTTCACAGCTTTCGGTCCTCCAGAATTTTCAGCAACATTACCTCCTATAAAGCAAGTTCCTCTACTTGCAGGGTCAGGTGGATAAAAGAATCCCTTTTCCTTTACTGCATTCTGCAAAAGCTCAGTAATTACTCCAGGCTCAGTTATTACTTGGAGATTATCTTCGTCAATCTGAATAATGTTATTCAAAAGTTCGGTCGAAAGCAAAACCCCTCCTTTAACAGGAAGAGCTCCTCCGCTTAAACCTGTCCCTGCGCCTCTAGGTGTAATGGGAATTGCATTACTGTTGCAATATTCTAAAACTTTACTAATCTCATCAACACTTTTAGGCTTAAGAACAATTTCAGGCTCAAACGAAAGATCTTCTGTATAATCTTTTGAATAAAAGAGTATTGCTTCAGTATCTTCTGTAAGATGATGCACTGAACACATAGATATTAGTTGTTCAATATGTTGCTGATGGAGTCGATTATAATTCATAATATAAACTATTTTACCAAAGTTAGTTTATCAGATAGAATTAAGCGAGGTAAGGTCAAAAAAAAGCCCTTCTTAAAAATAAAGAAGGGCTCTATCATTAACTTAATTGTTATCGAGTAAGCATTACGCTACCTTTAATTTCAGCATCTTGCAATTTAATAACATAAAAGTACGTGCCAGGTGCGGCTTTATCACCACTTTGTGTTCTACCATCCCATCCACTTCTCTCTACATTTGATGTATATACTACATCACCCCATCTATTGAAAATGATAATCTCAGCACAGTTCACTAAATCTCCGTTAAACTCAATTTTAAACAAATCATTTATACCATCACCATTAGGTGAGAATACATTTGTTTGAACAAGATTTAAATAGTCTTCAATTTCACCTATTTCTATATCCTTAATTATTGTATCAGCACATGTATTATTTACTGCTATTAATGTAATTCTATTATTAGAATTGAATCTTAAACCTAAATCGGGTTCGAAAGAAATTATAGTGTCTGAGCTACCATTTACGTTCCATAGGTGAACTATACCATTTATGGTATAGTTATTTACTTTAGAAGAAAGACCTGAACACTCAGGAGTAAACGTAACATCGAACTCTGCTATGGGTGCAATTTTAACTGTAATGGTGATACTATCAGTAGCAACACATCCTACAGCATTTGTTACTTCTAAGAAATATTTGGTAGTTGCCAACGGACTCAGGATAGGGCTTCTAATTGTAGGTGAACTAATTTCACGGTTTGGTGTCCACAAAAACGTAATTCCTGCTGTATCTCCTGTTAAAATAGGGTTTAACCTTACAGACTCCCCCTCACAAATTTCTATATCAGAGAGAAAGTCTACATCTAATACATTAATAAGGATTGTATCCTGGTCAATACATCCATTAACATCAGTTCCAATAACAATATATTGTGTAGTTGTGTCTAAAGAAGCAATTGGGTTCGCAATAAATGGATCAGATAATCCAGTACTTGGTGTCCATAAATAAGTATTAGCACCTGTTGCGTTTAATTGTAGTGAGGCATTTTTACAAATAGCAGTATCTCTGCCTGCATCAACTACCGGTAAAGGATTCACAATTAATTCAATTGAATCTACAGATACGCATGAATTATCATCAATAACCTCTAGGAAATACTTAGTTGTTACTTGAGGATATGCTACTGGATTAGGCACAGTGTCGAAATTTAATCCTGTAGAAGGAGTCCATTTATATTCTGCACCAGCAGGTCCCGATGGGACACCCCCTAATATAATTGTATCTCCAAAACAAATTTCTAAGTCGTTACCCGCGTCAATCACAGGCAATGGATTTACAGTAATTGTGATGTCATCAGTTGCAAAACAACCATTCGCTCCTACGCCAGTTATTGTGTAAGTGGTTGTATTGATTACAAATACTTTAGGGTTCACAATTGTTGGATCACTTAATCCTACAGCAGGTGTCCACGTGTAGCTTACAGCTCCACTTGCCTGAAGCTGGAGGGTATCACCTATACAATATGCTAAATCAGCACCTGCGTCTACAATTGGTAATGAATCAACTTTAACTTGTAAACTAAACGTATCGCTACAAGCTAAACCAGAAGTTGCAATCAATTGAACGGCATATTCCCCATCAGCAGCATAAGTATAAGTGGGGTTTTGCAGAGTTGAACTTCCTAAGCCATCACCAAAGTCCCAAGCCCATCCTGTAATATTACCGGAAGTTATCGTTGACAAATCAGTAAATGATGTAGAATTGCCTTCACAAACAGTATCAGCAATAAATAGCGCTACAGGTCGTGGACTAACGAATACAGTTATTGAATCTATATTCTGACATCCATTCGCATCAATTCCAACAACAAAATATATCGTCGTATCACTAGGATTTGCGACAGGGTTTGAAATGGTTGGATCTGATAATGTTGCTGAAGGAGTCCATGTATATGTAACAGCACCTGTAGCTTGTAATTGAGCCGACTCTTGATTACAAATAGTAATATCCGCGCCTGCATCTAAAAGTGGAAGAGGATTTACGGTTACAGTAACAGAATCTAATCCTGTACAACCATTTGCATCAGTCACAGTAACGAAATACTTGGTGGTTGTCTGTGGGAAAGCTCTTGGGTTTGCAATACTCGCATCATCCAAACCTAAATTTGGTGACCAGCTAAAGCTATTAGCAGGATCTCCAGTAGGACTTCCGCCAATCAGGACTGTATCTCTAAAACAAATAATCTGATCAGGGCCTGCTTCTGAAGTTGGGTTTGGATTAACTAACACCGATTTACTTATTGAATCTAAACATCCAAAATCTGAAGTGACAATTAATTTAACGTCAAATACCCCTGCTGTTAAATATAGATGTTTAGGATTTTGAGCTGTAGATATTGCAGATCCATCGCCAAAATCCCAAGCCCAATTGGTAATTGTTCCTGAGGTAATCGAAGATAAATCAGTGAAAGTTGTGGAATCATTTAGACAAACTGTACTAAATAAGAAGTCAGCTGTAATAATTGGATTTACTGTAATGGTTACCGAATCAATACCCGTACACGTGTCATTTGTTGTTGCCAAAAAGTACTTAGTTGCAACTGTTGGCGAAGCCATAGGGTTTGCAGCCGAAGGATCACTTAATCCTGCAGTTGGACTCCAAGTGTAAATTGTATTCAATGGTGCAGTTGGATTACCCCCTAACCTAACACTATCGTTTAAACAAATAGATTGATCAGGACCTGCTTCACTAGGAATATCAGGTGCAACTAAAACAAAAACTGAGTCTCTGTTTCTACAACCATTAGCATCTGTGCCCGTTACAAAATAGGTAGTTGAAGCTATTGGTATTGCTAAAGGATTGGATATATTTAAGTTACTCAAGGTTGGATCAACATCCCAAACATAAGTTACACCTCCATTAGCTTCTAATTGAACAGAAAAACTTGGGCAAACATAAGCTGAATCTCCTGCATCTATTGTTGGTAAGGGGTTTATTGATACAAGAACATCATCTGTATTGGTACATCCATTTACGTCTGTAACCGTAACTGTGTAAACTGTATTTACCTGAGGAAAAACAAGCGGATTTTCTGCGGTTGCATCCACAATGGTTGAAGAAGGACTCCATAAAAAAGTAGATCCTAAAGGACCTGTTGGAGCACCACCAATTTGAATTGTATCATTAATACACGCAAAAACATCTGCTCCTGCATCTACAGTTGGTAGTGGATTGACAGTTACAACGACTTCATCAGTATCTGAACACCCATTCAAGTCGGTGATAATAACTTCGTATGTAGTAGTTGCTGTTGGGCTTGCTATTGGATTTGCAGTAACAAAACTGTTGAGACCTGCGGAAGGGCTCCATGCAAAAGTAGAACCTGTTGGACCTGTTGGGCTTCCTCCAATTGTTATTGATCCTCCTATGCAAATTGAAACATCTGAACCCGCATCTGCAGTTGGCAATGCATTTAATGTTATTGTTACATCATCAATACTTGTGCAACCATTTCCATCTGTTACTGTAACACTATACGTTGTTGTAGCAGTTGGTGTCGCTGTAGGATTTGCTAAAATTGGATTATTCAATGTTGTAGAAGGACTCCAAGAATAAGTAGAACCTGTTGGGCCTGTTGGGCTTCCACCGAGTACAATTGAGCCTCCTGTACACAATACTTGGTCTGCACCTGCATTTATAATAGGACTTGGATTGACGTTTACTACTACTTGATCGCTAGATGTACATCCATTCGCATCAGTAATGGTTACGGTGTAAGTTGTGGTTGTAGTTGGTGTAGCTACAGGATTCCCTAAAGTTGCACTAGATAATGTTGCTGATGGAGTCCATGCAAAAGTAACTCCAATTGGGCCAGTTGGTGACCCACCAATGGTTGCTGAAAAACCATCGCAAATTGTTTGATCTGCTCCTGCATCTGCAATTGGATTTTGATTTACAGTCACATTCACAATGTCTGTAGACGTACAGCCTACTCCACTTGTTACAGTTACTGTATATTGAGTCGTAATTGTTGGATTCGCTGTTGGATTCGCTGCAGTTGTGCTCGATAAACCTGTTGATGGACTCCAAAGATAAGTAGCTCCTGTTGGTCCTGTTGGACTTCCTCCGATGATTATTGAACTTCCATTACAGATTACTTGATCTGCACCTGCGTCTGCTGTTGGTATAGCGTTTATAGTTACATCTACATCATCAGTACTAGTACATCCATTTCCATCAGTTACGATAACTGTATAGGTGGTATTAACTGTTGGACTTGCAACCGGATTTGCTGTATTCGCACCAGTCAAAGTAACAGAAGGGCTCCAAGAGTAAGTAGAACCTGTTGGACCTGTTGGACTTCCTCCAATGGCTACACTACCCCCCGGACAAATGGCTTGATCCGCTCCTGCATCAACTATTGGGTTTGGATTTACGTTTACGATAACTTGGTCACTTGAAGTACATCCATTCGCATCAGTAATGGTTACGGTGTAAGTTGTAGTTGTAGTTGGTGTAGCTACAGGATTCCCTAAAGTTGCACTAGATAATGTTGCAGATGGAGTCCATGCAAAAGTAACTCCTATTGGGCCTGTTGGTGACCCACCAATGGTCGCCGATAAGCCAGCACAAATTGTTTGGTCTGCTCCTGCATCTGCAATTGGAGTTGAATTTACGGTAACTGTAACTTGGTCAGTTGCCGTACAATTTGGACCAGTTGTAACAGTCACAGTATAGGTAGTAGTGACGGTAGGACTTGCTGTTGGATTAGCCACAGTGGTACTGGACAAACCCGCTGTCGGACTCCATTGGAAGGTGGAAGTTGGAGGACCTGTTGGAGAGCCTCCTAGAGTTGTGCCTGCTCCCGAACAAATTGTCTTATCAGTACCTGCATTAGCTGAAGGAATTGGTGATACGGTAACGGTAACCTGATCTACATTAGAACAAGCGGTACCATCAGTAACGGTAACGGTGTAAGTGGTTGTTAATGTTGGACTTGCTATTGGATTAAAAGCAGTTATACTACTCAATCCTGCAGCAGGTGACCAAGTAACAGTATTTCCTGTAGCAGTAGTTGGAGCACCACCAATAGTGGTACTTTGACCAACACAAATTGATTTATTAACTCCTGCATCAGCAGGTGGTCCAGGATTAAGCGTTATATTTTTGGTTACTGTAGCCTCGCAATTAAGATTGGTTCTAACAGTAAGCTCAACGGTATAGGTGCCAGGAGTTACATAAGTATAAGTAGGATTTTGTTGAGTAGAAACACCTGTAGCATCTCCAAAATCCCAAGACCAATTCGTGATAGTCCCTGTGGTTAAGGTAGATAAATCATTAAAAGTTACAGAGTCAACCAAACAAGTCGCTGTAAAAGAAAAGTCAGCTACAGGGTCCGGCGCTTTATAAATAAATTCGAATGTATTTGATGAAGAAGAACATGCATTTAAATTGTTATCTCTAACAATTCGATAGGTTATGGTATCTGCACAATTCGTTAAAGGGTTACATATATTACTCGTTGTTGCAATGGTAGTTGAAATCTGTACCCCATCTTTAAAAATTCGATAATTTCCTGATGAACCGAGAGAATTAAATAAATTCCAATTTACATCAGCACAACTATTCGCTGCATCTAATGTAGCATTCACAAAAAGTGTTGATAATGTATCCTTTGCCACATTTAAAACAGCATCATTACATCCCGATCTACTTCTAATGTAATAGTATATGGGAGCAATATTCGCCCCTGCTCCAACATGAGTATAACTTAAGGTATTGTAATTGAATATACTATCAACTATGGCAAAAGGACCTGTTGGATTTAAAGAACTGTAGATCATCCATGCATCAAATGAGCTTGTAGTATCGATTGGTTGATTCCAGGAGAGGTCAACATTTCCATTTGCATTTACATCTAAACAATAGATATCAGGTGACTCAATTACATCTTCAGCTAACACAGTAATTGAAATAGTGGTAACCGTTTGGCCGGGCGCGGGGCAAGCATTGTCAGTTGCTCTAATTACAAAATTATAGGTATTATTCAAACTTACACAACCATCATTGTAAGAAATATGGTTGCATGATGTTTGCCAATTAAATACACTTTGATAAGCTAAAAAACCTGTTCCGGGTAAAGAAGTACTCAATGTTGCACAAGGAGGATTTAAACAACCGACATTAGGGTCTGAAAAATTAGCTCCAAATTGCAATCCACTTGCAAACACACGAACAGAATCTGCATTTGGATTTGTGGCCGATGGAAAGTCAGCAACTTGCAAGTTAAAAGTTACTAAATCTCCTGCTTTTACTGTATCTCTATAAACATTAAAAACACCAGGAGCTGATTCAAAAGGTGCACGAATTAAAGGAGGATCATTTGGACTGCAGATTGCGCTGCTCAGAAGTACTGTTTGTATATCTCTGTATATTTCTGCTATTTTTTGCCCACAACGATAGGCCTCTACTCGAACACAAGAGACAAACTCTCCATCGGTAAATGAAGTGTAACTTATCTCCCCGTTCTCAGTATTTAAGAAAGCTGGCACATTGTTAGGGTTTTGAAAAGCACTTGGAAATGGTGATGTGAATGAGTATCCATTAACAAAAGGAACCCTCGGATTTGTAGCTTCAACATACAGTCCACTCAAGGCATCTAATGGCTCAGCCCACGAATAAACCAGTGAATCCAACTCATCATCCTGCGCATTGTGATTGTAAGTAAATGCGTCTCCAGTACATAGAACTGAAGAAGGAACTTCTGCAAAATTTGGTGAATTATCATAGCAAGTGGATGCGTTTTGACCATTAAAAGCAAACATTTTTGCTCTTAATGTCAGTGTTCTACCTCCAGGATTAACAAGGTTATCAATTGCATTATTTCTAGTAGGCCCTTCGAAAGTAAAAATCCATCCTGCAGCACCTGGAACTCCATTTAGACTTGTAGGCGCTGAAACAAAAATATGTTCTTCTACTGCTCCTGCTGTAGTAGTAGTAATTCTAGTATTCGTTGGAGAGCAAGGCGAGCCTCCACAAGTAGCTGAAATGTCATTAATTACTTGCCTTGTCAGTGGAATTGTAGTATTGCGAAGTCCAGGAGTTGGATAATTATGAGCTCGTAATGAAATATTACCAACTAAAAATGCTCCATTACAATCTCTATAAACTTTTGCTGTAAAGATGTATCTACCTTGATTATCACAGACCCAAGTGATTTCACCTCCCATGTAGTGTGTCGCAGATGCATTATAACTAATGAGTAGGAAAAGAAAGAATATGAAGGACTTATAGAAATTTTTCATTAAACCAATAGATTGATTAACCAAATAAACGTTAAAAATACGAAAATATACTAATCCCAGACGTAATTCAAATTTATAAGTTGCTTGACTTCATTACAAAATGAGCGGCACAACAAATAGACAATTCTGTATATTTGCAGTTAATCAAATTTTAGCTATGGAAATAAAAGGAATCATCTCAATTTCAGGAAAACCCGGATTACACAAAGTTATCTCTCAAACAAAAAATGGACTTATTGCGGAGTCATTAATTGACAATAAGCGTTTTCCTGTTTATTCAAATCAGCAAATTTCTGCTTTAGAAGATATAAGTATTTACACGTATGAAGATGATGTTTTACTTTCTGAGGTATTTGGTAAACTTTATGAAATTGAAGGTGGTAAAGCCTCTATAAATCACAAATCATCTGCTGCTGAATTGTCTGCAAAAGTAGAAGAAGCTTTACCCAATTATGATAAGGAAAGAGTTTATGCTTCTGATATAAAGAAAATCGTTCAGTGGTACAATCTTCTAATTAAAAATGATCTGCTTCACCCTGCAAAACAAGATGAAGTGAAAGAAGAAAAAAAGGCTGCTAAACCTAAAGCAGAAAAAACTACAGCAAAAAAGCCTACTTCAAAAAAGAAACCAACCAATAAAGATGCAGAGAAGTAAATTTATACTGCTCTATAAATTTTAATAGCACCGAATGCATAATTTAACGCATATATCACGTTCATTTTTACCTTTAGATTTCTCCCTAAATGCATGGAGTCAAATTGAACCCTTTTTTAAGCAACTTTTAGATAAATCTATTGGCTCTAAAACGGAATTAGAAAAATGGTTAAAAAATAAAAGTGAGCTAGATGCTTTCCTCGAGGAAGACATGGCTTGGCGATATATCAAAATGAATATCAATACAAAAGATGAAGGACTACAGCAATCCTTCAATTTTTTTGTAACGGAGATTAGTCCCAAAGTTGCTCCATTAAACAACTTACTAGAGAAAAAATTATTGAGTTCCTCATTTATTGATGAGTTAGAAAAGGGAACTCACTATATAATGATTCGAGGGATTAGAAAGAGCGTAGAATTATTTAGAGAAGAGAATATTCCTATTCAAACTCGGCTAGAACAAAAATCACAAGAATTTGGGGCTATTGCTGCTGACATGTCGGTGGAGATTCAAGGCGAAAAAATGACACTTCAAAGGGCTGCTAAATTCTATGAAAGCACTGATCGGTCTCTTCGTAAAGAAACATTTGAAAAAATAAATACACGTCGCCTTACTGATAAAGACAAGCTAAATAATTTATATTCTGAGCTTATAACGGACAGACACCAAGTAGCAGTAAATGCTGGTTATGAAAATTTCCGTGATTATATGTTTGATGCTATGGGTCGATTCGATTATTCTCCTCAAGACTGCTTTGATTTTCATGAAAGCATTGAAGAAGCATTGATGCCCTATATGCATAAATTGGATCAAGAAAGAAAAGAAGCCTTAAATTTAGGTACGCTTAAACCTTGGGATAAAAGTGTTGATTTAACAGGAAAATCACCATTAAAACCGTTTGAAACAGGAGCTGAATTATTGCAAAAGTCAATTGAAGTTTTTACCAAAATTGATTCCTATTTCGGGCAGTGTTTAACTACCATGAGAGACCGAAATTACTTGGACTTAGAGTCAAAAGAGGGTAAAGCGCCAGGTGGATTTAACTATCCTCTTTATGAAAGTGGAATTCCATTTATTTACATGAATGCAGTTGGAACGTTCAGAGACATGGTTACTATGATGCACGAAGGAGGCCATGCTGTTCATTCCTTTTTGATGCATAATTTACCATTAGTCGATTTCCAAAATACACCATCTGAAGTTGCCGAATTGGCATCTATGAGCATGGAATTAATAAGCATGGATCATTGGGATGTATTTTTTGATGATAAAGAAGACCTAAAACGAGCAAAAATAGAGCAACTTGAAGGTGTTTTACAAACCCTCCCTTGGGTAGCTACAATTGATAATTTTCAGCATTGGATCTATCAAAATCCAACACATAACCTACCTGAGCGATACGAAGCTTGGGAAAGAATAAACGACAAATTTTCAGGCACCTTAACAGATTGGAGTGGATGGGAAGATGCGAAATTGAATTCATGGCAACGACAGCTTCATTTATACGAAGTTCCATTTTATTATATAGAATATGGAATGGCGCAGCTTGGAGCGATTGCGGTTTGGAGAAACTACAAATCAGACCCATCAAAAGCTATTGCAAATTACAAAGCTGCTTTAGAACTTGGATACACTAAATCTATTGGAGAAATCTACGAAACAGCCGGAATCCAATTTGACTTTTCGTCAACTTATGTAAAAGAGTTAATCGACTTCGTTTGGAGCGAGTTAGCTAAACTAAAATAATTAACAAACGACTACCATATTTATTACCAATGGATTTTAACAATCTCAATGCTATATCTCCCATAGATGGAAGGTATAGAAGACATACTGAATCACTTGAACCATTTTTTTCTGAGGCGGCACTAATTCGATATAGAATTAAAGTAGAAGTAGAATATTTTATTGCCCTTTGTGAATTACCGCTCCCACAACTTAAGAATGTAAACCCCTCCATATTTCCTGATTTGCGTAATTTATACCTTACTTTCAAAAATGAGGATGCCATGCGTGTAAAGGATATAGAAAGAATTACCAATCATGATGTTAAGGCAGTTGAATATTTCATAAAAGAAAAAATCGATGGTTTTGGCTTAGGAGAAAGTAGCGAGTTTATCCATTTTGGGTTAACCTCTCAGGATATTAACAATACCGCTATTCCATTGTCGATTAAAAATGCAATGGAAGAGGTACTTTTACCTGAACTAGAAGCTACTATAGCTCAACTTACAGTACTAGCAAATGAGTGGAAAAACATACCTCTATTAGCAAGAACACATGGACAGCCTGCATCTCCAACGAGAATGGGAAAAGAAATAAACGTATTTGTTGAACGCTTAACCATTCAGTTATCACAATTAAAAACCATTCCATATTCGGCGAAATTTGGTGGAGCCACAGGCAACTTAAATGCGCATCATGTTGCCTATCCTGGAATAAATTGGACAAATTTTGCCAATAATTTTGTGTTAAACTCATTAACATTAAACAGATCACAAACCACTACACAAATTGAGCACTATGATAATTTAGCTGCTTTATTTGATGCAAATAAGCGGATAAATAATATTTTAATAGATTTAGACAGAGACATTTGGACCTACATTTCTATGGATTACTTTAAGCAAGTTATTAAAGAAGGTGAAATTGGTTCATCAGCTATGCCGCATAAAGTAAATCCAATTGATTTTGAGAACTCAGAAGGCAATTTAGGAATAGCAAACGCAATTTTTGAGCACCTATCGGCAAAACTACCAATCAGCAGACTTCAGAGAGATTTAACTGACTCTACTGTGTTGAGAAATGTTGGCGTTCCATTTGGTCACCAATTAATCGCTCTAAAGTCACTTCAAAAAGGATTAGGGAAACTAATTATCAATGAAGAAAAGATAAAAGCTGACTTGGAAAATAATTGGGTAGTTGTGGCAGAAGCAATACAAACTGTACTAAGACGTGAAGGATTCCCTAAACCATATGAAGCCCTTAAGGAACTGACTAGAACCAATAATAAAATAACGGAACAATCGATCCATTCCTTTATTGAAACGTTAGCCGTTTCGGACTCAATAAAAACAGAATTAAAAAATATTAGTCCATATAATTACACCGGGCTCTAAAAAAACAATTACGTTTATTGAAGGAGGTCTAGCATTAGACCTCCTTTTTTATTGTAATCAATTATAAACTGACATTAACTACTCAAAAAATTCATAATTTAACGGATTGAATTCAATCAAATATGGAAGAGAACTTTACCAATACAAATGAGCAAATTGAAGCCAATTTCTTCCCTGCCTTATTTTCTTTCTTTAAGGACGAAGTAACAGCTCAAAGACAATTCATTAGTGATGCGGCAAGCATTTACTCTAACTTTTCTTCTCGCCTAACAGGAGACAGCAAACGCAAGGAAGAATTACGTGTTATTAAAGAAATAAACAACACCAACAACCATCTTTACAATCTATTAAGCTCATACTATCCTGAAAGAAAAGAGAATGGATTTAATGATGATTTTAAAGGATATATTTCATTTTGTAATGAAGTATTAAAGGATATCCCAGAGGAGATAATAGTTGAACAGCATAATGATCGATTTAAGATTCTAGAATCAGACTCATTCGAAATCAAATTTAAAAAGCCTTTTAAAAGCCTTGCCTTTAATCTTTCTCAAGGGCCTGTAAAAATAGCCGACCTATTCAGAAAAGAAAAGAAAGTTAAAAAAGTATGGACACATAAAGTCCCTGTTAGAAGTTTGTATGCGAATTACTTCGAGTTTCAGTTTCCCTACTCTTTAATTGATGAATATGCCAAACTACTTTCGTCGAGGACAAAAACTATTGATCAAGTATGGAAAATTGATCAGTTCATCAATCATCAGATTACAGATTTTAACAGTAATAAATTATCCATAGAGGAGCTAAAAGCTAGTGTAGCTGATAGAATTCAACCAAAACACTTCGAATCAATTTATAATGAATTAGAAGACCTATTGGTAAGTCTTGAAAGAGATATTCGGCATAAGTTACAGATTCATATTAAGCAATATAGATTTACTTTTGATAGAGTTGGAACGATGGAAATTCCATACAATAACTTTTCAACAGCTAGTATTGAAAGTTCCAGTCTAAGCCTACATTCTAACTATTTAAAATTAAGCAATGGGTGGAAAAACACCCTCTTTGCGATGTTGGACGATTTTCAATTAGACTTAGAATTATACAATATCGTCTACAATGGTTTACAACAACATGAACTATTAAGTAATAGCTGCTCAACTCGAATTGACAATACTATTATCAATCAAATAAATGTAATTCAAGATCAACTTATTGGACTTGAAAAATCAATTTCTACTTATTCTGAAAGTGAAGAAGTTCCATTTTCCGACTTCCTTATCAGAGAAAAGGCAAAACTAAATCTTATCCTATCGGAGCAATTTATTCCTGAAAGCCTAGAGCAGCTTTATGGTCAAAACATACCCTATTTAATTGAGCGATTAGAAACTAAAATTAAAACAGAGGTTGACAAAATTAAATCTCCAAGAATCATTGTGGGAACAGCTCAATATGATAGGGCATTTAAAAAGACTGAATTGGAGCATTTTGATCCGAAAGAACTTGTGCAATTAGAAACCTATCCTCATTTTGTCAATAACAACAAAGCTTTAAAAACTAAACTTGTTCAACAAATAGAAAATGTACGAACTTCCATTAGTGATATCAGCAGTATCGTTACGTATAACCTTGATTCAGCCATTACTTACTCAAACGATGGGAAATCATTTGAAGAAGTAAAACAACTAGCTATAGAAGGCATGGAACGTAGCATTTCAAAGACAGCGGAAATAAATTCTACATTAATTGAAATAAGTAAACTTATTGTTTCTGAGCTTAAAATATCAATCGATAGCCTTAACAAAGAATTAGATCGATTAACTAAAAACGAGAATATTTTAAATCTTAGAATTCAGTTAGCAAGAGCAAAAGCAATAAAACATACTCAGAATTATAGAGATATAATAATTAGCTATGCTGAGAAGGCTTTCATAAAAGGGAAAGCTATCGGTTACGTGTATTTTGGAAAAGGTTCCGAATTATATAAGCAATTAATGAAACGCTTCGGACTAAATGATAAAGAAGTAGCAATTAGTCCTGAACTAGCAGACTTCTTGAGTGAAACAGAAAAAGCCATTGAACAATTGCCTTATGTATATCAGCGCTTATATCGAGTTGAACCCATTATTGATGAAAGCTTTTTTGTTGGCAGAGTAAACGAGTTAGACAACTTAACAACCCACTTTAATAATTGGAAAAGTGGAAAATATTCAGCAACAATCATCACAGGTGAGAAAGGAAGTGGCTCGAGCACTTTACTAAACTTTTTTATTAAACAGAACGATATTGCTAATCGCATAATGCGAACTCGGTTAACTAAAAACATTTCTACAAACAAAGAACTTTTTAATTTCTTCAATACGTTTTTGAATTTGAATGCCTATTCTGAAACGGAACTCATTAAACAATTAATAACAACATATTCTGACCAAGTAATCATTCTTGAGGATGTTAACTTTTTATTCTTAAAAAAGGTAAATGGATTTGAAGCCATGAAAACCTATTTTGAAATACTTTCAAAAACAGGAAAGTGTATTTATTGGATCAATACATGCAAACTATACGCTTGGCAATACTTATCTAAATCTATTCGCATTCAATCGTATTATAGAAACATAATTGAACTTAAAAAATTAGATGAAGAGCAGATCAATAAGGTTATAATCAATCGACATAGAGTAAGTGGTTACAACATTGTTTTTGAACAAAACGAATTAGTTGGTTCTCAAGGCAAATTTAATCGACTAACCACTGCTGAGCAACAAGATTATTTACGAATAGCTTTCTTTAAAGAGTTAAATCGATTTTCAGACAGTAATATAAGCATCGCACTATTATATTGGCTTAGGTCTACACGAGAAGTTAAAAACAACACCATTTATATTGGTAGGCTTTCCGGATTTGACTTTTCCTTTTTAAAGAATATAGAAACAGGCAACATACTTACACTTCATTCGCTAATTATTCATGAATGCCTAAGTTTAGAAGAACATGCTATTCTTTTCAATCAATCCATAGACCAAAGTAGGCTAGATCTGATCTCATTAGAAGATAGAGGTATCATCAATCGGGATGAAAACGGCACATTCTCTATTAATCAGCTGCTGTTTCGGCAGGTTGTTAACTTATTAAAAAACAAAAATATTATCCACTAATTATGAAATCTGCATTACATATTTTATTATCCATTGTACTAGTAGGAATTCATTTGGTGGGAATAAGCCAAACAAATGGTTTTAAGTCTGATGATTTTATTCTTGAAAGTAAATTAAATACTGTTTCGGAAAAATTAATAACAGGTGATACTATTACTAATCAAGTAGGGCTTTCTGATCAATCTTCTATTCAAGAGAAAAAACAAAAGGCAACCCAAAAGGTAGACACCGTTAAGTCGATCAAGTTGATAGAAATAGCAGAGCTATCAAGTGATACTATTGCAAATGAAGAAATTGAACCAAAAATAGGGTCTCCTATTGCAAAAATAAATGATATTTTTTCGATTAGTAATATATTTTGGTCAATCGTCCTTATTGTAATTGGTTACTTCCTGATCAACATATTAATAAAGATTACTGATTCGTTAGCAGAGCGAAATTCGAGGTATCGATTTACAATTAAAGGATTGATACCAATTATAAAAATTTTAGGTTGGGCGCTTGTTACTACTACTGTAATTGCCGGTGTGTTTCAACCACCATTTGAAACAGTATTAGCAGTTACAGCTTCTATTAGTATTGCAGTTGGTTTCGCTGCTCAAGATATTTTAAAGAATATTTTTGGCGGAATTATGATTGTCTTTGACAAACCTTTTCAAGTAGGCGACAAAATAGAAATTGGCAACTATTATGGAGAGGTAGTAGAAATTGGTTTGCGATCAACTAGAATTGTTACAAAAGACGATTCATTAGTCACTGTTCCAAACTCAGAAGCTGTGAATAATGCGGTTTCTAACTCTAATTCTGGAGAATCTAATTGTCAAGTTGTTGCAGAAATTTGGTTACCAATAGATCTGAATACTGCCAAGGCGCGATCTATTGCATTAGAATCGGCACAGGTATCACCATATGTTTACCTAAATAAGCCTATTGTTGTGCTTTTTGTAAATGAAGTAAAACAGCAAAGAAGTTATTTAAAAATGAGGGTGAAAGCGTACGTGTCTGACACGAGGAATGAGTTTGTTTTTATGAGCGATGTTACTGAACGAGTAGTAAAAGAATTACTTAGACAAGAAGTGATCAAGAAAGAGGATTTAATTTAACCGAATTAAACCCTAAACACAATTATGCTTTTCTTACAGCTTTCTAAAATTATTGATAATAGTTAACGCTAACAAATGAGGTCAATACATGAAGAAAATTAATGTAAAATCTACCAAGAGAAAAAGTAGAAGTGCATCGAATAAAGAGCATCATAAGAAAAAAGTAGGGCAAGCTCCGGGTGTATTGATTTTTTCAGGTGAGCAAAAAGTTGACGAAGTAAAAGGTCAGGTCTACAGCTACAATGCTGAAGATATAGACTATAAGGAAGGTCATTCTGTTAACGACTTTATGGAAGGATTCGATGAGTCAAAAATGAACTGGATCAATATCGATGGATTACATAATATCAAACTACTAGAAGAAGTAGGACAACGATTCAATTTACATACACTACTCCTCGAGGATGTAATGAACCTAAATCATCGACCTAAATTTGAAGATTATGGCGATCACATATTTTTCACCATTAGAATGTTTAATGGGGTGCAAGACGGAGAATTGGACTACGAACAAGTTAGTTTCGTATTGGGTAAGAACTTTGTAATATCTTTCCAAGAAAAGCCACAAGATATATTTACTATTATTAGAGAACGGTTGACTACCAATTTAGGAAGAGTACGTAAAAAAGGTCCTGATTATCTATTTTATAGATTTATAGATACTATAGTTGATTATTATTATTTTGCTATTGAACACTTTTCTGAGGAATTGGAAACATTAGAAGAAAACGTAATGGTCAACGCTGACAATGATTCGCTTGCAAAATTGCAATCACTAAAGAAAGACCTCATCTATTTAAGAAGGTCGATGTTACCGGTAAGAGAATCATTAAGCAGCTTGATCCGTTCAGAAAGTGTACTTATCAAAAAAGATACACGTCCGTATTTACAAGATGTTTATGATCATACCATTCATCTGGTAGAATCATTGGAGTCTTGTAGAGATCTACTTAGCAGCATAAAAGATTTGCATATCAATACACTCAGCAATAAAATGAATGAAGTAATGAAAGTACTAACCATCATTTCAACCATATTTATTCCCCTTACATTTATTGCAGGTATATATGGTATGAACTTTAAGTATATGCCAGAATTAGACGATCAATATGCCTATCCGATTGTCTGGACCATCATGATTCTGATTACTTTATTAATGGGAATATTCTTCAAACGAAAAAAGTGGCTATAGTGATCTATAGCCACTTTAAACTTGGTTGGTTATATAAGCTTAAAAATTAATTTCTTTTTCTTAATTCATCACGTATTTCTGCTAGTAACACCTCTTCCTTTGAAGGTCCTGAGGGAGCAGCATCTTCTTTCTCTTCCATTTTACTGTATGCTTTAACTAGCATAAATACTGCAAATGCAACAATTACAAATGTGATAATGGTATTAATAAACGTTCCGTAATTAATACTCACTTCTTTAACTGCCTCTACTACTACTACGTCACCTTCAGTAACAGCAGCAACCCCTTCTTGCAAGACTAATTTAAGTGTAGAAAAATCTACTCCACCAATTAACAAGCCAAGTGGTGGCATTAAAATATCATCAACAAAAGACTTAGTAATTGCACCAAAATATAGTGCCAAAATTAATCCTACTGCCATCTGCAGTACATTACCTTTTTTAATAAAGGCCTGAAATTCTTTTAACATGTTTAAAGGTTGTTATGGTTAATAATTGATTCAAATATAGTGCATAAATCAACCTTTTAAAATACTTATTTCGTTGAATCAATACTTACTGCCGATTGAATTACCTATAATTAAGATGAATGCAATTCAAAATAATCGCTTTTGACCAAAATCCGCACTTAAGAAATATAACAAACGTGGCTTATAGACGAGATTATTAACAATTTGAGGTGAATGGTTAATAACTTTGTTGATAAGGATTTCTTAACATTCAACCAAGCGGGTGTGAAGTATCTAAATTTGTTTTCAAGGAAACTAACTATAACCCAGTCCTATGTTCGCCATTTTCGGAAAAAAGAAACTAAATGAGAATAAGCTGAGTAACATCACAGTGAATGCTATTCTTGATACAGTAGACCAAGGCTTTCCTGAAGTTGCAGAAATCATTAAGAATTCTCCTGAATTAATTACAGAAGTTGAAATCAACGACAATCATCAAGATATATTTCTACTGATAGTCATTGCCGCTAATCTACAACTACTCCCACAACATTTAGAATCTCATCAAGATAGCAGAGTCACAAGAAAAATTATCGAAAAATTTGCCCAAGTTTTTGATGTTGAAGCTACTGATTTTGAACAGGCTATTAATGAATATAAAAGCTTTTTAAAGAAAGTCAATCACCCATCTAACAATACAGTTTACTCTATGAGTAAAGCTGTTTTTCATAAGTTTGGATTAGCAGAATTTCAAGAAGAATATTTTAGAAATATGAAAGCTCCTAATCCGTTATTCTTAAAAAGATTGGATGAAGTGATGCCAATATTTTTATTTGATTGGGAAAGCGTTACCGCCAAATATCAATTCGTAGAACGATAATAAAAAGGTTTAAGAGAAATCTTGAGCCTTTCTATGTCCTATCAGCCTATCTTAAATTATACTAAACCAAATTGTTTCTCAGCCATTTCAGTTATATCCATACCTATAGCCATGCAAGCAGTAGCAGCAGGTGAAGGAGCATTCAATACGTGAATGGCTTTACTTTTATACTCTATCTTAAAATCGTCAATCATCTCTCCATCAGGACCCAAAGCCATTGCCCTTACTCCTGCTCTCCCCGGCACTAGATCTTCCATGGTAAGCGATGGGATTAGTTTTTGAAGTGTTTTTAAAAACAAGGCTTTAGAGAATGCTCTTCTGTATTCATCTAGGCCAAACTTCCAATGTTTAGCGAATAGCTTCCAAGTACCTAAATAGGTAAGCGCATCTACCGTATCTTTTAAATCGAAGTCTGTTTTATTGTAGCCTTCTCTTTTGAATGTAAATACTGCATTTGGTCCGCATTCTACTCCACCTTCTATCATTCTAGTGAAGTGAACACCCAAAAATGGAAAAGCAGGATTTGGAACAGGATAAATCAAGTTCTTTACTTTGTGCATCCCTTGCTCTGACAAATCGTAATAATCACCTCTAAAACCGACAATCTGTAAATCAAGATCTACATCATCTTTCTTTGCTAAACGGTCTGCTTGAAGACCTCCACAATAAATCGTGTGTTTTGCTTTATAAGTTCCTTTAGAAGTAGTTACTATAGTATACTCATCGCCATGCGATG
This sequence comes from Vicingaceae bacterium, assembly GCA_018402765.1. Taxonomy (GTDB): domain Bacteria; phylum Bacteroidota; class Bacteroidia; order Flavobacteriales_E; family Vicingaceae; genus Acidiluteibacter. The sequence goes on along the minus strand of JAGYIE010000003.1, from coordinate 177,514 downwards.
CATTCTTAAATTCTTCAGACAACAAAACCTTAGATTCTGACTGCTTGGCCAAAGCCACCTCAGCCAATCTATTGGTAGCTCCTACAAAATCGATAATCCCTGTACAAGGCACATGTATTCCTGCGATACCTTCACAAAAAGGCTCTAAATCTTTAATCTCCTCACTCGAAATACGAACAATCCCTTCTATCTCATTTTTTAAGCCAGTATTGTAAATCTTATCCAAGAAAGGCATTTCGCTATTATCCGTAGCGACTACTACCTTACCACACACATCATGGTTTACATCATATTCTTTTGAAAATGCAACCAACTCATGACGACCCTTTACACAATTGACGGCTTTCTTAGAGCCGGGCTTATAATATAATCCCGAATGAATTACACCTGAATTATGCCCTGTTTGATGCCCCGCTAATCGATCCTCTTTTTCAATCAATAAAATATGGAGATTAGGGAATTTTTTTTGCAATTGATACAGTGTCGCGGCTCCTACTATACCTCCACCAATAATGGCTATATCGTAAATTGTTTCTTTACTCAATGTGTTCGATTTTTGAAGCCCAAATTTAGGACTCAAAGTTTAAATATTAAACTCCTTCTATTACTTTTTGTTTGGGAACACGCAATAAAAGAATTACGCCTAAAATAAAGAAGACTCCTAAAACAAAAATTGAATTGCGCATTCCGCCCGTTACTCCTTCAATAAAACCAAATGAGAACGTTCCGATTACAATCCCTAGCTTTTCCAATACATCGTAAAAACTAAAGTAAGAGGCATGGTCTTTGGTCACCGGTAATAATTTAGCATAGGTAGACCTTGATAATGACTGAATACCGCCCATTACAAAACCTACAATTGCAGCAATTCCATAAAATTCTATGGGTAAATGTATAAAATAAGCTCCTACACAAACACCTACCCAGATTACTAAAGAAACCATTAGGGCTTTTATATTTCCTATCTTTCTAGACAAGAATGAAAAGAAGTAAGAACCACCAATAGCGATAAACTGAATAATTAATACCGATACAATTAGTCCGGTTTTAGCTGCTTCGTCCTCACCCCAATTAATCTCTTTAGCAGCAAATAGGGTGGCCATTAGCATGACTGTTTGCACACCCATACTGTATACAAAAAATGCCGATAAGTAACGACTAATCACAAGCTGCCCTTTAATTTCTAAAGCTACCTTTTTTAGCTCACGCCAGCCTCTCCAAATAATATGGTCTTCTTTTTCAGGTGGTATACCCACATGTTTGGGCAAACGTGCATATGTAATTTGGCTAAAACCAATCCACCAAACTGCAACAGATATGAATGCATACTTAGCAGGCATTCCAAATGCCATAATACCAACCAGATTGGCAATTAGCAAAATAGAGCTTCCTAAATAGCCCAATGAATAACCCTTTGCTGAAATTCGATCGTGATCTTTAGGCTCTGCAATAATAGGGAGATAGGAATTGTAGAACACTATACTGCCCCAAAAACCTATACTGGCCGTCATTACAGGTAACATACTCCATTCTAAATGATTTACATCAAAAAGGAATAAAGATGCACAAGAGATGGCTCCTAAATAACAAAAGAATTTTAAAAATGCTTTTTTATCGTCGATGTAATCCGCTACTCCTGAAAGTATAGGTGAAATAAAAGCGACAATTAACAGCGCCATCGAACTTACGTAGGCATATAATTCAGTATTCTTAAATTGATAGCCAAAAAAAGTAACAAAATCCGAAGTTCCGTCAGGTGTTGTCGTTGTGGTAACGGCCTCGTAAAACATCGGAAATATAGCCGTCGTAATTACCAAAGGATACGCCGAATTTGCCCAATCATAAAAAGCCCATGCATTAATGATTCTTTTATTTCCCTTCATGCTGTCAACGTTGATTAGTCAATTAAATAAAATCCAAATCCAATTTCTGCTTTAAAGATAGTAGATTAGGATTTCTATCAATCATTTTTTGAAACTTCTCCGCATCGGTATATGCTTTTCGCTCACTCAAATCTCTATTGATAGATACTGCTATGGTAACCTCAGTATTCTTTAGTCGCTGACGCAACACCTCATGCATATCGGGTCTAAAAATCATTACCTCTTCTTCTTGACTTTTGTTGTCAACTAACATGTGAAGAGTATTTCCTTCGCGCTTGGGCATTCGTTCTCGCATAGCAGAAGTTACCAATGAGCTGCCCTCTTTTCCTTCTACCTCTATTTTATCCATCAGCTCCTTCCATACCGCATTAAAAGTTTCATCAGAAAATTCAGCAGTCAACTTTGGTCCGGCGGCCTTCCCTTCTTCAGTAATAACTTCTTTAGCTTTAGGTACATCATTGAGCATTTGTCCTAATGATGCAGAAACTGAGGGAATTCTTCTTTTACCCAAAGGAGCTGAAGGCTTGTTAACGATAATGTCAGTCGCTTCTACCTTATCAGGTGCAGATTTTGGAGCAGAATCTACTATTTCAGGTGTTTTTTCTACTTGAACAGCAGGCCTAGATAGTTCCGTAGAGCTAGATGGAGCAGCACTTTCATTTTTAACTGATTGAGAGGGCTTTATATTTGCCGCTACTTTAAATCCGTCATTTTTTTTTTGAACCGTAGTATCTAAACCACCGTTTGTAATCGAACAAAGCTGCATTAAACAGATCTCTATGAGGAGCCGTTGATTTTTGGCTGCTTTATACTGTAAGTCTGCTTGATTTGCCAATTGCAAACCTTGCATTAGAAAATGACCGTCAGCTGCTTTTGACTGAGCAAGGTATTTCTCTTTAATCGATGCTCCTACTTCTAAGAGTTGAACAGTAATAGGATCTTTACTTACCAATAAGTTTCTCATATGCTCGGCTAGACCAACAATAAAGTTATGTCCGTCGAAACCCTTATTTAAAATCTCATTATACACCATTAGCACATCAGGAATCTGATTCGCCAAAAGCATTTCGGTTACTTTAAAATAATAATCGTAATCAAGGATATTTAAGTTCTCAATTACATGCTCATACGTCATATTATCCCCTGAAAAGGACACAATCTGATCAAACATGGATAAGGCATCTCGCAATGCTCCATCTGCTTTTTGAGCAATGATGTGCAAGGCACCCTCTTCAGCCTTTATTTGTTCTTTCTCAGCTATTCCACCTAAATGGTGAGCAATGTCTTCTACTTGAATTCGATTAAAATCAAATATCTGACAACGAGAAAGTATAGTAGGAATTATCTTGTGCTTCTCTGTAGTAGCTAAAATAAAAATAGCATGCTTAGGAGGCTCTTCTAAGGTCTTTAAAAAAGCATTAAACGCTGCATTGGACAGCATGTGCACCTCATCTATAATATATACCTTATGAGAACCTAGTTGCGGTGCAAAACGAACCTGATCTACTAAACTTCGAATATCATCTACTAAGTTATTGGAGGCCGCATCTAACTCATAAACATTTAAGGACTGACCCTCATTGAACGACTTGCAGGATTCACATTCGTCACATGCTTCTATGGACGCCGTTCTGTTAAAGCAGTTGATGGTTTTAGCCAAAATACGGGCACAAGTTGTTTTTCCAACTCCCCTAGGACCACAAAACAAGAAGGCTTGAGCCAAATGACCTGTTTTTATTGCATTCTTTAACGTATTGGTAATGGACTGTTGACCAACTACGGTATCAAAAGTGGCCGGTCTATACTTACGCGCTGAAACAACAAAATTCTCCATTCAATCCTTCTTCTTTATTTACGAAAACAAATATATCATTAATCTTTTTCGGGTAGGCGAGTTGTTGAAAAGTTATAATAGAAATGATGGAATAAATGCAGCCACGCAACCTTTACAGCAAAGCGGCCATATCGGAAATAAAATTCTAACCAATAAATTTTAAAGTCCGTTTAAGTTTCTACTAAACTGAATAATACTGCTGTCATGCTCATACCCCATATTTACGTCTTTCCAATTAATATCAAGTTTATTGGTATCTAGTGCATTGGTTGCAACTTCTACGATACCTCAAACGGAATATAGCGTTGACTCTCCATGTCCATAAAAACAATTGAAAATTCATCTGTATTTAAGCTAAATGCATTAGGAACAGAACCAATCGCCCCGACAATTTTATTAGTGCCTGGCGAAGGAACAGTATTGAACTTAAAGTAACCATCAAATTTAGAGCCTGACTTACTGCACAGTTAACTTATAATGCTCAAAATTCCATTGGCAGATAAACCGGGATCAAATAACGGATAACACGTCTTCATGTCATCAGAAAAGTGATAACTGTTGTTATCTGTCGTTGGATTTGGGTTGTTGTTGCCATTGTTGTTATTAGTCGTCGGCTGATCTTCTTCTTTTTTGTAGGTTATTAGAGTAATTGAGATAGCCAATAAGGTCAATATTTTTTTCAGGGTTGTTAATTGTTATGGCGTTACCAAAATTAACAGAGCCATCGGCAAAGAACCATAGGGTAAATAACTGATTTTTTATACAAGAAACTATTTTAGTCCGCTCACATGGGCTTGTAGTCTTCTCTTTTTACAAACTTATATTCAAGGAAACCAATCCCATAAAAACCAACCCTAAAGTTGGTTTTTTCTTCATATCTACTTCACCGACTGCAAGTCCGTGCTAACGGTTACCATGATATTCTTCATCGACAACATTTTTACAATTTTTTTTTGAAGGTTTTTAGACATCTCTTTTCTTTTCTAAACTCACTTGGAGTTAACAACCATCCTCCATTATCATAACCAAATATTACATTCTCAATTCTTTTAGACTTAATGAATCTTATCTTGAAATTTTGATATTGACTAATTATCTTCTTTTGTCTTTGGAAAGAAAAAACCCACTTGCAATTTTTTACTAAAATTTCTATCATGGTATCTTGACTATGCTCTAATTTTAAAATCCCATCTGTTTCAAATCGAAATTCATATTCATCGGTTTTTGTTAAAAAGATACTATCTCCTTCAATAATAAAATAAACTTCGGCTCCCTCTAAATTATACTTCTTCAAAGTACGAGAATAATCAATTGAAAGAAACTTTTGAGCATTAACAGAATTAACGGAGAAAAATAACAAGCAAAAAAAATATAAGTACAATACTCTCATAATTATTGTTTCCTAGTTTTATAATCTTTCAAAATCTCTTTCGTTCGTGTTCCACTTATTGATTGATTTCGCTTCCCATTCTTAAATATCTCTATCGTTCCATCATCAGAACGGTTATCTGAGACAACGCCATCTACTTTTGTTACTTCCCCTTTTTTACCTACTATAATAGACATATCCTCTTTTTTCATTGAGGATTTATCTGTAAGACTGGGTTCGTCAGCATTAGCATGAGTTCCTTCCTCACCAACACCTGTTCTATGTGAATGAATACTTACTTCTCCCGGAGAATAATTGACTTCACCCGACTGACTTCCTTCTAAAGGTCTGACAGGGCCTTCTTGGATTTCGCCATTCATTTGAAATGACCCTTCTGAATCTTTACTTAAACTAACTCCATACTCTCTCTCTTGACCGCTTGTTCTAGCTTTATCAAGAACTGCATCGGCAGTTTGAAGAACCGTAGCATCAATTGCATATACTCCACCTCTTCTATCACCATTCCCAAAAGAACCTAAATCAGTATTTAAACCCTCTTTTGCAGCATTTTCAATACTTCTTTTTACCTTTCTATCACTTACTAGTCCAATCATATTATCTTTCCTACCGTCACTTCCAATATGTTTTCCTCTAAAATAGAACTCAGTTTCACCTTCGGGGTCAATAAAGATTATTGGATTGTCTAGAGCAAACTTATAAGGAGACCATCCACGCTGAAGGCTTGCTAATGGGTCAACACTCATCCATCTCCCCAGTCTACTATCATACATCCTCGCCCCAAAGTCATAAGAATTTCCTGAGCCTTTAATTTCATCATCCCTTTCCATACCGTTAAACCCATACCGATAAGCCGCACCATTTCTCAAGGCTATTGGTGTATTTACACCAAATGAAACTGCATTTACACTAATATCGCTAACAATAACCCCATTTGCACCAAATCCTTGTAAAGCGTCTACTTTTATAGTTAGGTTCACACTATTGCCACTTCCTGCTAGTGTAGTTAGGTGGCTACCTTTGTAGTAATAGGTTATATACTTCGTTCCTGAGGCTAAGATAGCAGCATTACTCGCAGCACCAGGCGCACTTACGGCTACTGTGGCAGTGTCCATCGTGGCAGTTATTCCTCGTCCTTGGCTTTCGGTTAGCATTATGGTAAATTCGTAAAGTGCATTTGCATCTAAATTAGGAATAATTTCGGATAGACGATAGCTACAAAAATGATCCAATAAATTCTATACCTATTAAAATTGAGTTAATTTTAAATAATTTCACCACTTCAATTTTCTGATAGGAACAAAGTATTTGAAATCAATAAATCTTTATGTACTTTTGTGCTCCCTTTTTAGGGATTATTATTAACTAAAATTTATACCAATGAGCAATCATTATGAGGCAGTTTTCATTATGACTCCCGTTTTGTCTCCAGAGCAGACAAAGGAAACAGCCGAAAAATTCAAAGCGATCGTAACTGAAAACGAAGGTACTATCGTAAACGACGAAAATTGGGGCTTAAAAAAATTGGCTTACCCAATTCAGAAAAAATCAACCGGTTTTTACCAAATGTATCAGTTTGAATCTACTAATGGCGAGTTAATCGCGAAGTTAGAAGTAGCTTTTAAACGTGATGAAAGAATCATGAGATTCTTGACTGTAAAACTTGACAAATACGGAGTTGAGTACGCAGCAAAGAGAATCGAAAAGAACAAAGCGTTAGGTACAAAAAAATAATTTAGTAAAAACAGGTAAAAAAGAACCATTATGGCTGATAAATCTGAAATTAGATATTTAAATCCTCCTTCAATTGAGGTAAAGAAAGACAAATACTGTCGTTTCAAGAAAAACAGAATTAAATTCATCGATTATAAAAACCCTGACTTCTTAACTCAGTTTGTAAACGAGCAAGGAAAAATTCTTCCAAGAAGAATTACAGGAACTTCATTAAAGTATCAACGAAAAGTGGCTCAGGCAATCAAAAGATGTCGTCACTTAGGTTTGATGCCATACGTAACTGATTTATACAAATAAGGAGGATAAGAGATGGAAATTATTTTAAAGAAAGACGTTGAAAATTTAGGGTATAAAGACGATATCGTAGTTGTAAAACCAGGTTACGCAAGAAATCTACTTATTCCTCAAGGCTTTGCTTCAATAGCAACTCCTTCAGCAAAAAAGATGTTAGAAGAAACGTTGCGTCAGAGAAGTCACAAAGAAGCTAAAATTAAAGATGCAGCTTTAGCTACTGCTAAGAAATTAGAAAAAGCTACTGTAAAAATTGGTGCTAAAGTTGGCGAAGCTGGTACTAAAATATTTGGTTCTGTAAATACTATTCAAATCGCTGAAGCATTAAATGCACAAGGATTTGAAGTAGATAAAAAGACCATCAAAATTTTAGGATCTCAAATTAAAGAAGTAGGTTCTTACCAAGCAGAAATTAGATTACATAGAGATCTTATCATTACTATGGATTTTGAAGTTATTGCAGAGTAATTAAATCTGAAATTATAGTAAAACCTCTTTCGTTTATTCGGAAGAGGTTTTTTATTGGTTAATTTCTGACCATTTCGACTCCCCAGATAGAATCCTTTTGTTTTTATTCGAAGGCTCTTTTATCAATTATATAAATCAACAGCTAAACTGACCAATTGAGATTACTAAGCAATAACCATTGCTATCGCAGCGCAGATACTGTAGAATTTTTCTGTAGAATCGCGATGCATAAGGACTCTGCAGAAAAAAAGAAACTATTCATATCTCAACGACTCTATCGGGTCTAGATCGGCTGCTCTTTTTGCAGGATAAATTCCGGCAACTACACCAACTAGCACACACAGCACAACTGCTAATATCATCCAATCCCAAGGGATGATAAACCCAGCACCTACAAATCCTGCAACTACATTACCTATAATAATTCCCAAAACAATTCCTACAGCTCCGCCAATCTGACAAACTATAATGGCCTCCACAAGAAACTGCATCAATATAAACCGGCTACTTGCCCCTAATGCTTTTCTTACTCCTATTTCTTTGGTGCGTTCAGTTACTGTTACTAGCATAATATTCATTAAACCAATCGCTGCACCTAGCAAGGTTATAAAACCAATAATGTAGGCTGAAAAACTAACCATTGATAAGTTTTCAATTAACAAACTAGCTACATTATCAGATCGTGTAATATCAAAAGACGCTTCCTCTTTAATTCGATCCCCTCTAACCGTCCTAAAGGCACCTCTGGCTTCACCAATAGCCCCATCCAGCTCATCTGGAGATTCTACCATTACATTAATTAGATAAGAAGTATTCGCAGAAGAAAAATATTGCCGTGCATTTTGTAGGGGAATCAAGGCGTTTTTATCAGCACTAAACCCCATACTGCTACCTTTCTCTTTAAGCACTCCAACCACTCTATATTTACTAGCCCCGATAGAAATTATTTTATCAACAGCCTCTTCTTTACTCCCGAATAACGTAGTTCGAATTTCATGACCAATGATAACTGTATGAGCTCCTGAGTTAACTTCAGAAATAGAAAAATTTCGTCCTTCGGCTATTTCGTAACCCGAAGTAATGGTATAATCTTCATCACAGCCGAACACAAAAATATTGGGATTCGTTTTCTCTGATTTATACTTTAAAGTGGCAGTAGCGGTAGCTCTTGAACTAATAGACACCGTAGCCGGATAATTGAACTGTTCTTTAAACTCCCTTGCATCCTGAAAATCAATGATGGGATAAACTTTTGCTTTCTTTCCGCCCTTCCCCATTCTTATATTGCTTCCTTCATTCTTTATGGAAAAGGTATTGGAGCCCATACTGCTAAAATTGCTACTTATAGAACTTTTGATAGCATCAATTGATGTTAAAATTCCTACTAGTGCACAAATTCCAATCGCAATAATCAGAACTGTTAAAATAGTTCGCAATAATTGATTCCTAACCGACTTAAACGATTCCTTAATATTTTCGAGTACGACGTCTTGCATGAACAATTTGATTTAACAACAATATTACGAAATATCGAATCTCAGAAAGGATAAAATGTGAAGAACGGTTTCAGAAATGGTTGAAAATCGTTAAATTCGCAACCTTCAAAATAACTTTAATAACGCATTAACAAAAGAAACAAATGGCTTTTGATATAGAAATGATTAAAGCGGTTTATGCAGTAATGGGAGAACGCGTAGACGCGGCTCGCAAAATTGTCAACCGTCCGTTAACGCTAAGTGAAAAGATACTTTACAGCCACCTTGACCAAGGGGTACCTACCGAGGAATTTCAACGTGGAAAATCATACGTAGATTTCAAACCTGACCGTGTAGCAATGCAAGATGCTACGGCACAGATGGCCTTGTTACAGTTTATGCAAGCAGGCAAGAAAAAGGTAGCAGTACCTTCTACCGCTCATGCTGATCACTTGATTCAAGCAAAAATAGGTGCTGATAAAGATTTACAAGAATCGTTAAACAAGAACAATGAAGTTTTTAACTTTTTAAGTTCTGTTTGTGAAAAATATGGAATTGGTTTTTGGAAACCAGGTTCGGGTATTATACACCAAGTAGTTTTAGAAAATTATGCGTTCCCTGGTGGAATGATGATTGGAACGGACTCGCATACCGTAAACGCAGGTGGATTAGGTATGGTAGCTGTTGGCGTTGGTGGTGCTGATGCCGTAGATGTTATGGCAGGAATGCCTTGGGAATTGAAATTCCCTAAGTTAATCGGTGTTAAATTAATAGGACGATTAAATGGATGGACTTCTGCAAAAGATATTATCTTAAAAGTAGCAGGAATACTTACCGTTAAAGGTGGAACTGGCGCAATCGTTGAATACTTTGGCGATGGGGCAAAAAATCTTTCTTGTACAGGAAAAGGAACCATTTGTAACATGGGAGCAGAGATTGGTGCTACCACTTCTACATTTGGTTATGATGATTCAATGAGACGATATTTAAATGCCACAGGAAGAGCTGATGTTGTAGAATTGGCAGATCAAGTAGCTGAGCACTTGACAGGCGATGACGAAGTATATGCAAATCCAGAAAAATATTTCGATCAAGTAATTGAAATTAATTTAGATACGTTAAGTCCTCACTTAAACGGACCTTTTACTCCTGATTTAGCTACACCTGTGGCAGATATGAAGGAAAAAGCTGCTGCTAATGACTGGCCAACTGAAATAGAATGGGCATTAATTGGTTCTTGTACTAACTCTTCTTATGAAGATTTAACAAGAGCCGCTTCTATTGTAGATGATGCATTCAATAAAGGAGTAAAACCTGTTTCTAAATTAGGAATTAATCCAGGTTCAGAACAAGTAAGATTTACTGCAGAACGAGATGGGTTACTCGATACTTTTAAGAAATTTCCTTCGGTAACCATATTTACGAATGCTTGTGGTCCATGTATTGGTCAATGGGATAGAGCAGGTGCTGAAAAAGAAGAAAAAAATTCTATCGTTCACTCGTTTAACAGAAACTTTTCTAAGCGAGCAGATGGGAATCCAAATACACATGCATTTGTTACATCACCAGAAATGGTTGCTGCAGTTGCAATTAGTGGTCGTTTAGATTTTAATCCGATTACTGATACCTTGACCAATGAAAAAGGAGAAGAGGTAAAATTAGCTGAACCAAAAGGCATGGAATTGCCAAGCAGAGGTTTCGCAGTAGAGGATAATGGCTACCAAGCACCATCAGAAGACGGAAGTGCTGTAATTATAAATGTAGCTCCTGATTCAAACCGCTTGCAATTGCTAGAGCCTTTCCCAGCTTGGGATGGCAAAAACATTAATGGCGCAAAATTGCTAATTAAAGCATTTGGTAAATGTACTACAGATCATATTTCTATGGCGGGTCCATGGTTGAGATATAGAGGCCATTTGGATAACATTTCAGACAACTGTCTAATCGGTGCTGTAAATGCATTCGGAAAAGCAACTAACGAAGTAGTTAATCAATTGAATGGCGAAAAAGGAGCAGTTCCTGCTACAGCAAGAGCATACAAAGCTGAAGGCGTTCCTTCAATAGTTGTTGGAGATCATAATTATGGTGAAGGTTCTTCAAGAGAGCATGCAGCAATGGAACCACGTCACCTAGGTGTAGTTGCAGTAATTGTGAAGTCATTTGCACGTATCCACGAAACAAACTTGAAGAAACAAGGAATGTTAGGGTTAACGTTTGCTAATGAAGCTGATTACGATAAAATTCAAGAAGCTGATACATTCAACTTTATCGATTTAGAAAACTTTGCACCTGAAAAGCAATTAACGCTAGAGTTAGTTCATGCAGATGGATCTAAAGAAGAAATCAAATTAAACCACACTTACAATGCTCAGCAAATTGGATGGTTTAAAGAAGGTTCAGCATTAAACTTAATAAAGAAACAAAACAACGCGTAAGCAAACTGTTATGTTTGATTATAGAATCCCCTTTTTCTTTATGAGAATGGGGATTTTTTTGTTTGTAAGGTTCAAGGATTCCTTTATCTTTATAAACTGGTACAATAGTTGAATAAATCGGAATAAAAAAATACTATGAAAAAAATAATTTATACCCTAGTAACACTTATCTCATTTGGCGGTATTGCGCAAGAAAACCTCGTTCCTAATCCAAGTTTTGAAGAGGTAGAAGGAAAAATTAAAGAAGGCGGAAAAATTGAGCTCGCCTATCCTTGGGTTTCTGCTACCTTAAAACAAGTTGATTTATATAGCGCTGATGCAAAAGCTGATGAATTTTCTGTACCTGAGAATGCATATGGAGAGGAAAAAGCACAAGACGGCAATAACTATGTTGGCATAAATTTTTATGGCTATAGAGGCCGATCTCCGAAGTCTTACCTACAAACTGAACTAACTAAAGAACTTGAAGCAGGAAAAAAGTATTGCGTAAAGTTTCACGTTAGTTTTTCGGACCGTTCAAAATATGCATCCAATAATTTGGGAGCACATCTTTCTGCTGAGGCAATTAGTTCTACTGATGAAGGAGATTTAAATGCTAAACCTCAGATAATGAAATTGATAAATTCTCCTGTAGAAAAACAATTTGATTGGACGCCTATCTGTGGAACATTTGAAGCAATTGGTGGTGAAAAGTTTATCACTATCGGTAACTTTTTCAGCGAAGAAAACACCGTTACTGAACGTGTAAAACAATCAAGAGAGTTTACAGGAGCGCAAAAAATGGATGGCTACTATTATGTTGACAATGTTTCAGTAATCGACATGGCAGGACAGCCAGCAAGCTCTTGTGTGTGTGAAAAAATAGCCGGAGGGTCATTAGAAACTGAGTTTAAATCATTTTCAACTTCTGATAAAGATAAAGCCCAAAACAAGGGAGAACTTGTTATCATAAACTCTGATGGAACTAAAGGCCCAAGTAAAACTGAAGAAGCAGAAACTGAAGGATCATTTTCTATTGTAGACCAAGTAATTACTTACGAGGCAGAAAAAAAAGAAATTGCTGAAGATGCAAAAGCTAGCTTAGATCAGATAGCTGAGTATTTAAAGAAAAATCCAAAAAAGAAACTAAAGGCGATAGGTCATTCAAATAAGTCAGAAGCAAATGCCGAAAACTTAGCAAAAGGAAGAGCCTTCGGAATGAAAAAATATTTTGATGCAAAAGGATTAACAGGCAGAATTGTATTAGATACAGAAGTACACCCTGATAATAAACCTGAAAATAGAAAGGTAACTTTCGAATTTGTAGATTAATATAAAACAAGCTAATTTGATGGTTGTAATTTAAAAAATTACAACCATTTTTTATTCACGAGTATGAAATCTAAAGCATTTTCCATTTTATTAATCTTATTGGTTAATCTTGTTTTTGGACAAGAAGATCAAGTTATTGAAAGCGATAATTTTGATCAATTACTAATGGAAAGTGTGCTTCAAGAATCGATTAATTCGGTTAGAAGCAAACAAAACCTACCCGCTGTATTAAGGTTAGAAACATTAGATGCTGCGGCTTTTGATCAAGCAGAATACAACCAAAAAAATAACAAAGAAGGCCATGAACAGTCTGACCCTGAAAAAAAAGATGTGACCCTAAGAGTGAGAAACTATGGAGGTTTACATTATGAAATGGGTGAGTTGATTTATACGGCAACTATTGGTGTACCAATAAAAACCACGCCCGGAGCAAGCCCAATAACGATTAGCACATATGAACATGCTGCAAAAGCTGCAATAGAGGAATGGCTAGACAAACCAGACACAAAAGAAATACTATTCGACCAATCTTATTTTGCCTTGGGTGTAGCCGCTAGTTATAGTCAAGAACGAAATGAGATAGCTATAATTACCATTATCGCTTCTCCCCCGTTTGATCTTAAAGGTGAAAAAGATCGAAAAGATGAGTATGCATTAAACGAATACAATAAAACAGTTTGCGATGCTTTCAATAGAAAAAACCCATTCCTCCCTGAGTTATTGTCTGACAAAATAATTGTTGAGGATGGCAATATATATTTAGATAACAACGATAGAGAGCTATTAAGTGAAATTTTAAATGAGGGAAGAGATGGATTTGCAGTAGATTTAGTTTCATCTGATCAATTTGATTGTAAGGATGGAAACAGACTTTATCCAAGTAACTTTCATGAAGGCTTGCTTTTGAGACCGATAAAAGGAGGAACAACCAGTTATAAGACAGCCCGAGGCGAATACTTAACAAAAATAAAACTTGGAGACTTACCAAAAGGTTACAATCCACAAAACACAAACATAAACTTATTATTATTTAAAGATGCTGTAGTATGTAGTTACATTCCTTTCAATAAAACAGATGCGAAGAACTTGCATTGGATAGATCCTCAGTGGGAATTGAAAACATCTGAAAATACAGAAGGGATGATTATATCCACTACTAACTTTAATTCTTCAGATACTTCAAAAATAAAGGACTATTTGAAATCGCTGTCGATTTATAAAGACAGTATGATGTTACTAGATATAAATTATAGCTATACTCCTGTTATTATTGATTCTATCAGTTCTATTCGCAATACAATCAAAGGCATAGTTTCACCCTATTTTAGTAAGCCTAATCTAATCTTTTCAAATAAATATGATGAAATCAACAGCTTTATTGCCAATAGGACTATTGCTTTAGATCTGATTGACTTAAGTGAAAAAGAAAAATTAGGGGTACTACAGTCATCTGAGGACAAAGAGTTAAACGAGTATTTAAAATCAATTCATCAAACCAATATATCAGTAGGTATATTAAAAGACCTAACCTCTTTTTCAAGTGACGAACTAAAAAACAACTACCTACATTCGATAAAGCAAGGAAAAATACCCTCTGCAATAACCATTCAGTCAGTTATTATCGACCGAAGTAAAGCAGGCGACCAGGTAGCGATTTTAGCTCTAAGCAACAGCGAAATAGAACAGATAAAGCCCAACTTAACATGTATTTCGAATGCTGCAATTACGCAGTTTGCCATAAAGAAAAGTACAACACTAGCAGAAAGAGAAAACCTTAGACGAACCTTATTAGGGTTGCATTTAGTAGATAAAAACAATCAGATCGTTGCTTATAATTTATGCCTCTCTATATTATACACTTGGGAACTGGGGAAAAAAGCACCAATCACCCCAGAAGAGTGGGAAGAATATTACACTTCAGCAAGTTATAATGACGTTATAGATGCAGAAAAGTTAAAGCGATTAAGCACAAACTTTCATCTTTTGTCAGCTGATTACTATTATGATAAAGGAGATATTCGAGAACGAAAAAAAAGTTTAGAAACCGCTTTTTCGAATATTATGAGCTCTGAAAATTCTATTGCGGAGTCGATAATGTATGCGCAGTACTTTATGTTTCAATTACAAATAAAATGGGCTGCTGAAATTCTAGAAAAAGAATTAAAAAAAGGATTTCAATTGGAGCTTGCTGAGCAGCTCATTAGCATTTCGTCATACCCTTCAGCTGAAATAAGCCATGAAAGAATTGGTGAGTTATTGATTAACGTAAAGCAAAAGAATACCGAACGATTTTGTGAATTATTCAGCTCCAAAAAAGCACATTACCTCTATCTTAAAAGTGATAAAGTAAAAAAAGAATGGTGCAATAGTTGCAAAAATTAATTTGCTTTATAGTGGTCATAAATCCATTTCATAAATAGGTGGTAAAACCTTAAATTTGCAGGATTAAAAAAATTGTTCAATAGAATAGGCAATTGCTTACTTAAACACACCAATTAGATGTCACAAAAGATTATTTATACGGAGACTGATGAAGCTCCTGCATTAGCCACTTATTCATTTTTACCAATTATAGAAACCTTTACAAAAGCTGCAGGAGTTGCAGTAGAAACAAGAGACATCTCACTAGCAGGTAGAATTTTAGCCGTTTTTCCCGAATATCTAACAGAAGAACAAAAAGTTGGTGATGCACTTGCAGAACTAGGAGAGTTAGCTAGAAAACCAGAAGCCAATATTATTAAACTTCCTAATATAAGCGCTTCTGTTCCTCAATTACTAGCAGCTATTAAAGAGCTGCAAAGTCAAGGATATGCCATTCCTGATTATCCAAATTCAGTAGTTACTGAAGAAGATAAAAAAGTAAAGGTAATTTATGATAAAATTAAAGGTAGTGCAGTAAACCCTGTTTTAAGAGAAGGGAATTCTGACAGACGCGCTCCTAAGGCAGTAAAAGAATTTGCTAAAAGAAACCCTCACCGTATGGGAGAGTGGTCAAAAGATTCTAAATCACATGTAGCGACAATGGGTGCTAATGATTTTGCGACCAATGAGAAGTCTGTAACTATAAAACAAGATGATGATGTAAAAATTATACATTTTGCTACTGATGGTACAGAAACTATTTTAAAGGCCAGCACTCCAGTTCTTAAAGGAGAAATTATTGATGCTACATTCTTAAGCAAGAAAGCATTAATTGACTTTTTAGATACTCAGAAAGAAGATGCTAAAGCAAAAGGAGTTTTATACTCTTTGCATATGAAGGCAACTATGATGAAAGTATCTGATCCAATAATTTTTGGCCATGCAGTAGAGCGGTTCTTTCCGAGCGTTTTTGAAAAATATGGTGCAGATTTTACTTCTATAGGGGCTAGTTCAAATGATGGTTTAGGGTCAATAATTGGCAAGTTAGATCAATTAGGCTCAACAAAAAAAGCAAAAATATTAGCTGAAATAGATGCAGAAATAAAAAGTGGTCCTGCCATGGCTATGGTTAATTCTGATACTGGAATAACCAATCTACATGTTCCAAGTGATGTAATTATCGATGCATCAATGCCTGCAATGATACGCACATCAGGTCAAATGTGGAATTCAGAAGGAAAACAACAAGATACAAAAGCAATTATTCCAGATAGCAGCTATGCTAGTATTTATGATGAAACTATAAAGTTTTGTAAAGAAAACGGCGCATTTAACCCAACAACTATGGGTACTGTGCCAAATGTTGGCTTAATGGCTCAGAAGGCTGAAGAATATGGCTCACACGATAAAACATTTGAGATTCAAAATGATGGAGTTGTTAAGGTTGTAGCAAAAGATGGTAGTACTTTAATGGAGCATCAGCTAGAAGCAGGTGATATTTGGAGAATGTGTCAGGCAAAAGGAGCACCAATAGAGAACTGGGTTGATTTAGCTGTAAATAGAGCAAGAGCGACAGGTTGGCCTACAATTTTTTGGTTAGATGAAAATAGAGCACATGATGCGCAAATGATTTTAAAGGTAAAGTCTTACCTAAAAAATCACGATACCAATGGATTAGATATCCAGATCATGTCTCCTGCTGCTGCCACAAGATTTACATTAGAGCGTGTAAAAAAAGGAGAAAACACCATATCAGTAACAGGTAATGTTTTAAGGGATTACTTAACCGACTTATTTCCAATACTTGAGCTTGGAACCAGTGCAAAAATGCTATCAATAGTGCCATTAATGAATGGTGGTGGTTTATTTGAAACAGGTGCAGGTGGTTCAGCGCCAAAACATGTAGAGCAGTTCATAGAAGAAAACCACTTAAGATGGGATTCTCTTGGAGAGTTTCTTGCACTAATTGTTTCACTTGCTCACTTAGCAGAAAAAAACAATAATGCGCAAGCACAAATATTAGCTGATTGCTTGGATGATGCTACGGCTAAATTTTTAATGAACAGTAAGTCTCCATCTAGAAAAGTAGGCGAACTAGATAATAGAGGAAGCCACTTTTACCTTGCACTATATTGGGCTGAAGCACTTGCTGCTCAATCACAAGATGAAGAATTCAGTAAAAAGTTTGATGAATTAGCCGCCAATCTTAAAGCAAATGAAGTTAAAATAGTAACAGAATTAAATAAAGCACAAGGCGTTGCAATAGATATGGGAGGATATTATCATCCAAACAAAACATTAGTTGCAAAAGCAATGCGTCCCAGTGCAACGTTTAATGCGATTTTAGAAAATGCTATTTAAAAAGCAATAATCATAATTACAAGGGAACTTATGAAATCATTAGTCCTTTTTTTTATTGTAGCCATTTATAGTGTTTTTGATGTCTTACGTTTTTAGACAAACTAGCAATTCTTTATTAAAAGATACCAAGATTGTTTAAACTGTAATTTGTAAAAAGGTCCAATAAAAAGTTATCGGGCATTTTAACTAGTCGTATTTTAAGGTAATTTAATTCCTACAGTAGAACAATATAAATACCTTTGCAAAAAGATTTTATCTCATGCAGCAGATCTATTGCATACCTGGCCTAGGAGCAGATCATCGCCTATTTAGTAAGCTAAAATTAGAAGCAGAATTAATTCCTGTAGAATATATTACAGCCGAATCTGATGATACAGCACAAAGCTATGCTGCAAAATTACTAACACAAATTAAGGAGGAAAATCCTATTTTAATGGGTGTCTCTTTAGGTGGTATCTTGGCTATAGAAATTAGTAAGCTAATTCCTGTTAAGAAACTTATACTGATCTCTACGGTGAAGTCAAAAGGGGAACTTCCTCCATACTTCTCTTTGGTAGACCACTTGCCATTTAATATTTCAAAAACTGCAAGTTGGTTTAAAAATTATGGAGAATGGCTCAAACCTTTCTACAATAAGATAAGTCAAGAAGAAATGGAGTTATTTAAATCAATGCTTATACAAACTCCTGACGACTTTATTAATTGGGGAGTAAATGCCGTATCTCATTGGAATAATGAAACTGTCACAAGCGAATACCTTCATATTCATGGAACCCTTGACCTTGTATTTCCCACAAAATGGGTAAATAATTATACCGAAATAAAAAATGGATCACATTTTATGGTGGTAGATAAAGCGGACATGATTGGTCCAATAATAAACGAAGAACTAAAATTGATAACACAAAAAAGCCTTTCTTAATGCTGTTAAGCACCTGTGAAAGGCTTTTTCAAATTTGTGATACTGCATTATTTTAATGCATCTACTGCTTTCATTACGTTGTCATAATTTGGTTCATGTGTAATATCATCTACCAATTCAGAAAAGGTTATTTTATTGTTCTTATCAACCACAAATACAGCTCTTGCATGCAGACCTTTAAGAGGCCCTTCAGTCATATCTAAACCATATGCTTTAGAAAACTCGTGGTATCTAAAGTCTGACGCATTGGTTACATTTTTTATCCCTTCCGCCTCACAGAAACGATTCATTGCAAAAGGTAAATCTTTAGAAATTATCAAACCTTCTACTCCATCTCGTTCTTTTAATTGCGCATTAAATTGCCTTGTCTCCATTTGACAAACTCCAGTATCTAAACTTGGAACAACAATTAATACTTTAACCTTATCATTAATTTCAGCAAGCGAACCTTCCGACAAGTCAGATTTTACATATTTAAAATTTGGTGCTTCATCACCAACTTTTGGAAGGTTTCCTGCTAAATTCACGGGATTCCCTTTGAAATTTGTTTTATCCATAATTGTATTTTTTACTTTAACGTTTATTGCTATAACTAGTTCACGAATTTAGCTAATAATTATCAAGAAGAAAGTAGCTTAAAACTAATTATTATTTAAAAACTTACTTTAACAAAAATTATAGTTACTATTGTATTATAAACACTACTTAATAAAATCACCCAAAGATTTGAAAAATAAAATACGCTTATTTTGTTTAGGTTCCCTCCTATTTACAAAAGTAATTTTCGCACAAAACGCTTCAGACAAAACTGCTTCACGCGATATAGAATCTAAAGGAATTTCAGTATCGCCTGCACATTTTCACTTATCCATAGAGCCTGGAAATCAGGAAACGCACAAAATTGCGGTTACTAATCAAACCGACAAAAAACAGCTATTCCAAGTAAAGGTCTATGACTTTAATATGAATGGAAAAGGGAAAAGTAGCTTTATTCCAAAAGGAGAAGGGGTATATTCTCTTTCAAAATTTATGAATATCTCTCCGACATTTTTTGAAGTAGCCCCAGGAGAAAAAAAGGAATTTTCTTACACCGTTTCAATACCCGCGACAGATGAAGGAAATAGAGCTGCTTGGTCAGTAATTATGATAGAGCAGGCTGAGCCTAAAAAAGAATTAACTCCTAAGAAAAAAGGAGCAGGCACAATAGCATTAGGTGTTATTCCAACCTTTGCTTTTGGCGTTTACATCTATCAAAATCCACCTACAGTAACTTACAACAAAGTAGAAATTATCAATTTTTCCTTTACAAATGAAGATGATGGAAACTTTATAATTATTGAAGCAAAGAATATGGGGGATGGTATTGCTTATTGTAATTCATATATTGATTTAATCAATAATGAAACCGGTGAGCAAAATAGATTAAATGTAAAACGCTTTACTATTGTTCCTTCTCTAATTCGCGACTTTAAATTTCAACTTCCAGAACTACCGATAGGCACATACACAGCGATAGGTGTCTTAGATTTTGAGGGTGCAGATGAAATACAAGCTGCAAAAATGCAATTCACAATAAATTAACATGTAACTAAAACTAAATAACAATGAAAAAACTAACCCTACTCTTAAGCAACATCATATTACTTGGTGTTGGAATTTCAAAAGCACAACTTATTGATGAAAAAGATGTAACCATAACTATGGATCTTCAACCTGTTCTTCAGTTAGATATGACTACATCAGACCAAATAGAATTTGTGTTTGATGACATTAATGATTACTATGCAGGAATCACCAGGTATGCTGCAACAATTTTAAAAGTGAGCTCTACAGTTAGCTGGGACTTATATGCAGTTGGCAGATCAAATGGAGGTAACGGCCCAGAATTTTGGGATCAACAAATTGATTATGGAAACAATAATGCTAACGCAATTCCTGATCTACCTTTATCATTACTAGAACTAAGACAAACACAACCAAACACAGGAGATGGAGCAGCAGTAGGAACATTCTCTGACTATTCTCAAGCATTGTCAGATGTGAATACACCAAGCGCAGGAAACAGTCTTTATGTAAATGCAGGAACAAATACACCACCAAGTACTAATGACAAATATATTGCAGGTCATGCAGGAACTACAGGAGTTGCAGGTGATGATTTTATGCCAGGAGGGAGTTACATGACTCAAAATACGGTAAACTCTAATTATTACTATACGATTGATTACAGAATATTACCAGGTCTTCCTGCTATTTTTCCAATGGCTGCAGATGCAGATGGTGCAACATTTGAAGATATCGAAACTGTAAATGGAGCAGGTTCTTATGCTGAGCCTGGAGTTTATACCATGTATGTACAATACATTTTATTAGAAGATCAATAAACAAAACTAAGAGGAATCATCTTACAGATGATTCCTCTTTATGATTTTAATCTACAGCATTTGAGAGAAAACTTACTCTTCATTACGCTTGTTGTTTTCTTTACGTCTTCAGTTTATAGTCAAATTCATTGTGGTTTAGTTGAAATAGAACCAAACACAAGTATCAATAGTCTATTAACCTTCGATAGTTTCCAACGCTATCAAGGAGGTTATACCATAAATAGTGTAGCTAGAATTAGAGTAAAGGTTGAGAACAAAAGTACACCCGATCCACTATGCTCATGGAGCCTTAGAATGATTGTGGATAATAATTCCGTGAGTGGAACTCCTATAAATGAGTGGGAGGAGTTATACTTATATGGTTTAGGGAACGGCTCCAATCCGACCATAGATGCTTTAGAAATTAGGGTGCGAAATGAATGCAATACATCGCCAATAGATGGAGTATTTACCAATTTCAACAATGATCAAGACATCATAGATATTATAGCTCCACTTTTAGCTGTTACTCCTGCAGGAAGCTGCACTCTAAATGTTAATGGTCCCGGAAGCTATCAAATAAATTACAGTGAGTTTAATTTTACTATTGACATAAAAGTTAAACCAAATTTTACTTTTAATCCCGGTCTATTCGAACTGAACGTGAAGTTTGTTTTAGAAGAAAATCCATAAGCCACAGATGTTTCTTCTTAAAAATAAACTATTCTACTACTTACTCAGGCTAGCACTAAGCCTATGTTTATTTTCCACTGTTCATACATTACAATCTCAGAATGGCCAACCTACCAAACAAGAACAGTTAACTATTTCTTTTAGAGATAGTATTCAAGAATTAAAAAAAGGACAGTTAGTCACCAATGTTCTTCATATTGTTAATCAAACAAGTGAAACGAAGTTTTTTATCTACGATATTTTGTATCCTTCAGAATGGGTGCGGTTAGACGACCAAAAAGGGTACACACTAGAGCCTGGTGATGATATATATATTCCAATCATCTTTATTCCAAAGCAAGTTAGCAATACAAATACTGATATTTTCATTAATGCATATTTATTAGATCAAGACAATCAACAAATCGGCAATGCCTATTTTACACTTTATACCAAAAAAGAAGTTTCATGGGAAGCTAGATCGTTAACACCTGAGCGGATCTACTTAAAAAAAGGTGAAAAAAAGACCACTATTAATTACCAAATAGTGAATACAGGAAATTTTGATCAAGAAATACTATTTAGTACTGAACCACAAAAGAATAATATTATCCTTAGAGATAGTTTAGAAAGTAAAATAAAACCTAAACAACAAATAAATTTAAAGAGATATCAAGATACAATAATTGAGCTTTCTGCTGAGGTTATCCCATTTAGAGAGCGAAATTTTAAGAAAGTTTCTTCTTTGACATATCATCCTAAACGCTTGAATGAAGTAGAAAAGTTTACCTTGTTTTTACATACCTCAGAACCTAAACTTAAAGGCGAAAATCAGTATTCTAAAAACAGCAAAATCGATATATTAAGACTAGATAGTAGAAAGGAAGTAGGAAAATTTGGTGATAATGAATTGCCGCTAACAGTAGAAGCAAACATTCAAAATGTACTTTCTGACTTCTCTTTTATGAATGTAAATGCAAGGGGATTTAAGCAACTAAACAAAGATGCTAGCCTTTCCTATTTTGCTCAATTAAATTATAACGAATCATACTGGAATAGCAAATCGATTATGAATTCGCCATGGTATATTGGTTATTTTGATGAACGGAAAACAATAGAAGTTGGTAACATTTCAGGAAATATTAATGGGATAAACAATTTTGGAAAAGGATTTAAAGTCTCTTACAAATATCTTGAAAATCAAAAATCAACCGTTTATTATTTAAGAAACCCAACTTTAATTGGACTTGCTCAAAATGAATCCGTTGGTATTGAACATGAATCTAGAATAAGCAATAACTTTAAACTTACTGCCAAGCTAGGTAGAAATATTAACAGAATAAGTGGAAACGAAATCAATGCTTACTCTATTAGCCCAACATTTACTATAGGAAAAAGGCATTCCATAAACCTACTAACAACATTAACAGATAGACAAAAAATTGGCTTAAGAGGCACCGAGATTGGTAGTCTTTTTGGCGGGAGCTATTCTACTAATTATTTAGATAAAAGAGCAAACTCATCGATTACATTTAGATTCAATGATCGGAAATTTAGTTCAGGAGGTTTTTCTCGAACAATCGTGAATCACAGAACACGGTATACCTTTAATCGAGATTGGAACTTTTTTATCAATAATAACTATCAAAAAATTGATTCCAGAAAACAAGCAGCATTTAATAATCCGCTTCAAGAATACCTTTTCAATAATTTCTTTTTTTCCACAACCAATAAAAATGGAACATGGCAGCCGGGCGGATATTATAATGTAAATAATGTAAGATTAAACAAAACGCACAGCCGCGGTCTTTCCTTTAGATATGCCAATTACAATTTTAAACGAAATGCCATAATGTCGTTGTTATTCAAAGCCGGATATAGCGACCCAATAGATCTTAAAGAAATCCCTAACTATTTTAACTTCGAATTTACTAGTATTATTAGATATAAGGTTTGGAACGTTACGTCACGTTATCATTACGGAGCACAGTCGATATCTGAGTTAATTAACATGAGAGAGCAGAATTATACTGCACAAAAAATAAGACTGTCAATCAACAATCAATATCAGTTTAAAAATCCAAAATTCATTTTGGAAAACACGTTATCATATAATTTTACAAATCGATTTAATAGTCACAATCTTGGATTATTTCCTCAAATTCTATACTTTACAAATAACGGTTATCGGTTTGGTTTGATGGCAAATTACAACTTAAGGTCAAATAACTATTCATCATTGTTCGATAGTTACCAAAGCAACACACCAAATACGTCAGCCGATCAAGAAAGCATTACCCAATCAACGTTAAACCTTTCTATTAATATAATGAAAGACTTTGGAATTCCGCTGCCTTTTTTAAAAAGCACTTCCTCCAATTCTCAGTTTAAAGTATTTTATGACTTAAATGGTAACGGGCGATATGATGAAAAGGAAATTCCAATAGAAAATACCGTTCTAAGAATAAATGAATTTGAAGTTATCACCGATGAAAATGGAGAAGCAGAGTTAACTAACTTATCGTTTGGAAATTACAAACTAGGTATTATTAGCCTTACTAAAATAAATGGCTGGTTTCCCGAAATTAGAGATAGTATAGAAATATTTAACAACAGCATTATTTACATACCATTTGTAAGAGGAATTCAAGTAATTGGAGAGGTTAATATTGATCAACAACAAATTACTATTTCTGACGATAAAGATCGTGTTAATTTAGATCGAATAATGATAACGGCTAATGGCAGAAATACATACAATACGTTAACTGATTCAGAAGGCAAATTTGAGTTTTATCTTCCGATTGGAAACTATACACTTACCCTAGACGAAAGCATACTAGGAGATCGCTTCAAACTAGTAGAAAATAATATTCCTATCACACTAACGAAAGACAAGGAGGGGTTATATTCTTCATTTTATATAATCGAAAAGAGAAGAAAAATAAATATTAAGGACTTTTAGTAAAACTTACAATTGATTA
This sequence comes from Vicingaceae bacterium, assembly GCA_018402765.1. GTDB lineage: Bacteria > Bacteroidota > Bacteroidia > Flavobacteriales_E > Vicingaceae > Acidiluteibacter. The sequence continues at coordinate 153,033 of JAGYIE010000003.1, read as the reverse complement.
AGTTTGAAGATGCGATCAGAAAAAGTAAGTTTTAAAAATCAAAAAGGAGAAAATATTTCAGCAATTATAGACTGGCCACTTATTAAATCTCCAAAGGCTACAGCCTTATTTGCTCATTGTTTTACTTGTAATAAAAACTTAACAGCCGTAAAAAATATTAGCAGAGGCCTAACAGAGTCCGGTATTGCAGTATTGCGTTTTGATTTTACAGGATTAGGTGAAAGTGAAGGTGATTTTGAAGATACCAATTTCGATACCAATATTGATGATTTGGAATTAGCAGCTGAATATCTAGCTAAGCGCATTGATTCTCCAAAACTATTAATTGGCCATTCTCTAGGAGGAACTGCAGTCCTGCATGCAGCGCATAAAATTAATTCAGCAAAAGGCATTGTTACGATTGGCTCGCCTTTTCATCCAAGTCATGCTACCCACCTTTTTGAAAATAAATTAGCAGAAATAAAGGAGCATGGAAAGGCTAAAGTGCACATTGGAGGAAGACCCTTTACAGTAAATCAAGCTCTTCTCGATACGCTAGAAAAAGACAATAATGACCTGCTTATAAAAAAACTAAACAAAGCGCTACTTATACTTCATTCTCCACAAGATGAAATCGTAGAAGTAACAAATGCAGAAAAAATATACAAAGCAGCACTTCATCCAAAAAGCTTTATATCTATGGACGGCGCTAACCACTTACTATCGAATACAAAAGATTCCAAATATGTGGGAGACATAATTGGCAGCTGGATAAAACGTTATATAGTTATTGAAGACAATACTGAACTCACAAGTAAACATAAAGCAGCAGCGCAAACAACACATGATAGCCTAACAACAGAGGTGTTAGCTGATGGCCATTATTTATTAGCTGATGAACCGTTAGATATGGGAGGGAATAATTTAGGTCCGAACCCATACGGCTTGCTAAGTGCTGCACTTGCCACCTGCACATCACTAACATTGCAAATGTACGCTCAACATAAAAAATGGGATTTAAAAGCCGTTACTGTACACGTTAATCATAGCAAAGAAAATAAGGACAGTATAAATAAAAAGATAGACCATTTTTCTAGAGAAATTGAACTAATTGGAGAATTAACAGCGGATCAAAAACAACGCCTTTTAGAGGTTTCAAATAAATGTCCTGTTCATAACACGCTTCACACAGAAAATATAGTTAAAACTAAAATCATTAACTTACAATAGATTAGAATCTAGAGAACAAGTTTGTTAAGATTTTTATGTTGATAACTATAGATTTATGAACATTTGTTAAATACATTAATTTCTACTTTTATCGAAAAGATGTACCTTATCTTAAAACGATGAAGAATATAACGACCAGCTTAATTTTTATAGCGATTATATCGTCAAACCTATTTGCACAAGAAGTTTTTTCGAAAAAAGAAGTAAAACTACTTACTCAAAAAGGAGAAGGCTACTATAACGATGGATATTATAGCACTGCTGCAACGATCTTTGAGCGGTTAAACAAAGCCAATCCAAACGATCTCTATTACGAGTTGATGATTGGAATTTGTTATACTTTTTTAACTGATAAAAAAGAAGAGTCATTGACGTACCTTCTTGATGTAAAAAAGAAAAATCCTGAATACGCTGAGGTTAATTTTTTCATTGGTCGTGCTTATGCAGTCAATCATGAGTTTGACAATGCAATTAACTATTTCAACGAATACTTAAACAATCCTGACTTACTTGCAGAAGAAAGGGAAAAGGCTAAACTATTTATAGCTAACTGTAAAAATGCTAAAAGTATAGTATCAGACAGTTTAGCGTTAGTAATTAAAAACATTGGATCACCTATCAATACAAAATACGAAGAATATGTACCCATAATTACTCCCGATGAACGCATACTTATTTTTACGTATAGAGGTGAGAAAAGTATAGGCGGCAGAATGGATAGAGCAGGCAATAGCGATCCAAAAGGAGAATATTATGAAGATATAATGATTTCGTACAAATCAGGAGACGAATGGTCTAGCCCAAGAAGCATTGGAAGTAATATCAACTCTAGTAAGCACGATGCAGGTATTGCAATTTCTGCAAGTGGAAATAAATTATTTACATACAAAAGCAGTAATAAGAACGCCGGAGATATCTATTTAAGTGAGCTTAAAAAAGGTGCATGGACGACTCCATCTATATTAAATTCAGAAATTAACTCGGAGTGGTGGGAAGGCAGCGCAAGTCTATCAAGTGATGAAAAAACTCTTTATTTTACAAGTGAACGTCCAGGAGGCTATGGTGGTCGAGATATCTACAAAGCAGAACTAAAATCCAATGGCGATTGGGGTAATGTTCAAAATTTAGGCCCAACAATCAATACCCGCTATGATGAGGATGCGCCTTTCATCCATCCCGATGGACGAACCTTATATTATAGTTCAAAAGGGCATAACAGTATTGGTGGATATGACATTTTCTACACTTACTTAGATGAAGGAGTTTGGGATGCCCCTACTAATATAGGTTACCCTGTAAATACGATTGAAGATGATCGATATTACGTATTAACAGCTGATGGTTCTAGAGGCTATTATTCATCTGCAGGCAAAGAAGACTCTTATGGTGGTAATGATATCTATGTAGTAAGTCCAGGTCATTTTGGGAAACGACCAATATTAACATTGCTTGTAGGAGTTACTAGAGCAGACGGTCAAGCCATAAAAGCTGATATAGTAGCTTCTGATGCTCAAACAGGCGAATATGCAAGTAGTACCGTTTCTGACGACAAATCAGGGCAATTTATGCTTTCCCTAATTCCAGGCAAAAAATACAGAATTGCCATAGAGATAGAGGGAGCTAAAACCACTTATGAATATATTGATGTAGAATCTGTAGAAACATTTATTCAGGTGAATCATAATATAAATTTATATACAAATGAAACGCCTAAAAAAGAACGAGAAGAGTTAGAATCACTCAAAGAAAATGAACCATCATTACAAGACAAGCTAAATGAACAAATCTTAAGAGTTAAAGAATTTGCAGGCGATAGTATAGAATATTCTAATATTGATTTAAATCAACAAATTTCTAAACTAAAAAAATTCAATAGAGAATTAAGAGAGGCCGCTAAAACAGATGAATTAGCAGGCGGAGGATTGGAATCTGCAAATGATAAAAAGATAGCAGGATTGTCTTTTAAAGTTGAATTAGGTGCATTTAAGGATACAAATGATTTTCAATTAATTGAACTTAATAAGTACGGTAAAATATCAAGAAAACTGTATGATGACGGATTTCACAGATATACCTTTGGGCCTTTTGAAACATTAGAGTTTGCTGAAAATTTCAGAGACATGCTCATTGAGAGAGAACCTCTTGCTGCTGATGCATTTATAACCGTTTTTGTTTTTGGACAGCGAAAAACAGTGGATGAATTTACACAAGAGTTCACCTTGGATGGACTAGAGCCAAACACCTCAACGAACGAAGAGGTGGAAATAAGTAAAACTAAAGAGGATGTTGCAGCCATTACACCAACTCTAGAAAAAGAAGAAGGAATTCCTGCAGACCCTTCATCATTGCCTGACGAAGGGTCTACAAAAGTTGAAACAGGTGAAGCCACAGATCAAGAAATAATAGCTCAATTTCAACCTAGTGAAAATGAAACCGCAAAAGATGCTGAAAGTAAATCTACCTTGCCAACCGATGATCAAATCAAAGCAAAGAAATTGGACTTAATGAAAGACCCTTGCGATAAATACACGCTCGAAGCTTTTACTGCATTTATACTAAAAGATATCCAAGAAGAAGAAAATTACAACCGACTATTAAAACTAGTAGGACCTATCTGCCACCCAGATTTACATTTTGAAGTGCAAATTGGTGCATATAGAAAGCCCAATAATTTTAAATATGCTCACCTATTAGCATTTGGAGAACCTAAAATTAGAAACTATGGTGATGCCATAACACGATTTACACAAGGTGATTTTAAAACATTTAGCGATGCAGAGGTTTTACGACAACAAATCATTAAAAATGGAACTAAGGATGCATGGATTACTCCATTCTATAAAGATAAAAGGTTATTAATGATAGATCTAGTTAAGGGAACTTATGAAAATGCTTTAGGACTTAATTAAAAAATCGATCATTAAAATTTAATAGGTATAACTTGGAGGTGGCTCTTGTAATGGCAGTGTAAAGCCAACGCATGTAGGCTACATCAATCATTTCTTCTGTTAAATAGCCCTGATCAACAATAACATTCTTCCACTGTCCGCCTTGTGATTTATGACAAGTTATAGCATAAGCGAATTTTATCTGAAGTGCATTAAAGTAAGGGTTCTTTTTTAACAACTCATATTTTTTTTGTCTATTGGGCTCATCTGCATAATCTTCTATTACGCTATTAAACAAACGCTGAGCATCTTCAGCCGGTAAAGCAGGGCTTTCAGAAGACAGTGAATCTAGCAACAGCTTTACGTCAATTGGGGGTTCATCAGGATAATCAACTAATCGTAAAGTGGCATCAATAAATCGAAAACCATACAGTATCTCAGTATTTCCTAATCGAAGAATTTCTGCTATATCTCCGTTTGCAATAAACCCTGCTTTTGATTTTTCGTCTAGCCAGAAGTAGTTGTTCTTAACAATCATTATGTATTCTCCTGTGGCTATTTCATTTTCCATCCAACGGATACGCTGACGAATCTCACCATTAAATAAGTTGGCTCTTTTATTCGAGCGGCAAATTACTATCGTGTCATCTTCGCTATCGGCAGAGTAAGCCGTGTTTAAAACATCTTCCAAATCTTCACCTGTAATTCTATAAACATCATCATACGGAGCAACTTCAAACTGAATCTCCATATTTTTACCCATTAAACTCGCTCTTAACTTAGTTGCATTGTACAAAATACCTGATTCTTCTTTTTGTCGAACCACTTCCTTTAACTCTGCACCTTTTAACTCTATTGGATAATTCGCTTTTAATTGCTTGGGCTCCAATGCAGGGCTAATATCCATACCAACAGGAGGCAATTGAGCGATATCACCAATAAAAATAAGCTTGCAGTTATGACCACTGAACACAAATTCCATTAGATCATCCAAAAGGCTTCTGCTCGAGCCAAATTTTGATGACGATAAGCCACCAACATCTGATATCATTGATGCCTCATCAACAATAAATACAGTATTTTGACTTTTATTGGCTGTAAGAGAAAATCGAGATAGCCCATCTGCCCCACTCTTTATTTGATAAATTGCTTTGTGAATGGTAAATGCTTTCTTACCAGCAAAATTGGAAAGAACTTTCGCAGCTCTACCTGTTGGGGCTAATAAAACTGACTGCTGTCCAACGATTGGTAGTGCTTTTACTAACGCGCCTACCGTGGTGGTTTTACCTGTTCCTGCGTATCCTCTTATAATGTATGCCCAGTGTCCATCTCGCTTGGTTACAAATCGACCCATTCGCTCTATAAGGACCATTTGGTCGTTTGTAGGCGTATGGCCCATCTGCGAAATAAATAAGTCGATAAAAGCGTTAGACATGGAAACTTTTTAGTTCATTTAAGAAAGCATAAAGGTAAGAGAACTATTAATGATTTATTAATTTTGACAGAGCATAAAAAATTGTAGTTTTGTAAAGCTTTTAAAAAAGCTTTCTGCATACATTTGGCAGATTCAATCTTTGTAACAGATAAATATATTTAGGAAATGAAAATCGCGATTCAAGCATTACTTTTAGTGGCAGCAATTGTCCTTGCGTACCTTGTTTATGATAGTGTTAACAGTAGAATTGTTTTTGAAGAGAAACTAGGCTACCGTCAGGGCGTAGTGGTAGAAAAACTAATTGATATTAGAACAGCACAAACAGAATTTAAGGCTGAAAAAAAGCGCTATGCGAAGACATTTGACGAATTATTCAACTTTGTGAAATTTGATTCAATTTCTTTAATCAAAGCGATTGGAACAGTTCCTGATACGTTAACTGAGCAACAAGCGGTTGAAATGGGTATTGTAAGCAGAGATACTACAATGATTGCCGTTATTGACACTGTTTTAAAAGGAGTAAATATAGATTCATTGAAATTTATCCCTTTCTCAGGTGGCGAAATTTTTAAAATTGACGCAGCTAAAATTGAGAAAAACAAAGTAAATGTTAACGTTTTTGAAGTATCGGCCAAGTATGGCCAATTCTTAAAAGGATTGGATACGAAAAATGAAAACGTCGACTTAGAAAAAGATTTAAAAGTTGGTTCAATGGAAGATCCTACGACCAGCGGAAACTGGGAATAATAAAAATATGACAGGAAGCATTAAGCCTGTATTTTATCAATTCGATCATTCTAGAACTGAGGAATCAAAAAATAATTACCATCTATCGCTACAAATTAGCATAGATGGTTTTTGTTTTGCTCTCTTTCATTTGCAAGAACGAAAGTTTATCGGAATTGGAGAATATGTTATTTCAAACGCATCTAATCAAACCATTGCAGAATTTATCGATTCGATCTTTGCAGAAGACCAATGGCTGAAAGGAACGTTCAAATCTGTAACAGCAAGTTTTAATCAGTATAAAAACACACTTATTCCCTCTGCTCTATTTGAAGAAAATAAGTTATCAGACTATTTGTCACTAAACGCAGGATCGACAAGTCTTAATCAACTTAAATTTGATAGACTTTTAAGAAGTGAAATAGTTAATTGTTATTCTTTTTCAGAATCCCTGTTTAATGTAATTTTAAAATATTTCCCTTCAACTCAATTCTTACATCAAAATTCCACACTAATTGAATCTTCTCTTCATCAATCAATTAAAAATGAATATATTCACATCCAATTCAATAGGAAAAGTATAGACATTGTAGCATTTAAAAACAACAAGCTACAGCTGCAAAATACCTTTGATTACAAAACAGCGGAAGACGTGATTTACTTCCTACTTTATGTAATGGAGCAATTGGGATTGAGTCAAGAAACAACAGAACTTTACATTTCAGGAAAAATAGTTGAGGAAAGTAAAATCTATGATTTACTTTATAAATACATTAAGGAAATAAAATTACGGGAATTGCCGAATCAAGTAGACTATTCACAGCCTCTTCGATTAGCAGAACCACACCAATATTATCTTTTAATACAACAATACTTGTGCGCATAATTAGTGGAATTTATAAAGGTAAACGACTTTTAGCTCCAAAAAATTTACCTGTCAGACCAACAACAGACTTTGCTAAAGAGGGGCTGTTCAATATACTAAACAGCCGTATTGACTTTGAGGAAATTACAGTTCTTGACTTATTTTCCGGAACAGGTAATATTTCATTCGAATTTGCATCAAGAGGAGCGAGTCTTATAACCGCGGTAGATCAAGAAAGAAGCTGTATTAATTTCATTAGAAAGACCGCTGAAGATTTAAATTTTAACCAAATCAACGTTTTAAAAAGCGATGTCTTTTCAGTGGTTAAAAAGTCATTTGGGGTGTATGATCTAATATTTGCAGACCCACCCTATGGACTTAAAGAAAGTCAAGGGCTACCTGATGAACTATTAAAAGGTAGTTTGTTAAAGCAAAATGGTATCTTTATAATGGAACATCCTAAAGACATCAACTATGACGATCACCCAAATTTAGTAATGACGCGCAAATTTGGAAATGTCCATTTCAGTTTATTCCAACACTAATTTTTTACGATTATGAAGGTAGCCGTATTTCCGGGTTCATTTGATCCAATCACATTGGGACATCTTGATATTATAGAACGATCTATTCCTCTATTTGATGAAATTATTGTTGCTGTCGGCTTTAACAGCATTAAGCAAAGCGGACTTTTCCCTATTGATGATAGAATCGAACAGATACAAGCTGCTACGAAGCACCTAAAGGGGGTTTTAGTAAAGTCGTATGAAGGCCTAACAATTGATTTTTGTAAGAAGAATAATGCAACTACAATTATACGCGGACTTCGCAATACAGTAGATTTTGAGTTCGAAAAATCTATCGCTCAAATGAATAAAAATTTACAACCCGATCTAGAAACAATTTTTTTATTCACCGATCCAAAATTAGCAGCAATAAATTCTTCTATTGTACGTGATATTATTCGCAATGGAGGAAATGCCAATCAGTTTCTTCCGTTTGAACTTTAAACTATTCTCATGAGGTACTTAATTATTGTATTCTTATCCTTAATTGGGTATAATACATCTGCTAGTGAATCCGTTATCAAAGGAACAATTCAAGACTTTGATAATAAAACAATTCGACTGACGGCAATAAGTGATTACTTCACAAATACAGAAGTAATTCTATCTAAAACCACCATAAAAGATGGCAAATTTCAACTTTCAACTACTATCGATGGTGTTAACCAAGTTAGACTAACCATAGAAGATAAATCGGCATTTTTGTATATAGAAGAAGGAAAGGTTTACAATATTGTTTTGAGTTATGATGAAGAATGGAATAGAAGTAAAATATATGATAAAGAATTAAGTATATCTTTTAGCTATCCTCAAACTGATGGAATCAATCAATTGATAAAAAAATTCAATAACGAATACAGTACTTTTTTTGAACGAAATGCAGTTTTATTAGCAAATAAACAAGGTGAAAAAGCTGTAGAAGCTTTTGTTAAAAAAGTAACTTTAAATGAAGTATACTCCACAAATGCATATGTTAAAACATACGTAGCTTACACGTGTGCAAGTCTAAAAGATGCCGCCTACTACAGTAAAAAAGAACTAAATAACCTCTACTTAAATAATAGAGCGATTGCATACAATAATAGAGAATATGTTTATTTCTTTAACCAGTTCTATGACAATATGTTTAAGCGATTAATTATCGGAAATAAAGGGTCTGAAATTCTAAAACTACTCACCTTAGAAAATAATACTAGAGGGGCTATTGAAATTATTAAATCTGAATTAAAAAACGAAAGCGAAACTTTTGCGGAGTTGTTTTTAATAAATGGATTATACCAAGTATATTTTGATGGTGTTTTTAATCAAAAAAGTGCTTTAAAAATTCTTAACGAAGTTAGCCTAAAAGGAAAATCTAGTGAAAATAAAAATATTGCTACCAACATTTTAACTAAACTTAGTTTTTATGGAAAAGACGTTCAGGCGCCAAATTTTTCTCTTTACAACCAAAATAAAAACTTAGTAGAGCTATCTGATTATAAAGGGAAATATATTTATCTAAATTTTTGGGCCTCTTGGAATATAACATCTGTTAAGCAAATGCAAATTATTCGCGTGTTGGAAGAAAGACATGGGGATAAAATAGCGTTTATAAGCATCAATTTAGATGATAATTTCGAAGATTACAAAGCAGCAGTAAACCGATTTAAATTTAATTGGACGACCCTGCATTACGGCAATGATTTTTCAGTGAAGGAGAATTATCAGGTAAAAACTATTCCATCGTATATTGTGATTAATCCAACAGGATTTATAGAAAGTAATCAAGCTATTCAACCTGATGACTCAGGATTAGAAATGTATTTACATAATCTTACGAAGTAACAGAATCTAACAATTTCAATATTGAAGAATAGGAATTTTCTCTTACTTTATCTAGTTGATAAAGAGAAATCCACTCTGCAGTTTCAATCCCTTCTTCCTCTTGAGGCAATAGCTGTTGTATGGTTTGAACACTCATCTTAAACCAATAGGTAGGCTTTAAAATTACTTCATCATTGATCCAATATATGTGAAATGTAGTTGAAAGAGCTTTACCAAGCTTAATATTAGACAACCCACACTCTTCTTCTACTTCTCTAACGGCTGCTTCAGCAATCTCTTCTCCGGCCTCTAGCTTACCTTTCGGCAAATCCCATTTTCCATTTCGAAAGATAAATAACCATTCACCTTGATTATTTTCAACTAAACCTCCAGCTGCTACTACAACCTTAACATTGTCTTGTAATTCATGCCAGATGAGATCTAATTTAGTTACATGTAAAATTAAGTGCTCTGAATTATTCACATCTTTAAGACGATTTACAATCAACAAAACTTGACTTAAACTATTAATTATTATATTATTATACGGCAAAAATAGATTATCTAAAGTCTCTTTTTGTTGAAAAGTAATAGAAGATTGATTGATAAAAACTTGATACATTTGCGACATGAATGTTACGAATGACACGGCCTTAAAGGTGGCTGAATTTCTATTGCAAATAAAAGCAATTAAGTTAAATAATGCGGCGCCATTTACTTGGGCATCCGGTTGGAAATCGCCTATATATTGCGACAATAGAAAAACATTGTCTTATCCACCAATTAGAACATATATCCGTCAGCAATATGTTGACAAAATAAGAGAGGCATTTGGCTCTCCGGATGTAATTGCAGGAGTAGCAACAGGCGGAATAGCCCAGGCAGCGCTAATTGCACAAGAAATGGATTTACCTATGATTTATGTGCGTTCATCTTCAAAAGGACACGGCTTGCAAAACCAGATTGAAGGTGCTATAGAAAAAGGGCAAAAAGTTGTGGTTATAGAAGACCTTATTTCTTCAGGAATGAGTAGCCTGAAGGCTGTAGAAGCGCTGAAGGAATTTGGAGCAGAGGTTTTGGGTATGGTCGCAATTTTTACCTACGGTTTCGAAGTAGCAAAGAAAAACTTTGAAGACTACAATTGTACGTTAGAAACACTTACTGATTACGAACATTTATTAGAAATTGCTTTAAGCACCTCATACATTAAAAAGGATGATATCGCATCACTAAAAGAATGGAGAGCTAATCCATCAACCTGGAAACAATAACAATTATGATAATAGAAACAGCGACAGTAGATACATCGAACAGTCGAGAAGCGGTATATACCTTCTTATCGGATTTAAATAACCTAGAACAATTAATGCCAGAGGGTAAAATTGAAAAATGGCAATCTGACGCTGATAGCTGTCAATTTGGTATAAAAGGAATGGCAACTATTGGTCTAAAAGTTATTGATCGCAAACCAAGCAGTGAAGTTAATATTGAATCATTTGGCAAAGCTCCATTCAAATTCAAATTAAACATTCACATTGAAGAAGTAGATGCAACAAATGCAAAGGCTAAAATGATTTTTGATGGAGATGTAAATCCATTCATGAAAGTTATGGTAGAGAAACCTTTAACAAACTTTTTCAATTTGCTTACCGCTAAAGTCGGGGAGCTTAAATTATAAATTTGAGCTGCTTCATGCCATAAGTTTCTATTTGTCCTGTTTCTGATTCCAAACAAAGAAGTCCCTGAGGATTGACTTCAATTACCTTTCGAAGTAACCGACGATTATTTATTTCAAATTCAGCCCACTGATTTGAATACAATAAATTTTGATGATACATAGAGTCAATTTCTGAGTAATCTCCTTTCATCAGCATATTATACCAATACGCTAACTGTAACAAAAGCATAGAGCGTAAACCGTTTCTATTAAAATCTTGACCCAGGAGTAATTTCAAAGAGGAAGCTGACTCGCCAAAAATCCCAAAATCCTCTTGATTTACATTCAACCCAACTCCCACAATTGATGACTCTATACGATACCCTCTTAAGTTATTTTCAATTAATACGCCACAAACCTTTTTAGATCCAACATAAATATCATTTGGCCACTTAATTTTTGCACAAGGAATCCCTATTTCATGTATAAAAGTTACAATACCAACAGCAATGACTTTGCTGAGATAAAATTGTCTTTCTAATGGTAATTGAGAAGGAAATAGTACAAGACTGAATAGTAGATTTTGACCTTTTTCGGCAAACCAACTCGTCCCAATCTGCCCCCTTCCATTCGTTTGAAAATTTGATGCAATTACAGCTCCTTCAACTACTTTTTGATTTTTTAACAACTCTTGTGCGCGCAAATTAGTTGAATCAACTTCATCAATTTCTATTAGTTGGCCACCAAAGATTTGCCTATCTATCATAAAACAAAGGATTTGTAAAGGACAATATTAAGCGTTTCTCAACATTAATTCGTTACTTTTGTTCCATTAATTTAAATAGAAGAATGGCTAAAAAAACGATTACAGACGAATCGCAATTATTGACTGATAACATAGTAAGAGCAATACAAGAAAAAAAAGGAGACAACATCGTTTGTCTAAATTTAAAAAATATAGATGCAGCAGTTACTGACTTTTTTGTGATATGTGATGGAACATCAAATACCCAGGTTTCGGCAATTAAAGACTCAATAGAGAAAGAAGTACGCGAAAATTTGGGCGAAAAAGCATGGCACATAGAAGGGACAGACAATGCGGAATGGATTTTAATGGATTATGTAAACGTTGTTGTTCATATTTTCCAAAAAGAAACTCGTGCATTTTTTAACATCGAAGGCCTATGGGCTGATGCTGATATTACAACTATAGCAGCAATCAATTAAGTACACTTAACAACCCCAACTATTATTTCTAACGAAATGGCGAATAAAAAAAGTCCGAAAGGAAATCAACCTAAAAAGCAATTTAATTTTTACTGGATTTATGTTACAATTGGTGTACTATTAATTGGACTAAATTTATTTAGTTATAGTTCTGGATCTCAAAAAGTAACTTGGGACAAGTTTGTAAATGAAATGTTAAAAGAACAAGAGATCAGTAGGCTTGTAGTAGTTAATAATGAACTTACTGTTGAAATCTTTCTTACTAAAGAGGCACTAGCTTCTGACAAATATAAAGATTTAAAAAAGGGTACTTTTAGCAACACAAACTCACCCCAGTTTTACCTTTCTATAGGATCTGTAGACCAATTTAGTAGAGACTTAAATAGAGTGCAAGAAAATTTACCTGAAGGAGCCCAGATTAATCCTGAGTATGATCAACGAAAGAACTGGACAGGCGAAATATTAGGTTGGGTTTTACCAATCGTTATTATGATTGGTTTATGGGTATTTATAATGCGCAGAATGTCAGGCGGAGCAGGTGGACCGGGAGGACAATTATTCAATATTGGGAAATCCAAAGCTACATTATTCGATAAAGAAAAAAATGTAAAAGTATCTTTTAACGATGTTGCAGGTTTAGATGAAGCCAAAGTGGAGATTCAAGAAATCGTAGAGTTTTTGAAGAATCCTAAAAAATACACCGAGTTAGGAGCAAAAATTCCGAAAGGAGCGCTGCTTGTAGGACCCCCTGGAACAGGTAAAACCTTATTGGCAAAAGCTGTAGCAGGGGAAGCTCAAGTTCCATTTTTCAGCCTTTCAGGCTCTGATTTTGTTGAGATGTTTGTTGGTGTTGGGGCTTCAAGAGTTAGAGACCTATTTAAGCAAGCTAAAGAAAAAGCACCTGCAATTATATTTATTGATGAAATAGATGCTATTGGAAGAGCCAGAGGAAAAGGAACCTCTCAAGGTGCTAATGATGAAAGAGAAAATACATTGAACCAATTATTGACAGAGATGGATGGTTTTGGAAGTAACTCAGGAATTATTATTCTTGGAGCAACAAACAGAGCTGAAATATTAGATAGAGCATTGCTTCGTCCGGGACGTTTCGATAGACAAATCTCTGTTGATTTACCAGAATTAAATGAGCGTAAGCAAATTTTTAAGGTTCATGTAAAAACTTTAAAAATAGACAATACAGTTGATATTGAGTTTTTATCAAAACAAACTCCAGGATTTTCAGGTGCTGATATTGCAAATATCTGTAACGAGGCAGCATTAATTGCCGCAAGAAGAGACAAGAAATCTATTGGCCAGCAAGATTTTTTAGATGCGATAGATCGAGTAATTGGTGGTCTTGAGAAAAAGAATAAAATTATTACTAGTGATGAAAAGAAAGTAATTGCTTTTCACGAAGCAGGTCATGCATCTGTTAGTTGGTTAGTAAAATATGCTAATCCATTGGTTAAAGTAACCATTGTTCCGAGAGGAAGATCCTTAGGAGCAGCATGGTATCTACCAGAAGAAAGACAAATAACAACCACAGATCAGCTAATGGACGAAATGTGCGCTGCACTTGGAGGTAGAGCTGCTGAAGAAATTATATTTGGAAGAATTTCTACTGGAGCCCTGAGCGACCTAGAGAAAATTACCAAGCAGGCATATGCAATGGTTTCAATTTACGGACTAAATGAGAAAGTTGGGAATATTAGTTTTTATGACTCAACAGGACAGAATGAATACAGCTTTAATAAACCTTACAGTGAAAAAACAGGTCAGTTAATTGATGAAGAAGTAAGTAAAATGATAGAAGCTGCTTATGTCAGAACTAAAGAAATTTTAATCAAGCATAAAGAAGAATTAACCAAATTAGCGGAATTACTTTTAGAGAAGGAAGTAATCTTTAAAGAGGATGTTGAAAATATTTTTGGAAAAAGACCTGCTGATTTCGATGCTGAGCGTGAAGAAAAAAAGCAGTTAGAACAGATAATTGCAGACAAAGAAACTACACGTCAAATAGCACAAGAAGCCTCTGAAAAGAAGGAATCAGAAAAAGAAAATAGCCCTGAAGAAATAACTGAAGAAGAAAAGAAAAGTTAATTTATACTGTTACCATGGCCGACAATTGGGTTAAAATCTTTGGAGCTGCTAATGCATTTATTGTAGAAATGTATAAGGGTATTCTAGAAGAAAACTCAATAAAATCTGTCTTAGTAAACAAAACTGACTCTATGCATTTACATTTAAACAATGGTGATGTAGAGCTATATGTTCAGCCAGAAGATGTCATTAAGGCTAAGAGATTAATCGAAAAAAATCAATTTGACTAATTTTACACAACGAGCACTAACAGGAGTAATTTTTGTTTTAGTTTTACTTGGAGCTATTGTACTAAGCGAGTATGCCTCTGCTATTTTGTTCTTTTTTATAATCCTTTTAGGTACAAGAGAATTTTATAGTTTCTTTAAAGATCAAGCCGTTTCTCCACAAACACTAACAGGAATTGTTAGTTCTTTGATTTACTTTATAATAACTGTTTTTATCAATCAAGGTCAGCTGGCAGATACGGCTCTTTTTACCTTAGTTCCAATTACCTTTTTCATCTTTTTAAAAGAGCTTTTTAGAAATCACTCTACCCCTATTGCTAACATATCCTATACCCTATTGGGAATAATATATGTAGCGTTACCAATGACCTTGTTGTACGAATTATCTTTTATCAACAACAATCAGTTTGGCGGAGACTACAACTATCAAATAGTGTTAGGCTTTTTCTTCTTATTGTGGGCTAATGACACAGGTGCTTACTTAGTAGGAAGAAAGCTAGGAAGAACTAAGTTATTTGAACGAATTTCCCCTAAAAAAACTTGGGAAGGTTCATTAGGAGGAGCACTAATGGGCTTGGTTATCGGCTATTTGAATGCTCAGATTTTTCCTGACTTGTCATTAGTTAACTGGCTAGTGGTTGCCCTCTTAGTAGTTATTTTTGGATCTCTGGGTGATTTAGTAGAATCAATGTTTAAAAGAAGCTTAAATATAAAGGATTCAGGTAAACTCTTGCCAGGTCATGGCGGATTACTAGATCGCTTTGATGGTATATTTATAGCTGCTCCAATTGTTTATACGTATCTGCGCTTTATATTTGCAATTTAGTATCTTCACAACCTAATATTTATTACCACTTACCATGACATTTCATAAAGAAGGTTATCCAAGTATTTTCTTAGTACTTATTGTATCAGCGATAATTAACTATTTAACGCATACATTTTTGTCTGATTATCCTGGGGCGATTTACATCGGATATGCTGTATCTGCTTTCTTAATTCTTGTGATTCTCCAATTTTTTAGAAGCCCGAATAGAACGGTCACTCAGAATGAGAATCATGTTATTTCTCCATGTGATGGAAAAGTAGTCGTAATTGAAGAGGTTCAAGAGACCGAATTTATAAATGAAAAAAGAATCCAAGTTTCTATTTTCATGTCACCAATTAATGTCCACAACAACCGTTATCCGATAAGTGGAACATTAAAGAATTTTAAATATCATCCGGGTAAGTTTTTAGTAGCATGGCATCCTAAATCTTCAACAGAGAATGAGCGCACTACTGCTTTGGTAGAGGATAATAAAGGTAGAAGTGTATTGTTTAGACAAATTGCAGGAGCCCTTGCTAGAAGAATTGTATTTTACGGTACAGAAGGAGATAAAGTAGATCAGGGTTCAGAGTGTGGCTTTATCAAGTTCGGATCCAGAGTGGACCTATTTTTACCAATTGGTACTAAAATCAATGTTGAATTAGAGCAAAAAGTAACGGGCGGAATTGATGTAATTGGCGAATTTCAATAGATATAATTGGCACATCTAAAAGATTCTGCTACATTAAGAAATTTATCTTCATGTATTCCACCTAAGAAAACAATTAATTAATAATTAGAGATTTGCCTTTACAAAATACTTTTTAATTCTACTAACCCCTTGATGTGATGAGTTGGCTTTACAGCAGATTTCTTTGGAAATTCCGCTAAATAAATACTATCCATTCCAACTTTCTGAGCACCGACAATATCGGCATCAAAATCATCACCTATCATTATGCTATTTTGTGGTGTAGCCCCACTTCGCTCAAATGCATGATTGAAAATATCTGCATGCGGCTTTGCTTTACCAATCAATTCAGAAATAACAACTTCCTTAAAAAACTGATCAATGCCAGAATTTTTAAGTTTAACGAATTGGGCTTCCTTAAATCCATTTGTTATGATATGAAGGTCATACTTGTTATTTAAGTATTCTAGAACGGGTAATGTATCTGGTAGTAAATGTGGCTTAATACTGCAGGTTTCTACATACCGGTCATTAAATTGTAACGCCATATTCTTGTCATCAATATGAAAATGTTGTAACGCTAAATGAAATCGCAGTTGTCTTAATTCATCTTTAGTCACTTTACCTACTCGATATAATGCCCACAAATCGTGATTCTTCACTCTGTAGATACTAAAAAATTCATCAAAGCTAGGCACACTTTTATGTTGTAATTCAAATTCATGAAATAGGTCATAAATCGCTTCTAATGAGTTTCTTTCAAAATCCCAAAGGGTGCGATCCAAATCAAAAAAAACATGGTTATAATCGGCCATTTTATTCCTTTTCTCCAAATGCTAGGTCTCCTGCATCTCCCAACCCGGGAACGATATACGATTGTGCGGTTAATTCTTCATCCAATGCGGCCAACCAAATAGTTACATTACTCGGTAGATTTCTTTTAGCATATTCTAGGCCTTCTGTGCTACCAATAACGGCAACGATATGCACATGTGATGGTTTTCCTTTTGACAATAATGATTTATAAGCTAGAACCATAGACGCTCCCGTAGCCAACATAGGATCTGAAAGAATCAATGTTTTTTTCTCTATTGAAGGACAAGCTAGATATTCTAACTCTATATCAAAGCTCCCATCTTTGTGGTGTTTTCTGTAAGCTGAAATAAATCCATTTTGAGCAGCATCAAAATAATTCAACAACCCTTGGTGTAAGGGTAATCCAGCGCGTAAAATAGTTGCAATAACCGGTTGATTCTTAAAAACAAATTCATCTGATAGACCCAGAGCTGTTTGCACTTCTTTCTTTTTAAATGACATGGTTTTACTAATCTCGTAAGCAAATATTTCACCTACGCGCTCTAAATTTCTCCTAAAACGCATACTGTCCTTTTGAATATTCACATCGCGAATTTCAGCCATAAATTGGCTAATGATGGATAAATCTCTATCTAATACTCTAACCTTTGCCATCTAATTTATTTTTTTTACAAATATGCCTATTTTATTTAACGGATAACCTAAGAATTGGAGTAAATTTAATTTGTTGCTTGTTCTAATAAGTAGGTATAAATCGTTCGCCAACCTTTCCAAATATCCTCATCAGATAGACTTTCATTATGCCATAAACTAATAAATGTACCGTCGACCTTCTTTACTTCATCTATCATTTCTACTATGGCCTCTTTAGCTTCATCTACAGAATAGTTATAATAGAATTTTAGGCTTGCATCCATGATTGCAAATGGAAAAACGGTTAAATCAGTTGAAATTTCAAGGTCAAGGTCGTAAAAACGATATGGAATACAAATACTTGCACGAAAACCAATATTTGCAGCATATCCCATTGAATAATCTTCCTGAATATCAAAATGAATTAAATTTCGATATGTTTCGGGTAATGTAATTTTCAAAAAATGCTGTCTACTTTTTGTTATATCTCTTTTTAAAACAGCAGATAATCGTTTAATCTCCTTTTCTAATTTATCAATATTTTGATTAGAAATGTATCCGGGATGAATTCCAACATCAGCGACATCTGCAGTTGATTTTATTAGATACTGAAATTTCCTACTTCCAAAGGGCACATTTTTATCATTCAATCCATAATCGGCTACGAGAAAGAAATAAATTGGGCGCACATTAAATTGCTCATGTACTGCATTGAGATGCTCAAATGTATCATATGGATCACGCTCTAAACCGAAAACCACTTTCTGCTGCTGGACTAACTTCTTTAATTGAAGCTGAAAGGCTGACCTTGCCGCTGCTCCAATTGTTCTTACAATACCTTTTTGACGAAAAGCGTAAGCATTGTCTACATCTAACGTTGGTATAAACTGATACACACGGGTTGCAAACCTCAAATCTGGAAAATGAGTTAGCAATATTGCTTTAAATTTCTTAGCCCAAATGTTGACTATAGGTCTTTTTATAAATTTATTTTTTACTGCAATACTCGCTTTTGGATCAAATCGATCATATATATCGCGGATATGAGGAAGGTACTCTTCATATCTAGAAACTAAGTAAAAAGAAAGTGCAAAAATGTCAAATGGAAATAACGAACGCTCTTTCGTTTTAAAAAAGGCAGGCAAGCCATCTATCTCAAAAACCTTTAAATCTTGCTCTGCAATACCTGTTTGAAAAAGAAAATCAACTGCAGTTAAATGTAATTCATCAGCTATTGGCCTAAAACTATAGGATAGTTTAGGTCCACCATATACCATAAAAACTTCTTTATCAGCTGTAAGTTCAAATTCTAAACCTAGTATAGTAGATAATACCAAATCAAGGGTATACTTAACTCTGTTGGTTATTTTATGTGTATAGATCAGTATCATTTATAACAAGCCTTCATCCGCGAAGCTAAAGTAAGTATTGTCGGCGAAAATCAAATGATCTAATATAGGAAGATCAAGGATTCTTCCAGCTTCTTTCAATTTCTTGGTGAGCTGAATGTCGGCATCGCTAGGTTTTAGATTACCAGAAGGGTGATTGTGACATAAAATAATTGAAGAAGCCAATTTATCGATAGCCATTTTAAACACAATCTTAGAATCTACCACCGTTTGGCTAACGCCACCTTTACTGATGTTTACTCGCTCCAGAATTTGATTTCCACGATTGAGTAACAAGACCCAAAATTCTTCATGTGGTAAATCTTCCATTACTTCTCTCATATTCTCAAACACGACAGAACTAGCAGTAATTTTAACTCGTTTTACTGCATCTGTTTCTTTTCGCCTTCTCCCTAACTCCAATGCTGCAGCAATTGAAATTGCTTTGGCTTCACCAATCCCTTTAAATTTTTGAAGATCAGCAATGCTCATTTTACCCAATTGATTGAGATTATTGGAAGCAGAAGATAAAATTCGTTTGGACAACTCTACGGCAGTTTCATCTCGACTTCCTGAACCGATCAAAATAGCGATCAACTCTGCATCACTTAGTGCCGTCTTCCCTTTTAAAAGCAGCTTTTCTCTAGGCCGGTCTTCCTCAGCCCAAGCTTTTATTCCCAAATGCTTTTCGATGTGTTCCATAACTCTAAAGATAAGAGAATAAATTATTTATAGAAAATGGAGCGAATAAAAAAGCATCCCCCCTTTCGGAAGAATGCTTTTCATTTACATTATTGTCTAGTCCTGAATTAGCTATTCAATCTATTCTCTAAAGCAGTTTCAAATTGGTGTTTCGCATCAGCTACTGTTCCGAATGATACCCCATCGATGATCATTTCTTTTCCTTCTGCCGTTCCTAAGAATGTATACTCCAATCCAGAAGCTACCATGTGCTCTACAAACTCATTTTGATTATCAGGGTTGATAGACGCCACTACTCTACTTTGAGCTTCACCAAATAAGTACGCATCTTTTCTAAAGTCACTATCTGTTTCTACTAAGAATCCTAATCCGTTTGGCATACCTGCCTCCAATAAGGTGATGAATAAACCCCCATCCGCCACATCGTGAGCTGAGTTCAACATACCTGCTTGAATCAATCTTTTTACTTGATTCTGCAATGCATGCTCTTCATCCAAATTAAAGTATGGAGAAGGCGATTGTTTTACTTTATGGTAAGAATATAAATATTCTGATGAATTGATATCATTTTGAGCACCACCAATTAGGTAAATTAAATCTCCTTCGTTTTGGAAAGCCAAAGAAGTTATGAACTTCTTATCTGTAACGATTCCCATCATACCAATTGTCGGCGTAGGGAATACAGGTACATCTTTTCCATTCTGCATACTTTGGTTATAGAAACTAACGTTTCCACCAGTTACAGGAGTTTTAAATTTCTCACACGACTTTTTCATTCCTTTAATCGCTCCTACAAACTGCCAGTACACTTCAGGGTTATATGGGTTACCAAAATTCAAACAATTAGTAATTGCAGAAGGCTCTCCACCTGAACAAACAATGTTCCTAGCTGCTTCTGCAACTGCGATTGCACAACCTTCTTCTGGGTTTGCATTCACGTAACGCGCATTGCAATCTACTGTAAATGCTAAGGCTTTATTCAACCCTTTGATATTTACAATACCTGCATCAGTAGGTTTATTGGTGCTCATATTAATCGTACCAACCATAGAGTCATACTGCTCAATTACCCACTTCTTAGAAGCGATATTCGGGTGATTGATTAGAAAGTAAGCCACTTCTTTTAAGTCTTTCGGCTCTTCAATTGAATCAATTTTGAACTTTTGAGATTCCGCAAAATAAGCCGGTTCTTTATATTCCCTTTCATAAACGGGTGCTCCACCACCTAATACTAATGATTCAGCAGGAACATGAGCAACTAATTTACCACCCATATAATACTCCAATTGTCCACCTTCGGTTACTTCACCGATTTGCTCACAATTCAAATCCCATTTGTCAAAAATAGCTTCTACTTCAGCTTCTCTTCCTTTCTTTACTACTACCAACATACGCTCTTGAGACTCTGATAACAAAATCTCAAAGGGCTTCATGCCTTCCTGACGAGTAGGCACTTTATCTAAATCGATGGTCATACCGAATCCTTCTTTTCCACTCATTTCTGAAGTAGAACAGGTAATTCCAGCCGCACCCATATCTTGCATTCCAATAATTGCATCGGTTTCAGCTAATTCTAAAGAAGCCTCAAGTAATAATTTCTCTTGAAAAGGATCACCCACTTGAACAGCAGGTAAATCATTTGCAGATTCTTCGGTTATATCTTTCGAAGCAAATGCTGCTCCATGGATTCCATCTTTACCTGTGGCAGACCCAACGATATAAACTGGATTTCCAACTCCATAAGATGTAGCTGAAATCATTTTATCCGCCTTCATAATTCCGGCAGACATGGCATTTACTAATGGATTGGTGTTGTAACATTCATCAAAGAACACCTCTCCCCCAACTACAGGAATACCAAATGCATTTCCATAACTTCCAATTCCTTTTACCACTCCTTTCAATAACCATTTTGTTCGGTCTGAATCAATAGAACCAAAACGCAAGGAATTCAATTGAGCTATCGGGCGGGCGCCCATTGTAAAAATATCTCGATTGATACCACCTACACCAGTTGCCGCACCTTGGAAGGGTTCTAATGCTGACGGGTGATTATGTGACTCTATCTTAAAAGCACATGCTAATCCATCACCAATATCAACTAAACCAGCGTTTTCTTCGCCTGCTTCTGCCAACATATGCGGACCTTCTTTTGGTAATTTTTTCAACCAAGTAATCGAATTCTTGTAGGAACAATGCTCTGACCACATTACAGAGTATATACTCACCTCTGTAAAGTTGGGCGTGCGACCCAATATCTGCTTGATTTTTTCAAATTCCTCAGGTAGTAAACCTAATTCAACTGCCGTTTCTACGGTTGCTTCGTTCAATGTGTTCTCTTCCATTTTTTGAAGGTGCGGTTAGTAAGCTGCAAAAGTAAAATTTTGATTCCCATCTACCAACCCAATTAATGCATATTTTTCACCAAAGACTGACTATTTTTAAATTAATTTTGAATAATGACGTTAGCCATTCAAGTAATTGTATTCATCGCTTTTCTATTATGGTTTATATTCCTAATTAAGCGCTTCAATTTCTTTCAACTAGAAGGCGTAAAACCAATCGTACTTCAATTGGCTTTTCTAGTAAAAGTAATTGCCGGCACAGGACTTTGGGCTCTATACACTTACTATTACACTGACCGGGCTAATGCCGACATTTATAAATACTTCGATGACGGATACTATCTTTTTAGTCAATTAAGGGATCAACCAACTTTAGCCATCCAATGGTTTTTGGGCATTGAAAATCCAGAAATAACCAAAATATTAAAAGGAACTATGAACTGGTCAAGGGAATACAATTTTGGCGTATTAAACGACAACCGAACCATGATCCGCTTTAACTTTTTAATCAATTATCTTTCATTTGGGTTTATACATTTACACACCTTGTTTATCAATTTTATTTCTTTCATAGGGCTTATCGCAATTTATAAAGTAGTCGACAAACAACTTGAATTGCCTAAATCAGCACTATTATTTGGCTTGTTTCTGATTCCATCTACTCTGCTTTGGGGTTCAGGAATTTTAAAGGAAGGATTTTTACTGTTCTCATTAGGGCTGTTTGTCTACTTCTTGTTTAACTGGATTTTAGTTGTTACTTTAAAAAATAGCTTATTACTCCTTCTCGGAATTGCATTAATGCTTATCATAAAACCCTATGTACTGCTTTCACTAGTACCTGCTTCTGCTGCTGCTATTAGTGTAAAATTTTTCAAAATAAAACCATTGCTTACCTATCCAGCTGTTGCGCTATTGGGACTTGCTTTAATTCTGTTGTTTAAAGGCTTAGGTATTTTTGACTTATTCGATCTATTGCAACAGAAACAAACGGCATTTTATAATGTCGCTATGCTGAATGAAGCAGGAAGCGTAATTGATGTACCAACTATACAAACTCCTTTATCGGCTATTTTTGCCCAACCAGAAGTATTGATGACAGTGCTTTTTCGACCATTTATTACTGAAATCAATTCTATTTTTTATTTGCTAGCGTCAGCTGAGAATTTATTCCTACTGATTGCAATTGTAGTGATGACTTTCTTCTTCAAACGTCCAACAAAATCTCAACTCAACTTTTTATTTTTTGGATTATTTTTCACCTTAACTTTAGGAACCTTAATTGGTTGGACAACTCCTATTTTAGGAGCAATAGTTCGTTATAAAGTCCCATTTTTGCCTTTTATCTTTACCATTATTTTTTCATGTATTGATTTCAATAAAATCAATCAAAAATTCAATTTATCTATCCGATGAAGAATCTGATAATCATTTTAATATCTTCTCTTTTTATGACATCTTGCTATAAATCAGAAACAGTCGATTTAATCATACACAACGCCACCATTTACACCATGGATGAAGCCAATTCTATGGCGGAAGCAATGGCGATTAAAGATGGGAAAATTATTGCCATCGGGCCAGAGAACCAGATCATGAATAAATACTTTGGTGAAAAGACCATTGATGCAGGCACTCGACCTGTTTACCCCGGATTCAACGATGCGCATTGCCACTTTTTTTGGTACGGACGTTCGTTTCAGGAAGTCGATCTTACAGGTACTAAAAATTGGGACGAAGCCGTACAAAGGGTCATAGATTTCGCCAAAGGAAAAGAGCTAAAATTCATTGGTGGAAATGGATGGGATCAAAACTTATGGGCGGGAAAAGCTTTCCCAAGCAAACATAAATTAGACAGCCTTTTCCCTGACACACCAGTTCTACTAAAACGTATAGATTCTCATGCGGCAGTTGCCAATCAAGCAGCTTTGGACATGGCAGAAGTTAATGAAACTACCATTACAGAAGGTGGTATTTTCAAAAAAACAGAAAATGGCAAATTAACAGGCCTTTTAGTGGACATGGCGATTACGTATGTGGAGCAAAAACTTCCTCGCTACTCCGATGAAGAAGATCAGAAATCACTATTGACTGCTCAAGAAAAGTGTTTCGAAAAAGGATTGACTACAGTAGCCGATGCCATGTTAGCAAACAAGATGATTCACCTCATTGACGATCTTCAAAAAGAAGGAAAACTAAAAATGCGCATCTACGGAATGGCAACTCCTTCAGAAGAAAACTTAGCTGAATATTTATTGGATTCTGCATACAAAACAGATCGTTTGCACATCGGTTCGATTAAGTTCTTTGCTGATGGAGCTTTGGGTTCACGAGGAGCTAAATTGATCGAGCCGTATTCAGATGACTCCACCAATTCGGGACTATTCTTGAATGATTCAGCCTACTTACAAGACATGGCGCACAAGATCTACCAATCAGGGTTGCAAATGAATACCCATTGCATTGGAGATGCTGCCAACAGACTGATATTAAATATATACGGAAATGCTTTAAAACAAGTAAATGATCGAAGATGGAGAATTGAGCATGCCCAAATCGTTCATCCTGACGACATGGAGCTGTTCCGAAAATTCACCATTATTCCTTCAGTGCAGCCAACACACGCCATTTCGGATATGGGCTGGGTAGAAGAACGATTGGGCGCAGAACGATTGAAAGGGGCTTATGCCTTTAAAACATTGCTTTCGCAAAATGGGTTATTGCCATTGGGAACAGATTTTCCGATAGAAAAAATAGATCCCTTATTGACCTTTTATACCGCAGTTGCTCGTAAAAACTCAGAAGGGAAGCCTGAACAAGGCTTTTTGCCTGAGGAAGGTTTAAGTCGTTTAGAAACATTAAAAGGAATGACCATCTGGCCTGCAATTGCAAGTTTTGAAGAAAACGAGAAAGGGAGTTTGGAAGTTGGGAAATACGCCGACTTCATTCTGCTAGACAAAGACTTGATGACTATAGAAGAAAGTGAGATTTTAAAAGCTAAAGTCTTATATACAGTAGTTGGTGGTGAAGTGGTTTGGGGAGAGTAGTAAGTGTATTTTGTTATCTAAAATTAATATCATTTGAAATTCAAATTTAGTCCAAATTTAAACAAAGAGGCTAAAGCTTCTATTTTGTTCATCTCAACTTTGAGCTATCTATTTGCTAGCTTAGCGCTAATCCCAAATAGTAATAATGAACTTCTCTCGGGTGCTGAAGAATTGCTACTTTCTCTGTTTCTTTTCCCACTTATAACAATCAACCTACACATTAATTTAAGGTTGAATAGAGAATCAAATTAAGGTATTGCTATTTTTATTTCCCTAATGAGCCTATTTTTCTACTTCGCCTTAATGCGTATAAACCTTCCTCCTTTTGAAACAAAACAGCATCAATGGTACATTTATTTGTTTCTTTCACAACTCTATTTATTCTATTTAAACCCAACCAAAATAAATTGTACAACATGATACTTCTATTTTTATTCACATTATTAATAGTTGGATTCCTGAACCCTTCGTTTTTAATAGCGACATTCATTTGATTCGTACCACTTAAACCTAAACCACACTCCTCTTCTAATCATTTTGCATTCCAACTTTTAGATTTTCATAATTCAATGGAGTAATTACAGAATCTACTTTTACAATTCAAACTAATTATGCTTTTAGCAATTTATTAACCAACAAACTATCTAAAGGGAAGTATGAAGTATTTGGAAAAGTTGACTACTTTCCTTTAGAAAAAGTTAAACTTACTAGACCGTTCTCACATAGTTTCGAGAATAAATAACATAACTTCATGTGCATTATTGTAATATTAATTTAGAATTATTTTGAATAATCAAAACCAATCTCTTCTTTAGTATCTTTGAATAAAAAGCAACCATGTTGCCCATTCTGGAAAATAAAAAAGAAGCGTTAATAAAACTGTGCGAGCAATATTCAATCAAAAGCATGTATGCTTTTGGTTCAGTTACTACTGACCAATTCAATGCTAAAAGTGATATCGATATTTTAATAACGTTCAAAGAACTCCCTTTTGATCAATACACCGATAATTTTTTTAAGCTACATATTGATCTTGAAAAGCTATTGGAAAGAAAAATAGACTTACTTACTGAACGTTCCCTATCAAACCCTTACTTTATTGAAAGTATAGATCAAACCAAGCAATTATTGTATGCCGCAGCATAGAATAAATATGTATTTGCATGATATCTTAAATGCAATTGATTCCATTTTTGACTATTTGGGAGACAAAAGGGACTTCAACCATTATGATTCAAATAAATTACTTCGAAGGGCTGTAGAGCGTGAATTAGAAATAATTGGAGAGGCGACTAATCGCGTTATAAAAATTGATTCCACGATTGATATATCAAATGCCTAAAGAATTATAAGCCTTCGAAAGTGGGTAATTCATGCCTACAACAATATTGATAATATCATTATTTGGGGAGTTATTGACAAAGATTTACCACTTCTTAAAAAGCAAGTATCAAAACTAATTGAAAGCAACCAGTTTTTATAAATCAAAGCTACAAAAGCTGATTTTTATAGTTCAATATTATTCTACTTAATACTTTTTACAAGCAGTAATTTATTGCCTAATTTTAGAAATTAATTAAAAACAATGAACATGAAAAAAATAAATGTATTGGTAATTGCTTTGGGCTTATTTGCAGCTTCTTGTGGAGAAGCACCAAAACCAACTGAAGAAAAAGAAATGCAAAATAAAGAAATGCACGATGGTCATACAGGTCACGACCATGCTGCCATGGAAGAGAAAGCTGCTAAAGTAGAGTCCCTAACTGTGCCTGAAGGTGCAAGAGTGTTCTTTGCCAACCTAAAAGATGGACAAAAAGTTACTTCTCCTGTGCAAATACAGTTTGGCATAGAGGGTATGGAAGTAGAACCAGCTGGAGAGTTACACCAAGGAAAAGGTCATCATCATGTTATAATAAATGGCGGTGCATTAGAAAAAGGAACAATGGTTCCCGCTGATTCAGTAAACATCCACTATGGAAAAGGACAAACTGAAACTGAATTAGAGTTACCAAAAGGAGAGCATACTCTAACAATGCAATTTGCAGACGGCTATCACCAAAGTTATGGTGAGCAAATGAGCACAACAATTAAGGTGATTGTAGAATAAGAAAAATAAATTACCATTTAAAGCCACACAACAAACAATTAGCTGTGTGGCTTTTTTTATCTAAAAAATTCTAAATGCTTTCTTAATTTACTAGTAAATAAAGGAAATTTCTTATGTAATAAATGTTACAATTCTACTTGTTTCAATATAGTAGTTTAGCAAAAAAATTGACAAACCAAACACAATGAAAAAATATTTACTAATAACAGTTTCCTACCTTATTTCCTACTTCAGTTATTCTCAAACTGCACCATTTGAAGTTTTTATTGAGCCAATGAATATATCGGGCCTTGGTGGTATCCAATCTTTTGCTGTAGGACAAGACAATGGAAAATGGCTGATTATAGGTGGACGACTAGACGGTTTACATCAAAGACAGCCGTTTGCTGCATTTGATATCGCAGGTCATAATAATCAGTTAATTGTTGTAGATCCTACTACTCAGCAAAAATGGTCGGCTCCCTTAACCTCACTACCAACAGCTCTGCAAGAACAGTTAAGCTCAACTAATATGGAGTTCTATCAAGATGGAGACTATTTATATATCTTAGGAGGCTATGGCTATAGTGCTACCGCTGGTGATCATACAACTTATAATAACTTAACTGCGGTAAAGGTTTCTGATGTTATAAATGCAGTGATTAACAACACTAGCTTCACTAGCTATTTTCGACAAATTACCGACAACCAATTTCAAGTAACTGGCGGAAGACTCGAAAAAATAGGCAACACCTTTTATCTATTAGGGGGACACAAGTTTATTGGGCGATATAATCCAATGGGACCAACTAATGGCCCAGGATTTATTCAAGAATATACTAATGCGATCAGAAAATTTAACTTAACTGATAATGGAACTACCATTTCTATCACTCACTTAAGTCCCTCAATAGACGCAGCCAATCTTCGCAGAAGGGATTATAATGCAGAACCACAAATTCTGCCGAATGGAGAAGAAGGAATTACACTATTTTCAGGAGTTTTCCAACAAAATGCTAACTTACCCTTTCTCAATTCAGTGACAGTAGACTCAAACTCATACACTGTAAACAATACATTTCAGCAATACTACAATCACTACCATTGCCCTGTTTTGCCTATCTATTCAGAACAAAAAAATGAAATGCATACGGTATTCTTTGGCGGTATTGCCCAATTTTATGATAATCAAGGCACTTTGGTACAAGATAATAATGTTCCCTTTGTAAATACAATAGCGCGGGTAACCAGAGACTCCTCAGGAAGCATGGCAGAATATAAACTTCCTGTAGAAATGCCATCTCTGCTGGGTGCAGGTGCTGAGTTTATTCCGAATGTTAATTTCCCGCACTATAGAAATGAGGTTTTTAAATTAGACAGCTTAACTACAGATAGCACGTTAATTGGTTACATATATGGCGGTATCAGTAGTACTCAGCCCAACATATTTTTCACAAATACAGGAACCCAAAGTAGTGCAAGTAGTCAAATATTTAAGGTTTATATCAAAAAACCAAGTCCTCTATCTATTGACAACCTAAATAAATCTAGTGTAAGTGTATTAAACCTTACCATCTACCCTAATCCCAATAATGGAGAACTAAATATTTTATTTAATCTATCAAAAAAAGAGAATGTAACCATCTCTATTGTCGACACTAAGGGAGCCTTAATTGAAAAAACTATTTTAACAGGCCTAAATCCTGGACCAAATAATTTCAAGAAAACCATAACGAATTTAGCCAAAGGCAGTGTTTATTTAATTTCAATAGAAACTGCCTCTGAAAAGTTAACCCACAAATTGATTGTTAAACGCTAGTAAAGCTTATTCTCGACTTAATCGTTCAATTAGCTCTGAGTGATGGGGAAATTCCCGAATTAACTCAGCTTTCTTAGCCAACTCAAAATCTTGAAAATCGAAGCCAGGAGAAACTGTGCATCCAACAAAAGAATATGCTCCTAACGATTCACTAGCAAACCAAGCTCCCGCAGGCACTATAGCTTGCGGGGTTTGTCCTTTTTCTATATCTAATCCGATAGCTAGTTTTGTATATTTTCCACTTAATTCAATTACGTGCACAATAAGTGGTTCTCCATAATAGAAATGCCACATTTCATCAGATTTTATTCGGTGAAAAGCAGAAAAATTACCTTCGGTTATCAAAAAATAAATTCCTGTTGCTAGATTTCGATCTCCGGCTAATCCTTCTTCCATAATATCAGCGGAAACGGATAAAGGTGATCGGTACATTTCTTTATAAAATCCGCCCTCTGGATGTGGCAATAAATCAAGATGATTTACCCAATAGTCTACTTTTTTCATATTTCTTCACATTTATGATTCACAAAACTATCATTAGAAAGTGATATATTTATGCAAAATAAATCACTCAAGAAGATGGACAACCAGTTGACAAGAATATTCGATCTGCATTATCATCAGCAGAAAAATTATAAGAAAGAGGATTCATTAACATCAAAAGTTAATGGAAAGTGGGAGAAAATAAGCACTGATGAGTTTATATCCATGGGACAGAAAATCAGTATCGCTTTTCTAAAAATGGGGCTTCAACCAGGAGATAAAATTGCCATTATTTCTAACAATCGATCTGAATGGCACATTACTGATTTAGGAATTACCCAAATGGGCGGTATCAGTGTCCCAATATACCCAACAATTACAGAAGAAGATTATGCATATATAATGAACGATGCGGAAGTGAAGTGTTGCTTTGTGTCGGACGCCGATCTTTTCCAAAAAGTGAGCAATATTAAAAGTCAAGTAGCTTCATTGCAGCATGTTTATACATATGATCAAGTTTCAGGTGCGAAAAACTGGAAAGAAGTATTAGAATTAGATGCTAATGGAGATTTTAGTGCTGTTCAATCGATAATGAATGGAATTAAAACTGAAGATCTTGCGACATTAATCTATACTTCAGGAACTACCGGAAGACCTAAAGGCGTGATGCTTTCACACCGTAACTTGGTCGCCAATTCGTTATCATCTAGAAAAAGACTTCCATGCGATCACAATAGCAAAGCGCTTAGTTTCTTACCTCTTTGCCATGTGTACGAGCGAATGGTAGCGTATATGTATATCTATGTTGGGGTTTCTATCTATTATGCTGAATCAATGGAAACAATAGGTGATGACCTGCGAGATGTAAAACCTCAAATTTTTACAGCTGTTCCACGATTACTCGAGAAAGTATATGATAAAATCATAGCAAAAGGAATGGATTTAACTGGAATCAAAAAAGCTCTATTCTTTTGGGCTGTGGGTCTAGGTAATCGATATGAAATTGGTGGGAAGAATCCATTTTACAACTTCCAATTAAAATTGGCTAACAAAATTATTTTTAGCAAATGGCGTGAAGCTTTAGGTGGAAATGCCATTGCAGTTGCTTCCGGTGCTGCTGCTCTTCAGCCACGTTTAGCGCGAATTTTCTTAGCAGCTCAGATTCCTGTAATGGAAGGATATGGATTGACAGAAACGTCTCCTGTAATTTCTGTAAACTGTGAAGAAAATGATGGTGTTAGAATTGGGACTGTTGGAAGACCACTAGATGATGTAACGGTAAAAATTGCAGAAGATGGAGAAATATTGGTAAAAGGTCCTAATGTAATGATGGGGTATTACAATAAACCCGAAGCTACCAAGGAGGTATTCACTGAAGATGGTTTTTTCAAAACAGGAGATATAGGAGAACTAAGTGCTGATAATTTCTTAAAAATTACAGGACGTAAAAAAGAAACATTTAAAACCTCAGGTGGTAAATATATTGCTCCTCAGGTTATCGAAAACAAAATGAAAGAATCGTCTTTTATTGAGCAATTGATGGTAGTTGGAGAGGGAGAAAAACACCCATCTGCAATAATTCAACCTGCTTTCGACTTTTTGAAGGATTATTGTAAAAGAAAAAATATCCCATATAGCAGCAATGCTTCTATAGTCAACAACCAGACGATTATTGATAGAATTCAAAAAGAAGTGGATCACTATAATGAGAACTTCGCAAAATACGAACAAGTGAAACGGTTTATTTTAGTTCCGGATTTTTGGGGAATTGACACTGGAGAAATGACACCAACCATGAAAATTAAACGAGCCATAGTCAAAGCAAAATACCTCGATCAAATTGAAGCCATTTATAGATAGTTTCTTTTATCCCTTCTCTTAGTTTTGAGAAGGGATTTTTTTTGCATTAAATTAACATAATTTACTATGCTTGCATAATAAATATTTGCTATATTTGTTAGAAATGATATTACAATAAATGAAACCCAACGAAACCGTAGACTACCACATCAAAGTTAATTGGCATGCTTTAACCAATTTATATAACAGCATCGCTGCAAAACATAGCTTAACCCAGGCTACAGGCTTTGTACTCTTAAATATTGAAGATGAAACTGGAACTCCTGCTACTAGAATAGCTCCACTTATGGGAATGAAAGCAACTAGTTTGAGTCGTATTTTAAAAAATATGGAAGAAGCAGGACTCATCGAACGTAAAGGGGACAAATCAGACGGAAGAATGGTTAGAATTCATCTTACTGAGGAAGGAATAACAAAAAAGCGCATTGCCAAACAAGTAGTAAAAGAGTTAAATGAATACATCATCAAAAATATCCCTCAAAAAAACTTAGACATCTATTTCGAAGTAATGGGAAACATCAACGAATTAATTGCTAATTACAAGGAAAACAAATAACCTAAAAATTAAACGTTTTATGGCTACAAGAAGAATAAGAAAGGTTGCAATACTTGGCTCAGGCGTTATGGGCTCTCAGATTGCATGCCATTTCGCAAATATTGGCTTAGAGGTTCTATTATTGGACATAGCTCCAAGAGAGCTCACTGCAAAAGAAGAAAAACAGGGATTAAAACTAGAAGATACGGTGGTAAAAAACCGAATCGTTAATGACGCATTAACGACCGCTTTAAAATCCAGCCCCTCTCCTATTTATAGGCAATCTTTCGCTAAAAGAATTACTACAGGAAACATGGATGACAATATGAAAGATATTGCATCAGCTGATTGGGTAATCGAAGTAGTCGTAGAACGATTAGAAATTAAAAAAATCGTTTTTGACAATGTTGAAAAATATAGAAAAAAAGGAACTATTATCTCATCAAATACATCAGGAATTCCAATTCATATGATGTTAGAAGGAAGAAGTGAAGATTTCCAAACACACTTTTTAGGAACTCACTTTTTTAATCCACCAAGATATTTGGAGCTATTAGAGATAATTCCAACCCCTAAAACGGACTCCTCAATAGTTGAATTTTTGATGGACTATGGTAGACGTTTCTTAGGAAAGAAAACAGTACTTGCTAAAGATACTCCTGCCTTTATTGCTAACCGAATTGGTGTTTACTCCATTATGAATCTTTTTCATACCGTAAAGGAAATGGGCTTCAAGGTGGAAGAAGTTGATAAATTAACCGGAAGTATATTAGGAAGACCAAAATCAGCAACGTTTAGAACATGTGATGTAGTTGGATTAGACACTTTGGTTCATGTAGCAAACGGTGTTCGTGAAAACTGCACTAGTGATGAAGCAAAAGATATGTTTGCGATTCCTAACTACGTACAACATTTATTGGACAATAAATGGTTGGGTTCTAAATCAGGTCAAGGGTTTTACAAAAAAGTAAAAGGTGAAGATGGACAAAGTACTATTCTTTCACTAAACTTGGAGACATTAGAATATGAAGAACAAACGAAAGTACGCTTTGATATTATTGGAAAAGTAAGAGAAATAGAAGATGTCCGAAAAAGAACAAAACTTTTAATTGAATCTGATGGAAAAGTTGGGGATTTCTTTCGAGCAAATTTCTTAGGCTTATTTGAGTATGTATCGAACCGAATTCCTGAAATATCAGATGAATTATTTCGCATAGATGATGGAATGAGAGCAGGTTTTGGATGGCAACTAGGTCCATTTGAAGCTTGGGATGCATTGGGATTAGAAAAAGGAATTGAATTGATGAAAGCGAAAGGTCAAAAACCTGCAAACTGGATCAATGAAATGATCGCTAGCGGAGCTAAGACATTCTACAAAGTAGAAAATGGAGCGAAATTCTATTACGATATTCCTTCTAAATCTTACAAAGTAATTCCAGGAACTGAAGACTTAGTGGTATTGGATAACTTGAGAGCTGCCAATACGATTTGGAGTAATAAAGGAACAACTATCGTAGACTTAGGTGATGGAATTTTGAACTTAGAATTCCATACCAAGATGAATACGATTGGTGCTGAAGTAATTCAAGGTATTAACAAAGCCATTGACTTAGCGGAAGCAGACTACAAAGGTTTGGTAATCTCCAACACCGGACAAAACTTCTCTGCAGGAGCAAATGTGGGAATGATTTTCATGATGGCAGTTGAGCAAGAATATGATGAATTATCATTCGCGATCGCTCAATTCCAAAAAACGATGATGCGAATCAGATACAGTGCAATTCCAGTAGTGGCTGCTCCTCACCAAATGGCGTTAGGTGGAGGTTGTGAATTATGCATGCATTCCGACAAAGTAGTTGCACATGCTGAATTGTATATGGGATTGGTTGAGTTTGGAGTTGGCGTAATTCCAGGAGGTGGCGGAACGAAGGAATTTGTTCTTCGTTTATCTGACAGCCTTAAAGAAGGTGATATCCGAATTAATGCAATGAGAGAAAGGTTCTTAACAATCGGGCAAGCACAGGTTTCCACCTCAGCATATGAGGCATTCGATAAGGGTTACTTACGTGAAGGTGTAGACGAAATAGTTGTGAGTAGAGAGTTTCAATTGAAAAGAGCTAAGGAAGCAGCTATTGCATTAGCAGACAAAGGGTATAGTCAACCTGTGGAAAGAACAGATATTAAAGTGCTAGGAAAAGAAGGTTTGGGTATTGTTTATGTAGGAGCAAATTCTATGAAATCAGGAAATTACATTTCTGAGCATGACGCATTAATTTCTGAAAAATTAGGGTATGTAATGTGTGGAGGAGATTTATCTGAAATCACAGAAGTTTCTGAAACCTACCTTTTAGAGCTAGAGCGTAAAGCTTTTGTAGAATTATGCACCAAGAAAAAAACGTTGGAACGACTACAAAGCATTGTAACCAAAGGCAAAGTTCTTAGAAACTAAATAATACTGAATCAAAGTTTTCACAACTTATAAAGACAATAACATGGAAGCATATATAGTAGCAGGATATCGATCAGCGGTGGGCAAAGCAGGCAGAGGCCAATTGCGCTTTACCCGTCCAGATGATATAGCAGCACAAGTAATCAAACACTTAATGAAAGATAACCCTCAAGTTACATCTGATCATATAGATGATGTAATCGTGGGAAATGCAAGTCCTGAGGCAGAACAAGGTCTTAATGTCGGTCGGTTGATTTCATTAATTGGGTTAAACAATATTACTGTGCCAGGTATGACAGTAAACAGATACTGTTCTTCAGGACTTGAAACCATAGCAATAGCAGCCGCTAAAATTAAAAGTGGCATGAATCACTGTGTAATTGCAGGTGGTGTAGAATCTATGAGTTGTATGCCAATGGGCGGATGGAGAATAGTTCCAAACGCAGATGTAGCAAAAGAAAATCCTACCTACTACTGGGGAATGGGGTTGACAGCTGAAGCAGTTGCCAAAGAATACAACGTATCTCGAGAAGAACAAGATCAATTTGCTTTCGAGTCACACATGAAAGCCTTAAAAGCACAAGCAGAGAATCGTTTTGCAGATGACATAGCACCTATTGAAGTAGAAGAAAATTACTACGACAACGGAAAGAAGAAAAAAAGAAACTATACAGTAAATGTAGATGAAGGTCCAAGAGCAGGAACCAGTGTAGAAGCGCTTTCTAAGTTACGTCCTGTATTCGCAAATGGCGGTTCAGTAACTGCAGGAAACTCTTCTCAAACTAATGATGGAGCTGCATTTGTATTAGTCGTGTCGGAGAAAATGGTGAAAGAATTAAATCTAAAACCAATTGCACGACTAGTTTCTTATGCCGCTACAGGAGTTGACCCAAAAATAATGGGAATAGGACCAATCAAGGCAATTCCAATTGCATTAGAACAAGCTAACCTAAAATTAGAAGACATCGATTTGATTGAATTAAATGAAGCATTTGCTTCTCAATCAGTTGCTGTAATTCGCGAATTAGGGTTAGACAAATCAAAAGTAAATGTAAATGGAGGTGCAATAGCTTTAGGACATCCACTTGGATGCACAGGTGCGAAATTAACCGTTCAAGTATTAAACGAATTAAAAAAGAGAGGCGGCAAATATGGTATGGTAACCATGTGTGTTGGAGCCGGACAAGGAGCCGCAGGAATCTTCGAATTACTATAATCAATCACTAAAAACATACTAAAATGAGTAATATCACAAAAGGCGGAGAGTTTTTAATTAAAGATACAGATCCGAAAAATATATTTATACCAGAAGATTATACAGAAGAACAGCATATGATTGCTGATTCTTGTAATGAGTTTTTAGATGCAGAAGTATTTCCAAATTTGGATAGAATTGATGCATTAGAAGAAGGATTAATGCCTTCTTTATTAGACAAAGCAGGTGAGTTAGGTCTATTAGGAATATCTGTTCCGGAAGATTTAGGCGGCTTCGGAAAAGGATTTGTAACCTCTATGCTTACAGCAGAAGTTACAGGAGCAGGTCATTCATTTGCTGTAGCATTATCGGCACACACAGGAATCGGTACACTTCCAATTTTATACTATGGAAATGATGCACAAAAAGCGAAATATATCCCAAAATTAGCATCAGGCGAATGGAAAGGATGCTATTGCTTAACAGAGCCAAGCGCTGGATCAGATGCCAATTCAGGAAAAACAAAAGCTATATTATCAGAAGATGGTAAACACTATATTTTGAATGGTCAAAAAATGTGGATTACCAATGGTGGATTTGCGCATGTATTTACTGTTTTTGCAAAGATTGGTGATGACGAAAATTTATCTGCATTTATTCTTACCAAAGATATGGAGGGCTTGACCTTAAATCCTGAAGAGAAGAAACTTGGAATTAAAGGTTCATCCACTCGTCAAGTGTTCTTCAATAACGTAAAAGTTCCAGTTGAAAATCTACTAGGAGAGCGTCAAGAAGGCTTTATGATTGCTTTAAATATCTTGAACATTGGCCGTATTAAATTAGCCGGAGCAGCATTAGGTGCAGCTAAAATGGCCATTACTAGATCTGTAAATTACGCCAACGAACGAGAACAATTTGGACGATCAATTTCTAAATATGGTGCAATCCGATTTAAATTAGGCGAGCAAGCTATTAAATGTTTTGCAACTGAATCAGCACTTTACAGAGCTTCTCAAAATATTGAAGATGCAATTGAGAATCTAGTTTCTGAAGGTATGGATAAACAAAAAGCTACATTAGAGGGAATTAAGCAATTTGCTGTAGAATGTGCTTTATTAAAAGTACATGGATCCGAAACATTGGATTATGTAGTAGATGAAGGTGTACAAATATATGGCGGAATGGGTTATTCTGCCGAAGCTCCTATGGAAAGAGCCTACAGAGATGCACGTATTAACAGAATATTTGAGGGTACGAATGAAATTAACCGCATGCTCTCTGTTGATTTAATGCTCAAGAGAGCCATGAAAGGAGAATTGGATTTGATGACTCCAGCCATGAAAGTAGCAGATGAATTATTAGAAATTCCTGATTTTGATTTTGATGATTCTGAAGCATATGCTACCGAAACTAGACTTATCGGCAACTTTAAAAAAGCGGTTCTTTTAGTAGCTGGAGCAGCAGCAAAAACATTAATGCAACAATTGGCTAAAGAACAAGAGGTATTAATGAATATTGCAGACATGATGATTGAAGCTTACGTAGCTGAATCTACACTTTTGAGAATTCAAAAATTAGGCGATAAAGCTACTGAAGAGCAAGTTGCTATGATGAAGGTTTACTTATACGATGCTGCTGATCGAATTGGAAAAGCAGGTAGAGATGCGATACAGTCATTTGCTGATGGAGACGAATTAAGAGCGATGTTAATGGGAATGAAACGTTTTACAAAACATGAACCTTTTAACGTAAAAGACAGCAGAAGAGTAGTAGCTGCAAAGCTTATTGAGAAAAATGAATATTGTTTTTAGTAGTTTTTAGATTATATTAGCATGTAAGTCTTCTCCCAGAATCATGATTAAGATTTAGGTATTGGCTTTTATACGATAAGGATTGAGCGTTAGAATGAAATTACATTGCATAAACGGTAAATAGACAAACTACCTTTACTCCCCCTGCAATTTCCTAAAATCAGAACCAGATGGATTTTGGAATACTTGTAAATCAAATTGAGGAACTACTGAAAGCAAATGGTCCATTATATCGGACTGCACTGCCTCATAATTTTCCCAAGCAATATCATTGCAAAAACAATAAATCTGCACAGGAACCCCTTTTTCGTTTGGCTCTAATTGGCGAACCATTATAGTTAAGTTCTTATCTACTTTAGGGTGACGCTCTAAATACCGTTGGGCATAGGCTCTAAATGTACCCAAATTGGTCATTCTTCTGCCATTAGAAACATGAGAAGTATCAGCAGCTTGCTCTTTGTTATATGCTTCAATTTCTTGCTGTTTATCTTCCACATATTTACTAATAATATGGATCTTCTTAAATCGATCAATCATTTCAGGTGTAGCAAACTTAACAGTGCTAATGTTTATGTATACAGAACGAGCTATTCTCCTCGCTCCGGTTTCCTGCATTCCTCTCCAATTCTTAAATGAATCCGAAATAAACGAGTAGGTTGGAACAGTACTAATTGTTTTGTCCCAATTTTTTACTTTAACTGTAGTCAGATTAATCTCTAACACATCACCATCAGCTCCATACTTATCCATTTGCACCCAATCTCCCACACGAATCATATCATTGGCAGACAATTGAATTGAAGCAATAAACCCTAAAATAGTGTCTTTAAAGACAAACAGAATTACTGCCGTCATTGCCCCAAAGGCACTGAAGAAATAAATGGGCGACTTACTTACCAAAACAGACAACATTAGTACCCCTGCAATAATGCCAATAACAATTTTAGTTAATTGAAAATAGCTTCCTAAGGGCTTGTCTTTAAATAAATCTAATCGAGAGAGAATGAGTTGTGCAGCATTTAAAAACCGATTTACCATAATCAGCACTATTGCTATAAGATATACATCATTTGCACGAATAACATAATCGACAAATGTTGGAAAGTCTTTAAAAAATAGGGGTACTAGAATTTCAATAAGCAAAACAGGAGCTAAGTGAGCAACTGCCGAAAAGAACTTCTTTTCTACTAAAATATCATCCCATTCTGTTTTACTTTTTCTTGCTAGGGTGGTAATTATTCTAACCATTACTAAGCGTAAAATCCGATCTGCCAGCAGACAAAGCACGACTAGTAATACGCCTAATAAAACAAGGCTTAAACATAGACCATGCAGATGTTAACTTATCTGTCTTCAATGCAGTTGGGAATTTAGTTTATTCTGAAAGCATTCAAGGTAAAAGTTTGACTTCTGTAGATGTTTCAAATCTAGCTAACGGAGTTTATTTTGTAGAATTTCTACAAGGCAATATTGCAGTAACCAAGAAACTGGTTATTCAGCACTAAGAATTTGGATTAGTTTAACGTAGGAAGGCTGTTTCTCTTGTAGAGGCAGCCTTTTTTATGTGCAATTATTTGAGCTATTTATAGCAAGCGATTCTTTTCTCCGTTGTTGAAAACAGCGTATGTAAATCTACTAGTTAGGACATCTGGCTTAATGGGTCCCAAGGCATTTAAAATGCATAATGCAATTACAAGTTATGTTAATAATGAATCAAAAGAGATGATGAGGTCTAGAGCTGCGAAAGCATACACTCAATATCAAATATATAGTGAGAAATCTATAAAGAATCTTTTGTAAACTAGATGGTAGAAAAATTCATTTTCTTATTAAATCGATTAATTGATAGGACGAACGGCAAATCATTATGAGTATATAGTTGGAAAGTAGTAGATATGCTATTCAAAACATTAAATTCAATAAGAGAGAAAAAGTGTATAATTAACACAAAAGCCGCCTCAAATTGAAGCAGCTTTTAGATTAGGGTAGGTGTAAAGTTTTGCTCTTCGAAGCGTATAGAGAAGTTAATTCATGATTTTAAGACTACCTAGAACACAAGTTTGAATACAGTTGGTTGCTCATTTTTATCAAGTAATTCTACGAAATAGAGCCCTTTTGAAGCTATGCCAGAATTAATATTAAATGATCCGTCTAATGAATTTAAGGCTCCTGCCGAAATTATTTTCCCTCCTAAAGAGTAGATGCGGTAGCTTGTAAATTCTATATCACTGTTGCTAAATCCATTTATATTTCCATTTGAGGGATTTATATTCATCCACTGAACCGTTTTAGTTTGATTAAAACTTACAGGAACAATTTGCGAATAGCTGAAATTTCCATTGTAATCTGTTTGTTTCAATCTGTAATACG
Source organism: Vicingaceae bacterium (assembly GCA_018402765.1). Taxonomy (GTDB): domain Bacteria; phylum Bacteroidota; class Bacteroidia; order Flavobacteriales_E; family Vicingaceae; genus Acidiluteibacter. The sequence goes on along the minus strand of JAGYIE010000003.1, from coordinate 113,295 downwards.
ATAATCCCATTAATGGTTTTGTATCAACATCACTATAATAATTAGTTGCAGATGAGTTGCCAATACCATCTTTCCTAAGAACTTCTTCAAAATTTAGAGCGTCGATACTTCTTTCTACAGTAAAAAATTGATTGTTGATTTCTGAGCCTGTGACCCAATCAAGATTTACAATATCGTTCTGAGGGGTCGCTGTGAAACTTAACAATTCTATTGGTAAAGGGTTACTTGCTCCTGAACCAAACCCGAAATTCGAGAAACCAAAAACAGCAGAACGAGAAACAATAGGTTTGCTCACCGGGCCTGCAGCAATAATGTGATTACCAGGACAAGTCCAAGGTCCTGAACCCACTCGCTTTAAGAGGGTTAAGTTACTTACGTCGGTTATAGATTGAACCTCTTCACCTGTGAGTGAAATAGAATACAAACCATCAGTGAGGGTTCCTGTTTGATTATCAATTTGCCAGAAACCTTCATCTTCAACATACACAACATCGAAAGTTGTTCCACCAGTATTGGCCTGGGCAATAGGAATTCCGGCATTTACATTTGCCATAGGCGAGTTAATATACTCAACAGTGAGGTGACCAGGAGTTGTTGGAGCAGAGTTGTATTCAATTAAGACAGATCTATCGTAATAATCTGCCGAAAGAATTCCCATAGGGAACTTTCCTGATACATCACCAGCATTAGTTCCATTAAACCACCTTCTCATTCTTCCAATTACATAACCATCGGTGTGATTGAGACTACCAATGTTGGTAGTATTAAATCCAAGTGTGAGCAGATTAGAACCTATTTGAATGTTTCCATCTATCATTTGTAGTTCATTAACAACGGTCAAGTTTCTTTGAAGGTCGATACCAAAAGTAGAGCTATTATTAACTCTAAGATTAAAAACACTGATTATACCAGATCCAGAGAGAGATTGAGTAGAATTCCCGCTTAATAAGAGGTAATTCTGATTTGTAGTTGAATTTACATTAAAAGTACCATCTACAGAAACGTTTCCTTTGAAATCGAAGCCTGTACCATTAACAGTTCCGGCATTTGTAAGCGTATTTCCTGTTCTCACAATTACGTCACCTTCAACAGTTAAAGGAGTAGCGTTTGTATTTTGATTATAGATAGTTACTATCCCTAAACCACTACCACCAATATCTAAGTTTCCTTTAATCGTTGGGAAATCGGATGCACCGTTAAATCGGCTTCCAAGAACAACAGGATTCCAGTTGCCGCCAGTAGATTCGAAGGTTAGATTAGGGTAAAATGTATTTCCCACGGCAGTATATGAAGGATTAGAGCCTGAAACACTGCGAATTATTACTGTTGATGTTGCAGGAATGTTTGCCATGCCTCCTTCATAATTATCGCGATAAACGGCAAATGAAGAGTTGTTGGTTTTAATTAATGTACCAGAATTTCCCATTTGCCAAGTAGCTCCTGAATTCATAAATACACCATTGCCACCGCCAGAATTGGTGTTGTCGGTAAACGTTCCTTCAATAATAAAGTCTACACCCGGACCATTAGCAAAAGTTATCGCATCAGAAGCACTCAAGCTTAAATTTCCTCCAAGTTCTATAATCACTTGGTCAATAGTTATATCAGCCGAGTTTACTATTACCGAATGACCATTTTGAATGACAATTTCGTCGGATGTTTCGGCAGAAGGAGGAAAACATGAGGTAGACCATGGGCCCACAGGTGTTGAAGCATATTCCCAAATATTGTCTCCTACCCAGCTGCCACTTCCCGCGGAGCGGAAATACCTTCTTGGATTAGGGATTTCATCAAACTGAACGGCATTAGAACGTTTAGTGCAAAGAGCTCGGCTGATTTGGCAATAGAATTGAACTCCATCATATCCTATAGAGGGGTCGATTGTGAGTTGATTGGTGTCGTAACCACTAACTTCTACAGAAGGAATTACTGCAATCCAATTCCCTAAAGAATTTAATTTATACCATTGATAGCCAACAGCCGGATTTGAACTCTGTACAATTAAATCGAAAGGATCGCAGGGCTCTGCAGCAGCGTCTGGTGGTTGAGTAGAAATGATATAGTCAGAGCTAGCCACAAATATTCCAATATCAGAGGTGTTTTCGCCTGTTTCAATCCTATTCCATTCGGCAGCGGTATAGGTAGTATTTGGTCCTGTTACCGTATTTAAGCGACGATAATTATATCCAACGTTGTTAGGAAATTGAACTCTATCGATAATCACATTGTCTTTTAAAAGAATTATTTCATCCCATTCATTAAACCCGTTGTTAAACCCAAGAGCAGGAAGGGATGCTAAACCACCGTTAGCACCAGCAAAGTAAACTTTCGTTTCGCCAGGATTAATTACACCTGTGATATCGAGGTTATAAGTAGTAGGCGATGGGTCAGAGACAGAACTTTTATTTAGAAGTCTCAGCGAATAATCGGCTGTTGTATTTAAATCTACGGCATTTCCTGTTCCATTATAAATTTCAATGTAATGGTTAATGCCACTTTGCGGGTCGTATCCTTCAGAGATAATTATATCGCTGAGCACTCCAATACAGGTTCCTGTATTTCCAATGAATGTAAATGAACCGGAAGAATTATCGAAACATCCGCCACTATCAGCAACTCTGATTATGCCTGATGTTGTTGCTGGAACCTGAGCTTCAATTTCAGTGCTGCTAATAATTGTAAAGTAAGTAGCAGGAATATTATTGAAGGTAACCGAAGTTGCAGTGCTGAAGTTAGTTCCTGTGATAGTTACCCTTGTGCCTTCAGGACCGCTTGTTGGTGAAAAAGAACTGATATTGACACCAGAGGCACAACCCGTATTTGTAGTTAAAACAGAAATAACATTTGAGTTATCGGAAGTACTGGTAGAGGACACGGCTCTTACTCTATAGTAATATTGGGTATTAGGCGATAAACCTGAAACAAGTTGCGATATTCCTGCTACTGCAAGATCTTGATATCCGGGAACATAGGTAGCACCACCTGAATTGAAGGTATGCGAACCTAAATCCAAAACGTTATTTTGAGGAAACTCAGTCCACTCAGTAGCTAAGGTTAAGAAAGCGCCAGGTCCGGTTCCTGATGGATTTACAGTTACCCCGCCCGAAATATCAGCATTTCTAACCAGGGTTTGATCGGCAGTATTGTTACCGCCTAAAGTCCATTGAGAACCCGGATCATCTCCAATAACACCGAAGATATCTACGTATGAAGAAGTTGAAATTTTCCATAAAGCAACTGCATCGTCTCCATTAAAGTTAATAGCGGCATTAGGAATTCCTGCATAGATTGCAGCTGAAGAATTTTCATAAACGATAACGTCATTATTTGCTAAAGTTCCCGATAGTAAAACATCATTGTTAGGGCTTGCTGCTCCGTTAGAAAAAAGACGAAGTCGGTAATTGCTAAGATTAACCGGCGCTCCGGTACCATTAAAAATTTCGATGTATTTATTATTTGCAGAACCTTCTACATACTCAGATATGAACAAGTCAGTTGCATTAGCGCTAGTAAAAGGGGTCGTACTAACATCCAGGCGATAGCCTGTAGCGCCAATAACCGGATCCCAATTGGCCATGAAAGCAAAATCGCCTATTCCTGAACCTGGATTTGCTATAGGAGCATCTAAATTTAAAGTTGTAAATGATGATTCGGAGCCGTATGCTGTTCCACCCGAATTTGTTGCATAAGCAAGGTAGTAGTAGGTTTGATTGGCATCAAGACCAGTTAAGTTGGAGCTGAAATTACCTGCACTTAGATTAGAAGAAGGAACTTGAGTTCCTGTTCCGGGAGTAAAGCCTGATGATGTGCTATATTCAACGCCATAGGCGGAGATTGATGAGCAACCTATGTCACTTATGCTTCCTTCTATAGTTGCTGCGGCATAGGTTATTGATGAAGATGCGCCTGACAGTGCAGTTGGTGGAGTATTGATCCCTGTTCCAGAAGCTAAAACATTGACGCTTGAAGCGCCTCCTCCTCCGATGGCAATATTGCCATTGTAATTGACCGCTGCCACAGGTAAGAATCTAACATAAATGGTTTGGTTAAACGTACCTCCGGGTTGAGAAATGCTCAAACTGTTTAAGTAAGGACCTCCGGCTGAGGTTGCAAATTGATAACCAGATAGAGCTCCAACGGTGACATTATTAGCAGCAGTTAAATTACTACCCGAAATTGTGAATGTATTTGGGCCGTATGTCCCTGCTATACATTCATTCCCAAAGGGGCTAAGACTTCCAGCAGTTAATGAAGGAGTAAAAGTAGGTGCGGTTGTTGCCTGGCTTCTTGGATTATTGCTAGCAGTGCCTGAGTTATAAACCCTGTCGGGGGAACAATATTCGTAAACTCTAAACCAATATGTTGTAGAAGCTGAAAGCCCACTTACAGAAACTGAATTGCCGGTTCCATTATAGATTACTTGTTGTCCACTGGTGTAGGTTGTATTTGCAGTTGGATTTGAGCCATTAGAAGGAGCAGTGAAAGTATTGGATGTATTCATCAATACTACCCTCCCAGCGCCATTTCCATTATTCCATGAAACATCCATTGAAATATCCAGAACGTTGCTAAATGAAATATTTGAGGCCTGAGAACTTGGAGCTGAGCATAGAGCTGAACCTACTCCTGATACTACTAAATCTCTAAACCTTTTCTGCGATGGGCTATTTAATCTTCTAAATCTTATTCTCATATTATTTGAAACAGAGGATATAGATAAAGAAGCCGAAAGGTATGTTGAAGAGGTAGGAGTGGGAGAGTTACCTAAATTACTCCAAGTAGAACCACCATTGAGAGAGTATTCAACAGTGATAGGGCCATTGCCGCCAGAGCCAAATTTTGCTACATTAAAATTGATATTAATTGAAGCAAAGGACGATCCATCAAAAACCGGACTTGTTAAAACTGCCGAAGTATTAGTGAAATTAGCGTATCCACTTGCAGAAGTTGTGAATGTAACTGAGCTTTGTGACCATCCTGAAGGTATTGAGCCTGTTCTAAAGGTCTGATTTAGGATTTGAGCGGTTAGATTATTTGATGATAAAATAAAAACAAAAAATAAACTTTGAATTAGTTTATTGCTCGTAAGCTTTTGGAAGTTAAACATCTTTTTCATAACAGATAGAATCACACTTTGCATTTAAAAACCTTAACCCTTTCATTTAGGAGTAAGAAGGTTAAAACTACTTTATGTAAAATTCCGATTCAATTATAAACTGAACTATAAAAGAAAGTAACTATTACTCTACCGCTATGTTATGAAGTTTACTATTTTGTAATTTTTACATTATTTAAATATTAAGTGAATATTTAAGACTTTGATTGTAAAATTAAAGGACCGCTAACTGGGTATCCAGTACATGTTAGGATATAGCCTTTTTGCAAATCGCTTTCTGTAAGGACTTCGTTTCTAGACATATAAATATCTCCTTGTTTCAATTTTACCATGCAGGCGCTACATCTTCCGCTAGAGCATGACCAAGGAATGGGTATATTGTTTTTTATGGCTTGCGAAAGGATAGTTCTGTTTCCGGGTATTTGAAATGAATATGATTTTCCTTCTCTTTCAATGAGTATATCAAAATCACCTTTTTTATATGAGTTAGGTTTAAGACTTGAGCTTTCTTCTCTGAAAAAAACTTCTTGGTGATAATTATCTTTAGGAATACCTGCAAAGAGGCATCTTACCTCCGCCAAATACATATAAGATTCTGGTCCACAGGCAAACACATGAACATGAGTTATGTTACTTTTTACTTGGTTTTTAAAGTATGAGTCAACAAATTCTGCATTTATCCTGGCTTTGCTAATATTGAATGAATTGCTAAAGAACCAAGTAACAATTAGTTTCTCTTTATGATTTGCTTCTAGTTTGGTGATTTCATCTTTGAAGATTGTAGCGTTTTCTGAGCGGTTTGAATAGAATAGATGAATCTTTTTGATGTTATGATCATGCAAAGCTTGTTTTATTATTGCTAAGATTGGCACAATTCCGCTGCCAGCAGCGAAAAGTACTAATTCATTTACATCTTCTTTCGAAAGTGTAAATTTTCCGGTAGCCTTTATGCATTCTACAAGATCTCCGGTTTTCCAGTTGTCGAGAATATATCTTGAACCGGCACCATTCGCCACCCGTTTTACTGTTACAGCAGGAAATTCATCCACCTGCGGAGCGGTGCAAAAAGAATAAGCCCTCCGGATAGTTGAAATACCCGAAGGGATTAAAAAAGTTAGAAACTGACCTGCCTGATAGTTTAAATCTTTATTTTCAAAGATAAACGTCTTGCTATCAGATGTTTCCTGAATAACTTCCCGAATGCGTAATTGAAGATGCTCTATCACGCCTGCAAGATAAGTGGTTTAGGAAATTAATTCCTCAACAACCTCAAATGATCACCGAGGTTAGATTCTATGATGAACATTCCTAATTTAAGAAGTTGTTCTGTAAGAAAATGAGTTCCGTCTTCAATCATATTGGTTTATTTTTTTCTTTTTCGATTTGTTTTCCGAATAGGGTCTTCGTGAAAAAAGTAACGCAAATCTAAGGTCAAATAACTTCCATCTAAGTTAAAAGATGCTAAAGCATCGAAGCCATTTATGTTATTTACATTATTGGCTTCATTATAATAGGCCACATTAGTAGTAGTTAAATCCCGAAACGGCCTGTGGTAAGATGCACCCAAATAGAAATATCCTTTATCAAATGTCCGGTACTCAAATCCTATATTCGCTAGCATGCTAGGAATAATCCATTCTTTTCTAAATGAGTAATGTCTAAAATAAGTTCCTGATGATTCCCAATCAGATGGCAAAAAGTCTATAGAAGCTCCAAAGGCAGCATTCATATACATTTGCTCTCCAAGCTGTATATAAAGCAAAGCCAATAACGGGATATCATACGTAACAAACTTTATATCCGTTTGACCACTAAAGTTCCCGTCTTGAATTGTTATATCAAATTTACGTGTCGTAAAGTTAATTCCTGATTCTATAGAAAGCATTTTAGTGAAGCCATGGCGGGCAACCATACCAAAACTATATCCTGATCTGGGTGTCAACGTAAAACTTGTATTGTTATCTATAATCGTCTCTTCAGAAGCTCCAATAAAACTTAGTGGAATTACAGGTTTAATTTGCACACCAAAAGTGGTCACATTTTTTTGAGCAAATACACTTGCAAAGGCGAAGAACAAGAAAGAAGCAAATGAAATTTTTATCCTCATAGACTATAAAATTAAGATAAATAACGGCAAAAACGGCAGTCTATTTTGCAGAAGTAATAGCACCATAAAAGGCTAAGAAAATAGCGGTAATAGTAATTATTAACAATAAATACTTAAAAAAAGGAACGGTAATAAATGGCTCTCTAAAATGACCATAGGTCAAATAATTTAATCTTTTTGCCAATTTGAAATCACTTTTCATAACTCCAAAATAGACACGTCCATCGCCCTCTTCGTCTATTTGTCGTTCATGCTTAATTTTATTTTCATTTAATAAATTTTGAAAATATACAGCCTGTTTAGGATCCTTAAAAAAGAAAACCATTTTGTTCCGATTGGTCGGATGATCTTGAAAGTTGATGTGGGTTAGTGACATGGCTTAGTCAATGCGCAATTTTTTACCGATTCTGAGTGCAGACTTACGGTCAATTCCATTAAGTTCGCACAACCGCTGTACACTCGTACCATAACGATTTGCAATTTTAACCAAAAAATCGCCCTTCTGAACCGTATAATAATTTATTCCTGCAGGATAACAGCTGAAGTTATCCCATCTATTTTTGGTAAGCACGATAGAATCGCTAACTAATCTATTGTTATTAAAGTCAATAAACGAACGCGGATTTAACGAGCGGCCTCTAAAACGCGTTTCAAAATGCAAATGACTACCAGTAGATCTACCTGAACTCCCTCCTAACCCAACTACTTGCCCTGCTTCCACAACATCACCAGGCTTTACCTTGAGACGGTGTAAATGAGCATACAATGTTTCTAAACCATTGTAATGTCTAACAATCACTACTCTACCATACGTAGGGTGATGTCTCGCTACTCTCACCATACCATCAAAGGCTGCATGGACAGGATCCCAAACTTGTAAATCGATATCTATCCCATGGTGACTTCTTCCATCTCTCCAACCAAAATTAGATGTTATTAACCCCTTTAATGGTGGATAAAAGGAGCAATTGTTTAGTGTGTCTTGAAGAACCAATTTGATGTTATCTTCAAAAGAATTAATCTGTGGGTGAATTTGATAACTGTCCCAATTACCATAAAATGAGTTTGATGGATATTCAGAATCATCATAAAATCCTGACAAAAGAATCGGCGTCTCCTCTTTTAAAGCTATTTCTCCAACTATGGCTGTAAGTTGCTCGATTACTCCATCCGAAAGTTGCTTTAAATCAAGGAGGGAATCGATTAATCGAATAACCTCTTCTCCAGTTAAATTTTTTATATTATTAGAAAATGGAGCGTCCGAATTAATAACAATTGCCTTTAATGTATCGTGTTCAGTATTAAAACCGTGGATAGGCAGAATAAAAAGGATTAAACCAATTAATAGACTTATATGTAAGATTTTATTTACTTTCAAGATATGTTAATTCAGTATTGAGATTAAGTGAATAGGATGCTAGAGAAAAGTTTTTTAGTTTTTAGAATTTCAAAAATAACAATTTCATTTAAAATGACTTGAACAATTTAATCACAAAATAATTTCATCAATAGATAAATCTTACTATTTTTAATTGGATTATTTCATAGTTGATTAAGTGTGACTATCTTCGTTAAAAACTTAAGTTATCCCCACCATGAAAATTCTAAAACGAATACTCAGCGTATTATTCATCTTTATTATTTTGTTAGTCATTGCATCTTTTTTTAGCCCAAAATCGTTACAAATAGAGGAGCAAATAATGATCAATCGGTCTACAGAAGATGTCTATTCAGAAGTTATCAATTTTAAAACTTGGACAGAATGGTCGTATTGGTTTCAAATAGATCCTGAAATGAATAATGAATATTCTGAAGAAATGGATGTAGTTGGTGCATACAATAAATGGGAAAGTAAGCATCAATATGTTGGCAATGGTAAGCAGACTGTTGTCGAAATTACACCCAATAGTTATATTAAGATGAAAATGGAATTTGGAGAAATGGAGAGTAACGATTTTGCAGTTTGGAAATTCTCTACCAATCCTGATGGCTCTACACAAGTCATTTGGACATTTAAAGGACAGGAAATGCCATTTCATTATCGATTAATCAGTGCGCTTTTTATGAAATCAATGATTACAGAGGCCTACCAAACCAGCCTTAAAAATCTTAAAGATTTTATTGAGAAAAGGCCTACTAGTGTTACCATCCCTGAAGAGTTAAGCATTGAAACTACCGAAGCTGAAATGATTTTAGCGATTGTAGATTCTACCAATGCAGCAGGAATGAGCAACAAGTTAGCAGAACTATATAAAGACATCATGGTTTTTGCAGCCATCAATGGCATGAATCAAAGTGGAGCACCACTTGCCTATTATCATCAATTTAATGAAGATTTAGTTATAATGGAAGCTGCAATACCGGTAGAAGGAAACCTTACAACGGATGAACGAATTGTTCTTAAAGAGAAACCATCAGAAAAAGTAATTACAGGTACTTTCTATGGAGATTACATGAAAACAGAAGTACTGCACAGAACGATTGAAGCGTATATGAAAAAGGCAAATATTTCAGCAAAAGGATCTCCTTATGAAATATATATTACTGATCCATCTATAGAAGCTGATACAACAAAGTGGAAAACATCTATATTCTATCCAATAAATTAATTTAAAGCATTTAGTAATTTCTGATGAGGCAAAACAATTAGTTCAAAAAGCATTTATAGATCGATAGAAAAGTGGGACTAGAATAGATTTCTAATCCCATTTTTATGCCTTTATTTTTGCTTTGTCTCTCGACTTAAATCATTCGCTAACTTCAATATCGTTTGCTTTAGTTCCTCATTCTTCATTTTCATGGTGTCTAACTGAGCTTGGTAGGAAGCAACTCTGCCACTCATATCGCTTACTTCTTGAATTTTATCTTTTATCTCAATGTTCAATTGGTCTACTTGAGTTTTTTGATAAAATGAGTAACCTGCCAATGCAAGTGCAACCACCAATAAAGTAATGGATAAATATTTCATAGCGTTAAGAATTAATTTCGATTAAGATACTTAAAATTTCTTGTGCTGCGGCTGACAGCTTAGTCCCAGGTCCGAATATTCCTGCTACCCCTTTTTCCCATAAAAAGTCATAGTCCTGCTGTGGTATTACTCCACCAACAATCACTAAAATATCCTCTCTTCCCAACTTCTTCAGTTCTTCCATTACTTGAGGAACTAACGTTTTATGACCTGCTGCTAATGAGGATATTCCTAGTAAGTGAACATCATTTTCTACTGCTTGCTTAGCAGCCTCTGCAGGTGTTTGAAACAATGGACCGATGTCTACATCGAAGCCAATATCGGCAAATGAAGTGGCAATAACTTTTGCCCCTCGATCATGACCATCTTGTCCCATTTTTGCTACCATTATTCTAGGACGACGACCAGCTAGGTTTGCAAACTGATCTGCTAATTCTTGTGCCAATATAAAATCTTTATCTCCCATAGCTTCAGCTGAATAAACTCCCGAAATAGAACTAATTTTCGCTTTATATCGACCATATATCTTCTCTAATGCAGATGATATTTCGCCGAGTGTAGCTCTTTCTCTAGCAGCATCAACTGCTAAAGCTAACAAATTTCCGTTACCAATTTCTGCAGCCACTGTAAGTGCCTCTAATTTAGTTTGAGTCAACTTTTCATCTCTAGTTTCCTTCAGCTTTTTCAACCCTTCCAATTGCCCTAAGCGAACCTTTGTATTATCTATATCTAAAATTTCTATTGGCTCTTCTTCTTCAGGCGGATATTTATTAACCCCAACAATAGTCTCCTTTCCAGCATCAATTCTTGCTTGTCTTTTTGCTGCTGCTTCCTCTATCCTAAGCTTAGGCAGGCCTTCTTCTATAGCTTTTGCCATACCACCTAAAGATTCTACTTCTTCTATTAAGTTCCAAGCCCGATCCATTAGATCGTTCGTTAACTTTTCTACATAATAAGAACCTGCCCACGGATCCACACTTTTGGTTATATCTGTTTCTTCTTGAATAAACAATTGTGTATTCCTAGCTATCCGAGCTGAAAAGTCGGTTGGTAAAGCTATCGCTTCATCTAGTGCATTGGTATGCAATGACTGCGTTCCGCCAAGAGCAGCAGCCATAGCCTCTACACATGTTCTAGCAACATTATTGAATGGGTCTTGCTCTGTCAAACTCCAACCAGAAGTTTGCGAGTGAGTCCTAAGTGCCATAGATTTAGCACTTTTAGGGCTAAACTCTTTCACTATCTTAGCCCAAAGCATTCTACCTGCCCTCATTTTAGCTATCTCCATAAAATGGTTCATTCCAATAGCCCAGAAAAAAGATAATCGAGGAGCAAATGAATCGATATCCATACCTGCCTTAATTCCCGCTCTTAAATATTCAAGTCCATCGGCTAACGTATAGGCTAACTCAATATCTGCTGTTGCACCGGCCTCTTGCATATGGTAGCCTGAGATACTAATCGAATTGAATTTCGGCATCTTCTCTGAAGTAAACTCAAAAATATCAGCGATAATTTTCATAGAAGGCATTGGGGGATATATGTAAGTATTCCTCACCATAAACTCCTTTAAAATATCATTTTGGATAGTTCCTGACAATTGCTCTAAAGTAACTCCCTGCTCTTCAGCTGCGACAATATAAAATGCCAAAATTGGAAGCACTGCTCCATTCATGGTCATAGACACAGACATTTTATCTAATGGAATTCCATCAAACAAAACCTTCATATCTTCTACACTATCAATTGCAACACCCGCTTTACCTACATCACCAACTACACGCTCGTGATCTGAATCATATCCTCTATGGGTAGCCAAATCAAAAGCTACCGACAACCCTTTTTGCCCTGCAGCTAAATTTCTTCTATAAAAGGCATTGGATTCCTCAGCTGTAGAAAAGCCTGCATATTGCCGAACAGTCCATGGACGCATAACGTACATAGTAGAATATGGCCCTCTCGTAAAAGGAGGTAAACCCGCAGCATAATCTAAGTGTTTTAGTGAAACAATATCACTCACTTTGTAAATTGGCTGTACTGCAATTTTTTCTAACGTATCCCACACCTTCCCCTCAATACTTATTTCTTTACTAACATAGCTGTCAACTAATTGGTGGTAGGTCGTATTTGCAAAATTTGTTTTCATATATTTTCCTCCACTTCAAAAATAGCGCTCCATCTAATAGGATTAAGCGCATTATAATCTTTACCTATTACCGTGATCGGCTCTTTAATTTGTTTTCCTTCGCTTTTAGCAGGCTCATATTTATTTACTCCTACTAAAATTCGCTTCTTATCTTTTAGCAATGAAAGCACTTGCGCAGCATTAAGTGCTACTAATTCTTGTAATTTATTTTGGCTTAGTGAATGCGTAAATCCCCCAATCGCCTCGATTTCTTGGAATAACTCCCAAGATTTTTTCGCTAAATCATCACTTAACTGCTCTATATAATAAGCGCCAGCAGCAGCATCTTTTACTTTAGATAAATGCGCTTCTTCTTGCAATACTATTTGAATATTTCTTGCTACCCGTTCTCCAAATTGGGTTTGATTCGTGAACACAACATCGTGAGGTAAAATAACTAAACGGTCACACCCACCTATAACTGCTGACATAGCAGACGTAGTTGCTCTTAATAAATTGGTGTAACTATCTTTCGCTGCATAGTTTATTGTAGCTGTTGAAGCTGTTATTTGAACATCGGATTGAACATTGTAACTTTTATATATCGAACCAACTAAAAAACGAAATGCCCTAACCTTTGCGATTTCAGAAAAGTAAGAGGTACCAAAAGAGAATTTATACGATAAATTATCAACAATAACCTGTACATCAATTCCTTTCTCAGAAAGCCCATCGATATATTCATTTACTTGAGCAAGAGCAAAAGCAATTTCTTGATGTTCATTTCCTCCTGCATTTTTTATAGGTGATGCGTCTATTTGAATCAGCTTAACATTTGTCAGTTGGTTACTGTAAGCTTTAATACTCTCTGCAAGTAAATCAAGAGATTGATTACTTCCCAACTCAGCACTTACTGCGAGTGGCTTAAATGCAACTACACCAGATAATGTATCTAGATTAACATTCTTCTCCGAGGCAATTTCTACCAATTGTTTTAGTGTATTTGAGCTAACATTACCACAAATTTCCAAAGGAATAGCATCTATATAAACACCTTGCAGCGCTGCAGATAAATCAACATTTTCTTGTAAAATTAAACCAATTCCTGTTGCTCCACGCTCTAAAGACGCTAAAATCGAAGCATTTACCCCTTCTCTAACAATAAAATCTTGTTGAATAACCCATTCATTTTGAATAGCTCTAAAACGTTCAGGTTTCTGTATTTGATCTAAATCAGAAGCTCTATAATAGGGCTGCAGCGAAATACCGTTATCATTTTTCCAAACTAAAGTATCTTCAAAATTTTTACCCTTTAAATCTTTCTCTACAAGCAACTTCCACTGCTCATCACTGATGCCTTGAAAATCATTTGAAATATCTAATTTCGATTCGTTCATAAAATTAAAGCGTTTAAACGTTGCACAAATTTATCATTCCTATCCTGAATTCACTATAAAATAGATACTGACTTCACTTTTATTTATTGTATAGTAGCAGTATTGATGCACCTTTTGTAACTTAGAGTTATTATTCATTTCCAAGAGACCCTATGATTCCAGTAGAACTAGAAGCTGAAAAAAAAGAAATCATAAAACGTTACAAGCAATTGCTTAAAGTAACGAAAATTAAAAATGATGATGGAAGAAAGTTAATCCGAAAAGCTTTTGATACTGCCTTAGAAGCGCACAAAGATATGCGCCGAAAAACCGGAGAACCATATATATATCATCCTATCGAAGTCGCGAGAATAGTTGCTGAAGAAATAGGCTTAGGTGCTACATCAGTGGCTTGTGCCTTATTACATGACACTGTAGAAGATACCGACATTACTTTAGAAGATGTGCGAAGAATGTTTGGCGAAAAAGCTGAAAAGATTATTAATGGGTTGACGAAAATATCTGGAGTTGTTGATCATAATGTTTCCTTACAAGCCGAAAATTTTAGAAAGATTCTTTTAACACTTTCTGATGATGTAAGGGTAATTTTAATCAAGCTTGCAGACCGTTTGCATAATATGCGAACATTGGATTCTATGCGACGCGATAAGCAATTAAAAATTGCCTCAGAAACGCTCTATTTGTTCGCACCTTTAGCACACAGATTAGGATTATATAGCATTAAATCTGAACTAGAAGACTTATCATTAAAATATACAGATCCAGAAATATTTGATGAAATAACTGCCAAACTCAAAAAAACGAAAGCGGTAAGAACTAGATTTGTAAATCAGTTTTCATTACCTATTCGAAAAGGACTAGAAGAACAAGGATTTAAATTTGAGATCAAGGCTAGAACGAAATCTATTCATTCCATTTATGATAAAATCAAGAACAAAAATGTTTCGTTTGAAGAGATTTATGACATTTTTGCTATTCGAATAATTATCGATTCTGCTCCTGAAAGAGAAAAAGCGGACTGCTGGAACATCTATTCTATTGTTACTGATTTTTATCAGCCAAGCCCCGACCGATTGCGTGATTGGATTTCCACACCACGTGCTAACGGATATGAATCATTGCATACTACAGTAATGAGCCCATCCGGAAAATGGGTTGAAGTGCAGATTAGATCTACTAGAATGGATGATGTGGCTGAAAAAGGATTTGCAGCCCACTGGAAATATAAGGAAGGTGGAGAAGAATCGAACTTTGATGCTTGGATCAATAAAATTCGAGAACTACTTGAAAACCCTGAAAATGATGCCATCGACTTTTTGGATGATTTCAAACTCAACTTATTTGCAGAGGAAATCTTCGTTTTTACACCTAATGGAGATGTTAAAAGTTTACCGATGGGTGCGACTGCCCTGGATTTTGCTTTTGAAATACACTCCCAAGTTGGTGAGCGTTGTATTGGTGCTAAGGTAAATACCAAGCTAGTTCCCTTAAGCCATGAGTTAAAAAGTGGCGACCAAGTAGAAATTATTACTTCTAAAAAGCAAAAGCCAACGGAAAGCTGGCTAGACTATGTGATAACAGGAAAGGCCAAATCAAAAATTAGATCTGCCTTAAAAGAAGACAAGAAGAGAATAGCCGAAGATGGAAAAGAAATACTGGAAAGAAAGCTGAAGAAATTAAAAATTCCTTTTACCAATGACAATTTAAAAGAACTCCAAAGCTTTTATCGTCTTCCATCTCCTTTGGAATTGTACTATAAAATTGCAATCAATAAAGTAAAGCTTGGTAAATTAGATACTGTGCCTTATGAAAATGGAAAATTTAACTGGAATAAGCAAGTTCAAAAAATAAATACAAGTAAGCAGTTTGAAGAAGCACTCCGATCTAAAGGTCAGGCAGATGAAATGCTTGTTATCGGAGAAGATATGGAACACTTCGACTACAAACTTTCTCCTTGTTGCAACCCTATACCTGGTGATGAAGTATTTGGATTTATCACCATTCATGAAGGGATAAAAATTCATAAAACCAATTGCCCTAACGCAGTACAGCTATTAAGTAATTACGCCTATCGCGTCGTAAAGGCTAGGTGGACAAGTCAGGAACAAATTGCATTTTTAGCAGGAATAAAGGTTACAGGAATTGATGACGTAGGTATTGTAAATAACATCACCAAACTCATTTCCATGGAATTAAATGTAAACATGCGTTCTATTAGTTTTGATAGTAATGACGGCGTTTTTGAGGGTAAGATTATGGTATTTGTACACGACACTCGCCATTTAACTGATCTAATAAAAAAGCTAAAAAATGTCAATGGAGTAATTAATATTTCTAGGATAGATACGGCTTAAAAAAGCCCACGTAGAAAAAACTATGTGGGCTCATTCAATCAAACAATTGCTTTATCTTTAGAGACTCACCACTATCTTCTGACTTCTTTGCTGCCCTTTTGATTGAACAGAAAGAATATAAGTACCATTACCTAACTGATGAATAGGAACTACAATTTCATCAGACTTTAAAGCAGATTAATATTCAAAAACTACTCTTCTTGCTAAATCCCGAATGTGAATTTGGTCTTCTTGTAACCGATCTCCTTTAATAGTTATTTGACCTTGTTAAGGATTCGGAAATACTGTAAAATCAAGTTTTTTAGTGAACGCTGTGTTCAACTCATTAACTGAAACATTTTTTTGATAATAATAAGTGCGCTTTTGATTACCCTGCTTAAAGGCAGCAATAGCATTCTCATAGATTTAGTAAATAGTGAAATTAATATCCTACTTTTTAAACCTTTACAGAAATAAAATTTTTCTAAACCAAATCAAAAAATCGTTAACAAACTGTTCAAAAATCAATTTTTGCATCCTAATATAAAGCGTATCTTTGTTCACTGAAAAACTTAGCCGAAGCAATGGCATCAGAAGAAACCATAGAAAAAGTAAATCAAATTTTTGCGGCCTATTTAGAAAAAAATGGACACCGTAAAACGCCCGAGCGTTTTGCAATTCTAAATGAAATCTATTCTCAAGAAGGGCATTTTGATATAGAATCGCTATATATTTCGATGAAAAATAAAAAGTATAGAGTTAGTAGAGCGACACTATACAACACAATTGAATTACTATTAGCTTGTAATTTAGTTCGTAAGCATCAATTTGGAAATAATATTGCACAATTCGAACGCTCATTTGAATTTAAACAACATGACCATTTGGTTTGCACAAAATGCAATAAGGTAATCGAGTTTTGCGATCCAAGAATCCAACAAATTAAATCAACTGTTGGAGAAATACTTGATTTTAAAATAATGCATCACTCCTTAAACCTATATGGCATTTGTAGTTCTTGTGCTGCTTTAGAGGAAGTAAATAAGCCAAAACAAGACTGAATTTTGGAATTGGATTTTAACATATCAGTTAAGCCGAGTAATGTTGTGCGCATTGATTTGAAAGGCAGACTCCTTTCTGAAGAAAAAACTGCAGATTTAATTGCTGCATTTGATCTTCAAATAGCAAGTAATCGAATCAAATTTATCATTAACATTGAGGAATTAGAGTACGTAAATAGTGTAGGTCTGAATAGCTTTATACGATTACTTACCAAAGCAAGAAAAAATGATGGAGAAGTTGCTATTTTTGGCGCCAATCCAAGACTAGAAGAACTAATCATTCTCACTAAATTAAACACCGTGTTTGATATCTTTAAAACAGAAGATGAAGCACTAGAAGCAATAAACGAATAAGCATCAGCATAAAAAAACAAAATGAAAGTAGACGTATTATTAGGCCTACAATGGGGCGATGAAGGTAAAGGAAAAGTAGTAGATGTATTAACTCCTAAATACAATGTTATTGCACGATTTCAAGGAGGTCCAAATGCAGGTCATACCTTAGAATTTGATGGCATCAAACATGTATTGCATACTATACCTTCTGGAATTTTCCATAAGGATAAAGCAAATGTTGTCGGAAATGGCGTGGTAATCGATCCTGTTATTTTCAAGAAAGAAATAGATGCTTTAGTAGCGATGGGGGTTGATGTTAAAAAATCGCTGCAAATCTCTAGAAAAGCGCACCTTATCTTACCTACTCACAGAATGTTGGATGCTGCATCTGAACAAGCTAAAGGGAATCAAAAAATTGGTTCTACACTAAAAGGAATCGGTCCTACCTACATGGATAAAACCGGTAGAAATGGTCTTCGAGTTGGAGATATTGAATCCCCAGAATTTCAAAATAAGTACGAGACGCTTAAAGGTAAGCATGATGATTTACTGAGCAGGTATGCATTTGAATATGATGTGACTGAAATGGAAACAGCATGGTTCGAAGGAATAGAATTATTGAGATCACTTACATTAATTGATAGCGAACACTTTATCAACAATGCTTCTAAAAACAATCAAAGTATTTTAGCTGAAGGTGCTCAAGGAACGTTATTGGATATTGACTTTGGTTCTTATCCTTTTGTAACCTCATCAAACACTATTACAGCAGGAGCTTGCACAGGATTAGGTATTGCGCCAAATAATATTGGAGAAGTTTACGGTATTTTCAAAGCATATTGTACGCGTGTTGGTTCAGGTCCTTTTCCTACAGAATTGTTTGATGAAACTGGTGAAGAATTAAGAAAAGTAGGTCATGAGTTTGGAGCTACAACAGGTCGTCCAAGAAGATGCGGATGGATTGATTTACCTGCTTTAAAATATGCAATAATGATCAATGGGGTTACTCAACTAATCATGACCAAAGCGGATGTAATGAGCAATTTCGAAACTATAAAAGTATGTACCCATTATAGTTATAAAGGAGAATCAATAGATTTCTTACCTTATGATGTTTTAGACAAAGACATAAAGCCTATATACAAAGAGTTAAAAGGTTGGAGCGAAAACTTAACCGGATTAGCATCAATAGAAGAAATTCCTGCAGCATTAAATGAGTATATTGAATTTTTAGAAAAAGAACTAGAAACACCAATTACTATTGTTTCTGTTGGCCCAGATCGTAACCAAACATTAATGCGCGGCACAGTTAATGCATAAACTCAAAAATGAGGATATTTTTTAACCTTTTATTTTGCTTCATTACGTTTTTCTCGGTAGCTCAAAAAAAGGAGAAGATCCAGATTTTGAATGCCGAAGAATTTCGTTATTCTGAAAAGTCAAAAAAAGATGCTCAACGCCTTATTGGAAATGTTCAATTAAAGCATCAGGATGTATTAATGTTTTGCGACAGTGCATACATGTATAAAAACTCTAGCTATATTGAAGCCTTTGGACATGTTAAGATAAAACAAGGAGACTCCTTATTATTGATTGGGGATTATTTGCAGTATCAGAGTGATGAAAAGAAAGCAGACATTCAAAGAAACGTCCGTTTAATTAGACCTGATTTTGTACTTACAACCGACCGTATAATACTTGATAGAAATACCAATATCGCGTATTATGAAAATAGTGGTACTATTAAAAGTAGCACTGATGACAACACCCTCATTAGCCAAAAAGGCTATTTTCATATGAAAACCAACATTATGTATTTCAAGACTGATGTGGTTCTTACTAGTCAGGATTATGTAATCAAGTCTGACACAATGAATTACAATACCAACAATGAAGAAGTTAGCTTTTACGGGCCAACAGAAATCATTAGCGATGAAAACTACATTTATTGTGAAAATGGGTACTATAATACATACACGCAGCGCTCCTTATTTTACAAAAATGCCTATTTATTGTCTGATGGCAAAACGTTAGAAGGCGATACCATATCATATGATCGAAATCGCGGATATGGAGAAGCAAGAAGTAATGTTAGTATTATCGATAGCGTTGAGAACATCATCGTAAATGGAAATTTAGCTAAGTTTTACGAAAAGAGAGATTCAATTGAAGTTTCTAAAAAAGCTTTATTGATCCAACCATTTGATGAAGACACCTTATTTATGCATGCTCAGCTTTTCAGAGTTTATCCAAATAAGGAGGGAAAAAGAATCATGCAAGCATTTTATCAGGTAAATATTTTTAAAAATGATCTTCAGGGAAGCTGCGATTCAGTTGCATATGCTTTAACAGATAGTATTTTAAAAATGTATTACTCCCCTATCCTTTGGTCTGATCAAAATCAAATTACGGGAACTACGATATTGATAAATACCCAAAATGGTAAAATTGATCAACTTTTTATTCCAGAAAATGCATTTATAGTCTCTGAAATAGACTCAATAAAGAACAGATACAACCAAATCAAAGGAAAACAATTAACCGGCACCTTCTTCGACAATGAATTGAGAAAAGTTTTTATAGAAGGGAATGGTCAAACAATCTACTATGGCAAAGATGAGAAAGAAAAATTTATTGGTGTAAACAGAGCAGAAAGCAGTGACCTATTAATTGGTATAAAAGAGAATGATATAGAAACCATTACTTTTATGAATGACCCAGATGCTACACTTTATCCTCTGAACGAGCTAGACCCTGAGGAATTAATTCTATCCGGATTTAAGTGGCAAGGTGCTTATCGACCTCAATCCGTTAATGATATATTTAACTGGAAAAGAGGAAAACTAAGATAGGATATCTTTATTGTTGTAGAGCAAAATATAAAGACGGTGTCTTAAAATTTTTCCCATACTTTCGCACTCCAAGAACTCCGGATCATTAAAGTGAATTGACAGTTCTTCCCTAAGTTGCCTAACTTTTTCCGGAGTAGATATCTCATTACTCTCCATAATATCGAGCAAGTCTTTTAATCGATACCTAGAAACCTTTATCCTATTGGCAATCATTGCGCGCTCTTCTAATTGATACTGTCGGATTGTTTCAGGATTAATGTATCTCACTACAAAGTCTACTATAGCATTATTATCTTTAAAGAATTGAGGTAAATACATCGTCCGCATTCCTTCATAGGTTTGTTGGTCAAAGTCTATTGCACGTATTCTGTATTGAATATCATCAAAATCAGGAGTCATATCTACCACATAGTTATACGACCTCATATCGCCCAATAACCTTACAAAGGTTCTTTCATTAAATTTAACAAACTCTTTTGCAAGCCGAATTTCATTTAATTCAGCATCATTTAGCCAATTTTTTATAAATACATCACCAGGAATACCGGCTATATGCTCTTCGATAATCGTCTCCCCATCAACAATATAATTTATTCTGTTTGGGGATAAGATATGTTCTAATTCTAATCCATAAATTCGAGAAGCGTCAGCTCGCTTTACATAGAAGTAATCATAGTTATCGTTATACCTATTGGTAATTCTAATTCTGAACGGTTTGGAGTTTCCAAAGGGACAATAATCGATTCGATTGGTATATAAATGATCGACCACCTCTGCATCTCCTTCAGTTTTTAATAAGGAGTAAACTTGTGTTAATGCATGATTTATTTCATCCATATCTGCTTGTGAAAACATCACTGTTTCCCAAAGAGTATCTCTCCCCTCTTTATCATATACAGGCATGCTAGATTCGAAATGAAGTAAATCTTTATACTGTATTGGAAGTTTTATTTCTCTGCTGTAATCATCTAAATAGACTCTTAAATCGTCAGTTATTGGGTAAAAAAACTTTTTCTTCGAAATGGTATTCATAAGTATCTTTTGGGACTAGGCTCAAAATACGAATAAATGAGCAACCAATTTATCAAATGAGCTAGGTAAATTGTAAGCTCTATCAGAAAAATAATTGGCCATCAGCTTAATATAATAAGGCTCTTGATCATGCCACACACATTCTATATGAATATTTCCAAAGAGTTGTTCATATGGAGTTTCCATTCTATACTTAAGCTTAGGTTTGAGATAAACTACTTCTTTCGTTTTTAAGAATGAGTCTGCCTCCACTATTTGCTCCTCTTGATGATTCATTGAATAACCCAGTTTTTTAACCCGATCAGCAAATAGTTGAATTAAAAATTGGGGCATTTCCTTAGATTCTCCTTTATCGAAATAATACAAAAAGCCATTTGACTTCTCTGTATTGTAGTAAAAAAGTTTGGCTTCTATAGACGATATTTCATTTCGAGTTCCCCATTCTTCAGAAATGGAACGTATAATAAAATTGTAGTGCTGATTTTCGACCCAGATTTGATATTTTTTTCTGAACTGATCAGAGCGTTTTAGGGGTTTCTTAATAAGGTCAGAAGTGCCCTCATAAGTTATGTTTGTTGACTTCTCTGTAAATACTGATTGAATTAATTTATCTAAGAATCCCATATCGAAAATTTACTTTCAAAATTATAAAGAAATGTATTCTATTTCAAGACAATACAATTTAAATTTAATAATAGAAACACGTATATTTGAATCATTAAACTATTAAAGAACAGCGTATGCCTAAAAAAAATACCATTGACAAAAAAGCGCTTAGCTTTTTAGCACAATATATAAACAATCCTTCTCCGACAGGGTTCGAAAGTGAAGGGCAAAAACTTTGGTTAAATTACATTACACCTTACGTAGATGAAACTTTTGTTGATACCTACGGTACTGCAGTTGGTGTAATCAATCCGGAAGCAAAATATAAGGTAGTAATTGAAGCCCATGCCGATGAGATTAGCTGGTTTGTACATTACATCTCAGATAAAGGCTTTATTTACGTGAGAAGAAATGGAGGTTCTGATCACATGATAGCTCCTTCTAAGCGCGTAAATATTCACACTGACAATGGGATTGTAAAAGCCGTTTTCGGTTGGCCTGCAATTCACACAAGAACAGGATATGATAAGGAAGATACTCCAAAAGTTTCTAATATATTTCTAGACTGCGGTTGCAATACGAAAGAAGAAGTGGAAGCTTTAGGCGTACATGTAGGCTGCGTCATTACGTATGAAGATGAGTTTATGATACTCAACAAAAAGTATCTAGTTGGACGAGCTTTAGATAACCGAATTGGTGGATTCATGATAGCTGAAGTAGCAAAAAAGCTAAAAGCAAATAAGAAAAAGCTACCGTTTGGACTTTACATTACCAACAGTGTACAAGAAGAAATTGGTTTGCGCGGAGCAGAAATGATCGTGCAACGAATAAAGCCCAACATTGCTATTATTACTGATGTTTGTCACGATACACAAACACCATTAATCAATAAAATTGAACAAGGAGATTTTCATGCAGGAAAAGGACCTGTTTTAACCTATGGCCCAGCTGTTCAAAATAACTTGCTAAAGCAAATCATAAAAACAGCAAATGAAAATAAAATACCTTTCCAAAGACTAGCAGCATCCAGATCAACAGGTACTGACACAGATGCATTTGCTTATGCAAATGGAGGTATTGCATCAGCTCTAATATCTTTGCCGTTACGCTACATGCACACCACTGTAGAAATGGTTCACGAAGAGGATGTTTTAAATGTAATTGACCTGATTTACAACACACTTATGTCCATTGAAGAGAATCAGAATTTTAACTATATTCAGTAAAATTTAAACCTCATTAAGTGTATTCTTATAAAAAACTTCTTGAGCTATGGTAAGAGGGTCTTATTTTACCATAGCTCAATAAGTTCATGAAATTAGGAACTCAAACAACTAATTTAAAACCACTTAAAGAAGTTAGTTCTACTTTTAAGCAACCTAATTACTTGCGCCTCAAATTATAAAACCCAAGAACTCCCAACATTAAAACCACAGGAGGTAGAAATATCAACCAATTTCCACCTCCAAGCTGAACTTGCCAACCGGCATAACCGATAAGGACAATACCAACAATAACTCTAGTTGATATTTTCATATGCTTATTGATATTCCAAACTAGGCCAAAAATACCCCCTAAAGCAATTAACAAAGCAATGAAACGTAAAAACTCCAAATCTTTAAGATCTGCATTCCCATTGTAGTCTGTTTGATAAAATAGTAAAGCTGATGCAAATAGTTCCAACCCAGACAAAATCCGAGATAATATTGATTCTAATTTCGTAACTACAGCACCTTGATAAAAAGGTAGAGATGTACCTTTTGTTTCAATAGCCTTCAGATACTCCTCCTTTGTTACTTCCTTTAACTTTATAAGGTTTTTGAATCGAAAATTGAGCGCCACACCGACTACTGTCTTTTCTGCAAAATAGCAAATTAGAAATTTTTCCTCTACATCTGTTTCTTGAAAATGATGACTACCTCCATACCAATCTACTTTCAACCTTATTTTATCAGGCGAATTATCAATTACGACCTCTGATTGATTATCTAACAATCCAAGAATACGATTAGCAGCATCGACAATTTTATAACTTCTAAATGAGAATGATAGAAAGTAAGGACGATAAATATGAATTTTCATTGTAGAACTTTTTATAATTAATACTTTAGTTGTCTAAATTTATGCCATAGAAGCCATTGCGCCACCTACTGCCATAACACCTACACCCAAGCCAAAATTAATATCCATTAATATACTACCACCAGCGTAAAAAGTTGCTATTGCTCCTACTGCATCAGCTTTCCACCACGAAATGTTTGGAACGAAATCTTCACCTGTACCATTACCACCAAGCAATGAAATAGAATAATTTGATGACACACGCTGGGCTTCTTGTCTCCAAAAATCCATACTATATTTACAAACTGATAATGCGATAAATATCATTTCTTTTTCACTTGCAATTAAGCTATTGTCAAGACCCACACTCTCTGCAATTACGCTGATGTCCTGAATTGCATACTCAACTGCCTAATTGTATGTACAACTTTCACATGGAGCTTCCAATCCAACATCCAGCATAAATTTTAAATAGTCATAAGCGGCATTTGAAATAGTTCCCGCTGAATTCATTGAAAGTATTTCAGAATAAAAATCTGTTGGTACTGTATATCCAATTATATGAGAATCCAAATTGCCATTATCAAATATTGAATCCAATTTATCATATCCAAGATCTGAAGATGCAAAATCGATAACCTCATCAAATAAATTCTGGTTAGATTTAGAGGTGCTGAAAGATTGTCTCATAAAATCCAAAATTACGTTATGCTCATAACCTATGCTATTGTATGGATTTAGTTCAGAACCTAAAACATAGAATCCTGACTTATTTGAACTATTAATCATTCCTTTCAAGTTTAAATTTTCATTTACGCTAGAATCAGGAGTAAAACCTACTTCTTTATCACAAGAAGTAAAAAATAGATGTGTTGCATTTATGAGTTGAACACAGCATTTAATTTTTTAATGGATTAACGTTTATTTACAATCGATTAAAAACATCAATAAAATGAACCTCGTCCAAAAAATAAATACCGTAGATTTTTATGGAAACATAGATTTTGTAGAGAGAGCTTTTTACATATTTCAAACCCCAGTCGTAAAATTATAACATGAGGTAAAAATAGAATATGTATGTAAGTCTTTCATTGTTAAAGTCAAACATAGGACAAAAAAAATATATTCTGAACAATTAAAAAATCAAGAAGCTGAGAATAATTGAAAAAAAAGTTGGAACTGTTGTTTTTATTGAATTTTATAATCAAAAAAGTGACAAAACAAATCACTCTTTAACATTTGAATACCAGAAATATTACCTAAAATACAACTTATTAACACAAAAAGGTAGTAAATGAATTGCTTTTTCGTCATTTTTGATTTGCAGGTAAATTGAACAGTTATATTAAACAAAAAACTAAAAACAAATTCATAAAAAAAGGCGAAGAAGTTTAGAAACTACTTCGCCTTTTATGCTTTTAAAAACTGCTAATTATTCTGCTCTTCACTTAGCTTTAGCTGTCCAGTTTTCAGTTTATTGTATTGAGCAACTAAATGAGCTAGGAATTTAGAAATACACTCCATACTTACACGTGTAGGATCTGAAACCGGCTTGTTTTTTAGTCGTAATAGCATTAAACCATAAAGACCAGTCAAACATGCATCAATTTCATTGATGTATTTACCATCTCCACGTTGCATCAATTCAGCAATATGAATCTTAGCGACTTCATAATTATTCTTATGCTCCTTATCTTGAATAGTAGTTAATAAGGTTTG
This sequence comes from Vicingaceae bacterium, assembly GCA_018402765.1. Lineage (GTDB taxonomy): Bacteria > Bacteroidota > Bacteroidia > Flavobacteriales_E > Vicingaceae > Acidiluteibacter. The sequence continues at coordinate 87,582 of JAGYIE010000003.1, read as the reverse complement.
ATGAAGAATTCCCAATCCTTTTATGTCCTCTATAATATAGCTTAAGTGCCCATGCTTTTCTATTCCTTCTGATTGCATGATGTCAATAAGCTCAGCATACCACTGTTTGATTTTAACCTTTACTTCGTAAGGTTGAGGATATTTCGCTACCACTTGTTCATCGATTAAATCGAGATCAAATTTGTATGATCGAATAATATCTTCAATTTGCCACATATACAAGATATACTCGGCAATATTGGTCTCTTTCTTTAATTGTGCAATCAACATAGTAATTTCTATTTTTTATTCGCTTCGTTAAATTCTATATTTAACTGGCTTACAACTAAGTCTGTAAGACTCATTGTAGAATCTGCTAATAAAAGTGAACTGGTAGTAGAATAGTCTAAAATCATATCTAACCCCCTCTCTTCTTTAATCTTCTCAAGTTGACGATCTAAATTGGCTTTTATTTTACGCTTCATATTGTCTTCTGCTTCTCCTAGTTTTATAGCAAGCTCTTCTTGCATTTGCCCAATACCTTCTTCCTCCTGCATTAAAGCCATTTGTCGCTTCTCTCCTTCAGCTTGAGTTAACATAGGAGCATCTTCTCTAAGTTTTAAATATTTAGATTCAAGACCCTTAACTTTAGCTTCTAGTTGGCTTTTGAACTGAGCCTGCTTACTTTCTAACTCTGATCTCAATACTTTAACTAAATCATACTTTTCCCAAAGTGTATCGGTATTGATAAAGGCTATCTTTAATGATTGTTCAGTTGTAGTGCTGTCCTCATTAATTATTGTATTCTGACTTTCTTCATTTTTAGGCTCAGATAAAACAAGATAGAATAAAATAGCTACGGCTACTAATAATACTGCGTTTAAGATAATTGATAAATTCTTCACGTAATTCAATTTTTTTGATATAATTTACAAAGTTGCTATATTTAATTGAATTAGTCATTGATTTATGAACTTATCTGAACAAGGCCATTGGCGATCAGCTCTAGTGGCAGATTTAGCATTTATTTTATTGTCGCCATCTTTAATTACAGAAAGTAATACCAAAGTAAACTTTAACACTTTGGAAGCTATCCAATGGTTAGAAGGTATCGATAAAGATGACACATCCTTAAGATTATTTATAGAGGGAAATAACACCAGAAAGTTAGGTTGGTATGCAGAACAGTTAATGACTTTCTTCTTTAAAAACAACCCATTCTATCGCTTATTGGGAAATAACATTCAGCTATTTGATGGTAAAACAACAATAGGAGAAATTGATTTTATAATAGAAGATATCAGAAGTAAGGAAATTTTTCAGTTAGAGTTAGCCACAAAATTCTATTTATATTATGAGTTGAATGAACCCATTTTTATTGGACCTAACTCCGTTGACAACTTCGAAAGAAAGTTTTATCATCTCACAGAAAAGCAACTACAACCAAAAGAGACAAATGAGATTATTCAAATAACAGGAAATCGTAAAATAGATTTTCAAGTACCCTTAATGAAAGGAATTTTATTCTACCCCTTAAACCAGAAAAAAATTGACACCTACTTTAGTTACATTAATCCCAATCACCAACGAGGATGGTACACTAACTTAAGTGGACTACTCAGCAGTAAGGATATTAATGAGCTATACGCCACCACAAAATTAGATTGGTTGAGCATGTCGGGCAAAAAAAGAATTAGCAGAGATGAATTTCAAGCCTATTTTTCTGTTTTATTTGAAGAGGGTCATCGAGCTGTTATGGTAAAAAATAATAAAGATGAAAGAGGTCTTATTATAACAGATAGTTGGCCTAATTAATTACAGACTCATCATATCCTTTAATCTAGCAGCCTGTCTTCTTGAAATTTCCACTTGCATTCCTGTAGATAATTTCGCGAGTAATCCTCCATTAAACCAACTTTCAACGCTATCAATCCAGTTTAGATTAATGATGTATTTTCTGTTTGCCCTAAAAAAAACATGTTTATCAAGGCGATCTTCTAAATTATTCAATGACTTTAAAATTAATGGTTTATTGTTTTCAAAATAAACACGAACATAGTTTCCTTCCGATTCGAAAAGACTAATATCCTTTAATTTGACAAACCAACACTTATCACCATCCTTTAAAAAAACCTGTTCTTCTGAATCAAACTTACGATGCACTTCTTTCGATGCAACTACCGGTTTAATCTGCTCCTGCTCTGCTATTAGGGTATCTAAAGATTCTTTCAATCGACCACTTTCTATCGGTTTCATTAGATAGTCAAATGCATTTACATCAAATGCTTTTAGTGCATACTCATCATATGCAGTAGTAAAAATAACCTTTGGTACAAATGATAATTCTTCTAACATGGAAAACCCGTCCTTGCCTGGCATTTGAATATCCAAAAAAATCAGATCAGGCTTTAGTTCTTCAATCTTCTGTATGGCGTCATCTGCGTTACTGCATTCGTCAATTATCTCTACTTGGTCAAGTTCAGTTAGCAAACTAGTTAACTCCTTTCGAGCCAATCGTTCATCATCAATTATTATTACTCTCATCATGCTTAAATTGTATTATTTCAGAGGGTATCAGCACTACAACCTCAACCTCATTCTTTAAGTTTTTAATTTCAAAATTCGCTTTATTTCCAAACAACAGCTGCAAGCGTTGCTTCGTATTTACTAAGCCAAAGCCAGTTTCAACTGCTTTATTCTCATCATAATTTCCACTATTAACTAGTTTAATACATAGCACATTATCTTGAACAAAAGCCTGAATAAAGATTCGGCCACCCTTTGTCAGTTTAGAAATACCATGTTTAATTCCATTTTCGGCTAATGTTTGAATCATTAGTGGAGGAACTAACCAATCAAATGCATTCTCATCGATTGAATAATTGATTGTTAAGCGCTCTTCAAACCGAGTTTTTTCAAGTAACAAATAATCTTGTACTAATTGCATTTCCTCGCTTAGGGTTATAACTTCTTTTTTGCCTAGCATTAATGAACCTCTCAATATATTGGATAGACGGGTAATTGCATCTTTGGCTAATTTAGGATCCTCTTCAACCAATGCACGGATACTATTCATAGAATTGAAAATAAAATGAGGATTTAGCTGAGATTTTATTTTATTTAACTCTATCTCATTCTTAGCAGCCTGCCATTTCAAATTTTTAATTTCTTCCTTCCTATAATTCTGCACAAAATGAAATAGAAAATATAATGAGGACCATAACATGAATATTACCGTCTGATTGATAATATTACGAATTACATCAATCCATTCAAATTGATAAGTCTCTCCAGCAATTAACACATCGGAAATAATGGTATGTATTATAAAGAAGAATGTACCTAAACAAATTGATGTAATAAGTACTAAAGGAATTAATTGGTAAAGGGGTAATCGCAACCAATCCTTTTTAATTATTAATTCGCGATAAGTATGAGAAATAGATATACCCAAGAAAAAAGTAACGGAGAGATTAAACAATAATAGACGATTGAACGCTGCTCCATTCAATTGATTCAATAATCCCATCAACACCACATAAATCAGCCAGCCGTATATCTGAGATATCCAATAAATATTTTGTTGTTTAAAAAATCGCTTGTAATTCAATTATCGAGATATTTATTAATATAGATTCCCTTCTGTTTCTGTGAGGTAAAGATATTTTAAAAAAAATACCGTTTCAATAAAATAGTTACAAAAGGTGATGCAGAACTCCGAATGGATTTTTGGTGATATAAATTCGAAAATAATGATGAAATTTGAACACATTACAAAGCATATGAAACAACTTATTCTACTTATATCGATTTCGATTTTTTCTTTTCAGGCTGCTTGGGCTCAAGATTATGTAGAAGACAAAACAACCACTGCAGTGCCTCAGCTAAATAAAAAACAGAAGAAAAAGTCATTCTTTGAACGACTTACTTTTGGAGGAAACCTAGGAGCATCTTTTGGAGATGTCACTTTTATAGATATTTCGCCAAATGTGGGCTATCATCTAACTGATGATTTTATAGTAGGCTTAGGAGCAACCTATTCCTATATGAAGGATAAAAGATTTGCTTATATCTACGAAACCAATATCTATGGAGGTAGAGTGTTTGCACAACATATCTTGTTTGAAAGCTTCGTAGCACATGCAGAATACGAATTATTAAATTTAGATCTCTTTCGAAACCCTACCATAAACGAAACAGTTAGAGATAATATACATTCCTTATTTGTGGGGGGAGGATATAGAGGCTCTATTGGCGGAAATTCATTTGTTAATCTGCTGATTTTATACAATTTAAATCAATCAGAATTTTCTCCTTATCAAAACCCTCAAATTAGGGCAGGATTTGGAATCGGCCTCTAAAAGCAATTTGAAGGAACAAGAACACGGGCATTTTCCCACTGCCCTCTCCAATCGTTTATTGGTAATACTTCACCATCGACAGAAAGTGAGTTGCCTAAAGTATCCTTCTTTATTACAACTAGCTTTCCCGCTAAATATACTGTTAGAACTCTGGTTATTAACTCATCTTGGGTTACCTCTTCTCGTTTATTGCATAGTGTGACTCCAACTGAATTATTATGTAAATCCATATCAACACTTACTTTATCAGGCAATTTACCATCCTCTAATCTGCCTTTTTCAAAATCTTTTCTGTTTCCTTTTTCGTGAGCTACTCCTAACTTTAATGCTCGTCTGCTTCCAATCTCATTAGATAAGGAACACATCCAAAAAGCGTGTCTAAAAGCATCTAATGCACCACCGTTACCATCATTCCCAAACGTATCCTTTACCGCCTTTGAATTAGCTATCAACATTGAATTAGTAGAAATTCTGATTGCTTTTTTAGCTATAAATGGATGTGTAATCACCCAAACCTTTTCCGGTAAACTTACTTCTCGAAGTTGAATAGATACTTGAGAATGCAGATTAAAAGTAAAGATTAAGTAAACTACTGATAAGCAACTAATCTTCATATAGCGTTTTTACAATTGATGTTCCACCTAAATTCCCCATTTGACGTATTGTCCAGCTTTGTCTACCTCGAATGTAAGATGAAGGGTTCTTTATTTTAAACCTCACTGGATTAGGCAGAACAACAGCTATAAGTGCTGCCTGTGAACGATTAACTTTTATGGCATCTCTGTTAAAATTAATCACTGATGAGGCTTGAACACCGTAAACGCCATCACCCTGCTCAATTACATTTAGATAAACTTCCATAATTCTCCCCTTTGACCAAAATAACTCTATTAAAAAAGTAAAATATGCTTCTAGCCCCTTTCTAACCCAAGATCTATTCGGAACTAAAAAGACATTCTTTGCGGTCTGTTGGCTTATGGTGCTTCCTCCTTTTATACGTTTACTTTTTGAATTACTTTGAATTGCCATTTCAATCGCTTCCATATCAAAACCATTATGCTCCAAAAACTTTTGATCTTCAGCAGCAATAACTGCAAGTGGAATTTCGGGTGATATTTTTTCAAGTTTAACCCATTCTTTCTGAATAACTGCTGCCTCTCCTTCAAAATACTTTACGATCATAAAAGGCGTAATTGGTGGATTTATATATTTAAAAATCAACACCAAACCAATTGTCAAAGCAATGAAAAATAGGATTATTTTAGTTATCCATTTAAAAATTCGTTTAAACATATCTAAAGATAAAATGTTATTGTAAATGTAAATGTTATAAACCAATTGAATAATAAAATAAGTTATGAAACAAGTAAAAATTACACTAGCATCTATTCTTTTTGTGTCATTAGTGGCATGTGGTGGAGCTGAACCAAAAGAAGAATCTAAAACAGTTGAAAAAGCGCCTGAAAAAACAGAAACAAAAACAGCCTTAGCGATGGTTGAAGATATGGCAGTTGAAGTTGCAGCCAAAGGAGAATCAATGATGGAGATTGCTTTTGAGCCTGCCTCCATGACATTAGTTGAAGGAGCAGAGGTAACACTTACCTTTAAAAATCAATCGAGTGCAGAAGGCATGTTGCATAACTTTGTGCTAATTCCTACCGGAATTGGTCAAGAGATTGCTACCGCAGGTATTGCTGCTGGTGAAGCAGGAAATTTTACTCCTAACGATGATCGAATTGTTGTGTCAACAAAAATGACTACTATGGGCGAAGAATTAACTGTAACATTTACAGCACCTAAAGCAGGAAGCTATGAATACATCTGCACATATCCAGGACATTATCCTGCTATGATTGGCAAGTTAACTGTTACTGAATAAAAGCTTGACAAAAGAAAAAGCCCGAGACTAAAATTTAATCTCGGGCTTTTCTTTTTATACTAATCAACATTCTATTACGCTAACATAGAAACCGGATTTTCAATCATTTGCTTAAATGTTTGCAAAAATGCTGCTCCTGTCGCTCCATCTACAACTCTGTGGTCACATGAAAGCGTTACTTTCATAACATTCCCTGGAACGATCTGACCGTTTTTAACAACTGGCACTTCTTGAATAGCACCAACTGCCAAAATACATGCATTTGGTGGATTAACAATAGCTGTAAAGCTATCAATTCCAAACATACCTAGATTAGATATCGAAAAAGTACTTCCTTCCCAATCTTGTGGTTGCAACTTTTTATCTTTAGCTCTCTGCGCAAAGTCACGAACCTCTGCGCCAATTTGTGTTAATTGTTTAGTGTTTGCAAATCGAACAACAGGAACTAATAACCCATCTTCAACAGCAACAGCTACTCCAATATTTACATGATGATTAATTCTTATTTTATCACCTAACCATGAAGAATTTACTTGTGGATGCTTCTGCAAAGCAACAGCAACAGCTTTAACCACCATATCATTAAAAGAGACTTTAACTCCTTCCATACTATTTATTGCTTTTCTGGCTTCAATAGCATTCGTCATGTCTAAATCAATATTTAGATAGAAGTGTGGTGCTGTAAATTTACTTTCAGCCAATCGCTTAGCGATAGTCTTACGCATTTGAGAAATTTCTCTTTCCTCAAAATCTTCAAATACAGCTGAAGCTGATACACTTATATTAGAAGATGATTGCGTTTTCGCAGAAGGAGTGTAACTTTCAATATCCTTCTTTGTAATTCTACCATTATCTCCTGACCCATTCACATCCAAAAGATTAATTCCTTTCTCTTCTGCCATTTTCTTAGCAAGGGGTGATGCTTTAAGTCTTCCGTTATTTGTCGTTGACGATGCTGTACTATCTTTTCTTTCTTGAGAAGAAGTATTTACTTTTTCCACCTGTTCGTTTGGTTCTTCTGCTGAAATTTCTTCAGCTTCTTCCGAATTGCTATTTTGGTTATAGGCATTAATAAGCGCATCAACATCTGCACCCATTTCGCCTATAACTGCTAAAACTGAGTCAACTTTTGCGGTTTTACCCTCTTCTACTCCAATATAAAGCAATTCGCCATCATCAAATGATTCAAACTCCATTGTGGCTTTATCAGTTTCAATATCTGCAAGCACTTCACCAGATTCAACTGCATCGCCCACTTTTTTATGCCATTGAGCTACGGTACCTTCTTTCATGGTATCGCTTAACTTAGGCATCTTTACGATGGTCGCATTAATTGAACTAGTATCTACTTTAGTAGTAGTTTTCTTAACTTCAGCTTTTGGTGTAGCCTTCTTGTTTTCTTGTGAAGGAGCTTCGCTTGATGAACCATTTAATAAGTGAGAGTAATCTTCACCTTTCTCACCAACAATGGCAAGTATAGAGTTTACTTTAGCAGTTTTTCCCTCATCAATTCCTTGATATAACAATACCCCCTCTTGAAACGACTCGTACTCCATAGTAGCTTTATCAGTCTCAATATCTGCAAGCAAATCACCTTCACTAACTTGCTCACCAATAGACTTGTGCCACTTTGCTACGGTCCCCTCTTCCATAGTGTCACTTAACTGGGGTAATTTTATAATTTCAGCCATAACTGTTTTTATTTTAGTCTCTCAAGAAAGGATAATCTTCTTGAACATATACGTCTTTATATAAATCTTCAGCCTTTGGAAATTCCGATTCCTCAGAAAAATCCACAGATTCCTTAACTTGGGCTTTTACTCTATCTTGAATTTCTTTCAATTGCTCTTCTGTAGCAAACTTTTTATCTTTTATTACTGCTAAAGCATTCTCTATTGGATCCATTGACTTGTATTCCTCTAGTTCTTCCTTAGTTCTATACTTTGCAGGATCTGACATGGAGTGGCCTTTATAGCGATAAGTTCTCATCTCTAATAAAGTTGGTCCTTCTCCGTTTCTAGCTCTTTCAACAGCTCTTTCAAATGCTTCATGAACTGGCTCGCACGCCATTCCGTTAACTTGCTCATTTGGCATGTCAAATGCCAAAGCAAGTTTATTTAAATCAGTAACATTTGAGGTTCTCTCTACCGAAGTACCCATTGCATATTGGTTATTCTCAATAACAAAAATAACAGGCAATTTCCATAACATAGCCATATTCAACGCTTCATGAAATGCTCCTTGACGAACAGCTCCATCACCCATGTAGCATACCGTCACATTTTTATTGCCTTTATATTTATCCGCAAAAGCTATCCCTGCGCCCAAAGGAACTTGCCCTCCAACAATGCCATGTCCACCAAAGAAATTTTTCTCTTTGTCAAACATATGCATAGAGCCTCCTTTACCTTTAGAACAACCTGTAACCTTGCCATACAGCTCTGCCATAATTGCATTTGGATGTACACCTTTTGCAATTGGATGCGCATGATCTCTGTATGCAGTAATCATATTGTCGTCATCAGTTAAAACAGACATAGCACCCGCAACTAATGCTTCTTGGCCAATATACAAGTGGCAAAATCCTCTAATTTTCTGTTGAATATATAGTTGTCCTGCTTTCTCTTCGAATTTTCTCATTAAGAGCATAGACTCATACCATTTGAGATATGTTTCTTTTGAAAAGTTTGTCTTCTTTGTTGATGTTGTTTTTTTAGCCATTACACCTTCTTTAAAAATGGATTACAAATTTATAATATTTGAACGACTATTGGGTACTTAATTTTGTTTTTTAAGCCCTTTTAAATCGAATGCATATGGTAATAGATCACTTACGCATTTAAATACCCAAATATTACCTTGTTGTGGCTTTAAGATAACACGAATTGGTGTGCTTTGTTTATGGCGATATTCCATGATTACTTGACGACAAGCACCACATGGAGAAATTGGACTATCTACAGGTATAGTATGTGATTCAGCATATATAGCAATGGTCTCAATAGGTTCATTTGGGTGAGTTGCTCCTGCATGAAAAATGGCTACACGCTCTGCGCATAAACCAGACGGATAAGCAATATTCTCTTGGTTATTCCCTATAACCACTTCTCCATTTTTTAATAAAATAGCTGCACCCACCTTAAAATTCGAATATGGAGCATAAGCAGTATGTGCAATTTCAATAGCAGAAGCCAGTAATGCGCTATCTGAACTATTTAACTGATCTATAGAATCGTATTCTGTAAACTCAATTTCTTTTCTAACTGATCTCATATTTTATGTTTGAACTAATAAAGGTAAGGAATAAGATAGAAACTAGAGATGAGAATGCGTTTATTAAAACCTTACTATATTTTTTGTATCAGAACTGTGGCATAGGCTGAAACACCTTCCTCCCTGCCTTCAAAGCCTAAGCGCTCAGTAGTGGTCGCTTTTATCGACAAGTCATCTTCCTCTATATTCAATAGTGGAATCAGCACCGCTTTCATTGCAGGGATATGAGGATTTATTTTCGGCCGCTCTAAAGCTATAGTAGCATCAATATTACCTATAGTGTAACCCTTATCAGCTAATAATTTGACAACATCTTTCAATAGAATCTTGCTATCAATACCTTTGTATGTATCATCTGTTGGAGGAAAGTGAAACCCTATATCTCTAAGGTTAGCAGCGCCTAAAAGTGCATCACAAATCGTATGAATAAGCACATCTGCATCAGAGTGGCCTGTGGCTCCCTTCTCATGAGGAACCTTAATCCCTCCCAACCAGAAGTCATTACCTTCTTTTAATTGATGAACATCAAATCCAAAACCAACACGTATTTTCATATTTAACTATCACCTTTAGACTTGTTCAAATCATCAAAGTTAATCATCAGTGATAAACGAACTGTGTTCGCTAATGGATTACGCTGCGCATTACCAACTAAATATGCTAAATCAATACCAATCACATTTAGACGAAGTCCTAAACCAGCTGTAAAAAACTGACGATCACCTTTAGTAGGATGCTCGTAAAAGTAGCCCATTCTAACCGCAAATTGCTTATCATACCAATATTCTAATCCAACAGAATAGTTAATCTCTCTAAATTCTTCTTTAGACCCTCCAGGTGCATCATTAAATGAACCAAACATACCACTAGCAATACCCCTGTTAGGATCTTCACCAAAAGCAATTATTGGATTTCCTTCGCTATCTCTAGCAATCTGACCTTTTTCGTCAGTTTGGTAAATTGGAGGAGTTGGAACCAATAATTTATTTACATCAAACAAGAAAGTTAATTGGTTGTAATCATCTAAATCCAAAGTAAGACCGGAACCTAATCTTAAATTAATTGGAATAAAATCGGCGTCTGAAGTTTCTGTATAAGCTATTTTTGACCCGATGTTTGAAATGTTTGCCCCAGCTCTTATTACTGCATTATAATCTCCTAACCTAAACCTATCACTCTCATAGTATGCAGATACATCAGCCGAAACTGCTCTTCCTGGATTTGTTTCCGATTGACCTTGAGTTAAGTTAGAATTAATAAAACGCCCTGTTACTCCGATTGAGAAATAATCAGATAACTTAGAAGCGTAAGTAAAATCAAGTGCAAACTCATTCGGATTAAAATCGCCAATTGCCTGTCCAAAATCATTGGTAAACGTAATTTTCCCAAGAGAAAAATACCTTAATGATGCTCCAATAGCAGATCGCTTATCGATACGCTTAAAAAATGATACATAAGAAAGGTTAATATCAGGCACTAAATTTCTTAACCAAGGAGAATAAGATAAAGACAATCCCATATCCTCTTCTATGAAGGCTAATTTTGAAGGATTCGAATGAATGGAATTAGCGTCCGGAGATAATGCAACTCCTGCATCACCTAAAGCTCCTGATCTTGAATCAGGAGTTATTTGAAGAAAAGGAACGGCAGTTGTTATGGTGTTTAACTGAACATCCTCTGCCCTTTGAACCTGATTTTGTGCATTTATTGAGCTACTAGTAAGAGCAAAGAGCGCACAAAATGATGCTACATTTTTGATTTTCATTTATCTAATTTAAATACCCACAAAGGGCAACAAATATAACAATTCTAAACGTTGAGATTATCACATTATTACAAAATGACTAATTTTTCATATTTCTCCGCAACGGAACCATTTCTAGATCTAACTTTCAAACGGTAAACATAAACACCTCTGCCGATTTTATCACCAAAGTCATCCAATCCATTCCAAGAAATTTGTCTTGAATGGTAACCATCTGCAACGACAACCTCACTAATTGACCTTACTATCTTTCCACTTACCGTAAACACATCAATCTTTACATCTAACACTTGACCTGCTTGATTATGCTCAAACCAAAATTGGGTATTTGTAGTGAAAGGGTTGGGATAGTTCAATACATTATCTAATGCAATATCTTTTTGAGTTACAACTTCAAACTCGATAGTTTTGTTAGACGAGTTATTATGAACATCCCATGCTTTTATAGTTAATCGATGCTTCCCTTCTGTTAAACCTTGGAATGGATAAGTTACCTTTCCACTGCTGTAATCATTCAGTTCAGCCTCGTAAAACTCATTCAGCACAAAGGCTTTATCCGTTTCATCATCTAAATACGCTACGATATCTCTACCTACTCCATTACCTACGGTATTTATACCTTGAGGGTCTGTTAATTCCAATATTAATATTGGATTCTCATCTGTAATACCTCCATATATAAATTGCTTATCGTTCATATACGCCTCCATCTCTGGACCCTCTGTATCTAAATTAACAGAATCAGCAGTACCACCTATTAAAAAGTTTGTTGTGCCACCTGTAGCATCAGTACTATTATCATTTGCATAGTAACTAATCTTACCAGAACCTATACTATATGTAATGTCTTTTGGAACAATAAATTGAAAGGTAAATACCCCATTAACAACACTAGCCTTTCCTTTAAACAAGCGACTATTTCTAAGTTTATAGGTGTACTGACCGTTATTATCGTTGTCTAGTGTTTTATAGGTTTTGATTTTATCAAAAACTGTTGGATAAATCAACCCATTAAAATTAGTCATTAGAGCTCCATTTTTATCCCTTACTTCACCTGATATGGTCACTTTACTTAAAGCCTTTAAAGTATCGTTTCCCGAAATAGGATTTCCATTTATAGATGTTGTTACAACGTTAAATTGTGGTATTGCTAATCGAGTAGCTGGATCTCCTAATAGGGTAAAGTTTTTTGCATTGGTAGATCCTGAATGCTGTGCTTTTGTTTCAGCAAAAACATCCCCAAGTCTCTTATATTCGCCATTAACTTTTTCAAACATACGTTTATACAAAGTATCATTTAAATACAAATTAGGTGTCGCAAATACTAATCTAGTAGTTGTCATTAGTGCAATACCTCCACCTCTTGGATTTAGAAGCACTAATTCTCCTCCTGAATTTCGGAAAGGGTCATCAAATCGACTAAACTCGCACGTGGCTGTTATAAAAAGAGACAGCTGTTTTGAGTTATTCCAGCTGTTTATATCACTAACCCCAACAACTCGCTCAGCAGTCCAACCGGTTTCTCCACCATGACCTGTATAGTTTACAATTAGACTTCCACTATTAATCGCTGAATTAACGGCAATATTTGCTTGGGGATATCGATCTCCACCAGGAGTAGATACTTGTGGAAATGCATCAAGGTATAACTTCTCAACATTGAAAAATGGAATGGAATCTAGATTTCTAGAAACTATAGCGGAATGATTCATGTGTAGCGTCCCATCTTCATCATCTGCGACAAAAACAGCTTCATTTCTCCAATCTCCAAAAGTAGCACTTGTATTATACGCCATTGTTTTGTTCAATACAGCTTGAGACTCAGCTAATGTTTTTACTGGAAACCGGCCAATTCCAACATCCAACATGTCGTTATCAAAAGACCCAAATTTACCTTCATTGGGATCTAAGAGACCCATATACTCATCACTAACAAATGACGCAACAGGACTCACCGAATTTGGACTTTGATAAGTCACTATCATATTGGTATTACCTGACAGCCTTTCTTTAGGGTCATATGAACCATCTCCATATAATAACAAATACTTCGGTAAATTTTCTGGAACAGTAGCTTTTTGATAAAGCATCCTAAGTAAAGAACGAATAGCTATAGGATCTTGAGAACCTGCGCTAAACTCGTTGTAAACTTGCTGTGGCGTAACAACCTCAACTCTTAAACCTTGATTACTATGAAAATTTGCTAGTTGCTGCGCGTGTTCAATAAATAGTGGATGACTAACAATTACATAATCGATATTTGTCAATTGATGTAAATTTTGATTTTCTACCTTATCTTCGAATATTACGTCCTCGTATCCATTCTCAAAAACTATAAACTCTCTAAGGATGGGAGTAGCAAGAGAAAACTGCAATGATGAACCTGAGCTTGAAGTCATTTGTCTTTTTACATCGAATGGGTCAGTAACATCCCATATATCGACATTTTGCAACTGGCCTGAAATATTAAAACTAGAAACCTCTCCGGCACCAACAGAACTTACATTCCTAAACCCCATTTGACTCCCGCTAAAAATTAATCTCCTTGATAGATTTACAGAAAGATAGTTTAGCCAGGCCTTTGATGAGGCTTGGGGCTTGTTATATGTTGTATTAACCTGCAGATTAGAAGAATTTGGAGTAAACGTAAAGACTGAACGTGCTTCTGAAGCAAAAGGAGTGTCATATCTATTTAAATTAACCGTTCCTAAATTCATGGTAAAATTAGAAGCCCCAACACCAAAATCTACCCTGCTTGCAACACCTGACCGCACATAAAAAGAAGCCTCTAAAATTGCCTGCTTTGTATTATCTATATTGGGGAAATCGAAAGAATACTGATAACTATTGGTCACATCATAAACTTCACCCAACCAGAGTTGACCTGATTTAATTAAATTAATTTTCTCCTTTTCATAATGTTTGAAATCATCAAAAGTAGAAATTAATCTTGTTGGAGTCGCAGAAGAGGACGATTGATCAGCTACACGCTTCCCTTGCACACCGCCAAATGTTATAAAGTAATATGACTTTTCTTCATACAAATGCTGGCGAAAACGAAAACGCGAAAGCGACGAATCATAATAAACCTCATGAGGCCCTTGACCATAGAATAGTAAATAGTCAGAAGCATTAAAAACGCCATCCGACTCACCATCGAATTTAACAGCTAGCTCTTTCAAATCATCAACAGAATTCTCAGAATTTAACGCCGCTAACATTCCCTGATCATTTCCATACAATTTAATCGTTCTTGGATCTATAGTGGAAATATCCAATCCCATGTTCTCAAAAAACGCTGCATCCAATTTAAAAATTCCACTTGTTGAAACCGAAATTTTATACCATTCTCCTGAAGCTAATACGGAAGAATTTGAAAAAGAAGCTGCTTTTTGAACCTTTGCTAAGGCCAACGTTGTAGTTGAAAAATCAAGTTCAAATTCAATCAATTGCTCTATCAATCCAGTTTGTGAATTAATTCTAAAAGGAACAAATGAAATCGATGCAAACTTATTCTTCTTAAAATACCCATACTTAACCTCAATATTAACCGAGGCTGAAAGTGAATTACTGCTTAAAACCGATAAAACGTCTTGATCTTCTACTTCTTTATAAATTGTATTTTTAAAACTGATTTGTTTTATCTCATTATTTGTAGACAGCGGAAGCTGAATCAACTTAACAGGCAAATCGCTCAATTCCAATTGATAATCAGCACCTTCAAAAAAGATAAATTTCTTATTATCTTGATTAAAAAGAGTTTCGCTTTTAAGAATTGCAGGAGAAATTTTATAGTTTGTATTTTGTCCGATACTTAAAAAAGGTGATATTAACATTAGGAAGAGAAGAATAGAAGCCTTAAAGTTGTTCTTTATTTCAGTCATTTTTAGGTCTTTTTATTAATAGATTCAAAATTAATCCAATTAGTTGCATAAAAACGATTGCAAATTAATATTATTGTGAATCGAATTATCAAGATTATTTTAGTTGAAATTAACACGTAATAATTTTTTTAGTTTGTTTAATTATATTTGCTATCCATGCGAGATAAATTAGTTCGATTTTTTCCTATATATGTATTCCTAATTATACTTACGAATTCAGTGTGCTATGCGCAAGATCCTGGTTTTTCCCAATTTTACGCCAATCCACTTTACCTTAATCCGGCATTTGCAGGAACTGCTAAATGCCCAAGGGTAATTATGAATTATAGAAATCAATGGCCTGGAATAGATAATTCATTCATTACTTACAGTGCAAGTTACGACCAGCATTTTGACGCTATCAATGGCGGATTAGGTGTTTTAATATTAAATGACAGAACTGGAGAAGGAGTATTAAATACGACCAATGCAAGTGTAATGTACTCCTATCAACTTGAAGTAAATAGAAAATTTTCAATAAAATTTGGAGTTCAAGGAACTTACCTTCAACGATCAGTAAATACTGAGAATTTAAGATTCGGAGATATGATTGACCCAAGAAGAGGTTTTGTATATCAGACTAATGAACAGGTTATAGATGAAAGCACTTCTTACTTCGATGCCTCTGCAGGTATTCTTGGATTTAGTGAAAAATTTTATTTTGGCTTAGCGGTGCATCATTTAGCAGAGCCAGAAGAATCCTTTCTAGGAAGACCATCACCACTGTATAGAAAATATACAGCACATGTTGGAGCAGTTTTACCTTTCGGAATAAGAGCAGAAGATATGTCATGGTCTCCGAACATTTTATTTCAACAACAAGGAGACTTCCAACATATTAACATCGGTGTCTATGCAAACAAAGGCCCCCTAGTGCTAGGCTTATGGCATAGAATTGGTGACTCATTTATTGGTTTAGTAGGCGTGGAAACGGACCAATTTAAATTTGGCTACAGTTACGACATTACAACAAGTAGATTAAGCAATAAAGCCGCAGGTTCACATGAAATTTCAATGAGAATTAATCTCCCTTGTCCACCAAGAAAAGTTAAATTTAAGACAATAAGCTGCCCTTCTTTCTAGTTTATAACAAACACATCATAAAATTAACTATTTTTGGACCTTATAACTAATGCAAAAACTATGAAAAGTTTTAAAAATTACACCTTTATTGCAATTGGTGTTTTAACATTTATATTGGCTTCTTGTGCAAAGGAGCGCTCTTCCTCTACAGGTTGGGAATATAACAACCCTAAAAATGGTGGTTTTGAAAAAATACCGTATTTCGAGCAAGAAACCGGACCGGGATTGGTTCTAATAGAAGGCGGAAGATTTACTATGGGAAGAGTTGAACAAGATATTTTCTATGATTGGAATAATAAGCCAAGAACAGTAACCGTTTCTTCATTCTATATGGACGAAACCGAAGTTACCAACTTCCATTATTTAGAATATTTATATTGGATTAATAGAGTTTTTGGTGCAGACTACCCTGAAGTTTACAAAAAAGCATTACCAGACACATTGGTATGGAGAAGTAAGCTAGCATACAATGAACCTTTTGTAGAACACTATTTACGTCACCCTGCCTACAGAGATTACCCTGTTGTTGGGGTAAATTGGTTACAAGCTAATGATTTTTGTGCATGGAGAACTGATCGTGTTAACGAAATTATTCTAATTAGAGAAGGCCTATTCGATCATTACCCAAATCAGATCAATGAGGATAATTTTAATACAGGTGCATACATGAATGGACAGTATGAAAGCGGCAAACGAATAGATGGAATGATTGATTTAGATCCAAACAAAGAAACCAGAAATGTTAAAATGGAGGATGGTATCCTTTTACCTGACTATCGTTTACCGACGGAAGCAGAATGGGAATATGCTGCTTATGGTCTAATAGGAAATACCGTTGGAGAGTTAGTCGTAGAAAAGAAATTTTATCCTTGGAATGGTCATGGAGTTAGAAATGCAGATGACAACTACTTAGGTCAAATGCTTGCTAACTACAAAAGAGGAAATGGTGACAACATGGGCGTTGCGGGATACCTAAATGATAACGCTGAGATTACTGCACCTGTTTATTCATACTGGCCAAATGATTATGGTTTATACAATATGGCAGGAAATGTATCAGAGTGGGTAATGGATGTATATAGACCACTTTCTTTTGATGATGTAGATGACTTTAGACCATTTAGAGGAAATGTATTCACAACACTTCAAAGAGACGCTGATGGTTATATTGCAGAGAAAGACAGCTTAGGTAAATTGAGAAGAAGAAAGGTAAATGTCGAAGATGATAATCTACAAGAAAGAAGAAATTATAAGCAAGCTGATGTTATTAATTATGAAGATGGTGATTTAGAATCTAGTGTTTATTATGATACAAAATCTACTTATGACGAAAAAGGTGATAAAGCAATGTATAACTATGGTACAACCTCATTAATATCTGATAGAGCTAGAGTCTACAAAGGTGGCTCGTGGAATGATAGAGCTTACTGGATGACTCCTGGTACAAGAAGATTCTTAGATGAAGATCAATCATCACCTTATTTGGGTTTTAGATGTGCGATGACAAGAGTTGGAAGTCCTGTAGGATTAGGTGGAAATTAAAATATGATCTTTAAATTTAGCCTCCTCAATATTGAGGAGGCTTTTTTTTTGACAAATTATGAATTTAGATGAAATATATTCTGCCTACTTATCTAGTAGCGAAGTATCTACTGATAGCAGAAAAATTAACAAAGACTGCATCTTCTTTGCTCTAAGAGGAGATAACTTTAATGGTAATAAGTACGCTAAATCTGCACTAGAGAATGGAGCTGCATACGCAGTTATAGATGAAAATCCTGATAACTTGTCATCAGATTATGTATTTATCGTTGAAAATGTATTAAAGACACTGCAACAATTATCTAATTTTCATAGAAGAAAATTATCCATTCCGATTATAGGTATTACAGGTTCGAACGGTAAAACAACCACAAAAGAGTTGCTAGCTGCTGTTTTGAATACAAAGTATCCTACCTATTTTACCAAGGGAAATTTAAATAATCATATTGGCGTTCCCCTTTCTCTGCTTTCGATAAATGAAAAGCATGAGATTGCACTTATTGAAATGGGTGCAAATCATCAACAAGAAATTGAATTTCTTTGCAGCCTTGTAGAACCAAACTATGGGCTTATTACTAATATTGGGAAAGCACACTTAGAAGGATTCGGCGGTGTTGAAGGAATTATAAAAGGTAAAGGTGAACTATTTGACTATATCCAAAAATCTAAGGGAACGATATTTTTAAATGTAGACTCCGAAGTCTTAAAAAAAATGGCTAAATCCAGAGAGCTATCAGTAATTACTTATGGAAAACACCTCCAAGCAAATCTAGAAGGTAGTTTAGAATCGAGTAATCCGTTTATTTCATTTGTATGGAACTGGTCATTTGATGGGATCACTGTTAAATCAGATATCCCAACAACAAGTCAACTATTTGGTAGTTATAATTATGATAATCTATTGGCAGCAGTATGTGTTGGAAATTATTTTAATATCGATGAAGAGAGTATAAATGAAGCATTGTCAGGATATCAATCTGAAATGAATAGATCTCAAATTCTTGAAAAAAGATACAATACAATTTATCTAGATGCCTATAATGCAAATCCAACCAGCATGAAAGCTGCACTAGAATCATTCGCGCAGCTAAGACCCGATAAGCAAAAGCTACTTATTCTTGGAGACATGTTTGAACTTGGAGAAGCAAGCTTTAATGAGCATCATGAGATCTTAAATATCCTTAATAATCTAAACCTAACAAATGCTTATTTAGTAGGGAAACATTTCTATGAGCACAAAAATAATTTTTCCCTTTTCCAATTTTTTGAAGATCGGGAAAATTTGATTCAATCGAGAAAGATAGAAACATGGCAAAATTTTGCTATCTTGATTAAAGGAAGTCGAGGAGTAGCTTTAGAGAAATTATTAGATTTTCTTCCATAAGAAAGGGGGCGTAAATCTTACGCTCCCCTTTCTGTTATTTTATCAAACTTTTTTATCTCAAGACTGACCTAGAAATTACTATTTTCTGAACCTCTGTGGTTCCTTCATAGATTTGAGTAATTTTTGCATCACGCATTAAACGTTCAACATGGTACTCCTTAACAAATCCGTAACCTCCGTGAACTTGAACAGCCTCTGTTGCTACATCCATAGCAGTTTGAGAAGCAAACACTTTAGCCATAGCACTCTCTTTATCAAAATTTAAACCTGCGTCTTTCATCCATGCAGCTTTTAAACATAATAACCTAGAAGCTTCGACAGTAGTAGCCATATCCGCTAATTTAAATGCGATAGCTTGGTGCTGGTTAATTGGTTTCCCAAATGCCTCTCTTTCTTTAGCGTATGCGATTGCAAGTTCCATAGCACCTGAGGCAATACCTAATGCTTGTGCGGCTATACCGATTCGACCACCTGACAATACCTTCATGGCAAATGAAAATCCAAAACCATCTTCCCCTATTCTATTCTCTTTAGGAACTTTTACATCAGTAAACATAAGTGTATGTGTATCTGATGCTCTAATGCCCATTTTATTCTCTTTAGCACCTACGGTAAAACCTTCCCATTCTTTTTCTACTATAAAAGCATTAATTCCTTTATGGCCCTTTTCAACATCAGTTTGAGCGATTACGATATAATAAGAAGCACTGCCTCCATTAGTAATCCAGTTTTTAGTCCCATTTAATAAATAATGGTCTCCTTTATCAATAGCGGTGGTTCTTTGAGAGGTAGCGTCAGACCCCGCTTCAGGCTCAGAAAGACAAAATGCTCCAATTTTTTGACCCATTGCCAAGGGCTTTAAATATTTTTGTTTTTGTTCTTCAGTTCCAAATTTTTCGATACCCCAGCAAACTAAAGAGTTATTTACTGACATTACTACTGAAGTAGAAGCATCTATTTTAGAAATCTCCTCCATTGCCAATACGTAAGAAATTGTATCCATACCTCCGCCGCCATATTTCGGATCTACCATCATTCCCATAAAACCAAGCTCACTAAGTTGCTTAATTTCTTCTGTTGGAAATAGCTGTTTTTCATCTCTATCGATAACACCCGGTTTCAATACGTTTTGGGCAAAATCTCTTGCAGCGTCTCTTACTGCAATATGTTCTTCTGATAATTGAAAATCCATACTTATAAAATGTAATTTTAAACTCTATTTATTCGGAAAGTTTACAAAAATAACGCTTTCATCTCTTTTATTACAATTTATTATGATTAATGTTTATACCGCTTTGGGAATTATGTCAGGGACCTCTCTTGATGGTCTTGACCTAGCTCTTACTACTTTTCAAGTAAATGATTCAAATAAATGGACTTTTGAAACACATCTCTTAAAAACAGTTAGGTATCCTAGTGAGTTAGTTGATCGTTTAAAAAAAGGTATTTCACTTTCAGCAATTCAATTAATAGAATTGCAAAATGATTGGACAAACTTTGTTGCAAAAGAGGTAAACCAACTAAAACAAAATAGTTCTCTTCAGATCCATTTAATCGGAAATCATGGTCACACCATTTTTCATCAAATCCATAAAGAACTTACTTTTCAATTGGCAAACAATGCCTCATTAGCAGCTAAAACAGGCCTAAAAGTTATAGGAGATTTTAGGTCAGGAGATGTAGCATTAGGCGGCCAAGGAGCACCCTTAGTTCCTATTGGTGATAAATTATTATTCCAAGAATATGAGGCCTGTCTTAATTTAGGAGGAATTGCTAATCTTTCATTTAATAGGAATGGTAAATCAATTGCATACGACTGCTGTCCTTTTAATATTCCATTGAATAAATATGCATCAGATTTAGGGAAAGAGTTTGACAAGGGTGGAGAAAATGCTGCAACGGGAACTGTACATAAACTACTTTCAGATGAGCTGATTAATTTGACTTATTTCAAAAACACATTCCCTAAGTCGCTAGGTTTAGAATGGATTAATGAAGAATTTTTACCTTGTATTGAAAAATATAACCTAACGGCAAGAGACAGCTTAGCTACTCTTATAAATTTATATGTCAAAATCATAGCACGTGACATACACGATTCCTTAGCTAAAACAATTTTGATTGCGGGAGGGGGAGCTTACAACACCTATTTCGTAAATCAATTAGCTCTAAATTGTAAATCTCAACTCATCCTACCTACTAAAGAAATAATAGAGTTCAAGGAAGCTATAATATTTGCATTCTTAGGAGTTTTAAGATTTCGAGAAGAGCAAAACACCATTTCTTCGGTTACAGGCGCTAAAAAAAATCACTCAGCAGGCGGATTATATTTACCTTAATTAAAGCTATTAATCATTAGCCAAAAGATAGTTTTTTATACATTTGTCCCAAAATAAAATTTCATGCAAGATTTACTAAAAAAATACGAAAATAAACAACCGGAAATCGTTTTTGAATGGAAAGATTCAGAGACAGAAGCAGAAGGATGGGTGGTTATAAATTCTTTACGTGGAGGAGCTGCAGGAGGTGGAACTAGAATGCGTGTAGGCTTAGATAAACACGAAGTTACCTCATTAGCAAAAACAATGGAGGTGAAATTTACAGTTTCTGGACCTGCTATCGGTGGTGCTAAATCCGGGATTAATTTTGATCCGAATGACCCAAGAAAGCAAGGTGTATTGGAACGTTGGTATAAGGCTGTTTCTCCTTTATTAAAAAATTATTACGGCACAGGTGGGGATTTGAATGTAGATGAAATACATGAAGTTATTCCAATTACTGAAAAATACGGTGTTTGGCATCCACAAGAGGGAGTTTTCATTGGTCATTATCAACCAACTGAATTTGAAAAAATAAACATTATTGGTCAATTGAGAAATGGTGTTATTAAAGTTATTGAAGACAAAGCATACAGTCCAGCAGTAAATAGACGATTTGTTGTAGCCGACATGGTTACAGGATATGGAGTTGCAGAATCAGTAAGACATTATTATGATATCTATCACAATTTAAACCTGAATGGGAAAAAAGTAATTGTTCAAGGATGGGGCAATGTAGGTGCGGCAGGTGCTTATTATTTAGCTCAACAAGGCGCAAAGATTGTTGGTATTATTGACCGAGTTGGAGGATTAATAAATGAAGAAGGATTTAGCTTTGAAGAAATTAAAGCCTTATTCTTAAAAAAAGATGGTAACTTCTTGAATGCTGACAATATGCTTTCATTTGATGAAGTAAATTCTAAGATATGGGATGTTTCAGCAGACGTCTTTATTCCTTGTGCTGCTTCTCGATTAATTACAAAAGATCAGGTAGACAGAATGATTTTAGGGGGAATGGAAGTTATCTCTTCTGGAGCAAATGTTCCCTTTGCTGATCAAGAAATATTCTTCGGACCAATAGCAGAATATACAGACAGTAAAATAAGTGTAATTCCTGATTTTATTTCCAATTGCGGAATGGCCCGAGTATTTGCATACTTCATGCAAACAGGAGCCGATATGTCTGACAAAGCTATTTTTGAAGATACTTCGGAGATCATTAAAAAAGCGATGGTAACAGCTCACCAGAAAGACGCTAGTAAAATAGGCATTGCAAAAAATGCTTTTGGTATCGCACTTAGTAAATTAATATAAAAATGGGATATGAAATGCTTATTGTTATTGTATTCATCCTTGGATACACTGCAATTACAATAGAACACACACTAAAGATAGATAAACTTGTACCTGCATTATTAATGATGGCTCTTGCTTGGGCATTTATTGCATTTGGCTTAGATACATTTACAGGTTGGTTTGACTCTCATTCTCATAAACTTATGGAAGGCTTTGGCTTACAAGGTCATGAAGAACGTCTTCATACTATGGAAAGCACTCTATTACACCATTTTGGTAAAACATGTGAGATTTTAATATTTCTTATTGGCGCTATGACTATTGTAGAGATTATAGATCATTTTGATGGATTTTCTACAATTAAAAAATATATAAAAACGGATAGCAAACGCAAACTACTTTGGATAGTTTCCGTCTTAGCATTTATTCTATCAGCAATTATTGATAACCTTACAGCAACTATAGTGTTGATAACCATCCTTAGAAAATTAATTCCTGATAATCAGTCCAGAATTTGGTACGCAGGTTTAATAATAGTGGCCGCTAATGCAGGAGGAGCATGGTCTCCTATTGGAGATGTAACCACTACTATGCTTTGGATGGGAAATAGAGTTTCTACAGTAAAACTTATTGAATATTTAATAATACCGTCCTTATTGTGTATGCTACTTCCAGTTATAATAGCATCCTTTTTACCGGCATTCAAAGGAAAATTTGAAATGCCAAAAGAAGAGGCGAAACAGAATAAAATGGGGCCTACAATGCTATACTTAGGACTCGTCATGATTGTATTTGTCCCTATTTTTAAGACAGTAACACACCTACCCCCCTATGTTGGAATGATGCTGTCTTTAGGTGTTGTTGCTTTCGTCGCTGAAATGGTTAGTAATCGGCAATTTAGCATGACAAGTGTTACTGCTGATGCTAAATATGACATCGAGCATAACGCTCATGCCTCCAGCCCAACAATGAAAGCTTTAACTAAAATTGAGCTACCTTCTATCCTATTTTTCTTAGGAATTTTAATGACTGTTGCAGCTCTGGAATCATTAGGCTTGATTTTCCAATTTGGACAAGATGTACAGGCGGTTATGGACAATAAATACTTTGTTTTACTACTAGGTGTAGGTTCTGCGATTATTGACAATGTACCGTTAGTGGCTGCTAGTATGGGTATGTTTGATATGAATGTATTCCCTACTGATGATCACATTTGGCACTTCATTGCATATGCAGCGGGAACAGGTGGCTCTATGCTAATTATCGGCTCGGCTGCAGGAGTTGTAGCGATGGGAATGGAAAAAATATCCTTCTTTTGGTACTTAAAAAATATTAGTTGGTTAGCTCTTCTTGGTTATATTTTAGGAGCAGTATTTTTTATAGGATTATACCACTGATAAAAATCAGTTGACACAATAAAAGCTAACATCAGACTGTTTACAAATAGTCAGTTGTTAGCTTTTTCTGTTAATACAGAAGATTAATTTAGCTTACGTAAATTTACTTTAACACAGAAAAACATGCTATTGCAAATCAATATGTCAGGTGAAGCAGGAACAAAAGTTCCAAATCCAACTGCAATCGTTCCTCAAGAAGAAACGCTTTCCATAATGAACCTGATTACCTCTGGTGGCGTGGGAGGTATAATCATTATGTCGACTCTATTTATACTTTCAATTTTAACAGTTTACATTTTTATAGAACGTTATTTAAGTATTACAAAAGCGGCAAAAGAAGATGAAAACTTTATGAATCAAATAAAAGATTTTATTCACGATGGAAAGATAGATGCAGCTAAAGCACTTTGCAAAAACACCTCATCTCCAATAGCTCGAATGATTGAAAAAGGAGTAAACCGAATTGGAAAACCATTAGGAGATATTGCTGCCGCAATTGAAAATACAGGAAAATTAGAGCTGTATAAATTAGAGACCAATTTGGCTTCATTAGCCACTATATCAGGTGCGGCTCCCATGATTGGATTTCTTGGGACAGTGATTGGGATGGTTTTAGCTTTTCATGAAATGGCCGCAGCAGGTGGAAATATTGACGTAGCCATGTTAGCTGAAGGAATATACACGGCTATGGTTACCACTATTGCAGGGCTTGTTGTAGGAATAGTAGCTTACATTGGTTACAATACTTTAGTAGCTAAAGTAGAGAAAGTGGTTTTTAGAATGGAAGCAAGAACAACAGAATTTCTAGACATCTTAAACGAACCAGCATAATGGCAATACGATCAAGAAATAAAGTAAGTGCGAATTTCAACATGTCTTCTATGACTGACATCGTATTCTTACTGTTAATATTTTTTATGCTTACCTCTACCCTAGTGAGTCCAAACGCTTTGAAGCTTTTACTGCCAAGCAGCTCTAGCAAAACACTTACTAAGCAAACAGTTTCTCTTTCTATTACTAAAGAACTAGATTATTACATTGATGAACAACAAGTACAATTTGAGTTCATTGAGCCATTACTACTTCAAAAGCTAGCAGGTGACATTGACGGATCAGTTATTTTACATGTAGATAAAACCATAGCAGTAGAAGAGGCAGTTAAAGTTATGGACATTGCCAATAGAAATAAATTTAAACTCGTTTTAGCGACTAATCCGAACTAATGCAAATAGCTGAAACAAAAAATAAACGAATAGGATTAGCCACTACAATAGCATTGCATATTGTTCTAATTATCCTATTTATCTTTTTTGGGATGACTCATTTAAATCCTCCGCCTGAAGAACAGGGAATTACAATCAATTTTGGTACGTCTGAAATGGGTATGGGAGAAAATCAACCAGAAGAAATTGCTTCAACTTCTACTCCAGAAGAAATTATTGATAATACTCCAGAAGAAACACCGACAGAAACAATTGCAGACGAAGACATACTGACCACAACTGAAGATGCTCCATCAGTTCAAACTAAAAAGAACAAAGAAGAGCCAAAAGAAGTAAAGGAGCCTGTAAAAGAAGAACCTAAGCCAGACAAAAATTTAACTGATGCGCTTAGTAATTGGAAAAAAAACAAGAATGTTAGCGGTGGAGAAGGCGATACTGGACAACCCGGAGACCAAGGCTCTATCGATGGAGACCCAAATAGCACAAATAGAACAGGAGGCGGACAAGGCAAAGGTGTATCTTTTAGCCTTTCAGGCAGGAGTATGTTAGGTGCACCAAGAATTCAGGACAATTCACAAGAAGAAGGAAAAGTAGTCGTTGATATTATTGTCGATAATACAGGAAAAGTTGTTAGGGCAACTCCAGGTGCTAGAGGATCTACGACAGCAAGTTCTATTCTATATAATAAAGCGCAACAAGCAGCATACGCCACTAAATTTAATGCTAACCCTAATGCCGCGCAGGAACAAAAAGGCCAGATGACTTTTATTTTCATTTTAAATTAATGACATATCAAGAAACGATTGACTACTTATTTAGTCATCTTCCAATGTTTCAAAGAGTTGGTTCAACAGCATTCAAAAAAGACCTTTCCAATACTATAAAGCTTACTTCAATTTTAAACAATCCACAAAATAACTTTCAAAGTATACATGTGGCAGGCACAAATGGAAAAGGTTCAGTATCCCACAGTTTATCTTCAATACTGCAGGAACAAGGATACAAGGTTGGACTCTACACCTCTCCTCACTTAGTTGACTTTAGAGAACGTATTCGAATAAATGGAAAAGTGATTTCTAAGAAATATGTTATTGATTTCGTAGCCAACAACCAAGAGAAATTCAATGGTATAGAACCCTCTTTCTTTGAGTGGACTGTAGCGCTGGCTTTCGATTACTTCTCAAATCAAAAAGTAGATTTTGCAGTTATAGAAACAGGTCTTGGAGGAAGATTAGACTCGACAAATATTATCACGCCAATCCTTAGTGTAATTACAAATATTAGTTTTGATCACCAAGCTATTCTTGGGGACACCTTAGAGCTAATCGGTAAGGAAAAAGCAGGAATTATTAAGAAACATACCCCTGTCGTTATTGGACAAAGTTCGGGTGTTAAATCTATTTTTGAAGAAAAGGCGGTTGAAGAAGGCGCCCTTATCTACTTTGCAGAAGAAAATCAATTCGAGCCATATAATTTTGACCTTAAAGGAAGCTATCAGAAAGCCAACCTGCAAACAATTTTACAAAGCTGCACTGTACTTTCGAAAAGTATTCCACTTCATCAAAACAGCATAAAAGAGGGATTAAAAAAAGTAATTGCAAATACGGGATTGCGAGGTAGATGGGAAACACTTTCACAAAGTCCTCAAATAATCTGTGACACCGGGCATAACGAAGAAGGCATTAAATTTATAACTCAACAAATATCCTCTATCCCTCACAAACAATTGCACTTTATAATTACTATGGTTAACGATAAGGATATCACCAATATTCTTAAACTACTTCCAACAAAAGCGAAGTATTATGTTTCCGAGGCACAAATACCTCGAGCGCTCAAAAAAGAAGCCCTGTTTGAAAAAATGCAAGCGAACAACTTAAAATGCGAACTATTTAACTCGGTAGAAGAAGCAGTTTATGCTGCCCAAAATACTTCAAATCAAGAAGATTTAATTTTTATTGGCGGTAGTACATTTACAGTAGCTGAGGCTATACAATTATTTTAATTTTTTTGCAGATTACTATTGCTAGAATAAAATCTTGTTGTATATTTGCATCCGCTTAGCAAAAAGGCAAACCCAATAGAAGGGCGATTAGCTCAGTTGGTTCAGAGCACCTGCCTTACAAGCAGGGGGTCACTGGTTCGAATCCAGTATCGCCCACAAAAAAACTCTCTTGAAGAATCAAGAGAGTTTTTTTATGTCCTATTTTTAGCTCTGTTAATGGGTCAATAACAAAAGTTGTGTGTAAATTAAATAAGATCCAGATTTTAGCATAATATAAGAAAATTGGAACTACCAAAAGATCTACTGAGCCTACTTTTTATACGCCATAATCTTTAGCTATATTAATTCTGTGCATTCCGTTTAAAAACTGGAGAACCATTGGTTCGAAGATGACTGCAAATCATATTCCCACAGAATATCGCCCACAAAGAAACTTAATAAATTAGTAAGTCTTTTTTTGCCAAAATTTTATTGAAAAGGAGCTCTACCTCAAAAGAGTCAATGTGCCCTTTTGGTTGTATTTTCCCGAAATAATGTAAACATAGGTCCCTGACTGTGCGTCTCTTCCTTTGTATCGTCCATTCCATTCAAAATAACAATCAGTAGATTCATAAAGTAACTCTCCCCATCTATTATAAATTAATATGCTGATTTGAAAAGGGGAATTGAATGTTAATTTAAAAACATCATTTACTCCATCATTATTTGGTGTAAATACATTAGGAATAAAAAGATTTTCGGTCATTTCTGAAATGACTATTTGCTTTTCGAAATAGCTTTCACATCCATTTTCTCCAATTACAAGAAGCTTAATAAAATATACACCAGGAGCAAACAGATGGGCAGGGTTTAGTTGGGTTGAAGTAACTCCATCTCCAAAATCCCAAAAGTATTGACTGCCTGTTTGATCAGTAGCAGAAAAAGCATATAATAAAGGATTAAAGGGGTCTTTAGAATATGTATAATCAGCATTTACATTTATCACGTTTACAATAGCATCAACTAAAGTATCGCATCCATTCGGATTTTGCCGCATATATTGGATCGTTGTAGAATTAGCTACCAATATTCCATTTATGTTAACAGACTCGCCATCACAAATTGTAAATACCTCGTTAATAGAAATAGCTTGATTTATGGATACAATTAAATCATGAATACTGTCGCAACCTCCATTGGTAACGCTAGTATCTGAATATACACCTGCAGAGGTAATATTTTGGCCCTTGAACAGATAACTATCACCTTCACATAAGTTGATTTGTTCACTAGTTCTAATAACTCCATTTAGTAATAATGTTGTTGTCAATAAAGTATCGCATCCAGCTGAATTCAAAATGGTATCAAAATAAGTTCCAGGCGCAAACTGGAATGCTCCTTGAAGAAATATAGAATCGCCTTGACAAATTGATATTGAATTGCTCTTTACCTTTAGGTTTTCAACATTTACAGAATACAGCACTACGCTATCACAACTATTAAATGCAGGAAGCGTATCTCTGTAAACACCAGTTGATTTAATATACCTACCCCCTATCAAAGCACTATCTCCATAACAAAATGAAACATTTATTGTCTGTTGAATATAGAACGGATTAAAGCTATTACCGCCACTTAAACAGCCTACAGAACTAACAGTCCACCCCAAAACATTAGATGAAGAAGAAGCAGGCCAAGAATTATTTGCAACACCATTAATAGAAGTATAACGTGTGCAATTATTACTATTTCTTTTTATTGTCTTCTTATACAAACCTCTAGCTGTTCCATCTATCCTAGGCGCTACGTTTGTTCCAAAACAATTTATCATGTCTACAAATTGTGAAGCAGTATGGTTTACTGATGCAGGCCCCCTTGTTATTGCTACTCCGTCATTATCATTCGTTCCGGCAGTAATAGTGGTTAATACAAGATCAAATGTACAAGGCATGGTAAAATCTGAAGGATTATTAGCAATCGTCATGGATTGATTAGAGGACAAAATACCGGATAGTTGTTCACTTGCTGCAAAACTTGCAGAGCCGTTTGTGAAATAATGGAAATAATAATTGGACAGGTTTATTGCGCTTGAAGTCGGATTATAAATTTTAATGGCAAAACCTGAACCAGAATTCCAATCAACGAATTCGGTAATAATTAGGTCGTTTAACTGTGCCTTTAAATTGATTGATAACAATAATATTAGCGAAAGAAATAGTTTATTCAAAGCATACTTTTTTTGTTCAGCGCAAAAGTAATATTGTCTGAGTTAAGAGAATATTAAAAAATGTACATTCTATATCAAGGAATTATCTCTTTTTTTAACAAAATACGTACGTACTAATACATAATTTGAAAAAATGTTTTATATTTGAAGAGTAATCAGGAATGATTACAGCCTTTCTAGAGGTTCATAATTCAGTAGTAGTTTTTTAGGGAATGGAAAAAGCGGATCGTTGATCTGCTTTTTCTATTTTATATCGACCCACCATTTGTCCCAATACGTTACCTTTTGTACAAAAACCAGCATTTTATTAAATCAAAAAGTTAAGTTTGTTTTCAAATAATCGTTGATCATGAAAAAAATTTACTTAATTCTTCCTGCTGCTTTATTAATGGCATGTCAGCAGGCACCAAAAGAGAACACTCTTGTAGAGGAGAAAACTCCAAGTGGTTTTGATCTTTCAAACCTAGACACTACTGTAGCCCCGTGTGATAACTTTTATCAGTATGCTATTGGTGGCTGGTTAAAAGACAACCCAATACCATCTACAGAAAGTCGATGGAGTAGTTTTAATGTAGTTACAGAAGGGAATAACACTCGATTAAGAGCAATCCTAGATGAATATGCTGCATTGACAGATGCAAAAGCAGGTAGCAAAGAGCAGCAAATAGGAGATTTTTATAAAAGTGCAATGGATACAGCAAAGCTAACAGAACTAGGAGCTACGCCAATCATGCCTTATATGGAAGAAATTGCAGCAATAAAAACAAAAGAAGAGCTTATACAGCTAGCTTCTAAATTTAGCACTATGGGCATAGGTTCTATGTTTGGTATGTATATTGGGCAAGATGACAAAAACAGCTCAGCATACATTACACATGTTTATCAAAGTGGCCTTACACTTCCAGATAGAGACTATTATTTAAAAACAGATGAAAAGTCAGAAACTATTAAAACGGCTTATTCCGAGCATATCCAAAAAATATTCTCATTGCTAGGAGATGCAAAAGCAACAACCAACATAAAAGCGGAAACAATTATTAAAATTGAAACTGCTTTAGCAGAAATTTCTATGAGCCGAGTAGAAAGAAGAGATCCAGACAAAACGTACAACAAATTTAGTTTCGCTGACTTTAAGAATGAATTTAAAGGAGTAGACTGGGATGGTTATATTGGAACGTTGGGTTTATCTAGCGTAGAGGACGTTATTGTAGGGCAACCTGAATTTATAAAAGG
This sequence comes from Vicingaceae bacterium, assembly GCA_018402765.1. Classification (GTDB taxonomy): domain Bacteria; phylum Bacteroidota; class Bacteroidia; order Flavobacteriales_E; family Vicingaceae; genus Acidiluteibacter. Next base: position 56,715 of record JAGYIE010000003.1, on the reverse strand, counting down.
TGCGATTTCATTTTTAGATAAATTTACTATTGAAGAATGGAAAACCTATATGCAATGGCATTTAGCAGACAATATGGCTTCTTACTTAGGAGACGACTTTGAAAAACAAAACTTCAACTTTTTTGCAACTACTCTAAGAGGAACAAAAGAAATGAAGCCAAGATGGAAAAGAGCTTTAGGAACAGTAAATGGTAGTTTAGGAGAATTACTTGGAAAAGCATTTGTAGAGCGCCATTTTCCTGAAGAAAGTAAAGCTGAAGTTAGCCAGATGGTTGAAAATTTAAGATCTGCATTTAAAGTAAGAATAGAGAATCTAACTTGGATGGGTGATTCTACAAAAGAGAAAGCGTTAGAAAAATTAGCTTCTTTCAAAAAGAAAATTGGTTACCCAGACAAATGGACGGATTACAGCAGCCTTGAAATTTCGGATAACTTTGCACAAAATATCCTTAATGCCAGGAAATTCAATTTCCTGGAAATGATCAATAAATTAGGAAAGCCGGTAGACAAAGACGAGTGGTTCATGAGTCCTCAAACAGTAAATGCATACTACAGTTCTTCTCAAAATGAAATTGTATTTCCTGCAGGAATTTTACAACCCCCTTTTTATGAAAAAGGCGCTGATGCAGCAATAAATTATGGTGGAATTGGAGCTGTGATAGGTCATGAATTTACTCATGGTTTTGATGATCAGGGAAGCAAATATGATTCAGAAGGAAATTTAAAAAACTGGTGGACTGAAAATGACCGAGCGGCATTTGATGAAAGAGCAAACAAAGTAGTTGAACAGTTTAGCAATTTTGAAGCTTTAGATAGCGTATTTGTAAATGGGAAATTAACTCTAGGTGAAAATATTGCAGATTTAGGAGGGTTAATTTTAGCGTATCATGCAATGGAAAAATCATTTGAAGGAATAGAGGCGACAGGAATAATTGATGGCTTTACCCAGCAACAACGATTCTTTTTAGGATGGGCACAAGTATGGCAAATGAACATGACAGAAGAAGAACTGAGAAACAGAATTATTACTGACCCACACTCTCCGGGAGAATATAGAGTAAGAGGGCCTTTAGCGAATCTTAGGGAATTTAGTGAAGCATTTGGATGCGATGCGAACAGCCCGATGGTCGCACCTGACTCAACACGAGCAGTTATTTGGTAATAAATACACTTACAGTAGTAAACTCCTTACTAAATTAGTAAGGAGTTTTTTGTTTGAGTATTTCGATCATAGAATACTATAAAATGAAGAACTACTTAGTTCAAAAAAGTAAATTCGCTACATGAATTACCTTCATGCCATCTATCATTTTATTAGACATCTCCTACAGTCCAAAAAGGGAGGACATGGTGTACATTCACCCTTTGTTTATCAATTAATAAAAGAAGTAATTGATAACACAGATCAGTATTATGTTTTTGAGGACATTGAATCCCTTAGAGCAAAACTTTTACTTACTGAACAAGAAATTATAGTCGAAGATTTGGGAGCAGGGTCTAGAACCACGAAGAAAAACAAACGAACGATTAGGTCCATAGCTAAAGCTGCCCTAAAACCAAAAAAGCAAGCTCAACTTCTATTTAGATTAGGGAACCATTTCCAACCTGAGGTAGCAATTGAGTTAGGAACCTCATTCGGATTAAGTTCATTATACCTATCACAATGGGGCGAAAAAAACAAACTAATTACCATAGAAGGCTGCCACAATATAGCTAAAGTAGCTCAGCTAAATTTTCAAAAATTGAATGCTAAAAATATTACTTCAGTAATTGGAGAGTTTAGCCAACAACTGCCAATCGCATTAAAGCAACTGGACAAAGTTGATTTAGTCTATTTTGATGGAAACCATACTGAAGATGCTACAATTGGCTATTTTGAACAATGTTTACCATACACTACAAATGAAAGCATATTCATTTTCGACGATATCTATTGGAGTAAAGGTATGACGAAAGCTTGGAAGAAAATTAAGATCAACAAACGAGTAAAAGTAACCATAGATTTATTTCACTTTGGACTTGTATTTTTCAGAAATGAACAGACAAAAGAAGATTTTACCGTTTATCATTAAGTTCGCTAACATCTATTAGATTTCAATAAATTTGATGTAAATTCCAGCATATGAATCCAATAATTAGTATCAATAACCTTACGCGTAACTTTAAGTTAGGATCTGAACTTATTAAAGTTTTAAAGGGCATCACTTTTGAAGTACAAAAAAATGAATACGTTGCATTGATGGGACCTTCAGGTTCAGGAAAATCAACTTTAATGAATATTCTGGGATGCCTAGACACCCCATCAGGTGGAGATTATATCTTAAATAATAAAAATGTTAGCAAGCTAACTGACAATGAATTAGCAGAAATACGAAATAAAGAAATTGGATTCGTATTTCAGACATTTAATTTACTACCGAGATCTACTGCACTCGGGAATGTTGCACTCCCACTTATATATGCAGGAAAGAACTCGAAAGATAGAACAATCACTGCCAAAAATATGCTAACCCAAGTTGGTTTAAGTGATCGATTAGACCACAAACCAAATGAATTGTCAGGAGGACAGCGACAACGTGTAGCAGTAGCTAGAGCCATGGTAAACTCACCTTCGATAATATTAGCTGATGAACCAACAGGAAATCTGGACACTAAAACCTCCTATGAAATTATGGCCTTATTTGATGATATACACAAAAAAGGAAATACCATTATTTTAGTTACTCACGAGGAGGATATTGCAAAGCATGCACATCGAATTATAAGGTTAAGAGATGGAGTTATTGAATCGGATATCAAAAACGAAAACATTACTTTAGCGGCAAATTAAACAAACCTGCCTCCAGGCTGTTTGGAAATCTAAAGAAAGTCTACATGAAAGTTTACACAAAGAAAGGTGATAAGGGAATGACTTCATTAATTGGGGGAACAAGAGTACCAAAACACCACTTACGAATAGAATCCTATGGAACCGTTGATGAATTGAACTCATATATTGGTGTTATTAGAGATCACAAAATAGGAGAACATCCAACGAATGTACTTTTAGAAGTCCAAGATCGTTTATTCACTATAGGCTCATTATTAGCAGCTGATCCCGAAACGTCTAAAATGAAACTCCCTGAGCTCTCTAATGCTGACATTGAATTTTTAGAAAATGAAATAGACAAAATGGATGAAGAACTTCCTCCAATGCGAAACTTCGTGTTACCGGGAGGTAATCAAGCAATTAGTTTTTGTCATGTTGCACGATGTGTTTGTAGAAGAGCAGAACGAATTACGGTTCATTTAAGCGAAGAATCTCTTGTAGATGAGACTATTATGCAATACCTAAACAGACTTTCAGATTATTTATTCGTTTTATCAAGATATCTGACGAAAAAACTTGGCGCCCCCGAGACCCCTTGGGTACCACGCCAGTAATTTATGAATATAAAATACTACAATAGAGTAAATTAAATAATTATTAATGATTTTTTTAAAATGTGAAATTTCACGCCTGAAAAAATTACATTTGCAAAAATCAAAATTAGAAGATTATGTACTGGACGCTTGAACTTGCTTCAAATTTAGAAGATGCTCCATGGCCCGCAACCAAAGATGAGTTAATTGACTTTGCCATCAGAACTGGTGCACCATTAGAAGTGGTAGAAAACTTACAAGAATTGGAAGATGAAGGTGAGTCTTACGAAACCATAGAAGATATATGGCCAGATTATCCCACGAAGGAAGATTTCTTCTTTAATGAAGATGAATATTAAAAAATTAGAAAAATTAGTAACCCCGTTCCAATAAGCTTGAAACGGGGTTTTTTTCTGGTTCTTTTAACCATGAATAACAAACAAAAAGCGCATTAATTTACCTACTTTTGGAACTAGATTTTTTAAGAAGAATAGAAGATATATATGTTAGGTTCAATCAATAAGTTATTCGGAAAAATATTAGGAAATAAATCCGATAGAGATATTAAAGCATTAAGCCCACTAGTTGAAAAAATAAAATCAGAATACGAAAAGTTAGGCAGTATTTCTAACGACCAACTTAGAGCGATGACTGCAGATTTTAAATCTACAATTCGGTCATCTTATCAAGGAGAGCATGAAAAAATCAATCAACTAAAGATTGATATTGAGGCTTTAGAGGATGTTGATAAAAAAGAAAATTTTTACAAAGAGGTAGATGAACTTGAGAAACAGATAATTGAAAAAATAGAAGACACCCTTTTAGAAATACTTCCTCAAGCATTTGCAGTAGTTAAAGAAACTGCACGACGATTTACTGAAAATGAAAAAGTAGAAGTTACAGCCAATGAAATGGATCGAGAATTTGCTGCTAAGCGGGATAACGTACAAATTATAGGTGATAAAGCATTATGGCACAACCGATGGGATGCCGCAGGCACCGAGGTAATGTGGAATATGGTTCACTACGATGTTCAGTTAATCGGAGGTATAACATTACACCAAGGTAAAATTGCTGAAATGGCTACAGGTGAAGGTAAAACGTTGGTTGCTACACTGCCAGTTTACCTAAATGCACTTGCAGAAAGAGGCGTTCATTTGGTTACCGTAAATGATTACTTGGCAAAGAGAGATAGTGAATGGATGGGACCTTTATTCGAATTTCACGGTATGACTATCGATTGTATTGATAAGCATCAACCCAATTCAGAAGAGCGAAGAAAGGCCTATTTAGCAGACATCACTTATGGAACAAATAATGAGTTTGGATTTGATTATTTGCGTGATAATATGGCCAGATCATCTGATGATTTAGTACAACGCAAACACCACTATGCGATAGTCGATGAGGTCGATTCTGTATTAATTGATGACGCTAGAACTCCCTTAATTATTTCTGGGCCAACTCCAAAAGGAGATATTCACGAGTTTTATGAATTAAAACCAAGAATAGAAAAGCTACACGCTGCTCAGAAAAAGTTGATTACTACATTATTGGCTGACGCTAAAAAAGCATATCAAGGAGATGCGAACTTTGAGGGTAAAGAAGGAAAGAAAAAAGAGGAAGAAGCGAGCATGGCTTTACTTCGTTCTTTTAGAGGGCTGCCTAAAAACAAAGCATTAATTAAGTTTTTATCCGAGCCAGGAATAAGAGCTAGGTTGCAAAAAGTTGAAAATTATTACTTACAAGACCAAGGTAAGGAAATGCATATTGTAGACGCAGAACTTTACTTTACGATTGATGAAAAAAACAATACAATTGAGTTAACAGAAAAAGGGTTAGATCTTATTTCGGCAGAATCAGGTGATGATAAAGAATTTTTTATTTTACCTGATATTAACTTATCAATTACAGACCTTGAAAAACAAGCTATTTCTGATGAAGAAAAGCTAGCGAAAAAAGAAGCAATAATTCAAGACTATTCTGTAAAAGCAGAAAGGATACATACCATAAATCAATTGCTAAAGGCCTACACCCTATTTGAAAAGGATACGGAGTATGTGGTAATGGACAACAAGGTGAAAATTGTAGACGAGCAGACTGGACGTATTATGGAAGGTAGAAGATATTCTGATGGTCTGCACCAAGCGATAGAAGCTAAAGAAAATGCAAAAGTGGAAGCAGCAACTCAGACATATGCTACTGTAACTTTACAAAATTATTTCAGAATGTACCACAAGCTATCGGGCATGACAGGTACGGCTGAAACTGAAGCAGGAGAATTCTGGGATATCTATGAACTAGATGTAGTAGTAATTCCTACTAACCGACCAATAGCTAGGGATGACCGCGAGGATTTGGTTTACAAAACCACACGCGAAAAATACAACGCTGTAAGCGATGAAGTTGTAAGATTAGTCGCCGAAGGAAGACCAGTATTAGTAGGTACTACCTCCGTTGAAATTTCTGAATTATTAAGCAGAATGCTTAAAATGAAAGGGATTAAACACCAAGTTCTGAATGCAAAACTTCACCAAAAAGAAGCAGATGTAGTAGCAGAAGCAGGTAAAACTGGTGCTGTTACCATTGCAACCAACATGGCGGGTAGAGGAACCGATATTAAGTTGAGCCAAGAAGTAAAAGAAGCGGGCGGACTTGCTATTATAGGTACTGAGCGTCACGAATCCAGACGAGTTGATAGACAATTAAGAGGTCGTGCAGGTCGTCAAGGAGACCCAGGTAGCTCTCAATTTTATGTCTCTTTAGAAGACAACTTGATGCGTCTATTTGGCTCAGACAGAATAGCCAAGCTAATGGACCGAATGGGAATTGAAGAAGGCGAAGTAATTCAGCATTCAATGATTTCTAAATCAATTGAGCGAGCACAGAAAAAGGTTGAAGAAAACAACTTTGGTGTGCGAAAGCGACTTTTGGAGTATGATGATATCATGAACTCTCAGCGTGAAGTAATTTACAAAAGAAGACGGAATGCTTTATTTGGCGAGCGAATTAGTGTAGATATCGCTAATATGATGTATGATACATCTAGTGCATTGGTTGAAGAAAATTTGGAGATGCGGGATTTTGATAATTTCAAGATGGATGTAATTCGTAATTTCTCTATTGAATCTCCTGTAGATGAAAAAGGATTTATGCAAGCTAATAACAACGAGCTGACCGATCAACTCTATCAAAAAGCTATGGATCACTACACCAGAAAATCAAAAGTAGTGGCTGAAACGGCGTATCCGGTGATTAAAGATGTTTTCGAGAACCAAGGCGATCAATATAAAAATATTGTTATTCCATTTACAGATGGCAAGAAATCAATTCAGGTAGTTGCAGACCTAAAGAAATCATATGACTCTCAAGGTAAAGAGCTACTAGCAACATTTGAGCGTAACATCATATTAGCAATGATTGATAACTCATGGAAAGAGCATTTACGTGAAATGGATGACTTAAAGCAGTCTGTTCAAGGTGCTGTATATGAGCAAAAAGATCCATTATTGATTTATAAATTTGAGGCTTTTGAATTGTTCAAACAAATGATTGATCGAACAAACAAAGAAGCTATTGGATTCTTAGTAAAAGGCAATTTGCCGGTTCAAGATCCTAATCAACAAGCACAAGTACAGAATGCACCTCAGCAGAAAGAGCAGCCTAGATTGCAAACTTCTCGCTCTGAAACTCCACAAGGAACAAATCAGCAGCAACAACCAAGCAGAGGACAGCAAGCAGGACAAAACACTCAAGAACGACAGGTAACGCAACCTATAGTTGCAGAAAAGCGCGTAGGAAGAAATGAGCCTTGCCCTTGTGGAAGTGGAAAAAAATACAAGCAATGTCATGGTAAATAATTTCCGAGATGAATGATAAAACGAAAAGCGCTATTTTAAAAAATAGCGCTTTTTTTGTCTTTTGTTTTCAAACCTTCTTTTTTCTACTTCTGTCAACCAATATGAAAAGGTATTTGAGCCCTTATTATACAGGCCTTATAAAAGCTTCCTTGCATTGATATAAAAACAAAACAAACTTCTTAATTGCTTAATATCAATTATTTTAATTAAGTTTATTAGAAATTAACACTCTCTTTAAAACAATCTGACCATGAAAAAGACACTACTGTTTGCAGTTCTTTCATATACTTTTTCTCTAATTGGACAAGCCAACACTTATTATCCTTTTCCTACCGGCGTTACTGTATGGAATTTTAATGCTCAAGCTGTTTGCACTAGCAGCGGGTCTACAGTAGAAGATTACTCTATAATCATAAATGGAGATACTACCATAAACAGTCTGACTTATCATAAACTCTATACTCCTTTTGTGCAGAGAAATGTTTCTGGGGTTTGCGCTTTAGCTAACAATGGATATAAAGGCGCAATACGCGAGGATGCAACAAATAAGAAGGTTTATATCATTTGGCCACAAGAAACAACCGACTTCATTCTATATGATTTTAATCTACAAGTAGGTGATACAATAACAGGGGCATTACAAATGGCCGGTGTTGTAGATACTGTTATTTCTATAGACGCTGTAATAGTAGGAAATACTTACAGAAAAAGATGGAACATCAATAATTGCTACAACATTTCAATTATAGAAGGAATCGGTTCTACTTTCGGTTTAATAGAGAAATCTCCAGGCTGTTTTACTGATTTTGCTGACTTCTCTCTAACCTGCTTTCAGCAAGGCTCACAAACTACTTTCCCTAATACTTCAAGCAATTGCCAAACAATAACATCAACTGTAGAGACTACTGTAGCGAAACAAGAAATAGCTATATTCCCAAACCCTGCTAATGGGGAAATACAATTGGACTTTAAAGGCAGAAGAATAAAAGAAGTGCACTTATTCAATATTTTAGGGGAACTAATTGATGTAAGACAAGCAACAAATACGAACCTAATGAGAATTGACAACTTACCCAAGGGTACAGTAATGGTAGTAACTATCGATGAAGACAACCAACGAACCTATCATAAAATAATCGTTAGTGAGCGTTAAAATTTTGGTGATTTCTTTTCAATATTGCATTGCTGTCGAGTGGTCAATTTGATAATATCAATGTGTCAGCACGAATAGTTAAATTTCCTGAAATGGAATTACAACCTGTATTTCCGTAAACTTTTTCAGTAGTAAGATTAAACTCCAAATAAGCATTTGACTGCTCACTACCTATTACTTTTGCATCTATACTTTTAAGTGCCCATATATCGTGCAACCTGCTATTGATCTGATCATTGGTTTTAGGCTCAACAATTTCACTGACAACTAAGGAACCCTTGCAGCCAAAGAGTATTGCTAAAAATATAGATAGAACATAATTTCTAAAACTCAAGCTATCTGACTTTCCCCCAACTTGGACACAGCCAAGGAATACTTCGATTATCCACCACTCTGCATTCTGGGCTATTTCTAATGAAGAGGTTGAGGTTAAAGTAAAAATCCACTGTTCTGATATCTCCTCTTCGGAAAAAAGGTAAAATATGATCAGAACCGATTGCTAAAAAACCTAGACGTAAATAAAATCCTGCTTGAGGAACTGTATAATTAGATAACGTTAAGGGAATGGAGGCCGAAAGCCACCGACTCTCAAATCTTGGTGCAACTGCAATCAAGTTTGATCGCTCAACTCCAAAAGAGTTTCTAAAACTTAATCGCTGATTTATACGTGCATTCAGATAGATATAATCGGCTAAATAAAAATCACCTTGAACAGATAGTGCTGTAGGTAAAAAGGCCGTGTATCTATTCCCCTCCTGCCCTAAAACTTCAGGATTACCTTCAAATAAATCATCCACACGTATTGCATCTGTTTGCTTTAAATCAGCATATCTTGCTCCTTCATTATATCGAATATAGCCAAGATCAAGTAATGAAACTCCTATTCTGTATCTATAGTCCGATACTTTGCATCCACCGTTTCGGGAATGAGGCAAGTATTTATTGACGTTGTCAAACATACCTTTATAAGTTATACCTAAATCCATTCCCCAACCTTTTCCTGATTTGAACTTTGGATCAGTGTATGCATATCGTCCATCAATCTCACTAATAGTGCCGCTGCCTTGATTCACATTTACCACACCACTCTTAACATTTAAAGAAGATTGTTGAATCCCATATAACCTATTCACAGTAATCCCAGCAGATATCATTTCATACTCACGACTTCTTAAAATACGACCGTATGAAATGCCAACCTCCCCCCAAGACATTGATTTAAACCTCCCATTTTTCATTGTATAAATTCCATCTTCAACATCTTCTGTTCCACCTGCGTTAATCAACTCAACTAGTACTGCAGGAACTCTATTCATATTTCCGTAAAAGCGAGAACCTGAATGTATTCCAAAAGAATTCTTCTTATAACTTAGGGTAGCAGAAGGACCTGATACCTCTCCTGAAATGAACCCTTTTGCAAACTTATTTGGTTCGTCATAGACAGGATCACCAACATCAGTAGGCGGAAATAGAATGCTATTGGGATAATTGATAACGTTACTCCCAGCAAAAATATGAGCACCTGTAATATTAACGGATAGAAAAAACTTCTGATCTACAATCAATGCTGGATTGACTCCGACTTGTTTAACGGGCAAATAATTATCTGAAGTTACACCTATTTTCTCTTGAGAAAATAGATGAATAGGTAAAATTAGAAGCAGAAAAACGAGAAAAAAAACAAACCTAATCACTTGTTTAACAGACATATAAAAGGTGAATCATAAAACATTTTAATCAAAACAATATAGCACTTTTTTACATAAAGAATAAACGGTATTTTAGCACAACTGATGGATGAAAATTTCTATAAAAAGAACAAATAATTAGTGCTTTAGCTTATTTCGCCATTTTTAAGCATCCATTAAATACGCAGGAGTTAGCTAATCTTTCAAATACTTCACTTTCTAAAACAGACAGACTATTAAACGAAATGGCCACAAATCGGAACAGATTGCATAAATTAATAAGTTTATCTAAAGTGGTGGAGATACTCAACAAATAGTGACATCGCACTTCATAAACTCAAACTATTTTCCCACAGTTTATTTTAATTTAAGAAATTAATGCTAAAAATTCGTCACCATTAAACAAGTAAACAGTTTAAAAAATGTGTTAAGCAACCAATATGCCAGCTGAAAAGCAAGCATACAGATGAACCAAAGTAAAACATTGATTAAATAGATTAAAAATTAGGAGAAACTGATAGAGTTGACAGCTTTAATTGCAATAAAATCGCAACCTAAAATAAACCTCATTAATAGTTATCAATGAAGTTTATAAAAAATTACATTACTTTTTATTCTTGCTCTGAGCCTTTTTTAGATTTTCTATAAAGAAATGAGTTAAAAATATTTCTCTTTCCAAAACGCATTTGCTTATCAGAATTTATCAACTTTTGAAATAATTTTTGGTTAACACCAAAATACTCATAAGTACTGCCATCCGTAAATGTTACATCTAACAACAATCCTTTATGCTTAAAATCATCTATTGTTTCATTTTCTAGCATAGCAGTATATGCTTCTAGATTTGCTTCCTTGGTGGCAGGAGCTATACTAACTAAGAAATGGTAGCCATCGATAATTTGTTTGCTTTTTATCTCAGCCTCTTTTGCTTTTTCATCACCATCTTGAAACTTATCAGGATGCCACTCTTTTACCAGATTTCTGTAAGTCGATTTTAATTCTTTTAAATCAATCTCTTTCTCTACGTTAAAGAGCTTCTTATATTCATTTATGCGCTTCATAATGGTAATCTAATTGGCCGACAAAGTTACATATTTAAAATGCCTTAGAAGTTAATTGCACTAAAAGCACATAATCAATTAATAAACAATATATTAAAACAAAAAAACAACCTTTCCCTATCAACTCTTATATGTTTTGATTCAACTTTTCGACATCTTGTATGCTTTTCTCTTTTATTAATAGATTAAATTTTAGAAATAAGGCCACTGACCTAAACAACATCCATACTAAAAAAGCGAGCCATATACCATAAATCCCCAAGCCAAAATATTGACTTATATACAGCACAGGAAGAAACCCTAAAAATGTGGCAGCTAACAATACATTTCTCAGAAAGCCCATCTTTCCAAGACCTTTAAATATTCCATCATAGATAAAAGCTACGGCATTTATGGGAAGACTTAATAAAACTAGAAAAAAGAAAGAATTGAAAATAGTCAAAACATCAGGTTGATTACTAAAAATCCTACCCAAACTTTCATAGCTAATTATACCAATTACAAGTAGTAAACAAGCCATCATTAAACCATAATTTAAACAACGTTTCCCTAATATTCTTAATGAATTAAAATCTTGAGCACCATACAATTTTCCTCCTATAATATTGCCTGCAGAAGCATAACCATCTAAAAAGAAAGCAGAAAACAACCATAAATTTATGGCTATTGTATGAGCGGCTATAACTTCTTTACCTAAATCTGTTGCTACTCTTACAGCTAATATGAATGCAATATTCAGCGCTAAAGTTCTAACAAAGAGATTCAAACTCATAATCGCTAGTTTTTTAATGTCTGGATGAATCGGAAAATGCAATTGAAGGGATATTTCAGTTTTCGACTTTAATAAAATGTACGCTAATATTGCCATAATAAACTGGGCTATCAAGCTTGCCCAAGCAGCTCCTTCAATATGCATACCAGGTAATACTCCTTCTACACCGTAAACCAAAAGAAAGTCTAATCCAATATTCACAACAGCTCCTGTAATTGCTATAATCATGGGCCGGGTAGTATTTTGCAGGCCTCTAAATATTCCAAAAATAGCAAAGGTAAAAAGTGTTAGCGGAAAGCCCCAAACACGAATTTGATAGTATGCTATGCAATAATCTAATACCTTACCCTGGGCATTGAGTAATTCAAATATTGGCTTAATGAAAATAGCGGTACCTCCTAATACAATTAAGGATAGCAACAAATTAAAAAAAATAGCTTGAGCTGGAAGATTGGCAACATTAACTAACCTATTAGCTCCTACATGCTGTGATATAATAGCAGAAATAGCACTTCGAGTTTGTCCTAAGACCCAAATTAGCATTGAAAGAAATGCACCAACGATACCCACCGCGGCTAAAGCCTCTGTAGCATTAGCATCTAAATTTCCTACAACTGCAGCATCTGTTGAGGACAGCAAAGGCTCCGCAATACTTGCAAGTAAGGCAGGTATTGCGATGTTGTTAATGTGGCGAAAGGTTACTTCCTTCTTAATCATCTCACAAAATAAGTCGTATTGATTAGGAAAAGGCCAAAAAAAGGAGGCTTTCTGATATTTAGAAAGCCTCCGAGTATTATGATAAATTTATGGTTAAATTATAGTGTAGGCAATAATACCTGATCAACCGCATGAATCACTCCATTTGTACCTTGCACGTCGGTAACAATTATATTTACTTTACCTTGGTTTGCATTTTCAGTATCTAACTGAGCACCGTTTGTTAAGTCAACAGTTAATTCAGAACCCTCAAGTGTTGGAATTACTTGTCCTTGGGTTAAACTGCCTGATTGTACATTTCCAACAGTTACCACATGATACTCTAAAACCTGTGCTAAAGTAGCTGTAGGAATATCACTTAATGTATTCCAAGCTGGATTAGAATCTAACAATGCTTGAAATGCTGCATTAGTTGGAGCAAATACAGTAAACGGACCTGCACCACTTAAAGTAGCAACGTATGAGAAGCTACTATCGGCTTGTAAAGCTGCTACTAAAGTAGAAAAACGGTCATCATTTAGCGCTAATCCTACTATATTCTGTGGGGAAAGAATAGCATCTATTACATGTATCACGCCATTGGAAGCAACTATATCTGCCTCAATTACGTTTGCAGAATTATTAATTTTTACACCATTTCCAGTCTCTAAAAATAGACTTGCTGGTGTATTTCCAGGACCTGCAGGACTTGAAGTAGAAACGTAGCTATCATTAGTAATTGCTGAAGATCTAACCGTGTTAGGCAATACGTGATATAATAGTGCACCTGTTAAGGTGAGTTGATCAATATCAGCTATTCTGTCCCAAGCAGGATTAGAAGCTAATAAATTTACAAACGCCTGATTTGTTGGTGCAAACACAGTGTAAGTACCGGGATTTTGGAAGATGGATGTTAGTCCAGATTGCGATTGCGTCAATGCGACGATTAAACTATCCATCCTATTATCTTCAGAAGCCAGCTCTGCGATGTTTTTCGAAGGCGGGGTTACTGGAGTGGTTACATCATCATCATCATCATCACATGCGATTAAAGATGTACTTAAAATTAATGCTGCCATAAGCAGCTTGTTTAAATTTTTCATAGTTAAGTGTTTTAATGTATCTTTTACAAACATTTAATGTTAAGTTTTGTTTATTAAAATTTGTTAATAAATAAATAACATTGCGCAACCAACTAATAATATATTAATTACAAACAATTAATCATTTAACGATTACAAAATCCATTCGATTAATTAGTAATTTAGAATAAATTAATAATCATGAAAACTAAAGAGGATATTGTAAAAAATTGGCTTCCAAGATACACCGGAACTCCAATAGAAAAGTTTGGAGATTATATACTCCTCACCAATTTTGGCAACTACGTAAGAATGTTTGCGGATGAATTTGAAGTGCCAATTTTAGGATTAGATAAACCAATGCAAACAGCAACTGCAAATGGAATTACAATTATCAATTTTGGTATGGGAAGTCCTATGGCTGCAACTATTATGGACTTATTATCAGCCATTATGCCAAAAGCAGTACTCTTCTTAGGAAAATGTGGGGGACTAAAAAAGAAAACTCAGATTGGTGATATGATCTTACCTATTGCAGCTATTAGAGGGGAAGGCACCAGTGATGACTACATGCCACCTGAGGTTCCGGCATTACCATCTTTTAGACTCCAACGCTCCGTTTCGTCTATGATCAAAAAGCATCAATTAGATTACTGGACAGGGACTGTCTACACGACGAACCGGAGAGTTTGGGAACATGATGAAGATTTCAAAAACTACTTGCGTGAAATAAGAGCAATGGGAATCGATATGGAAACGGCAACAATCTTTACAGTAGCTTTTGTCAATGAAATTCCACATGGAGCTCTTCTTCTCGTATCTGATAATCCAATGATAGCAGAAGGAGTTAAAACTACGGAAAGCGACAAAGGAGTTACGTCAAACTTTGTGAATGCTCACCTTCAAATTGGAATTGATGCATTAATTGAATTGCGTGATTCAGGGGAATCTGTTAAGCATCTGCGCTATGTGTAAAACAAAAAAAGGTAGCATTCAATAAAATGCTACCTTTACTTTAACCCTCTTATTTCTATTATTCTTCATCGTCAGTTTCCTCATCTTCTCCATCACTTTTGAATGATTTGTAGATTACTTCAGACTCTTTCTTTCTTGATTGTACATCAATTTTCTCTCCAATTAAATACTTCTCCATATCCTTACTCATAGATAGGATTCCTGCAGCCTGACTCTCATTTACTTCAAATTTATAGGCCTCAAAATATTTATTATACTCTCCATTTTTAACAAGCGTAGCCCACTCTTCTAGACCATTTACGAGTGTTTGAGCTGATACCTCATCTGGAACATATTTAGCATCAATATTTTCCATGGCCAATTTGATACTTTTCACTCCTTCTCCAATATTCCTTGCTTTAATTTCATAAATACCCTTCATCAACCAAACAGCATAATCATCAGGATCAAATTTTACAATTTTGCTCATATAATATGCTGCCTTTCTTGGATTATCCGTATCATAGTATATTTCTGAAATTTTTATTACCGTATCTTTTAGATCTGTTAAAAAGTCATTATTAACCTTAATGATCTTTTCATTCTCTTCCTTATCAGCATATTTAACCATTTTATAAGCTCCCTTCAGCGACTCCTTAATTGCGTTAGGATAGTCTTCCTGATATTCCCAATTCTTAGCTAATTCAAAGTAGCCCTGGGCGATATACATATATGTAGTTGGATTTCTTCTGTAATCAGGATCTTCTGCTAACTTTTCAGCTTTATCTACTACGTCAATATATTTGCCATCTACCATCATAAAGGCAATTTTGCTCAGCTTCTTATCATCTTCTTGAGCAAATGAACTGCCAAATGAAAGAATAGTTATAGTTAGTGATAAAAGTATATTTTTCATAGTTCTAGTTATTTTGGGAGGTTAAATTACAAATCTTGTACCAACCGGAAACGAAGATAAGACATTTAGCCTATATAGCTTAAAATTTATGGTAATTTTGGTCATATTTTGTCCCTATGAGAAATAATGAACAACGAATTAAATCCACCGAAGAAAAAGGAAAGTTTATTCTAGAAATCAACTCTTTCAAAGAAGATGACAAACAAAAGTTTTTCTCTATTTGGCTAGGTGCCTTTCTGCTTTGTGGATTAGCCATTATTTCACAACTGTTTACTGCTGATAATAGTGAAATGAAATTAATGATTTTTGTATTTTCTATTTTCTGGGGGTATTTTTCCTACAAAATGATTAGGACATGGCGATGGAGAAAAAACGGAAAAGAGGTTTTAGAGTTTACCGATGACTATCTTTATTTAGGCAAACGATTCGGCGAAAGAGGATTACTAAAACCGTATACCATCGAGAAAGTGCTATCTCCAAGAAGGTTCAACAATGAAAGCAATGATTTTGTAAAAAGTATGAACGACTCTTATTGGATGATTTCTAATGAGCAATTGTGTTTTACCTTTGGCAATAAGATTATACTTTTCGGACATCGACTTTCTGAAAAAGAAATCAGTAAAGTCCTAAAAATAATTCAGCTTCAGCTCAATAAACGTCAGAAGGCTACTGTCTAATCTTAAAAATTGCCGTAGCTACTCGTATTGTTTTTACTCCTTCGATATTTTGTTCTAACAACAATTGCTTTGCCTTTGGGTCGTCAAATACTTGCTGAAGATTCTTAATAATACCAACAGGTACTTTTTTTCTATTCAATTCAGTAAAAAGCTCATTCCCATTAAAATTAGAGACTGCTGACTGCAATTCATTGTATAGCGACTTTCTATTTTTTACTCTATTTGAATTAGTAGAAAACCGAAGATCATCCTTAAGGTCAATACGATTTAACACTTCTAAAAGTGCGTTGAACTGAGATTGGCTTCCGACAGCTAAAACCATTTGCAAGCCATCAGCCGAAGATACCACTTCACCATAAGGTGCAATATTTGGATGTAAACTTCCCATAGGTTTTGGGATTTGGTTATTCATTAAATAATTTGTAGCTTGATTAGCCAAAGAAGCTATTGCAGCATCATATAATGAAACAGAAACATGAGCTCCTATTCCAGTTTTGTATCGGCCGAGCAATGCTATAAGCACTCCCTCCTTTAATTGATGTGCTGCGAATAAATCAATAAATGCAACAGGTAACTTTACAGGATTCCCATCCATGTTTCCATTCATAGACATTATCCCTGTTTCAGCTTGCAGCACTACGTCAAAAGCTACCTGATCACTTTCCTCTCCAAACCCATTGATAGAAGCATAAATTATTTTTGGATTAACTATTTTAATAGATTCATAATCAAATCCAAACTTCAAATCGTCTCCTTTCTTAAAATTTGAAATGAGTATATCAGCAGACTTAATCTCATCAATAACCAATTGATAATCTTTTGAGTCTTTTAGGTCTAATAACAATACCTTTTTTCCATAATTTACTGCAGAGTAGTAAGCTGAGACGGGATTACTCTTTGACTCTGTAGATAATCGCCAAGACCTAGTGACATCCCCGTTTGTTGTTTTATTCTCAACTTTTATGACATCTGCACCTAACTCCGCAAAAAAAGTCCCAACCGCTGGACCTGCTAAAACTGCAGCTAGCTCAACAACTTTTAATCGTTCAAAAGGCAAACTCATTTATTTATATTTTTAAATCGCAAACGTATAGAGTTCCCGATCACAATTACGTCTGAAAAAGCCATTGAAAGAGCAGCCACCATCGGATTTAAAAAACCCATAGCAGCAATAGGTATCGCCACCACGTTGTAAGCAAACGCCCAAAACAAATTTTGCTTTATAGTTAAATAAGTATGCGTACTAATGTTGTATGCATTCCAAACTGCCTTAAGCGATGTTTTATTTAACAGTACCACTTCTGCAGTATTAATAGCAACCTGAGTGGCAGAACTTAAGCTTACTCCAATTGTTGCCTTGGCTAATGCAGGAGCATCATTAATCCCATCGCCCACCATTATGGTATCACCTAACAAATTCAACGCTTCTATCTTTGCTAACTTTTGCTCGGGCAATTGCTCTCCATAATAGTTTTCGATGCCGCATTTCAATGCAATTTCTTTTACCTTACTCCGTTTATCTCCACTAAGTATTATTGGCGTTATCCCTATGGATTGAAACAATTGCATAGCATCAAAAGCGTCTTCTCGAAGCTCATCAGCAAGCTGAATCCCTGCAACTAATACATTATTTTTAAACAAATAAATACTATAATCTTCATCGAGAGGAGTAGTTAAAAGTTTATGTGAACCTAACTGATAATAATTGCCATCCATATCCTTACCGCTCATACCTAAAGCTTTCTCTTCCTTTATTTGCAGTAATGAAAGCATCTTTACCTTACCCTTTAATTGCTTTATTAAGGATTTTGCAATAGGATGTGACGAGTACAATTCCAAACTCAACATAAGAGACTTCACTTCATCTTCTGAAATTTCGTTATGAAATAATTGAATGGATTCAATTGTAAAATCACCGGTAGTTATGGTTCCCGTTTTATCGAAAACAATGTGCTTCGCCTTTGCAAAAAGCTCTAAGCTTTGTCCACCTTTAATTAAAATTCCATTCCTTGCTGCTCTACTAATTCCAACCATTACAGCAGTTGGTGTTGCCAATCCCATTGCACAAGGACAAGATATTACCAATACAGCAATTGAATTTAGAAGAGCCATTTTAAAATCTATTCCAAGAGCAAAATACCAAACTAAAAAAGTTAAAACTGAAATACCTACTACGATAGGAACAAAGATTCCTGCTACTCTATCTCCTAATTTTTGTATCGAAGGCTTTTGACTTTGTGCTGTTTTTACCAATTCAATAATCTGAGACAATACTGTTTGATGACCTACCTTTAAGGCAGTCATTTGAATACTACCGTCATGAAGTATCGTGCCCCCAATCACCTCATCACCTGCCGTTTTTGTTATCCAAGAAGATTCTCCACTAATCATAGACTCATCCAATTTGGCCATGCCAGAGTTCACTTGACCGTCGGTAGGAATCTTATCTCCATTCTTCACTAAAAGCACATCTCCTACTTTAATGTCTTTAGCATCTATATCCTCAAACACTACTCCTCCGTCAACAATAACAACCTTTGTTGCTCGATCCACTTGAAGAGCGGTTAGTTCTTGGATAGCAGATGTTGTTTGTTTTACGGAACGGTGCTCAATTAAATTACCAAGAAAAACAAGTGTTATAATAGTCGCCGTGGTTTCAAAAAATAAATAATTCGATGCATTCGCTGAACCCCAATGCATATAGACGCCAAAAAGTGAATAACAAAAAGCAGCAGTAGAACCTATAAATATAAGTACGTCCATATTAGGAACACCCGACTTAAGAGAGCCTAAGCCACTTTTTCCAAAATGTATAAACCCTAAGACAAAAACTGGTATGCAAAGGGCTAATTGAACCAAAGGATTATGCAAAACATGCCAAGAAATAAACATATGTAAGAATAGTGGAATAGAGAAGAATAAAGAAATATAAAATTTCCGTTCAATAGTCCAAAAACGCTGAGTACCCAGCATTTCATTTTCATCTGCAACTCTGTAGCCCAACGACCTAATATCGGATACTACAACCTCATCTTCAATATCAGTATCGGCAGCATATCTAACCTCTCCCGTAGAAAAATTAACATCAACATTTTTAAGTCCTCTTTTCTCTAATCGTTTAGTAACGCCCATTGCACAATTTGAGCAAGTCATACCTTCAACAATTAACTGTTTTTGCTCAGTATTTTCCATAGTTCAAAGTTAAGCAATACTAAATAGCTTATTTGCTATCAATATGCCAAAACGAATCAAAATAGCATAAAATGGATCAAAATTTTACAACATAAAATGTAGCAATAAAATAAAAAGTTTTATATTTGCCACCCGTTAAGAAAACGATTTAATTGCTTTTTTAACAAGTATTATATGGTGATTGTAGCTCAGTTGGTTAGAGCACTGGTTTGTGGTGCCGGGGGTCGTGGGTTCGAATCCCATCATTCACCCAAAAGAAAGGCTCGATACGAATGTATCGGGTCTTTTTTAGTTGTATGGATTTGAGGAATAAAATTTATATTAAAAAAAAGCTTTCTTGTGGGTCAACACCAAAAGTTGAATCAAGAACAAAAGGTGTGTGTAAATTAAAATAAGATTCGGATTTTAGTATGAAAAAGATAGTTGAAAATATCCAAAGAATTATTAAATTCTTCACTGCCTGAGTTGCTGATTTCACATTTTGACATTCGTGAATTTAAGCGATAAATTAAGGTAATTGACATTCATTTTGTAGAGAAAAAGGAAGTGCCGGAAGAGGCTAAAGATCAAGAGTAGATTGGTCGTAGATTTTACTCTGGAATTACAATTAGAGATTTTCCTTTACGATGGAAAGGAGTTTTTTACATATCAAACGACGACGTTGGAAAGACAAATCGACAGAATAAATCATTAAACGAGATTTGTAACTAGTAGCTAAGTACAGCCGAATGACACCGAAATTCGATGCTTTTTTAAAAGCAATTAATCAATACTAAAGTTAAAATTTGCTGCTAGCTAGCAATTGTTTATGGTATTCAAGTTAGAAAACTTCAAGTGGAAGACGAAAATTACCTAAGTGATTTTAAAGAATAGGAAGCCATATCACATGCCTCAAAATGGTTGATATATCCAGAAAATTTCGGTTAGCGACTCTCCATTGCTGAAGTGACATTATCACGAGTAAAGCTTTATTAAGTTTTAACCAACAAAAAAGCTAAAGGCAGAGCAGATTCTACAGGTTCTATTTTAGAAAGAGCCTAAAAATAAATACTTTATAAAACACATTTAAAAAAAGTTCAGCTAAAAGGCTCAGCGTAAAAGAAATCACCTTAGACATGGCAAATAGGATGAAATTAATTGCTAAAAGATTCTTCCCTAAGCCCATAAGTCACCGATAGATTTCATGTTCAGAAACGTTGTTTAGAGACCTTACAAGAGGTGAAAAGAAAGCATAGACGGGAAGACTTAGATGAACAAAGTGAAGGTATAGCGAAGGCCAAAGAAAAAACCTATAATTCAAGTCAAAGCGTACGACAAATTTAAAATACAAATAAAGGAGTCGCTTTAACTAAGCTATTAAGCGGCATAATAGATATTAAAATATTGATTTTAGATTCTTTAATCCAATAATAAATACTGTATGAATTAATTACGATTCCATAATAATTTACTTTGATAATAGAAGTATAAATGCTTAAAATGAATCCTTTAATAAAAAATTAAAGCATTCAGAGTTCAATTTAGAGGTCTAAGAAATATAGAATGCTACTTGTTCAGACTAACGAATATTTATGCTTAATCCCCAACTTTTTGACTTGAATCCTGTCTTATTCATGGAGCCGGGTTTTTTTGACGTCTGAACATCTGAACTCAAGATGCACAAAATCTAACGAAATCAATATGAATCGCATATCAATAGGATTGCATTTATTTTCAAGCCGACGTATTAAAAATAAAAAATGCACCTTAATTTCTTAAGATACTGTTTTGTACCAAAAACGGGTGAAAGCTCGAACTTTTTGAAGGAAGATATAGAAGTCATTCTTAGAGTGTGATTGTTTTATAATTCGCCAAAACAGATAAATTTACTTAGTTTTGGCGAATTATAAAATAAATATGTCAGAACTAATTGGAAGAGCCCCGGAAATGGAGATTTTAAAAGAATCTTTGAATAATAATAAATCTGAACTTATAACAGTATACGGCAGAAGAAGGGTTGGTAAAACTTTTTTAATTCGAGAATTTTATAAAAAAAATATTGTTTTTGAAGTCACCGGTTTATTTGGGGGGAATATGAAAGATCAGCTTTCAAACTTTTCAAAAGAAGTTTTTAAACGAACAAAAAGCAAGGTTCCTGTTGCTAGTTCTTGGCTCGAAATGTTTACTATTCTTGAAAACTATTTGGATACTAAAAAAGGCAAAGCTAAAAAAGTGCTATTTATTGATGAATTACCATGGATAGCAACGGCAAAATCGAAGTTTTTAATGGCCTTTGAGAATTTTTGGAATAACTACTGCACAAAAAGAGATGATTTGATTGTAGTTATTTGTGGGTCAGCTGCATCATACATGGTTCAAAAAATAATCAAAAATAAAGGTGGTTTACATAATCGAATATCAAGTAAAATTCGGTTGCTACCTTTTAATCTGCATGAAACAGACTTATTTCTGAAAAGTAGAGGGATCAAATATACTGAGTATGATACTCTACAAGTGTATATGGCGATTGGAGGTGTTCCGCATTACCTCGAAAAACTCCAAAAAGGGTTAAGCGTTTCTCAAAATATTGATCGTCTTTGTTTTAATAAAGATGGAGTTCTTAACGATGAGTTCAATCAGCTTTATGTCTCATTGTATGACGATTCCGAAAAGCACATGATCATAATAAGGGCTTTAGCTGGATCAAGTAAGGGATTAACAAGAAAAGAATTAATAAAGAATAGTGGTATTCCTTCAAGTGGTGATTTTAGTTTAAAAATAGAAGAGTTAATTGAATCAGGGTTTGTAAGTGAATACGCATACTATCAAAATAAAAAGCAACTAACGCTATATCGTTTGTCAGACGAATACTCAAAGTTTTATTTAAAATTCATTGAGAAAAATAAAAATGGAGGAGAAGGTACATGGCAGAAGTTAAGTACGTCACAATCCTACAAAACATGGTCAGGCTTTACGTTTGAAACTGTTTGTTTGAAACACGTAAATCAAATTAAAAAAGCTTTAAGAATAGACGCAATATATTCAACTAATCACAGCTGGTTTAATGAAAATGCTCAGGTAGACTTATTGATTGATAGAGCTGATAATATTATAAATTTATGTGAAATGAAATTTTATAATGCTCAATTCTCTCTTGACAAAACGACTTATTTAAATCTAAAAAATAAAATATCCGAACTGCAGACCGATACTGAAACGAGAAAAAACATCTACTTAACAATGATCACAACCTACGGTGTAAAAGCGAATCAGTATAGTAAAGAGCTAGTTCAAAATGACCTTACAATGGATTGTCTTTTTAAAAGTTAATTTTCTATAATTCGCCAAAACAGGTGTAAATTTGAATTTTTGGCGGATTATAAATTATCGAACCTTGTTTTCCATATAAAGTAAGGGTTACAGAAGATTAGATCACATTTAGGTAAAATCATTAAAAACAAAAAATCCCCCTGAAAACAATTGTTTCAGAGGGAAGTGTACAAGGAACCCGACAAATATCGAACTTTATTATGCAGGATGTCAACCTAATCCTGGATAATTCAAATACCATGACATCAAGTTCCTTTACATATTAAATTATGATTGTAGAAGGATGTTTAGTAATTATCTCATTACTAATTTGTTATTTTATATCTCACGGAATATTAAAATTTATAACACATTCCGCGTATTAAATTGTTTTTCGCGGAATGTGTGTATATTTGAAAACATTCCGCGTAATAAAATGATATAAAAATGAAAATAATAGGAAGAATAAAAGAAAAAGAAGATATGAAGTCATGAGTTTACAAAGACAAATTGCTGACAGAATCGTTGATCTATTTTCAGATGCAACTATCAAAAAGATAGATAAGGACAATTTTCTGGACATTCATTTACCATCTGTAAATGAGCAAAAGGGCACGCACATCTTTTTCAATACAAGTAAAAACAAAGTAAAAATTGGCTTTTATTGTAGAGATAACGATTTCGTTGCTAAGGCTGTGAATTCATCAAATGTGCTTGAGACTTATTCTCAAGGAATAAGATTAGCAAGCAACCCCACCCTTGAGGATGCTGATAGTACCATCTCGGCTGCAATAACCCTTATCAATGCAATTCAAGGAAATGAAGGTTCGATTTATCAAGAAGAAAATCACGAAACTGGCAATATGCATTCTCTTACCATAAATGAAGAATTCATTGGTATTTTAAATGAACTAATCGAATCGTATAAACTATTACCTAATTTCAGTTTCATTCCAGAAATCTTACGTAAAAATGGGTACAATATTGACGGAAATGCCTGTTGGTTTTACACGGAAGAAGTTCGGTGGGCAGAGAATGACGGTTTGTGGGATTTACTTATTAATAATGACGGTTTTTATTCATCAATGGGGCAAAATGAATACAAACTTTTATTCAATTGGGATAGCCTAGCTGATCTTAAAATTAAAGTTGCCGAGGATAAATCTAGGGTAACCTTAGGTTTGTTCCAAGAAAACGGTCAGTTTTTAACTTTAACCCAAGAAGGGTCACTTTCGTTGTTAGTCACCTACTATATGTACGAGCATATTGTAAAATTGATCATTGAAGAATTCCGAAATGAACCAATGATTATTTGGTCTTCAGTAGATAAAATGGGCATTCTGCGCAGAAACTTCAACTCCTTTAAAGAACTTTATACTAGTGTTGAATAAAAAACTTATTGATCTTTATTAGATCATTGGTTAACAATACGTTGTGAAATAATTATTACACCAAACCACTGAAATTAATTTTTAATCGCTGAATACCAATGCTATGAAGAATAAAGAAGAAATGAATCATTTTCTGATAAAGAGAAGCAATTCTATTCGACAGATAAGAAAAAACAACATTAGGCGCAAAGGCTTTTTCGAGTTGACAATTAGAAAGACAGCATTTAATCCGCCATCGGTTGAAATAAAGCCTAACGATATTGTTTATGTAGCTGAGACTAGCGGTGGGATTTATGCAATGGGTGAGGTAATAGAAAGTGGTGAGGTAGAAACGTTTACATCAATAGAGAAATTACTGGAATTTTCAAAGAGATTTAATGATGACCAATACTGGCTATCAAAGATTCGTGAATTCAGTCGGAAATTGTCTTCCAATCAGAATTATAAACTGCGATTTCATGAATACTATATCAATCAAAAAATCTTAGATAGGACTATTCCATACAATGGCCCTTTAGAAAGATACGATGCGTCTATTAATCGTGGTATGGCAAGCATTTTTTTTAAATTAAGAATCGAAGACGTTGAATATTTGAAAAAACCCGATTACAGATTGAAGGTTGTTACAGGCGTAAACCCAGAAATCCCTGGAGATCTTAGGCTAAAGCTATATTCTCTTTTTAATAATAAATATAGCATAAGCCACTTAATTGATATTGACCATTTTGTACCAAAAAGCGTTGGTGGCCCAGGTAATATTATTGAAAATTTAGTCCCTATTGGATTTAGTTTAAACCGATATAAAAATGATTCTATCCCAAGAAGTTTATTTGAAATTGCCGCCAGTAATGCATATCAATCAAACTTCACCGATATTCAAAAAGAGATTTTGAAAGCATGCAAACTTGAAGATCAATTTATCAGAACAAACACCTACCCTGAAGCAAAGGAGTTAGCTCGGAAAATTACTGGGATTGTGAATGCCTGGCCTGATTTAAACCAAATTAAAAGTTTTTACTTGACGGTCAACGAAAGATTTAATCCTAGCTACAGTAATATCATCAGAGACATACATAAGGCATGATTTGCAATTTCAAAATAAATTACAAAGTCTTGAAAAAATGCTAAATTTGAACCCAAGATGAATGAGAGCAAGGACTTTGAATTAGTATTAGATCAATTGTTGAACCTAGAAAACCAAACCAACCTTAATACAGTCGGGGAATTTGTTTGGGTAAAATATCTTGACCGAAGAAATAGAGAAAGGTTAAGACATGAATGCAGGGTAATCAAGAATTTTAAAAACGAGACATCAAAAGCTTATCATGCATGGTTTTTGAACATATCTATTAAACACGTTGAACTTATTGAAAAATTTAGTTTAGGACCATTAGCAGGACACACGTCAGTGACGAAATATAAAAGAATTGAAGGGAAGCTTGTAAGGGGTAAAAGCAAGCTAATTTCCATCAGTTAATCGAGGGATTGATAGTGTAACATTGAATAAATTTTTAACCATCATTTTTTCTCTCTTTAGTTAAATTCGTACATTAGCAAACATAAACTAAAAAAAATATTGAATTTAAAGAATTTGACACTTGGGATGTTGACAATTCAAGTGCAAAAGTAATCATAATGCTTCAAGAAAAAAACATTGAAAACTTTGACGAATCTGATCTATTAACCGAATTTGGATTGACTAAGTAGGAAGACGTTAATCTTCAGAGATATATGTATGCTGAAAATATGTCGGGTTTAGAATTATTTGAAAACAAATATTCTTATGAGATATTCAGAAATCAGTTTGAATCTGGTGACGCGTTCATTGCATCACTAAATCAATTTAGCTTTGAGTATATCTGGTATTTGGACACGAATGAACTGAAATTTGTTTCTGAAAATTTTGAGGATGATAAGGCGATGATAGATGAACTATTGGACTTTTGTAAACCGCACTTTCATCATTATCAAAGCCCCATGTTTGAGCTTCAAAACTCTTTTTTATTTCCTTGGCAAATAACACGGCTGTCGGTGTTAGTCCAAAAAATGCAAATTTTTTCATTAGTCTTAATCTTTATGTTGCCCAAGGGTTATAGTCTTCGCTTTCCATACCTGCTCTTGGTGCATTTGAAGCAGCGAAATCTGGATCTGAAAATAATTTTGCTTTGAACTCTTCAAAAGGCATTGTACGTTCCATTTCCCATCTGTCAGATGCTTCCATTAAGGCGTAGCTATTATTAATCATAGTCTCTGTCCATGTACTAGGATCTCTAACATTAATGGTATTTCTCAGCTCGGAGGTTTTTTTAGATGTATCTTTAATTGATTCTTCTAATTCTCCTTTTTCTCTTTTAATCTCTGTAAGAATGTCATTAATCAAATCGGTGTACTTTGTTTTTGTCCCTTTCATAAGTGCCTCAATTTCTTCAATGCATCGCTGCATAGAAGAATTATCGATCGGCATTCCAGATGCGTCTAACAGACTGACTTCTAGGGTATTTCTTTTGGTGTTAACTTTTTCTTGGTATTCAAGACTCATTGGATTTTTGCCTCTTCTACGATCTTGTGCATCTGCATAAGAATCATAGAAAGAATCTGATTCTTCAGAAAAAAGATCTGTAAATAGTTTGTCGGCTGAGATATATTTTTCTATCATGCTATTTGAGTTTTTATCTGTGAAAATAAAAGCTGTGGTAATGTCTTATTAATACTATCCGTTTTCAATAATTCTCAATTCTATCTCCAGTTCAATACGAAGGTTGGCAAATCAAAACTATTTTTACCCATAGGCGAGAAACCTTGGAATTGTGGATATCAATTATGGTTTAGGTTGTGCTGCAGATATCTTATTAAAGCCTCTTTTAATCGGTTAATCATCCTGGCAATTATCGCAGGGACAATGGCTTGAAATTCCTGCAAGACATTCTCCAATAAAATAAGGGTCATCAAACTTTATGTCATAATATGATACGGATAGTGCCATTGGAATGAAATCTTTATTCTCACTTTTTTTGTGATCTAATTTTAACCAATGAACTTCGTACTCAAAACCGTCCAAATTTATCCCATCGTCTTTCATTGCAACCAAACAGTCATTAATGATATTACTACCATGCCCATTATCAAAGGCATAATATTGAAATTCACATGACAAGTAAATATCCTCATCATTTTCGGGAGGATCATCGTCTAATTGAATATTTAAGGCCATTTGAAAATGTTCTAATGCCTTTTTGAAAGTAAAATTGTTCCTATCATAAATCTTACTTACTTGAAATTCAACTTCCCATAATACAAAATCCGAATCATCAATATGAATCTTTTGAACAGCACTGGTTTGAGCCGAGTCTTTTAGGTGAATTAATTCGATCAATTGAGATAAACCTGCAATGGTTAAGTTACCTTCTTCTTGAAGTTCTTGTAAATCATCAATGTTTAATTGAACATACTCTCCATTATGATAGAAATATAATTCGTGATCGATACCTTTCCCATCGGTTTCAATTGATTCAATTATTTCAAATTCAACAATACCTTCTGTACTTTCATATTCAAAACCTTCTAAAATATCAATATCAGAGAATAAAGGTTTTATTCTTTCTGACTTTAACGTCTCATACTCAAGGCCAATCGAGTACTTTTTCCAATTTGACCATGCATCTCGGCATATTTCGTATGAAGTCGAGAAGTGAACAAATCCAGAGCCCTGATTAGGTATATGCTGTTTTACATTGAAATCAAATGAATTTGAATTAGACTTGTTTAACAGGCTGATATCTTTTGATTGTCCATTTGGAGTTAATATCTTATTTGGTAGTTCATTAGTTCCATATTCATGAAATAAATCATCGTAATCATACCAATCAATTTCATCCCATAAATCATAGCCCTGATCAACTACTTCCTTAATTATTTCAAAGCCAATGCTTCCTGCAACTAATTCACTAACTCCAAGTCTAGTATCATAGCCAATGACATAGTTATCAATTTGTCTTGGGTGAATACTTTCATTTGAAAGTTGTTCTATAATCTTTGTCCTTTGTTCGATTGAACAATTTGGATTATCCATAAAACCCTCGAGTACATATCTATCAGGCATTGGCACCTCCTGTTCAATTTCTAACAGGTTCAACTTGCCATTAGAAGCCACCTTTCTTCTCACCCATCTCATCTCGTTTTTTAACAAAACAATGAGGTTCTCTTTGCTAGTAAGGTTAGACAAACTAATGTCTATGAGAACATCACTGTAAATTTCATCATTTTGTTTTGATGCATAAGTTGAAAGTTTATCATAAATTTCGATTAAATAAGAATCTGTATTATTAATCTCTAATCCCTTTGTTAGATAAGGATAGGTCTCATTAATTTTCCAGTAATCCCAATTTCTTTGAACAAGGAGCTTCAGTGCATCTATATTGTTAGGTTGGAATTCTAAAACAGCGTTTGCTAGGTCTTCACATCTATAAGGGCTGTTACTTCCTAAATACTCTGCCCGTTCAATATATACTTGAGCCAATAAGTCTGTTTTTGGCGCATCATTAATGTTACCAATAAAAGGCAACTGACCATTATTAAATTGCTTGTATACGTACTTATAGTATAAGTTATCTTGCTCTGTTTCATCAGCGCATGCATAATAATAGTCAGCTTTTTCGGTATTTCCGATGCAGTGATAATACAAGCCCAGAATAAACCAAAGTGGTTTGATTTTATTATCATAAAATCTATCTTCAGCTTCTTGTACCCAGTTAGTTGCTGAGTCTCCATCATCTAAATTAAGGTAAGCCCAAATGATTTCTTTGTAGTAGTAATCAGCGCCACCCTTCTTTATAGCTACTTGGCAATGTTTTACGACCTCTTCAAATTTACTTAAGGCGGACAAGCATTTCACCAGTGGTTTGTAATTGATTTTTTCATCAGGCTCAATTTCTACGAGCCTTTTAAGGTATGGCTCTGCCTCCTTATATTCACTTAATTTATTTAAAAGAAGTCCTATGTAATATAATGAAAACGGGTTCTCATCTGCAGCATTTGCTAGTTTAAACTCTTCAATTGCAACCTTGTCTTCATTGATACTCCTTAAACAGTCTGCTCTTGTATTTAATATTTGTTTAGTTTTAAACCTTTCTTCAAGATCTCCTGCCTTTTTTAGATTTTCGTGTGCTTCTTTATACTTTTTTAGATTGTATTGGGCCATTCCAAGTATGTAGATATAGAGAGCGTGGGGGCTATAGTTTTGCTCTAACCTTAATTCATTCCCTGTTAGAAGATCAGATTCCGCTTCTTCATGTCTATCTAAATTAGCAAACAACTGGCCACGTAATTGATACAATTTGAAAATTCTTTCTGGAGTATTGTCAGCATTGGTAAAAACATCAATTCCATTTGTGAGTATTTCAATGGCATTTACTTCTTCATTAAACTTTAAGAATGCAGCTGAATAATATGCATCTACGTGAGTAGGATCAAATTTAATGGCGGTTGAATATCTTATAAAAGCCTCATCTTTTTGACTTAGTTCTTCTAATGCTTTGCCAATAGCATAATTGGCCTTAGCTATTTCCTTCAGCTCATCTACCCACTTCAGGTATTCTTCTGCTACATCTATAACTTCTTGAAATCTCTCCTCTTTAAAAAGCTGTTCTTGCTTAGAGTATAAGCTCTTCCAATAATACCAGTCAATGAAGTAGCTTCCGAGTTCCTCATCATCAAATTCTAAAGAAAACAAACTATCGAAATAATATTCTGAATCGTAAATATCGCCATTTGTGTATAGGCTGTCCATTTGTTCATGAATAAGATCTTCTTTATGTTCATTGTCTTCATCATTGATTTCATATTTGGAATCTTTTAAGGCTTCTATAATTTCATCTTCATTCTCTATATCAATATCATTAACGCATTTAAATTCTAGGGTTCCATCCTCAACACTTAATAATTCAAATCCAAAATCAGCTAAATCTTTAGAGGTTATATTATCAAAAGGTTTATTTTTGAGCAATCCTATTAGGTTTCGTGCAGGTATCTCATACTCAAAAGATCCGGTATTCCATGCCATCACACAATCTAAAGTGATATCATCATCACCTGCTCTAATTTTTTCATAGACTCCTGACCCTGGAAAAATCTTAACCTTCAATATTCTATCTGAGTTTTGAAGGTTTGTAATATCTAGATAGCTTAATTGATATTTAATCGCTTTTTGTTCTTTATCTGAAAGAACATGTTCATTCATGCTCGCTTCCTCTCCTGTAATTGCGCTGATAAAACGTAATGCCTCAGTTATTGCTATTTCTACATCTAAGAAGCTCGGGTTTCCAGCCAGTCTTAGTCCTTGTGAGTATTCCTCCACTTCATCAGATTTCTTGACTGCATTTTCAATAAACTCTTTATCTCTGCAGTAAAACCCAAGTTTGATTTCGCCTTTTGCAGTATTAAAGAATAAATGTGTTCCTTTTTTTTGGTGAACAGAAGGCAGATGAATGTCTAAAAAATTGTCTTTATCCACCTTTTTAACAATGGCATCTTTTATAGTTTCAATTAAAAGTGTCTGAAGTTGTTCTTGAATACTCATTATCTTTTGATTTAAATTAAGAATGTAGGCTTCCCCCTTTTTAGTCCAGGTTGAGTTTAAACAAGTTCAAAATATGCTATGATTTCATTCCAGTTTGGGAAATCGTTATCCCGATAATTATTTTGATAATCTTGTCCAAAATGCAAATGCACGCCACAAAAATCTCCTGCACCTCTTGCGGTTCGATAGTGAATTAAATAATCCCCGATAAGCAAATCTTTTCGGTGGATAATAATCATTTTCTTTTCAAAAGCTTTTCCAAAATGATCTTCAATCCATAATCTTTTATCACTCCAAGCACTTGGGTTACCCCAAGGAGCAGTGGTGTGAATATACTAGTGTCCAATAAACAAAGTTTTAGTTACTATTCTTCCCCATCGTTCTCGCAATTACACATGTAGTTTTCATATCCACAATTTTCACAGATAGCATCTTCTTCGTCAGGTTCTCTGATGTAATCCTCCCAATTAATTTCACCAGTATCTTCGTTCTTGACTAAAATTAATTCCCCAGATGCTGATTCATCGTCACACATTAATTCAATATCGAATTCCAAACGATTACCAAATACACTAATTAATACAAGAAGCTTGTCTGCCTCTAAAGCTCCTTCTCCAAGAGAAATAGCAGCATCTGAAGAATCAGCAATTTGCATACAAAATTTACTGTAAACATTGTCATATTCTCTGCTTTCTACGGAGACCTGAGATTTACTAATCAAATATATCTTGCCGTCATTAATTTCAAATGGAACACTGTGAGAATTCAGTAACTCCACTTTCTCTTGACTATAAGTAACGCTATTGTTACTCTTAATTATCAAAAATACTTTTGCCATAATTTAAAATTTACATTACTATAAGTTCCATGCTTTTTTTACATGATTGTAGAAACGCACCTCTCCTTCATCAACATTATCATCAATCTTAGCTAAGTACCCAAGCATATTGATTTTTAGTTCTTTTTCCTCATCATGTAAGTAGTCATTTAAGAACATTATATGAGTATTTAGAAAATCAAGAGATCTATTTTTAACGAATACTTCATAGCAATGAGGAACTATAATTATTGCATCTGTTGAAGATCGTTTAGATAAGATTTGCGTCTGTTTATCTGAGTTCATTAAGTCGGTAATCATTTCAATAATGTTTCTATCTCGCCCTCACTTGCTTCTCCATCAGAAACAGCCATTTCTAAAAATAGGTAACAAATATATTCAATTGGCTCTTGTTTTTGTGTTTTCATCATTGTTTTTTATTTAAATTAGTTGAAATTAAACCTTTTTAAGGTTATCGTACATTTTAAGTTTAGTTTAGTTTAGTTCATTAATCAAAGTAGTTCTTCTAGTATCGAATTCCAATCTGGAAATTCATTGGAAGTAAAATTGTTCTCATAGTCCTTTCCAAAATGTAGGTGAAGCCCACAAAAATCTTTAGCTCCATTGGCTTCTCGGTCGTCAATGAGATAATCACCTATCAGTAAATCTTTACGGTGGGAAATGATCATTTTCTTTTTAAAAGAATCCCCAAAGTGATCTTCAATCCAATGGCGTTTGTCACTCCAAGCCGTTGGATTGCCCCAAGGAGCAGTGGTAAGAATATACATGTCATATTTGTTACACTCCAAGAGCTTGTTCACTGCTTCTAAGGCACCTTCTATAGGTGGTAGGTTTCTGAATACACCAGGAATCTCATCTGGGTGCGCTTGATATTCTGGTTTATCGCCATCAGGGTGTTCTTTTGCACCTTTTCCCAAATCAGCTAAAACACCATCCATATCGAGATAAAGGATTGGTTTACCTCCATTTTTAGCTTTCAATTCCCAAGCACGATATTGAAGAACATCATTCATGAAATCTGTTTGAATACCAATGCGATTCAACAGATTTTTATGTGTTTGGTCTTTATATACCGAGTATATTTTTCCCACACCTAACTCCAACAATGCCTCGCAACACAAAAGGTTGTCGGCCGCATTGTCTTTAACAAAAACGAAAGCCGTATCAAAAGGGGCAGATTTGGTATGTGTGCCAATAGATGGTTTGTCCGTACAATCAATACATGAAACAAAGTCTAATTCATCTTCACTTTTATAAACCGCACTTTCATCATTATCAAAGCCCCATGTTTGAGCTTTAAAGCTCTTTTTTATTTCCTTGGCAAATAACACGGCTGTCGGTGTTAGTCCAAAAAATGCAAATTTTTTCATTGGTCTTATTCTTTATGTTGCCCAAGGGTTATAGTCGTCTTGGTTCATTTTTCCTCGTGGTGCATGTGACCGAGCAAAATCTTTATCACTAAAAAGCTGTTCTTTAAAATCTTCGAATGGCATTGGTGTATCTAATTCCCACCTGTCTGCTGCCGCCATTCGTTCATAACTATTATTAATCATAGTCTCTGTCCAAGTGCGCGGATCTTCGGGGTCGATGCCTTTCACTACTGCTGATCTAGCTTTTATTTCTTCATCAAGTTTTAGCTTTTCTTCTTGAATTTCTTTCAAAATCTCAAGCATTATTTTAGTGTACTCCGTATCTTCATTTGATTGAGCTGCTTTTATTTCTCTTTCGCAAAACTCCATGGATAAATTATCCGAAGTCGAACCTCCTGAGCTAATTGGCGAAACACCTAATTGGGCCCGTCTTCTGTTGAGTTTGGCTGTATGTTCTTCGCTCCATGGATCATTATCTGAAACAAACATGTAACAGTATTCTTCAGAGAACAACTTTTGATGTAAATCTTCGATAGAGTTTTTAATTGAATTGGATTTATTTGTTTGAATTATAATGCCACCATCAATTTTTTCAAAACCTTGAACCATATCGTTAAAGTCAGAACTTTTAATGACATGAGATATCATTTGACCTACTTTTATACAAGGGCCACCTGGCGGATTAACAAAACTTTCTCCTAGTTTACAATTTTCAAAAGGGCCTTCCCAAAGTATATTGCCGTCCTTCTGTTTGGTGAATTTAAATTCATCACCATAATTGTTAACAAATATTTCCATATTAAAAAAAATTTGTTTTTATATTAACTTTATAAATATAAGGGTTTTTAAGGTATCTGAGCTATTTTGGTATGAAATTATTAGATAGACATGTAATTGCAAACATTACAGAATTATGATTCATTACGAATATTCATAAATTACTATTAAGTTTTGCCAAAAAAATGAAACAAAAAGAAGCCGTCTCATTAAATAAATTGGGCGTTTTTTTTGAGTTTTTTGATATCAGTTTTTTTATTTCTGTTGTTAGTACGTTCTT
Source organism: Vicingaceae bacterium (assembly GCA_018402765.1). GTDB lineage: Bacteria > Bacteroidota > Bacteroidia > Flavobacteriales_E > Vicingaceae > Acidiluteibacter. The sequence continues at coordinate 22,744 of JAGYIE010000003.1, read as the reverse complement.
AGCTTTATTATGCTCTTTTCTTCTTTAGATTCTGTGCTAATGCTTGCAATCCGAACCTTAATTCCACTTTTTCTATACCTTCCATTGTAAATCGCTTGGAGTTCCAATTGCTTTTTATGTGAGCAAATACAGGTTCTACATCTACTGTTTATTGTATTCGCTTCTTAGTTCCTTCTTCTTATTGCAACAAAACCCTTTCAAAATGAGAAAGTTTTGTATTAAAGTACAAGGCAACCGACAAATATCGAACTTTATTATGCAGGATGTGGAAATAATTCTCCACCACGCAAAGCTTTTGAGAGTGGTTAGTTAAATGCTTATGTGGCTCAAATAATTTGTAAATTCAAAAACTATATTCAGCCAAAATAATTAAAAATAACTCCTTTTGGCTAGGTTTAAAAATATAAAAAATATTAATTAGCAGCCAAAAGATTAATATTTTATTACTTTTGGCTGTGTTAAAAATTAAATGATGCCTAAAAATATTGTTGGAAGATTATTAGAAAAAGAAAAACTCAATGAGGCCTTAAATACGCAAAGGTCTGAATTGATAGCAATTTATGGCAGGAGAAGAATTGGAAAAACTTATTTAATAAGAGAGCACTATTCAAAGAACATTATTTTTAGTTTTTCAGGGTTGAGAAATGGTGTACGACCAGATCAAATAGAAAATTTCATGCTTGAATTGCGAGAATTCTCAGGGAAATTCAAGGATGAGAAACCAGAAAATTGGCTTCAAGCCTTTAATTTATTGAAACAATATTTAAAAGGACTTAAACAAACCCAAAAGAAGAAAGTGATTTTCATAGATGAATTTCCTTGGGTGGACACATTAAGGTCTGGATTTCTTCCTGCTTTTGAAAATTTCTGGAATACCTACTGCACAACAAGAAACGATTTAATAGTCGTAATATGTGGCTCGGCAGCTTCTTACATGCTAAAAAAAATAATTCGAAATCGCGGGGGCTTGCATAATAGAATCACAAGAAAAATAAAGCTTGTTCCGTTTCAATTGAATGAGGTTAAGGAATTTTTTAATTACAAAGGCATTCAACTTCCGGAGATCGAAGTTTTAAAGATTTATATGGCACTTGGTGGAATTGCTGAATATTTAGAACACGTTGAAAATGGAGATTCCTCAGTTACAGCAATTGATCGAATTTGCTTTCAAAAAGGAGCGCAATTAGAGTATGAATTTGAAGAGGTTTTTAAATCTCTTTTTGATGAGGGTTCCTATCATGAGCAGATCATTCAATCTTTATCAAAAGGACCCAAGAAAGGAATGTTGAGAGATCAAATACTAAAAGATCAAAATCTAAGCTCAGGTGGACAGTTTTCAAAATCTATGGATGAGTTAATAGAATCTGGTTTTGTTGAAAAATATCGATCCTATACAGACAAAAGAAAAACAACATTATATCGAATTTTTGATGAATTCTGCCTTTTTCATTTACAATTCATAGAACCATTCAATGGAAATTCTTGGAAGCAACTTTTTACTAAAAAAGTATATGAAACCTGGAGTGGCTTCGCATTTGAAATGCTTTGCTATAAACACATGGAAAACATAAAAAAAGGACTACGTTGTGATCAAATTAACTCCAAAAATTATAGTTGGAGCAATAGGAACGCACAAGTCGATTTAGTGATAGACCGTGATGATAACATGGTGAATTTATGTGAGATAAAATTTTACAATGGCACTTTTCCCGTGGACACTAATTATGCAAACAACTTAAGAAATAAAGAAGTACAATTTAAAACAAGTACAAAAACTAGAAAAGGAATCAATACCATCATGCTAACCACATGGGGTATTGAAGGAAAACATGCTAAAGGTTTAGTAACTAATAGCCTAACCATAGATTGTTTATTTAGTTAACTATAATTAGCCACTAAATTCGGTTTAGTGGCTAATTATAGTTTTTCTCTAAAATGCCAGTAGAGTACAAAATAAGTTGAAATAGATTCTCTTATAAACAACAAAACCCTCCTATTCTGAGAGGGTTTTGTGTTGATGTACAAGGAACCCGACAAATATCGAACTTTATTATGCAGGATGTGGACATAATTCTCCACCATGCAAAGCTTGTGGGAGTAGCTATATAAAAGCACAAACGGTTGAGAGATTAGATTATTCGCAGAAATAATCTAATCCTAATATTTTGTTTAGATGTAAAAAATGTGTAAGCAAAATTGCAATTGTTTGGAAAAAAAGCACTAAACTTGGGTTTTAAAATTTAAAACCACGAAAAGGTTAAGTCTAACTTTAGTTTTGCTTTACCGAGGATATATTTGGAATGCACTTATGAAGCTTATACACGAAAATCCATACAGAATTGCAGGCATTTTATCCAATGCTACTGAAAGAGAACTCCAAAGACAGCAAAGCAAAATAAAGAAGTTTGCCAAGATTGGTAGAGAATCTGATTCAGAGTTAGATTTTAATTTCTTAAATCCGGTAAGTCGTTCTGAGGAAAATGTAACTAAAGCATTTTCTAATATTGAGCAAAATGCGGACAAGGTTTCAAATTCATTGTTTTGGTTTGTTAAAACTAATCCTTTTGACGAAACGGCTCTAAATTATTTGATTAATGGAGACAAGGAAAAAGCATTGGAAATCTGGGAGAAAGTTACCAACGGAAAAGAAATTACCGCTAAGAATTTTTCTTGCTTTAATAATATAGGGACATTAAAACTTTTAGGAACCAATCAATCGGAAATATCAGATGGGATTTCTCTTAAATTCAAATTAATTGATTCCGATAGTTTTATTGATTTTGTGCACACAGTTGCAGATGAAACTTATTCAATTGAAAGCGGAAAGCAAGCTGAAAAACTCGTTGATACTCTTCTGTCCCAACTTAATGGGAAATACTCTTTAAATAGCACTGCTAAAATGTTCACTGGATGTAATTCAGGAACAAAAAAATACGTCTCAAAAAAATTCACAGAAAAACCGATTCACAACTTAGAGTCATTAATAGAAAGCACAAAAAGCAAAAGAAAAGAAGATAAGTTTAAAGCTTATGATATAGGACTGAAACTTTTTATCAATAGTAAAGATGATTTGTCTACTATTAAGTCAATGTTAGGCGTAAGCGATCTTAAATATAAAATGATTGCTGATAATTTGGCAAAAGAAATCCTTCAATGTGGAATCGACTATTTTCAGGCTTGGAAAGAATCGAAAGATCCAAGTTCAGAAGGAATGAAACTCTTGAAGTATGCAGATTCAATTGCCATAGGTTCTCAAGCTAAAGATAGGATTAGGGAGAATATTGAAGGAATGGAGGAATGGGCTCAATCTGCTCCAATAAAAGAAGACCTAGAATATATTACTAACAAGCTCAGTAATTTCCAAAATCAATCAGATACTACGGCTAACGCAAAATCATTAGTTAGTGGCTGTAAATATAAACTACAATCAATTAGAAGTGTATTAGGTTCTGATGACGAACTATATCTTGGTATAAGTAGTGCTGTAGTTGGAAATGCTCTAGGAATGCTAATTGAGGTAGTAAATGAAGCTCAAAGCGGTTTGGAATACAATCGTTCAAAACTCCTTCTCTTGCCGGGTATTGTATCTGATGCTGTGGAAGTCATTAATATGTTGGATTCATTAGATATGAATTATGAGACCAAAAGAAGGTTTAATGATAATAAGTCCACTATAAAAGGAATGAACTCTCAATTAGAGACAGTACGAAGTCAAATGAGAACAGCTTCAAGGACAAGTTCTAGTTCTTCTTCAAGCAGTAATTCATCTGGTGGAGGCTGTTATATAGCCACAATGGCTTATGGTGATTATGACCACCCTCAGGTACTGGAATTGCGAAAATTCAGAGACGAGTTTTTAGATAAATTTTATCTAGGGAAACAATTTATAAAGTTTTATTACAAGTACTCCCCAAAACTTGTTGAAAAACTTAAAAATAAAGAGAGCATAAATACTGCTATCCGTAAAACATTAGACCAATTTGTAGAGATTATAAAGAAGAAGAAATAATGAGAAAAATAATACTTGGAACAATTATAGGTTTATCATCATTTGGAGCTTTAGCCCAAAATGATAGCTTAGTAAATATTGAAATAACTGTTTTGAAACAGCAGTTAAAAGAACAATCAACAGAACTTGATAAGCTAAACGGTAAATACCAAACCCAAAGAAATTCATTGATTGAAAAGGGTAATGCTATAACCCAATTGAAAAAAGAAAACGGATCACTAAAAACTAGGCTCGATAGTGTTTCCAATGTAATAAATACAAATAAAAACAACATCGTTGCTATTTCAAAAGACTTAGGTACGAAAATTCAGGAAACTGGAGACAATGCTGATAGCAAGATATCCGCTTTAAATAGTGATGTTGATGAAAATAGATTATACTGGATCATTGGTACTTTATCTACATTATTAATTGGAGGTATAATTTTTTGGCTTTTAGGAAAGCGAATTGCCTCAAGTAAGACTGATGTAGAATCCCAAATAAATAGTACAAAGAAATCTCTTGAAGAAGAGAGTATCAAATTAGATAGTAAGCTTGTTGAAGTCTTAGAATCCCAGTTGAAAATTCAACAAGTTGAGTCCGTTGCTTCCACATCTAAAATACCATTAGAAAAAGAAGACCATTCATTAGCACTTAAAGTTGCAGACGAAATTGTAAGAATGCAAAAGAATATTTCCCGAATGGATGAAGGAACAAAAGGATTAAAACCATTAGAAAAAGGAATAGAAAGGATTCAGGCAAATTTCGCTGCTAATGGATATGAAATGGTTAATCTATTGAACAAAGAATATGAGGATAGAATGAATTTAGATGTAATCAATTTCTTGGAAGATGAAAATCTTGAAAAAGGAAAGAAGATCATTACTAAAATTATTAAACCTCAGGTCAACTTTAATGATGTTCTTATTCAGAGAGCACAAGTTGAAGTATCACAGAATTAAAAAATACTATATATGGCAAGGACAAAAATTGACTACGGAATTGATTTAGGAACTACCAATTCAGCAATCTCTAGAATTGATAAAGGTGAGGTGAAAATTATTAAATCGCTTGACACCCAAAAGGACACAAGCCCATCATGTGTAGCATACAATAAGAAAGGAAGCGTTATGGTTGGTGATGCTGCATACAGATCGTATCGTTCTGATAGCTTAAAATCGCTTGCAAAAAACGCTCCATTGAATGCGTTTGTTGAATTTAAAAGAACTATGGGAACAGATAAAACCTACCATAGTACAAATATTTCAAAAGATTTGACCTCGGAAGAATTATCAGCAGAAGTACTTAAAAGGTTAAAGGAATATGTAAGCGATGAAAACATTAATGCAGCAGTTATCACTGTTCCTGCTGCATTTAAAAGTAATCAAATTGATGCCACAAGAAAAGCTGCAAAACTAGCAGGTTTTGATCATGTTGAGGTGCTGCAAGAACCTGTTGCTGCTTCCATGGCTTATGGGTTGGATAGCAAAAAGAAAGATGGTTTTTGGCTAGTGTTTGATTATGGTGGAGGAACTTTTGATGCAGCCTTATTAAAGGTTGAAGAAGGTATCATGAAAGTAATTGACACAGAGGGAGATAATTATCTAGGTGGAAAAAATCTTGATTATGCAGTGGTTGATCAATTGATTATACCCCATATTCAAGAAAGATATAATATCGATGATATTCTAGGTGATGACGTTAAAAAGGCTGAGTATAGAGGGGCTTTAAAATTTTTCGCAGAAGAAATCAAGAATAACCTTTCGTTCAATTCTTCACACAACATATACGTTGATCCAGGGGATTGTGGAGAAGACGATAATGGAGAAGAAATTGAAATTGATCTAACGGTCACTCAAGAGCAATTAAGGGATGTTTTAGCTCCTGTCTTTCAAAAAGCAATTGACTGTGCGATGAGTTTAATAAATCGAAATAATCTTCAAGGTTCATCATTAGATTCATTAATTCTTGTTGGTGGACCAACTTTGTCTCCTATTGTCCGAGAAATGTTGGAAAAACAAATATGTAAGCCCGACACAAGTGTTGATCCTATGACAGTAGTTTCAACCGGAGCTGCTTTATATGCTTCTACGGTTGATTTGTCAGAAGAAATTAAGGATCAAACAAGAGATAAAACTAAAATTCAACTTGAAATAGGTCATGAAGCCTCAACTGTTGAAACAGAAGAGTTTGTTACCGTAAAGATATTAGAAGATAAGACTGAAGGAACAATTCCTGAAAAAGTTTTCGCTGAAATAAAAAGAGGTGATAATGCATGGGCAAGCGGTAAAGTTGAAATTAATACCCTTGGTGAAGTTATAGATGTACAACTCACCGAAGGTAAAACCAATGTGTTTGATGTAACACTTTATGACGATAAAGGTAACCTTCTTGAATGTGAACCAAACTCATTCAATGTAATTCAAGGATCAGTAGTTGGTTCAGCGACCTTGCCATACAATGTTGGTATCGAGATTCAAGATATTAATTCAGGGAAAGTTGTTTTCAGAACGATTCAAGGTCTTGAAAAAAACAAATCACTTCCTGCTACTGGAACAAGAAATGGTTTAAAAACACCAAGACAAATTAGACCAGGAATGGAAAGTGATTATTTGGAAATTTCAATTTTTCAAGGTGAACATGGAGCTGAGGATACTAGAGCAATTCATAATCATCATGTGAATACAATCTATATAACAGGTAATGACTTCCCTTCATTGCTTCCTGAAAATAGCGATGTTGATATTACATTAAACATTGATAAGTCTCAAAAGCTAACAGGAAAAGCATTTTTCCCATATCTAGAATTTGAATATGAATTTGAGTGTGAAACAAAAATTGATTCGGTTCAATCCGCATGGTTAGAAAATGAATTTAAGAAAGGACTAGCCAGTATTAATGATTTGAAGAAAAAAGGAATTAGCTCTGATGAATTAGATAAAGCTGAAAAAGAGATTAATGAAGGTAAAAAACTATTTGAAAGTTCAAAGGATGATACCGATACTAAGCAGCAAGCACTTTCAAATTTAAGGAAGTCCTTAAAAGTTGTTGACAAGTTACTTGGTGACAGAGAATGGCCGGAACTTGAAAAAGAATTGAAAGAAGCATTCCATGGTCTTGAAGAAATCAATCGTGAAAAAGGAAATGAACAGACTACCCAAATTGTAAATAAGATTAAACCTGATGTAGAGCAGGCTATCAGAGATAAGGATAGTAAAAACACTCCACAGCTTATTGAAATAATTAATCATTTGGCATTTGAGCTTGAGAAGCTTGAGCATGCTATGGGGTTAATCTACAGTTTAGATAGAGATTTTGATTCAATTCAATGGAAAGACAGAAACGCAGCAAGAAGTCTTCTTAATAGAGGAAAGCAGATTATGGTTGAGAATCCGAGCTTCGATAGTTTAAGACCTATTTGTGCAGATCTTCTTCAAAACTCAGGTTTAACAGATGATTCAGATTCTCCTCAAAATGAAAGTGCTAAAGGAATATTGAGGGGATAAATGAAAATAAATTACGGCATATATTTTAATGATTCTTTTGCTTCAATCGCTCGGATTGAAGGAGGGAATCCTTGTGTCGTAAAATCAGATCTTTTAAAAGATACGACTCCACTTGCGGTAGCTTTTAATAGAAAAGGCAATATTTTAATTGGGGATTCTGCCTACGCTTCTTATCGTTCAGATAGCATGAAGTCTCTTGCTAAAAATGCCCCTTTAAATTCATTTGTAGAATTCAAAAGAACGTTAGGCACTAATTGCCTTTACTATTCGTCTAACCTTGATAAAAGCTTCAGTTCAGAAGAGCTTTTAGCAGAAGTCTTTAAACGGTTAAAAGAGTATGTAATAGATGACCTAGTTAATGCTGTTGTAATTACCGTGCCTGCTGCATTTAAAAGTAATCAAATTGATGCTGTAAAAAAGGCAGGGGAAATTGCAGGATTTCATCAAATAGAAATTCTTCAAGAACCAGTCGCAGCAGCTATGGCTTATAGTATAAACAGCACTAATAAAGATGCTTTTTGGCTTGTTTTTGATTATCAAAAAGGAACCTTTGATACAGCATTATTAAAAATAGAAGAAGGTATCATGAAAGTAATTGATACCGAAGGTGATAATTATCTAGGAGGTGTAAATCTTGATTACACAGTAGTTGACCAATTAATCATTCCTAATATTCAGGAAAATTATGAGATCGATGGTGTTTTAAGTGATGATGCCAAAAAAGCCGAATACAGAGGTGCATTAAAATTCTTTGCAGAGGAAATTAAAAAGAACCTTTCATTAAATACCTCTTATAACATTTATGCAGATTTAGGAGAAGTTGGGAAAGATGATAATGGTGAAGAAATTGAGATAGACTTAATGGTAACTCAGCATCAGTTAAAAGAAGTATTAGCTCCTGCTTTCCAAAAGGTAATTGATATTTCACTTCAATTATTAACGAGAAATAATTTAACAGGAAAGGCTTTAGATAGACTAATATTAGTTGGAAGTGATACGTTGTCACCTATTCTTAGGGCAATGATAGACAAACAAATTCTTAAGCCAGACACAAATAGAGATCCGGAAACGGTAATAGTTATTGGAGCAGCTTTATACGCTTCAACGGTAGAATTATATGAAGAAATAAAAGATCAAACAAGAGATAAAACTAAAATTCAATTGGAAATTGGCTATGAAGCCTCAACTGTTGAAATGGAAGAATTTGTTACTGTAAAGATATTAGAAGATAAAACGGAAGGAACTATTCCTGAAAAGGTTTTCGCTGAAATAAAAAGAGGAGACAACGCATGGGCAAGTGGTAAGATTGAGATTGATACACTTGGAGAGGTAATTGAAGCTCAACTTACTGAAGGTAAAACGAATGTATTTGATATTACTCTTTATGATGATAAAGGTAACCTTCTTGAATGTGAACCGAACTCATTCAATGTAATTCAAGGATCAGTAGTTGGTTCAGCGACCTTGCCATACAATGTTGGTATTGAGATTCAAGATATTAATACAGGTAAAGTTGTTTTCAGAACAATTCAAGGTCTTGAAAAGAATAAATCTCTTCCTGCTACTGGTACAATAAATGGTTTAAAAACTGACCGACCTATTCGCCCAGGAATGGAAAGTGATTATTTTGAATTATCACTTTTCCAAGGTGAGCATGGAGCAGATGAAACCAGAGCAATCCACAATCATCATGTTAACACTATCTATATTACAGGCAACGACTTACCCTGCATACTCCCGGAAGGAAGTGATATTGATATTTCAATATCTATTGATAAGTCTCAAAAGCTAACTGGAAAAGCTTATTTCCCCGCAATAGATTTCGAGTGCGATTTTGAATGTGAAACTGCAATAGATCATGTTGAAACTGCTTGGTTGGATAACGAATTCAAAAAAGCTTTATCAAGCGTAAACGAGCTAAAAAGGAAAGGAGTTAGTTCCGAGGAACTAGATAATGTAGAAAAAGAAATTCAGGAAGGAAAAAAACTTTATGAAAGTTCTAAAGATGATACAGATACTAAACAGCAAGCTCTTTCCAATTTAAGAAAATCCCTAAAAGTGGTTGATAAATTACTTGGAGATAGTGAGTGGCCTGAATTAGAAAAGGAATTAAAAGAGGCTTTCCATAATCTCGAAGAGATCAATCGTGAAAAAGGAAATGAACAGACTACCCAAATAGTAAATAAGATTAAACCTGATGTAGAGCAGGCTATCAGAGATAAGGATAGTAAAAACACGCCTCAGCTTATTGAAATAATTAATCATCTAAAAGAAGAGGTACTGAAAATCAAAGTAAGTATATGTAAATCGAAAGTTGAAGATTTATTATTTGCATTGACAGAGGATGAAAAAATACCAGCAGATAAGTTTGGAGTTCTTTATGAACAACTAAGCTCCTGCACCGATAGGTCTCCAAATTTAGAAATGCTGCATGAAGAAATAAAAGGCTATGAGTAAAATAGCACACATATTAAAAAAGGGCGAACTTATTGATGATAAGTACCAAATAGCATTCTTTCTTAAAAAAGGGAGTTATGCTGAAACTTATCGTGTCAAAGGAAATGATGGGAAAACAAAGCTATTGAAGCTATTCATATACTCCCAACTAGATAGAACACAGTTTACGAATACTGGGAAACCTTTAGAAATTGATGTTTTAAAATCTATTAAACATCCTAATGTGGTGAAATATCATGATTCGGGTGAACTTATCATTGAAAATCAAAAGTATGGGTATGTTATTCTCGACTTTATTAGTGGAGAAACTCTTGCTGATAAGATGAGACGTGAGGACACTCTAAATCAATATGAAGCTAAGGATATTATTTTAGGTGTTTTAAATGGGCTAAACCACTTGCATAGTATAGATAGACCTTTGATTCATAATGATATTACGAATTTAAACGTAATGCTTGACCTTGCAGGGAAAGTTCCTGTTCCAAAACTAATTGATTTCGGGTATGCTAGGTGGATTGATCAAGCAACAAATGATTTTTTAAAAGATGGGCTAAATCCTTTTTATCAATCAAATGAAGCTTTTAATAAGGTTTTTTCTGTTCAAAGTGACATTTTTTCTGTTGGAGCTCTCTATTATCATTTGCTCTTTGGCATGCCACCTTGGTTTGTGGAACTTTCAAATTTTAAATCTGTTAGGATAAAAATTGAAGATTCCATTATTGAAGAACGGCAAAAGAAATTAAGCTTTCCTAATTCTGATTCAATTTTTGATGAAACCACTTTAAAGGTTATATCAAAGGCTCTTCAACCAAAAGCAGAAAACAGATTCAAAAACGTAAAAGAATTCATCAAAGCGGTTAATGGTGAACTAGAAATTCAGCTTTCTGAAACTACCGAAGCCGAAGTAACTGTTAAACCTAAAAAGGTTAAGCAAGGTAAAGGGTTTTCGTCAATTGCAGGAATGCAGGACTTAAAAGACTTAATCAAGCTTGATGTAATTGATGCACTTAATGAAAAAGAAAAATATGCGGAATATGGTTTAACTATTCCAAATGGAATGTTGCTCTATGGTCCTCCAGGTTGTGGTAAAACATTTTTTGCAGAAAAGATGGCAGAGGAAATTGGATTTAATTTTTACCAAATAAAGCCATCAGATATTCAAAGTAAATGGGTTAATGCTTCCCAAGAGAATATTAAAAAACTTTTTGATGAAGCAAGGGAAAAAGCTCCAAGTATCATTTTCATTGATGAGCTCGATGCAATGGTTCCAAATAGAGATAGTTCAGGGATCAATCACATGAATACAAGTGCAGTCAATGAATTTCTTGCCCAAATGAATAATGTTGGTGAGGATGGGGTTTTTATAATAGGTGCGACTAACCGTCCTAATTCGATCGATCCTGCCATATTAAGAGCAGGAAGATTAGATAAGCATATATATCTCCCCCCTCCAGATCATGAAGCTAGAAGACTAATGTTTGAGCTTTATTTAAAGAAACGACCTACTGAGGTTGGACTTAATTATTCTGAGTTAGCAACAGAAACAGAAAACTATGTTTCTAGTGATATAAAATTTTTATGTGATGAAGCCTCTCGAAGAGCTCTTAAAGCAAAATCTAGAATTACTTGGGAGATACTTTCATCCACAATCAAAGATAATAAACCGTCTATTTCTCTTAATGAACTTCACAGCTATGAAGCTATAAGAGCGAAAATGGAAGGTCAAAATTCAACCAGTAGCGAACGACCTAGAATAGGTTTTAAAAGAAATTAATATGGAACAAATGAGTTTTAATAAACTATTGCTAAAAACAGCCTTCTCTTGCATGGCTTGTGATGGTGATATTGATAAACGAGAAGTTGTGTTAATTAAAAGTATGCAAAATGATCGAAAAGTGTTTGGGGATATTGATATTGAGAAGGAGTTAGACGAATTATTGCTGTCAATCAATAATGATGGGCAAAAGTTTTTAAAAGATTTTTTTAATGATCTTTCAACTAATGAGCTTACCGAAGCGGAAGAACTTAAACTAATTGAAGCTGCTATTGACACAATAAAAGCAGATCAAAAAGTTGAGTATAGTGAAATTAAATTTTTCAAGGTTATTAGAAGTAAACTTAAAATTGAAAACGATCCAATTCTTGAGATACATCCAGATTTCGAAGAATATTTAGAGCAAGATATTATCAGTGATTCTTATTTAGCGAGATTGCAAGATGACTTTTTTGACACACATACATCTAAGCAATTTGAACTGATTAGCTCTATTGATGACAATGTTTTAAAGAATCTCAAAGAAGATGATGACGAGCAAGAATAAATACGTAAAAATTGCTCTTGCGGTTTTATTCCTTCTTTGTTTAGCCGACTTCCCTTATGGCTTTTATCAATTGGTAAGATTCATTGGCTCAATTGGACTAGGTTATTTGACTTACTCTGCGTATCAACGAGAAAACAAAGTTGATTTAATAGTTTTTGGTGCGTTAGCATTATTGTTTCAACCATTTGCAAAAATCACTTTAGGAAGAGAGCTATGGAATATTATAGATGTTGGAGCTGCTATATATCTATTCGTTTCTGTGTTTAAATCAAAGGGAAGTTCTGAAAATAAATAATGAAAAAAGGATACATAATATTAGTTTTAGCTATTATTCTAATTTTCGGAGTAACATATTTTATTTTTTCAAATAAAGTTGATGAAGCGAAATTTGAAATAGAAAAACTTGAACACAAAGAGAAAAGCCAATTCTTAAAAAGTAAAAAAGAAGCCCAAAGTACCTTTGAAGAAGAGAACAAGGAAGATGCTAACTTATTTTCAGATTATTATGAAGAATCTAAAGGAATTGTTAGCCGTGATTCTGTAATATCCTATTTTGTCTATTCCGAGAAACTGCAAATTCTAGGTTATGGACATGAATATTTAAGCTGTCTAAATGAGAAGTGTAATTCATTGATTGAAAACCAAAGACAAGAAGATATTTTTGAATCAGAATTTCAGAAAATAGAGAAACAGTTTGGTGAGATCGCCAACCAATGGCTGAATAAACTAGGAAAGAATGCTTTTTTAAAGTTCAATCAGAATGAAAGTTGTAACGTTTATTTCGAAGATACCAAGACCTACACTGTAAATCAAAGTGCATTCAAAGAGTTCTTTTCCTTCTTATATGCGTATAAGGAAAACAAGAAAATTACTGAGCAAAAATCTCAATTACAGGAATACAAATTTTCATCTCAACTAAATAAAGCAAAAAATGGGCTGAACAATTCAGGAAAATCAATTTTAGAAGATAAAATTAAATACAATAGCCCATTGTCAAATATTGATAAATCGTTTTCCTTTAGCGGAGATATTCTTGGGGTGATAAATTATTCATTCCCAAGTAAATCGTATGATGAAAGTTCATTACAATCAGCAGTAGATTATGCCTATGAAGAGCAGTACAAAAACAATTCGCTTTATACGGGGGCAAAACCATACGGCTATTGCTATGGATCAAACAATAGTTGTTCTAGTTATGGTTGTTCTCGAGTTGATGTTTCATCAGGAGGTTCAGATGTTTTGGTTTTAATTAAAGACAGGTCAGAAAAAGTTGTTCGTCACGGATACATCAGATCAGGTGGTTCATATCAATTTAATATACCAAATGGAAGCTATCAAGTATTTTTCTATTCAGGAAAAGGATGGAATCCGAATAAATTTATAAAGAACACCTACTGCGGTGAGCTAAAAGGTGGCTTTGTATCATCTGAAAGCATTACTAAAGATTCTCGAACATACATATCTAATCAAATTTTAACCTATGAACTCATAATGCAGCAAAACGGGAATTTTAGCACACAGTCGAGTTCTAAAAATGAAGCATTTTAATGGAAATAAGAGATGATAATGGGCAAATGAAAATAATATATCATCCAGAAGGTGATATTAATAAATTTGAGCTTATTGATAATTCTGAATTGAAAAAATTTGCAATAGATATTTTGTCAACAGAATATAAAAACAGAGGGATAGAAATACTTTCAATAAATTATAATAATAATTTTTCAGAACCCAATATAATTAAGAGATCTAATGGGTATCCAGATGTTGCTTATTTTGTTCTTGCTACTTTAACCAATGAAGCCTTAGATATTGATTTTTCTAAATTTACAAATATTTCAACCCGATTAATTGAGAAGGGTATTATACCTAGGGTTGCTGTTGCATCTTTTTGGTGTTATCGTGGTTTTGGTGAAAAAGCATATAAGGGTGGCGATTATTCAGTAAAATTTGATTTTATAACGCAAATTGATGACAACAATGAACTCAATAGTTCTGAGAATCTAAATATTGAAGAACTAGCTCAAAAATTTCTTTTGGCATGGAATGATTTAGATGTCTCAATAATATCTCCTTATTTAAGTAAAAACTTTCTGTATTCATCTTCATGGGTATTTGATGAACTTCCTTCTAGGTATGAGTATTTATTGTATTTAGAAGGTAAATTTAACAATCTAAGGGATTCAAATATAAATCCTGATGTGGTTATTAATCATATCAATGGCAAGCCTGCTTTGTTTTTCAATCAAAATGGAGAAATAGGAGTATTAGAATTATGGGAGCAGAATGGTTTATTGGTTCAGGGAAAAATGTATCCGTATAAAGAAGATGTCAGCATAGATTTTGAAAAAGACAATGCAAAAAAGAAAAGTAGTTCCGTAATAAATAGATTAATCCAATTCCTAAAAGGAGATGAGCAAAAGAATTGAAGCTAAAATAACTTGCCCAAGGTGTAAACATCAGTTTGATTACACATTGTTTCGTTCAATTTGGGGAGAATACCCTGAGAACAGAGAATTGGTAATGTCTGATAAAATCAATGTTGCCAAATGCCCCTCTTGTGGTGATTCAACAAAATTGGTTTTCCCATTTATATATACCAATGCAAAACAACATTTTGCTGTATGGTGGGAACCTGAATATGATCCTCAAATAGACAAGGATAGTGCAGGTTATGCAGGTATGTTGGGTGAAGGAAATTATTTAGCTACCGCTCCAAGGATTCGTGCTTGGGATGAGTTTAAAGAAACAATCCTAAAATTTGAAAGAGGTGAATTGAAAGGAAAGCCAGGAACAATGAGTTCCGGAATGGAAGGACAAATGAAAGGTTTTTTGAAAGATTTAGAAAAGAAGAATAAAAAACAAAATAGTGGTTGCTTAGGAATGTTAGCGGTTCTAATTACAGTGGCAGGAGGTTTGGGTTACACTTTGTACCATACCATATTTTAGCTTTAAGTTTTACTTAAAAAAACAAAATGAGTTCTTACCGAGATAGAGCGAGTGAATCAGGTGATTTCAAAGAAAAAAGCTTGATTAGTCATAAGTTTATCATAGCAGTTGAAGATTTAATTGAGAATAAAGTTATTGCTAGTAAAAAGGAAATATCTGATAAGTATGGATATAGTAAATCTTTGATTACGTTAATCTCACAAGGTTATCAAGACGTTCCAATTGGATTACTACAGGATTTTATTCACGATTATCATTTGAATCCGGATTTCTTCTTCGGGTTAGAAGAAAATATCTACTTGGATAAATAATCCTTCACCGCCTCCTTCAATTCAACATTACCTGTTGGTGAATCGAGGTCGGAATAATGGAAAATTACAAACGGTTGGGTTTGTCCGTCTTTTTTGTAGCGGACACCAATCATTTTTTGACCGCTATTATCTTGAATGGTAACTTTTAATAGTTCTATCATGATTTTTGTTTTTAATACACTTCAGGCATTCCTCCACAAAGGATAGCATAGATTGTTCCTGTAACTCCATAAGGTTTTGTTGTAAGTGCTTTCGCAAATGCTCCAGGCCATGAAGATAAGGTTGAATAACCAATAGCAGCGGTATTTGAGGTGTAAATGTTATCTCCTAAATCTACTTCTGAATTATCAATTTTAATTTCAGCTATTCCACTAATTTGAATAATGACTGGTTCATCAGGAAGCGAAGTGTCATATACTACCCCCATTACATCTTCACTATAATCAAAAGCAGTCACGGTAACTGAAAGCTCATTAACCTTATCAATTACAACGACATGACCTTTTACTAAAGTCATTCCAGACTTATTATTCAATTGAATGAATTGACCTTGACCAACAATCACGGAGCCACCTCCCGGATCTGTTCCACCATTTTGCTCAATAATGGTTTGACTTGCCTTTACAAAGCGTTGTTTATTGATGTACCTCATGTGTTATTTGGAGATTGATAATATTGCACTCTTAAAACATGGCTTTTACCTGCCTCAACTCCGATAACTCGAAAGCTTTCCAAATTCCAACGACCGGTAATTTCATAAAGGTCATTGTCGCCTAAAGCAATACCGGAACTGGCTGTTGGATCGCTACCATTTTCTTTGAAACGAATCACTCTTGATTTATCCGTTACACTTGTATCGGCTTCAATGGAAATAGTTGCTGAAATAGCATTTTCAGGAACGCTTAATTGAGCCACTTCCGCATAAGAAACAGTCAGATCTTCATAACCTTGCTCTGTTTCAGGAATGGTTAGCCTTCCGTTTTCACCGCTTTGAATCAATATTAGTTCTTCCAAATAATCCAACATGGAAGAGGCATTGCCATTTCGATAGGCGTTTTTATGTACTCTTGTTGCTTCACTCATTATGCTAGATTTGCTAAGTTTTGTTGTTCAGTCCAAAGCTGTGCAATGGATTTACCACCACGGTCGTAAAAATGTGGTCGGTCTTTAAAAGAAGTCCATCGACCTCCCCAGTAAAGACCAACACTTTCACCAATAGCTCCAATGGTATTCCATACCGATTCAGGTACTTTATAATTTGCTCGTCCATCCACTATTGGAACAATATCTATTGCTACTCCTACATTGTGATCCGACTGTCCGCATTTGGCATTGGTAACAACGCCTCCGGGAGCTGTTCGTCCCTGTGAATAGAGTTTGTTTTGCTCTTCACAATCACGGTAGGCACTGGTTACTTTTAACGGAATACCTGCTTTTTGTGCTTTGATAAGGAACTTCTCGACCTTCTTTCTTACTTCAGGTCGAAGCTGACGGAGCTTTAACTTGGTTTGAATATCCAATTTCTTGTACAGCCAACGACTTGCAATAGCAATACCGATGACACCCACAAGGATACCAAACCCTATAAAGACTACCTTTTTATCTACCTGAACTGCCATAGACTATGCTTGTTTTTGACAACTACAACCACCGCTTTCACCGCTTTGGCATTTGCAGCTCTTTTTCATTCTCAATAGATTGATTGAAATGTTTGCAATGGACAATACCATAAATGTTGCAAACAAGATGTTCATTGTTTTATTCTCCTTCATGACGTACTTATTTTATGCGTTTTAGCTCGTTTATTAATTCCTTATTCTGTTTTTCCATGTGAACCACTTTTTTCTCCAAATCTTGGATGCGTTTGCGTTGGTTCTCTATTACTTTCTGTAATGCTTCTGTATGTTCCTCCGATTCTTTAATTCTCTTTTCTAACATTTGCGACCACTGTATCCAATTTGCAACAATCTGGTTCTCTGCCTGTGCATGCAGGTTGATAGCCTCTGCCAACTTCACCTTCTTGTCGGTACGCAGGCGAATAAGGATTTCAAGCAGCTTCCAAAATCCGGTAGCTCCTAAAATCAGCGTTATTATTTTCCATAGTTCCATAGTCATTGTTTAAGCAGGTGAAGTAGCATCGTATTCAATTGGGTATTTGGCGATATAAGGATGAATATTGAAAAGCAATTCATCATTCGGATCTACAAAAGTTCCAAATATTGATACCCTTCCATTACCATCAATGTTGTAAAAGAAGGTTTCACCTTTGTTGCTTGTTAATGTTCCGGATAAAGCTCCAGTTGGACTATTATTAGGCTTTGGAAAATTCATTACCCAAGCTGCAACTGAACCGATTCCACCTGTACGTTTTAATCGAATATCTTTAATCAGTATCATGTTTCCATTTACTACTGAATAGCGATTTCTTCCTGGTGTATGATACATGGTCGTTCCAATCTGTTCAGCCGTGATTGTAAGGAGTGATTCCCTATTAAGGTAATTATCCAATCGAGTTTTCAATCTCAATGGCGTAATAGCTCTTTGGTTATCTGCTCCTAAATCGGTTTCTGCCTGAGTAGCAATTTCGATTAAGCCTATAATTGTTTCGGTCGCTAGTCTTGAATCTAAAAGTGTTTTCAGCTTCAAAGGTGTAATGGCAGTCAAATCATCTGCTCCACCATTAACCAAAGCCTGTGAAGCCACTTTGATTATTCCTGCAATAGTTTCGGTTGCTTGCGAAACATTGCTTTGAATCACATTCCATGAAGCTCCAACGCTTGCCTGATCACCACCGGCATTGTCCACCAAACAAACAATGACATCCATTTCCTGAACATTTTCACCGGCATCTCCACCAATTTTACCTCCTGCGTTTACTGTATAAGCATCTCCGGATAATGCTGCCGGGTAGTTTGGATTAGTAGAACAGTCAATAATTCCTTTATTTTCCCAAAGTCCGGTTACTTTATCGGCAACATAGCTTACGAGCTTTTGAGGTGTAACAAATGTTGAGTTACTTACACCGGCATTGACCTCTTCTATTGTGGCAATTCTTGCTTTCCCTTCAATGGTTTCTGATGCCGTTTCTATGCTTGATTTCAATCCTGCCACCACCTGAAAACATGTGCCATCAAAAAGCAATAGATAATGATTGATGGTTCCCAAATCATCGGCTGCTAAATCTACCAATACACCGTTCACGGCTTTCATTATTGGAACCGCTCCTTTACCATTGATATTGATTGTTGAAACCCCTGTATTCCCGTGATTGAATTTCACCTGAACACTCAATCCTTGTCGGTAAGTATTTTTCAATGCAGGATCTAATTCTAACACATAGTCATCTGTTCCACCAGTTGTAACACCAAAACCACCGAGGCTATTTTCCACCGGAAAATCACCCACATAGTTTAAATCGTTAAGGTTTACATCGCTGCTATATCCACCAATTGCACTCATAATTCTTCAATTAAGTATGGCTAAGATTCCTATGATTCCAATGCTTACTCCAAGCCCGGTTCCTAGGAATATCTTATCTCGTTTATGTCGTTTCACTTCTGTTTTTAGATAGCCCAATCGCAGGTTTACCTCATTGTTCACCTCTTTACTATTGGTAATGATGCTTTGATAGTTGATCGCTTGATTATGGAGCAACTTAATAGTTGAATCCTGCTGCTGAATCAAAGAATCTTGCAAAGCCAGTTGTGCAGATTGCTCAACTGTAATACTATTCTGATACTTTTTGCCTTCCAGTTCAATTGCAATTACTTTTGCCTGATTTACCGTAAAGCAGAAAAGCGTATCATTTTGAATGGTGTAAACTGTCGGTTTCAAATTCTGCGAAAAACCGATACAGTTCATCATTATCATAATTACCAATAGCCCTAATCTTTTCACTTTTTCTGTATTTGAGTTGTTCTAAATCCTTTTTTCGTTTTTTCAATTCTTCCTTAATGTCTTCTTGTTTTTCCAGTTGATCAGCAATTTGCACTTGTAAACCCTGATTGATGGTTAAAAGACTGTCGTTTTGTTGTTCTAGTTTCTTGATGGTTTGCTCGTAATTGGGATTCGGATTAACCGACCTGTCCTGCGAGCTCCAATACCATACAAAACCTAAAATGGTCATCAGCCAAAGCAACAAGACAACATGGCTAAGTCGCATTTTCATCAGTTTGCTTTGTTTTTTCAATGGTCTGATGGAACTTCTCTGAAGTTTCATTTTCCTTTAGCGTTTTGTAATCCGTTCTTTTACCAGTTATATAGCGGACTAAACCATCTAAAATGAGTTTGTGAAAAACAAAGGCAAACACGAAGGATTGAAACAGTACTTCAATATGCTTTACTTCATATCCACGAATGAAATAAAGGATCACGGCATAGACTAAACCCACCAATGCCGTCCGGTATCTTCGTTTGGATGAAATATTGGTTTTCTGCTTGATCTGATCGGTGAACTTTTGTGAGTTGATACCATATCCGATAATGATAAAAGTGAGAATGTAAGCCCAATCAAGGCTCTTTACATATCCCATTATTTGTGTCGCTATTTCTGTAATAATTCCTGTATCCATAATTCTTGCATTTATGATTGGAGCATATCTGTTATCTGTTTGAGGGCTGCATGCTTTTCTATACCCGATTCGTTTAGCTGCAAAGCCAAATTTTTGAGCTTTTTCTCTTTCCTCTCGGAAGGTTTGGCTAAATGCCATCGAGTTAAATTCCATAGTAAAACATGCTGTTCGTAATCCAATACTTTGAGCTCTTTTTCAAGAAGATCTTTATTTGCCTTGTCCACTTTTAAATCCTTTTCCCAACGACTTAATAAGCGTTTAGAAATGACCGTTTTCCCCAAAGGAGAATACGCCCAAGCCACATAACCGGCTCCGACAAAAACGGATATAGCGAATAATGCAACGACCTTCTTATTCATTACTGAGCTTCCATATTTTTTACAATTCCTCGAATACCAAAAACGATGAGCGTAATCACCAAGCCTGAACCCACTAGGTACAAGCTTGTCTTTCTCAATGTCTCATCGGTCATTGTGATTTTGATGTCGGTTTTTAAGCCATCATCACTAAACACATTGTCCAAATAGTTTTTTATGCCTGTTCTTTCTTCTGTTTCCATGGTATTAGCTTATGGTTTTGAATTTCTCCTGAGACACGGTTTTAGTGCCAAACACCTTTTGAACTGCTGCTTCTGTTTTCGGACCAAACTTGCCATCGGTATCTATTCCCGATCCTTTTGAGTTCAGGTAGTTTTGGAGCTTCTTCACATTGGTTCCACAGGTTCCGAATTTCAATGGGAAACTGCTATCGGAATACATGCAACTAAATGAGCGAACTCCTGAAGAACTGCTCGAAGTGGTTGTTCCCTTAATGCTTGCAGCAAATTGCTGTTTCTCTTTTCGCTTTTTCAGAAAATACCATACGCCAAAACCGGCTGCTGTAACTGCCAGTCCAGCTCCGATCCATAGCATTTTATTATCCAGTTTAATTGTCTCTTTCTTCATGTCTTTTAGGGTTTAATATTGAACTACAACTGCATCTTCACGCACATAGCCTTCGGTTTTGCCTCCCACAGGCTTGGTCAATTTTATTCTGTACCAGTAATAGCCATCTTCACCTTTGAGGCGTTCTAAAATGGTTCCTACCGGATTGCTTTCTGCTTGTGTTAAAAGATTGTGCGAGAAATCCATGGTAGTCCAGTTCTCATTATCCACCTTCGCAGAGCTTCTTATATTCACATAACCTTCGGATCCGTAATGCACTTTTTTACCAATGAGCTTTTGCTCGTCTCTTTCCTTTTGTTTGCCACTTGTGGTGCGGTTTTTTCGGTTCTTGATAAACTTGTGAACTCCAAATCCTGCAAGGGCTACAACTACTGTTGCTACACCACCTATGACTAAATATTTCTTTGTCTTTGCATCCATAATTCTAAAGGTTAATAGCTTTCTAAAATGTCTTTTACTCGTGCTACTTCATCGGCATCATCTAGGTAGTAAGTGATGTACTCTGCCAAACTGCCGTATTTCATGGCACTGAACATTCGAGAAATCAGAGATAGGTTATCAGCTCTTCCGGCTTCTTCTAAAGCTGAATAAATGGCTCCTTCATCATCATTATACCAGGAACCGGCATCATAAATTTGGGTAGCCAGTTGTTTTGCTCTATCGTGGGAAAGTGTGATTTTTTCCGGACGAGCATAATTCGGATCAAAGCCTTTGTAGCTCATAATGTCCCGAATCTTCTTGCTGCTTTTACAGTCGGCAATTCCTGTTTTGCAAAGAATCGGACGTATCACTCCAAAGTAGGTAATACCAATACCCACGAGGATAATTCCCCCTATGATATAAGGGGTAGCCTTGTTTTGTGATAAGCCTTCAACGGCTTTTGCTCCTGCAACTGCTCCTACCATGTTTTCTGCTTTTTGGGATTGATTTATATGCCTATAATTTCTTCCGTGGTTTCTTTCACTTCACTTTTGGTTAAGCCATTATCTTCCAGAAAGGACTTCAAGCGGTTTTTGATTTGCTCTTCCTTTTTAAGTGCCGTTTGCTTGTCGTACTTGATATAGATTTGCCTGCCTAGCCAAAAGCCTATTGCCAATGTGATTACCGTTCTCATTAGTCTTCTTCTTTGTAAATGTTTGCCTCTGAAATACCGATGCTTTCCAACCACTTAGGAACATCAAAACTTGGACAAGCTTTGCTTGCTCCGGGAGCTTGATTATGTCCTAAAACCTGAATATGAGGATGGCGTAATAGCATGAACTTTACATAGGTTTCCAAAGTGCCTTTTTGCTCTTTAGTCCTTGTGTCTTTTGGCTTTTCACCACTTTCATCAACACCACCTACATACACCACATGCCTTGAATTGCCGTTGATACCACGCACTCCGTTGGATATTTCCCATGGATCCACTTGATCGTCTTGGTTGAATGGTATGATGTTTACAAGCTCTCCATCGAGGTACACGATGTCGGAATATCCCGGACGGTTCCAACCTCTTCCTCCCAAATGTTTTGGATTGGTGTGCATGCGAATAATATCGTCCTTAGTAAGCTCTTTGCCTTCAGGACTTGCGGTACAGTGAATGACCAGATAGTTTAATTTTCCCATTGTTTTAAATTTTAATTGTTGGTATTAAATATTTGAATTGAAGCTGTTTGTAATAGACCAAAATGGTAATGGTCTGTCCGGGAGCTATC
>JAGYIE010000002.1 GCA_018402765.1 Vicingaceae bacterium | reverse complement strand
TCTAACAACCGATTAAGAACTCAAGTTTATTTTACATCTTCCAATATGTTCATGCATTTGATTCTTTATAGTGGCAACCGCATTTAAATTGTTTACCTCAATGCAAACTATTTTCTAAAGTTTGAAAACCTGAAAGAACCAATTGAGTACAATGAGCTAAACATCAACGCTACGATAACTGGAAATAATCAGGACGTATTGATAGGTAAGATAACATCTAAAAATGATGGGGTTGTTCACGGAGACTTTTACAATGTAGAAAAATTGATTCATCAGGCTCCACAGGAATTAAGAGAGCATATAAGGCAGTTGCAAGCCAAGTATGAGATGCTCGAAAAAGAAAACAGCAAATTCAAGGACGAAGTCAGCGAATTAAAAAAAATAATCGAAAATATGACTTCGCAGCTCAATGATGCACATGCTCAAATCAAAGAAAAAGACGAGCGTTTGTATCAGGCACAATGCGAACTGATTGAAGTGTACAAGAAGAAAAAGTAGCTTTATGAAGAGCAATAACAGTATAACAGCCAACCAAGCTCCTCTGGAGCAATTACTTTTTTGTTTACGAAACAAAGAAGTGGACTGTGTTTTATTGTACTCTGATCAAAATGTATCTCTTTCTTTTATTAATGGTATTTGTCAGGCAATTCGTTATCAAGCCTCCGAGCTCTATTTAAACCAAGATGCCATTCAGGAATTATCATCATCACTAAACGAACAAACAAGCAGAAATGGTATATCGCTTAGTTATTTAGAAAATCGTGTGTTAGATGTTATGATTGGTGAAAAGTCGATTTTAATCGTTTTTAATAAAGATGGCAAACTAATAGATAGCTTAGAAGGAGTAGGATGCTTAGTTATTCATCTTGCAGAACTGATAAAAGAGACCTTTCCCGGCATCCATCATTGGGCAAAGGAATTGAATCTAATAGCATTGGAACAGAAGGAAGTCAAAGTATTGAATTTAATTCAAGAAAAAAATTACCATAGCGTTAAAATAATCAAACGTAAAGGTCAACTCGATAGAGTGGAATGCGAAGAGAAGATGCCTATTGATAAAAAGGTTATTGATATTATGAGGGATGCTGCCTTTCAGAGTATTTCCATTAATCAGGAAGATGGAAAAGCAGTGCACATAAATAGAGTAGTAAAACAAAAATTATGAAGGCTTTGAGAAATATTCAGGCATCACTACGAACACCGGTCTTATCAAAAGATTTGAGAGATTGGCGAAGTGAAGAAAAATGCAAACGAGAAAAAATGAATCTCATGCGGATACGTATCGAAAAATTCTAAAAGTAGAAAAAATGACACCGGAAAGACTTAAAACTTTTCCGGGATTTGAAGAGATAAAAGAAGATGAAGCAAAACATGTTATTGAGACACTCGAATGTTTTTGTGGAATCATTGTAAAACATATATCGAAAAAAGAAAAAAATGAAGAACCTTGATATTTTTAAGCCATTTGCGAAAGAATCTAAAGCACAGTTGATTAATATTGATGGGAAAGCCGTTATCTACACAAGGGTTTCAACGAAAGAACAAGCCGAAAACAATGCTAGTTTAGAAACACAAAAGAAGTATTGTTTAGAATTCGCAAAGCGAAAAAATATTGAAGTAATTGAGTATTTCGGTGGAACTTACGAATCTGCCAAAAGTGATGAAAGGAAGCAATTTCAAAAGATGCTGACTTTCGTAAACAGAAGAAAAGACATTTCATACATCATCGTATATTCTTACGATAGATTTTCAAGAACTGGAGCAAATGGAGCTTATATAAGCGATCAATTAAAAAAACAAGGTATCGTAACGTTTTCAGCAACGCAGGAAGTAGATGCCATGACAGCAGCTGGCTCTTTTCAACAAAACCTATACTACATGTTTAGTCAATTCGATAACGAACTGAGAAGAGACAAATCGGTATCAGGTATGCGAGAAAAGCTAAGAAAAGGATATTGGATTGGAACCATTCCGTTTGGCTATACAAACCTAAGTCCGGGCAAAGGAAAAGAACAGGATATTGTTATCAACGAAGAAGGCGAAATATTAAAACATGCCTTTATATGGAAAGCAAATGAGGATATCACCCACAATGAAATTTCCGAGCGATTAGCTAAAAAAGGTTTAGAAATAACAGCAAAGAAATTGAGTGACCTGTATAGAAACCCATTTTATTGTGGTTTGGTAGTAAGTTCACACATCCCTGGAGAAGTAATTGAGGGAAAACATGAAGGTTTAGTATCAAAAGAAATATTCCTGAAGATTCATAAACTATTAAATAAGCGTGGATATGGAGAAAAACACAATGCAGACTGTGAACACCTTCCTTTAAAGCAGTTCGTTCGCTCATCAGATTGCGACACCCCATACACAGGGTATTTGGTTAGAAAGAAAGGTTTGTATTACTACAAGAATAACCGTATCGGAGCAAAAGAAAATAGAAGTGCTAAGATGATGCACGAGAAGTTTACAGATCTTTTGAAGAGCTATCAAATTCAAGATAAGAAATACATCGCTCCAATGAAGGAGATCATGTACTATACTTTTAAGGCTGAACATGAAGCTAAAATTCAAGAGACCGCAGTACAGCAAAAACAAATTTTAGAATTTACAACGAAGCTAGAAAGATTGGAAGAGCGATACGTTTTTGAGGAAATCTCACAAGGTCAATACGAGAAGTTCAAGCAAAAGCTAGAAGCCGAGAAGTATGAAATTGAGGAAAGTTTGTATAGCAACGGTTTTAATTTATCGAACCTTGAAAAAGCCATTGATTTATCATTGAAATATTCCCTAAAACTCCCTGAATTGTGGGATTCTGGCAATTTGGAGGTAAAGAGAAGCATTCAAAAAATGGTGTTTCCGGACGGGATTCTGTATGACTTCAAAAATGACGATTATCGAACCACGAGAATAAATTCAATTTTCAGCGTAATCCCTTCATTATCAGTAAAAAACAAGCATAAAAAAACGGGAATAAAACTGAAAATTCAGATTATTCCCGTTTAGTACCCGGGGCGGGACTTGAACCCGCACGATCGCAATGATCACAGGATTTTAAGTCCTGCGTGTCTACCAGTTTCACCACCCGGGCAGACTATAATAATTTAAAAAAGATATTCCGAATATACATAGAAATATCTTTGAGCGGGAGACGGGATTCGAACCCGCGACCCCGACCTTGGCAAGGTCGTGCTCTACCAGCTGAGCTACTCTCGCTTATAATTTACTTTGTGAACACTTTATGAACGTTTGAAACCATACAACTATGATTACCCATAGCCTGTAGTGGACGACAAAAGTAATAATTTTTTCAGTTTCACAACCAAAAAAATTACTTTTTTACACCTACCATCTTTTTTATTTCATTCAACTTAAAAAGTGCTTCCACTGGAGTTAATGTATTTATATCAATTCCAATCAACTCCTCCTTTATTTGTTGTAAAACAGGATCGTCTAATTGGAAAAAACTCAATTGAAAATCGTCCAAAACGGATGATACCTCAGTCATTTTCTTCGAGTTTACTTCCGTTACATGCGATTTTTCTAAGACAGAGAGCATTTCATTTGCGCGTCGAATTAATTTTGGCGGCATTCCTGCCATTTGTGCTACGTGAATACCAAAACTGTGCTCACTGCCTCCGGTAGCTAACTTTCTCATAAAAATAATCTTGTTATTAATTTCTTTTACAGAAACATGAAAGTTCTTAATGCGTTTAAATTGCTTTGCCATATCATTTAATTCATGATAGTGAGTTGCAAAAAGTGTTTTAGGTTTCGCCTCTTTTGCCTCATGCAAGTATTCAGCAATGGCCCATGCAATGGAAATACCATCATAGGTGCTCGTCCCTCGGCCAATTTCATCCAATAAAATCAGAGAACGGTCTGATATATTATTCAGAATACTAGCCGTTTCATTCATCTCTACCATAAAAGTAGACTCTCCCAATGAGATATTATCTGAAGCGCCAACTCGAGTAAAAATCTTATCGACCAAACCAATTTTGGCATGTTTTGCTGGAACAAAACAACCTATTTGCGCCATCAAAACAATCAATGAAGTCTGTCTCAGCAAAGCAGACTTGCCAGACATATTTGGCCCAGTAATCATCATTATTTGTTGAGTCGCATCATCCAAATAAACGTCATTAGCGATATACTCTTCCCCTATTGGAAGTTGCCGTTCAATTACAGGATGTCTTCCCAATGAAATCTCTAATACTTTAGAATCATCGAGCTGAGGCTTTGTATAGTTGTATTTTATAGCAATTCGAGAAAAAGCTAAAAGACAGTCTAAACGAGCCAATAAATTAGCATTCAATTGTATTGGCAAAATATAGTCAGCTAAAGCAAGTGTTAGGTCATTATATAATCTTGACTCAAGTCCAGCAATTTTATCTTCAGCCCCTAAAATTTTACTTTCGTACTCTTTTAACTCCTCAGTAATGTAACGTTCTGCATTTACCAATGTTTGTTTTCGATGCCAATTGGCAGGCACTTTATCTTTTTGGGCATTTCTGACCTCTATATAGTATCCAAATACGTTATTGAAAGCAATCTTTAGGCTGCTAATGCCTGTTGCCTCAGCTTCCCTTTGTTGAATTTTTAGCAAGCTATCCTTACCATTTTTTTTCAACTCTCTAAGTTCATCTAGCTCCGCATTTACTCCCTTAGCAATAACATCTCCCTTAGCTAAAGACACAGGTGGCTCCTCCATCAATTCCCGCTGAATACGCTCTTGAATTGTAGTGCAAGGGTTTAATTGCTCCCCGATCTTCTTTAGCGCAAGGTTATCTGTTGAAGAACAAAGTTCTTTTATCGGTTTTATCTCGTTTAGCGCACGACTAAGTTGTGCCACTTCTCTTGGACTAATTCTGCCAACTGCTGCCCTAGAAATCAACCGTTCCAAATCTCCGATCTTTTCTAGACTATCCTTTAGCAACTGAGCTGAGGGTTCCTTTCTAATAAATTCTGCTACAACATTTAGTCGCTCTTCAATAGGCTGTATATCCTTTAGCGGCAATGCGACCCAACGCTTTAGCATACGAGACCCCATTGGAGAGATGGTATCATCTATAACATCAATTAGCGTTTTTGCATTTTCATGTGGCGAATTTATCAGCTCTAAATTTCGAATAGTAAATCGATCTAGCCAGACATAACGCTCCTCTTCTATTCTTGAGATAGAAGAAATGTGCTGTAATTGGCTATGCTGCGTTTCTGCCAAATAATACAAAACTGCTCCTGCAGCAATAATTCCATTTTGAAATGGCTCTATACCAAACCCCTTCAGCGATTTAGTCTGAAAATGCTTTAACAATAAGTCTTCTCCAAATTCTTGTGTAAAAACCCAATCTTCTAAAGCATACGTATAATGACTCTTTCCAAAACTTTCTTCAAAAAGGGCTTTATTCTTTTTCTGAAAAACAATTTCAGCCGGTGTAAAACTTTGAAGCAACTTATCAATATACTCTACAGAGCCTTCTGCAACTAAATACTCCCCTGTTGAAACATCAACAAAAGAAACCCCTGCAGTCTTTTTACCAAAATGTACAGAAGCTAAGAAGTTATTCGATTTATGATCAAGAACTTTGTCGCTATAAGAAATGCCTGGAGTAACTAATTCTGTTACACCTCTTTTTACGATGGTTTTCGTTTGCCTTGGATCCTCCAATTGGTCACATATAGCTACTCGCTGACCTGCTCTAACAAGCTTAGGTAAATAGGTATCTAAGGAGTGATGAGGAAAACCTGCTAATTCTATTTCATTTGCTGAACCATTGTGGCGCTTAGTAAGTACTATTCCAAGAATCCCTGCGGCACGAACAGCATCATTCCCAAATGTTTCATAAAAATCACCTACTCTAAATAGCAATAAGGCATCGGGATACTTACCTTTTATTTGATGATATTGCTTCATCAAAGGTGTTTCTTTCGGCTTATCGGATGTTTTATTTATGCTCACTGATCTATAATTTTCAAGGCTAATTTAAGAACTTAACTTCGGCTCTCTCCAATCCCGTCCATTAGGTTATAAATAGTTTTTCACAAATGAAAACACTTATTTCTGCTACTTTTGTGTTATGAACTCAAAAATAAAGAATGAAGACCTCAACCGATTAAGCATTGAGGCATTTAAATCGGCTGATAAAAAACCGATAATAGTTATACTAGACAACATAAGGAGCTTAAATAACATAGGTTCAGTTTTTAGAACTTCTGATGCATTTCGTATAGAGCACATTTACCTATGTGGTATCACAGCCACACCTCCTCATCGCGAAATCAACAAGAGTGCACTAGGAGCCACTGAGTCAGTATCATGGAGCTACTGTGAATCTACACTTGATGCAATTCTAGCTTGCAGAGCGAAAAACTATGAAATCCTATCAGTTGAGCAAGCAGAAAAAAGCTATGAACCACATATATACGCATGTCAAAAAAGTGGTGTTGCTCTTATATTTGGACACGAAGTAGATGGTGTTACTCAAGAAGTAATCAATCAGTCTGACGCAGTAATCGAAATAGCGCAAGAAGGAACTAAGCATTCTTTAAATATTTCTGTTTCTGCAGGTATTGCTCTCTATGAGTTTAGTAAAAAATTCATTTAAAATTCGCGTATGAAAAACTCTCCAACAATAAATTGAACAAAAAAAAGGTCTCTAGGAATATTTCTAGAGACCTTTTATGAAAATTTTTAGCTAACAATTAGTTAACTGCTGCTTGAAATTCAGCATCTTCTTTATAATTATTAAATTCTGCGTCTTTTTTAGCAGTCGCCTTTAATGATGCATCTTTAGATATAGCCAACTTAAGGTTGTTAACCATCATTGACTTATCTTTCATTCTAGCACCAATAACTGCTTTCAAATACATTCCTTTAGCCGCTGAAGCAGCATCAGAAGCATCAATAGTTTTTAACGCTGTCTGATAATCTTTATTTAATGTCTGAGCTAAAGCAGCATTAAAAGTTTTCGTATCACCATAATTAGATACCGCTTGCGCATAATCTCCACTCAAGATATTCAATAAACCTTTGTTTGCACCTACAGCCTTACCTGCTCCGGTAGCATTGTTATAATACTCCATAGCCTTACCATTATCTCCCTCTAATCTAGCTACCATGCCTAAGTTGTTATTCACAACAGGCGCAGATGGATTTAATTTAGCAGCTTTACCAAATTCAACTTTGGCCTTAGCTACATCATTTTGCAATGCATAGATATAACCTGAATTGTTAAATCCTCTCCAATCGTTTGGATAAACTCTTTCAGCATTTTTGTAAATTTCTAACTTTGAATTCATATCGTCTGTCAATGTAGCTGCATACAATAATTCTTCAACTGTTAAAGTATCAGGATTAGAAACAGCATAATTAGAAATCATTTCGTCAGACATGCTGATTAAATCAGCATTAATTGTAATTTCAGACCTTCTTAATTGTGGTAAGATATTTTCTTTAACGACTTCAAAAGTCTCAGCTAAATTCTTAATCTCTTGCTCTCTCTTGGTCTTATCCTCATACATTTCAAGAACTCTTAAGATTAAGTTTTTATCAGCGATATCAGAAGCTTGCATCGCAGACTTAAATCCATCCCAGTCTTCACCATTTCCGGTCTTGCTATAAAATTCTTTTCCTTTTGCGGCATCAACTTTATTTTTAGAAAATAGACCCTTAGCAACATTAGCGCCTGAATTTGCTCTATCATCAGCTAAGTTTTCGTTTAAAGAAATCTCACCTTCAGGAGAAGCCCAAGCTACCACATCAGTAGATTTAAACACAAATCCCTTAGCTTTTCCATTTTTAACGAATTCAGCCATACCTTTTACATCAGCATCTGACATTTCAGTGGAACGAACATTTGAACTATTCACTAAATAATTAACAGTTGCCTTATATTCTTGAGGAACAACTTTAGCAAATTGATCTGCACCAACAATTGGCATATCTTCTGCCTGAAACCATTTTGGAGTTACAATAGTTCCACTTGCAACCTTCTCAGGATCGAAAGCTTTAGACTTTCCTTTGTAAGATCCGGTAGCTAACATAAATAGTTCAGCCTGATCCATTCCTTGAGTGTAAGCAATCTTATCTGAATAAGAAAAACTACCACCTCTTTCAAAATTAATCTTGATCCCTTCAACTTCACTGTCTTCACCTACTAGAGTAATGGTCTTGAAGTTGGTTTCTCCACCTTCAAATTTGAAGTTTGGAACAAAATCCACTGACACTTTCTTATTAAAGAACTTCGGAGGAATGCTTCCTGAAACGTTTATTTCAACGCTATCCCCATGCATTTCAATAGGACTAGGTGTTACAGAATAACTTACTTCTTCTGCCTTTTTAGACATTTTATTTAATGGATTACATGCCATTAAACCAACTGAAGCTGATACAACTAGAGTTAAAGTTTTGATATTTCTATTTTTCATGTTTTTAATTTTTCTTTTTCCATGGTATTTTAAGATACAATGTTAGTTAATATTGTTAAATACCACAAAAAAATAGGTGCATTTAATCTGCAATCTTTTGTGTGATTATTACTAATTGAATTAACAACCCAAACGTTTAACTGCAAGTCTATCTTCACAACTATCAAGCAGATGAGTTAAACTAAGATTGAATACCGGATGAACGAATTGTGGAATAAGCTCAACAAGTGGCTCCAAAACGAATCTTCTTTGTGGAATTTTCTCATGGGGAACCTTCAAGTTGGGTTCTGAAACCACTTCATTATTATAAAAGAGAATATCTATGTCAATCACTCTATCTTCGTAATCTACCCCTCTTTTAGCTGACCTACCCATAGTTTGCTCAATCTTTTTACATAACCTCAGCAACTCAATAGGAGATTGGGGGCTATTAACAATAATCACCTGATTTAAAAACCAATTCAATTGACTATTTCCCCATGGCTCAGATTCATACAAACTACTCTTCGCTAAAATCTTACCGACAGTAATTTGAATTTTAGCACGTGCTTCTTTAAGTAAACCTTGACGATCGTTCATATTACTTCCCAATTGCAAAACACAGGAGTTGTTCCCTTTTATCATAATGTAAAACCTTTGATGTAGAAACTATTTCAGTCTTTAGCTTTATGCGCTACTTTTACCAAATAACTAATTTTTTATAAAAGTAGATAACTATTCGTATGAAACAGTTTTTCAAATTCATGTTTGCCTCTATGTTAGGTATGACATTAACAATTATTTTGGGTTTTCTTTTAATCGTAGGTATTATAGGGAGCATTGTAGCCTCAGCAGGAGATAATCCAATTACTTATGTAAGCGACAACTCCGTATTGCATATAGAGCTAAAAGAAGAAATAAAAGATCGATCTTCTAATAACCCATTTGATAATTTCGATTTCAATTCGTTCCAAACTAAAGAAATTCTAGGAATGACCGACATTAAAGAAAGTCTTGAAAAAGCGAAAACTGATGACAAAATTAAAGGAATATTCTTGAATGTGACTAGTGTAAAAACAGGAATGGCAAACCTAGAAGAGATTAGGAGGGCATTATTAGATTTTAAAGAAAGTGAGAAATTTATAATTGCATATAGCGAAGTTTATTCTCAAGGAGCATATTATCTGAGCACAGTTGCTGACAAAGTATATCTAAACCCTGTCGGCGAAATGTCTTTTCAAGGATTAACTTCTCAAATAATGTTTTTTAAAGAGGCCTTAGAGAAGTTAGATATAGAAATGCAAGTGATTAGACATGGAAAGTTTAAAAGTGCTGTTGAACCATACCTTTTAAATGAAATGAGTCCATCAAATAGAAAGCAGATAAGCACCCTAATTAATTCCATTTGGAATGATATGCTTTCAAATATCTCAACAGCCAGATCAATATCAATTGCAGAACTCAATCGTATCGCAGATGACATTGCAATCCGTTTACCTAAAGATGCTTTAACCAATAAGTTAATTGATGGTTTAAAATATGAAGACGAAGTGCTTGCTGAGTTGGCAAATCTTGCAGGAACTGAAGCCAAAAATGATGAACCATTAACTAAGCCAAAACTCATAAAATTAAGCAAATACAAAAATGCAGAAGGGAAAGAAGCAAAAGAGGAAAATGAAGATGATGATGCGATAAAACCAAATGCAAAAGACAAAATTGCTATCATTTACGCAGAAGGAGAAATCAGAAGTGGAAAAAGCAACAGAGATATTCTTGGCAGTGAAACGACAGTTGAAGCAATTGAAAAAGCTACCAAAGACAAAAATGTTAAAGCCATTGTACTTCGAATTAACTCTCCAGGAGGTAGCGCTCTTGCATCAGACGTAATGTGGAGAGCTATAGAGTTAGCAAAAAGGGAAAAGCCTGTAGTTGTATCAATGGGCAACCTTGCTGCATCAGGCGGTTATTATATAGCTTGCGGCGCAAACAAGATTTTTGCACAACCTACAACTATTACGGGGTCAATTGGTGTTTTTGGTGTAGTGCCAAACTTTAAAGGTTTATTCAATAACAAACTGGGAATTTATGTTGATGGAGTTTCTACCAACAAACATTCAGATATGATGATAAACCAATGGAGACCGCTTGACGATGAAGAAACCTCAGCGATTACCGAAATGGTAGAGGCAATTTACGATGATTTTATCAGTAAAGTAGCAGAAGGAAGAGGAATGACCAAAGCAGAAGTAGATTCAATTGGTCAAGGCAGAGTTTGGAGTGGTGTTAATGCTATTGAAATAGGCTTAGTAGATGAATTAGGCGGTTTAAATGATGCTATTAAATCTGCAGCAGAACTAGCAAATATTGACTCCTATAAAATCAAAGAACTGCCAAGAAAAAAGGATCCTATCGAGCAGATTATGGAAGATTTTTCATTGGAAGCTAAAGCTATGATATTGGGAGATGAATTAAGCAGAACTTACAACTATTTTAAAGTATTTGAAGAAACTACTAAGCGCAGTGGAATAATGACTAGAATTCCTTACGACATAATAATACACTAAGTAAAACAGTTAATATCATTAAAAAGCACCATCAAAATTGACAAAAATGATGGTGCTTTTTTGTGTTAATCATTACCAAATGCTTAAAAATTCATTTTTTACAGCTAATTTTAGCTTAACATAAAACCCTAAACTTAATGGCGATTATCAATTCTTTAATGTCTTGGATCATGAAAAAGCGAATGCATCAAATAGAGCTTTTTATGAAGTATCCCATAGAAGTGCAACAGGAGTGGTTTGAAAAATTAATTAGTAGTGCTAGACATACTGCATGGGGAAAAGAATACGATTATTCGTCCATAAAAACACCGTCGCAATTTGCGAATAGAGTGCCTGTACAAACTTATGAGAACTTAAAACCTTTCGTTGACCGACTAAAACAAGGAGAACAAAACATTTTATGGCCAACAGAAACTAAGTGGTTTGCAAAGTCTTCAGGCACCACCAATGACAAAAGCAAATTTATTCCTGTTACAAAAGAGGCATTAGAAGATTGCCATTACAAAGGAGGTAAAGATATGCTCTCTATATATTGTAATAACTATCCAAATACAAATGTATTTAATGGTTTGGCCTTAATGATGGGAGGTAGCAGCCAATCCATAAACCAAGCAACGGACTCTTATCATGGTGATCTATCAGCTATTATTATTAAAAATTTGCCTTTCTGGGCCGAATATTTAAGAACTCCAGGCAAAGAAGTAGCCCTACTTGATAATTTTGAAGATAAGCTAAAAAAAATGACTGAAATCACAGTCAATGAAAACATCACAAATCTTTCCGGAGTCCCCTCTTGGACGCTCATTCTGTTACATAAAGTATTAGAAGAAACAGGAAAGTCAAATATTCTTGATATATGGCCAAACCTCGAAGTATTCTTCCATGGAGGTGTTAATTTCACTCCCTACAGAGAAGAGTTTAAAAAGTTAATTCCTTCTAGTAAAATGAATTACCTTGAAACTTACAATGCATCTGAGGGTTTTTTTGGCATACAAGATCAAAAAAATAGCGATGAACTACTTTTAATGCTTGACTATGGCATTTATTATGAATTCATCCCAATGGAAGAGTGGAATAAGGAGTTCCCAATAACAATCCCATTAGGTGAAGTAGAAATTGGTGTAAACTATGCTCTGCTTATTACCACAAATGCAGGACTATGGAGATATCGAATTGGAGATACAATCATATTTACTTCCGTGCAACCCTATCGAATAAAAATTAGTGGCCGTACGAAGCATTTCATAAATGCATTTGGAGAAGAACTAATTATCGATAATGCAGAAAAAGGACTTCAAAAGGCATGCTTAGCGACGGGCGCAACAATACGAGAATATACGGCAGGCCCCGTATTTTTGAAAGATAAAGAAGCAGGAAATCATGAATGGATAATCGAGTTTATTAAGCTACCTGACAATCTTGACACATTTATCCTAACATTAGATTACACGCTGCAAGAAATAAATACCGATTACGCTGCAAAAAGGAAAGGGGACATGGCACTAAAATTGCCTATCGTACACGTTGCTCCTGATGATACATTTTTCAAATGGCTAAAAGGTAAAGGTAAACTCGGTGGACAAAATAAAGTTCCAAGATTATCAAATACTAGAATGTATCTAGAAGAAATCTTACCTATGCTATCGTAATTATGCAAAAAATAATATCCATACTCTTACTTTTAATAACAGAAACTTGCATTGGGCAAGCTAATTTAATAAAAGCCATTCCCGTAATTAAAAATGCACACCTAACAACAGACAATTTAGGAAATAGCTATATCTACAATGATATAAATCTGATAAAGTACAATTCTGTAGGTGATTCTATTGGTACCTATAGTAACAATAGGTTAGGTTCAATAAGCTCTGTAGATGTTACAAATCCTTATAAAATTTTAGTGTTTTATGCAGACTATTCTAGCATAATATACCTTGACAATTTCATGAGTTTAATGGAAGAGCCTCTATCGCTTGACCAATTGGGGTTTGATCAAGTCACTTTAGCATGCTCATCGCAAGAAAATGGACTTTGGCTTTTTGATCGCTTAAAACAAACTGTCATCAAATTAAATCGCGACTTAAGTCCATCAAACAAAAGCATTAATTTAAGCCAATTAACAGGAAAACAAAGTTCCCCAACATATATGCTTGAGCAAAATTCAAATTTATTATTGCAAACAAATAAGGACGGTATTTTACAATTTGATCAATTTGGAACCTTTGAAAAAAAAATCACGATAAACACAACATCTACTATCCAAGTAATTAACAAACAGGTTATGTATTTTGAAAATGATACGCTATTTCAATACAACCCAAAATTCACTCAATTAGCACATATCAATCTTCCAATATCAAATGCCGTCAATGCAAGAATAGCGAAGGATAGACTCGTTATTCTGACTAAAGATGATTTGTACATCTATCAATTTTCTAACCCAAAAAGCGAGTAATTCATTAGGTGGGTATAGACTTAAATTTGTACTTTAGTACGTTAATAAAAGAGAACATATGCATATAGCAATTGCTGGAAATATTGGATCAGGAAAAACAACCCTAACCTCTCTCCTTTCAAAACATTATAACTGGGAGGCACACTACGAAGACGCTGATGAAAACCCCTACTTAAATGACTTTTATAATGACATGCAGCGATGGTCATTTAATTTACAAGTCTACTTTTTAAATAATCGGTTTAACCAAGTTGTTGATATAAGAGAAACTGGTAAAAAGGTAATTCAAGACCGAACTATCTTTGAAGATGCTTACATCTTTGCACCCAACCTTCATTCTATGGGTTTAATGACTACCAGAGATTTTGAGAGTTACTTTAGTCTTTTTAAATTGATGGAAGGGTTTATTCAGCCACCAGATTTATTAATCTATCTAAGAGCTTCGATACCTAAATTAGTCAATCAAATACAAAAAAGAGGAAGAGATTACGAAGAAAGCATACGACTAGATTATCTAAAACGCCTTAATGAGCGCTATGAAGCATGGATTAGCACATACAACCAAGGTAAACTTCTAATTATAGATGTAGATGACAATAATTTTATGGAAAATTCAGAAGACTTGGGAAAAATAATTGAAAAGATAGATGCAGATATTCACGGTTTATTTTAAAATCTGTTCATATAGGTAAAACAATAAAAGGCTCGAATCAGTTGATTCGAGCCTTTCATTTTTAAAGTTTTCTTGTTACTACTAAAAGTGAAAGTTAAACTTGATATTAAATCCTGATGCATCAGTATCTAATCCAAATTGATTAGCACCACCAGTTTCTACTTTTGTTTCAACACCACCTACATTTGCTATATTCTCTCCATCTGATTGACTAGCAAAACCCAATGCGTATCCATACTCAGCACCAAAGGACATTTTAGGAGCAAAAAAGTATTCTACTCCAACAAAACCTCTTACTGAAAGACCAAAACCTAATCCGCTTTTCGCTTCATAAGAATCCCCATTATCATAATCATAATTCTCTGAAAATGATGAAACATTCACTAATGCCTCTCCACCATAAACTCCTTGAAGACGTCCTTTTCCTCTTCTCCATTCTTTACCAAAGCCAAGCGTTACGTCAAAAGCTGATTGCTTAAATTCATCATCGATTGTTCCTGCACCTCCAGGACCAGCAGCAAATTCTCTTTCAGTAAATGAGTTAAACCCAAGTCTAAATGTTGCTCTGTAAGCAGAGTTAGCATCAATGAATCGCTTACCAAAAATAGCAAGTGGGCGATCAGGACCATATGCAAAACCCGGAGAAACATTCCCTAAGTTTCCGTTAAACATATTCCCTGCATAATCCAGAAATGGAGTAGCATCTACACCTATAGCGTAATCACCTGCTTCAGGAAGAATTGGCGTTCCCTTTTTTGATGTTAGGACATCTTGAGCAAAAGTAGCTCCTGCAATACAGAAAGCTGCTGCTAAAAAAACAGTTTTTTCATAGTTATAAAATTTAGTTTAATAATTATTTCCAAGTTAGTTTATTTTACACTTAATTAAAAAAAAATAAATAGCAAATTTTAACAAGTTGGCTGTTGATAACATTAATACAACCCTAATAGAACAGGTCAAAATCCATTACTTCTCTATTCCTACTTTCCCTTTTATAGTGAAATCATCGTAAATGAAATTATCTAGAAACTCCCCTCCTAAGGACTTTGATTTGTACTTTATTCCAAACTTCGTTCTATCAATTCTAAAACTAGCTACCGCATAAAAAATATTATCAATCTGTTCTATTGTGACAGGAACTGCAATTTCTTGCGCAATTCCTTTAATTGTAATCACTCCAGAAGCCTCATAATAATCGTCAGATTGTTTAATGAAACTAGTGAGCGAAATCATCGCGTTTGGATTAGCTTCAACCCCAAAAAAATCATCACTTTTTAAGTGTCCTATTAGCTTTTCGGCACTTTCTGGGTCCTCAATATCACTGTTATTTATAGAATTCATATCAACAAGAATCTCAATTGTTTCTAATTCTCCATTTGAAAACACAACCTCTCCATCAGCAAGCTGAATGGTGCCATTGTGGTCACCACCAACTTTTCTACCTTCCCAATATATTTCAGAATTAGCCGAATTTATGCTATAAGGGCCTTCCATATCAAAAGTTGCATTTTTTGGAATTTCAACTCCGTGTCCGACATGCGATGTAGCTTGCCCTGCATGAATGTGAGGAGCTATAACCAATGAAACAATTGACATTAACTTGATTAAAATATTCATGGAAGGACCAGAAGTGTCTTTAAATGGATCTCCAACAGTATCGCCTGTCACAGATGCTTTATGTGCGTCTGAACCCTTATACTCCATTTTTCCATTTATCATTACTCCCTTTTCGAATGATTTCTTTGCGTTATCCCAAGCACCACCAGCATTATTTTGAAATATTCCCATCAATACCCCAGAAACTGTAACTCCTGCTAACAGCCCTCCAAGAACCTCAGGACCAAAAGCAAAACCCACAATTATGGGTACAACTAAAGCAATAGCACCAGGCAGCATCATTTCACGAATAGATGCTTTAGTAGATATCTCTACACATTTCTCATATTCTGGCTTTGCCTTATATTCCATAATCCCAGGAATCTCCTTAAACTGTCTACGAACTTCATTAACCATATCCATTGCGGCTCTTCCTACTGCTGCAATAGCTAGGGATGAAAAAATAAATGGAATCATAGCACCAACAAAAAGACCAGATAAAACGTCTGCTTTATAAATATCAATAGAATCGATACCAGAAAGACCTACAAATGCAGCAAAGAGAGCCAGAGCAGTTAAAGCTGCCGAAGCAATTGCGAAACCTTTACCAGATGCGGCAGTCGTATTTCCAACAGCATCTAAAATATCAGTTCGTCCCCTAACCTCTTCAGGCAATCCGCTCATTTCAGCAATACCTCCTGCATTATCAGCTATCGGTCCGAAAGCATCTATTGCCAATTGCATTGCTGTGGTTGCCATCATACCTGAAGCTGCTATTGCAACTCCATAAAGTCCTGCAAACTCGAAAGAAATGTAAATTCCGGCCGCTAATGTCAATATAGGAATTACGGTAGACTCCATTCCAACAGACAACCCTCCGATTATGTTAGTAGCATGGCCTGTAGACGATTGATGAACAATCGAGTTCACAGGTTTTTTACCCATAGCAGTATAATATTCTGTGACAATACTCATAATTGCACC
Organism: Vicingaceae bacterium; assembly: GCA_018402765.1. Lineage (GTDB taxonomy): Bacteria > Bacteroidota > Bacteroidia > Flavobacteriales_E > Vicingaceae > Acidiluteibacter. Next base: position 977,602 of record JAGYIE010000002.1, on the reverse strand, counting down.
AACTACTAAACCTGTAAGAATTGCATAATAGACCTGCATTGAGGTAAATTCTTCGCCTCTAATTTCCATTGAATTAGGCAATAAATAATCTACTAAAAAGTAAGAAGATATGGCTACCATAACCATAGATAACCAGTTACCCATGTTCAAAGCTGACTGAACATTTCCATTTTCACCTTTAATTTTTACAAACAAAGTCCCCAATATGGAGAAAACAATCCCTAACCCGGCAATAACCATGGGTAAAAGAATAGCTGACATTCCACTCATTCCGTCATCACCCATTTTTATTTCAACTCCAAGAACCATAGTTGCGAGGATCGTCGCAACGTAAGAACCAAATAAATCTGCTCCCATTCCTGCAACATCTCCTACATTATCACCAACATTATCGGCAATTGTAGCAGGATTTCTGACATCATCTTCAGGAATTCCGGCCTCTACTTTACCAACTAAATCAGCTCCAACATCGGCAGCTTTGGTATAAATACCGCCACCTACACGAGCAAACAAAGCGATAGATTCAGCACCTAAAGAAAATCCGGCTAGTACTTCTATTGCTAAAATGTAACTTCCTTTATCTGTAAACGTGCCGTCAGGTCCGAACATAGCCAACATAACTATAAATAGACCGCCAAGACCTAACACTGCTAAACCTGCAACACCAAGCCCCATAACAGTACCCCCGCTAAACGATACTTTTAAAGCTTGTTGTAAAGAAGTTCTAGCCGCTTGAGTAGTTCTAACATTTGATTTAGTAGCGATATTCATTCCTAAATAACCTGCTAAAGCTGATAAAAAAGCTCCTATAATAAACGTTATAGCAATTACAGGGTGTGTTTGAGGATGATCAGGATCTGTCATAGTGCCCGACCATGCTAACAGAATAGCGGCAATAACGACAAAATAGCCCATTACCTTCCACTCTGCTTTTAAAAATGCCATAGCGCCGTCAGCAATATACTTTGCCAGTTCTCTCATGTTATCATCTCCGGTTTCTTGCTTACTTACCCAAGCTGATTTTATGGCCATTACAATTAATCCTAAAATTCCTAAAAGAGGAACTAAATAAAGAAAGAAATCACTCATAGTTATATTTAAATTATTAGTTAAACGATCAAGTAACAAAAAAAAAAGGCTAAAGCCAATTTTTAACAAAAAATACGCCTACCGAACTAAATCGATTGGCTTAACTTAAACTTTACAGTATTCTTTATTTCTTCAAATACATTACTTCTTTTACAGCATCTATAACTTTTGCTGCATTTGGTAAAAACTCTTCAACAAATACGTTAGCATATCCTAAGGGAGTATCCGCTGTGTTTATTCTTCTAATCGGAGCATCTAAGAAGTCAAATGCATTCTTTTGTACCATGTAGGTCAATTCAGTCGATATATTACCTAATGGCCAAGCCTCTTCTATAATAACCAAACGATTTGTTTTTTTAACCGAATCAATAACAGTCTTGTAATCAATTGGTCTAATAGTTCTTAAATCGATTGTTTCTGCATGAATTCCTTCTTTTGCTAAGGCTTCAGCCGCTTCGTTCATTACCTTCACAATTTTACCGAATGATACCAACGTAACATCATCTCCCTTTCTAGTAACATCAGCAACTCCAATAGGAATGATATATTCTCTTTCAGGAACTTCTCCTTTATCACCATACATTTGCTCTGATTCCATAAAGATAACAGGATCATTATCTCTTATTGCCGCTTTTAATAAGCCTTTAGCATCAGCAGGATTCGATGGTACAACTACCTTTAACCCGGGACAATTTGCATACCAACTATCAAATGCCTGAGAATGCTGAGCTCCTAACTGACCGGCTGAAGCAGTTGGTCCTCTAAAAACGATAGGAACGTTATATTGACCTCCACTCATTTGATACATTTTTGCTGCAGAATTGATAACTTGGTCAATTGCTACCAACGAAAAGTTAAATGTCATGAATTCTATAATTGGTCGCAAGCCATTCATTGCTGCTCCAACACCGATACCTGCAAAACCTAATTCGGCAATAGGTGTGTCAATTACTCTTTCTTTGCCAAACTCGTCAAGCATACCTTGACTTACTTTGTAAGCCCCATTATATTCAGCAACTTCTTCTCCAATCAACACAATGTCTTTGTCATTGCGCATCTCCTCACTCATTGCCTCTCTTAGCGCTTCTCTAAATTGTAATGTTTTCATACTATATATATAAATAAGGTACTGCTTCAATTTTAATGCCTGCAAAAATAGAAAATTAATATGTGGATGACAAAGCTTAAATCATGAAGAAAAATTATTTTTTCATATTTATTATGTATGCATAATACTTTTATTTCTTTCTTTTTTAAATTAGCTTTGTAAAGCAATAAAAAACCTTGTTAAAAATCAATTAAAACAAACCAAAAGAGCTTAGTTTTGTTGCACTGAAAAGAAGAACAGTTTACACAATAATCCTATAAAGATGAAAATATTAGTTTGTATAAGTAAAGCACCTGACACAACAGCCAAAATTGCATTTACGAACAACAATACAGAATTTGATACCAATGGAGTTCAATTTATTGTGAACCCATATGACGAATGGTATGCTTTAGTAAGAGGTTTAGAATTAAAGGAACAGCTTGGGGGCAGTGTTACCGTATTAAATGTTGGAACAGCAGAAAATGACCCAATTATTAGAAAAGCACTAGCAATAGGAGCTGATGAAGCAGTAAGAATAGATGTAAATCCTACAGATGCGCTTCAAGCGTCTAAAGAGATTACTGCTTATGCTAAATCCGAAGGTTTCGATATTATCTTACTAGGCAAAGAAACAATCGATTACAATGGTTCTCAGATGGGTGCAATGATTTCAGAATTAATGGATCTACCTTATGTATCATTAGCAACAAAATTAGATGTTAATGGAAATACTGCAACTGTAAGTCGTGATATTCAAGGCGGTACTGAAATAGTAGAAGTTTCAACTCCTGTAGTCATCAGCGCTGCAAAAGGTATGGCAGAAGCTAGAATTCCTAATATGAGAGGTATTATGGCAGCTAGAACCAAACCATTGAACGTAGTTGCTGCAACGGGTGCAGCTGCTGCGACAACAATTAGCAACTATGAGTTACCTCCTGCAAAAGGGGATTGTCATTATATAGATGCTGAAAATGCTGGTGAATTAATTGAATTATTGCATAACGAAGCAAAAGTTATCTAATCTAAAAAACAAACGACGATGTCTATTTTAATATACGCGAATACAGCCAATGGAAAAATTCATAAGTCAGCCTTAGAGGCAGTTGCTTATGGAAGTAAAATTGCAAAAGACATGGGAACTAATACTACAGCTATTGTAGTAGGCGCATGTGATGATGCAGACACATTAGGAGAATTTGGTGCAACAAAAGTTCTGCATGCAAATGATACTAAATTCAACAGCTTTGACCCATCGGTATATGCAAAATTAGTAACCGCTGCGGTTGAGGCAGAAGGTGCTGATATTATTATCTTTTCTCATGATTACACAGGAAAATCTATAGCTCCAAGAGTCTCAGCTAGATTAGATGCTGGATTAGTAAGTGGTGCAGTTGATTACCCAAACACGAATAACGGTTTTACAATTAGAAAAGCTGTTTTTTCAGGAAAAGCATTTGCAAACATATCGATAACGACAGATAAAAAAGTAATTTCATTACTTCCTAACTCAGTAGACAAATCGCCTGTAGGAGGTTCTGCATCAGTAGAAACTTTTAATCCTGAAGTTGGTGCGTCAACAGTAATGGTAAAAGAAGTAGTTAAAGAATCTACAGATCTTCCGTTAACAGAAGCTGAAAAAGTAGTTTCAGCAGGAAGAGGCTTAAAAGGACCAGAAAACTGGGAGATGGTTGAGGATTTAGCAAAAGCACTAGGTGCTGCAACTGCTTGCTCAAGACCAGTTTCTGATATGGATTGGAGACCTCATCATGAGCATGTAGGACAAACAGGTGTCGCAATTAGACCAAATCTTTACATTGCTATAGGTATTTCAGGAGCAATCCAGCACTTGGCAGGAGTTAACCAAAGCAAAACTATTGTTGTAATTAACAATGATCCTGAAGCCCCATTCTTTAAATCAGCAAACTATGGTATTGTGGGTGATGCATTTGAAGTTGTTCCAAAACTATTAGAAGCAGCTAAAGCATTTAATGCTGCAAATCATTAATCAAGTAGTAATAACATATTTTATAAATGGGAAGATAATTGTTGTCTTCCCATTTATTATTTTATACTTTTAAAGCTAGGTTACGAAATGGGAAGAATGGAGAAAATTGGGCTAGAAATTATAGGCCTTTCATATAGCCAAACACAGTCAGGAGCATATGCACTGGTGCTAGGCGAGAAAGAGGGAAAAAGAAGATTACCAATAATCATTGGGGGTTTTGAAGCTCAGGCAATAGCAATAGAGCTCGAAGAAATGACCCCTACTCGACCACTAACACATGACTTATTTAAAAATTTTGCTGATGTTTTCAACATTTCTATCAAGCAAATTGTCATTTACAATTTAGTTGAAGGAGTTTTCTATGCCAAACTCGTTTGTTTAAAAGAGGACAAAGAAGTTGAAATTGACACTAGAACATCGGATGCAGTAGCACTTGCAGTAAGATTTAAATGCCCGATATTTACCTATGAATTTATCCTATCTTCTGCTGGGATAACTTTAGATGAAGAAGATAGTGAGTACCCCGATTTGAAGAATGAGGAAGAAATGACTACCCCTTCAATAAAAAAGGAGGAGAAAAAGTCTAAATTGGCAGATTTTACCATTAAAGAACTCAACGAAAAATTGGAAAAAGCAATCGATGGTGAGAACTATGAACTAGCCTCCCAAATCAGAGATGAGATTACGAAAAGAAGTCAATCTACAAACTAAGAATCTATTGAAATCAATCCATTTCATAAAGTGGCTTTTCATGCTACTGCCATTTACATTGTTATTTGCTTGTGGAGAAACAACCAATAAGTCAACTACAAATAAGGAAGAACTTTCCCTTTGGATTCCGCAATCTGAAAATGCGCATTTTGATTCATTAAAAGTTACTAAAGAAAAAAAGCTGATTGCTTTTAGAACCGGCGATGCCTTAATTGGCTCATGGAACATTTTGGATGAAACCATAGAAATAGAAGAAAATGTTATTGTTCTTGAAGACTCAAATGAAGTGAGAAAAGAGAAGAAAAACATCATTTATAGCATTAGTGAATTAACAGACAACGCTATAGAATTAAACCGAAAAGGCATTAGTGAGCGATATCAGTTGGCGCTACCGAGCTATAAAATGAAACTTTCTGAAGGGTTTACGTTTAACTCACTGGGAAGAGGGGTTATAGGAATGATTACGTTATTGCTACTTGCATATGCCTTTAGTATAAATAGAAAGGCTATTTCTTGGTCCTTAGTAGCTAAAGGGATTGGGCTTCAAATTGTATTTGCTGTGCTTGTGTTAAAAGTTCCATTCGTGGCGAAGATATTTGAAGTCGTAAGTGGTTTTTTTGTTCGTATAATTTCATTTACCAGCGAAGGAACCAAATTTTTATTTAGCTCTTTTGTAACTGAACAAATTGAGATTGGCTTTATCAACTTTGCAATACAAGTTTTACCAACGATTATTTTCTTTTCTGCATTAACTAGCCTATTATATTATTGGGGAATTTTACAGAAGGTTGTTTATGCCTTTGCATGGGTAATGAAAAAACTAATGAAGCTTTCAGGTGCAGAAAGTTTAGCTGCCGCAGGAAACATTTTTCTTGGCCAAACCGAGTCACCATTACTCGTAAAACCTTACCTCAGTAAAATGACTAACTCAGAAATTATGAGTTTAATGTCAGGAGGAATGGCAACTATTGCGGGTGGTGTTTTAGCTGCCTATATTGGCTTCTTAGGAGGTGATGATCCTGTTCAACAAATATACTTTGCAAAGCATTTATTAGCCGCTTCTGTAATGTCTGCACCGGCTGCAGTTGTGGCAGCAAAAATTTTAGTCCCTGAGACAGAAAAAGTCAATACGGATATGGAAATCAGTAGCGAAAAAATCGGAGGCAATGCATTAGAAGCAATTGCTAACGGCACTTCAGATGGCATCAAATTAGCAGTAAACGTTGGCGCTATGTTACTTGTATTTATCGCTTTCATTACAATGGGAAATTATCTACTGTGTGATGTGATTGGATACTACTCAGGTCTAAATGAAATTATTTCGACGAACACTTCTTTTAGAGGGCTTACTTTTGAATTTTTAATAGGATACTCTTTTGCCCCAATTGCATATTTAATGGGTGTAGCGAAAGAAGACATGGTTCTAGTTGGTCAATTACTTGGAGAAAAAACCATTCTGAATGAGTTTGTTGCATACGTTTCTCTTGGAAAAATGAAAGCAGCTCAGCTTTTCGCCGAAGAGAAATCAATCACAATGGCAACTTACATTCTTTGTGGGTTTGCCAACTTTGCAAGCATTGGAATCCAAATTGGAGGAATTGGAGCATTAGCGCCTAATAAAAAAGGAATCCTTTCTAAATATGGAGTAAGGGCGTTAATTGGCGGAACCCTAGCTTCACTTTTTACAGCGGTAATTGTCGGTGTAATATTGTAATAAAAAGCTCATGTAAATAGCATAAAAAGTTGTGGTTAAAATTGAAGTGATTGTTTAAATTTGACCAACGTGTACTAAATAATTTTATCATGCAGCAATACCACGATTTATTACATCACATTTTAGATAATGGAACCCAAAAAGGCGACCGAACCGGAACAGGTACCATTAGTGTATTTGGATATCAATCAAGGTACGACTTATCAGAAGGCTTCCCATTGGTAACAACCAAGAAACTTCACCTACGTTCAATTATTCATGAATTACTATGGTTTTTGTCAGGTGATACAAACATCAAATACTTAAAAGAAAACGGTGTTAAAATTTGGGATGAATGGGCTGATGAAGAAGGAAATTTAGGACCTGTATACGGCTCTCAATGGAGATCTTGGCCAACAGCCGATGGCAGACATATTGATCAGATCACCAACATTATCAATCAAATAAAAAACACGCCCAATTCTAGAAGAATCATCGTAAATGCGTGGAACGTAGCGGAAATTGAAAATATGGCACTTCCTCCTTGTCACGCATTCTTTCAGTTTTATGTAGCAGATGGTAAACTTTCTTGTCAATTGTATCAAAGAAGTGCCGATACATTTTTGGGCGTGCCATTTAATATTGCATCCTATGCCCTACTTACAATGATGGTGGCTCAAGTTTGTAGCCTAAAGCCTGGAGACTTTATACACACCTTAGGAGATGCTCACTTATATTCCAATCATATAGAGCAAGCAAAATTGCAATTAAGTAGAGAAATTCTCTCCTTACCAACAATGAAAATAAACCCTAAAGTAACTGACCTATTTGATTTTAAATTTGAGGATTTTACTTTAGAAAACTATAATCCTCATCCACATATAAAGGCAGCTGTTGCTGTTTAAGAGAACCAATTACTTTTTTCGAACGTTACCTAAAGAACTTATTTGAATGAAAATATCCCTAATAGCAGCCGCAACAGAAAATAATGTAATTGGAAGAAACAATGGTCTTCCATGGTCACTTCCTGACGATATGCGATTTTTCGTGCAAACGACTAAAGGTCATCATGTGCTTACTGGTAGAAAAAACTTAGAGTCATTCGGCAAATTACTACCTAATAGAACTAATATCGTTTTAACTCGTGATACAGAATATGAGTTTGAAGGCGCTGTGATCGTGCATGAATTACAAGAAGGAATTCGCATTGCCGATAGAAATCGAGAAGAAGAATTGATGATAATTGGCGGTGGAGAAATATACAAACAGGCACTTCCAATGGCCAATAGAATTTACCTTACGCGCATACACACTAAACTTGAGGGAGATACCTATTTTCCTGAATTTCGCTCAGATGAATGGGAGTTAATTTCTTCAGAAAAACATGAAAAAGATGAGAAGCATGTCTATGCTTTTACCTTTGAGATGTATGAACGTCGTTAAGAAGTAGATAATTTATTTTTGAATAAAAAAGGCAGCTAAGAAGCTACCTTTAATTTTTTCAATGTTGATTGACTAATTTTCTGTTCGGCATATTCTTTAGTTATTTTTAGTTCCGTTTGGCTTTCATCGCTTGGAATGTCAAACATCGCATCAAGCATAATAGCTTCACATATAGACCTTAACCCTCTTGCTCCTAATTTATACTGATCTGCCTTTTCCACAATATAATCTAAAGCAGACGCTTCAAATGTTAAACTTACACCATCTAATTCGAATAGTTTTGTGAACTGTTTAGCAATCGCATTCTTTGGCTCCGTTAAAATTCTTCTTAATGCTGCTGCATCTAAAGGATGTAAATAACTCAATACGGGAATTCGACCGATTAATTCAGGAATCAAACCAAACGTTTTGATATCATGAGGTGCTACATATTTCAGTAACTGGTCCATATCAATCTCTTCGTCTTCACTTCTATTTTTATAGCCGATTGCATTTGTCTTTAATCGTTTTGCAATAACTTTATTTATTCCATCAAAAGCACCTCCACAGATAAAAAGGATATTTTTTGTATCGACAGCTACCATCTTTTGCTCAGGGTGTTTTCTTCCGCCTTGTGGCGGCACATTAACGGTTGCTCCTTCTAATAATTTCAATAGTGCTTGCTGAACACCTTCCCCAGAAACATCTCTAGTAATGGAAGGGTTATCACTTTTACGTGCAATTTTATCTACTTCGTCAATGAAAACAATACCTCTTTGAGCAGCTTCTACATCATAATCTGCTGCTTGAAGTAATCGCGACAAAATACTCTCTACATCTTCCCCAACATAACCGGCCTCTGTAAGAACAGTAGCATCAGCGATACAAAAAGGAACATTCAATAACTTTGCAATTGTTTTAGCCATTAATGTCTTACCTGTTCCTGTTTCGCCAACTAATAGTATGTTTGATTTCTCAATCTCTATCTCGTCCTCTTTAACCGTTTGACCTAATCGCTTGTAATGATTATAAACTGCAACAGAAAGCACTTTTTTAGCTTCATCCTGTCCAATAATATAATCATCTAAATAAGTTTTTATCTGCTTAGGCTTTAAATTAGAGAAGGCAGGAGCAGTAGCAACCTTAGGTGCCAATTCTTCTTTCACTATAGCTTCTGCTTGAGATATACAGCTATCACAAATATGGCCTGTAATTCCTGCGATTAAAACGTGCGTATCCTTTTTATCTCTTCCACAAAAAGAGCAATGAATCGTTTGCTTATCTGACATAAAACGTTGTTATCTATCTATAAAAAAACCGCTGCGATATTCGCGGCGGTTTCAAAGTTAACTATTTTTCTTGAGGGTTATTTGCGAACCAACACTTCATCAATCATTCCATAAGCTTTTGCTTCATCAGCTTTCATCCAATAATCTCTATCGGAATCTTTTTCTACCTTATCAAATGGTTGCCCTGAATGCTTCGCTATAATTTCATATAACTCTTCTTTCATTTTCAGCACTTCTTTTAAAGCGATTTCCATGTCAGAAGCCATACCTTGTGTTCCTGCTGAAGGCTGGTGAATCATTACTCTTGAGTGAGGCAATGCAGTTCGTTTACCATGAGCTCCGGCGCACAACAAAACAGCTCCCATAGAGGCAGCCATTCCTGTACAAATTGTAGCAACATCAGGCGCTATATATTGCATCGTGTCGTAAATACCAAGTCCTGCATATACAGATCCACCGGGGGAATTTAAATAAATTTGAATATCCTTCTTATTATCTACTGACTCTAAAAATAAAAGCTGGGCTTGGATAATATTTGCCATCTGGTCATTCACTCCAGTACCTAAAAAGATAATTCTATCCATCATTAGACGAGAAAAAACATCCATTTGAGCAACATTAAGCTGACGCTCTTCAATAATATAAGGAGTCATTGAAGCTTCAATATAATTATCCAAGTGCATACTATTAATGCCTTTACCTTTTACAGCGTACTTCTTAAATTCATTATTATCAAACATACTATCGTAGTTTTTATATTCGTTATTATTTTCTTTTAGCTTCTGCTAATTTAACGAATTCATCATAAGAAACAGCTTTCTCTTTTATGTTAAACTTCTCGTTATAAAGAGCAATTAATTTTTGCTGATAAAGTTGCTCATATAATTGTCTGGCCTCATCTTGGTTTTGTAAAACTCTATTGGCTGTTTCTGTTAGTTCTGTATCGTCCATAAAGTTTTGGCCCATACCGGCCATTTGCTGTTGGATTAGCATTTTAGTATGCTCTACAACTGCATCCCTACTCATTTCTAAACCGTTTTCTTTGATGATTTTATTCTCAATTAACTGCCATTTTAATCCTAATGCATATTGATCATATTCTGCATCGATTTGCTCTCTAGTAACAGGTTTATCATTTGCCACCATTAACCATCTCTTTAAGAATTCATCAGGCAACTCCACCTTTGCTTTTTCGATCAACGTATCTTGAACTTCTCTATTAAATAACTGATCCGCATTAGATTTGAAGCTATTTTCTAGCTCTTCTTTAACCTTATCTCTGAATTCACCTTCTGACTTGATTACATCTTGACCATAAAGCTTATCGAAAAACTCTTGGTTTAAATCTGCAGGTAGCATTCGGTTGATTTTTTCAACAGTAAAATTGTAATCTCCGTTTACCGCGGCTAAATCTTCAGCCTCTATTCCTAACCAAGATTTTACAAGATTTGCATTACCCATTTCTGCTGGCTGAATTACTACTGTATCGCCAGACTTAACACCTGTCAATTTCTTAATTATCTTTTTATCTGTTAAAGAAGCCAAGTTTAGTACAGAACTATTATAAATTCCGCCTTCTTTAATTTCGCCTTTCTCATTCAGCTCTTGGAACTTACCATATAGCATATCATCTGCATTAGATGTATCTGCATTTTCCATTTTACCATATCGCTTAGCGATCTCATTAACATTTTGATCGATTAATTTGTCATCAACTTTTACAACTAACTTTTCGAACTTATGCTTATCTGAAATCTCTATTTCAAAAATCGGAGTGATTCCAATTTCATATGTAAACTCGAAATCCTTCTGTGTAGTAAAATCAATACGATCTTGCTGCTTTGGAATTGGATTTCCTAGCATATCAATCTTATTATCAGCTACGTACTTATACAATTCGTCGGAAAGAATCTTATTTACTTCTTCCACTATTACGCTAGTACCAACTTGCTTTTTAATAACTCCCATTGGAACCATCCCTTTTCTGAATCCAGGAATACTTGCATTTTTTCTATGTTGCTTTAAAACAGCATCCACTTTATCTTGATAATCTGCAGGAGTTAATTTTACCGTAATCTCTGCATTTAACTTATCGATATCTTTTCTTGTTACTTCCATCGTAAATAAAATCTTTAAAAATGTATGTAAATTAAAAATGGCATAGAGCTGAGGGATTTCCAAAGCTTTATACCATTTTTCGTAGTGCGGATGAAGGGACTCGAACCCCCAAGCCTCGCGGCACTAGATCCTAAGTCTAGCGTGTCTACCAATTTCACCACATCCGCCAATAAAATCTCCTTTAAAAAACGAGGTTGCAAAGATAACTTTTTTACAATTGATATTACTTCATTATTTAAAAATATTTTTTATCATTCAATTATCCTTTTTATCACTGCAAGTAATCCGTATTTTTGAAGTAAAAACAAGCACATTTATGATAACGATAAATCCAAAAGAAGTTACTGTTCCTGAATTACAAAGACATCTGCAGTCTGCCGTTGGTCCAAGACCAATTGCATTTGCTAGCACAGTAGATAAAGATGGAAACCCCAATCTATCTCCATTTAGTTTTTTCAACGTATTCAGTTCAAATCCCCCAATATTAATATTCTCACCAGCAAGAAGTGGCAGAATGAATACAACTAAAGACACCTACAACAATGTAAAAGAAGTGGCAGAAGTTGTGATTAATATTGTTAATCACGAAATCGTTCATCAAATGTCTTTATCGAGTTCGGCTTACCCTAAAGGAGTTAATGAATTTGTTAAAGCTGGATTTACTCCGTTAAAATCAGAGTTAATCAAACCGTTTAGAGTAAAAGAATCTCCAGTTCAAATGGAGTGCAAGGTAAATCAAGTCATTGAATTAGGAGACCAAGGAGGAGCAGGAAACTTAGTTATATGTGAGGTTTTAAGAATGCATATAGACGAAAGAATATTAGATGCTAATGGCCAAATCGATCAACATAAAATAGATTTAGTTGGAAGAATGGGCGCTAATTGGTATGTAAGAGCTAATAACGAAGCGCTTTTTGAAGTAGACAAGCCGATCACAACTTTAGGTATTGGTTTTGACAATATCCCTGAAACTATAAAAACAAGTGAAGTATTGACAGGAAACGATCTTGGTATGCTAGGAAACATTGAGGCCCTACCTAGCCAAGAGGACATAAGTTCTTTTGCTATAGAAAATAATTTAATTGACTTTAGAGATAAAGAATTGCATGAGGCAGCAAAATATCTGTTAAGTCAAGGTAAAACATTGGATGCTTGGAAAACGTTACTATTTAAAAAGTAGAAACGTACAGAAGAGATTATCATAAAAAAAAGGTCTTGGATTGAACCAAGACCTTTTTTTATTTTCTATGCTTATAAGATTACTTCTTTTTGAAGCTCTTGTATCTGCTGTTAAATTTATCAATACGTCCTGCTGTATCAATAAGTTGCATTTTACCGGTGTAAAAAGGGTGAGATTTATGAGAAATTTCCAATTTAACTACAGGATATTCCTTTCCGTCTTCCCATTCAATCGTCTCGCTAGTTTCAGCAGTAGATTTGGTAATGAAAGCGTAGTCGTTAGACATATCTTTAAATACAACTAATCTATAATTATCTGGATGGATTTCTTTTTTCATTCTATTACTCCTTTAATTTTTTGAGAGCGCAAATATATGAATAATCTATTTTTTTACACCTTTTTTTTGATAAAAAAATATTCTTGTTAAAATTCACGAATATTTAATCGTTAAATAGCCTTTCTAATTCGCTTTGTGCAAAATATTTTGCAATTTTGAAAAGAATATTAAAAAAACTCAAATTCTATCATGGCAAAAGTTCATAATTACAGCGCAGGACCTTGTATATTACCAGAAGAGGTATTAAAACAAGCGTCGGAAGCAGTTATAAATTTTAATAATTTAAATTTATCGTTGTTAGAAATCTCACATAGAAGCAAAGATTTCATTGAGGTGATGTCAAATGCTCAAGAGCTAGTAAAAGAACTTTTAAATGTACCTGATGGATACAGCATATTATTTTTACAAGGTGGTGCAAGTCTAGGATTTTATATTTCTGCCATTAATGGAATGAAATCAGATGGTACAGGAGCTTATATAGATACAGGCACTTGGAGTAGTAAGGCAATTAAAGAAGCGAAAAAGTTAGGTAACGTAAATGTAATCGCCTCAAGTAAGGATAAAAACTTTAGTTACATCCCAACGAATTTTGAAATCCCATCAGATGCTAACTATATTCATTACACCTCAAACAACACCATATTTGGAACTCAGTTTAAAACGTTCCCAAAATCTGCTATTCCTGTAATCTGTGATATGTCATCAGACATTTTTAGCAAAGAAATTAACGTAAGTGATTACGATTTGATTTATGCGGGCGCTCAGAAAAATATGGGTCCAGCAGGAACAACTTTATACATTGTAAAGAATGATTTTTTGGGCAAAACAGGTAGAGATATTCCTTCTATGTTAGACTTACAAATTCATATTGATAAGGAGTCCATGTTTAATACCCCGCCGGTATACCCTATTTATGTTTCGATGCTTAACTTGCAATGGCTTAAGAAAAATGGAGGAGTGAAATGGATTGAAGGAGTAAATAATCAAAAATCGGAATTGCTATATGCCGAAATTGATAGAAATCCCTTATTTAAAGGGATTGTAGCTACAGAAGATCGGTCTAATATGAATGCAACATTCGTATTAAAAGATGAATCACAGACGGAAGCATTTGACGCGGCATGGAAAGCAGCTAATATTAGTGGAATAAAAGGGCATCGCTCAGCAGGAGGATACAGAGCCTCTATGTACAACGCACTTCCATTAGAAAGCGTACAAGCACTTGTAGACGTTATGCAGAATTTTGAAAAAACCAACGGTTAATCAATACACAATAAAACTAAAAAAATGAAGATTTTAGCAAACGATGGAATTGCTCCATTAGGCAAAAAATTATTAGAAGAAAATGGGTATACAGTAGTCACAGAATCTGTACCACAAGACCGACTAGTTGAAGTAATTAACAGAGAAAATTACGAGGTTTTATTGGTTAGAAGTGCTACAAAAGTAAGAACTGATATAATTGATGGCTGCTCAAATCTTAAAATGATTGGTCGCGGGGGAGTTGGTGTAGACAATATCGATGTTGATTACGCTAGACAAAAAGGAAAATTTGTATTTAATACACCTGCTGCCTCAAGTCAAAGTGTGGCAGAGCTAGTAATGGCTCATTTATTTGGTGCAGTTCGTTTTCTACACCTGTCAAATAGAGCAATGCCTGCAGAAGGAACAACTAACTTTAAAGGACTAAAAAAGGCCTATGCTAAAGGAATAGAACTAAGAGGGAAAACTTTAGGTATAGTTGGGTTTGGAAGAATTGGTCAATCAGTAGCTTCTTATGCGTTAGGTTTTGGAATGAAAGTAGTTGCGCATACACAAAACATGGAATCTGCCATAATAAATATGAAAATAGAAGGTCATGGGGCTATTGCTATAGAAATACCTAGCCACTCTATAGAAGATGTATTAAAATCAAGTGATTTTATTACAATACATACACCGGCATTGGACGAACCAATTATAGGAAAAACACAATTTGATTTAATGAAAGACGGAGCAGTAATTGTTAATGCTGCAAGAGGTGGAGTAATTGATGAGGATGCATTATTAGAAGCCTTAGAATCTGGCAAATTAGCACATGCATGCTTAGACGTATTCGATAACGAGCCTAACCCACGAGCTGATTTAATGGCTATGTCAAATATTTCATTGAGTCCTCACATAGGAGCTGCTACCGAAGAAGCACAAGATAGAATTGGAACAGAATTAGCTGAAATTATAATGAATCAAAATTCGAAATAACGAATTCTGGTTTTCACATATTTATATTAGAAAAACTTGGCAGAAGTAATTCCATTTTGTGCCTTTAGGCCTGTACGAGACAAAGTTCACTTAGTTGCATCTCGTTCATATGTTTCATACAAGAGAGGAGATTTAAAAGTAAAACTTGATGAAAATCCATTCACGTTTTTACATGTAATTAATCCTGAGCATACCTTAAAAGCAGGTACTAAAGCAAATAGTCCAGCACGTTTTAAACTGGTGAGGACTAGATTTGACCAATTTGTAGATCAGGGCGTTCTAATTCAAGATGAAAATCCTTCTTATTATATCTACAGACAAATAAAAAATGGACATCACTATATAGGAATAATTGCTTGTGCAAGTGTTGCTGACTATTACAATGATGTCATTAAAAAGCATGAAGCTACAATTACTAAGCGAGAGAAAATGTTTAAAAACTATCTCGATTTTGTAGCAATCAATGCTGAACCTGTTTGCTTTACCTATCCGAATAACGCAACAATAGATGAGATTACTGCTCAAAAAATAAGGACTTCACCGGAATATGATTTTACAACAACCAATCGAGTTCAACATACATTTTGGGTGGTCAATGAGCTAAATTTAGTTAAGCGTATTCAGCAAGAATTTTCAAATATTCCTGCGGTATATATTGCTGACGGACATCATAGATCTGCATCTTCTGCACTTCTCGGTAAAGAAAAAAGCAATAAGAAGCGCGAGGGAAAACTCCCAACGGATTATTTCATGGGAATTTTTATTCCTGAGAGTAATTTGAAAATATACGCGTTTAATCGATTGGTAACTAACATTGGTAAACACTCAAAAAACAGCTTCATAACTGAAATTAATAAGCAATTCGAAATTTTACCTAAAGGAACTCAAGCTTATCAACCTCAGCAAATTCACGAAATAAGTATGTATTTAGAGGGAGAGTGGTTCTGTATTATCCCTAAGTTGGGCACATTTGACCATACTAATCCTGTAGAGGAACTAGATGTTAGTATTCTATCAAAAAATATTTTAGAGCCAACTTTAGGCATTACTGATTTAAAAACGGATTCAAGGGTATTGTTCATGGCAGGAACGGGAGGACTTGAAAGATTACAGTCAGAAGTAGATCAAAAAAGAGCTAAAGTTGCATTTGCTCATTTTCCTATTTCCATTGAACAATTAAAAGCAGTAGCTGATGCTCAACAAATTATGCCACCAAAAAGTACTTGGATAGAACCAAAACTAAGAAGTGGTTTAACTGTTTACAGTATTGAAAACATCCATTAAATGAGTATTTCAGATAATTTATCAGCTTACAAATCACAAATTGGAGAGAATGTTACATTAGTAGCTGTATCTAAAACCAAACCGATAGAAGATTTGCAAGAAGCATATGATGCAGGTCAACGTGTATTTGGAGAAAATAAGGCACAAGAAATGACCTCTAAATATGAAGCATTACCAAAAGATATTCAATGGCACATGATAGGTCATTTGCAAAGAAACAAAGTAAAATACATCGCTCCTTATGTAAGTCTAATTCATTCAGTAGACAGTGTTAGGCTATTAAAGGAAATCGATAAAGAAGCGAAGAAAAATAATCGAATTATTGATTGCCTCTTACAAATTTACATTGCGAAAGAGGAAAGTAAATTTGGGTTGGATGAAATAGAGACAATTGATTTACTTGAAAATATATTGCCTGATTTAAAAAATATTCAGTTAGTTGGATTGATGGGAATGGCTACGAACACAGAAAACAATAAAACTATCGAAAATGAATTTAAAGAATTATACGAATTATTTAAATATATAAAAACCAATCAATTAAAAACGTCTTCCAATTTTCAGATATTATCTATGGGAATGAGTGGAGATTATTCATTAGCAATTTCTTGTGGATCGAATATGATACGAATAGGAAGTGCTATATTTGGCAGTAGAAATTATACCAATTAATAACAGATTGGCCTTCATCGGTCGGCAATAAGAAAACATGAAAGACGAAAATTCAGGCAGCGAATCAATGGACAAATTGGCCGCTAAACTGCGATCAAACAGCGAAGACACTGTACTTGACACCTTAGATCTTATCAGAGATGAGGGCAATTCTAAAATTTTACCTGCGGTATTGGATTTATTAGCTGATACGGATAACCCAGAAATCGAAGCAGGCATTATCCAACTGTTGTTTGATCTTCAAGATGAGGAGGCTGTTCCGTATCTAGTAGCAGCGTTAAACAATCAACGCTTAAAGTATTATTACAGCTTTTTAATTTCTGCCTTTTGGCAGTCAGCTTTAGATGGCTCTGATCACTTAACTCTCTTTGTAACTAAGGCAGTTAAAGGAGACTATATGGTTTGCTTAGAAGCATTAACAGTAATAGAAAACTTTGATACTACTTTTGAAAATGATGAAATTCAGCATTGTGCATCACTTCTTATGGAAGCGATAGAACGAGAGAAAGCCGGAGAAAAAAAAGAACTATTAAAAAGTATGCTTGAAGTTATTGAGCAGCTTTCGACAGGAGAATAATTATGCATAAAGATTATATAGCATTAAAGGAAAAACTAGAGAAAGGATTTAGTTGGCCAAGTGTATATTTGTTTAAATTTATTGTACCCGCTGATAATCATAGAATTGCTCTAGTAGAAAAAGAATTTGGCGATACGGCTCAACTTACAACTAGAGAGTCGTCAAATGGAAAGTACATTAGTATTTCTATAAAAGAAGTAATGATAAGTCCTGATGAAGTCATTAAAAAATATCAGAAATTAGATGGTATAGAAGGAATTATGTCGCTCTAGTGATATAATTCCTTTTTTGGTATTACTCTCCTACTTTAGAAGTCAATTTGTATTTGTTCCCACTAATAGCATTTAATCTCGCTTTTATTGAACCTACTAAAATAGGTGTATCGATTAAAATGGGAACTTTTGCTTCGTCGTCAGTTACCCAAACCGTCATATCCTCACCGGCATTAAATATCGTCCCTTCAATAAGTAAAGGCTTAAACTTTATACAACGAAAAGTACCTAACCCTTTAACTGTCACATTTTCTTTACCTAGATAACGGATGTAAGAATTGTGCTCCTCATTGTCCAGGAACAAAGTTATAGGCAATACATCATCAGGCTTTAAAGTTGAATAATCTAAATTTCTAGCCACATAAATCATACTTAGAACGTCATACGAACAATCTGAAAAATTAACAGTATCCTTTACAAGTTGAGATTTTTTATCTTCCTTTCTTAAAGTTACAACCTGATTTATAGCGTGATTAAAGATATAATCTTCATAAATCTCAGTTCCTCCTTCTCGCACATCTCTTTTAAAACGGATAGGTCTAAACGGTTCCATATCAGCAATAACTTCGTAATGATCTCTTACTTTATAAATCCAATCATACTTTTTAAAGGTGTATCCCGTACTTTTTATATGATAATATTTATTCGCTTTAATTCTAGTTGAGTCGACAGTAAAATTTACACTTCCAGCAGAAACCCAAACAGCTCCTAAATTATAATAAATTGTATAATCAGCGGATTCTCCAAAACTAAAAGCAGATTTTTTAGGAGTGCATTCATTCATTTTCTGTGTAAATCCGATTAATGGATAAAAGAAAATCAACAGGAGTATATGTATGTAAATTCTTTGCATAGATTTACCTTTCTAAACAACAAAAGTCAGATGGAGTTTAAAATTACCACCGAATTTATTGAATTAATAAAATTATTAAAAGCAGTAGGTATAGCTGAAAATGGCGGCCACGCTAAGGCTATTGTCGATGAAGGCGAAGTTAAATACAATGGAGAAGTTGATTTACGCAAACGCCTAAAAGTAAGACCCGGAGATATTATTGAAGTTTTCGGAGAAACAATCACTATATCTTAACGTACAGTATACCTAGCTATTACAGCCTCCTCCCTATCGGTCCATTCTTTTGAAATGATGTATTCTCTAATCAACAATTGATATCCATTTTGAGCATAAAAATGCTTTATAGCACTACTCATAGGGCCTCTTAAACGAGAATTAGCGCTAAATAAGCCATCTATAATATAACTTACTCCTTTCTCATTCATGTAGTTTAATCGCTCCAGTGCAGTTGCTGCATTTGTGCGGGTAATAAATTCATATCGGTTGGACATAAACTCAACCAACTGTTCAGCATATGTTTCATCTCTACTGAACAAATAACTCCATTCCAACCATTTGACCCGAACATTATGACTGCGACTTCCTATTCGACCACTTGTAATTTCTAAGTATTGATCAATATATTGAGGCTGGTAAAAGCATAGTAAATCCAATGCTTTTTCAACAACTTGATTCGACTTACTCGCTAATAGTGGCTGATACCAGCCTAACTCTTCAGAAGGGATAAATGTCGTATTGGTTAGAAGCATCTTTTCAACTTCTACAATCTTAGCTTTAAAAGCTTTTGATAACAATGCTTTATTTTCATTATTCGACTTGTCGAGCATAGCATGTAATGCAACCTCAGCCTTCATTTCGGCATAAGTTTCACTTTCCCAAGCTTTAGATAATTCTTCAGGAGAAAGTGAGCCTCTCAATTCAACATAAGCTTCATAGCGGTCAATAGTGTTTGGTGCATTAAACGCTTGTTCTTTCAAGAATTGAATGGACTTTGGGAAAGTGACTTCTTTGAGGATTTGATTTTTGGGGTCAAATAACACAAATGCAACATCTTTTCCATTTTGAATTGGCAAATTAATTTGTTGATAGTGGTCTTCTACTATTGCTTCTTTATGAATAAAAGTGCCGTCTTTAAAATGAACTTCAAAAGAAATTGGCATTTTGAATAAACCAACCAATTCATTTTGATCGTGAATCTGCTTTACTGAAAATCGATAAACATCTTCTAACTCTTCAAAATTAACTTCGTAGTGAGGCTCTCCTCCTTTTAAAATCCATTGCTCCCAAAACCAATCCAAAGGTAATCCAAGATTTTCATAGAATGCTATCAAGAAATCTTCAGTATCTACTGTTCCATAAGCATGCTTTTTAAGGTAATACTGAATTGTACTATTAAACTGCTTCTCTCCTACTACGTTCTTTAGCATGTATAACACCATTGCTCCTTTTGGATAATGTCTAGCAGTTCCTGCTTTAGAGTGAGCTATTGGTCTTAAATCTTTCTCAGAAGCATCTAGAGCCTGTTGATTGTACCCTCGTCTTATAAAATCAAAATAGTCATCACCAAAAGCAACACCTTGATAAATCATATCAAAATGGGTGGCAAAACTTTCTTGCAACCAAGTGTGTGTTGACGTTCTTGCTGTTACGTAATCCCCAAACCACTGGTGAGCAAGCTCATGAGCATTAACTCGGACGTAATTTCTATCCAAAAATTCAGCACTATCGACTAAATAAAAGTCTCCAAAAATAGTGGCTGTCGTATTTTCCATGGCTCCATACATAAACTCTTGTACCGGAATTTGAGCATATGAACCCCAAGGATACGGAACACCAAATGTCTTTTCAAAATAATCAAACATAGCTACGCTGTGCCGATAAGTAGGTTCTACTTTATGCTCCTCTCCAGGGTAATAATATAATTTCAAATTAACACCGCTTGAAGAAACTCTATTAGCAATTTCATACTCTCCAATGCCTAGCATGATTAAATATGGCGGATGCGGATGACTAATTTTATAATGCCAAATCTTATTTCCATCATTGATCGACTTCTCCTTTAGTTTCTTTCCATTTGACAAAACACTAAACGCTTCAGGCATTGTAACCTTAACTTCACTAATTACCTTATCACTCATATCATCAAATAATGGAATCCAATGTCGATTATCAATTCCTTGTCCTTGTGTCCAAATTTGTTTTCTCGATGTATTAGTTGTATCATTCCATCCAACAAAATAGATTCCTTTTCGAGGTGTTGCGCTATACACTATTTCGATTGTCATTTGTTCTTGAACAAGAATAGGTTGGTTAAAATGTATAGTAAGATATTGATCATCATAATCAAATTTAAGCGCATCTTTACCTGATTTCACAGATAAGATATCCATATCAATAGCATCTAAAGTTATCACATCCACTTGCTCTCTTAATGCATGAAAAACGTGAGTAACCTTTCCTATAACCTTGGATTTTTCGAGATCAAATTTTACTTCTAAACTTAGCGATGTAAAGTCCACTACTCGCTCTCTTGGTATACGATTTTCATCTTCTAAGAAAGTTCTTACTTGATCTTGAGATACAGCTAAAAAGCTTATTAAAAATGTTACAACTAAAAATGCATTACTTTTCATGACGAATTAATTTAAATCTGAATCATAATATACGTTTGCCTTATCACGAAGATTGTATGATGAACTCATTACCTCTCCATAAGCTCCGGCTGTTCTTATTGCTATTAAATCTCCTCGCTTAGTTTCTGGCAGTAATATAGCTTTTCCGAAACAATCGGATGACTCACATATGGGTCCAACAACGTCATATTTATGCAATGCCAAATGGTCTAATCTTGAGATATTCTGAATTAAATGTGCAGACTGATAAAGAGCAGGTCGAATTAACTCCGTCATTCCTGCATCCAAAATAGCAAAATTCGTATTTTGACCATTCTTAATATATAATACCCTAGAAATTAAGGAACCACACTGCGCAACGACTGACCTTCCAAGCTCAAAATGCAATTGTTGTCCAGGCTTTAATTCAAGAAAATCGGCAAACAATTGAAAAAAGGAATTAAAATCAGGAACTAGATTCTCTTCTACATTGGTATAATCAACTCCAAAGCCACCACCTACATTCAAATGCTCAACTAAAATATGTCGAGAAATAAACCAGTCCTGAATTTCATTTACCCGAATACACAAACTTTTAAACACATCTAAGTCTGTAATTTGAGAGCCAATATGAAAATGCAAACCAACCAGTTGTAAACTTTTACACTTCTCAAGTAAATTAATTACTGTTTCAAACTCCCACGGATTTATCCCGAACTTATTTTCTTCTAATCCGGTGGTGATATATTTATGCGTTTTAGCATTGACATTTGGATTTATCCGAATGGCTACCCTTGCAATTTTTCCTGCATTTTCTGCCAACTGATTAATTACCTCTAATTCTTGAGTAGACTCACAATTAAAACTAAATATATCATACTCAAGGCCAACCTTTATCTCATAATCTGATTTACCTACCCCTGCAAATGCTATATTATTTGGAGAAAACCCAATAGACAAAGCTTTTTTTACTTCATTCCCACTTACACAGTCTGCGCCTAAACCAGCCGAAATTATATGTTTTAAAATTTTATCGTTTGCGTTGGCCTTTAATGCATAATGTACGTGAAAATTGTGTTTTTTAGAAGCAGAAACAAGATTGTCTAATGTTCTAACTAACAAGCTTTCATCATAGTAATAAAAGGGTGTTTCGAGTTTTTCGAATGCTTTTGTATTAAAGTTCGTCATTAAAATAGATAATTATGAAGCGCTTGTAAAGCTGATTTCGTATCCTTTGAATTAATTAGTATCGATATATTATGATTACTTCCACCATAAGAAATCATGCGTATAGGCGTTTCCGTCAAGGCTTCGAAAACTTGATTTGCAATACCAGTTTTAGGACTTGTAAAATCTCCTACAATACATACTATACTTTGATCATGATCTACTTCCACATTTCCATATTCATTTAATTCGGCTACGATCTTTTCTAAGTGAGTGGTATCATCTATGGTAACCGAAACGGCAACTTCAGATGTTGTAATCATGTCTATTGGCGTCTTATAGCTCTCAAATATCTCAAACACCTTCCTTAAAAACCCATAAGCCAACAACATGCGACCAGATTTTATCTTCACGGCAGTTATTCCACTTTTAGCAGCTATCGCCTTTATGCCCTCTCCTGATAAATCTGCCGTGATAAGTGTTCCCTCGGCTTCAGGCTGCAATGTACTTTTTAACCTTACTGGTATATTCGCTTCTTTTGCAGGCCTAATGCTTGAAGGGTGTAATATTTTCGCTCCAAAATAGGCTAACTCAGCAGCTTCATCGAATGACAAGTGTTCTATCGGGCTAGTTTTATCAACTATGCGCGGATCATTATTATGCATCCCATCAATATCAGTCCATATTTGAACTTCATCAGCTTGAGCTGCTACACCAATAATTGAAGCGGTATAATCACTACCCCCACGCTTAAGATTATCTATTTCTCCATATACATTTCGGCAAATAAATCCTTGTGTTATAAAGCAGTTAATACCCGGCTGTCTATCCAATTCTCTTTTTAAATTTTCTTTTATGTAAAAATGATCAGGCTCTTCTTCTTTATCTATTCGCATAAAATTTAAAGCCGGCAGTAAAGCCGAAGTATGTCCAATTTCTTCAAGATATAATTGGAATAAAGCAGTAGATAATAATTCGCCTTGGGCCAAAACAGCTTTCTCTTCAAACAATGTAAATGAGTCAAGTGTATACTGCTTTAGATAATTAAAGTGTGACGAAAGCATTTCATCGGCAGTTTGCTTAAACGCATCTTTAGAAAATAGTTCTTCAACTGTTTGTTTATACTTTTCATGTAACCCTAAGAGCAAATCAGTGGCAACATCACTTTTCTTTTGATGTAAACAATTTGCAAATTCTACTAAGCTATTTGTTGTGCCGCTCATTGCAGAAAGGACAACGATAATGTTTTTCTTGGCAACTATTAATTCAGCAACTTTTTTCATTCTTTCGGCGGAACCAACTGATGTTCCCCCAAACTTTAATACTTTCATATTGGCAGCTTGTTTGTATGCTGCAAATATAAGATTTGGAAATAAGGAAGCAGCGATTTTAGTAGGATTGCTGTCAAATAGAATTAAGACCTTTTAACGTCAAACAAGTTTTAAATTAGTTATTTTTGATGCCTTTAACCAATTTGCAATTTCAAATTCTATGAGAAGCCTCTTAAAGAAAGAGATACAAAGTTTTTTAGGATCCCTTATTGGCTACATTGTAATCGTAGTGTTTTTGACCACTATTGGATTATTAATGTGGATATTTCCTGGAAATAATAATGTTTTAGATAGTGGATATGCAAGTATAGACACTTTGTTTGCGGTAGCTCCATGGGTTTTTATGTTTCTAATTCCTGCAATCACCATGCGTTCATTTGCTGATGAAAAAAAGGCAGGAACAATAGAATTTCTTTTGACTAGGCCATTAACAGACGTCCAAATTATTCTATCCAAGTATTTCTCAGGTGTCATTTTAGTAGCAATTGCACTCTTACCAACCTTAGTATATTTTGGGACTGTTTATTTTCTTGGAAGCCCAATAGGAAATATAGACCTCGGTGCTATGTGGGGATCATACATTGGGTTGCTATTTCTAGCATCAGGATTTGTGAGCATAGGCATATTTGCATCTTCAATTACTGAAAATCAAATCATCTCTTTTATCGTTGCAATTTTTTTATGTTTCTTCATTTACATTGGTTTTGATTTTATTAGCTCGTTAGCGCTATTTGGACCAATTGATTTATTGATTCTTAAATTAGGGATAAGTGAGCACTATAATTCAATGAGTAGAGGAGTAATTGACACCAGAGATGTGGTATACTTCCTCAGCATCATCACTTTATTTATTTTGATTACAAAAACTGTTTTATCTAGTCGTAAATGGTAAAAAAAATGGCAAAGAAAACGAGTAACAAAACTGCAAATAATAAAGTCACTGATCTGACTAGTCTTTTAATTTGGTTCGCAATAATACTGCTAATTAATTATATTGGCTCATCTCTATTTAGTCGCTTTGACTTAACTTCAGAAAAGCGCTATTCTTTATCAGCGCCATCTAAAAAGCTAGTGAAGGAACTAGACGATGTAGTGTTTTTTAAAGTTTATTTAGAAGGAAGTTTTCCTGCAGGATTCAAACGGCTTCGAGATGAAACAAAAGAAATGCTGGATGAATTTCGAGCATATTCTGATGGAAAAATAGAGTATGAATTCATAAACCCATCAGAAAATCCTAACCAAAAAGAGCGTGACAAAGTCTATAAAATCCTTTATGAGCTAGGTCTACGTCCTACTGATTTAGAAGTTAGAGAAGAAAGTGGAATCTCTAATAAAATGATTTGGCCCGGAGCGTTGGTAGGTTTCAAAGGTGAAGAGATTTCTATGCAACTACTTAAAAGTTCTACAGGGGCTTCGCCCGAGGTAATGCTAAATCAATCTATAGAGGCATTAGAGTATGAAATTGCGGCAGCTATTAAAAAGATAACGTCGACCTCAAAAGCTAAGATTGCATTTTTGCAAGGTCATGGAGAGCTGGATAAATTCCATACTGCAGACATTACAAAAACCCTAGAAGATTACTACATTATTGACTATGTAGAGCTGAATGGAAATATAGATGCTTTAACAGCTCGTTTTGGTGATGACTCAACCAGTGTTTATATTCAAAACAAATATGACCTCTTGGTTATAGCTAAGCCAGAATTAGCCTATTCTGAAAAGGATAAGTACATAATCGATCAACACATTATGTATGGCGGCAAAGTTTTGTGGCTTATAGATCAAGTAAATGCTGAAATGGATAGCTTAAAGTCTGCTAATGTGACAATGGCTATTAGCAAAACCTTAAATCTTGAAGACCAATTATTCAATTATGGGGTTCGTATAAATAAAGATTTAGTTCAAGATATCCGCTCTGCACCAATCCCAATTGTAACCGGGGCTATGGGCAATCAGATAAAAACAGATTTATTTCCTTGGAATTTCTACCCACTTTTTTTACAACAAAGCAAACATCCTATCACAAAAGGTCTTGATGCAATACGCGGACAATTTGTTAATTCCATAGACTTAGTAGGCAATACAGAAATTAAGAGAACTGTGCTCTTGGAAACCTCACCCTACACCAAGGTTTTAAGGGCTCCTACCAGAATTAGTTTAGACATGGTAAAGTTTGAACCTCAAAAAGATCAATACAACCAAAGAAACATTCCTGTAGCTGCTTTGCTAGAAGGTGAATTTGAATCTGTATATAAAAACAGAATAACAAGCCAAATTGCCACTAATCCTTTAATGAAATTTAAAGAACGGAGTATGCCTACAAAAATGATTGTAGTCGCTGACGGTGATATGATTAACAATTACGTAAAAGAAAGTACTAAGGAATATTATGCATTAGGATATGACCGATTCACAAAAAAACTATATGCAAACAAGGACTTTATATTAAACTGTATCAATTACTTAATTGATGATAGCGGATTAATGCTTACCAATTCGAAATCATTAACAATTAGATTACTTGATAAGGAAAAAGTAAAGTCAGATAAAGTACTATGGCAAACGATTAATATTGCCAGCCCGATTGCACTTATTCTACTTTTAGGCGGAATTGTATTCTATGTTAGAAAACGAAAATACACCAAACATTAAACCATGAAAAAGAACTTACTATTATTATTGGTTGTGCTTATATTAGGTGGAATCGCTTATTACATTTATCAAAGCAATAGCAAAGGAACATTGGCTGAAGAAATTGTAGACTTTGCCATAAAAGATACAGCTAATGTTACAAGTTTTAAAATTACTACGCTAAATGAATCTGCATTACTCACCAGAAAAGGTGATCATTGGACAATAAACAACAAACTAGTAGCTAGAAAAGATGCCATTGATTTGGTTTTAAAAACCTTCAACCAAATTAAAGTACTAAATTTGGTATCAGATTTAACTGCTAAAGGAGTTATAAAAAGACTGTCAACCTCTTCTATAAAGGTTGAAATTTTTACTAAGGAATCAGGCGAATCACCTGAGAAGACCTGGTATGTTGGAGACCCCACAGCAAGTAGTATGGGGACTTACATGCTTTTGGAAATAGACGGCAAAAAATCAAGTAGACCTATGATTACGCATTTACCAAGTAATTACGGTTACTTAACGAGTCGATTCTTCTTAAAGGAATCTCTATGGAAAGATCCAATTGCATTGCGTATGCCTGCAAAAGAGATTAAAAAAATCACTGTTCTTAGTCCATCAAAAGAGCATAACGAATTTTTTATTAAACACTTAGGTAATAATGAATTTATTTATCAAAATCTTAAAACGGAAGAATCACAAACCATAAGCTTTGAGACGGCCATTCCATACTTTAAAAGAGCATCTAAATTAGCTTATGAATATGAAGATGTTAAGACAAATAAAACTGAATTGGATTCTATTTTTACAAGCACACCTCAATATGAGCTGACTTTAGAACACACGAATGGAGAAAAACAGCAACTTTGGGCATATTATATGTCTGTAAGAAAAGGAGCTAAAGATTTAAAAGGGCAAATGCTAAACTACCATAATGAACGTATGTATGCCAAAAGCACACTAAATGAAGGAAGAGCACTTGTAATTCAAAACTTTCTTTTTGATCAAGTGCTAAAATCTGAAGCAATTTTAGATCCTGAATCTGTTAATAAGTAATGGTAAGTTTTGCCGTCCTTTTTTAGAGAAACTTTTAAATTTGCTTTAGTCAAAAACTATAATTTATATACATGAAATTTATTGTATCAAGTTCGGCACTGCTTAAACAGCTTCAGATTGTATCTGGCGTTTTAAATAGCAACAACTCATTACCAATACTCGATAATTTTTTGTTTGAAATAAACGAAAATGAGATAACGATATCAGCATCAGATCTAGAAACTACAATGACTACTAAATTAGCCGTAGAAGCTAAAGATAGTGGCATAATAGCTATTCCTGCAAAGCTTTTATTAGACACGCTCAAGGCTTTCCCTGAACAACCATTAACGTTTACTATCGGAAATAATTTCAGTATAGAAATTAGTTCTGATTTTGGTCGTTATAACTTGACAGGACAAGATGCTTCTGAGTTTCCTAAAACTCCATCTATTGAAGAGCCTTCAGTAATGAAGTTGCAAGCTTTCATGTTGGCGAGTGCTATTGAAAAAACTATTTTTGCTTCAGGCAATGATGAATTAAGACCTGTAATGTCAGGAGTATTTTTTCAATTGAGTAGTGAGGGTAGCATTTTTGTTGCAACAGATGCTCACAAGCTAGTTAAATACGGTAGAAATGATGCAAAAAGTGATAAAAACGCATCGTTTATAATGCCGAAAAAATCATTAAACCTATTGAAGAACATTTTAGGTTCTATTAATGATGAAGTAACAGTAGAATACAATGATACCAATGCATTGTTTTCTTTTGCTAGCACAACGCTTATTTGTAGATTAATAGACGGAAAATATCCTAACTACGAAGCAGTAATACCAAAAGAAAATCCAAATAAATTAACTGTTGAACGATCAGCATTTTTAAATGCTATAAAGCGTGTTTCTATTTTCTCTAGTAAAACTACACACCAAGTAAGATTAAAAGTTACAGGTAGTGAGTTGAATATTTCTGCTGAAGACTTAGATTTCTCCAATTCTGCTACTGAAAGATTAACATGCCAGTATGAAGGAGAAGATATGGAAATTGGTTTTAACTCTCGCTTTCTAATGGAAATGTTATCTAACTTACGCTCAGAACAAGTAAATTTAGAAATGTCTGCTCCAAATAGAGCAGGAATTTTAACTCCAGTTGAAAAAGAAGATGATAATGAGGAAGTTTTAATGCTTGTTATGCCGGTGATGCTTAACAGCTAAAATTATACTTAAACCCTATTAGTCCCGATCTTCATATATGCAAGACTCGGGACTTTTTTTTGATTATACATGATGAAATTATTAAAAGAAATGTGCCAAGTAAGGGCTGCATCAGGTGATGAAGCTCCAATGAAAGAGTTTGTGCTCAATTACATCGAGCGCGAGAAAAAGAATTGGAAAGTACTGCCTACAATAATCGAAGGTGACCACTTTCAAGATTGCATAATTTTAGTTTTTGGTAAGCCAAGAACGGCTATTTATGCTCATTTAGATTCTATTGGATTTACTGTAGGGTATAACAACAGTCTCATAAAAATTGGTGGACCAAGAATTATAGATGGAACTATTTTAGTAGGAGCTGATAGCAAAGGTGAAATTGAAACAACGTTAATAGTTGAAGAAAGGGATGATCAAAAAATAGTTCGATGCGATTTCAATCGGCCAATTGATAGAGGAACAAACCTAACCTTTAAATGTAATTTTAGAAAAGATCGTGAATTTGTTCAAACATGCTACCTTGATAATCGACTAGGAATTTGGAGCGCCCTAAAAGTTGCCGAAACATTAGAAAATGGAGCAATCGCATTTAGTTGTTGGGAAGAAACCGGTGGCGGAACTGCAGGCTATTTGGGTAAGTATTTGTACGAAAAACATAACATAACACAAGCGTTAATCTCAGATATAACTTGGGTAACTGAAGGTATAAAACATGGAGAAGGAGTTGCGATTTCATTAAGAGATTCAGGTTTGCCAAGAAAACAATATTTGAATAAGATATTAAAAATTGCTAATGACTCTTCTATTCCATTCCAATTAGAAGTCGAGAGCGCAGGCGGAAGTGATGGAAATGCATTGCAAAAGTCTTCATACCCTATAGATTGGTGCTTTATCGGAGCTCCAGAAGATAATGTACACACTCCTAATGAGAAAGTCCATATAAATGACATCGAAGCAATGCATCAACTTTTTAGCCTACTTATGGAGAAATTATAATTAGGTATGTATTCCAAGAAAATAGTAATTTTTAACCGCTAATCTTTTATACAAGAAATGACAATACATGAAATTCTTCTTCAATATTGGGGCTATTCAAGCTTTCGTGAGAAGCAAGAGGAGATTGTACAATCAATTTTGGATGGAAAAGATACACTTGCTTTGCTTCCAACAGGCGGAGGAAAATCAATCTGTTTTCAGGTACCTGCTTTAGCCGCTGATGGACTTTGCATCGTTATATCTCCGCTGATTGCACTTATGAAAGATCAGGTAGATAACCTAAAAAAAAGAGGCATTAAGGCTATTGCGATTACTTCAAGTATGCGAAGAAGAGAAATAGATATCGCTATGGACAACATGATCTATGGAGACTATAAATTCTTGTATGTGTCACCTGAAAGGTTGTCTACTGAACTATTTCAAGCTAGGGTTCAAAAGATGAAGGTAAATTTAATCGCTGTAGATGAATCTCATTGTATTTCTCAGTGGGGATACGACTTTAGACCATCCTATTTAAATATAAATGAATTAAGACTTCTACTACCTGCTGCTCCTGTGTTAGCGCTTACAGCTACTGCTACGCCTAAAGTAATTTTAGATATACAAGAAAAACTAAATTTTAAAAAGGTAAACGTAATTCAGAAGAGTTTTGCTAGAAAAAATTTAGCGTATGTTGTTCAAGAAGAAAACGATCAACTCGGAAGACTTAAAAAAGTTCTGGACGGTATAGCAGGATCGGGTATTGTATACACTAGTAGTCGAAAGAAAACACAAACCATTGCTGCATATCTTAATAGAAATGGCTATTCTGCAGACTTTTATCACGCAGGATTGTCACACATCGAAAGAGATGCGAAGCAAATGAATTGGATGCAAAATAACAAAAGAGTAATTGTTGCAACCAATGCGTTTGGAATGGGCATAGACAAGCCAGATGTAAGATTTGTTGTGCATTTGGATATTCCTGAAACACTGGAAGCTTATTTTCAAGAGGCAGGAAGAGGAGGAAGAGATCTTCGAAAGTCTTATGCCGTTCTCTTGTATAACGCAGGAATGATAACGGATTTAGTACAAAAAATAAATCAAAAATTCCCACCAATAAAAAGTATAAAAAACTGCTATCAAGCACTTGCGAATTATCTACAAATTCCCATTGGAGCCGGCGAAGGCGAAACTACAGCATTTGATATTTCAACCTTTAGTAAACGATATAATTTCAGCCCATTTGATGTTTACAACTCGTTAAAATTCCTAGAGAAGGAAGGATATGTAAGTTTATCAGAAAACTTCCATTCTGCATCAAAAATTATGATTGTCCTCAACAAAGAAGACCTGTATCGTTTTCAAGTAGCTAACATGAAATATGACCAATTCTTACGATTTCTTTTAAGGTCATATGAAGGTCTATTTGATGGGTATTCAGCAATTAATGAATATGAAATTGCTAAAAAAACGAATCTGCCAAAGAAAACAATTGTAGAAATTTTAAGTAGATTAAAAAAACTAGAAGTCATTGACTACATTGAGCAAAGTAGTTTACCACAGCTAACTTTAACAAGCGAAAGGGTGTCATTAGATGAGTTAAAAATATCTAACGAACACTATACCGCAAGGAAGAAAAGTGCCTTGGCAAAAATGCAAGCTGTTATAGATTTTGTAACGAGTAAAACAAGATGCAGATCGAGTATTCTGCTTAGCTATTTTGGTGAAAAAGATGTGCATCGCTGCGGAGTATGTGACATTTGTTTAGAGCAAAATAAACTAGAACTTAATGAGCTTCAAATAAAAGAACTTGAGGAATTAATTAAGAAAACAATCGCAGAGCAGCCGCTCTCAATACATCAATTGCCGAAGAAGATCAAGAGATACAAAAAAGACGATATTCTTAACCTTACACGGTATCTTTTAGACAACGATGACATTACTTCTGATAATGGAGTATTAGGAATATCTAATGAATCAGCTGAATAAAATCGTCCTCGGAAATAATTTTAATCCCTAAATCTTCTGCCTTTTCTTTCTTTGCAGGTCCCATTTTATCTCCTGCAATCAAATAATTCGTTTTAGCAGATAGTGATCCTACATTTTTACCCCCATTTAGCTCTATTGCTTTTTTTAATTCATCTCTAGAAAACTTTTCAAAAACTCCTGACACAACAAAACTAGCACCTTGTAAAATAGCTGTGCTTCCTATATTATCATCTTCAACAACCTCAAATTGCAATCCTTTGTCTATTAAAGAATCGATCAATTCCTTATTTTTGTCTTCTTGAAAAAAATGTTTAACACTTTCAGCTATCTTATCTCCAATTTCATCAACAGCTATCAATTCTTCAAACGTGGCTTGTTGGATTGACTGAATGGATTTAAAATGTTTCGCTAATTTCTTAGCCACTGTTTCTCCAACAAATCGGATTCCTATTGCAAAAAGAACACGCTCAAATGGTATCTTCTTAGATGCTTCTACTCCATCAAGTAAGTTATTTGCCGATTTTTCAGCCATCCTCTCTAAAGGCAAAAGCTGATCCTTAGTAAGTTCATAAATATCACTAATGTTATTGATTAATCCTGCTTCGTAAAGTTGCTGAATTGTTTCTTCGCCTAATCCATCAATATCCATTGCTTTTCGAGAAATAAAATGTGCCATCTTGCCCTTAATCTGAGGCGGACAAGACCACACATTTGGGCAATAATGTTGGGCTTCGCCCTCAATTCTATTTAATGCAGAAAGACACTCAGGACAATGAGTTATATATGCATTTGGCTGACTATCGGCAGGTCTCTTATTTAAGTCTACCCCAACTATCTTTGGAATAATCTCCCCTCCTTTTTCCACTAAAACGGTATCTCCTTCTCTAACATCCAACTTTTCAATTTGATCTGCATTATGCAAAGAAGCGCGCTTTACGGTAGTTCCTGCCAATAGAACAGGCTGTAAATTTGCTACAGGTGTAATTGCTCCTGTGCGTCCCACCTGATATGTAATTTCATTCAAAAGTGTACTAACTTGAGCCGTCTTGTATTTATAGGCTATTGCCCATCGTGGGCTCTTTGCTGTATATCCGAGCTCCTCCTGCAAATGATAGTCATTTACCTTGATTACTATTCCATCTATTTCAAAATCCAATTCATTTCGATGTATTTCCCAAAAATCAATAAATTCAAAAATTTCATCAATTGAATTACATTTTGCAATCATATTTTTTTCCTTAGGAGGTGATTTAAATCCCCATTTCCTCGCTAAGTCTAAGGTTTCAAAATGCTGTTCTGCAACTTTTCCCTCTCCCAAAATATAGTATAAATAACTATCCAATTGACGAGAAGCAACCACAGAAGAATCTTGCATTTTTAGTGTACCTGAAGCAGCATTTCTAGGGTTAGCTAACAAAGGTTCTTCATCACGTTCTCGTTCTTCATTAATTCTTGAAAAGACGGAAAGCGGATAAAAAATCTCTCCTCTAATTTCAAAATCATCAGGATATCCAATTCCTAATAATTGCAGGGGAATACTACGAATCGTCTTAACATTTGCTGTAATGTCATCGCCTTTAGAGCCATCTCCACGGGTAACTGCACGTTCTAATTTCCCGTTTTTATAGTGAATGCCTATTGCAACACCGTCATATTTTAATTCGCAAACATATTCTACTGCTCTGCCAGCAAGTTTTTGAACTCGCTCATCAAAATCAGTTAAATCTTCTCTATTATAGCTATTGCCCAATGATAGCATTGGATAACGATGTTCAACTGTTTCAAATTTCTTTGTAATGTCGCCACCCACTCGTTTTGTTGGAGAAAGTTGGTCAGCAAACTCAGGAAATTTAGCCTCCAAATCCTGTAATTGCTTTAACAATTGATCAAACTCAAAATCAGAAATAGTTGGCGCATCTACCTGATAATAATTATAGTTATGTTGATTTAACTCAGCTGTTAATTCTGCTATCCTTTGTTTTGCTTCTTCTGCTTGCATGACCATTATTTTGAGAGTACTAATTTATCCAATCCAAGTTTTAGTCACTATCTTTATTCAAAATAAAAAAGATGAGTTTTTCAGAAAAATACAGTCGTCTCTTCAGCTATCTATTACCTTCACCATTCAGCATAGCACTTCTTCTTGTAATAATTACATTCATTCTTGGCTTAGTATTTTCCTATCAAGATGATATATCAGTTCTTGACCAATCAGTAAAATTGTTTTCTTATTTTGAAAAAGGCATTTGGAATCAAGGGCTACTAGTCTTTGCTTTACAAATGATGCTAATTTTGGTACTTGGTCATATATTGGCCTTAAGTAAACCTTTTGGATACTTGATTCAATTTTTTGTAAAATACTGCAATACCACTTCAAAAGCTGCTGCAATTGTTTCATCATTAACCATATTAATGGCATTCTTTAATTGGGGACTAGCATTAGTATTTGGTGCAATTTTCGCCAGAAAGGTTGGAGAAGCCGCAGAAAAAAATGGCACACTTATTAACTACCCTGTGATCGGAGCTGCAGGTTATGTAGGCTTAATGGTTTGGCATGGAGGAGTTTCAGGATCCTCGTTAACCAAAGTATCCGAAATGGGCCATCTAAAAGCTCTCATGAATGATTTATTAACACCCTCAGCAATAGATTTATTACCAGAAAATATAAACTTCTCTGAGACTGTACTTTCACCTATGAATATATTCGCCTCAGTTGCCATACTTCTAGCTATCCCAATAGGGATGTATCTGGTTGGCAAGTTTGTAAAGGAAGAAAAGGTAAAAAATCTAATTATCCCTCAATGTGATGTAAGTATAGAGAACGAAAGTAAAGGTGCTGAAAAGATAGATCAATCAAAATGGTTTGGGCGTCTTATTGGTTTAGTATTTATATTGTATTCAGTATATAGCGGCATTCAATCATACAATTTAGAGAGTATAAGCTTTATTAATCTTAATTACATTAACTTCTTTTTACTTGGTTTAGGATTAGCCTTCCATCAATCTATAGTTGAATTTCTCTCAGCCCTTGATGAAGGAATTAGTGGTGCTGCAGGTATATTAATTCAGTTTCCAATTTATTTTGGAATAATGGGGATTATGAATTCAAGTGGAATGATTCACGCTCTATCCGACTTCTTTGTTTCAATTTCTACTGAAAATACATTTCCAATATTTACTTTAATAAGCGCAGGAATTGTGAATTTGTTTGTTCCAAGTGGAGGCGGACAATGGGCTGTGCAAGGTCCTATAATTATACAATCAGCTCAAGAAATAGGGGTTAGTTTACCAAAAAGCATACTCGCACTAGCATACGGAGATCAGTTAACGAATATGCTGCAACCTTTTTGGGCTCTCCCACTATTAGCAGTAACTAAATTAAAAGCACAACAAATATTACCTTATACCCTATTGCTTTTTCTTATAGGGGTTGCAGTTTACACTATGGCGCTATTAATTTTCTAGCTTAGTATCTAATGCATCACGTAACCCGTTGCCAAGCAAAACAAAAGCAAATACAAGAATAAAAATAGCTATCCCAGGTAATATAGCTAGATAAGCATCCCCGGTAATAATATATCCTTTGTGCTCACTAATCATCTTTCCCCAAGTAGCTTGAGGAGGCTGAGCTCCTAATCCTAAAAAACTAAGCCCTGCTTCTACTAAAATTGCAGATGCAAAGTTAGCCGCAGAAATTACAATAACTGGACCTATTACATTTGGTATTACATGCCTGAATATAATCCGTTTATTTTGATATCCCAGAGCCTTTCCTGCCTCAACATATTCTTTTTCCCGTAGACTCAAAACTTGCCCTCTAACAACTCTAGCAACCTCTACCCACATCGTTAACCCTACTGCTACAAAAACCTGCCAAAAACCTTTTCCTAGTGCCAATGCTATTGCAATTATCAGCAGTAACGTAGGTATTGACCATATAACATTAATTAACCACATAATAATATCATCAACCCTACCCCTGTAAAAGCCGGCTAAAGAACCCAGAATTATACCAATGAATAAAGAAATAATAATTGAAATAGCCCCAACAGTAAAAGAAATCCAAGTACCTGCCATTAACCTACTGAGCACATCTCGTCCGTATCTATCGGTTCCAAGCCAAAACGTTTCTTCACAAATAACATGCTCTATTATCTCTTCATTGGTCAAATCAGAAGTTAGAAGTCGGTTATTTGAGGCTAAATCTGCAAGTGCGTAGGTTACTATTTTACCATTATTAATATCGTCGCCAGTATAGATTTCTACAACCAAAGAGTCATTTAAGACTTCATAGTCATAAATCGGAAATCGAGATCCTAAATTTGACTTACCAAATATCCATACTGAATACCATGGCTCATGCAAATTGGCTAATTTTTCTTGAAGGAATTTTACAGAAAACCTAGGCTTTTTAATAGCTATCTCTAAATGCTGGTCGTTTGCCTTTGAGCTATCGTCTTTACGAATAAAAGGGCCTAAAATAGCTACAAATAAATAGCCTAAAATCACCAACAATCCTAACATCGCTAGTAAATTACCCTTCAATCGGCCAACAGCCAATTGTGTTAATGATGTAGATTTTATTGTTGATTTCAATTGTTAAAGATTCTATCTTTCCAGCTATACTTAGAAAGCTGTGAAGTAATCGCTACAAAAATAGTGTAGAATGGCAATATAAACTCTACAATTAAAAAATAGTTGAGAAGATTCAATTGTTGAATACCTTTTAAATATTGATATAATATCAAGAAGTCAATAATCGATTTTGCACCAAACAATAAGAAGAAAGGGAATAATAGCTGAGAAGAAATTAAACTACCAATTCCACTAAATAAAATCATTAAATTTGTGATTGCTACTACAAAAGTAAGTCTTAACATATCAACATCGGTATAAAATTTAGCTTTAGAGGCCCACCGATTGCGTTGACTTATAAAGTCTTGTAGAGATTTTTTCGCCATAGTCATAACCATCGATTCTTTCGAATTTAGATATAAAAATCCATTTGGATGGTTCCGTTTACAAGCTGAGAGTAGAAAAACATCATCTCCAGATGGAGAATTTTCTCGCGCTAATTCACTTTGCACTCTTAGATAAAAATCTTTTCGAAAAGCCATATTTGCGGCATTTAGCATTACTGCTTTACCAATATTAGCAGCACCAATAGAGGTGGCAATTAAAGCTGAGAATTCTAACTGTTGAAACCGTTGAAATAAGGATGAGCCTTTTAAAGAAACTGTCCCTGCAACAAGCTGAATGGTATTGGCTAAATCAAATGAACTTCTCATAATATTGATCCAGGTTATAGGAACTACGCAATCAGCATCCGTGCAAAGAATTAAAGGATACTTAGAATTACATACGCCCTTATAAACAGCATCTTTCTTACCTGACTCCTGATCTAAATGCAGAAGCTGAAATTCATCAAAGTGAACTGTCCACTTTGAGATCACCGAAAGATAATCGTCTGTTGAGTGATCATTAACCAATGTGAGCTGAAAATTATCATCAGTTTGCTTAGAAAGGCTGCTTAGTAGAGCATTCAAATTTTCTGACTCATTGCGAAAAGGAATAACAATTGATATTTTATCTCTATTTCCAAATTCAAAATTTGACCGGTTCTTTTCTTTAATTAATCCTTTATAAACTCTTAAAAAGAAAATAGAATATATTAAAGCATTACAAGCAAAAAGTAAACTTATCAATTTGACTTTTTATTTATTGGTGAAACTACATATAATATACCTCCAAAGAATGCAGGGATTGCTAAGTTAATCATCCAAATTAAAGTAATACTCCATAAAATAACACCTTCATCTTTGACAATTGTATTGAAAATAAGTAAACCTGCCGCACCTCGGATTATTAAGTCGGTTACAAATCCAGATGGAATTATAGTAGTAAATAAATAGAGAATTGCAATGCCTGATAGTAAATCTAAAACAGGAATTCCTATAACAAAGAAGTTGAAAATAAATAGAACCTGTAAAAGAAATATACCATAACGGAGTATTGCTAATCCTAATACTTGGCGTACTTTATTACTTTCAACATCTAGAAACCAACTGAACGAGTCGCTGTAGTTATTGACAAATTTAAACCTCAATATCCACCTAATAATGGATTTCATTCGAACCAGTAATAAAAAATAACCTATAATAAAAAGAACCAGTGCAGCATAAAATGCTTCAGAAAATTTAATGTCTTCAAATCGAAAGATGTAATACAGTAAACCTAAAGTACCAAAGAATAAGGTAACAATTGTCTGATAAAAAGAGGCAATGATTGTTGCATAAATTCCCATAAGTCGATTACCCTTTCTAATAAACCTTAACCTACCTCCATAATCGCCTATTCGGTTAGGTGTTAAAATACTTGCACTTACACCATAAAGAGTTGACAAATACTTTTCTTTAAGAGTCAATACTTGAAATATATCGACCAATTTTCCCCATTTCAAACTTTCAACTAACCAATTAAAAGGCATAAGCAATAAAACGACAATAAAGTAGAGCCAATTTGACTGTTTAAAATTTACAAATATTTGAGGCAAACCTTCATATCGTTCGAAAATTTCCATAACTATAAAAGTCATTGCTGAAAAGCCTATTGCAGGCACCAGAAATGGCAAGA
This sequence comes from Vicingaceae bacterium, assembly GCA_018402765.1. GTDB lineage: Bacteria > Bacteroidota > Bacteroidia > Flavobacteriales_E > Vicingaceae > Acidiluteibacter. The sequence continues at coordinate 939,182 of JAGYIE010000002.1, read as the reverse complement.
GTTTTTTATATAGTTTTGTTAAGAAATACACTTATGGCAAAAATAACGGAAGATAAGGTAATTTTAGGAATAGACCCAGGTACAAGTGTAATGGGATACGGCATAATCAAAGTTAGAAATAAAAAACTTTCATTAGTAGCAATGGGAGTAATTCACTTAGCAAAACTTGGAGACCATCAGATTCGTCTTAAACGAATATTTGACAGAACAATTCATTTAATTGAAGAGTTTAAGCCAGATGAGACAGCCATAGAAGCCCAATTCTTTGGTAAAAACGTTCAGTCAATGTTGAAGCTTGGGAGGGCTCAAGGAGTTGCCATTGCAGCATCCTTATCAAAGAATATCCCTGTAGAAGAATATTTACCAAAAAAGGTAAAAAAATCAGTCACAGGTAGGGGCCAAGCTACGAAGGAACAAGTCGCTGCTATGCTTAAAACAATTGTGCCATACGAGCTAGATCCCAATTATTTAGATGCAACAGATGCCTTAGCTGTTGCTGTTTGTCACTATTTTCAATCGGGAACACCTGCCAAAAGCAAAGGTATTTCGGGATGGGATGCCTTCCTAAAACAGAATCCGGACCGGCAGGCCTAATTAAAATGCAATTTTAGTTGCAATTTCAGCCAACTCTTCATGTGATAAACTCAACTTAGGGGCGGCAAAATTAATATCACTAACACTATTAATAGGAACTAAGTGAATATGGGTGTGCTCAACTTCTAAACCTATAACAGCAATACCAATCTTCACACATGGGATCTGTTCCTTTATTCTTTTAGCTACTGATTTAGCAAAAACCCACATATCAGCATATTCCTGATCTTCCATATCAAAGATATAATCTACCGGCTTTTTTGGAATTACTAATGTATGTCCTTTAGCTAAAGGACTAATATCTAAAAAGGCTAAAAATTCGTCATTCTCAGCTATGGTAAATGCAGGAATTTCTCCAGATATAATTTTGTCAAAAATAGTGCTCATCTTATCTACTAATCTCTATAATCTCCAGTTTCATTGTACCAGATGGAACAGATACCTCTGCAATATCACCAACAGACTTTCCTAATAAGCCTCTACCTATGGGTGAATCTACAGAGATTTTTTTCTCTTTAAGATTTGCCTCCTTCTCAGAAACCAACGTATATTCCATGATCGCTTTATTCGCGACATTTTTGATTTTGACTTTAGAAAGAACTAATACTTTTGATACATCTAGTTGAGACTCGTCTATAACCCTAGCGTTACCAATCAATGTCTCCAATTTAGAAATTTTCATCTCCAAAAGGCCTTGTGCTTCCTTGGCTGCATCATATTCTGCGTTTTCAGACAAATCACCTTTATCGCGTGCCTCTCCAATTTGTCTGGATATACTTGGACGCTCGACAGTACGTAAGTGTTTTAATTCATCTTTCAACTTCTGCAATCCTTCCTCGGTAAAATAACTAACGTTTGACATAATTTTATGATTGATATAAATTTAAAAAGAGAATCCCGTAAAACGAGACCCTCTTTAAACAAAAATAATTATTTAATTTGATATTTCTATAGATTCAATCGCAATCCAATAGTATGGGTACCATCAAAAGTTCTAGTGGCTCTATATGAATAGTCTAAAGCTATTTGTGTACCGGCTTTACCTAACGGTAAAACTATAGAGGCACCTGCGGCAGGACCCACATTAGCAGTTCTAGACAAGTTTTCGTCAAGCATTTCCTCTTCATAAACGAAAGAACCTCTTAACATAAACATCTCTTTAAACGCGTATTCTGCGCCAACTGAAATCTGATCTCTTGTAAATGAGTTAGAGGTAAAATTACCAGAAGCTGTTAATCTATGAGTAGAAGACAATTTATCATTAATTGTATCAGTTCCTGCAAGGAAAAAATCATAGGACGCACCTATCATAATTTGAGATGGTAATTCGAAATCTGCTGAGCGGGAATTAACTGTTCTATTAAAGTCAGTTCCCGGCAAAGATGTAGTTACAGCTAACCCGTTACCTGAATATTTCATCGGTGGACCAACGTTTCTTAACGTAATACCAAACTGAATTTGGTCATATTTACCTGTTACGTATTTCACACCTGCATCAATGGCTACGCCAGAAGTTTTAGCATTAGCGGTAGACTCACTTATTAGCTTAACGGTTAATCCTCCATAGATGCTATTTGAGAAAGTCTTCGCATAAGACACTCCGATATTTAGAAACGTGGGACTAAATGTACCTATACCACCTTCAGGTAGATTAACAGTAGTTATATCGTTATCACCAAAACTCATGGAAGCTGCACTGATACCTATGACCCCTGATTCTCCAACGGATTGAGCTAATCCAAAAGCATTTATACGTATACCTGTTCCACTTAAATAATTCGTATTTGAGAAAGCCAACTCAGTACCATTTGTTTGAGCAAGCCCTGCAACATTTAAGGATATAGCTTCTATACCCCTCAAAGACGTTGAGTTTGAACTTCCAAAAGCACCGCTTCTTGCCCAAGGATTAACTAATATTTCAGAGGCTCCTGCTTCTCCTGCTCTATCTTCGTTACCTGCGTGTACAGTAGAGCACAATACTACTAATGAGAACATGAATGTTATTTTATTTAATTTTTTCATATGCAAAATTTAAAGTAGTCTACGTTAATATTAAAAGTTATTTAAGTCAATAGGTCTCATTACACCAAACCATCTAATAACTTTCTCTCCAACACCCGGAATCTCAACGTGTATAATGTATACACCACTTGAAATAGAAATATTGGCTTGATTCTTTAGATCCCAATCCAAAAATTGAACTGATTTGCTATTCTTGGAATACTCTCTAATTAAAGTACCACTTAAATTGTAGATTTTAATATTTGCAACATCAGGCAAATTTGTAATCTTAACAACATTATCTAAAATTCCATTCTCGTACTCTGAATAAGCATAGTAAGGGTTGGGTACTACACGAATTTGATTAATAGCTTCATTTAAAACAGCTCGATTATTCGTGCTTGGTTCTAAACCTATCGTATTAAACTTATATACAGGACGACTATTATTTCGAATTTCAGAATTAGGATTTAAACCTGCAAGAGGTGTATAAAAAGAACCTAATGGTCTTGATACCTGAACAGTTATAGAAGCATCAGTTGCTAACAACTCGGAACCCTCCTTTAACGTTGGTATTGTTACCCACGAACAGCTTCCCCAAGCTACATTCTTCAGCAAACTATTATTCCCTTTAAATGTATTTACAAGCTTTTCAGCTGCGTCATAGGTAGGGAAACGGAAGGTTGGAGAAATAAATAAAGGCTCAATAGGCAAAGTCTTTCTAAACACATATACATAATGCTTCCCACCCCAAACTAAATTTTCTGAGTTAAAAGTACCAGTTGTAATAGTAGAAGTTGGGTTCCATAACATATCAGCTCCATTATCAGCACCATACCAGCTATCTTCCCCGAAAGCCATATTTAAACGTTCACCAGTCTCAACATCAACAGCGTATCCGGGGAACCATCCCATACCTGTAGCACTAATATAAGCAGGGTCGTTAGGATCTGAACTAGCAGTTGCGCCTACTGGAGCAGAATTGCCATCCTTATCAACAGACTGCGCAGCTCGTAATGAATGCCTTGTAGCTCCACCTTGAGCTTTAAAACGTTCTTCTTGTAATTCAATTACAGGTACTCGGGTCCATTTGCTTTTGTCCTTTGTAAAAACAATTGTTGCTGAACTTAGATAATTCAATCTAGAATATGTAGAAGCTTGAAAATTGTAACCAGGAGCATTTAAAACAATTCCATCATCTGTGGTCCCCGCTATGTCACCAGCTCTATACTGTACCAGCCCAAAAGGTCCTACGATGCCTCCTAATATATCTTCATATGCCTCGTCGGGGTCTTCAAATTTACCTTTATCACCGTTAAAGACATCATCAAAATACTTCGAAAAAACAGGATCATCATCACCGCCTCTAATTTGTCCTGAAAGAATCCAGTTATAAAAGTTAAATCCATCTTGATCTGCAATTCCTTCCAACCATTCTTTGCTTGGATCAGCGTATTTTAAAGAAGCTCCTATGTAACCATTATTAAAAGATGAACTCAATCCGGGTTCTGACCCATAGGATATTTTAACAGATATGCCCCAATCATTAATTACTTGTTCATTTTCTACCTCAAGTGTTTGATCAGAAGTAATAGTATCAGTACTTAAACCACTACCGTTCTCTACGAACATTACCCAAGTTGACTCCGGAGTAACAGTTGTATCGGTAGGGTTACCTTTTGTTTCTTTTATTTTCAAAATATAAGATTGACTCTTAACATTTAAAGGATCAACTACCTTAACTTGAATTGGGCCTGCTCCTAAAACATAATCAAGAGTATCAGGATAAACTCCATTCGTTACAGAACCTATTCTATCTAAAGTAGCGTCAGTAAGTTGTAATCCATAACCTCCATTCCCTTTACCTTGAAGACGTGTAATTGCAACTTCATCACCATAAGCTGAATTAAGAGAAGCTCCATTTTCCTCAGAAAAAGTATTATGAGGGATTGCTATTACAGGACGAATAGAACCACCTTGGCCATTTTGACGACCTGACAAATATGGTTTTAATTGGCCATTAAAATCAGCCCCTAGGGGATTAGAAGCATTTGGTGGAACATCTTGAGCATATGGCTTAAACTCATTGTATCCATATGCAATAGCTAAGAAGTAGTACGTTTTAAAATTCACCAATCTGTTATCGCCGGTAGCAAATAAATCTCTAGTAACTCTAAAACTATGACGAATCCCTTGATTTTCTCCGTCGACCATAACTTCAGGACGGTTAGCTTTTATATCGTCATCAAAGGTGTAATTGACAAGCTGAGTGACATCGTCTCTTAAATCAACTTGAGCAACTAATCTTGCTTTGGTTTGATCATTCAAATCACCTACAGAGACATCCGCTTCGGCTAACTGATAAATTTTGTATCCCTGAAATGTATATTCATCATCATAAAAAATTCCGTCTTGCACTAAGTTAGATGGAGTTACGATATTTGGATCTTTTTCTCTATACTGTTCTTTGTAGTTGTTCGAAGTAGGAGAATTTTCTAAATATAGGATAACCTCATTATTCAATTCTTGAACTAGCACATCAGGAGCATCAGGACCACTAAGAACTTTAAAACAATTGTCAAAAAGAATTTGTGCTTTATCGTCTGCGTCAAATAATCGTTCTATTGATTGCAACCTACCACCACTTGTAGCTCTGGCATATACAACACCAACCGTAATGTCGTTTACATTTCCTGGCTCAAGTGTAAAAGGTCCTGCAGATTGTAAGAAACGTCTATCGCCTACAGGATTTGCAGTTGCAGCTCCTCCTGGATTGGTCTCTGTCCAGTTTTGATTTGTAACAGCAACACCATTGGTACCCCATCGCAATGAATCTGATGTGCCTGGGAACATAAAGTCGGTTGGAACGGTTTCAGTTCCTGCAGCTCTTAGTCCATCACCACCATAAAGCATACGTTGGCCATTCTTCCAAATACCTCTTAAATAATTGTAATAATGTGCCGAAACAGTAGGATCACCATTATCCGCAGAACTGTTATTGTGATAAACAAAACGTCTCATACCAAAACGCTCGTTATCTACTAATGTATCAGGCTCTTGGTCTGCAGGATTGAAATATCCTAAACCATTCAAAGCCTCACCTGGTCCAATTCCATAATTGTTATTTATTCCATCAGCATCTTGATATGGACCTTCAAAATAATCAATACCTATCGCAGGAGGATTTAAACCATAACCTACTTGCCCATTAGCATCTTCATCGTCATCATCCCCATTATAACAATAGCCAAGACCCCTTCCTACATCACATCCAACGTAATCATCAGAAGCATTACCTAAATCTGGATCAACCCAGTTACCAAAATACGTATTTGTTAATGTAAAAGTTGATCTGTTAACCAATTCATAGTTATAGAATGTCATTGAGTTAATCTCATCATTCGTTGCAAAAGCAAAAGCTTGAGCACGAATTTCCATGCCTATACCAGGAGCCTGAGATTCTGTATGGATATTTCCCTTATCATTAAATACCCACCAGATCGTATAATCGCCGAATAAAGGTCGTCTCCCTGATTCACTTCTATTTTGTCTAGGTGCACGACAATCAATATCGCCACCTAAATCATAAAATGGATAATCCCCTGATCTTTCAGGGTCATAAATCTGATCACCATCAAGGTCAACAAACGGAGCTAATCTCAATGCTTCTCCATTTTCTGTGCTACCATTTCCGGGCCAATTTAAAATTGACTGAGGTATTGTATACCCTCGAAAATTTTCAAGCTTTTCTTCATCAGTAGCTAAATTATAAGCCACAAACTGCTGTACTGTAGCTTTACGAAGCGTATCAAATCTATCATAAAAATCACATCTATTCGGCTGTATTTCTGCGTTACCTGTTGTATCTAGTGGACCTGTCCAGTAATCATTACCTTGACCAAAAGTAGCAACTGCAGCTTTCAACTGTCCGTTCACATCAGTTCCTCCTAGCCATAAACCTCCTGAATACAAAGCAAATCTACCTGAATTGATCGGCACTTCATATCCGGCCACACCGTTAGCTCTGTTTTGCCAAAGAAGACCATTTGAATAGATAAATGTACTCGCATTATTATAAGCTAATAAAATAACCTTTTTAGCAGGAGTACAGTTTACTGCTAAACCTTGGCCACCGCCATTATTGTTGCCATTTCCTTGCTGCGTTCGAGTAACACTGTCTCGACCAAAAGAAGAGGTAGTAATCGCAATTGCTAGGGCAGTTAGACTGATATTCTTAACAATATTTTTCATAATCTGTGTTTTATATTTAACAACTACTTATTACCTATTAGAAACTAATTGACATTCCTAAACGGAATCTTCTTGGTAATTCATAATTATATGGGTCGTTTAACTTTATACTATACTGATCTCTGAATGATTGCTCATCCAATTGAGATTCGATCTGGTTTGTATACAATGAAGAGGCTAAGAAACCATCATCTTCAGGGCTACCTGTGTAACCATAAACACTACTTACGTTACTTCTATCCAACAGATTAAGAATCTGAAGATATACATTTAAATAAGATTGTTTCGCTTTACTGTCATCAGAACCTCTTTTCCATGTTATCACGAAGTCTTTATCGATTCTTGCATCCATTCTAAAAACTAATGGCAATCTAGAACCATTTACATCTCCAACAACAGAACCGTTGCCACCGCCGCCGGTGAATAATTCACGACCAGTAGCTCTGTCTCTTGCAGTGTAAGGCGTTCCTGAACCTCCTAATGTAACTAAGTTAACTCCGAAGTTCTCCAATATTGGCTTACCCTTAATCATTGGACCATTGTAATCCTTACCAGAGCCATATCTAAAGTCAATAGTTGCAGTAATGGCATGACGTTGGTCGTATGTATAAGGTAAGATAGTACGAAGGTTGGGCTGACCTGTGTTAACCAAATTTAAAGAAGTGGTAGTTGAAGAACCGGTTCCTTCAGCAAATTGAATAGTATAACTAGCTTTGAATTGGATATTCTTCGTTCTTCTTAAATCGTACGTTAAAGTGGCTCCTTTAACAGTTCCAAAATCAATATTATCATAAGACAAATAATCCACCGGGAAGGCTCCTGTTAATTTTCTAACCTGAATCATATCTCTTTGCTCTCTGTAAAAAGAAGAAACGGTTAATGCAGAAGATTTGTTTAATGCTTGCTTAAATCCAAGCTCATAGTTGATGGTCTTTTCAGGTCTTAAATTTGGGTTGTTCGTACGCGTAGTTGCAGATAAACTTTGCATATACTGATAGTTAATCAACTGTAACTGGTTGTTTGAAGATGGACGCTGAGTCAAGATGTCGTAATTTGCAAAAAAGGTAGCCTCATCAGAGATAGGAAATGAAAAAGATACCCTTGGCATTACAGTTACTTGTGGCTCATAATCCTCAAAAGAGTTTTCTCTAAGCGGGTTTGTACTACCACCTTCTGTTTGACCAGAAATTAATTCAGGATTTTGTAACCATGGAGCAATAGCGCCTGCAGCATAAATAGGTCTTGGGTTTTCAATTTCTATACCATTTGCATTGTAAAAAGCGTCTCCATCTCTGTAACCGGTGATATTACCACTGTACGGATCTTCCAAATTATCAGTATATACCACAAAATCATCACCAATATTTCCAGGTATTAAACCTAACATAGATGGATCCACAGCGCCGTCGCTTTTCAATGAACCTACTGTTCTTATTGGGGCTAAAGAAAATTGGTCTTTTAGAACAGGTTGATTCGCATCAAATCGATCAACACGCACACCTAATCTAAGAATCAAATCGTCAAACTTAAACTTATCTTGAACATATCCAGAAACATAAATTGGTTGGTAAGGAGCAATTAATCGCGTATTATAGCCATTACCATCAACCCCATTAAAGAAGTCATTTAATGATACATTATTCACTTTGTCTCCTGTATGATCGTAACCGTAATAAGCCATATTCGCAGCGTTAGCAGGATTGATCAACTGATCAGCTGAAAACCAATCGATATTATAAAAATCTGGATCATAAGAGTCAAAATCAATAAAGTCAGTTCCATCAACAGCTAAGCCTAAAGCTTGACGCATATTGAATGCAAATGCTGTTCTATTTTCATCACCTGCATATCTTCTGTTAAAGATAACATTTGGGTAATCAGGCTGAGAATAATCAATAGTATAATTTAATGTATCAATTTCAGTAATATGAGAGTTAACTGAGTTACGACCAATAGTCCACAAGCCATGTGGGTTTAAAGCGTATGATCTTTCAATTCTTTGCTCATACTCAAACCCCAATAACAATTCATGGCTCTTTATTTGCGCAGAAGCATAACCTGAAACTCTAAACTGATCTCTCTCCGTTTTTTGATAGAGATTCTCAACATCACCAACAGAAGACCACATTGAATAAACAGTGTTTGGCATTCTACCATTCGATAAACCGTTAAACCCGGCTAATTCATCAATTGTATTAATTTCGTCATAAAAACTATACACATTTGAATTGTAATTCGATAAAACTGGGTTGACATCACTCGGCGTAAATTTATAGCCAAGTGGGTCAGTAAATCCATTTAAGAAACGTCCTTGAATGACTTCTGGATTATTAGGATCTCCGTAAAGTGTTCTAGTTTCAACTTGACCGAATGAGTTTTGGAAATCAGCTTCAAACTTACCTACATAACCATAGTTAAATAGATTGTCTTCATGACGCTCGCTCTGTCTAGTATAATTAGCTTTGGTGTAATCCACCTGTACACTAAAAAAAGCATTTTTGATTAAAGATGCAGATTCTGCTTCCTCTTCAGCTGTAGCATCTTTGAAGCTTTGCTGGAATCGAGCAAAAACTCTAAAATCATTTCGATTTTCTTGTGGATTATTTTCCCAGTTATATAAAGAGAATGCATCTCCACCGCCTCTTAATTCAACATTCCTTACGTTATAGTCAAATGATCCACCGATAGTAATTTTTGAAGTTTCTGAGGTATTGAAATCCAATTTACCTGATAAATTTATTCTATTTAAACCTGTATTTTTTCTAAAACCAATGGTTTCAAAATCACCTGATCTTAAAAATTCAGCATTGTTAACTGTACCTCCATTGTCGATAAAACTATATGGATTTGCTTTTAGATCTTCTAATACATCATCTTTCACTTTGTAGATATCAACAGCAGAACCTCTAGGATCAACAACTGAGCTCAGCTCCCCTGACAATAAGTACCCTACAGGAGCACTAATAACCTTTCCTGACTCGTCTTTCTTGGGAAACAAAGGACCTCCCACAGAAAAACCAAGTAAGTTGAAACCATAATTATCCAATCCAGTTACTGTATTTTCACCTGTTTTAAAACCCGAAGTCAAATACTCTAAACTTCCGAATGTCGTTTTGATTGCTTCTTTAGTGGTAATAATGGTCAAACCACCGGTAGCATCCCCATACTGGGCTGGAATACCTCCTGTAATTACACTTACTTCCCCGATTGCATCCTTAGGAAGATTGGCAGAACCAATAACCTTAACACCATCAATAAATGTAATTGAAGAGCTTTGTCTAGCTCCTCTAATATTTAAACCTGTACTTCCATCATCCTTTGAATATACACCACCAATTGTTTTCGCAACATCAGCAGCAGAACGAACAGCCATCGATTTAATATCCTCGGCACTAACCTTACCTCCAGTTGTGTTTTTATCAATCTCGATTAATGCTTCTTTAAAAGCATAAACCTCAACTTCTCCCACAGCAATACCAGGTTGCAATTTAATATCTTGCTTCTTGATTTGATCAGAACTGACTACAACACCCGTAATCTTCTGAGTCGTGTAACCAACGTAAGAAATCAACAAGTCGTAAGTGCCGGGAGGAATTGGTCTCAATGAGTATTTTCCATCAAAATCCGCTGACCCAGCAGAAATCTGATTTCCTTTATTCTCTAAAACAACATTGGCAAACGGAAGTGTCTCTCCTGTCTCAGCATCTGTAATAGTACCTTGAAGTGAACCTGACCCTACTTGGGTGTATCCGTAAGAAAAAGCACCAACCAACAAGGTAAGTGCAAAGAATAATTTTCTTAGCATAGTATTGAATTTATGTTAAATCTATTGATCTTAAAAAACTACAGTGGCGTAAAGATAGACAATAAAGAAAAACATTTCAAAATTTTATCCTCCTTCTATTAACCTTTTTTTAATACTCAAATTAAGATCACTTAATATTTTAAATCTTCTAATTTATAAACCAACGACTCAGGAAAAACTCTTTTCGATTATCATTGATTCTTTTTGACTTTTTTTTGCTCTTTTTCATTCGTTTTTGAACAGCTTTTGTCTGAATATCGATATGCTTTTGCCGGCGTGATTCCATCGCTTCCTCTGACTTTTGCTTTTTCAGTTCATCTTGCTTATGTAATTGAGCTTGTCTATTCGCAACCGTTTTATTAACTTGTCTAGATTGAGCTGCTGAAGTTTTAGGTAAGACACTTAAGATTAAAAAAACGATGCTTAAACGAAATACTATTTTATGCATTTTTTATAATTATTTAATTAACAGATATTTAAAATTTTGTGCGTTTAAAAAATCATATCCAACGTTGACCTATGCTCGTCCCCTAGTCCTACATTTTAAATATGCAGACAACAAACACCGCAAGACTGCGTATAGATAACCACTAGTAATATTCAATATTAATTAATTTGGAGTTACTTTTGAGATACCTATATATAAGGACAATGTTATTAAAATCATTTAAGCTATTTTCTTTTTTGTTGTTCGTCTTGCTTTTTGGGTGCAAAGACGAGTTCACAGGGTCTAATATTCCAAATGTGCCTGTAAACATATATATCTCTACTCAAGATCCTGAATTTATAGACTTGACAACACCTACTGGGTGGGTTTATGTAACGGGAGGCTCAAGAGGAATTATTATTTATAGAGTAAACCAAGATGAATTTATAGCATACGATCGTCACTGCACTTTCAATCCTACGAATAGTTGTGCAATAGTAGAAATGGATCTTTCTAATGTTACACTAAGTGATGCATGTTGTGGATCTATTTTTTCTGTTTTTTCTGGAATCCCTAATCAAGGGCCTGCCGTACAAAGATTACGCGAATACCAAACTGCTTTTGACGGAACTACTTTAAGGGTTTTTAATTAGTAATTCTTTGTAAAAATAAAAGCCCATTTCATTTCTGAAATGGGCTTAGCTATTTATTTAATAACTACTAGTATCTATAATAATCAGGCTTGTACGGACCTTTAACCTCTACGCCAATATAATCAGCTTGGTCTTTAGATAATTCTTCTAGCTCTACTCCAATCTTAATTAAGTGTAAATAAGCAACTTTTTCATCTAAATGTTTAGGCAACATATAAACCTTGTTGTCATATTTGTCACTATTTTGCCATAGTTCGATTTGCGCTAACGTTTGGTTTGTAAATGAATTAGACATAACAAATGAAGGGTGACCTGTAGCACAGCCTAAGTTTACTAATCTACCTTGCGCAAGCAAAATAATGTCATTACCGTTTACATTATACAAATCCACTTGAGGCTTGATTTCATCTTTTGTATGACCATGATTTTTTTCTAACCAGGCTACATCAATTTCATTATCAAAGTGACCGATATTACAAACGATTACTTTATCCTTCATTTTTTCAAAGTGCTTTCCTTGAATAATGTCCTTGTTACCTGTAGCAGTAACAACGATATCAACATCACCAACAATGTTATCCATTTTCTTAACGGCAAATCCATCCATAGCAGCTTGTAATGCACAAATAGGATCCACTTCAGTAACGATTACTCGAGCTCCTGCTCCTCTTAATGATTGAGCAGAACCTTTACCTACATCACCATAACCTGCAACAACGGCAACTTTACCTGCCATCATAATATCAGTTGCTCTTCTTATAGAATCCACTAATGACTCTTTACAACCATACTTATTATCAAACTTAGATTTTGTAACAGAATCATTAACATTAATAGCGGGCATAACTAATGTGCCATTCTTTTCTCTTTCGTAAAGACGGTGAACACCAGTAGTTGTTTCTTCTGACAAACCTTTAATAGCAGCTACTAATTCTGGATAGTTATCAAAAACCATGTTAGTTAAATCACCACCGTCATCCAAAATCATGTTTAAAGGATTTCTTTCCTCACCGAAAAATAACGTCTGCTCAATACACCAGTCAAATTCCTCAGCAGACATTCCCTTCCAAGCATATACTTGTATACCTGCAGCAGCAATTGCAGCAGCAGCGTGATCTTGAGTAGAGAAAATATTACAAGAAGACCAAGTAACCTCTGCTCCTAATTCAACTAATGTTTCAATTAAAACAGCCGTTTGTATGGTCATGTGCAAACAACCTGCAACTCGAGCACCTGCTAGAGGCTTATCCTTACCATACTCTTCTCTAAGGGCCATTAGACCTGGCATTTCAGCCTCTGCTAATCTAATCTCTTTTCTACCCCAATCAGCTAAAGAAATATCTTTTACTTTGTAAGGCAAGAATTCTACTTTTGTATCACTCATTCTATTATAATTTTTATTTTAATGGAAAACAAAGTTCCTAATTAAATTCTTGAAATTCAAGAACACAAAATTAACAATTAGAAATGGCTTTAGTTCAAACTATTCAACCAAAAAAAAAAGAGATAATTGGCCTATGGAGGTTTGAAGAATCTATCGACGATTTAGTAAATCAGATCCAATCATTACATTTTAATCAAGAAAAGTTATTGTCTATATCCAGTGAAGCTAGAAAAATAGAATGGCTTTCAACTAGACTGTTAATCCAAGAGTTACTTGATGGAAATATGGCAGACATAATTTATGATGAAAATGGCAAACCGCATTTGGAAAGCAAACGTCCTTTTATATCTATTTCCCATTCCAAGGGAATGTGTGCTCTCTTTTTAAGTGAACAACCTAATGGTGTCGATTTACAAATTTTTAATTCTAGGATTGGTACGATAAAAGATAAGTTTCTTAATCCATCAGAGCTAGCATTAATTAAAGACGATGTAGATGACTTACATTACTTCTGGTGCACAAAAGAAGCTGTTTTTAAAGCTCATGGAAGAAAGAAAATTTATTTAAAGGACCACATTTTAATAACACATATTAACAGGTGTAACCATTCAATTAATGCGACTCTTGTGAACGGCGATTTTAGACAGGATTTCTCATTGACCTATCTAAAAATCGAAAACTATTATCTAGTATACACATCGATTGATTAATATTGTAGGGAAATTAATCAAATGCAAGAAGGAATTATATACCGCACAATTCTAAAGAATACCGGCAAGAATAAGAAACAGCTGGCTGTATTGATAGACCCTGATAAATCTTCGAGCAAAGGACTATTGAAGTTAATTCAGTTAGCCAATGATTATGAAATCGACTATTTTTTCGTTGGAGGAAGTTTACTTACCGGTGGGGATTTAGATAAAACGATTAGTTTCATAAAAAATAATTCTGCTATTCCTATCATTCTATTCCCTGGCCACTACTCTCAAATTAATGCAAAAGCTGACGGAATTTTACTTTTATCGCTTGTTTCTAGCAGGAATGCAGAATTGCTTATTGGCCAACATGTTGCAGCAGCGCCTTATTTAAAGCAATCAAAATTAGAAATATTATCTACAGCATATTTACTTATAGACGGTGGTAAAATAACAACCGCATCTTATATAAGCAACTCGATACCTATACCAAATGACAAGGCCGACATAGCAACTAGCACAGCCATGGCAGCAGAAATGCTTGGGATGAAATTACTCTATTTAGATGCGGGGAGTGGAGCATCTCACCCTGTATCGGCTGCGATGATCAAGCAAGTGAAAGAGAATACTTCTATCCCATTAATAGTTGGGGGAGGAATTACGTCTGTTAAAAAGGTAACAGAAGCCTTAGCAGCCGGAGCCGATATCGCTGTAATTGGAAATGCCTTTGAAAAATCGCCGCAATTGTTGGTCGACATTGCTAAGGCTGTTGACAAGCTAAATAGCTAATGAATTTCATATCTGAATTATACAATAGCATACTACAAGAAGGAGGAAATCTATCAACCTTAGAAATAGTTGCAGTTCTCAACTCCTTACTTTATGTCTATTTAGCATCTAAAACCAATCGAAACTGTTTTATTTTTGGCGGAATAAGCTCAGCAATTTATGTCTATATCTGCTTTACTTATCAATTATATTTTGATACTTTCTTAAATCTGTTTTACATCTTCATGTCTATTATTGGATTCATTGTATGGCATAGACCAAAAGGTGAACAACCAATTCAATTACTAGCAAATAGAAAGTTTTTTTGGTTAAGCATATTAGGAGGGTTTGCCGTTATGGCTTCAGGAAGTATAGCAGCATCTATAACAACATCATCACTCCCATACATTGATGCATTTACAACTATTTTTGCATTGATAGGTACAGTAATGGTGATTAAAAAGTATTTAGAAAACTGGATTATTTGGATAGTAGTAGATGCTGTGTCAATAGGTCTATACTTTTACAAAGAACTCTATTTTACATCATTACTTTTCCTAATATTTACCATTATTGCCGTTAAGGGATATTTTGAATGGAAAAAGCAAATCAATTAAAAATAGCAATTCTAGGACCTGAGTCTACAGGAAAGTCTATACTAGCTAAAGAGCTCGCTAGGCATTTTGGAGTAGCGTATATACCTGAGTTTGCGCGCTTCTTTCTTAGAAAAAATCCTTCCTACACTTTTGATGACGTAACTTATATTTCTAAGCAACAATTTGATCGTATTGAAAATTATCATCTGCCTGTTGTAATTGCAGATACAGAACTAATTGTCACAAAGATATGGCAACAGTACAAATATGGCAAAGTAGACCAATGGATTGAAGACCACATTAGCAAACAATCTTTTGATGTCTATTTATTAATGGATATTGATTTGGAATGGACCTTTGATCCGTTGAGAGAAAATCCTTCAATAGCGGAAAGAGAAGAAATCTTTGAACTGTATAAAAAAGAGCTCGAAGCAAAAAAAATCAATTACCATATAATCAGCGGTAAAGATATTCAACGAACAAAAAATGCACTTACAGCAATTAAAAAGTATACTAAAAAGTAGCTATCCTAGATAAACTTTATATTTTTGCACTGTCTCGATTGGGGTGCCCAATTCCGCAAGGAAATAAGTTAGGGCTGAGATTATACCCTTTGAACCTGATACCGGTAATGCGGGCGCAGGGATTTGAAACAAACACACACATGATTGGCCATAATTGTGTGCGTTCCATTTCTATCAAGGGTTACTATATTTTTTTAAACGTACTGTCTCCCAAGATTGTACTAAACTTATTAGTAATACTTAACAAAAATGAAAAATTTAATGTGGTGCATATTGTTCCTTTTACCATGGACGATAACTGCACAAGTGACGATCTCAGGAAAAGTGAGTAGTCAAAATGATCAAAGCGGACTACCGGGAGCTACCATCAGGTTTGATGACAACAGATCGGTTACTTCTACTAACAATTCAGGTAGTTATCGAGTAAAGCTAAAAGAAGGTGAACATCAGATGACCGTTTCATTTATTGGTTATCAAGACACAACAATCACCCTTCTTCTAAGAGAAAATAAAGTACTAAACATCGAATTGCGTGAGCGTGCTTTCCTACAAGACGAAGTGCTTGTAGAGGCTACACGAGCCAACATAAATTCTGCAACTACTTTTACTAACTTTTCAAAAGAAGAAATTGAAGACCTAAACTTAGGTCAAGATTTACCTATTTTGCTTAATCAAACACCTTCAATAGTAACCACCTCTGACGCAGGAGCAGGTGTTGGTTACACAGGATTACGAATTCGCGGGAGCGATGGAACTAGAATAAATGTAACTGTGAATGGCGTTCCAATTAATGATGCAGAATCACATGGTGTATTTTGGGTAAATATGCCTGACCTAGCTTCATCTACAGAAAGCATTCAAATACAGCGAGGTGTAGGAACTTCTACCAACGGAGCAGCCGCCTTTGGAGCAAGTATTAATATGCAAACTACCACGCTAAAAGAAAAGGCCTATGGAGAAATTGCCAACACTTTTGGTTCTTTCGACACCAGAAAGCATACTGTGCAGTTTGGGTCAGGCCTAATCAATAATAAGTTTGCCTTTGATGGTCGCTTATCCAAAATTAGCTCAGATGGATACATTGATAGAGCAAGTTCTGATTTGCAGTCGTATTATTTATCAGGAGCCTATTACGGCAACAAAACTATTGTAAAAGCAATTTCTTTTGGTGGTAATGAGAAAACCTATCAATCGTGGTATGGAACACCTGAATCTAGGATAAAAAATGATCGAGCAGGGATGTTAGAACATGCCGCCAACGAGGGTTACTCTCAAGAACGAATTGAGAATTTATTAAACTCTGGCAGAACCTACAACAATTACTTATATGATAATCAAACTGATAACTACGCTCAAGATCATTACCAATTACTAATTGCCCACGAGTTCAATAAAAAATTAACTGCGAATCTAGCATTCCATTATACTAGAGGGAAAGGGTACTACGAAGAGTATCGATCGGATGACGACTTCTCAGATTACGGCTTGAGCAACCCTGTTATTGGAAATGATACAATTACTTCAACTGATTTGATTCGAAGAAGATGGTTAGACAATCATTTCGGAGGATTAACGTATAGCCTTAATTACAACGCTTCGCAAAAATTAAACTTGACTTTAGGCGGTGGATATAATATGTATGAGGGCGATCATTTCGGCGAAATTATTTGGTCTGCGATAGCAACCAATAGCAATATAAGAGAGCGATACTACGAAAATAAAGGAAAGAAAAGAGATTTTAACTCCTACTTAAAAGCCGATTATGCGCTTTCTGAAAATCTAACCGCTTTTGCTGATTTACAAATTAGAACTATTGACTACAGCACATTCGGAAAAGATAATGACCAGCGAATAATTGATGTAGATGAATCATTCACTTTCTTTAATCCAAAAGCGGGACTAAATTATCGGATAGATGCGATTACCTCTGCTTATGCATCTTATTCTGTTAGTAATCGCGAGCCCGTAAGAAATGATTTTATAGATGCTCCTGTTGGCGAAAAACCGAAACATGAGCAATTGAATAACTTAGAATTAGGAATTCAATTGAATGATAACGATTACTTTTTTCATGCCAACCTATTTCACATGGACTATAAGAACCAACTAGTACTTACAGGTGAATTAAATGATGTAGGCTCTTCAATTCGTCAGAATGTAGCGAATAGCTATAGAGCAGGAATTGAAGTAAGCGCAGGAATTACGATTTCTAAAAAACTATCGCTTTCAGGCAATATGACCATGAGTAGAAATAAAATTGAAGCATATGATGATTACTTATATGATTACATATCAGGAGAAACAATCATCACTAAAATAGAGGATGCAGACATTTCATTTTCTCCCAACTTTATAGCTGCCTCAACGATAGAATACAGACCTATAAAAAATATGACTATCGCATTATTGACAAAGCATGTTGGACAACAGTTTTTAGACAATACCCAAAGTAACGACAAGAAAATCGATGCCTATTTAGTAAATGATATTCGATTAAACTATGTAGTGAAAGATGTTTTATTTAAAGAAATGAACTTTACACTTCTAATTAATAATGCATTCAACGAGCTATATAGTTCGAACGGCTATACCTATTCTTATGGCCTAGGCGAAGTAATTACAGAGAATTTCTATTATCCACAGGCAGGAACTAACTTCTTAGCAGGTGTTACATTGAAATTTTAACATAGTAACTTGCTAACCAAAATTAAAGCACTAGGAGCCATTTCTTCTAGTGCTTTTATATTTTCTAAAATGGCCCGCAATGACAACCATTGGTGAAGTAAATCGTCGCATTTGGCAAATAAGTTTTGAGCAAATCCTTTTGATCATCATCTATATCGACACCTCTAAGCTCTAACAACTTTAAGTAACTCAACGCTGATAATTCCTTTGGGAAAATTCGAATTTCAGTGTGCACTAGGTCTAACTCTTCCAAATTGGAAGCACCATTTACTGTGTAAGGGATACTTTGAATTGGATTATTTCCGGCTTTTAATATTCTCAAGTTTTTAGCATTCTCTATTGCAAAAGGCAAATCATAGAGCTTATTACTCGCAACATCTAACTCCTCTAACTGCGGTAAACTAAAAATAAAGCTGGGCAACTCTTCTAGACGATTGTTAGACAAATCGAGGTAGCGTAGGTTTTTAAATTCGCTTATATCTTCAGGCACAGTTTTAAATTTCTGCCGACTTAAATTTAAGTGAATAACGGAAAGCGGATTTTCTTTCGCCCTAGTCATAGAAGTATATACTTCTACTTGGTTTTTAAATAACCCTTGAGCGGCAAGTTGAAAATAAAGAAAGAAGGCAAAAGCACATGCAATTATCGTTTTCATTTTTCTAATATAGCAATCGTTCTTAATTTATCCAAATGCATTTGGTTCACTAAATCATCTAATGACGGAAACTTCTCTTCCGCTCGAATTCGATCTATTAATTGAACGCTTATTTGTTTACCATAAATATCTTTATTAAAATCAAAAATATTTACCTCAATAGTAGGTTTGCCATCAGCATCAGCTATAGTTGGTCGAACTCCTATGTTCAACATACCATTAAAAATTTGCTGATCTATTTGAACTTTAACAGCATATATACCATATGCGGGAATTAATTTATACCGCTCTATTACCTCAATATTGGCAGTAGGAAATCCAAGTTTTCGGCCATTTTGTGCACCAGAAACTATCTTTCCAGATATTGAAAAAGGATGGGTTAAATATTCGTTAGCCGTTTTTAAATCGCCTTCTAAAAGTGACTTCCTAATTTTTGTAGAACTTACGTTAACATTGTCTATATCCTGAGCAGGAATCTCTTCTACATCGAATCCATAAAGTGGACCAAATTCCATTAAATGCTCGAAAGAGCCTTCTCTATTTCTTCCAAAATGATGATCATAGCCTATAACCAAACGTTTCGTTCCAATTTTATTCACCATCAAATCTCTAACAAATTCTAAAGAAGTAAGTCTAGAAAATTCTTTCGTAAAGGGGTGAATAATCAAATGGTCAATTCCTGCCTTTTCTAGCAGACCTATTTTCTCTTCCATGGTATTGAGCAATTGTAGATCATTATCTTCTTGCAAAACCATGCGTGGATGAGGAAAAAATGTTAATAACACTGTTTCTCCTTGCTGATTTTTGGCTACCTCTTTTAAGCGATTTATAATCGTCATGTGGCCCAAATGAACCCCATCAAAAGTGCCCGTGGTTACCACAGGGTAAGCTATTTTCTTAAATTTATCAATCCCGTGATATACTTCCACTCTACTCCTTCAGTTTAATAAAAAATCGATATAAATAATGGAACTCAAAATTACCAAAATAAAAATATCAACAATGCTTCCAAAACCTATATAATTATTTTACTTTTGCACCCTAAATTTCGGCAAAGAAATTTTACATTTTTAAATAACAAAATTTTAAGAAATGTCTGAGAACAGCGGAAAAATCGTTAAGATTATTGGTCCAGTAGTAGATGTAAGCTTTGATGCAGCAGGAAGTACACTTCCAAATATTTTAGATGCGTTAGAAGTAACAAAGCCTAATGGAGAAAAAGTTATCCTTGAGGTACAAACTCATATTGGGGAAGGAATGGTAAGAGCCATTTCTATGGACTCTACAGAAGGCTTGCAAAGAGGAGCAATAGTTACTGCAACTGGTTCATCGATCAAAATGCCAATTGGAGAAGAGATCAAGGGTCGTCTATTCAACGTAGTAGGTGATGCAATTGATGGATTAGGAAATCTTGATAAAAGTAACGGATTGGGTATACACCGCAATCCTCCAAAGTTTGAAGACTTATCTACTGCAACAGAGATTTTATTTACAGGTATCAAAGTAATTGACCTAATTGAGCCGTATGCAAAAGGTGGTAAAATTGGTTTATTTGGTGGTGCCGGTGTTGGTAAAACAGTATTGATTCAGGAGTTGATTAACAACATTGCAAAAGGACACGGTGGTTTATCTGTGTTTGCAGGTGTTGGTGAAAGAACTCGTGAAGGAAATGACTTATTGAGAGAGATGTTAGAGTCAGGAATTATCAAATATGGTGATGCCTTTATGCACTCTATGGAAGAAGGCGGATGGGATTTATCTAAAGTAGATAAAGAACTTTTGAAAGATTCTAAGGCAACCTTCGTATTTGGTCAGATGAATGAGCCTCCTGGTGCAAGAGCTAGAGTAGCACTTTCAGGATTAACATTGGCTGAATACTACAGAGATGGAGATAAAGCAGAAGGTGAAACTCAAGGAAAAGATATCCTTTTCTTTATCGATAACATATTTAGATTTACACAAGCAGGTTCTGAGGTATCAGCACTATTAGGTCGTATGCCATCAGCGGTAGGTTACCAACCAACGTTGGCTACTGAAATGGGTGTGATGCAAGAGCGTATTACTTCTACTAAATCAGGATCTATTACATCTGTACAGGCGGTTTACGTTCCTGCAGATGATTTAACTGACCCTGCTCCTGCTACTACTTTTGCTCACTTAGATGCTACTACGGTATTGTCTAGAAAAATTGCTGAGCTAGGAATTTATCCTGCAGTAGATCCATTGGATTCTACTTCAAGAATTTTGACTCCAGAAATCGTAGGAAAAGAGCACTACGGAACTGCACAGAAAGTAAAAGAGATTTTACAACGATACAAAGAACTACAAGATATTATTGCGATTCTAGGTATGGATGAATTATCTGAAGAAGATAAATTAACCGTTTCTCGTGCAAGACGAGTACAACGTTTCTTATCACAACCTTTCCACGTAGCTGAGCAGTTTACAGGCCTTAAAGGAGTATTAGTTGACATTAACGATACCATCAAAGGATTTAACATGATTATGGATGGTAAAGTAGATCAGTACCCTGAAGCTGCTTTTAACCTGAAAGGAACCATTGAAGAAGCTATTGAAGCAGGCGAGAAAATGCTTGCTGAAAACAAATAATACGAAAGTAAATGTGGTCAGTAGTTATACTACTGACCAATTACTTAAACGTATAAAATAGAGATCTTATGCAATTAGAAATAGTAACACCAGACAAACAAGTCTACAAAGGAGATGTAAAGTCTGCTTCTTTTCCTGGAGCTGATGGTTCTTTTGGAGTTTTACATCGTCATGCTCCTATGGTAGCGGTGCTTAAAAAAGGAAGTATTAAAGTAGTAGAAGAAAACTCTACGAAAGAGCTATTTTTTGAAGTAGATGGCGGAGTAGTTGAAGTAAGAAATGATAAAATTATTGTATTAGCTGAGTAAGTTTTACGATAAAAAATAATAAAAAAGCCGATAACAGTTAATAGTCATCGGCTTTTTTTATGCGCTAAAAATCTTACCCCAGCTTATCATTCTCCTTGTGCCGTGTGCTATCACGCTGAGTTTTCTTGGCTAAATTCTTCTCAAAAGCTGCCTGTAAATCAATTCCAGTCTGATTGGCGATGCACACCAGCACAAATAAAACATCTGCAAGTTCATCGCCCAACTCTTTACCCTCATCAGATTTCTTTTTGGATTGTTCGCCGTATTCACGCGCCATTATTCTAGCTACTTCACCCACTTCTTCCGTTAGCATGGCCATGTTTGTTAGTTCGTTAAAGTAACGAACTCCGAATTCCTTTATCCAATCATCTACTTTTTTCTGAGCTTCTCCTAATGTCATTATACTTTGTTTTTTGAATCTAATAGAATAGTAACAGGTCCGTCGTTGATTAGTTTTACTTTCATATCAGCACCAAACTCTCCACTTTGAATGGCTTTACCAAACGCTACTTGCATTTCTTTTTTAAATAATTCATACTGCTCATTGGCCATTTCAGGCGGAGCAGCATTGATGTATGATGGTCGGTTTCCTTTTTTGGTACTCGCATGAAGCGTAAACTGGCTCACAACTATAATTTCACCATCGACATCCTTAATAGAGCGATTCATAACGCCTTCAGAATCGATAAAAATTCGCATATTAATTACCTTTCGGATGAGCCAATCTCGATCTGTTATATCGTCAGCTGATTCGATTCCTACAAGTAAGAGTAAACCTGTTTTTATGCTGGATTTTTCAATTCCATCAATTACGACAGATGCTTCTTGTACTTTTTGTAAAACGATTCTCATTAATACCCTTTTGCTCGATATGTTTCTCCTTGCTCATCTTCCATGATGCTTAAATAACTCGCATATCGTGTAGTTGAAATTTCTCTGCTGTCTATTGCTTCTTTAACAGCACATCCTGGTTCATTTAAGTGAATACAATTATTGAATTTACATTCCGATTGTTTCGCGTACATCTCAGGGAAATAGTTTCGTAATTCTGCATTTTCTAGATTCACTACGCCAAATCCTTTTATTCCGGGGGTATCAATAATATCGCCACCAAAATTTAAGGGATGCATTTCTGCAAAAGTAGTGGTGTGCATTCCTGATTTATTGGCTTCTGAAATAGCTAAAGTCCGCAAATCTAAATCTGGATCTAATTGATTAATCAAGGTACTTTTACCTACACCAGAGTGGCCTGAAAGCATGGTTATTTTATTTTTAAGCAGTTCTTCTATAACCTCCAAATTAATTTGCTTCTCAGCCGATACTTCATAACTATCGTATCCAATTTTGGTATAAATAGACTGGATAAATCGGATCATCTTTAGCTCTTCCTCATCGTAAATATCTATTTTATTAAAAATTAATTTCACATGAATGTGGTAAGCCTCTGCACTCACTAAAAAACGATCGATAAATTCTAGCGAAGTCTCTGGTAATTTTAGCGTAACAAACAAAAAGGCCTGATCTACATTTGCAGCAATAATGTGGGTTTGCTTCGATAAATTAATCGATTTACGAATGATGTAATTCTCTCTTTGTGCTAAGTGAAATATAACATTGGCCTCTTCTTCTAACTTAAATTCCACCTTATCACCTACAGCAACTGGGTTAGTACTTTTAATTCCTTTGGTACGAAACTTACCTTTTAATCGGCAATCATAACTAACTCCATCCTCACCTCTAACGGTATACCAACTACCTGTTGATTTTGTAACTACTCCCTTCAACCTACTATTTGAATTATTTTAACACTACTCGGCCGCTTAAATTTAGTAAATTCGGCCTTTATAAATGAGCTTTAAACATGTCGATAAAGGTAGAGAATATAAGTAAATTATATGGCAAACAACGTGCGTTAAACGATGTGAGCTTTGAAGTTAAACCGGGTGAAATAGTTGGTTTCTTGGGTCCTAATGGAGCAGGAAAATCTACAATGATGAAAATCATTACTACCTACTTACCTGCATCAGAAGGGAAAGTAAGCGTTTGTGGAATAGACGTTAATGAAGATGCACTTGGAGTGAGAAATTTAATTGGTTATCTCCCAGAGCATAACCCTCTTTACTTAGACATGTATGTAAGAGAATCCATTTCATTTGTGGCTCAAATTCATAAAATAAAACCAACGAAGAAGTTGCTCGATGAAATAATTGAAAAAGTAGGCTTACAAGTTGAGCAGAATAAAAAAATAGGAGAACTTTCAAAAGGCTATCGCCAACGTGTAGGACTAGCACAGGCATTGATTCATGACCCAAAGGTTCTAATTCTAGATGAACCAACTACAGGCCTAGACCCCAACCAATTGACAGAAATTAGAAATCTGATAAAAACAGTTGGCAAAGAAAAAACAGTTATGCTCTCTACGCATATTATGCAAGAAGTAGAAGCAATTTGCGATAGAGTAATGATTATCAATAAAGGTGAATTGGTTGCAAATAAATCTGCTAAAGAATTAACATCAATCACAACTGAAAAAATTATTATTACAGTAGAATTTGAAGGTAGTATTGATAAAAATAAGCTTTCAAAAATGGAAGGAGTAACCAAAATAACTGAAGTGGATGAAAATACGTTTAAAATAGAAAGTGATGCTTCAATAGATTTGAGAAATGACCTATTCAATTTCGCAGTAAAACAAGGCGCCTCGGTTCTTACTTTACAGAAAGAGCATCAAAAACTAGAAGACGTTTTCAAACAATTAACTAAACAAAAATAAGCTGCAATTGTACTTTTAATATTCCTTGCACATTTCGTACTTTAGCATCCGTTTAATAATTTAATATAAAAATTAATGCCATATTTATTTACATCCGAGTCGGTTTCAGAGGGACACCCTGATAAGGTTGCAGATCAGATTTCTGATGCCTTAATTGACAACTTTTTAGCTTTTGACCCTGAGTCAAAAGTGGCTTGTGAGACTTTAGTAACCACTGGACAAGTAGTATTGGCTGGTGAAGTAAAATCAAACACCTATTTAGACGTTCAAAAAATTGCACGTGATGTAATTAATAGAATTGGCTATACAAAAGGAGAGTACATGTTTGATGGCAACTCTTGTGGAGTGCTGTCTGCTATACACGAGCAATCTGATGACATTAACAGAGGAGTTGATAGAGCTTCAAAAGAAGAGCAAGGTGCCGGTGACCAAGGTATGATGTTTGGCTATGCGACCAATGAGACCAAAAACTATATGCCGCTAGCATTGGATCTATCACACTTGATTCTAAAAGAATTAGCAGCATTAAGAAGAGAAGAAAAAGATATTCCATATTTACGACCAGATGCTAAAAGTCAAGTAACTATTGAGTATTCTGATGACAATACACCCCAACGTATTGAGGCTATTGTTGTATCTACCCAGCATGACGATTTTGCTGATGATGACACCATGTTAGCTAAAATTAGAAAAGATATCGTAGAGATATTAATTCCACGAGTAAAGGCTCATTTATCGGCAGATTTACAAGCACTATTTAATGACGATATAAAATACCACATTAACCCTACAGGTAAGTTCGTAATTGGTGGCCCACATGGAGACACCGGTTTAACAGGCCGCAAGATTATTGTTGATACCTACGGTGGTAAAGGTGCGCACGGTGGTGGTGCATTCTCAGGAAAAGATCCAAGTAAGGTGGATAGAAGTGCAGCTTATGCTACACGTCATATTGCTAAAAATTTAGTGGCTGCAGGAGTTGCAGATGAAATTTTAGTACAAGTATCTTATGCAATTGGTGTAGTTGAACCAATGGGTATTTTTGTGGAAACCTATGGTACTGCAAAAGTGGATATGAATGACGGAGCTATTGCTAAAAAAGTTTCTGAAATTTTTGACATGCGCCCTTCTGCTATTGAAAGTAGACTAAAATTAAGAAATCCTATGTACAGCGAAACTGCCGCTTATGGACATATGGGTAGAGAAAATGAAGTAGTTACTAAAACGTTTACTCAGCCAAATGGAGAGAGCAAAACGATGGAAGTAGAACTATTTACTTGGGAAAAATTAGATTATTTAGATAAAGTAAAAGCAGGTTTCGGATTATAAGAAACCACTATTTAACACAAAGAAAATCCATCTTGGCTAGCCAAGATGGATTTTTTATTTTAGTGAATTTCTTTGTATTTTGTCTCTAGCTAGTGCTGAAATAATCAAAACGCTCAATATATAGAGCCTATAAAAGAAGACTACTTCTCTCTAAAGAATAACTGAATCGGCACACCAGTGTAATCAAAATTCTCTCTTAATTTATTCTCTACAAATCGTTTATACGATTCCTTAATATACTGTGGCAAATTACAATAGAATACAAAAGTCGGCTTGTAAGTAGGTAGCATATTGATAAACTTAATCTTAATATACTTCCCCTTAACTGCAGGAGGTGGAACTGCTTCAATAATCGGAAGCATCACCTTATTCAGCTTATTGGTAGGAATCTTTCGAATTCTATTTTGGTAAACGTGAACTGCCTCTTCCAACACATTTAAAATTCGTTGCTTTTCTGTAACCGAAGTAAATATCACCGGCACATCATTAAAAGGAGCTATCTTTTCTAGAATAGCATTCTTAAAGTCGCGCATGGTATTGGTGCCTTTGTCTTTCACCAAATCCCATTTGTTGACCATAATAACTAGCCCTTTTTTATTCTTCAAAGCGAGTTGTAAAATATTTAAGTCTTGAGCCATTACCCCTTTGTCAGCCTCAAATAGCAATATACAAACATCGCTATTCTCAATCGCACGAATAGATCGCATAACTGAATAAAACTCTACATCTTCATCAACTTTTCCTTTTTTACGAAGCCCAGCAGTATCCGTTAGCATAAAATCAAAACCAAAAGCATTGTAACGTGTACCTAACGCATCGCGAGTGGTTCCGGCTATGTCAGTCACAATATTTCGTTCTTTACCAATTAGCGCATTCACTAAAGAAGATTTACCCACATTCGGTCTACCAACAATAGCAAATTTTGGAATGTCGATTTCTTCTTCATCTCCATCATGAAATTCAGCAATCACATCGTCTAACAAATCACCTGTACCACTTCCGCTTAATGATGAAATATTATATGGATCACCTAAACCAAATGCGTGAAAAATTGCAGACTCTCCCCAACGCTCGTTGTTATCAACCTTATTTGCAATTACAAATATCTTCTTACCACTTTTACGTAGCATTCCTGCTACAACATCATCTAAATCTGTTATCCCTGCAGTTACATCCACAACGAACAAAATAATGGAAGCCTCTGAAATAGATATCTCTACTTGCTTTCTAATTTCTCCTTCAAAAATATCTTCTGATCCACTGATATAACCACCAGTATCGATAATCGTAAACTCTCTTCCAGACCAATTCGCTTTTGCAAAATGTCGATCACGAGTTACTCCACTCTGCTCATCAACAATCGCCTTTCTACTTTCTGTTATACGATTAAATAACGTTGATTTTCCAACATTTGGACGACCAACAATTGCAACAATATTTGCCATAATTTCAACTTATAAATAGCCGTAACGCTTTAATTTAGAATCTTGGTCCCTCCAATCTTGGTCTACCTTCACATACAATTCTAAAAACACTTTCTTATCCAGGAACTTCTCCATATCTAAACGCGCTGCGGTTCCTACTTTCTTTAACATTTTTCCTTGGTGTCCAATCAAAATTCCCTTCTGAGAATCTCTTGAAACCATTATATCTGCAGATATGCGAACAATATTCTCTTCATCTTTGAATGAATGAACAACTACCTCACATGAATACGGTATTTCCTTTTTATAATTCATGAAAATTTTCTCGCGAATTATTTCTGCCATAAAAAATCGCTCCGTCTTGTCAGTCAGTGCATCCTTTTCAAAATAAGGAGCTGACTCAGGCAATAGAGAAGTAATTTTATTCAACAATGTATCTAATCCTTGCTTGTGAAGCGCAGACATTGGCAAAATTTCGGCCTTTGAAAACTGTTCGCTCCATAAGCTTACCGTTTCTTCTAATCGCTCTTGATCCAATAAATCAATCTTATTGACAACAATCAATAATGGAACTTCGATTTCCTTTAGTCTTCGAAGGACTTTCTCATTTTTAATAATTTGATCGTAGGCATCAACAATTAATAACAAAACATCTGCATCCTCAAGTGCAGAATAAACGAATTTCATCATCCCTTCGTGCAACTTATAGTTAGGTTCTAGCACTCCAGGAGTGTCAGAAAAGACAATTTGGTAGTCTTCTTGATTTACAATCCCTAGAATTCGGTGACGTGTAGTTTGTGCTTTAGATGTAATAATTGACATCTTCTCTCCTACTAACCCGTTCATTAGAGTAGATTTTCCAACATTAGGGTTTCCAATGATGTTAACAAATCCTGCTTTATGCGACATTTTTTATGCATTTTATTTGCACTGCAAAGAAACAAATAATATATTTGCACTCCAATTATGGAAGGTCCCTTTATTTTACGAATAAAATTGATCTTTAATTGGGCGTTAGACAACAGTTTAACAGGTCAAATTTTATGAAAAAAGCAATAGCTAAAAATATATTGCGGGGTGGAGCAGTTGGTAGCTCGTCGGGCTCATAACCCGAAGGTCATAGGTTCGAGTCCTGTCCCCGCTACTGCGAGGAGTAATCAGAAATGATTGCTCCTTTTTTTTGTTATAAACTGAAATTTATACGGAGGACTCATATCCGCCTGAGATTCGAGTCCTTTCCTCGCTAATATGAGGAGTTGAGAATTCAGCTCCTTTTTTATGATATAAATTTTCAATATGGAAGAAGAATTCGTCATTTACATTCTCCACTCTAAGAAGTTTAATAAATACTACACAGGATTTACATCAAACTTAATCGAGCGATTCAAATCTCATAATCATCTTTCGAAGAAGGGTTCCACTATTAAATACAGACCATGGAAGGTCGTTTATGTAGAATTCTATCATTCTAAACCTGAAGCACTGAAGAGAGAAAAATACCTTAAATCAGGTAAAGGTAGAGAATGGTTAAAAGCAACTCTTGAATCGAAGGGCTTATATCCGCCTGAGGCGTGACATAGGTTCGAGTCCTGTCCCCGCTACTGCGAGGAGTAATCAGAAATGATTGCTCCTTTTTTTTGTTATAAACTGAAATTTATACGGAGGACTCATATCCGCCTGAGATTCGAGTCCTTTCCTCGCTAATATGAGGAGTTGAGAATTCAGCTCCTTTTTTATGATATAAATTTTCAATATGGAAGAAGAATTCGTCATTTACATTCTCCACTCTAAGAAGTTTAATAAATACTACACAGGATTTACATCAAACTTAATCGAGCGATTCAAATCTCATAATCATCTTTCGAAGAAGGGTTCCACTATTAAATACAGACCATGGAAGGTCGTTTATGTAGAATTCTATCATTCTAAACCTGAAGCACTGAAGAGAGAAAAATACCTTAAATCAGGTAAAGGTAGAGAATGGTTAAAAGCAACTCTTGAATCGAAGGGCTTATATCCGCCTGAGGCGTGACATAGGTTCGAGTCCTGTCCCCGCTACTGCGAGGAGTAATCAGAAATGATTGCTCCTTTTTTTTGTTATAAACTGAAATTTATACGGAGGACTCATATCCGCCTGAGATTCGAGTCCTTTCCTCGCTAATATGAGGAGTTGAGAATTCAGCTCCTTTTTTATGATATAAATTTTCAATATGGAAGAAGAATTCGTCATTTACATTCTCCACTCTAAGAAGTTTAATAAATACTACACAGGATTTACATCAAACTTAATCGAGCGATTCAAATCTCATAATCATCTTTCGAAGAAGGGTTCCACTATTAAATACAGACCATGGAAGGTCGTTTATGTAGAATTCTATCATTCTAAACCTGAAGCACTGAAGAGAGAAAAATACCTTAAATCAGGTAAAGGTAGAGAATGGTTAAAAGCAACTCTTGAATCGAAGGGCTTATATCCGCCTGAGGCGTGACATAGGTTCGAGTCCTGTCCCCGCTACTGCGAGGAGTAATCAGAAATGATTGCTCCTTTTTTTTGTTATAAACTGAAATTTATACGGAGGACTCATATCCGCCTGAGATTCGAGTCCTTTCCTCGCTAATATGAGGAGTTGAGAATTCAGCTCCTTTTTTATGATATAAATTTTCAATATGGAAGAAGAATTCGTCATTTACATTCTCCACTCTAAGAAGTTTAATAAATACTACACAGGATTTACATCAAACTTAATCGAGCGATTCAAATCTCATAATCATCTTTCGAAGAAGGGTTCCACTATTAAATACAGACCATGGAAGGTCGTTTATGTAGAATTCTATCATTCTAAACCTGAAGCACTGAAGAGAGAAAAATACCTTAAATCAGGTAAAGGTAGAGAATGGTTAAAAGCAACTCTTGAATCGAAGGGCTTATATCCGCCTGAGGCGTGACATAGGTTCGAGTCCTGTCCCCGCTACTGCGAGGAGTAATCAGAAATGATTGCTCCTTTTTTTTGTTATAAACTGAAATTTATACGGAGGACTCATATCCGCCTGAGATTCGAGTCCTTTCCTCGCTAATATGAGGAGTTGAGAATTCAGCTCCTTTTTTATGATATAAATTTTCAATATGGAAGAAGAATTCGTCATTTACATTCTCCACTCTAAGAAGTTTAATAAATACTACACAGGATTTACATCAAACTTAATCGAGCGATTCAAATCTCATAATCATCTTTCGAAGAAGGGTTCCACTATTAAATACAGACCATGGAAGGTCGTTTATGTAGAATTCTATCATTCTAAACCTGAAGCACTGAAGAGAGAAAAATACCTTAAATCAGGTAAAGGTAGAGAATGGTTAAAAGCAACTCTTGAATCGAAGGGCTTATATCCGCCTGAGGCGTGACATAGGTTCGAGTCCTGTCCCCGCTACTGCGAGGAGTAATCAGAAATGATTGCTCCTTTTTTTTGTTATAAACTGAAATTTATACGGAGGACTCATATCCGCCTGAGATTCGAGTCCTTTCCTCGCTAATATGAGGAGTTGAGAATTCAGCTCCTTTTTTATGATATAAATTTTCAATATGGAAGAAGAATTCGTCATTTACATTCTCCACTCTAAGAAGTTTAATAAATACTACACAGGATTTACATCAAACTTAATCGAGCGATTCAAATCTCATAATCATCTTTCGAAGAAGGGTTCCACTATTAAATACAGACCATGGAAGGTCGTTTATGTAGAATTCTATCATTCTAAACCTGAAGCACTGAAGAGAGAAAAATACCTTAAATCAGGTAAAGGTAGAGAATGGTTAAAAGCAACTCTTGAATCGAAGGGCTTATATCCGCCTGAGGCGTGACATAGGTTCGAGTCCTGTCCCCGCTACTGCGAGGAGTAATCAGAAATGATTGCTCCTTTTTTTTGTTATAAACTGAAATTTATACGGAGGACTCATATCCGCCTGAGATTCGAGTCCTTTCCTCGCTAATATGAGGAGTTGAGAATTCAGCTCCTTTTTTATGATATAAATTTTCAATATGGAAGAAGAATTCGTCATTTACATTCTCCACTCTAAGAAGTTTAATAAATACTACACAGGATTTACATCAAACTTAATCGAGCGATTCAAATCTCATAATCATCTTTCGAAGAAGGGTTCCACTATTAAATACAGACCATGGAAGGTCGTTTATGTAGAATTCTATCATTCTAAACCTGAAGCACTGAAGAGAGAAAAATACCTTAAATCAGGTAAAGGTAGAGAATGGTTAAAAGCAACTCTTGAATCGAAGGGCTTATATCCGCCTGAGGCGTGACATAGGTTCGAGTCCTGTCCCCGCTACTGCGAGGAGTAATCAGAAATGATTGCTCCTTTTTTTTGTTATAAACTGAAATTTATACGGAGGACTCATATCCGCCTGAGATTCGAGTCCTTTCCTCGCTAATATGAGGAGTTGAGAATTCAGCTCCTTTTTTATGATATAAATTTTCAATATGGAAGAAGAATTCGTCATTTACATTCTCCACTCTAAGAAGTTTAATAAATACTACACAGGATTTACATCAAACTTAATCGAGCGATTCAAATCTCATAATCATCTTTCGAAGAAGGGTTCCACTATTAAATACAGACCATGGAAGGTCGTTTATGTAGAATTCTATCATTCTAAACCTGAAGCACTGAAGAGAGAAAAATACCTTAAATCAGGTAAAGGTAGAGAATGGTTAAAAGCAACTCTTGAATCGAAGGGCTTATATCCGCCTGAGGCGTGACATAGGTTCGAGTCCTGTCCCCGCTACTGCGAGGAGTAATCAGAAATGATTGCTCCTTTTTTTTGTTATAAACTGAAATTTATACGGAGGACTCATATCCGCCTGAGATTCGAGTCCTTTCCTCGCTAATATGAGGAGTTGAGAATTCAGCTCCTTTTTTATGATATAAATTTTCAATATGGAAGAAGAATTCGTCATTTACATTCTCCACTCTAAGAAGTTTAATAAATACTACACAGGATTTACATCAAACTTAATCGAGCGATTCAAATCTCATAATCATCTTTCGAAGAAGGGTTCCACTATTAAATACAGACCATGGAAGGTCGTTTATGTAGAATTCTATCATTCTAAACCTGAAGCACTGAAGAGAGAAAAATACCTTAAATCAGGTAAAGGTAGAGAATGGTTAAAAGCAACTCTTGAATCGAAGGGCTTATATCCGCCTGAGGCGTGACATAGGTTCGAGTCCTGTCCCCGCTACTGCGAGGAGTAATCAGAAATGATTGCTCCTTTTTTTTGTTATAAACTGAAATTTATACGGAGGACTCATATCCGCCTGAGATTCGAGTCCTTTCCTCGCTAATATGAGGAGTTGAGAATTCAGCTCCTTTTTTATGATATAAATTTTCAATATGGAAGAAGAATTCGTCATTTACATTCTCCACTCTAAGAAGTTTAATAAATACTACACAGGATTTACATCAAACTTAATCGAGCGATTCAAATCTCATAATCATCTTTCGAAGAAGGGTTCCACTATTAAATACAGACCATGGAAGGTCGTTTATGTAGAATTCTATCATTCTAAACCTGAAGCACTGAAGAGAGAAAAATACCTTAAATCAGGTAAAGGTAGAGAATGGTTAAAAGCAACTCTTGCATCGGAGGGCTTATATCCGCCTGAGGCGTGACATAGGTTCGAGTCCTGTCCCCGCTACTGCGAGGAGTAATCAGAAATGATTGCTCCTTTTTTTTGTTATAAAATTTTAATTCGCAGCGACCTAAAAAGCCCGGTCGCTGCGAATTAATAAATTCTTTCTACAACACATTATCCATAATCTCCTGAACAACTTCAGGGTTCAATAAAGTACTAGTATCACCAAGATTTGCAGTATCTTTTCCTGCAATCTTTCGTAGAATTCTGCGCATAATCTTACCTGATCTTGTTTTGGGCAATCCATTTACAAATTGAATCTTATCCAACTTTGCAATTGGCCCAATATGCTCAGTAATGATTTGATTAATTTCTTTCCTAAGATTATCATGATCACGAGATTCACCTGATTCTTTCAAAATTACATACCCGTACAAAGCATTCCCTTTTATATCGTGAGGAAATCCAACAATGGCAGATTCTGCAACAGCAGGGTGTTCATTTATAGCGTCTTCAATAGGCGCCGTACCTAGATTATGTCCTGACACAATAATCACATCATCAACACGACCTGTAATTCTATAATAACCAACTTCATCTCTTAATGCTCCATCTCCTGTAAAATACATATTCTTAAACGCAGAAAAATAAGTGTCTTTATAGCGCTGATGGTCGCCCCAAATGGTTCTGGCTATGGATGGCCAAGGATATTTAATACACAACCTACCATCTACTTGATTTCCTTTTATTTCTTCTCCATTCTCATCCATCAAGGCAGGCTGAATACCAGGAAAGGGCAATGTGGCATAAGTCGGTTTAGTAGGTGTGCAGAATGGAATCGGCGAAATCATAATTCCACCGGTTTCTGTCTGCCACCAAGTATCTACAATTGGACTCTTTTTCTTACCGACATTATCATTATACCAATGCCAAGCCTCTTCGTTAATTGGCTCTCCTACAGTTCCTAATACACGAAGAGAAGATAAGTCGTAGTTCTCTACAAACTCAATATTCTCTTTAGCAAGCGCTCTAATAGCGGTTGGAGCAGTATACAACTGAGTAACTTTATGTTTTTCTACTATTTGCCAAAATCTGCCAAAATCAGGATAAGATGGCACACCTTCAAACATTACTGTTGTTGCCCCATTAGCTAAAGGACCATAAACGATATAGCTATGTCCGGTAATCCAACCTATGTCTGCTGTACACCAATAAACATCTTGCTCTTTGTAATTAAATATATTTTTAAAGGTATATGCAGCATAAACCATGTATCCTGCTGTGCTATGCACCATCCCCTTAGGCTTACCGGTAGAACCTGATGTGTATAGAATAAAAAGCGGATCTTCTGCATCCATAATCTCAGGTTCAAATTGAAGAGAAGCACTATCTAATAACGGCTGCAACCATTTATCTCGACCTTCTTTCATTTCCACATCACTTCCTATTCGATTAACTACCAATGTTGTAGAAACACCGTTGCAATGAGTTAACGCTTCATCAACAATTCCTTTAAGATCAATCGTTTTTCCTCCTCGATAAGATCCATCTGATGTGATTACAATTTTGCAGTCACTATCATTTATTCTAGTTGCCAATGCTGTAGAAGAAAAACCTGCAAAAACCACAGAATGAATTGCTCCGATACGCGCACAGGCTAAAGTAGCCACTGCCAACTCAGGAATCATTGGGAGATAAATACACACTCTATCTCCCTTACTTACACCTTGTTCCTTTAGCACATTACTCATTCGACAAACTCGTTCATGTAGCTTTTTATAAGTTATATGCTCTGCAGGAGAATTTGGATCATTTGGTTCAAACAGAATTGCTGTTTTATCACCTTTTGTCCTTAAATGTCGATCAATACAATTTTCTGTAATATTCAGTTTAGATCCTTCAAACCATTTGATTTCAGGCTTATTAAAATCCCAACTCAAAACCTTATCCCACCGTTTTCTCCAAATGAAGTGCTCTTCGGCTATTTCTTCCCAAAATAATTCTGGGTCACGAACCGATTTACGATAAATCTGAAAATATTCTTCGAAGTGTTTTATGTTATAATTACTCATAATTTAATTATTTGTTCTATATTTTGTTCTTGCGATAAGCAATCTCACTCATTGCAATTTACCTATTTTCTTTAATTCAATTGTTGCCTTCTACAGGTTATCTTCTTTACTAAAGATTCCCTTAATTTCCTCAATTATTAATGGGTCGTCAATAGTAGACGGCACTGAAACATCTTCCCCATCTGCAATTGCCCTTAAAAGTTTTCTTAAAATTTTACCAGACCTTGTTTTAGGAAGTCGTTCTGCAATGAGAACATCTCGAAATGAAGCAACAGCTCCTATTTCTTGTCTAACACGCAGAATAGTTTCTTGCTTAATCTGCGTTATATTCGCAAGCTGGTTATTTTTTAGCACAATAATCCCTAGTGGCTTTTCTCCTTTCAATTCGCACTTTACGCCAAACACAGCACATTCTGCTACTTCAGCATGTCCTGCTACTATTTCTTCCATTTCTGCCGTAGAAAGTCGATGGCCAGCTACATTAATTATATCATCTACTCGACCCGTTATAAAAATATAACCGTCATTATCTCTATATCCTCCATCTCCAGAAAAATAGTAACCGGGGAACCGTTGTAAATAACCAGAATAAAATCGATCTTGATTACCCCAAAGTGTCAATAGATTACCGGGTGGAAGCGGTAATTTAATAGCTACGTAGCCTTCAGTGTTTGCAGCTGCCAATGTCCCATCTTCATTTAAGATTTGTATATCATATCCACATACAGGAAATGTAGCAGAACCTGGCTTTACTTTTTGAAGATTAACACCTACCATATTTGCCAACATAGGCCAACCTGACTCAGTCTGCCACCAATGATCTATAACAGGAACATTTAAGTGCTCTTCAGCCCATTTTAGTGTGGCTGCATCACAACGCTCTCCTGCCAAAAATTGATACTTTAAAGACGATAAATCAAACCTTTTTACCCATTCTCCATCAGGATCTTCTTTTTTTATAGCTCGAATAGCCGTAGGGGCTGTGAACATTACCTTTACTTTGTATTCACTAATAATTCTCCAAAACGTTGAAGCATCAGGAGTTTTAATAGGCTTACCTTCAAAAAGAACGGTAGTATTTCTATTGATCAAAGGTCCATAAACAATATAGCTATGACCGACAACCCAACCAACATCACTAGCGGCCCAATATGCTTCGCCTTCATTTAAACCATATATATACTTCATGGAAAATTTTAGTGCAGTAGCATACCCACCCGTATCTCTTACGATTCCTTTGGGAGTTCCAGTAGTTCCCGAGGTATATAAAATATATAATGGGTGATTAGCAGGCACACTGACAGGCTTTGCAAGTTCAGAATGAGCCGTTAGCTGTTCATAATCTACATCATAAGATTTCATTTGCCACGCTACTTGCTGAAGTTTTCGCTGATACGTAATTACTCTAGATGGTTTATGTTTAGATTTATTAATTGCTTCGTCTACAAATGGCTTATATGGTATGATTTTATCAATCTCTTTTCCTGAAGATGCTGTAATAATAACCTTGGGCTTACAATCATCTATTCGAATAGCCAATTCATGAGGTGCAAAACCACCAAAAACAACAGAATGAGTAACCCCAATTCTTGCACAAGCGAGCATTGCATAAACTGCTTGAGGAATCATTGGCATATAAATAATGGCAGTATCGCCTTTTTTCAATCCTAAATCAATAAGCCCACCTGCCAACTTTGCTACTTCATCATATAGTTTAAAGTAAGTTATGGCTTGCTTCGTATTTGTAACAGGAGAATCATAGTAAATAGCAACTTCATCACCATAGCCATCCTCAATATGCTTATCAACGCATAAATAACTCATATTTAACTCTCCATCTGAGAACCATTCAGGATAGCCATTCGCTCCTGACGAAAGGGTATTAATTGGCGGCTTATACCAGGTTATTTGATCGGATTGCTCTCTCCAAAAAAGAGCTCTATCGTTGATACTTTTTGTGTAAAAATCGTGATAGTTCATGGTTTCGATTTATTAGCATTAAACAAACCAAACCAATTTGGATTTAAGACTTTAAGTTTTATTAAGGCCCAAATAAATACAATGAAAGATAAACCAACCGCTAAGGATTGAGGGATTGAAATGCGATTACTATTTTCCCATTCAAATCGAATATACAATGTTATCAGAATATAAACAGAAATGATTATATCAGATATAAGTGGACTGACTTGCAGTTTCATACAGACTTATTTTAATTAAACAATGGTTAGTTTGCACACAAAACCAGTAATCTAGATCAAATAAGTTCAAGAATTTCAGCGACTATTTTCTTAACAGAAAAAGGTTTAATAAGGTATTTATCTGCACCTAGCTTTAACCCTTTTTCAATATCAGACGCCTTATTCTTTGCTGTTAAAAATACGACTTTTGTTGAATTTAATTCAATTTTTTCTTTAATGAATTTTAATGTTTGATAACCATCTACATTAGGCATCATAATGTCCAACAAAACTACGGCAGGAATATGATGTGTTAAAATTTCCATTGCTTCACTACCATCTCTTGCAATATACACTTCAAAGTCTTGTTTTTTAAATGCATATTCTAAAGACATAACAATGTTTGGCTCGTCGTCGACTATTAAAATTTTTTGTTTGACCATTCTTTCAAAATTAGTCAAATGGCAACTTAAAACCAACGACAACTCCGGCTTTAAGTGAATTTTTAGCCCATATTTTTCCTTTGTGCTGCAAAATGATTTGCTTGCTTATGGCTAGACCTAAACCACTCCCTTCTGGTTTAATGGTATTCTGATTTTTTGATTGGTAAAATTTATCAAATACAAAAACTAAATCTTCTTGTGGTATGCCCTTTCCATTATCCTTCACTTCTACAAAGATAAATCCATCATCGTATCTGTAATCTATGCTAATGATTCCGCTTTCTGGTTCGCAAAACTTGATTGCATTTGAAAGTAAATTTGTCATTACTTGAAGGATACGATCTTCATCATAAAAAAAACTGTAATCACTTTTATTGGTGTGTAATAGAGTTATCTTTTTATTGGACGCTATTTGGCTAACTCCAGAAAGAGCAGTTTCAATCGTTCTTTTCAAACTATTCTTTTGCAAGTTTAATTGCTCCCTTCCATTTGACAATTTCTCAAAATCTAAGAGATTATTAATCAACCTACTCATTCGATCAGCATCAGAAAGAATATTGGTTAAAAATTGATTGCTTAACTCAGGCGGCATTTCTTGTAAATCTTCAATCAATAACTCAACGGCAGCTCGTATACCGGTAATAGGCGTTTTAATCTCATGAGCTACCGTATCTAAAAATTCGTCTTTTTGTTGATCCTTTTCTATCAACTCTACATTAGCCTCTTTTAGTTGCTCAGTAAGCTGGGTTAATTGTTTAGACTTATCCTTTAAGAGTTTATTCCTGCTGATTGTCTCTTTGGATTCTTCAAGAATTTTAAGTACTTCTATTAAGCTAATTTCCTCTTCTTTAACTACTCCAGAGATAAGAATCTTGGCCGAGGCATTCCCAATACTACCGGTTAGTAGTTTTTCTGAAAAATTAATCAATCGTGCATCTGCCATCTGTGTGTCTAAAGGAAGGTCGTATTTTGAGAAAAATAAGCGCAATGCTCTTTCAGTTCGTTCTTCTCCTAAGAATCGAACAAGTACATTTTTAATATCTGATACAAAAGCCTCACCTTTCCATACTAAAGCGCTATCTTGAAGAGAGTTAAAATTCTTGCTATCGACGAACATTTCAGCGTAATTCCGTTCTCTGTAATTGCCTTTACTCACTAGGGAGAACACCAAATAGCATAATGTATTGGCTAACATACTCCAAAAGAATGCATGTGCAGGAGGACTTAAAAAGTCAATACCAAATAATGCATGTGGCTTTAAAAAAGAAATACCAAAAGCACCCTCACTAATAAAGACAGTGGATCCGGTAAAAGCTTGAATAGAAAAAGGGAGAATTAACGTATACATGGTAATTATAAATCCTGTAATGATGCCAATTTTAGACGCTTTAGAAGCTCCTCTATTCCAAAACAATCCAATAAAAAAAGAAGGGGCCAGTTGAGAAATAATAACAAATGATATTAGGCCAATAGAGTAGAGCGATAATTCTATAGAGAAACTTGCATAAAATATATATGCAATAATTATAATTGAGAAAACTGCAATTCTTCTAATTCGAATAATGTAAAGTGCATTTTTTTCAGGCTTACCTTTGCTGAATACTTCAAGAAATCCATAAGGTATAACTAAGTTATTACTTACCATAGTAGATAGCGCTAAAGTAGAAACCACCACCATTGAAATCACAGCAGACAAGCCACCAAAGAAGACCAATAGCGCTATGAAAATATTACCATTCTTCAATGGCAACAGTAAAGTAAAGTATTCAGCATTAGAAGAATTACCGAAGGTAACCTGTCCAGCCCAAGCAATAAAGATGACGAAAAAATTAAACAACAATAAGTATAGAGGAAACAGCCAAATGGCTTGCTTAAGGTGCTTTTCTCTTACATTCTCTACTACAGATACCTGAAACATTCTCGGCAAAAGAAAGATTGCTGTAAAAGACAAGGCAATCATATAAAACCAGCTAAAGGCATCCTCAACTTTACTAAAGCCAATTAAAGGTGTGATGTCTTGAATTTGCGTAACCCGATGGTATAAATCCTCTGTGCCATCAAATAGGTAAAATGTTATATAACAACCTACAACAATAAAAAAAACAAGCTTAATTATCGATTCAATAGCAATAGTTGCAACAATGCCTTTATGCTTGGCTGAGGCATCCGTGGTTTGGGTGCCGAAGAATGTGGCAAAAACGGCAAGTAATATTGCAACATATAGCGTAGAGTCGCCTAGCGTACCTCTTGGAACGAATGTACTTCCAGATGAAAGAATATCATAGGTCTCAGATATTGCCTTTAACTGCAAAGAAATGTAAGGAACTGTTCCTATGGTGCATATAAAAGCAACAAGCGCCCCTAAGAATCGATCATTACCATACCGGAGTGATATAAAATCAGCAATTGATGAAATCTTATGTTGTTTAGAAATTCGAATTACTTTTCGGAGAATAACAATCCAGAAGGGAGCGGCTATAATAGGACCTAAATAGATTGGCAAAAAAGAGATACCAGAATTTGCAGCTACTCCTATGCTGCCATAATACGTCCATGCAGAACAATAAACAGCCAAGGACAGCGTGTAGACATATGGATTATTTACCCATTTACTTTTTCCCTTCTTCTCGACAATAAAAGCTATGTAAAAAAGAATACATAAGTAAAGAAGAATAAGACAACTTAGCGCAAAATTATTCATAGTGACGCTTTAATACAATGAATGATATAACTATAGATATCAACCAAATGGAAAAAATAGAAAAATAAAAAATAGGTATTCCCCAGATAGCCGAATGACTATTG
This sequence comes from Vicingaceae bacterium, assembly GCA_018402765.1. Classification (GTDB taxonomy): domain Bacteria; phylum Bacteroidota; class Bacteroidia; order Flavobacteriales_E; family Vicingaceae; genus Acidiluteibacter. Next base: position 898,549 of record JAGYIE010000002.1, on the reverse strand, counting down.
AAAATAAGTATTAAAGGCGCATTAAAAAATAAGGCTAATGAAATTCCTAAAATGACTAACTTTTGTTCATGTCTTTTTTTCACATCGTCTAATATCGTAATTATTATCAATAAAAAAGCAGCGCTACAATAAATTGCAACGCTGCACCCGTTTATCCAACTTAGTAGTTAGTGCCCTGAGGCTTCACCTGCACCGCTTGGAATTCTTATACTCTCAACAATCTCTTGTACATTTACAGGCGGAGCAGGAGTTAATCTAGAAACAACTAAAGAAACAACTAAATTAACACCCATTGCAATTGTTCCAAATCCTTCTGGGGATGTACCAAACCACCAGTTTTCCGCAGGTAAAGGTTCCATTACACCTATTAATCCTGTTTTATAACGAATCATGTAAAATAGCATCAAAGAAATTCCAACTACCATACCGGCAATTGCACCTTCCTTGTTCATTCGTTTGTCAAAAATTCCCAATAAAATAGCAGGAAAAAAGGAAGCTGCTCCTAGGCCAAATGCTAAAGCAACGACTGCTGCAACAAATCCAGGAGGATAAATTCCGAATAAACCAGCTATGATAATTGCAACAAAAATGGCGATTCTTGCAGCTAATAATTCTCCTTTTTCTGAAATATCAGGTTTCAACTGCTTCTTTATTAAATCATGAGATATAGATGTAGAAATTACCAATAACAAACCTGCTGCTGTAGAAAGCGCTGCTGCTAAACCACCTGCCGCAACTAAAGCCACAACCCAGTTAGGCAAGTTTGCTATCTCAGGATTCGCAAGCACCATAATATCACGATCAACGTATAGTTCATTGGCATCCGCTGTTGGATTTGATACGATACGCTCACCATTTACACCTCTTTCTTCTGTGTAAACAGGTTTTCCTTGCACAGCATCCCCTTTTACATATTGAATTTTACCATCGTTATTTTTGTCTGCCCAGGCAATTAAACCAGTATTTTCCCAATTTTTAAACCACTCAGGAATACCTGAATATTCAGCGTCCTTTACTGTTTCAATTAAGTTGGTACGAGCAAATACAGCAACCGCAGGAGCAGTAGTATAAAGAATAGCAATAAACAATAAAGCTAAACCAGCTGATTTTCTTGCATCTTTAACTTTAGGAACAGTAAAAAATCGAACAATTACATGCGGCAATCCTGCAGTACCTGCCATTAATGCCATAGTAATTGCAAATACATCCCAAGTTGACTTGGTTCCACTTGTGTATTCGCTAAACCCTAATTCGGTATGTAAGGCATCTAATTTATCAAGTAAATAAGCACCTCCCTCTACTTTTCCTCCCATTCCTAATTGTGGAATTGGATTACCTGTCATCTGCATAGAAATAAAAAATGCAGGTACCATAAAAGCAAAAATTAACACACAATACTGCGCTACTTGTGTGTAAGTAATCCCCTTCATTCCGCCCAAGAACGCAAAAACCAAGACTACTGACATTCCTATAACTACACCGATATTTATATCAACTTGTAGAAACTGTGAAAAAACAATACCAACCCCTCTCATCTGACCCGCTACGTAAGTAAACGAAACCAAAAGTGCACAAACTACTGCTACGGTTCTAGCAGTATTTGAATAGTATCTATCCCCAATAAAATCAGGCACTGTAAACTTCCCAAATTTACGCAAGTAGGGCGCTAATAACAGGGCTAACAAAACATATCCTCCTGTCCAACCCATAAGAAAAACAGAACCATCATAACCCATAAAAGAAATTAATCCTGCCATAGAAATAAAAGAAGCTGCACTCATCCAATCTGCTGCAGTGGCCATTCCATTTGCTAAAGGAGAAACTCCGCCTCCTGCAACGTAAAATTCCTTAGTGGAACCTGCTCTTGCCCATATTGCAATTCCGAAATACAGGGCGAATGTAATCCCAACTAAAATCCATGTCCATACTTGAACGCTCATACTATTATATTTTAAATGTTATTAATTAAGATTACTCGTCATATCCGTATTTCTTATCCAACTTATTCATTAATCGAATGTAAACGAATATTAGAATAACAAACACATAAATAGAACCCTGCTGTGCGAACCAAAAACCCAATTTAAATCCACCCAACTTAAACTCATTCAAGGCATCTTTGAAAAGTATTCCCGCACAAAAGGACGCGGCAAACCATATGGCTAATAAAATAAAGAGATATTTCAGGTTCTCCTTCCAATAAGCTTTTGCATTTTTACTTTCTGACATCGTGTTTATAATTTTTATAAATAAATCATTGCTTGAATAAGAATACCATTTGTGCTGGTTCCACCTCTATTATCATTTGCATACTCTAGAGTCAACTTAGAGTTATGTCCACTGAAATATGCATTTACTCCCATGCCTAATCGACTATATACGTCAGTAGTTGCATCATACTCGTTAATAGAATATGAGGCATAAGGTTGAAATCTTGTTTTATCATTATTTCCTGGTATCACATATCCAGCATGTCCATAGATCATCGATCCTGAGCCATATGCAGAAAATAAGTAATCCTTACCGTAATCATTCTTTTGGTAAGTGGCATAAGCAGTAACTGCACCGCCGTTCTCACCTAAAGGCGCATCATAAAACAGGTCTGCAGCAAATACACTTACCATTTGCGCTTCATTTCCTGTAGGTGAGATATTTACAGCTCCATCTGGATGCAAAAAGACCCCTGCACCGACGTTTAAAACGCGTTTTGACCCCAAATAGGATCCTACTTTATAAGGCAAAAAGTTGGACTCTTCATCCAAAAGATTGTAATCAAAATACCCTGTGTAGGTTTTACTTGACTTTATAGGGTCCTCAAGACGTGCTCCGGCATAAACTGTCCCTTCGAATGTAGGGTCTGAATCTCTTGTATCTAAGCTATTAACGATGGCATCATTAATTGAAACCCTATACTGCAATCGTCCAAATTTACCTTTACCAAAAACACCCAAATGACGGGCAAACTGATCAGACAAACCAATTGTGGCCCAAGACTGACGATTATTGTCCAACGTCATGATATTTAATGTACTTTGATTGTTCAGTCGAGAAATACCATTGAAATAATGCAGTCCTGCTCCAACTGTGTGATTTTTATTGAGATTATATTGCGCCCAAACATCATGGAAAAATAGTTGAGCACTAGCATCCTTGCCCAGAGGACCCATATTATTACTATTGAGACTGTTTAATCCAAAATGAGTTAAGATTAAAAATTTATCGGTAATTTGAGAAAACATCAAGACTCTTGCCCTTCTCAAATCAAAGTTTAAGGGGGATTGTTCAACTGTTCGATTCAGATCTATCCCAGCCTGAATTTGAGCCCATGAGATCACTCGAAGGTATTTCTTTCCTTCTTCATCCAACTTAACCTTAATCCCTCCTTTATAATCAGGAGAACCTTGAGCATTTAAAAGTTGACAAGAAAAAAGTGTAGCTCCTATTAAAAGTAAACTTAGTTTTTTCATCTTTTTAAATTAGTTAGTACCTAAATATTCGTTTTGTGTGCGGTACTAATCTCCAAAAAAGGATGAATCCTGTAAAATTTTACATAGCTATATGCTAATAAATATAGTTAATCTCTAAAGCGCTCCCATTTTATCATCATAAACTTGTCGCCTAATTCAGTAATAACAACCCCTGCTCCACTTAAACTTCCTTTCTTACTAAAAAAAGTAGCAAGTTCATCTGCATTCAAAATTTTGTAGGTAGGATGATAGTCTGAATTATAAGGTCGTTTTATAGTATACTTCTTTACCCAGTTCATCACGCTTACATGAGAAATACCTAAAATTCGCTCTATTTCTCGATACGTTAATCCCTCTAAGTACAGCTGTAGTGCCTTATTTACATAGTAATCATCAATCTTCTTACCTGACTTGTTTACAGTGAAGTAATAGTTACACTTTTTACATTTATACCGCTGACGATCATTTACTATTCCACTTTTAATATACTGATCTGAATTACAATTGGGACAAAAGTCAATTTTCATATATACTAATTTAGCATAAATATATTATTTTAGCAAAATATACTTTCCTAAATACCCAACGAAGCAAATTAGGAAAAAGTAAAAGGCCCATTATATTGAGGTATAATGGGCCTTTTCAAGTAAAAATACAAACAAACTAATCTTTCACGCCTAACTTGCCTAAAATAATGTCCATTAGACACCACTTGGTAAAAGAAGACTGCAATAGGTTGGCTCCCACAAAAGCGGTAAACCATAACCACGATTGGTCTACATATATAGACAAGATCAAACTGATTAATATAAATGTGCCTGCAATGGCTCTAACTACTCTATTTTTCATTTTCTATAGATTTAAATACTGCGTTCTATCGGCACTACTACCGCTTTTATTGGGTTATTGGTTTCTAAGTTTTTATTAAATTCTTCGATTAAATCAAACAACTGGTCTATTTTGTCTTCTTCGGTAAAGGAGAAAAATAAATTTGACTCTGCACCTGACTTTTCGCTTGGGAACCAACTAGACGACATCATTGTAGATGGAGCATTTTTATATCCATCAATGTCTGACTCACTGAAATTTTCAATGTTGGCTTGTTTAAATAATTTCATCACTTTTTCGTGGTAATCTTCTACCACTGTTACAATTAATAGCTTCATGGTTACTCTTTTTTAGTTTTTGTGATTTTTACGTTCAATCATGTAATACACCAATGGCACTACCAATAAAGTCAATACAGTCGATACGATTGTTCCTCCCATTAATGAAATGGCTAAGCCTTGGAAAATTGGATCAAACAAAATAACGAAGGCGCCAATTACAACTGTTCCTGCAGTTAATAAAATGGGCGTAGTTCGAACTGCACCGGCTTCAATTACCGCTTGCTTTAACCCTACTCCGTCTTCTAAGCGAATATTAATAAAATCAATTAGCAACACGGAGTTCCGCACCATAATTCCCGCTAAGGCAATCATTCCAATAAATGAAGTCGCTGTAAAGAAAGCATCCATCATCCAATGGCCTAAAACAATTCCTACCAATGAAAGCGGAATAGCGACCATCATTACAATCGGTGCCTTAAAGTTTTGGAACCATCCTACAATTAAAATGTAAATCATAACAATAACACCTAAGAAAGCAATTCCTAAATCGCGAAATACTTCTAGTGTAATTTGCCATTCCCCATCCCATTTTACTGTAAAATCTTCGTTACTCTCTGGCTGTGAAATGTATAATTCATTAATACCATAACCTGCAGGCAGTTTCATCTCCTTCAACTTCTCTTCCATACCCAAAATAGCATACACCGGACTTTCTAGTTCTCCTGCCATATCTGCCAACACATACACTACCCTTTGCTGATTTTTGCGGTAAATTGCCTTCTCAGCTATTTTTTCTTTCACTTCAACCAAATCACCAATACTCACCATGTTTCCACGACTTGATTTGATTTCCAATTGAGTCACCTCTTGAATGGTTGACTTTTCCTTTGGATCTAAAGCCAAAACAATTCCTACTTGGTCAGCCGCATTTTCATCGTATAACATAGAAACAGCTCTTGTTGAAAGTGCCATGTTCATGGTATACACCACTTGCTGAGGCGCAACGCCATACAGCATAGCTTTTTCACGGTCCACCACCAATTCATAAGCCGTTTGGTCAGCTTCCACCATCCAGTCTACATCTACTACATCGGTGGTATTTTCTAAAATAGCTTTGACTTGATTTGCTACCTTAATTTGCTCACCATAGTCAGGTCCATATATTTCAGCCACAATAGTTGACAAGACAGGAGGTCCTGGTGGAACTTCCACTACCTTCACATTGGCATTGTATTTTTTAGCAATTTCTTGAATGTAAGGTCTAAACTCACTTGCAATGTCATGACTTTGAGCTTTTCGATCGTGTTTGTCTGTTAAATTAACTTGAATATCAGCCACATTACTTCCTCTTCGAACATCGTAGTGACGCACCAATCCGTTGAACGTAATGGGCGCTGAAGTTCCCACATAGCTTTGATAATTTACCACTTCAGGTCGAGTAGATATAAACTGAGCAACTTCTTTAGCTACCAAATCCGTTCGTTCAAGAGTTGTTCCTTCAGGCATATCAATCACTACTTGAAACTCATTTTTATTGTCGAAGGGCAACATTTTTACCGCTACCGATTTGGTAAAAAACATGGCGACAGAACCTAAAAGCAGAAGTGCAGTAAATCCTAAAAACCCCCAACGCATTCCTTTGTTCTCAATCAAAGGCTTTTCAAATCGCTCATAAATGCGGTAAATCATGGTGTCTGTGATCTCTTTTTCAGGTGCTTTTTCTTTCCCATCTTTCGGCTCTTTCTCTCTCAAGAAAATGTAACCTAAATATGGCGTAATCGTCAAAGCGACAAATAAGGACAAAATCATAGCGATAGACGCTCCTATTGGCATGGGTGACATATAAGGCCCCATTAATCCAGATACGAATGCCATAGGCAATACCGAAGCAATTACTGTGAAGGTGGCCAAAATGGTTGGATTGCCTACTTCATTAATCGCATACAAAGCTGCTTGCTTAAACGGTAATCGCTTCATTTTGAAGTGTCGGTGCATGTTCTCCGCAATAATAATGGAATCATCTACCACAATTCCCGTTACAAAAACCAATGCAAAAAGCGTAATTCTATTCAGCGTGTAATCCAATAAATAGTAACTCAATAGGGTTAACGCAAAAGTAACAGGCACCGATAAGAACACCACTAAACCTCCTCTCCAGCCCATGGCTAGCATAACCACGATGGTCACCGCTATAATAGCTCCAATCAAGTGCATCAATAATTCAGAAACCTTTTGTGAAGCCGTTTCTCCATAGTTGCGAGTTACTTCTACAAATACATCATTGGGAATTAAATTTGCTTTTAAGCCCTCTACTTTAGCTAAAATAACATCGGCTATTTTCATGGCATCGGCACCTTTCCGCTTAGCGATAGAAAGGGTAACAGCAGGATACTCCGAAGGATAATCAGCCGTTTTTTCACTTGCTTGACCAAATCCCAACTGAACGTAATTAACCGGAATTTCAGGACCATCAACCACCTCAGCCACTTGCTTTAAATAAATGGGTTGATTTTGCTGAACGCCAATTACTAAATTCTCAACATCTTCGACAGTTGATAAAAACAGCCCCGTTTCAACAGTGAATTCCTGATCATTTTTGGTAATATTTCCACTACTTAACTGCTGATTATTGGCTTTTAACATTTCAGCTACCGCTAAAAAATCTAAACCTGAGGCAGCCAACTTAGCAGGATTTAGTACCACTCGCATTTCACGGTTTCTTCCTCCAATTAAATGGGTTGCCGAAACATCGTTTACTTTTTTGATTTCATCGTTTAGCTCCTGAGCAATCTGCTTGATTTGATAATCATCGTAGTTTTCACTCCAAAGTGTTAAACTCAGCATGGGCACATCATCAATAGACCTTGCCTTTACCAATGGCAGCGTTACACCACTTGGCAATTCGTTCATGTGCTTGTTCATCTCCGTGTACAACTTCACAAATGATCGCTCAATGTCTTCACCTACATAAAATTGAACAATAATCATCGCCTGCTCTTTCATGGAAGTGGAATACACATATTCCACGCCTTTAATGTTGGAAATCATCTTCTCCAACGGCTGCGAAACTCTTGATTCTACTTCCTCTGGGCTTGCACCCGGATAACCAATAAAAATATCGGCCATGGCCACATCTATCTGCGGCTCTTCTTCTCTTGGTATCAGAAAGGAACTGTATACCCCAACCACCATAAATACGACCATCAAAAGCACTGTTAATTTAGAGCTAATGAAAATCTTGGCGATTCTACCTGCTAATCCTTCTTTCATCTTTTCGTTCTTTTCTGATTATTAATAAACAACAGGAACTCCGTTGTATAACTTACTCTTAGCTGATAAAATTAATTGCTCACCTGCTTTTAAACCTGAAAGCACTTCTACCTTGTTCTCTATTGTTTGCCCAAGTTTTAACCATCTTAGAATGGCCGTTTTACTTTGACTTACTGTATAAACTCCTGACAATTGGCCTCTGGTAACAATTGCCGACTGAGGTATGGTAAGAACTGAATTGGTCGATCCTTCACTTTTTACCTCTACTCCTACTGTTGCAAACATGCCGGATCGCAACGCTTTATTCTCTCCATTAATGGCAACGCGCAAAGCATACTGCCCACCTGTATTTTTTGACGAACTGCTCACTTCTGAAATCACTCCTTTGAGTTCAGAATCAATAGAATTTATACTTACAATAACCTCTTCACCTTGCTTTACCAATTGAATATGATTTTCAGGAACCATGGCAGAAACTTCCATTTTACCAGGCTGCTCTATGGCTAACAAAGGCATTCCGGGATTAGCCATATCTCCAACTTCAATAAATCGGTTGGTAATCACCCCATCAAAAGGAGCGGTTAAATTCACATATTGCAATTGTGCATTAACTTCACTTTGCTGTTGTTTGGCACCTTCTAGTTGGGCTTTCATCATTTCATACCGGGTAGTCATGTCGTCCATTTCCTTTTGAGAAATACTGTTCGACTTCATTAAACTTTGGAAACGTTTGTAATCCTTTTCAGCATTCTCAAAACCTGCCTCCGCAGCTGCAATGGCCGCTTTCACTTGAGCACTTTTGGCTTGTAAATCTGCGTTGTTAATAACCATCAACAACTGTCCCTTTTTGACTTCGTCGCCAACTTTCACTTTCATTTGGTCTACAAAACCCATCATTCTAGTGCTGATGTTGGCATTGTATGCAGCGATTACCTTTCCGTTAAAATGTACCATTGAAATTCCGTCGGGATTTGCCACGGTTTCAACTTCTACCTTAACAGGGTTTACGGTTATTGTAGTTGTTGATTCTTCCTTCGTTCCACAGCTATATAATGTGATTGCTGTCAATGCAATTGCTGCAGTAATTATCTTTGTTTTCATATCTCGATTCAATTAATTCTTAAGTAAAAATGTAAGGGTAGATTGTGCCATGTTGTAGGCAAATATGGATTGGTAATATGCTAATCGTTTTTGAGCATATTGGGTTTCAGCCATCAATAAGTCGGTTGTTTTTTCTAAGCCCTCCTTAAATCGGTTTGAACGAATACGCAACACTTCTTTGGCTTGTTGTTCTGCTAGTTGTGCTGTTTCAAATTGGTGTTTAGCATCCGCTAATTGTCGTTTCGCTTGGTTAATTTCCATCTGACTTTTCGCCACGTATTGTTCGTATTCCAAGTCTGCTTTTTGGCTGTTCGCTCCACTTTGTTTGGTTTTCCCAAAACGCTTGGCACCTTCAAAAACAGTCCAACTCAATTGCGCACCCAATAAGTAACCATTGGCACTTGCATTAAACAATTGATCGTCGTACAATTGGTAACTACCAAAAGCATTTAAACGTGGCAAAAAGCTCATTTTATCCGACAGGTGCATTTTTTTGTAGGCTGCCGAAGCCAAACTCATCGCTTGAATATCTGAGCGACTTTCAGACAATTGCATTCCAGTAGATTCTGTCAACTGAATGGTTAAGGAATCCGAAGGTTGATAAATGGCTTCAGAAGGTTCGTTCATGATAAAACCCAAATAGTCTGATGCATTTTGCAATTGCGATTCTGCTCTACTCAATTGATCTTTGAGTTGATTTACTTGAATTTCTACCGATAAAAAATCGGCTTGCTGCATGTATCCTGCTTCCAAATTATCTTTGGCTACTTTTTGATTGGCTTCGGCTGTAGCTACCGCCTGTTGCATCACCGCAACAGCTTTGTGTGCTAATTGCAATTGCATATAGGCTTTATCCACTTCTAAATAAATGTGATCAATAGATCGATTCCACTGCAATTTGGTGGCTTGCATTTGCATTTTTGCCGCTTGGCGCTGATAAAAACCATCTACATTAATAAGTGGTTGCTCAAATGCGATGTTCGTTGCGTAGTTTTCAATTTGATCAGGGTCATTCAACAACGCTGGATTAAAATCGGCGGCAGTTAAAACCTCTTGGTTTAACTTAGAACCAAAAGCCATCAATGGATTAGTCGTTACCATTGCGGTGTGAGAAACCGAAATCGTAGGAAGAATCACCGCATTTGCTTGACTAAATCCTGCTTTTGCACTGTTGTAATTTTGCTCCGCTATTTTAATGGAACTGTTTTGTGCATCAACCTTTGCCTTAACGGCAGCTTTTGTGATTGGAATACGCTCTGCCGACTGCGCAAAAAGCGCTACCGAAGCAATTCCAAAATACCATACCAATATGTGTTTTTTCATCATAAAATAAATTATGATGCGAAGTTCCCTCTAAGTGCAGGGGTCGGTCAGTAACCTTTGTTACCGAGAGAAAAGAAATGTGGATTAAACTAGGTTTGTTCTCTCCAAGAGTGATGAATTTCAAAATAATCAATGGTAACTAAAATTTACAAGTTGCATTCTATCCTTTTTAATTGTCAGACTGAGCTTCTCCGTCGAAGCCTAGATGAATAAATCCATTAAATACAATCGAAAAGTAGCACTATTTTTTAACCACAAAGGCACAAAGAAAATCACAAAGTTCACAAAGAATAATTAATCTAAACAAGACTGCCGCAGACAAAATAATTGTTACACCTGCGCGCCGGCAGGCGGGTTGACTTATTGTTATATTGATTCATTGACTAAATTAATCCATCACTACCCTCCACATACCGCGCACTTCATTTACTCCATAACCTGTAGCTTTATCTTTAGGATATTTGGCTTTAATCGCTGCTAAAGTAGAATTCTCGATATCTGTTCCAGGTTTACCATGGCATTGCATACACATGGAGTTCGTCATGATTGGGAAATAGAAGTAGGTTTTGCCATTTTCTTCTCTCAACACAGGTTCTTGTTCTAGGCCTTCACTAGCTTGTTGTTTAAAAAAACTTAGCGTAGATAGCTCATTATTTGAAGCTAAATTATTTTGATTTCTTGGCTGATCTGTAACCCGACTAATCAATGCATGGTGCACCTTAGCCATACTATCTGTAAGTGGAATGGCTTTAATATTACAAAACTCCAATGCTCCTATCGTACCTTCAGATTGAATCTTTCCCATTAAGTTTTTACCTAAAACTGCTTTAGTGCTTAACGCATATTCTAATCCTCTATCTGCTTTAGACAATTCTGTCTTTTGCTCACTTTCGATATGTTTGCCAAGTCCTTTCCCCTGTTTCTTCTTATGCTCTTGAAAATCTCCTGGTCCATCTATTTGATTGTTATAAATATAGTCCGCAATCTTTTGGAGCGTTTCTTCAGGAAAAGCTTGTTGTGGCATCAATCCAAAATTGGCAATAGCTCCTGGCATTTTTGCCTTCTCTCTGGTCGGATGCTTTATAAACGAAATAAAGGCTTCGGTGAATTCTGCTTCAGTAGTGCCTTCTTTGATGTAATGCTCTTTTACATATTGCATCGGTGGCGCTATTCGTCCTGTCTCCATTGTAGGATGATGGCATACATAGCAGTTTTTCTTCAATAAGATTTCTCCTTCATGAACGGCTTTTTGTTCATTATTTTCTGCTATTTGCTCGGTAGTACTAGTGGTATTATTACAAGCCATAAATATGGCAATACCGATAGCGGCTAGGATATATTTTTTCATTTGATTTTGGTTTACTTAATTAATAAAAATTCACTTGTTTTAGTTGCGACAAACTCATGCAACACTTCTTTTGGAATCTATACAAAATCACCGTTCGTCATTGAAATGGTTCTACTTTCTTTTTCCTTATAAATCGATTGGCCATTAACACAAACTAAAAGATCTGCCACTTTACTAACATGTTCTTTAAGCATTTCTTTCTCTTGAATTTTTAACACAATCACTTTCTGATCAACATTGTTAAACAAAACTTTGGTTTGAGTAGGTTTTCCCGTTTTTAACACATTCGATATATGCTCTGAACTGACTATTTTGTTATTATCATTAAAATTTAATAATAAGCAACTTAAAACAATTGAAACGACTAAAAACACTGTAAATAATCGCCTATTTTTTAAGCGAAAGTTAAGTCCAGTTATTCTTTATAAAGGTAACAATAGTTACACAGAATAAAAAAGAGTGACTTCACAAAGCCACTCTTCCCAAACCTAAAAACATGAAAAATTAATCAGGTAACCACTCCTCTAAAAAAACTATAACAATGTTGTTGGACATACGTAATCCGTTGTTTTAATACCTACTTCTTTTATTGCCGTAAAACCGCCTTCAACATCAATTAAATTATGTATTCCTCTACTTTTCAAAATTGATGCTGCAATCATACTTCTATAGCCTCCTGCGCAATGCAAATAAAATGGCTCTTGTGAAGGAAACTCTGCTAAATGATTATTTATAAAATCCAAAGGCGTGTTGTTGGCAATTTCAATATGCTCTGATTTAAACTCACTTTCTTTTCGAACATCAAAAATCGGATAAGATTTGTCTTTGGTCATTTCTTCTTTTAATTGAGCTGGAGAAATCGTGTCAACTGTATCGAATTCCTTGCCTGATTTCTTCCAAGATTCAAATCCTCCTTCTAAATATCCAATGGCATGATCAAATCCGACACGTGAAAGCCGAGTAATCGTCTCCTCCTCTCTTCCATTGTCGGCAACAATTAAAATAGGCTGTTTGGTATCCACAATCATGGCTCCTACCCACTGAGCAAAACTTCCATCAATTCCCACAAAAATAGAACGTGGAATATGTCCTTTTGCAAAATCTTGTTGTGAACGAACATCCAAAACCAATGCACCTATTTCATTTGCTGCAGCTTCAAAAGCAGCAGGAGTTAGCGGTTGCTCAGCTTTACTCATAATTGTTTCCAAGCTTTCATACCCTTTTATGTTCAACAATACATTCTGAGGAAAATATCCAGGAGGTGGAACTAAACCTTCTAAAAGTTCTTTCTTAAACTCTTCTATCGTCATATCCGGACGTAAAGCATAGTTCGTTTTCTTTTGGTTACCCAACGTATCCGTTGTTTCTTTGCTCATATTTTTACCGCAAGCAGAACCTGCACCGTGATTTGGATAAACGATTAAATCATCGCTTAAAGGCATAATTTTATTCCGTAAAGAGTCGAATAAATGCCCAGCTAACTTATCTTCAGTCAAATCAGAGATTACATGCTGTGCCAGATCCGGACGACCAACATCTCCAATAAACAATGTATCTCCTGTAATGATTCCGTGTTCTTTCCCATTTTCATCAATGATCAGGTAAGTCGAGCTTTCCATAGTGTGCCCAGGAGTGTGCAATACTTTTACTTTACATTTTCCAACGTTAAATACCTGCTCATCTTCAGCAATAATCGCATCATAACTTGGTTTAGCTGTTGGTCCAAAAACGATATGTGCTCCAGTTTTCTTTTTCAAATCTAAATGCCCACTTACAAAGTCTGCATGAAAATGCGTTTCAAAGACAAATTTAATTTTTGCATGATCTTCAATCGATCTATCGATATATGGTTGAACTTCTCGTAATGGATCAAATATGGCAACTTCGCCATCACTTTCTAAATAATATGCTGCGTGTGCTAAGCATCCGGTATAAATTTGCTCTAGTTTCATTGTATGTGTTTTTCTGATTAATATCTAATTATAGAACAAAGTTAAACCAAGCAAAATTCAAAAAAAGTGACATTTGTTACATAAAGGATATTTTTACCATTCGCGGCCTACTTCTATAAACTGTATAGTGATTCTTATACTTAAACTGCGAAGATGGTATAGCAAGGTTTGCGTTAGGGATAGTAACGGCATCCTTTTCTGGAGTAAAACGGAAGAAAAGATATAGTGGAAAGCCCGACCTTTAGGTAACGCCCAAATATTACCCGAGTTCTTTGATAATAATGTAGATGCCCATTAAAAGAACAAACCATCCAAACCCTTTTTTAAGCTTTTTGCCATCAACAAATTGGTTGAGATAAATTCCAACAAATATTCCCACAATAGAAAGACCGGTAAAAACTGCTAAGAAGGCCCAATCAATCGTTAGGTTCTGCACATCTCCTAAGAAACCAACTAGAGAGTTGACCGCGATTATTAACAAAGAAGTGGCAACGGCTTTTTTCATTGGCAAACCAGCTAATAAAACCAATGCGGGAACAATTAAAAACCCACCACCTGCGCCAACTAATCCGGTAAACAAACCAACAATTAAAGCTTGAAAAGCAAGTAGCCATAGATTAGTATCAGCAACTTGTTTTAGCCCCGTTTTATCTTTAATCATCGAGTAAGAAGCCACCAGCATAGCAAGTGAAAACAGCAACATTATGGCGACATCTTTGGTTAACACAAAATCATTAATGTAAAAAATATGGTCTGGAATTAATTGAATAAAATATTTTCGAGTGAAATAAACGGCAGTGAAAGCCGGAATTGAAAAAACTAAGGCAATTTTAAAGTCAATATTCTTCTTTGGGATATTCCTAGCTGTACCAACCAAAGATGTAATCCCGACAATAAATAAAGAATAAGCAGTTGCAACTATTGGATCCAATACAATAAGGTATACTAATATAGGTACAGTAAGTATAGAACCTCCTCCCCCTGTGAGTCCTAAAATTAATCCAATAAATAATGCACCAATATATCCGAAAAGAGTAACTAAATCCATGAAACAAATTTATCCGTCAAAGCTAGTTTTTTAAAATTTATCTGAAAGTAACAGCTGTTACAGAAATAGAAAGAATAGTTAAGACCGGAAGATCGGGATAAAAAGCATACGTGTATATCGATTAATTATATATATGGTTAAATTTGTCAAACAAGCTTATGCTGGGATAACTGTTGAATAGGAAATAACCATTTAAAAAGAAATCATGAAATTACCTTTATTAATTGTTACTATTTTATTTACGGGGTCATTAATGGCTCAAAAAACCAAAACTAACACCGCCAAAATAGACTTTACTCAATATCCAAGTCTCCCGGTGGAGGGAATGAACAAATTAGGAATTCAAGTATACACAGCTGATATTCCATTTAATAAAGACACACTTCGCCTATATCTAGGTAATATGGATATTATGAAATCTGATGTTGAACAGCTTTCAAAGGTAGATTTTCAAGGATTAAACGAGGTAACAATCGTTGGTGGAGAAGGAGATCTAACGGTTGATATGGCATTTGGAAAACCAAGTATTGTATCAAAGAAGCAGAAAACCACATCCTGTATGGTTGCAAAAGATGGCTGCACTCAGTATTATTATATAGTCGAGTATAGCTTACCAACAGTCCTTCAGGCTAAAAATTCAAATGGTATAATAGACACATGGGAATTATCTCCTGAAATGGAATTGCAATTTGGTAATGAGCAAGTAGAAAGCCATATAAATACTGAAAAAGGATCAATTACATCTATCTCAGTAATCAACTTTACAAGTGAAAGTGATTTAGCAATTGCCTTTATGAATAGTGGTCAGTCAACTCTTGCTCGTAAAGCAATCGTAAAGCAAATTGGAGCAATGGCGGAAAGTATCTACGAGCGCGCATTTTTCGAAAAAAAGACACTTAAATTAGATATCGCCTATGGAACGGGAAGTGCAGCAGATTACGAAGAAACCGAAACTGCAGCAAAAAATGCTATTGTTGCATTAGAAAGTAAAGATTATGCATCTCTCCAAGGGCCTATAAAAGTTTGGGAATCTTGGTTAGCACTCTATAATTCGGAGGATAAAAAAGCAGCTGTTAATAACAAAGTTGCTCAAGGATTACATGAGAACCTAAGTATCGCTTATACTTTTACAAGCGAATTTGATAAAGCTAGAAACCAACTAAACAAAGCAATCGATCTATCTCAGATTGGATTTGTGAACGAAAATGAAGTAAGTAAACTTAAAGCTTTTCACCAATTTATAGATCAGCAAGAAAAAGTTAACATATATAATAGCGCTCTAAAACTGCCTCCAAAGTTAGTAACTGCGCCTGATATCAAAGAAATATTAGGTAAAAGAAAACATAATAAAGACATTAACTTTTTGATTGCAGAAGATAAGTACAGTGCATTGGCGAAAAAAAGAAGCGAAAATTCTCCTAAAAAAGACATCAGTGAAATGACGATTAATGAATTTTTAAATCAGGCCACTACTGGAACTACAAATTCTAACGAAGAAATTTCATTAGAAGGTCGTGTAGAGAACAACATGCTTATTTTAAGTGGCCTTATAGATGTAAATATGAGAGGAAAAGCATTACCAAGCTCCATTTGTGATTATCCAGAAATTAAGATGATTCGAGCTAGAAATATAGGTTTAACCAGTCTACCAGATTGCATGAATAAACTGACGGACCTAGAAAAGTTATACATCAACACAAATACTTTTGAGCGTTTACCTGATGTATTTGGTACAATGAAAAAGTTAGAGGTTTTAGATATTTCTGACAATAATTTGAAAAGTTTGCCAGCTTCTATCTTTACGCTTACAAACCTAAAGAAAATGAGTATCTCAGGCAATCAATTATCTGAAGCAGAACTCAAAAAGCTGAAAGAATCGCTTCCTAACACTAAGTTTAATTAATTGCTAGCTCTTCCTTACCTTATGGCTTTTTTTATAAAATAAATAGGGCTTGGAAGAGTTACTTTTTCTAAGTATCGATTTTAGCCTTACAAGATTGATATGAATGACTAGAATCAATCAAATTTTTTAACCTTAATGTGATTTCTATGCAACTCTATCTTTCCCATATTTTCTAATGTTTTTAATAATCTAGAAATTACAACTCGAGATGTATGTAAATCATAAGCTATCTGCTGATGGGTAGAATGAATGGTGTTATCATTAGAAATTCGAACTTTTTCTTTTAAATAGGCCAATAATCGCTCATCCATATTCTTAAAAGCAATGCGATCTATTGTCTCCAACATTTCATTTAGTCGATTATGATAACTTGCAAAGACAAAATCGCGCCAAGTGCTGTATTTCGCAATCCATTCACTCATCTTCTGCACAGGAATCATAATTAAAATAGTATCTATTTCAGCTACGGCTCTTATTTCACTTTTGCTCATTCCCATGCAACATTGCATCGTCATTGCGCAGGTTTCTCCTCTTTCTAGGAAATAAAGTAATAATTCATCACCCTCTTCATCTTCCCGCAAGATTTTAACTGCACCTGAAACCAATAATGGCATTGATTTTACGTAATCACCAATATCAATTAAATGATCCCCTTCGCTTACTTCCTTATATGTACCCACTTGGTTAATCTCTTGGAGCAATGCTTCTTCAAAAAGGTGACCGTAATTTGCTTTTAATACTTCAATCATTTCAATTCAAAAGTAGTTGTAAAGTTCTATTAATTAGCTCAATATTTCAAAATTAAGTAAACAAATATATTACTTATGTAACATTAGATACAAAGTCTATTTATAAAAAGTTTATCTTTACAAATTGGAATGAAAAAAATAATCCACTTCATATTGTCGGTCATTATACTTTCACAAAGTATGAATGTGTCCGCAAAAGACATTATCCAAATGGATGATTTTTTTAAACATGCCCAATATCATTATGAAGAATTTGGAGATGATCTTTTTACCTTCGTTTCAAAACATTACGGAGAACTAAAAGAAGAACACAATAAGAAACATCAAAATGAGAGCAGTCAACATGAACAGCTGCCTTTTAACCATCACCTAGGATCGCATACTTCTACCATTTTCTTAGCAGACTTTATTGAGAACGAACAAATACCTGCTCCCTTTGGCAATTTACTTTCTCACCACTTTTTCTATTTATTGCCAGCTACTTCTAAAGCGACTGTTGATATATTTCAACCGCCTAAAATAGCATAATCCATTTCACTTAATAGACGACTTCTCAAAAGAAGACCTTTATTAATTGCGTCAATTTCATTTGATGTGAAATTAGTATCACTTTGTAATACTTACGTTTATGCTTTCAAAGATCATCAAATTCAGTTTAGACAATAAGCTGATTGTACTATTATTTACAGCAGCAATTGCTGTAATCGGATTGTTCTCGTTGAGCCAAATACCAGTTGGTGTAGTTCCAGATATCACCAACAACCAAGTACAAGTCATCACCACAAGTACCAGTTTGTCTACCCAAGATATGGAGCAGTTTATTACTTATCCAGTAGAATTAGAAATGTCAAATCTCCCTGGAGTTAAAGAAATTCGTTCGGTTTCAAAATTTGGTCTTTCTGTGGTAACAATTGTTTTCGAACAAAAGATGGGCACTTATTTGCCTAGACAACTGTTAGCTGAAAAAATAAAAGCTGCATCAGAAAAGATTCCTCAAGAATTTGGTCGTCCAGAAATGGGTCCAATCACAACAGGCCTTGGAGAGATTTATCAATACATTATAGATGTAAAACCGGGCTATGAAGATCAATATTCCTTAATGGAATTACGAACAATTCAAGACTGGATTGTTCGTCGACAGCTTTCGGGAATTCCGGGTGTGGTAGAAGTTAACAGCTGGGGAGGCTTGCTCAAGCAATATGAAGTAGCCATCAAAACGGAACAATTGGCCGCCAAAAAAATATCGATTACTCAAGTAATGGATGCGCTAGAAAAAAACAACAGCGTAGCAGGTGGAGGGTACATCGAAAAAGCCAACCAATCCTATTTCATTCGAGGTGATGGTTTGGCAGGAAGCATCAAAGACATTGAAAACATAGTAGTTGAAAATAGAAATGGAATTCCCATCTTTATTAGAGATATCGCAAAAGTTGGCTTTGGCAGTGCCAATCGATTTGGTGCTGTAACCGCAAACGGTCAAGGTGAAAAAGTGCTTGGTCAAGTAATGATGCTAAAAGATGCCAATTCCAATGCGGTAATCACTGCGGTTCAAAATAGAGTAGCTGAAATTCAAAAAACCCTTCCAGAAGGCATTTTTATCAATGGATTTTTAGATCGGAGTACGTTGATCGAAAAAACGACTTACACCATTGGTGAAAACCTAATCTTAGGTTGTTTAATTGTAATTTTTGTTGTGGTATTGCTATTGGGAAATATGCGCTCAGGCTTGGTTGTCGCTTCGGTTATACCACTCTGCTTACTTTTCGCCATCACCTTAATGAATCTCTTTGGTGTAGATGCCAACCTAATGAGTTTAGGAGCGATTGACTTTGGAATCATTATCGATGGAGCCGTTATTATTGTAGAATTTATCGCTTTCCAGTTGACCAAAAATGGATTAGAATTGGGTAAACTTCCAAAAGAAGAGCTGCAAATTTCTAAAGATAAAATTACCTTACACAGTGCCAAAAAGATGATGAGTTCAGCAGTATTTGGTCAACTTATTATCCTAATTGTTTTTATCCCTATCTTCTCACTTTCAGGTGTTGAGGGAAAAATGTTTAAACCAATGGCACTCACTTTTAGCTTTGCGCTAATTGGTGCAATGCTTTTATGTTTCACTTATGTTCCGGTTATTTCTTCTTTGGTTTTAAAACCTGAAGATGTGACGAAGAGCAACTTTTCTAGACGACTAACCCAATGGTTAACCAATAAATATGAACCTATAATTCGATGGAGTTTAAACCATAAAAAAGTTATTCTATCCTCATCTTTGGGTTTACTATTTGGTTCCTTTCTGATCTTCAGTTCTATGGGAGGAGAATTTGTGCCTACGCTAGACGAAGGAGATTTTGTAATTCAACCAGTTTTAAAGACAGGAACCTCCCTTGGAAATACCATTAAAACCACCACTCAAATTGAGCAGATTTTAATTGATAAATTTCCTGAGATCAATCAAATTGTAACGCGAATTGGAGCAGCTGAAGTACCAACAGACCCCATGTCAATGGAAGAAAGTGATGTCATCATAACCTTAAAGCCAAAAGGTGAATGGACTTCAGCAGCCTCAAAAGATGAATTAGCGGATCTATTTAAAGAGGCGCTTACCATTATTCCAGGACTAGAAGTTGAGTTTACTCAGCCTATTGAGATGCGTTTTAACGAATTAATTACGGGAGTTCGGGCAGACATTGCTGTAAAAATATTCGGAGAAGACCTTGATATTCTTAGTCAAAAGGCGAATGAAATAAAGCGCCTTATTTCAGAAGTAGAAGGTGCTGCAGATATTACGGTTGAAAAAATTACTGGACTTCCCCAAATGAACATTCGCTATCAACGAGATAAAATTGCCAAATATGGTTTGAATATTGCGGACATCAACAATGTGGTAGCTATGGCTTTTGGTGGAAAAAGCTTAGGCCAAATTTTTGAAGGTGAGAAGCGGTTTGATTTGGTACTCCGATTAGATCAAGCACAAAGAAAAGACATCGACAATATTCAAAATTTATATGTGGATTTGCCCAATGGAGGTAAAATTCCATTGAGCGAAGTGGCAAAGATTACTTATAAAAAAGGGGCAGCAAAAATAGCAAGAGATGACACAAAACGAAGAACTGTAGTTGGAATAAATGTCCGGAATCGAGATTTACAATCGGTGGTAGATGATGTACAGAAGCTAATTAATGAAAATGTAAAACTACCTGTAGGTTATTCCATTACTTACGGTGGCCAATTTGAAAACTTAACAAGCGCAAAGAAAAGGTTACTAATTGCAGTGCCAATTGCGTTATTGCTCATATTCATTTTTCTATTTTTCGCCTTCAAGTCAGTTAAAGATGCACTAATTATTTATTCTGCTATTCCGCTTTCTGCAGTTGGAGGAATCTTATTGTTATGGGTTAGAGACTTACCTTTTAGTATTTCAGCAGGAATCGGCTTTATTGCTTTGTTTGGAATTGCTGTTCTGAATGGAATTGTGCTAATCGAACATTTTAAGGAACTTAAAAAAGAGGGTGATTTCACAGGAGATGACATCATAATTCATGGAGCTAAGGACAGGCTACGAGCGGTGCTATTAACTGCATCTGCGGCAGCATTGGGATTCTTGCCAATGGCTGTCTCCACTAACGCCGGTGCGGAAGTACAACGACCATTAGCAACTGTGGTAATCGGAGGATTAATTACCGCGACCATATTAACATTGGTCGTATTACCTATCCTCTACTCCTATTTTAGTTCTGGTAAAAAAGTAAAGCAAATTAAAATGAAAAAAGGAGTTTTAACCTCAGTAATCGGATTACTTATTAGTCTTTCTCCTGCAATGGCACAAGCACCTGCCTATGGTATTGGCCAACTAGAAAGGCTAATGCTGGAGAACAATAGTCAACTCAAGTCGGCTGCCTATACAGTAGATGAGCGGAAAGCACAAGTAAACACTGCTTATCAGTTTGAAAAAACAGATATCTATTATGGTTATGACGAAAATAATTTAGCGTTTAATAACCGTCCACTTGATGTAATTGGAATTGACCAAAACTTTGCTTTCCCAACCATTTATGGAGCTGAGCGAAAACTCAATCAGGCAAATCTTCAATTGGAAAAAAGTGGGTTTGAAATTCAAAAGAGTCAGCTACAAAAAGCATTGTGGAGTGGATACTACCAGTACCAATTTGAAATTAATCAGTTAATAATCATTCAATCATTGGATAGTTTGTATCAAAACTTTTCGCACTTAGCGAATCGCAGGTTTGAACTGGGAGAAACCTCCTACTTGGAAAAGGCTACAGCACAATCCAAACAACGACAAGTAAATACGCTTTACAAGCAGGCCAATGAAGATGTAAAAAGTGCTAAAGTGCAGCTTATCAATATTGTTCAAGCGCCAGATTCGTTTGAAATAGTAACTGAAAAGCTAAAAGCTTTACAACCTCAAATCAATTCGCTAGATGAAAATATCACTAACCAATACTTTGAAAATAAAACGATGGTGTTGCAGCGAAAAAGCACATTGGCTAAACAAGAATTACTTCCTGATATTTCAGTGAATTATTTTCAAGGAAAAAACAGTGGGTTAAATGAATCGCTCTACGGTTACCAAGTAGGACTTAAAGTTCCTTTGCTATTTGCAGGACAAAAAGCAAAAATTAAAGCTTCTAAGGTTGCATTTCAGTCAACTGAGCAAGAAGCAATCGATTACCAATTTAGATTGAAATCAAAATACAATCAATTGATTAATCAACTAGCCAAGTATCAAGAAGCAATCAATTATTATGAATTAGAAGGAAGCCGATTAGCCCAAGAAATTACCAAAGCTGCTGAAATGAGCTATAAAACCGGTGAAATTGATTTCTTTCAATACATACAGAGTATTGAAAATGCACATCAGATTAAATTGACGTATCTAAAAAATTTAAATGGATACAATCAAACAGTTATTTCAATTAACTATTTAACACTTTAAAAAATAAAACCAATGCCAAAATATATCAACTCCACCGTTGTCATCTTTACACTTGTATTGTTTCAATCTTGTGCCAATAAAGCTGAAGAAATAGTCAAAACTGAAAGTACAGTGTTAAACGAAATAGTGGTATCAAAAGAACAATTTGAGTACAACAAAATGACGTTAAGTAAACTTGAAAAACAACCTTTTAGCACAGTAGTCCAAACTACTGGACAAATTGATGTACCACCACAAAATAAAGTATTAGTCAATGCAAAAATGGGTGGATTCATTAAATCTACTCCGCTTCTTTTAGGAGACTATGTGGAAAAAGGAGCTACTTTGGTAGTGATTGAAAACCCTGAGTTCATTGCTTTGCAACAGCAATATTTAGAACAAAAACAACAAATTAATTACCTTGAAGCAGAGTACAATCGACAAAAAACGTTGAACAATGAACAAATTGCTTCGGAGAAAAATTTCTTAAAAGCAGAAAGTGACTATAAAAGTACTTTAGCTACCGTAAAAGGTCTTGAGAAAACATTGCAACTAATTGGTATCTCTACCGCTTCTTTAAATAAAGATAATATTAGTTCTACTTCTATTATAAAAGCTCCGATTAGTGGAAATATATCGGCTTTAAAGGTCACAACTGGAAGCTACGTTTCAGCGACTGATCCAATTTTAGAGATAACAAATTCTGACCACATGCACTTAGAACTTGAAATATTTGAAAAAGATGCTCTTAAAATCAAAAAAGGACAACATATAACCTTCACAATTCCAGAAAGTAGTGAAGCAGATTACTCTGCAGAGGTTCATTTAGTTTCTCCGACCATAGATGCGAATAAAAGAACTGTTAGAGTTCATGCACACATAAATGACAGTTTGCAACAGTACTTTGCAGTTGGTATGTATGTTTCTGCACAAATTGACGTTTCTGAAAGGGAACTTACTGCGCTCCCTGCAACAAGCATTGAGGAAATGGGAGACAATAGTTACGCGCTACAGCTTATTAAGAGTGATAATGAAAACTATTATTTCTCAAAAGAGCCGATTAAAGTAATAGAAAAGTCCAATAAATTCATCGCTATTGACCTACCAATTAATGAAAATAAATATTTAACTAATGGCGTTTATTCACTGATTAGAGAAGAAGAATAAAATAATCTTTAAATTAATTTTATTCCAGAAACTCAGGTTTTACTGCAAATCTTATTGCAGGTGGGATAAAGTTTGTAATCGATTAACAACAGATAATCAAAACTAGAAGCATTCAAGTTTAAAAAAACTTGATGCTTCTATTGATTTAATTAATTTAGCAAAGCGTTAAATTAACTATTTCGCTGAGCGCAGTAACAAAACACTATTAGATGAGCCTATTATCTCACATTGGAAAATTCTCAATACTCATTGCTAAAACATTTAGCAAACCTGAGAAAATGAAGATATTTTGGCGTCAACTCATGTTTGAAATCGACTCATTAGGAATTGGTTCCTTAGGAATAATCTCTATTATTTCATTCTTTATGGGAGCAGTAATTACTATTCAAACATCTTCTAATATCGACAGTGCTTTTATCCCAGCTTATACAGTGGGTTTCACAGTTCGCCAATCCATGATTTTAGAATTCGCTCCTACTATTATCGCTCTGATTTTAGCAGGTAAGGTCGGATCAAATATTGCTTCAGAAATTGGAACAATGCGTGTTTCTGAACAAATAGATGCACTGGAAATTATGGGAATTAACTCCGCATCTTATTTAATCCTACCAAAGATAACCGCTGCAATGATCATTAATCCTTTCTTGGTGATTATAAGCATGTTCATTGGTATGGCAGGTGGATATATCATTGCGTGGGGTACAGGCATCGTTACTACTGCAGAATATATCTATGGCTTAGAGTACGACTTTAAGGTCTTTGGGGTTTATTACGCAATTGTAAAAACAGTATTTTTTGCCTTTATAATTACTGCAATTCCCTCCTATTACGGCTATTACACCAAAGGAGGGTCATTAGCAGTTGGAGCGGCAAGCACTAAAGCTGTTGTAACTAGTAGTATTGTTATTCTTTTAGTTAATTATGTTTTGACTCAATTATTGCTTATTTAAATGATTAAAATAGAAAATATTAGCAAAGCATTTAATGGGGAGCAAATTTTGTCGGGCATTAATGTTACCTACGATCAAGGTAAAACAAATCTTATCATAGGTGCTAGTGGTTCGGGTAAGTCTGTTTTAACAAAGTGCACAGTTGGGCTCATTAAACCTGATACAGGCAAAGTATTTTATGATGACAGAGAATTTACTTCTTTAGATAATAAGTCACGTCAAGAGATTCGCACAGAGATTGGAATGCTCTTTCAAGGAAATGCATTATTTGATTCACTTACAATTGAAGAGAACGTAATGTTTCCACTTCAAATGCATACCGACATGAAGAGCGATGAGATTCTAGAACGGGTTAATTTTTGCCTAGAGCGCGTTCAATTGACTGGAGTTAATCATAAGTATCCAGCCGAAATTAGTGGTGGAATGCAAAAGCGAGTTGCCTTAGCTCGTGCTATTTCCATGAAGCCAAAATACCTCTTCTGTGATGAACCTAACTCAGGATTAGACCCACAGACCTCTATTGTTATTGATCAACTAATCAGCGAAATAACAAAAGAGTACGGAATGACAACTATTATTGTTACTCACGATATGAACTCAGTGATGGAGATAGGTGAAAAAGTAATCTTTATTCATAAAGGGCAAAAATGGTGGGAAGGTAATAGTGACAGTATTCTGACCACTACAAATCAAGAACTTTCTGACTTTGTTTTTGCATCTAGTGTGATGAAACGTTTGGTGAATAAAAGTAATTTATCAATTTAATAATTGATAAATTTAACAATTCATTGTAAGCCGGGCAAATGGATCAATTTAACAATGATGCGCATTGTTCTATAAGTAGTCAAATTAGATTTCAAATCTAAAATTTCCTGTATTTTCCTAAAATACTTTTCTAACGTATTACAATTTTCTCTACCGATTGAATTCCCTCTGTCTCTAAAATCACAAAATAGATTCCTTTCTCTAAATTGGTTAAATCAAGTGGATGTAATTGATTCGTATAAGAACTTAACTGATTGACATACTTCTCTTGGCCCAACACATTGACTACTCTAATCTGAAACACACCAGAAAGAGATTTTAAATCAAGCACTAACTGACCTGTAGATGGATTTGGTGAAACGGAAAACAATCTCTGCTTCTTTGTAAATTCTTTAAAACCAATCGTTGTTTTACCAAAATGCATTCGCATCATAGGTTGAGCATAAACTCTACCCCAAACTGGATTTGGAGAACTTCGATAGATAAAAGAATTCAAATTATCTTCGTAGTTATTATAAAAATCTGAATCTCTATCTCTTCCCAAGCTCATTTGTTGCCAACTTAAAGTGTCACCTGAAACCTGTTCTAATGCTAAAACATATTCACCTGAATCTAACATAATTGCCGGTTTTATAGAAAAAGTAAACCAACTATCTAAATTTGTGCTATCAATGATGTATTCGGCACTCTCATACTTTTTACCAGGTAATTCAATAGCATCAGTTAGTATGGTTTGTGTTCCATCAAAGCCCCAAACCTGAGCCTTTAAGCCTATTCCAACATTCTCATTATCTCTACCAATGTAAAAAGCTACAGAAGTTAATAATTGATCGGAATTCAAATAATATTTAGTGCCTATGCGACCCCTCATAATTGGGTTGCTAAAAGCTCCAGGAGATAAATAGCCTTCAGCTGTCCCATCGTCTTTAGCGTATATAGAATCTGTAATTTCATAAGGAATCGTATCTACTTTTAATACTTGATTAATAGAATCAGAATCAATAAACAATCTAATTTCGTAAGCTCCCAAACCATCATTATTGCCATAGGTAGTCGTTATTAATTGAGCGGAAGAATCTCTCTCTAAACTATCTAATAAAGCAGATTGTAAATTAAAAACAGTGGTATTGTTTTTAATAATGGTTGCATTCAGTTTTACATTTCGAGAATTATCACCTCCAATGGATGTAGCTTTCACTCCTAGTTGATATGGATTTGCAAAAACTTTTGGAATTTTAGCATAATAGTTATCATTTGCAACACCATATATCATCTCAGGATTGTCCAGTTCGATTGCATTATTGTATCCTTCAATCAGGGCAATATCATCAATCATCCAAAAATAGTGAGAAGCAGTTTGAAAAAATCGAATGTAAATGGTAGAACTATTAGCTGCAGCTGATGTGATGTCAATTTCCGCATCTTCAGTAACATTAGTGTTAGCCGCTCTTCCAAACTTCGCATCAAAAGAAGCCCAGTTAACACTATCTGTAGATATTTGTACCTCTAACCGATCTGTAGAGGCACAGCAAAATCGTTGAGCTTGTCTCCAACGTAATTTTAAGCTCCTCACAGGTGAAATGGCAATTGCACTAGAAACTAAATAAGCATATATGTTGACAACAGCGCCGGGAGTTGGCGTATTATACAAATCAGAAGGTAAAGAAGCGAAACCATTAGAAACTGAAGAAGAATTGATAATTGGAATTGTAGTAGAATACTGTCCTCCAGGTGCTGCAGTCGTATAAATCCAGTCAAAACCGAATTGATTAGAATCTATGGAACTCCATCCATTAGTAGTAAAACCTCCTGAAAAATCTTCATACCATAGGGTATCTCCAAATGCTTTATCTAGGTTACTCGATGATATTTTCATCTCCTTCAAATCTGTATTTCTCAATTGTTGAGTAGTTTCAGCAGTAAGATTTTCTTGAGAAAACCCATGGAGAGATAAATTAACTACTACCAAAAAAAGAAAGGCTTTCTTCATAATGAATCAGTTTAGGCTTTAAAGACACTGTAAGTTAAGGAAAAGCGGCTCTACAGAAAATATAGAGCCGCTTTCTTAAAAAATATATCGTTAATTTATTCTATTACAATTTTCTCTGTTAGAATTTCATCCGTTGAAATAAATCGTAAAAAGTAAACACCTTTTGATTGATCACTTAAATCAATCGTTAATAGGTTTTCTTGATTTGCAATAACTTCAGTAGTGATTAGTTTACCTTCGATAGAATACACCTCAATTTTATTTACTAAATGGTTGCTAGATAGTTGTATATTAACTAAGCCCTTGGATGGATTTGGAAACAAGGTGTGCTTAGTGTTCGATTTCTTTTGCTCATCAACACCAACAATACAGTTATTACTTGATTTAAAATTAAGTCGAATCATCGGTAATGAAGCTATATTTCCCCAACCTACTACACTTCCATTTACAAAAACTGATGTCACGTAATCTATTCCAAAAGGAGCAAGAACTTCGGCAAGATTATCTCGTCCTATTCGCAGCTCTCTATTGGCTCCAACTGAAACTTGCTCCAAAGCAGCCAAATAGTTGCCAGGGGGTATAATTTGATTTGCAGTGCCTATTGGCAGTATTTTCCAGGTTCCTAAATCATTTGCCGTAATAGTCGTATTTTGACCAACTGCTATTGCATTCCCAACAATACCATTGGTAGTATCAAAAAGAAGAAGAGAAGCTTTAACTACTACGCCAATATTTAGTGGATTGTTTGCAACAAAATAAGCTATAGATGAAATACTTCCAGGACTTTTTAGAAAATAATGCACACCTATTTTGCTCCCATTATTTGAACCTCCCGCAAAATCTGATGGGCTTATGTCACTTATGGCACTATCAAGGTCTCTTGCATAAACAGAATCAGAAACTTGAAAAGGAATTGAGTTATTTGGAAAGCTTAAAGTCTGACTAGCTGAAGTGGCTTTATAAATAACTTCATAATTGCCTACTAAACCGGAATTAATATACGGCTGCGACATTTGAAAATTTGCCCGTTGAAAAGAGGGAATTAAACCATTCACTAAAGATGTTCCTGTGTATTCTACTCTTCCAGAATTAATAATAGCTGAAGACAATCGAACATTTGTAGCATTGGTATTACTTGGATTAAATATTTCTGCTGCTGGAGTGAATATTGGAGGAATAAAACAAGGATAAATGGAATAGTACGTTTCCTGATTACTTTGATTTAAAAGATAGGTATCACTTGCACTTAACTGAGTAGTTCCACCTTCTATTAGTACGATATCATCTACCATCCAATAATAGTGCGAAGCAGACTGATAAAAGCGAATATATACTGTATTTTGATTTGCAGCTATTGCTGAGATATCTATTTGAGCAGTTTCGGTAACAAATGAATTTGCTGGCCTACCGAAAGACGCATCAAAAGCGATCCAATTAATACTATCGGTTGAGACTTGCACCTCTAATTGATCTAAAGTAGAGCAACAAAAACGCTGCGATTGTGTCCAACTTAATAATACACCGGATACAGCATTTATGGAAATAGGACCAGATGTAAGCGAGGCATCCATTTGTATAAATCCAGCCGGAGGAGTTGGTGTGTTATAAAAATCAGAAGGTAAAGATGCAAACCCATTTGAAGAAGTTGCAGAGACTAATGCAGGAGTGGAAATAGAATATTGACCGCCAGGTGCATTCGTCGTATAAATCCAATCAAATCCATTAAAACTTCCATCATTAGAAGTCCATCCGTTAGTGTTAAAACCATTTGCGAAGTCTTCATAAAACAGTGTATCTCCTGGTGCTTTATTAAAATTGCTCAGCTGTGGCCTCTGCCCTAATTCATAAGCAGACTGCACTTTTGGTAAAGGTGATAACTCCTCAATGTGTGAAGATTGAGCAATTAAGGTTATACCTAAACATGTATTGATGAAATATAAAAGAGATAAACTTATTGTTTTCATAATGAACGTATTTAATATTTTTATACAAACTTTCTTAAATAAAGTTTAGAATATTCCGACGATAATTTCCATTTTAACTGGCACAATATATTTCATAAGACACCTTTTTTAACAAAATAGTTGCTTAAAATAAATAGGGGACCTTAAATAAAGTCCCCTATGTCAATAATCTAGTCTATTGAATCACAATTTTTTCAACCACTCGATTTTGTTCTGAATTAATTTGAAGGAAATAAACTCCTTTGTCCAATTCGTTTAAATCCATTTCTATCAGTTGAGTCGTTTGTCCAATGGGCATAAAATGTACTTGCTTCCCTTCTATACTGAAAACTTGAATAGAATTTACATTCACTTGCTCATTCATACGGATAGAGAATTGACCGCTTGAAGGATTTGGCACAATATTCGATTCAAAAGCTTTGGTATTTTCTTTTATACTTGTTGGAATATCTATGTTCATTCGAATCATCGGCTGAGCAAAAATATTTCCCCAATTAGGAGTGGCATCATTTGCATAAACAAAAGAAGAAAAGTTGTTTCCATACGGCTGCAATTCTTCAATATCGGTTGCTCTACCAATTCTTAATTCTTGATTATTTGCATTTCCTGCAGACTGCTCTATTGCTGCCACATATTGACCAGCAGGTAATGTTACATATGGAAGCATAGATAGGGTTATCCAAGTTCCCAAATCAGATTGCTGGATTATGTAAGGAATCGGATTTTGTGCTTTAATCCCCGGCACAGATATCATTTGATCTACAGTAGACTGAGATGTATCAAATCCCCAAATTTTAGCTTTAATTTCTACGCCTACATTATCAGCAGTATTGGTAATATAATAAGAAAGGGAGTTAACTTGCCAAGACTGAGTCAAGGTGTATTTTGTTCCAATTCGTGATCCATCATTATCACCACCTACATAAGAACCCGGTCCGATAGATCCACCAGCATTACCAAAATCTTTAGCAAAAACGCTATCAGATATAATCCATGGGATACTATAAGTTGCTTTTAAAGGGATTCCACTTGCAGAATCAGCTCGTGCAAATAAAGTTGCGGTATATGCTCCAGGTCCATCATTATTTCCATAAGGAGTAACTACATCAAAGGTATCATCTTGTAAAGGAGCAAGCAAACCAACACTAGCTGAAGAGTCGTTAAACACCTCGCCTACAACAGTTTTAGACACTGCAACCTCTAAATCTACGTTAGTAGCATTAAAACCACCTGTATTTCGAATGGTTGCACCAAAGGTTAACGGTTGGGTTTGACCTACGGGCACTTGGGCATAATATCCCTCATATTGATCATTACCAAAACTCGTAAACACCTCTGTAATCTCTAACTGATTTCCTGGCCCTTCCACAATGGCGATATCATCAATCATCCAGTAATAATTTCTAGTTTCTCCTTGATACCACCTCAGATAAATAGTATCTTGATTTGCTGCTACAGAAGAAATATTGATTTCTGCATTTTCAAATACTGCAGTATTAGCACCTCTACCAAATCGGGCATCAAATGCAACCCAATTGATGCTATCTGTGCTAACAGAAAGCTCTAGTCGGGCAGTGTTACTTGAGCAACAAAATCGCTGTGATTGCTGCCATCGAATAAGAACATTTCCAGTTGGTGGAATTGTAATTGGGCCTGAAGATAACAAGGCTGCCATATTTACCCATCCTGCCACAGGCGTTGGCGTATTGTAAAAACTAGACGGTAAGGATGCGAAACCATTTGTCCCAGTGGTCGATTGGATAGCAGGTACATTTGTTGCGTATTGCCCACCAGGAGGTTGAGTAGTATAGATCCAGTCAAATCCATTTGAACCGGCGTCAAAAGGCACCCAACCGTTGGTTCCAAATCCACCTGAAAAGTCTTCATACCAAAGGGTGTCACCAGAGGCTTTAGAGGTAGTTGAAACTACTGAATTTTTAATTTCTTCAAATGACGTTGGCTGTTCTAACATTTCTAAAGGTAGCCCACTTAAGATACTTTGTTGAGCATTTGCTATTGAAGCAATAGCAAAAAGAAATAAAAAGGTGTAATTCTTCTTCATAAGATTTAGATTAAGTAATTAGTTAAATATAGCGCAATTTCTTGACAAAACAATACCTTACATTTTACAAGACACTTAATACAAACTATTTGCTGCTTTCATGTAATTTCAAATGGCCGATAAAATTCCTAGAACTATTATACTTAAAGCTCTAAGAGCTTACATTACTTGATAAACACAAAAACTATTTAACCTCATTTTAGTGAAAATTTCCAGAATTCAGCCAAATAAAAAATAACAGACCTACTCACAAAAAAAGCCCTAAGTTTTCACTTAGGGCCTCTTCAATCGAATAAATCGATTATAATTTAATGCAATATCAAATTACTTGATAATCACTTTTTGAACTTTTCTGTTCACACCGTTTTCGATAGAAACAAAGTAAATACCTTTATTTAAGTTCGATAAATCGATGTTTTTAGTCAATATGTTGTTAACTGCGATAGCTTCGTTGTAAACAACTTGACCTACCATGTTACGAACGCTTAAGTTAAAGTTAGCTTTAGCAGCATTAACTGTTACATTAAACTGACCATTGTTTGGGTTTGGAGACACTGTAAAGCCTTCAATAGCTTTTGCAGACTCATCAACACCTACAGGTGCTAACAAACCAAAGTTCATTCTCATCATTGGTTGAGCAAAAATGTTACCCCATGAAGGAGATGCATCATTAGCGTACACCATAGAAACAAATTGGAGACCAAAAGGTTGGAATTCTTCAGCATCTCTTGCTCTACCAAAACCTAACTCAAATCCATTTGCATTACCTGCTGATTGCTCAGCAACTACTACATACTGACCTGCAGGTAAAACAGCAGGAGGCAACATAGGAATAGTTAACCAAGTACCTACATCTGTAGATTGAACAATGTAAGGAATTGGGTTTTGCGCCTTAATTCCAGCAACATTAATTGCATCATTTAACGTAGCTTGTGAAGTATCGAATCCCCATACTTGTGCTTTCATTTCAGCGCCTACGTTAGCTGTAGATGTAGAGATGAAATAAGAAACTGAAGTTACAGTCTGTGCTGACTTCAACGTAAACTTAGTTGCCATTTTAGATCCGTCATTATCACCACCAACATATGAACCCGGTCCAATATTACCGCCATTGTTGTCAAAATCTTTTGCCAATACGGTATCAGAAATAGACCATGGGAAAGCATATGTTGCTCTGCCTGGATCTGCACTACCTGAATCAGAGGTAGCAGTAATGGTAGCAGTATAATCTCCATTACCTGAAGTGTTCGCAAAAGGAGTTACTACTTCAAAAGTATCTATACCAAGTGGAGTAGGTAAAGACGCTATTTTAGCAGAAGAATCTAAGTAAACATTACCTAATGTGGCCTCATCAATAGAAAGTGTAATACCAGTATTAGGCGCATTGAAACCACCATCATTTTGAACAGCAGCTTGAAAACTCAATGCCTGAGTCAAAGCTAAAGGAGTTATAGAATAATATCCTTCGAACAAATCAGAACCAAAAGTAGAAAAACCTTTATTAACTACCAATTGATTACCAGGACCTTCTACGATTGCGATATCATCAATCATCCAAAAATAGTGAGAAGATGATTGGAAGAATCTAAGATAAATAGTATCCTCGTTAGCAGCAACTGATGAGATGTTAATCTCGGCGTCTTCAGTAACGTTAGTATTCGCTTGACGACCAAACTTCGCATCAAAAGCAACGAAAGTTACGTTATCAGTAGAAACTTGAAGTTCTAACTGTTCTGTAGATGCACAACAATATCTTTGCGCTTGTTTCCACTTGATAATAACGTTTCCAACGGGATTAATAGCAATAGGACCTGAAGTAACTACAGCTGACATTCCTGCAAAACCACCTGCAGGAGTTGGTGTGTTATAAAAATCTGAAGGCATAGAAAGGAAACCATTCGCTGCAGTAGCAGAAGCTATTACTGGAATGGTCGACGAATACTGTCCTCCGGGAGCTGCAGTAGTGTAAATCCAATCAAATCCATTTTGAGATGGGTCAACTGAAGTCCAACCATTGGTTGAAAATCCGCCACCAAAGTCTTCGTAAAATAATGTATCTCCTTCTGCCTTTGAAACATTAGAAATTTCATTATACTTTAATTCTTCTGCTGAAACAGGAGCTGGTTTCATCGGAACCTCATTTGCTTCTATTCTGCTCTGCTGAGCAAAAGAAGCTACTGAAGCCAACATCAAACCAGCTATTAAAAAGTAATTCTTTTTCATTTTGTGTGTTTTAAGTTAAACAATTTTAATATCAACTCTAAAGTTAAGGTTTTTTTTACAAAGTGTATATTTTTTGAAAAAAACTTTAACAATAGGTTAAATTTTTAAACGAGCTATGTTAGCTTATCACTAGCTCTTTCTCATAAGCAGAAATTGGTGTACAACTGCAAATAAGATTACGATCACCATAAGCATCATCAACACGCTTTACAGTTGGCCAAAATTTATTTTGCTGTACGTAACTCAACGGAAAAACAGCCTTAGTTCTGGTATACGGGTATGCCCATTCTTCTTGGACAATCTCATTCATGGTATGAGGAGCATTCCTCAAAACATTATTATCCCTATCGACTAAGCCATTTTTAATCGCTTCTATCTCATTGTAAATAGAAAGCATTGCACTCATAAATCTATCGAGCTCTGCTTTACTTTCACTCTCAGTCGGCTCAATCATTAAAGTTCCTCCAACAGGGAAAGAAACTGTAGGCGCATGGTAACCATAGTCCATTAGTCGCTTTGCAATATCAACAACCTCTACACCACTTGTTGCCTTAAAGCCTCTACAGTCTAGAATCATTTCATGCGCAACAAATCCATTTTCGCCTTTATACAGTACACTAAATTTATCTTCTAGTATCACACGCATGTAATTGGCATTCAGAATAGCAAATTCAGTACTCTCTCTCAATCCTACTGCGCCTAACATTCTGATGTAAGCATATGAAATGGTTAAAATAAGTGCACTACCATAAGGTGCTCCTGATATAGGCGTAATTGCTTTTTCTCCACCTGTGGATATAACCGGATTAGATGGTAAGAAAGGTGCTAAATGAGCCACCACTCCGATAGGGCCCATTCCAGGACCACCACCACCATGAGGAATCGCGAAGGTTTTGTGAAGGTTAAGGTGACAAACATCTGCTCCAATTTCTGCTGGATTCGTTAATCCTACTTGTGCGTTCATGTTTGCTCCATCCATATATACTTGTCCACCATGCTGATGAATTATTGCAGTGATGTCCTTTACAGAACTTTCAAATACACCGTGAGTAGATGGGTAAGTAATCATTAAACAAGAAAGTTCAGCTGAGTGCTTTTCTGCTTTTGTTTTTAAATCTTCAACATCTATGTTTCCTCTTTCATCACATTTCACAACTACTACCGTCATACCTGCCATTACCGCTGAAGCAGGGTTGGTACCATGTGCAGATGAAGGAATTAATGCAATATTTCGTTGAAAATCTCCACGATCATGGTGGTATGCTCTAATCACCATAAGACCTGCATATTCACCTTGAGCTCCCGAATTCGGTTGCAATGATGTTTTTGCAAAACCTGTAATTTCAGATAAATATCGCTCCAAATTGTGCAACATCTCTGAATATCCTTTAGCCTGGTCTACTGGCACAAACGGGTGAATATTGTTAAATTCAGGCCAGCTTAATGCGAACAACTCAGATGCTGCATTTAACTTCATTGTACAAGAGCCTAAAGCAATCATCGAATGTGTCAATGACAAATCTTTATTCTCTAAACTTTTGATGTAACGCATCATATCCGTCTCCGAATGATACTGATTAAATACTTCGTGAGTTAAATAATCAGTCGTTCTCTGCATTGCTTCAGGAACTGCTGTACCATTGATATCTTCTTTTGTAATCGAAATGCTTTTACCTGCTAATTGAGCAAAAACAATTACCAATTCATTTAAATCATCCAACTCTACCGTTTCATCTAAAGTAACTGAGATATGCTGCTCATCAACTTTTCTAAAGTTCATTTCTGCTGCCCAGCCTGCTTTCATAACCTCATCTGCAGTTTTAGATGCAGTATGAATCGTAATGGTATCAAAATAACTGGTGTTTTTAACTGTAAAACCTAGTTCGTTTAATTTTTCAGCTAAAGCCTTGGTGTATTGATGAATTCCAGTAGCAATCTTTTTAATGCCGTTTGCACCGTGGTAGCAAGCATACATTCCTGCCATTACAGCTAATAAAACTTGCGCAGTACAGATGTTTGAAGTTGCTTTATCACGCTTAATGTGCTGCTCTCTAGTCTGCAATGCCATTCTTAGCGCTCTATTTCCCTTCGCATCAACAGAAACGCCAATTATTCTACCAGGAATACTTCTCTTGTAGGCTTCTTTAGTCGCAAAGAAAGCTGCATGAGGACCACCATAACCCATAGGAACTCCAAATCGTTGAGTAGTTCCGACTACTGCGTCTGCTCCCCATTCCCCAGGTGCATCTAGCAATGCTAAACTCATAATATCAGCAGCAACAACTAAGAACGAATCGTTGGCCTTAACTTTACCTGCAAAGTCTTTGTAATTATACACTTCACCACTTTTTGCAGGGTACTGAACAAGTGCACCAAACATCTTATTGCTTAGTTCAACTGTTTCATGATTCCCAACAACCAATTCAATACCAAGAGGCTCAGCTCTTGTTTGAAGTAAAGCGATTGTTTGTGGCAATACCAATTCTGATACAAAAAACTGATTTGCTTCATTTTTCTTTGCATCTCGACTTCTGTTCGCAAAGAACATAATCATAGCTTCCGCAGCAGAAGTAGATTCATCTAACAAGGACGCATTGGCTATTTCCATTCCTGTTAAATCTGTAACCATGGTTTGAAAATTCAACAATGCCTCCAATCGACCTTGAGCAATTTCAGCTTGATAAGGCGTGTATGCCGTATACCAACCTGGATTCTCTAAAATATTTCGTTGAATAACACCTGGTAACTTCGTACCGTGATAACCTAATCCAATGTAAGACTTGTACAATTTATTCTTACCACCCAACTTTTTTAGGTGCTTAATAAATTGAAACTCGCTCATGGCCTTCGGAACATTCATTTCCCCTTTTAATCGAATATTAGCAGGAACTGTTTTTTTAATTAATTCTTCGATAGAATTTACTCCGATAGTGTCCAACATTTGTTGAATTTCTTCAGCTCTTGGACCAATATGTCTTGATTTAAACTCAGCGGTTGTCATCTAGTCTGTGGTGTTAAGTTAAAAATTGACCGCAAATATACTCATAGTAAAATTGTTTACTACCCAATTTACATAGGTATTTTGAAGCAAAAAATAGATCTGTATTACAAGCATTTAACAAAGCATTTGCCTGCTTTGTGCACATCTTATAAATCAGATAAAAGTTGATTTACTATGCATAAACAAATTCTTTCAATAGAAGTTTTTCTTTCCTAATTTTTCTTTTTTCAAAAACGTAACTTTACTCCATTTTCGATCATTGTGATTAATTTAATGCGCGCCATTCTATTTTACCTATTTTATGGCAACATATATGTTGCTCTAGCAGCGGCAAGCATGACATATGTGAATGCGCAGATAATAGGATTAGAAGCCTCTGTTTATTGGCTTTGCCTATTTGTTTTTTTTACTACCCTGTTAGCTTATAATTTTCAGCGTTTAATTCGCACAAAAAAAACAGCTGCCTCAGCTACGTCTTTTCGATTATTTTGGATCAAGGAAAATGCTAGCTCATTACGCATTACAAATATTATTTCTGCAATTGCACTTGTACTAATTGGAAGTCAGTTAAGCCTGCAATTACTCTTTATTATTTTACCCTCGAGCATCGTTTCAATATGGTATGTAATTAGCTACAAAAGAATCCCTGCATTAAGAGAAGTACCATACATTAAGTTATTTGTTATTGGATTAATATGGGGACTAATTACCTTAGGACTTCCATACCTTTTATTCCCTGACAAAACGAAGAACTTAATTCCTTTACTACTAATTATTTCAACTTATGTAGTACTACAAACAATTCCTTTTGACATTCGAGACAGTCAACTAGACCGTTCGTTGGGCATCAAAACAATTGCTCAAAAAATTGGCATTAACAGAAGCAAATTCATTATTGTAATAGGGCTTGTTTTACTTGGGGTAGCAATTTATCTTGGTGTTGTATTTTGGTCGTTACCGAACCTTTCTATCGTATATGTTTGGGGTTGCTTTTTAGCGATACCAATCTGTTTAGGGATTAAGAAAAATTCTAGCGAGATCTATTACTCTTTTGTAGTAGAATCAATACTTTTCTTTCCATTTTTACTTTTTTTTTTGAAAAGAATATGGATTACGTTACTTAAACTAATTTAGATAAAATAAAATCAAGGTATCATTTCGCCGGTAAATTCAAATAAATATATAGGGGCTTTGTATCTTTGAAGCCAAAGAAAATTCCATGAGTTATATAAATTCCCTTGCATTTGCACAAGAACAAGACGCGAAGGATCCTTTGCGTTCATTCAGAGATGAGTTTCATTTCCCAAACTTCAATCCGAATGGGTGCTTTTATTTTACAGGAAATAGTTTAGGATTAATGCCTAAAAAAGTAAAAGAAGCAATAAATCAAGAACTTGAAGACTGGGCAAAGTATGGTGTTGAAGGACATTTTCATGCTAAAAATCCGTGGGTTTCCTATCATGAACAATTCAAAAAAGGGGCTGCAAGAGTAGTTGGCGCTAAGGAAAGTGAAGTTACGGTGATGAATGGTTTAACGACCAATCTACACTTATTAATGGCCTCATTTTATCAACCTAAAGGCAACCGCTTTAAAATACTGTGTGAAGCCAAAGCTTTTCCTTCTGATCAGTATGCATTAGAGAGTCAGGTTAAGTTTCATGGTTTCGACCCTGAAGTTGCCATTATAGAAATTCCTCCAAGGGAAGGAGAACATACAATAAACCATGAAGACATCTATGATGCTTTGAGGATCCACGGAGAAGAGATTGCACTGGTAATGATTGGTGGAGTAAACTACTATACCGGACAAGTTTTCGATATGAAAACAATCACTGAAAAAGGACATAAAGCAGGAGCCATAGTTGGTTTTGACTTAGCCCATGGTGCAGGAAACATTGCATTAGAATTACACGATTGGGGAGTTGATTTTGCAGCATGGTGTACTTACAAATATCTAAATTCAGGCCCAGGCGCTATCTCAGGTGTTTTTGTGCATCAACACCATGAATATAAACCTGACTTAAAACGATTTGCAGGATGGTGGGGAACTCCATCGGAAGGTAGATTTAAGATGGCTAAAGGCTTCGAACCAGCTGTAGGTGCAGATGGATGGCAGTTAAGTAATGCGCCTGTTTTATGCATGACCGCGCACAAAATTGCTCTTGATTTGTTTGAAGCTGCAGGACCTGAGCGATTGTTTGAAAAAAGGGATGCTTTAACAGGGTTTTTAGAGTTTATAATCAATGATGTTTCGGCAGCAAATGAAAATGCAAACTTTGAGATAATTACTCCTAAAGACAAACGTGAGAGAGGTTCTCAAATTTCAATATTAACACATGGTACGGGTAAAGAATTATTTGATTTTATAACCGAAAAAGGTGTTATTGCCGATTGGAGGGAACCCAATGTAATTCGAATGGCTCCAGTACCGATGTACAACTCATTTGAAGATGTATATCATTTTGGGCAATTATTAGACGAGGGATTAAAGAACATATAAAAAAATGGAAAAAATAGCAGTTGTAGGCGCAGGCCTAGTAGGTTCATTACAAGCCATTCTACTAGCAAAAAAAGGTTATCAGGTTGAAGTTTTCGAAAGAAGACCTGATATGAGAAATGTAAAACTTAGTGCAGGCAGATCTATAAATCTTGCGCTTTCAGATAGAGGTTGGAAAGCCTTGAAAATGGCAGGCGTAGATGAAAAAATTAAAGAAACTGCCATTCCTATGTACGGTCGAATGATGCATGCAGAAGATGGAACGCTAACACCTCAAGCCTATGGCAAAGAAGGACAAGCGATTTATTCTGTGAGCAGAGGTGGTCTAAATCAAACGTTGATGAACCTGGCTGATCAATACGAAAATGTCCATTTTAACTTTAACAAGGCTTGCAAGGATGTAAATCTTGAAACCAACCAGCTTACTTTTTCTGATATAGAAACAAAAGAACGAATTACTTACCAACCTGATCGTATTTTTGGAACAGATGGAGCGTTCTCAGCAATACGAGCACGACTGCAAAAAACATCTCGCTTTAATTATTCCCAAACTTATCTAAAGCACGGATATAAGGAGTTATGCATTCCTGCAAATTCTGATGGAACGCATCAAATTGACAAAAACTCCCTGCATATTTGGCCAAGAGGAGAGTTTATGATGATTGCCTTACCGAATATCGATGGTAGTTTTACCTGTACTCTATTCTTTCCTTTTGAAGGTAAAAATTCATTTGAATCGATTAAAACAGAAGAAGATGTGCTGAGCTTTTTTAACACCACATTTGCAGATGCAGTTCCTTTAATGCCGGATTTAGTTACAGAGTATTTTGAAAACCCAACAGCTCCTTTAGTCACTGTAAAGTGCGAACCATGGAACTACAGTGACAAAATCATACTAATGGGAGATGCCTCTCATGCTATTGTTCCTTTTTATGGACAAGGAATGAATAGTGGATTTGAAGATTGTTCAGTATTCGAAGAGATGTCGACTAATTTTGATGGAGATTGGGCAAAATTATTCAAAGAATTTGCTGACGAAAGAAAGCCGAATGGTGATGCTATCGCTGATTTAGCTATTCAAAACTTTATCGAAATGCGTGATAAAGTAGCAGATGAAAGCTTCTTGTTGCGAAAAAAAATAGAGAAAAAGTTATTTACAAAATATCCTGAAAAATGGATGCCACTCTATTCTCAAGTTACGTTTAGCCACATTCCTTACGCCACTGCTAATGCGAAAGGAAAAAAGCAAGAGAAGATAATGGATACGGTAATGGCTGACCCTGAAATAGAGAAAAAATGGGACAGTGATGAAATAGAACATCATATTCTGAGTTTGATTTAAATGAAAACTCAACTTCTTTTATTGACGCTTCTAATTACTTCTTTCTCTTTTGCACAATTGCGAAAAGCAAGAGGCGAAGTATTCCCGCTTGATCGTGAGTTAAAAAAGGGAGGGTTACTTATTGCACCAGGAGCGACCTATCTAATAGGTTACGCTGAGTCAACATTAACCTTTACTGATCAAAATACAGTTAATTCCCAAACATCTACTCCAAAAGGCAAGCTGGGTGGAGCCGTTCAATTGGGGTGGTTTCACAGTTTTGAAAATACTAAATTCATTGATTTTATAGACTTTGGGGCAAGTTATAAGTTATTTAGAGGTGAGATCAATACAGTAATTGATTTAACCGACAATTTGACGAATCAGACAAACACTACCAAATCTTCATTGGCATTTAATGATTCGCATATTGGACTGTTTTTAAATATCACTAAAACAACCCCTATTCAACCAAATGTATTTCTTACCAATTCTATTGGCATTAACTACGACTACAGGATAATTGAAGGTGGAGGCATCTCATCAAATGGCCAAGTTGTTGATCATAAGTATCCTCCATTTGATGTTGTTCAGCTGCATTATAAGCTTGGAATAGGATTTAAAGTTGCGAAAAAGCTCCTTGTAATTCCAAGTATCGAAACACCAATAGTATCCTTATTTCAGAATAAAGAGTATAACCCCAGCCTTCGCTATGGTTCACAAGAATTTCAACCACTTATTTTCAGTTTGCAATTTTTCTTTTTGAGAGAAGATCCTGTAAACTGTAACAGTCCAGTTTACAATGGGCCGAAATATGAGGTAGATTAATTTAAAAATGGGTTATTAATTCGTTCAAAACCTATCGTTGTTTTGGGGCCATGTCCTGGATAAACAGTATACTCATCGCCTAAAGGGAACAATTTTGATTTAATCGAGTTAATCAGCGTCTCGTGGTCACCTCCGGGCAGGTCAGTTCTACCAATACTGCTGTAAAAAAGCACATCTCCTCCGATAACTATTTTTTCAGAATGATCAACAAAAACAATGTGTCCAGGAGCATGTCCAGGTACAAATAAGATATCTAAAGTAGTGGATCCAAATAGGACTTGATCTCCTTCATTTAAAAACTTCTTCTTGCCAGAAAATGGCATAACATTAAAGCCATATATGGTAGCATAATTTGGCACGGCTTCTAAAACAGGCAAATCTAATTCATGAAATTGAGCGGGAATAGTAAATCTATCCGCAATAAAATTAAGTCCCAGGACATGATCTACATGACAATGGGTATTAATGAGATGAACTATTGTTAGCCCTTCATTATCAATGAAATTAATTAGTTCTCGTTCTTCTGTTGCATTTGAACAACCAGGGTCAATTATCACTGCAGATTTAGACTCGTCATAGAGCAAATAAGTATTTTCTTGAAAAGCATTGAATGTAAACTTTTTAATCGATAACATAGTTCAAAATTTTAAGTGATACAAATATAAAGGTTAACATAGATTTTAGTTAATTTTATAGACCTATATATGAAAGTAAACTACTCCAAATTCTCAATTAATCATTTTGCAGGTATTTTCTTGCTATTACTTTCTGTCCTTTACACTACGAATACAAAAGCTCAATTCTACAACGGCAGCAACATTGAGTTTGGAAAAAATAGGGTTCAATACGAGAATTTCGAATGGAAATTCTATCGTTTTGAAAAATATGAGACCTACTTTTACACAGGAGGCCAAGCTATTGCGGAACATACTGCACAGTATGCGCACAATAAAATAGCAGAGAAAGAAAAATTCTTCGATTATTACTTAGATGAAAGAATACAATTTGTTATTTACAATAAACACTCAGACTTTAAACAAAGTAATATTGGTGTTGGAGCTGATGAATCATACAGCATAGGAGGAGTTACCAGAATTGTAGGCTCTAAAGTGTTTCTTTATTTTGAAGGTGACTATAAAAAGCTAAACCAACAAATAGATGCAGGCATTACGGAAGTGCTTATATACCAAATGATGTATGGTGGAAGTTGGAAAGATATGATCAAAAACTCGGCTTTGCTGACTATTCCAAGTTGGTATATCAACGGCTTAGTTTCTTACCTAACCTATGGGAATGATCCATTAATCGTAAATAAAATTAAAAATGCTATCGCGAATAACAAGTTTGAAAAGTTTAATCGCTTAGATGAAAAAGAGGCAACTATTGCTAGCCATGCCATGTGGACATTCATAGCCGAAAAGTATGATCCGAAAACGATTAGCAACATTCTTTATTTAACCAGAATAACTCGTGATGTGGAAGACGGCTTATTGTATTCCATTGGAGTTTCATTTGAATCCATTACAGCTGATTGGACAGCATATTATCAAGAAAGATTTATGGACATTGGTCAAGATTCGTATGCTGATAATCATACACCTATTGCAACCAAAATTAAAAGAAATAGAGTCTACCAACAATTCAAATTAAGTCCTGATGGCAACAAAACAGCTTTTGTGACCAACCAAAGAGGACAGTATCGTCTGTACTTGTATGATAAAACAACGGGTAAAAGGAAACAATTATTTAAAGATGAACACAAACTCGATCGGATAGTTGACTACTCCTACCCTATCTTAGAATGGCATCCAACAGGAAAACTACTTACCTTTTTTTTAGAAGAAAAAGGATTCCTACAACTTTTCACTTATGATTTGGAGGAAGAAAAGCTGTACCAAAAAAACATCTTTAACTTAGAAAAGGTACTCAGTTATGACTATACTCCTGATGGAAAACAGATGGTGCTTTCAGCCATATTCAGAGGTCAAACAGATCTATATCTATATACAATTGGAGGTAATACTCACAAGAAGATTACTGATGATATATTTGACGACTTAGATCCTGTCTTTATTAATAATGGAGAAGCTATAGCATTTGCGAGTAACAGAAAGACAGACAGTTTAGATCCAAAACAAATCGTATTTAATCAGCTGCAATATGAAACCGACATATTCGTTTTGGAATACAAAGCGAAAGAACCGCGATTAATAAGGGTATCCAACACCCCTAATCTGGCAGAAAAACAGCCTATGCGATATCAAGGTGATTTGGCATATTTGGGAATAGACAATGCTGTATATCAGCGAAAAGTTGCCCAATTTGATAGTTCAGTAACTCGTATCGATACCATTATCCACTACGATTACTACTTTAAAGAAAAGGAAAGTACTAACTACAATAGAACAATTTCTGAGCAAAATAATTCACAAAACAGCAATGACTTTAGCGAGATCATAGCCACAAAAGAAGGTTATTTTTTGGTAGAAGAAAATTTTTATAACTCAGGGGAAGTTAAAAATAAAAGAAAGAGTAGTTCGGGAAAAAAAGGAAAAGGAAAAATTATTGAGGTTGAAAATGATCAAACAAAAAATCAAATCATCTTACAAAGTAAATTAGTCAAAACAGTTGATAATGAACAGCGAATAGTAAAAAATTATACCTTTGAAAAAGAAGAGAAAACTCAGCCTCAACGACCAATCAGAACGAAAAAGTCTACAGTAATCACTACACTAGAACCTAAAGACCAAGCGAAGCCATTTTCGTTAAGTAACCAACGAAACTATAACCTAAATTTTAAAATTGATAATTCAGCACTTCAGTTAAACAATTCCTTTTTAACAGGACAATATCAAGTGTTCACAGGGAGACCTTATAATAATCCGGGACTAGGATTGGCTTTAAAATATGGCATAGTTGACTTAATGGAAGATTACAGAGTTTATGGAGGATTTCGTTTTGCAGGAGAAACCAAAGAGGTTATGTTTGGGGTACAGGATAGAAAAAAACAGGTTGATAAAGAATATATCGTAAGTTACACGAGGCAAAGAGATGAAAGCGCTCAGATTTTAAGCAACTTAAATACGCTTCGAGGAGTGTATTCTTTGATTTATCCTTTTAGCGAGGTAACTAGTCTGCGTATGACCGCATCAGCTAGAAATGATAGAAGTGTGCCCCTTGCAACCTCACAAAATGCACTAGAAACTGAAATTACCAACAGAACTTGGGGTAATTTAAAGGCAGCATATGTATTTGATAATACGCGAAACATTGCGCTTAATATTAAATATGGTACCCGTATGAAGTTCTTTGCAGAGTATTATCAAAAATTCTTTGATCAAAATTCAGAAGCTAAACATGTAAACATGGCGGTTGTAGGCTTTGATATGCGTCATTATCAAAAAATTAGCAGACAATTAATATTTGTAACGCGACTGGCGGGAAGTTCCTCGTTTGGGAAAAACAAACTCATTTACTACATGGGTGGAGTAGATGAATGGTGGAATGTATCTGATAACTTTAGAGATACAAAGATTGATCGAACACAGAATTATAGTTTTCAAACAATAGCAACGAATATGAGAGGGCATTTACAAAATGCTAAAAATGGAAATAACTTTATGGTTGCAAATGCTGAGCTTCGCTTTCCTGTGTTTTCCTATTTTATTCGAAAGCCGATTCAATCCGACTTTGTTAGAAACTTTCAGTTAATTGGTTTTGCCGATGCAGGCACAGCTTGGGTTGGTAAAAACCCTTTTGAAGACAAGAACCCGTCTAGTACAGAAGAAATAGACACCTATCCTTTTTCGATTGATGTGTACAATCTAAATGAGCCAATAATTGGTGGATTTGGATTTGGATTGAGAAGTACTGTTCTCGGTTATTTTGTTCGAGCAG
Source organism: Vicingaceae bacterium (assembly GCA_018402765.1). GTDB lineage: Bacteria > Bacteroidota > Bacteroidia > Flavobacteriales_E > Vicingaceae > Acidiluteibacter. The sequence continues at coordinate 853,675 of JAGYIE010000002.1, read as the reverse complement.
ACTGGGCTTGGGGAGTAGAAAATAAAGCAATTAATTCTGAACATATCTTTTATCTATCATTAAGCTTAGACATCTAATCATGGCTTCACAAACAGTTTTAATATTACTAATAATTGGCTTATCAGCAGGTGTACTTAGCGGAATGGTGGGTATTGGTGGTGGAATAATTGTGGTTCCTGCACTCATTTATTTTTTAGGCTTTTCTCAAGCTAGCGCACAAGGGACAAGTCTAGGTATGATGTTACCACCAATAGGGATACTAGCTGCCTACAATTATTACAAAGCAGGATCACTAGATATTAAATATGCTTTAATTTTAGGATTGGCTTTTATTATTGGTGGATTTATAGGATCAAAAGTATCTTTAGGCTTTATAAGTGAAACCAACTTAAAAAAGCTTTTTGGGAGTTTTATGCTTATTGCCGCCATCAAAATGATTTTCTTCTCTAAATAAGAACCTATGGATATCGTTTCAATAATTAAAGAAAAAGCTGCTGAGTATTTTGCAGAAGTAAGAATTATACGCCAGCATTTGCATGCCTACCCTGAACTATCTTTTGAAGAAGTAGAAACAGCAAAATACATTGCCCAAAAATTAACGGATTATAAAATTTCATTTAAAGAAGGAATTGCAGGCACAGGTATTGTAGGAACCATTCAAGGGAAGAATCCAACCTCAAAGACAATAGCCTTACGTGCCGATATGGATGCACTTCCTATTTTTGAAAAAAACAACGTAGCTTATAAATCAACTATAGATGGCATTATGCATGCTTGCGGTCACGACGTGCACAGTGCATGTCTATTAGGAGCAGCAAAAATATTGAATGAATTACGTAATGAATTTGAAGGAAGTATTCAATTGATTTTTCAACCAGGGGAAGAAAAATTACCGGGTGGAGCTTCCTTAATGATTAAAGCAGGAGTTTTAGAAGATCAATCACTGAAAGGCATTGTTGGCCAGCACGTATATCCCGAATTAGAAGTAGGGAAAATCGGATTGAGAAGCGGCATGTACATGGCCAGCGCCGATGAAATCTATGTAAACGTAATTGGGAAAGGCGGACACGCAGCACTTCCACAGCATACCGTTGACGCTGTTCTAATGGCATCTACCATAATAGTAAACCTACAACAATTAGTCAGTAGAAATGCACCACCAACTATTCCGACGGTGCTTAGCTTTGGTAAAATTGAAGGAAAAGGTGCAACCAATGTATTACCAGATGTAGTCACTATTGAAGGAACCTTTAGAACAATGAATGAAGATTGGAGAGCATTAGCTCACAAAAAAATGATTCATTTGGCAGAAAATATTGCCAAGGGAATGGGAGGAAAATGTGAGTTTGAAGTCCGAAAGGGTTATCCTTATCTCACCAATGACAACGATATGACTGCTACGGCTTATCAAGCAGCTCAAAACTACGTCGGAGCGGAAAATGTAATTGACTTAGACCTTAGAATGACTGCCGAAGACTTTGCTTTTTATACCCATCATACAAAAGGATGTTTTTACCGATTAGGTACAGGAAATATGGCAGAAGGAATCAACCATAAAGTGCACAACGCACAATTTGATATTGATGAAAAAGCGCTAGAAATTGGAATGGGTTTTATGGCTTATCAAGCAATTTGTCAACTAAAAGAAGCAACATAAAAAAGCCGATTCGAGCTAACGAACCGGCCTTTTCAAAGTTATATATGCTGTTCTAATCAACCAATACTACTAGATACTTAGATGCTTTCCAGAATTCAGTAGGATTAATAATTACCAAACTATCGATTTGATTGTCACTACCTACAAATTTATAGGAGTCATCAGGATGAGTAGTAACTAATGAAGCTTTCTTACTGTAAATTAAGAAAGAAGTGGTTTTAGTTAAATCTATTTTACTAAAATACTCTTCATTATAATTATCCTTTAACGTTTTCTGCTTTCCTAATCCTAAAAAGCCACCTTCCTTGGTTAATACATTCTTTTCGTTTAACTCATTATAGGTTCCGTACGCGAAATAAGCGGTATTAATCTCATCAATACTTTCTTCTAAAGCTTTTTGTTTCCGCATATTTTCTAATGCCATCTCATCAAGAGATTGGTTTAGTTCAGTAACCTTGAAATTCATAGTTACCAATTCTTCTTTTAAAGTTGCAATTTCAACATCCTTACTTTGAACACGCTTCGTTAAATTAGCGATCATACGTTCTAACTCTCCGATTTTTACACCAGAATTTTTTACCTTCTTAGAAAGTGCTTCGATCAAATTCTTATTATCAATCATTAACTTATTGATCATTTGCAAATCACGGTTGATTTTTTCCGTTTTGCCAATGCTCATTTCTGCATCACCTTCCGTATTAATTTCCACAAGATTTTCTCTTCTTTTTATTTCATCCAAGTTATCTTGAATTAAATTAAAGGTTGCCATCATTTCATTAATGGTAGAGTCCTTTGTGATGGCTTCACTTTCTAATTCCGTTTTTAATTGCGTCAATTGGTCTACTTCTTCTTGATTACAAGCTACAGTAAAAGCAATTAATAGAAATCCTATTGCATAATTTTTCATGGTCTAAATTTTAATTGTTTAACATAAGCAATATAGAATTTTATGCCTACTTTTTAATACGATTGAAATTTTATCCATTTAATTAATTATCAAACAGATACCCTCAATACATAAAATCAATAACAGAATAATGTGTAGAAAATTATCACACAATCGGTTCAATCGTGTATTTTATCTTTTGAGGAGCTACACAAAAAACAATCCATTGTGTGGTCATTTACCATTCCGGAAGCTTGCATGAATGCATAACAAATTGTCGGTCCACAAAAGTTAAACCCAAGCGTTTTTAGTGCTTTACTCATGGCTGTTGATATCTCAGTTAATGCAGGTAAATCTTTAAGACTTCTCGGTGTGTTGTTGATTGGTTGATGATTAACGAATGACCACAAAAAATGACTAAACCGCTTGTCTCCTTCCTCAAAAGTTAAAAAAATCTGTGCGCCTTTAATGGTAGCATTTATCTTACCACGATGACGGATGATTCCTTCATCTTTCATCAATTCTTCTACTTTAGATGCAGAATACTTTGCTACTTTTCTAGCATCAAACCCGTCAAATGCCTTTCTAAAATGTTCTCGTTTTTTCAACACCGTTATCCAACTTAAACCTGCTTGAAATCCCTCTAGCATTAGTAATTCAAAAAGTTGTTGGTCGTCATACTCAGGTCTACCCCACTCCTCATCGTGGTACTTTATATACAATGGCTCCTTAGAGACCCATCCACAACGGTTTTTTTCTTGATTAATCATGTTCTCGATAAATGGTAAATTCATAACGATTGGATACGGAATTTACTGAAAAATAGCCCAACGCATCATTCGAAATATTCCCACGAACATTTGCAGGAGGGCCGTCAAAGGGGGTGCCTCTAAATTCAGTTTCTAGCAAAGATGTAACAACGAAGGTAAAAAAGCCCTCTGTTATACTAACTGTTTCAATAGCTATACGCAAACTATCTTTTTTAATAGGAGGTATAAAATTATTATCAAGAAAAGAGCGTTCTCGAATCTGATAAATTGCTCCTCCATTCACATACGATCCATCTACAAAATCATCATTCTGAAAAGAAGAATACCTCAACGTATCGTTAATCCAATCACCATCAACATAAACATTCCACAAATAACTATCACCCATACCTGCAGGCTCTTGAGTCCATATTTCTAAATTATACAAAGAAGCGAATGGCAAATATTCATAAGACATACTATCAATCTGTGTATTTCTTCTCATGGTTTCTGAGGCAGCGTAGCGCTCACCATTTTGCAACTCTATTTGCAAAGTGTATGTTTCTCCAATTCTACCTGAATCCTCCGCTAAATTAAGGTATACACCAGGCTGTACCTCATCGAATAAAAACGTTTTATTATCCCCAATTATAGTCACTCTTGCACCAGTCTCCACAGGAGTTTCATTAGGCTCATAAAATGATGAAGTACGCGTCAATTCTACACGGTGTTGCTTAGATTCATTAGTAAATGAAGCTTCTACTACTAATCGGTTTATCGCCTCATCTGACAATTGAAAATCAATTTCTTCAGTGCAAGCTGTAAATGAAAGCAATACAATTAGAGACGTATATTTTAGCAATTTTTTCATTAGAATTTAAAATTATACGTGATTGATGGAACTATCCCAAAAAAATAAACTTTCTCAGCGAATGTAGTCTGTGTGCCTTCTCTTCGTTTAAAGTTAATGGTAAATGCATTGTGTCTGTTGTAGGCATTAAATAAAGAGAAATTCAAATTGCTTTGCCACTTCACTTTACCTCCGAAGGTCATTTTATCTTTCAAAAAGTAAGTTGCAGTTAGATCCATCCGATGATAACTCGGCATTTGCTCGGAATTTCTATCAGAATAAATCGGAATGTACGTGTTTCTATATTCAAACTTTCCACTGGGCACCGTTATGGGTCTACCACTCGCATAAACCCACACTAAACCAAACTGCCAACGTTCGGATAATTCATAATTAAGCACTACTGATATGTCGTGTGTGCGGTTATAAGGAGCTAAAAAAGGCTCACCTTCGTTTATCTCAGGTATGTTGCGCTCAGCTTTAGATAATGTATAACTAACCCACCCATTAAACTTTCCTTTTACTTTCTGCATCATTAGCTCTAAACCATAAGCAGTGGCAGTGCCTGTTCTAATTTCTCCCTCAACGAAACGATTAAAAAAAATTTCAGCATGATCCTTAAAATCAATTACATTTTGCATTGTTTTATAGTAAGCCTCTGCTGAAAATTCATAGGTATTCTTATTAAAGTTTCTAAAATATCCTATTGAAACCTGATCTGACAATTGTGGTTTTACATTTGGAGAAGAAGCAAAATAGGTATTAAAAGGTGAGGAAGAAGTACTGTTCACCGCTTGCTGAATGTATTGCGCTGTTCGCTGATAATTCGCTTTAACAGAACTAAATTCATTTAGTAAATATCGGACAGAAAGGCGGGGCTCAAAATTAGAAAAGGTGTTGTACACTTCGCCAGAACCATAATTTACAGCGTCTGAAACTAAGTAATTTTCAGGATCTGAACGATCATATGAATAAACGGTACCAGGTCCAATATTCTGAAAAGCTGACAACCGCAACCCTGCTTCTACAGACCAAACACCACCCCAATCCATTGCGTCACTTAAATAAGCGTGATGCTCTAGAGCATACGATTCAGGGAAAGTGGTTGAATTTACAAAACTCTCGCTTCCTGCATCTATTTCTACGGGTTTAAACGTATGAAAAATAGAACCTGCACCAAACTGTAGGGTATGGATGTCATTTAAGTAGTAATTAAAGTCGGCTTTTAAATGATAATCTAGAATTTGAGTGGTAGAAGTAAACTCTTGACTTCCATCAGGAATACCAATTTGATAATCGAAATTACTAACCAGCGCAGTTAAATTACTCACTAACTTATTAGAGAATATCTTATTCCATCGCAAGGTAGTGGTTGCATTTCCCCAATTCACCAATATTTGATCGCTGAGACTTAACACATCTCTCCCTAGGTAGGCAGAAAGGTACAAGCTATTTCTCTCATTTATTTGGTAATCAGCTTTCGCGTTTAAGTCGTAAAAGAAAAGCCGGCTATCTCTAATATCTTCATCAGGTGCTAAAAATAAGAATGCATCGGCATAGGTTCTTCTTCCTGCTAGCATAAATGAGCCTTTATTCTTCTTTATTGGACCATCTAAATACAACCTACTCGAAATTAAACCAATCCCTCCTGAACCTGAAAACTTTTCAGGATTTCCTTCCTTCATTCTCACATCTAAGATAGAAGATAATCGCCCACCATACCGAGCAGGAATACCACCCTTGAAGAGCTCCAGATCTTTAATAGCGTCAGCATTAAATACAGAGAAAAAACCCAAAAAGTGACTTGGATTGTAAATGGGTGCATCATCAAGCAAAACTAAATTCTGATCAATCCCACCTCCTCTAACATTATAGCCAGTTTGTCCTTCTCCTGAACCTTGTACTCCCGGTAAAAGTTGAATGGTTTTTAATAGGTCAATCTCTCCCATAAAGGATGGAATTTTCTTAATCGACTCCATATTTAGTATGGTAGATCCCATACTTGTATTGTTAACATTATCGATTTTTCTTTCCCCTACAATTTTTACCTCTTCTACTTCAGTAAAAGCAGGTTTAAGGCTTAAGTTTAATGAGGTATCAGCATTCAGTATTATCCTATATTGCTGTGGTTGATAACCAATAAAACTAACTTTAATGTTGTAAGTATCTTTTGGTAAGGCTATTGAAAAATACCCATTTTGATTGGCACTTACACCAGCGCCTTGCTTTAAGTCGATAACACTTGCACCTACTAGAGGAATACCATTATCCTCACCCTTTATAGTTCCACGAATAGTGAACCCTTTTTGGGCATAAACCTGCATCAAGCCAATTAAAAGGAGAGAAAGGAATAATTTTTTCATTAACAAATTAACAACGAAACAAGTAGAAAGTTGAACAAATTTAAGGGTTCTATTGTGTTTTTGAAACTACAGTGGATCGTATAGTCAGATGAAAGAATATTGGCTAAAAAGTGCTATCTAATAAAAAGGATTGGGCATAACTGCCCAATCCTATTACTAAAAATAGTCCTGCAAATAGGAGCTTTTTCATGGTTTTAATTTTTAATTACCTTTTTACTCACCACACTGCCATCCGTTAGTGTAATACGCAGTAGATAAATTCCTTTTGTTTGATGGGTTAAGTTAATCAATTGTTGATTAGTGCCGCTATGGTTCCCATTACTTTCTGAAGGTGAGGGAATGTAGCCGACTTCTTTACCCAATAGATTAAAAAGATGTAAATCATTGATGGGTTCATCACTTGATAAAGTAAAATTGCCATTAGAAGGATTTGGAAATGCCGTAATGGTGGCCTTTTCTGCCAAACTAGGGTTTTCTTTAATAGACGTAACCAAATCGGTAATGCGTACAATGGGCTGTACCGATTTTCCATTCCATTTTCTAAAATCACCACCTACATAATAGCCACCAAATTTTGATTTGCAGATAAAGTTGACAGCAGGAAAACCCACACCTTGCCAATCTGAACTATCCGGACCTGAATTAACAAAATAATGGGGCTCTAATTTACCGGTAGAGTCTATTTTAGCAATTCCATTCTTTGCATGGCCTTGATAATTATTAAAAACACCACCCACTAAATAGCCACCGTCCTGAGTAGTAGCTAATGTGCTAACTCCATAAACCAGATTAGTGTTACCTGTTGGACCTGAAAAATTCATGAAGGAGGGATCTAGCTCTCCATTGGCTTTAAATTTTGCTATGGTTACTAGGTCAGGGTGACCATTGACATAAAAAGCCCCTACAAGAAAAAAACTGCCATCTTTATTGACCAAATTAGGGCTACCTAAACTACCGAATGCCAATGGCTGTAAAGGAGAAGAAAAGGTAGTATCTAGCGTTCCATCTAAAAAGATGCGACAAAGGCCATTTACCCGAACCCCATTATAATGGGTAAACCTACCCGGATAGCCATAAATTAAAATGCGGTTACTATCATAAGGAGCAAAGCCTAAAGGCGGAAAATTGGCATCACCTGAAAAAGTGCTGTCCCACAGCCCTTCAGGTGTAAGCTTTAGAATGTGCCTCCGTGTAAGCGTATCTCCATTATATATGGTGGGGCAAGGCATGCCAGTATTATCTCTTCCATTTGCAAATAGGGAAGAACCGTCTGCGTAGAAGTAAAGTGAACCTGTTCCACACCTTACAGATTTCAAACTATTAACTCTCCAAAGGGAATTAACTCCAATTCCATTCGTGTCCCTCTGAACATAAGAATTATACCCAATTACATAAACTGAATCTGATATAAGTCTAATCAGGCCATTTCCACCTGTTGAGCCTACAAAATTAAAATTATTACTGCCATAACTCTTTAAAGATACAGACCCTGTAAATGACCGATTACTTATATTAATCTGAAAAGTTCCAGTAATAATTGTGTTTCCTGATGGCAACTCAATCATATCATCAATCATTGCTCTTCTCTGTTTGGTAATGTCAAAAAAAGGCTGAAAAGTGCTATCTAATAAAAAGGATTGGGCATAACTGCCCATTCCGATTACTAAAAATAGTCCTGTAAATAGGAGCTTTTTCATGGTTTTAATTTTTAATTACCTTTTTACTCACCACACTGCCATCCGTTAGTGTAATACGCAGTAGATAAATTCCTTTTGTTTGATGGGTTAAGTTAATCAATTGTTGATTAGTGCCGCTATGGTTCCCATTATTTTCAAAAGGAGTAGGCACAACGAGCACTTCTTTGCCCAATAGATCAAAAAGGCGGAGCTCTTTTAAGGGTTGATCACTTTCTAAAGTAAAATTGCCATTAGAAGGATTTGGAAATGCCGTAATGGTGGCCTTTTCTGCCAAACTAGGGTTTTCTTTAATAGATGTAACCAAATCGGTAATGCGTACAATGGGCTGTACCGATTTTCCATTCCATTTTCTAAAATCACCACCTACATAATAGCCACCGAATTTTGATTTGTAGATCACGTTGACTGTAGCAAATCCGACTCCATCTTGGTCAGAACTATCAGGACCTGAATTTATAAAGTAGGTAGGGTCTACTTTACCTACAGAATCTATTTTAGCAATGGATGGTAACTTGTGGCCTTGATAGTCATTAAAAAATCCACCTACTAAATATCCTTTGTCAGGTAACTCAGCCATTGTAGCAACTGAACCGGAATTATAAACGAGATCTTTAGGAGATGAAAAATTCATGAAGGAAGAATCTAGCTCTCCATTGGCCTTCAGTTTGGCGATAGTAATTTGACTATTATGTCCATTTATAAAAAAAAATCCCACAAGAAAAAAGCTCCCATCTTTATTGACCAAATTAGGTCTACCTAAACTACCGAATGCCAATGGCTGTAAAGGAGAAGAAAAGGTAGTATCTAGCGTTCCATCTAAAAAGATGCGACAAAGGCCATTTACCCGAACCCCATTATAATGGGTAAACCTACCCGGATAGCCATAAATTAAAATGCGGTTACTATCATAAGGAGCAAAGCCTAAAGGCGGAAAATTGGCATCACCTGAAAAAGTGCTGTCCCACAGCCCTTCAGGTGTAAGCTTTAGAATGTGCCTCCGTGTAAGCGTATCTCCATTATATATGGTGGGGCAAGGCATGCCAGTATTATCTCTTCCATTTGCAAATAGGGAAGAACCGTCTGCGTAGAAGTAAAGTGAACCTGTTCCACACCTTACAGATTTCAAACTATTAACTCTCCAAAGGGAATTAACTCCAATTCCATTCGTGTCCCTCTGAACATAAGAATTATACCCAATTACATAAACTGAATCTGATATAAGTCTAATCAGGCCATTTCCACCTGTTGAGCCTACAAAATTAAAATTATTACTGCCATAACTCTTTAAAGATACAGACCCTGTAAATGACCGATTACTTATATTAATCTGAAAAGTTCCAGTAATAATTGTGTTTCCTGATGGCAACTCAATCATATCATCAATCATTGCTCTTCTCTGTTTGGTAATGTCAAAAAAAGGCTGAAAAGTGCTATCTAATAAAAAGGATTGGGCATAACTGCCCAATCCGATTACTAAAAATAGTCCTGTAAATAGGAGCTTTTTCATGGTTTTAATTTTTAATTACCTTTTTACTCACCACACTGCCATCCGTTAGTGTAATACGCAGTAGATAAATTCCTTTTGTTTGATGGGTTAAGTTAATCAATTGTTGATTAGTGCCGCTATGGTTCCCATTATTTTCAAAAGGAGTAGGCACAACGAGCACTTCTTTGCCCAATAGATCAAAAAGGCGGAGCTCTTTTAAGGGTTGATCACTTTCTAAAGTAAAATTGCCATTAGAAGGATTTGGAAATGCCGTAATGGTGGCCTTTTCTGCCAAACTAGGGTTTTCTTTAATAGATGTAACCAAATCGGTAATGCGTACAATGGGCTGTACCGATTTTCCATTCCATTTTCTAAAATCACCACCTACATAATAGCCACCAAATTTCGATTGGTAGATAAAGTTGACAGCAGGAAAACCCACACCTTGCCAATCTGAACTATCCGGACCTGAATTAACAAAATAATGGGGCTCTAATTTACCGGTAGAGTCTATTTTAGCAATTCCATTCTTTGCATGGCCTTGATAATTATTAAAAACACCACCCACTAAATAGCCACCGTCCTGAGTAGTAGCTAATGTGCTAACTCCATAAACCAGATTAGTGTTACCTGTTGGACCTGAAAAATTCATGAAGGAGGGATCTAGCTCTCCATTGGCTTTAAATTTTGCTATGGTTACTAGGTCAGGGTGACCATTGACATAAAAAGCCCCTACAAGAAAAAAACTGCCATCTTTATTGACCAAATTAGGGCTACCTAAACTACCGAATGCCAATGGCTGTAAAGGAGAAGAAAAGGTAGTATCTAGCGTTCCATCTAAAAAGATGCGACAAAGGCCATTTACCCGAACCCCATTATAATGGGTAAACCTACCCGGATAGCCATAAATTAAAATGCGGTTACTATCATAAGGAGCAAAGCCTAAAGGCGGAAAATTGGCATCACCTGAAAAAGTGCTGTCCCACAGCCCTTCAGGTGTAAGCTTTAGAATGTGCCTCCGTGTAAGCGTATCTCCATTATATATGGTGGGGCAAGGCATGCCAGTATTATCTCTTCCATTCGCAAATAGTGAAGAACCATCTGGGTAGAAGTAGGGAGAGCCAGTACCGCACTTTGCAGTTTTAAATGCATTGGATCTCCAATTTGGATAAATGTAGTTATACATGCCCATAGTATCTGTTATATTACCAATACCAACACTAGAAGTATAAAAATAAGTATCAGAAATAGAGTGAATGTAGGTTCTAGTAGATGTTCCTCCAATATTACTACTAAAATTAAAATTGAGTGAACCACTTCTTTTATAAGAGACTACTCCTTCGTAAGGTATTTGATTAAAATAACTTTTAAAAGTACCTACTAAATAAATTGAGCTCGTTATTTCATTTTCAAATATACTGTTCATCACTGCTCCCCTCTGTTTGGTAATGTCAAAAAAAGGCTGAAAAGTGCTATCTAATAAAAAGGATTGGGCATAACTGCCCATTCCGATTACTAAAAATAGTCCTGTAAATAGGAGCTTTTTCATGGTTTTAATTTTTAATTACCTTTTTACTCACCACACTGCCATCCGTTAGTGTAATACGCAGTAGATAAATTCCTTTTGTTTGATGGGTTAAGTTAATCAATTGTTGATTAGTGCCGCTATGGTTCCCATTATTTTCAAAAGGAGTAGGCACAACGAGCACTTCTTTGCCCAATAGATCAAAAAGGCGGAGCTCTTTTAAGGGTTGATCACTTTCTAAAGTAAAATTGCCATTAGAAGGATTTGGAAATGCCGTAATGGTGGCCTTTTCTGCCAAACTAGGGTTTTCTTTAATAGATGTAACCAAATCGGTAATGCGTACAATGGGCTGTACCGATTTTCCATTCCATTTTCTAAAATCACCACCTACATAATAGCCACCGAATTTTGATTTGTAGATCACGTTGACTGTAGCAAATCCGACTCCATCTTGGTCAGAACTATCAGGACCTGAATTTATAAAGTAGGTAGGGTCTACTTTACCTACAGAATCTATTTTAGCAATGGATGGTAACTTGTGGCCTTGATAGTCATTAAAAAATCCACCTACTAAATATCCTTTGTCAGGTAACTCAGCCATTGTAGCAACTGAACCGGAATTATAAACGAGATCTTTAGGAGATGAAAAATTCATGAAGGAAGAATCTAGCTCTCCATTGGCCTTCAGTTTGGCGATAGTAATTTGACTATTATGTCCATTTATAAAAAAAAATCCCACAAGAAAAAAGCTCCCATCTTTATTGACCAAATTAGGTCTACCTAAACTACCGAATGCCAATGGCTGTAAAGGAGAAGAAAAGGTAGTATCTAGCGTTCCATCTAAAAAGATGCGACAAAGGCCATTTACCCGAACCCCATTATAATGGGTAAACCTACCCGGATAGCCATAAATTAAAATGCGGTTACTATCATAAGGAGCAAAGCCTAAAGGCGGAAAATTGGCATCACCTGAAAAAGTGCTGTCCCACAGCCCTTCAGGTGTAAGCTTTAGAATGTGCCTCCGTGTAAGCGTATCTCCATTATATATGGTGGGGCAAGGCATGCCAGTATTATCTCTTCCATTTGCAAATAGGGAAGAACCGTCAGGGTAGAAGTAGGGAGAGCCAGTTTTACATTTAATGGATTTATTATAATTAAACAACCAATTATAATTAAATCTATTTCCATTTGTATCTATTAATCCGTAAGCATTATTACCATTAACAAATACAGAATCTGAGATAGGCACAATTATACCACCTCCGCCAATATTATTAAAGGAAAAATTGCGTCTTCCATCGCTAAATATAGAAATAATGCCGTTAAAGGAATTTATTTGTGGTGGTAATTGAAGAGAAAAGTCACCTGTTATATAAAGTTTTCCACTTTTGCTTTCATGCATATCAGATATTAATGCTCCCCTTTGCTTAGTAATATCAAAGAAAGGCTGAAAAGTGCTATCTAATAAAAAGGATTGGGCATAACTGCCCAATCCGATTACTAAAAATAGTCCTGTAAATAGGAGCTTTTTCATGGTTTTAATTTTTAATTACCTTTTTACTCACCACACTGCCATCCGTTAGTGTAATACGCAGTAGATAAATTCCTTTTGTTTGATGGGTTAAGTTAATCAATTGTTGATTAGTGCCGCTATGGTTCCCATTATTTTCAAAAGGAGTAGGCACAACGAGCACTTCTTTGCCCAATAGATCAAAAAGGCGGAGCTCTTTTAAGGGTTGATCACTTTCTAAAGTAAAATTGCCATTAGAAGGATTTGGAAATGCCGTAATGGTGGCCTTTTCTGCCAAACTAGGGTTTTCTTTAATAGATGTAACCAAATCGGTAATGCGTACAATGGGCTGTACCGATTTTCCATTCCATTTTCTAAAATCACCACCTACATAATAGCCACCAAATTTCGATTGGTAGATAAAGTTGACAGCAGGAAAACCCACACCTTGCCAATCTGAACTATCCGGACCTGAATTAACAAAATAATGGGGCTCTAATTTACCGGTAGAGTCTATTTTAGCAATTCCATTCTTTGCATGGCCTTGATAATTATTAAAAACACCACCCACTAAATAGCCACCGTCCTGAGTAGTAGCTAATGTGCTAACTCCATAAACCAGATTAGTGTTACCTGTTGGACCTGAAAAATTCATGAAGGAGGGATCTAGCTCTCCATTGGCTTTAAATTTTGCTATGGTTACTAGGTCAGGGTGACCATTGACATAAAAAGCCCCTACAAGAAAAAAACTGCCATCTTTATTGACCAAATTAGGGCTACCTAAACTACCGAATGCCAATGGCTGTAAAGGAGAAGAAAAGGTAGTATCTAGCGTTCCATCTAAAAAGATGCGACAAAGGCCATTTACCCGAACCCCATTATAATGGGTAAACCTACCCGGATAGCCATAAATTAAAATGCGGTTACTATCATAAGGAGCAAAGCCTAAAGGCGGAAAATTGGCATCACCTGAAAAAGTGCTGTCCCACAGCCCTTCAGGTGTAAGCTTTAGAATGTGCCTCCGTGTAAGCGTATCTCCATTATATATGGTGGGGCAAGGCATGCCAGTATTATCTCTTCCATTTGCAAATAGGGAAGAACCGTCAGGGTAGAAGTAGGGAGAGCCAGTTTTACATTTAATGGATTTATTATAATTAAACAACCAATTATAATTAAATCTATTTCCATTTGTATCTATTAATCCGTAAGCATTATTACCATTAACAAATACAGAATCTGAGATAGGCACAATTATACCACCTCCGCCAATATTATTAAAGGAAAAATTGCGTCTTCCATCGCTAAATATAGAAATAATGCCGTTAAAGGAATTTATTTGTGGTGGTAATTGAAGAGAAAAGTCACCTGTTATATAAAGTTTTCCACTTTTGCTTTCATGCATATCAGATATTAATGCTCCCCTTTGCTTAGTAATATCAAAGAAAGGCTGAAAAGTGCTATCTAATAAAAAGGATTGGGCATAACTGCCCAATCCGATTACTAAAAATAGTCCTGTAAATAGGAGCTTTTTCATGGTTTTAATTTTTTGCAATTACTTGTTCTGCTACTTGTAAGCCATCCTTATAGAGCACTAACAAGTAGGAGCCTTTCGCTAGGTTGCTCAAACTTATTGCTTGCTCTGGGCTAGCAATGCCTTGCTGCAGGAGTAGCTTTCCGGAGATTTCTCTTAGCTGCACCTCATAACTTTCTACTTCACTAAAGTTAGTTATTTTAATGCTAATTTGCTCCTTGGTAGGATTTGGATATACGGTATGTACCACAGCATCCATTCTACTACTAGTGGTATTAACAATTGCCTTATTTTCAAAGTCATACATTCTTCTAGCTCTTGTCCTAAATTGTTCAGCTGGTACCTCAAAGTCACATTCATCATACCCAAAACACAGAATATTCTGTGCCATCTTTGCACTACGGCCTTGAGTAGCAAAGGCGATGTCTCTTAAATCTTTTAGCTGATTTGAATTTAACTTCATATAACCTCCTTCATTATCAGCTATCAACTGTCTAAACGTTACATAATCTAGATAATTCATATGTTCTGCTAGCTCCTCTTCATCAAATTCGTTAGCGCTCCCGATCAGATTTAATACGTCAGTTGCTTTCGTAAAATCTTCTTGCTCAATGGCTAATTCTACCCGTTGATAATCAGCATAAAGACTGTTTTGGCTAACTAAAATACTTTCTATGCTGTCGGTATGGTCTAGCGTATCTAACGCATAATAGTGTATCAATTGACTGGCCATACGTCCTAAATCGACATCTAAATCAGCTAATTGATCCTCAAACAAACTTCGAGGTGTTTCAGAGTCCCAATTTTGATAGATGATTTGAATCATATTGGCTGGAAGTGGATTAGGAATGTCAAACTCTAATACGTTTAAAAAATTATCTCCGTAGGTAGCTTCCGGATTAGCTAAACAAATCTCTAGCAATACCCCGTCAGACAATAGGCCGGTAAATGCAGCTTCCATTAATGCCTCTTGAGATAAATAAGGTGCTTGTGCCAATAAATCATTCCGCAAGCTCTGTGCATCGTCCGAAAACGTCATTTGTATGGCTTGCATTAATGAATCCGTATTCCCACCATCAATTTGCCTAGAGTATATGTACAGCATATCTTCATAATTGGTCAGCTTACTGTAATAATTGGCCACCATATTTGGTGCTAATTCTAGTTCATGCATTCCATCACGCCGTCTTAAATGCCTAGTGGCACATTGTGCAGAATTAGCAACTGGGACTTTAGCTACTGCTCCTACAATTCCAATGGGCTCTTGGATAGCCGCATTATTGTTATAATAATACCGAAAACTTTGTGCACTAAAGTTTTCTATGTCTACAGTATTAGAAGCACTAAAGAGATTACTTGCAGAAGTTTGAGCTGTACCCTGTCGTTGACTAATACCATCAGCGTCTCCAAGAATACCTGTTCGGATCTTATTTACCTGAATATCTTGCCCTACATTACTATTATCATTACACTTGGTAACTAACCCTCTAAAATACTGCACCCAATTATTTCTGCTGTCCTTATTTTCTCCATCTAGCTTTTGGCCAATATCATTTCTTATAAAATTATTGCGGTACACCTCATTTGGTGCCGAGCCACTATTGATAATGTTAATACCAGCAACAGCAAAACTAGCTGTACTTGACTTTTCAAAGGTATTTTGCTCTATCTCATAACCAGAACTTCTGTCGGAATAGAATCCAAATTGATATTGACCAATTTGAGATAAATAACCCTCCTTCTCCGAATTTCCGGTCAATACCCAGTTTTTAATAAAGCTAACATTGTTTAGTGCTTCTACCCGCATACCCATACTATTATCGAAAAAGTCGGTTTCTTCTACCCGTATGGTTCTGCTTCCTACACCCGCACCTGTAGCATAAATACCTTGGTTTAGGTTGTAAAATACACTTCTTCTTTTATTAGCAGTTGGGCAGGGTACAATAGAGGAATTGCAGTCGGCCATTACCTCGTAGGTTGCATCTATGGAGTAAATACCATTAGCATTATTAGGTGAATATTTATCTATACCTGTATTATCTAAAAAGCTACACCCATAAAACTTAACTCCGTGATTATCCCAAGCCGTAATTAAATTAATCGGTTGCTCTGTAATACTCGGAATAAATTCAAATGTGCACCGTTTAAAGTAACTGATGTTAGGCAATTTATACGTTAAAAATTCCACTGCTCTTCGAGTAACTCTAAAGGTAGCATCTTCAGCTCTAATAATTCCTTTGTAATTTCGGTATTGGCCATCGGCTCCGTAGCGTATTGCAGTTGTTGCATTATCTATGGTTGCTTTATTTAATTCTACAACAGGTTGAGTATTAAAGTTGTTTAAAATTGGAGCTATTGTATTAGATCCTTCCAAAACTATACCTTCCCATAAACCCTCAGCGCATCTATCATCACTAGTTAATCTAGCATCATTAACAATAAGTTTACCTTTTTCTTCTATCGCTATTCTAGTTCTCACACCAGAGCGCTTAGAATCGGCAAACTTTATTACGGTATTAGCACCAGATATCGTCAACGTTTTACCTGTCTTAATTCGAACTTCCCCTAATACCGTTCTGCTACTCGCCCATACCGTATTCGAATTGATTTCAATTATATTATCAGCAAGATCTTTTTCATCATAACTTAACCCTATACAATTATCAGGATAGAGTTTTACTAAATAATAATCATCAAAATTATTAGACGTATTACCGGATATTACTACTGAACCATCAGCATCATCAGTAGTAATACTATATAGGCATTCCTGTTTTTTAATATCACCCGGAAAGAACTGTCGATCGTCACTATCTACATCAAAAGTGCTTTCCCAAACCTTTATAAATTCATTATTATTGGCATCAAAAGTATATTTTTCTACTATAGCATTGCTGTTCCAATAGGTCATCCAGAAATCTCGAGATGGTTGATCTGACCACAAAGGGCAGTCACCATTCACACCATTAGGGTACAAGTTATTCAAGATGTTATTTACATGATTATCAGATAATGGTGCTACTTTCTGAATTGAGCTAACGGTTATAAATCCATTGTTAACTTCAGTCAAATTCATTTTTAAATCAAAAGCAGCGTACTGATCTGGTAAAGTTTTCACTAAAGGCATACCAGTAGTACTAAAGTTATCGTCAAAAAAATGCAAGTCTATATTCGCTTTTGCTGAAAAACTTCCGCCTTGGCGGTTATACATTACAGGCACTACAAACATATCTTGTTGTTCTAAAAACTGAGAAAAAATCGAAACAGCATCTAGGTTTTGTGGATCTGTAGAGGGATTAATAACTCGCACATTTGAAGGGTTGCTTGAAAAATTACCTCCTGGAAAGTATTGGACTATTGCATTCCATCTACCGGTACTATTGTCAAAGGCCTTACCGGTTAATAGCAAGTTACCGTTTCCATTTTTGATGTTATAGTAAAAGATTTGGTCAGCGCTCGTGTATCCACTATACTTTTGCTTGTTCAGCAGTTCTCCACTTTTATTAACTTCAATCATGAAACCATAATTAATAGGAGTACCTGTGTATGCAGAATTGTCTTGTGTTCGACCAACAACACGGTAAGTATTTCCAAATTGAATCAGGCTCCATCCTTCGGAAAGCTCCTTCTCCCATTGACTAGAACCAATAACCCCTCCATTTTGCATCCCATAAATGTAATTGAAAACTTCATTTCCATTTATATCAATCTTTACCAAGTTTAGCTTTCTACTATAAGAATTAGAGGCGGTTAAACAGTTAAGCTCAAAGCCTGCAAAATTTGGAGTTGGGTTGTAGCGTATTGGATTTCCATTTTTATCTTTTACATAGGAGGTAATTCCAACTAAAACAATATTCCCATCATCATCTTGAATAGCCTCAAAAAAGGAATCTTGATTAAATCTTCTACACCAAACCATTTCGCCATCTAAACTATACCTAGCAACAACTTGAGAAAGCATACCTCGCTTTCTTGTAGACGATTCAAAAGCTTCACAGTCGTAATAAGTAGAACTAGTTGGGTATTGGAAGCAATTGTTTTGAGTTAAAAGAGGCACGCTTGCATCTGCCCAAGTAGAATAACCCGAAGCAATATAACCAACATGAACCCCATTATCATATAGTTTTATATGGTTGTACCACCAATCATCGCTATATAAATAATTTGGGTCAGAAGGATCAGGTTTGTTAGTTCCATCCCATTTCACTTGGGTGGCTTCCTCAGTTATCCATTTTGGAGCGGGTCCTTGGGTAGTTTGCCCAATTAAGTTGAAATTTAGACCAATACATGCAATAATAAAGAATATTAATTGTATCGGTTTAAGAAAATAAGGTATGGATTTCGTTTTTGAGATTTTGGTTTTAAATAGATGATGTTCTGAATCACCTATTTTATGCATGCATTTTTCTATCATTTTGAATTAGGTTTAAATTAATAAATAGAGACAATAAAAACGGTCATTAATTACTAGAGTAATTAATGACACTCATGGAATAAGAAATAGAGAATTGGCTCAACGCCTTTTAAAAAAGAGAAGTTTGTGATGCTCTGGTCATCACAGCAGTTTTGGCTGCTTTCATATGAACTAAATCCTCATTAATGAGTAAGAAATACTGCAATTATAGTAGTCTATAAATCAAATATATATAATTTTTATTAATAAATGTTAATTTTTATAAATTATTTAAGACAACGATAAAGTGTTGATCATCTTAGTAAATAAATAATTAAATCATGGATCAGCGAAAAGTGTTTCGTTTTATTTGCTTATAATAAAATTCTACTTCGTGAAAACAATTTATTATCTTGATTCTTTTTACCATATTTACAGTTAAATCATAAACACAAAAACGATGAAAATAAAACTATTGGGAATCGCATTACTACTAATGACTGCGAGTGTTTCAGCACAAAATAGCTATGCAAAAGCCAAAGAAACGAAAACAGCAAAGCTTAACGTGGCCTATTTTTCAAATTATCCGATGGCCTACACAGATGGAAAAGCTGTAAAAGGAATTGAAGTAGATATACTACAATCATTTACCAATTGGATTGCAGAGAACAGGGGCATTAAAGTAGAACTTAACTTACAAAGCTATAGTAACTTTAGTGAGATGATAGAGTTAGTTAAGAAAGGAGAAAGCAACATTGTTGGAGCGGGTAGCATTGCCATTACTGATGATCGAAAACAGAAATTAAACTTCTCGGCACCTTACTTAAGAAATACGTCCATTTTAGTAAGCAATGGAAAGCTAAAAACTGCTAACTCAAAAGAGGAACTGAAAACTATCTTTGCAGACCAAAAAGGTGCAGCTGTAAAAAACAGTGTTCACTCTTTATACATTGAAAAAGTAGCAACAGATTATGGCGTAGAATTAGATGTAAACTATTTTAAAAATACCGATGAAGTTTTGAAAGCATTGAGAGCTGGAGATGCTTCATTTGCCTTTTTAGACGTGCTTTCTTTCTGGAACTTCATGAAGAACAGCAAGGAATTTTATAAAATTCAAAAATTCGTTGATACAGAAGATGATTATTTTGGCTTTGCTTTCCCTAAGAATAGTGATTGGAACGAGCCATTTAATGAGTTTTTTGAAACAGGATTTGGGTTTACAGCAACAAAAGAATATCAGAAGATTCTAGAGAAATACTTAGGTTATGAAATCATAGAAAAAGTAGAGTTGGATTAATTAGAATTTTTTTTCACCAACTTGTTTAGTTTCTTTATTATTAAACGGTAATCATAGACTTTCATTTCATCTAAATCAAAAAGCACATAGACATCGCCAGTGGTTAAGTCTTTGATGTAGAAATCATATATCAACAACACTCCTGACTCTGGCGATGTCATTAATCGTTCATTATCAAAGCTATTACACTCCAACACATACTTATACCCTGCAGAAACTAAGTTTTCGTAAGTACTATGCCCAGCAATTGCATAATTAAATGGGTAATCAATAGCAGCTGTTTTTAAATATTCATTTGCTTGTTCTACCGCTTTGTTATGTTGTTTTTTTCGTGTATATATATATTTATCCTCTTCACCTTTAGGTTTTCCATCAGAAATATTAATGGGTTCATAATTCAGAAAAATGATTTTATTTTTATCTAAATCGTCAGGCAGCCCTTTGTATTCTCTCTGCGCAGCGGCTATAAATGGAAGGACAATTAAAACTAAAATAGCAAGATATTTATTCATAATTAAATAATTTTAATAGCACCAATTTAGGTCATTTATTGACAAAGCAGACAATATTTTATTCTGAAAAGTCCATTAATATTTTCCGGTAGGCATTAAACAATTTTGATTTAGAGACAAATCCTATATAATCTCCATCATTGATTACAGGCAAGTTCCATGCCCCAGTGCGTTGAAACTTCTGCATAACACTATCCATCGTATCTGAGCTAGATACACAATCAGGATAATCTGACATAAAATCACTTACGTGTAAGGTATCGTACTGATTAGCATCAAACATAATTTTCCGAATATCATCCAGAGTAACGATACCAAGTAGTTGATTCTTGTTGTCTATCACAGGAAAAATATTTCTTTTCGACTTGGCTACTACTTTTACCAACTCCCCTAGAGAGGTAGCAGGGTGTACAGCTTTAAAATCGGTTTCTACCTCTGACTGTAATTTCATTAAAGTTAACACTGCCTTATCTTTATCATGGGTAATTAGCTCACCTCTTTTCGCCAATTGCATGGTGTATAAAGAGTGGGGAACAAAATACTTAGCAGTTAGAAAACTAATAGCCGCTGTTACCATAAGTGGAATAATTAAATCATAAGACGCGGTAATTTCTGCAATCAAAAAAAGCGCCGTTAGAGGTGCGTGAAGTACACCTGCTAAAATACCTGCCATACCTACCAAAATGAAATTCTTTTCAGATACCTGGAAAAAGTTGAAATAATTAATCGCTTTAGCAAACACAAAACCTGAGGTAGCTCCTAAAAATAATGACGGTGCAAAAATCCCACCAACCCCACCGGCTCCAAAGGTTACAGATGTGGCCACGGCCTTAAAAATGATCATTATAAAAAATAATCCTATGGCAATAAGCACATTATCTCTGTATTCGTAGAGTAAAGAGCCATTAAATACTTCTTTATAATCACCAGATAACAATACATTTATAGTTGCAAAACCTTCACCATATAACGGTGGAATTATAAAGACTAAACCACCGAGAATTGATCCTCCAAGCAACAAACGATAATATGCATTATGTATTCTTGCAAATCTTTCTTCAATAGCCCAATATACTTTACTGAAATAAACAGAAACTAATCCCGAGAACACTCCCAAAAGCACATAAAATAACGTGTCATTTAGGGTAAAAAGTTCCGTAATTTCTACGTTGAACAAGACTGAATCCCCAGCAATAAAATGAGATGTAAGTGCCGCTGATACTGAAGCCAACAGAAGTGGAATAAGTGAGCCTGCTGTTAGGTCTAGCATGATTACTTCCAATGCAAATACGATTGCGGCAATTGGGGCATTAAATATTCCGGCCATTGCTCCTGCAGCACCGCAACCAAGTAGCAAGGTAGTGGCTTTGTAATTTACTCTTCCCGCTCTACCAACATTCGATCCGATAGCAGATGCTGTGCTTACTGCAGGCCCCTCGAGACCAACAGACCCACCAAAACCTACAGTAAAAACACTGGATACCACTGAAGCATACATATTAAATCGCTGAATAACAGAATTCTTAGTAGAAATAGCATACAGTGTAGATGGAATACCATGCCCAACTTTTTTCTTTAGAACTACCTTTAAAAACAGAATGGTTAAGAAAATACCAATTATTGGAAATATAAAGTACAGATAACTATGATAACTAACTACAAATGAATGTGTCAATAAAGATTGAACCCAATGTACTAAGTTTTTCATAATTACCGCTGAAATTCCGGAAGCGAATCCTACAGCAATACTCAGCAGCATAATCCATTGCTTAGTGGCAATATTTCTTCGGCGCCATAGATGAAAAGCAGTAATGGATTTTCGTTGATTCATTGGCGCAAAAGTACTACATCTTAAAGCAAGGAAAAACTAAAATAGTGGTTAGTCTATCTTTTTTCTTTGGTCGCTTATTAAATGTAAATCTCGCTGAGGGAAAGGTATTTGGATCCCTGATTCTCTAAATTGGCGATTAATCTCAAAGCGCAGATTACTCTTCGTATTCTCAATTCGCCAAACCTGCTCTGTCCAAAAGAATAATTCAAAATCTAATGCGCTGTCTCCAAAATCAGCAAAACGCACAAACGATGGGATTCGAGTTGTAATCGTTTCTTCTTTTTTCGCTACATTCAACAACACTTCCCTAACCTTATCCACATCAGAACCATATGCAACGCCAACCTTTACATTAAATCGAGTTAGCTTATTGCTGTTGCTCCAATTTACAACACGTTTATTAATCAACTCAGAATTTGGTACTACCATCATAATCCCATCTCGTGTTCTCACTTTTGATGTTCTCAAATTGATAACTTTAACAACGCCAACAATTCCATTATCCATTTCAATCACATCGCTTACCTGCACATTGCCCTCAAAAAGCAAAATAATACCCGATACAAGATCCCTAAATGCCTCTTGCAAACCAAACCCTAATCCCACGAATAATGCTGTTGAACCGAATATCAATACGGTAACATCTATACCTATACTTTTCAAACCAATTAGCAAACCAACAATGTAAATAAGATACTTTGCCAGCTGAGTAATAGCAAATTGCTTTCCTTCATCTATCCACTGCTTACCGCCAATTTTCCGCTTTACAAAAGCCTCCATTGCACGCACAATAAAGCGCACGGCAAACAATATGGTAATAAAAATTAGAATGTGATAAAGAGTGAATGAATGGTTAGAAACCTCTACTATTTTATATTCTAAGACTCCTTTCAGTTGTTTAAACACCTCTTTCATGGCAATTATTTATTTGGATATTACGATCCCTAAAACCTGAGCTAGTTTCTTTCTAGAAGCGTCTATTTTCATTATATCTACTAATATATCTGTATATTCATCAGGCGCATTAGAATGCTCTAACTGCTTTTGCTTGAGCTCTTTTAACGTATCTAACTTCTTAAATTTAAAATAATTTAAGCCAGATTGCAAGGCACCAAATAGATCATCTGTTTCATGATGAGTAAGAATCTGATGCTTTGCTTCCCACTTCTCGCTTAATTCGTAAGGCTGTGATAGTAAATCAATGGCCATATTTCTAATCGAGTCATCAGCATGGTGGATAAAGTATTTTTCTTCCAATAGATTTTCTTGATCAAAAGCAGCGATAAATTCTTTATAAATACTTGAATAGATTGGATCTTCAAACTCAATATTATCTTCTTGCAAATCTGCCAATATAACTTCAAGCAGCTTAAATGGTTCTTTAATTGGCGTGCCTTTTTCGTCTTTATCTACTTCTAGAAGCAATTCATGATGTCCATAAAGAATCATGATTCGAATAATATCTCTTTCCTGATAATTTTCCTTTCTTAGAAGCGGCATTGGCTCGCTTGAATCTTCATTAAAAAAGTCAGGTGTAGGTAGTTCTTGTGAAGCCGGTGCTGACCTTCTTTCTTCAGAAGCTATTTTTTTATTCAGCTTAGTCGTTCGAACCTTATTAAGTTCATTGAGCAACATTTGCTCTTCCATTCCCATAAGTGAGCTGCACTCTTGAATGTATACTGAGCGTATAATCGGATCTGGAATTAAGGCAATACTATCAACAATATCCTTGATTAAACCGGCCCTTTTGATTGGATCTTTTCCTGCTTCTTGAAGCAACAAATCTGTTTTGAATTTTATGAAATCCTTGGAGTTATCGCTAATAAATTCATTGATCTCATTCTTGGAGTGCGCTCGTGCATATGAATCAGGATCTTCTCCATCTGGAAATAAGACTACGCGAACATTCATTCCAGCTTCCAAAATCATATCTATCCCTCGGAAAGAAGCTTTCAGTCCCGCGGCATCTCCATCAAAGAGAATGGTAATATTTGGTGTGTACCGTTTTATTAATCGTATTTGATCGGTAGTGAGCGATGTCCCACTTGAGGCAACTACATTTTCAACACCACTTTGATGCAATGAGATTACATCGGTATATCCCTCAACCAAAAAGCAATTATCATTTGCAACAATTGATTTTTTAGCAAAGTATATTCCATAGAGCACTTTGCTTTTATGGTAGATTTCACTTTCGGGAGAATTAAGGTATTTTGCTGCCTTCTTATCGTTGGTCAAAATACGCCCACCGAATCCCAATACACGACCTGAAATATTATGAATCGGAAACATTACTCTCCCTTTGAATCGGTCGAACTTCTTATCTTCCTTTACAATGGTTAGTCCTGTTTTTGAAAGATAATCCAATTGATACCCTTTCTCTAGAGCTTTATCAGTAAAGGCAGACCACTCATCAGGACTGTACCCTAACTGAAATTTTTCGATCGTTTCATTAGTAAACCCTCGCTCTTTGAAATAACTAAAGCCAATGGCTCTGCCATTTTGAGTTTCCATCATTTGCTGCTTAAAGTATTCTGCTGCAAATTTGGATACAATCGACAAGCTTTCTTTTTCGTTAAGCTGCTGACGTTGATCAGCGGATAACTCTACTTCCTCTATTTCTATATTGTACCTTTTGGCTAACGCCCTTAATGCCTCAGGATAAGTCAGCTGGTCGTGATCCATTAAAAAGTTAACTGCATTCCCTGCCTTACCGCAACCAAAACATTTATAAATTCCCTTTGCAGGAGAAACTGTAAATGAAGGCGAACGCTCATTATGAAAAGGACATAATCCAAGCAAATTAGCGCCTCTTCGCTTAAGAGTGACATGATCTTCAACGATCTCCTCTACCCTAGCGGTTTCTAATATCTCGGCTACTTTATCTGGTGAAATCAAGGTGTAATTATATAATTGATAAAGCTAAAAATACAAAAGTATTTTTGCTAATTAAAAGAAAAGAATGATCTCATTCTATCTCAGGAAATCCTTCCTTTTGAACATCTACTTTTTTAATAAAAGCTCCATCTTCTGCCCAAAAACTCCATACACCTATAGCTACTCCATCGGCGTATTCTCCTTGCATCTTTAGTACTCCACTTGGATAATACACGGAGGATGCTCCATCTTGTACGTCATTTTGAAAATATCCTCTACTCCAAAGCATTCCATTATCATAAAAGTATCTCCACAACCCTTCTCTTTTACCAGCAATCTTCTTTCCCTTAATTCTTAATAGCCCATTAGGATACTTTTTCTCATATTCCCCTGAATATTCTGGATGATCTAAACCAATCGGCTCTTTTGGTTTTTCTTCTTTGGGCCCAGTTTGACCGCATGAAAACAGCACTCCTAGAAGTGCAATCAACAAAACTCTTTGTATCATTTTACTTTACTCTTTCTGTTGTGTACATTACTAATTCTTCTAGCGATTGTCTAGCTGAATTATCAGGAAAAGTATGAAGAATTTTAATAGCCCGTTCTCGGTATTCAAGCATTTTTTCGGTGGCATATGCTATTCCTCCACTTTTTAATACGAACTGTATTACTTCTTGAACTTTTTCAGAATTCTCGCTATGGTTTTTGATTATTTGTATAATTTTTCTTCGCTCGGTTTTACTGGTATTGTTAAGCGCATAAATCAATGGTAAAGTCATTTTCTTTTCTTTAATATCGATTCCCGTAGGTTTACCAATATCTTTAAAGGAACCATAATCAAACAGGTCATCCTTTATTTGAAAAGCGATACCCGTCAATTCTCCAAACTCATGCATTAAATCTACTACTTCTTTAGGCTGACCAACAGAAGAAGCTCCTGTGGCGCAACAAGACGCGATTAATGTAGCGGTCTTTTTGGTAATAATATCAAAGTAAATGTGCTCTTCAATATCTAATCGACGTGCTTTTTCAATTTGCAATAGCTCTCCTTCACTCATTTTGCGGACTGAATCAGATACAATTCTTAATAAATCGAATCCGTTGTGATCTACTGAAAGTAGTAGCCCCTTTGAAAGTAAATAATCCCCTACCAATACAGCAATTTTATTCTTCCATAAAGCATTAATAGAGAAAAAACCTCTTCGCTGATATGCCTCATCTACTACGTCATCATGCACTAAGGTAGCCGTATGTAACAATTCAATCAGTGAGGCAGCAATGTAACTCTTTTCGGTGGTTGCCCCAAAAAGCCTAGCAGACAGAAAAACAAACATTGGCCTCATCTGCTTGCCCTTACGCTTAATAATATAATGCGTTATTTTATCCAATAGCGCTACTTGAGACTTCATTGAATCTCTAAAATGAGTTTCAAAAGTATCCATCTCTTGCTGTATAGGTGCTTTAATTTTGGCTAGGGAATAGTGCATTCTTTTGGTTTACAAAAATTGGTTCTAATGAGTAATTTGTATTATTTAAACAACCTCAATTCATTTCAGTTCTTTGTGCCTTACAGCTTCATTTTTGTTAGCTAATTGACCACAAGCAGCATCAATATCCTTACCTCTGCTTCTGCGAATATTCACTACTAAATTTCTACTTTCTAAGTATGCGGCAAATGCATCAACTTTAGCAGTATCCGCTTGCTGAAACTCTCCATCGTCAATAGGATTATATTCAATGATGTTAATCTTACACGGAACATGTTTACAAAACTCTGCTAACTCTTTTGCATCTTGAATCTCATCATTAAAGTCCTTAAAAATAATGTATTCATAAGTAACTCGTGTTCCCGTTTTCGAATAAAAATATTTTAACGATTCAGCCAAGATAGCTAAATTGTTTTGCTCATTAATTGGCATAATTTGATCACGCTTTTGGTCATTTGCAGCATGCAAAGAAAGCGCAAGATTGAATTTCACCTCATCATCTCCAAGTTTAACTATTGCTTTCGCAATGCCTGCGGTGGAAACAGTAATTCGCTTCGGAGACATCCCCAACCCTTTCGGAGAAGTTATCCTTTCGATAGACTCTAAAACGTTTTTATAGTTCAATAAGGGCTCTCCCATGCCCATATAAACGATATTGGTCAATGGTGTATTGTAGTGTTCTTCTGCTTGCTGCTTGATATGTACAACCTGATCAAAAATTTCATCTGCATCGATATTTCTTAGCCGTTTCAAACGGCCAGTAGCACAAAATTTACAACTCAAACTGCATCCTACCTGAGAAGAGATACAAGCAGTCATTCGAGTAGTACTCGGGATTAAAACGCCTTCCGTTATATTTTTATCATACAATTCAAAAGCATTCTTTATAGTTCGATCATTACTAATCTGTTTCTCTGCAACTTGTACTGCATGAATAGTAAAATATTCTTCTAACTTAGTACGCAAATCTGACGATAGATTAGTCATTTCATCAAATGAACGAGCACCTTTTTGCCACAGCCATTCATCAACTTGCTTTGCACGAAAAGGTTTTTCCCCAATAGAAGTAAAAAATGTAGTCAGCTCTGCTGTGTTTAAGTCTCTAATGTTTTTTTTTGCTTCTTTCTCCATTTCAGGGCAAAGTTAATGTTTATTTTTGTCCTCCTTTAGTTAAGTTTATGAGATACCTAAGTGCTGATATTATTTTTCCGATTTATAAAACCCCCATAAAAAATGGAGTCATCGTGATTGATGATAATGGAGTTATTCAAGAATTGCTAAGTAGTATAAATGGTATTGACGAAAAAAGAATCGAGTTCTTTAAAGGTGCACTTTGTCCCGGATTCATTAACACACATTGTCATCTTGAGCTTTCACACCTTAAAGGAAAAATTTCTGAACACACGCATATTGATGGATTTGTAAAAGAGTTGCAAACCAAAAGACGTGATTCAGAAGGCGTTATTTTTAAAGCAATTGAGCAAGCAGATCAAGAAATGTGGCAGAACGGAATTGTAGCAGTAGGCGATATTTCCAATGGAAATGCAACATTTCAATCAAAGTCGCGAAGTAAAATTTATTACCACACATTTTTAGAGTTATTTGGATTTAATCCTAATCAAGCACTAGAGGTATTTAATCGTGCGAAAACACTAGAAGCTGAGTTAACCAACAACAACCTTCCTAGTAGTATTGTGCCTCATAGCCCTTATTCCGTATCTGACCAACTCTTTAAATTAATAAAATCAGAACATAAGAGCCAAAGTCCTATATGTATACACAATCAAGAAAATAAGGACGAAAATACATTTTACCAAACAGGTGAGGGAAGACTAGCAAAAATGTTAGAAAGCTTTGGAATCAGTTTGAACAATTGGAAGCCAGAGCACAATAGTTCACTTCAAGGATACATAAAAAAACTTCCCAATTGTTCTAATGTGCTATTTGTGCACAATACATTCACTTCATCACAAGACATAGACTTTGCACTTAAAACAATCGAAAATCCATTTTGGTGTTTTTGTCCAAATGCAAATCAATACATAGAAAATACGCTACCGAATATTAATTTATTCATCGATAAAAACGCAAAATGCACAATTGGTACGGATAGCTTAGCAAGCAATTATGCCCTTTCAATACTAGATGAATTAAAGGTTATCTCATTTAAATTTCCTAAAATAGAATTAGCAACTTTATTAAAATGGGCAACGCTGAATGGTGCAGAATTTTTAGGAATTCAGCAGACTTTTGGCAGTTTTGAGAAAGAAAAAGCTCCAGGTATAAATTGGATTAAGAATCTTGAAAATGACACAGTAAGTTCCACCTCTCATATAGAAAGAATCATTTAATCATTTCTGAAATTCTTATTGAAAAAAAATTGTAATAGCAGGAACTAATTCAATTTTTAAGGATGTTTTAGTTAATTCCAGAATATCCCAATCAATTCCATCTAAAGTTAAGACATCATTATTCAGCTGCCATATTCCATCTTGAGAACCAAGTAAAGAAATTGATTGATAGGTCCCATTAGGAAGAAATATATAGCTAACTGAAGAAACTGTGGCAGGCACTTCAAAACCACCACTAAACACCTTATAGCTTCTCCACATTTTAGACTGAAGCTTTTGAGCATCAGTTAAACCAATCACTTTTTCACTTACAGGCTCTTCGGTTTCCTTTTTACAAGAAGATAAAGAAGCAGACATTGCAATAACTAAAGTAGAAATCAGCAATAATCTATAAACTAGTTTTAACATAAGATTTAAATTAAAACACTAAATATAATCGTTTTTTTAATGTGTACAGCGTAGAACTATAACTATTCTGTCATCAATACTTGAGCAATCTTTAGATCCCAAGGAGTAGTCAGTTTAATGTTTTCTTTATTCCCTTCGTACAAAGTAATTGATTCGCCAAATGCCTCAATTACGGATGCATCATCAGTAAAAAGCTCGCTAAATGGTTGTTCATAAGCATTTTTCAATAATTCAGCTTGAAAGACTTGTGGAGTCTGAACTAAACGATAATTTGCACGATTTACAGCTTCGTTATGATCATCCGTAACATGACGGATTGAATCAACAAGATCTAAAACGGGTATGGCTGTTTTATGGAAATGTGCAATTTCATAACCTTTGAGAATAGTTGGTAATGAAACAAATGGGCGAACTCCGTCATGAACAGCAACTAAGCCGGGTTCATCCACTAAGGACACACCATTCTTTACTGACTGAAATCTGGTGTCACCACCTGCAGTAACTAAAACAGGAACTTCAAACCTAAATTTAGTTTGAAGTTCCTGCCAATAGGAAATTTGCTCTTTAGGGAGCACTAAAATAATTTTGATTGATGCATCTGCTTGATAAAATCGCTCTAGGGTGTGCATTAGAATAGGCTTTCCACCAACTTCTATAAACTGCTTAGGCAAGTCCGAATTCATTCGGTTACCCTTCCCACCGGCAACTATAATTGCAAATCTTGCCATTGATTAAATAATCAACATAGCATCTCCATAGCTATAAAATCTATACTTCTCTTTGATTGCCTCTTTATATGCCTTCATAATTAAATCATATCCGCCAAAAGCAGCTGTCATCATTAACAAGGTTGATTCAGGCGTATGAAAGTTGGTAATCATGGCATCAGCAATCTTAAAATCGTAAGGAGGAAAAATAAATTTATTTGTCCATCCTTTGTGTGATTTTAAAAACCCGTCAGTTGAAACTGACGTTTCGATCGTTCTCATACTTGTAGTGCCTACTGCGATGATTTTTTTCTTGTTCTTCTTCGCACTATTCACAATTTCTGCAGCAACTTCATCTACTTCTGCTTCTTCAGAATCCATTTTATGCTTTGTTAAATCTTCTACCTCTACTGACCTAAAAGTTCCTAATCCAACATGCAAGGTTACATAAGCGAAATCAATTCCTTTGATTTCCATTTTCTTCAAAAGATTCTTAGAAAAATGCAATCCAGCGGTAGGAGCTGCAACAGACCCTTCCTTTTTTGCATAAACAGTCTGATACCTTTCTTCATCTTCAGGCTCTACTGCGCGCTGAATATACTTTGGGAGTGGTGTTTCTCCTAAACGCTCTATAATGGCCTTGAATTCTTCGTGAGAGCCATCAAACAAGAAACGTAACGTTCTTCCGCGTGATGTAGTGTTATCGATAACCTCAGCTACAAGATCGTCATCTCCGAAATATAATTTATTCCCTATTCTAATCTTTCTCGCAGGATCAACCAGCACATCCCAAAGCAAACTTTCTCTATTTAATTCTCTTAGTAAGAAAACTTCAATTTTTGCACCTGTTTTCTCTTTGTTTCCGTACAAACGAGCAGGAAAGACCTTTGTATCATTCATGATAAATACATCTCCTTCATCGAAATACTCAAGCACGTCCTTGAACATTCTGTGTTCAATCTCACCCGTATCTCTGTGAACCACCATCATTCTGGATTCATCTCGATTTTCTGCAGGGTGCTCTGCTAATAATTCTGTGGGTAAATCAAACTTGAACTTAGATAACTTCATCTATATCGTATTAAATTATGGAGTCAATTTTTGCGGTGCAAAGTTAATAATTTAAACTTAAATCACTATTCGCTTAAATTGTTGACAATGATTCATAAAAATCATCAACTTTAAGCGCGTTATTCACATTATAATCTCCGATTTTTGTTCTACGCAAGGCAATTAAATGGCCTCCACTATTCAGTGCCTTACCAAAATCATGTGCAATAGATCGAATATAAGTGCCCTTGCTACATACTATCCTAAAATGTACGGCAGGAAATTCAGAAACAATAATATCAAAAGCATAAATTTGAATCCTTTTTGTTTTTAAATCAGGCTTTTCCCCTTTTCTTGCAAGATCATAAGCGCGTTGTCCGTCAATCTTTTTTGCAGAAAAATCAGGAGGCATCTGATCGTTATCTCCTAAAAAGGAAGCGCTAACCTCCGACATTTGCGTCTCGGTAATATGTTCTGTTGGGTATGTGAAATCTATTGCTGTTTCTAAATCATAACTAGGAGTAGTCCCCCCTAGCATAATCGTCCCAGTATATTCTTTTCGCTGTGCTTGTATGGATTCAATAATTTTTGTCTTCTTACCAGTACAAATAATTAATAGGCCTGAGGCTAAAGGATCTAAAGTTCCTGCGTGTCCAACCTTAATTTTTTTTAACTGGTATTTTTTTCGAAGTGCGTTCTTTATCTTTTTAACAGCATCAAATGAAGTCCATTGCAATGGTTTATCGATTAGCAAAACTTGACCTTCTTCAAAAGGATTTTTCATATTTAGGATACAAATAGTGTATAAGTAATAGCTATAGTTCCCGCTGTAAAACAGTAATAGGCAAAATATTGCAACTTACTTTTTTGAACAATCTTAATCATCCACTGACAAGCAAATAATCCGGAGAAAAATGCTGCTAAAAAACCAGTAATCAAAACAATAGGCGTTATTACTGTTGCATCTGCAGCAGTGGTAGTTTCAGCAGATTGCTCTGCAAACTTAATTCCCTTAAGCAATAAGGTTCCCAAAATTGGAGGCAATACCATTAGAAATGAAAATTGGGCAGCTTTAGATTTATTAATTCCAAGCAATAAGGATGCAGCAATTGTAGAGCCTGATCTAGAAATACCTGGCAGAATGGCAACAGCCTGAACTAGCCCAACGAAAAAAGCATTTTTAAAAGTTACATCTCCTGTGCGCTCCCTAGCCTTAGTGGTTAAATACAATAACAAACCTGTAAACAACAACATTAAGCCAACAAAAAATACATTCCCATCAAACAGCTCCTCTATTTGCTTTTCAAACAAGATACCAACAACTCCAACAGGAATCATGGAAAGGGCTATTTTGAATAAGTACTGTGTGTCGTCATTCCATGAAAATGAAAAAAGTCCCTTTATTAAATCAATAATTATTTTTCGAAAAACTACTATGGTACTTAAAGCAGTAGCTCCGTGAACTACAATGGAAAATAAGAGTGGGTCACTTAACTTCACATCCAATATAGCTTTTCCCAACTCGATATGGCCACTGCTACTTACTGGCAAAAACTCCGTTAATCCTTGTATTATCCCGAGGATGATTGCTTCTAAAACACTCATGAATTTGAATTACTCGATTAATCAGTTTTTTTCATAATGGCTACAATAGCCAGTACAAAACCTGAAAGCACAAGAATTGGCGCAAGGGTAATTCTTACAGGACTAAAAATTTCATCATAATGAAACTCATTTGGGCTTTCCGCTCCGCCACCTGCCATTAAAATAAATCCTACTAATACGATTGCCGCAGCAGCAATCAACAGTTGATAATTCTTCTTCCCAAATGCAAATTCGTCTTGTCTATTTTCCATAATGATTTAGTATAAATCGGTGCTTTGAATTCTTAAAAATTTACGAACCGCCAAAGAAGTTGACACCCAAGAAATAATAATTCCTAAGATGGCAACCCCACTAGCTAAAATGCCATACATTTCTACATCATCTAAATCGATAATATCAGGCATATTTTGAGCTACAGAATATATTACTCCACCCAACAACACAATAGCAATTAAAGCACTTACAAATCCGTTTACGATTCCTCTCCAAACAAAAGGACGTCGAATAAAACCACCTGTAGCTCCAACTAACTGCATGGTTTTAATTAAAAACCTCTTCGAATAAATTGCTAACCGTATAGTGTTATTGATTAAAGCGATAACCACAACTAGCAATAAAATGCTAAAGCTCAAAAGAATAATTCCAATTTTTTGCACATTCTTATTCACTGCTGAAATCAAGTCTTTCTGATAAGAAACTTCCAAAATTTGCGGGTTTCGCGACAAATCCGCTTCTATCCAACCAATGCTGTCAGGATGAGCATACGCAGCATTCATATTTACATCGATACTTGCTAACAGCGGATTATATCCCAAAAACTCAACGAAATCCTCCCCTAAGTCTTGCTGCAATAATTTAGCAGCATCTTCCTTATTTATGAATTTAGTTTGTTTGACATAAGGCTGCTTTCCAATTTTAGCCTGAAGTTTAGACGCTTCTTCCGCTGAAACATCTTCTTTTAAAAATATTGAAAACCCAATATTCTCTTTTACATGGTCAGATAGTTTTTGTGCATTGAGCACAATTAACCCAAGCAAACCCAACATAAACAGCACCAGAGAAATACTAATGACTGTTGATATGTATGAAGTTCGAATGCTTTTTCTTGCAACTTTTTTTTCCTCTTTTGACATTCTATCTTTAGCGTGATTGGTCTGCTAAATTATAATTTATGTTTCCTTTTTTCAACGTTATTTAGGAATAATTATTTTTTAAGCCCTAAAACGCCCATTTTTACGGCAATGCTTTTGCCAAATTCTCTAATTTCGTCTGCATACGCTTCTTCTCCTGTAGCTCGAGCAAAAGAATCTGCCAACGTTATAATATTTTGACAGGTAAACTTCATCATCTCCTCCACCATAAGGTCCTTTTTCCATAAATCTATTCGAAGCGTATTCTCTTCTTTCTCATCATATAGTGCGATCATCATCGCTTTCGCTTCCTGTCCATTGCTATTTTCTGAACCCTCAGCTAACCAAGATATCTCCTCGGGAATACTGTTTTCATCCATTCCTATATTAAACTGAATTGTTGATCTATTTTTTACTGCCATTATCTACTTGGTTTATAATATGATTCATTCAAAATTTGTTGAGCATCTGTTTCCTTTAACAGTTGTTCTAATTCCATTTCAGGGTGTCTTTGTAGGTATGACTTAACTATTTTCCACCCGATATACTGCCCTAATTTTGCAGGAGCTTCTTCGGAAAACCCTGCTGTAAAAGGACCTTCACCCAAGAACTTTCTAATTTTAATGTTGTCGTTTGTGTACAAGAGTTCCTGATCAATAAGAAAAGACCAAATTTGAGCCTCATTCTCTTCACACCAAGCAAATTGCCTTTCAGAATACCCAAAAGTACTCCTTAATTTCTCATCGGGGAGTAAATAATTAATAGCCAAATGAATCTTTCCAAAATAAATTATTTGGCTTAGCAAATTTCCATTACTTGGTAGTTCATATTCTGTTGTAATCCAGGAGTAAATAGCATCAACAGGAATTCGATTTGCACTCATATTTACAAATCGATACTTAGGAAATCCAACTCTTGGATAATAAAAAGAGTTAGCTCCCAAATACATATCAAGTCCAATAGCAAGGAGGCTATCATCAGCCATTTGGGCGTAGTTAAACCCCGAATAGAAGGAAACAATTCTAGGAATTAACTTGTTAGGAAAATAATATTTATAGCTCTTAAAGGCGTTATTAAGTGAAGATTCAATAGCTGTTAAGGATGGAAATACGGCCTGAACAGTATCTCGAAGTTGGCGCAGGTTAGAGTCTAAAACAAATTTAGTCAAACTGATTGCTTGAATGCTATCTCGGGTATCTATTACTCCAATTACACCCCTCATAAACAGAGGAAGAAAATGTGGGTACTCGGCTTCAAGTTGAATAAACTCTTCGGTTGAAATTCCTTCCTCAGCTTTGGCTAATAAGGACTGATCAAAACGTCCTATTTTTACATTTAATTCAATATTACTTGTATCCACTCGTTTTACCTCATCTTCACAACCAACTAATAGCAATCCAAAGATCATTGTATAAAGTAGTCTTGTTATCGTTGTTTTTAGATAAAAACCCATTAATATTGTAATTGAATTAATTAATCAACTTGTAAAACCACAAAATTATGAAAAAGATTACGCTATTATCTTTTAGTATTTTATTTAGTGTAGCAATGATGGCTCAGTCTAAATTCCAACTTGGATTTAAAGGCTCACCAAATATGCATTGGATTAAAACGGATGCTAATGGACTAGAAAGAGAGGGAGTAAACTTTGGCTTAAATTATGGAATTATTGCAGATTTTACTATGTCTGAGCGTTACTCATTTTCAACAGGAGTTGAGTCTGTAACCTTAGGTGGATCTACAAGCTTTGTATCAGACAGTTTGGACTTCAACGATACTTACAAAGCAAAATATATCGAAATTCCAATCTCTATAAAGCTAAAAACAAATCAAATAGGATACATTACATACTACGGTCAATTTGGTTTAGGTTTAGGAATCAATTATGAAGCAAGTGGCGAAACTACTGCAGGCGGTGTAACTTTTGAAGATAAAAATAGAGCGAATGAAATGGCATTATTCAGAGGTTCTATCATGTTTGGTGCAGGTATGGAATATAATATTTCAGGCAGTACTTCTATTTTACTTGGGCTAACATTTAACAATGGAATAACGAATATTTACAGCAAGGATGCACAAGATAACTTTGAAAAATTAAATAACGCTAGCGGAAACTCAAATCCTGATGAATTAAAGTCTATCTCCAATTACTTAGCACTTAACATTGGATTAATTTTTTAAGATTATAGCCTTAGTCAGTTCACTATCTGATCTCACTTCATGAAAATAGCATTAGCTCAATTAAATTATCACATTGGGGATTTTCAATCCAACACTCATTTAATCATAAAAGAGATAAATTCAGCAAAAGCAAAAGGTGCTGAACTAATTGTTTTTGCTGAATTAGCTATCTGTGGTTATCCGCCGAAAGATTTTTTAGAATTTGAGTCGTTTATACTCGATTGTGAGAAAGCAATTTTAGAAGTTTCGAAACATTGTGTTGGTATTGCAGCGATTGTAGGGTCTCCAAGTAGAAGCAAATTAGAGCGTGGAAAAAGGTTGCACAATTCCGCCTTCTTTATCGCTGACGGGCAGATACAATCAATTCATCATAAAACGCTTTTGCCTACGTACGACGTATTTGATGAAAATAGATATTTTGAGGCCGCTAAAGAACATCATTTAATTGACTATAAGAACACAAAAATTGCTATTACTATTTGTGAAGACTTATGGAATATTGATGGGGATATGAAATATAGTACCGCTCCAACAGACTTAATGGAGTTAGAAAACGCAGAGTTTATGATTAATATAGCTGCATCTCCATTTTCATATCAGCAACAAGAAGAAAGAAAAAAGGTGCTAGCATGGAACGCTAAAAAACACAAACTACCTATTTTTTATGTAAATCATATTGGCGCACAAACTGAACTAATTTTTGATGGTGGTTCCTGCGTTATTAAAGCAAACGGAGAGACGAATTATGAATTTGCTTATTTCAAATCAGAAACAACAATCTTCGACACTGATAATATTTCAGAAAAATACACTTCGAGCAAAGATTCAAAAATAGAAAAAATGTATAACGCCTTAGTTTTAGGCGTTAAGGACTATTTTGTTAAGTCTAACTTTTCAAAAGCAATCATCGGCTTAAGTGGTGGTATAGACTCTGCACTCACGTTAGCAATAGCTACAGAAGCTTTAGGCAATAAAAATGTAATGAGCGTTTTACTACCATCAAAATATTCATCAGAGCATTCAATTAATGACTCTATTGATCTGTGTAAAAATCTAAATAGTCCGTATACAATAGTCCCAATCGAAGACGCTGTAACAGCTTTTAACAATAGCTTATCAACCATATTTAACGGGTTAGAAGAAGATGTAACAGAAGAAAATATACAAGCGAGAACCCGAGGAGTTGTTTTGATGGCAATGTCTAATAAGTTTGGAAATATTTTACTAAACACTTCCAATAAAAGTGAAATGGCTGTTGGTTATGGAACACTTTATGGTGACATGTGCGGTGGCCTTTCTGTAATTGGCGATGTGTACAAAACAGAGGTTTTTGAAATGTGCAGATTTATCAATAGAAATAAGGAAATTATCCCTAAAAATATTATCACCAAACCACCCTCTGCTGAATTAAGACCTGATCAAAAAGATTCCGATTCGCTTCCTGATTATGATGTATTAGATGCTATCTTGTTTCAATATATTGAATGCTCTAAAAGTGGAAATGAAATTATTGCCCAAGGCTTTGATGAAGTAACTGTAAATAAATCAATAGACCTAGTGAACAGGAATGAATACAAAAGGTATCAAGCCGCGCCTATTCTACGCGTATCTCCTAGAGCCTTTGGCATGGGCAGATTAATGCCACTTGTAGGCAAGTATACATTTAATAATCATTAAATACATATAGGCAATTAAACCCCTCTTTAAAGAATTTAGACTAATCTGTAATTAAGACTGCTAACGCACAAGATTGTTTTTAAAGATTAAGCCTTGGACTGCTGCTTTAAGCAACAGTCCATGTATTTTTGCCGCTTAACAAGGAATCTAAATCCCCTTTGCCCTTTTTATCAACAGCTAAATCCAATTGATCTTTAAGTGCTTCTTCGTATCTAAAACGATCAGTAGCATAAAACACTCCAAAAGGCCGTGGAAGATGGCCCTCCAATGAAGGATTGTCAAAAAAAGTGGTAAGCAGGTGTGCTTTATATCGATCGCTAGAATCATGTATCCATAAATCATCTGCAGTATAAGAACCATCATCTAACCTAACTACTTTAGGGTGTCCGCTATTTAAGATGATGCCCTTATTATTATCAGCTCCAAAAATTAGTGGCTGACCTTCTTCTAAAAATAACGCTTCTTCTACTTTACTCCCTTTATCTGTATAGATCTCAAAAGCACCATCATTAAAGACGTTACAGTTTTGATAAATTTCTAATAGTGAAGTTCCTACATGATCATTAGCTCTGGTTAATACATCTCTTAAATGCTTCACATCTCTATCCATAGCACGTGCTATAAATGTGGCATCTGCCCCTAAACATAAGGCTAATGGATTAAAGGGGTGATCTAATGAACCCATTGGTGTAGATTTAGTCACCTTTCCTTCAGGTGATGTAGGCGAATATTGACCTTTAGTTAATCCATATATCTCATTATTAAATAGCAAGATATTCATATTGAAATTTCTTCTAATGGTATGAATCAAGTGATTTCCTCCAATAGACAGAGAATCACCATCACCAGTTATTACCCAGACGCTTAATTCAGGTCGGGCTATTTTTAATCCGCTAGCTACAGCCGTTGCCCGTCCGTGAATAGAATGCATACCAAAGGTATTCATGTAGTATGGGAAACGAGAAGAACAACCAATCCCAGAAATAAAAACGATATCTTCCTTCTTCACGCCAGTATCAGGCAATATAGACTGTACCTGCTTAAGAATAGAATAATCGCCACAACCCGGGCACCACCTAACCTCTTGATCAGTTACAAAATCTTTAGCTGTTAATTGTATATCTATAGTCTCTGTAGCCATGTTTATGCTTTTTTCACTGTTTCTTCTGCTTCTTTTATAGCAGTAATAATTTCATCTGTAGAAAACGGGATTCCTTTGATTTTATTGATCCCTTTTGCATCAATCAAATAACGATCTCTAATAATTTTGACTAACTGCCCATTATTCATTTCAGGAATTATAACTGCTTTAAATCCCTTTATTAGTTCTCCTAAATTTCGTGGAAATGGCTCAATGTAGCGAATTTGAGCATGACTAACGGAGATCCCTTCAGTAATACACTGAGAAACTGCGGTTTTTATTACCCCATAAGTAGAACCCCAACCGATTACTAAAACATCTCCTGTTGCCGTTCCATTATTTAATTCTTGCAAAGGAATACTGTCTGCAATCTTGGCTACTTTTGCAGCTCTAACCTTAACCATTCGTTGATGGTTCTCGGGATCATACGAAATATTCCCTGTATCCCACTCTTTCTCTATTCCTCCAATTCTATGCTCAAGCCCCTTTGTGCCCGGCAATGCCCATTCTCTTACTAATCGCTCATCACGTTTATAAGGTAAAAATGTAGCATCATCTTCTTTTCGCTCTTTCGCTTGCTTTACGCTAATCGAAGGCAAACTGGCAGTAGAAGGAAACTTCCATGGTTCAGAACCATTAGCCATATACCCATCAGACAAAAAGAAAACCGGAGTCATATGCTCTATTGCTATCCTGCAAGCTTCAAATACCGCGTCAAAACAATCTGAAGGAGAATTTGCAGAGATAATTGGCATTGGTGCCTCTCCATTTCTACCATACATGGCTTGCATTAAATCAGCTTGTTCTGTTTTTGTAGGCATTCCTGTAGAAGGTCCACCTCGTTGAACATTGATGATTACCAATGGAATTTCTAGCATAATGGCAAGACCTATTGCTTCCCCTTTTAGCGCTATCCCTGGCCCTGATGATGCTGTAACAGCCAATTCTCCGCCAAAAGAAGAACCAATAGCAGAACAAATGGCAGCAATTTCATCTTCAGCTTGAAATGTTTTTACCTCGAAATTTTTGTATTTTGATAATTCATGCAATATATCAGAAGCCGGCGTAATTGGATAAGAACCATAAAACAAATTCAATCCTGATTTTTTAGACGCTGCCACTAATCCTAATGCAGCTGCCTGGTTACCCATTATATTTCTATACGTTCCTTTTGGAAGTTGAGCTGCTTTTACATTATAACGAGAAGTAAATGTTTCACTCGTATCACCAAAATTATAACCCGCCCGTAAAACTTTTATATTCGCCTCTATTAACAATGGGTTTTTTGTAAACTTTTCTCTTATAAATTGCTCTGTAGGACTTAAATCTCGGCTATACATATAATATAGAAAACCCAAAACAAACATATTCCTTGACCGGTCCACTTCCTTTTTCCCTAATCCCATGTCTACCAATGCAGTTTGAGTCATCTTAGTAACATCAATCTGAATGGTTCGATAATCCTCTAAACTCTTATCTTCTAAAGGGCTAGCTTCATAACCTGCTAGCTTTAAGCTTTTTGGATTAAACCCCTCTGTATTTACAATAATGGTTCCACTCTTCTTAAGCCTAGGCAAATTCACCTTAAACGCTGCTGCATTCATAGCGACTAGAACATCGCATATATCTCCAGGTGTAAAAACTTCAACACTACCAAACTGCAATTGAAAACCAGATACACCAGCCAACGTTCCTTGGGGAGCCCGAATTTCTGCCGGATAATTTGGAAAAGTGCTGACATCATTTCCAAATAATGCAGATGTATTTGTAAATTGCGTACCTGTTAATTGTATTCCATCTCCGGAATCTCCTGCAAAAACGATCGTTACCTCTCGTTTTTCTTCAACAACTTTTGTCATAAAACTCGATCAAAATTACCCCTCAAAGTTAGTTAGAATAATTATAAATTGGCTTCCCAGAATTACAATGCATACAGATTAAAAAAAAGTTCTCTATATTTATTCCAAATATTAACAAACACTATGAAGAAAACATTACTATTTCCCCTTTTAACATCGATACCGATGTTAATGTTTGCGGGAGGGTTTCAAGTAAACCTACAAGGAAACAAACAGACGGGTATGGGCCACTTAGGGACAGGTCTTACTCTTGGTGCGTCTAATGTTTATTTTAATCCAGGTTCTATGGGTTTTTTAGACAAAAAATTAAGTAGCGAAATAGGTGGATCCTTTATCTCATCTAAAGTTGCCTTTCAAGACCAAAGTACCGGAATTACAGAGCGTACTGACAACCCTTTGGGAACTCCTTTTTATGCTTACGCTAGTTATAAAGTAACTGAAAAATTCTCTGCAGGAATTGGTGTCTATACACCTTTTGGGTCCACAGTAGATTGGGGTAAAGAATGGAGTGGAAGTAAATTAATTCAAGACATTAGTCTAAGAGCTATTTTTATTCAACCAACGGTGTCTTACAAAATAACTGATAAAATCGGATTTGGAGCAGGCCTTAACATTGTTTCAGGTTCTGTAGAGTTGAACAGAGCTATTGATTCCCCTGTTGGAAATGACAATACAGTAAATCTTCAAGGTTCAACAGTTGCATTAGGATTTAATGCAGGACTATACATCCAAGCAAGCGAAAAGTTAAGCTTTGGGTTAACGTATAGATCTCAAGTAGATGTGGAACTTACAGAAGGTGACGCTAATTTTAACGTTCATCCGGCTTTAGCAACCACTTTACCAAATACTACGTTTGATGCTACACTTCCACTCCCAGCAACTGCAACACTTGGAATTGGATATCAAGTAAACGATAAATGGTTGGTATCAGTTGAAGGAAGTTTGGTGCAGTGGAGCGCTTATGAAT
This sequence comes from Vicingaceae bacterium, assembly GCA_018402765.1. GTDB lineage: Bacteria > Bacteroidota > Bacteroidia > Flavobacteriales_E > Vicingaceae > Acidiluteibacter. Next base: position 811,948 of record JAGYIE010000002.1, on the reverse strand, counting down.
CTTTGGATTTTGACTTTGCAAATGCAACGACTCCTGATTCTAAGAATGCTCGAAATTATGAAGATGCCATTATCGTAAGAACCGGAGTGCAGTATACTGCAAGTGAAAAGTTAGACTTAAGAGCAGGTTTCTATTATGATCAATCCCCAATTCAAGATGATTACTTCTCTCCTGAAACCCCCAACTCTGACAACTATGGAATCACTTTAGGTGCAAGCTTTAACCCTACTGAGCAGTTTGGAATTGATTTATCAACGCTTTTTATTATTGGCGCAGAGAGAGAATCTTATGCTCCAATTGGCGACGGTGGAAGATTTGGCGGAAAATATGCTTCCCGTTCGTTCATTCCTGGAATTGGTTTACATTATAACTTTTAAGAAACAGAAAATATGAAAAAAAGAAATTTATTATACATTCTACCTCTAATATTTACTGTAGGATGTGAGCCAGAGTTCGATGATGTGAATCTTACTCGAAGCAATGGAAATGCTGACTTTACAAGAACTGTTGCAATAGGAAACTCTTTAACTGCAGGTTACCAAGGTAATGCTTTATCAAGAGAGGGTCAAGAAAATTCAATTCCTGAAATATTAGCAAAACAATTCGCTTTAGCTGGAGGTGGTGAATTTAAGTCACCTTACTTTACAGGAGAAGCAGGTGAGAGAGGTGCAGGTATTTCTGAAATTTCATTAGGTCTTTTAACTCCTTCTTTGGCACTTCTTTCAGGAACTGACTGTAATGGAATATCAAGTATCGGACCTAGATACAATGGAAAAAAGTATCCTACCGGCGATAATTTTAACTCTATAGCTAGCCAAGGCCCATTTAACAATGTTGGTGTCCCAGGAGCCAGATTAATACATATTAATTTCCCTGGTTACGGTTCTTCTCAAGGAAACCCATATTTTGAAAGATTTGCGGCATCGCCTACACAAACAATGTTAGAGCATGCAATAAGTATAAATCCAACATTTTTTACTTTATGGATTGGAAATAATGATGTTCTAGGTTACGCAACAAGCGGCGGAGAAGAGGGCGGAGATTCAATTACAGATGCAGGTACTTTTGCAGCGTTATACAACCAAACCGTTAGTGCACTTGTAGCTGATAGTGCAAAAGGAGCAATTGCAAACATTCCAGATATTACTTCTATTCCATTTTTTAATACAGTACCTGCAAATGCTATTCCTATAAGTGGAGTCAATGTGGCATTACTAAATGCTGCTTATGCTAATTACAATGCCGGCCTTGACACCGTAGTTGCACAAAATCCAGCCTTTGCTCCTGAAGCAGAATTAAGAAAAATTAGATTTTCTATTGGTGCTAATTATATGTTAGTAACTGACCCTACATTAACTGATTTATCTGGTAGTGGATTACCAAATTACAGACAACTAAAAGCAGGAGAATTGGTTACATTAACACTGCCACAAGATTCTTTAAAGTGCGCAGGATGGGGTACTCGAGTGCCAGTACCAGGTCAATACATCTTACTAAGTCACGAAATTGATAAAATTAGTAATGCCGTTACTTCATACAATACCGTAATTGAAAATGCAGCTAAGGCAAATGGTTTAGCATTGGTAGATGCTAATAAGCGTATGAAAGAACTACAATCAGGAATCAATTTTAATGGAACTACTTATACCGCCACATTCGTTACAGGTGGTGCTTTTTCTCTTGATGGAGTTCACCCAAATTCAAGAGGATATGCAATTATAGCAAACCTTTTTATTGATGCTATTAATGAAACATATGGATCAAATGTATCACAAGTTAATGCAAATGCATACCCTACGATAGAGTAAAATTAATCGTAATAAACACGATAAAGCCGTTTCAATAAATCTTGAAACGGCTTTTTTAATAGCATTTTTAAAAATTGAAGAAAAGAGAATGAGAACAATTACCAAATTGATTAAACAATGCGCAAATTGCTACATTAAACAATTGCTAAATTGGTAAATTAAACTATTGGTGCATTGTTAAGCAATTTTACCTTCCCTTCATCACCTTAGGAACTTTCATATAATCACTGTCTGCGTCAGGTGCATTTTTCAACGCTTCTGCTTGGGTCGTTTTTTGATCTACTTTATCTAAACGTACAGTAGGTTTTTCATCTAACATATAAACCAATGGTTCTACTCCTTCTGTATCCACTTCACTAAGCTTTTCAACAAAGTCAAGCATACGGTTCATATCCTCTAAAATAGCTTCTTGCTCTGATGAGTCAAACTTTAATTTAGAAAGCTCTGCAATTCGCTCTACTGTAGATTTATCTATAGACATAGTGATGTATTATAATTTAGATGCAATTTTATTTCTTACTTGTTCCGACAAAAGTACACATTCTTCTAACTTCAAGTCAGAAGTCTGTATTGCTTCGTGAATGATAACTACAGCTTTACCGGGTCCACTGTAATCAAAAAAATGGCTGGGCTGAGCTGATACAATTGTATAATTATTTGTAAATGTAATCGGTAGCACAGGCACTTGCTCTTGTATCGCTAGTTTAAATGCTCCATTTTTAAAAGGACGAAGCTGGGGTGCTCTGTTAGAAATAGTGCCTTCCGGAAAAATCACCACATTACAGCCTTGCCTTAACCGCTGCGCACATTGTTCTAATGCCAAAGAACTGGCTTTTGGACTTTTTCGATCTACCAATAAATTAAATTGCTTGAAATAGATATTGAATAAAGGAATGGAGCCTAACTCCTTTTTACCAAGGAAAACAAAAAATTGGTCACAAGAAGCATAAATTAACAGGATATCAAGATAAGAAGTATGATTCGGGCAAATGATATAAGGTGACGAAGGTAAACTTTCAGGCTGCTCAAGCGTGTATCGAATACCTGTAAAAAATAAAATAGCCTTAGCTTGATAACGGATTAAATTGAACCCTCTAAGATATAAACGTACGTTTTGAAGGAAAAAAAATAGAAAAGGATAAAGCACTATTATTGATAGTAGAATTACCAAAAAAAAATAGCACTTCCATGCTACAGATAATAATGCAGAAGCAAATCTCATGTGTACAAAAGTAGTAACAAATTGGTATTTTTGAAGCATGGCAAGAATACTAACAGGAATACAAAGTTCGGGTAAAACAGGTGAGATTCACCTCGGGAATATTTTAGGTGCTATTGAGCCAGGAATTGAGTTATCAAAGGATCCAAATAACGAAGCCTATTTTTTTATAGCTGATCTACACTCGCTAACTACCGTTAAGGACGCGAACATTAGAAAAATGAATGTTCACGCAGTTGCTGCAGCATGGATAGCATTTGGTTTTGATACCGATAAAAATGTTTTTTATAAACAGTCTGACATCCCCGAAGTTTGTGAATTAACGTGGTATTTAAGCTGTTTCACTCCATACCCAATGCTTGCCAATGCGCATTCATTTAAAGATAAATCAGCGCAACTAGCAGACGTAAATGCAGGACTCTTCACCTACCCTGTTCTAATGGCGGCTGACATATTACTGTACGATGCTAATCTAGTACCTGTAGGTAAAGATCAGCGTCAGCACCTAGAAATGACAAGAGATATAGCAGGTAGTTTTAATCATCAAATTGGCGAATTATTAGTTATCCCGGAAGCGCAGATAAGTGAGCGAGTAATGACGATACCTGGGACTGATGGACGAAAAATGAGTAAATCGTACGACAATTTTATCAATATATTCTTGCCAGACAAAAAGCTACGTAAGGTAATTATGAGTATTGAAACAGATAGTACACCATTAGAAGAGCCTAAGGATACAAGCACATGTAACGTTTTTGCACTTTACGAATTATTGGCCGATGAGGACCAAACGAATCAAATGAGAGCAAATTATGCAGGTGGAAATTATGGTTATGGACATGCAAAACAAGCGCTTTTTGAATTGATTATTTCAAAGTACGAAAGCCAACGAAAGAAATATTGGGAATTGATGGAAAACCCTGAATCAATTGACCAAATGCTAGCAACGGGAGCTGTTAAAGCAAGAAAAACAGCACTACAGGTTTTATCGAGAATTAAAGCACAATTGGGCTATTAATATGCACGAATAACAAATTGTTATTTACATGTTGTTTTTTGTTAAATTTGGTGGATACACTAACTTAAATTTAACAACATGAAAAAAATCTTTACTGCTTTAGCCATCATGGCGACAGCTTCGGTGGGATACGCTCAGTATTACACACAAAGCTATATATCAATAAATACTAATCCAGGTGGATTAAACACTGATGTTGAACAAACCTCAGGAGTATTAGGACCACAAGGATGGACTATTGTTCAAGGTACTTCATCAACGCCGGTTTGGTCTGCTTCACAGTTAATTCCTTTTGCTTTTAGCTTTAATGGAGTTACTGAAACAAATTATAAAGTATCTACTACAGGGGTATTGACTTTCGATGTTGCTTCTACTGTTGCAGCGCCTAGCGATGCAAACGTTGCAATTCCCTCAGCTTTAATTCCTGACAAATCGGTAATGGCGTGGGGAATGAATGGAAATGGACCAAATGATGCGATTATTTCTAAAACCTTTGGTTCTGCACCTTACAGACAACACTGGGTGATGTTTTCTTCTTATTCTGCTGCAGGTGGAACGGGCTGGACGTATTGGTCAATTATGATGGAAGAAACTACCAACCGTTTATTTGTAGTTGATATGCGTAACTACAATACACCTCTTTCTTTAACAGTAGGCGTTCAGGTAAATGGTACGACTGCTACTTCAGTAGCAGGCTCCCCAAATGTTGCAGGTGTTAATTTAAATGGGGGTTCTGCTGACGGTCCTGACGATAATACATATTATGAATTTGGTTTTGGAACACAGCCTACAGCTGATGCAGAATTGACAAACGTTAATTTGCCTGCTATTTTAGCTAACGCTTCTTCTACAACTATTTCAGGAGATATTATTAACGCAGGTTCTTCTCCATTAACTGCATTTGACGTAAAGTATACAGTAAATGGAGGTAGTGCAATTACTGAATCTTTCACAGGGCAATCTATAGCTTCAGGGACAAAAGGGTCATTTACATTAACCAATCCTTTTATAGGAACTCCGGGTAATAAAGATTTTGTTTTTTGGTTAGAAGCAGCTAGTGATGCAAGAGCATTTAATGATACACTCAGAACAACTGCAACCGTTAATGCAGGTGGATCAGGAACAAAGAAGGTTCTAGTTGAAGAATTCACTACAGCAGTTTGTCAATTTTGTCCAGATGGGGAAGTAGTTGTTAATCAAATTAGAAATACGATTCCTGAAGCCATAACAGTTGGAATTCATGCAGGTTTTGGTACTGACGCGATGACTATTCCGGCTCACTCAGCTTATGCGGCTGCATTTACAACCGGCGCCCCAACAGCAGCTATTGATAGAAAGTTATTCACTGGAGAAACTAGAGTAGGTCATAGTAGAGGTAATTGGGTAGCAAATACTGCATCTCAAGCAAATGCTCTAACTCCTCTTGATATAACAATGGTAGGAGCTTTAACATCAGCAAATACTGTTGACATTACAGTAGATGTAGATTTTGTTGATTTCTTACCAAATTGGCAAGATGCTAACTTAACTGTATTTGTAGTTGAGGACAGCGTAGTTGGTTCAGGGTCTGGCTATAATCAAATAAACGCATATCAAGGTCAATCAGGTCACCCATATGGTAATGCAGGTAATCCGATTATTGGCTACCCTCACAGACATGTGGTTAGAGCTCTAGCAACTACAAGTGCATGGGGTGATGATACTTTTTTCTTATCGGCACCAGCATTGAACTCAACAATATCAAAAACATACACTATTCCTTTAAACCCTTCATGGGATCAAAGTAAAATGGAGTTTATTGCATTCGTGAATTATTATGATGCTGCAACAGGAGAAAATGCAAGAGAAATTGTTAATGTAAACAAAATTAACTTTACTGACTTAGTAGTTGGTGTTACAAAAAACAGCATTAACGTAACAGATTTCTCAGTATATCCTAACCCAACAAATGAATCATTTGTGAACGTTAAATTTGGATTAAAAGAGTCTGAAAATGTAACTGTAGAGGTCGTAAGTGTATTAGGAGAAGTTGTTTCTTCAACTAATAGAGGTACTTTAGCTGCAGGCGAACAAAAAATGAGATTAGATTTGGGTAACTTAAATTCTGGCATTTATTTTGTAAAAGTAATTGCAGGAAACGAAGTATCAACTCAGAAAGTAAGCGTTATTAAATAACTATTTCACTTTCTAAAATAACTGTCAATCAGCACTTCGATCTAAATTAGATTGAGTGCTGATTGATTTTTTTAAATCACTATTTTATGAAAAATTTACTAGCTGCATTATTGGTTACATTTTCAATGTCGCTAATAGCTCAAAATCAAGGAAAGGTTCCATCTGTTGACGTTAAAACAATGGACTATGAAACATTCAACACGTCTAAAATAAGTAATAATGGCAAACCAGTTGTTATTAACTTTTGGGCAACCTGGTGCAGCCCGTGCAAAAGAGAGCTAAATAATATAGCTTATATGTATGAAGATTGGGTGGAAGAAACAGGTGTAAAAATAATTGCTGTTTCTATCGATGATGCCCGAAATATGGGTAAAGTTGCTCCTTATGTAAATGGCAAATCATGGGAATATGATATATTACTAGATCCCAACGGAGATTTGAAAAGAGCAATGGGAGTAAACAATGTTCCTCACACATTCCTTGTCGATGGCAATGGAGATATCGTTTGGCAACACAATTCCTATTCAGAAGGAGATGAATACGAACTGTACGAACTCATAAAAAAACTATCTGCTGGAGAGAGCATCAGCAAATAATAGTCAAAAAACCAGTGCTTGTAGTTTACTGCAAGCTTTTTAACTTTTATTTATTTAATTATTTTGAAAATAAATTTAATCAATCTGCTTACTTCGGCTGTACTTCTTTCCTCATCAGCAATACAAGCACAAGACATTAAAGATGTTTTAAATAAAGGAAAAATCACCGGTAACTTCCAAATTGAAGCGCAATATTATCAGGAGGATACGTTAATAGGTGCAGAACAACCAAACGAGCAAGTCCTTAGCAATGGTTTCCTTAATTTAATCTACTCCAATGGCGGATTCTCTGCAGGCGTCCGTTATGAATCTTATCAAAATGCATTACTAGGTTATCCAACAGGATATAAAGGCAGCGGTATTCCGTATCGATTTGCATCCTATACGTCAGAAGATTTATCCGTTACAGTAGGTAATTTTTATGAGCAATTCGGGAATGGTTTGGTTTTAAGAGCTTATGAAGAAAGAGGCTTAGGATATGATAATGCAATTGATGGAATACGTGTAAAATATAAAGTTAAAAACGGAATAGAATTTACAGGTTTAATTGGGCAGCAACGAATCTTTTTTGATAAAGGAGAGGGGATTGTCCGAGCATTTAATGCGACCATAAACTTAAATGAAACATTTGAGCAGCTCGCAGAGGCTAAAACAAAAATCAGTTTTGGCGGAAGTGTAGTTAGCAAGTACCAAGAGGATGATAACCCTGACTTTATTTTACCTGAAAATGTTCCTGCTTTTTCAGCTAGAACAATCATATCTAGAGGGAAATTTAATATCAATGCAGAGTATGCTTTCAAAGCAAATGATCCAAATACGGATAATGGATTCAACTACAAAAATGGTGAAGCAGCATTTATTCAAGCCACCTACTCTCGGAAAGGCTTAGGAATTTCACTGTCAGCAAAGAGAGTTGATAACTTTAGCTTTAGAAGTGAACGAACAGCGGGTGAGCAAGACTTGTTTATTAATTATCAACCAGCACTTACAAAACAACACACCTATAATTTATTAGCAACACTTTACCCCTACGCTACACAGCCTAACGGAGAAACAGCATTACAAGGGGATGTAATCTATAATTTCAAAAAAGGATCTGTGTTGGGCGGAAAGTATGGCACGGGAATTCAACTAAATGCAGCATTTGCATTTGATATCGACAAGGACTCATTAGATCCTACAGCAGATGTACAACGTAATTTATACTCTTCTAATTATTTTGAAACAGGACAGCGTTTTTTTAGAGATTTGAATATTCAAATAAATAAGAAATTAACTAAAGACTTTAAACTTATTCTAACCTATTCTAACCTGCTGTACAACCAAGCAGTAATTGAAGGCAAGCCACCTGAAACTCCTATTATAAAAGCCCATATAGGAGTAGTAGAAGGAACGTATAAATTTAATATGCGAAACTCACTGCGATTTGAAGCTCAAGTTTTAAAAACAAAACAAGACCAAGGAGATTGGGCAACAGGTTTATTAGAGTACTCCTATTCTCCACATTGGTTCGTAGCAGCACTCGGTCAGTATAATTATGACAACCCAAAAGCTGACGAAGTACTCTACTACAATATTTCTGGAGGCTATAACAATCACGGCAATAGAATTTCATTATCTTACGGAAGACAACGAGCAGGAATTTTCTGTGTTGGTGGAGTTTGTAGAGTAGTGCCTGCGTCAAACGGCTTATATCTATCAATAACAAGTAGCTTTTAAAAAATACAATTATGAAAAATATCCAATTATTCACAATTGCAAGTAGTATAATCATTCTGTCATCATGTGATGAGGTTACTAACCCATATCCTGATGTATTGGACGACGGGTCTACCATCGTATATGACAATGGTATAAATTTAGATTCGACTGAACTAGAGCAGCTGACATGGGAAAAGTATGAAAGTGACGCTACCACAAAGCGAAATTTATTAATTGAAGAGTTTACAGGTATTCAATGCACGGCTTGCCCTGATGGGTCAAGAATACTACTAAACTTGGATACTATTTATGGAGACCAAGTGATTCCTATATCTATCCATGCCGGTAATTTTGCTTTACCAAACCCAGACCCTGATTCTACCAAGCCATACACAATTGATCTACGTTCAAATCCTGAAGGAGAAATAATCAAAAACACGTTTAATCCTGCCAACACCTTTCCAAGAGGTATAGTAAGTAGATTAACCCCTGAATCAGAAGGGAAAGACAAATGGAGAGGCACCATTGAAAGTCACAAAAACGACCCGCAAACGGCTATAATAGATTTAGATGTTTGGTTTGCTCCAAATGAAGAGTATATAAGAGTTATAATCGATTATGAATACCTTTTTGATTCACCTGAAGATCATAACTTACAAGTATATTTAATTGAAGACCATATTATAGGTTGGCAATTAGACAATGGCGTATTAAAATCTGATTATGATCATAAATATGTAATGAGAAGAGCTGTAAATGGCGCATGGGGCTCTAGTGCTTTACCGTCAGTTCAAGGAGAACTATATCACAAAGAATATGTTTTAATAAAGAAAAAAGATTGGAAAAAGGAGAACCTCAAAGTTGCAGTATATCTATCGAATAGGGATACAAAAGAAATTTTGCAAGTAAGCCAGGTTAAATTAAAATAGCATTATTTATTTCAGGGTTCACCCAAATATGAAGTTTATACATTATATCATTTTTACGTTAAGCTTAGCTTATGCAATTACTGCCAATTCTCAAGCTATAGATGCAGGAATAAAAGCCGGTGTCGCTGCTTCACAGATTAGTGGAGATGGATATTCTGGCTTTAATAAGGCAGGGGTAATATTTGGTGGATTCGCAAAAATTAATCTTCGTGATCAACACCATATCCAATTTGAAATCACCTACACTCAAAAAGGCAGCAGAAAAAATCCTAAAACAAGTGAAGGAGATACTGACTTTTTCCTTTTGCGGATGGATTATATAGAAGTTCCAATTTTGTATCAGTATGACTATAAAAGTTTTACATTTGAAGTAGGTCCATATGTAAGTACACTAGTAAATAGCTACTTAGAGGATGAAAATGGGCCGTTTTCAATACCTTCTAGCCTGAGTCAATTTAAAAATTTCGATGTCGGCGTTACAGCAGGTGCTGCATTCAATCTAAATGAACACATCATTATGAGCTGGAGATTCAGCAACTCCCTCACACCTGTTCGGTATTTTGAATCAATAGGCACAATCAATAATCTAGCTTTAGGAGCAGGAGGATTGAACCGTTTTAATGCAGGAATGTTCCATAGTTATATATCATTTACATTGCATTATAAATTTGGAAGCATTAATGGCTAAACGGAAAATAATCGTCGCAATAACAGGAGCCTCAGGTTCCATCTACGCAAAATTACTACTAGACAAACTCGCTCAGCTATCTGATCAAATTGAAAATGTAGGAGTAGTAATGTCAAAAAATGCTAAAGACGTTTGGCTATGGGAGCTAGACAATAAAGATTATGAAAAGTATGATTTTGACTTTTATGAAAAGTCAAACTTCATGGCTCCATTCGCATCAGGGTCTGCAAAATACGATACTATGATTATTATTCCATGTTCTATGGGAACGCTAGGAAGAATTGCAAATGGGTTCTCAGATGATTTAATCACTCGTTCAGCAGATGTAATTCTAAAAGAAAGAAGAAAACTAATATTGGTAGCCAGAGATACGCCGTTAAATTTAATTCATATTAACAACATGAAAGCTATAACTGAGGCAGGAGGAATAGTTTGTCCTGCAGTTCCATCTTATTATAGCAAACCTAAAACTATTGAAGAATTAGCCTCTACTGTAGTAGATCGGGTAATCGATTTAGCAGGTATAGAGCAGCAATCATATAGATGGAGTGAATAACTACCAACGAACACCCTAAAGTTAAAATTATATCATTTTTTAACACCTCAGCTGAATCATTTTTTTGTAAATTGAAACTTCAAAATAAGTATGAATTATGTACGAGTTTAGTAAGAAAGTTCTTCAAAAAGTGAGCTTTGATAAAGCCCTTTTTAAGAAAGAATTGACAAAAGCGAAAAAATGGCTAAAACAAGAAGAATCCTTAATGCTTAAAGCATGGTGTTTGGCAAATTTTGGTCATCTCTATGCAGACACAATTATGGATGTTTATAAGATGGCTTAATAAAATCTATATTTCGCTTTAGTCCCTTAAATTTTGTTCGCTTTACAGCGGAATTTTTAAACAATAGCTGAAAAGTGGATTCATTAAGTTGGATCCACTCTTCTTCATTCATGTTCAATAAATCATATTTAGGTGTAAACCTTTCCTCTGTATTTTCTTTTGAAAATCGATTCCAAGGACAAACATCCTGACAAATATCACAACCAAACATCCAATTTTCCATTTGATTACTGAATGTTGATGGTATGATTTCGTCCTTTAACTCAATAGTTAAATAAGAAATACACTTATTGCTATCAACAATTCGATCACCAATAATAGCACTTGTTGGACATGCGTCAATACACCTTGTGCATGTACCACAATAATCCTTTATCGGGCCATCGGCCTCTAATGGTATGTCTAAAAACATCTCGGCCAAAAAGAAAAATGAACCTTGGGACTTATTAATCAACATGCTATTTTTACCAATCCAACCGAGTCCTGATTTTTTTGCCCAAGCTCTTTCCAATATTGGAGCAGAATCAACAAACACTCTACCATTGACAGAGCCAATCTCTTCATTAATTAAACTAAAAAGGGTTTTTAGCTTATCCTTGACAACAAAGTGGTAGTCTTCCCCATAAGCATATTTAGAAACTTTAGGCACAGAGTCGTCTCCTTGTTTCTGCTCAGCGTAATAATTATACATTAGCGAAACAACTGACTTTGTTCCTTCAACAAGTAATGTTGGGTCTAAGCGCTTATCAAAATTATTAGCCATGTAGTCCATCTTACCGTGATGATTTTTATTCAGCCAATCTGTAAGGGACTTTTCCTCAGAATCAAGATGTTCAGCCTTTGAAATACCAACAAATGAGAAGCCTAATTCATAGGCAAGTTTTTTAATACGGTTCGCATGCTTACTTAGGTCACTCATTTTCAAAAAGTGTTCCTGTATTCCTATGATTGATTCTTCCTAAATGTTTGTACGCCTTTTCGGTTACTTCTCTTCCTCGGGGTGTTCTCATTATAAAACCCTCTTTAATTAAGAATGGCTCATAAACTTCCTCAATAGTACCAGCTTGCTCTCCAACAGCAGTGGCAATAGTCGTAAGTCCAACAGGCCCACCCTTAAACTTATCAATGATGGTGGTTAGAATCCGATTATCCATTTCATCTAAACCATATTGATCTACATTAAGGGCTTCTAATGCGACATTAGCAATACTTAGATCAATTTTACCATTGCCCTTTATTTGAGCAAAATCTCTAACTCTTCTTAAAAGCGCATTTACAATTCTTGGAGTTCCTCTGCTACGTCCTGCAATTTCATTTGCAGCATCGGATTTAATCTCCGTATGCAGTATTTCAGAAGATCTTTTAACAATCTTTGCTAGCAATTCTCTATCGTAATACTCCAATCTACAATTAATTCCAAAACGAGCGCGAAGAGGCGCAGTAAGAAGACCTGCGCGTGTTGTAGCACCAATGAGAGTAAATGGACTCAATTTAATTTGAACAGTCCTAGCATTCGGACCTGAATCTATCATAATATCTATCTTGTAGTCCTCCATAGCAGAATATAGGTATTCCTCTACGATTGGACTCAATCTATGAATCTCATCAATAAATAAAACGTCTCCTTCATCTAAGTTGGTTAAAAGACCCGCCAAATCTGCAGGTTTCTCTAGTACTGGGCCTGATGTAATTTTAATAGAAACCTTTAATTCATTGGCGATTATATTTGCTAAAGTTGTCTTTCCAAGACCTGGAGGACCATGCAGCAAAACATGATCTAATGCCTCTCCTCTTTGTAAAGCGGCCTCCACGAAAATTCTCAAATTATCGGTTATCTTCTTTTGACCTGCAAAATCTTCTAATTCATCAGGCCTTAAGACCTTATCTATTTCACGATCTGATGAGGATTCATAACTAGAATCTAACTGTTCAATCATATACTCATTGCTTATTTAAATCCCTATAAATTTCACCAAAAAAGACTTTAAATCTAAAAATATATACCGGAGAGTTAAAGCTTTCTTTTATCGCATTATTGTCTAAAATCATTAAACGATAACCTACACCAAAACCAGGGCCAAAATATTTAAACATTTTATATTGGGCGGTAATTGCAGGTTCATACGTAAGTATAAATTTGCGGCTATCATTAAATCGTTGCCCTGATACTGTTTTATAAGTATAAAAGGAATTGCCTATACCGAACTGTACAGGTATACTCAATTCCCAGCGCTCTTTTTTATAAAACACATATTCCACATAGGGTGAAATATGGTAGAATACCAACCTGGCGTCATTGGTTGTTGTTATGACACCTTCATAATCAAAAGAAATAGTTCTGCTTAGCTTTGTAGCTAAAATATTAAAGCCTAATCCGAAGCGTAAACGTCTGTCAAATTCAATACCTCCTTTTAAACCGAAAACACTAACTCCTGCTTGGTTTATAAACGAATGACGGGAATCCGAACGAAGATCTAATATTGGCTTTTCTTTTAAAGTAGCTTTAATATCATTTTCAAAATGTTGAGCATACGCTCGAATTCCAAAAATACAAAAGAAAATCAGTGTGATATACTTCAAACTTTCAAATTAAAAAAAATGTCCTTAACGAAGTTAAGGACATTTTAATTGATATAAATAATAAAGTCTTAATGACCCTCATCTTTTTCATCAGGACCCATTGGCACATCTTGAGGAATATAATCTAACTCGGCACCCGGCTTACTGTAATCGTAAGGCCATCTATGTACTTCAGGAATAGCACCCGGCCAGTTTCCATGTATATGTTCCACAGGTGTAGTCCATTCTAATGTATTAGATAACCATGGGTTTTTGGGAGATTTCGGACCTTTAAATATGGAATATAACAAATTATATAAAAAGATAAATTGTGCAATTCCACCAATCATGGCGAAAATACTTATGGTTACATTAATATCAATCAGATTATCGAATAATGGGAAAGAAGAATTCGTGTAATATCTTCTAGGCACACCAGCTAAACCTAGGAAGTGCATTGGAAAGAAAACACCATAGGCACTTGTGATAGTCAACCAGAAGTGAACGAATCCTAAACGTTTATCTAACATGCGACCGAACATTTTAGGGAACCAATGGTAGATGCCACAAATCATACCGAATGTACCCGACAGCCCCATTACAATATGAAAGTGACCAACCACAAAATACGTATCATGAACATTTATATCAAGAGCAGAATCTCCTAAAATAATACCTGTTAAACCTCCAGTAATGAAAGTAGATACCAAGCCAATTGCAAATAACATAGCAGGTGTGAACTTGATGTTACCCTTCCACAGTGTAGTTAAATAATTAAATACTTTGACAGCAGAAGGAATCGCTACTAATAATGTCGTAAATGTAAATACAGCTCCTAAGAAAGGGCTCATTCCAGTAACGAACATGTGGTGACCCCATACAAGTACAGAGATAAATCCAATAGCTAAAATAGATCCAATCATAGCTCTATAGCCGAAAATTGGTTTACGAGCGTTGGTTGCTACAACTTCAGATGTAATTCCCAATGCAGGCAATAAAATAATGTAAACCTCAGGGTGACCTAAGAACCAAAATAAGTGTTCATATAATATAGGACTTCCACCCTCTACCTCTAATGCTTTACCAGCGATAAAAATATCCGACAAATAAAATGAGGTGCCAAATGAACGGTCAAATAGCAATAAAAGAACTGCAGCAAATAATACAGGAAATGATAAAACTCCTAAGATAGCCGTTACAAAAAATGCCCAGATGGTAAGTGGCATTCTTGTCATTGACATACCTTTAGTTCTTAAGTTTAAGATAGTAACTATGTAATTCAAACTACCTAATAAAGACGACATAATAAAAATAGCCATAGAGGCTATCCATAAAGTCATGCCTAAACCAGATCCTGGCATAGCCTCAGGCAATGCACTCAGTGGCGGGTAAATAGTCCAACCACCGGCTGCAGGGCCTCCTTCAACGAATAAAGAAGCTAACATTAAGATACTAGATAAAAAGAATAACCAGTAAGACAACATGTTCATAAAACCTGAAGCCATATCCCTAGCACCGATTTGTAGAGGAATAAGTAGATTTGAGAAAGTACCGCTGAGGCCTGCAGTTAACAAAAAGAAAACCATAATGGTACCATGAATAGTAACTAAGGCAAGGTACTTATCAGGCGCTAAAACCCCATCAGGGGCCCAACTTCCCAAAACAGCTTCCAAAATTGGACTAGCCTCACCAGGCCAACCTAATTGAATTCTAAAAAATAATGACATCATCATACCTATGAAGCCCATAAAAGTTCCAGTCAGTAAAAACTGCTTTGCAATCATTTTGTGATCAGTACTAAAGATGTACTTGAACAAAAAGTCGTTATCGTCGTGATGTGTATGTGCTGACATGTAAATTAATTTAAGTCTTACTGTTTAATATTAATTAATAGATGCTGTTGTGCTTGCTGATCCATCAGTAGCCTCTTCTTGAACCTCTATTGATTCTACTTCTAATGCTTTAGGCGATCCATCGATTGGTAAAAACTCTTTCTGCTCGCCTAACCAAGCTTCGAAATCTTCGGCACTTTCTACAATAATATCCATTTGCATATTGTAATGAGCCGCGCCGCAAATTTTATTACACAGAAGAATGTAATTAAATTCGTCATTCTGTGTAATTCCTTTCATTTCTGACGTAGTAATGGTCGGTGTATATCCGAACCTAGTAGTCATTCCGGGAACACAGTTCATCTGTGCTCTAAAGTGAGGCATGTAAGCTGAATGAATAACATCTTGAGCTCTAAAAATAAATTGAACAGGTCTATTAACAGGCAAGTGAAACTCAGCTCTAACAATTTTATCATCCCACCCTTTTGAATCAGTAGAATCCATACCAAGTGCATTAACACCTTCGATATTTCTGACATTGGCATATCCAAATTCCCTGTCGTCTCCTGCATATCTTGCTATCCATCCAAACTGGTATGCATAAAGTTCAATTAAAACTGGATCTTCTTCCTGAGAAACAGGAGTAGTAATATTATTCCATGTATTTAACCCATAGAGGATAAGAATAGATAAAACAACAGTAGGAACAATAGTCCATAACAGCTCTAACTTATTGCTATGAGGAAAGAACTCAGCCTTTCTATTCTTATCATAAGAATATTTCCATGCAAAATAAAATAGTAAGATATGAGTTAAAATAAACACTGGAAAAATAACAATCCATGAAGTCATCATCAGATTATCAATAGTTTCTCCATGAGCTGAAGCCGAAACAGGTAGTAAGTATTTACCCCAAGCTACCATTTGATAGATGATCGAAGCGAAATAAACGACCAAAAATACTGGCATTAAACGCGCTTGGGTTTTGTTATCTCGATCTGTAACGTCCCAAGAATTTTCACCCCTTGCTTGTCCTGCAAGTTCCAATACCTTAATTAATTGTGCAAGGGCAATAATACCCAATACAACCGAAACAATTATTAGCAAATCTAGCATTGCAAAATACTTTTAGTGTTTATTTTAATTATATATGTAAATGTTTACTCTCTTCCAAGAATGGGTGGTTCTTCACCATTAATGGAGCCTTAGTCAATGATCTAAATACTGTGAACAAGAATAACCCTAAGAAACCGATAAAAGTTCCTACCTCGAAAAATCCAAAGTGCCAATGAGCACCAACCGATCCAGGCATAACCAAAAGGTAAACGTCAAGCCAGTGCCCAATAAAAATAATCATACCAACAACCAATGAATAACCGATACTTCTTTTGGAATCTCTTGACATCAATATTACCATTGGCATAGCAAAATTAACAGCAAATACCCCAAAGAATAACCCTTTGTAATGATCAATTCGTGTCATGTAATAGGTCACCTCTTCAGGTATATTTGAGTACCATATTAAAACAAACTGAGAGAACCACAAATAACTCCATAAGAAACTAATTGCAAACATCCATTTGGTGATATCATGCATGTGAGATTTATTGACTTCTTTAAGATATCCTTTAGATTTTAAATAAAGTGTCAATAATACGATAGTAATCATAGCGCTGACCCAGATACCTGAGAATACATACCATCCAAACAAAGTACTGAACCAGTGTGTGTCAATTGACATGATCCAATCCCAAGAAGCAGTAGAGGATGTGTAAGCGAAGAAGACTAAGAATATAGCACTAAAAACCATATTCTTAAAGTGGATCTTGGTTCCGCCTTGCTCATCCTCTAATAAAGATCTTTTTCTAAATAAACGAACGAAGAATAACCATACACCAATATATGCTAAGGTTCTAATCCAGAAGAAACCTTGATTCAAATAAGCAGTTTTCCCTGCAATGATTGAATCAAAATGCTTATTTTCTACTGCACCATCAACCATTTCAGCAACGTATTCAGGGTGGTCAGTACCGATTGTGCTCTCTATAACAAATTCATTAGTAGCTGCTGCATCCATCCAATGATAAATGTGATTCAGGTGTAAAGAACTTGAAGCGAAAAATAGTATTAATACAATTGCTCCAACCCACATATACTGTGTAATTCCTTCAAAAACCCGTTTCAATACCGTTAAGTACGAGGCCTCAGTAGCATATTGCAGCGCTAAGAAAAACAAGGTTCCTAAAGATATTCCAAAGAAAAAGAAACCATTTATTAAAATATTAGCCCAAAATCTAGAATGATGTTCTGATTCATCTGCCCCAAATCCGAAGAACAAGGAAATTAAACCAACAACCATAAATATAGCGAAGGTAATTTTTGCTTTTTTTGTAAATATAAATTCCATACTAGCGTATTTAACTATCTATAAATTAATCAGCAGTAACTACTGCATCTGAATTATCTGATTCTTCAGTTTTATTTTTTCCTTGCAATGTTTGCACGTATGCAATAATCTTCCATCGCTCTTCTTCGTTTAACTGAGCAGCATGTGGGCCCATTGCATTCAAACCATACATAATTACATGATAAATGTGTCCAGGCTCAAGCTCGGACATTGACCTTCCTCCTCTTCTATTTTTTGTTTCATCAGTATAAGATGGTACAGCGCTGTAGGCAGGATGATTAATAGACCCTTTCCCTTGACCCTTAGGACCATGACAATGCTTACAAAATGATGCATAAAGAGCTCCGCCCTTAGCTAACATTTCATCTGTGATTTTAAAAGGTATCTTTAATTTCTGACCTGATTCTTCATAACCTTCTAATGTGTTTTCAAATGGGTAAGGCTTATAACCTCGAGCTATTGTATTAGCAACAGGTAAACGAGCCGACATAGAATCTGTATAAACATAGTCTACATAAGTTTCAATTGCCGGAGAACGATACATATCAGGCATGTATTCAACACCAGGGCTATTTGGATCTTCACATGAAGCCAACGTACTAGTTGCAATAGCAGCAAATACAAATACCGTGTTAATGATTCTGTTATTTTTCATATTAATGCTTCGTAATAATTCTTATCTAGCTTCGATTCGTGTAGTCCCTGTAGCCTTCAGCATTTCTTCAAGCTCTAACTCAGTTTGATCATGATTGTCATGTAAATGTAATTCCATTACAAACTTATCATCTGTAGTTTCAGGATACGGATTTCTTGCTTTAACGCCAGGTAATGTCCAGTTCCTCAAAAAGTAGGTTAATGCCATACCATGAGCAGCCAAAAGAACTGTAAATTCAAAAGTAATTGGAATAAAAGCAGGTAAATTATCTATTAATGTAAAGTTCGGCTTACCGCCAATGTTCATAGGCCAATCTTGGATCATAAAATAATACATTCCATAAACAGCAAGAGATAATCCAATCAAACCATAAATAAAAGCAGTAATTGCTATTCTTGTGTGCTTAACACCAATTACAGGATCTAGCCCATGAATAGGAAATGGTGAGTAGACATCTCTAATGTAAATCCCTTTAGATACTAAATCTTTAGCTCCTCTCAAAAGAACCTGCTCATCATCATAAGTTGCGTATATAACTTTATCAGCCATTGTTTCTGTGATTAAATATTATTAATGCTCTAGAGTTTGCTTTTTGTAAGCCTCTCCTGATGATTTTAAAATTGATTTCAATTCGTTTAATGCCAATACAGGGAAGAAACGTGCAAATAATAGGAACAATACAAAGAAAATTCCTATAGTTCCTATAAAACAACCTATATCTATAAATGTAGGGTGGAACATTGTCCAACTTGATGGTAAATAATCCCTATGAAGAGAGGTAACTATAATTACAAAACGCTCAAACCACATACCAATGTTAACAATTATGGACATAAAGAAAGTGAAGGTAATGTTTGTTCTCAATTTTTTAAACCAGAATACCTGAGGAGATATAACGTTACAAGTCATCATAGACCAATAAGCCCACCAATAAGGACCAGTAGCTCTATTTATAAAAGCATATGATTCATACTCTACACCTGAGTACCAAGAAATAAATAATTCAGTTAAATAAGCTACCCCAACAATCGACCCTGTAACAATAATTACAATGTTCATGTATTCGATATGTTTAACATGAATATAATTTTCAAGGTTGAGAACTTTCCTCATGACAATAAGCAATGTATTTACCATTGCAAATCCTGAGAATACGGCCCCTGCGACAAAGTAAGGAGGAAAAATTGTTGTATGCCATCCTGGAATGACAGACGTTGCAAAATCCATAGATACAATGGAGTGAACCGAAAACACTAATGGAGTAGCGAGCCCTGCTAATACTAATGATACCTCTTCAAAACGATTCCATGCTTTCGCATTTCCCGTCCATCCAAAAGCCAATAAACTGTATACCTTTTTAGGTACAACCTGAGTAACCTTGTCTCTAATAGTTGCGAAATCAGGGATTAAACCTATATACCAGAACACTAACGATACCGAAAAGTAAGTACTAATTGCAAATACATCCCAAAGTAGTGGGGAGTTAAAGTTAACCCATAAAGAACCAAACTGATTTGGAAGAGGAAATACAAAGTAAGCTAACCAAATACGACCCATGTGAATTCCAGGCCAAACAGCCGCCATCATAACGGCAAATATTGTCATTGCCTCAGCAGAGCGGTTAATTGCCATTCTCCATTTCTGACGAAACAACAATAATACGGCAGAGATAAGTGTACCTGCATGACCTATACCAACCCACCAAACAAAGTTGGTGATATCCCAAGCCCATCCAACGGTTTTATTTAATCCCCAAGTTCCTATTCCTGTACCCAAAAGATAAAGGATACAACCAATTCCCCATAGTGCCATTACTGACGCAAGGCCAAAAACAATGTACCACGAACGATCTGCTTTCCCAACTATTGGTCTAAGCAC
The DNA here is from genome assembly GCA_018402765.1 of Vicingaceae bacterium. Lineage (GTDB taxonomy): Bacteria > Bacteroidota > Bacteroidia > Flavobacteriales_E > Vicingaceae > Acidiluteibacter. The sequence goes on along the minus strand of JAGYIE010000002.1, from coordinate 791,644 downwards.
GTCATTTGTAATATCGCTGTAGGATTTATCTCCTAAAATAAGTGGTTCTCTTATTGCTGATTCCTGATGCATTATATTACTATTTTGCTAATTTCTATTATTATGCCTGTACTTCTTCTGTATTTCTTACCTTAACCTGGTAGTATATATTTGGTTCAGTACCAACCTCTTCAATAACTCTGTAAGAGCGGTCACTATCAGCAACTTTTCTTACGATAGTCTCACTATCATTTAAATCTCCAAAAACAATTGCATCTGTTGGACATGCAGAAGCACAAGCGGTCTGAATTTCTCCATCTAGCACTTTTCTACTATCTTTCTTAGCCGTTAATTTACCTTCTTGGATACGTTGAACACACATGCTACATTTCTCCATAACACCTCTTGCTCTAACAGTAACGTCTGGATTTAATACCATACGTCCTAAATCATCTTGAGAAGGGTTAATTGCTGCGAAATCATCATTGCCCATATAATTAAACCAGTTAAATCTTCTAACCTTATAAGGACAGTTATTTGCACAATATCTAGTACCAATACATCTGTTATAAGTCATCTGGTTTAACCCTTCGTTGCTGTGTGTAGTTGCAGCTACAGGACATACTGTTTCGCATGGCGCATGATTACAATGCTGACACATCATTGGTTGGTGAACAACTCTTGGGTTGTCTTCTGCAACCTCCATTAAACCATAGCTTCTATCGCCTTCTGACTTTTGCTCCTCTTCACTACTGAAATAACGGTCGATTCGTAACCAGTGCATTTCACGAGAACGTCTAACTTCATCTTTACCCACAACAGGAACGTTATTTTCTGAGTTACATGAGGTAACGCATGCACCACAACCGATACATGAATTCATATCTATTGTCATCCCCCATCGGTGACCAACATCTTCTACAGGATGCTTAGCCCAAAGTGAAGCATCAGTTGTTTTAATTTTTCCTTCATGCGTAGTTAAAAGATGCGGTGGATTAAATGCATCTTTATCGCCTGCTTTATAAACACCAAATGTAGTTTCTCTAACAACAGAGTCACGACCCATTATGGTTTGGTGAGTTTGTGTGGTTGCAATCTGATAAGTTGTAGATGCCTTCTCAAAGGAAACATCCGTGCTGTAAGTCAACATTGACTTGCCTGCAACAGTGACAGCAGGATACACGTTAAATCCAACTATCTGATCGTCTTTACCAATCGTTCTTCCATAACCTAGAGCAACACCTAAGGTTCCTTTTGCTTGGCCAGGTTGTGAAACCACAGGCACTCCTTCGAACGAAACCCCATTAATTTTGATATTCATTGTATTGGCTTCTTTTTGCTCACCATACTCAGTTGCATAACCAAGCTCTCTCGCATCAGAAGGATTCATTGTAATATAGTTATCCCAAGTTATTTTTGAAACTGGATCAGGAAGCTCTTGCAACCAAGGGTTATGTGCATCATTTCCATAACCAATGCCAACTTTCTGGTAAAACTCAATTTCCCATTCAGCTGAAGTATTCTCATTAATTGAACTTGCAGCATTGGATAATTCAGCATTAAAAGCAACCGGCTCATCAACTACTACTTTATGTTTAAAAGTACCATCGCTCAATACAGAATTCCAAAAATCCGTAAAATTCAAACTAGCAGTTTGATTTGGATAAGCTTTTTCTTCCCATACTTTCTTCATGTAGGCAAAATAATCAACTTCTGCATCCATCCAAACCAATAAAGAATCTTGAAATTGACGCGTATCAAACAAATTTGATATAACGGGCTGAGAAACTGAATAATGTCCTGCAATAGGGTTATGATCATTCCATGACTCTAAGAAATGGTTGTCAGGAGTAATAAAGTTGCACAATGCAGAAGTCTCATTTGGACGAGACGCAAAAGATACTCTAGTATTAACTTTAGCCAAAGCTTCAGAGAACTTAACCGTTGCTGGCATTGAATAAACAGGGTCTACTCCAGCAATAAATATAGCATCTACTTTGCCTGCATTCATATCTGCAACCAATTGCATTACGCTTTCATCATCTCCCTTTCTATAATTAGAGGGAGTATTTATGTTCAAAGTTTTACCGTAGTTGCCTAGTAGATTATTTATCGCATTAGCAAACAATTGCTCGTTTATATCATTTGACCCAGTAACAACAATAGAAGCTCCTTTCGCAGCTAATAATGCGTCACCTGCCTTTACAATAGCCGCATCAGCAGAAGTTAAAGAAGAGGAAACTTTACTTCGACCTAACTTCGCAGCGACATAGTTATAAAGTGCCACTAAAACTTTTCCGTACTCTGAAGGCTTTATTGGCGTTCTGTAGTCTGCATTTGTTCCTGTCATAGAGAATGTAGTCTCAAACTGGAAATGTTTAGACATCCATGCATTTTCAGGCTTTCTATTAACTGCATATTGCTTTGCATATTCAACAGGTGAAATCCAGTTACCTAAAAAGTCAGCACCTATTGAAACAATAACCTTTGCATTATCAAAATGATAAGAGGGAACTACTTTTTTACCAAATGAAAGCTCGTTAGCTTTTAACATTCCACTTAATGAAACTGCATCATACGGAATGTGCTCAATATTAGCTCTAGGATATTTAGCTTTAAAATCTTCAATTAAATATTTTGTAGAAGGACTGGTCAAAGAATGTGTCAAAATTCTAACTAAACCACCTTTACTATCTATCTTTTTTAAATCAGCTTTTATAGTTCGATCAATAGCTGACCATGCATACTCAGTGCCGTCTACAGTAGGCGACTTGATTCTCTTTCCATCATATAATGAAAGTACAGAGGAGTTAATTCTTGCATTAACACCACCTCTAGTAACTTCAGAAAGCTTATTACCTTCAATTTTAATTGGCCGACCTTCTCTAGTTTTTACTAAAATACTAGCATAATCATTTCCATCAGAAAAAGTTGAAGCGTACCAATTCGCTATACCAGGAGTAACTGTGTCAGGCTTAACGACATAAGGCAAAGCATAATTAACAGGCGTCTCACAAGCCGCTAAAGAAGCAGCAGTTACACCAAATCCTAAATATTTGAGGAAGTCTCTTCTGCTCGTAGAAGAATTCTCTAAGGTTTCTTTATCTCCCAAAAACTCATCAGTTGGCAAGTATTCTTGAAACTCATTATTTTTAGAAGTTGAAAAATCTGCAGAGTTATTCAACTCTTCAGTTCCTTTCCAATATTTTTTAGTCTTATCCATAGATATTAATTGAAACTTTGTGGAATCTTAATAATATTAATAATGACACTTAGCACATTCTATACCGCCAAGTTCATCCACATTAATAACACCGTTTTCTAAATATTTTGCTTTTAAATCTTCAGGTAATCGCTTATGAATCTCATCGTAATAACCGTTTCCTTCTGTTTGAACTTTAGTTTCTCTGTGGCAATCAATACACCATCCCATTGTTAAAGGAGCGAACTGCTTTCCTACAGTATACTCTTCAACAGGGCCATGACACTTTGCGCAATCAATTTGCCCAACCGTTACATGTTGAGAGTGATTAAAATAAACGTGATCAGGTAAGTTATGAACCTTAACCCATTTTATTGGAGTAGTATTATCACCATACGTTTTTGTAACCGGATCAAAATCTAGAGCTTTATAAATTTTTGCAATCTCCTCTTTACCATATTGTTGCCCTTCGTTAATATAGGTATGACAGTTCATACATAAATTTGCTGAAGGGATACCCGCAGACTTACTATTTCGAGCTCCACTGTGGCAATAATTACAGTCAATTTTATTGGCACCTGCATGAACTTGATGGGAAAATTTAATAGGTTGCTCAGGTTCATAACCAGTATAAACACCAACATTAAGTGCTGTATCCCATCCTGCTTTAGCAAACAAAACTATTATTCCTAAAACAAATAACACAACGAATTTTCTATTACTTGCACCCCAATGGACTAATGCAGACCACATGCCTTTCTCGTCTTCTATTTCTCCGTTTTTTATAACTGAGTTAAGAGAGTAATTGACTTTTCTTAGTACGCTAATAACAATTAACAATACCAATATCGCTCCAAAAAATACGTAATAAGTAGTATTATCATCCTCAACTGCGGAATCTGAAGTCGCTACGACGGCATCCGAAGAAGAAGCAGAAGGAGCAGCTACTGCTGCATTTGCGTTATAATCATCAACATACGCGAAGATAGCTTTAATCTCATCATCATTCACAGGCTGATTGGGCATGATTACTTTATTATACTTCTCATAAACTGCTATAGCTTGCGCATCGCCTGCTTTAACTAATGCCTGTGAATTTTTAACCCACTCAAGAATCCAAGACATTTCATACTTCTCAGTAACTCCCTTTAAACCTGGTCCAACAAGAACATTTTCTCCTGCGTAGTGGCAAGACACGCAGTATGACTTAAATAACTTCTCACCATCTTGAGCATTGGTGAAATTTGTTGAAAAAACGAATAATGCAAGGAGAAGTCCATACAGATTCAGTTTAATCGACTTATGTGAAAATGCGTTCATATTTAATGTATTACGTTTATGTCGCAACTAAATTTTAACTTTCGCTTCTATTACGAGGCGCAAATTTATGAGAAACATCGTTTTTACTGTACTATTTAATCCAAAATTAACTTTAGAATATCTAATTTAGATTCATTCTAAATAAGCCAAATTACTTGTAAATTATATAATTATTGTGTTTAATTTCAACAGAAATCTTCTCAAAAATGACATTATATTATTTGGGATGGATTTTACTAATTTTGCGTAAAAATAAACAAATGAAAATAACTTTAGTTTTTATAATTCTTTTAATTTCATTCAGCATTTCAGGTCAAGTTCAATATAAACTAAACCGAACTTCCCCGACTGCTTTCGAGGAAACGATGGTTCTTTCGGCAGTAATAGACACTGGAAATATAGTTATTCAAGAGGATAATAATATAAGTGTCTTATTGGAAAAATACAATACAGCAAAAAGTGACTTAGGGTTCCGGGTTCAAATTCACTCTGGCCTATCAAAAACTGAAACACTTAAAGCCCAAACCAATTTTATGAAAATTTATCCAGAAATTAATACGTATATGATTTATCAACAACCGAACTTTAAAATAAGAGTAGGTGACTTTGAAAATCGATTAGAGGTAAACCGGTTTTTTGAAGAAATGAAACAAACCTTCCCGGGGGCCTTCATTATCCAAGATGAAATTTCACCAATCTCTAATTAATTTTAGTTACGCTAAAAGCGGTTCGCCTATTTCGCGCTCTTCCCTCTTCTGTTTGATTTGAAGCAATTGGGTTTTCTGATCCAAATCCAGAGTATGATAAACGGCCCTCAGAAATGCCTTGACTGACCAAGAATTCGTAAACCTTTTTAGACCTATTGATGGAAAGTGTTTTATTTAATTCATAAGACCCGACGTTGTCTGTATGGCCCTCTATTTCAATGGAAATAGCACTGTTGTTTCTTAAGAATTCTACCAACTTAAACAACTCTACTTTTGAATTATCCAATAAATCAAACTCGTTCGTAGCATAAAAAATATTATTCAGTATAACACTTGCTCCAACTTTAATTCGTTGAAGTTCAATATTCTTTTTAAATGGCTCTGAACTTGATACTTTCTGGACGGTAAAATTTTCAGAGTGAAAAAGATAGCCTGGCTTAGATACATTTAATGCATAATTCTTTGATAATGGCAGGGCCACTAAAAAACTACCATCTGTAGGGTCTGACATTGAGGATATAACAGTTTTGGAATTTTCTAAATTTAACAACTCAAATTGACTACCCAATGGTTCCCTAGATTCAGCATCTATAACTTTTCCTGCCAAATAAGACACCTTAGCAGGTTGAACTTTTCTTGGTAGGTCAAACTGATATAAATCAAGTCCGCCAAAACCACCGGCACGATCAGAGGCAAAGTAAGCTAAATTACCACTTGGAGAAATTAGAATAGAATTCTCATTCACGTGGGTATTAATCGGAAAACCCAAATTCTGAGGATTAGACCATTCCCCATTATTACTAAGTCTTGTTACAAAAATATCTAGGCCTCCCATACCAGGGTGACCATCAGAAGAGAAATAAAGGGTTTGTCCATCGGGGTGTATAAAAACTGACTCTTCATTCTTTGATGTATTAATATGACCCGGCAGCGGTTTAGCCTCTTTCCAATAACCATCCACCCCAAGAGTAGAAACATAAATATCACTATGCGCAGTATTGTGCTTGTCTTTTACCCTTTTTATAAAGTACAGAGTTTTACCATCTGCACTAAATGATGGCTGAGTTTCCCATGATTTAGAATTAATCTCCGTTCCTAAATTCTGGGGTTTAGTCCAATTATTCCCTTGACGTTGGCTAAAGAATAAATCACAACTCCCTAGACCCTTTCTTCCGCCCCCATAGTCTCCATAAAGTTCACATGCTGTAAATATTAACAATTTACCATCGGCTGACAAAGAAGGCGCCCCCTCATTATTTTCAGTATTAATGGGTGATCCAATATTATAAGATTCTCCCCATACCCCATCCTCTAAATTACTGATGTAAAAGTCCTCATTATATTTAGCGGGAGTATTCGGAGCGGGCAGCTGCCGCGTATATAACAATGTAGATCCATCGACCGTAATACTGGGAAAATATTCAGGTAATTCAGAATTGACCCCTGGACCTAAATTGATTGGATTAAAAGGTACTGGATTTTTAACTGCTTCAATTGCAAAATTTATTCCTTCAAGTTTGTCTTGTGCCTCAGCTCTTAATTTTGAGTCTGCAACAGGAAATTTGAGAAACTGATTTAAAGCCATTGACGCTTCTTCGTATGACCCTTTTTCTAGGTACAACTGTCCTACAAAAAAAACAGTATTTGAAGAAAATCGTGGATTAATCTTCATTGCCGACTCAAAAGCAGAAAGTGCCTTACTTTTATCTTTTAAATCTATATAAACATAGCCCATTAACGTATGAGCCTCAACGAAATTCGGATCTCTTTCTAGCGCAGTCTTTAGCGAAATAACAGCGTTTGTAAGTTCATATTTTTGATACTGTGTCTTTGCCTCCTCAAATAGTTTTACTGCCTTTTTGTCGGAGGTTGTCATAACACTATTTTGAGCTACACTTACTTGACAAAAAAAAAGCAAGAATTTAGCTACTATAAAAAACAGTAGAGGAAACTTCATAATTTCAAATTAAGGTACGTCTATATATTTATGGGATTGAACTGAAATGGTCCAATGTGGATTATTTTTAACATACTCCACAATTAAAGGCATCATACTATCAGATTTACTCCATTCCACTTGCAAGTACAATTTACAATCTGCATTAACTTTAGCCCGATGCTGCTCTGCCCATTTGAAATCATCTTTATTAAAAATGATTACTTTCAGTTCGTGTGCCAATTGATAAAACTCCTTTTGAGGTGGTTTATTTTTCTTTGGGGAAAGACAAATCCAATCCCATTCTCCAGTCAAGGGGAAAGCCCCAGAAGTCTCCATTGCTAAATATTTACCCATCAACTTCAATTGAATGGATAATGGATTCAAATTATACGTTACAGGCTCTCCACCTGTAATCACTACTAAATCAGACTTTCCTTCTAATGTGAGTTTGGCAATTTCTGAAATACCAATTAACGGATGTTCTGTAGCTTCCCAACTATCTTTAACATCGCACCAATGACATCCAACAGAACATCCACCTAAACGGACAAAATAAGCCGCTTTTCCATTATGATAGCCCTCACCTTGAATGGTATAAAAATACTCCATTACAGGCAGTAGAGTTCCTTCTTCAACTTGTTCAATTTCTAATTTGGATCTCATTAATTTTATTTACTGACTGCAACTTTAATAAAAAATAGACCTTCTAAATTAATAATCCGATGATGGTTAAGTCGGGACGAGTGGATTCGAACCACCGCTCTCGCGCCCCCCAGACGCGCACTTTAACCGGACTAAGCTACGTCCCGATAAGTATACAAAAGTAAAAAGCATAAATGTAATAATCTAACAAATTAGGTAATATTTAAATTGATAAATTTGACGTTTAAAAATAACATACAATTAGAAAATATATGTCAACGCAAGAAGCAATAGAAACAACAGAACACGTAAAATGTCTAATAATTGGCTCAGGGCCTGCAGGATATACCGCAGCAATTTATGCAGCAAGAGCAGACATGCATCCCGTTATGTATCAAGGACTACAACCTGGTGGACAATTAACAATAACTACTGAAGTAGAAAACTTTCCTGGCTATCCTGATGGGGCTCAAGGGCCTGAAATGATGATTGAATTTGAAAAGCAGGCAAAAAGATTTGGAACAGACGTAAGGTTTGGAATGGTAACTGAAGTAGACTTCACAGGTCCTGTTCATAAAGTAACTATTGATGGAAAGAAAACAATAACAGCTGATAGTGTAATTATATCAACAGGCGCCTCAGCAAAATGGCTTGGACTAGAATCAGAACAAAGACTAAATGGGTTTGGAGTAAGCGCATGTGCAGTTTGTGACGGATTTTTCTTTAAAGGTCAAGAAGTTGCAATAGTTGGCGGTGGCGATACAGCTGCAGAAGAAGCTTCTTATCTAGCAAAACTCTGCAAGAAAGTAACCATGCTGGTAAGAAAAGATGAGTTAAGAGCATCTAAAGCAATGCAGCATAGAGTACTCAAAACACCGAATATTGAAGTGTTATTTAACCACGAAACGAAAGAGATAATAGGCGAAAAAGCGGTTGAGGGTGTAAGAGTTTTAAATAATACGACCGGGAAAGAGGCGACGATCCCTGTTACAGGATTTTTTGTTGCAATTGGTCATAAACCAAACACAGATATTTTTAAAGGTTGGCTAAATATGGATAATGTAGGGTATTTAAAAGTAAACCCAGGATCTACCAAAACAAATATTGAAGGAATCTTTGCATCAGGTGATGCTGCTGACAAAATATATAGACAAGCAGTAACTGCTGCTGGAACAGGATGTATGGCGGCTTTAGATGCTGAGAGATATCTTGCAGATAAAGGAATTCACTAAATCCAAACAACCATATCGCGTACTATTACGTCAAAAGTGAGGAATCTTCATGTAGGTTCCTTATTTTTTTATATTTTTATGGCCTTAAGAATACATTTATTTAGAATTTATATGAAAAATTTACTATCCCTTTTAACCGTTATTTTATCGCTTGTTACCACTCTATATGGTCAAGCTACCGATTTAAAGGTAGTTAGTTTAACAGCTCCAACAGATGGTTGTGACTTAAAAATTAATGAAGATGTAAAGGTTAGAGTTCAAAACGTAGGAGCTACTCAGATTTTTGGTAATGTAACTTTTACTTATATACTTGATGGCGGCACTCCAGTAACAGAATTGGTAACAGGTGCGACTATTTTGCCTCAAGCATTTTATATTCATACATTCACCACAAAAGCAGACTTATCAGCAGTTAGGTCTTTTTCATTCACACTTGCTGCAACAGTCGCAAATGACGTGAGTGCGGCAAATGACACTATAAAAAATCAAATAGTATCGAACCAAGTTCTTCCGTTTCCTTACTTTAATGATTTTTCTACTTTTCCAAACAACGCACTTGGAAACTTACCCGATGGCTTTGTATCTTCACCTAATGCGTTAACAAGTTATTCATGGAGAGTTAGAAACTCCAACACCAATATCGCAACAGGACCACAAACCGATAATACACCTAATCCTGCCCCGGTTAAATTCTTAATGGTTGATGGTTCTCGAGGTTCAGGAGGGAATGAAACTACTTTTGAAAGTCCATGTGTAAGTTTATTGGGTGTATCAACACCTGTTTTAGAGTTTTACTATCACATGCATGGAATACACATGGGGACCCTATACATTGAAGCTAAAAGTGACCAATTTCCAAGTTGGGCTAGATTAGATTCTATTGTTGGTAGACAACAAACAAGCAGATCACAACCATGGAGAAAAAAGTCAATAGGCTTAACGCAATTTGCGGGTCAATTTATGACATTTCGCTTTGTAGCAAAACGATCTTCTGCGGGAAATAATGGCAATATGGCAATTGATGACATAGGAATTGTCTTACCTGACACAGGACAAGTTCAATTAGTGGATATCAATAGTCCAACTACAGGCTTGTGTAATTATACAAACTGTGAGCCTGTAAAGTTTAGAGTTAAGAATGTAGGAAATGATACATTAAAATCAATTCAAGCAGAATATACAATAGACGGAGGAACACCTATTACTCAAACGTTTCCTGTTTCTATTGCGCCATTTAGATCTACAAGTCTTACGTTTAGTCAATGTGCGGATTTATCAATTCCTAAAACATATACTATTGCAGGTAAACTAAATTTATCGACAGATACAGACACTACTGATAATATTTTCTCAATCGCAGTAGATCACTTAGCGCCCATTACTGTTCCATACTTTGAAGATTTCGAAAGTTTCAATCAAAGCACTGCCTCTAGTGCTCCAAATAACACAGGTAATCATGCAAATGGATGGACAACTAATCCCACATTTTCTGCCTCTACTAGTGCATTTAAGTGGATAATAGGGAGAGGTGTAGCTTCACCAGGTGGAGCTACAGGACCAAACAAAGATCATACAAGAGGAAACTCAATTGGAAAGTACTTCTATGCGGACGGAAACCAAGGTTCACCATTTCAAGTAACCTATTTAGAAACAACATGTATCGATTTTACTAATGTTTTAGCCCCAAGGTTAAAATACTGGTACCACAGATTTGGATTTGACATGGGAGATATGTACGTTGAAGTAGATTCAGACCAAGGTTGGGTAAAGGTGGATAGTTTAAAAGGTCAACAACAAGCCACTAGTGGAGATGCTTGGGAATTACGAACGGTCAATATAGAACCTCAAGTAAAAGGAAAGCAGGCAAGAATACGTTTTGTTGGAATAAAAGGAGGAACAGGGTTTGCCTCTACAATGGCCATAGATGATATCTTTATATATGATTTAACTGATATAGATGTTGGCCCAGTTAGATTGGTATCTCCTGACACAACAAGATATACATGTTACAACAACAATCAAGAATTTGGTGTTTTAGTTCAAAATTTTGGTGCTCAAGATATAGATTTTTCAGTTGACTCAACAAAATTTAGTGTTTTTGTAACTAAAAATGGTACTCCATGGGATACTGCAACATACGTTTTAAATAATAATAATTTCCATAATGGGTTAGTATTACAAACAGATGAAATCGATACAGTATTTTTTACAGGGGTAGATATGTCTGAAATTGGAGCTGACTATGGCTTTACAGTTGTCACGGATATGCTTACAGGTTTAGATACAGTGCCAGGAACGGATACATTAAGACCTGATAATATCATAACAAGAAGAACAGCAGGAGCAGCCTTTTCATCAGCAACAACCGTATGCGAAGGGACAGGAGTAATTCTAAGTGACACTACTTTCTTTGGTGCCATACAATGGCAACGACAAGTGGGAAATCAGTGGTTTAACGAATTTGGCCCTAATCGTGATTCAGCGTTATATGTCGTTTTGCCGCCAAATGCAGTAAATACCTACAGAGCCAAGATTTGTGATAGTACATATTCTAATACACTAACTGTTAATGTTACTAAGGTTCCTTTACCTACTGCAATAGGTGATACTATATGTGGCCCAGGACAAATAAATCTTGGAGCTATACAGCCTCCGGGAGCTACAAGAGTATTTTGGTATTCAGACCCAATAGCGCCTGGTGTGTTAACTTTTGGAACAAGCTACTCAAGAAACATAGACACTACTAGTGTATTCTATATTGGTGCACAAAAGGATTCTTGCTTCTCAGGAAGAGTTCCAATAAGAGGAGTAGTCGCATCATTCCCAACCATAGAATTTGAAGGATTAGACACTATTATATGCAGCGACACTACATATTACATAAATGCAGGTGCAAATTTAGGTTTAAATGCTACTTACCAATGGTCTAGTAATGATCCTAATGTAAACGGTAGAATAATTCAAACTATAGGTGTTGACCCAACACGTTTAAATTTAAACACGGAATATTGGTATAATGTTAGAGTGTTATCTAATGGTTTATGTGAAACCGTTTCTGACTCGGTTCGAATTACCATAACTGATACCTGTAAAGTTGGTTTAAATGACATCACTCAGTTAGGAAACTTAAGTGTTTTTCCAAATCCAACAAATGGAATAGTAACCCTAAAAATAGAAACAGAACAAGCTTACCAAGCTAATCTTCAAATTATATCAATGAAAGGGGAAGTAATTTATGAAAAACAAGGAATAAATACTTTGGGATTCAATGAGCAATTTGATTTATCGAACTATTCACAAGGAATTTACTACCTTAGATTGATTTCTAATAAAGAAAGTGTGGTTAAGAAAATTATACTAAGATAGAAAATTTCAAAGCTAGTCCTAAAATAGACTGATACCGTTATAGAATAAAATTAGTAAAAAGCAGTGAGGATATCCTCACTGCTTTTTTAAGGAATAAGGTTTAGTGTTTTCATATTTAAGCCTAAATGTGGTCTTATATCATTGTAAGTATCTACTGATTGTAATACTAGAGTTCCTGATTCGGTTTTGTCTTAACATTTATAGATTAAAATTTCATGTTTCAAGTTTCCGTTAATTATTTCAGCAGTTGAATTTTGGTAACAATCGCATCCATCTGTCATTGATGGGATCAGTTTATTCTTATCGGATTCCATCCGTTCAACTAAAGAGCACTTGATGCCGCAATCGGTAGGGAATAGATTAATGATAGAATATTGGTATTATTCTCCTCACTACTTCTATTTTGTATTCACACAGTTTATATACAATTTCACCACTTAAAAGGTCATAGCTACTATTTTCTGTAAAACACACGTATACTACTAATAAGTAATGATTTCGCCTCATCAATAAATAAGTGATATTGAAAACGTAAACTTATTGAACTCGCCTCTGTATTTAATAGGTTGTCACATTTGAATATTTTTACCGCTAATTTCTTGAAATTAAATTTATACCCGATATACAATAATGTAAGCATCTTAATATAAAATTTAAAAAGCCGTAAGGTAATTTCAATTATTCCATCCTAATCGACCAATCCTTTAAAAAATCACAATAAGACAGTAACGTTTTCTTGTTCCCAAACGAGGTATCAACATCTGTGGCCCTATTTGAAAGCTCTTCGGAACACTTAACCGATTATATAACTTGCACTTTGCTATCTGAGCTATTGTGTAAAATATAAAACTTAAATAATAGAGAAAATGGCTATGGCAAATCTTTAGTTTATTTATTAATCAATTTTGCGTCAACTTATTTCAGGACGGGACTCAGAACAAAAAAAGGGCAATATCATAAGTGATACTGCCCCTTCAGAATAGTTTATTTAGTTAAAAGAATTTAGCTCTATTATCCTTGATCGTTGACTTATCTTTTAATGCTTCAATTGCTTGTCTGTTGTTTACTCTAGACTGATATCCTGACTGCAAGCTTGCCTTAAGTCCACTTACACTTGCATCTCCAGGCTCATTTACCGCTATAACTTGAACCATAAACACTCCATTATTTCCTTTTATCGGAGTAGCGGTCATTTGTCCTTGGGTTAACGTTGTAATCTTTGCTACAATTTCAGGCTCATTTCCTGCACCTGCTAAAGATGAATTATCAAAAGACACATTTGAAGCGTCTTGCACTTGAGCACCAATTTTGCTTGCAGCTTCAGCCAAATTTTGAGAACCTTTCATTTGCTCAATAAACTGTTCAGCTTTTTTATCTCTCTTAGCCTCATATTCCACTCTAGCTTTTACTTTCTTGAATGGCGCAACACCTTTCTCATTAACCTCTGTTAATTTTACTACTACGTAAGCATCCTTAATGTCAAATGGCTCAGAAATATCTCCTTCCTTGGCATCATTTATCCAAGTTAAAATACTTCTTGAACCTTCAACACCTTTGATTTCTCTATCATCTTCACTAACAATTGCTGCTCTTCGAATTAAGCCTCCATCATTAATTTGATCGTCCCAGCTTCCAGAAGTAGAGTTGATTGAAAAGCCATTTGCGTTTTGAAAAGCGGTTGCAAATGTTTCTTTACCTGGCTCAGGTATTCTCGCCAATGCACCAACTTGAATTTTTAATACGTCTTCTGTTTTATCAGTAACTTTTATCAGGTGTACACCAAATTGAGTTTCAATTTTCTTAATCTCTCCTAAAGCTGATGCAAACGCTGCATCATTAAACGGCTTTACCATTGCACCTTCAACAAACCAACCTAAGTCACCGCCATTTTTACCAGAAGTTTGATCATCAGAATTAGTTTTAGCGACAGTATCAAAAGTTTGACCTCCATTAATTAATGCAAGTAAGCTATCAGCAATTATGTTAGCCTCATCGATAGTTCTGCCTTGAGTTGCAATCAATATGTGTTGTGATTTTACAGAATCAGGACCAATTTTTTTATCCAAAAGTTTTTGAATTCTAGTTTCAGAAGAGATGTCAAATGGCATGGTAATAAAACCTGGCTCTTGGTTAAACAATGAAGTGTCGTATCCTGCTGGAATAGACTTTCTAGAATAATATTTTGGATCAAATCCTTGGTCAGAATTATTTACCAAGAACAAAGAATCATTTTTCGTATTCTTAAATTCCTGATACATTTCATTTGCCCATTTTCTTACTAAAGCGATATCAGCCTCAGAAGGTGAAATATTAAAAGGAACATACTCTATCTTTTTGGATTTCTCCTGCATATAGTCATCTCTATGCGCATTATAATAATCCATTAGCTCGCTTTCAGTAACAGTAATAGATGTGTCAGATATATCATTATATCTCTTCATTACATATTTTACTGACATTGTTTTTGCTGTTGCTAGATTCTTTTGTTGTGCAGCGAAACTCGTTGCATACAGTCCTTTAGAGATTAAGGTGTTGTATTTTTGAATTTCTCTATCACTTTTTAGCGCTTGCTCAAAATTCACCCATTGCCCTTTCGCCTCAGGATTTTGATCTAATGTTTGTATAAAACGTACAACATCAGTTGAATTAAACTGTCCTGTTTCAGGGTTTGTAAACGCTTGCCTAACTTGTGGATGTGGGTTATTACCTTGAACCATATCAAAAAGTTCTTTAGTAGTAACAGTTATACCTAACTCATCAAACTCTCTATCTAACACTACTTGGTTTAGCATTTGATCATACACTTGCTGTCTAATTGCGTCTCTTGTATTGTCATCAAGAGGCTGATCAGGTTGATTCGTTTGGAAGTTTTCAATTGCAGTCTGCACTTGACTTTGAAATTCTTGTGCTGAGATTCCAATACCGTCAACTTCAGCAACGTTTCTTGTTTGTGTAAATGAAGCTCCCGATCCAAATAAGTCGCTTAAAACAAAAGCAACGATTGCTCCTCCGATTAGTATTAGTACGAGCGTTGAACGCTCTCTAATTTTTCCAATTATAGCCATTTCTGTTTGTTAAAATTTATGGGTTGCGAATATACGATTGATTATGGAATTAATAAAGCAAATTATTCAGCCGATTTTAGCGTATCTATTCGGATTAATTCTATTCTATTTTCACTGACCTTAACTACCGTCAACTCATACGCTCCGATTATACATTTTGTGTCAGCTTTTGGTATACTTTCATGATATGAAATAATTAATCCTGCTAGGGTTTCATAGGTGTCTCCTTCAGGCAAATCTAATTTGTACGTATCGTTCAAGTAATCAATTTCTAAGCGAGCAGAAAACAAATATTCAGTGCTTGAAATCTTCTCTTCAGTTAGCTCCTCTTTATCGTGTTCATCTTCTATCTCACCAAAAATTTCTTCCATTACATCTTCAATGGTCAATATGCCGGAAGTCCCTCCAAATTCATCAACAACAACTGCAACACTTTTACGCTGCGTAATAAATAATTCCAGTATTTCATTTGCAGACATTGATTGGGGTATAATTAATACAGGCAATAGAATGGATTTTATAGACTCAGGCCTTTTAAACAATTCAAAAGAATGAACATATCCAATAATATTGTCAATGTTATCTCTATAAATCAACACTTTTGAATAGCCGGATTCAATAAAAACTTGTCTCAGCTCCTCGATTGACTGTTCAACTTCCAACGCCATCACTTCTGTTCGGGGAATCATGCATTCGCGCGCTTTAACCTTTGAAAAGTCCAAAGCATTTTGAAAAATCTGAATTTCATGATCCATCTCTTGCTTATCCTCATCAATCCGATCTGTTGCATCTCTTAAATAATGCTCTAAATCTATACGTCCAAAATTTAAATCTTCTGTAACGTTTTCCATTCGGAATACATATTTTAAAATTAACTCTGACAATCCAATTATTAAAAACATTGGAATCAATAAAATATAATACAACAAGCCAATAGGGATGGCAAAAAATCGCAAAATTGAATTAGGGTTTATCCTGAAAATAGCTTTGGGAAGAAATTCAGCTGTTATTAAAATGATTATCGTTGATACAATTGTCTGAACCATTAAAATCAAACTCTCATTTCCAGTGTAGCTGCCAATAATGGGCGCTAAAATCTGAGCCATAAAAATACCATAGATAACTAATGCAATGTTGTTACCTACAAGCATAGCTCCAATAAATCGAGAAGGATGTTTTAAAAATTTAGAGAGAATAGCCGAGAGAATATCCCCTTGCTTTGTATCTAGCTCGATCTTAAACTTGTTAGCTGTAACGAAAGCTATTTCCATTCCTGAAAAGAAAGCTGACAGTATTAGTGTAATTAAAATAACTCCCCAGACGTAATTATCCATATTGGCAAATGATACTAGTCAAATTTAGTAATTATTGTGCGGAGTTTTTTTGTTCTTCCTGCTGTGAATTTAAACTGATACGTTGGCGTTTTCTTAAAAAATAGAAAATAATAGAAACTGCACAAAAAACATAGAAGTATGCAGCGTCTTCTATCGTGCTATAAAAGGTTTTATAAACAGCCAAAATGATGGTTACTATTGCTAGCATTAGCCACATTTTTTCTAAAAAATTTATCATCTTATTCATCGTCTTCTAAACTTATGATTCCACGTATTTTTTTAATCTTATATTCCGAAAAGTCTTCATTTGATACAAGCCCATCTCCCTCAATTATCTGATCAGCAGTAATTATCTTCACAGGCAAGTCAGTATAAATCTCCATCCGTTCAGTATCCCAAAATAGTTGTTCTGTATTTAACTTTTCTCCTTTTTCATTAACCACTCTCACGTTCCCTTTAGCTTCCATAAGGTTCTTTTCGGTCAACTGTATTCCATAGTCAGCCTCTAAACTAGAAGTTACCACCATTGTAGAATCATACGTTTCTAAATATACGCCATCAGGCATAACAGTATACTCTTCTTCTCCTACATAACGCTCCATAGTTTTTGCTTTTAACAAAGCAGAAACTCTAGCATTTTGACTGTAATACAATTTAACGCCTTTTCTAACTTCTACGGGCATGTTATCCATGCTAGTTAAGGCATCAACTTCGTTGATGTCATTTTTACAACCAGAAAACATCCCGATAGCTAATGCTATCGGGATGACTATTGTTAGTATATTTTTCAGCGTATTCATTTTAAAAACGCGCTGTAGTCGATTCGTTTATCCAACATCCTATTTCTACTTTTTCTCCTTCTTTCACACCTATAAAGAAACACTCTTCTTTAGTAGGAAAGTATTTTGAGTAGGTTGCAATTTTACTATTTGCACTTGAGGTAAGGCTACCATCCACAGCCTTTGCTTTTGCATAAGCATCAACTGCAATCCAATAAACAGCCTTTTGTTTACATGCATCTCCGGATCCGCAGCTAGTGCTTGAAGCATACATATCACCTATTATGATGTAAGGTAATCCAAACCCTGGTCTAGCTCCTGCCGCCTTTAATGCCATACTTCTTGCCTGAGCATAAGAACCCATACTTGAATATGTTTGAGCTAACTCGATATAGTAATCCGCCTTTTTGTCTGGGTCAGTTGCTAATTCTAACGCTTGATTGAAAAAACCTAAAGCATCGTTATACTTTTTCGTCTTTAGAGACATTATTCCCATTTTTTCAGCGGAAACAGCATTTGGGTTTACGCTATGCATTTTCTTTGCAATAGTGAAAAAGATAGGTGCGTCTGTACAACCTTTTCTATCTAAAAGATTTGCTGTATTCTCTAGCCACTGTGTATTTTCCTTATTGCTTTCGAAGTTTTTATTCGCTAAATCAATTAACACATCACAGCTTAAATATGGAGATGCTAATCCTGAAATACTTTCTTCGGCTTGCTCATAGTATTTGCCAGTTTTAGGATTTGATTTATTTGCTGCAATAACGTCACTTATTTTAGTGTATAATGCAACAATGTCTTCTGGAGTCTTTTCTCCTTTTTTCTCTAACAAAACTCCCGCTTGCATATAAGTAACTAAAGTGCCAGCTTCAGATTTGTCTCCTCTTAAATTGTATGATTTGTCAGCAGTGGCGAATACTGCAGCTGCATCTGATGAACGATACTTCAACATATCAGTCGCCTTTCTCCCTAATACATACCCTTCCTTTCCGAAGTTTGCTATTCTAGCATCATACAATAGGAATAACGAATCAATTAATAATTCCTTAGCTGTAGCGTCTTTTTCGTTCTTAATTAAAAATTCAATTATATTTGATCCATCAACATAACTGCGCTCACTAGCTGCAGGACACATTCTATATACTAATTTCCAATATTTCGCAGCGTCAGCGTACGACTTCTGAGTATAATAACTTCTATACAAAGAAATATTCTCTTTACACTTATCAGGCATGCTCCCGTAATCCTGAGCGCTTGCCAAGTTTAATCCTAAAAAAGCAATCGTTAAAAATGCTACTATTTTTTTCATCATTTTTCTATTATTTTTTAATCGTATTTCCGTTTGATAAACCATCTATCATTAAAAGTGATGCCAATTTGAATATTTAAAAAGTCTTCTCGCAATAATCCATCTGCATCTTTACCTCTTCTCATTGCTTCAGCCCCAATAGTAACTGATGAGATACTTTTCTTGAATGGAAGCGTTAAACCAAAATTGATGCCAACTTCATTTAGTTGCTGTCCATTTACAACTAAATAGGTAGTTGAATAACGTGCACCAAAACTATAAGTAATTAGTTTTAAATAATCTGCATATGCATTTTTCTTAGGCAAAAGTTTTATTGCACCGATTAATGTTTGGCTGTCTGCGTAATCTTCTCTCCCTGTAGATTGAATATTGGTCCAATCCGAATTTCGATAATTAATTTCTGCTAACCACTTCTCTTTTTTCTCTAGCGAGATACCGATTCCAATTTCTGAAGGTAACTCCAGATTATTCTTTTCGTTTCTTACATATTTAGCTGTATCCAAAAATCGCTCTAAAACTTCTGGATCTCCTCTAAATGATCGAATCAATTGTGTTCTACTACCTCCTATTTTAGTCCCTAAAGCATAGGTTAGTCCTACAGTTGCGGTATACTCGTCATTTAAATTCTTATAATACTGTGCTCCAAAGTCAAATTTTACATCACTAATGTTGTTTCGTGACCTATCTGAAGTATTGAATGCATTTATTTGATCTAGAAGGTAAACTTTTGTTTCTTCTTCTACTGCACCGAAAACAAACGAACCCTTAAACCCTAATGATAGTCCATCAGCAACTTCATAACCATTGGCTAAGTATATTTCATTTAAACCACCAGAACCTGAATAGTCATATTGTATATTACCTAAAGTTGCACTCTGCTCAAAATATGAATAGTCGTAACCAATAGATGTAAAAGGCAAGAGACCAAAAGACATCCCCCACTTTTCGGTAATTGGCATAGAGAGCGATAGATGATTTAAGTAGGCATTGGTTCCAGAAGTTGATTGACCGCTACTAATTGTACTATACAAGCTCGTTTTAGCGCCAACTTCAAAGGCTATTAGTTTAAAACTTGTAAGCGAAGCAGGATTCACAATATTTGCAAACCTGTCGTTTCGAAGAGCTATACCTGCACCTCCATAACCAGCATTAATATTAAATCTTTGCTGACTAAGTTCGCCAATACCATATCTTGAATACGGTGAACTGGTAGTGGTCTGTCCTTCTACTGCCGCTACTGTAAAAATAATAATAATTAAAAGGCTACTTCTAAGAATTGAATTGGAGTATTTCATTGAGTCCGTATAGCACAAAATTTGCGTGTGCAAAGATGCTATTTTTTAGCTCTTTTTCAAAGAATTTAGCATCACCTCCACTTAAAATAATGTTAAGTTCATATTTTAACGTCTTGTTATATCGATTTATTACTTCATCCATTTCATATATTGCACCATTAATCGCACCTGACAACAAAGAGTCATTCGTTGAGTTTGCTATCTCTGAAGGAAGACTTACACCGTCCCAATTTGCCAAAGGAAGCTTGCCTGTAAGCTGATGCATAGCTTTTAATCTCATGTTAATCCCCGGAGAAATAGCTCCTCCCGCAAACACACCATTTTTTGTCAAATAATTATAGGTTATGCAACTACCACATCCAATTATCAGACAATTTTGACGAGGGAAAATTTTATTCGCAGCAACCAATAAAGCAATTCTATCCACTCCTATTGTTGAAGAAGAATAATGCCCTAACGATATCGGCAAAGGTGTATTCTGATCTAAATATATCCCTGCATACTGAGAAGAAAGAAGGCTAAAGAGTTTATAATCATTACACCTAACAGATGCCATTATAAAATGACTAATTGCGTATTGACTAACGAATTGTTGAATTTTTTCAAAATTAAGTGTTTCAGCAACAAAAGAATCTACCTCTTTATCAAACTGAAAAATACCCACTTTTGATAACGTATTGCCAATATCAATTACTAAATTCATAAAACAAATATACGGGAAGAAAAATTCTTGAAATTTAATTTTAAAAGATTAGAATTTTATTAATACATTTGCGACCGCTTAGTTGAAAAATGGTGCCATAGCTCAGTCGGTAGAGCAAAGGACTGAAAATCCTTGTGTCGCTGGTTCGATTCCAGCTGGCACCACTCCAAAACCCTAATTAGATTTCCTAGTTAGGGTTTTTTTATGTCGTGTATTTAAAGAAACTTTCTCTTAAACGCATCTATCACTCATAACCAAAACTCCGTCTGAGGATATTGAGGATAGCATTTTTCTTTAAATTGAACAATTTTCATACATTTGTACGACCTGATATAAAAACATCTTCAACCAAACAAAATGAATGACCTAAAAAAGTTGCTGACAATTTTAATTTTACTGAGTTCCTCCCCATTGTTTTCATGTAATTACTCAGAGATTATTCTACTCAACCAACCGAAATTAATAAAACAAGACAGCATTAAGCTTGTGGGACTGATTTACAATAACAGAACTAAGATTAAGAAATATACTATTAATATCTACATCAGAAATAGTCTGCTTAGGTCAGTTCCAAGTAATTCAAGAAATAATTTTCAAGCGAATGTCCCCATTAATTCTTATTGCACAATAGAAATTACAGCTGATGGATATTACACAAAACGATTTATTTTTGACACATCCATTCCGAAAGGGTATAGCAATGGCATTCCAGAATTTAAATTCGACATGGATATATTCTCAGAAAAGGAATTAGATGAGGTTAATACGTCGGCTTTAGATATGCCTGTAGGAGTAGTTAAATACAATAACAAAAAAGAAGAATTCGAACATAATAAGTCGTACACGAATAAGATGAAAAAAGTCTATAAAGACTTGCTAATTGAGTCAGAATTACAAAAGAGAATGCAACTTACAAATGAAAAATAGGCTAAAATAAAATTATTTTTTTGACTTAATTCGGTCGTAAAGCTTTAGCATTTCTTTCGTGTACGATTTATCAAATGTAAATACTTGGTTCCTTTTGTCGAAATATATTTTTGCCACAGGTAGTAGGCAAAACTTATCTTGCATAAAGTCTTCAATTCATACCAAATTTATGTCCATTTGAAACGTTGTTCTATTGAATTTTACATCTGAATCAATCATTCCATTTATGATCACTGACTTGGTTAGATAGCCTCCCTTTTCAAATAGAATGGAGTACGTCCCATCTAATGTTAAATCTAATCGATATCCTTTAATATGATCAATATCATTAAACACTTATTATTCTTAACCACCGTAATGGCTTATCCTTCAACAAGTTGTTTTCCTGACTCCACTTTACCACAAATCGTAAGAACCTCTTCTACAGACTCTTGAGAAAAAGATTGTGCACTAATTGACAAGAATAAAATTAGTGTTTTAGTCATGATTGAGTTTTTCATCTTTGTAAAAGGAATATTTATTGTTTAAGATAGCTCAAACATGCTATATCTTAAGGCTTAAAACTATAATTTTCTATATACCAAATAGATAACAATTTAGATAGGCTGTCCCTATTTAATGGTAAACGAACTAAACCTTTCGACGTGTAGAAGTATTAACTCAATTACTATGAAATATAATCGAATCTTAATAATAGATGACGAAATGGATATTTGTTGGCTACTAAGCTCATTGCTTACAAAAGAAGGTCAAGCGACTAATTATGCAAATTCTCTTGAAGAAGGAAAACAAAAGATTGTTGAAATAATTCCACACATTATACTTTTAGATTTAAATTTACCTGATGGTTCAGGCTATACTATTATACCTTTTATCCAAAAAGAATCACCGAACTCAACTGTTGTAATAATAAGTGCATATGACAGTCAAAAAGAACGTGATTACGCCTTTTCAAAATTTGGAATTAGCGACTTTATTGGCAAACCTTTAAATAAAGAACTAATCCTAAAAACAATAACTATACTTAACCTTTAAAAACATAATGATGAAAGAAAAGATATTAGTAATCGACGATGATACAGACATCTGCCTGTTGTTAAAGAAATACTTAACCAAAAATGGGTACAATGTAGAGCTTGCCTACACAGGAAAAAGTGCGCTTTCAATCCTTGAAAAAAGTACAATTAATTTGGTTTTATGTGATTTCAGGTTACCTGATATGGACGGTTCAGAAATGTTGAAAGAAATTAAAAAGACCAATCCTTCTGCGAAGGTAATTATCATAACAGGTTATTCTGACGTGAAAACTGCGGTACAATGCATAAAAATGGGTGCAAGTGAATATGTAACCAAGCCAATTTTTCATGAAGAAATTCTACATGCAATTAAAAAAGCACTTAAAGAAGACATTTCTTTATTTACATCAGAACATGGAGTCAAGTCAATAAGGCCTCAAAAAAATGACAAGAAAGCAATTAACAAAGATGTATTTATCGAAGGAAAAAGCCCACAATCGAAAAGAATTGAGCAATTAATAAACTTGCTAGCACCTACTGACATGAGTGTAATTATTCAAGGAGAGAGTGGCACAGGTAAAGAGTTCGTCGCCAAATCGATTCATAAGAAGAGTAAACGGTCGGGCAAGTCATTTGTGGCAATAGATTGTGGAGCACTTCCGAAGGAACTGGCAGCGAGCGAACTTTTTGGTCATATAAAAGGATCATTTACAGGTGCTCTAAATAACAAAGTTGGTCATTTCGAGTACGCTAATGGCGGAACAATCTTCTTAGATGAAATAGGCAATTTATCGTATGAAAATCAAATAAAACTACTACGTGTTTTGCAAGAAAGGAAGGTAAGAAAAATCGGGGATAATAAAGATTTTGATATAGATGTAAGAGTACTAGCAGCAAGTAATGAGGATTTATTGACTGCGGTAAAAAATGGTAAATTCAGAGAAGACCTATTCTATCGACTGAATGAATTTATAGTTGAACTCGCTCCATTAAGAGAACGAAAAGAAGATATTGAACTTTTTGCAAATCATTTTCTAGAGAATGCTAATCAAGAACTAGGAAAAGAGGTTAAATCCATAGAACATTCCACCTTACAGAAACTTAAAGGATACTATTGGCATGGTAATTTAAGAGAGCTAAAAAATGTAATCAAACGTGGTGTGCTCTTGTCTCCAGGTGAGCAAATGGAAACTAGCGCATTACCTGTTGAAATTATTTCTCCTAGCTATAACTTATCACCTGAACTTGATGAGGAGGAAAGCTTTACAGACCTCAAATCGGTTGCGGAGGCAGCAGAAAAAAAAGCAATTCTTAAGGTTTTAGAACAGGTCGGTTACAACAAAACAAAGGCAGCCAATGTACTTCAAATAGATAGAAAAACGCTTTACAATAAAATGGAAAGTTATAATATCGACCTAAAAAGTTAAGTTAAATGATTGAAAATATAACCATTACTATAATTGATGATGATGAGGATGATTTCATTCTCACAGAGGATTACCTTTCGGACATTGAATTAATCACTATTCACTGCAAGTGGATAAGTGATTTTGAGGATGCTGAAAAAGAAATACAAAGCGAAGAAACTGATCTATTTCTTATTGATTACAGACTAGGTAAGCGCTCTGGTTTAGACCTTTTAAAATTTGCAAGGAATAATAATTCCAACAAGCCAATCATTATTTTGACCGGCCAAGGTGATAGGGAAATTGATATGTTAGCTATGAAAATGGGGGCTGATGATTACCTAATCAAATCAGAATTATCCGCAGAAAAACTAGAACGCTCTATTCGCTATGCAATTGAGCGGTACATCTCAAAAGAAAAAATTAACCAACGAGAAGCAAAGTACAAAACCCTATTCCATCGCTCTATAGATCCTATTTACGTTATTGATAAGCAGTTATTCTTTACAGAAACCAATGAATCTATGTCTAATTTATTTGGCTACAGCAAAGTGGAATTATCTAAAATCCCCTTGCAGTCGCTTTTTCTTGAACAAGAAACCTTCGATAATTTTAAAGCAGCATTATTTAGTAAGGGATTAATTAAAGACTTCGAAGCAATTCTTATCCGAAAAGATGGGAAGAAATTAAATTGTTCCATAACAACAATTGTCTTATTTGATCTATCCCATGAAATAGAGGGTTACCAAGGAATAATTAGAGATAACACCAAGCAAAAGGAAAATGAACTACAAATACTTAGAGCTGAAAAATTAGGGATGACAGGAAGACTTGCTAGAAGTATCGCTCACGAAGTAAGGAACCCCTTAACAAACATAAATCTATCTCTGGAACAAATGACTATAGATATGCCGGAAGATAGCAGCAATAAAATCTACAGTGAAATCATAAAGCGAAACTCAGACCGAATAAATAATTTGATTACAGAGCTATTAAATTCAACAAAACCTACAAAAGTTGAATTATTACCCGTAGTACTAGATGATTTTATTCCTAAAATATTAGAGCTTGCAAAAGATCGGATAAAATTAAAATACGTTGAATTAAAGCTTTTACTAAACACCAAGCCGACAAAAACACTTATTGACGGAGAGCAGCTAAAAATTGCTGTCCTAAATATTATTATTAATGCTATTGAAGCAATGGAAGACGAAAAAGGTATATTAACAATAGAAACGAAAATTGATAGTAATCACCTATTAATAGAAATAAGTGATAATGGAGAAGGAATTGGTAAAGAAAAGCTTAACAATCTTTTTGATGCATTTTACACTGGAAAAAGGACAGGAATGGGTCTAGGACTTACGACTACACAAAATATAATAAACGCACATCATGCAACAATTGGAGTTGAAAGTGAGCTGGGTATTGGCACTAAATTTAGCATAAAGCTAAAGCAATTTTAAAAGAAATCAGTTTAAATAAGACCTATGACATTTTACTTTAGAAGCTAACAGGATGGCTAAATTCATTTGTTGATATACTGCCAAATATCGCAGTAGCGATACTTATTTTAGTTAGTTTCTATTTTCTAACTAAGCCAATAACAAGACTTTTTTTTATAATTGTTACATAAATATAATCACTTATCCTTAAATAGATTAATAAGCAATACTCTTTAACTAATTGCAATGATGGTTGGATTATTTTTTGCTTTGGGCATATTAAATTTATGTAAACCATCTACTTACCTACTTGCAGGAGTTGGAGTGGTTGGTTTTGTTTTTAGTTTTACATTTCAAGATACATCAGTAAACTGCATGGCTGGGATATTCTTTGCTGTACAAAAAACATTTAAAGCTGGTGAAGTAATATAATCAAACCGTTATATATTATTTAACCAACAGATTAGCCTTAGGGCAATGACTATTCACAACTTCGATAGATAAGAAATCATATTGTCTAATAAAAGATGTATTTAAAAGTGCTTTTGAAGATTATTCTAATACAAGCAAAAACGACAGATTCTCCTTTTTGTATATTTCCTTTTGAGACAGTTCTATCAATTTTAATCTCTTTTTATGGATCAACAACACTACTCAAACCAGCTATATGGAAACAAGAAGTGAGGATCTTATATAGCTTAAAAAACATTTAATCAGAATAACTTTATGATTCCATTTCCGGTTAGAGCACTTTACTTTGGGATTAAAGGTGGCGAAAAACTTATTTAAATGTTATCGAGTCAAAATGATTTATAAGATATAAAATGATTTTATACTTTGGCCTTTCAAAGCCCCTTTTTAAGAGTTAATTTTGCATAAACACAATAGCGTATGACAGCCACGAAGAAAGTTGCTTTGTTAATTTTAGATGGATGGGGTATTGGCGACAAATCGCCATCAGATGCTATATTTAAGGCAAAAACTCCATTTATAGACAATCTTATGGTTGTATATCCAACTGCAACGTTAAGAACAGATGGAGAGCATGTAGGGCTTCCAAATGGTCAGATGGGGAACTCTGAAGTTGGTCACTTAAATATAGGGGCCGGAAGGGTGATCTACCAAGATTTAGTAAAAATCAACAAGGCGGTAGATGATGATTCAATAAGCGATAATGAAGTAGTTCTGAACGCTATGATTTACGCCAAAAAGAACGGCAAAGCTATTCATCTAATGGGCTTAGTTTCTGATGGAGGAATTCATTCCCATACAAAGCATTTATATAAACTATTAGACATTGCAGCCAAAGAAGGTTTACAGAATGTATTCGTCCATGCGTTTACGGATGGCAGAGATAGTAAACCAACTAGTGGAATTGAACACATTCAACGTTTACAGCACAAGCTTGCCGAATCATCAGCACAGCTAGCGACTATAGTTGGACGATATTATGCAATGGATAGAGACAATAGATGGGAGCGAATAAAAATAGCATACGATCTGCTCACAGCAGGAATAGGAAAAAAATACAAGGATCCATTGCAGGCAGTAAAAGACGCATATGAAAATAATATCACTGATGAGTTTATTAAACCGATTGTTTTTACTGATAAAGAAAATAACCCAATTGCGAAAATTTGTGAAGGAGATGTTGTTATCTGTTTTAATTATAGAACAGATCGTTGTAGAGAAATTACATCGGCTTTAACACAAAAAGAATTTCCTGAATACAAAATGCATACACTCCCGTTGCATTACGTAACAATGACCAATTATGACAGCACCTTTAATGGTATTCACATTATTTTTGATAAAGACAACCTAAAGAATACTTTAGGAGAACTTATATCAAAAGCAGGGAAAAGGCAAATCCGGATAGCAGAAACAGAAAAGTATCCACATGTGACATTTTTCTTTTCAGGGGGACAAGAAGCGCCATTTGAAGGAGAGAAACGCATTATGGTACAATCTCCTAAAGTGAGTACCTATGATCAGCAGCCAGAGATGAGTGCAAAAGAGATTACAGATAAAATTATCCAAGAAATCAATAAACAATCTACAGACTTTATCTGTCTTAATTTTGCGAATCCAGACATGGTGGGCCATACGGGTGTATTTGATGCTATTGTGAAAGCAGTAGAAACTGTAGATAATTGTACCAAAGAAATTGTAGAAGCGGGATTATTAAGAGACTACACATTTATTATAATTGCAGATCATGGAAATGCAGATTTTGCTATTAATGCAGATGGCTCTCCTAACACGGCTCACACAACCAATCCAGTACCTTTATTTATAATTGATAAAGATTACAAAGAAATTAATAATGGCATTCTAGCAGATGTTGCTCCTACAATTTTAAAGATTATGGGAATAAAGCAGCCAATAGAGATGACCGGAAAATCATTAATAAAAGATTAAAGTATAGTATGAAAGACGTTAAAAAGTACATTGAAGCAAACAAAGATCGTTTTATTGCAGAATTGGTCGAATTACTAAAAATTCCATCTATCAGTGCTGACTCAGCATATAAAAATGATACGATGGCCGCAGCTGAAGCAGTTAAAAAAACCCTAGAATTAGCAGGTGCAGAAAATACTGAACTGTGTCCAACAGCAGGTTATCCTGTAGTTTATGGAGAAAAGATTATTGATCCTACACTACCAACAATTTTGGTTTATGGACATTATGATGTTCAACCGGCAGACCCAATAGAATTATGGGATTCTCCTCCCTTTATGCCCGTTATCAAAGATGGTAAAATTTATGCTCGGGGTGCCGCAGATGACAAAGGTCAAATCTATATGCATGTTAAGGCGCTGGAATTAATGATAAAAACCAACCAATTACCTTGTAACGTCAAATTTATCATTGAAGGAGAAGAAGAAGTGGGCTCTGTGAATCTGGGCACGTTTATTAAAGAAAATACGGAGCGCTTAAAAGCCGATATTATCTTGATTTCAGATACTTCTATGTTATCGATGGAGCACCCTTCAATTACTACAGGATTAAAAGGTTTGTCATACCTAGAAGTAGAAATAACAGGTCCTAATCGGGATTTACACTCAGGTGTGTATGGAGGAGCAGTAGCAAATCCTATCAATATACTAAGCAAAATGATCGCATCTCTTACAGACGAAAATAATCGAATTACCATTCCTGGATTTTATGACAATGTAGTAGAAGTAAGTGCTGAAGAACGCGCTGAAATGGCTAAAACTCCTTTTGAATTAAATGATTATAAAGATCATTTAAACATTAATGATGTACATGGAGAAAAAGGATATAGCACAATAGAAAGAACATCTATCAGACCAACACTCGATGTAAATGGAATATGGGGAGGTTACATTGGAGAAGGTGCAAAGACAGTTTTGCCATCAAAAGCACAAGCAAAAATATCAATGCGTTTAGTTCCAAATCAGAGCAGCGAAGAAATTACTCAATTATTCAAAAATCACTTTAAGTCTATAGCTCCTGACAGTGTAAAAGTAGTGGTAAAGCCTCATCATGGTGGAGAGCCATATGTGACACCAATAGATATTCCTGCATATCAGGCAGCTGCTAAGGCAATAGCAACTACTTTTGGTAAGCCATCTATTCCGGTTAGAGCAGGCGGAAGTATTCCAATTGTTGCGCTTTTTGAAAAAGAATTAGGCTTGAAATCAATCTTACTTGGATTTGGATTAAATTCTGATGCTATACACTCTCCTAACGAACATTATGGTATTTTTAACTTCCTAAAGGGAATTGAAACCATACCTTATTTCTTTGAAAATTTTTCGCAATTAAAAAAATGAAAAAATGAAAAATAATTTATTTACTGCACTCATGATGATCATAATGAGTACAGTTTTTCTGTCTTGCACAGGAATAGAAGAAGTAGAATTAACAAAAATTGAACGATTAAAAGTTAAGAATATCTCTTCCAGCATAATTGATTTTAGTGTAAATGCTGAAATATTCAATCCAAACCCTTTTAGCATAAATGTGAAAGGAGCTGAGTTTGATATTAAACTAGAAGGTATTGATCTTGGAAAAACTACTCTTAATGAATCCTTCAAGATAAAGGGAGACTCTAAAGAAAGTCATCAAATTAATTTCAATCTAAACATCTCAAAACTAACTATTACCTCTTTGCCCAAGTTATTAAACCTAGCTACCTCGGGAGGTAAAGAAGTAAACGTAGAATTAAATGGCAACATTAAAGGTGGGGCATTTTTAGTTAATAAGACGTTTCCAGTAAGTATTCACCAAAAAGTACCTATTCAGCTTTAGCGAAATAAACTAACCGTTCCCTTGAAAATATATTTTTTCCCTGTAAAATCTGTTACTTCAGCTACATAAAAATAGGTTCCAGAATCAGACTTATATCCATCTACTC
Source organism: Vicingaceae bacterium (assembly GCA_018402765.1). Lineage (GTDB taxonomy): Bacteria > Bacteroidota > Bacteroidia > Flavobacteriales_E > Vicingaceae > Acidiluteibacter. Next base: position 761,594 of record JAGYIE010000002.1, on the reverse strand, counting down.
TACCATCCCAGCCTATTGCAAGAGTCTCTGATTTAAATCTGGTATTTCCCCAACGGTCAAGAACAGTAACCTTGTAATCAGCAACACCGCATGCAGTTGGCCTAAATAAATCATTTATTCCATCACCATTTGGGGTGAAAACATTTGGCATTATAAACTCAAAAACATCTGTTATCTCAATAGTTTTAATGGTGGTATCTGTACAGAAAAACTGATTTTCTACTACTTGAACTACCTCAAAAATTCCTACATCTTTATATGCATAGTAAACTAAACTATCATCAGATACACCACCATCACCCAAGAACAATGTTCTATTGGTCCAATTAGATGACGTATCTGTAAATGTTATAAAAGGAGTTTTAATCGTTGCTATGCTATCTGAGAAATAAAATCCACTAGAAGGACGTGGAAAAACTTGTATAGCGGAATCTACCGTCTTAAATAAGGTATCAATGCATTTATCATCGGTACGTATTTGAAGAAATACATTATAAAGTCCTACAGAGTCATAATTTACAAATGGGTTAGGCAAAGTTGAGCTGTCTCCGTTACCAAAAAACCACAAGTAGTTTATAGGAGAAACCGCTGTAGAAAGATCTGTAAACTGAACAGCATCAGGAAAGCATACGGAATCTTCTGAATAGGTAAAATCTATCGTTGGGTTTTCATATACCTCTGCAATCTGAATAAGTGTATCCTTACAGCCATCTTGGTCTACAATTAGCTGTACAAGAAAACTACCAGAAGTATCATACGAAACAACTACAGACTGATTTGTACTTTGCGAAATGTTTGCATTATCACCAAATTGCCATTGGTAGGTATTAGTAGAAGACAAATTGCCCGTAGCAACATAGTTAAACTGATTTCCATTAAAACATTGAGGCTCCCCCGTTATAAAAAAAGCATCTGTCTTTTGAGAAACAAGTATAGAATCTACCGAAACTTTAAACGAGGTGTCAATACACCTATCTTGCTGAACAACTCTTAAAGTAACTTCATATGCTCCTAATTGAGTGTACGTTTTAATTGGATTCCTAAAAGTAGATGTTGTGCCATCACCAAAATCCCAAAAATAATCGACAATATTCGCATCTGTGAAAGAAGAATCTTTAAACTGTACTTCGACAGGAACGCAGTTGTCTACCACTTCAAATCCAAAATTCGCAATTGGGTTACCTCCTACCTCTGTATTCTTGATTATTGTATCTGTGCATTGACCTTGCATAACCGATAATTGTATGGGGTATATACCTGCGGAAGGATAAGAAATATTATTGACAACTTGATTAGTAGAAGAGCTAGGTGATGCTGAGGCACCGAAATTCCAATTGAATGATGCAAATGTTTCAAAAGTTCCTGTAACTTGTACATTAAAATTATTGGTATCCAAGCATTGAAGAGAAGGAATGGTAAAATCAACATTCAACGCTCCAAAAACATTAAAAGTAACCACTGAAGTATCATTGCAAGGCCCACCAGGACCTGCAATTAATGTTATAGAATAAACTCCTGTATCGGGGTAAGTAAAAGTTGGAGAGATTAACCGAGAAGTATCACTTAACACACCCGGCACTCCAAAATCCCAAAAAAACTGAGTGGTCCCTACGCTAAGATTATTAAACGTAACTGTAAGTCCATCACAAGAAGTTAACTGATCTTGTGCCGCAGAAACAATTAAAGGATCACAAGATGCAGTGTTTATTGTAAAATCTCGCTTAACTGTACTTATTGGCAACCCATTTCTATATTCAGTAACACAAACACCGACAACATAATTACCTATCTGTGTGGGTGTACCTGAAATAATTCCAGTAATAGGGTCAATAGATAATCCAGGATTAGCAGGTAGAGGATTAATACTTGAAAATCCTGTGCCATAATTTACTGTTTGATAAGGTGGGGCAGTAGCTATTGCTCCAGGATTTCCATTAGATGGCACTTGAAAAGGCGAACAAAAAGAATATGACAATGAATCACCATCGGGATCAATAGCCGAATGATCAAAAACAAATGGCCTATTTGCACAAATGCCAACAGGAGGAAAATCAGTGATTACAGGAGAGGAATTGCAGATAACATTCCCTGGAATTTCAGTAGTAATTACGATACCTTGATCTGATGGCAAGAATAAATTATCTACAATTGGCGATCTGCAGCATCGGGCATAACTTACTGTGTAGCCTGCTAATGAATTTCTTAATGTCACGGTAGTTGTATAAACTCCTGTTTCTACACATATATTAGGAATAGATACTAAACATGGATCATTTATAATGATTGGGATAGTATCTCTTTGCCCTAAGGAAACGTTAAATCGATTTAGAACACGGACATTATTATCGTAGATAGCAAGCGCCAAAGGGTTGTCGAAATCAGCTCTATTTGGTCCAATAGGGAATTGACAATCACGATACACCTTAATGATTATTTCATATCGAGTAGAATCTGCTCCAACAGCACCTAGACAATTATAATAGATTTCACCTCCAATTATATGTTCAGCGTTTGCATTAAGATGAACAAGGAAAAACATACAGAATAAGCCAAAAATTCGATTCATGTACTTTAGGTTTTCAGCTGATAAAGTTAAATAAATATGCTCATTGATTGACTTCAAGCGATAGAGGTTAGTTAACTTTGATATAAATATTCTCTTTAAGCGCATTCTAGTTATGAACAATCAACACAAATTCACAAACGATTTGGTCCATGAAAGTAGCCCATATCTTCTTCAGCATGCGCACAATCCAGTAAATTGGAAACCTTGGAATAAGGAGGTATTGAATCAAGCCCAAATTGAAAACAAACCAATAATCGTAAGCATTGGCTACTCCGCTTGCCATTGGTGCCATGTAATGGAACTTGAATCATTTGAAGACGAGTCGGTAGCTAACATTATGAATGAACATTTTATATGCATAAAGGTAGATCGAGAAGAACGACCCGATATAGACCAAGTGTATATGAGTGCAGTTCAGTTGATGACAGGGCAAGGAGGATGGCCACTTAACTGCATAACAATGCCTGATGGAAGACCTTTTTATGGAGGAACTTACTTCAAGAAAGATCAGTGGAAGAATGTGCTGCTTCAATTAGTTGCGTTGTACAAAGACGACCATAAAAAAGTGATAGAGTACGCAGATCGATTAACTTCTGGAGTGCATAGGGCAGATTTAATCGAAAAGATAAACAAAGATCAACCATTTGAAGACAAACAAATTGATGCAATTATAGAGAATTGGGCAGGAAGCTTTGACCCAACGTATGGTGGACCAAACCGAGCACCAAAATTTATGATGCCCAACAATATTGAATTTCTGCTTTATGCTAACTATTTCAAGCCAAATGCGATTGTAAAGAACCATATAGAATTAACATTAAAAAAAATGGCCTATGGTGGAATTTACGATCAAGTTGGAGGTGGTTTTGCGCGTTACTCGGTTGACCAAACATGGAAAGTGCCGCACTTTGAAAAAATGCTCTACGACAATGCACAACTTATAAGTCTTTATAGCAAAGCCTATCAAGCTACAAAGAATGATCTCTATAAACGAATTGCACTTGATACAACTGAATTTGTATTTAGAGAATTGATGCATACCGAAGGGTATTTTTACTCCGCATTAGATGCTGATAGTGAAGGAATAGAAGGCAAGTTTTATGTGTGGACAAAAGAAGAGTTAGAAGATTTATTCCCAAATGATTTAAAATTCTTAACTTATTATTACCATATTGATTCCTACGGGTATTGGGAAGATAAGAATTACATATTAATGCGTAATAAGTCTGAAATAGACATTGCAACTAATTTAAACATCACGCTTGATGAAGTGCGAAAAAAAGCAATTTACATAAATACAACGCTTTTAGAAGTAAGAAAAAAAAGAGTACGTCCAGGATTGGATGATAAAATGATTGCTTCTTGGAATGGTTTAATGATTTCAGCACTTGTTGACTCCTACAAGGCCTTCGGAGACAAAGCCCACCTGAATGCTGCGATCAAAGCTGCAAATTTCATCAACACTAACTTAATAAAAGAGAACAATTCATTATTGCATAGTTATAAAAATAAATCGGCAAACATCTCAGGATTTCTAGAAGATTATTCACTTATCGTATCAGCATTTATTCAGCTATTTGAAGTTGCGAAGGATCTAAAGTGGTTGAAAATAAGCGAGCAACTTATTGACTATTGCTATGAAAATCTTTTTGATGTATCATCAGGTATGTTCTACTTTACTGATAAAAATGATGCAGCGCTTATAGCTCGAAAAATGGAAATTATGGATAACGTAATTCCTGCAAGCAATTCTATATTGGCAAATGCACTTTTTAAACTAGGACATTTGACGGACAACAAAACTTATCTAGCTACTTCGCGGCAGATGCTTACAAACGTTGTAGACCAATTAATTCAATATGGTTCATCCTTTTCAAATTGGGGAATATTATTGATTCATGAAATTATTAATTTCTATGAGGTTGCCTTGGTAGGCAAAGAAAATGAATCAAAAAAACGAGAATTAGAAGAAGCGTATTTACCAAACTGTGTGATTGCAGCTACAGAGGTTCCAAATGATGAATTCGCTTTATTTAAAAATAGATTCCCAGATGGGATTACAGCTATTTACGTTTGTACAAACCAAACGTGTAATCGTCCAACCTCCTCAGTTAAAGAAGTTATTCATTTAGTACAAAAAATTAAATGATAAAACAAATTTTAGTCGTTACATGCTATTTAACTTCTCTTTGTTCCACTGCTCAATTAGTAAATCCTGTAGGAAACCCTTTTGATCACATCACCGACTTTAACATAGATTACGTCAAAGTACAAAATATCAAAAGTGTCATACTTTCTTATTCAAGTAAGGTAGATGGTGAAGTTATTATTCGTCACGGAATAGAAAGACGATACTTCTTTAACACAGATGGTGAGCCTATTCGTGAAGTTTATATAGAAGAAAGCGAAACAGGTATAGATAGTTTAATCAGCTTATATGAGTTCAATGAACAATTTCAGTTAACACAACAAATAGATCAATACAAAAATCAACTAATTAAGAAACTCTATTTTTACAACAATGCTGGAAGGTTAAAAAAAGAAGTGATTGTAGAAATTAAAAATAATAAAGCCGATACAAGCGCAATTACGAATTATAAAGAACCTTACAGTGAAGCTACATTTGCAAAACGCCTAATTCTAAACTCTGAAAACAGACCATTTTTAGAACAACGATTATATTATGACCAACAACATAGGTTAATTAATAAAGAAGAAGAGTTATACATCACATCTAGAAGCCGAAAAATGAACTGGCTATATGATGGGACTTTACTTAAAGAAATTAGCTATAACAACCAAATAAATGGGAATTCCAAAGGCAAGTATACGTTTGAATATAAAGATGAACAGCTGGAGTATATTTATCATTATGAGAATGATAAACTAAAAAATAAGACCGCTTTTGTCTATGCTGTAAACCAACCCATTCTACTAGAAGCTTTAGTAATCCGAAGGCAGGAAAAAGGTTTCATTACCATATTAACTATAAAATACAACTACTTTTAATTCACATTAAGTGTAATCTCGGTGTATTTATAGGCTTTGTAAAGTTCCAACTCTTCAGCTATCGTCTTATTCCATTCGATTTGTTTACGAATAAACCTTGAAAAATTTGATTCCCGATCGTATTGTTCCTGCATGCGTTTATAGTCTTCTGACCAAAATTTTCGTAGAATTGAATTAATTACTATTTCTGCATTCTCTAGGGTAAGATCTGCATCTGTAATGGCTTTGACCATTTTTCTCCTAATTAATTCAGCAATATCAAAGTGTAGTTGTTCATGTTGTAAAAGCAGGTTATTTTTATATTTTGGTACTACCCAAGACTTAGATTTTACAAAGCAAGAATTGATATTAATTACGATTCGTCCATCGGAATAAGTCTCTACTTCATAAGGAATGGCCAAACTAGATAAAGCGGCTGAAGATTCAGTTTCTGGTGGTGTTCCTTGAAAATCTAACCATTCTAAGGTATAATTTTTACTCCAACAAATTCTATCTTTAGCTGATTCTGAATCTTGTCCATTAACTACAATAGTGAATAAAAAAAATAATGATACTAATCGAATTTTCATAGTCACTAGGTTTTAGTCCCTCAAATATAAGGAATCATCTTTTTTAAATACCTAAACAATTAAATCAAATTGCGAGGAACAGTAGCAACAAAATCCTTTAGGTAATACGGCTCAAAATAAGCTAAATCCTCTATTTGATTCGCCATAAATTTCAAATAAGCGATTTCTCCTAATGTATTGGCTGTTGGAAATATATCAGGGATAAACTTAAAATTCTCTTTGTCAGCTAATGCAGTTTTACACTTTGCAGCCCCATCTCCAAAGAAATAAACTGTTTGATTCAGTAAATCAGTAAAACTAGTATCATCAACAATTTCGGCTGTGGTAGTTCTTGATAGATTTCCTTCTGCATCATAAGCTGCACAAAAAACTTCCATCCTTCTAGCATCTATCATAGGTAAATAGGTAGCTTCAAATCCACCTATTTTTTGCTGAGCAACGCTACTCATAGACTGCAATGTTTCTACTGCAATTAATGGAATCTCCAAACCATAGCATAAACCTTTTGCTGATGAAACCCCAATACGAAGCCCTGTGTATGACCCAGGCCCTTTGCTAATTGCAACGGCATCAATTTGATTAAAGGATTTATTTGCCAAAAGTAAAACCTCTTGAATAAACAAGGTTAAATTTTCTGAATGTGAATAGTCAGCATTAACTTCTTTAATTGCTAATAAATTGCCATTTTCATGCAATGCCACTGAACAAACTTTAGTAGCGGTCTCTAAAGATAAAATTAATGCCATATACTAATCTTCTCGCTCAAAGAGCAATTCTTTCTTTACCTTATTCACTTCTTTACCATCCATCAAAAGCTTAGATACTGCAGTATATGGTCCAGTAATTATGTCCGATTCAAGATCTATATCAGTAACTATTTGAATATACTTTGTGTCCTGAATCCCTGTTTCAACCTGCATTAAATGGGCTTTCCCTTCTTTCAATACGAATACACACTCAACAAGCTCATCTTCTTCACTACCAGCCTTGCTTTTTGCTGTATCCGGTCGTGTAGTAACAGCTTGAATCGGTAATGATAATACTTTGTTTAATCGTTTGGTTTGAATATCCACATTTGCTGACATCCCCGGTCTGAATGGAGAATTAGTAGAATCTCTAGTATCTATCAGATCAATATAGCTTTCGCGAAGAATTCGAATTTTTACATCAAAGTTGGTTACTTGATCTATACTTGCTCCGGTGGTATTTGCTGAATTTGCTATTTCTGTTACCACGCCTTTAAATTTTCGCTCCAAATATGCATCAACTTCAATCAACACAGTATCGTTTCTACTAACCCTAACAATGTCATTTTCATTAACATCAACATCAACCTCCATAGTATACAAATTAGCAACAGTTAAAATTTCTGTACCAGCCATTTGGGCCGTTCCTACTACCCGTTCACCTTTTTCTTTACTTAGGTTAATTATCGTTCCATCCATGGGAGCATAAATTGATGTTCTTCCTAAATTCTCTCTAGCTTCTTTTAAACTTGCCTCTGCACTTTTGATATTAAATAGTGCTGCTTTCATACTTTGCTGAGCAGCAGATACCTCTGATTGTGCCACTTCAAATGATGAAGTAGCATTATCAAACTCAGCATCAGATATTACCTTGTCTTTGTATAACTTTTCATTTCGTTCAAAACTAGCTTTAGCATTTACAAACTGAGCTTTACTTTGAGCGAACCTTGCTTGAGAGCTAGCGTGATTTGCCTTTGCAGTATTCAATGCTGCTTCTGCTCTACCCAGTGCTGACTCAACTAAATCCGGGTTAATTTTTAACAACAAATCTCCTTGCTTTACATAATCCCCTTCTTTTACAGCCATTTCTATAATTTCTCCTGAGACATCAGAACTAATGATAACCTCTACTTCAGGCTGTATTTTACCACTTGCGCTCACTGTTTCTATTAATGTTCTTAGCAAAGGCTTTTCAGCAGTTACTTTTATAGCATGGTTGGTTCCCTTTTTGGTTACCACCGACACTAGTAATAGGAGACCTACAATAGCCACTAATATCCAAACTGTTTTCTTTGATTTCATTGTAATTTACTTTAAACTTAATGTTTTACCTTGATAGAATTCCAATACTTTCGTCTTAAAAATAAACTCGTATTTGGCTTGTAATAAACTAGATTCTGCTTGGATTAGTCGGTTTTTCTCATTGCTAAAATCAAATGAGTTCAGCAGCCCTACATTAAATCGCTGCTGGGTGTATTTAAATGACTCGTTAAGCGCTTTTACCGATGACTTTGCCGATTCATATCTTTTTAGTGAAGCTGCTGCGTCCAAATATGCAGATTCAATTTGCTGCCGCAGTTGCTGTTTGGTTTCCATTAGGGTATTTTCTGCTTGATCAAGTTGAATTTTAGAACGGGCAACATTAGTTCTAGACGCCAATCCATTAAAAATTGGAATGCTTAAATTCATCCCTACCGATCGATTGACATTATCATCCAATTGATCATTAAATGATTTATCTTTAAAAATAGGATTCGCAATAGGAGAAACTACAATATCACCTGTATTTTGGACAAAACCTCCTGTAGGCTTTATAACAGGATCTTCTATCCCAATCACCTCTTGAGCAGCACCTGAGTATCCTGTACCAAATGAACCGCTAACTGTTAGTCTTGGCGAATATCCCCCACGAGCACGTTTAAGCTCTTGCTCAGCCTGGCCTAACCTAAGCTCTGAACCTTTTATTTCAGGCATTATGGCTAACGAGTTTTCATATATTGCACCCGGAGTAGAGGCTACTTGCTGTTGTTCTATTTCACCTAATAAGGGCTCAGCTACTGCAAAATCCGCTGAGGCTTCTAGTTGCAATAGCTGTTTCAAATTCAATAACGATAAATTCAATTGATTCTCGGCATTCACTCTATTTAACTCCTCCTGAGCCAATTGCGCTTCTATATCGAACTGCGCTCCTTGTGGCTGACTTCCCGCAGCTACCAACTTAATAATACGCTCTTTTTGGACATTTGAAACGGACAACTGACTTTCTGCATTTCTCAATAGCTCTATGTTGAATAGAATCTGCAAATATGAATTGGCAACATTTAAAGAAATATCATTCTTCATTTTTTCTAAATCCGCAAGAGATGCTTCGAAACCTGCCTTACTAGACCGGATTGAATTAATTGTTTGAAAACCATTAAATACGTTCAATGTAGCCTGAACCCCAAAACTATTTGACCGCACAGTTTGCGTAGCAAAACTATTGGTAAAAGGGTCAATGGTTTGTCCAAAGTTATACGTATTACTTGCATTTGCATTTATAGATGGCAATGCATTGTATCTTGATTGTTTTAAATTTTCGGCAGATATCTCTAAATTTAATTCTGTTCGCTTTACCTGAAGATTTTTCTCGATAGCATAAGTTATACATTCTTCTAAACTCCATTGCTTTTGAGCATAAGTCTTAAAAGAGACGCTAAAAAAAACTAAACCAATGGCTAAAAACGTCAACTTATTTTTTTGTTTCATTAGATCGAATTTGTAATATTCTAAGTTTAAAAGTAATCGAAAATCATTGTTTTTAAACGATACTTTTATAATCGGCAAATCGAGAAATTAAATGGTAATGAGAGCAGTTGAACGAAAACTAATTAAACCTTCTTTCCACTAATCGTCTTAAAGAATGCACCAAATCGTGCTCACTACTCCATTGATGAGCTGCTCCAAGTTCGTTTTCTAAACAGTCTAGAGCATCTTGCAGTCTTCCTTTACTATTTAGCACTCTAAGCGCATCTCGAAAGAGCTCCATATTGCCTCCAAACAACTCATTTGCATATAAATATCGTTCATTTAAACCAATGGCAGTCGTTAAGTCTGCAATGGGTTGCTTTTGTAATTGGTCGACAACACTATTTTCTTCTTTCCCTGACAACTTAGTATTTAAGTCTTGGAAATCAATTTCATATTTAGAAATCGATTTTACTTCTGAAGTATCGTGGTTAGATAAACCCTCTGATTCTTCTGTGATCTCCTCTTCTATTTCATTAGACAGTGGCTCATCAAAACTTTCTGAATCTGGATTATCTGAATCCATCTCTAAAGTGATTTCATCATCTTTTTGCTCATATGCTTCTATTATCGAATTAGTTGCTTCGGCTACAGAAGCGTCCTTTTTGATTGCTTTTCTATTTTGACTAATTGGCAACTTTTCTATTTCAAAAAGTTCCATTCTAGAAATTTCATGCTTTAAAATGATCGTTTCTTCATAAAGCTTAGCAATCTTTGAGATCAACACACTTAATTCTAAAGCCGGCAGAGTATGGCTCACCGTTAGTCGATCGGAGTGTTCCTTAATATTATCTACTAGCTGAGTTAGTTCCTTTCGCTTTTCTTGAATATCCATAGTTGTTTTTAATTGTAGAGAAAATAAAAGTTTAATGATACTTTTGCAAAAGTAATCAATAGGTAGAATCTCATATAATTTGACTGCATGTTTCTCGAAAATACCATCAATCCAAAGAAAAGAAAAGGCTGGATAGAAGTCATTTGCGGTTCTATGTTTTCAGGAAAAACAGAAGAGTTGATTCGCAGATTAAAGCGAGCAAAAATAGCCAAACAAAAGGTAGAAATATTTAAACCTGAGATTGATAAAAGATATGATGATGTAGCAGTTATTTCTCACGACGCCAACCAAATCCATTCAACTCCTGTGCCTTCTTCTGCGAACATTCCTCTTTTGATAAATGATGAAGATGTAGTAGGAATAGATGAAGCTCAGTTTTTTGACATGGAACTCGTTGCTGTTTGTAATCAACTTGCAAATCAAGGTATTCGTGTAATAGTTGCAGGATTAGATATGGATTATAAGGGCGTTCCTTTTGGCCCTATTCCTGCACTTTTGGCAACTGCTGAATATGTAACCAAAGTTCATGCGATATGCCTAAGTTGTGGAAACTTAGCAAACCATTCACACCGAATAGCAGACAATAATAAGCTAGTAATGCTAGGAGAAACAGATAGCTATGAGCCACTATGCAGAGATTGCTTCGTTGAAGTAAATAGAAAAAAAGCAAAAAAAGAGTAGACCCCATCTATATGATTAACAAGAGGTATAACACCACCGAAATATGCACCATGTGCCTAGGTGAGCACTACGGAATTACTCAATCTGTTAATTATATTTTATATGATAGCCGAGCGCAACAGAAATATGTAGAATCAATGTTTGTTGCGCTTATCGGCCGCAGACAAGATGGCCATCAATACATAGAAGAGGCCTATAAAAAAGGCATTCGAAGTTTTTTGATATCCAGTAAAGATTCTATCAATACAGCATGGACGGATGCTACTTTCATTTTAGTAGAAAACTCATTGAAAGCACTACATTTATTAGCAAAAGCACACAGAAGTAATTATCAGCTACCTGTTATTGCAGTTACAGGCAGTAATGGAAAAACGGTAACCAAAGAATGGTTATTCCAATTATTAAAAGATCAGTACAATATTTGTAGAAGTCCTAAAAGTTATAATTCTCAAATTGGAGTGCCGTTTTCTATTTGGAATTTAAATGAAACACACAATTTGGGCATCTTTGAAGCAGGAATTTCAGCCCCAAATGAAATGGGTTCTCTTGAAGAAATGATTCAACCCTCAATCGGAATATTTACAAACATCGGCTCAGCTCATGCTCAAAATTTTGATAATCGAGTAGCTATAATTAAAGAGAAGCTATTGCTTTTTTATAATTGTGAGACCCTAATATACTGTAAAGATCACGAATCTATCCACCACTCTATTCTAGCTAATAAAAAACTAGATAAAGTCAAAAAAGTAACTTGGTCCGTTGTTGCCGATGCTGATTTACAAATCACCGAGCGAAAAAAAGAAGACGGCAAAACTTTAATAACCGGAACTTATAATGGATTTAATCATTCCATTCAAATTCCATTTATAGATGATGCATCAATCGAGGATGCAATACACTCATGGTTAACATGTCTAATACTTAAGGCTCCTAATTATTCAATTGAACAAGGCATGGCTCAACTTAGTCCTATTGCTATGCGATTAGAACTAAAAAAAGGCATAAATGGTTGCACCTTAATCAATGATACCTATAATTCAGATGTAACCTCACTAAAAATTGCGATTACGTATCTAAAACAACAACAACAGCACCCAAAGCACACGCTAATTATTTCAGATATATTGCAAAATAGCATTCGCTTAAACTTACTTTACCAGGAGGTAGCAGACTTGGTTAAAAGAAATCAAATAGATCGAGTGATCGCTATAGGACCAAACATTTCATCGCAATCGGCACTTTTTTATATTCCAATAGAATGCTATAAAAATACAACTGATTTTTTACAACACTTAACCAATGAATCATTCCAAAATGAAGCAATCCTTATTAAAGGGGCTCGCCTTTTTGAATTTGAGCGCATAACCGATCGACTGCAAGAAAAAGCGCATACTACCACACTAGAAATTAACTTAAATAATTTAATTGACAACTTTAACTATTTTAAGTCCATTTTAAAACCAAAAACCAAGTTAATGGTGATGGTGAAAGCATTTTCATACGGAAGCGGAACACATGAAATTGCAAACATTTTAGACTACTATAGAGCAGATTATTTAGCAGTAGCTTATACTGATGAGGGAATATCTTTAAGACAACAAGGAATAAAATTGCCTATTATGGTGCTTAATCCTGAGCCTGCTAGTTTTGATAGTCTAGTGCGTTTTAATTTGGAGGCTGAAATATTTAGTTTACGCTTGTTAAAGTTGTTTATTTCGCATGTAAAATCACTGCCCAAAACTGAAACTTCTCAACCAAAACGAATCCACCTAAAATTGGATACAGGAATGAGAAGGTTAGGATTTGAAATAAATGAATTACAAGAAGTTGTGAGCTTAATTTCTTCAGAACCGAGCATAGAAGTAGCGAGTATTTTTTCTCATTTGGCCGCCAGCGATGAGAATGAGAAAGATGATTTTACTTTAGAACAATTTAGCAGGTTCAATGAAATGGATGCGTATTTAAAAAGCCGTCTTAAATCAACATATATCAGGCATATCTTAAATTCCAGTGGAATTCTTCGTTTTCCAGATCAACAGTTTGAAATGGTACGTTTAGGAATTGGTCTATATGGCGTTAGCAATACTGAAGAACATAAAAAGAATTTAAATCCTGTTCATCGATTAGTTGCTCATATTTCTCAAATAAAACAGCTTAAAAAAGGAGAAACAGTGGGCTATGGTCGCAAAGGAATAATGTCTCAAGATGGTCAAACGGCTACTGTTTCTATAGGATATGCTGATGGAATTAGCCGATTATTGGGAAATGGAAATTGGAAAGTTGCCGTGAATGGACAATTAGTTCCTACTATAGGGTCAATATGTATGGATATGTTAATGATTGATATAACAGGAATTAAAGCAAACGAAGGTGACGAAGTAGTTATTTTCGGACCACAAAACACCATCTATCAGCTGTCAAAAGCACAACATACGATTCCCTATGAGATCTTAACAGATGTCGGAAATAGAGTAAAACGTGTTTTTTATTTAGAATAATTCAATCGTTTTTTTAACTCCTCAATTCTATTAAGTAGAGCTGAAGTGTCTTTTTTTACTTTTATTCCAGAATAATTATCACAATTGGCAATTGCTGTAAAAAGGTTAAATTTATCTTGAGCCATGAAAAAGAATTTGCCTTCTTTCTCTAATTTTTCAGCTAAATACTCTTGCTCAGTTTGTCCTGGAGTAGGCACCAAAACAGCACGTTTTCCCAACGCAGCTAAATCCATGATAGAAGAATAGCCACTCCTACAAATAATATGTTTAGAATTAGACATTTCTACTTCAAGCTCATCCGCTGATAAAAAAGATTGTACCTCTACATTTGCAGAAATCTTAAGTAGCTGAATGGTTTCAGGCAACCCCCTCACTAAAAGCACATTTCCTTTAAATGATTTAAGTTGTTCCAAAATTATGGTTTCAAACTGTGTTCGTGTTGGCTCAGGTCCTGACAAAACAATGGTCAAATCTCTTGTATGATTTTCCTCTGATTTGGCAAAACCAGTAAATCTAGAAAGTGGATTAATAAAATGAACATCTTTTATCTCCGTATTCCCATGTGACAAATATCCCGATAAATTAGCATCACCGGCAAAATCAGGCACCCAAGTTTCTGTAAAGTTTTTAGCATGAGAAGCTATAAAAGCCTTAAGCGCTCCTTTACCTAAGGGAGCTTGAATAAACAACTGATGAGTAACTAATATGGAGGGAATTTTTGAAGAATACACTCCATATCGATTATCGGAGATGACTGCATCTATGGCATACGTTTGAATAAAACTTTCCAATAAAAGCCGCTCGTCCTTAAGCCATTTAATCATTTTAGGTGCCTTAAACAGCATAAAAAGTCCCATTCCAATGTGCTTAGGATATCTCACCTCAGGACCAGGAAAAGTTAAGTATTCCTTATTTGGAAATTCTTTTTTTAACAACTCTAAGGGCGCTCGGTCTGCAGCTATAACAACCTCAAAACCTGAATAATCTAACTCTTTTATGAGAGGAACACATCGTGAAGCATGCCCGAGCCCCCAGTCAAGTGGACATACCAATACACGTTTCTTTTGTAGAATAGTTTTCATAGGAACTCAAATATAGTGAATAGAATTTACCTTTGCAGAATGTTAGCCATAATTACAGGAGCCACAAAAGGTATTGGAAGAGCGATCGCTATTCGTTTAGCGAAGGAAAATATTGATATTGTTGCTATTTCTTCTTCCAAACAGAATTTAAGAGAACTTCAAAAAGTTATTCAAAGTACATCAAAAGCTATATGCCATATACATCAATGCGACCTTACGAAACCTAAAGCTAGAATAAACCTTAGGAAAGAGTTGTCAAAATACAGCGAAGAATTGACCATTTTAGTTAATAATTTCGGTCGATATGCTGTTGGTTCTATCGAAGAAATAACTAGTAGTGAACTATTGAATAATTTTGACCTCAATGTAAGAACAGCATTTGAAATGAGTCAAATTGCAGCGCCAATTTTTAAGGCTAAACGGGCGGGATATATTTTCAACATACTCTCTGTATTAGCAGAAAAAACTAGGGAATCTGCAGCAGCTTATACTATTAGTAAACATGCAATGAATGGACTAAATAAACTGCTAGCAGACGAATTAAGGGAATTTGAAGTAAGCGTATGTGGCATTTATCCAGGCTCTGTAAATACGTCATCTTGGGATGGGTTAGATATTGACAGAAGTAAAATGATCCAGCCAGAAGATATTGCTGAACTTATAGCTCAAAGTCTAAAGCTAAGTAAACAGCTATTTTTAGGACGAATCGATTTGAATCCACTTGACAAAAAAATCTAAGTCTCTAAGCGGTACCCAATCCCTTTAATTGTTTGAATATAACGCTTTCCTATCTTCTCTCGAATTTTTCGAATATGTACATCGATTGTTCTGCCTTGAACTACCCTATTTCCACCCCAAACGGCCTGTTTAATCTCTTGTCTTGAAAAAACCTTTTGTGGCTTGGAAAGAAGTAAACAAAGAAGTTCAAACTCCTTCTTAGGCAAATAAAATTCTGTCCCATTTTGGATAATAAGATACCGCTCTTTATCAACAACAATATCATTGTAAATCAAATTTTTATTCTTAGTATCCTGATTGAAATTAATACGCTTTCTTTTGAGTAAAGCCTTAATTTTACTAGACAACACTCTCGCTTGTATTGGACTGACCAGATAATCGTCGGCCCCTGAATCAAATCCTGCAATTTGAGTATAATCCTCTTTGCGTTTAGAATATAAAATTACAAAGACTCCCTTAAGTTTCGGATTGTTCTTGATCTCATAGCACAGTTCTATCCCGTCTCCTTTTTCTAACTCTACAGGTATAAAGATAAGTTCAGGTTTAACTAAGATAGCTTTATCAACTAAGGAATCATAAGCTGTTATTGTTTCAACAATAAAGCCATCCTTTTCGAAAGCTTGCTCAAAAAACGGTGTAGCTTGTAAAAAACTTTTTACTATAAATATGTTTACAGATTCATTCATAAACCAATCACAAACATAAATTAAGGGACGGTAGTTATCGTTAATACAGTTTTATCTAATCTGAAAATTGGTATTAACGAATTGTTATTTTACAAAAACATTCACATCTCTCTATTAAAGTTGAAGAATAAATAGGATGATTTCGTGCTGATTTTCCTAGATTTCTTAATATTAAATTAACATACAACCTATAAAAACATATTCTCTTTGGATAAAATTTAACCCCTCTTTAAAAAGCAATTAATTGCCTATAAAATAATTATTTATAAAATACCTTGATATGGAGTTTGGATTATTAGAATCGTTGAACTTGTTAGGAGCATTAGGATTTTTCATCTTTGGAATGAAGATAATGTCAGAGGGAATACAAAAAGCAGCAGGCAACAAGCTCCGTCAGATTCTGAGTAGCATGACAAGAAATAGGGTACTTGGAGTTTTTACCGGCTTTTTGATTACCTTATTAATTCAGTCATCCTCAGCAACTACCGTTATGGTGGTTAGTTTTGCAAATGCAGGACTATTAAGCTTAGTAGAGTCGATTGGAGTAATTATGGGTGCAAACATTGGTACTACAGTAACGGCCTGGCTCATTTCATTCTTCGGATTCAAAATTAAAATCTCCTCATTTGCCTTACCAATAATAGCCGTAGGCTTTCCTATGATGTTTGCCAAAAGAGGCACTTTAAAATCTTTTGCAGAGGTATTAATTGGATTTGCATTATTGTTTTTAGGGTTAGATGCGTTAAAAAGTGCTGTTCCAGATTTGAATCAAAATCCTGAGGCTCTTACCTTTTTAGCAACATTTACAGACTATGGAATTCTTTCTACAATTCTTTTTATACTCGTTGGAACCCTAATTACGATAATTATACAGTCCTCTTCTGCAGCAATGGCGCTAACGCTTACACTACTATATACTGACGTAATCACCTTTGAAATAGCTGCTGCCATGGTGTTGGGTGAAAACATAGGAACAACAATAACTGCGAACTTAGCCGCTATTGTAGCTAATGTTCATGCAAAGAGAGCTGCAAGAGCACACCTAATATTTAATGTTGTTGGTGTAATTTGGATGACCCTTACCTTCCCATTTTTTATTAATTTGATTAAATGGCTGTGGATTCCTTTTCAAGAAGGATTAACGTCAATAGTACCAGACATTAGTGGAAGTCAGGAAGAACTTCAACTTTCTCTATTTCATACCGTGTTCAATATTATCAATACCTTATTGATGGTTGGTTTTGTGCCAATGATTGCTAGAATAGTTACTAAAATGGTCCCTTCTAAAGGAGATATGGATGAAGAATTTCATCTTGAATACATTGGTACGGGTATGATGCTCACAACAGAAGCAGCAATTTTAGAGGCTAAAAAAGAGATTACAAAATTCGGTAGGCTAACCAAGAAAATGGTTGGTTTTGTACCAAAGCTTTTAGTAGAAACAGATCCGAAGTTGTTTAAAAAATTACTTGCAAGAATTAGAAAGTACGAAGAAATAACTGACCGAATAGAGTCTGAAGTTTCTAACTATTTAGCTAAAGTGTCAGAGGGCGAATTAAACACTTCTGCTTCTGAAAGAATCCGAAGTATGCTGTCTATTATAAATGACCTAGAGCGGATTGGAGACGTGTGTTATCAGATGTCTAAAGCAATTGAGCGTAAATCGGATAAGAAAATATGGTTTACCCCAGAGCAAAGAAAAAATTTGCAAGAGATGTTCTTAAAGGTTGATAGTGCTATCAGCCACATGATAGTTAATCTAGAAAATGACTACGAAAATGTGGACATGACTAAAGCAAATGAATTGGAAAAAGAAATTAACAAAATGCGAAATAAATTTAGAAAAGAGCATTTAGTTAGCATCGAGCAAGGAGAATACACCTTTTCAAGTGGAATTATCTACAATGATTTATTTTCATCTGTAGAACGCATTGGAGATCATATAATCAATGTAAGCGAAGCAGTAAACGGAGAAATATAACTCCTTAATCCTGATATACTATCGTAGGAGTTAGTGTAAAGCGAGGAGTTCGTATTTCATTACTTTCATTTCCTGCTTGATCAACAACTTTGGCTGTAAAATAAACTGTATCGGTTGGAGCAAATAAGAATAAATCTAATTCAATAAACTTAGTAATTTCTCCCTCGATTCCTTTCGTAATTCCTGAAGTATTTACTTTTGGAATCCGCTCAGCACCTAATTGGTAGCTGGTATCAATAGCAGGAGAAGATAAGTAAAGTGATTGAAAATAATTGGTGTCTGCATCGTTATCAGAACCAAGATTTCCATCGCCATCTGTAAAAGAAAACACCCATTGGGCTAACGTATCTCCAGATATTCTAAAGGATACTGTTTCTATAACCGGTTCATCCGGGAAAGATTCTTCCTTTCTACATCCAATCACAACAAGTACAAAAGCAGCAATAAAAAACACTTTTTTCATATGACCTTAATCGTTTTAACTTCAATCAAATTATTTTCACAGTAAGTTTGTATGTTTTATTTCTACTAGACCTTTTTAAACTAATTTTCCAATCAATTAAAGGTGGTATAAAATTAGTAATTTAAACTAGTAATCATTGGTAAATTTATCGCTCAATAAATTATTACAATTTTGCATCCACTAGTTAATGATATTTTTAACGTCACTCCATCTAATTTTGAGGAAATAGTACTACGCGTTTTTAATTATCAGTACAAAACCATTCCCATCTATCGTCGATATTGTGATTTACTAAACCGTAATTCTAAAAACGTGCAGTCTATAAATGATATACCATTTCTGCCTATCTCGTTATTTAAACAACATAAAATATTAGATGGAGAAATGTATGATGTAGCATTTACAAGTAGCGGAACCTCAGGAGATCAAACCTCAACTCACTATGTAAAAGATGAGAACCTTTATAAACATAGTTTCACCAAATGCTTTGAACAATTCTATGGAGCCATAAGTGACTATTCCTTTTTTGCTCTTTTGCCTTCCTATTTAGAACGTGAAGGGTCTTCCCTAATTTATATGGTAAACTACTTTATTGAACATGGTAAACCATCTAGCGGATTTTATTTATACAACACAGAAGAGCTTTTAAAAAACATTTCTGCGGCCTTAAAACAAAAAGAAAAGGTCGTTTTATTTGGTGTCTCTTTTGCTCTCCTAGATTTAGCAGAACAACATCAATTTGACTTTTCGGAGGTAATCCTAATTGAAACCGGAGGAATGAAAGGCAGAAAGCAGGAAATGATTCGTTCCGAACTGCATCAAATTTTAGTAAACAAACTTTCTAGCGAACACATCCACTCAGAATATGGAATGACTGAATTGCTTTCACAAGCCTACTCTTTAGGCAACGAAAGATTTCACTGCCCTCCTTGGATGAATGTAGCAATACGGAGTCATAATGATCCATTTTCTTTTGAAGAACTAGAAAAAACAGGTGGAATTAATGTAATTGATTTGGCAAACTTACATTCTTGTTCATTTATTGAAACACAAGACCTAGGCAAAAAGCACTCCGACAATACGTTTGAGGTATTGGGTAGATTTGACCTTAGTGATGTTAGAGGATGTAATTTATTGATTCAATGATTTTCTTGTTGTTCTTTATTTTGAATTTCCTTTGCCAATTCAGTATACAACTTATTGACTAATTGACCATACGTCTTTTCAATAGTTTCAAAATCTAATCCTTTCTTTCCAAGAGTTCTAGGGTTATATCTCACTATTGGTATAACATATCTCCCTTTGCTTAAAAATCGGTTCTTATATTGATCATAAATGTCAAAATCAATAAGATGCTCAGAATAAATGGGTCTTTTTTTAGCAACTTCCTCTATAAGATACAACTCATCAGGTGAAACCACTCGCTTGAATGCTTCCATATCAGCCTCAGGAATCCGATACTTTTTTATCGAATAGTAATTAATAAATAGCACATAATCTGCATTGTGCTGATTCATAAATAACGCATACTCCCGATTGTTAATCGATGATAAGTCTATACCATAGTGCGACGGATTATCCAAATCAGATTTTGTAGCTCTTTTGGTAAAATAATAACTCTGCTCAGGGGTTAATACGTCAAAAACAATGCTCGTGCTTCTATATCTTTCCAAAACAATACTCAACAAAGAAGTTAAAGAGTCATACACCTCCAACTCACTAATAGTATTAATATTTCCAATCTCAGCTAAAGGAAAATCTGTATTAAAGTCAATTCGCTCATACAAACAAACCATAACTTTGGTGGGAGGTTGCTGAGCAGAAAGAACTAATGATAATAACAGAAAAAATGCAGTTAATATACCATTCATCTAGCTAAACATAACGAGGTAATAATTCTTCTTTCCTTTTTGAAGAATTAAATATTTATCAAATAACAAATCATCCAAATTAACTATTTTAGATTCAGAAACCTTTTCCTTATTTAAACTAACAGCATTGCTCTTCAACATTCTTCTTGCCTCACCGTTAGATGAAAATAAGTCCGTTTCCACTGCAGATAACTCAACAATATTTAAACCATTTTTTAGTAATTCTTTATTTACTGCTCCCTGCGGTACCCCATCGAAAATAGCTAAGAAATCTCTTTCTGATAACTTTTTTAAGTCATCTGTAGTTGATTTTCCAAATAAGATATCTGATGCGGCTAAAGCATTTGTATAATCTTCTTCGGAATGCACTCGAATAGTTATATCTTTTGCCAAAGCCGATTGCAACAACCGCAAGTGTGGAGCCTCGGAATGCTTAGTAATCATTGATCGAATTTCTGACTGCGTAAACAACGTAAAAATCTTCAAATACTTGGCTGCGTCTTCGTCAGAAACATTCATCCAAAACTGATAAAAAGAATAAGGGGATGTCTTTTCAGGATCTAACCAAACGTTACCGCTCTCAGTTTTACCAAATTTCCCTCCATCGGCTTTAGTAATTAGCGGACAAGTAATCGCAAAAGCTTTCCCATTGCCAATTCTTCTAATCATCTCCGTTCCGGTAGTGATATTGCCCCACTGGTCAGAGCCACCCATCTGTAAGGTGCAGTCATTTTGCTGAAATAAATGCAAGAAATCATATCCTTGTACCAATTGATACGTAAATTCTGTAAACGACATACCTTCAGAATCGTCAGAAGTCAATCTTTTTTTTACAGAATCTTTCGCCATCATGTAATTTACAGTAATGTGCTTTCCAACATCTCGAATAAAGTCTAAGAAAGAAAAGTCTTTCATCCAGTCGTAATTATTGACTATCAAAGCCCCGTTCTCTGCTTTTGTATCAAAGTCTAAAAATTTTGATAATTGCTTTTTAATGCATTCTTGGTTGTGACGAAGGGCTTCTTCGTCTAATAAATTTCGTTCTTTAGATTTTCCTGATGGGTCTCCAATCATTCCTGTAGCACCACCAATCAACGCCATAGGACGGTGTCCTGCCGATTGAAAATGCTTGAGCATCATTACGCCCACTAAATGACCTATGTGTAATGAATCAGCCGTAGGATCAATTCCCACGTAAGCACATCTCATTCCTTCTAATAAATGCTCTTCTACTCCAGGCATACTGCTATGCAGCATTTCTCTCCATTCTAATTCTTTAACAAAATTCATATGCAATCAATAATTTTTGCAAAGATAGCTTTTCAAGAATAAAAATGACAGCATAAAGGAAAGAGGTGTTTTAACTGTGGTCTCAATACGATCGCAAAAGTAGTCGAAGTATTTTTTACTGCCTTTGGTTTCATTTTTAAAAGGTCATCGAGTGATCCAAGAAGTGCCCTTCGATACAGTTTTTAGTACCTCGAGTAATTTCGTTAAAAACGAAATTTTACCAAAAGGCACTAAAACCCACTCAGGGTAATTCTTGGGTTGTATCGAGATGCCGTTTTAAAATTACTCTCTCATTAATTTTAAACCTGTTTACCTTTATTTCCAATAATGGTTAAAAAATAAACACCACTTTTTGCTTCTTGCATATCAATGGGCTGCTGAATAGCATTCACATCTAGTGCGATTTTTTTCAATACTTTACCACTGACATCAATAAGCATAGCCGTATTATTTACTGGCTTACCGATAAGGTTAGTAAACCCATTTGGTGGGTTTGGCTACACCAATACTCCATTCTCTGCTTTAATGAAGTTACTGTTCTCTTTTATGCCAACAGTAATTCCTTTATCACACAGTAAATCATAGCGGACTAAAAACACATCATTGCTACCACCGGCTATTAAAGTATCACCTTGCACAAAGAGGGTATCATTGAAGAAGCCGGCTACGTAAATACTAGAATCTACAAAGGTCATTTTGTGATCAAACTTACCACTGATAGCCATAAAGTCTTAATTAGCTGCAATACCATAACTACTAGAAGAGCTATTGTTTTTACCATTGCTATGCTTTAAGCCAATTACATTAGCGTTATTTGGATTGAGGTATAATAGAATACTTTCTTGGCCAAACTGACTATTTGGTTCATAATTACTGCATCCAAATTTTACAGTATCTACATTAGATATTGACACCTGAGAAGAGATAAGAATAGTATCACCTGCAATAACTCCATCTGTAAATGGATCATAATTATTCTGACTTATAAAACTCCATTTATAATTGCCTAATGAATCTATTGCTAAAACAAGTCCATTTGCTAAATTTTGACTATTTCTCACCAATGTATCATTCACTAAAAACAGCGTATCACCCGGAAACTGACCATGGAAGTAGTAGTTGCCTTGTTTGTCGTTTGCGGTTTTACATGTAGCAGGACTCCTTTGGTAATCGATGAATGGAAACTTCGTTTTAAAAAGGTAGATTCCATTTAAATCTAGCTCTACTGCATGCCAACCTTCCTCAAATATAGCCGAATTAAAAATTACTTTACGACGGTCAACATTAAGGAATACTAACGATTTATTGTCTTTTAAAAATAATACTGCTCCACCTGTATTTGCCTTTATATTTCTGATGGTATAGAACCCCATTGTTCTATGCCATTGTAAAATTCCACCTGAATCTAATTTGGCAATAAACGTACCTAATGAATCTATTGGCATTAAAATTTGATTAAACGTGTAGGCCGGTCTTGTTAGGTGGCTAGATAAAAACCCAATTAAATCGGTCCGTTTGTAAATGCTTTACTACTTCTGTAGTAGAACTTACATCACCTCCGTGAGAGGCGGCCCATTGCCAGCCGCCTTGTGCAAACGATTGGTTAATAAGAAAAAGAGAAAAAATACTGAATATTACTATTGTTGGTCGCATAAGTATTAGGGTTTAGTGATGATTAATGGTTTACTAATTCAGTTGCTAGGTGTTTCTAAGACCACTAAATAAACACCACTTCTGAACCCCTCAGATTCAAAACGGTATTCACCAGTATAATTGGGTAAAATTACTGTTTTTACCAACTGAAAATACATGTCGTAGATACATGATTTAATGACGGTTGAATCGGCA
Source organism: Vicingaceae bacterium (assembly GCA_018402765.1). Taxonomy (GTDB): domain Bacteria; phylum Bacteroidota; class Bacteroidia; order Flavobacteriales_E; family Vicingaceae; genus Acidiluteibacter. Next base: position 737,944 of record JAGYIE010000002.1, on the reverse strand, counting down.
AAAGCTTCTAACTAAGATAAGAATATTAAATAATCTGTAAATAAATCAAAAAGCATAAAACATAATTCCTGATTTAAACTATTGATTACTCTAATTATCTATACAACTATGTAACCTTTTTATTAAGTATTTTTACCACATGGTTTTAGTTACAGGCGGAAGCGGTTTAGTAGGTGCGCATATTCTTTTAAAGCTTATAGGTGAGTCATCCGGATTTATCAAAGCAATCTACCGAAATGAGCAAAGCTTACAAAAGACAAAAACAATCTTTGGTTTTTATGGTAGAGAGGCTGATTTCAATAAAATCGAATGGGTAAAAGCTGATATCTTGGATATTTTTTCTTTAGATGATGCGCTTGTAGGAGCAGAGTCAATTATTCACGCTGCAGGTCTTGTTTCTTTTGATTCTAAAGAAAAAAAGTTATTAAAAAAAATAAACATACAAGGCACAGCTAATTTAGTAAATGCCGCTTTATGTTCTAAAATCAAGAAAATTGTTTTCATTAGCTCCGTTGCTGCTCTTGGTGAGAATAAGCACAAAGAACTTATTACCGAAGATGACAATTGGGAAAAGACTGAAACCACTTCAACATATTCTATTAGCAAGCATTATGCTGAAAATGAAGTGTGGCGAGCCTCTGCTGAGGGGATGGATGTTGCTATATTAAATCCTTCAACTATTATTGGCCCTGGCGATTGGAAAGAAGGTAGTCCTGCTCTATTTAGACGAATTAAAGAAGGATTAAATTATTACACAAGTGGAAGCAACGGATTTGTAGGGGTTGAAGATGTGGCAAGTCTAGCAATTAAGCTACTCCATAGCGATATAGTTAACCAACGATTTATAGCAAATGGGGAAAATTTAAGTTTCAGAAGATTATTTGAGGCCATAGCTGAATCAATAAATGTGAATAGCCCGTCGAAAAAGGCTCTGAAATGGCAAGGTAAAGTTGTGTTATTTTTTGAGCAGCTTACGTCTGCTTTAAGCAACAAAAAATCGGTACTTACTAAAGATACGCTAGAGGCCGCTTACAGCAATAAAAGCTATGATAATTCTAAATCGATAGTTCAGCTAAACCACCAATACCAGAATATTTTTGAGGCAATAAAACAGACCGGATCAACCTTCCTCCGACACCACTAGGTTAGTAGGTGGTTCCACTTTAGCTGGTTGACTTTGTTTTTTAGTGGACTCATTAAATGCTTCAATTGTCCCTAAATTATTAATGGCTTTTTCGTAAATCTCTTGTAAAAGATCAGGATGCTTTGCATAAAACTGAAAGCTCATATCGTAAACAGCTGATGTTATTTCGTGCTTGCGGTATAGTGCAGCATAAACACTATCTGTAATTGTGATGGTATCGTTTCTTAGTGCAAACTTTAATTTAATATACGATTCTGCGATTTGAACATCAGTCATCACATCAACCATTTTTTCTTGTTCGAGCACTATATCAGGTTTTTTTAACTCTTCTTCACATGAAAAGAGAAAAGCAATGGAAACTAAAAGCAATATTTTTTTCATCGATCGAAAGTAATACGCTGCCCGCGAATTGAATCGTTTACCGCATCGTTATGATAGGCAATAGCGCCATTTACAAAAGTATAGTCTACTTTAGCTTCAAAAGTATGCCCTTCAAACGGAGACCATTTGCATTTACTCAAAATATTATTAGGAGAAACAGTCCACGGCTGATTTAAGTCCACCAATACTAAATCGGCAAAATATCCTTCTCTTATAAACCCTCTTTTGCCCACCTGAAATAATTCAGCAGGAGCGTGACACATTTTATGGACTAAATTTTCTAACGAAATTCTTCCTTTTTTATGCATTTCAAGCATGGCAACTAAGGCATGCTGTACCAATGGACCTCCAGATGGGGCATTAAAATAGGTGCCCGCTTTCTCTTCTATCGTGTGCGGAGCGTGATCTGTTGCAATCACATCAATTCTGTTATCATTAACTGCTTTCCAAATGCCTTCTCTGTCTTCTGCAGACTTTACAGCAGGATTCCACTTAATTCGAGAACCAAAAGTATCATAATCCGCATCAGAAAACCACAAGTGATGAATACAAGCTTCTGCAGTAATTCTTTTCTCAAGCATGGGAATATCATTTCTAAACAAGCGAGTTTCTTTAGCAGTAGAAATATGCAAAATATGTAAGCGCGTATTGTATTTTGTTGCGAGCTCTACCGCCATTGAAGATGATTTATAGCATGCCTCTTCATTTCGGATAACTGGATGCATCCGCATAGGGATATCTTCGCCCAATTCTGCTTTATATTTTGCAGTATTCGCACGAATAGTTTCTTCATCCTCACAATGCGTTGCGATAAGCATTTCGCATTCCTTAAATAATCCTTCTAATACTTTCTTATTGTCCACGAGCATATTGCCAGTGGAAGAACCCATAAACACCTTCACACCACAAACCGTCTTAGGATTGGTTTTTAAAACCTCATCCAAATTATCATTAGAGGCACCCATAAAAAATGAGTAATTCGCTATTGAATTTGCTGCAGCGATATCATATTTATCCTGAAGCAATTCTTGTGTTAAAACATTTGGAACGGTATTAGGCATTTCCATAAATGTAGTAATCCCACCTGCTACAGCTGCTATGGTTTCTGTCTTTATTTCTGCTTTATGAGTTAATCCAGGCTCTCTAAAATGAACTTGATCATCAATCAAACCTGGAATTAATAGTTTAGAAGTTGCATCGATTACTTTATCCACATCCACTAAAATTGGAGAAGTAGAAATTTCTTTTATTTTTTGATCTTCGATTAAAACGTTACCAATAAACTGTTTCCCTTCATTTACGATGGTAGCATTCTTAATTAGAATCTTATGAGTCATTAGTTTACTTTTTTATAGGTGGTGAACCAACTTTTAATTTTCATACTCATAACACCAATTAGCGCCTCTTTAAAGATTCCACCACTCATTTTTGAATTACCTTCCCTTCTATCGGTAAATATGATAGGAAATTCTTGAATTTTAAACCCGTGTTTCCACGTTTTAAATTTCATTTCAATCTGAAAAGCATATCCTTTAAAGGAAATATTGTCAATTCCGATTGTTTCTAACACTTTCCTTCGATAACAAACAAAGCCGGCTGTTGAGTCGTGAATAGGCATGCCTGTAACCGTCCTCACATATACAGAGGCATAATAAGACATTAAAACTCTTCCAATTGGCCAATTCACTACATTTACGCCCTTTACATAGCGACTACCAATAACCAAATCAGCCTCTTGCTCAATTGCACAATTATAAAGATTAACTAGATCTTCAGGATTATGAGAAAAATCAGCATCCATCTCAAAAACGAAATCGTACGATCTCTTTAGTGCCCAATGAAATGAATGAATATATGCAGTACCTAATCCTAACTTACCTGTTCTCTCTTCAATATGTAATCGATTAGCGAATTCTTGCTGTAGTTTTTTTACAATAGCTGCAGTTCCATCAGGAGAGCCGTCATCTACTATAAGCAAATCAAATTGTTTAGGTAGCGAAAACACCTTACGGATTATGCGCTCGATGTTCTCTTTCTCATTATAAGTAGGAATAACTACTAAACTATCTGACATTAGTTCCTTTTTGTTTGTTTGGTACCAAAAATAATAATTAATCCCTTGACTTTCTTAGATTAGCTATTTGTGAATAAAATCTTTAACGAAAGTTAAGAACTCATTAGGCGCATCAGCGTGAATCCAATGCCCAGCATGAGCAATAGACTTAATCGTTGAATGCGGAAAGCATTGAAATATCTTGTTATAATACTGTTCTGTAATGTAATCTGATTTTCCTCCTGCAACAAAGAGCGTATCTCCCATGTATGGATCAGTAAGATGCATTCCTGCACTAATTTCTTCTATTGTTTCATCCAATATTTTGAAATTAAATCGCCAATCCAATTCCTCTTTCGTTTTCCAATATAAATTTTTCAGCAAGAATTGACGGACACCCTCCTCTTCGATTTTCTCAGCCAATATTTTGTCTATCTCACCTCTACGATTAACTATTGAAAAATCAACATCTCGCATAGCTGATAAAATTTGTGCATGATGAACGGGGTAATTAACAGGAGCTATATCCACTACTATTAGCTTTTTTAATAATGATGGATAAAAAGAAGCAAAATGCATCGCTACTTTTCCACCCATGCTATGTCCTATAACTACAGGTTGATTTATTTGATGTGTTTCTATAAACTCCTTTAAATCTTCAGCCATTATAGGGTAATTAAACTCAGAACTCTGCGGGGACTGTCCATGATTTCTATTATCTACCAACCATACTTGATAGGATTCTGAAAGTTCTTTTCCCAAAGTCATCCAATTATCAAGAGAACCAAAAAGTCCGTGCAGAATAATCAACGGTTGCCCTTGGTCGCCAAGCTTTTTATAATTCAATTCCATATTAAATATCTTGATTAGAAAAATTTAATTCCGCCAAATAATTCTGTATCGTTTTTTCTAATCCAAAATAAAGCGCATCTGCAATCAATGCGTGTCCGATAGAAACCTCTAACAAGCCTTCGATATTTGCTCTAAAGAAATGAAGGTTATTCGTATCCAAATCGTGTCCCGCATTTATGCCCAATCCTAATTCATTGGCCACAGCAGCAGCTTTTATATAAGGAGCAATTGCAGCATTTGGATTATTGGGATATTGCTTAGCAAATGGGCCTGTATACAATTCTATGCAGTCCGTAAATGTAGTTGCAGCGTGCTCAATATTTATAATCCCTGTATCCACAAAAATACTTGTGCGAATTCCATTGTTCTTAAATTCAGTAATTACTTCTCTCAAGAAATCGCCTTCCTTTTGAGTGTTCCATCCTGCACTTGAGGTCAATACGTCCGGCGGGTCAGGAACTAAGGTAACTTGCTCAGGCTTATTTTTTAGCACTAAATCTATAAATGCGGACGTAGGATAGCCTTCAATATTAAATTCTGTAGTTACTATCTTTCTTAGCTTAGGTATATCATCGTATCTAATATGACGTTGATCAGGACGAGGATGTACAGTAATTCCCTGTGCACCAAATTTCTCGCAATCCATCGCTACTTGAACCAAGTTGGGTACATCGCCACCTCTTGCATTCCTAAGAGTCGCTATTTTATTAACATTTACACTTAATCGGGTCATGGAATAATAGTAATATTGTATTAATTTGGAATCAAAATTAAGGGTTAAAATGTTACCTTTCCGTCTAAAGTACAACTGAATTTAAATTATGCTAGCATTTGAAGTAATTACAGATGATATTCCGTCACTAAAAATTTCCGACAAAGGGGTAAAGGCAATCGCTTGGATGGAAGAGTTCAAAGTATATGAATTACCAATTGTTAATCAAAATAAGTACATTGGACTAATTTCAGAGAATGATTTACTCGATTTTAATAACCCTTCATTGCCACTAAGTGAGATTACTATCCCTCTTGACAGACCGTTTGTGTATGGCCACAATCATATTTATACCGTAATTACTACCATGAGCGAGCATGGCTTAAGTGTAGTGGCTGTCTTAGATAATAATGACAATTACCTAGGAATGATTAGTCAAAAGGATTTAATCAAGAATATTTCGTCCATCTCTGCATTTAAAGAGCCAGGAGGAATAATAGAGCTAGAGATGAATATTAATGACTATTCTTTAGTAGAAATAGCCAATATAATTGAAGGTAATGGTGGAAAAATTTTAAGTAGCTATATCAAAAGTAAACCTGACTCTACAAAAATTAAGGTAACAATTAAAACGAATAAAGATAATCTAAGTGCAATACTTCAAACCTTTTATAGGTACGAATACACCATAATTGCGTCATTTGATAAAAGTGGCTCAGAAAATGACCTTAAACAGCGATATGATGCATTTATACACTATCTAAACATTTAGATGATAAAAAAGATTTTACTTTTTTTTATCGCTTTAGTCACAGTCCTATTCGCATATAGTCAGGCTAGTGAATTAGATGAAATATCAGCTAACTCTGTCAGCTTAGATTCTGCACAACAGTATATTATCAAAGAGATTATACTCATAGGCAACAAGAAAACTCAAGATTACATCATATACAGAGAAATAACACCCAAGGAGGGAGATACACTTTTGGGTAAAAGACTGTCTGAAGAGCTGGAACAATCGAGAAAGAATATTCTCAACACCCAACTATTTCATTATGCAAAAATAAATCTTGTAGCCGATGGAAATTCAATCATCGTCTATATTCTAATAACAGAAAGGTGGTACTTTTTCCCTGTTCCTATTTTTGAAATAGATGATAATAACATTAACACTTGGCTCGAAGATATCGATTGGAATAGACTAAATTACGGTGCATTCTTTACTGCAAAAAATATTGGAGGACGCGACGAAACGATGCGACTTACATTTCAGCTAGGTTACAGAGAACGAATAAGACTATCCTATGCTATACCATACATAAACAAAAGTAGAACGCTAGGCCTTAGCCTTGCGGGAAGCTACCTAAGGCGAAGAGAAATTCCCTACAATAGCCTCGAAAACAAACGCCTAGAATATAGAGATGAAGATGAATATGTTTATCAAAACTCTGCTGCAGGAATTAGCCTAAACTATCGAAAAGCAATTTTCAATAGACATGCGATCACATTAAATTACAATAATGTAAAAGTAAGTGATATAATTTTTAGTTTGAACCCAAATTACTTAACTGACCAAAAAACAAGAAATGAATATCTATCACTTTCGTATTCCTTTTTAAGAGATCAAAGAGATTCCAAAAATTATCCATTAAAAGGACATCTGCTTTCAGCAAACGTTCAAAAAGTTGGATTAGGAATATTCAAGCACTCTCCAAACTTTATTAACACCACTCTTCAGTTTAGAAAATACAAGAAGTTAGGTAACCGATTTTCCATTGCAGGTTCCGCAAGTGTGGTTTTCTCTTTAAATGACGACACTCCATATTTTTTAGAAAATGGCACTGGCTATCGAGGAGGCATAAGAGGTTACGAATATTATGTGATAGATGGTCAAGACATTGGCATAACAAAACTTCAATTTAGATATAACCTATTGCGCCCAAGAATATATAAAGTGCCTTTGGTGCCAACGGAAAAATTTAATCGAATGCACTTTGCAATTTATTCTAGCATTTTTACAGACTTTGGATACGTTAATGACGATCAAGGTTATTCCAATAATAATTTAGCCAATTCCCTTCTTTTTGGGACAGGCGTATCTTTAGATTTTGTAACGTATTACGACATGGTACTCAGAACAGAATATTCCTTCAATAAGTTGGGAGAGTCAGGTTTATTTATTCACTTTGTAGCTCCAATTTAAACGAATATGAAAATAGCAATATATGGACGTCAAATAGAGAAACACAACAGTGCTCAAATAGCGAAATTATTTTCTGCCCTAAATGAAATCGCTACTGAAATTTCTATTTACGCTCCACTTTTAGAGGACATAAATGCGATTGTCTGTAACGTTAATTCATTAGAAACTTTTAATGAAGAAACATTGGATCATAATACTAACTTTTTGATTTCTATTGGAGGAGATGGGACAATTTTGGATGCAGTAACCATTGTTAAAAATTCAAAAATTCCTATTCTTGGAATCAATACAGGCCGTTTAGGATTTTTATCAAACACACCAACGGAGGAGGTCGAGTATGCTATCAAATGCCTAAGTGAAGGCACTTTTAATATCGACAAAAGAACTTTATTGCAAGTAGATACAACTAATTCCATCTTTGGTTCACTAAATTTTGGTCTAAACGAGCTTAGTATTCTGAAAAGAGATTCATCAAGCATGATAACCATCAATACCTATATAGATGGGGACTACTTAAATTCTTATTGGGCTGATGGATTAATTGTATCAACTGCAACTGGGTCAACCGCATACTCACTAAGTTGTGGAGGACCAATAATGATGCCCAGAACGGGAAACTTTACATTAACACCCATAGCTCCGCACAACCTAAATGTTCGACCTATTGTAATTGCCGACACATCCGTTTTAGAGTTTCAAATCGAAAGTAGAGCAAAACAAAGCCTTCTTGCGTTAGACTCTAGGTCTAGAAAAATAACCTCTGATGAAAAAATTACCGTTAGAAAAGCAAACTTTGATATAGCATTAATTCAACTTCCAAACCAGACGTTTATTTCTAGTCTTAGAAACAAGTTAAATTGGGGATTAGACAGAAGAAATAAATAATCATCATTTTCATGTCATTAGTCGAAAAAAGTAGTTTACCTTTGTATTCTATTTTCTATATTTGTAGACCAATACATGTTATGAAAAATTTCGGATTTATACTATTAGTAGTTTTCTTGCCTTCTTTAGCAAATGCCCAGATTTGGAAAAGGTATAGAAAACAAATTACCGGAGGTATTGGTGTAACCAATTTTTTAGGTGACCTTGGAGGTGGCAATGACATAGGAAGAAATGATTTTACTGACATAAATTTTGCTGCTACACGAATGACCATAAATGTGGGATTCAAATACCAATTAACAAAAAGTGTAACTGCAAGAACAAATATCACTTGGGGAGTCCTAAAAGGTGATGATAAATACACGAAAGAACCATTTAGAAATCAAAGAGACTTAGCTTTTAGATCTCAATTTTGGGAGGCCTCCTTAATGGGCGAATTTTATATATTTCAGAACTCAAGAAATGGCACTCTTCGATTGAGAGGCGTAAGAGGGAATAAAAGCTTAAAAATGGACCTTTACTTATTAGGAGGTGTTGGCTTTATGTACTTTAATCCAAAAGGTCAATTGGCTAATGGAAATTGGATTGCACTGCAACCATTAGGAACTGAAGGACAAGGATTGCCTGGTCAAAAAGATAAGTACAAAAGAACAACCTTTACTATACCTTTAGGTTTTGGTATAGCCAAATCTATTGACAGATATTGGACAATAGGGTTTGAATTTGCTCACAGAATTACCTTCTCAGATTATATTGATGACGTAGGAGGTGATTTTTATGACACACAAAAAATTATTGATGCTAATGGAGGTAACCAATCAATAGCGCCACTGATATCCAGTGGAGTTGATGGCAACGGAGTTGAAGGTCAAATACGTGGAGACTCAAAGCACAATGACTCGTTTATGACAGGAACAATAACGATTACAAAAAAGTTACTTGCTAGAAAAAGAAGTAGGCAAAAATTTTAAAATCATACTATTTCATCTTTCGTTACGTTAATACAATTTCCGAACTTTATCGCATGAAACATATTATTAGCGCAATTCTTATTCTAGCGAGTGGCTTACTCTTTTCTCAAAAAATTACCGAATTGGGCCTCTTCGTAGGTAAAGGAAATTATAATGGTGAGCTTAATCCAACAAATCAATTTAGTAATGAATCTGGCTCGTTAGCAATAGGAGGTGTTTTTAGATACAACCTTAATCCCAGATATGCGCTTAAAGGTTCTGTTCTATTAACCGAGATAAAAGGTAATGACGAGATAGCAGACCTAGTCTTCGGTCAAATGCGAAAGGCATCTTTTGAATCAAACTTGTTAGAGATTTCAGGACAAATCGAATTCAATTTTATGGAATATGAGATCGGTGAACAATCTCGAGGATTTTCTCCATTCATATTTGTTGGATTATCGGCTTTTAGATATAACCCAACCACTATACAAGACGAGGAATTTATTCGATCATCAAGTGATGAGGATAATACATGGGCGCTAGCATTGCCATTTGGTATTGGTGTAAAAGTTAATCTGCTTAAAAGACTTGGTTTGTCTGCAGAATGGGGATTTAGAAAGACAGGAAAAGATAATTTAGACGGCTTACCTAACACCAACTTAGAACGTCTTTTATACGAGAATGGAAAAGATTATGATAATGATTGGTATTCTTTAATAGGCGTTTCTTTAAACTATAGGTTAACCAAAAAGAACAGCTGTCCATCTAATTTTTAAATGCCAACTATTAATAAGATATTTGCAGGCATTTTTTAGTAGAAATTTTAATGAGCAAACTAGATAAGAATCGACTTCCAAAACACATTGCTGTCATCATGGATGGCAATGGGCGATGGGCCAAAAATAAGGGTAAAGCTAGAGTATTTGGGCACAAGAATGGAGTTGAATCTGTTAGAGCTATTACTGAATCGGCAGCGGAAATAGGTATTGAATACCTTACGCTTTATGCTTTTTCTACCGAAAACTGGAATAGACCAAAGGCCGAGATAACAGCGCTTATGACATTGCTTGTTTTAACAATAAGCAAAGAGACAAAGACATTAAATAAGAACAACATCCGTTTACATGCTATTGGTAATCTTGACAACTTACCAATTAATTGCACCAAAGAATTAGAAAATGCAATTGCATCAACAGCAAAAAATACAGGACTGAATTTAATTTTAGCATTATCCTATAGTGCAAAATGGGAAATAACAGAAGCTACAAAGCTAATAGCTAAAAAAATACAAGATAATGAAATACAACTAGCCGATATTACAGAAGATACCATTCAGAAGCATCTTTGTACTGCTAAATTCCCTGATCCAGAATTACTCATCAGAACAAGTGGTGAATGCAGAATTAGTAACTTTTTACTTTGGCAAATCGCTTATTCAGAGTTATACTTTACCCCAACGCTTTGGCCTGACTTTAGAAAGAATGATCTAGAGGAGGCCATAATAAGCTATCAAAACCGTGAAAGAAGGTTTGGAAAGATTAGCGAACAATTAGAAACGGACAATAACTCATGAAGTATTATTTCTTTATAATCGCTTTAATACTGGCTAGTACCTCAGTGTTCAGTCAAATCTCTACTAACCCAGGACTAGAAGAAATAGACTACTCATCACCAAGAACTTACACTATAGGTGGAGTAACCGTGTCTGGAGTAAAAAGTTTTGATAACAATGCACTTAGAGCCATCTCAGGTTTAGAGATTGGAAAAGAAATAAAAATTCCAAGTGATGATATTACTAGAGCAATTACCAACCTTTGGAAGCAAGATCTATTTACTGATATCGAAATTTCGGCCACAGAGATAATTGGAGATAAGATATTCTTGGATATTTATATCAAAGAACGTCCAAGGTTATCAAAATTTAGATTTACAGGGGTTAAGAAAAGCAAACAAGAAACCTTAAGAGAAGAAATTCAACTTGTAAGAGGTAAATTGATAACAGAAAATTTAATAGAAACTACACGATATAAAGTTCAAAAATACTACACCGATAAAGGATATTTAAATGCATCTGTAAAATTAATTGAATCTACTGATACCTTAATATTCAATAGTGTAATTTTAACTATTGCAGTAGATAAAGGGGAACGAGTAAAGATTCAAAATTTAACAATTAAGGGAAATAAAGCGCTAACTGATCAAAAGATTAAGCGCACAATGAAGGACACCAAAGAGAAAAAGTTTTATAATCTATTCAAAACATCCAAATTAGTTAAACCAGCTTTTAAGAAAGATAAACAAGCCATCATTGCAAAATATAATGCACTTGGGTATAGAGATGCTAAAATAATAGGCGATTCTACTTATAGAATAGATCATAAAAACATTGGTTTAGTTCTAAAAATAGAAGAAGGAAAACAATATTACTTTGGTGACATCAAATGGGTCGGAAATACGAAATATACCAATGAAGATTTAGATAAAATACTTAACATCGATAAAGGAGAGACGTTTAACCAAGAACTCATGGATCAACGTTTATTTATGGATCCCAATGGAAGAGATATTAGCTCCTTGTACTTAGATCAAGGGTATTTGTTTTTTCAACCTGATGTAGTGGAAACAGGCGTAAGAAATGATTCAATTGATTATGAAATAAGGTTAAGAGAAGGAAAACAAGCCACAGTAAATAAAATTACTATCAAAGGAAATACAAAAACGAATGATCATGTCATTTTAAGAGAAATTAGAACTCGTCCAGGTGAATTGTTTAGCAGAGCTGATATTATTCGTACAAATAGAGAATTAGCTCAATTGGGCTATTTCAACCAAGAAACAATTGGGGTAAACCCAATTCCAAATCAAGAAAATGGAACCGTTGATATTGAATATGTCGTTGAAGAACGACCGTCAGATCAGATTGAATTGTCTGGAGGTTGGGGCGGAAACAGAGTAGTGGGAAGCCTTGGAGTATCATTTAATAACTTTTCAGCCCGAAACTTCTTTAAAAAAGGCGCATGGCAACCATTACCTGCAGGCGATGGCCAAAAGTTAAGTCTCAGAGCTCAATCTAATGGACGGTTTTTTCAATCCTATAATGCATCATTTACAGAACCATGGTTAGGTGGAAGAAAACCAAACTCACTTTCTGTAAGCATGTTTCACTCTGTTCAATCAAATGGAGAAGAAAAAAGGGTAACAATTGATGGTAGCGATGTGAAAAATCCAAACCGACAGGCCATATACATTACTGGTGCATCAGTAGGGCTAGGAAGAAGATTGGAAGTTCCTGATGATTTCTTTACACTATACAATGAAGTATCTTATCAGTATTATACATTAGATAACTATTCAACCAGTTTTGTCTTTTCAAATGGTTTTGCAAATAACTTAAGCTTTAAATCTGTTCTTTCAAGAAACTCTATAGATGCTCCTATCTATCCTCGTTCAGGATCACAAACATCTTTAAGCTTGCAATTTACACCTCCGTATTCAGTATTTGCAGGAGAAAGAGATTACGAATCAATGCCCGCACAAGAACGGTACAAATTTATAGAATACCACAAATGGAAATTCAATACCTCCTGGTTTACAAGTATACTGGGCGATTTAGTATTGAATGCTAAAATGGGATTTGGCTTTTTAGGGTTATACGATAGAGAGCTAGGACAGTCTCCATTTGAACGATTTTATTTAGGGGGTGATGGATTGAGTGGATTTGCATTAGATGGTAGAGAGATTATTGCATTAAGAGGTTATGGAAACGGTGACTTATCGCCAAATACAGGAGCATCAGTAGTGAGTAAATACACTATGGAACTAAGGTATCCTGTATCCTTGAATCCTCAAGCAACAATTTATGGCCTAGCTTTTGCAGAAGCAGGAAATTCATGGGCTACCTTTAGCGACTTTAAGCCTTTCGAAGTAAGGAGAGCGGCAGGAGTAGGAGTAAGAATTTTTATGCCAATGTTTGGATTATTAGGACTTGATTGGGGTTATCGATTTGATGACATTCCTGGAGTATCGGATCCGAACAAAAGAACAGAAATTCACTTTACAATTGGTGGTAGCTTAAATGGGTGGTAGAAAAAAACTAAATTCGCACACCTTTTAATTTTTAGTCGAACCAAAATTAAATTGAAAATGAAAAAATTAATTGTATTATTTGCGCTTGCAACATTAAGTATAACAGGAACCTTTGCACAAAAGTTTGCCTACATAGATACCGAATATATTTTAAAAAACATTCCAGAATACAAGACCGCGCAAAATGAACTAGATAATTTATCTAAGCAATGGCAGCAGCAAATTGAAAGAAAGTATTCTGACATAGATAAAATGTACAAAGATTATCAAGCTGAAGAAATTCTTCTTACTGAGGAATTGAAAAATAAACGAAGGGAGGAAATTATCAAAGCTGAGCAAGCGGCAAAAGATTTTCAAAAATCAAAGTTTGGAGTTGATGGAGAGTTGTTTAGTAAACGTCAAGAATTGATTAAACCAATTCAAGACGAAATCTATAAAGCCATCAAAGAAATTTCTTCTATGGAACAATATGCTATCATCTTTGATAAAGCTAGCGCATTAACATTAATCTATACCAACCCTAGATACGATAAAAGCGATGACGTAATCAAGAGACTAGGTTACTCACCAACAACTAAATAATAAATAATCAAATTAGTAAACACTTCAAATATTCTGTAACATGAAACTTATTAAATTATTCACAGTAATAGCTATATTAACTACTTCAACAATTAGTTTTGCTCAAAAGTTAGGACACGTAAACTCGAACGAAATACTGTCTATTATGCCTGAAAAAGTGCAAGCAGAAAAAGACTTTCAAGCATACACTACTCAATTAGAAGAGCAGCTACAAAAAATGTCTAAAGAGTTACAAGCAAAATACGGAGACTACCAAGCAAATCAAGCAAACATGTCTGAGCCTATTAAAAAAGCGAAAGAAAATGAGATTCGCGATATGGAGTCAAGAATTCAAGAGTTTAGAGCAGGCGCTGAAGAAGATTTAGCTAAAAAAGAAAACGAATTACTTGAGCCAATTATCACAAAAGTAAAAGTAGCAATAGAGGAGGTAGCTAAAGAGGGCCAGTATACTTATATTTTTGACTCTAGTGCAGGCATCTTATTGTATGCAAAGGATTCGGAAGATATCATGAGTAAAGTGAAGAAAAAGCTTGGATTGATATAAAAAAATTTAACTTAGGCAGTTCATTATGAACTGCCTTTTTTTTAAATTGAGAACAACAAAATATACATTAAAAGCTGATCAACCAATAGGAATATTTGATTCCGGTATTGGGGGTTTAACTGTTGCAAATGCGATTAAAAAGCATCTGCCAAATGAAGAAATCATATACTTCGGTGATACTGCTCATTTACCCTACGGTGATAAAGCACCATATTCAATAAAGCATTACAGCACAGAAATTGCCAAATTTCTTTTAGAGAAAAAATGTAAAGTAATAGTTATTGCTTGTAATACAGCATCTTCAATTGCCTATAAGGATGTTTTAAAGGTTACTCAAAACAATGCGATTCTAATTAATGTGATTGACCCCGTTGTAGAGAAAGTACATAAAGAGGCAAAACAGAACGATCATATCGGTATAATAGGCACCAAAGGAACTATTAAGTCAGGTATCTATCGAAAAAAACTCAAAGAGTTAAATGATGACCTAGAAGTTTCATCTATGGCAACGCCCCTTCTAGCCCCAATGATTGAAGAAGGATTTATTAATGATAAAATTTCTAAGACCGTTTTAGAATCATATCTAACTGATAATAAGCTGAAGGATATTAATTCGATTATTTTGGCCTGTACGCACTATCCACTTATAAAAGATGAAATTAATTTATTCTATAAAGGTAAAGTTACGGTAGTAGACTCAGCTGATATTGTTGGTAATTACGTAAAGGCGCAACTAGAGATTCAGGGTCTATTAAACAAAAAAAATAAACCAAAACATCAATTTTTCATTTCAGATTACACTAGTTCATTTGAAAAAAGTGCTAGACACTTTTTTCCGGAAAAGATTACTTTAGAGAAAGCTTCCATTTGGTAGCTATTTAAACCAAGAAGAATATTTAATGTAATTATCTGAAATTCGATTTATCTCATCTTCAATTAAACTTTGATCAGCCTGTTTTACCAATTTGGCGGGAACTCCTGCATAAACACTTCCTGCTTTCACATGCGTTCCCTCTAGTAGAACTGCACCAGCAGCAATAATAGAGTTGCCTTCTACTATACAATTATCCATCACAATTGATCCCATTCCAATTAGCACATTATCATGAATAATACATCCATGAACCAATGCATTGTGACCAATCGAGACATTATTCCCAATAATGGTAGCAGCCTTCTCATAGGTACAATGAATCACTGCCCCATCTTGAATATTCACGCGATTACCCATTTTGATGAAGTTAACATCGCCTCGAACTACTGCACTAAACCAAACGCTGCATTGATCTCCCATAGTCACATCTCCAACAATTGTTGAATTTTCAGCAATAAAACAATCCTTTCCTATTACAGGAGCTTTCCCAAGCACCTCTCTAATTAATGCCATAATCTGTCAAATTTTCAATTCAAACTTTACAAAGAAAGCAATACATTTCTTAATACCTTTGTAAAAAATTATAATCCATGGAAACTAAATTAGCACCACATAGTATATACGCAGAAAGCACTCCAAACCCATCAACACTCAAATTTGTATCAAACAGATACTTAATCATTGATGGTGAAGTGTATGAGTTTAATAATGCACAGGAGGCAACCGTTTCAGATTTAGCAGCGGAATTATTTACCTTCCCTTTTGTGACCGGTGTCTTTATAGCTAGCAACTTTGTAAGCATAAGAAAATTAGACATACTAGAGTGGGATGATGTAATTTTAGAATTAAAAACATTTATCGCCGACTTCCTAAATGCAGAAGGCGCCAAAATAGTAGATGCAGAAAAGATAAAAGCGATGAATACGGGTAAAACAGAGGAGACAAAAAAAGACCCACAAAGCTCTGTGCCTGTTCCAAGAAGAGAAGACCTTACTGCAATTGAAGGAAGAATAGCAGATATTTTAGATGAGTACATAAGACCTGCTGTGGAGAGTGACGGTGGAGCTATCCATTTTCATTCATTTAAAGAAGGTGTAGTTAGCGTAGTATTAAAAGGAGCTTGCAGCGGATGCCCATCTTCTACGATGACACTTAAATCAGGAATTCAAAATTTATTAATGGATATGCTACCCGAAGTAAAGGAGGTTGAGGCAATTAATGGCTAATTCGTTCGTCATAAGAATTTAGTATCTTCGTTAAAATTTGACAATTATGAAACGTTTAGCCCTTTTTGCACTAACTATATTCGCTATTAATTTATCTGCACAAATTACAATTACAAGTGCTGATATGCCAATAAAAGGAGATACGCTGAGATATAGCGCAGCCCTTATAGATTCATTAGGTATTGTAAACTTTAATATAAGCGGCGCAAATAGTGCATGGGACTTTTCTCACGTAACCGCAGAAAAACAAGGGGTAGCTCGATACGTTGCAGGATCTCAAACGCCCTATGGTTCAACATTTAGTAGCCCATCTGCTTTCGGAAGAAAAACAGCTGATTCGCTTGAACTACAAGGAAATGTTGTGACTAATGTTTATGAATTCTTTTCAAATTCCTCCAATAGTTTTTTAAGGAATGGATTAGGGGCAAACTACATTTTAAATATTGCGAATACATTCTCTGATCCTGATGAACTGTATCAGTTTCCGTTAGATTATGGAGATATTGATAGCTCAACGTTTAAATTAACTGCTGATATTTCAATTTTTGGGTCTTTCCATTCAGAAGGATATAGAAAAAATATAGTTGATGGCTTTGGAACAATTGTAACTCCTAACGGAACTTACAACTGTTTGAGGGTTCGTACTGATTTAGTGTCTAGAGATTCAGTAAGTGCTGCGGGTCAAAATGTTGGATTTAGAAGTATAATACGAGAATATAAATGGTTAGCAAATGGTGAGCGATTTCCTGTAATGCAAGTAAACGGAACATTAATCAATGGAGATTTCGTGCCTACTACTCTACTTTATAGAGATTCTAAACGAAATGTATCAAATGATTTTGGACCAAAAGCAGAATTTACGATCAGTTCCACCAATCCAGTTATCAATAAAGATACTGTTCAAATCGTTAGTCAAACCATAGATGAAGGTAGAACAGCGTGCGAATTTCAATTTTCTCCTAACACAGTGACCTTCGTTAATAATTCATCTAGATTCTCTCCTAGACCTGAATTAACATTTGATGCAGTAGGGTTTTATACTCTTCAGTTCTTTGTAAGTAATACGAATGGCTCGGATGATAGCACCTATGTAGACCATATTTATGCTACCTTGAACTCATCTGTAGATAAAAACAGCCTTTTAGAATCTTCATTAAAAGTCTACCCTAATCCAATACATAACCAAGACTATAAAGTAACATTTGAGTTAGAAAATAACACTAATATATTGTTCGAACTTCTAGATGTAACAGGAAGAAGATTAGCTATTACCGACGGTGGCTCTCGACCAAAAGGAGTTCATACGTATGATAATCCAATAGTTATAAATGATTACAAAGGAGTATTATTTCTTCGTACTCACACCAATGAAGGATACAGTACGCGTAAACTCGTAATTGACTAATCCTTTTGAAGATTTTATACAATCTGTATAGAAGTCTCTACAATGAAAATTAACTAACCATTGTAAAAATTTAAATATCAAACAATTAAATCAAGGGAATATTCTTTGTGAAGTTAAAGTAAAATTAACCACGTGAATTTTCTCAAACCCAATCACAAAACACCACTAGACGTTCTTTTGAAGCCAGTAGATAACTTGTTAAAAAACAAGGCCTCTTCAGGAATTTTACTTTTTGTAGCTGTTATAATTGCATTAATTTGGGTTAACTTAATTGATGCTGAAAGTTATCATCACTTATGGGAAAACGTTATTGGATTTAGTGTTGGTAGCTTTTCCATAGAAAAGTCCTTGCATTATTGGATCAACGATGGACTGATGACTATTTTCTTTTTTACAATTGGACTTGAAATAAAAAGAGAGATAATGGCTGGCGATTTATCATCACTTAAAAAAGCATCTCTCCCAATTGCAGCAGCTATAGGTGGAATGGTTTTCCCAGCTATTGTTTATTTAGCATTTAACAACGGAACACCTAGTGAATCCGGATGGGGAATTCCAATGGCCACAGACATTGCTTTCTCTCTCGGTGTTTTAAGTCTTCTAGGAAAGCGAATACCATTGGCTCTAAAAGTGTTTTTAACTGCATTAGCAATTGTAGATGATTTAGGAGCTGTGTTGGTTATCGCATTCTTTTACACTGAAAATCTTTATATAAATTTTCTTGAATGGGGAGGTATCTTTTTCCTAATATTAGTTATTGGGAATTTAATAGGTGTAAGAAAAAGTGGTTTCTATATATTAATTGGAGCCTGTGGATTGTGGATCGCATTTTTACTTTCAGGGGTTCATGCAACGCTCGCAGGTGTATTAATAGCTGCTGCAATACCTGCAAGAGTAAAAATTGATGAGCGCTTTTTCCTAAAGAAATTAAACTTTCTTATCGATAAATTTGAGCATGCAAAACGAACCGACAGCTCTTTTATAACTGAAGAACAACAAGATATATTAGAGCAAATGAAAGTAACTAGGGCAATGGCAGAAACACCGTTACAAAAGATGGAACATGCTCTAAATCCAATTGTAGCATACTTAATTTTACCCCTTTTTGCCCTTAGTAACGCAGGAATCGTAATCAATTCAGAAATTATTTATTCACTATTTAGTGACGTTTCTTTAGGAATTGGATTAGGTTTAATACTAGGTAAAAGTTTAGGAATAGTTTTACTATCATATATACTAGTCAAACTAAAGATTTCCTTTCTACCACCTAATACGTCATGGGTACAAATGATTGGAATAGGCCTAATGGCAGGAATTGGTTTTACAATGTCTATATTTATATCCGAATTGGCCTTTACCGATCCTATTGTAAAAGAGCAGGCAAAAATGGCCATCTTAGTGGCCTCAATAATTTCTGGATTAGCAGGGTATTTAGTCTTGAAATTTTCATCAAGAGCATAAAAAAAGGCTGAATAGTCAGCCCTTTTTTTAAATTCATATTCTATAGTCCCAGTAAAATTTCTTCAGGGTCTTTCCCTCCAAATATCATTTTGGTTGGATTCTCTATCATTTCCTTAACTTTCACTAAGAAGCTAACAGATTCCTTACCATCAATAATTCTATGGTCGTAAGAAAGCGCTAAATACATCATTGGGCGGATTTCTACCTTCCCATCAATTGCCACAGGACGATCAATAATGTTATGCATTCCTAATATAGCACTTTGAGGAGGATTAATAATTGGTGTACTCATCATAGAACCAAATACTCCTCCATTAGTAATAGTAAATGTTCCTCCTGTCATTTCGTCTATAGAAATTTTACCATCTCTAGCTTTAATCGCAAGTCGCTTAATTTCAGCCTCAATTTCTGCTAGGCTCATTTGCTCAGCATTTCTAACTACAGGAACCATAAGACCTTTTGGGCTGCTTACCGCAATACCAATGTCTGCATAATCGTGGAAAACTACTTCTTTACCATCGATCATCGCATTAACAGCAGGATAATGATTTAATGCCTCAGTTACCGCCTTAGTAAAGAATGACATAAAGCCTAAGTTAACTTCTTTTACCTCTCTAAATTTATCTTTATATCTTGAACGTAAATCCATAATTGGCTTCATATCTACCTCATTAAAGGTAGTTAGCATAGCCGTTTCATTTTTAACAGACACTAAGCGTTCAGCAATTTTCCGACGAAGTGTACTCATTTTTTCACTTCGCTTATCACGAGTTCCACCCCATCCTTGAGCTGAATCAGCAGATATTCCTGCAGCCATCGCGTTAACGACATCTTGTTTAGTTATTCTACCTCCTTTGCCTGTTCCTGTAACTTTATTTGGAGGAACACCATTATCGCTCATTACTTTTCTAGCTGATGGAGAAGGATGTCCTTCTGCGTGGCTTGAGGTTTTAGCTTCTTCTTTCTTTGGAGAAGATGCAGCATCAGCTTTTGGAGTTTCTTTATTTTCCTCTTTAGCAGGCGCTTTTTCCTTCTTTTCAGGAGCTGCTGCATCTGTATCTATTTCTGCAACTACATCGCCAACTGCAACTGTATCGCCTTCCTCTGCTTTGAATGTAATTACCCCTGCTTCAGGAGCCGTTAGCTCCAATGTTGCTTTATCTGAATCAACCTCAGCAATTACATCATCTTTTTCTACATAATCTCCTTCTGAAACAACCCATGTTGCTATTTCAACTTCTGAAATTGACTCTCCTGGAGAGGGAACTTTTACTTCGTATGCCATAATTTCTAACTATGATAATTTTTATTTTCTATAACCTATTTTTCAAATACTTCGTTGATTATTACAGCTTGTCTTTTCGCAAAAACCTTTGATGAACCTGATGCCGGACTAGCACTAGCCCTCCTTGAAATTAATCGAAGTTTTACTCCTTCAAAATGTCTTAAAACAAATGCCCAACCTCCCATATTTTCAGGTTCTTCTTGTGCCCAAATAATTTGCTTAGCCTTGTTGTATTTATTAATAAGCTCGTTAACTTGAGTTTTAGGAAAAGGATAAAATTGCTCTAGTCTTACTAAAGCAACATTCTTTGCGTCATCCTCTTCTTGTCGCTCAAGTAGTTCGTAATACAACTTTCCAGAACAAAAAACTACCTTATCAACATCTTTTGCGTTTACAAGATCATCATCAATTACTTCTTGGAATCTTCCATTTGCCAACTCGTCCAATTGTGAAATACATCTTGGGTGACGCAATAAACTTTTCGGCGTCATCATTACTAGAGGTTTTCTAAACTCTCTTTTTAACTGACGTCTTATAATATGGAAAAAGTTAGCAGGAGTGGTGCAGTTCGCCACTTGCATATTATAATCTGCACACAGTGTCAAGAAACGCTCTAATCGAGCACTTGAATGCTCAGCACCTTGTCCTTCATAGCCATGCGGAAGTAGCATAACTAGTCCATTTTGTGATTTCCACTTATCTTCAGCACTGCTCAAAAATTGATCAATGATAATTTGTGCTCCATTATTAAAATCTCCAAACTGAGCCTCCCAAATGGTTAAGCCGAATGGAGTAGCCATCGCATACCCATACTCAAAACCAAGTACTGCGTACTCAGATAAAAGAGAATTGTATATTTCTAGTTTTTCTTTTGTCCCATCAATATGATTCAAAGGGATATATTCTTCTTCAGAGTCTTCTACTTTTAGCACTGCATGCCTATGAGAAAAAGTACCTCTTTCTACATCTTGACCGGTCATACGAACAGGGAACCCATCTGTCATAAGCGTGGCATAACTTAACAATTCAGCCATACCCCAATCTATCTTTTCGGATTCGATCATTTTTAGGCGCTCTGCAAAAAGCTTCTCTGACTTTTTAAAGAAGTTTTTTTCATCAGGAAGTGTACTAATACTTTTTCCAACTTCAATCAAGGCTTTCTTATCAAAAGTAGTATCTGCAGAAGCCTCCATATCAGCATCTGTAGATTCTCTAAGATCTTTCCACGTTTCAGCCAAAAACGGTGCGATTACTGCCTTTTCTATTTGCTTTGCTTCTGCCAACCGGTCTTGGAGCATATCGTTAAACTTCGTCTCCATCAGCTTAGCAGTCTCTTTATCTAAAACTTCTTGATTAATTAATTTATCTAAATAAATCTCTCTAGGGTTTTTATGTTTTGAGATGGCCTTATAAAGTAAAGGTTGTGTAAAACGTGGTTCATCACCTTCATTATGGCCATATTTACGATAGCACAATAAGTCTATAAACACATCTTTCTTATATTTCTGTCTAAATTCTAATGCCAATTTAATCGTATACACAACAGCTTCAGGATCATCTCCATTAACATGAAAAATTGGCGATAAAGTAACCTTACCAACATCAGTACAGTATGTACTAGAACGAGCATCTAAATAATTTGTGGTAAACCCAATCTGATTGTTGATTACAATATGAATGGTACCGCCATTTTTATATCCATCTAGAGAAGCCATTTGTATTAGTTCATAAACTACTCCTTGACCTGCAATTGATGCATCCCCATGAATAATAATCGGAACAATTTTTTGGTTATCCTTTAAATACTGGTCCACTTTTGAACGAGCAATACCTGCAACAACAGGCCCAACAGCCTCTAAATGAGAAGGATTAGGAGAAAGTGTAAGCTTTACATCTTTACCAGAGTCTGTCTTAATATCACAAGAATAGCCTAAATGGTACTTAACATCACCATCAAATAAATTGTCCTCGTACTCTTTCCCTTCAAATTCAGAAAAGATATCTTTATATGTTTTGTTGAAAATATTTGCTAAAACATTTAATCTACCCCTATGGGCCATACCCACGACAAACTCTTCAATGCCTTCTTTAGCGCCTAACTCAATAGCTGCATCAAGCGCAGGAATCAATGATTCTCCACCTTCAAGTGAAAATCGTTTTTGGCCAACGAACTTCTTGTGTAAAAACTGTTCAAAAACAACTGCTTGATTCAGTTTATGAAGTATATGTTTCTTTTCATCATTCGAAAATGTTCCAGTATTTTTAACCCCTTCCATTTTATTCTTTAACCAATCAACTTTGTCTGGCTTACGAATATACATATACTCCACCCCTATTGAATGACAGTAAGTCTCTGTAAGAAAGTCAATAATTTGCTGTAGAGTTGCTCCCTTTAAACCTAAATCCTCACCAGCTTGAAAGACTTTACTTAAATCTTCTTGAGCTAAACCAAAGTTTTCAATGGCTAAAGTAGGGGAATACTTTCGACGCTCACGAACAGGATTCGTTTTTGTAAACAAGTGCCCTCTTGAACGATAGGCATTTATAAGATTTACAACTTTAAACTCTTTATCAAAGTTTAAGGAGCTACCAGAAGAGTTTACATCCTCTTCGTAATTTTTTCGTGCAAACTCAAATCCGTCGAAAAACTTACTCCATCCCTCGTCAACAGACTCTGGATCTTTTTGGTATTGTTGATAAATAGAATCAATTGCAGTTACGTCTGCATTACTTAGATAAGAAAATTTATCCATTATACTTTTTACAATGATGAATGCCCCAAAATTAAAGAAATATTAAGTACCAACATGGGTATATTCAAATTCTAAATCATCCAAAAATTAACTATTTGAATTGATCTCGAAAATATGCTTTTGTAAGCACTTTTAACAACTCACGTTCGATGATGAGTTTTGTCACCTCATGCGACAGTCCAAAGGGGCTATTGCTATTTAAAGCAGCTCTAATTGCTTTTTCAGGAATGTCAATTGTATAAAACAGTGCAAATATTTTATCTGAATTGCACTCGAATAGTCGATTTACAGTCGGCTTTAAGTAGTCAATTAGATTGGTAATTGTCCATTCCGACTCAAATGGCTCTGTTAACTCTATCCCTGTTCGGCAAGTATCCTTTTGAATTTGAAAATATGCTTGCTGCAAAAATTCTTGGTCATTTGCATATTGAGCTATATTTTGAATATTTGGAAGCATATCAATTGGATGATTAGGTACTTTTGAACATAGAACAAAGATGACTGTTTTTAACCAAAACAACAAGCTATGCAAGAGTCAGTTTTAATAAGTGGTGGAAGTGGATTAGTAGGCAATGTATTAACTGATTTACTAATCGAAAAAGGCTATAAAGTAGGACACATAAGTAGAAGTAAGTCAAGCGATAAAAGCGTAGAAACCATTGTTTGGAACTTAAAAAATAAGACCATCGATGTTGAGAAGGTCGTAAAGTACGATTATTTGATCAACCTAGTTGGGGCAGGCATAGCAGATAAAAAGTGGACAGAAGAACGAAAAAAAGAGATTATTAATAGCCGTGTGGACTCCCTTAATTTTCTTTTTGAAATAGTTAAGAATAACAAAACAAAATTTAAATCAATTGTTTCTGCATCAGCGGTTGGTTATTATGGTTTCACCCCCTCGGACCATACCTTTACAGAAGCGGATCAGCCTGGGGCAGATTTTCTTGCAAGAACATGCATCCTATGGGAAAAAGCGGTTTTTCGATTTAATGAGTTAAAGATACCTACCTCAGCTGTTAGAATTGGTATTGTGCTATCAACAAAAGGTGGTGCTCTAAAGGAATTGGCTCGACCAATCAAACTATACGCAGGTGCTCCACTTGGCAGCGGCAATCAATATATTCCTTGGGTTCACATTCGAGATGTAAGTAACCAGTTTATTTTCCAAATGGAGAACCAGCTGTCAGGCCCACATAATTCATCAGCAGATGAGCATAGAACAAATGCAGAATTTACTAAAGATGTAGCTAAAGTCTTAAAAAAGCCACTACTCCTTCCAAATGTACCTGACTTTGTGATGAAGATAATCCTTGGCGAAAGAGCTATGATGGTATTAAAGGGTAATAAAATTTCGAATCAAAAAATTAAAAATGCAGGCTTCAAATTTGAATTTGCAACTCTTAGAGAGGCTTTAAAAGATTTATATAAGAGCTAATTATTTTAAATATCTCTGAACATAAGCTGCTCAGCAATATCAATAAGGGGCTGTTTCAACGCTTTTGAAATGCCTATTTTTTCTAATGAATCCATCCCTTGATCAAAATACATTTCCATTTTTAGCTGACTTAATTCAGGAATATGTAACTCATTATAAATGGATTTTACACGAGTAACCTTTTCTTCATCGCTAAAATTTCCGTTAATACAATGATTCAATTCAAGTCGTTGATTATCGTTAGCTAGATTAAAAGCTTCAAGCAGCAAATAAGTCTTTTTGTTCGCTATAATATCACCTCCAACTATTTTCCCAAAAGTGTCCGGATTTGCGTATGCATCAAGAAAGTCGTCTTGAAGCTGAAATGCAATGCCAATATTTTTGCCAAATTCATAAATATGATTTGCATCATCTAAAGAGGCACCTCCTATCATTGCACCTATCTTCAATGCTGCTGCTAGAAGAACGGCTGTTTTTAATTCAATCATATACAAGTAATCTTGTATAGAAACCGACTCTGCAGTCTCAAAATTCATATCCATCTGTTGACCATTACAAACTTCAGCCGCGGTTTTATTGAACACTTTGAGAACATCTGCCAATTGCTGCGCAGGAGCAAGTTTTAAGAAAAAATCAATTGCCTTTACAAACATTACATCACCTGAAAGTATTGCAATATCCCTATTCCATTTTTTATAAACCGTGCCCTTACCTCTTCGAAGTGGTGCCTCATCCATAATGTCATCATGAACAAGGGTGAAATTATGAAACACCTCTATCCCCATAGCAGCATTAAGGGCTGATTCTTTTGGCGCACCAAACAAATCTGCAGACATTAAAAGTAAAGCAGGTCTTAATCGCTTTCCTCCTAAATTCATACTATAAGTAATCGGATCGTATAATTCTGAGGGATTCCCACTAAAATCGGTGGCCGAAATGTAAGCTTCAACCTCTTTAAAGGCTTGTTTAAAAGAAAGCATCTAGAGAATAAATGTTGGGTTATTAATTACGTTGGACAATCCTGTTTCTATATCAGTCAATTCTCTTCCTAGCACCTTTTTCATTTTTGAAATATCTGGATTCCGTCTACTCATATCGCCTTCCTCTAAAGGTGGTAAATGAACAATTTTAGAAGTAGAACCAGATAAGCGAATGATTGTTTTTGCCAAATCTAAAACAGTCATCTCATTATCATTGCCAATATTTATTACATCATTCATAACTTCATTATTGGCGAAAGCGTTATAACAAGCTTGAATATTATCTTCTATATAACAAAATGTTCGCGTTTGGGAACCGTCTCCAAATATAGTTATGTCTTCACCTTTAAGTGCTTTAGCCACAAACTTGCTAATCACAAAGTCTTTACTTTGTTTAGGGCCATAAGTATTAAAAAAACGGAATATCGTATAATCTAGGTCGTATTCCTTTTTGTATGACTTTAAGAAAGCTTCACCTACATTCTTTACTATGGCATAAGGCAAACGAGAATTTAGAGGTGTTGTATGCTCATTTTGCGGCATTTCTACTGGCTCTCCATAAACCTCAGAAGAAGAAGAAAAGAAAACTCTTTTAACCCCTGTATTTTTGCAAAGGCTTAAAATATTTTTGATACCTGTAATATCATCTAAAACTATTACAGGATTATCTATAGTCCTTTTAACTCCAACAACTGCAGCATAATGAAACACATATTTAAATGAAAAAGCATAAAAAACACCCGAAATATCTTCTAATCTATTAACATCTGCTTTTATAAAACGTACATTTTCTCTCAGAGGAATTCGCTTTACATCTCCTGTTAAAAGATTGTCAACAATTACAATAAGGTTATTTTCATCAACTGCTAACTTTTCAGCCAATGCACTTGCAACAAAGCCAGCTCCTCCCGTAATTAAAATATGCTGTCTATCCATATTTGCTAATCTTTTGTCAAATTAAGCAAGTACTTGCCATATCCACTTTTTACAAGTGGATCTGCTAATTTATATAATTGCTCTTGTGTTATATAACCCATTCTAAAAGCTATTTCTTCTAAACATCCAACCTTCAGCCCTTGACGTTGCTCAATTACCTCAACAAACTGTGCTGCTTGCATTAATGAGTCAAATGTACCTGTATCTAACCATGCTGTTCCTCTATCAAGAATAGCCACTTTTAATTTCTTGTGTTGCAAATACACCTTATTTACATCAGTGATTTCATATTCTCCTCTAGCGCTAGGCTTCAACCCCTTCGCGATTTCAATTACAGAGTTATCATAAAAATATAAACCTGGAACCGCATAATTAGATTTAGGAATTTCAGGTTTTTCTTCAATTGACAAAGCATTTTTATTTTTATCAAACTCTACAACTCCGTAGCGTTCAGGATCAGAAACATGATAAGCAAAAACTACTCCACCCTCAGGATTTAAGTGTTGCTGAAGGTTCTCTTCTAAACCCGTTCCATAAAAAATATTATCTCCTAATACTAACGCTACACTATCATTCCCTATAAAAGATTCTCCAATCACAAAGGCTTGAGCCAAGCCATTCGGAATTTCTTGTATAGCGAATTCGAAATTACAGCCAAACTGTGAACCATCTCCTAATAATTTTCTAAAGCTATCGCTATCATGAGGTGTTGTAATGATTAGAATTTCACTAATTCCAGCACTCATTAATGTAGAAAGTGGATAATAAATCATTGGCTTATCGTACACTGGCATCAACTGCTTACTAACTGCTAAGGTTAAAGGATGAAGTCGCGTTCCAGAACCTCCTGCTAATATAATTCCTTTCATAGTTGCTATTTATAGGAGTTAATTTCTAACTCATCTAAATTAATATCTTCTTCCTCGTCAATCAACTCTATTAGCGATTCTTTTTCGAATGCTTTGGTAGTTATTCGTTTATCTAAGCTAAGAATAAGCGAAGGAAGCAGTAAAAGATTAGAACACATTGCAACAAGCAAAGTAATCGAAACCAATAAGCCCAAAGCGACAGTTCCTCCAAATTCAGATGCAGCAAAAACACCAAACCCGAAAAATAGTACGATGGAAGTATAAATCATACTCACTCCAGTTTCTCTCAATGCCAATAGAGCAGCCTCTTTAATGTTCCACGAATGAGATTTAAGTTCTTGCCGGTATTTAGCTAAAAAGTGAATGGTATCATCAACAGAGATACCAAAAGCAATACTGAAAATAAGAATGGTTGATGGCTTAATGGAGATACCAAAGTAACCCATAATTGCCGCAGTTGTAAGAAGAGGCAATAAATTAGGGACCAAACTCATAAACACCATTCGAACAGATAAAAAAAGGATAGACATTATAAAAGCTATTAATAAAATAGCAATACCTAAACTAATAAATAAGTTTTTTACAAGGTATTCGGTGCCTTTTAACCATACAATACTAGTGCCTGTTAATGATACATCATACTTATCGGGGTTAAATATAGAATCTATTCGCGGCTTTAGATCACTCATTATCGTTTCCATGCGATTGGTACCCACATCAGCAACTTGAGCCGTAATCCTTGTTATTTGATTATTCGTATCTACATATGATTTCAATAATTCTCGACTAGTTTCATCTGCCCCTCTAAAATATGGGGCTATAAAAGCTTGCTCTTGGCTATTAAATAAACTGTATTTTGAGGGGTCTCCGCCATAAAAAGCTTGTTTAGCAAATTTCAAACCTTCCACTATAGACAAAGCTTTTGAAAATTCAGGATATTCGCCTAGTAAATCTTGAAGCCTATCAATTTTTTTTAAATTCGCTAGCTTAAAAACCCCATTCTTTTTTTTTGTATCAATTGTAACCTCCAAGGGTAAAACTCCATTTACTTCGCTTTCAAAGAATTTTAAATCCAAATAGACTGGATCATATCGAGGCAAGTCGTCTGCAATATTTCCTGTTACTTGAATTTTAGTGATTCCAAAAACTGAAACTATTAAAATGGAAACTGTTACGAAATAAACGATTTTCCGATAATTCACAACAATGTTTTCTAATTGCTTAACTACCAAGAATACCCATTTTCTTTCAAGATGCTTTATATGCCTTTCTCCAGGAGGACGCATAAAGCTTTGCATAATTGGCATTAAAGTAATGGATAGTAAGAAAACTGAAAAAATTCCCAATGAGGCCACAATCCCAAACTCGACTAATATAGCACTCTGAGTAAAAATAAAAGTTGCAAACCCTAGACCTGTTGTAGTATTTGTTAGAAAAATGGCATTTCCAATTTTATGAATCACACGATTTAACGCCTTCATCTGATTACTATGGATACTATACTCGTGATGGTATTTATTAAGAATAAAAATACAGTTGGGTATCCCAATTACAATAATTAGTGGCGGTATTAATGCTGTAAGAATACTAATTTCAAATCCAAAAATGCCCAAAAATCCAACGGCCCAAATCACACCAATCATAACGATTAGCATAGACAGAAACATTGCCTTAAACGACCTAAAAAAGAGCAATAGGATTATGGAGGTTACTACTATTGCGAGAACTATAAATAGCTTAATCTCGGCACTTATCTTTGTGGTATTGTTTGAGCGAATGTATGGCAACCCTGACGATCTCACCTTAAGGCCCGTTTCAGCTTCAAATGTGTGTATAAGGGAATAGACGCTATCCATTAATGGCCTCCTATCTTTAGAATCAAGGTACTTACGATCCAAGGTTAGAGCCATAAGTGTAAAGTCATCACTGTTATTAAACAGGTATCCACTATAAAATGGTAACCCATAAACGACTTTCATTAAACTATCCAATTCTAATTGAGAAGATGGCTTTTGTTCAAATATACGTGTAGGAATGAATTTTTTCTCTTCGCTATTCTTTTTGAGATTAACGATAGATGGAATAGAAAGTATTTCATCTATACCCTCTACCTGTTTAAGATTAGCACTTAAATCAAACCACTTATTAAAGTTTTCCAATTCAAATAGCGACTTTTCTTGCATTCCAATAACCAGCACACTACCTTCTTGACCAAATTGCTTTTTGAACCGTTCAAAATCTAGGAATGTGCTATCTGTATCAGGCAGCATCTGAGCCATTTCATAAGACATCTTTACGTTACGAGCGAAGAAGCCCATAACAGTAGTAATAGCAACTAATATTGCTATAATATAATAACGTTTACGCAGGATATGCCCGGCAAATTTGGCCCACATAGGATTTGTCTTAAGCGATTAAAAAAGGAGCTCCCTCTGATTTTTTTTAAAAGTTGAACAAATATCGTTAATTATAATATAACCACCATGAACTGGTATTGAATATAATAAAATCAACAAAAAAAGGGAAGCGTATTTTAATCCGCTTCCCTTAGTTTCCAAATTTACTTCAATTATCTGTTTTCTAATTTCTTCATTTCTTCTTCGAAAGTATCCTTAAACTTCTCGTAATCATAATCAACTTTTAGCATATCATCCTTTGCTAACCTTTCATTCATCTTGCCTACCATTTCATCTCCTGAAAGCTCGATTGCGATATATGTTTTATAGTTACCTGTTGATGTTTTTGTTACTTTTTCGCAGATTGTTTTTGTTCCGATTAATTCCTGATTAATTACCTCTCTAGTTAATCCTTCAAATCGCTCAGCTAACTCTTCTACATTGTTTACCTCTCTAGAGTTTACGTAATTATCAATTGTTCCTTTGATTGTAGTTTGAATAGCAGAAGCTAAATCGGCCTTAGCATTACTCATTGCTTTCTTTTTAGAAGTAGACTGGTCCATACTTTCGCCAACTGCATTCGCTCTAAAAAACTTATTATTACTAAAGTAGTCAGACCCTGAACAGTACACATTTACTAAAACTTCATCTGCAGGTCGCTCACGTTCAGCCACTTTATTTTTACTCTTACAAGCTGTTACACTTGCCATCAAGGCTAATGCCGTAATCGCCATTACTCCTACTTTTCTTAATTTAACTTTCATGATATTATAGATTTTAATCGTTTATTGATTCTTTTCAGAAACTGTGCCAAAGTTGTAAGATATATTTCAAAAATCCAATATTGCGGACTTTATTTTTACCAAACTTACTCTTTTTAGCTGTCCATCAGCTTTTTCGTATGCTTTTACAGCAGCTCTTTCCTCATCCAAACTTACCCCTTTTAAGGGGCCTTCTACTAAAGATAAAACTGTTTTTTTACTTTCCTTCTCTGTAATTTGTATGGAATAACTCAATTCTACTGCTGTAAAATTAGCATCCTCACTTTGTAGTTTGGTGTCTGATTTTAATTCAGCAATAAGATCTGCTTTTTGGTAGGTATCAACAATTAGAATTCCCTCCTTTATCAATTCACTTATTAGAGTACTTTTTAAAATCTCTTTATTATTTGATTTTCCAAAAGAATATTCATGGCTATTAACAAACAACTTTGGCGGCACCACCTCAGCCTCTAACGTATATCTTGGGGACACGAGTTTAGCAACCTTTTGCTTAATGAAGGCTGCATCTGATCTATTACCAATCAGCTGATCTAAATCTAAATAAATATCATTCTTGACTCTGCTGGGATGCAGGCTTGTAGCCTTAACATAAACATCAAGAATCCCATTTTCATTAGAAAAAATAGATTGTTTTACAGGCCCATACTGATTATAAAATCGATGAATTAATGGAATTTCCTTGATTTCTTTTCCATTGTAAGAAATTAAAATATATTCATGGTTACTGAATCTGTTATTAAAATCTAAAACTGATTTCTCCTTGTTCTGACCAAACTCAATAGCAGAAAATAACTGTTGAATATTACTGTAAATTAGATTGTCTAAAAAAGTAAGCGTTCCATTTTCTGTTACTTCTATTGAACTTGAAGGATAAGCTTGAATTGCAGAGAATGAATCAAAATAATGCTGAATAGCTAGCTTAAAATCTCCCTTCTGCTGACTTAACTTAGCGTTAGACAAATGCTCTAAACTTGCTTTTCTAGCATTTAGCCTTTTTTCATCTACTCGTCTTAAGTAATCTGCTTTAGATAATTTATAATACACCCAATATTCTTGCTCATTCTGCCAAGAACCTATCATTTCGTACCCTTCAATATCCGCTGCAGCAGAGGTTGTTATAGTCGATCTAAAATCTTCATTTACAATACCTCCTCTCTCTGTTTGATAATAAACAGTATTTGATTCCAGATTGACCTTTATTTCGGAAGATAAGTCACTTAAGGCATTATTTTTTGCTGATTCAATAAAATTTACACCAGGTCCTTTTTTTGCAACTCCAATACCAATGTAATCTAAACTATTTATTGGTCTGTTCTCTACCCAATATGGCTTTGGCTCCTCCGAAATAGACCGAGTAACTTCTTTCGGTTTACAACCAAAGAGAAGTATCAAGCCTAAAAATCCAATTATGCTATTTTTCATTTATTAATATATGCGTTTACTGTTCTCATAATATCGCTAGAAAAATAACTTGCAGAACTTTTCAACAAATCATTCATTAACTCCGTGCTTGATTTTAATTCTCTTGGTGAATTGAGCAATCGATCTAAGTTTCGCTTTTCATTTTGAATTAAAGATACATTCCCTTTGCTTTCGGGATACAAATAACGACTATCTCCATCATAAATAGCAAAATGCATCGCATCATTTTTATCTTGATCAAATACTCTAGAAAAAATAATTTCACCTGTTTCTAAAGATGTAACTTGCAGTTGATACGATAACTTTACCTCGTTCATTTGATAATACTCTTTATATCCAACCTTTTTATATTTGGTAACAAACTCTTCTTTCTGAGTGGCCTTATTAAACTGTTTAACAGAATATGCTTGATAACCATTCCTGTTAAATGTTGTTGTCTTGCCTGTTGTCATTTGTCGCTCTATTATTCTACCTGACACTACAGCCTTTGCACCCAGCAATTCTCCCACTTCAGCAGCAGTGTTCTCATCAATTGCTCCTGATAAATTTAATCTTTGCTGCTCAAGAATACTTTCCATGTTTTCCCGATCAATAATCTTGATGAATGGATTGGTATTTTTAGTTAATTCAGTTAACAAAGTAGCTTGAATTTTATGTCCAATCACATTGTCTCCTGTCACATTATCAATTCCAAGAATAGCAATAGTAAAAAGTCCAAATTCCAAACAATCTTCTCGCATACTTTTAACATCCTTATAATTTGGATCTTGAGCAATAATATTATCCATTAGATAATACGCCTTGACATAACGCTCATTTGAATACGCCTCTAAAGCTTGTTTGTAATAAGGCTCGAGATAAGCTATTAGCTTAAGATTATCTACATCCTTATATGCAGGTTCTAAACTAGTTATTTCAGCAAATAATTTTTCTGCAGCTTCGTACTTTTCTTGCCCCATTAACATTTTGCCTTCATTGTACTGATTTTCAAGATAATTTTGTTTCAATAGTTCGAAATCATTTTTTATATATGAAGGTTCGTCTACCTCTATATTATATTTATCTAAAGTTTCTGCATATTTTTGAGCATCTAGGTATGCATAAACAGCTTTCTTGTTTTCCCCTGTTGCCTTTGCAACAAAAAAGTCATCTAAGTAATCCTGAAAAACCTTTCTTCCATTACTTTTTAATCCAATTCTAGCTTCAATATTATTTGGGTCTCTGCGCAATGCCTCTAAAAAGTTTTTAGCAGCATCCTGATACATGCCAGCTGCTTCAAAATAAAGCGCTTGCTTTGCATACTTTTTTGTTCCACTGCAGCTTTGAAGCAATATGAATAATGTAAAAAATAAGAGGGATAGTGTATTTTTGAACATATTATTAATTCAATTTATTTGCAATTATATAAAAATTGTGCCAAGCATTTCATTTGAAGAAATGCGCCAATAATTATTACATTTAAAAAATGGAGATAAAGTTACTATTTACTGTAGGGATTATCTCACTTTTTTCATGTGCCGTAATTCAAGAACCTTCTAAAGTTAAAGATAACGGAATAAGCTTCGTTGCTCCAGTTAATGAAATTGGTGATGTCCCTTTTAAAAATATTAAGCAAGAAACTAAGTGTAACGCCTTGGCAATAATTCCATTTGCATTTACTTATGGAGATAATGACCTCGAAGTAATATTTAACCATAAAAACCAGTGGTGGGGAGAGCAAATCGATGGAGTTTCTACTTGTATTAAGCTTGCAAAAAAAGAAAATTTAAAACTATTATTGAAACCACAGCTGTGGTTAATGAATGGAGAATATACTGGCAACTTTTACTTCGGAAGTCATGAAAACTGGCAAGTATTTGAAAACTCTTACAGGGATTATATTTTATCTTTTGCATTGATTGCCGAGTCTGAAGAGGTAGAAACTTTTTGTATCGGAACAGAGCTCGGTCGATTTATCGAAAATCGACCACAATATTGGAGCGAATTAATTGATACAATAAGAACTATTTACCATGGAGAGTTAACTTACGCCGCAAATTGGGATGATTACGAGAAAGTACCGTTCTGGAACAAACTAGATTACATTGGCATAGACGCATACTTCCCTTTGGCTGATGATAAGTTACCTAACAAAATGAAAATTCAAAAATCATGGAAACCAATCAAAAATAGTTTACAAAACTTTTCCAAAGAGTATGGCAAATCTATTCTATTTACTGAATTTGGATATAGAAGTATGGATTACAGCTTGGCTAAGCCTTGGGAATCTGCAAGCCAATACGAAGTCAACATGATTAATCAGCAAGTTGGACTAGATGCTTTTTTTAATACGTTCTGGAACGAAGATTTTATTAAAGGAGGTTATTTGTGGAAATGGTTCTCTGAAAATAAAAAAGCCGGAGGGATTAAGGATATTGGGTATACACCTCAAAACAAACCGGCTTTACAAACTATTCAAAAGCATTATACCACTTCAGGTAGTAACTAGCTCTTTTTAATTAGTTCAACGTATAATTTAGTAAGATCTTTTTCTGCTCTCCCCGCAATTTCTAATATTTCTGCTATAGAAACAGGCTTTAAGTTATCCGGATCGCACTCATCTGTCAACACTGAAATAGCAACACAAGGAAGTCCTATATGATTAGCAACAATAACCTCAGGAACGGTTGACATTCCTACAGCATCAGTACCAATAATACGTAAAAAACGATACTCTGCCCTTGTTTCTAGATTTGGACCTGCTACAGGAGTATAAACGCCTTTATGTAAAACTATACCTAGATCAGCAGCAATACGCTCAAGCTGCTGATTCATTTCTGCATCGTATGGTTGACTCATATCAGGGAAACGTGGCCCCATTTCGTCAAGATTTTTTCCTGTTAATGGATTTGCAGGCAGCATATTAATATGGTCATCAATCAGCATTAATGATCCCTTTTTAAATTCAGAATTAACTGTTCCTGCTGCATTCGAAATCAATAATTTTTGAATATTCAATAATTTCATCACTCTTATAGGAAAGGTAATCTGTTGCATGGTATACCCTTCATAATAATGAAAACGACCTTGCATAGCCAGTACCTTTTTGCCTTCTACTGTCCCATAAATTAATTTACCATGATGTGACTCAACTGTTGAAACAGGAAAGTGAGGAATATTAGCATAATCTATTTCTGTAATTTTCTCAATTTTAGTGACTAAGTTACCTAAACCTGTACCTAGCACAATTCCAAAATTTGGAGAATCAACCCCCTGACTTTTAATATATTCAGCTGCCTCTTTAATTTGCTCAATCGTCATAATAGTTTGTTTTTTCAATTATAAAACGCAAAGTTAGCACAATTAAAGTGTTGAATTTGCGTCCTGAAGTAAAGACTGATTAAAAGTTGATGCTTCTAGATCAGACAATTCATCTATATCAATTAACTCAGGCAAAATGCTGATCGTTTTATTTAACCATTTAAATTTTGAAACTGTTTCATTAAAAACAGATGAGGTACTCCAATTTATATCTCTAAAAACTTCGGGAGTATAAGAATTCATCCCTAAAAGATAATAACCTCCATCATTGGCTGGCCCTATGACGGCGTCGGAGCTTTCTAACATATTAAATGCTGAATTAATTGTCTCCTCTAATAAGTCATAGCAATCACTACCGATTATAATTACCTTATGACTTCCTTTTTGAAAAGCTTTTTCAAAAGCTTCTTGCATTCTATGACCTAAATTTCCTGAAACTTGTAAATACTTTATAAAATCATTTTCATTCCATCTATCCGAGTTAGAAATATAATCAGAATAGAATAAAAGTCTTGTTGCGTTGACTTTTAAAACAGTTTCTCTAGTTTGTTCTAATAGTCGCTCATAAACAAATAAAGCTTTCTGATTGCCAATAGATTTTGCTAACCTAGTCTTTACTTTACCTAATTCAGGATTTCTTATAAAAATAAGAATGCTTTTACTCATAGCTGATTTAAATTCCAGTTATAATCTTTGTAAAGAATATTAGGGGTTGTCTGTATTTTAAACTTGCTATACTTATTTAAGAAAGAGATAACCCCTCCAGCTTGCTCAAAATCGTTTCTAAACCAGTCAAAAATTTTAGAAATCTGTATACTAGCGCTTGTAATTGTATTGCGATTCTGATCATTAATAAATGCTTTGGTTACTAGCTCTAATTGATCATTTAATATAGCAGGCTCATAAGCCCTATTTAATATATTAGGACAAGAAATAGAGGCACAATTAATAGCAAAATGAATTCTAGGTTCGTTAAAGTCCTTTCTCAAAATATCATTTTCCACTTGATTCAAAGAAAAAGAATTGTCTCCAATTCTAATAAAAGAAAGATCCCACGGCTTGCCTTCGTTAATTTCTAAAATAGTCTTTACGGGATAGTTATCAATTACTAACTTCAATGTAAATGCATTATAAACATTAATCCAATAGGATAATTTTTCATTTTTAGTCCAGTTATCCTTAGGGTAATTCTTGTTTAATTCATCTATATATTTGTTGAGCAAAACCTCATCTGCTTTTATTCCTTTATAGTCTACAAGGCCATTTGAACGAACATGCTTCTTTAGTAAAGTTGTTAGTAAATTATTATCAACAGCTTTGATTGAATTGGTGTATAGTAAACTTGTAAGCAATGTGAATAAAAGATAAAGTGAAAATTTTTTCATTTGGAATATTGGTTTAATTTTGCCAAAAAAAATTGAGATTGTATTTGAAAATTACATAATTATTTGCGATTTTAAACTAAAAATAATTTTATGAAATGTCTAATCTTAGATGATGATAATGTATCAAGAATTGCTCTGGAGGAAATAATCAAACAAACTGGAACATTAGAGTTAGTGGCCTCATGCGAAAAAGTAAGCGAGGCACTTAAGTGTATAAATCATAATGAAATAGACATTATTTTTTTAGATATAGAAATGCCCGAAATGACAGGCTTTGAGTTTCTTGAAACACTAAGTGATAATCCTTTTATTATATTCATCAGTTCAAGGGAGAGCTATGCATTAAAAGCTTATGAAACCTCAGCAACAGATTATTTACTAAAGCCTATAACATTAGAACGTTTACTAAAATCAATAAATAAAGTAAAAGAAGCAAAAAACCAAAGAGCTAAATCAAACTTAGACAACTCAA
Organism: Vicingaceae bacterium; assembly: GCA_018402765.1. Lineage (GTDB taxonomy): Bacteria > Bacteroidota > Bacteroidia > Flavobacteriales_E > Vicingaceae > Acidiluteibacter. Next base: position 700,568 of record JAGYIE010000002.1, on the reverse strand, counting down.
CAAAAAGCATTTTCGTAAAGTCAGATTCCGCGTTTGTGAAATTAGATATCGATGCTATCAATTGGATTGAATCATTAGGCGATTATGTAACAATTCATACTGATGAAAAAAAGTACGTGGTTAACATCACCATGAAAAAAGTAGAAGAAAAGCTATCTTTAGCTAATTTCTGTAGAATACATCGCTCATTTATAGTTAATTTGAATAAAATTGAGAAGATAGAAGAAAACATAGTTATTATAAAGAATAAGACATTCCCGGTTAGCAGATCAAACAAAAAAGACCTATACGAGAGAATTAATTTACTGTAAAGGAAGTATGAAAAAACTAAACTGTGTGGTACTTATTGATGATGATATGGTGACAAATTTTCTCAATAAAAATTTAATTGAGACAATGGAAGTTTGTGAGGAGATAATAACATTTAAAAATGGTCAGGATGCACTCACTTTTTTTACTGATGGTAGTTCAGAAAAGAAGTCTTCTATAGACCTTATTTTCTTAGACCTCAATATGCCGATTATGGATGGTTATAGATTTATGCAACTTTATAACCAATTAGAAGATCAAGCAAAAACAGCCAAAATAGTAGCTCTAATTGCCGAGAATACGAAACAACCTGCTTCTGAAATAGCTAAAATACTTAAAGTTCATGACCATTTTAGTAAGCCCGTTACCAAAGAAAAATTTTTACTGCTATTAGAAAAGCATTTTAGCTACTAATATTTAATAGATTTGATTTGCTAGTTTTAGATTTATACAACCTAAAAGAATTTAACAAAGAGCTTGTTAGCCAAATATTATCGATTTACTTATCTGATGGAAAATTTGATTTGGATGAGCTTGTAAAGGCAATAAACGATGAAGATTTTATTCTAGCAGGCAAAAAAGCGCATAAATTAACCGGATCTTCCAAAACCATAGGTGCCATTAAAGTAGCCCAAATAGCAGAAGAATTGGAAGTAATCATTAAATCGAATCCTAAAAAATTACAAAATAACTCGCTAGACAAGTTAGTAACTGCTTTTAAAGAAGTAAAAGATCACATTTATACGAACAATCTAATTCATTAATTATACTTTTAAGTATATTTTAAAAAGAGACCCCTCCCCTACTTTACTTTCTACATTAATAAATCCTCCAGAACTTTCCACCATCTCATTAATCATATGAAGCCCTACTCCTGTGCCTTCGACATGATCATGAAATCGATGAAACATTTTAAATAATTGACCATCTGAATGATTTAAATCCATACCTAACCCATTATCTTGAATTTGAAAAACAACATATTCATTCTCATTAAATGTACTTACTGTTATTTTAAGAGGACGGCTAGGATCTCTGTATTTAACTGCATTAGAAGTTAAATTATATACTATACTATATAAGTATGAGTGATTAAATCGAATAAAACTTACTTGTGAAAAATCCTCAGTAATTTCTGCATTACTTTTAGTTATCTGTAAAGAAATTGCTTGTTTAACTTGTTTAAAGATTTCATCAATTGAGTTTTCTGTACTATTTTGTTCTTCTCTTTTAACTTTTAATAACTCGACTAGTCCCTTCACTAAACGATCCAACTGACGGGAAGAAGTACCTAGCATTTCAAATACTTGTTTTGGATGATCTTCTTTGATCACATTCATCTGCTCAAGAATCTCTACTAACCCTATAATATTGATAACCGGATTCTTTAAATCATGTGAAACTGCGTAAGCAAACTGTTCAAGTTTCTTATTTTTTTGAGTAATCTCTTTCGTTCGAAGAGCAACCAACTTCTTCAACTCAATATTCCTATTCCGTAGCTGTTTAGTCTTAAGCTGTATGTAAAAGTAAATCCCTATCCCTATTCCAATAAAAACCAAGACATAAAACCATAATTGCAGCCAAAATGGTTTATTAATATCCAGATAAAAATGATTTACACCATATACTACACCACTTTTAGAGATAGCTTTAATTTCCACCTTAACTCTTCCATAGCCTAGACTATTTAATACGAAACTATTGCCGTCAATAGGAACCCACTTATCAAGATCTTCATTCACTCTATAAAAAAAGTTTAAAAATGGATTTCTAACCAAATCATTGAAATGGAAGCTAATTTCAAATTTATCTGTGTATGAAAGAGGTATGGAATCTCCTTGACCTCTAGATTGTCCATCGTTTATAGAATAAATAAAATCAGAGGGAAATGCAGTAAAATATTGATTCACATTAAAATAAACTAATCCTTCTTCAGTTCCATAATAAATCCAGTTTCCATTTTCTAAATAGAAATTAGCTCGTTCTCTAAATGTAGTTTCGAAATATAAACCTACATTGGTAGCTCTAACTTTATTCTTGTTATTCCATTTAAGAAGCGTATTTTGACTTGAAACCCAAATATTATGGGCTTTATCCATTACCAAGGTGTTCGTAAAATTATTGCCCATAACTTCTGATAAGTCTATGAATGAATAGTTGTCATTGGTATAATACATTATCCCATCACCTTGCGTAGCTGCCCAAACATAACCATTCTTATCAACTGCGAAATCTATAACTTTAACAGGTGGTAAATTTGATGGAATGACTAATTGGCTGTCAATTAAGTTAACATATCCCAAGCCATCGTCACCATTTATAAACCATAGTTTATCTCCATGAAGATTTAGTTTAGAGAGATCATTTCTACTAAAAGTACTCTGTTTTGAAAAATGCCTAACAACTCCGTTTACAAGTGTATATAATCCTTCAAAACTGGTGCTTATCCAGAGGTTACCATGTTCATCACTCGCGATATCTTCAATAGAAAGAATTGAGGAAACCAATTGTCGTAATTGCTTGGTTGAATCCAAGAGCCAAATGCCATCAGACTCTGTCCCCATCACTAAGCCTTCTGGATGAGGCCTAATTACATTTATCCTCTTATTATTCAATAGATATGATGATGGGAATGACTCATTTATTAAATCTCCGTTAAAATAAAAACTTAATCCTAATTGTCCCCCTATTACAAATGTATGCTCTTCAAACAATCCAATGGCGCTAACTTTTCGATTATTAATCTGCTCGTTTGGAATAAAATAATAGGTAGGTGATGGAATTGCCCAAAGTCCTAGTCCATAGGTTCCAACATAAATAGTCCCGTCCTGACTCAAATAAAGTTTAGTTATTGGGAAAGCATTTGATGAGTACTCTGCTTTGAATCCTGAAATATATGCCTCATTCTCTTTTAGAAAATAATCATAAACCCCTATATTTGTGCCAACAACTAGTCGATAATCACTACAGACTATTGACTTAATTTTACCTTGTACTGCTGATAGTTTGACTGCGTTTAGAGACCAATCAGACCTAGATACAGAAATGACCTGATTGTCAACTACAGCTAACAGTCGATTAGCAGAAACAGCAATCGATTCAATTTTCTTTTCTGTGAAGACGCTTTTAAGAAGTTTTAATCCATCAAATTCGCTTATTGAATATATAAATAACCCGTTAGAAGTTCCTATATACAATTTGTTATTTACAAAAATAACCTCATAAACTGTAAGATGATCTTGAAGCGCAACTGTTTGAAAAAGCTCATAATTTTCATCAAGAACTAAACATTTACCATCTTGGCTAAAGACATAATGCAAATTACCTGATGCAACAATACCAACAATTTTAGCCTTTATATTGATTGAGACGGCTGAAGTTGAATTTATATGGGAAATAAGACCTTTGTAATGGCCAATAAGCTGAGATGATTCTCCTTGTTCAATGGTTGTTACAAAAGGTGCACTTGACGCATGCTCAAGGTCAATTTTATTAAATGAAAATCCATTAAAGTTATATAATGAATGATCTGTTGCTAACAATAGTTCTCCATGATCATTGGTCATCATATCATATACAAAATCTAACTCATCAACATTTTCAGATAACTTATTTATTGATAATTGCTGAGCAGCAATTGGATTTATTGCACAATAGAAGAAAATTAGAAAAATAAAAGTGAGGTATATATGTCGCATTGTCAGGCAAATCTAATCTTTATTCGCAATTTTTAAAGCCCATCCAATCACATTTAACCCGAACTAACACCCAATTAAAACATATTTAAATGTATTTAGCTGTGATTTATTTGTATTCATCGAAAAGAAATATCTCACAGAAACCATTGACTACAGCTTTGCTTGAAAACAAATCCATTATGAATAATTGAAAAATAAAGCATACAAACAATGGTCGCATTTCACACGTCATACTAAAATAATATGTACTTTAGAAGAGTATAGATTTCATATTACTTTCATTTACAGGAGTTTTTACTGACAATGAAAAGGCAGAAATCTATCTAGTTAATGAAGATTTCATATCAAAAAAACCTTAGCGCTTAGAAAAAATAATTCCAAAGAAATTATTTTATTACAACAACCCACTTAAAAAGGCTTTAATTCGAATAAAGATCTTGACCTGTTTATTATTAAAAAAAGATTCTGCTATCAAAATAGCAGAAATTATTTCGGGAGCGATTTATAGAATATCTGAACGATTAAGATGAATTGGTAAGACTTGTTAATTGAGCATTTACACTATTAATAAAAAAACATTAAAATTAATGCTCTTTTTTTTATATTTTCGTTACAAATATTGTTCGGATAAGTAAAAACAAAATCTGTTCATTCCAATAAATTAGTCGACATAAAAAACCTCCTAGTAAAAAACTAAGAGGTTAAATATGTTGCCCGACTAGGGCTCGAACCTAGACTCTTCGGTACCAAAAACCGACGTGTTGCCAGTTACACCATCGGGCAGTCTTTATTAAGAGTTGACAAAATTAGGAATTATTTCTATTTCACAAAATAAAAATTAGAAGAATTTGTATGTATTCTATTCTATTCCCTAAATATCTTTAAATTCGCATTTGTTTGAATTAATATTTATCACATCTATATGGATACGTTTAAGAAGTTAAATTTAACTTTTGGTTGGGGAGCTTGGTTGATAGCTACTATTGTTTATTTATCGACTATCGAGCCAACCACTAGTTTTTGGGACTGTGGAGAATTTATTGCGACTGCTTATAAATTACAGGTAGGACACCCTCCGGGTGCACCATTATTTTCAATGATTGCTCGCTTTTTTATGCTTTTCGCAGGTCCAGAAAACGCAGCTATGATGGTTAATATACAATCAGGGCTCTCTAGCTCGTTTACAATTCTTTTCCTTTTTTGGACCATTACTTACTTTGCTAAAAAGATTACAGAAAAGTCAGGAGAACTTACAGATGGGAAGATATTTGCCATTATGGGCAGTGGTCTAGTAGGTGCATTAGCTTATACTTTTAGTGATTCATTTTGGTTTTCAGCGGTTGAGGGAGAAGTATATGCAATGTCTTCTTTGTTTACTGCAATTGTTTTTTGGGCTATCCTTAAATGGGAAAGTGTCGCTAATGAGAAGCATCATTTGAGATGGATTGTTCTAATAGCCTATTTAATGGGATTGTCAATTGGCGTTCACTTGTTGAACTTACTGGCTATTCCTGCAATTGTATTTGTGTATTACTTTAAGAAGTTCGACGTTTCTAGAAACGGAATAATAAAAGCATCAGTTATATCAGTGTTAATTTTAGGATTTGTTCAATATGGAATTATCCCGGGATTAATAAAAGGAGCCACCATATTTGAAAGAATTTTTACGAATGGAATGGGAATGCCTTTCAATACGGGTTTCTTTATCTACATCGGTCTTATGATCGGTCTTGTAGTATTTGGCTTACATTACACCCAAAAGCAGAGTAAACTAATTTGGAATACAGCAATTTTGTGTTTTACAGTAATTGTGTTGGGGTATTCTTCTTTTGCTGCCATTGTAATTCGATCCAATGCAAATCCTCCAATGGATGAAAACAATCCTGAAAATGCATTTACTCTTCTTTCTTACTTAAATCGTGAGCAATATGGAGATAGACCGCTCTTTAATGGTCCTTCATTTAACTCCCCTTTAGATCGTCAAGATCCTTATGGTGATGGCAAACCTGTATTTGTTAAGGACGAAGAAGTAGGCCAATATGTAATTTCTGATGATAAAAAGAATTCTGAGCCACAATACGATTCCAGATTTAAAACCTTATTACCACGAATGTGGAATACAGAAGCTCCAAGAGTTAAGCAATATAAAAGATGGTCTAAATTCAAAGGAAAGCCAATTCAAACAGTTGACAATAGTGGTAAACCAACAATTATCAATACACCAACATTGGGAGAAAACTTGCGCTATTTAGTAAGTTACCAAATGGATTGGATGTATTTTAGATACTTTATGTGGAATTTCTCAGGTAGACAAAATGATGTACAAGGCCATGGAAATGTAAGAGATGGAAACTGGATAACAGGAATAAAATTTATTGATGAAATTAGGTTAGGCAACCAAGATCTCTTGCCAGAATCTATCACAGAAAATAATGCGAATAACAAATATTTTATGCTGCCCCTAATTTTAGGATTGATTGGATTCTTATTTCAAATAAAATCTGACAGAAAAAATGGTTTTGTTGTCTTATTATTATTTTTCTTCACAGGATTAGCCATTGTACTTTATCTGAACCAATACCCATTGCAACCAAGAGAAAGAGATTACGCTTATGCAGCCTCCTTTTATGCCTTTGCAGTATGGATAGGATTAGGAGTGATAGCTATAGCGGACCTTATAAGTAAGAAAACCAACATGAAAATAGGCGCTGTTATTGCTAGTGTTGTCTGCTTAGGCTTAGTTCCTGGAATAATGGCTGCAGAAAATTGGGATGATCACACCAGAGCAGACCGATTTACAGGTAGAGATTTTGCTAAAAATTACCTTGACTCATGTGCACCAAATGCAATTTTATTTACTAACGGTGACAACGACACTTTCCCCCTTTGGTATGTTCAAGAAGTAGAAGAATATAGAACAGATGTTCGTGTCGTAAACTTGAGCTTATTAAATACAGATTGGTATATCGAGCAAGTTAGACGTAAAGCATACGACTCTGATGCATTGCCTCTGAGTATTCCACAAAAGAGATATCGACAAGGAACTAATGATTACTTGCCTGTAGTAGATCGAAAAGAACTAACAGGATTCACCGATATAGAAAAAGTAATTGACTTTGTTTTATCTGACAATCCACAAACTAAAGTTCCAGTAGGTAGCGGAGAAAGTATTGACTTTGTGCCTACCAAACGTCTAAGAATAAAAGTCGATAAGGATAAGTTAGTTAAAAATGGGACTATCAAGCCTGAGGATGCAGACAAAATGGTTGACTACATTGAGTGGAGTATAAAAGGTAGTTATATTCTTAAAAATGATTTAGCTGTTCTAGATTTGCTAGCGACTTTCGGTTGGGATCGTCCAATCTACTTTGCAAGCACGACAGGTCCTGATAGCTATATAGGCTTGGAGAACTATTTCAGACAAGAAGGAATGGCCTATAGGCTTGTACCGATTAAAGCAGAAAGAAGCTCCGATGGGAATCCCGGTTTTATTGATACCGACATCTTATATACCAACGTAATGGAGAAATTCCAATGGGGTGGTATGGATGTAAACGATATCTACATGGATGAAACAAATCGAAGAATGACCATGAGTTTGAAGATTTTGTTTAATCGATTGGCTTCTGAATTAATTGCAGAAAAAGATAATGATAAAGCAAAAGAGGTAATGGATAGAGCATTTGAAGTAATGCCTGAAAAGAACGTTCCTTACGACATATTTACCATGTTCTTAGTAGAAAACTACTACAAAGTAGGTGAATTTGAAAAAGCAAATGCTGTTACTGCTAGATTAGTAGACATTTTCAGTAAAGATGTAGCGTATTATAATTCATTAAGCCCTGATTTACAGCGATCATTTAACAGCGATCGCCAGCAAGCAATGGGTATCTTACAGCGATTGTACCAAATGGTTAGTCAGCAGTATCCTCAAAGCCCAGAATATCAAAAAGAAATTGAGAATAAGATAACTCCTTATTTCAATACAGGAATAAGACAGCAAGATAGATAAGCTATCAATTTTGTAAAATTAACAAGTCCTCATCAAGCTGTAATAGTATAGGTGAGGACTTTTTTTGTCAATTAATCCGGATGACACCCGAAGCAACGTATCGAGGTACGGTGTATATTTTAAAATGATATTTTAGAAAATATTAATTATTCTTTAGTGCCTCTTGATACAATTTTAAAAAGGTCATCGAGTGCTCTATTAGTGCCTCTCAGTACAATTTCGTTTAAAACGCAACTAATCGAATTACTTATGGTATATCGAGTTGCCTTTTAAATCACTTGAGGTACTAAAAAATACCAATTTCAAGAACATCGTATGATCACGCCTTTGGCATGATTGTATCGAGATATTCTTGAAATTATATCGATCCCCTTTTAAAATAGCATCATCAAGCTTTTTAAATCTAAAGAAAGTCTTTAAATCCGTTAGTCTAAAACCCAAACCGCATCGCTAGTTTAATATAAAAGTTATCTAATACATTAGGATTAGCATAGTGTCCGTAGCGATAAAAAATACCTGCACCATAAGTAAGAAAAGGCATTTTAAACAAGTCGTTTACAATAAGTCCTGACTCCATAAAAAGTCTATTCATTTCTTTAAAATCTATGTTCTGATGGTTCGCTCTATTGGTCATATCACCAATGCCATAAGCAGAATGAAGCACAAACTCTGGTTGAAATTTTTCCCCTTTATATAAAAGCTTTTTAAAATTATGCCGTATAAAAACACTTGCAAATCGGTTATGAAAAAACTCATTTGGCTGTGCTGTCTCAAAAGTACTGGCTACTGATAGTCGAAATCCTCTATTTATCCCTGTAGCTGTATAATTAAACAATAAGGGAGCTGAGGCATCCATGTAGCCACCAAGCAACTGTAAATTAAGCTCCCCTGCATTCCTAATTACAAACAACTTAGAAATTCGAGCATCGAATTTGTTGTAATCAAAAGCTGACTCATTGGACGAAAGTCCTCTAGTATATTTAAAGTAAGTTATAGGATACTTAGTACCTGAAGATATTTTCATCCCGAATAATTCTGCAAACTTTTCGCCGTAAGCGAATCGAGTTTCCATCCCTATTTCTGTCTGCTGAAACTGATTGTATACAATTCTAGTTGACTCACTAACTGACTGGCTAAACCGATAGTTATCTCCTGATGAAATCCAATTCTGCTGTCCAAAAAGATTAACCTTCCAACTTTTAAAGGCACTAAACTGCGTTTCAAATCTCAACTGTTCTCTAAAATCCATTTGATAGATGTATAAATCTCTGTAGCTTGCGATTGAAATTGGCGATTGAGTCAATAAATCAAGTTGCAGACCACCTCTTTCTAATACATCATTCGAGTAACTTGCAGTAAACTTAAAATCGTTCTCAGTGAAAGGTCGATAACTTAGATCCCCGCCATACTTCCAGTTTTTGTCTTTAAACCCATAGGCAAAGTAACCCCCTAATGATACTTTCTCAGAAATTCGATCATTGGTGTGTGCACCTAACCCTAAACGCAACCCTTCATAATTGTTAAAAGCACCAAGCTTTGATAAATCTAGATTAATAGGGCCAAGTGGAATAAAGCCTCTAGTAGCGATTTTAAATAATCGAAGCTTTTCATCCAATTTCTCTTCTTTTCCGATGGAATCCATTACCTCATACGTTCGATTCTCTTTTAGATCAAGGGTGTCAATTCGGTATGCATTCAATAAACTATCTGTATTGCTTTTAATCTTTCGATCCATCTCCAATACCACATTATCAAACTTATTTTTAGGTCGCAAAGAAGTCAATTTTATATTTTTTAAATACGATCGTCCAATACCGTATAGCGGAAATTGATCAACTATCAATGTATTGAAGGTTAAATTGCTATTCAACTGGATTGGAAACCACTGACCATCTACCTTTTCATACAGTTGTTGAATCTTCATTTCAATTCCTCCACCTTTAACTGCAGGACTAGCCGAGACACTTTTGATGGCATAATCGCCTTTATGAATAGACAACTGCCCCTTTAATGCTTCAAAATTCTTTCCTTTCTTTGGCTGAAAACTGATGATGTAATATTTTTCGCCATTGTCAACAATACTGTCTTCTAAGATAAATAAATACTGTCTTGTCGCCCCTTTAGAAATTGGACTCAATAATCGATAATCCATCAATTCTACATAATCTTTATAAAAAGAAAACGACTGCAACTGCGTTCCAATCAATGAAAACTCCGGTGATGTCAATCCACTCACACGACTGGCCAAAATCAACTCTTTGTCTTTTGTTGGAGAAATGTAATCCCGATGACTTACAGACTCCATCATAAAAAGGTGCTGTTTAGAAATATAGTCGGCAACATCCAATAAGGAAGAATCTTTATTGACGGAATCTTTTTGAAGTTCGATTTCTTTAGACACACTATCAGGATTTACCGTGAAAACTAGCTTATTATATGAATCATAAGAAAACTCAGTTGCCTCTTCAGGGTTATTGACCTTACGATTATTGATCACTCTCTCCATAATCAAGTCTGCAGGATTAATTCCCGGAACAACCTTTACCTCATTTATATCAATGCCAGTTTGATTTAATAAGACAATCCTATTCTCAATAAGCTCATCTATGTACACTTTCCTTTTTCGGTAACCTATATAACTAAAAATTAAAGTTGTATGCTGCGTTTCAACTGATGCATCAAATCGACCATCAATATCGGTACTAAAGCCGTTGTTAGTCCCTTCTATCCCAATAGTTACAAAAGCCAATGGTTTATTTGACTGTTCGTCTAATACTTGACCTGAAATTCTTACTGTTTGTCCATAAGCGTAGTTAATTGATAATACAATTAATAGCAAAAAAGGAATGTATCTAGTATTCATAAATGAAAGATAGTGATATTTTGAATGTGTAACTTCGTTGCATGCTAATCGATACCAAAGACGCCTTCAATCTTGTTTCTAAACTAAGTATAAGAAAAGTGGTAAATATAACCAAGGTATGGAGTAGCTTCTTCTGGAGTAAATGGAAGAGCCAACCACTACAAAGAGGACTGCCCATTAGCATTTCCATAGAACCTACGACGGCTTGTAATTTAGGTTGCCCTGAATGCCCAAGTGGACTCAAATACTTTACTCGACCTACAGGTAATTTAAAACCCAAATTTTACGAAAGCATTATTGATCAATTAGAAAAAGACTTACTTTATTTGACTTTCTATTTCCAAGGTGAACCTTACATTAATCCTTCTTTTTTGGAAATGGTAAAGTATGCCTCTGACCGAAAAATATATACAGCGACCTCTACAAATGCACACTTTCTAAATGATGAAAACGCTCGTAAAACGGTAGAATCAGGCTTGGATCGAATGATTATTTCCATTGATGGAACTACGCAGGAAGTGTATGAAAGTTATCGTAAAAATGGAGATTTGAGCAAAGTAATTGAAGGAACAAAGAACATCATCAAATGGAAAAAGAAATTACAATCTTCCACGCCAAATGTGCTATTTCAATTTTTAGTAGTCAAGCCTAATGAACACCAAATTGAAGAAGTAAAAAAACTTGGTAAAGAATTAGGAGTAGATTCTGTAAAACTTAAAACCGCTCAAGTATATGATTACGAAAACGGAAATGACTTAATCCCTGACCAGCAAAAATATTCTCGCTACCAAAAAGATCCAAGTGGAAAATATAGCATCAAAAACAGTTTGGAAGACCAGTGCTGGAAAATGTGGAGTTCATGTGTCATTACTTGGGATGGAAAAGTAGTACCCTGCTGTTTTGATAAAGATGCCACCCATCGTTTAGGTGAATTGAAAGACATGAGCTTTAACAATATTTGGCAAGGAGAAGCTTACCAAAAATTTAGAGGGCAATTGTTGAATGGCAGAAAGAATATCGACATCTGCAAAAACTGCTCTGAAGGAACCAAAGTTTGGGCTTCCTAGACTAAACTAAATCTTTTTCGTTCTTCCCAACCACCTTCTTTCCGTTCGAATAAAACCAACTCCTCCAGCGGCATTTTCGCCTGAAATTTCTCTTTTGCGTATTGAGCAGACAGCGCTTTAAAATGGGCCTTTCTCGTGAATTTATTGCGGATGGTAATGTGAGGCGAGTAAAAGTGCTTTTCTCGCTTCTGAGGAGTTATTTTAAGGCTAATCAACCATAATTTCAATACTCTTCTTAATTCCTCAAAAGCTGCATTTTTTGCAATATCGATACTAAGGTTGGTGTTGGGCAATGAAATGAAATCTTTGGTGTCCATTTCGATGGAGGCTGACTTCCGTTCTTTCAAATAACTTTCTAGTTCCGTAACAAACGTATGAATTCCTATTTCATCGGTTTTGAAGCTTGGTAGAATAGTAATGTGTGGTGGCAATGAAGCTATCTTTATAGTTGGGTAAGTTTCATTGATAGCCAATTTAATTTCCTGAATTCTATCGGCAATTTGTTGAGGCGGAAGGAAGAGGAGGATGAAAGGAGATTTCATAATTTAATCAATCAAAAAAGCTCCAATTATAACAAAATAGAATAATTGGAGCTGAATATAAAATTTATAACAGTTTCTAAACCGTCATAATATCCTTTTCCTTAGCAACTAAGAAATCATCGATTCGTTTACTTGTCGCATCAGTCAATTGCTGAACTTCATCAATTAAACCTTTCACCGCATCTTCAGCCAAACCTTCTTTCTCCAAACGTTTGAATTCGTCATTTGCTTCGCGTCTTGCATTTCTAACACCTACTTTAGCGTCTTCAGTTTCTGCTTTGGCTTGCTTTACTAAATCACGTCTTCTCTCCTCTGTTAAAACAGGTACATTAATCATAATGTTAGTACCATTATTTTGAGGATTCAACCCTAAATTAGAGTTGATGATTGCGCGTTCTATTGGCTCAATCATTCCTTTCTCCCAGGGCTGAATATTTAAAGTACGAGCATCTAACGTGCTCACATTAGCCACTTGAGCTAAAGGTGTCATTGATCCATAATAATCTACCATTACACTGCTTAACATAGAAGGAGTGGCCTTACCAGCTCTAATCTTCAATAGTGAAACTTCTAAGTGAGCCAACGATTTCTGCATCAACTCTTTTGCATTCTCTAATATTAATTCAATTTCTTCTTCCATGATTAATTGATTCTAAAACTCTACTAATGTACCTACTTTTTCTTGACCTGTTAATACCTTTTTCAAATTTCCAGGCGTATCCATATCAAATACAATAATAGGCAGCTTGTTTTCATTACACAACGTAAATGCAGTCATATCCATTATATTAAGCCCTTTTTCATATACTTCACTAAAAGAAACTTTATCGTACTTAACAGCATTTGGATTTTTCTCCGGATCAGAATCATAGATCCCATCAACCCGAGTACCTTTTAAAATAACATCTGCTTCAATTTCTATAGCTCTTAAACTAGCAGCAGTATCAGTTGTAAAATATGGGTTCCCAGTACCTGCTCCAAAAATAACCACTCGTCCTTTTTCCAAGTGACGCACTGCTCTTCTTCGAATAAATGGCTCAGCTATTTGTTCCATTTTAATTGCAGTCAACAATCGAGTATATACGTCTGCTTCTTCTAAAGCTGATTGCAAAGCCATACTATTAATTACAGTTGCTAACATTCCCATATAATCACCTTGAACACGGTCCATACCTCCTTCTGCAGCTTGAATTCCTCTAAAAATATTACCACCACCTATAACAATTGCAACTTCTACCCCTGAAGTTACCAATTCCTTAATTTCTTTTGCATACTGTGCTAGTCTATTGTGGTCTATACCAAATTGCTTGTTACCCATTAGGGACTCACCACTTAATTTTAGAAGAATTCTCTTATAAATCATCTTATAAATTTTTTACAAACTTAATAATACTGTTAAAACATAAGTAGTATTTCTCATCATTAATCAAACCTAATTAAGAGATTAAATCAGCAATACACTTATAACCACCAGAGTTTTGAGCAAAAAAAAGAGAGAAATAAATTTCTCTCTTTTAACAATTGTACTTCAATTAGCTTAACGAAATTCGTTTAAAGCCAGTAGCGACTAAATCTTTGTTGACGCTCTTTAAATAAGCTTCAACAGTTAGGCTATTGTCTTTAATAAATTGTTGCTTAACCAATGTATTTTCTTTGTAGAATTTGCTCAATTTACCTTGAGCAATTTTATCAATCATAGCCTCAGGCTTACCTTCTTGACGAGCTTGATCTCTACCAATTTCCAATTCTCTTTCGATAGTTTCTGAATCCACACCTTCATCATTCAATGCAATTGGATTCATAGCAGCTACCTGCATTGCTACATTCTTTGCAGCTTCTGCTTCAGCATCACCCGCTTTAGAAACGCCTACCATAGATGCAAGGCTGTTACCAGGGTGGTTGTATGCAACAACAAGATCACTTTCAATAATTTCAACAGCTGATAAATCGATTTTTTCTCCAATCTTACCAACTTCCTCAATTATTCTATCAGCAATTGTTAATGTACTACCAGGATAAGTCAATGCTTTTGCATCTTCTATAGTTGCAGCACTATTTTCGATAACCGCGTCTAAAATGTTATTTGCAAATGCTGCAAAATCATCATTTTTAGCAACGAAATCAGTTTCACAGTTAACAACAACCATTACACCTTTCTTGTTATCAGCAGTTGCTTTAGCTATTACTAAACCTTCTTTAGCATCTCTATCGCCTCTGTTTGCAGCTATTTTTTGACCTTTTTTTCTCAATAAGTCAATCGCTTGCTCGAAATCTCCGTTTGCCTCTACTAATGCCTTTTTACAGTCCATCATTCCAGCACCGGTCTTCTTTCTTAGTTCGTTTACCTCAGCAGCAGTTATTGTAGCCATGGTTATAATATATTTTAAGTTATTATTCTATTATTAGTTCTTTTCTTCAGCTTTAGCAGCTTCCTTTTCTGCAGCAACTTCTTTCTTAGGCTTAGTTTTCTCTTTATCAGCATTACGCTCAGCTAAACCTTCGTTAACTGCTTTAGTAACATACTCCATGATTTTTCCAATAGACTTAGAAGCATCATCGTTTGCTGGGATTGGGAAATCAACTAAACCAGGGTTAGAGTTGGTATCAACGATAGCGAAAGTTGGAATATTTAATTTTCTAGCTTCTGCTACTGCAATATGTTCTTTTTTGATATCTACGATAAACAAAGCAGATGGCAATCTATTCAAATCAGAAATAGAACCTAAATCTCTTTCTAATTTAGCTCTTTGACGGCTAATTTGAAGACGCTCTCTTTTTGATAAAACATCAAAAGTGCCGTCTTTCATCATGTTGTCAATTGAAGACATTTTTCGAACTGCCTTACGGATAGTAGCGAAGTTAGTCAACATACCTCCAGGCCATCTTTCAGTAACGTAAGGCATACCTGTTGGCTTTACAGCCTCAGCTACTGTATCTTTTGCTTGTTTTTTTGTTGCTACGAAAAGGATTTTCTTTCCTGATTTTGCGATTTGTTTAATTGCAGCAGTAGCTTCATCTAATTTTACTACCGTTTTGTTCAAATCGATAATGTGGATTCCGTTCTTCTCCATAAAAATGTACGGAGCCATTTTTGGATGCCACTTTCTTTTAAGGTGACCGAAATGTGCACCTGCCTCTAATAATTCTTTGTAATCTGTCTTAGACATTTGTTAAAATTTTTATAGTGTTTACATTCATTTAAAGCAATTGCAGAGTAGCGCCCTGAGGAACAGTCTCTGCAATTTAGATACTAAACACCTCTTTAAAGGTGAATTGAATATGTTGAAAACTCCAACATGAAACGAAATATTAACGTTTCGAGAATTGGAATTTCTTTCTTGCTTTTTTCTGACCTGGCTTCTTTCTTTCTACCATTCTTGGGTCTCTTGTCATTAAACCTTCTGCTTTTAAGGCAGGCTTATGCTCGGCGTTGATTTCAACCAATGCTCTTGAGATACCTAAACGAATAGCTTCAGCTTGACCAGTGATACCACCGCCTTGAACATTCACTTTTACATCATATTGTCCTGATGTTTCAGTTAATGCAAAAGCTTGTGACAAACGATACTGCAAACCAATTGTCGGAAAATATTCTTTCATTTCCTTACCGTTTACAGTAATCTCACCTTTACCTGCTGAAAGGTAAACTCTAGCGATTGATTTTTTTCTTCTACCTAGTGTATTTACTACTTCCATAGGATTATTTAATTGTGTTCAATTTAATTTCTCTTGGCTTTTGAGCTTCGTGGTTGTGCTCTGTACCTGCAAAAACAGATAAATTACCAAACAACGCTTTACCCAATCTGTTTTTAGGAAGCATACCTCTAACAGCGTTTTCAACAACTGCCTCAGGTTTTTTCACTAACATATCTCTAACAGATCTTACTTTTTGCCCACCTGGGTGTAAACTGTAAGTGATGTACACTTTTTCGTCCATTTTATTACCAGTCAGTTTTATTTTCTCTGCGTTGATAACAACTACGTTATCACCACAATCAACGTGTGGAGTAAAATTAACTTTGTGTTTTCCTCTTATCAATTTAGCAACCTTAGATGCTAATCTTCCCAATGTTTCATTCTCTGCATCAACTAGTAACCATTCTTTGTTTACTGTTGCACTATTAGCTGAAACTGTTTTATAACTTAGCGTATTCACCTTAATTTATCTTTTAACTGTTTATTAAGCACACTTATCCCAAAAGGGGCTGCGAAGTTAGAACTATTTTTTTTCTTCAACAAACATTATTAACAAATAAATTGTGAATTATTTTATTTTGCCAGTACTCACCAACTTGCATAGCTTGTTGGGGTTGCGAAAAAAGAAAATTTATTGCTAACAATATTCGTTAAATGCCATGTTTAAATTTTCTGCAATCATCTCTGCAGGTCGTCCTTCAATGTGATGACGCTCGATGAAATGAACCAACTTGCCATCTTTAAATAAAGCAATTGATGGAGATGATGGAGGATAAGGCAACATATGTTTTCTGGCTTGTGCTACTGCATCGGCATCTACACCCGCAAAAACTGTTGTTAAATGATTTGGTCTTTTTGCATTTGTTGCTGCCATTCTAACAGCAGGTCTAGCATTTGCTGCAGCACAACCACAAACAGAGTTTATCATTACTAATGTAGTACCTTCTGCATTAATTGCATTATCTACATCTGATGGATTTAATAATTCTTTAAACCCTACTGAAGTTAATTCAGCTTTCATTGGGGCTACCATTTCTTCTGGATACATGGTTCTATATTTTTGAATTTATATTGTATTAATTGGATGGACAAAATTACCAATAAAGGATTTAAAATAGCCTTTTTTGAGAAGTGTTCTGAACCTTATATATGGTATAAAAAGTTAAAATGAAGTTTTGGAGATTTTAGACAGCTATAATATTAGAATTTAAAAGCTGGCCCTCATCTGATTTAATGCTAGATTGTATTTCCGAATACTTACTTAATATACATTTTAAATGGATTCTATTCCTCTAAAAACTCATGTTTACATTAACTACCTTAAACTATAAATGTTTAAAGGGAGAGTTGTCTTCAAAAAGGGTAGGCTAATTTTTTTGGCCAGATTTAGAAATTAACAGTTCTAACTAATATAGTAAATAGACCATCTTTAAAACTTAATAATGAAAAATAGATTAATTCTCCTCTATTAACATTACCGCTTACTTCTAAAAAAATTACGAATCAGCGAACTACAGTCAGCTCCCATAACACCAGAAACCACTTCCGTTTTTGGGTGCAATATCGATTTCTCTGCTGCTGCTTGATATCCCCGTCGTTCATCAGCTGCACCGAACACTACTTTGCCAATTTGTGTCCAAAAGGCAGCTCCGGCGCACATAACACAAGGCTCTAGAGTAACATACAAGGTACATTCATCTAAGTACTTTCCGCCTAAATAATCAGCAGCAGCCGTAAAAGCTTGCATTTCTGCATGAGCTGTTACATCATTTAACGCTTCTGTATAATTATGCGCCCTTGCGATAATGGTATTCTTATGGACCACCACTGCTCCAACAGGTACTTCATCGGCTTCAAATGCTTTATTTGCCTCTTTTAGGGCTTCTTTCATAAACCGTTCGTCTGAAAATACCGTTAGCTCCATGCTTTTATTCTTTTTAGCAAAGCTAATTAAAGTAGGTGTTATGTAGTTAAAGAGAGGCCGATTTACTAATTTCGCAGCATAAATTATATTGAAGAATATGTTGCGATCAAATACTTGTGGAGAATTAACCATTTCAGACTTAGATAAAGATGTAACCCTTTGTGGGTGGGTACAAAAATCAAGAGATTTAGGAGGTATGACATTTATCGATCTTCGTGATCGCTATGGAATTACACAGTTGGTTTTCAACATGGAAACACATGCCGAACTTTGCGAAAAGGCTAGAAAACTAGGTCGTGAGTTTGTCATTTCTATCACCGGTAAAGTAATTGAAAGAAGCAGCAAGAATAAAAATATGAGCACAGGAGAAATAGAAATTGAAGTAAATTCAATGACTATTTTAAATGCTTCCAAAACTCCTCCATTTACAATAGAAGATGAAACTGATGGTGGAGAAGACTTGAGAATGAGGTATCGTTACTTGGACTTAAGAAGAAAACCAGTAGCTTCAAAATTGATGCTGAGACATCAAATCAATAAGGAAGTAAGAAACTTCTTAAACAACGAAGATTTTATTGAAGTAGAAACTCCTTATTTAATTAAATCTACACCCGAAGGCGCTCGTGATTTTGTGGTTCCTTCAAGAATGAACCCAAATGAGTTTTACGCACTTCCGCAATCTCCACAAACCTTTAAGCAGTTATTAATGGTGGCCGGTTATGACCGATATTACCAAATTGTAAAGTGTTTTAGAGATGAAGATTTAAGAGCCGATCGTCAGCCAGAGTTTACGCAGATTGATTGTGAAATGACTTTCATCGAACAAGAAGATATCTTGAACACATTTGAAGACATGATGAAGCACTTGTTCAAAACGGTAAAAGATGTTGAATTATTTGACTTTCCAAGGATGACTTTTGATGATGCCATGCGTTTATACGGAAATGATAAACCAGACATTCGTTTTGGGATGTCATTTGTTGAGCTAAATGACCTAGCAAAAAACCAAGGATTCAAGGTATTTGATGATGCGGAATTAGTCGTAGGAATATGTGCTGAGGGTTGTTCTGAATATACTAGAAAACAATTAGATGCATTAACCGATTTTGTAAAGAAACCACAAGTTGGAGCTACAGGATTGGTCTATGTAAAAGTAAACACTGATGGAACATTTAAATCATCAGTAGATAAATTCTTTGATGCAGAAAAGTTAAAAACTTGGGCAGACAAAATGAATGCAAAGCCTGGCGACTTACTCTTAGTTATTTCTGGTGATGTAAATAAATCTAGAAAAGCACTTAGCGAATTACGTTTGGAAATGGGAAAACAATTGGGTTTAAGAGACAACGATACGTTTGCTCCACTTTGGGTAATCGACTTCCCATTATTAGAATGGGATGAGGATAGCGAGCGTTTTCATGCAATGCACCACCCTTTTACGTCTCCCAAACTAGCTGATTTAGACAAAATGAATACTGCACCAGGAGACATTAGAGCGAACGCCTATGACATGGTAATTAATGGTGTTGAGATTGGTGGTGGATCAATTAGAATTCACGACAAAGATTTGCAAAAGAAAATGTTTGACCTTTTAGGATTTACCGAAGAGGAAGCAAAAGCACAGTTTGGCTTCTTGATGAATGCCTTTGAATATGGCGCACCTCCACACGGTGGTATAGCATTAGGTTTTGATCGACTTTGTGCGTTATTTGGTGGCTCAGAATCTATTCGTGATTACATTGCCTTTCCAAAGAATAATAGTGGCAGAGATGTCATGATAGATGCTCCTGCAATCATCGCAGACGCTCAATTGGAAGAATTGTTTTTGAATACAGTAAAGCCTGTAACAAAATCGTAAAATAAACATCCCAATTAAACCGCTAAATCATTAAATGAGCTAATAGAAGAATAGATAAAACTATAAAACGCCCGAATCAAGAAATTGATTCGGGCGTTTCGTATAAAAAGCAGGTATGGTGGCCTAATTCTGTAATCTCTTGGACGCCGTCCACCAAGCATCTTTAAACCTTGATTCCATCCGTAAAGCGTTCGCCATCTGAATTGCCTCTTCTTGTGTAAATGCTTCTTTCAAAATTACATGATGCCATGTTCCTTTGCTATTCATTACTAACTGTACGGGATGATTAACGGCTAATTTCTTTGTCAATTCCCGAGCCCTTGATTCGTCACGACGTGAGCCAATAACTACATAAAACTTATCCGTAATTAAATCTTTTGCATCAATTACGTTATTCTTCAGTTCATCTAAGATCTGCTTATTTTCATTTGAAACAGTATTAAAAGTGGTTTTAAACGCAGAGATGTCTGACTTAACTACTTTCATTTCTTGAATTAACCAGTCAATTTTAAGCTCCAAACTATCTTTGGGTATTTCACCAGTGGACTTAATCAATTTATCTAACCTTTCGTTAAGTTCATTGATTTTAGCTTTATTTTGAATCAATTCACCACTATCTGACTGAGCAAATAAGCAGTTAAATGAGGATGTAAACAACAGTATACATAATAGTTTTTTCATTACTTATTGTATTTTTTTTCTAGTGCAATTATTTGCTGTTCTATCTTAACCAAACGCTTCTCTACTAGCTTCGCAGCACCTTTGTCATTAGTAGCGTCTAATTTATTTAATTCAGAACGTATTTGCATTATTTCGGATTGTACTTGCTCTCTATTGTATTGATTATTGTTATCGTTGATCATTGCATCAAATCGAGCAACATAATCATCTAAAGTTTGAACCAATTCCGTTTTTTTCTTTTGCTTTTCAGACTTAAATGCCACCTGAATAACTATCTCATGTGATCCGCCTCCGATCATTTCTAAGTCAGAATTTGACATCTCATAAGCATATCCGAGGCCGAAAGGACCTAA
This sequence comes from Vicingaceae bacterium, assembly GCA_018402765.1. Classification (GTDB taxonomy): domain Bacteria; phylum Bacteroidota; class Bacteroidia; order Flavobacteriales_E; family Vicingaceae; genus Acidiluteibacter. Next base: position 679,565 of record JAGYIE010000002.1, on the reverse strand, counting down.
ATCAAATCCTAGCCCGAATGTTAGGTTGTTATTTGATCTGTAGCCTGCAAGTGCCCATACTTTTTGCTCATACTCCCCTTTCAACAATACATCAAATTGGTTTTCTAAAACCGGCAAATTCTGATAAATTACTGTAGGTGTAATTGAAAACGGAGAATTGTCAAATTCATATCTATAAGATACGGATCCAACTATATAATCGCTAATTGGTTCACTTCCCTGAACTAAATGAGGAGCACTTAAACCAACTTGTAAATTATCAAAATCATATACTAAGCCAACCCCAGCGATAAAATTTGTCTCATTAAAATAATTCCCTGCCAAAGTAGGGTCATTTTGGTTTAGCAGATCTATATTATTTATTCCTGATGTATTCAGCTTGCGTGTAATCGCTCCTGCGGATATTCCGAAGCGAAGATCTTGTCGGTCATCCAATTGAATTTGGTAACTATAGGCTGCATCGTATTTATCAACCTCAAAACCACCTCTTCGATCAGACACTACTCGCATTCCTAAGCCTTGATTTAAGCTAATTGGAGCATGAAGTCCAAACATGGTATTTCTTGGTGCACCACTAAACCCCGATAAATAGGTTTTAGTATTTAACATAGCAGAAATATTTCCATTATTTCCTGCAAACGCAGGGTTTAGATTAAATCTGTTTAAAATATAATTGTAATAGTTATGTGATAATTCTTGCCCATAACTAAAGCTGCTTAACGCTAATGCGGCAATTAATAATCCTTTCTTCATTTTACTTATCTTTTTAACGTTATGGTTCCTTTGTAGATATCATTGGCATTACTATTACTTTGTAAAAAATAGTAATATACTCCATCGGGCAATTCTTCTCCATTGAATGTTCCATCCCAATCATTTGTGTAGTTTGAACTCTTATCAAAAACTATTTCTCCAGTAGTAGAAAATATTACCAATTTATAGTTATTGTATAGGTTTACATTTTGAATTTGCCAAGTATCATTATATCCATCACCATTAGGAGAAAAATAACCCGCAGCAGGAAGCGTTCCTTCAATCTGATCAGACACGATTATGGTAACTAGTGTTGTATCTTTCAAGCCACCAGCATCTGAAGTTTGAACAGTTATTTCATAAGATCTGACAGATTCATAATCATATGATGCGTTGGTTGATAACTCACCTGAATTTGAATTAATTGATACCTGAGCAGTACCATCTAATAACTGGTATGTGAGGATATCTCCATTATCTACATCCTCAACTATCAACTGGCCAACAAAACTTCCTATTGGCAAATTCTCTTGCACAACAAAAGACTGGTCTAAACTTGTTGGTCGTTCATTTTGATTTAGAATATTAATTGTGAAAGGTTGTTCAAATGATCCACCTCTTGAGTCAGTTGTTCTTACTCTAATTTGATAAAGAACTTTTGTTTCAAAATCATAATTAGCTGCTGTGAGTATCTCATCATTTTGAATACTGAATCGTGCATTATCAGCATCTCCTAAACCGTTTACAAAAGTGTACATAAACGTTTCGTTATCATCTGCATCTATCGAAACAAGGCTACCAACTCTAGTGCCTATTGGGCTATTTTCCAAAACTGTAGTGTCTGAAAGGTATATAGCAGTTGGAATATCATTTATATTCACAACATTTATAGTAAAGTTCTTCTCAGTAAACTTTCCCCCTGCATCAGTACTTCTAATTCGAATATTCCTCTTCCGCTTATTATTATAGTTTAAAACAGAATCAGTCTCTAATAATTGACCATTAATTCTAAATAAACCATTATCGGTTGATCCTTGACCTGGCACCAATGAATAGGTAAAACTATCAACGGCATCTTCATCTATCGTTATCATGTTAGCTACAAATGAGCCTTTTGGAAGTTGCTCATCAATACTATCGTTTGACAAGTTAATTTGGGTAGGAGCATCATTGCTATCTAACACATTCACTGTTAATTGACGAGTGTAATTGAGGCCTAAAGCATCGGTTGTTTTTACTTCAATTAAATACAACTGTTTAGTTTCAAAGTCAAATTGCCCTTGAGTTCTTAATTCATTACCTGAAATAACAAAAGAACTATTATCATTAGAACCTGCAACAAAGCTGTAACTATGCGTATCATTACTATCCGCATCTGCAGAAGTTAATAAGCCTATAAGTGTATTTTGCGGCACCATTTCATTAAATGAAGCAGGAGTTAATGCAATATCTGTTGGCGCATCATTTGAATTGGTTACACTAATGTTAAACGTATCTTGAAAAGTTCCTCCAAATCCATCATTGGTCTCAATTCTAATCGTAAAGGCCTGTTGTTGATTGTAATTAAATGCAACCCTTGTTTGTAAACGATCTCCTGCAATTTGAAAACTGCTGTTGTCTTGACTACCTGCACCTGCGACTAAGGAGTATGTATGAACATCCCCGAGATCAGCATCAACTGTACTAAATACGCCAACTTGATCCCCAATAGGTGTATTCTCAGGAAAAATGGTATTTGAGAGTGATATGCTGCTTGGGAAATTATTGACGTCTTTAACAAAGATGGTGTAAGGCTTACTATAAATCCCTCCATTTTGGTCGTTTGTAGCTAATCGTATGCTATGCTGAGGTTTTAAGTTTTTGTCTAAAACAATAGCAGTAAATAACGAGTCGGCTCTTACGGTAAAATCAGCATTATCTGCATCACCTACGCCATTAGTTAAGGAATAAATATGCAGCTGAAAAGTATCCTGATCAATTGTATTTAATTTACCTACAAATAAGCCTGCAGGCATATTCTCATTCACGCTAGCATTACTTAATAATAGATCTGTAGGCGTGTCATTCGCATCATTGATTTTTATGGTAATTAATTTCGTAAAAAGCCCACCATTTAAATCATTTGTTTGAACATAAACAAAGTATTCCTTTCTTCCCTCATAGTCGAAAACAACACGCGTTCTAAGTTGATTACCAACAATTAAAAAACTAGCGTTATCATTTCCAGGAATGTTATCAAATGAGTATATGTGAGTTTGAGCTAAATCTTCATCAGTAGTTGTTAACGTTCCCACTAAAAAATTTTGTGGACGATTTTCGTCAACACTATCCTTACTTATTTGAATATCAGTAGGCTGATCATTTAAATCATTTACGATAACCAATAAGCTATCCTCAAAAGTATTTGCTCCTGAATCAGTAACTCTGACTCTAATTGAGTAGGTAGATTGGACTTCAAAATTAGGCACTTGGCTAATTCTGAGTACATTTCCAAAAATAGTAAACATGTTATTGTCAGCGCTGCCAGGTCCGCTTGTTAAGCTAAATGTGAATGTTTCATTTAGATCTTGATCAGTTGCGTCAAAATTACCTATTACAGAGTTTGCCGGACTTCCCTCGTCAACTGAAGAATTTGAAAGTAAAATAGCAGTAGGTGCATCATTTGTGTTCACCACATGCACCAAAATAGGTTGCTCTAAGAAGCATCCCTCGCTATCTGTAGTTCTAATTCGGGCAGTATAGCTGCTTTTAGTTTCAAAATCTGCAACAAAATTAGCGATTAACTGATTTCCGGTTATAGAAAAACTTGTATTGTTGGTAGCCCCTGTTCCACTAACTAAGCTGTAGCTGTGTGTTTGACTAACATCTAAATCAGTTGACGATAAACTGCCTACTAATTGTCCTGATGCTAAATTCTCTTGAATACTATCATTAGAAATTATTAACGCTGTAGGTGCATTATTCGTTTTTACATTAAAAGGGGAACTTAACGTCCCATAGATTGCATTATCTTGAAATAATATGCTATCCACGCTAGTATATATTGAGTCAGTCGCTACATCATAGAATCTGAAGGTAACGGTTTCTCCATTTACAATGTTACTATAAACAGACATTGTAGTTATATAATTACCACTAATCACATTTGACGTGTTTGCAGTTCCTCTTAATACTCCTCCAACAAATGCCCCCAATTTATTTGACGGATTAGTTAATACTGCACAATTAACATCTAGCTTAGCTGTAACTGTCATATTATATTGAAATGCATTGGGGTTTACACTCCAGCTAGGAGACTGCGCCAAAACACTGCTTGCTCCTATCAAAAGTAATCCACTTATTAAATTTCGTATTTGCTTCATATTACTTATTTATTCAATTGATTCTAATTACTAAACTCCTTGTAAAAAAATGCTCACTTACCCCTATTATTTTTCGTGTTAATCAAAAAGCAGCTAATACAAGCCTATGCCCTAAAATATTGTTGTGCGCAACTATTCTTTGTTGTTAATGACAAAACTTAATATTTAACTATTTTTTCTACTTTGATTTCACTATCAGTCGCAAATCTTACATAATAAATACCTGCCGGCAATAGCATGTTATTCTTAGCAATATTGCTCCAATTAAGAAGTTCACCTTTAGCTGAATTTCCTGAATGTATCAATCTACCAAAACCATCTACTAAACTTACTTCTACAGATTCTCCCATATCAGAAGGTACTGTTATGTTCAAATCATTATTGAATGGATTTGGATAGACGTAACCAACTGCCATAGTATTTTTTTCAGCTTTCTTATACAAATCACAATTTACAGCGCCATTTGGCGTAAAAACGATTGGGCTAGCCGGCGTTCCTTCTACATTATTTTTAGCAAAAGGAATATTACCGGATAAAGGCATTTGAATATGCTTAATAGTATCGATCAATGCGAAAGTAAAGTGATCTCCACTTACACCATAAGCAGTAAGATAGAATTGAGGAGCTAACCCTGCATCTGGTATTACTGCAGACTCAGTTATCCCTCTTAACTCACCATTTGAAAATGCAGCTAAAACTATATTTTCATTTGATAATACTTCTTCACAAACTTCAACCGATACAATGGCGCCTGTACTTGCTTCGTACTTGTATGGGTCAAGTATAAATCCAGTTGGTACGATAGACTCTAAAGCAGCTTGGGAAGCTACGTTAGCTTTTGTTCTTAATAATCCTAATCGTGGATAAACAAATGAAGAAGAATCACTAGCACTTAATAAGTACCCTTTAGTTGGCTCCAATACTTGAAGACTACCAACCCAACCAAGGTTTGGTGTGTAATAAGAGAATCTACCTTGTGCCTTTATAATATCGCCTGATTGTGCATTATAATTAGCTAATGCAGTATTGATTTGCATATTTCTTAATGAAACGAATCCAATTCTATTCCAACCGGAATCTACTGAGATAACAATTGTGTCAGGATCTAATGCAAACCCTTTATAGTTTAAAGTATCATCACTAGATATCTTTATTAAATATGATTTATCATTTGTAATGCCATCATTTAATAAGCTACCAATCCATCCAGCTGTTTCACTGTATTGCGCTACGGAATTGTTCCCAATAGTCTTTACCATATCCCCTTCACTAAAATCCACTTCATTTAAAAAATTGGCTAATGAGCTCATATTCTCGTCATATAAAGGAAATGAAACCCAGTTCCATCCATTTTTTAAGATGATTGGCTTAGACACATTATCAAATGCGTCAAACATTTGAGGGGCAAATGGAGACCCTACTAACTGATTGTCAACAAAGTAAAGCACGGGGCTTATTTCCGTGTGAAGCTCCCCCTTTGTTGCATTCCATATTTGAAAATGAACACTATCTGAGGTATTGCTATACACATCTAAAAATGCAACATATTTATCAAAGGCATCCATATACTGAAGGTTTGCAACTCCTCTAACCTCTCCATTTATAAATGCAACTAGTTTATCATCAGGATTTGTCGAAACAGTATTATTAATTCTTATTTGACCTATCACATTCATGCTCTTTTGATACAATGTAGGATCTACAAAGAAGTTAGGTGACTGTTTACTAACCTTTAGATTAACCAAGAACTTCTCATTATATCCAAAATCTGTAGTTAAAATGAGGTCCTCTTTATAATCCCCAATGTTTATACTTGGATTTACAGAAAACCTAATTAATTGAGTACTCAGAGGAGTTATCGTGCCATTACTTGGGGTAACTGTTAACCATGCAGGTATATTTGAAATGGTAAAGTTTTTAACTTCTCCACCATTATTAACAATGCGGGTTGTAAAGGTTAATGTATCATTCAACTCTTTCGTTAAATTCTTTTCAACATCTTGCCATAGAACTTGGTTCTTATTAATGTAAGCAATCCAAGTTTTTGGTGATTGCATTACATTTCCATGTAAATCTCTTACTCCCTGTACAGAAACGTTTAAGGTTACATTTTCAATATTTGCAGCGGCCTCATTAGTATTTATTACAATTTTATCATTGTTAACACTCCAAGAAAAATTGATATTCTTTACTGGCTTTTGAAGCGCTATCGCAGGAGATTCATTAGATGTAATACTTGCCCCATTCTGCGCAAGTAAATTTAATAAACTTGCAGATGCATCTTTAAATGAAGGTGTCAGCTTAGCTACACCCAATTCAACTTCATAGCGCTCAAAAGGATAATAAGCAATTAAGCCAAACTCGTTTCCTTTTAATCTATTGAACATATCTAGCTCTAAGTTATCTCTCAATCGCGCTGAATTCCATATTCTAACCTCATCAATAAAACCAGAGAAATGTCTATCATAATTTTCATTAATTCCATTTGAAGAATAACGCGCACCAACAGCCAATCTGGGCGCTCCGAAACCATAAAAATTGTCAGAGCTAATCGAATTTTGTTGAAGGCCATCTACATATACAGTTGCATTAGCTAATCGATTTACTACCAATGCGAAATGATGCCATCTATTATCTGCAAAATTGGTTGTTACACCCTCGAAATCAACACTATCATTCTTTATTCTAATCGTATTATTTGCAGCTAACTCAATACTCCATCCATTCCTGTTTATATCATTTGGTGTAAATCGTCCACTACCATTTGATAAAAAGGTCATAGGAGAACCTCCTGATGTTTTAAACCAAAATTCAATGGTTAAATCCATTTCAAAAGTTGCGGCTAAAGTACCTGCACTATCAAGTAATGCATAATCATCAATCCCATCAAAGAAAGCACTGCTGCTCTTTGGACTAATTTCCCACTGAGCGAAAACTTGTGCATTTCTTGCTCTAGCAACATCTTGTGCAAGAACTCCCCTTCCTTCTTCCATTGGCCAACACCCTATCAAACCCGGCTCACTGCCTGTTAGATTATTGTTTAACCTACTTGAAATAATGGATGGTGTTAAGGCACGATTCCAGATTCTGAACTGGTGTGCACTACCTGAATAAAAGTCATTATTTGATAAGGATGACTTACCAAAATATGTCTTTCCTCCGCTCACATAATTTGCAAAGAAATTATTAGTGGTACTATTTTGAGTAGATGAACTTGATCTATCGGATATGTCTAGATTCAACCCCGCCTTATCATATACTACAGCATAATGATGCCAAGTAGTATCGTCTAATATTGAAAATGTAGAAGCATATGTTTGATTGCCAATGGTAACTTCTACTTTATTGGACGTATTAAATCCAATAGAGAAAAAATTATTTCCTGTAGTCCCTTGTGATATTACTGTTTGCTTTGTTCCCAATACATTTCTTTTAGCCCAGAACTCAACAGTAAAACTTTCACTAGCAAAGTCAAATCCATTCGAAATTTCTAAGTAATCTGTAACTCCATCAAAAGAGACCACTTTATCATGTCGCACCTCTTGTCCATTCACTACACCTGTTAGCTGAAAATTATCAATTGTAAGGGAGCCTGATTCTATCGGCTCGTTAAATTGAATAGAGATATCGTCATTAGGATCTAATACACCATCTGCAGGAGATGGTGTCCCAAATGGATGTGGATTTACTCGATCTACAACTCCTCCAATTATTGATGAATATTCGTCTTTATCAGGATTTCCAGGAATCTTACAAGTGGCAACAGCCCTTAACTGATATGGCTGATCAATCAATTGCGCCATATCAAAATTATAAGAAATATAAGCCTGATTAGTTGGTATTCTAAGTGGGTTAGGATGATTTGGGTATCGTGTATTTATATTTGTTGTATCCTTGAACCATTCTTCACCTAAAGTTACCCATGATGATTGAGCTGATGGCTTATATTGAAGCCCTATTTTCTCAAGGCCTCCGTAATTAATATCATAACCTGAAAGTAATACAGGAAGATTGCTGTTAAAATCATTATTTAATACAAACTGATCACTCGGATTAGAAATATCAATATCTGTACACGATGGCAAGAACTGAACTGAGATGTATACAGTATCAGCAATATCTCTAGCATTTGCCGTTCCAAAAGAATATTGACATGTAGAATGAAATACCAATGCTATGCTGTCATAATGAATATGATTTGGGCCTTTCTCAATAACCAACTGCTTTGATAAAGCACTTTGAGGAGGTACAGCAAAATTTCTGTTAGGATTTATTCCGTCTATTTTTAAAATAGCCCCATTGGGATTGGATGCTTCAATAACAGTCAACGCATATATTTCCTGCTTTAGTCCATCGTTTATTAATGATAAATTAACTACAGCCTGAGCATTAGCAGGAACATTAAAAACAGTACTAGGAGATGCTGTAATTCTAGGTTGCTCATATTGTATAGTAGCCTTATCAATAATAGTACCCGGCTTGTAATATTTTGTTCTAGTTTCCTCTTGATGAGGGCAAGCTGTGCTTCCCCCCCTAGTCTTAAAGATAGGTCCAAATCCTTGGCGTGAATTAAACACATCGACAGAAAAATCATCGCCTGGATTTTGATCATCCATAGTATAACTAAAAGTGGTCGTGGTTCCTGTGGTCGATGACGATCCTTTGCTAATATTTTGAGAAAGACTTAAAGCTTGTTCAACCTCAACCCCCATGCCTCCAATCTTTGCACCGAATGTTAAGGCTGCACTTTCAGAAATATTAAAATTATACGTTCGTGTTCGAGTGTCTTCAATTGTTGAAGAATTGGTATAAGTAATCGAAGAACCTGCTTGGTAAGAAATGTTTCTTTCTTGATTTATGCTATTTGAGTTAACCTTCTCTTGCTCATTCTGAGCTATTGCGTCTTCCCACAACTTTATCTGACGATTATACCACCAAACACTATCTACTCCTGTAACCACAGTAACAACTCTAGATCTTGTTACAAATAAAGACAAGGTGTCAATCACCGTAGTATCCTTAGTTCCATAACCTGAAAAGTGATAACTTACCCCAATACTATCCTCTCTACTACTTTTTTCAGGATCAGGAGTTGCATTTGTAGCAAATATAGGATCGTCATTGCTGCTTCCATAATTAGGGTGACCCCCAGGTAGTAAAGAAGAATATTTAATATTTGATGTTAATAATTGATCTCTTAAACTTACTAATCTTGGTATAACTAAATCTTCTATTCCTTTTTGAGTAAACACAAATTCAGTACCGTAACCTCCTGGGATTACAAACATTGTTTTAGTTGAACCCAATTTAAATGCATTTCCATTGTAATACACAGGACTTCCAAAGCAAATCGTATTCGCACCACCGCAATCAGTAGTGTCTATTAAAGTTATTACTTCAGACAACCCAAAGTCCATATTCATTGACCTTCCAAAGAATAAATCTGCAGTTGGCCCCACAAAATCAGGATCAGGACTGGTACTTAAAGCTACGCCTCGAGTAACACTTTCTACATGCTCTTTATTTGTATTTACAGAAGTTTCAAACTGCAGTTGAAGTTTCAAATTATTACTAATCTCAGTTTTTGTCGAATACCCCAATCCAATTGAAAAAGAAGTACCTAAACTAATATCCTTTTGCAGTTGAAATGCGCCACCAAAGTCTGTTTCAAATGTACTTGTTGTCGTATGCGTTTCATCTTTTTCCCAAGTTGAAAAACTATTGGACCCGGGAGGATCTCTTAAAATCATTGTTACCACTTGAGGTCCCTGTGTTGCAAACGAATTACCTAAAGCCCTACCACCAAAAATTACACCTCTAAATAAAGGAGATGGTGTGCCATCACCTGCATTAGGTCTCCATTGCACAGTAAACGTAGGAGTAACTAGCGCAATTTCAAAGGTTTTGGTAAAACTATATTGTGGAGTCAAAACATCACTAGAAATGTTTGCTTGACCGGCTGTAAATCTGTACCTCTGAGCCCCGTTAAAATTATCCGTAGGAAATATTTCAATTTCTTCTGTTTGATCCACTGCTAGATTGTTTTTTATTAAGAATTTACCTTCAGACAAAGGAACGCTATCGTTAATCCAAGTATTTGGATATGAAGGATTTATATCCTTATTGACATAGATTTCATTTGCCAAAATATTCCATTCATACAGTTTATTCTCCTCAAAAACAGGATAAGGTAAGCCAATAGAATTTACAGGAACATTTATTTTGGTATTGTTCACACTTACAGACACACTATCAGAACCATAGTTGCGCCCAAAATCTGGACCTACTATATCTAGAATGGGAGACTCCATGTAAATAAAGTCTAACTGCTTATTAAATGAACTGGTATCGATGCGAACGATTTTCTTCACCCCAACTGAATCTTTAAAAAGAGTATCCAATTCTGTTTGTGTTGGTGGAGTTTGTGACAAATCAAGTAGCGCATTATTTTGAAATTCGATTGATTGATTACTTGTTATCCTAAAATCAGGGATGGTGAATTTCATTGGAGGAAGAGATATTTCATATTCTCCTGTTGCTAAATCAGTAGTTATTGTAGTATCCATGCACCCTCCACCCTGTTGAGAAACAAATCGAATTGTTGCTTGTCCAATATTATTTTTACCTCTTCCTAATCCAGGTGGTAAGGCTTGTTGAATCCCCCCCCCGGCTACTCTACCAACTACTTTAAAAAGAGAGTTATCAATAAATGAGTTTAACACTTCATTTTGCTGAAAATTATAATTGCCTGTTAAAGGAAAGCGACCCACTGAAAAAGTATGATTTTGTTTTTCTGCAGTTATTACGTGAGGCCCAATAGGCACTTGAAGACTAAATTGTCCATTTGCATCTGTCTGAACGGGACTGCCATTTTGAATAACAACTTCGCCATCTACAAGAATAAATATATCCTTTACAAAGCATGTAGAATTTGCAAACTTAACTGACCCCGTAACCGCAAATGATGAATTATCAAGAAAATCTATAGCCGAAAAATTTGGCGTAGTACCACCAATGTATAAAGTTGTTGTAGCAGGAGTAAAAGTGTGTGTCCCAAAAGATGGAGTTATAATGAAATTGTCTCCATTTCCCAAATAAGGAATAAACGGGATAAAATAACTTCCGCGCTTGTCAGTGTATGCCCCTGCTGAAAGTTGTGAAGAACTTGGCTTACTACTACTGAAAGTAACTCCATTTAACTGTGCATGGTTCTTATTTGGTGTCAAAAGTGTTTTAGAGTAATCATACGCTTTAGATCCAAACCCTTCATCAAATCTCCAATAACCCACTAACCCAGTCATAGAAGGATTAATATAAACATCATAAGTTCTGGCTACCTCTAATTCACTTAGTGCTCTATTGTAAAATCTTAAATCGTCTATTTGTCCATTGAAAAAGTCACCTGTTGGAGTTTTTCCAATTAAAAAATCACTTGTGGTATTAGTGGCATATTGATTAGAAGTCGTTGATGTAATTAGTTGTCCATTTACATACAATTTCATGGTATCCCCTGATACTGAACCTCCAACTGAAAACCAATTAGCAGCTACAATAAAAGATGAACTCGCAGAAATCGTTTTATTTCCCGCAGTTAATTTTAGCGTACTTCCATCAAGGAAAAACTCCCATCCTATCGATCCTGTTCTTTTTGAAGCAATTACTTTTTTACCTGTAAGGTTTGCAGGCCTAATAAAAGAAACAATTGACATAGAATCTGCCTGAAGACGCACAGGGTTAAATGCGTTTGCATAAGATGAAATACCATTAAATCCACCTGATGTTCCACTAACTCCTGATGCAGCTTCAGCAACAACTTTCACACCTTCCACAGCTGTCCCTCCATCATAAGTAACTTGTCCGTTAACCGTCCCAAAAGCCAATCTAAAACCTATATCTTTGGTGGTATTTGAATACAATATATTCCCTGCGCAATCACTAACACCTTCAATAAGGTAATCATATAATGTGTTAGCATTTGCTGTATTATCAGAAAAAAACCTTGAGCTCCCTGTAACACTTGACACGAAAGTAGTATCATTAATCAAAGGATTAATGCGATATATATGCCAATCATCAACTTGTCTGGTAGGGGTTTTCCATTTTAGTTCTATTCGATCACCAAACTCTCCGTCACTTGCTTCAACAATATTTCCTGTAGTGTTAAACACATTTCGAATATCTGCAGGTATATATGCTTGTTGTTGATTACTTGAAATAATACCATTAGTTCTGCATGAATTGAATACTTTAACCTTATAAGTCAAGTTTTGGCAGATATCTGCGGAGTTATCAACAAAACTTGTTACATTTTCATTTACGTCAAATTCAACTTGTCCTGTTGCACTTTGCCTAACAATTTTAAACCCTTCCTCCATTAATGAGTTGTCAACCCAATTAACTGTAACCTCCCTAATTAACGTATCAATAGATAGACTAGTCACTGTAGTAGCTGTTGGAACACCTAAACCTACTTGAGATTCTACTGAAGTGGGAGAAGAAACTAATGGAGTAGACCGATTTGGACATGCCCCTATTGCTTTAACCCTATAAAAGTACTCGGTTCCTGAAACAGCCGCATTATCACGAATAGTTCGATCTGAACCTGATACAACAAAATTCTGAACATTCGAAGTTAAAGCTGAATTTGTAGCACGAGTTACTTCAAAATTACTTGGATTATTAGAACTAGCCCAGTTCCAATTTACATCTAGGGCTCCATTACAATTAGCTTGATCAATATATAAACCTGATGGATTTCCTGATAACCCAATCTTTCTCCCATTTACAACTATCCCGGGGCTTTTAGCTACCCTATTCCCGGAATAAGTCATTACTGTTTGGATCTTGTATTCCTGCTCAACACCCGCGGTAGAAGTAAAATCAAGGTATGAGGTAGAAGACTCATCTCTAATTTTGGTAAATGAACCTGTAGTATTGGCTTCTCTTCGTGAAATTTCAAACTTTAAATTTGGTGCACCTGCTACAATAGATGGTGACAACCAACTTATGGGAACATTATCGCAAGATACATCATTGCCAGCGCTGGGAGATTGAGGATCGTCTATTCTAGTTTGTATATTAATATTTATAATCGATGGGATTAAGGGGTTTCCGCAGGATCCATTATTATTACCATGCTTCCCTTCGAAAGTAATCATAACAGGGTTTGAAAAAAAATCTCCTGGGAGGTTATTGAAATTTGCATAAGAAAGTGCAGATGAACCACCAGTTGTGTTATCAAATATTTTTTGGCGGTTACCTGAACCTATTCTATAGAAAATTTTTTCCTCTTGAGTATACTCTCGACAAACACTACTTCCTCCTGGATCATCTGTCCAAGAAACACGCAACGTACCAGCAGTGTAATCTATAGTCGCTTGGACTTCTGACTGATTTAATTGTCCTTTCACAGAAAATACAGACAACATAACTCCTACTAAAAGTAATGATGCTAGCTGAGGTTTAATGAAAAATGGAATAAATAATCTGTAAACTAATTTCATGTTTTGATTTTTTGGTATTCGCTATAATTATGTTGGTAAAATTAAGGCAGGTAGTGCAAGTTTCTTTTTTAAAACAAATTACTTGCAAAAAAACGTTATTTCCATGCAATATCCAAAAGTTCTTGTTGACAATTTAGATAAGAAAAATTGCAAATAATTTGTAGCTTAAATGTAATTGCTAACATTATAATTTTATTAATACTTACGGTAATGTATGTTAATAATGTATTCGTCGAAAATCTCAAACAGCCTAACGAATAATTAGAGGTTTAAGCATTAACTTTTTGATTCTTTGCAGTATATTTATTAACCAAAACAAAAAATATGAGCAAAAGAGACGAACTAATCGTAAAGTACGCCGCTGACCTAAAAGACAAATGTGGGGTTACTCCAAACATTGACCTACTAACTAAAGTTACTATCGGATGTGGTCCTGCAATTTACAATGCTGATTCAGCAACGGTTTCAGGTTCTGACAACACAGAATTAGCAACTGTTAAAAATAATTTTCTAATAAAGAAATTAGGATTGCCAGACTCAGCTGATTTAGATAAAGCTATTGACACTGTTATTGAAAAGTATGGTAGATCTAATAAAAACAAATACCGCGTTGTAGTTTATTATTTACTTGCTGTACATTTCAAAAAAGAATCAGTTTACAACAAATAAGAAGTATTTTATAAAGACAAAAGAGCCAGCTTAGCTAATTAAGCGGGCTCTTTTACTCAACGGTAATCTGTAAAAGGTACCTCTATAAGGTCCCTCGCTTCATTTGTTCTCTTTCAATAGACTCAAAAAGTGCTTTAAAATTTCCTGCCCCAAATCCTCTTGCCCCCATTCTTTGAATGATCTCAAAAAATAAAGTTGGTCGATCTTCTACAGGCTTTGTGAAGATTTGTAATAAGTAACCTTCCTCATCAGCATCAATCATAATCCCAAGGCCCATTAACGTTTTAATGTCTTCTTTCAATTCATGACTAAATTCTTCTAACCTGCCTGGCACTGCTTTGTAGTATTCCTCGGGAGGGGTAGATAAAAATTCTACACCTCTATTTCTTAAATCACTTACCGTGCTAATTATGTCGTCAGTAGCTACTGCGATATGCTGTATTCCAGGGCCTTCATAAAAATCTAAATATTCTTCAATTTGAGAGCGCTTATTTCCTTCTGCAGGCTCGTTGATAGGAAACTTAATGCGCCCATTTCCATTACTCATAACCTTACTCATTAATGCAGAATATTCTGTGTGAATCTGTTTGTCATCAAAAGATAAAAAGTTTACAAACCCCATTACATCTTCATACCACTTCACCCATGTATTCATTTCATTCCAGCCTACGTTACCCACCATATGATCGATAAACTTCAAGCCTACCGGGGCCGGGTTATAATCCGATTCCCATTTTACAAACCCTGGCAAAAAATCACCATTATAGTTCTTACGCTCTACAAACATGTGAACAGTTTCTCCATAGGTATAAATACCTGACCTTACAACTTGGCCATGCTCGTCTTTTTCTACAGTAGGCTCCATAAATGATGTAGCTCCTCTTGACGTAGTTTCTTCCCATGATTTTGTCGCATCTTCTACCCAAAGCGCTACGACCTTTACTCCATCCCCATGCTTAACGATATGTTCGTTTATTGGACTTTTAGATGTTAAAGGAGTAGTCAAAACCAACCGAATCTTATCTTGCTTTAAGACATAAGAAACTGAATCTTTACTGCCGGTCTCTAGGCCTTTGTAGGCATGTGACTGAAAACCGAAAGCAGTTTTATAAAAGTGAGCAGCTTGTTTTGCATTACCAACATAAAACTCAACATAGTCGGTCCCTAATAATGGCAAGAAGTCTTGCGCACCTTCAAATATTTTCTCTAGACCGTACTCTACGGATTTGATTTCTTTTTTTTCCATTTTTTTCTTTTTATACACTAAGAAGTAAGAGGCTAATCTATTTTCATAAATTCTTCTGGAATCCCATCGACATTTTTTGGAACTCAACTAGTTTATCCTCTATTTACTTCAACTTATTTTTTTACAATTCCCTTTTTATTGTGCAATTTATCTTTGTGTTTCCTATTCAAAGGACGAACCGAATGAGCTATCAATGTAATGTTAGTAGGACTTTTCTGTTCTAGAAGATCCTTCTTAAAAGTTACTTAGGGATAGATACAAATCACCAACTAATATGTGAAGTTAATCCAATTTTTTTTCTCGAGGGAACTCAGTAAATTGCTTTAAAACATCCTTTATAATAACCCTCCATCAAATCCACAATTTTTATCTTTTATAGTTGTGCCTATTCTATTTTCTGCCATTTAAATTTTTACAATCCTTCGTGCTTTTTCTAACAGCAAAGCGGTCTAACTATTATTACAGCCATTCCGTAAGATTAAAGCGCACTAAATTCAATATTTCAAAAATTATTGAATCCAACTCTTATAATATTTACCGTCATCTAACTTTAAAGCATTTTCAGTTAGCTTCAGTGGCTTAAATGTATCTACCATTACTGCCAGCTCTTCAGTTTTTGTCTGTCCTACACTTCTCTCATAAGCACCCGGATGTGGTCCGTGAGGAATACCTGCTTGATGTAAAGTTATTTGGCCTTGATCAATGTCGTTTCTACTCATAAAATCGCCATCAACATAATAAAGTACCTCATCAGAATCAATATTACTGTGATTATAAGGAGCAGGTATGCTTTCGGGGTGATAATCGTATAATCGTGGGACGAATGAACAAATTACAAAACCTGTTGCCTCAAATGTTTGATGAACAGGTGGTGGTTGATGTATACGACCCGTAATAGGCTCAAAATCGTGAATAGAGAAGGCATATGGATAATTATAACCATCCCAACCCTCTACATCAAAGGGATGCGAAGCGTATAAATAATCATGAATAACTCCTTCCTTTTTAATCTTAATTATAAAATCCCCCGTTTCATCGTGGGTTTCTAGGTCTTGTGGAGTTCTAAAATCACGCTCACAAAAAGGAGAATGTTCTAATAATTGACCAAACCAATTTCTGTATCGCTTAGGTGTATAAATGGGACTATATGATTCTACTATAAAATGTCTATTATTTTCATCATCAAATTCCATCTGATAAATCATCCCCCTAGGAATTACCAAATAATCGCCGTATTTAAAATCTAGATTACCTAAAAATGTGCGAAGTGTTCCGCTTCCTTTATGAATAAAAATAACCTCATCCGCGTCGGTATTTTTATAAAAATACTCCTTCATGGATTTTTTTGGAGCAGCCAAAGCTATAATTAAGTCAGTATTACACATCATTGGCTCTCGGCTTTCTAAATAATCATCTGCAGGCTTAACATTAAATCCTATTAGTCTTCGAGATAAGAAATTTTTCTCTACAGCTACCTTGGGCGATACATCCTTAGATCCCAAATACTCTTTCACCATCGTAGGCCGATGCTTGTGGTACATCAAGGTTGACATACCATCAAATCCTACCGTTCCAAATAGTTGTTCATAGTGCAAACTTCCATCTTCTTTCTTAAAAGTGGTGTGTCTTTTATGTGGAATATTTCCAAGCTTTCTATAAAATGGCATAGTGTAATTTTAATATTATCAAATTCAAAAAAGCAACAAGTAGTTACACTTCTTGGTTATTCATTTTCTTTAGGTGGGGTCTCAACCTACTTTTGTAAACAGCGTGTGCATCGGTCTTTAACTTTCCCTTTCTTAAAGAACGTTGTTCTTCAACTGGCAAATTAGCAATGGTTTTGCATTTGTCTGTACAGCATCCATCCATTTTTTCAGCGCAAACCTTACACTGAATAAATAATAAGTGACAATCATCATTAGCGCAATTCGTATGCGTATCACAGGCTGAACCACACTGATGACATTCTGAAATAATCTCTCCAGAAATACTTTCACCTAGACGTTCGTCAAAAACAAAATTTTTGCCTTTGAATCTATTTTCTAATCCTTCTGCTTTAATCTGTCGAGCATAATCTATGATCCCTCCATGCAATTGATTTACATCAGTAAATCCTTTATGTTTAAAATAAGCAGAGGCCTTTTCGCACCGAATTCCTCCTGTACAATACAATATCAACTTTTTATCTTCCTTGCCTTTTAGCATTTCTTCTACAGCTGGCAATTCTTCTTTAAAAGTATCTACATCGGGGCAAATAGCATTCTCAAAATGACCTATCTCACTTTCGTAGTGGTTCCGCATATCCACTACAATTGTATTAGGATCTGCTAATGCTTCGTTAAATTCCTTAGCTGACAAATGGCGACCCACATTTGTTACGTCAAACGTTCCATCATCAAGTCCGTCAGCTACAATCTTTGTTCGAACTTTCACTTTCAATTTATAAAACGATTTGCCGTCATCTTCCACAGCTCTTTTTATAGGCATGTCCTCAAAGTATTTTCGTACTTGAAGTCGCAACATAAATTCTTCCCAATTATGCTCAGGAACGCTCATTTGTCCGTTAATCCCCTCATTTGCTAAATAAGTTCTACCAAAAATGCCAAGTGTATACCATTCAGCATATAATTCATCTCTTAATTGGTGTGGTTGATTAATAATAACATACCTGTAAAATGAAATAGTGATCCTTTTAAAGGGCTCCTGCATTAGCTTTTCCTTTAAAAGCCTTTTGTCGTATTTGTTATACAATTCCATTGCCTAATATTTACCTCACAAAGGTAATAAATTCAAGACAGAAGTACTACAATTGATTTGAGGAGTTTGTGCACTAAATTACTCGTTGTTTAACAAGTTAACGAAGATAACAATATGCGATTACGAATTGAATTTATATTGAAGTAATTTACAAAAATCTATTTACTAATTGATTACTAAAAACCCCACATTAATAATTTTAATAACTTAAAGATAGTTTGTTTAATGTAAACAAGCGCATTGCAATAAGAATGCTTAAAACGATAACAATAAATTGAATTGAAATATCTGTCAAAACTAGACGGTATATCGAGCATATTATTTTATACTTTTGACCAAAAATTGGAGAGTATATGGAAGCTAAGAGAATTTTAGTAATTGGTGCAGGTGGGCAAGTAGGACAAGAGTTGGTATTTAGCTTGCGTCAAAAATATGGCGCGGATAACATTGTTTCCACTGATATTCGAGATTTTGGTGATCAAGATGGTCCTTTTGAAATTTTGAATGCACTTGACAAAAACCGATTAGTTGAAATAGTAAATAAATACAACATTACTGAAGTTTATCATTTAGCTGCGCTACTTTCTGCTACAGCTGAGAAGCAAATAGAATTTGCATGGGATTTAAATATGAACAGTTTGTTTCATGTGTTAAATCTAGCTAAAAATGGACATATCGAACGCATTTTTTGGCCAAGCTCTATTGCTGTATTTGGACCCAATACGCCAAGAGATATGACGCCTCAGCATACCACAACCGACCCAACTACTGTTTACGGCATAAGCAAATTAGCAGGTGAAAGGTGGTGTGAATATTATCATGCTAAATTCGGGGTAGATGTAAGAAGCATACGTTATCCCGGTTTAATTGGATACAAAACTTTGCCTGGTGGCGGCACCACAGACTACGCAGTAGACATCTATCACCAAGCTATAAAAACTGGAAAATATGAATGTTTCCTCAATGCGGACGCATCTTTACCCATGATGTATATGGAAGATGCTATTAGAGCTACTATTGAATTAATGGAAGCTAACGGAGATCGATTAACAATTAGAAGTAGCTATAATTTAGGCGGAATCAGTTTTAATCCTGCAGAAATTGCTGCAGAAATAAAAAACATAATTCCTGATTTTGAAATTACATACAAGCCTGATTTTAGGCAAAAAATAGCCGAAAGTTGGCCTTCAAGTATTGATGACTCTTTTGCTCAAAAAGATTGGGACTGGAAAATGAAATATGATCTGAAAAAGATGTCAGAAGACATGATTAAGCAACTATCTTAAACCTTATTTATTTGAGTTTAGCCCTTTTTGTATATATTTAAAACGTAATCGACCAAAACACCAAAAAGACTCCTCTAGATGAAGCAGCTCATTCATACACTACTAATAGGAATACTGATATTTATTATAACTGGCATCGCAATCTCTCAGTCAAATGGAGGTGTAATCAATCAAGTAGATGTTGAAAACAAAAAGCAAGGGTATTGGGTGGTAAAAAGCAATGCAGGAACACTTTTAGAAGAAGGAGAATACAAAGACAGTCGCAAATATGGTTTGTGGAAAGCTTACTTCCCAAATGGCAAGATCAAGTCTGAAATTACTTTTGTTGGTAGTCGACCGAAAGGACCTTATAAATTATACCATGAAAATGGTATTATTCAAGAAGAAGGAAACTGGAGCAGCACTAAAAACACAGGTAACTTTAAGCGCTATCATACCAATGGTAAAGTAGCCCAAGAATTTAACTTTAATACATCAGGACGACGAGAAGGAGAACAAAAATATTACCACGAAAACGGACAGTTAAGGATAGTTGGAAATTGGGCGCAAGGTCAAGAAAGTGGCGAACTAAAAGAATTCTACGAAAATGGTGATTTAAAATCAATTAAAAATTTTGACAGTGGTATAATAGACAAAGATAGCTACGCAGAATATGCTCCAAAACAAGCTATTACCAACTACCTCAACAAAGAGTTAAATGCTGCTCCATCTGTAAACGTAAAAGCTAACAAAGAAGAACATCCCAACCAAGGTGGATTTACAGGAAACGGCTATTACAAGCTCTACAACAAGGCCATGCAAATTGCTAAGGATGGCACGTTTAAAGACTACCGATTTATGGATGGTAAGATGTACGATTATAACGAAAATGGACTAGTTGTACAAATTAGAATCTTCAAAAATGGAAAGTATATTGGAGATGGTTTAATTGCAGAAAAATAAACTACAACAAATAGGAAGCTCAGTAAAAAAACCGGCTCCTCTTATTTTACAACTCACTTTTCATGAGCACTTTTCAAAGCCTACATTAAATTTTAATTAGGTATAAATACCTTCAGTTTTAGGATCAACTTCAATAGTAAACACTTACCAATTCTGCTTATTTCAATTTATTTCACTATCCACCAATTTCAATATAACAAATTGTTTTATAGTATGTTTACAGTCTATCTTATCGCAAGCGTATGACATCTTTCAAGGGTTTCAAAGAAAAGCTCAATAAAAAATTACTTAGTAAAATCATAATGGGCAGTATCTCAATGCTATCTCTTTTTGGTGGTTTTTATTCTAACTCTTTTAACACTGTAAAAAATGAAAGCGATTGGGATCACATCCGTAAAGTAACTGATTTTATGGTTATTTCGAAACTAGCAATTTCTGAAAGTGAAGGAATTTTTTACAAAGGCGGTTTATCCGGAATCATAGAAAGTCATCCAAAAAACTCAGTAGCTTTTGATTATCCTTATCAAGCTTATTAAGAAAACTTAATGGTTGACAAAGAGCAATTTGCTACTTACAACTCTCTAATTGTTGGTCATGCCATTACGTTAAGCATTCTCAACAAAATTCTTCCAATAAGCAATTCAAACAAATTGAATATTTTAAGGATCATTACGGTCTTAGCTTTATCAGCAGTTTTTACTGCTTTTCTATTTTGGATAAAAGAAAGATTTGAGTTGCTTGCGGCTTCTCTTGTTTTGTTAATGATATTGAGTTCTTATTGGCTGATATTGTTCGGTAAAAATCTATGGTGGTCTCTAGGGAACTTCTACCTTCCATTCGTGTTACTTCTTTACTTCTTTGAAAAAACCTTAACTCTTCGAGTAAGCACAAAAAGCTATTCTTACTATCCTTTATTGTTTTATTCATTAAATGCTTCTATTCAGGATATGAATACATTACCACAACAGTTATTATGGCTGCTTGCCCTATAATATTTTATAGTGTTTGTAATAAGTCGGCTTTAAGCGAATTTATAATAAAAGGACTTGTTTTAACTGAAGCAACGTTTAGCGCTATAATGGTTTCATTTGGCATACTTATTTTACAAATTTCTAGTATAATTGGTAACCCATCAGACGGGATAAATCACATTATTATTTCATTCAAAAAACGCACAAGTGGAGATGGCGAAGAGGTTGAGGTTATACAAAGAATCATTAGAAGCGGCTGCACCAGAAGTACTACAAACATATTGGAACAGAGCAGCGTTCGATTTTACTTCGTTTTTTAGCCCCTTCTGGGATAGTTTTATGACCATTGATTTTGGAGAACTAATTCTGTCATTGCACTTTTTTCAGCTTTACTATTATAACAAAAAAACAAATCTTCTATAGAGAATAAACTTAGATTAAACACTAAAGCACTTATAATTACCACTTGGCTCTCACTACTAGCTCCGCTTTCTTGGTTTCTACTTTTTAAAGGACACTCTTACATCCATACGCATATGAATTTTATTGCTTGGTATATGCCATTTGGGATATTAGGGTTCTCTGTTATTTCAGTAAGCTTAAGTATTTTTCTAAAAGACCTACTTACCAAATTTCGAGAATCAACCGCTAAGTACAAAGTTGCGTATTTGAGTATACCCGTACTCGTAATTATCGGACTGCTTGCCGGCTATTCGATAAAAGGAATTGAGAACGAACAAAAAATTGACGAACTATTAGAAAGTAAACCTTCTCAAAACAGCGAAAATTTCGACCTTTATTTAGAACAAGATGGACTTTGATTCATTAATAATCAGCCTAACAAAACTTCGAAAGATTTACGATTTTTATTACATATAACACCAATAAATATTAATGATCTGAATGAAGAAAGGCGGATAGTTGCATTTGATAATTTAGACTTCAATGATGAACATCCTGGCATTGAATTGCCTTGGTGGAGCTAAAAAATAGAGTATCAAATTATTAGAAAAGGACTTCCTAAATATGCGATAAAAGTAATCAGAACAGGACAGTTTGATGAGAAACTTGAGGTTATTTTGGATGCTGTTATCATTATAGAGGACGAACAAACGCAATAATTAACCTAAGTGCCAAAAAGTCATTTGCTTAATTTTCAATGACATAAAAGGCAAACCAATGTTTCCTCTCAAAGCGACAATAAAATAAAGCAGCGAATAGGCTGTTTTAGCTATGCAGGATGTTATTGGTTGGCAGATATTTCCTTTATGAGTAGACAAGTTTAGTTCTTAGTTAAAATAAAGAATAAAATAGCCCCCTTTAGGATTGATTTTTATACTAACCTTCGCTGAAAACCATGCCCGACAAAAAATTAATCAAACAAATAGCATAAATTCCCAACCTTTGGTACCTTAACAAAGTTGATCCACTATTTCGGAGTTGCTAAATTCGAAGACAAATAATTGTGATTTGATTACTACTTTTGTAAGGACAACAGTTTAGATACAATTAAGAGAATCATGTCCGACAAAATCACCTTATACAACACCCTTACTAGACAAAAAGAAACGTTCAAGCCAATTAACCCTAAGAGCATTGGCATGTATGTATGTGGGCCTACTGTATATGGGGATGCACATTTAGGACATGCAAAATCATACGTTTCATTTGATTTAATTTACCGATACCTCGCACACGTATACCCAAAAGTAAAGTACGTTCAGAACATTACAGACGTAGGTCACCTAACGGATGATGCAGATGAAGGGGACGATAAAATCTCAAAGCAGTCTCGATTAGAAAAGGTAGATCCAATGGCTGTTGTGGAGAAATACATGTACAATTATTTCAGAGATATGGATGCACTAAATGTGCTTCGTCCAAATATTTCTCCTCGCCCATCAGGTCATATACCGGAGCAAATAGAAGCTATTCAAACGTTAATTGAAAAAGGATATGCTTACGAAGCCAATGGCTCTGTTTATTTTGATGTAACCAAATACAATAAGGAGCATGATTATGGAAAACTATCGGGCCGAAAGGTAGAAGAAATGATGGATGGCGCAGCTAACCGCACCCTAAATGCACAAAGTGAAAAACGAACACCACTCGACTTTGCATTGTGGAAAAAAGCTGATGAATCGCACCTAATGAAATGGAATTCTCCTTGGGGATCCGGTTATCCTGGATGGCATATTGAATGTACGGTAATGAGCCAGAAGTACTTGGGAGAAAACTTTGATATTCACGGAGGTGGATTAGAAAATGCTTTCCCTCATCATGAATGTGAAATCGCACAGGCAGAAGCAAATACTGATAAGCAATTTGCTAATTATTGGTTGCACAACAATATGGTGACCATCAATGGCCAAAAAATGGGAAAATCTTTAGGGAACGGTATTTTCTGCAATGAATTATTCACCGGTGACAACTACCAATTAACTCAAGCTTACAGCCCGATGACCGTTCGGTTTTTTATTCTTCAATCGCATTACAGAAGTACACTAGACTTTTCTAATGAAGCACTTGGAGCTGCCGAAAAAGGGTTGAAAAGACTTTCTAAAGCGATTCAACAGCTAGACTCCATAAAATCAGGAGATAAATCAACTGTTAATGTAGCAGACTTGAAAGATAAGCTGTACGCTGCTATGAATGATGATTTTAATTCACCAATTGCTATAGCGCATCTTTTTGAAGCTGCAAAATGGATTAATAATTTATTGGACGAACAGGAAACCCTCTCCGATTCTGATCTTACTACTTTTAAATCGATTGTAAACACTTTCTTTTTTGACATTTTAGGCTTAACCATAGAGTTTGACACAACGGCAAATTCAGCTGACAACTCTGCTGTAAATGCACTTATGGACTTAGTATTGGAGTTTAGAGCTAGCGCAAAAGAAAATAAAAACTATGCAATGGCCGATCAAATCAGAGATCGATTAAAAGCATTAAATATTCAAATTAAAGATGGCAAAGAAGGTGCTAAGTGGGAATATGAAAACTAATCTAATCACTGTATTGATAGCATCTTCTCTTTTGATGATTGCTTGTGTGGAAGAGCCTATAAAATCAACATCAAATAATACTGTCCCACCAAAAGAAGTTTATAACATCACTCCTCCAAACTTTAGTGGTGACTCTGCCTATCAATTTATAGCTGAGCAAGTGGCATTTGGACCACGAGTGCCCAATACAGAAGCCCACAAACAAGCGGCCATTTACCTGGAAGAAAAGCTAACTTCTTATGGTGCACGGGTAATTGTACAGGAAGCTATAGTAGAAGCTTATAATGGTACTAAGCTCAATATAAAAAATATAATCGGTAGCTATAATTTAGAAAATACTAACCGAGTGCTGTTAATGGCACATTGGGATTCTCGTCCATTTGCCGATCAAGCAGCAAGCGATAGGGATAAAGCCATATCGGGAGCAAATGATGGAGGTAGCGGTGTAGGTGTTTTGCTAGAAATTGCTCGACAATTTCAACTAAAAAATCCATCGGTTGGTGTTGACATTGCACTTTTTGATGCAGAGGACTATGGACAACCGTCGGGAACCTCTAATCCAAAGCCGAAAACTTGGTGCTTAGGAAGTCAATATTGGGCAAAAACTCCTCATAGACCAAACTATACCGCTAAATACGGTATTTTATTAGACATGGTTGGAGCTGCAAATGCCGTATTCACACAAGAAGCAATTTCAATGTATTATGCGCCTCAAATTGTAGATAAAGTATGGAATGTAGCTGCCAAATTGGGATATACCAATTACTTTCCCTTTATGCAAACTGCTCACGTGGGCGAAGATGATCATTTGTATGTAAATAGAATTGCAAAGATTCCAAGCATCGATATTATTCAATACGATGCTACAACAGGTGCATTTGCTCCTCACTGGCATACCCACGACGACAACATGAATATTATTGATAAAAACACATTAAAGGCAGTTGGACAGGTAGTTTTAGCGACTATTTACAACGAGTAATTTCAAGAATTACTCCCGATCCATAAAATAATATTTCAGCTGATTTTTTCATCAATTTAATTTAGAAAAAGCTGTTTGATTCCGTACCTTCATCATCTCATTTTTAATAAAACCCAATAGAGATGTCAGTGGATAAAACACTTTATTTATTAGATGCTTATGCATTAATATACCGAGCTTACTTTGGATTAAGCCAAAATCAAATAATCAACTCCAAAGGACAAAATACATCCGCGATACTTGGTTTTACAAATACATTGTGGGATGTTTTACAAAATAACAATCCTACACATATCGCTGTAGTATTTGATACAGACAAACCTACTTCTCGCCATATTGAATACAAAGAATATAAAGCTCAGCGAGAAGCCATGCCTGACGATATTCGAACGGCTATACCCTATATTCAGAAAATTATTGCAGCATTTGATATTCCTATCCTTTTCTCTGATGGGTTTGAGGCTGATGATGTGATTGGAACGCTAGCTAAAAAAGCTGAAAAAGAAGGCTATACAACATACATGATGACTCCTGATAAGGATTTTGGACAACTAGTTAGTGAAAATATCTTTATGTATAAGCCTGCTCGAATGGGTAATAAAGCAGAAGTCTGGGGAATAAAAGAAGTCTGTGAGAAGTTTGAGATTACTGATCCACTTCAAGTTATAGATTACCTAGGAATGTGTGGTGACGCAGTAGACAATATACCTGGGATTCCAGGAGTGGGGGATAAAACAGCGAAGAAGTTTTTAAAGGAATATGGAAGTCTTGAAAACTTGCATAAAAATACCCATGAACTGAAAGGCAAGATGAAGGAAAAAGTTGAAGGTAGCATAGAGCAAGCACTACTTTCGAAAAAACTTGCTACTATTATCATCGATGCACCTGTCGAATTTGAAGAAGACAAACTGATTAGAGGTGAAATGCATCGAGAAGAATTGGTTGGGCTTTTTTCTGAGCTAGAGTTTAGAACCTTAAGCAAACGAGTGCTTGGAGAAGAGGTAGCAGTAAACACGCATAACTCAGATGGCCAAATGGACTTATTTGGAAGTGTAACTCCTGCAGAAATTGAATTGAATGCTCCAAAAGAGTATAAAACAATTGACACTACAACACATAACTATAAATTAATAAATACACCCGCACTTAAAAAAGAGCTGATTGACAAATTAGTACAAGCAAAAAGTGTGTGCTTCGATACTGAAACTACTGGTTTAAACGCACAAACTGCAGAATTAGTTGGAATTGCATTCTCTACAAAAATTGGAGAGGGGTTTTATTATCCTATCTCCGCAGATTTGGAGACAGCCATAGAAGAGCTGGATGAGTTTAAAGCAATTTTTAATGACCCGAACAAACAACTTGTTGCACAAAATTTAAAGTACGATTTAGCAATTCTAAAGCGCTATGGAATCGAATTTAAGGGTAAGTTCTTCGATACGATGATTGCCCATTATCTAATTCAACCAGATATGAAACATGGCATGGATTTCTTGGCCGAAACCTACTTGCACTATCATCCAGTTTCTATAGAATCCTTGATTGGAAAAAAAGGCAAGAACCAAAAGAGTATGCGCGATTTAGAACCTGAAACAATTTCAGATTATGCCTGCGAAGATGCTGACATCACCCTACAGTTGAAAGACTTGTTTGAACCGCAAATTGAGAAATTAAACCTCAGTAAATTATTCTACAATATCGAAATTCCGCTGGTAGAAGTACTAGCGGATATGGAAAATGAAGGAATAAACCTTGACATTGAAGCTTTAAAACTATTCTCAGAAGAGTTAGGAATAGATCTTATGCGATTAGAAAAGGAAATTCACGATCTGAGTGGGGAAGAATTTAACATAGACTCTCCTAAACAACTAGGTGAAGTACTGTTTGAGAAAATGGCAATCACTGAAAAGGCCAAGAAAACCAAAACTGGTCAATATTCCACCTCAGAAGAAACACTTTCCAAATTAGCTGATAAACACGAAATAATTGGAGTAATTCTAGAATATAGATCATTGAAAAAATTAAAATCAACATACGTAGATGCCTTGCCAGAATTAATAAATAATAACACCAATCGTTTGCATACCAATTATATGCAAACAGTAGCAGCGACTGGAAGACTAAGCTCAACAAATCCAAACCTACAAAATATCCCAATTCGAACAGAAAAAGGGAGAGAAATTAGAAAAGCATTTATTCCAAAAAATGAGAACTATACTTTATTAGCGGCGGATTATTCTCAAATAGAGCTGAGAATTATCGCAGCATTGAGTAAAGACGAGAGCATGATTTCAGCATTCAAAAGTGGCGATGACATTCATGCGGCAACTGCTGCAAAAGTATTTGAAGTAGAAATTAATGAAGTATCTAGAGAAATGAGAAGCAAAGCCAAAATGGTCAATTTTGGAATTATCTATGGAATATCTGCATTTGGGCTTTCTCAGCGCTTAAATATTCCAAGAGGAGAGGCTGCTGAAATTATTGAAAGTTATTTTAATAAGTATCCTAGTATTAAAGCATATATGGATAATGCAATTGCAATAGCGAGGGAAAAGGGTTATGTAGAAACGATTATGGAAAGACGCAGGTATTTAACTGATATCAACGCAAAAAACGCCGTAGTAAGAGGTTTTGCTGAGCGGAATGCAATCAATGCTCCAATTCAAGGATCGGCAGCAGACATAATTAAAATCGCTATGATTGACATCCACAAAGAGTTCGCAAAGCGCAGATTAAAATCTAAACTGCTTTTACAAGTACATGACGAATTGGTGTTTGATGTTTTAAAAGATGAACTTGAAATCATTAAACCAATAATTAAAGAAAAAATGGAAAATGCAGTTAAAATTGAGGTTCCGCTTACCGTAGAGATGAACAACGCGATCAACTGGCTAGAAGCTCACTAAAGTAGAATTATAGAATAGTTTTATTCAATTAGACTCTACAAATTTAAACCTGAAGACCAAAAAACTTTTAATTGCAGCGTTTATTGTTATATGTATGGTTTCATGTTTAACCAAACAAGAACCGAAATCTAAAGAAGATACGATACTGACAAAAACTGCAGAATTGTAAAGTATTGATGTTAGAAACAAATTCTATGCAATACATTCCCCATTAGAACTAAGTGTATTGTTTCTAAATGCAGGCGTCGAATATAATAAAGGGCAGGTGTTAAGTGTTGAAGAAACGTATAAATATATAAGCTCTGAATACCAAGCATTCCATTTAGGTATTTGCGGTGCAGACTTAAATTATTCTTGTATTTTCAAAAGATCTCTACAAACATTTAAATTCATGGCTGCATGCAAAGTATAAGCTGAAAAGCTATCTATCGGTAAAAGATTTGATGAAGATGTGATGCAGCGAATTGAGGCATTAATCAAATTAAAGATTCAATAATATGAATAGTGGTGAAAACTTTTTAGATGTCGACTCATCTCTAAAAGAAAACAAGCAAAATGAAAACGCTATACTTGTCTTCATAGCTGGCTAAATACAATCTTGTATTTAAGAACAAGTGTGATTAAAAACGCAGAAAACAATTTAAAATTAAAAGAAAATATTAGTAGTGAACCTGTCTCTTTAACGGATTTTATTTCACTGTCTAGAAATCATATCTTAAGTCTCAAACGTGGATTATTCCAAAATTACAAGAGTTTTACAACTGTTCGAAATAAAGGATAATATTGATAAAGTAACAACCATTACTCCAATTGATGGAATTCTTAAAGTTTCCATTACAGTTGAGAATAGCGAACTCCCAAATGAAAATTTGAAAACACTAAATATTCAAGTTAGTGAATTAATTAGCAAGAAAATAAACCCTTAATAGGACCCTACTATGAAGAAGTTAATCATCTCTATCAGCTTACTTTCTTCCTCAATTTTCTTATTTGACCAATGCAAAACGTTTACAAAAAAACATTAGTTATCCCCACTTGAACCTTATATTTCAAATGGATAAATCAATGCTGCCAAAGTTGCACCAAGAGAAACATTAAACTGTAATTAAACTTTAATAAAGGTTTAAAATACAACTGCATTCTTGGACTATAATTCGCAGACTGATACTCACCTATAAATACAGCTTTCAACTTTAGAAAGAGAATCTCCAAATGAGCTTATTGGTCTTAGTTGTGTTACAATACTTACAGAGTTCAAGGAATAAAAAAGGAGAGCCAAAGGCTCTCCTTTTAAAACTACAGTTTCGATTCAATCTATGATTTATTGAATAATCAGTTTCCTAACAACTCGTTCACCTTGTTGTTCTAGAATCATAAAATAAATTCCAGCCTTTAAATTATCCGTATCAACTTGTTGCTCATGCTTCCCTAGAGGCAGTTGCTTCGCGATCACTACATCTATCATTTTTCTACCTGTTATATCCGTAAGGTAAACATTAATAGGACTAGCCTTTAAATTATCAAATCTCAACATAAAATCATCCTTTGTTGGATTCGGGAAAATTTCTATATTCAATTCGTCTAGTGAATTCTCATTTACCCCCACTATTGGCGTTCCAAATATCTTTAAATCATCAATGTAAGCGTTATTTCCATCTCTAGAGTTGAATCTAATTTTAAACATTACGTTTGGCTGACCGTTCAAATTACCTTGAAATGTAAATACTGATGCTGTTACCCACTGACTAGCTGAGGTTGGTGTAAAATCAGCTTGTGAAATTCCATTAGACCCAACGATATCATTTGTTGTAAAACTCCATCTATTGGTCCATGTTTTACCGCAGTCGATTGATGTTTGAATTTCAATATTGTCGCTAGAAGTAGTAGATCTTTTTCTATATGCTATTTTAAATTCAAGCTTGGGACTTGAAGAATTAGACATATCTATACTTGGGGTAATAAATGACTCTACTTCATCAAAGCCTTGAGTAAATACAGTTCCATTTCTCGCATTATTGTTTAACTTAAAACTAGCAGAACTATTAAATCCTGCAGTTGTAGTTCTTTCCCATTTAGTAGTTCCTGTTGGATTCTCTACAATAAATTCATTAAAAACGCTAAGTGCATTTTGAAAGTCTTCCTCATAGAGGACTCCATCGTAAGGCGTATTACCTCCGTCAGTGATAATTATTTTTTGAGAAATAAATTGTGAAGATGTACCGCCTTGACCGGAAACAGCAAAGGTATAATTATACTTACCAGGAGTTGTGTACACTACTGACGGATTAGCTGCAAAGGAAGAAGACGGTATAGCTCCGGGCAATGTCCAGTTATAAGATTGAACTGGCCCATTGTAGGTATAGTTGTCAGAAAAAGTAATGGTATCTCCAACACAAGCTAAAATTACGCTATTAGGGCTCTCTATATGTGCTATTGGTTTACAATTCTGAGAAACATAGTTATCATTTGTTCCAGTAGCAACCAAATTAGATGCTGACACTAGGTTTTGTAACCAAGGATAAGCAGAAGAAGCTAAAGTTGAACGCATTACATTAACTTGGTTTTGTGTAAACATATATTGACAATTGTCATAACTCATATAGTTTTCCATCTGATCCGGCACGTTTGTGGAGAAAGCTGATGGTCCGGAAGCATCATTACTACATGTATTATTGGATAAATTACAACCAAAGGTTTCATTAGCAGCAGGAGGAGTATCACAGATTCTATCTCCACTATTTGAGCAGCTAGAACCGCAGCCGCTTTGGAAAGTATGCAGTAAATTAAAGCAGTGCCCCATCTCGTGAGTAACTGTTCTACCGTTTCCTCCTTGTGCAGTTCCAATACCACCCCATTCGTCATTTCTTACAACTATACCGAATGTGTTTAAAGAAGATCCATTCGTAGAAAAAGGAAATTGTGCATATCCTAATGTGGTACCTGCGCCCCCACTCGACCGAATAGAATTTACCAACCATACATTAAAATATTTATTCTCATCCCACTGAGCTAGCGCTTTTACCTCATTTCTTTTATTGTAGGTTAGGTATGAATTAACGCGGGTAACACCTTCTGTACATTGTCCATTTGGGTCGATTTTAGCTAAGCGGAATTGGATATCTGCCCTTCCAGATAAGTTTGCAAAAACAGATCTAATCAAAGAGGTATCTGCATTTGTTTTATTAAAATCTCTGTTGACTTTATCAATTCCATCCTGTATTTGAGCTAAAGATATATTCCCAACTCCGTTATTGTGTATTACATGAACTACAACCGGAACAACGATTGTTGGGGCCTTGTCTCCTGCATTACTGAATTGCGCCTGCTCATAAAACTGTTCAATATTTTTTCTACTGATAGGGTCTTGAAGCATTTGCTCATAAATCGTGTGATCTGTCCCACACTTCTGCGCACTTACATCAGAAAATAAAAATATTAGAGAGGTAACTATTGATACCTTTATAATTGACTTAAACATCATTGTGTATTATTTTACTAGTAATTTTTTATTTGATTGGTTTTTATCGGCATTTATATTGACAATATAAAGTCCGGGATTCAATGTCTCAGTTGCCAAAGTTAATTGGTTCAATCCTGAGTGAAGTTGACCTAAGTTAGTTACAAGAATAGTTTTACCTGTAATGTCAAGAATCTTTATAACAAGACTATTTACAGCATTTGCTAATTCAAACTGAACAGTTAATGCTGAAGAGTTAACCGGATTAGGGAATATATTTACTGTTTCTTTAATTAGACTATTGGTAGTTAGCCCAACTAATGTACCAGTGAAGTTTAGGTCATCTAAGAAAAAGTTATTGCCTTGATTTCCAGTAAATTCAAATTTAAATCTAACATTATCAAAATTAGTAACTGCACTTAATGGTAAGGTAAAACTAGCCCATTCATTAGCATTTTGTGGAATAAAGGCAGAACTTTTAAAAGGCGCTGTGGACATAGTATTTCCTATTAATCCAAATCGAGGATTCCATGTTTTTCCACAATCTGTAGAAGAGTAGATGTTAAAGGCGTCATTACTTGAGCCTGTTATAGAAGTATACGCATAACTAAACTTCAATTTTGGATTGCTCAAAGCAGCCAAATCAAATGATGGACTAATAATGGAAACCACTTGATTGTCTCTCGAATTACTTATGTTATCAAAAAATAAACTCTTGGTTCCTGAGACAGAAGCATCTGAAGTTACTTCAAACATTCCACCACCAAAATCATCTACAAAAAGCCACTTATTATCTAAATATAATTGATTTTCAAACGACTCTATAAATGACTCTGTAACTGTATCAGCCGTTGTGGAATAAACTCTTAAAATGTTATTTTTAGTAATGGATTTACTTACACCACCATTAAACACAGTTAAACTAGCATCATACAATCCCGGTTGAGTATAGACCACCTTAGGATTTGAAATAAATGAGCTAGATGGTAAAGCCCCATTTAATTGCCATAACCAAGTAGTTGGATTAGAGTACGATAGATCTGAAAAAATAATGGTATCTCCCGTACAAGCAAAATCTCTATTTACTTCAAAATTTGCTTTACAAAGCACTGGAGGTAGGCTAACGCCAGTTTCTGACAAGTTATTTGTTGACCACAAATTATTTCTACCTGCTATGGAGCTTGTCATCGTAGCTCGCATCCTTAATCCCTGTCCTTGTGTAAACATTCGAGAACAATAACTGTATTCCATATAGTTTTGAACATTATCTAATGAGCCACATGAAGAACCATTTAATACACAACTTTGCCATCCAATTGAATTTGGCGTATCACTAATCCCGTCATCCGTATTACAATTACTCTGCAAACCGGGATCATTTGTACTCCCCCACAAATGAGGAAGGTTCAAATAGTGACCGATCTCATGTGTTAATGTTCTGGAACGGCCAAAAACAGAAGTACCTATACTCCCAACATAATCATTAAGCACTACAATACCGTCTATCTGTGGTCTATTAACAGTGCTAGCAGGATAATAGGCATAACCAGCTGCTCCGCTTGCAATTCTTTTTACTACCCAAATATTTAAATACTTATTTCTAGGCCATTGGTTTAGTTTAGACTGATCAGAACCTTGATTGGTCTCATCTGTAAATATTCTATCTATCCCATTTGTGCAGTTTCCATTAGGGTCTAACTGAGCTAGTGCTACTTGAATCTCCATATCAGCTGCAATACCTTTAAATGCAGGCACAATGACATTTGTATCCTTATTAAGCTTTCTAAAATCCTCATTTATGACACGAACTGCATCGTATACTTGTGCATCAGAGATATTTTCTGATCCTCCTTGATGTAAAACATGAAATACTATCGGTATTGTGTACACCGTACCCGCAGATTTATCGGAAGACTCAAATGAAGCTGCATGCTTTAAGAGATCTTCGTGAGCTTTTAAAATAGATGCTTTTTCATTGGGATGATCAATTAAGTATTGTGCATTCAACTCGTCGGTAGAACAAGGCTTGATATCTTGTGCATCTAATTGACCTATTGCCAACAATGCTATAAAAGAAAGTGCTATCTTTTTTATCATACTATTCGTCTCTTAATGAACAAATCACCTCATCTCGGGTATAAAAGGTGTGCAATTTACTAATAATTTTTCCAGCTGTTTGTACGCTAGACTGCAAGTCTCCACTTTTTTTGTAGTCGACAAATCGGTTAACTTGCGAAAAGTCATCAACATTAGAGCGTCTAATTTCAGCTTGCATATCTGTATCAATTATTCCCGGTGAAATAGAAATAACCTTAACTCTTTTAAAGACGTACGAAATTAAGTTTTGTTCGGCCTGCATAACAGTTGAAAACATATCTAGTCCACTTTTTGATGTGCAATAAGCTGACCAACCATCTATTGGATACTTACCCGCACCACTACTAATGTTCACAATTAATTTCTTAGCGGATAATTCTTGATAAGTGTTAATAAATGTGTTGCATAGAACCATTGGTGCAATTAAATTAACTTGAATGTTAATAGACAAGGCCTCAGCTGAAAACGCTCCCACTTTTTTTATTGGATTAAGTAGTCCAGCATTGTTAATTAATATGACTTCCTCTGCATTTTGCAGTTGAGGGAAAGTAAAATTATACAAGTCATCAGAATTGTTTAAATCAACATGGTGATGAACATAATTTTCATGATCAATTGAACACGTTCTAGAAATACCAAAGACCTTGGTTTGTTCTTGATCTAAAAAAAGTTCAGCAAATGCTTTACCTAAACCCTTGCTGCTTCCAGTAATAAAAATATATCTCATTCTATTGATTAATATCTATAAATCGCTCTATGTCTTTTGTTGTTCCAAAAACTACGATAGTGTCCGTTTCATAAATTATGGTTTCAGGAGTAGGAACACCAATTATGTGCTGGTCAAAAATATTGTCACCTTCTTCTGACTTCACTTCGTATTCTCGCTTAATCGTAACCAGGTTTAACTTATACTTACCTCTTAAATCGATATCTTGAAGTGACCGATTTAAAACGCCCTTAGGAGCTTTAACTTCAGCAATTTCATAATCATCAGGCAATTGCAATACTGAAACCACTGATGGATTCATTAATCGTTCAGCCACAACCTTACCTACTTCATCTTCAGGAGATAAAATTTCATCAACACCCATTTTTTCAAGAATTCTGCGTTGTTGTGCATCATTTGCACGTGAAATAATTCGCTTTACTTTTAATTCTTGGCAGTATACCGTAGATAATAAAAGCGCCTCAAAGTCTTCACCAATACATATGATTACTGCATCAACATCTTGGATATTCTGTGCCATCAAAGCCTTTTTATCCGTAGCATCCATACATATAGCTAGAGCGACATCATCAGAGATATCGTCAATATTACTTTCCTTATTATCTATTGCGATAACCTCTGCTCCTCTTTCTGAAAGCTTTTTTGCAATTACATTCCCAAATTGACCTAAGCCAATTACAGCAAAACGACTGTTTTTCATCGATTACGATTTTATTAAACTCAACGAATATTTTAAATCTTCTATTAAATCATCTATATCTTCTACACCTACGCTTAATCGAATAAGTGTATCTACCACGCCAATTTTCTCACGTTCGCCATTAGGTATAGCAGCATGCGTCATAGTAGCAGGGTGACAGAGCAAAGACTCTACCCCTCCTAATGACTCGGCTAAAGTAAAAACTTTACAATTTGACAAAAAAGTAAATGCGTCAGCTTTTTTATTTCCCTTAAGGGTAAATGATAACATTCCTCCAAAGCCGCTCATTTGTTGCTTTGCGATAACATATCCTGGGTTATCTTCAAACCCAGGCCAATATACTTTATCTACCAATGGATGACTTCTTAGAAAGTTGGCAATTGTAACTCCATTTTCACAATGGCGTTGCATACGTAAGTGTAACGTTTTAATACCTCGAAGGACTAAAAAACAGTCTTGTGGACCACTTATTGCGCCCGAACTATTCTGAATAAAATATAACTTTTCCGCTAAATGATCGTCTTTGGTAATCAAAGCACCCATGACTACATCAGAATGACCACCAATGTACTTAGTAACAGAATGCATTACAATATCAGCGCCAAGATCCAATGGATTCTGTAAAAAAGGCGAAGCAAAGGTATTATCTACAACTAGGAGCACTTTATGTAGCTTAGCTATCTGAGAGCAAGCCCAAATATCAATAATATTCATCATTGGGTTAGTTGGTGTTTCTACCCAAAG
Organism: Vicingaceae bacterium; assembly: GCA_018402765.1. Taxonomy (GTDB): domain Bacteria; phylum Bacteroidota; class Bacteroidia; order Flavobacteriales_E; family Vicingaceae; genus Acidiluteibacter. Next base: position 643,455 of record JAGYIE010000002.1, on the reverse strand, counting down.
CAATCTTGTTTTTTCTGTTATATGCTTCTCTACTTCAGCCATATCACTCATGCTAACAAAAGTAAATTTAATACCAAAGTGAGCAAAAATTTGAGTAAAAATTCGATAAGAACCTCCATATAAATCATTGGTAGAAAGCACTTCATCTCCCGGACGTAGCATCTTCAATATGGCATCAATAGCGGCAACTCCACTTCCAAAACACAATCCATACTTGCCATTTTCTAATGAAGCTAAATTATTCTCAAGTGCTTTCCGAGTTGGATTACTACTTCTTGAATACGCGTAACCTTTATGCTCACCGGGAGATAATTGTCGGTAAGTAGTCGTCTGGTAAATAGGTGTCATGACAGCACCAGTTGCCAAATCAGGCTCCAATCCCCCATGTATTGCTTTTGTTCCGAATTTCATTACGTTACTTGCCATAAACTTATTTTCCAAAAAATATTCTCATGATTTTAAATTATCGAACAACTTATATAACCCTTCGAAGTTAATCAATTTTAAAAGCCTTAAATCGATTTTTTAGCAATATTAGCATCAACTATGAATGTGTTTTTTTAATCCACTTTGGTAATATGATGGCACCAATAAATAAATAAGGATAATAGCTAATCAAACGCCATAATAATGCCAACGCTGCGATTAAACCTATAGGTATAAAATCGCTTAAGTAACTCGAAAATGCAATTTCAGCAACACCTGCGCCACCAGGAGTAGGACTAATAAGCATAACTACCCACATAACTAACTGGCGGCCATACACAAGCAGGTGATCACTTAGAGGTAAAAATGCTAAAATAATAAAATTAACCACCCAATATCGAGCAGTCCATGAAACAAATGTAGCTCCGAAGGATTTTATCCAGAATCTTTTTGGCTTTCCTTTTAATTCTTTAGAAGTAACGATTATTTCATCACCTGTAGCAGCAGCTGATATTCTCCATTTGCGCAAAAAAGGTAATTTAAAAACTTGTAGTAAAATCCATTTAAATCCCCTAGGCCTAAAAAAGATAGCATATGATATTATGCTAGTTAACAAGACAATAAACAAATAACCAATTAAAAAAATAATGGATGTATCTAAATGATAGCCTAAAAACAATTTATCTTCTTGAATTGGAAATAAATCATAATAGCCTACTGCTAATATAATTATAGGCACCATCAAAATATAAAATAACTCATCAAGCATTGCAGAAGTCATAACCACTGCAGTAGATCTTCCTATGCTGACTCCTTCCTTATTGACAATATAAATAGCCACACCTGAGCCCCCAACCACTGATGGAGTGACAGCAGATGCAAACTCCCAAAGCATAATGGTATCAAAACTATTTCTCCAGCTTATTTGAAAATCCGTTAAAACACGTATCCGATACATGTAGGCAAGATCTCTCAATGCCATCATGATTACAGCAATTACAATCCAAAAAGTAGAGTACCATGTCCACTCTACTGCTTCGAAAGCCTTTATGTCGAAACTATCAACTACTTGATAAGTGGCGACGCTTAAGCCTAACAAAATAGCAACGGCTATGCGGCCTGGAGAAAATAGTTTAAGCGCTTTAGGACTTTCCGCCATTAGAAATGATTTGTTTCAAATTAGAACTTTACTTTTGCACTCAAGGTAACAAAAAACTCCTTCTTTAAATGAAAAAAGTCTATTATCTTCCATCATGCAACACATGCACAAAAATTATTAAACAGCTGAACCTTGCCAACAGTTTTGAATTGATTGACATCAAAACTAATAAAATTACCTTCGAAGAGCTGGAATTGATGAAAAATTTGAGTGGAAGTTATGAAAGCTTATTTAGCAGAAGAGCAATAAAGTACAAATCACTCGGATTAAAAGAAAAAAAATTAGGAGAAGAAGATTACAAAAAATTTATTCTTGAAGAATATACTTTCCTAAAACGGCCTGTTATCTTGTTCGATCAACACATATTTATTGGCAACTCAGCTAAAAATATTGAAGAAGCTGATTTCGTTATCAATAATTAATGTTAACCAAAACAATTAAAGCCCATCTAGCTCTTCTTGGAGCCAATTTAATTTATGGACTTAACTATTCTATAGCCAAATTGGTAATGCCCAAATTTATAGAACCATTTGGCTTTATCTTTTGCAGAGTGTTAGGAGCACTACTTCTATTTTGGGGTCTTCATACATTTATGAAATCTGAAAAAGTTGAACGTAAAGACTACTGGCGACTTTTTATCTGCGGGGTGTTTGGTGTTGCAGGAAATCAACTGAGCTTTTTCTTTGGACTAAACATTACCACGCCAATAAATGCAGCCATAATTATGACATGCAACCCAGTATTGGTTTTAATTATGTCGTCTTTAATTCTCAAAGAACGCATTAGTGGATTAAAATTAGGAGGTATTTTTTTAGGGCTATCAGGTGCAGTTGGACTTATCTTATTCAATAACAGTCTGTCTATCAGTACTGATACTATTGTTGGCGACTTGTTTATTTTTGTGAACGCTACGTCCTATGCGATATACTTAGTTATGGTAAAACCGTTGATGCAAAAATATCAGCCATTAACCGTTATTAAGTGGGTATTTTTATTTGGCTTTCTATTTGTTTTTCCATTTGGATTCAATGAATTTACTAATATAGAATGGAATGCATTCACAATAAATGCTTGGATAGCCTTTTTATTTGTCGTAATAGGCACGACCTTCTTCGCCTACCTATTCAACATTTATGCGTTGCAAAGTGTGAACCCTTCAGTTGTCAGCATATATATCTATTCTCAGCCGATTGTAGCTAGTTTGGTTGCTTTACTGATTGGACAAGACGAACTAAATATTTTAAAAATAATTAGTGCACTTATGATTTTCATTGGTGTATTTATGGTCAGTAAAAAACCAAAATTAACAACAACTTCCAATTGATCAACATCTTGAAATGCTATCATTGTCTATTATTGTCGGATATACACCATCAATCAATTCCCAGTGATAAATAGTAACTTTGCCGCTCAATTACAATAAGGTATATGATTACATCAATGACAGGCTATGGAAAAGCCACTAAAGATTTAGGTAATACTAAAATTACGGTACAAATTAAATCCTTAAATAGCAAAGGAATGGATTTAAATGTTAAACTTCCATCACTATACCGAGAAAAAGAATTGGAGGTTCGGTCTATGTTAAGTAATTTATTGCAAAGAGGCAAAGTTGATATGATACTTACTAACGAGAGCCAGGATGAAGTTAGTAGACTAAGTATAAATAAAGAACTTTTTAAGTCCCACTACACTTCATTAAAAAATTTGAAGGAAGAATTAGGAGACACTGATCCTTCAGACCTAATTCGTTTGGTATGTGGGTTACCTGATGTGATGGTAACAGAAACTAAAGAATTAGATGAAAATGAGTGGCCTCAGGTTCTGCATGTTATTAAGGAAGCAGTAAAAGCACTTGAATCTTTTCGCAAACAAGAGGGGGACATTTTAAAAGAAGAATTTACACTAAGAGTAAATACCATAGCACAGCTTTTAGAAGATGTAAAACAATTCGAAGAAAACCGGATTAAAACAGTACGGGAGCGGATTACTAAACACTTAGAAGAACTTATTAGTGACGATAATTATGATAAAGATCGACTTGAACAAGAGTTGGTTTTTTATATGGAGAAGTTTGATGTAACAGAAGAGAAGGTGCGTTTAAAGGGCCATTGTGAGTACTTTATTTCAACTATGAATGAAGAGGGAGCACAAGGAAAAAAATTAGGATTTATCAGTCAAGAAATGGGAAGAGAAATCAATACCCTCGGATCAAAGGCTAATGATTCAAATATTCAGAAACTTGTTGTTGCCATGAAAGACGAATTGGAGAAAATCAAGGAGCAAGTATTAAATACACTGTAGCGCATGCAAGAAGGTAAATGTATTATATTTTCAGCCCCATCAGGAGCAGGTAAAACTACCATCGTAAAACGATTATTGGAAGAAGTTCATGCATTGCGCTTCTCCGTATCAGCTTGTACACGAGAAAAGCGTTTAGGAGAAAAAGACGGCAAAGATTACTACTTCCTCTCAATCAATGACTTTAAAAATAAAATAACTCGAGAAGAATTCATTGAATGGGAAGAGGTATATACCGACCACTACTATGGTACATTAAAAAAAGAGATTGAACGCATCTGGACCGATGGTCATCATGTAATCTTTGATGTAGATGTAATAGGCGGTTTAAACCTTAAGAAATACTTTGGTGAAAAAGCTCTCGCCATTTTTGTAATGCCCCCGTCTATAGAAGAATTAGAAGCAAGACTAAGAGGAAGAGCAACTGAAACAAAGGACCGCTTAGCCAAGCGTATTGGAAAAGCACAAGAAGAACTAAACACTGCCGACCAATTTGATGTTATTCTATTAAATGATCATTTAGAGGAGGCTTGCAGCAAAGCAAAAGATCTCGTTGGAAAATTTATCGACTAACTATGAAAATTGGACTTTTTTTTGGCACCTACAACCCTGTTCATATTGGCCATATGGTTATTGCTAACTACATGGTAGAATTTACCGATATGGACCAGCTTTGGATGGTAGTGACACCTCAGAATCCCTTTAAACAAAAAGAATCAATGCTTAAAGATTATGACCGATTACACTTAGTGAACCTAGCGATTGGTGATGATTTGCGCCTAAGAGGGTCAGACATCGAGTTTCGACTGCCACAGCCTAATTACACATCTGACTCATTAGCTTACTTAAAAGAGAAGTTTCCTGAGCACGAATTTGCGCTAATTATGGGAGCCGATAACCTAAACTCTTTTCATAAATGGAAAAATCACGAACTGATATTAGCCAATAATGAAATCTATGTTTACCCAAGAATGGAAGCCAATGATGGTGGCGAACTAAGAAATCATTTTAAAGTGACTTATGTTGATGCACCAATAATGAAAGTGAGCTCCTCATTTATTAGAAAAGCAATAAAGGAAGGAAAAAATGTAAGCCATTATATGCCCAAAGATGTAGCCTCCTATATTGTCGATATGGGACTTTATCGATAGGTTATCAACAAAAGATTCTAACCATATTATTTTAACGATATACTGTTGATTAAGATTTTATTAGACCTAAAATAGACTCAAATAACAACGCCCCGTCGACATTTCCTAATTCCGCGTCTGCAGCTCTTTCAGGGTGTGGCATCATCCCGAAAACATTCTTTCCTTCATTACAAACACCGGCTATATTTTCCGCAGAACCATTAGGGTTTGCCTCATCAGTAATGTTTCCATTAGCATCACAATATCTAAAAATGATTTGGTCATTTGCATTTAGTTTAGCTATTGTTTCTTCAGAAGCAAAGTATCTTCCTTCACCATGAGCAATTGGAATTTTTAAAGCTTGATTGGTATCAATATGCGCATTAATGATGGTGCTATTGTTATCAGCTCTTAAATAGATATTCTTACAAATAAACTTCTGGTTATTATTATGCAACAAGGTTCCTGGAAGCAGCTTAGATTCGCATAGAATTTGGAAACCATTACAAATCCCCATCACATATCCACCCTTTTTGGCATGCTTAACTACTTCCGCCATAATCGGAGAATAATTAGCAATGGCACCACTTCTTAAATAATCTCCATATGAAAACCCGCCTGGCAATATTACAAAATCAACTCCTTTGAGGTTTGCATCTTTATGCCAAAGACGTTCTACCTTTTGGTTGAATAGTGATTCTAAAACATAAACCATGTCTTCGTCACAATTAGAGCCTGGGAAAGTAATTACACCGAATTTCATATCGTTATTTTTTATAAGTTGCAAAATTAATCGAAAAGATTGGAGCAGCAAAAGGAAATCTTAAAACAAACCAATTAATCGATAATTATTATACATTACAATAGAAATTAGAAGAATGATAAGCATGTTTCCTATCCAGTTTCGTTTTAGATAATCAAAGTAATTTGCCGTATATATAGTAAATGACACCAAAACAAAGGCGTAGGTAGAGAAATAGTCTTGGCTAGTTAGAAAAAAAGTAAATAAGCTTAAAATAAGAAATACACTAACGATTCGGAGAAGATTTTTAACACGAACAGTATTCTTGCTTAATCCTTTTAATAAGGAACCAAATGCTACTAATGCAATTAGAATTAAAACTGCAATCACTACAAATGAAAAGCCTGAGATCGATAAGTTTTCAAAGTAATTATTCAACACAGTATACTTTGAGATTAACACAAACATTTGATTTGTAAAGAAATAGTAACTAGCTAACCAAATCCCAACCAACATAGGCCCTAATATAGAAACTAAGTAATTCCTCCACTCTAAAGGTCTTATTATAAAAAAGGTAGCCCAAATTAGAAGTATTAATAATATAGCAGGGAAGTAAACTAGTGAGGCAATACTAATCAACAAGCTCGCATTGAATACTTCTTTTAATACATTTCTTTGATTATAAATACTTAACAATTGCCCAAAAGCGAGTATAATAAATAAATTCGCTAGCAGCACAGGATTAGCATAAAGGAAAGCAGTATGAATACTTGAAAATAAAATATAAAAAAACGCAACTAAATTATTTCTTTCAGGAAGTATCTTATTGTTGTTAATTATTCTATTCAGTAAGAACCCTTCAAACATTACCAACCCTACTCCAATACTAAGAGAAATCTTACCATTAGAGCCTAATATACTGATAAATAGCTTATAAAGTGGCATCAAATTAGTAAAACTATGTTCAGCCTCACTCAAAAAAGCGGGAATCCAGAGTGCTACTACCAGTAAAGGAAATAGTACAAAGTTTATTGGTTGTCTAGATTTAATGAGATTAAATATCATTTAAAGCGACTTTCTTTGGTGAAAAGGATTTTTTCTAAAAGTATTTATTTTTACTTTTGCAGAGAATAAAAATTTAACTGATTATGACTTGGAATGAAATTGTATACGGTTTAGGAGATTTAATAGAAATGACTTTCGAGATTTTACCTCTATTAGGTAACCTTCCGAACATTTTATTCTCACTAATTATATTTGGTTGTTTGGTTTACTGGATGAAAGAATTATCAAATTACAACAAGAAAGCAAAGCAAGAAGGTTCAATTGAGTAAAAGCTTCTTTTCTATAATATTTAAATGCCCTCAGGAATTCCTAAGGGCGTTTATTTTTAAATTAAGTCGAAACCAATATCCTTTCGATAGTTCTTTCCATCAAAAAGAACACGTTGAACATTGTCAAAACCTAATGCCAATGCATCTATCATATTATTTCCATAGGTTGTAACTGCCATAACTCTCCCTCCATTTGTCACCAATTTGTTGTTTTCTATGGCTGTTCCAGCATGAAAAAGAAGGCAATTAGTCGTATGCTCTAATCCCATGATTTCTTTACCTTTCTGGTAAGCTTCAGGATAACCTTGCGAAACCAGCATAATTGTTGTTGCCGATCGGTCGTCAATTTCAATAGTTTCTTGATCTAGGGTTCCTTTTGCAATTGCGCTTAAATGACTTAGCAAATCCGATTTAATTCGTGGAAAAACTACCTCCGTTTCAGGGTCACCCATTCTAACATTATATTCTATTACAAATGGCTCACCATCTACGATCATTAACCCTATAAATAGGAACCCTTTATAATTTAACCCATCTTTTCTTATACCTTCTATTGATGGTTTTATAATTCGATCCTCTATTTTCCTCATTAAGGTTTCATCGACAAAAGAAACAGGAGACACTGCACCCATACCTCCAGTATTTAGACCCACATCGCCCTCGCCTATCCGCTTATAGTCTTTTGCTTCAGGTAGTATTTTGTAACTATTGCCATCTGTCATCACAAAAACAGACATTTCTATACCCTTAAGAAACTCTTCTATAACAACTTTGCTACTAGCGATACCAAACTTTTGGTCTTGTAACATTTCCTTTAATTCTTGTTTGGCAGCATTAATATTATCTGGAATTACTACACCTTTTCCACCAGCCAATCCATCCGCTTTAAGCACAAATGGAGGACTTAACGTCTCTAAAAACGCATAAGATGCTGCTAGGTCAGTTGAGCCAAAACTCTTATATCTAGCAGTTGGAATTGAATGATTGATGAGAAACTCTTTCGCAAACTCTTTACTACCTTCAAGTTGTGCTCCATTTTTATGCGGACCGACTACCCCCACTGATTTTAATTGCTCATTTGATTCAAAATAATCAGCGATTCCCTTCACTAAAGGATCTTCAGGACCAACTACAACTAAGTCAATTTTCTCATTAATCACAAAGTTTCTAATAGAATCAAAGTCATTAATTGATAAGTTAACATTGGTTCCACATTTTGCAGTTCCCGGGTTTCCCGGTGCGATGAATAAGTGTTCAAGCATTTTACTTTGTGCAATTTTCCATGCAAAAGCATGTTCTCGACCTCCAGATCCTAATACTAATACGCGCATCAATTATTTTTTTGCAAAGAAACAAAAACACCACCTTTTTACCATTGAAATTTATAAGAACTTCAGTTTTATTAAACGTACTATTAAATTAACGTGACTTTAATGGAGCAAAGTCTGCAAGATTTTTTTATATACTTTTGTCGCTCTATTTTATGAAAGCACGACTATTCTTCTGTACTTTTTTATTTTGTTTGTTGGCAACCGCCCAAGATAACATCCTATCAATCAACTTTAATGAAATTAAGTTCAAAAAAGTTAAAGCGTTTATCAATCAGCAAAAAGCGAATAAAATTATCCAGTTTATTGATGTAAAAGGGAGCTATAATGCGTCTGAAAATAAAACTTACAAAAAGCACCATCAGAGTTATTTAATTTTAAAGCCCTTGGAAGAGGTTTGGGCAAATTACAACTCTACTAGCCCTGCTAAGTCATGGAATGGAAAGATGTTAAATTTTGGATGTCTAATTTCTAAAAGAACAAATAAAGTATCCTATCAAAATGATGATTATCAAGGAGCTGAAGAGGGTCAGGTTTTTTATGTAAATCTAAAACTCTTGAAAGGTTTTTATAATTTGGCTGTTGCTTTTGAAGTAACAAAACTTTCAGAAAAAGACCATACAATTGAATATAGTTATGTAAAAGGTGGGAAAACCCAAGGCAAACAATGGATGGAAATGACTGCAACACCCGAGGGCTTTACGCGTATTTCGCATTTTACTTTATACAAAAGTGCATCAGAATTTAGAGATGTTCTGCTTTATCCCTACGTTCATGGGCTCGCAATCAAAGAGTTTCATCAAAACATGTTAACCCATCAATGAAAGTTATCCGCATGATATGGGATTTCAGAGGAATGGAATCTAAGAAGATAGCTGAGCACCATGCTATTCATCTGGAAGAGTTCGCTCACAAACATTCAATTCTCCCCTTTAATTCAGGTACCATTACAATTAGCCAACTGTATACGATCGCTCATATAGATGTCAATGAAGAACACTTGATTTTTGTCCGCGATAACCTCAAACCACACAGAGGTGAGTGGATAGAAGAAGCCTAAGGACGCTTAATACTACAACCTAATGCTTTAGTTTTATTCGGATTAATAGCCCTTCCTGCAATTAGATTATTCACAGCATCTTTTAAGTAATGCTTATCGGCCTCACTGGCGCTCTTATAATTATCGTCAATTGCACCGACATAGGCTAGCTTCATCGATTTATCAAATAAGTAAATATGCGGAGTAGTTGCAGCTCCGAAAGCATTGGCCAGTTTAGAATCTTTATCCACCAAATATGGCGCGGTGAAACCTTGCAGTCTCGCATGCTTTTTCATTTCGTCAAAAGAGTCATCTTTATCTCGTTTACCTTCATTTGAATTGATCAATACAATACCGATGTTATTCTTTTTAGCCATTTGCTGAATGCTCGCATAGCGATCTTCCCAAGCCATAACGAATGGACAGGTATTGCACGTAAAAATAACAAGTAATCCATTAGCTGCTTTAACATCTAATAAACTAATCATTTCACCATTTGTAGATTGCATTTTAGTAGATTGCATTGGTGCTAAGTCACCAATATCTAGAGACCCACTTGCTATAAAAGCTGAAAAAATAATAAACCCAAATCCTAAGAAAAGTAATAATTTAATTGATCTCATGTGAATTAATTTTAATATGATTAAAGTTAATTAATTATAGCAGGGTTTTTAATCACATTATGTTAAATTTTAAGACACTAATCCGTTCTTTGTTGCAAACTTTACTAAGCCATTAATATTGTGTACCTCTAATTTTTTCATCAAATTAGTACGATGAGTATCTAAAGTTCTGTGTGAAATAAACAATTGATCTCCGATTTCATTGTTCGTATAGCCCTCAGCAATAACCCTTAAAATTTCTATTTCTCTTGTTGTAAGACGTGATATTACAACCGTTTCTGCCTCTTGAGAAAATGGCAAGTGTGAAGATTGATGGGAACTGGTTAAATTTGGATTAAAAAAAGGAAAAAAAGTCTCGCCCTTGACCATTTTTAAGACACCGGCGATAAGGTCACTCCTATTAGCATTCTTTAATAAGTATCCGTCAACACCAAGCTCCATCAACTTATTGATGAGTGAAGGTTCATTATGCATGGTAAGTATCATGAGTTTAACTGTAGGATATTCCTTTTTTAATGTAGTAGCTAATTGGATGCCATTCATTATTGGCATATCAATGTCAGACATTACAACATCAGGTTTAAGTGCATCAATTAAAAAAAGTCCTTCTTTGCCGTTTGATGCAGTGCCTATAAGTTCAACATTGTCCAAATCTTTTACAATGGCGGCAAGTCCATCAAGCACCAATTGATGGTCATCAATAATTAAGAGTCGAGTTTTCAAAATGGTCATAGGTTTTTACGAAGTTAAAGATATGAAAAAGGGGATTAACAAGAGAATTCATTCGATGAGCTGTTTTTATAAAAATGCAAAAATCCTGCCCATAAATGAGCAGGATTTCTAACCCTTTTGCCTCGTATTGTTATAATGGTATATTACCGTGCTTCTTTTTTGGCAATACATCAACCTTATTTTCAAGCATTTTAAATGCCTTAATTAATTTCTCTCTAGTATCTTCAGGCTTTATTACCTCATCGATATAACCTCTAGCAGCTGCATTATAAGGATTGGCGAACATTTCGGCGTAGGCCGCTTCTTTTTCGATAAGTTTCGCTTCACTATCCTCTGCTTCCGCTATTTCTTTTCTAAAAATAATTTCAGCGGCACCTTTTGCTCCCATAACAGCAATTTCAGCAGATGGCCAAGCATAATTCATATCAGCTCCAATGTGCTTCGAGTTCATTACATCGTAAGCTCCACCATAAGCCTTTCGGGTAATTACTGTAATGCGAGGAACGGTAGCCTCACTAAAAGCATATAATAATTTTGCTCCATTGGTTATAATAGCATTCCATTCTTGATCGGTACCGGGCAAAAATCCTGGAACATCTTCAAATACCAATAATGGAATATTAAAGCAATCGCAAAAACGAACAAATCGAGCCGCCTTTGTAGAACTATTAATATCTAAAACCCCTGCTAAGAATGCAGGCTGATTAGCAACAATGCCAATTGATTTCCCCGCCAAACGAGCAAAACCAACAACAATATTCTCTGCAAAATCTTTGTGAACTTCATGGAAAGTATCACCATCTATTACACCATTTATCACGTCTCTGATATCATATGGCTGATTTGCATTCTCGGGTATAATAGTGTTTAAGACTTCTCTCTTTTCAGACCCATTTGATTTATAAGGAACTGAAGGAGCATCTTCCTCACAGTTTTGTGGAACATAAGACAACAATCTCTTCAATCCATTTATACAAGCAATTTCGTTTGCATAAGTAAAATGAGTAACTCCTGACTTTACTGAATGTGCTGATGCTCCACCTAAATCTTCTGATGAGACATCTTCATGGGTAACTGTTTTTACTACATTTGGTCCTGTAACAAACATGTAAGAGGTTTTCTCAACCATCATTATAAAATCTGTTAATGCCGGAGAGTATACAGCGCCGCCGGCGCAAGGTCCCATAATAGCAGACAGCTGAGGAATTACCCCGCTTGCCTTAGTATTTCTATAAAAGATATCGGCATAACCACCTAATGAAACAACACCCTCTTGAATACGAGCACCTCCAGAATCATTCAATCCGATTACGGGAGCTCCATTTTTCATTGCCAAATCCATAACCTTACAAATTTTTTCAGCATGAGCCTCTGCTAGAGAACCTCCCAAAACAGTAAAATCTTGCGCAAAAACGTAAACCAATCGTCCGTGAATTGTTCCATATCCTGTTACTACTCCATCTCCTAAAACAACTTGACTATCTAGCCCAAAGTTAGTGCTTCTATGTGTCACTAACATGCCAATTTCTTCAAAAGAACCTTCATCCAACAAAAAGTGAACACGCTCTCTAGCAGTCAATTTATTTTTGGCATGCTGCGCTTGAATTCTCTTTTCTCCTCCACCTAAATGAGCTTCGGCAATTTTTTTATCTAATTCTTCTATTTTGTCTTTCATTGATTGTTCATTTTTTGATTACCAAAGGTATAGAAATCCATATTTTTAAGCGAATTTATTTATAAAACAAAGCCCGAAGCTGTTATAACAACTTCGGGCCAAATTTTAAGTCTGTTCGTATTAAAAATCTAATAGTGTTAATCCTACTGTAAATGGATACAATTCTGGTCCTCTATCTTTTTGAAACATTGGAGATAAATTATACGTTGCAAATAAATTCAGCCATCCAACCCCAACTCTAGTAGTTAATGCCATGCTAAAAGGATTTAGATTAAAGTCTTCTCTGTATTTATCTTTTTTATCATTTCCACCAGGTGTTGCGTACTTCATTTTATTCTTAGATCCAATTCTATAGCCAAAAACCATCCCTGCTGAAAAATGAAATCCTTTCCTCGCCAATTTAGCATCGTTATATTCAAATAAAATTGGAACAGTTAGGTATGTAGCTTTAAATTTATTTTTAGAAACTGATCCCATATTGATCGTATCAAATCCAAACTGGCTTTTTGTAGAGTCTGTTCCAGGTATTGTAATCAAACGATTATCCGTTTTTAAGTCGTAATTATTAAATTGAAACCCTAATCCGGTTAAAATGCCAAAGCGATCTCCTGCAATTGGAATATACTTCTCAAAAGGATTCAAGTTAACCACCACTGATTTTGCATAATTCAAATCTAAAAAGGCATCTTTTGCATTAAGAGATGTCGATCCGCTTGTAGTTAAAAATCCATTTACTCCTAAATCAAATCCTGCCCAATGACTATCTCTAATCTTTTTCTTTTTAGGTAAATCCAGAGAATCACCTAAAACAATTTCTGTGCTATCATTGCCAGCGATAATTAAGATATGTTTTCCTTTAAAGGTTATTTTTGTTGTATCTACTTCTGTAGCAATTGAAAATAATCCGATTAGCAATCCCCCTAGTAATAATGTTCCTTTTTTCATGATTATACTTTTTTGGTTCTTTAATGAAACGACCCATCATTTAATAATGTTACAGCGTATAATTAATATTTTCTTGATATACTGAAATTTCCAATTTCTAATGCAAATTCTTCTACTTTTTTAGTTAATCCCATTTTTGCAATTACTTTAACTTTTTTATTTGTGGCTGCAGTAATTTCATCTGCTATCGCTTGGATTACAGGTCTATTCTTAAGTAAATCCTTTTTAATAACATTCATAGCAAGGCCTCCAACCGAAGTATATTCTTTAAATTTTGTCTGTTTAGGCACTTCTGAATTACTGACATTTTGAATTGCCAAGTCAGTTTGATTAACATCTACACTAACTTCTTTTATTTCAATTTGACCCAGAACTTCTATTGGTTTTTCTTTCTTTGTGTCCTCCGAAAGGTTTTCCAAGACCGTTTTACCCATATTTATTTTATTCTGGTCAATGGTTTGTATTTTCGGCTGAATTAAATCAGTACTGATTCCCGCGGGCTTTTCAATAGCGTTTGTACTAGAATTAGTTGATGCATTAACCACAGCAATAAGTCTATCGAAACTAGTATCAAAATTATCTTGAAGTTCTATCTCTGCAATGGCCTCAATGGCTTCATAATAATATACTTTCTCAGGCTTGTTAATCAGAAATGCTCCCCAAATTAATCCTGCTGCAATAGCAGAATACTTAAAAAAGGCATAAATAATTTTTGGCTCTTGGTGAATTAATGACTTCTTACTTTCAAAGACAATAGTTTCTTGAGGTAAATAAGTCTTTGCGTAGGTATTGTGTATTAGATTAAAGGAAGGATTAGTTGCTAAAAACAACAACAATTCTTCTTTTTTATCATCGGTCAAAAGACCCTCATAAAAAGCAATACTATAAGCGTCGCAATTGTCCGTTGTAATTTTAGACTTAAAAGCTTCGTTATCGATAAGCAATAACTCTTGATCTGGAAAAGCAAACACATCACTAGTTAAAGTTATTGAGTCGAAACTTTCAAAATCAGCTTTTAATTCAGGATGTAATTCTAGAAAATCCATCAACTGTTCTGTTTGAACAACGTCCAAATTTCCATCATAGAAATCCAACATAAATGCCTCATAATTATATAGAGTAATCTCTTGCATTACAGAACGTTTTCGATACTAATTAGATACTTTTTTAGAAATGCTCTACTTCTAAATATGTACACTTTAACTTGTGACTCATTAAGTGATAATATGTCTCCAATTTCTTTGTATGAATATCCTTCATAATCTCGAAGCATAATAGCACTCCGCTGAACTTCCGGAAGCTGACGAATAGCTTGCTGCAATATCTCCTTCAAATCTGAGTATCCATCTTCGTAGCCATAAGCTTGCTCACTAACGGCATCAAATCTCGTTTGCTTTTTATCTCTTCGAATCACGTCAATCATGGTTCGATATGCCACTGTAAATAAGTAGGATTTTACCTTCAAAGGATCTACATCTTCATTTTTTGCCCAAAGCTTGACATACGTATCCTGTACAATATCTTTTGCCTTGTCGGCGTCACCGATATTCTTTAATACAAACCGATAAATACTATCAGAATTGTCTTTTACGCTTTGGTTATAGTCTGATTTGGTCATCCCTTTTTAGAGCATTTGCTCTTGGAACGAACAAGGTAGCAAAAAAGTTACTATTGAAATGAATTAATTTATAACAATTTAGTCATCAAGCTTTAAGACTGCCATAAATGCATTTTGCGGCACTTCAACACTACCAATCTGGCGCATTCTCTTTTTACCGGCCTTTTGCTTCTCTAACAACTTTCGCTTTCTTGAAATATCCCCTCCATAACATTTTGCGGTTACATCTTTTCGCAGGGCTTTTACTGTTTCTCTAGCAATAATTTTTGCACCAATAGCTGCTTGTATAGCAATATCGAATTGCTGACGAGGCAGTAGCTCTCTCAACTTTAAACATATTCTCTTGCCTAAGTCAAATGCTTTGTCTTTATGAATTAAAGCTGATAAAGCATCTACCTGATCTCCATTTAATAGAAGATCCATTTTTACAAGTTTAGACTCTCTATAACCCATTGGGTGGTAATCAAAAGAAGCATACCCTTTAGAAATAGTTTTAAGTTTATCATAGAAGTCGAATACAATCTCAGCTAATGGAATCTCAAAAGTCAACTCCACGCGCTCAGGTGTTAAGTAAACCTGATTTTTGAGTTCACCTCTTTTGTCGATACATAAACTCATTACAGTTCCCACAAAATCAGACTTCGTAATAATCTGGGCTTTAATATATGGCTCTTCTACTCGCTCTAAAATTGTCGCTTCAGGTAAGTCAGAAGGATTGTTTATCAAAATTCGCTCTTCAGGATTCCGAACTAAATAAGCATGGTAAGATACGTTAGGAACAGTTGTTATAACTGTCATATTAAATTCTCGCTCCAATCGTTCTTGGATAATTTCCATGTGAAGCATACCCAAAAATCCACATCGAAAACCGAATCCTAATGCTGCAGATGATTCTGGCTCAAAGGTTAATGACGCATCATTTAGCTGTAATTTTTCCATTGCATCACGCAACTCCTCATACTCGTCTGTATCAACCGGATATATCCCTGCAAAAACCATTGGTTTTACATCTTCAAAACCCTGAATTGCAGAATCACAAGGATTCTCTAGTGTGGTAATCGTGTCACCCACTTTAACTTCTTTCGCTACTTTAATTCCTGATATAATATAACCAACATCGCCAGTCTTAACTACACTTTTGGGTTGTTGCTTTAATCTGAGTGTACCTATCTCATCAGCAAAATACGTTTTTCCAGTGTTAACGAATTTTACCTTATCTCCCTTTTTAATTTCTCCATTAACCACCTTAAAAAAAGCATTTATCCCTCTGTACGAGTCGAATACAGAGTCAAATATTAATGCCTGAAGCGGTGCATTTGGGTCGCCAACAGGATGGGGAACTCTAGCAACTATGGCCTCTAATATTTTATCTACACCCATTCCTGTTTTACCAGAAGCAGAAAGAATATCATCTCTATTACACCCAATCAAATCGACTATTTGATCTTTTACTTCTTCAGGATTAGCCGAAGGCAAATCAATCTTATTTAAAACTGGTATAATTTCCAAATCATGCTCTAATGCCAAGTAAAGATTCGAAATAGTTTGTGCTTGTATTCCTTGAGCTGCATCAACTATTAACAGGGCTCCTTCACATGCTGCAATGGAACGAGAAACTTCATAAGAAAAATCAACGTGTCCAGGAGTATCAATAAGGTTAAGGGTGTACTTCTTACCATCTTGTTCATAATCCATTTGAATAGCATGACTCTTAATAGTTATGCCTCTTTCTCGCTCCAAATCCATATCATCAAGCGTTTGCGCTTGAAGTTCACGTTCTGTAATCGTATTGGTCTGCTGTAGCATTCTGTCTGCTAATGTGCTTTTACCATGATCAATGTGTGCGATGATACAAAAGTTGCGAATGTGCTCCATAGTTCAATAAAATTGAGCACAAATTTACTGTTTTTGACTCAAGAATTTAATGAGAGTAAATGAATTATTCTCTATACAATAATTCAGCGCTAAATGTTTCTAAATACACGTATTAATAATTTCAATAACACGAAATTATAAATTTGGTTGTATGAGCCATTATTTAAAGATGAAATTAACAAGCTCCCACGGTTGACCACGCTTCGTCCAAATACCATTTATTTCAGAATTGTGAAAAGATAAACGACCTTCAGGATTCTCAGTTTTGCCAACGTAATATTTGTCGATTTTTTCAGAATATAAAATGTAAACAAAGTACGACATAACTCTACAAATACAAACTATCAGAAACAAGAAGAGCCGTACTTTTAAGTACTACTCTATTGCTCCTCCTCTTGGGCTCGAACCAAGGACCCTTCCCGTTCGAACGGGATCAGATGCGCTAACCAACCCAGCCTTTCTTTATAATTCCTTCGATGAGTTTTCTGCTTTTCTGGCGTTTTATAAATCGCTCAGCTTTTGATTGTAATGTTGAATTTTCAAACGCTATTAATTTTACCAACTCCCACGGTTGACCACGCTTCGTCCAAATACCATTTATTTCAGAATTGTGAAAAGATAAACGACCTTCAGGATTCTCAGTTTTGCCAACGTAATATTTGTCGATTTTTTCAGAATATAAAATGTAAACAAAGTACGACATAACTCTACAAATACAAACTATCAGAAACAAGAAGAGCCGTACTTTTAAGTACAGCTCTATTGCTCCTCCTCTTGGGCTCGAACCAAGGACCCTTCCCGTTCGAACGGGATCAGATGCGCTAACCAACCCAGCCTTTCTTTATAATTCCTTCGATGAGTTTTCTGCTTTTCTGGCGTTTTATAAATCGCTCAGCTTTTGATTGTAATGTTGAATTTTCAAACGCTATTAATTTTACCAACTCCCACGGTTGACCACGCTTCGTCCAAATACCATTTATTTCAGAATTGTGAAAAGATAAACGACCTTCAGGATTCTCAGTTTTGCCAACGTAATATTTGTCGATTTTTTCAGAATATAAAATGTAAACAAAGTACGACATAACTCTACAAATACAAACTATCAGAAACAAGAAGAGCCGTACTTTTAAGTACAGCTCTATTGCTCCTCCTCTTGGGCTCGAACCAAGGACCCTTCCCGTTCGAACGGGATCAGATGCGCTAACCAACCCAGCCTTTCTTTATAATTCCTTCGATGAGTTTTCTGCTTTTCTGGCGTTTTATAAATCGCTCAGCTTTTGATTGTAATGTTGAATTTTCAAACGCTATTAATTTTACCAACTCCCACGGTTGACCACGCTTCGTCCAAATACCATTTATTTCAGAATTGTGAAAAGATAAACGACCTTCAGGATTCTCAGTTTTGCCAACGTAATATTTGTCGATTTTTTCAGAATATAAAATGTAAACAAAGTACGACATAACTCTACAAATACAAACTATCAGAAACAAGAAGAGCCGTACTTTTAAGTACAGCTCTATTGCTCCTCCTCTTGGGCTCGAACCAAGGACCCTTCCCGTTCGAACGGGATCAGATGCGCTAACCAACCCAGCCTTTCTTTATAATTCCTTCGATGAGTTTTCTGCTTTTCTGGCGTTTTATAAATCGCTCAGCTTTTGATTGTAATGTTGAATTTTCAAACGCTATTAATTTTACCAACTCCCACGGTTGACCACGCTTCGTCCAAATACCATTTATTTCAGAATTGTGAAAAGATAAACGACCTTCAGGATTCTCAGTTTTGCCAACGTAATATTTGTCGATTTTTTCAGAATATAAGATGTAAACAAAGTACGACATAACTCCACAAATACAAACTATCAGAAACAAGAAGAGCCGTACTTTTAAGTACAGCTCTATTGCTCCTCCTCTTGGGCTCGAACCAAGGACCCTCTGATTAACAGTCAGATGCTCTAACCAGCTGAGCTAAGGAGGAATTTATTTTTTAATTATTTCAATTTCTTTCTAAAAGTAACCGCTGTTACTTTTTACCTCCCATCAGAACCAAGAACCCTTCCCGTTTGAACGGGATCAGATGCTCTAACCAGCTGAGCTAAGGAGGAATTTATTTTTTAATTATTTCAATTTCTTTCTAAAAGTAACCGCTGTTACTTTTTACCTCCCATCAGAACCAAGAACCCTTCCCGTTTGAACGGGATCAGATGCTCTAACCAGCTGAGCTAAGGAGGAATTTATTTTTTAATTATTTCAATTTCTTTCTAAAAGTAACCGCTGTTACTTTTTACCTCCCATCAGAACCAAGAACCCTTCCCGTTTGAACGGGATCAGATGCTCTAACCAGCTGAGCTAAGGAGGAATTTATTTTTTAATTATTTCAATTTCTTTCTAAAAGTAACCGCTGTTACTTTAATTATTTCATACATTTATCTCGAAATGGGTTGCAAATTTATATAAAGTTTTTAATTAAACAATATATTTGTAAAAAATTAGAAAAAAATTAATCGATGAGTTTACTAGCTATTGGAACTGTTGCGTTTGACGCAATTGAAACACCCTTTGGAAAAACAGACAAAATATTAGGTGGAGCTGCAACCTACATAGGACTTGCAGCTTCTCGATTTGGAAAACGTGTAAATGTTGTTTCAGTGGTAGGTGGAGATTTTCCGCAAGAGTACTTGGATATGCTGGAGAGCAGAGGAGTAGACACTGCAGGTATAGAAGTGAAGAAGGATGAGAAAACCTTCTTTTGGTCAGGAAGATATCATAATGATATGAACACCAGAGACACACTTGATACACAGTTAAATGTTTTAGAAACATTTACTCCAGTTATCCCAGAAAGCTACAAAGATTGTGAGTTTTTAATGCTAGGAAATTTAGACCCGGACCTACAACGTGCAGTTATCGAAAGCTTGCCTAATCGACCAAAATTAATTGTGGCTGACACGATGAACTTTTGGATGGACATTAAATTGGATGCCCTAAAAGAAACTATTAAGCTCGTAGATGTTCTTTCCATTAACGATGAAGAAGCAAGACAACTTTCAGGTGAATATTCATTAATTGTGGCGGCGAAGAAAATTATGGAAATGGGACCTAAATATTTAATTATCAAAAAAGGTGAACATGGAGCATTGCTTTTTCATAAAAACGAAGTATTTTTTGCTCCCGCATTGCCCCTTGAAGAAGTCTTTGACCCAACAGGGGCCGGTGATACATTTGCAGGAGGATTTATTGGTTATTTGGCACAATCTCAGGATATCTCTTTTGAAAATATGAAAAGAGCTATCATTTTTGGAAGCGCTTTAGCTTCATTTACTGTTGAAAAATTTGGCACAGAAAGAATTCAATCGCTTACCGAAAAAGAATTGGCCGAAAGAGTAAAGCAATTTGTGAATCTAGTTCAGTTTGATATAGAGCTAGAAAATAGTCTTTAGTATCTTTTTCTCAGTCCTAAAAAGCCTTTTGTTTACTTTTAAAGTAATTAAGAGGCATTTTATTTATAATATTCTAACTTTCGTCGATAATTATTTTCATTTTATTGATTTATATTTATCTTTGAATCAGTCCACCTTTTAAACCATTTATAATGAGCAATTCTAAATACAATGTTCTTGTGCCAACTGATTTTACAGATGTAGCGAAAACAGCTATTAACCATGCAGCCATGGTTGCAAAGAGTTTTAATGGAGAAGGCGAAATACATTTACTTCATGTAGTGAGCAGTGATAAAGCTATTGAAAGTGCAAAAGAAAGCTTAGAGGCATGGTGCGAAGAAGCTTATGCAGACTACGGTGTTACAGCAAAGTACATTGTAAAAAAAGGAAGTATATTCGACGATATTGGGCAAGTAGCTCAAGAAATTGAAGCGCGACTAATTGTTATGGGCACACATGGACTAAAAGGAATTCAGCACATTACAGGAAGTCATGCTTTAAAGGTGATAAACAACTCCAAAGTTCCTTTCATTATCGTTCAACGAAAAAAAGCTACAAAAGACTATAAAGACATCGTGTTGCCAATTCGATTTGCCCAAGAAACTAAACAAAAGCTTGGAATTACGTCTAGTATTGCTAAACACTTTGGAAGTAAAGTTCACATATTTGCTTCTAATGAGTCAGATGAGTTTTTGAGAACTAAAGTGAGTAGAGAATTAATTTTTGCAAAGCATTATTTTGAAGAGCGAAAAATTAGCTATCAAGTAGAAGTTGCCCCATCAACAAGTAATTTTTTACAACAAGTAATCACATATTCTAAGGAGGTTGATGCTGACTTAATAGCAATAGTAAATAGTAAAGAAGGTGGAATTCTACCTGACTTATTTAAAGGCGGTGGTGAACAAGAAATCATAGGAAATAAGGAGGAAATACCAGTTATTATCATGAATCCTACCCAAGAGTTTGTTCCTGAGTCATTTGGATAATATCTAGGCGAATTTTACAATATAATAAAGGCTTTAACTTTTTGTCAGTTAAAGCCTTTATTATATTGTTTATTCTTTTACTCTCCTATATGATCGTAAGATTTCGCTGAAATAATCATCTTTTTTACTGCACTTTCCGAAAATTGTTCACTTTTAAAACTAGTAATTGAAATATTGAAGCCTTCTTTTGAGTAGGCATAGAAAAAATGGTACTCCGGTTCAGTCCCACTATTAGGAATTGAATTTTTCCACATCATCAACGGAGGATTTTGTTCCAAAAACACTGTTTCATATACTTGAGCTTCCAATAATTCAGACATAAACATATCATAGCTAAGTGGTTCCTGTTGTAACTCAATACCAAATCGTTCTCCAACTGAAATTTTAACGCTTCCCCAATTCGTTCGATCAATAATTGGTTGTCCAAACTCTTCATTTAGGATATATATAATACCTTCAAATCCATGCTCACGAAGATTTAACTTGTTCATCCCTTCATAACTAACTGTTTCTTCAGCTAGTTGAGATTTATCACCTTCAGCAGAGCTACCTCCACAAGATCCTAAAAGCGTAGCAACAGCTATCGCAGCTGCAATTCTATATTTCTTCATAATTTGTATTTTTAAGCAAATATATCATTTGATGTCACATCAATCAATATTGCTACTTTATTATAACCCTACTCCCAATACTATGAGCAGTAAACTCGGGAGCATACATACACTGCAATTGGGTAATTCCATTGGAAAACTGACCGGCAATATTAGCCCTCAACTCATATTCAAAAACATAGGTTCCTTTTCTTAAAAAAGAGATAAAGAAATTAGTGGCCGCATCTTTTGTGCATTCGTAGTAGCTTAACCCATCCTGATATTTATATCTTGATAGTACGTTTATCGGCTCAAAACCAGATGCTCGCATATCTTTTAAATGTACAAACTCTAAATCTCTATCGGAATGCAACTCAACCCTTACAATTATTTTGTCCCCAATTTTAATTGGCTCGGTTGCTTTTATCTTTTTAAGTTGTTTGCCTGAATTGGTAGCCACTTCAATAAATAATTCTTTCTTTAATTGCAAAGGCGTTTCTGCGAAAGTTATTTTATCCAAATCTTCAAAATACTGCCAATAAGCAGCGCCCCAAGCCACACCTTCGTTCGTTTTTTTAACGGTAATGTTTCCCATTTTTGAGGATACATCTCCTCCTCTCCACGATTTCTTAAAGTAACCTGTACCAGCTTCTGTTTTTAACGATGGATCATTAGCCGGGTCCAATTGTAGTTCACCAACAATTAAACTGACTGTATTCTCCATTGTCAGTAAATCCGACCCTTTCAACAACAATGCATAACAAGCATCAGCCGTAGCTTTAGTGGTTTTCCAATCTTGAGTTTGCTTTTGTTTAAGCAACCATACTTTTAATAATTCAACTGAGATCTTATCATCTAGCACCTCATCAAAAGCCTCTATCATTAACGTTTGAGTTTCTATTGGTGCTTGATTCCAGTAATATCCTCTTCGGTTATCTTTCCAATACATGCCAAATTCATCATTATAAATAGCGATGTCTTTTGCTGCAGTCATTACCTTTTTAGCCAAATCAATATCCTTATTGCGATAAGCTGAAAGTGCAATCATCCCTCTCAACTGAAGTCCGTAATCCAACCAGTATTTCTTCGATTGTGTGTAGAAGTAGTCAAATGCCACTTTATTGGTCGATGCAATTTCTTTCTCAATAAAGAAGCTTCGAGCATAGAAATACTGTATTTGAAATGAAGAGATCTGCTTTTTACTCAAATCTGCATTGCGATCTATAAGAAAATCATATTCCTCTTTTAATTGAGCATCGAGATAAGCAATTGCTTTGTTCAGCATTTGTCCCAACTCCAAATTCTTATCGAGGTCAATCATTCCTAACTGCTTCAAATGGCCAAAACCACTTACGATGTGTTGTGTGATGTATCGATTCTCTCTTCCTCCGTCAAACCAAGGCCATGCTCCAGACGACAATTGCATTTGCTCCAACTGCTTCATTGAACGGTGTAGCTCTCTTTCCATTCTATCTAAATGAAACAACTCTCCCAATCTTCGTTTACGCTCACTTTCGTCTTTAGCGTTTCTCAACCAAGGGGTTTCTTGGATGACCAATGCTTTTAATTCTTGATTTTTCTCTAGGTTAGAAAGCAAAGCATCCGGCTGATACTGCCTCCATATTTCAAAAACGCGCTTTATTTTAGGATCTGAATTGGAGATATGTGTTGCAATTTTATTCGCATACAATCGACTAAACGTTTGCTCCGCACATTCGTAAGGATATTCCATTAAATATGGCAAAGCTTGAATTGCATACCAAGCAGGATTGGAAGTATACTCTACCGTAAAACGCTCATTCGTTATGGTAGTTGACGTATTATTTACCAATTTATCAAATGTAAACTGCTTACTTCCTTTTCCATTTATAGGTAATGGCAGCGCTTCCGTTACCAACATTCTATTCGACAATACAGGAACGGTTCGCTCTTCTCCGTCGCTGTGTGTTTGGCTTTCGCCAAAAATTTTATAAGTCACTGCTTGCAACCCTTTCGGAATGGCTATTTGCCAGCTTACCACTTCATTCCCATTTGAAAAAATAGTAACCTTTTTATACGCTTTATCGTTGGCCAATAAGTTAATCTGCTTCATGGTTAAAGCATCAAAAAATGAAATAGTAGCCGCAACTTCTTGCACTTTATCGCTAATATTGGCCACTTTCGTTAAAAACACCAACGTATCACCTTCTCTAAAAAAACGTGGAGGATTTGGCATCACCATCAATTCTTTCTGAGCTACAATTTCTTCTAGCCCAGTTCCAATTTTTAAATCGGTGGTGTGTGCTAATGCCATGAATTTATAGCGCGTCAATGCATCAGGCATAGTAAACGTAAAATCTACTGTTCCGTTTTCATTGGTTTCCAAATGAGGATAGAAGAAAGCTGTTTCACGAAAATCTGAGCGGAAAGAGGGGGCATTATCAATAACCGAGGAAGTCTTTTCTATTACCACTTCGTCAATAACCGCCTCATCCTGTTCCATTGGAGATCTAACCGCCATTGAACTAATCTCCGCTCTTGTATGGTTTACTCTTGATGAACTCATTACTGCATCATATTGAACTTCATACCCTTTGAAATAATGCGGTCGATAACCTTCAAACCCAAAGAAATTCATCACTTTATAAGTCAGAGGTGGAATGGTTCCCGTTTGTTCTGATTGGTAATAATTGGTCAAAGAAACACGCTGATAATACAGATCCAATTGCCAGCTAGAACGACTGTAATTATTCCGATAGGGGAAAAAGTTCCAATTATTCGCTTGAAATACATCCAAACTATGGTCATACATAGAAGCCAGAACCTCAGCTTGAATTGATTTCTCATTGACATCTTTAACAGTAAGTGACCATTCCTCCTTATTCCCAGGTTCGGTTACATTTCTAAAGGTGGTTAATTTTACATTCAACTGTTTGTTGCTGTAAGGAACAGTATATTCAAAAGATTGGTTAAATGAGCGATTATCGTAAACCATTAAAATATTTACTCGAAAACCACCTCGAAACGCCTCTTTTACATCAATTTCTAATAGCTTCTGCTCCTTATGCAAAGAAATCCATTCTTTTTTTACTACCTGACTCCCTACAATTATTTCATAATATATTTTAGCATCTGTAGCTCTTGAGCCAACTATTACCTGCGCCTTTTCTCCAACTTCTACTTTAGACTTTAACTGTTTAGTCCAAAAAACTGAGGCAACAACTGGACATTTATCCTTTAAACTAAAAATTGTAAAATAGCGTGTTTGCTTTATTTCATCGCCATTCCCATCTGTCGCCAAAATATTCAACTTATAATTTCCACTGCTCAAAAATTCAGAGAACTTTATCAACTCATTCGCTTTTACCTTTGCTTCAAGCACCTTTCTCTCCACTTCAAATAAAGCGGGATTCAATTCATTTTCTGAATAGGCTAAATTTGGAAATTTCTTTCTAAATTCTGTTTCTGAGAGTTGATGTTGCTCTGGCAATTCCCAGTAACGCTCTTTATACACTCGATTTTGTGGCTTAAGCCGCTCAAGTGAATAGCTAATGCTTGCTTCTACTGGTTCATTTGAGAAGTTCTTTGTTTCAAATTGAATGGAATTAAACTCCTCTCGCTGAATTTCATCTTGTAATTCTATTTGTAACTGAAAAGGTTGTTTGCTAACACTTAACGAAGTAGAAGCACTTTGCGTTTCTCCATTAATATCAGTTACATCAGCAACCACTTCATAGGTGAATGTAGAAGTGCTATTGCTCGGCGCTTTCGCTACAAATTTTACTTCAAACTCTCCTGCTGCATTGGTGCTTACTTTTCCATTTGCTATTTCTGCTTCATTTTTTTGTAATGGTGGATATCGTCTCCATCCATAACCATAATAATAAGGAACTATTTCTCTTCGAATTACTCGATAACTTACTTCTGCTTCGGATAGATTTGCTCCTGAATAGGCAATAGCTCTTCCTTTAGTTAGTATATCATCATTTAATTTAAAACTCCCTTTTACCCGATCAAACTTCACCTCAAACTGAGGACGTTTATACTCCTCAACTGAAAAGCCGTGTTGACCAAAATCAGTTTTTAATCGATAATAGCCTGTTAATCCCCCTACGGGTAATTGAAAAGAACCACTAAATGAGCCGTATTGATTTGCTTTTACTTCTATGGAAGCCACTTTTTTATAATTAGCATCCAGCAACTCAACTGTGCTTTTAAGACCCGTATTTAGTTTTACTTCTTTCGCTTTGGTCTCAATAACAATACCTTTAAAATGGACTGTTTGTCCAGGACGATAAATTGCCCTATCGGTGAAAAAATTCACTTGGGTCGTCCAGTCATTTTCCACAGTTCGATTGTTATTGTAAATATAAAAAGGTTCAGAGTATAAGCTATCTGTGTCATTCTTAAAAACAACCATACTATTGCGATCATTGGTCTGATTAATTGCTACATATCCATTTTCATCCGTTTTAAAAGTGCCTGTTTCACCTTGAAAATAGCTCCAATTTCTATTCTGATAAACGGTTAAATCCACTCCCTTTAATGGATGACCATTTTTACGATTTAGTACATAAATGTCTAATCCTCCTTTGGTATTGTTCTCCTGTGCAAAGCTTATTTCAGAAACCCAAAACTCTACAAAAGAGATAGATTCCATTTGTGAAAAATCAGCTTTGGAGGATGAAAGCAAGTAGTAATGACCTGTTGGTAATCCTTCTTGAGAAAACTCTGTAGTATGCTGTCTTAAATCTTCTCCTCCACTAAAGCTGGTTGTCCAGCTATTTACCAATTTGGAGGACAATAACTTTCCTTTTTGCTGATCATAGCTCAAATTCTCCGTAATTCTTCCAAAAGGAGATACAACGATTCGATAATTTATATCAGTTATATTTCTCCAAATTGTTTGAAATAAAATTGGTTGATTTGGTAATACCGCCGATTCCATTTGCAGTTGATGATATGGCCTATTTAATTGATTAAAAATTTCTTGACACTGTATCGCTCCGTAACTTTTAGAATAAAGCTTGATGTGCTCTTCACAAAGTGTAGCTGCTTCTTTCAATTTATTTTGATGGATAGTAGCCGTATCAGAATCGTAAGTTTCTTTGTAAAATTTAGCTATCTCAAAAGCAGTTCTTGCTGATGATGGATTTCCTTCGAGTTGCTCATGCAACAACTCTATCGCCCTTATGTACATCTCTTCCTTACCTTCTCCTTGAAAATAAGTTTTTGCAAATTGAAGCCGTTTTATTGTTGCATCAGTAAGGGCTGTTAAATTATCTTCCTCCAATAAAAAGGCCGTCCATTCTTGGTATAAATTCAGTGCTTTCCATTCATTTGAAAACGTGTCAGTGGTTTGGAATACAGCTTTCACAAAATCCTGCTTAGATGAAAATACAAGAGGATCCTCTATTGAGAATACATGAATTGGATCTGCTAGACTAGCTTGTCCTGAGGAATAAAAATCAATTGCTCTTTTGACCAACAAATCATACAAAAATCGCTGTATCTCCTTCTCTTCGTTATAATTAGTCGTTTGTTTAGATAAAATAGGCTCAAAGTAATTGATAGGAGTTCGTTTTAGCCTTTCTTCCTCAACTAAGGATGCATCATAATGAAATTGAATACGTTTGATAATCGTTTTTAAATCCCATGTGTTGATATCATCCGTTGGAGAACCCTGAATTTCGGTTCGTTGATTAAATTTCCAGCTATTTTGATGGTAATAATTCTGATAAATATCTCCCAATACAGAATGAAAAATAGCAGAAAGGGGGTAGTCGTTTTGCATCGTTTTCTGCTCTAATTCTATAATTGTCCTTTCTAGACTTTCTTCTTGAAAAGAAATACTTAACCGAGCAATATATAAAGTCGCTTTATAAACTTGATTGAAATTTTGAGCAGCTTCAGCTTTGTTTAGTATTTGTTCAACTTTTATAACAGCAGATTTTTCTTGTCCTATTTTAACCAACGAATCCACTAGATACCATTCCTTTTTGTAGTTATCAGAAGTTTTAAAAACAATTAATTCCTTTTTATTGGGTGTTGAATAGTTCCAAGCAAGTAAACTTATAATAGAAAATAAAGTGAGGAGAGTGAAAATCGTGTTCTTCTTCATGGAATTAAAATTTATGCTGTCTTTATCAAAAATAGTTCCATTTATAAGTGAATGCAATGATTTTATAATGCAATAACTTAACTTTGGTACAAACTCATTACTCAATGACCGAAAACAAGTCAACGTTTTTAGCTAAATCCATTCGTTTGCTTATCGCAGATGATGATTTAGATGATCAATTATTGATTCAACATGCCTTGGAAGAAAATGATTGGATAGGAGGTCATTTATATTTTAAAAATGGAGAAGAGCTATTAAATCATCTTCATCGCCACCCACCTCAGGAGCCTACTATGATTGTTTTAGATCTAAATATGCCAAAAAAAAATGGATGGGAAACCATTATTGAGATCAAGAAAAATAGTCAATTACAGCACATTCCAGTTTTATTTTTAACAACATCCAATTCTGAGAGAGATATTATTAAATCCTATCAACTCGGAGGAAATACTTTTTTTACAAAGCCAACGCACTTTGGTGAGCTGACAGCGGTAATTAAAAGTATAAAAGAATATTGGAGCAATAGAGCTGCTATTTACAACAAATAAACCCGATTTATTTTTATGAAAGTACAAAGCATCAACCCATATAATCAAGAAGTAATATTTGAAGTAGAACAATTCAGTAATCAACAAATAGAAGACAGTATTGACGTGGCGGCTGAGACTTACAAAACTTGGAAAAATTGTACATTTTCAGAGAGAAAGACCCACTTATTGAACGTAGCAGAAAACTTAAAAGCAAATGCTAAATCCTACGGAAAAGTAATAACGGAAGAAGTTGGAAAACCAATTACTCAGTCAGTAGCAGAAGTAGAAAAGTGTGCTTGGGTCTGCGAATATTATGCAAACAATGCAGCGCAATTTCTAGCAAGTAAAACGATTAAGACAGATGCTTCGAATAGTTATGTACAATACGACCCTATAGGATGCATTTTGGCTATAATGCCTTGGAACTATCCATTTTGGCAGCTTTTTCGTTTTTTAGCCCCTACATTAATGGCTGGCAATGTTGCTCTATTAAAGCACGCATCTAATGTATCTAAATCAGCACTTCTACTACAGGAAATAATAGAAGACGCTGGTGTGCCTAAGGGAGTATTTCAGACAATAATTGCCAACAGCGAACAAATAGGTAATATAATTTCTAATGACCAAATAAAAGCCGTTACATTAACAGGAAGTGAAAAAGCTGGAAAAGCTGTCGCATCAAAAGCAGGAGCGGAAATTAAAAAAACGGTATTGGAATTAGGGGGAAGTAATGCTTTTGTGATTTTTGAGGATGCTGATATAGAAAATGCTGCAAAAGTCGGCGCATGGGCAAGATTTCAAAACACAGGGCAAAGTTGCATAGCCGGCAAACGCTTTATTGTATTAGAATCTATTTACGAAGAGTTTATAACCTATTTTTTAGCGTTCATTCAAGAATACAAAGTTGGAGACCCAATGGATGAAAATACGGAAATAGGTCCTATGGCGAGAGAAGACTTAGCTGAGGAATTAGAAGCGCAATTAAATGACGCCTTAAGCAAAGGTGCAAAATTATTGATCGGAGGAAAAAGAGTTAAAGCGCATTTTGAACCTACGGTTATAGAAGGAGTCACTGAACAGATGAGGGCTTACACTGAAGAACTCTTCGGTCCTATTGCATCTATAATTAAAGTAAAGACGGAGCAAGAAGCAATCGAAGTAGCTAATAGCAGTAAATTTGGTTTAGGCTTGTCAATATTCTCTGAAAATCCGGATAGAATAAAATCTTATATCTCGGCATCAGAAGATGGAGCAGTTTTTATAAACGATATGGTTAGGTCTGATCCAAGACTGCCCTTTGGAGGAACAAAACTGTCGGGTTATGGCAGGGAACTTTCTGCTGATGGAATTATGGAGTTTGTTAATAAAAAGACTGTTTACATAAAATGACCCTATTTAATCTTAGGCAAACCGACCTTATACTTTACTGAAAGTAGCCTGATTATAATGATTATAGAAATAGTAATTCCTGCATTTAATTCAAAAATAAGGCCAACTTCTTGTAAAATAAGAAAGACACTAGCACCAATAATACAAGCAGTTGCGTAAATTTCGTTTCTAAAAATTAGCGGTATATCATTCACTAGGGTTTCACGCATCACTCCAACTAGAACAGCAGAAAAAGTACCCATTAAAACAGCGGCTATTGGACTTAAATCTAAAATTAACGCTTTTTGCAAACCCAATATAGTAAAGACTCCAATACCTACAGTATCAAAAAAAAGAGGGTTTTTCGCAATTCGAGTATTTGCTTTTTAAGTTATTATTTTTCTATTTTTAAACCGTACTAGTTTTGGGGGAGCTTACATATAATCGATACAGCTAGATTTTTCTTAGCAAGTAATGATGTGTTACTTTTAATCGCGGTATTTAATCAGTTGGAGCTAGAACCGAAAGAATTGGCTTTTGCAGAAAAATTATATGTTGGAAACTCTATTGGCATTATTTTTCGCTCTACAAGGTTCCCTAATCATCAACTTAAAAAACTATTCAAAGTTCAATTTATAAATGAAATAATATTTGAGAGCTTTGTTGATTATTCAAGTTTAAATGGATTTTACGGTCAATTTATAAAAGAAAGGCATTTAGCAAATCCGTCTCAACTTTACTTTAAAAGGGCTTTGAAGGTTTTGCAAGATTATCTCAATAAAAGAGAAGATTTAGGTCATATTGATATGGATATCAACGACACAATGATCCATCCGGTATTGAAAGGACGGTTATTCTCACTTCCATTGTATCAGCATAACTCCTCAATAGAAAGTATAATGAGCTGTAAAGTTCACTTTTCACCCGCCTTTTTTTATGAAATAATGGTGGCGAGTATAATTACTTCGAATTTTTATCATTTTAATGACATCAATCGTGAATTTTCTAAGTTTTTGAAATTAATTGATGAGTACTGGGTGAATTACTTGTGTGTTTATCAAATTTTTCAGGCATCTTTCTATTATAAAAACGGAAACATAATTAAAACGAAGGAGCTAATAAGTGATATAAACTTAGATAGCTTAAGATTAAGTTACAAGTCATTTTTATCATTCTTTTATTATCTATTGTATTGGAAAGTCAATAGTGATAACACGTCCAAAATGAAAGCTATCAATTTGAGCCAAAAATTAAACTACCCAAGGTTTGATACATTTTTCATTGAAAATTACTAAGAAGATTACGTTTTATCATAAAAAAGAAACCAGAAAATCACCTAATTTCTAAAGGTGATTTAATGTACAAGGAACCCGACAAATATCGAACTTTATTATGCAGGATTGCGAGCTAATAATAGGGCACTCAAAATATATTGGGGTATCTCTTTAATGAAGATAGTATTATTAATACTCACTACAAAAACAAGGCTAATAAAAGCCAAATTATATTTTTTTTACTACATTTGGCTTTTATTAATATAATATAAATGAAACTAGTCGGAAGGGAAAAAGAGAAAAAAATTCTTGAAAACGCTTTAAAAAGTCATCAGTCAGAACTAATCGTTGTTTACGGAAGACGAAGAGTGGGTAAAACTTTTTTGATCAGAAAAACATACGAAAAGTATATTCGGTTTGAATTGGTAGGAATGTATAAAGCATCGGCAAAAGAACATCTCAAACTGTTTAAGCTGACTCTATACAATTACACAAAGAAAAAATTAAAAACACCCACAAGCTGGATAGAGGCTTTTCAACAATTAAAAGATTATTGTGATACACTAACACAAGACAAAAAGAAAGTACTTTTTATAGATGAATTTCCATGGCTGGATAATAATAAATCCAGTTTCCTTAAAGCTTTTGATAATTTTTGGAACAGTTACGCTACAAAAAGAAATGATCTTGTTGTGGTAATCTGTGGCTCTGCTGCTGCCTATATGATAAACAAAATAATCAGAGACAAAGGAGGTTTGCATAATCGATTAACGGATAAAATCAGAGTCAACCCCTTTAATTTAGCTCAAACATCGGAATTGCTTAAAACCAATCATGTCAAGCTCACCCAATATGATATTTTACAACTCTATATGGCAATGGGAGGTATACCTCACTATCTTCAGAAGATCAATTCTGGGGAAAGCGCAGTTCAGGCAATTGATAGATTATGTTTTGAAAAAGATGGTTTTCTAAGACATGAATTCAACAATGTTTTTGCTTCTCTTTTTGACCAGATTGATAATCATGAAACAATCATAAGAACACTGGCAGGAATCCGAAAAGGATTAACTCGTACGGAACTTCTAAAGAAAAGTAAGTTACCTTCGGGTGGTAACATCACACGTACGCTAAATGAATTGGAAGAATCGGGTTTTATCGAACATTATACGCCTTATCAAGGAAACAAAAACGCTTTGTACCGACTAACGGATGAATATTCTAGTTTTTACATCAAATACATAGAAAAAAGTAAACCTTCAAAAAATGGAATATGGAACAAACTTCAAAAAGATCCTTCTTTCAAATCCTGGGCAGGATATACTTTTGAAACAATATGCATTAAACACATTGAACAAATTAAAGAAGGTTTAAAAATAGCCGGAATTAACTCTACAAGTGGCAACTGGATTGAAAAAAACAAAGATAATGGAGCGCAAATTGATTTATTAATCGATCGCGATGATAATGTAATCAATTTATGTGAAATCAAATTTTACAATGCCCCATTTACACTGGACAAAAAATATTCGGAAGAACTCATAAATAAGCTCAATCTCTTTACCGAGTCAACCAAAACAAGAAAAAGCGTGTTCATTACTTTTATTTCTACCTATGGCTTAAATGAAAATGAATACAGCAAACAGCATATTCAGAACAGTCTAACTATAAAAGATCTATTCTTGTGTTAATAAAAGCCAAAACAGATATTTTATTACTATTTTGGCTTTTATTGATCAATATGTTAAAAATAAATTATTTCTTATGACTCCACTTCAAACCGATATACTTAAGTGTTTACAACATGTGAAAGGGACTGGCAAATTCACAAGTATTAAATCCACTGATTTTGTTTTACCTGGATTGATGATTGATAAAGTTAATGAAGTTTCTTTTCCATTATCAGAACTTCAAGCGAAAGATTTAATTAAACAGCTCATAAAGCTCCTTTTGGGAAAGGGAGGGCAACCATTCTTGATGACAAAGTGAGAAGTGCTTGGGAAATAGATGCGGATCGAATTAGTTTGAATAACCCAAAATGGGACACGCTTCTTAATAATATCATTAGCAGTATAAAGCACGATTTAGGCTTAGAAAACTATATTATTGAAGCCAACTTATATAAGTTACTCATATATGAAGAAGGAGACTTCTTTTTACCGCACAAAGACACAGAAAAAGAGAAAGGAATGTTTGGTTCGTTGATCGTTAACCTGCCTTCAAAATTTACAGGAGGAGAGCTTGTGGTAAGTTTTGGTGGGGAAGAAGTTGTTGCTGACTTTTCTAGCGGAATGAACGACTATAGTATTCAGTTTGCTGCATTTTATACGGATTGCGATCACGAAGTAAAACCACTTACTTCGGGTCATAGAATTTGTTTAGCGTATAATCTTATTCAAAAATCAACCGAAGTAAAAATAGAAATTCAATCGTTTCATAAGCAGGTACATGAACTGGTCGATATTTTTACAGAACACACTGTCAATCAGCCGCATATTATTCTTTTAGGACATCAATATACGCCAGAGAATTTCTCTTATGAAAACTTAAAATTGAATGATCGATATAAGGCTCAAATTCTTCTGAGTGCGGCACAAAAAATGGGATGTTACGCAAAAATGTGTTTGGTGACTTCATTTTTAGAAGGTTCGCCTGAATACGATAATTGGGGATATGATCGATATAATTCAAACGAGGATGACTGCACTGAGATGGGGGAAGTACATGATGAAAGCTTACCATTGAATATTGGTTAGAAAGTGATTTACCCCTGTTAGACCGATTGGATTTTGAAGAAACCGACCTCATAACGTCCTTTCAACTCAAAGACGATAAACCAATTATTAAAGAGTCAACCGGATATATGGGGAACTATGGGCCGGATGTTATGCATTGGTATCATTATGGAGCTGTAGCGATTTGGACACCAGAACAAAATGCCCAACTTTTACCGAATCAGTCAATAGAAACAATCCTGGAATGGATCAATTATTTTAATCTAACAGGCACAGCCTCCAAGGATGAAATTGATTGCATTAATCATCTTATTTCAAATACTATTTCTGACAGTAGATTAGGAAATAAAGCCAATTACAATGCGATTATAGATTGGCTGATTCAACAAAAGAACGCCACATTGTTGCTGCATATTAATCTCCATCAATTGCAGTTGTTATTAGTTCGTATTGATACTGATTGCTGGCAAAAAATACTGGAATTTTTACCAGAAAACACTTGCAGAGAATTATTCGTGAAGTTTACTCAAGAAATGAAACAAAAAACAATAGAAAAATTGTCGGAAATGATTTGTTCCATGAAAATGAATTCAAAAACGAATCATTTAGCACTTGAACAAATTAAGATGTTGCCTGATTATTTCGAAAAATTGAAAAATCCTGCTTTACCTTCTGCTACGCTTGCCAATTTAATGAAGATAGAAACAGAAATTGATTCTTTAAATGCTATCGAATTATTCATTGAAAATGACCAAATTGAATCGGATAAAAACCAATGGGTGGAAAGAATTTATAATGCAATCGTTAAAGCGTTAAAATGGGAATACATCCACGATATTTTTACTCCTCATTTATTAGAACATAAAAATCCTTCCATACTCAAGGATAAATTCTTGCATTTTTGCCAGACATACCTCCAAAAACGTGTAAACAGCAAACCACAGTATCCAGGTGATTGGAAGCGATCAATCCCAGAGAAACCAAAAGATAAAGCCATGTGGAGTATATTGAAAAACTTCATGGATTCCGCTGTTGAGGAAATATTTGATTTCAAAAAACCTCAATCAGATCGTACACGAATGGAAAACGCCATATTAAACGAAAAAGTAGATTTAAAAACAGAAACGATTAGAAATGGCTCTCCGCATATTTTAAGAATCATTAAAACCCAAAAAAGTTATGAAATTCATTTGTCCAATTGGAATAAAGATGTTACGCTTTTAAATAAAATCAATAAAAATGTGGCTTAAATTTAAAAAATTCTAATAGACGAATATATCTCAAGAAGTTAACTATTAGCCACTTACGACTAACTCACTATCCTTCAACCTGAAAGTAGTGTCGAACCAGCACAAATAGTTAATTATCAGTAGATTATTATTTGCTCGTGTGTTTTAAAGAGAATTGATATTGAAAAATCGAACTACAAATGGCTATATATAAGGTACTGAATTTAAACAAGACGAAAATTAAAAAGCTTAGCTGTGAGAACAGCTAAGCTTTATGTACCCGGAGCCGGAGTCGAACCGGCACGCCCGAAGGCACAGGTGTTTGAGACCAGCGCGTCTACCAATTCCGCCATCCGGGCATGATGAGTTTGCACTCAAACAGGCTGCGAAATTATTCAATACTTTTGACTCGGAGAAACCTTTTTGAAAAAAAGTTTATAAACAAATGGGAATTTTTTGTGATGCTTTAATTAATTTAATAAATTTGCACCCCCTTTAATGAGCACAAAAGCAGGAATAATACGATGTCATCAAAAGTAAAAATCTTTTCAGGAGCCGCTACCAAAGACTTAGCTACCAAAATAGCTAAGAGCTATGGAGTTGATTTAGGTAAAGCATCCATAAGCACTTTTAGCGATGGAGAGTTTCAGCCTTCATTAGAGGAATCTGTGAGAGGGGCTGATGTTTTTATTATTCAAAGCACTGTGCCTCCGACTGATAACTTATTTGAGTTATTATTGATGGTTGATGCAGCAAAAAGAGCTTCAGCAAGAAGAATTGTTGCAGTTATTCCATATTTCGGATTTGCCCGTCAGGATAGAAAAGATTCACCCAGAGTACCAATTGGTTCGAAGTTAGTAGCGAATATGCTTACAGCAGCAGGTGTAACCAGAGTAATGACAATGGATTTACACGCAGACCAAATACAAGGATTCTTTGAGGTGCCTGTAGATCACTTATTTGCTTCGGCAATTTCAATTCCTTTCATTAAAGAATTAAATCTTCCAAATCTTATTATGGCATCGCCAGATATGGGCGGTTCTAAGAGAGCTTATGCCTACGCAAAGCATCTAAAAACCGAAGTAGTTGTTTGTTACAAGCAACGAAAAGAAGCTAACAAAATCGAACAGATGTTTTTAATTGGAGATGTTGAAGGTAAAGATGTATTATTGGTCGATGACATGATTGATACTGCAGGAACATTAACAAAAGCAGCTGATATCATGATGGAAAAAGGCGCAAATAGTGTAAGGGCTTTTTGCACGCATGCCATCTTATCAGGGGAAGCATATAATAGAATAGAAAATTCAAGGCTTACGGAATTAATCGTCACCGACACTATTCCGCTCAAGAATGAAAGTAAAAAGATAAAAGTATTGACGGTAGCTGATTTATTCGCAAAAGTGATCTATAAGGTTCACAACTATGAATCAATAAGTGGATACTTTATTTTTTAAAAAGTAGTATAAACGTTTTTAGTAAATAATAGAAAAATGAAATCTGTAGCGTTAGAAGCTTCTGTAAGAGACAGCGTAAGAAAGAAAAGCGCATTGAACTCAATAAGAAAAGAAGGATCAGTTCCTGGTATTCTTTATGGTGGAGAAAACAACACCAATATTGCTGTCAATGAAATCGCTTTCGGAAAATTAATCAACACTCCTGAAGTTCACATAGTTGAACTAAACATAGAAGGTAAAAAAGTTAAAGCAGTAATTAGAGACGTTCAGTTTCATCCTGTTTCTGACAAGCCTATCCACATTGATTTCTACGAAGTTTTCGAAGATAAATTAATGACTATGGGTATTCCAGTTAGAGTTGTAGGTAACTCTATCGGTATTAAAAATGGTGGTAAGAGAAGTGATAAATTAAGAAAATTAGTTCTTAAAGCACTTCCTGCTAACATGCCTGATGTAGTTGAGGTAGACATTACTAAACTGAAAATTGGTCAGTCTATTAAAGTTCAAGACATCAACTTAGAGGGTGTTGAACTTTTAGATACTCCAAACGCAGTAGTAGTAGCAGTTAAGACTTCTAGAGTTGCAGTTATGACTGACGACGAAGAAGAGGAAGAAGAAGGCGCTGAAGCTCCGGCTGAAGCAGCTGCTGAATAATACTAATCTTCTTGCAATGAAATACCTCATTGTAGGTTTAGGAAATATTGGGTCAGCGTATGAAAATACGCGTCACAACATTGGATTCAAAGCATTGGATGCACTAGCAAGTGCGTCCAGTGCTTCTTTTGTTACAAGTCGTTTAGGTGATGGTGCCGAAATTAAACACAAAGGAAGAACGTTGATTCTTTTGAAACCATCTACCTATATGAACCTAAGTGGAAAAGCTGTTAACTACTGGATGCAACAAGAGAAAATTCCGTTAGACAAAGTCTTAATCATAACGGATGATATTGCATTAGATTTTGGTGTATTACGTCTAAAACCAAAAGGCAGTGATGGAGGACATAACGGTCTAAAAAGTATTGCTGAAGTTTTAGGTACACAAAACTATTGTAGATTGAGATTTGGCGTAGGAAATGATTTTGGTAGAGGTCAACAAGTCGAATATGTGCTTGGAGAGTGGACAAAAGATCAAGAATTATCCTTACCTGAACGATTAGAGCAGACAGGAAAATTTGTATTAGCATTCACCACTGCAGCGACTCAACGTGTAATGTCTGATTTTAATGGTAAATAATTACCAACTAAAGAAATTCAAACCGATCAGCATCCCTTCCAACAGGAAATTTAGCACTAAATTCTTCCAGACTATCTTTTCTTAAAAGTGCCGTTTGAATACCCATACTTTCAAATGGTTCGTTCAGGTATTCGCCCTTTGGATTAATCACAGTGGAATGTCCATTATATGCTATATGGTTACCATCAAACCCAGTTCTGTTAACACCCATAACGTAGGCTTGATTTTCTATAGCTCTAGCAAGTAATAATTTATCCCATGCTCCTACTCTTGCTTTAGGCCAGTTGGCTACATAAATTAACAAATCGTATTCAGACTGACAGTGGCCTTCAACATCTAATTTAAACTGATTTCTACTCCAAACAGGAAAACGCAAATCGTAACACACTAAAGGCATAATTCTCCAGCCTTTATAGTTCACTATTAAGCGTTCAGTTCCGGGAGAAAAGTAATCCGCTTCATTTGCCATACGAAACAAATGTCGCTTATCGTATTTCTCTATTTTTCCATCGGGATGAACAAACAATAATCGATTAAAATATTTCCCATATTCTTGACAAATAAAACTTCCTATGATTGCAGACCCATATTGTTTCGCCCATTTTGAAATTGCTTTAACCAATACTCCATCCATAGATTGAGCTAATTTGGAAGAACTCA
Source organism: Vicingaceae bacterium (assembly GCA_018402765.1). GTDB lineage: Bacteria > Bacteroidota > Bacteroidia > Flavobacteriales_E > Vicingaceae > Acidiluteibacter. Next base: position 604,927 of record JAGYIE010000002.1, on the reverse strand, counting down.
TAGAGAAGCCGGTATTAAACATTTCCGGCAAAACAACTAGGTCAACAACACTCTCAATACCTGTTAAATGCTCTTCAATCTGGTCTAAATTTGCTTGAGAATTCTCCCAATATAAATCCAATTGTAAATAAGAGACATTCAAACTTTCCATTAAATACGATTTAATATTTCGACCGCTCTTTCTAATGTATCATCTGATTTTGCGAAACAAAATCTCAACCTTTTTTCGTCGTGATTGATGTTATAAAACACACTAATGGGAATAGATGCAACACCAAATTCTTTAGTTAATCGGATAGCAAAATCGATGTCCTTTTCATCACTTACCCCTTTATAAGACAAGGACTGAAAATATGTTCCTGCAGAGGGGTGAAACTTAAACCTACTGCTCCTAATTCCTTCTAAGAAGTAGTCTCGCTTTCGCTGATAAAATTTTCCAAGAGTAAGATATTGTTCGGCATCAACCATAAATTCTGCTAATGCATACTGCATTGGCGTATTTACTGAAAATACAGTATATTGGTGTGCTTTTCTAAACTCCTTCATCAATTCCTTTGGAGCTAAACAATATCCAACCTTCCAACCAGTGGTATGATAAGTTTTCCCAAAAGAAGAAACAATAAAACTACGATTTGCCAACTTAGGAAAACGTGCTACACTTTGATGCTCATAACCATCGAATAATATATGCTCATATACTTCATCAGACAATACGACAATATCAGTTCCATTTAATAATTTTTCCAACTTTGTCATGTCTTGCATACTCAATATTGTACCTGTTGGGTTATGTGGAGTATTTATAATAATCATTTTCGTTCGCTGATTGATCATTTTTTTTACATGATCCCAATCAACTTTATATTCAGGCCCATTTAATTGAATGAAAACAGATCGTCCTCCACTTAGCTCTACAGCCGGCTCATAACAATCATATGCAGGGGTAAATATCAATACCTCATCTCCTTCATTTATAATTACTGCTATTGCTGTATATATCGCTTGTGTAGCTCCGGCTGTAATGGTTATTTCATCTTCAGGATTGTATTTAATTGTATACATAGCCTCTGTCTTCTCTGCAATTCTTTCTCGTAAACTCATGACTCCTCCCATAGGGGCATATTGATTTTGTCCATTTATCATACTTTTATGTACTAACTCGACTAACCTTGGATGACAATTAAAATCTGGAAAACCTTGAGATAAGTTAATTGCCTTATATGCATTAGCAAGCTGAGACATTTTGCTAAAAATAGTTAAGCCGACTTTCGGAAGTTTAGAATGTATTGGTGATTTATATTCGGGCATAAAAGCAGCTTATCTGTATTCTATTTTGCTAAATTAAGGCTTATAAACCACAAATTGGGTATAGCGATACAATAGAAATAAGCGAATTCTTTTGTATCAAAATAGTAAACGATACTCTCACAATTCATTCATTTCACATCACTACATGAATTGTAAAATACTGATAACTAATTAGTTTATTAAAGAAGAAAGTATTTAACTCATGAGTGCACTGTAATTTTTCCGAAATTTAATCTACAAATTTTTTATAAAATTAAAACAATACCGCCTTATTTAAATATCTTCTAAACGGAAGCATTTCTTTATAAATCTCCACTACACGATCATTAAAATCAGCCGCTAATATTTGATCTTTAGTCAATGAAGTTTCAACTGCAAACGTTTTGAAACGCAGCAAATGAATATGTTCATGATTGGTGTTGAATCCTTTTGGGGCTTGCGTTAGTTCATCTCCTGTACTTATTAGTTCACCAAATTCCTTTTTAAAAGAGGTTTTATTCAGTATTCTCTTTAATTCATCCCCGTTATAATCTATCGCTTCTCGAATTTTTGAAAGTATCTCATTTGTGGGTTTATAATAGCCCCCTGCTATAAAAGATTCATTAATGCCCAAATGGATGTAATAATCTCCCTGCTTGCTAAATTGGTCTAACCCTGCACCAAAATGGTCTTTATAAACAGGTTTCTCAGGATGAAACATTAAATTATTATTTATTCTATTTATCGCCTGCTTGCCTGTGGTTGGTGTATAATTGGAATCTATCTTGGCCAATTCTAAACTCATTTTATCTAACCATTTAATATGGCTATCTCTAACTGAGTGATAATACTTTCGGTTAGCGTCCATCCATTCTTTGGAGTTATTCTCTTGCAATTCTGCCAAGAACTCATACATTTTCTTAAAACTCATAAGATACATTTTCAATTTTCAACGTTTACCTATAAAAAAATGTTTTGATATTAACACCAAAAAAAATCCCCATCCTATAACTAGAACGGGGATTGATATATACTGTTGACTAGTTATTTAGTCAACAAAGAAGCAGATAGATATTCTCTATTCATTCTTGCAATATTTTCTAATGAGATGCCTTTTGGACATTCAACTTCACACGCTCCTGTGTTAGAACATGGCCCAAATCCTTCCTCTTCTGCCTGTTTTACCATTGCTAAAACTCTGTTTTTAGCTTCTACCTGTCCTTGTGGTAATAACGCATATTGAGATATCTTAGCTGACATAAATAATGAAGCTGAAGCATTTTTACAAGCTGCAACACACGCTCCACAGCCAATACAAGTTGCAGCATCAAATGCTTTATCTGCGTTCTCTTTCTCAATAGGAATCGCATTTGCATCTTGGGTATTTCCTGAAGTATTTACTGAAATATAACCTCCTGCGTGCTGAATCCTATCTAGTGCGCTTCTGTCAACAATTAAGTCTTTGATAATTGGAAATGCTTTAGCTCTAAATGGCTCGACATATATAGTTTCTCCATCTTTAAATTCACGCATATGCAATTGGCAAGTCGTAACTAATCGGCCAGGTCCGTGAGGTTCACCATTAATATACATTGAGCAAGATCCACAAATACCTTCTCTACAATCGTGATCAAATGCAACTGGACTTCCATCTTTCATAATGATTTGATCATTCAAGATGTCCATCATTTCTAAGAAAGAGTTGTCAGGAGATACATCTTTTAACTCGTAAGTTTCTAACGCTCCTTTCGCCTGACCGTTTTTCTGACGCCAAACTTTTAATGTTATGTTTATTCCTTTTTCTGTAGCCATGATCGTATATTATTTATAAGAACGTGTCTTAAGTTCTACATTTTCAAATATTAATTCTTCTTTATGTAAGATTGCTTCTGAAGGCTGACCTGTGTATTCCCATGCACTTACAAATGCAAAGTTCACATCATCCCTCTTAGCTTCTCCATCTTCAGTTCTATGCTCTTCACGGAAATGTCCTCCACAAGATTCTTCTCTTTCCAGTGCATCTCTAGCAAACAATTCACCTAATTCTAAGAAATCTGCTACTCTTCCTGCTTTCTCTAATTCTTGATTCAGCTCATCAGCTGTTCCAGGAACCTTTACTTCTTTCCAGAAGGCTTCTCTAAGTGCCTTAATTTCTTCGATAGCTTGCTTTAACCCTTCAGTAGTTCTAGACATACCCACTTTGTTCCACATAATCAAACCCAATTGCTTGTGGAAGTAGTCTACTGAATGAATTCCTTTGTTATTGATCAAGGTGTCAATCTGACTTTTTACACTTGCTTCTGCTTCAGCAAATTCAGGTAAATCAGTTGAAATTTTCCCCGTTCGGATATCAGCTGATAAATAATCACCTATCGTATACGGCAGTACAAAATATCCATCAGCTAATCCTTGCATCAATGCTGAGGCCCCTAATCGGTTAGCACCATGGTCAGAGAAATTAGCTTCTCCAATCGCGTATAAACCAGGAACTGTAGTCATCAAATTGTAATCTACCCAAACACCGCCCATGGTGTAGTGAACTGCAGGATAAATTTTCATTGCCGTTTCATAGGGGTTCTCAGCTGTAATTTGTTTGTACATGTCGAACAAGTTTCCATACTTCGACTCCACTACCTTCTTACCTAAAGATTCGATTTCATCAGCAGATGGATTATGAATCCCCTTCAAGTGCGCTTGTTGCTTACCATAACGCTGTATAGCTGAAGCAAAATCTAAGAATACACCTTCATTTGTATCATTATTAACTACTCCATAACCCTCATCACATCTTTCCTTAGCTGCACGAGAAGCAACATCTCTAGGCACTAGGTTTCCAAAAGAAGGATATCTTCTTTCTAAGTAGTAATCTCTATCTTCTTCTTTAATATCTTTGGCTTTAAGCTTTCCTTCACGAACTGCTTTAGCGTCTTCTAATTTCCTTGGAACCCAAATTCTACCGTCATTTCTTAATGACTCTGACATTAATGTCAATTTAGACTGCTGTGTGCCGTGAACAGGCACGCAAGTTGGGTGAATTTGTGTGTAACAAGGATTAGCAAATAAAGCACCTCTTTTGTGAACTTTCCAAGAAGCAGTAACGTTAGAGCCCATTGCATTGGTAGAAAGGAAGAATACGTTTCCATAACCTCCTGTAGCAATTACAACAGCATGCGCTGAGTGACGCTCTATCTCACCTGTAACTAAATTACGAGCGATAATTCCTCTTGCCTTACCGTCTACTACAACTACATCTAGCATCTCATGACGATTAAACATCTCGATTTTACCTTTCGCTATTTGTCTATTCATTGCAGAGTAAGCACCTAACAAAAGTTGCTGACCAGTCTGTCCTTTGGCGTAGAATGTTCTCGAAACCAACACCCCCCCAAAAGATCTGTTATCTAGCAAACCACCATAATCTCTTGCAAACGGCACACCTTGGGCAACACATTGATCAATAATATTTGCAGATACCTCAGCTAAACGATAAACGTTTGCTTCTCTAGAGCGGTAGTCACCACCTTTAATTGTATCATAAAATAATCGGTAAGTAGAATCCCCATCACCTTGATAATTCTTGGCAGCATTAATTCCGCCTTGCGCTGCAATAGAGTGAGCTCTTCGAGGAGAATCTTGGTAACAAAATGCTTTAACATTATAACCTAACTCTGCTAAAGTTGCAGAAGCAGACCCGCCAGCCAAACCAGTTCCCACTACAATCACATCAATATTTCTCTTATTTGCAGGGTTAACTAGGTTGATGTTATTTTTATAATTGGTCCATTTATCTTTTAATGGGCCTTCTGGTACTTTAGAATCTAATTTCATCTTCAAATCTTTTTTATTGAATAATTTCTTGAATTACATGAAGTACATGTAAATAGGAATTATGGCAAATAGTGCAGGAATAACAATTGCATAAGCGTATCCTACTTTAGAAATTAATGGATTGTATTTGGGGTGGTTTAAACCTAATGATTGAAATGCACTAGAAAATCCATGTACTAAGTGAAACCCTAGCGCTATCATGGCCAACACATAAAATGAAACTAAAATTGGTTCGGAAAATCCATCTACAACGATACTGTGCAGATCTTTCATTACAGGACCCATATCTGTTCCATTAACCAGTACTCTTCCGTTTTCTACAATTCCATCTGCTACAGCAGAACCATCTTGTAATAAAGGTGCGGTCCCATCTTCATTCTGCATATAAGGAGTACTTCCAAATTTATATACATACCAGAAGTTTTGCATGTGAACAACGATATAAACCAAGATAATTGTTCCCAACACGCCCATATTTCTTGATGACCAGATTGAGTTTTTCTCAGGCTTGCTGTAGGCATAACCAACAGGTCTTGCTTTTTTATTTGCAATACTGATTAAGATTCCATCGATAGCATGAAAGATAATACTTAAATAAGTTACATAAGAAAGTAACTTAACAGCAGGGTTAGTGGTCATAAAAACAGCATACTCGTTAAACTGCAGCTGACCTGCATAACCTGTCATAAATAACTGTAAGTTACCTGCCAAGTGACCGGTAAGGAAGAGTATCAAAAAAAGACCGGTAAACGCCATCCAATATTTCTTGACAATGTGCGATTTTAATAACCCTCGAGATTCGCTCATACGGAACTATATTTTATTAATTAAATTTAATTTTTAAAGGAGCAAAGGTAAATGCAATCGACCTTTTTACCAATATTCACTTACGTAATATTTTTATTTAGACACATTCTTAATAAGAAGTTGTTCTCTTATATTATTGTTCTTTATAACAATCACTAAAAGATTTGGTTTAGGTATAATTTTTAGAAATACTGTAACGAATAATTGTTGATGCACTATGCCTTGCTTACATTTGTTTGAACACGAAAAAAATTAGCATAAATGAAGTATTCCCCGATAGATTCTAACTTATTTATTAAGAATAGAAAAAAGTTCACAAACAAATTAAAAAAGAATGCCATCGCAATTCTAAATTCAAATGACATTATGCCTACCAATGCAGATGGAACTATGCCATTCAGGCAAAATAATGATCTTTTTTATCTTTCAGGAGTAGACCAAGAAGAATCTATTTTAGTGCTATACCCTGACTGCCCAAACCCAAAACATAGAGAGGTTTTATTTTTAAAAAAGACAAGTCCTGAAATTGCTATTTGGGAAGGCGAAAAGTTAACAGAAGAAACCGGTTTGAAAACTTCAGGGATAAATACTATTTATTGGTTAGAGGATTTCGAAAAAGTATTTAAGACGATGGTCTTTGAAGCTGAATACGTATACTTATCAGACAACGAACACCTAAGAGCGAGCAACCCTGTACAAACAAGAGATGATCGATTTAGAGACTGGTGCAAAAAAGAATACCCCCTGCATACTTACGAAAGAACTGCGCCAATCTTATCCTATCTAAGAAGCATAAAAGAGCCAGAAGAAATTGACATGATGCAAACTGCTTGCAATATCACGGCAAAATCAATTGATCGGATTTTAAAGTTTATTAAACCGGGGGTAATGGAATTTGAAATTCAAGCAGAATTAATGCATGAATTTTTAATGAATCGTTCTAGAGGTTTCGCTTATGAACCAATTATTGCATCAGGTTTCAATGCATGTGTATTACACTATATTGAAAACAATCAAGAATGCAAAGATGGAGAAGTGATCCTAATGGATATAGGTGCAGAATATGGCAATTATGCATCAGATTTAACTAGAGCCATTCCAGTTAATGGAAGGTTTACTACTAGACAGAAAGAAGTTTACAATGCAGTATTAGAAGTTATGAAAGGTTGTGAAGCTATTTTAAAACCTGGAATTACATTACCAGATTATCATACCCAAGTTGGACACATGATGGAAAAGCAATTGATAAATCTTGGACTAATTACTCAAGCGGATATCGACAATCAAGATCCAAAATGGCCTGCATACAAAAAATATTTTATGCACGGAACCTCTCATTATATAGGATTAGATGTACATGATGTGGGCAGCTGGACTGCCCCAATAGAAGCAGGAATGGTCTTTACTATAGAACCCGGAATTTACATTCGTGAAGAAAACTTGGGCATTCGATTAGAAAATGACTATTTGGTAACAGATAATGGTCTAAAGAATTTAATGGCACATATTCCAATAGAGGCTGAGCATATTGAATCGGCTATGGCAAAATAATAGTAGGTATTGATAAATTAATATAGGGAGTATACTTTTATGCTCCCTATTTTTATGGAAAATTATTTTACATATCGTAATGCAAACGTTCGCTTCACAACTAAAGGAAAAGGTCCTCTAGTTGTGCTTTTACATGGCTTTTTGGAAGATATTTCCATTTGGAATAGAGTAAATAAATATTTATCCTCAAATTACCAAGTAGCTTGCCTAGACCTTCCGGGTCACGGAAAAACCGAATGCATGGGGTATGTTCACTCTATGGAGTTAATGGCTGATGTTGTTCTTGAATTAATGAGACAACTAAATAAAAGAAAATGTCATTTAGTTGGCCATTCTATGGGAGGTTATGTAGCGCTTGCATTTGCAGAGCAATATCCTGATAAAGTTACCTCTTTGACCCTAGCTTGTAGCAATGCTAGAGCAGACAAATCTGAAAAAAAACAAGACAGAACTCGAGCAATACAATTGGTTAAAACCAAAAAAGAGTTATTTGTTGAGCAGGCTATTCCCATATTATTTAATACAGCTATAAAATCAAATACTCGTGCTATAAATAAGGTCAAAGAAATAGCTCACAATACTAGTATTCAAGGCACAATTGCAGCAATAGCAGGAATGAGAGACCGATTTGAAAGAGAAATCGTATTGAAATTTGCTCCATACCCAATATTAATAGTTGCAGGAGAAAAAGATTCTATAATCCCGTTAGATTGGCTCCAAGAACAAGCGCTGATAGCAGAAAATTGCACCTTAGAAATAATCCCTGATATTGGACATATGCCATTCTATGAGTCTCCTTTATTGTTTGAAAGTATACTTAAACGATTTATTGATAGGGTTTAAATCTGAATCTTTTCTTTAAGAACCTTGCCCGCCATCAATTGTATAAAATACATAACCCCATTTTAGTATTGGCTAATTTTCCTTTAATAAAAATGGAATTATTTAAATCAAACACATCAAGTAAAGCGTCATCTGATTCAAAAGCATAATCAACTAATAAATCATTGTTCTCAAGATGCGTGAGCGATTCGAAATTTTTTGGTTGCTTATTTAATTTTGTATCCACGATAATATTTTCTAGTCAATGAATACGTAAATTATTGCTATAAAATATGTTATATGCCTATGCTTTTAGGCGAATAAATACAATCTATATATCGTGTAAGATAAAAATGAGACGAAAGCCTATTTTAAAGGCTAAGAACATTAATTCCTATTTTATCTATTACAAAACAACAATACGCACTTCAAAATGTTATTTTTGAACTTTAATTGAATTGGACTAATAATGGGAAATAAAGACGCCTCTAAACGAATTTATGTAAGTAGCTTAACGCAATTTAATCGTGTTAAAAGTCGAGAAATTACAATTGGAGAAGTACCGTTGGGAGGAGATCATCCTATTCGAATTCAATCAATGACCACCACTGATACAATGGACACTGAAAAAACTGTTGAACAATCCATTAGAATGATAGAAGCTGGTTGCGAATATGTTAGAATTACTGCACCAAGTAAAAAAGAAGCTGAAAATCTTAAAGCAATTAAAGACTCTCTTAGAGAAAAAGGATATAAGACACCTCTTGTAGCAGACATCCATTTTACGCCAAATGCAGCAGAAATAGCTGCAAAAATTGTGGAAAAAGTAAGAGTAAATCCAGGAAATTACGCGGATAAAAAGAAATTTGAAAATATAGAGTACACTGACGATACTTATCAAAAAGAATTAGAACGAATAGAAGAACGTTTTACTCCTTTGGTAAAAATATGCAAAGAAGAAAATATTGCTATGCGCATTGGCACCAACCACGGTTCGCTTTCAGATAGAATACTTAGTCGCTATGGCGATACTCCTGAAGGAATGGTGGAGTCAGCATTGGAGTTCTTGCGTATTTGCGAAAAGCATGGTTTCAAAAACATTGTGCTATCTATGAAAGCAAGTAATACGCAAGTAATGGTGCAAGCATATCGTCTCTTGCTTATCAAAATGGCTGAGGAAGATATGAATTATCCCCTCCATTTGGGCGTAACTGAAGCTGGAGATGGTGAAGATGGACGTATAAAATCAGCGGTAGGAATAGGAACTCTTCTAGAAGATGGAATCGGTGACACTATTCGTGTTTCTTTAACCGAAGAGCCTGAAGCAGAAATACCTGTAGCAAAAGCATTAGCAGAACGCTATGAGAACAGAGGGAGTCATAAGCCCATACCAGCTATATCAAATAACCCCATTAACCCTTATGAATACAATCGCAGGTCTTCAAGAGAGATTATTAATATAGGCGGGAAACATCATCCAATTGTATTTGGTGATTTAAGTGGACGTGAAAAAATTACCGCAGCAAGTCTATTCCCATTTGGTTATAATTACTCCGTATCTTTAGATAAATACAATATTTCTGATTTAGCTTGTGACTATATTTTTATAGGTAATAATACAGTTGATTTTGAAATTCCTGGTACGCTTGGATTAGTAACTTCAGCAAAAAACTGGCAAAAGCAAGCAGATAAGCCAAGACTATATCCTTTGTTTAGTGTAGATGATTATTTGGATACTGATTTCCACTCACCTCAATTGAACTTTATAAATGCCCGAATAGAAGAACTTTCGGAGCTTTTTATGGAAACCGTAGATAATGACCCAACGGCTGTTTTAGTTATAGAAACTGACAATGAACATGGTATGGCCGAACAACGACGAATGTTTATTGAGTTAATGAATAATGAATGTTTGTCTCCTGTAGTTATTAAACGTAGCTACCACGAACTTACAGATGATAAATTTCAATTGTATTCGGCAACAGATATTGGAGCCTTATTTATTGATGGATTAGGAGATGGGATTTGGATCGATGCGACGAATTGTGGATCTAAGCAGTTCATCAATTCTACCTCATTCGGAATTTTGCAAGCAACTAGAACACGTATCTCAAAAACAGAATACATTTCTTGCCCATCTTGCGGACGTACATTATTCGATTTACAAGAAACGACTGCTAAGATTCGTGCCAAAACCAATCACTTAAAGGGTGTTAAAATTGGGATTATGGGTTGTATCGTGAATGGTCCCGGTGAAATGGCTGATGCTGATTATGGATACGTAGGAACAGGTCCAGGGAAAATTACACTATACAAAGAGAAAGAAGTGGTTCGTAAGAATGTACCTGAATTAGAAGCTGTGGACGCGTTGATTGATTTGATTAAGCAGCACGGAGATTGGGTGGAGATTTAATGGTTAATTATTAATTGATTGCTCCGCAATCTTAATTTTAACATTGATAGATGAATTTTGAAACAGTTAGAATTTAATTAATCAATAAGTTAATGTGACAATGAATCAATAGTATAATTTAGCAATGGCGTAATACTTCGTATTACTTAATACTTCGATGATTTAATCTGTCAATACGATAATAAAACAATATTCAATCAGTCAAATTTCAATTAAAGGAATTGCAAAGTTAATTTAATCGACAATTAATAATTATGGTTATCAGAATTATAGCTCGTCTCCATTTTCGAATTCTATCTTACCCTCTTTCTCATCTGTCAATAATTTATCGACGTCTTCTAATTGCTGATAAAATGCTTCTCCATATTTCGTGGTTAATGGTCCTTTAAGAAATCTAAATACTTTTACATCCAACTTTCCACCGCACTCACAAGCTGGCTTACAAATGTCCCATTGGTGATAATTCAATGACTGATGATACTTTAGCTTTCCTATTCGAATTGGATATAAACTACATGACTCCGGCTTTTTCCAAGTTGTTAATCCTTGATTAAATCCTTCCTCTAACCCACACTTTGCAGTGCCATTTTTATCAAAGATGGTATAGGCACATTCTTTCCCTTCTACTAAAGGCGTTACATACTCACCATCATAGTCCACCACAAATGGTCCATCTTTTTCAATAGCAGCGATCCCTTCAGGACGTAATAAATGTTTCACCTGCTCGTAGGCCTCGGAAATTTTATCGACCTCATCAGCTTCTACAGGCGCTCCAGAGTCACCCTCTACACAGCAAGCACCTTTGCAAGCGTTCAAATCACAAACAAATTTCTTTTCAAAAAGCTCTTCTGAGAGCAGGATGTCGTCTACCATTATCATGTTGCAAATTTAGCAATAAAAGCGTTTTGACTTTATTGTTCTAAAACCAGTTATAAATTAGCCCAATTTTGATTTATCCATTACTTTTGCGCCATGGCAAATACGAATGAAGATTTTTTTAAAAACATTATCGGTCATGCGAAAGAGTATGGCTATGTGTTTCAATCGAGTGAAATATACGACGGACTGAGCGCCGTTTATGACTACGGTCAGAATGGAGTAGAGTTAAAAAAGAATTTGCGCGAATATTGGTGGAAAGCCATGGTGCAGATGCATGAAAACATAGTGGGAATTGATGCGGCTATTTTTATGCATCCTACTACTTGGAAAGCTTCAGGCCATACTGATGCGTTCAACGATCCATTGATTGATAACAAAACGTCAAAGAAGCGTTACCGTGCTGATGTGTTGATTGAAGATTGGGTAGAAAAAATCCGTCAAAAGATTGAAAAAGAAGTAACGAAAGCTGAAAAACGTTTTGGTGATGCCTTTAATAAGGAAGAATTTGTTTCGACTAATCAACGTGTATTAGACAATCAGGCTAAGATTGATGAAGTGGAAGCGCGCTTTAAAACGGCTATGGAAAACGAAGACTTAGCTGACGTAAAGCAATTGATTATCGACCTTGAAATTGCCGACCCAATAAGTGGTTCTAAAGATTGGACGGATGTACGTCAGTTTAACTTGATGTTCTCTACTGAAATGGGCTCTACTGCTGAAGGTGCGAATAAAATATACTTACGACCTGAAACTGCACAAGGGATTTTTGTTAATTTCTTAAATGTGCAAAAAACCGGTAGAATGAAGATTCCTTTCGGGATTGCACAAATTGGAAAGGCCTTTAGAAATGAAATTGTTGCTCGTCAGTTTATTTTCAGAATGCGTGAATTTGAACAAATGGAATTGCAATTTTTCGTGCGCCCAGGAGAGGAAATGAAGTGGTACGATTACTGGAAAGAAGAACGAATCAAATGGCATAAAGCGATTGGTATTGCTGAAGAGAACTACCGCTTTCATGACCACTTAAAGTTAGCTCACTATGCTAATGCTGCAGCTGATATCGAATATAATTTTCCATTTGGATTTAAAGAATTAGAAGGCATTCACTCTCGTACTGATTTCGATTTGAAGCAGCATGAAATTCACTCAGGAAAGAAATTACAATACTTTGATCCTGAATTGAACGAAAGCTATGTTCCTTATGTAATTGAGACTTCAATTGGTTTGGATCGATTGTTTCTAAGCATCCTTTCTGATTCCTATAAGGAAGAGCAATTAGAAGATGGAAGTTCACGAATTGTATTGAAAATTCCTGCATTCTTAGCGCCTACAAAAGTGGCGGTCTTGCCTTTGACCAAAAAAGATGGCTTACCTGAAAAAGCAAGAGAAATCTTAGATGATTTGAAGTTGGACATGACTTGCCAATATGATGAGAAAAATGCGATTGGAAAGCGCTACAGAATCCATGATGCAAACGGAACTCCTTTTGCCATTACTGTTGACCACCAAACATTGGAAGACAATACGGTAACCGTAAGAGACAGAGATACCATGGAGCAAGAGCGCATGCCAATTGCAGACTTAGCAGCATTCTTAGAAAAGAAAGTAAATATGAAATATGTATTGACAAAGTAACTTTCATGGCACAAAAAACCAAAACGCCCTTTTGATTGATTCAGAAGGGCGTTTTTTTGTGGCACGTCCTAAAATACGGCTACGTATTTAGGATTTAATTTAGGTTAAAGTTATGAAACATATCGGGCGTTTTAAAGTTTAAAGATAAGTGCATTCTTTTTCGGTTAAACACTTACCTTTATTAATGTTCATTTCGTTTAAATTTAGCACTAAAACCACTATCGCTTATAGCCTTTGTTGCAAGTAGTGTTTTATTTTCACGCTAATTTAAATTCCGATTCATTCATTTCAACGCTGAACTTAACATTAGCTTTTAATGCTCTAAAAACTTTCAAAATAGTTTCGATAGTCACATTTTTTGTACTCCGTTCTAATTTAGAAATTTGGGATTTTTGAACACCAATTAGTTTCCCAAGTTGTTCTTGTGTTAAGTTTCGTTCTTTACGCACGGCTTTTATCATTTCTCCAAGCAGTTCCATTCGTAAATCAAATTCGTACTTGTCCCTTTCTGGCGTTCCCACAACGCCAATATCCCTGTCTTTTAGCTGGTCAAGGGTCATCATTTTCATTTTTTTATTCTTAGTTTCCATAATTTTACTGTTTTCCGCTCTTTCATCGCTTAACATAAACCCTTCGACGAAATGCTCAGGACTGTGCCTCTCTCCCTAAAACTTTTGAGGTATAAAAAAATCCCCTGCAAATATTTGCAGAGGATTTAATAGTGGGCCCAGCTGGGCTCGAACCAGCGACCACCTGATTATGAGTCAGGTGCTCTAACCAACTGAGCTATGGGCCCGCAAAGAGAACAAGTCTCTTTTATATAATGGTAATGCCCAATCACATTGGAACATTGTGGGCCAAGACGCTTAAATCGGTCTCGGGTGTGCAATATTACAAAAAAAATGATTGAATAATTCATACTAACTGCGTTTTTGTTTCCTCCATTTTTTAATGTTAAACCAATATTACAATTGCTAATTTTAGCCCTTCATTAATTCACTAAATGGCTAAAAACAATCCATACGCAGCTCTCCAATTCAAGGAGTTTCGCCTTTTCGTTATTCTTCGTTTTGCACTTGTATTTGCTTGGGCCATGCAATTTATTGTTATTGAATGGGAAGTGTACAACCTCACTAAAGATCCCTTGTCTCTTGGTATTATTGGGTTAATGGAAGTAATCCCTGCTGTTTCACTTTCCTTATTTGCTGGCCATTTTGTGGATCAACTCGAGAAACGAAACCTTTTTGCGGTTTGTATCTCAGCATTTTTATTCATCAGCTTTGGATTATTTTTACTGACTTGGCCTGCCGTAACACAGCATTTAACATATAACTTTCACCTTGGTCTGATCTATATCTTGGTATTTATGGGAGGAATAGCAAGGGCCTTTTTTGGTCCAACGATTTTCTCCTTGTTTTCGCAGTTAATCCCAAGAGAATATTATGAAAACGCTGCCACGTGGAGTAGCTCAGCATGGCAAATTGGGTCAATGCTTGGGCCCGCATTAGGTGGATTATTTATCGTTTGGATAGGCGTTCATTGGAGCATGTTAATTATTGTCGGTTTTGCGCTTATTTCATTAACCTTACTTTTCCAAATAGAGCGAAAACCTATTCTCAATTCCAATAAAGGAGAACCCATTGTCAAAAGCCTTAAAGAAGGAATTAACTTTGTATTTTCAAACAAAATTATCCTCAGTACCATCTCCTTAGATATGTTTGCCGTGCTTTTTGGTGGCGCCGTAGCTTTATTGCCTGTATTTGCACAAGATATTCTAGAAGTCGGCTCCACAGGATTTGGAATTTTACGCGCTGCACCTGCTGTTGGATCATTTTTAACCATGCTTGCTGTAGCCTATTTCCCCTTAAATAAGAATGCAGGCAAAAAATTACTTTGGGCCATATTTGGTTTTGGAGTGTGCATTATTGTATTTGGTCTTTCCGAAATCTTCTGGGTGTCATTGTTAGCGCTTTTCTTTAGCGGAGTTACCGATGGGGTAAGTGTAGTCATTCGACAAACCATATTACAACTAAAAACACCTGATCACATGCGAGGCAGGGTTTCCTCTGTAAATTCTATGTTTGTCGGCTCTTCCAATGAGCTTGGTGCATTCGAAAGCGGTGTTACCGCTAAATTAATGGGAACCGTTACAGCAGTTGTTTTCGGTGGAATGATGACTATTGGAATTGTTGGCGCTACAGCTATTTTATCTCCTTCATTGAGGAAATTAGACATTAAAAAGGATTTGTTAGACACTTAACAACATTTTATTGATTTTCTTTTAACATTTAAGATGTGTTGGTTTTATAATTTGGAGAGCTATTTTCTAAATCACCTTAAAGGAGAAGTTAAATCTTAACAGATGGAAAAAGAGCTCATCGAAAAACAAAACATCACCAAATTAATACGCTTAACCCATCTCACTGCAGATGTTGTGGCATCTTTAATCATGAAGATTCTGCGTTATGATGACTTTAATAAACTTTACAAAGATGCATACTCGGATCAGCCCTTAGAGTTTATCGAAAAGGTTTTAGAAATCCTACAAATAGAAGTTAAGTTTAATACAGAAGCCTTAGAAAAATTACCGCTGGATACCGCCTTTTTGACGATCAGTAATCACCCATATGGAGGAATTGATGGTATTATTTTGCTAAAAATTTTTAGAGCTAAATATCCAAACTTTAAGTTACTTGCCAATTTTCTATTGCAAAAGATAGACCCATTAAAAGACTGTTTTATTGAGGTTAACCCTTTCGAAGAATTAAAAGATGAGCAATCAAATTTATCAGGAGTGAGAAAAGCCATAGGACATAAGCTTGCAAATCATCCACTCGGCATATTTCCAGCCGGAGAAGTGTCTACTTACAAAAGCAGAAAAATTCAAGATAAGGCATGGGAAAAAAACAGCCTGAAATTCATTAAACGTCTTAAAGTGCCTGTAGTTCCCGTTTATTTTAAAGGGTCTAACTCTAACCTATTCCACCTTTTAGGTATAGTGGCGCCTAAAATAAGAACAGCCAAACTGCCAAGCGAGCTACTGAATAAGAAAAATAAAACTATTGAGGTTAGAATTGGCAGTCCGATCAGTGTAAAAGAACAAGCTTCTTTTGAAGATATCAATCAATACGGAAGATTTTTAAGGACAAAAACATACAGTTTAGGATCCTCTCTAGAAGTTAAACGGTTCTTCAACTATAGTTTAAAACGAAAGCAAAAACAAGAGGCAGTTATTGCACCAATTGAAGAGTATCTTATTGAAAGTGAATTAAACAGTCTGACTAAAGAGCAACACTTATTCGATTCAAGTTCATTTTCGGTTTTTTGTACTCCTGCCAAACTCATTCCTAATACCATTAGAGAAATAGGAAGACTACGCGAGATTACTTATCGAGCCATAGGAGAAGGCACTAATAAAGAAATAGATACAGACGAATTTGATTTGTATTATCATCACTTAATCATTTGGGATAGATCTGCAAAAAGGGTAGTTGGCGGATATCGGTTAGGAAGGGGGGAAGACATCATGTCGAGGTATGGAAAGAAAGGATTTTATATCAATGAGTTATTCCGGTTTTCTCCTGAATTTTATCCAACACTTCAGCAATCAATAGACCTTGGAAGGTCCTATATAATAGATGATTATCAAAAGAAACCACTTCCGCTATTTCTCTTGTGGAAGGGAATCTTCTTTTTTATTTTAAAAAATGAAAACTACAGGTACTTAACAGGCCCAGTTAGTATTAGTAATGAATTCTCATCCTTTTCTAAGAGTCTAATTATCAAATTCCTTAAAAAGAATTACTATAACACTCAACTTGCCAAATGGGTGAAACCAAGAAACGAGTTTAAGGTTAAAATTGATCAAAAAGAACTTGAAGAAGTAATTGAGCTAACAGCCGACGACTTGCAAAAGCTAGATCAATTTATTGAAGATATAGAACCACGACATTTAAAAATACCTGTACTTTTCAAGAAATATTTAAAGCAGAATGCCAAAGTGCTTGGCTTTAATGTAGACCCAAAATTCTCAGATGCGCTAGATGGTTTGATGCTTTTAGATATTTATAAAGTACCTAATGATATGGTAAGAGGATTATTAAAAGAATTCAATGCAGAGAGCCTCTATGATTCGTATTTATTAAGAAAAGAAACCATTCTAAAAAATGAAAACCTCGACCATAAATGATCGAGGTTTTCTCCATTTTATTAATTGCTTTGAGTTTAAAATCGAGCATTCAGACTCATAATGAAATTTCTACCTGGTGCAGATATACCTGAACTGTAAGGTCTGTATCGCTGATCAGTTATATTTTCTAATCCGGCAGATAGACTGAAATTAGTAGAGAAAGAATACATTGCTTTAAAGTTTAGCGTATACCACTGAGGCGTAAATGCTTCTCCATTTGAATTCAATGCATATATTTCCTTTTTATCTTTTTCTTCTTCTGGCATATCAGCAGCGCTTCTTTTACCATTATACATGGCATAAAACTGCAAATCTAATTGCTGAAAATGATAATTCAATCGTGTAACTCCAAATACTGGAGCAGCATGTCTTGAAGGACTTTCAGATCCATTATCTAATACCTCAGTTCCTTTCTGATAATTATATCTAGAAGATAAGCTAAACCCTTTTCGAAACTTTATATCAACCCCAGCCTGAATTCCATAAACCTTAGCCTTCGCTGCATTTTGAATGGCTTGCACCTTACTAAGCTCTCCATCATAAACGATGCTATCTAACCCATTCAATGTAAAATCTCTTCTAACCATAGCATTATCAAGGAGCGTATAATATGCAGTAAAATCAAGCTTGACAAAATCTCCTAATTTTTTGGCTATACCCAAGTCAACATTATAGGCATATTCCGCAGCCAAATCTGAATTAGGAACGACAACTAAAAGATCTCCAGAGTCAAAAACTTTGCCCATATCATCAACATTTGGAGAGCGAAAGCCTGTAGCAAAATTAGCTGAAATCACCCATGTTTCGTCAGGGCGAAAAACTGCACCTAAACTACCTGTTAATGCCCCATTATCTAACTTTGCCTCTGTAAAAGGAAAAGGATAAAAGGTAGTATCAAAAACAGCGTCTATGGAAAAAGTGCTGTAACGCAATCCTGCCTGAAGTATTAATTTTTCATTTACCTGAAATTGGTTATTGGCATAAACTGCCAGCGTAGACCAATCAGCTTGAGGATAACGAGCTGCTCCTGAAACTTCCGTTCCTAGAACAATATCCTGATCAATACCTTTAGAAGTCACTTTATTTAAAATGCCCTCGACTCCGTAAAAAAGTTGATTGCGAGAACTTAACCGTTTGTTAAAATCTAAATTAATCGAGTATGCATCAACATTCTCACTTCTAACTTCTCGATTTGCTGAATTAAAATTACGGCTATTCCTGCTTTCACCAAATGATTGCTGAGCCAACCTAACCACCATCTCATCAAATAAATAAGTAGAATTCTTATGCGTAATTGCTACATTATTCATCATCCACTTTTGAGGTCCGTAGGACCATTCTCCATACCTTGGATTTCCATTTCGGGTTCTTAATTGTCTGTCGTAACGAGAATACTCTGAGGTTTCAGAATAATGAAATCCATATTGAAAATCCCATTTATCGTTGGGTTGAAAACGAATTTTTTGCATAAAATTCATTTGACTGTATCCGGAAGGTGTTTGTAATTCAGGATCGTCATTACTGACAACAACATCCTGACCGTCTATTCGATCAACAAAAACTGGTCTTAAATAATCATCTGTTCCATGGCTTCCCATTTTTAAATCACCATAATCATTGGTAGAAAAACTACTTAAAATAGCCCATTTCTTCCATCCAACATTGACATCAAAATGCCCTGTTTTTTCCTGATTTGCAGAAGAAAATCGAGCATTTGCACTTCCTGACATAAGAGGATTATCATTCAATGATAATTGGGGAGAGAGTGTCTGAAAACTCATCACACCTCCTATTGCATCACTGCCATAAATAGTTGATCCAGGACCAAACAATACCTCCGTACTTTGCATAGCGTAAGGGTCTAGCGATATAACGTTTTGAAGGTTTCCTCCTCTAAAAATTGCCGTATTCATTCGCACACCGTCAACCGTATAAAGTAATCGGTTGGTAGAAAAGCCTCTAATCATTGGACTTCCACCACCTTGCTGGCTTTTTTGAATAAAAACATCACCTGAAATCGTAAGCAAATCAGCAGCCGTTTGAGGATTTTGGAGTCGTACTTCCTTCATTGTAATTACACTAATTTTCTCAGGTATAGGCTTTACAAATGCCTTTGATCGATTTGCAGAAATAACAACTTGCTCTAAATTTAATGGTGAATTTTCTAATGCTAGTCTAAAATTAGTGTTCTTAAAATCTTGATAAGAAACAAGCTTTTTCTTAAACCCGATAGACTGAATTTGAATATCCTGAATCCCCTCAAAATCCTTTAACTTGGCCTCGCCATTTACGTTGGTTACTACAAAACGTGGAGGATTTTGAGCACTAATTGCAACCCCTTCAATAGGTTGCTGATTTTCAGCATCGACAATTGTCAATACCTGAGCAGCACTGTTTTGGTACATAAAAACCAACCAGCTCCAAAAAAATAAATTTCTCATCTGTTAACTTTATAGTTAATAAATTATAAATCATAGCTTTAACCTACAACTTAAGTTTTAAATAATTAACTATTCGCTTGTGGAGGTGGTGACAACAGTTCGTTGTAAATAAACATATAGACCAACTGAAAAGACTTAAATCGATTGTTCATTAAAGGTAAAGGAGCGGTGGTTTCAGAAGACACTGAAAAGTATAATTTGGTGAAAAATTGGTAAATATCTTTATTCGTTTGCTTTTTTTGTTCATTAGCAAGCAGGTATGCGTTCGTATGTTTCTCTAAGCCTATTGATAAAGCTGTTTCCTTAGTATCTCTATAGCAGTAAAAATAGACGTCGCCACCTTTAAGTTCTGTTCTAACAATATCATAATAAACTCCGTCTTTTACGAACTCCTTGCTATGCTCCCATTCGATATGTTCGGGTGGAGACTCCATCCAAGATTCAGGCATTACAACCAACTCAAGTTCTTCGTTAGCCATCCCTGCTCTGATTATTCGCTTAACTTCTTTCTGTACTTTATACTCCCAAAATTTATACACGGGAACATAACCAACACATTGGTACAAAAAAAGAAGCAAAAAGAAAGAGCCTAAAGCCTTTTTCAAAGGTTATTCAATTAAATAAAGAGCTCAAAAATAAGCGCTTTTTTGTAGAATACTTACCTACACAGGTATGATTTGGCGTTTATCACCAAATCATACAAAACAATCAATTAATAACTAACTTTGTTTCAAATTTGTAAACAAGATGAACACGAAATCAAATCGAGGCGAAGGAAAGCGAAACGAGAAAGGGAAATTTGACCAAAAAAAAGGTGGGGATAAACCTTCTCGCACAAGATCTTCTGATTTTTCAAAGTCAGATAAGCCAAGAGGAGGAGCTAGTAGAAAGTTCAATTCCGAAAGAGATGATAAAAAGCAATTTGACACTGAAGATATAAAATTATCTAAATCAGCTAGATCCGAAAATATAAAAGATGAACTGAAAGGAAAATTTGATCCTAAAAAAGGGGTCAAAAACCCTTTTGTAAGAGGGAAATTTAATGCTGATGGCGGATTTAAAAAGTCTGCTCCAAACCGCCCAAGAACAGAAGCCGAAGGAATTCGAATTAACAGATACCTTTCTAATGCTGGAGTTGCTACGCGCCGACAAGCCGATGATTTAATACTTGCAGGTACCGTATCAATTAATGGAAAGGTAGTGACAGAACTTGGTGTAAAAGTAATGCCTGGCGACGAAGTAGTTTTTGAAGGAACTCGCCTAAAAAAAGATACCAAAAGATATATTTTACTCAATAAGCCGAAAGATTTTGTTGCTGCCACATTTGACCCAAAAGGCAGAAAAACAGTTATGAATCTTATTGCAAAGGCTTGTAAAGAACCTGTTGCGCCTGTTGGTAAATTTGAACGAATGACAACAGGTGTTTTGTTACTTACCAATGACGAAGATTTAACAAGAAAACTTAGTCACCCTAACCATGCTGTAAAACGTATTTTTCATGTAGGATTAGACAAAAAATTAACTTCTGAGCATATGAATCAACTCGCAAATGGCGTGCATCTAGAAGAAGGTAGTGTAAAATTTGAGGAGGTTTCTATGGTTGGCAATGACAAAAAAGAAGTCGGCCTAGAAATTCATATCGGTAAAAACAGCGCTGTTAAACGTGCTTTTGAAAGTTTAGGTTACGAAGTGAGCAAAATTGATTGTGTCTATTTTGCAGGCCTAACAAAAAAAGATTTACCAAGAGGAAATTGGAAACACCTTGATCAAGAAGAGTTGAGTATTCTAATGCGATTGCCTTCAGGAAAAAAGAGAACAACAACTAAATAAGACTTCCGTTAGGAATTTATGCAAAAACTGAAAAAAGTATTTATCAGACTAATTTTAGCTGTGGTCATGTTTATTGGCGCAGCGATTGGTTTGGCAGCTATTTTTGAAGATGACATAAAGCAATTCGCTGTCCGAACAGTCAATACGTACATTCAGTCAGAGGTAAAGGTGGCGAATGTAGCGTTTAGCTTTCTGAAAAAGTTTCCGTCTGCTACGCTAGAATTTCAAGATGTATTGGCTTTTGGCGCTACTGAATCGACCAAAACTGATACCTTACTTCAGGCAAAGTCGGTATTCCTAACTTTTGATATTTGGGAAATTATCCAAAAAGACTACTCCATAAAAAAATTCAGTTTTGAGGATGGGATAATTCATCTGCAAATTGATCAGTATGGAAATGAGAATTATATCATTTGGAAACCCAATGCAGACAGTGATTCTTCTACTGAAGTAAATTTCTCATTGAATGAGGTAAATTTCAAAAATGTGCGTTTTATTTATGAAAATGATGTAAAAAATACACTTTTTGACACTAAAATAGAAGAATTAGCACTAAAAGGTGAATTTTCTTCAACAGCTTACGAACTGGATTTTGATACCCACTTTCAATTGTATAAATACGAACAAAACAAAGTCATTTTTGCCGATCAAAAACAAGTTGAGCTTTCTTCTAAATTAGCAATCAATAGTCAGACAGGAAGCTACACAATAACGAATGCAGCACTTCTTTTTCAAGGACTTCCATTTAATCTAACCGGTGGATTTGTTTCTAATGAAAACGAATTTTCTACCGACCTCACCATCAATAGTGGTGAAGTGCCACTTGCCAAGCTTATCCAGCTATTACCTGAAGAGCAGCGCAATAACCTAAAAACTTACCAAATAGATGGAAGCATCCAATTTGACGGATTGCTAAAAGGAAGAATTTCTGCATTAGAAAGTCCTTCAATAAAGGTAAATTATACTGTTACAGATGGCTCATTTTTGCATCAAGAAACCGACATAGCTCTCAACCAGATTGCATTAAAAGGAACATATAGCAATGGAGCAGAAAATGCACTTCGAACGTCATTCGTACAGCTTGAAAAGATATCTGCAAAGTTTGGTACCGGTTCGGTAGGTGGTAATTTGTCTATCAACGACTTTAATGATCCATCATTTGATTTTAATGGAAATCTACAATTGGTATTAGCTGAAGTACTCCCATTTATGAATGTTACCCAACTAAGAAATATAAGCGGGACTGCAGGCATGACCGTTTCAACAAGAGGGAAACTAGCTTCCTTATCCAACTTTACATTATCCGATTGGAAAAGAGCAGCAACCAAAGGAGAAATTCTATTAAAAAATGTAGGATTCGAACTTACTGACCGACCACAATCGTTTAGAGAAATTTCAGGAACGCTTTCTATTCAGAACAATGATTTAAAAGCGACTGCATTGAAGGGGCAAATTAGCAGAAGTGATTTCAATTTTAACGGAATGCTTTATAATTTCGCAGGCTTCTTGTTTTCAGAAGATGAACCACTTCGAATGGATGCCAGTTTGCGGTCAAAGCGAATCTATTTAGATGAATTGTTGCTTTCGGACGAAGTTTCTGTCAAAAGTGATAGCGCATACCAATTAGAATTCTCCGATAGAATTAGTGTGTTTTTAGATAGTAAAATTGACAGTTTAAGCTTTAGAAAGTTCAGTTTTTCTAATTGTAAGGCATTTATAGGACTTCAGAATAAACAATTAAAAGTTACCAATGTGACCTTTAAAACAATGGAAGGTTCTGCGAGTGGCAATTTAATTGTAAATACGCAACCAACAAATAAAATCATCATTTCATCAGATGCCGTATTAAACAACATTAATATTTCTCAGCTATTTACTGATTTTGGAAATTTTGGTCAGCAAACACTTACTTCAGAAAATATAAAAGGTAAGGGAACGTGTGAGCTCACTTTCTACTCTGAATGGTCAAGGAGCTTTGAGCTAAACTCAAAAAGCCTAGAAGTGCAAGCCGATCTAGCTATTGATAAAGGAGAGCTCATCAATTTTACGTCTATTGAAGAACTCTCTGATTACATTGCACTTTCAGAATTAAAGCACATTAAATTTGCTTCATTGCGAAACCAGATTATCATTAAAGATGAGCGAATATTTATTCCCTCTTTCGATATTAATTCAACAGCCCTGAACCTCAAACTAGAAGGGTCACATAGCTTTGATAACGATATTAATTACCGCATAGAACTATTATTGAATGATATACTAGGAAACAAAGCAAGGGAAGCTAGAAAAAGACAATCAGAATTTGGCCAGATAGAAGATGATGGATTGGGTAAAACTCGGCTATTTATAAAAATGACTGGAAATTTAAGTGATCCAGATGTAAGCTATGATACAGATGCACTCAAAAGTTATTGGAAAGAAGGCATTAAAGAAGAAAAGAAAGTCGTAAAACAATTACTCAAAGAAGAATTTGGACTGTTCAAAAAAGATACTACACTAAAAACAAATACTCCTCCGCCAGTTAAAAAGCAAGCGTTTGAAATGGAATGGGATGAAAATAAACCGGTTTCCAAATCGCCAACAAAAGAAACTCCTGAAAATGAGGTAAAAAAAGGAAAGAAAAGTGGCTTAGGTAAATTTATTGATAAAATTTCTCAACCAAATGAGGAAGAATTTGAAGAAAAAGCCCCTTAATGCTTACCTTGGCGGCAACTATTGACAACTTTGCGGCGTCGATAAGATAAAATCTAAAGAAAGTGAGCAATTGAATATATATTCTAAAAAGCAGCGTTGGAAGTATGGGTTAGCGGTAGTGGCTGCGATAATAATCTTGTTATCACTTTGGTACACCAATGTATTGGTAAATAAAATTGCTTCAGAAGAAAAATTAAAAGTTAAATCTTGGGCAGAAGCCATTGTTAAAAAAGCAGAGTTGGTAAATTATACCAATGAGCTATTCAACACCATTTCAGAAGAAGAGCGCAAACGGGTAGAAATTTGGGCCGAAGCTAACCGAAGAGTTGTTACTTCAGGAGTGGATGAAGACCTCAGCTTTTATACGCAAATATTATTTTCAAATACCACCATCCCATTAATTTTAACAGATGGAAAGGGAACAATCGTCTCCAATAAAAATTTTTCAGAAGCCATTTCTCAAAATAAAGACTCACTAATATTGGAGTTAGAAGCGCTAAAAGAAAAAAATGAACCAATAGAAATTGCCTACTACAAGAATGAACGCAATTACCTGTATTACAAAGAGTCTAAAGTGTTTTCTGAACTCAGAAAAGTACTACAGAATCAAATAGAGTCGCTAAATAATGACATTATTATCAACTCAGCTTCTGTGCCAGTAATTTATACCGATAGTTCTCAATCAGCTGTTATCGCTTTTGGAAATATAGATACTACCAAATCGAAAGATTCAACTTATATAGCTCAGCAAATTTTTGAAATGAAGGCGCAAAACAAGCCCATTCAAATTGACATTGGAAACGAGGACATTAACTATATCTACTATGCAGATTCTCCGCTTTTAAAGCAATTAAAAATTTATCCATTTATTCAATTTGGTATAATCGCTTTATTTCTAATCATTGCATATTATCTCTTTAGCACCGCCAGAAATGTGGAGCAAAATCAGGTATGGGTAGGGATGGCCAAAGAAACAGCTCACCAACTAGGCACGCCACTTTCATCTCTCTTAGCTTGGCTAGAAGTGTTGAAAATGAAGAATGTAGACAATTCCACTATTGATGAAATGGGGAACGATGTAAAACGATTGGAAACCATTACAGAGCGTTTCTCTAAGATTGGTTCTGTACCATCTCTACAGCAAGAAAATTTGAATACAGTTATCCAAAATTCATTGGCGTATTTTAGAGCACGTATTTCACAAAAAGTGCAGTTCTCCTTTGAAACCTCGGATCAAGAAGAAGTTATCGCAAGTCTTAATGTGCCTCTTTTCGAATGGGTTTTAGAAAATATTATCAAAAATGCGGTGGATGCAATGGACGGTAATGGGCAAATAAAGATTCAAATAATTGATCAAACACAGTATGTGTATATCGATATTACAGACAATGGTAAAGGAATGCTTAAAAGTCAGAAAAAAACTATTTTTGAGCCTGGGTTTACCACCAAAAAACGCGGATGGGGACTAGGGCTTTCTTTGACAAAACGAATTGTCGAAAACTATCATGCAGGAAAAATCTTTGTAAAATCAACAGAGATTGATAAAGGAACTACATTTAGAATTGTACTCAATAAAATAACAAAACAAAATGGCAGGAATTTACATTCACGTTCCTTTTTGTAAACAAGCTTGTCATTACTGCGACTTTCACTTTTCTACCTCACTTAAAAACAAAGCAGCATTAATTGATGCGCTTTTACTTGAGTTGGAGCAGCGAAGTGACTACTTGAAAACAAAGGAAATTCAAACCATTTACTTTGGAGGAGGAACTCCTTCCCTATTGGAAACAGAAGAAATTCAGCAGGTATTATCCAAAATTCGCTCTCTCTTCGATGTTGATCAAAACGCTGAAATTACACTAGAAGCCAATCCAGATGATTTAACTATTTCTAAAATAAAGAGCTTAAAAGCAGCAGGTATCAATCGGCTGAGCATAGGAATCCAATCTTTTTACGACGAAGATCTTACCGATATGAACCGAGCGCATAATGCAGAAGAAGCAAAAGTGGTGGTTCGAAATTGCCTAGATCAAGGTTTTGAGCACCTCAGCATTGATTTAATTTATGGAGGAACCACGCTATCAGATGAGCATTGGATTCATAATTTAGAAACGGCGTTTAACTCAGGTATCAATCATTTATCTGCTTATTCCTTAACAGTAGAACCCAAAACGGCTTTAAGCAACTTTATAGAAAAAGGGAAAAAAGCCCCATTGGAGGATGAGAAGTCCATTCGCCACTTTGAGATCTTGAAGTCCATGGCGAAAGAACACGGATTTGAGCATTACGAAATTTCTAATTTGGCTAAACCAGGTCATTATTCTACCCACAATACCAACTATTGGAAAGGGGAACCGTATTTAGGCATTGGTCCATCTGCTCATTCTTTTAATGGCAATAGCCGACAATGGAATGTTCGAAATAATAGCCAATACATTAATAAGATAGCTGAAGGTTTTGGATATTTCGAGCAAGAACAACTTTCCGCATCTGATCAGTACAATGAATACATGATGACTGCTCTTCGCACCACTTGGGGGGTTGATTTTAATAGAATTCAAGAACGATTTGGAACAAAATTACTTACTTATCTCAAAAAGCAAATACTCCTTATTACTCCGTCCCTCATTGAATTAACTTCAGACGGGTTTAAACTTTCTCCCACCGGCATGAATGTGGCGGATACGGTTATTTCGGAGTGTTTTTTTATTGAAAATTGAATCAGTCAATTATTTAATAAATGAATCAGTCAATCAGTGAATCAGTGAATAAGTCAATTACGTTTTTATCTTTTGTTGGCACAAATTGCTCCAAGAGATTTGTTGTTAATAGAAAGTTTGCAGCGCTACTTGCAGAAATGGATGCCTATCTGTGTCATTTTGGTGGGGATTAGATGAAAATTCTTAGAAATTAATGAGTGTTTAGGGTTGAATATTACAAAAAGAGTCAATTATACCCCCTAAAAACGGCCATTTCAGTTGGCAAATTATATTAACAAACTTTTAAAAAACAATACCACTGCTGAGGGATTCCCCAAAATGGCAAAATAGTGGCGAAAAATGGAAAGTGATAAATGATTGACTGGAGTTTTAAGTAAAGTTAAAACCACAATAGTGTGGATAAGATTAAATTTGTAAAAAATGAAAAAGATAGTTAAAAGAGTATTGTTCTTAGCCATAGTAGGAACTGTAATTATGGGTTGTGAAAAGGAAGATAATTCAATTTTATCAGAAGAAAATGAAATTAAAACCGAAGAAAATGAAACTAAAAAACAAATAGTTAACAGTAATAAATCATCGGCTAGTCTTGCAGAAGATATTATTGATTTTGGCAACTATTTGAATGAACGAAATAATAGTTCAGAAGGTGCTTTATCAAATTACATGATTAATAACCCAAGTTTTTCATTTCACGAACTTGACAGTTTAGGATATTTGAATGATTCAATTGCCTCTAATTATTCTTCAGCAATTTCATCAGAAGTTGATATATTAACGGATAATGAAATTTCTGATGCTATAATTCAAGTTTCGAACGAAGCAGGTTTTAGCTTAGAAACTAATGGTGGTGAATTAGGAAATCAAGAAATAAGAAGATGGGATGGTTTTGTAATTATAAGATGGAATTTTGGAACAGGTTGTTTTCAAATGTTTTGTTGGGAAACCGAGCGTTGTTAGTCTAAGAAATCAATCAATTCTTATACTGTTGTTTTAATCCACTCGACGGTATAAGAATTATTTGTTTTATATTTATCTCTTTGACTAAATAAGGAATTCAATAACTTCATTTTAATCTATATGAAAAAGCTAATTATATGCTCGATACTTTCATTCATTTCATTTATTTCACTAGGACAAATTTATATTGTTGATTCATTAAAAAACCCTATCTCGTTTGTTCAAATTAGTTCAAATAATTACAATTTAGGTTATAGTGATTTAATTGGCAAAGTAAGTAGTTTAAAATTAGATAACTTAAAGAAAGATGACACTTTATATTTTACTCATATCGCATTTCACACGTTTAAATTACCTGCAGCGGCTGTAAACAATCTTGACACCATATTAATGTCTCACAAATCATACGCTCTGCCAGCTGTCAATGTAACAAATAAAGCACCCAAATATCAAATCATTGAAGGATGTTACAGAAGTAAAGTTTATGTCAATGGCAATTTTGCATACTTTTCTGAAGGCAAGGTAAGTTACCTATTTAAAGCAAAAAATGGGAATTATAAAGGTTTAAGGCTAAATGATTACGTATCTTATCAAAATATTAATATCAAATCCATCTTTAAAAAGTTTAAAACTGAAGTGGGAGTGGGTAATGCTAATATACCAATCCCAACTTTTGATAAATTACCACAACCATTTATAAAAAAACATAACCTAAATAAGATTGAAGTTGATGAACGTTCAGTTCAATTAATTTCAGAAAAAAATATTCTGATCGGAAAGTTAGATTTCAATGGGGAGTTTTTAGAGTTTAGTTTAGTTGATCTATTTAAAAAAAGTGAAAGAAATCTTTTAAATACTCAAATAAATATTAAAAGTTTAAGTTATAATATGATTTTTTCGCACAATCAAGACAATAGCAACAAGATTTATTCTAATTTTAATAATCTACTATATCAGAATTATACAAATCAATACAGTCTACAGCATAAAAATGAAGATGTTCCAAAAGTAGTATATGCTGAATATGAAATATTTATTGAGAGAATTTACTACACTAATGAATACAATAAAGACGACTTTAAAGATCGCATGGGTATGCCTGATGGTAAAAGTCGAGATAAAGACTCTTGGGATAAATGTGATTGTCCAATCTACTCAAATTCTGACCCCAAAATTTTAATCGAAAATGAGATGGAGCTTCGAACAAAAAGCAATAAGTATTAATTTTGTTCGCCTTTCCCGCGCGATTGTATCGCGTGATCAGTTGCTACTTAAATGTGCCACAAAGGCTTTTATTATAAAGACACTTATTTTAATCCCTTGAATTTGTTATTTTTAGAAAACAAATTCAACTGTAATGAGTAGAAATTATAAATTCAAAAATCCTGAAGGACTTTATTTTGTGAGTTTCGCGGTTGTTGAGTGGTTGGATGTTTTTACAAGAAATGAGTACAAAGATATAGTATTAGACAGTTTAAGATTTTGCCAAAAAGAAAAAGGATTAGAATTAGTTGCCTGGTGTATTATGACTAATCATATTCACTTAATATTTAGAACCACTAAAGGGTTTAAACCAGAACAAGTTTTAGGTGACTTTAAAAGGTTTACAAGTAAAAAAATTGTTCGTGCAATTAGAGATAACCCACGAGAAAGTAGAAAGGAAAACTTATTAAAAGTATTTAAAGCAGCAGCCAATAAATCGTCTAATGTAAAGAATTATCAATTTTGGCGGCATGATAATCAACCTATAGAATTATGGAGCAATAAAGTAATAGCCCAAAAAGTAAATTACATTCATCAAAATCCGGTAGAGGCAGGTTATGTATATTATGCTAAAGATTATATCTACAGCAGTGCTGCAGATTATGCAGGTGAAAAGGGACTCATAGATAATATTATTCTTACAGAATTGAATGTATACTAAATGATTACATTTGATATGCACGCGATGCAATCGCGCGGGAACGGGGGATATTATTGAATCGTATGAAGAATAAAATATTCTTCCGTCGTTCCCACGCAATTATATCGCGTGGATAGTTACTACCAGAAGTACATCCGTTCATCCGTTCCCGCGCGATTGTATCGCGTGATCAGTTGCTACTTAAATGTGCCACAAAAGCTTTTATTATAAAGACACTATTAAACAAACTGCATTTTTCTAACCCTTTTCCCCACTATCTAAAATCAAATTTATAACTTTATGCCGATGGCGATAACAAATGTCGTATACTTAGCTTCTTCTTAAGCCAATATAGTGCATTTCAAAAGCGATCAACATAAAATCAAGCTGAAATACTCAGCATAAACTTAAGTATACTCGTTTGTTAAAAGCTCGGCATTTACCAATTCTACGTTTTAAAAACATCATGAATGGAAGTGTGTGCGTCATTTTAAAACTTAATTGGTAATAGAGGATGTTAGCAGAAATAACGCACAAAGGAGAAATCTTTACTGTCAATCTTGGCGAACCGATTGACATCTCTATGCCACTAAAGGCCTCAAAAGATGCTGCATCTGCCTGGTATGTAGACCCATTAATTATAGAACCTGTACAAACAGATCAGTTTACAGGAAGTGTAGCTTTGGGTGGCTCTGTGAATTTTAACAACATCTTTTTTAACCCGCATGGACATGGTACCCACACCGAATGTGTTGGTCATATCAGCAAAGAATTTTACAGTGTTAACGATGCGTTAAAAACTTTCTTTTTTACAGCCGAATTGATAAGTGTAACACCTGAGAAATGGCCAAATGGAGATGAAGTCATTACGCTTGCAATTATTGAAAATGCAATAAAAGAAAAGTCTGCTGAAGCCATAATTATACGTACACTCCCAAACACCTTAGAAAAGCAGAAAAAGAACTACAGTGCAACCAATCCACCCTATTTAGCAGCAGACGCAATGGAATATATTGTTAACAAAGGATTTGACCATTTATTAATCGACCTACCTTCCGTAGATCGAGAAATGGATGAAGGCGTGTTGGCTTCTCATCGCCTATTCTGGAACTATCCAGCGGCACCAAATACGCAGAAAACAATCACTGAATTCATATACGTCGCAGAGGAAGTAGCAGATGGACGATATTTACTAAACTTGCAAATAGCTCCATTTGAAAATGATGCGAGCCCGAGCAAACCAATTTTATACAAATTAAAATAAAGCTTGCAAATTGGATTAAAAATCTATTTTTGCGGACTTTTTACAATTAAATATACATTAGAAATTAAATTAAAATGAGCGCATTAGGAAGACACATCTTGGTTGAATTTTTTGGTTGTAATCCAGAAATCATGAACCAGGTTTCTACTATTGAAAATGGTATGGTTACCGCTGCTGAAACAGCAGGTGCAACTGTAATTAATTCAACTTTTCACCACTTTTCACCTTACGGTGTGAGCGGTGTAGTAGTAATCCAAGAAAGTCACTTGGCGATACATACATGGCCGGAATACCAGTATGCTGCGGTAGATTTATTTACTTGTGGTGACGAGGTAAACCCATGGAAATCGTTTGATTATTTGAAGAAAGCTTTCGAAGCGACTTCATATTCTGCATTAGAAATGCGCAGAGGATCTGTTGATCAATTAGAGCGTATCGACTTCGACTTATCAACCATGAGAAGCGAAGCAAAAGAACGTCAGAACCCAGGAAAATATACTAGAAACGTATGGTTTACCGATAAGGATGACAACCAAGCATTATCTATTCGATATACCGGTGAGGTTTTATTTAACAAGGAATCAGAATTCCAAAAAGTAAAAGTTTTAGATACTTATGCATACGGTAAAATGCTGACGATTGACAATATGATCATGTGTACTGAAAAAGATGAGTCACATTATCACGAAATGATTACACACCCTGCTATGTTGACGCACGGAAATGCGAAAAACATCTTAGTTATCGGTGGTGGTGACGGTGGTACTGTTCGTGAGTTATTAAAGCACAGCTCGGTAGAAAAAGTAACTATGGTAGAAATTGACGAAGCAGTAGTTGAAGCTTCTAAATTGCACTTACCACATTTATCTTCTGCTTTCGGTCATAAAAAATTAGATCTAATCATCGGCGATGGTATCAAATTCGTAGAAGATGCAAAAGCAGGCTCTTATGATATAATTATCGTTGACGGTTCTGATCCTGTTGGCCCTGCAGAAGGTTTGTTTACAAACAAATTCTACCAAGATTGTAACAAAGCATTGAACGATAAAGGTATTTTAGTTGCACAAGGAGAATCTCCAATGTTCAACGAGCAAGTATTTGTAGAGTTGAACCATGCATTGAAAGATGTATTTGGTAAAGAAACTGTTCATTGTTTTACATTTAGCATTCCTACCTACCCTACAGGTATTTGGAGTTTCCAAATGGCTATAAAAGGTGGCGGACATCCAACTAAAAACTTTGATGCAGCAAAATCTGATGCATTCTCAGAAACGCACAACTTGAATTACTACAATGAAGGAATTCACATTGGTGCATTTGCTTTACCAACATTTATTAAGAGAAAATTAAACGCATAAAACCATGAACTGGGAAGAGAAATACGCTGATTTTAATCCAAACAGTGTTGCTGTTGAGAATGGAAACATTTTCGGATTCCCCTATTCATTAGAAGATGCTAAAGTGGTGATTATCCCAATCCCTTGGGATGTCACCACTTCTTATAGCCCTGGAACTGCCAAAGGCCCAAAAGCCATATTAGATGCTTCTTTGCAATTGGATTTTTATGATCCCTACTTGAAAGACGCTTGGAAATATGGCATTGCTATGGATTCGATTTCAGATGAAATTGCCAAAAAAAGCACCCTATTGCGTATTGATGCTGAACGCTACATTTCATTTTTAGAAGAAGGAAATGATCTAGCTGATTCTAAAGAAATGCAAATCGTTTTAGCTAAAATAAATGCTGCTTCTGCAGAACTAAATGCTTGGATAAAAGAGCGCACATCACATTGGATGAACCAAGGGAAATTGGTGGGTCTATTGGGTGGAGATCACAGCACACCTTATGGTTACTTGCAGGCATTAGCAGAAAAGCACGAATTCGGTATTCTACAAGTAGATGCACACGCTGACTTAAGAAAAGCCTATGAAGGGTTTGAATTCTCTCATGCGTCCATTTTCTACAATGCGCTGAAGATTGACAATGTCAAAAAGTTAGTCCAAGTAGGGATTCGGGATATTTGCCCAGAAGAGGTTGAGCTAATAGAAGCCAATCCAACCCGCATCAAAACATTCTTTGACTGGGATTTAAAAGCTGCACACTATGCAGGAAAAGCTTGGGAAGATGAATGCAGAGAAATTATCATGAACCTTCCAGATAAAGTGTATATCAGTTTTGATATTGATGGATTAGATCCTACACTTTGCCCAAACACAGGAACGCCTGTTGCAGGTGGCTTTCAATTTCAAGAAGTATTCCACTTGATTAATTTGTTAGCTGAATCTAAAAAACAGATTATCGGTTTTGACCTTTGTGAGGTTAGTCCTGCTGCCGACCATGATTGGAATGAAAATGTGGGCGCTAGGGTGCTGTTTAAGTTATGTAATTTGACATATAAATCTAATTGTTAATGATTAATTACGATTTCTCCAAAATCTTATCTCACAGGCTTGCTTTAGAATAATTTACCGCAAAATATACAAAGGTCATCTCCAAGAACACAAAGAAAATGGTTAATGGTTTCTATAAAATTTCTCTTCTTTTCTCTATTCTAATTGGTTAAATAATAAATATTTATTGATAGTCCTTATTTACTTATTAGTAAGTTGCATTTAGAGGTCATCGTTTGGTTTCACGTTAAAGCGAAATTATATCGAGAATCCTTTTAAATTATTTTATAATTAACCAATTGTGATGCAATTGTAATTGATTCATTATTACATTTACATGTTGTTTTATTAATCCCATGTACGGCAAATTAGCTCAATACAAAAACATACTCTTGCTGCACTTTATAGTGCTCATCTTTGGTTTTACGGCAATTTTGGGGAAGCTAATTACCATCGAAGCTGATTTATTAGTTTGGTTTAGAATGGGGATTGCCTCCATTATTTTAGCAGGATATATCACTTTTAATAAGAGCACTCTTCGCATGAAAAAAGGCGGATTATGGAAAACCGTTTTGACCGGTTTCGTTATTGCCGCCCACTGGATTTTCTTTTTCGAAGCGATAAACCAATCGAATGTCTCGATTACATTAGCAGCCATTTCTTCTACCTCACTATTTACTTCTTTACTAGAGCCCATAGTGTTCAAGCGCAAATTACTATGGTATGAAGTCATCTTAGGTGGGGCCGCTATTGTTGGGTTGTACTTTATTTTTAAATTTGAATTAGACAATAAGTTGGGTTTAATCTTAGGATTAGTCTCTGCCGCTTTAGCAGCTACTTTCACGGTAATTAATGGCACTTTAATTAAGCAATACGACTCTCAGAAAATATCACTTTACGAACTTGGTGGAGGGTTTCTAGCCGTAACCGCTTACCTTATCTTTTTTAAGGGTTTCCCTACAATGAGCGAATTGGCACTAAGTTCTTCTGATTGGATGTATATTCTAATTCTTGCAGTTGTTTGCACTGCTTTTGCTTTTGTAGTAAGCGTAGAAGTAATGAAAGAACTCACTCCGTTTACAGTGAGCCTAACCATTAATTTAGAACCAATTTATGGAATTATTCTGGCTATTTTCATCTTTGGGGAAGACGAAAAAATGTCACCTGGATTTTATGCAGGAGCCATTATAATTCTGTCTACGTTGTTTGCAAATGTGTTGATTAAAAAATGGCTGAAAAGAAAGAGTTCTATTAAGCCTACATTAATAAACTAGTGGAAGTGCTTGCAAAATTGGATTTTGAGAATATCTTTGGAACAAGATTTGTAAAGCGAACTTTAAACTTAAAATTTAACTCATGAAAAACGTATACTTAATTCTTGTAACCTACTTGCTTTCATTTATCAGCTATGGCCAATCCCGTTTAATCGTTTTTGCTGAAGATGGCGATGCGTTTACCATGACCGTAGATGGTTCCTCTGCAACCAATTTGAATGCATCAAAAGCTGTTTTTGACGGAATAAAAGAAGATTTCGTACAAACAACAATTACATTTAAAAATCCTGAATTGGGAGTATTAAAAAAAGGGTTAATGATTGAACCCAATGTAGAAATAACTGCAGTAATAAAAAAGAACAAAAAAGGCGAATTTGTTCTTAGACCAGTAAGTTTTGTTGCCATTGAAAATGCCCCAAATAGACCTTTACCTCCTCCTATATTTGAAGAGCCGTCTGTTAGAGAAGAAGTTGCCATTTCTTCAGGAAATACTAATACCACCACCATCTCTGAATCAACAACTAGCTCAATTAATGTAGGCGCAAATGATCCAGAAATGGGCGTCAATATGAATGTTAATATTAACCTTAATGATTTTGGTGCATCAGTTTCCTCAAAATTTTCAGAGACTACGACCACTTCATCAACAACCACTACAACTACATCTTCTAATTCAAATGGAAACACATTTGAGGAAATGGAAGAAATAGTTTGTTACCCAATGTCAACGAATGATTTTGCTAGTGCGAAAAAATCAATAGGTAGTAAATCATTTGCAGAAGATAAAATGACTTTAGCGAAACAAGTGTTACGTGCAAATTGTGTCTCTACTGATCAGGTTATCGGAATCATGAACCTCTTTAGTTTTGAAGATAATAAATTAGCGTTTGCAAAGTTTGCCTATGAGAAAACCACAGATAAAGGTAATTACTATAAAATAAACGATGCGTTTACTTATTCTAGCTCGATTGACGAATTGAACGAATTTTTGGAAGGAAAATAAAGCCCTCTAACCCATAAAAAAAGCAGCTCCAGCATGGTAGCTGCTTTTCTATTTTATAATTTTCAGAATTCCTCTTCATCTTTCTTATTGAGTATCGGATTCCAGCCTTGAGCTAAAATCGGTTGAGCTTTTCCTCCTTTAGTTATCAAAACTCGTCCTGAATTAGTATCAGTAATGTGTCCGATAACAGCAATACCTTCCATGCTTCTGATTTTCTCATGATCTTCGATTGGAACTGTAAACAATAACTCATAATCTTCTCCACCATTCATTGCACAAACCGTTGGATCCAAGTTAAAGTCCTCCGCAGTGGTTACCGTCATTGGGTCAATTGGTAATTTTTCTTCGTACAATGCACAACCTACTTCTGAACTTTCACAGATGTGTAAAATTTCAGAAGACAAGCCATCTGAAATGTCCATCATAGAAGTTGGGTGAATTCCCAACTCACTTAACTTCGTAATAATATCGTGACGTGCTTCTGGTTTTAGTTGACGCTCTAATATGTAATCTTTTCCTCCTAAATCAGGCTGAATTTCAGAATTGTCTTGAAAAATTCGTTTTTCCCGCTCTAACAATTGCAAGCCCATATAAGCTCCACCTAAATCACCGGACACACAAATCAAATCGTTCTCTTTAGCACCATTTCTCTTCACAGCTTTTCCATTGACTACTTCTCCAATTGCGGTAACGCTAATCACCAAACCAGCATTGGAAGAAGTAGTATCTCCACCGACTAAATCTACAGCGTAGAAATCGCAAGCCAATAAAACTCCTTCGTAAAACTCTTCCAACGCTTCTACACTCATCCGATTGGAAACAGCCAAAGAAACAGTAATCTGCTTTGGAAATCCGTTCATGGCATAAATATCAGATAGATTTACAACCACCGTTTTATAGCCCAAATGCTTCAAAGGAGTATACAGCAAATCAAAGTGCACACCTTCCACCAACATATCTGTACTTACCAATGTCTGATGGTTAGCTGTAGGTTGTATAATTGCTGCGTCATCACCGACCCCGCAAACAGTAGATGGATGCTGCAGTTTTATGTTTTGCGTTAAATGTTTGATTAAACCGAACTCTCCCAATTCTCCTAATTGAGTTGGTTCATTATTATTATCTTCAAATTCCATGAAACAAAGTTAGTAAAACCATAAACGAAGAGCTGTGTTACTTTAATAAATTCTACAAGGCATAAATATACCCTCTTCGTGGTATTTTTTTTGGCCATTTTAAGGGTTATTTAGATTAAATCTAAATAAAGATAGCTAACTTTACAGAAAATATTAAGGCAATGATAAAAGTAAACGATAACGCAAAAGAGAAAATTTCTGCTTTGCTCGCTGAAAGTGGCAAGCCAGAAGGTAGTTTTGTACGCGTAGGCGTTAAGGGCGGCGGATGCTCAGGCCTGATGTACAACTTAGATTTTGACTCAGAATTAACTGACAACGATAAAGTATTTGAAGATAACGGAGTAAAAGTGGTAGTGGATAAAAAAAGCATGCTCTACTTATTGGGAACCGAATTGGAATATTCAGGTGGACTAAACGGTAAAGGCTTTAGTTTTAGCAATCCGAACGCCTCACGAACTTGTGGCTGTGGCGAAAGCTTTTCTATTTAATTCAAAAAAATAAAAAACTATGGCATCAGAAGATGAATTATTGGCGGAAGTTACCTCCAGCGAGTATAAGTACGGATTCTATACCAACATTGAATCAGACAAGGCTCCAAAAGGCCTTAATGAAGATATTATTCGATTAATTTCGGCCAAAAAAAACGAACCTGAATGGTTATTGGAATATAGATTAAGCGCTTTGAAAGCTTGGCAAGAAATGATTGAGCCTGAATGGGCACATATCAGTTATCCAAAACCTAATTTTCAAGATTTACACTATTATTCTGCTCCCAAACCAAAGAAAGTTTTAGACAGCCTAGATGATGCTGATCCGGAATTATTGGAGATGTATAAAAAACTAGGAATTTCTATTGATGAGCAGAAGAAATTAGCTGGGGTTGCAGTTGACATTGTAATGGATTCTGTTTCTGTAAAAACGACGTTTCAAGACAAATTATACGAACTAGGAATCATCTTTTGTTCATTTAGCGAAGCGGTGCAGAAACACCCTGACTTAGTGCGTAAATATTTAGGAACCGTAGTTCCGAAAACAGATAATTTCTATGCAGCATTAAACGCCGCAGTATTTACTGATGGCTCATTTTGCTACATTCCTAAAGGCGTAAGATGTCCAATGGAATTGTCGACTTACTTCCGAATTAACGAAGCAAACACTGGTCAGTTTGAGCGAACTTTAGTTATAGCTGACGAAGGTAGCTATGTAAGTTACTTAGAGGGTTGTACTGCACCAATGCGTGATGAAAATCAATTGCATGCTGCTGTAGTAGAATTGGTTGCATTAAACAACGCAGAGATTAAATATTCCACGATTCAGAACTGGTATCCAGGAAATAAAGAAGGTAAAGGTGGAATCTACAACTTCGTTACTAAACGTGGGTTATGCGAAACTAACGCTAAAATTTCTTGGACACAAGTAGAAACAGGATCAGCAGTCACTTGGAAATATCCAGGTTGTATTTTGAAAGGTGACAACTCTATCGGTGAATTTTATTCGGTAGCTGTTACCGCTAATCACCAGCAAGCGGATACAGGATCAAAAATGATTCATGTAGGTAAAAACACTAAGAGTACGATTATCTCAAAAGGTATTTCAGCAGGTGTAAGTAACAATTCATACAGAGGATTAGTAAACATTGGTAAAAAAGCAACTAACGCAAGAAACTTTACCCAATGTGATTCTTTATTGATGGGTGATAAATGCGGTGCACATACATTCCCATATATCGAAGTTGGTAATAAAACAGCCAAAGTAGAACACGAAGCAACGACTTCTAAAATTGGTGAAGACCAAATTTTCTATTGCTTGCAGAGAGGTATGGACGAGCAAACCGCCATTGGATTAATTGTAAATGGTTACTGTAAAGAGATTTTGAATCAATTGCCAATGGAATTTGCAGTAGAAGCACAAAAATTACTAGAAATCAGCTTAGAAGGTTCAGTAGGATAAATTATTAAACGATACTATTTCCCCTGTAAAGAGGAACTATACTATAGAAAAAGAAATACCATGATTAAGATAGAAAACTTACACGCATCGATTGATGGTCAGCCAATTTTAAAAGGAATTAACTTGGAAGTAAAGCCAGGTGAAGTGCATGCAATTATGGGTCCCAATGGATCAGGAAAAAGTACATTAGCTTCTGTTTTGGCTGGAAGAGAAGAATATGAAATTACCGAAGGTTCAGTAACATTTGAAGGAAAAGATTTGTTGGAGTTAGGCGCCGAAGATAGAGCAAGAGAAGGTATTTTCTTAGCATTCCAATACCCTGTAGAGATTCCGGGTGTAAGCAATATCAATTTCTTGAAAACTGCAATAAACGAAATTAGAAAGTATAAAGGCGAAGAGCCAATGCCAGCTAAAGATTTCTTAAAGCGTGTGAAAGAGAAATCAGCTTTAGTTGAATTAGACAATTCATTAGCTTCTAGATCTGTAAATGAAGGTTTCTCAGGTGGTGAGAAAAAACGGAACGAGATTTTTCAAATGGCTATGTTAGATCCAAAACTGTCCATCTTAGATGAGACAGATTCAGGTTTGGATATCGATGCGTTACGCATTGTTGCAAATGGAGTAAATAAATTAAAATCAGCTGATAATGCAAGTATTGTTATTACCCACTACCAGCGATTATTGGATTACATCGTTCCAGATTTTGTTCACGTATTGTACAATGGTAAAATCATAAAATCAGGACCAAAAGAATTAGCACTAGAGCTAGAGGAAAAGGGTTATGATTGGTTGAAAAAAGAGGAAGCATTAGAAGTCTAATCTACACATCTCAAACAAGATACAATGAGCGAAATAGCAACTATGAACGTAAAAGATCAATTCCTATCGACTTTTGGTGTACAAGATTTTCATTTTGATACGGCAGCCTCAAAAGCAGCTAGAGATGAGGCAACCAAAAGAATTGAAGGTTTAGATTTTCCTACATCTAAAACAGAATACTGGAAATATACTAGAATAAATCGCATACTAAAAGCGGAATATACTATAGCTGAAAGTGCTGCAAATATTGACATTACTCCTTTTCTAATCAAAGGAATGGAGAATAATATTTTAGTATTTGTAAATGGCTTTTACCGATCAGATTTATCAACGATTACCGATCAAAAGGGAGTTATTGCCTGCCCTCTATCAGAAGCTAAAAAAAAGCATGCTAAACTATTTGCTTCTTACTTTTCTAAAAAAGTGCCTGTCGATGAAATCTTTGCCAATATAAATACTGCTTTCCATCAAGATGGAGCATTTATTCACATTGAGAAAAAACAAAAAGCTGATCATCCAATTCACATCATAAATTTGATTGATGGAGATCAAATCATAACTAATCCAAGGAACTTAATTATTGGGGAAGCATTTAGTGAAGGAAAAGTAGTGACAAGTTATCACAATTTGAATGGCAGAAAGTCATTTACAAATGCAGTAAACGAATGCTTTGCAGCAGAAAATTCCTTCCTAGAGTTTAATAAACTACAAGAAGAAAACGGTACTTCTTTCCACATTGCAACTGATCAAGTGCAACAAGAGAAAAGCGGGAACTTTACCATTAATACCTTTACTTTCAATGGTGATATTGTTAGAAATAACTTAAATATCGCTGTAGCAGGAGAAAATGGATACACCTCTTTAAATGGATTTTACCTTCCTAAAGCAAAACAATTAGTTGACAATCACACAAGAGTTGATCATTTAGTGCCTCATTGTGAATCGCATGAATTGTACAGAGGAGTTATTGACGATAAAGCCACTGCTGTATTTAATGGAAAAGTAATGGTGCACAGAGATGCGCAGAAAACTAACGCTTTCCAAGCGAACAACAATGTATTACTTTCTGATGACGCAACAATTAACTCTAAACCCGAGTTAGAAATTTATGCAGATGATGTGAAGTGCAGTCACGGTTCTACTGTTGGACAATTAGACGAAGAAGCAATTTTTTATTTAAAAGCTAGAGGTCTATCCGAAGATAGCGCAATTCGACTATTATTGAACGCTTTTGCTGCTGATGTGTTACAACATATAGGAATCGAAACATTTCGACAATTGATTGAAGAAAAAATCGAAACCGGTTTAAAAAAATAAATATGAGTTTTAACATCGAAGCATTACGGAATGAGTTTCCTATTCTAAGCAGAAAAGTGAATGGGCAACCATTGGTTTATTTTGACAATGGAGCTACTGCGCAGAAACCGCAAGTAATGATTGATGCTTTAAACAACTACTACAGTTTTGAAAACGCAAATATCCATCGTGGAGTGCATTCGCTAAGTCAAGAAGCAACAACAGCATTTGAAGCAGCTAGAACGAAGGCTCAAGTTTATTTTAATGCAGCCAAAAGCGAAGAAATTATCTTTACCAAAGGAACCACAGATGGAATTAACTTATTGGCAGGTTCTTTTGGACGAACCTTCATAAATGAAGGCGATGAAGTGATTATCTCCACAATGGAGCATCACTCGAACATTGTTCCTTGGCAAATGATTTGCGACGAGCGGAAAGCTAAATTGAGAATCGCTCCTATCAATGAA
Organism: Vicingaceae bacterium; assembly: GCA_018402765.1. Lineage (GTDB taxonomy): Bacteria > Bacteroidota > Bacteroidia > Flavobacteriales_E > Vicingaceae > Acidiluteibacter. The sequence goes on along the minus strand of JAGYIE010000002.1, from coordinate 563,371 downwards.
AAAGGAGAATTATTATTGGATGAATTGAAAGCAATGGTGAATGAGAAAACCCAATTAATTTCAATTGTTCACATTTCTAACGCATTAGGAACCATCAATCCGGTAAAAGAGATCATTGATTTTGCTCATGCAAATGATGTGTTGGTGATGATTGACGGAGCACAGTCAGTGCCGCATATGAAAATAGATGTGCAAGTTTGGGACTGTGACTTTTTTGTGTTTTCAGCGCATAAGATGTTTGGTCCTACAGGAATTGGAATCCTCTACGGAAAAGAACATTTATTGAACAAAATGCCTCCTTATCAAGGTGGTGGCGATATGATCAAAACAGTATCATTTGAAAGGACAACCTACAATGAGTTGCCACATAAATTTGAGGCAGGCACGCCAAACATAGCGGCTGGCGTTGCATTGAATGCTACATTTGATTTTCTAAATAAATTAGATTGGAAAGTTATTCATACTCACGAAACCGAATTATTAGATTACGCTACTGCGGAACTAAAGAAGATAGATGGCCTAAGAATCATCGGAGAAGCAGCAAACAAAGCAAGTGTGATTTCCTTTTTAGTGGACGGAACGCATCCATTTGATGTAGGTGTAATTTTAGATCAGATGGGAATAGCAGTAAGAACGGGTCACCATTGCACACAACCCCTGATGGATTGGTACAAAATACCTGGAACTATAAGAGCTTCTTTTGCTATATACAATACAAAAAAAGAAGTAGATAAAATGATTGTGGCACTAAATAGAGCCATAAAAATGTTACGATAATGACAATTAAAGAACGACAAGACGAAATAATTGATGAGTTTTCTATCTTTTCGGATTGGATGGATAAATACGAGTACATCATTAGTTTAGGTAAAGAGTTACCCATGATTAATGAAGCCAATAAAACAGATGATAACATCATCAAAGGTTGCCAAAGTCAAGTTTGGCTTAATGGCCAGCTAGAAAACGGTAAAATTTTATTCACCGCCGACAGTGATGCTATAATTACCAAAGGAATCATTGCATTGTTGATTCGTGTAGTTTCTGATCAAACTCCTAATGAAATATTGAATAACGAATTGTATTTCATCGATCAAATTGGTTTAAAAGAACACTTGTCACCCACTCGATCTAATGGATTGGTTAGTATGGTGAAAAAAATGAAATTATTCGCCTTAGGATACAAAGCGAAAACTGAAAATTAAAAATGGAAAAGAATAAAACGGACATTACGCCAAGGCAAGTAGAAGATCAAGTGATAGAAGTACTTAGTACCATTTATGACCCTGAAATTCCTGTAAATATTTATGAATTAGGTCTAATCTACGAGGTAAAAGTAGACGAAGAATTTAATGTAAATATTGAGATGACGTTGACCTCTCCAAACTGCCCTGTAGCAGAGTCTATGCCGAATGAAGTAGAGCAGAAAACTGGCGATCTATGGTCAGTAAAAAGTTCAAAAGTAACCATCGTTTGGGAACCAACGTGGGGTAAAGAAATGATGAGCGAAGAAGCTAAATTAGAATTAGGATTCCTCTAGAGTTATGGCTGAAGAAATTGTCAATAGAGTTGCGAAAAGCGGAATTATCACCCTCAATTTAGAAGAGTACTATATTGAAGGTGAGCGTGTTAATTACGATATTAAGCAAAATTTATGGGAAGAAATAGCTCTAAAAGAAAAAGACTTCAGGGAATTTATCAAAATCAATGATTGGTCGGTGTATCAGGATAAATTAGTGGCTATCCATTGTTCAGTAGACGCAATTGTACCCACTTGGGCTTACATGCTTTTATCGATTGCAATACGCCCTTTTGCCAAGCGCGTTTTTTTTGGTTCACTTGATACCATAAACCAGCTGCTTTTTGAAGAACAGCTCAATAAAATTGATTTCTCTGAATACCAAGACGCTAGAATAGTCATTAAAGGATGTGGTGATAAAGCCGTTCCTGAATCGGCCTATGTTACATTGACCAACAAATTACTCCCCTTCGCAAAAGCCATTATGTACGGCGAGCCTTGCAGTACAGTTCCGTTGTATAAGAAGTTAAAAGGTTAATGTAATAATCCTTCGATTTAGCGATGGACCGATGGATTTGAAGCAATTAGTTACTGTCCATGTATTCATGAAATAGAATGGTAGCACAAACTAATATAATTAAGCATAAGCTTCATTTTTATTATTCTATTTGCTAGCAAAAAATAGTATTCCCTTAAGTTAAAATTTACACTGCAGCGATTCTATAGTATTATATGTCTATAAAATAAAAATTGGTGAAAGATAAACTTATAGTTGAAACTAAAAAAAGTTATCAAATCAATATAGGTGAATTAAATCGAGGTGTATGCTTGCTGAAAGTAGGCGCTAACGATGCGAACTCCACTGGAAGAGTTATAAAAGAGTAAATCATTCATTCAGTAGCCAATCAATTGCCTTATCTCTACTCGAAAATAACTTCGTCAAAATAGAGGGCTTATCGACTCGAATTAAAAGTTTAAACAATATGCTGTACACCATATCATTAATTAATGTCGCCATCTTTGGTAATTTTTTTTCATTCTTCATCCCTTCAGCAAAAACGATGCGTGCCTCAGGAGTTATATTTATAGAGTAGTTTAACTTTGCTGGTAAAATAAATGTATTCTGAACATTATTATATGTACTTGAAGTCTCAACAAATTGGAGAGACTCTTCTCTATCAACAGAAAAATTTTCTTGAAAAACAAACTCTAAAATATCTAACTATTTAATAAAGTAATTTTTAGATAAATCAAAATCTTTAACTAGAATCCTTAAAATAAACATTTATTAATGATTTTTATTCGTGAGTTAGAACATTTATAAAGAATTATTTAAGCCTTTTGTGAAACGTTAATACCCCGTTAAAATTGGCATTCATAACATTGCCTTTCGTCTTGGTCATGCGCGTAAAAAAGTAAGAGAATTTAAAGGGGTTTGTATTATTCATGTGCAAACAATAAGCCACATGAATTGGAATAGCTACCTTTATTTTGTTATTAAAATGAAAAAATAAACAATGTCAATTTCGTATCCTGCCTCATCTATTTTAATGTTAAGGCCAAAACGTTTTGGATTTAATGAGTTGACTGCATGTTCAAATGTTTTTCAGCAAAATTTGGTATTGAACCATATAGAAATTGATAGAGAATTTAATCAGTTAGTTGCTAATATTGAATTGGCAGGAATTGAAGTTTTAATACTTGAAGATACTAATGAGCCACCTAAACCTGATGCTGTATTTCTCAACAATTGGATTAGTACTCATGAAGACGGAAGTGTTTTTATATATCCAATGGAATCAATAAATAGGCGCATAGAACGACGAGCAGAACTAATTGAACGGATTTACAATGACTTTATTTTTGGCAGTTTTAATGATATTAGTCGGACAGAAAAAGAAGGTAAATTCTTAGAAGGGACTGGAAGTTTAGTAATCGACCATTTAAATAGAACCGTTTATGCAAGCATTTCAAGTAGAACAAACGAAGATTTAGTTAAAAGTTGGGCTTCACCTATGCAATATGCAAGCACTTGTTTTCATGCATTTGATCAATCAGGAAAAGCTATCTACCATACCAATGTGTTAATGAGTATTGGTGAAGAAATTGCCATAATTTGCTTAGAAGCCATTCCAAATCCTTTGGAGAAAAAACAAATCCTTACTAATTTGAAAACAGGAGGAAAGAAACTCATAAACATCACTTACAAACAAATGAATGCCTTTGCAGGAAACTGCATACAACTAAGAAATAAGGACGGAAAAAAATTCATTGCTATTTCATCTACTGCATACTCAAGCTTATCATCAGAGCAAATTGGTCTTCTAACATCCAATTCAGATTTAATTATTGGAACGATTCCAACCATTGAAAAAATAGGCGGTGGCAGTGTTCGTTGCATGATTGCAGAGAACTTTTTAGAAAAACGCTAAAAAAAGGACCTCACAAATTGTGAAGTCTTTCTCTTTGATGACATAAATGGCTTTAATATGCCCTTTCGTTCTTACCTTCCACATAATTTATGAAACTTTTGTTCACCACTTTATTCCCTCCTGGAGTTGGATAGTCACCGGTAAAATACCAATCTCCTCTATGATTTGGTATTGCTTTATGAAGACCCTCAATTGTTTGATAAATTACCTGCACCTCAGCATTAATGCCTTCGGGTCTTAATAATTCGCTAATCTTATCGGAAATTTGTTCAGCAGTAAATGGTGCATAAATTTCTTTTACGTAATTGCGGATTTCTTCTTTTGGTAAGTTTACTTGTGCTTTACATCTTTTGTAGACGTCTGTTATAATAGCATCCTTGCCTTTCTCTTTTAATAAAGTAATGGCTGCCACAAAAGCTATAAAATCGCCCAATTTCGCCATGTCAATTCCGTAGCAATCTGGATAACGAATTTGAGGTGCAGAAGAAACTATAACAATCTTCTTAGGCCCTAGTCGATCTAGAATTCTGAAAATGCTTTGTTTTAATGTAGTTCCTCTAACAATGGAGTCGTCAATCACTACCAAGTTATCTTTACCTATGTGAATAGCTCCATACGTTACATCATAAACATGAGCCACTAAGTCATCGCGACCGCTATCTTGTGTAATAAACGTTCTAAGTTTGGCATCTTTAATAGCAATTTTTTCAGCTCTTGCGCGCTTAGAGAGTACTTCAGTTAATTGTTCATCCGTAGCATCAGGACCTAGTGCTCTAATTTCCTTTAACTTATTTTGATTGATATAATCTTCCATGCCCTTCACCATACCGTAGAAAGCTGTTTCAGCAGTATTTGGAATAAATGAAAACACGGTATTGTCCACATCATAATTGATGCTTTTCAACACCTCAGGAGTTATAGAACGACCCAATTCTTTTCGCTCTTTATATATATCCGCATCACTTCCTCTGGAGAAATAGATACGCTCAAATGAACACTGCTTTTCTTCTAATGGCTCACGAACAAGCTGCTGTGCAACTGTGCCGTCTTTTTTGATTATTAATGCATGCCCAGGTTTTATCTCTTTTATGGATTCAAATGGCACATTGAATGCGGTTTGAATTGCAGGTCGCTCAGATGTAACAACCACGACCTCATCATCTTGATAGTAGTGAGCAGGTCTAATTCCTGAAGGGTCTCTTAAAACAAAAGCATCTCCATGTCCCATTAATCCAGCCATTGCGTATCCACCATCCCAATCTAAAGCAGCATTTTTTAGAATTGATTGAACGTCGAGTTTCTTGGCAATCATGGAAGATATTTCCTCATTTGAATAGCCAAGTGCCTTATATTCTCTAAATAACTTGTTGTTTTCCTCGTCTAAAAAGTGTCCAATTTTTTCTAATACAGTAACTGTATCTGACATCTCCTTTGGATGCTGACCTATGTTAACAAGCAAATCAAACAACTCATCTACGTTTGTCAGGTTGAAATTTCCGGCTACCACTAAGTTTCTGGTCATCCAGTTGTTTTGACGTAAAAATGGATGGCAATTTTCAATACTATTTCTACCAAAAGTTCCATATCTCAGGTGTCCTAAATACAACTCTCCTGTAAATCCAACATTCTTCTTTAGCCAGTCAGTATCTTTTAACAATTCAGGATTTTTATCATAGACATCCTGAATAGCTCCATTAATCTTATCAAAAACATCTTGAATGGGTTTGCCACTATTCGATCGGTGTCGACTGATGTAACGCTCTCCAGGTTTCATATCAAACTTAATATTGGCAACGCCCGCACCATCTTGCCCGCGGTTATGTTGTTTTTCCATCAAAAGATAAAGCTTATTGATTCCGTAGGTTGCTGTACCGTATTTCTCCAGATAATAATCAAGAGGTTTGAGAAGTCGAATGAGGGCAATTCCGCACTCGTGTTTAATTGAATCACTCATTAAAATTGCTTTTAAGCACCTTAAAAAATATGAAGTGTAAATTTAGGATTAAATCCTATCTTAAAGAATCCTGTAGGTTGAAATTAAAAACCCGCTACCATTTCTCATTAGCGGTTCATTATTTTTTACATAAATTGACTTTTATTCATCCCTAACCAATTTAATGCATTGTTGGCTAGTAACTTACCTTTTAGTTTGTCGGAATAAGGCATGCTCTTTATCAATTTTCCAGGTTCTAATTCTCCTAAAGGAAACGGATAATCTGTGCCCAAAGCGACAAAATCTTCTCCCATTGTTTTAATCACAAAATCTAATGCATTTGGGTCGTGAACTAATGAATCAATGTAAAATTTACCTAAGTAATCACGAGGGTTTACATTGTTATCGATAGCACATAAATCTGGACGTACATTAAATCCATGTTCTACTCTTCCAATAGTTGCTGGGAATGACCCACCACCATGAGCGAAAGCAACTTTAAGTTTTGGCAATTTCTCAAATACTCCTCCAAAAATCATCGAGCAAATAGCTAGTGAAGTTTCAGCAGGCATACCAACTAACCATGGCAACCAGTAGCGCTCCATTTTTTCCTTACCCATCATATCCCATGGGTGCACAAAAATTGACATGTCTAAATCCTGAGCGGCCTCAAAAATAGGAAACAGTTTTGGCGAACTTAAATTCCAATCATTTACATGACTTCCAATTTGAATTCCTTTTAAGCCAATTTCCTTGCATCGTTTTAATTCTTCAATTGCTAATTCAGCATCCTGCATAGGAACAGTGCCCAATCCGATAAACCGTTTTGGGTATCTAGCCACAATGTCGGCAATGTGATCATTTAAAAACTTTGCTACTTCTAGGCAATCATAAGGCTTTGCCCAATAGCTGAACATAACAGGAATTGTGGACAATACCTGAACATCTACATGCTGGTGTCCACATTCTTTAATTCTGGCTTCTGCCGACCAGCAATTGTCTTCAATTTCTCTAAAAAATTTATTGTCCATCATCATACGGGCACAACAAGGCTTATGATGATCTAAATGAATAAACCCTCCGTATCCAAACTTCTCACGAAAATTGGGAATATTTTTAGGTAAAATATGTGTGTGAATATCTATTGTAAGCAATTTTGCCATAACTTATACGAACCTTTCGTCTACTTCCATTACTGTCCCACATTCTTTGCAGGTTCTTAATTCTTCTGATCCATAAAACTTACGAAATACCGGCATAAAATCTTTTTCGATACTTTTTAACACAAAGTATTCATCAAATAATTTGTTATTGCAATTGTCGCAAAACCAAAGCAATCCATCTCTCTCTCCATTAATTCGCTTCCGCTCTATTACTAAGCCAATAGAACCTTCCGATCGAATTGGTGAGTGAGGCACACGTGCAGGCAATAAGAAAATCTCTCCTTCTTTAATGGGAACTTCTACTGCCTTACCATCTTCTTGAATTTTAACAATTATATCACCTTCCAATTGGTAAAAAAACTCTTCTCCCTCTTCCCAGTGATAATCTTTACGTGCATTAGGCCCACCTACTACCATTACAATAAATTCTGCATCCTCATACACTAGCTTATTGCCAACGGGAGGCTTTAATAAATGACGGTGTTCGTCTATCCATTTTTGAAAATTAAAAGGTCGTCTAATCGCCATGATTCGTAATTTTAAATGAGTGTTCTAAGGTAATAAGTTTTTAATGATGCCACAAAGCTAGCCAACAACTTTTGAGAATGCTATTTGGATTAGCTAATTTAGCAGAACAAAATAGACGTAGATGAATTTAGATTTAACCAATAGAAGAGCATTAGTTAGCGGAAGTACTGCAGGAATTGGTAAAGCAATTGCTATGGAATTGGCCAGCATGGGCGCTAGCATAACACTTTTAGCTCGAAATGAAGAAAAACTAAAAGCTGTGCTTTCAGAGTTGCCTTCAGAATCAAGTCAGGCACATGAGTATATTGTTGCCGACTTTAGCCAAACCAACCAAGTAAAGCAAGCCATTAAAAACTATTTAGCAGGAGGAAAAACAGTAAATATTCTAATTAATAATACAGGTGGACCTCCTGCAGGACCAATTGAAAATTCTACCACGGATGAGTTTGAAGCTGCATTTTCGATGCACCTTATCAATAATCATATTTTAGCAACGGCAGTAAAAAAAGGAATGATAGATTCAGGCTATGGCAGAATCATAAATATTATATCTACTTCTGTAAAAATTCCCTTAACAGGTTTAGGCGTATCAAATACAGTTAGGGGAGCAGTAGGAAATTGGTCTAAAACAATGGCAAATGAATTGGGCAAATATGGTATTACTGTTAATAATGTATTGCCGGGGGCTACAGCCACAGAACGACTAAGCCAGATAGTAAGTAATAAAGCTTCAAAAACAGGAAAAGCTGAGGCCGATGTTATGAAAGGGATGGAGGCTCAAGTGCCAATGAATAGAGTAGCTCAACCGGAAGAAGTAGCCAATGCAGCAGCATTTTTAGCATCACCTGCCGCTAGTTATATTAATGGAATTAATATTCCGGTAGATGGCGGTAGAACAGGTAGTTTGTAATAATCAGCGGTAATCGTCAGAAGAGTTTCGATTCTCGTTTATCGTTTGTTTTAACTGATTAATGTTTAGCCCAATGCCAAATGAAGCATTCATCCATCTTGATCTATAAAATCGACTGTATTCTGAAAAAAAGAACCCGCATTGAAAAAATCCTCTGTACCAATTCTGTTTAAAAACAAAGGTCATAGTGGGCTGGAGTGACAAAATTGAAGAATTAGTAAAAAAGTTGGGGGGCACATCAAAAAAGGGACTTGGATTGAAGTTATAAAACTGGATATTAGCAAGTTTTGCCGAGAATGCAAGTTCTATATTTTTTTCAGGTATGACTGAAAACGTTGGTTGTAAAAACCAACCCTCGTGCATTACTTCAAAAGCAAGGTTAAAATCAGTGTCATAACGTGCAATAAAATAGTTGTTTTCGACAACACCTGACTCCCCAGCGCTATAGCCTACGTAAAGCTCAAAATAATATTGTTCAGTTAATCGTTTATAGTAGCCTAATCCAAATTCATACTGTTGATTAGCATATGTATTGATAAGTACTTTCTCGGGCTCATCAATTACATTTTGGTACTCATACACGGGAAGTGCATTAGAATAATTAACCATTACTCCAATATTCTTTAATGGACTATATGATGCTTGAACTCCAAAAGTTCTTCCTAAGCTAACAGATGCATTTCCATCGGACTGTGTCTCTAATAGTGGGGTATTTATTAAAGCCGGTTTATAAAGATTACAGGAGGTAAAAATCACTGCGCCTGTTAAGATAAAAAGTAGTTGTTTCATTACTTTAATGTGTTACTTAAATCAATATAAACAGTATCTGAGGAACAGTAATCAACACTATATTGGATGCTCCCATAATTTCCGGGATGACGACTATATCTATTCCCTGTTAGGAAGTTAGTATCCCCTATTGCCCAAGTAAGACTAGAAACTCCTGTAAAATTTTTATTGTTTATGCTATCCACAACCCTACCTTCATAAAACGGGCCTAAAACATTTATTCTTTCATAATAGTGCATCAAAATTAATGTATCATTACTCGTTAAATTGTTTGCCCCTGTTATTAAAAACAACACTTTACTGCCAAACTCATCGATTAAGTTTACTTTACTGTTCTTGTAAGGGGTTAGAGGAATTGAACTTATAGTATACGTATTGTTTTCATCTAACTTCTGTATCCATAGTTGATAAGCCGAAGAGTTAGAATACCTTCTTGAATCCGTATATGACATACTAAACTTTCCGAACTGATCAGTAACTCCAGTTGCAAGTATTTCAGAATTATTGCCAATCAATATTTCATTCGATCTTCGAACAAGGAGTCTTAATGATGTATTGCTCATAGGATCTCCCTCACAATTTTTTAAAAACTCTCCCTCAATAGTATAAGTTCCTAAATCTAGTAAATAACCATCTTCCTCTTGGTCTAAACAACCTGAATAGAGAACAGCCACAAAAGCTAAGCATATTAAATAGAGCAACTTCATGTAATCAAATATAGGTTTTATGTTATCTACCAACTGTTAAATGAAAATTAATAAAACAAAAAAAGCAGCTCAATTGAGCTGCTTTAATTAATAATATATGTAATACTTATCTATTCTCCTAAAATTTCTAATAGTTCATCTAACTTTGGAGACAAAATAATTTCAGTTCTTCTATTTTGTGTTCTTCCTTCTTTTGTTTTATTCGATGCAATTGGAACATACTCCCCTCTACCTGCTGCAGTAAGTCTACTTGGGTCAACTTTACTATTGTCGACAATAATTTTCACAACGGCAGTTGCTCTTCTTACACTTAAATCCCAATTATCAGCTATTGGTCCAGAGCTTTTTAAAGGCACGTTGTCTGTGTGTCCTTCCACAAGAATATTAATATCTAAATTCTGCTCTAGTACAACTGCCAATTTCTTCAATACTTCCTGCCCTTTAAGATCAATACTGTAACTTCCAGATTGATATAATAAACTTTCATCTAACGAAACATATACTTTCCCATTTCTTTTCTCAATGGTTAATCCATTATTTTCAAATCCTAATAATGCATCTTGAACTTTCATTCTAAGTGCATTAACAGTAGAATCTTTATCACTAAGTATTTTTTGAAGTTCAGCTACTTTCGCCTCTCGATCTTCTAAATCACTGGTTAATTTTTCTAAGTTTTGCTCCTTCTGTTTCAAACTCTCAGATAATTCATCAAGGGCATCTTTTTGAGCTTGTAATCGACCCTCCGCATTTTGTAAACTTCCAAATAACCGCTTATTATCGGCAGCATTTCCAGCTAATAATTCTCTGTTCTTGTCCAACAACAAATCATAGGTTTGATTTAGTTTGTCGTAATTTTTTGTGAGGGTTCGAAGTGACTTTCCTTGTACAGTAGTATCAGCTTGCAAGCCTTTCAATCGTCGGTCATAGTCTTCAAATTTCGACTGAACTTCGGTCATTTGCTCTTCTAGCTCTCTCGTTTTTTCTTTCAATACGTCATTTTGCTCTTCACAAGCTACTCTTCTCTGAACTAACTCTTCATACTTTTTAGCAGGAACACAAGCAGTAAATAAGCTCAGTAAAACAATTGGTAACAGTAATTTTTTACAATTCATGGCTATTATATTATATCTATACAAATATTCATCTTTTATTACTAGCAGATTTTGTGCCTAAAAATAGTTTTAAACAGCTTTTATTTAATACCTTTTAAAAATTCAATTCCAATAACACAGGACAGTGATCTGAATGTTTGGCTTCAGGTAAAATAGCAGCTCTTTTCATTTTATCTTCTAGAGAATTACTCACCATGTGATAATCGATACGCCATCCTAAATTCTTGCCCCGAGCCCCTGCTCTATATGTCCACCATGAATAATTATGCGGCTCTTGATTAAAAGCTCGAAATGAGTCAATAAATCCACTATTAATGAATTGTGACACCCATTCTCGCTCTTCAGGTAAAAACCCAGAAGTACTTCCATTTCTAGTAGGATTATGAATATCAATGGGTTTATGGCAAATGTTGTAGTCCCCACAAATAACTAAATTCGGAATAGATTCTTTTAATTCATCAATATACTTTTGGAAATCGGCCAACCATCCCATCTTAAATGCTTGTCTATCATCACCTGAACTTCCGGATGGCATATAAACACTCATAATGGAATACCCATTATAGTCAGCCCTTATGACTCTTCCTTCTAAATCATATTTCTCAATTCCCATTCCATACTCAACGTGCTTAGGTGTTTCCTTAGAAAAAATTGCAACTCCGCTATACCCTTTCTTCTGAGCAGAGAACCAGTATGTGGAGTAACCTAAAGCTTCAAATTCAGCAGAATCTACTTGATCTGCATTTGCTTTGGTTTCTTGAAAACACATTACGTCAGGTCGTGAAGCATTCATCCAGTCCACCAAACCTTTTTTCATTGCGGCTCTTATTCCATTTACGTTGTAGGAAATTATTCTTTTCATTTCTTTTGTTAACTTTTAATTTTTATAGTGTGAATTTCTGCATTAATTTTTGGACTAGAAAGTAAAGAGAAAGGAGACTCACTAAAAAGCTTAATTTTCCGTTTATTTACGGTTATCAAAGGATCTTCGCTTGAAAATTTACTGCCTTCTTTCTGTATTTCTGCTTCTACTATGCATTGAAGGTGTGGGTCAGCGACTATCTACATTCGTAGAAAAAGACATTGAGATAGTAAATGATACGCTAACAATAGACAGCTTTCCGCTAGTAAATAATAGCGAAATTCTGTTTATCAACACTAAGAGAATAAATAGTAGTCAATATAAAATTGATTACGTGAATGCAAAACTTATCATTTTAGACTCATCTCTTTTGTCTAAAACAGTCACCGCCTCTTATCGAATAATCGATTTTAATTTCAATGCTGTTTATCAGAATAAGAACATTTCAAGCATTCAGTTAGAGGATCCAGGTAGACCAAATTTCTACAGCATCAGACCTGACGAGAACAAAGGAAATGAATTTGACTTGGGAGGATTAAATAAAAGTGGAAGTATCTCAAGAGGTATTGCCTTCGGAAACAATCAAAACCTTTCAGTAAACTCTAACTTAGATTTACAACTGTCAGGTAAATTAACGGAAGATATTAGTATTAAGGCTGCCATTAGTGACGACAACATACCTATTCAAGCTGAAGGAAATACGCAGCAACTTCGTGAATTTGACCAAGTATTTATACAATTATATAATGAGCAATTTGAATTAACCGCAGGTGACTTTAGAATGCAACGACCCAATAGCTATTTTATGAATTTTGATAAAAAAGTTCAAGGTGGAAGTATTAAAGCGCGATTTTTTTTAGATAAAGAAATTGATAAAAAGTTAGAGAATAGAGCAGTGCTAACTTCAGAATTTAGTGCTGCTGTTTCTAGAGGAAAATTTGCTAGAAATGTATTGGGTAGTACACAGCCAAATGGAGGAATAGGGACAGAAGGAAATCAAGGTCCATATCGACTTAGAGGAGCAGAAAACGAAACATTTATTATCATTTTGTCTGGAACAGAGAAAATATTTCTAAATGGCCAACTAATGAAAAGAGGTCAAGACTTTGATTACATTATCGATTATAACACAGGCGAAATTACATTTACACCCAACAGGTTAATCACAAAGGACTCTCGAATAATAGCGGAGTTTCAGTATGCTGAAAGAAATTATGCTCGTTCTTTAATTTACACCAATCAGACATTTGAAAAGAAAAACTTATCCCTTCGCTTAAATATCTATTCAGAACAAGACAATAAGCAACAACCACTTCTTCAAGAATTAAGCGATGCAGATAAGCTCTTGTTAAGCCAAATTGGAGATAGTTTAAATGATGCACTCGTTTCGGGATTAGATACAGTAGACGAATTTATAAACGATCAAGTTCTTTACAAGCAAATAGATACATTAGGGTATTCGGATATACTTGTCTATTCTACTAATCCGGATAGCGCAAAATATAGGGTTCAATTTTCAGAAGTTAACTTTGGAGAAGGTGATTATGTGCGAATTCAAAGCGCTGCTAATGGTCGAGTTTTTAAATGGGTAGAGCCAGTCGCAGGAGTAAGTCAAGGTAACTTTATACCATTTATTCAACTCATAAGTCCAAAAAGAACTCAAATGGCAACATTTGGAGCAACTTATAAGATCAGAAAAACGACTACTATTAATGTTGAAGGAGCTGTTACCAAATTAGATAAAAATACATTTTCTTCTAAAGATGCAGCAGATGACGATGGGTACGGATTCGATATACAACTTGATCACAAATCAATAATTGGAGGAAAAGAAAAAAATAGAACCTCATTTCTTGGAGGATTTCACTATGAACAACGCGGAGCTAATTTTAAACCTATTGAACGTTACAGAGATGTAGAGTTTGAGCGTGATTGGAACTTAACTACCCTTGCAATAAACGGAACACAACAATTAGGTAATGCATATACAGGTCTTGAGTTTAGTAATCGTGGTAAACTGATATATAATTTAGGATTCTTTTTAAATGAAAAAAATTATCAAGGAGTTAAGCATGCGTTTCAGGGTTCATACAAAAATAATGGTTACACCATAAAATCAAACGGTAGCTTTCTAACCACAGAAGGGTTAAGTGATTCCTATTTTTTACGCCACTACACCACCATTACTAAAGATATTAAGCAGTTTATAGTAGGTGTGTATGGCGATCAGGAAAAAGCACTTTTTAGACTAGACAATAACAAAATTAGCGCAGCAAGTAACGATAAGCTTGAGTGGAAAGCATTTATTAGAACGGCAGATACCACAACCAATAGTTATGAAATTAGCTATACTCAACGGTTTGATTATTTACCCAATGACACACGATTAGACTTAGCAAATAAAGCAGAAGATTTTAGTCTACTTTTTTTATTAGCAAAAGACGCAAGAAGTCGATTAAAAGGACAAGCTACCTATAGAAGATTACAACTAGTAGATTCTTCTTTATCTAACCTTACTCCTGAAAATACACTGATTGGTCGATTAGAATATGATGCAAAAGCACTAAAGGGATTTGTAAGCGCGAATACGTTTTATGAAATTAGTTCAGGTTTAGAAAACAAGCGAGAATTTTCATACTTAAGAGTAGCGGATGGCCAAGGGGTTTATTTATGGAATGATTACAATAGTAATGGCATTAAAGAGTTAAATGAATTTGAAGTAGCAGGTGAAAACAATGTATTCCAAGCAAATTATATTCGCATATTTACTCCTACAAATGAATATGTTAAGGTATATAGTAATCAATTTAATCAGGTGCTATTTATACGTCCTGAGGTTCTGCTTAATGATAAAAAAGGAGTATTGGCCCTACTTTCAAAATTCTCTAACAAAACTGCATACCGGGCAGAACGAAAGACCAGCAGAAACAGTGATATATACAATCCATTCGCTACACCAATCGAAGACTCTACGCTTGTATCTGTTAGCTCTACAATATCAAATACATTTTATATCAATAGATTAGGGACTAAATTTGGAACTGATTTATTTTTTCAAACCAATAAAAGTAAAAGTCTACTTACAAATGGTGTAGAGAGCAGATCGAGCACCAATAGAGAGATAAGAAGTAGATACAACGCCTCCAATACAATTACTGTAAATAACGTGATTGGCTGGAATCAAAAATCAAATACATCAGAATTATTCTCAAATAGGAATTACGATATCGAGAGCTTTGAAATAGAACCTAAAATAAGTTACCAGCCAGGAGTTAGCTTTAGATTAAGCCTTATTGGATCATATTCCGATAAAAATAACACACTTGGAGTAGAACGAGCTTTTAGCAGAACAATTGGTACAGAAATGCAATACAGCAAAGCCGGAAAAGGCACAATGACCATTGACATTCGCTACATTTCAATCGACTTTAATGGTGGATCGAATAGCGCCTTATCATTTGAGATTTTAGAAGGACTTCAAGCTGGTGGGAATACCACTTGGAGCTTTAACCTACAACGAAACCTATCTAAAGTTTTGCAATTAAGTGTTAACTATAGCGGTCGTAAATCCGAAAATATTTCAACAATACATACCGGAGGAATGCAACTTAGAGCATTCTTCTAAATTATTTTAATTCAAGCTTTACATTTCCGATTTCGTAATCTTCAGCATAGATAGTGATATAATAAACCCCAGCTAAAAAGTCGATGGTTTCACTTTCTCTTGCATAATCTAAACACGCCTCCGTAGCGGAATTTGTATAGTCAATCGTTTGTTTATCAGAAAAAACGCCCTTTTGACCTTCGAATTCAAAACGGTAATTATCAGCTAATCCTTTTGAAAGTATTTGACCATCAGGAGCAATGATACGAATGAATACATTCTTTTTACCTGATGGAGTGATTTTATTTTCGTCAATATCAAAGCATACACGTATTTTATCTGTGCGGTTTGCCCGATCTGTATCTTTTCCCGTCATATCCCGTTTTACTCGAACGCCAAATGCTCTAATATTTCTAGCTTGTAATCTTGAAGCCATTGCCACCTTACTGCTAAGTCCTTCATTCTTTTCTTGTAGAGTCCGATTTGTTTTACGTTCATTTGAAAGACGTTCTTTTACCTCATTATTTTCAACTCTCAACCCCACATTCAACGTATTCAATGAATCGATAGTAACTACATACCCCTTCATAATTGTGCGAAGTGTTTTCGTTTCCTTTCTCAACTTGTAAATTGCAAAGTCTTTATCCTTTACTTTAGAAAGTAGATCTTCAATTTCATTTTTTCGATTAGTTAATTCTGCGCGCATTGAATCATTGTCTGTTTCCATCATTTCAAAATCGTCAAGCATCTCTTCTAATTCGGCCTGCAACTCAGATCGCTCATCATTTAATACCTCAATTTCAGAACCCTTATCGGCATTTTGATTTCTTAACTCAAAATACTGCCATAATAACACACCACAAAAAATGGCTAATGAAACAACCAAAAGAATCAAAAAATTGTTTATCTTGTTGTTATTGTTTTGTTTAGAAGTTAAATCCATATTCGTGTCAGTAATTTATTTTGGTATTGAAACCAAAGGTAATTTTATTTTAAGCTTTACAAAAACTTAGCCATTTTGAATGTATTAATTAAAGGTTTCAATAGTTTGTTTTTTCCGAGCAGCTGTGCAGGATGCGGAAAAACTCTGCTTCATCGAGAGCATCTAATTTGTCTGCCTTGTATTGGAAATTTACCATTAACTAACAGTCATTTAGAAAAAGACAACTTAGTTGAAAGAATATTCTGGGGACGAATTTTAATTGAAAATGCCTGCTCGTTGGTTTACTTCAAACAAGAAGGAATTGTTCAACATATTATGCATCAATTTAAGTACAAAGGAAAAAAAGAGATTGGAAATATCTTGGGTTCTATTTTAGCCAATCAACTAAAAAACAGCAATTTTATATCTTCTGTCGATCTAATTATACCTGTGCCAATACACGCAAAAAAGAAAGCACTTAGAGGTTATAACCAATCCGATTATATTGCAGAAGGAATGGCGAATATATTGCATTTGCCTTTGGAAACTTCTGCAATAAAAAAAGAACTAGATACGGAAAGTCAAACAAAGAAAAAGCGATATGAACGATGGAAAAATGTAGAAAAGGTATTTAAAGTAATCGACACCGAATTGCTTAAAAATAAGCACATTTTATTAGTTGATGATGTGCTAACTACAGGTTCTACACTCGAAGCTTGCGGAACAGCTATACTGAAAGTGCCTGGAACAAAACTATCAATTGCTACTATAGCTGTTGGTTTATAACTACTTTTTATACACAAAACAATTCTAATTTTATGGCTGAAAACGGTATACGCGCGCTAAGATTATTTGCTATATTGATGATTATAATCACAGCTATTCCACAAATTCGTAGCAAATACCGGACGTTTAGCATTTTGATTACAAAACGTGCTTTCAGCATGTACGGTTTAGAAATTTAATGCGGCCTTTTTACTTCGTTTGGAAATATTGATACTATTGTTCTTCCTTTTTTGCACTTAAAAACAGGCAAATTATTGCATCAATTTTTCCTTTATCTGCCCATTGTGAAAAAGCAAATTAAATGATGTAAACTCCGATAATGTCACAATCTTAGCCCAACTTTATCTATCGCCAACTAAAGATTCGTCAGAGAAATTAACTAATAAAAAAGATATCGCAGCAAAAAAAATCAAAAATGAAGGAACTGCTTAGTCAACATTTTAACTTTAATACTTCTAAAAAGAAGGCTCTTTTTTGCAGCTGAATATGTCTAATTTTATAAACTTATTTTATCAAACAGTCATGAGCGAAGAGTTAATCATTAACAAAAATTCTGATAAGGCCACTCAATATTCAGAATTACTGCCTCAACTGGAGGCGTTAAT
Organism: Vicingaceae bacterium; assembly: GCA_018402765.1. Classification (GTDB taxonomy): domain Bacteria; phylum Bacteroidota; class Bacteroidia; order Flavobacteriales_E; family Vicingaceae; genus Acidiluteibacter. The sequence continues at coordinate 545,502 of JAGYIE010000002.1, read as the reverse complement.
TCTTGGAGAAAGCGATACCATTGCCAACATTTCTAATCTAATGGCAGCTTTGAAGCAAGCTTTTAACTTTTTGTGGGTTGGTGTTTACTTTGTTAAAGCTGATGAACTCGTATTAGGCCCTTTTCAAGGACCAATAGCCTGTACTAGAATAAAAAAAGGAAAAGGGGTTTGCGGTACAGCTTGGACAAAAAAAACAACTGTAATCGTTAAGAATGTAGAAGAATTTCCTGGTCACATAGCTTGCAGCTCAGAATCAAAATCAGAAATTGTATTGCCTGCATTCAGAAGTGGAGAAGTGGTTTTAGTGTTAGATATCGATAGCGCCGAATTGGGTACTTTTGATGAAATTGACAACCATTACCTAGGTCAAATTATTCAATTAATTGAACGTATTATTTAATGCAAAAATCAAAAAAAATCACGAATGTATTAGCCCTTTCGGTTTTGCTGTCAGGTTGTGCACAAGTAGTTGCTCCTACAGGAGGCGAAAAAGATTTATTACCCCCCAAAGTTTTAAGCACTTCTCCTGAAAATGAAAGTACTTCATTTAATACCAATGAAATTACAATCACATTTGATGAGTATATCCAATTAACTAGTGTAACGGAAGAAGTTACCATCTCGCCTCCATTAAATAACCCTCCTATCATACAACTAAAAGGAAAGTCTATCAATATTCAACTAGAGGATACACTTCTAGAAAATACCACTTACTCAATAAATTTTGGAAACGCTATAAAAGATAATCACGAAGGAAACACCTTGACAAATTACCAATTTGCATTTTCTACAGGAGAAGAAATAGATACTCTTGAAGTTAATGGTATAGCATTGGACGCTTTTACGATAGAACCTGTTGACAAAATGTTAATTATGTTATATAGTAACCCTACAGATTCTACTCCTTACCTTGAGTTACCAAGATATATAACCAAAACGAATAAAGACGGAGAGTTTAAGTTTAGCAATATAAAAGAAGGGGAGTACTTAATTTTTGGACTTGATGATAAAAATAGAAATTTAAAATTCGATCAAGCGAATGAAGTAATTGCTTTTCAAGAAGAATTAATTATAATAGATACAGACCTTAATAACATTAAATTATTTACATTCCTAGAGGATAAAAATCGCCAATACCTTAAAAAATCTGAGATTAATAAAAATAGACTGCAGTTAATCCTAAATCAACCTGCTGACACTTTGCATCTAAACCTCCTAAGCGATGAGATAAAACAAGATCAACTGATAAAACAAGTTTACAAAAATAAAGATACCGTAGATTTCTACTTTCTTTTAACAGATAGCATCTCCACATCGGCAGAGGTTATTGCAGACGATAAAATTATTGATACCATAAAAGTAGTAGCAGGTCCACGTTCAACTAGTGACTCAATTTTAACCTTTCATCAATCATTTCCATCGGGAAGTCATAAAATTAGTAACCCAATAACCGTATCGTTTACTACGCCTATTCAGCAGTTTGATAAAGCAAAAATAACAGTTTTAAGAGACTCTATTCCTGTAGATTTTACAATTTCTTATTTAAATGAAAATAAAAAATCCCTTTCCCAAAATATCGAATTAATTGAAGCGTCGAACTACGTCCTAAAACTATTACCAGGAGCTTTTGTCGATTATTATTTAAGAACAAATGATACAATAAGCTCTGTATTTAAAACAACTGAATTTAAGGATTACGGAAATTTATCTGTTACAATAAATGCTCCCGCAGATCAAATTGATGCTCAGATGATAGTACAATTAACGAATGCGTCTAAACAAGCTGTTGCAACATCATTTATTAATAACAATGAAACCATCTTTTTTAAGCACCTTGACGGAGGTACTTATAATTTAAAAGTAGTTTTTGATTCCAATGCCAACGGGAAGTGGGATACCGGAGACTTTATTAAGCAAAAGTTACCTGAGAAAGTAGCTTTATATGAAGGTGAAATAACAATACGCTCTAATTGGGATAAAAAAATTGATTGGACTATTACTCCTTAATTATAAACAGCACAGCTGTTGCTATTTTATCGGTTGAAACGTCCAAAACCAAACCCCTCCTAGCAATATAGCCAAAGCGTCATAAAAGTCTGTAATTAAATTATTTGACAAATAAGGCAAGCCTACTTCTGAAACAAGTATCAAAAAAATAAGTAAAATAGCAAATTCCACTTTAGTGAATTGGGACTGATCAAACCACCACTGTCGTTCAATTAAGACAAATACAGGGACTATTGCGCCAAAACAAAAGGCATCCAAATAAAAATCGATAAAAGGAATATGCAGCCCCATAACTTTTTGCAATAGTTGATGAATAACAAATAGGAAAGCAGGGAACCAAAAACTGAAATGTGTGACTCTTTTATTCATAGAGAAACTGCTACCACAAACAAAAATATAATTAACAATATTGGACTAAATAGGAGCATTAGCAGTATTCCAAACACTTGGATAGCGAGCTTTTTGGCTATTGTTTTAGCTGAATCCCCTTGTTCAATTCTTGAGTTGTCTCTCCATTGATCAAATAAATCTTTAGGTCCAATCTGTATATTAGATTCTGATGATTCTTTATTTGCTTTTCTATCCTCCATTTCTATTACACAAAGTAAGTAAATCAATGCTGTTAGTTTAATAAAAGAGGTATAGTTTCATTTACTAATTTAGTATTTTGAAAAATAAGATGAAACAACGCATAGAATACGCAAAAAACATCATTTTTGACCTCGGGGCAGTCATTATAAACATCAGCCCGAATGAAGTTGTTAATGCATTTAAATCTTCTTATAGTGGAGATTTCGATACCAAGTATCAACAGCTTTTGGCGTCAGGAATATTTGAGGATTATGAGATTGAAAAAATAAATTCCTATCAATTTCGTACAATTATCTCTGACACTTTAGATCGACAGATAACACCAGATGAGGTAGAAATAATTTGGAATAAAATGCTGTTAGACATCCCTAGGGAAAGGATCGAGATATTAAAAAAACAACGCGAATTAAAAAATACATATCTGTGCAGTAATACCAATGAAATTCATATTGAAGTAATCAATCAATATATACTCAATAAATTTAGCATTAACGGATTAGACCCACTATTTCATCGAACTTATTTGTCTTACAAATTAGGCCTTAGGAAGCCTAATCCAGAAATATTTGAGTTAATTTTGAGCAATCATAAATTAATTCCTTCTGAAACACTATTTATTGATGATAGTGCAGAACATATTGAAGCAGCGAATAAGTTAGGAATACAAACAATACACCTTTGCGGTGATTTAACTTTAGAAAAAATCTTTAACGTATGATTATTAACGGTGAGTATAGAAGGACGATTTGGGTAAAAGATGGTGATAGTCGATTAATCCAAACCTTTGATCAACGGCTATTCCCTCATGAAGTAAAAATTATAGATGTGAAAACATCCGAAGAGGCAGGAATTGCTATTAAAGATATGATTGTTAGAGGTGCTCCGCTTATTGGAGCAATGGCTGCTTACGGTATCTATTTAGCGGCTGTAGAATTTTCTGGCGATGATATCATCACTTACTTAAATGAAAGAAAAGATTTTCTAAACGAAACCAGGCCTACTGCAATAAACTTATCTTGGGCGCTAAATGAGCAATTTAATGCAATTCAGGGAATAACATCAAAATCAGCGATTATTGAAGCATTATTAAATGGTGCAAATAAAATTGTTGAAGATGATGTAGAAACGTGTAGAATGATTGGACAACACGGTTTGCAAATTATAGAAGAAATCGCTGCTGACAAGCCAGGAGAAGTAGTTAACATACTAACTCATTGTAATGCAGGATGGTTGGCATGCATTGACTGGGGAACGGCTACCTCTCCCATTTATCAAGCCCATCAGAAAGGAATAAAGGTACACGTTTGGGTAGACGAAACTCGTCCAAGAAGTCAAGGAGCAAACTTGACCTCTTTCGAATTGAACGAACAAGGAGTACCTCACACGTTAATCACGGACAATACAGGAGGCCATTTAATGCAACATAATCTTGTAGATATGGTTATTGTAGGAACAGATAGAACAACCAGATCAGGTGATGTGGCAAATAAAATTGGTACATACTTAAAAGCTTTAGCCGCTAATGACAATCATGTACCTTTCTATGTGGCACTTCCTTCTTCTACGATCGATTGGGAAATACGTGATGGCGTAAAAGAAATTCCAATAGAAATGCGCTCTGCAGATGAAGTAAAATACGTATTTGGCAAAGGGAAAAATGGGGTGGAGTCTGTCCTAATTTGCCCCTTAACAACTCCTGCTGCTAACTATGGTTTTGATGTAACTCCTGCGCGATTAGTAACAGGTTTAATTACAGAAAAAGGGGTTTGCGCAGCCAGCGAAGAAGGCCTGATTAGTCAATTCCCAGAGCAAAAAAGATAGAGATGATAGATGAAGGTTATATAAAATTTAAGCTCTTTTGGCAGCAGCAACCAAATAATTTTATGTTTGATATTTCTGATTTGATGCATTGGAGAGACAAGATGCATGAGTTAAATCTAATTGGGAATTATCCTGAATTGGGAATTGGATTTGGAAACATTAGTCAAAAATTTGAAAATGGAAATGCGTTCGTTATTTCAGCCACACAAACTGGAAACATCTATCCAATTACTAAAGAGAACTTTACAACAGTAACTAATTACGATTTAGCCAAGAATTCTGTTTGGTGCAGGGGGCCTTTAAAGGCATCCTCAGAATCAATGACTCACGCTGCCATTTATGCGTTTAATCAATCTATCAAAGCGGTTATTCACGTTCACCACCTAGTGTTGTGGCAAGAATTATTGGGTAAAGTTCCTACATCTAAAGTTGTTGTACCTTACGGAACCCCGGAAATGGCAATGGAGATTAAACGGTTGTTTGACGAAGAAGATTTAGGCAATAAGCGCATTATGGCTATGGCCGGACATGAAGAGGGAATAATTACATTCGGTTCTACACTTATGGAAGCAGAAGCCGTTTTAATGGACTATTACAGCCGAATTCGTTAAGGCTTTTCTTGACACAACTCAACCAATAACCCGCCAGTAGATTTAGGATGTAAGAAGGCAATAAGTTTATTATCTGCCCCATTTTTTGGTGTTTGATGAATTAATTGAAAACCTTCTTCAGTAAGTCGTTGTATTTCTAACTCAATATCGTCTACATCAAAGGCGATATGGTGAGTTCCTTCCCCCCTTTTTTCTATAAATTTAGCTATTGGACTGTCCGGAGTTGTAGCTTCTAGTAGTTCTATCTTACTTTGTCCAATTCTCATGAAAGCAGTTTTTACTCCCTCACTTTGAACAGACTCAGTTTTGTAAATGGTTGTATTTAGAAGCGTTTCGTATACTTTTGCAGACTCTTCTATATTCTTTACAGCAATTCCGATGTGTTCTATTTTTCTCATTTCTAACTCATAAAAAAGCCCTCTTCATAACTGAAGAAGGCTTTTATTAATATTTATATCGACTACTTAATGGCAATCGTTTCCGTTTTGTTATCGTAGCTTAAATAGTAGGTTCCTTTTTCCAAAGAAGTAACATTTGCTTTATCTCCAAATCCTCTTTTTACGATATTACCATACTTATCATAGACCTCGTATAATGTTTCCCCATTTGTAAAAACTATTTCATCTTTAAATTTTGTTTTACCCTCTAACGATATCTCAGCTACATCTGCATTATACTCTACTGCAGGAGAAAATCTTGGCTTTCCGGTATAATCTACTTGCTTTACTCTTGCTTTATTTATTCCTGAATGCGGGGTTATTTTGAACGAGTAATCATGTTTTCCAGGAACTCCTTTACCTCTAACCTCACCTACTTTCACCCATTTATTCCATCTAAACTGCTCAACTATATAGTCCATAGCTCCAGTCTCATTTGAAGCATTCCAACTTAATACACCATGGTTATTAAATGATATTTCGCCTGTATTGAAAGTAGCTTTTGGTTTCAATACATCAGGATTCAGCACTTGAATCTCACAATCCTTTTTATGCTTGATAGTAACTAAAAGTGGATCTCCAATTTTAAGATTAAAATTGTTGAAGTCAATTTCAAAAGCGCTAGAGTTAATTTCATCTGTAGAAAGTTCTCCATTTACCGTAATTTCATAAACACAAAACCCTACACCTGATCCACCAAATGAATTTTTGATGAATAAGTTTTTTCCTTGATAATGTCCTTCTACAACAACATTACCAGAATTTTCAGCAAAAACTGAAACTAGCGTAAGAAGAAACAATGCAGTAATGACAAGACTTTTTTTCATAATACATCTTTTACGATGAGGTCGGGATTCAGTGTACAATAATATAAAAATGAGTTTGATTTTGAAACAATTTTACTCACTAATTAAATACACAATAAATAATTCTAAAGAATACTTTTTCAACTTAAACTAAGCTGTCCCCTCTTCATACTTTTTTAATACTTTCTTTAATTCGATAATTCTTTTTTGTTTTTCGGGGTCTCTTCTTTGTCTTGCAGATTTAGTGAAGTACTTATGCATAGTCAAGAACTTAACTTGTAAAAAGTCCCAGTCTTTTTCTGCTTTAAGTTTTCCAAATTTAATCAATTCTTTTTTTAATGTATCGGCTTTGAGATAAAAGTCATTCCTCCCTAAATAATCTAAATCTGCATCACACATTAATTCTTCCAAATGGCTTTGTGGATTATGCGGAACTTTTGTAGCCTCTATAAGTCTGTTAACAAGTTCAATTTGTTCTTCTGTATATCCAAAACTTGGTAACATTTCTTTGGCCATTTGGGCACCGATAGGCTCATTACTCTCATAAGATTCAATAAACCCTGCATCATGAAATAAAGCAGCAGTTTTTAATAAATACAACTCCTCTCCTCTTATTCCTTCCCAAATAGCTAGTCTTTCTACACTTTCACAAACGTCCTTCGTATGGTGAATACCGTGGTAAAATAAGCCATCAGGAAGCTCATCTGATAATCTTTTTATAATATACTTTTCTGCATTCCTATAATTTATATTACTGTATAGCTTTAAGTTTACATAATGCTCAAAAGCCTCATTGGGAGTTAATCCATCTTCATTTTCAGACAATTCAGGCTTAACTCGATAGACATAATACATATCTATCTCACCTTTATTCTTTGCGGGTATTTTCCCTCTATATTCACATTCAAAAAATTCTGCTACAGCCTCGTAGGTAGTACCTGAAATGTTTATTTTTCCTGACTCACAAGCTGTCTCTAATCGACTTGCAATGTTTACGGTATCGCCCCAAATATCATATGCAAAACGTTTTATTCCAACCACACCTGCAATTAAATCTCCTGTATGAATTCCTATTCTTAATTCCCAAGGTTCCTCATTTTTTTGAGTCATTTCTACAGCGGTTTCTTGCATAACCTTTTGAATTTGTAAGGCTGCTAAAACCGTATCTATCGGATTACTCTTATTTCTAATTGGCAACCCTCCTGCACACAAGTATGCATCACCTACCGTTTTAATCTTTTCAATATCATACTTTTCTGTAATCTCATCAAATTTAATGAAGAAACTATCCAATTTGGCTACTAAATCTTGTGGCTTATAGTTTTCTGCAATCTGAGTAAAGCCTATAAAATCGGTGAACATAACTGTAGCTCTTTTATAACTTCGTGCCTTTGACCTTCCTCTATTTTTTAGCTCCTCTGCTGTTTCCTTTGGTAAAACATTGAGCAGAAGCTTCTCCGTTTTTTCCTTTTCTTCCTCAACTAATCGCTTTTGAATCTCTACCTCTTCTTTTTGTTTAATAATCTCAATTGTTCGGTGTTTTACCTGAGATTCAAGTAGTTTTTTCTGCTGGCTAACTCTTCTTAATCGGCTTCTGTAATACCAAAAAATCAATCCTAAAACAGAAGCAACAACTAAAATTCTAAAAACCCAAGTTTCCCAGAATGGAGGGTGAATCGTAAGTTGAATTTCAATTGGCTCACTCCAAATATCATCACTATTGCTCCCCTTAACTTTAAAGATGTAATCTCCTGAGTTTAGATTAGTATACGTCGCAATTCTTGAGTTTTCAATATAAACCCAATCTTTATCAAAACCCTCTAACATGTAGGCATGATTATTCTTTTTAGGATTGGAATAATGCAATGCTGCAAATTCAAAAGAGATTACTTTTTGGTCATAGGATAAATCTATTTTTCGGGTAGCAGCAATATTTTGTTGTAAAATTCCACTATCGGATACTGCAACCGGTTTATTAAACAAGTTAAATCCAGTAATTACCATTTTTGGAGGATTCTTATTTATTGCTATTTCATTTGCTGTGAATAAATTAAATCCATCAATACCTCCAAAATACAACTCTAATTTATTCGACTTAAAGCCTGCATTTGAGTTAAACTCATTGTTCTGTAACCCATCTGTTTCATTAAAATTGGTAATCAACTTACTCCCGATATTGTATCTACTAAGCCCTTTGTTTGTTGAAATCCATAAATTATTTTGATCATCCCCTATAATACTATTAATTGCATTATTACTTAATCCATCTATTTCTGAAATACTTTCAAGAGAGAAATTATCCAAATTCATTTTAAACATTCCCGAAGTTGTAGTTCCAAACCAAAGGTTATTTTTTGTAAACCATAGAGTTGTTATAAAGTTATCCGGTATTTTTGGATATGAAATTCTTGACTTAAATGGATTTACCTTAACTGTATGAAAGCTAACTATGCCTTCTTCTGTGCCTAGCCAAAGTAGCTTCTCATTAACTTTTTTTATACATCTAACAATATTTGCCCTTTCTGAAGATTCAATATCAATTGATTGATCATTAAAATAGGTTATCTTTTGCGTATTTTCGTATTTAAGTAATCCCAATCGGTTTCCAATGTAATAGTCCCCGTTATTCATTTTTATAATACTGTATGTTCTCCCTTTATTTTGAGGATGATCAAAAGAAACGAATGTGTTGCTTATTGTATCAAACTTTTTGAAGCCTTCCTCTGTTCCTACTAAAAACCCATCCTCGTAAGGTTCTATAGCATAAATACCATTACTTTCATAAACCCCTGATAATTGGGGCTTAAAAGTAGAAATGCTGTTGTTTACAAGATTAAACTTAGACAATCCATTATCCCCTCCAATCCAAACAATTTGGGATTTATTGGAGTAAATTGACCAGACTTTACTGTTATCAACAGACTCATCATCTGAAACTATTTGATAATGATTAAAGTTTTGACGTTCGCTATCGAATTTATTAATTCCGAAGCGTGTCCCTACCCAAAGTATACCAGTATTATCCGAAGTTATACTCAAAATTGTGTTAGAGCTAATGGATGAAGACAAATTAGAGGAGTGAACATACTGATTTACCTGCTTTGTTTTTAAATCATACCTAAACAGGCCCGATGATGTTGTCCCAATCCAAAGTTTATTCCTTTTATCAAAGTGCAAATCAGAGGCAACTAAAGATTCTTGATCTAAATTTGGAAATAAATCAAACTTATAGGTAAATCCATGGTTTTCGTTTAACTCGAACAATTGATTAGATGAATACGCATAGAAGTGTGAGTCTGATTCTGCAAAACCAACAAACCCTCCTGATATATTTGAAATAAGAAGATAACTTTGAATGATTCCTTTTGTCTCTTCAAGTCTGTAAGAACTATTCTCAGTAGTTACATATAGCTGACCTTTCCATTTTTTTAGTTGTCTTAACTTAATATTTCTAGAAGAAGGCGTCCAAAACAATCTTGCCTTTTTCTCTTTAGTATCAAATTCAATAATATGATGGTTAGCTAATAAAAGCAAGTGTGTGCTGTCTAAGGAAACGATTTGTTGTATCTCTTTTACTTCAGATGTTAATGAGTCAAATAAGTAATTTGAAAAGGCTAATTTTTTGGAGCAATAGGACGATATACCGGTTTCATTTGCAATCCAAATGAGTCCGTCGGAGGTTTGTATAATATCATTGATTTTATTTCCTCCTATTGTATTTGAATCATTTAGGCTCATTTTATAGTTATCAAATTGATAACCATCATATTTATTGAGTCCGTTTTGTGTGCCAAACCACATAAACCCTGACTGGTCTTGCAGTATCACATTTATCGAACTTTGAGAAAGTCCGTCAGAAGTTGTAAGTGTTTGAAATTTTATATTATTAGCGTTTGCTATGCTAACAATAAAGATCATTGTAATATAAAAGAAAAACCTATAATTTTTCATCTCCATTTATTTAATATAAATTTTAAATTCTGTTCTACGAATGATTCTATTTTCTTCTTTTGTTAACGGACCATTTATAATGTTTTGAATAAGCAGCAAATTAACTTCTCCCTTTCCAATTCCTTTTAATCTATTTTATTAATTCCTAGCTCTTGAAAGTAATCCATTACGGACCTTGTTCGTTTTCTAGATAACTCTTCGTTAAACCTTTTGGGTCTCATAGGATCAGCGTATGAAATAACTTCTTTATTTAATGCGGGTTGTTTTATTAGTCGTTCTGCTTAATCATTTAGTTTGCCCATTTCTGAGCTATCAATGGAATAACTATCAAAGTTGTAATATACAACAATTAGAGTCTATCGACTTTAATTGTGAATTTATAAAATATTAATTTAACTAAGAAAGAATATTCTTACAAGAATTAAGCGTGTTTTTTAAAAGGATATTACTTTCTATATAACCATAACTGTGGGTTTAGTTTAGTGGTGTTTTTCCAGATCTCTAAGTGTAAATTTGTCTTATTGTCGTCATCTGTAACTACCACTCCTAAGTCTTGTTTGGTAGTAACTTTATCACCTTTTTTTACATATAATTCTTTAAAATAAGTATAAACAGATAAGTATTCTCCATGTCTTATCATTAATCCTTTACCACCTCCCGGAATAATAATAACCGCTGTAACTTCACCTTCGAAGATACTTCGAATAATAGATCCTTTTGTGGTAGAAATATCTATCCCATTATTCTGCACTTTTACTCCCGGTAGTGCAGGGTGTGGGTGTTCTCCAAATTTTTCAGTAATTAATCCTTCTAATACTGGCCACGGCAATTTCCCTTGATTTGCTGTAAAAGAATTTGATAACTCCTTAGCTTCTGGAGTTAATGGATAACCCTTAGAATCTTTACCTGCCTTCTTAGCTGCATCCCTAGCTTTTCTAATCTCCTCAGCAATTATGCGTTCAATCGCCTTTTCTAATTGTTGACTTGCTTTTTTCTTGTCCTGCAATTGTTTCTTTAATTCTTTCTCTCTGCCTTGTAGCTGATTAACAACTGTTTGCTTTTGATATTTTTCACTACCTAGCTTCTGAAATTCATTTTGTATTGATGCGAGTAAGTTCTTTTTACTTTGCTTCACAGCTTCTAACTCTATTAACTGTTTATTTAGTTGTTCTTGGGTATATTCTATTTTAAAAACTTGGCTTTTGCGATACCTTGTAAACTGCTGCAGATATTTTAGTCTTTTAAATGCCTGATTAAAATCTTGAGAAGAAAAAACAAACATTAGTTGGTCGTAAGCACTTCTATTTTTATATGCATTTCTTAAAATCTTAGCATACTCATCCTTTAATGACTTAAGAGTGCTATTTAATGAATCTAGAACGGTTTGATTACTATCTATAGAAAAGTCTATCAAATCAATTTCTTGATTCATAGTGCGAATTAACTCCTCTCGCGCGCCAATTTTCTTATTTAACTGAACAAGTTGATTTATAGATGCTTTCTTGTTTTCAGCAGTTTCATTTAATAGCTTATTGGTATAAATGATTTCCTTCTGCAATTGTTTCTTCTTTTGCTGAAGTTCTTGCTTGCCTTGACCCTTTGCAACAGAGGCAAAGAGGGTCAAAAGCATCAAAATATAAGTACTAATAAAAAACCTGCTCATACTTTGATGGTATATTAAATGAGAACGAAATCGGTTGGTTTAAGGTAACTTTAGAATACTCAATACTTACTTTATTTTGCTTAGATTCATTTAAATAATATGTGAGCTGAGTTGGTATAAGTTCTTCATCAAATAATTGGTGTTCTAAAAAGTGAGCTCTAACAAATCGAGATGCTGTTAAGTCGCTAATCAGCATTTCTTCAATTTTATACGTTGTTGGACTTAACCAAAGACTAACTACCTCATCAGCTTCCTTTCTTTTGGAATTTTTATCATTGCGCTGCACTTTCCTCTTTTTAATGTTACCAAGATAATATTGCTGGTCGTCAATACTAAATTTTAACTTTTCTTCCTCTTCAAAATCAACTCGGTTTCCGATTAGTAAAGCTTGGATCGTTTCGAACTCTAATGCTATATCATACTTTTTATAAAAGTAGTCATAGTCTCCTACAAAATACTCTGCATTAATGCGATTAATTACTTTTAATGAGTCTTTCGTGAGTAATACTCTAGCCAATTCTATCCCAAACAGAGGCGTTATAGAAATCCATATAGCGCTATCTTTTTTAATTCTTATAGTACTCTTAAACGCGTTATTGGCACCTTCTTTTTCTACGGTGATGGCTGATTTGGCTGAAAATGTCGCAAAGTCTACTTCATTCTTTATCAGCTCCCTCATCAAGAAGTCTTTGTTCTTACCTTCAAGTGGCTTTCTAGTAATCTTATTATCCCTGCAAGAAAGCATTAAAAAAGATAGCCCTAAGATTATTGCTACTTTACTTCTAATCATAGTATATACCATCATTAATCTTCTGCTCTATAAATTGAGATTCCACACCTAACTCCTTGGCCTTTTTCCAATAGGTAATTGCCTCTTCTTTGTTTCCCAACATTGCCGCTACATCGCCTAAGTGCTCTACAATAACACCACTGTCTTTGCCTCCATTTTGATATGCCCTTTCTATCCATACCTTAGCATCTTTATACTTACCTTGCTGGAAAAGCACCCACCCATATGTATCTTCAAAAGAGGGCTCATTTGGGGCAATTTTATTTGCTAAGGATGCCATTTCAGCTGCCTTTTCCAATTGATTTTTATCTAAAGATAAATAATAACTATAGTTGTTTAACACATAAACATTTGAAGGCTCAATTTTTAAACTCTTATCGTAAGCAGCATATGCTTCTTCCTTTTGTTTATTCGAATGATATGCGTCTCCTATACTAGCATAGAATTGTGCTTTTAACGCTTTGTTCTCCAATGCAAAGTCTAGTCCTGTTTCTAGATAAGTTATTGCCTGCTCATTTTTCTTCAATTGAGAACTAGCAATCCCTGCAAAAAAGTAGGGAAATGGTTGATTTGGGAATAATTCCAATGCTCTATCACAAGTTGCTATAAGTTGTTCATATTCTCCCAACTCTGATTCTACTATAATCAATTGGTTCCAAATTGCATATCTGGAACTATCTAATTCTAATGTCCTCCTGTATTGCTTTAGTGCTGCATTGTACTGCTTATCTCTATAAAGAAAGTCAGCATACATAGCATGAGCCTTAGCTTCTTCTGGATGGTTAGCTACAAGACGTTCACATAACTCAAAGGCTTCTTGTTCTGCAACTTTATTATTTTCTGAAGCATCAAAGTAATCTAACAATACGCTTATTTTTTTATCAATATTAGCCTCAGGATTCTCAAAAGCACGATAAATGTAGCTCTTCGCTTTCTCTTCATCGCCTTTCTGACGATAATAACTCGCCAGTGTAAAATTTAACTCTGGATCGTTGGGAGCAATTTGCTCCATGTCTTCATAAACGGCCAATGCTTCTTTTTCTCTACCGTTTACTAGATATGTGTCAGCTAGCGTTTTATAATACTCCATGTTGCCTAGGTTAGCACTTATGAGTTTTTTTATTTCGGTAGCGGCCTTTTCCACATCTCCATTCTTCAAATATACCTGATGCTTAAGCATGGATATTTGATCAGAAACCCCCATTTCTTCTTCAATTTTATCCAGCTCAGCAAACCCTTCATTTATGTTACCTTTAAAAAGATACATTCCTGCCAGCTCATATCGCATTTCTATATCACCAGGTTTTTCATTTGATAGCCGCTCATAAATTCCTATAGCCTCGTCAATCTTTTGCAGTTCTATAGCAAGTTTTGCTTTCAATAGGGAATACCAATAATTAGTCTCACTTAATGATACCGCTTTACTTGCTAATTCATATGCTTTAGGAACATTGCTTTGATCAGCATAAATTTGAGCCAATTCATAATAAGGTGTTGCCTCATTTACATCTATTGATATACACTTTTGATAACCCTTTTTAGCAGCTTCTAAGTTTCCAAGCATTTTTTCCTTACTCGCATCTATTAACTGCTCTTCAAAATCAATTCGTTGCTTTTCTGTAAGGACAGAATTGCTAGTTTGGTTTTTTACCGAAGGCACGGTGGACTTACATCCAACTAAAAGGGATGAAAAAACAACAACCCATTTGATTATTTGAAGTTTATAACTCATTATAATCTCCTATACTACATTCATTTAATTCCTTAGAAATAGATGTAAAATTACCTATCATTGAGTTTGTGTACGTCACTCCTTTCAATATTGAATTCGTTTGAATAATTGAATTGTTGATAATAGAATTTTCTATACATGTATTATGACCAATAGACACATGAGGTCCAACTACAGAATTCTTTACAACAGCATTTTCTCCTATATAGCAAGGCGCAATCACCACTGAATTTTCTATGCTAGCTGATTGTGAAATGCCGTGTTGGTCTTTAATAAATTCTAGTACACGCTGATTTGTGTAGACAGTTGCATTTTTATTTCCGCAATCTAACCATTCATCAACTTTTCCAGGAGAAAATTTAACTCCCTTTTGCTTCATGTTCTCTAAAGCATTTGTCAGTTGGTACTCTCCTTTATCCTTTATCTCATTATCGATAAGGTACTGAAGTTCTTTATTTAAGTTAGCCCCATCTTTAAAGTAATAGATTCCAATAATCGCCAAATCAGAAACAAATTCTTGAGGCTTTTCTACAAAGTCAGAAATAACATTATTCTCATCTACTTTAACTACACCAAAGGCTTTAGGATCCTCAACACTTTGCACCCATATAATTCCATCCTTAGAATCATCCAATGTAAAGTCTGCTCTGAATAAAGTATCTGCGAAAGCAACAACAACTTTACCATCTAGTAAATCTTTTGCACATAAAATTGCATGAGCAGTTCCTAATGCTTGGTCTTGATAAAAGATTCTTCCTTTTGCACCTAACCCTTCTGCCACTGATAGCAAATGAGCTTCTGCTCTATGCCCAATGTCTCCTACAATAAATCCAATTTCTTCTATTGATTCAGCACAAACCTTAGCGATATCCTCAACCAATCTTTGTACTATCGGTTTTCCCGCTATTGGCAGTAAAGGTTTTGGTATAGTTAAAGTATGTGGTCGCATGCGCTTTCCAACACCTGCCATTGGTACTACAATCTTCATATAATTTCTTTTAGAGTTCTTTTATTTTGCACCTGTACTTCCAAATCCACCAGCTCCCCTTTCGGTTTCTTCTAGCGTATCTACTTGTATCCACTCCGCTTGCTCATGAGCAGCAATAATCATTTGAGCTATTCGTTCACCATTTTCAATAACAAATGGCTCATTAGATAAATTGATCAAAATAATTTTAATCTCACCTCTGTAATCGGCATCAATAGTACCGGGTGAGTTTAATACAGTTATTCCCATTTTTAAAGCCAACCCGCTTCTGGGCCTAACTTGTGCCTCATATCCTACAGGAATTTCCATATAAAGACCAGTAGGAACCAAAACGCGTTCCAGCGGCATTAATGTAATTGACTCATCTATATTGGCTCTTAAATCCACACCCGCAGCAGCTGTTGTTCCATATTCTGGTAGTGCATGATTAGAGAGGTTTACAATTTTTATCTTCATCGATAAATGGAATTGTGAGAATCTAATTCTCTTGTTAGAAACGAAGTAATAATCTACGAAATTAGAACTTTTTTAGGTTTTTCTAAAATGATTACTAAGCCAATAAAAGCAGCTAAGAAAAGAACATTTACACTGTATAAAAATAATTTAGACTCTATACTTATTAGTGTAGAAACTAAGTAAATCGATAATGCTGTTAGCAAATAAGTCAATATCCGCTTAATTGGGTAGTTTACAGGAAAATACTTTTGCCCTAAGAAATACGAAATTACAACCATAGTAGCATAACAAATTAAGGTTGTAATTGCAGAACCCATATATCCAACACGAGGTATCAAGATGAAGTTTAACACAATAGTAATAGTGGCACCAATCAAAGAAATAGCAGCTCCATATCTTGTTTTACCACTTAGTTTATACCAAATAGATAGATTATAGAATATTCCTAAAAAGATATTAGCAAATAGTAAATATGGCACTACTCCCAAACCAACCCAATATTCTTCTTTTCTTACAAAATGTTTAATCAGGTCCATATAAAGCATCACCCCTAAGAAAATAAAAGAACAAACTATTACGAAGTATTTCATCACTAACGCATAGGACTTTGCAGCGTCTTGTTCTTTCGATTGGTTAAAGAAAAAGGGCTCAGCTGCATATCTAAAAGCTTGAATAAATATGCTGATAATTATAGATATTTTATAACATGCTCCATATATGCCTGCCTCAGCAGTAGCTGCATCTACTCCTATTTCATCTTTTAATAACCACTTAATTAATATTTTATCGAGGTTTTCGTTGACAATAATCGCTAAACTGGCCACCAAAATAGGCCATCCATAACTTAACATTCTTTTTAGCAGCCCAAAGTCAACCTTCCATTTTAACTTTATAATTATTGGTGACAGCAATACGAACTTTAGAACTGATGCAAATAAGTTAGCTATAAATACGTACCCAACGCCAATTGTTGGCGTAAAGAAATATTCGGTAAAAAAATTAGTTACTCCTTCTTGGTAAGCAGGGATACAATAGCCAATCCAAAAAATATTTAAGCCTACATTTAAAAAGATAGACACGAGGTTAACCATTGCAAAGTATGGCGCTCTATTTTGATCCCTTAGCCTAGCTAATGGTATGGAGGAAATAGCATCCAATCCTACTATAAAAGAAAACCAAATAACGTACTCTGAATTATTTGGATAGCTAATAAAGTCGGCTATCTTTTGAGCAAATATGGAGGCCACAGAAATAAAAACCACCGTTGTGGCAATCAGTGCCAGAACGGTGGTAGAAAATACCTCATCTTTACTGTTTTCTTCTTTAGAATTAAATCTAAAAAAGGCGGTCTCCATGCCGTATGTAAGCAATACTACCAAAAATGATACATATGCATACATTTCTATTATTACACCAAACTTCTCTGGTAAAAAAACAGCAGTATGTATTGGAACAAGCACATAATTTAACAAACGACCAACAATACTTGGCAATCCATAAATAGCAGTTTGACCAGCTAATTTTTTTAATGGATTCATACTAATTATGTGAATAAAATTTCATTGGAAAACGAATTAGTTTCCAGGAAAATTAGGCTTTCTTTTTTCTAGAAATGCTGTTGTTCCCTCTTTAAAGTCTGCAGTATCAAAACAATCACCGAAATGTTTAATCTCAGATTCAAAGCCATTTACTCCATCTCTAAATCCATCATTGATAGATTGTATTGCTTTACCAATGGCAACAGAAGAGTTTCTAGAAATTTTATGCGCCATCTTTTTTGCCGTTGTTAATAATTCATCTTGCGAAGTAACTTGATTTACAAGACCAATTCTGTATGCTTCATTGGCATCGATCATATCAGCTGTCATTATTAACTCCATAGCCTTACCTTTTCCTGCCAACTGAGCCAAGCGCTGTGTGCCTCCATAACCAGGAATTACACCTAATGTTACTTCCGGAAGCCCCATTTTAGCATTATCAGAAGCTACACGTATATGGCAACTCATTGCTAATTCTAACCCTCCACCTAAAGCAAATCCATTTACGGCAGCAATAACAGGAGTATGACAGTTTTCAACTACATTAAATAAGGTAGATTGACCCTTTTGGCTTAATGCATGAGCTTCTTTCCCATTAAAGTTTGCAAACTCTGAAATATCAGCTCCTGCTACAAAAGCCTTTTGTCCAGAGCCTGTTATTATAATTGCAGTGATCTCTTGACTAGCATCCGCTGTTCTTACAGCATCACCAATCTCCTCAATTGTTTGCTTATTTAATGCGTTTAATTTATCAGGACGATTGATGATTATTAATTGAACAGAACCATCATTTTCTATTAAAATATTTTCAGCCATTTCTTCGAATTTTTATTCAAAAGTATTATTTATTCTTCAGCTACTCGGGGTAAAACTATGATAAAAGTAGTCCCTACACCTAGTTCACTCTCGAAGTATACTCGTCCATTGGATTGTTCGATTATATTTTTTACAATTGCTAATCCTAATCCCATTCCACTAGATTTTGATGTGAAGTTAGGTACAAAAATACGATGATAATCAGAGGGAGAAATCCCCTGTCCATTATCCTCAATTCTAATTTGGTAATTATTTGTCAATTCATCTAAAGCTGCAGTTATTAAAATCTTTGGTGTTCTATTTTTAGGTACTGCTTGAAAACCATTTTTTATGATATTATTGAAAACTCGCAACAATTGGTCTTTATCAACAGAAACACTAGTTTGAATCAAATCTGTTTCTAACGAAATATTCTCTAATTCATCATATAAATTAACCGCATTGCTAAGAATTGGCAGAAAATCAAGGGTCTGCTTTTGGGCCTCAGGCATTTTTGCAAAATTCGAAAACTCATCAGCAATTTGAGCAAGTGCATCAATTTGTTGAATTAGCGTTTCGGTAGTTTTATCTATTCGTTGAGCTAAATCTGCTCGTTGATCATCAGAAGCTCTCTTTAGGTATTGAATACTTAACTTCATAGGCGTCAATGGATTCTTTATTTCATGGGCTACTTGTTTAGCCATTTCCTTCCATGCTCCTGCACGTTCGGTACGAGCTAATAAATCTGCGCTATCAGCAAGCTTTACTACCATTCGATTGTACTCTTTCACCAAACTACTAATCTCATCACTTCCTTCCCATTCAATAATTTCATTTGTAGACCCAATATTTACTTTAGATATATTCTCTTTTAATAACTGAAGAGGCTTAGAAATGTAATTCGCAAAAATGACAGAAAGAATTATTGAGAAACAGAAAATAACTACATAAATATTTATACTACTTACTAAAAAACTAGAAATCTCTTCCTCTAACTCATTTTGCTTAGCGAAGTAGGGTAAATTCAAATACGCTAAAAATTTACCCTCATTATTGAAAAAGGGAACATAGGCAGATAAATAGCTAAGCTGACCAATGTGCTCATTATTTATGAAGTTGCGCTTTTTCTTCTTCGCCATCATGTAATAAGCTTTAGCATCCATTAATGGTGCTTTAAGTCCTATATCAAATATCTCAGGTCTGGATGTTGCTATTAAATTCCCATCGGAGCCGTACAAGTTAATATCTGTATAAAATACATTTGAGAACTTTACCAAAACTTGCGTCATATACTCAGAAAGTGAGCTATTCAACACTTTTTCATCACCTAATTTTTGGTTGACTTCTATAAGCACTGAGCGTAATTTCTCTGAGATATTCTTATCGTTTTTAGAGCGATACTGCTTTTTAATGTAATAAGTTGAAGCGACGCTAAACATTCCTATCGATAACAGTAGAATTCCAATAATAAACAACTGTATTTTAGTTGTAAAGTCTGTTATTCTCCATTCCAATTGAATGGGAAATTTTTTTGCTACCAAAGCAATGAGCACAATCAATGACGCCATTATCGTAAATACATACGAGAAAGTTGTAAACGCACTCAACCAATCGTTACTTTGTCCGACTAACTCCAATATTGTAGATGAACTAGTCTTGTAATACAAGTGATTATGTGATTGATCTTTAATTTTTAAAACCCCTCCTACCTCTACAGGTATGGAATCGATAATGAAGGAAAAAGAATAATCTCCTGCACTGGCCACTAATTCATTATCCTCATACTTTGCAAAAGAAAGCTCCCCTAAATTGATAGATCTACTAATCTCTTTTTGGTCTAACAATAGCTCTGGATATCCTTCATTTTCAATTAGTCGTTTGTTATTGAATTCAGCGAAAAAATAAATCTGAGTAGAATCCACTTCAAAAGCTATTCGACTTAAATAGGAAATCTGACCTGTTTCTGACTGCATTAAGAAAAGTGGATAACTGCCTGTCGGGCTACCCTGCTTTTCAATTCGCTCATCAAAAAACTGCAAACAATTTAATTCTAGATTATCCGGTTGTACAAACAATCGATCATCAGGAGTGCAAAATGTAAATTGTAATTTATATCCTTGCCAAAAGTCTTTAAAGTAGTTAGAAGTAATATAGTCATTAACAGCAATTGGATTTTCCCAGTATTGCCTGATCATTGACGTAAGAATTGAATCACTTTTCATTCTCTCCGCACTCTTAGCAAAGAGATATTCAGCAATGACATCCTTTTCTTCAGATAATTTTTGAGCCATTACTGCCATATTCCTTCTCTCCTTTAGGGCAGTCTGGTGGAGAATAATATATGATGAAATAAAACTCAACACTACTATTAAAAATAAGGAACGAGTTAAATTATACCTGCCTTTATAATATCGCTGAATGGTTGCAACAAAAAGCATAAATATAAATGGCCAATTGATGAAGATAATGTTTCTTTCTCCTAAGTAATATTGAAAAGTATAGTTTAAAATTCCTAACAATATTAAAACCAAAACACTTTGAGAAAACACCATTCTATTTTGGCTAAACACGCTAAAAATGAATAAAAAAATAGCACATAGAAGAAAACACATCACTAATAATCCTAAATAACTATATAGGTTTAGTGAGTATAAATTGCTCAAATCGAAACTAATCGTAGAGCTAATAACTAACCCTCTAAATAAGTAAGTGATGAAAGCACCAAAAATAAATATCGAAACAACTAATAATATATAGCCAAGCGCTTTGAGTTTTTTTCTTACTAGACGTAACACGGTAAGCCACAAAATTGTGAATGCATACAACAAATGAAGTATAGTATCACCTAGATTAGGTAACCATTCATTCATTGCAAATATTTTGGGGCTAAATAAATCTGACCGGTATAAAAATTCTGGAAAATGAAAATAATAACTAACCCATCTTAAACTAATCAATAAGAATGTAGCTCCGGCATACCAATAGATGGGTCTATGTTGTATCCACTGAACTAAACTAAATAGAAAGAATACCGTGGCCATAAAGTACACACCCACCTGCCAGTCTCTTATCGATTGAAATTCTACATTTGGCAAATCAGATTGTATAGAAAACACAACTGATTCATTGGTATTCTTAAATTTAATTCCCTCATTTGCTGTTGTATCTATTGAATACAACTTGGCCAGATTCTTATTTAATGTAAATCCGTTTTGTAAATACGCGTTATTATGAAAATACTGCTGTTGTAATAATAATGCTGAAACGGCTACATGTTTTTGATTTACAATTTTTTGACAATAGTAATATCCATCATCAAGTAACAAAACTTTCTTATCAATATCAGTTTTGCTTAAAGTTGCATTAATACTTGCATTATTGTTTGACCAATATACAAGGGAATCATCAGTAAATAGATAATAACTAATTAAGCCATCGTTTATAGAATCACTTAATTCTTTGAAATGAACCATATTTTCCAGGTTCTTCCTTGCTTCAACCTCTAAGTCTAAAAAGTTTTCCTTGGCAATCGCTAATTGAACCTTTCCGTATTGCTGATTAATCCAACTTTTGGGTAAGACTAATAATAAGAATAGAATCAATTCTATCAATAAAGCCAATTTAAATAAAAAGGATTTTTTTCTCATCGACTCAAATTTATGATTTTAAAGCAGGAAAGTTTATATAAAAATCAACTTCGGCAATCTTCAAATTCATCATTTGCCGAATAAAACCAGTTCAATAAACTAAGCAATTATCAATAAAAATAAAACTACAGAAAGGAGTCTTCTAACCCTTATAGTAAAAACCAAAATAAATAATCAACCTAAGATTAGTAATTACTAAACACAATCAAGAAAATAGATAAGCTTATTGGTCATACTGAGAATACAGTTAGAGGTGGTCAACGGAATCAAAATAGCCGGTGGTCAGAAACTGTGAAGCGGGTTGTAGCGAACTAAGGAAGAACTCTTAAATGAATTACTATTGAGGAATATAAGGTAAACACCCTACTGTTTAAAGTGAAAGCAAATAAAGTAGGGTAAAGACCTAAATAAATAGGAATGTATTCTCACATTTAACAAAAATGTGTTAGATTTTATGAATAAAATGGTTTGAGTTAAAACAGCGTTGTAGATTACTGAATCGCCTTTCACCTAAACAGAACATATAACAATAAAAGCCTGAAAGAAGATATTCTCTTTCAGGCTTTTATTATAATTATCAGAACTAATTATCCAATGCTGCTGCTCCTCCAACAATTTCTAATATCTCATTAGTAATTGCAGCCTGACGAGCTTTATTATAAACCAATTTTAAATCATGTATTAACGTTCCGGCGTTATCAGTTGCTTTATGCATAGCCGTCATACGAGCGCCATGCTCAGAAGCAAAACTATCCAACATTGCCTTGTAAAATTGAATCTTTAAAGACTTTGGAATCAATTCTGTAACAATCTCTTCTTTGTTTGGCTCGAAAATATAATCTGTGTTTTTTGATTTTGATCCTTGATCATCAACAGCAGGAACTAGTGGTAAAAACTGTTCCACATTTACATTTTGTATAGCAGCATTTACAAATTCATTATAAACTATAAGAACCTGATCAAATTGTTTATAAGTAAATGACTTCATAACAGCTTCAGTAACTCTGCTTACGTTCTCAAATGATAAATCATCATATAACTCATTTAGTTTGTTCGGAAGAGTATTCCCCTTAATGTTATATTCTGTCTTTCTATAAAAGTCGTCAGCCTTTTTTCCTATAGCCAATACTGTTACATTCTTACCCTCAAGTTGGTTATTAATCAATTGATTCGTCGCTTTAATAATATTTGCATTGAAAGCACCTGCAAGACCTCTATTTGAAGTGATTGGCACTAGTAAAACATTATTAACTTCTCTTTCAGTACTGTAAGGGCTATCTCCGATAGTATCCGCACTCGTAGAAAGGTCTTGCAATAATTCCTTTAACTTTTCAGCGTAAGGTTTCATTTGATTAATAGCATCTTGAGCTCTCTTCAACTTTGCGGCTGAAACCATCTTCATCGCAGAGGTAATCTGACGTGTTGAAGATACTGAGGTAATCCTACTTCGTATTTCTTTTAAATTGGCCATAATTCTAATTAGAATTCAATTCCAGTAGCTTTGGTAGACTAAAACTAGTGGAATAATATGCTCTTACTTTTTATATTTAGCTGTTAAATCTTTAGCTACAGATTCTAGTATAGAAATTTCAGCATCCGTGTACTTTCCTAATTTTAAAGCATCTAATGTGTCTCTATGCTTCGCATCTAAGAAATCTAAGAATTCCGCTTCAAACTCTCTTACTTTTTCTAATGGTACTTGTTTTAAAAGCCCTTTAGTTCCTAAGTGAATAATGGCAACTTGCTTCTCAACTGACATTGGAGAATTTAATCCTTGCTTCAATATTTCTACGTTTCTCGCTCCTTTATCAATTACAGACT
This sequence comes from Vicingaceae bacterium, assembly GCA_018402765.1. GTDB lineage: Bacteria > Bacteroidota > Bacteroidia > Flavobacteriales_E > Vicingaceae > Acidiluteibacter. Next base: position 521,848 of record JAGYIE010000002.1, on the reverse strand, counting down.
TTGTTGTAGAATCTAGGTCTGAGCCAAATTTAGAGAACGCCTCTAACTCACGATAGGCTGCTTGATCTAATTTCAAAGTTCCTGCCACTTTTTTCATGGATTTAATTTGAGCTGCACCACCTACACGTGATACGGAAATACCAACGTTAATCGCAGGGCGAACTCCAGAAAGGAACAAGTTAGACTCCAGGAAAATCTGCCCATCAGTAATCGAAATTACATTAGTGGGGATATATGCTGAAACATCTCCTGCTTGAGTTTCAATAATTGGTAGAGCAGTAATTGAACCCCCGCCTTTTACCTTACCTTGTAAAGAAGGAGGTAAGTCGTTCATTTGAGCTGCAATCTCATCAGAAGAGTTCAATTTAGCCGCACGCTCTAATAATCTAGAGTGAAGATAAAATACGTCACCCGGATATGCTTCACGTCCAGGAGGCCGTCTCAATAAAAGAGATACCTCCCGGTAAGCTACCGCTTGTTTAGATAAGTCATCGAATACTATTAATGCAGGACGTCCTGTATCTCTAAAATACTCTGCAATAGCGGCACCTGTAAATGGAGCATAAAATTGCATAGGGGCGGGATCAGAAGCATTTGCTGCAACAATAGTGGTATATGCCATAGCTCCGGCATCTTGTAAAGTCTTTACAATACCTGCAACTGTCGAGCCCTTTTGTCCGATTGCAACATAAACACAATAAACTGGCTCACCTCTATCATAAAATTCTTTTTGATTGATAATGGTATCAATCGCTACAGAAGTTTTACCAGTCTGACGGTCACCGATAATTAACTCACGCTGACCTCTTCCTACAGGAATCATAGAGTCAATCGCTTTAATACCAGTTTGAAGTGGCTCACTTACGGGCTGACGATAAATAACTCCGGGAGCTTTACGCTCAATAGGCATTTCAAACGTTTCACCTTCAATTGGTCCACGACCATCAATTGGGGTTCCCAAAGTGTCTACAACTCTCCCTAACATCCCTTCTCCAGTCTTGATAGAAGCAATTCTACCTGTTCGCTTAACAGTGTCGCCTTCTTTAACAAGTGTAGAAGAACCTAAAAGTACAGCACCAATATTGTCCTCTTCCAAGTTCAATACGATACCCATTAATCCATTTTCGAATTCAATTAGCTCCCCAGATTGAACTTGAGACATACCGTAAATTCTAGCAATACCGTCTCCTACTTGAAGAACAGTACCTACTTCTTGAAGATCAGCTTCGGATTTAAATCCGGCTAATTGTTGCTTTAAGATTGCAGAAACTTCTGCTGGTTTAACTTCAGCCATTTTTATACTATGTTTATAATATTCTTAGTTATGCGTTTAGAAATTCTCGTTCTATATTGTTAATTTTTGCCCTTACACTTTCATCCAATTGAATATCCCCCATTCTGAGAATTACTCCACCAATAATAGAAGAATCAACATGTTCCACAATCTCTATTGCTGTCAAATTGTTTTCCACCTTAATCTGATTAGAGATCTTAGATTTCATTTCTGAAGATAACATTTCTGCTGTAGTAATATGAACAGTTGCAATCCCTTTATCCGCTTTATAAGAAGAAATAAAAGCTTCAGTAATTTCTTCTAAAACAGATGCTCTATTTTGACGAATCACCAATTGCATAAAGCGTAAGGTTAATGCTTGTAACTTATTGCTAAATATTGCGTTGATTGCCTCTAATTTTTTACCTTCATTTATTATTGGACTTTTCAATAAAAGTGAAAGATCTCTGCTTTCACCAATCAAATGGTGTAACATGTCCATATCATTAAATACTTTTTCTACAGAAGAATTTTCTTTTGCAGAAAGCATTAATGACTTGGCGTATCTCGCAGCTACTCTTGGCTCTTTCATCTTTGCTTTTGATTAATTTAATTTAGCATTATTCATTGCCTCTTCTACAAATGCATTTTGTTGATCATTTGAAGACAATTCAGCTTTTAATATCTTTTCGGCAACTAGAACAGACAATTCCGCAACTTGTGTTTTAATCTCTGCTATCGCCGCAGCCTTTTCGTTACGAATACTTTCTCTTGATGCAGCCATAACTTTATCAGCTTCTAAAATTGCTCTATCTTTTGCTTCTGCAATAATACTTTCTTTGACTTCACGAGCTTCTTTCAACATTATGTCTCTTTCCTGTCGAGCCTCAGCCAATAATTTCTCATTACCTTCTTTCAAATCTTGTAATTGCTCCTTTGCTTTCTCAGCTGCGCGAAGAGCGTCCTCTATAGACTCTTCTCTTTCTTTAATAGACTTTAAAATAGAAGGCCATGCAAACTTACCTAGAACTAAAACAACAACTAAAAAAGCTATTGTGGTCCAAATTACAGTCCCAAAACTTACTGATAACATATCGTGTATATAAAATTGTTTTTTTACTAATAAAAGTGAGCCTTAGCCAACCGCTAAGAACTCACTTAAATTCTTCTTAACCTAAAACTACTAATAGGCAAACGATAACTGCAAATAGTGCAACACCTTCAACAAGTGCAGCAGCTACAATCATTCCCGCTCTAATATCGCCAGTAGATTCAGGTTGACGAGCCATAGACTCAAGTGCAGCAGCACCGATTTTACCGATACCCATTCCTGCACCAATTGCAGATACCCCTGCGCCTAAAGCTGCTATACCTGCAGCTGACATCGCTTCTAATAAGATTGCTAATAATTCCATTTTGTAGGATTTATATAATTAATAAAAAAAATACATATTAATGATGTGGTTCTTCTACGGCAGCTCCGAAATAGATAGCTGCTAATAAAGTAAACACATATGCTTGTAAAAATGCTACAAGCAATTCTATAAAGTTCATAAAAATCATGAACAATGTTGCTCCAACACCAATTCCATATCCTGCAGCAGCACTTTGCTGACCAAATATAAAAATCAATGAAACAAAGGACAATATAATAATGTGGCCTGCAGTAATATTAGCAGTCAATCGCACCATTAAAACCAATGGTTTAATGAATATCCCTGCTATTTCAATTGGTACCAAAATGAGTTTAATTCCTGCAGGAACATCTGGAGGCCATAAAATATGCATCCAATAATGTTTGTTCCCTCTAAATAATATTGTAATAAATACAAAAGCGGCTAACACCATAGTAATGCTTAAAGTGCCTGTTATATTTAAACCACCTAAAAATGGAATTAGCCCTAATAAGTTACTAATCCATATAAAAAAGAAAATCGTCAATAAAAATGGCATAAACCGATCCGCCTGCTTACCTATAGAAGGCCTTGCAACCTCATCTCTAATAAACAATATTAATGGCTCTATAAATGACTGCATCCCTTTTGGTGCTCCAATACCTCTTTTCTTATATCCTTTAACGACTGTAAAGAATATAAAGAACATAATTATAATCGTGAAGAACAATCCCGCTACATTTTTAGTAATTGATAAATCCAAAACTACACCTTGATTTGCAACCTCACCATTATCATCCAATACAATACCTCCATTTTCGTCAGCATAGTAAATATGTTCATGAACCATTATGTAATCTTCATATGCATAATAATGTATTGACTTACCCGATGCAGTATCTGATAAATGTCTCTCATTGTGGTAGAGATGTGAAGAAGAAAAAACGTCAAACCCTTCTTCTGTTTTTAAAATTACTGGTAAGTAAATTGCAAAATCTCCAATAATATGTATTTCGTGAGCATCAGAAATATGATGCATTATCATTTCTCCGGCCTTAAAACCGTCCTCTTGTGCTTCTGATGAACTCGCCTTAACAGAGTTTAAAGCTAGGAAACCAATTAAAAGTATGGCGCTTTTTTTAACTAAAAGCTTGTTTTTGTTTGATTTAAACTCCATTATTTATAAACGTTTGAAGGTCTTGATTTTTCGACTGCAAAAGTAGTGAATAAAAAAAGATTTTAAAAAATAATAACGAGCATTTTATGCATTATCTATTTTCTTTCCACTTTTTAAGTTGGGTAAAATTGCTGATATACTTAAAAATGTGTAGGCAAAATACAAGACCATGAATGCGATAGCTAAAGGGACTCTATCTTCTCTATTAAACCATATTACAACAAGCATGATGCCTAGAGCAATAAATAGCTTTACGGTCATAGAACCCATAAAGTAGGTAACAAATAACTGCGGACGCTTGTCTATTTGCTTCATTATTAACACATATGACAATAGTGTAATGGCTATTAGAAATCCATAAAAAAGTGCATACAATGATGTTAATTGAATCCCTAATCGCTCAAAAGTAAAGTAATGCAATGAAAAAAGCAGCACACTCAACACTGCCAATTTGATGATGAACTTATTCATTATCGGATAAAATCTTTAATTAAAAAATAGAGCGCGATAGCTACTCCAAAAATAGAACCTACTAGTGTAAATGTATGAATTTCAAGCCCTAAATATTCATCTAACTTTCTGCCTCCAAAAACACCAGCCAAAATTGTAATAGCCATTTGCGTGGCCATCCCAGTATATTTTAAAAAGTCGTTAGGCTGTTTTTTCTTGTTGTTTTCGGTCACTAGAAGATTCTATTCCTTTTACAACAGCACCCATCTTGCAATTTCCTGAGAAATTAGCACCAGGTTCAATCTGTAATTTATTCGTACTAATATCGCCAACTAAATTTGAGCTGCTCTTTAATGTCAATAGTTCTTTAACTGTAATATTTACTTTTAGAGAACCTGAAATGTCTGCATTATTGCAATTAATGGTCCCTTCGATCAAACCTCCTTGACCTACTACAACCCTCCCTTCACAATTTAATGTTCCTTTTAATTTTCCATCGATTCGAATATCTCCCTTACAAGTAACGTCTCCAATTATATCCGTGCCTTGTCTTATTATGTTAATAGACGAAGTGTCTGCTTCATTATTTCTAGCCATTTTCCACATTGATTTTTTAAACATTCCTAATCGTATTGTTGCAAATATATGATATTTGAAAAATTACCTGCTAATCTAAGCTGTTAAAAGTACTTTGAATTAAAGAACGCTGCATATGCCTCTATGTTTTTCTCTTTAAATAGCGTTCTTAAGTTTTTGTTGGTAATCAAGTATACGCCTTCTTTTATACTCGGATCCAGTGTAGATTGCTTCTGAATCATATTATAATAATTCATTGCATCTCTTTTATCGTCAAAAGCTCTAATCATGATCATATTTTGATTTGATCCTACCAATATTTTTGACACATCAAACTTTACGTTCTTAAAATACTTTGTGTTAAAGTTAGTAACCAAATTCTTTACACGATCATTTTGGTTGTTTTGTTGATTTACCTTAATTAAAACGATGTGATTTTCATCGTCTTCAACAACATAACTATCCGTCTTTAATGGCTTTGGAGGAGCAATAGAATTTTTATTGATATAAGCTAAAATCTCCGCAGCTTGGGCTTTTACAGGATCTTCAGGGTACTTTTTAATTACTTCTTCTAATGATAACTTAAACTCTTCTAGTGATCGTGTGTATCCTATAGATTTTGCTTTTAAAAAATCAAACTTCTCTTTTAAATGTTGAGAATTAAAGACAGTATCTGCTTTTAGACAACTCGCAATTACATCAGTGTAAAGACCATATTCAAACAATCTATAGGTAGCAGCATAAAAGGACTCAACCTTTTCTTTAGTTGCCTTAGCTTGCTTATTATAATTAGGGTCTTTAATGATGTATGCATATTCACTAAATGGATGATTTTCTAATACCCAATCTTTGTGTAATCTAGCACTCTCTTGATTATTTTGATATAGATAAATTCGGTAAAGCTGATAATGAGCAGGTAGTGCTTTTGAACTTGTATCAAAATCATTCACTAATCGTTCAAATGCTTGTATTGCACTTGGGTAATCCTCAAACGACTCTTTAAAAATAAACCCTATAGAGTATAAAGCTTCCGCTATTTTGCCATTTGCAACTAGTCTATCATTAAACGTTTTTGGAATATTTTTTAAATATGTTTCTTCAGACAACTTAGGGTCGTCTATTGCCTCTGCGGTGCTTCCTTGATCTGAACCTCCTGTTTCATCTAAATTCCCATTTTGCACCTCAACTATAGTTGATTGTTTGTTACTCCGTCTCCAATTATCTTCTAAAGGCCGATCCCCCCAAAGTCTTTTAAACTCTGAAAGACCAAAAGCCATAGAGGTAGGATTGAAAAAATACCATTCTCCTGAGCCACCCGGAGGAGCTGCAGTTCCTCCTGAAGCATTTTCCCCCTTAACAAGAGCTGCGGCCTCTCGCTGCATCCGTTCACGCTCTTGCTGTTTTTTGTATTCACTAATTAAGTCGTTAACCAATCTTTTTTGCTCCTTCTCACTAAGATTACTAACCTTTAATAAGCTATCCTGTAGCTGAACTATTTTCAAATTTCTTACTAGATCTTTTAAGCTCTTATTTTTCTCATCTGCTATATAATACGCTTCATGATCCTTTGGAAGATAAATCGTTGTGCTATCATAATACGCTTGAGCGTTGATATAATCTGGACGTGAAAAATAAATGTCGGCTAGTTTATAAAAGGATAACGCCTTTTGCTTTATATTTACGGTACTAACTTTTGTCGATTTTTTAAGGTAAGTAATTGCTAAATCTTCCTCTTTTTCTGTCAATGCTAACTCTGCTAAAGCAAAATAAATTTGATCGTAAAACTCTTCATTCTTTCGATCTTTTAACATTTTATTAAGCTCTTTCTTAATGTCTTCCGAGTTGTTTGACTCCGAGTCATAGGCTATGGCACGACTAATTTTAGCATTAAACGCCATAACATAGTCAGGCTTGAGTTTTAAAACATCCGCGTAGAGCTCATTTGCTTTCTTTAGGTAACCTTTTTTCTGATAAATTTGGCCAAGAATATAGGTATATCTTCTTTTATCATCACGATCTTCTGTAAACCTTATTGCCTCTTCAAGTCTTAAAATTGCGTTATCATAATCCTTATCTTTTTTTATATGATAGTCTGCATAGACTGCATTTAAAAGACCTTGCTTGTCATCAGGGTAAGAAACATCTTTATCAATTACCTCAAAATAAGTTTCAACCTTATCCCACTCTCCTTTTTCAATATGAGTTCTTATAAGCCAAAGTATTGCTTCATAGCGAATTGACTCTTTTTTAAATCCTTGATAGATATACAAAAATGTTTCTTCGGCGGAGACTAAATTTCCTTTATTAAATTGAGCCTGACCAATTAAATAATAGCTATCATCAATCCATTTTACATGTTCTTTTTTCTGCTTGTATATGGAATGACGATCAATTACAGTAGACGATTTTTCAATAACGATATCCATTTGTGGAATCAATGCTTTAGACTGGTCTTCTGTAGGATAGATAAAAATTGGCAGTAGTTGAGAGTAGTCATCCTTATGAGCATTTATACGTTTGCTATTCTCTTCCTTTAAAATCTCCCGAGCATTAAAGTATCCATTATAATGAGCGACCATGTTATGGTAATTCCTACTCATAAAAGTGTTTTTCTTGGTAGAGCAGGCAGAGAATACCATGATCAAAACCAAGAATGAGAGGGCATACTTTAATGCAACTAAAAGGCTATTTTTCACAAGTTATTTTTCCGAAAATAAATGGGTTGATAATAACTTATCAACTCCTACTTTATTATATTTTAGACAAAAATTTGCTAAATTAATTATAATCATTCATTTTTAAGGAAAGAGCGCTTTCTGAATCCTCTTATTTATTCAGATATTTGTAGTAATTGAAAATCTAATGTTAGAAGAAAAAAATAAAAAAAAGCGTTTAATTAAACGCCTAAAGAGCAAATTTCGATTGGTAATATTGAATGATATTAGCTTTGAAGAAAAACTATCCTTTCGTCTTTCTCCACTTAATGTATTTCTATTGTTCATTTCAGGCTCAGTTTTGCTGATTTTTATTGTTACTGTAATTATTGCTTTTACTCCATTAAGAGAATTTATTCCGGGTTATACTGATGTTACCTTACGTCAAAACCTTACCAATATGGTTCTTAAGGTTGATTCTTTAGAAAATGACCTTAGTGTAAAACAGCATTATTTAAATAATATTCGACTTATCATTCAAGGCAAACTTCCTAATGATACATCAACAAATGAAAATGAGCTCATCCCACAATATGATGAAGAAGCTCGCAAGACATCAAAAGAAGATTCTTTATTTAGAGATTTTGTAGAAAAAGAAGACGCATACAATATACATAATAATAAAGCTCCTAAAGGAAATACTCTATTAAGTGGTACTTATTTTTTTACCCCGCTGAATGGACTTGTCACAGGAAGTTTCGAACCTAAAAAAGAGCACTTTGGAATTGATATTGTTGCACCTGAAAACGAAGCGATAAAAGCAGTTATAAAAGGAGTTGTTATTTTTACAGGCTGGACTGCTGAAACAGGATATGTAATTAGTTTACAGCATGAGAACAATCTAATTTCCATATACAAACACAACTCTGTATTAATGAAAGAAACTGGTGAGCAAGTTAATGCAGGAGATGCAATTGCGATTGTTGGAAATTCTGGGGAGCTAACCAATGGCCCGCATTTACATTTCGAATTGTGGTATGACGGGACACCATTAAATCCTGAAACGTATCTAAATTTAAAATAAATGGGATTTAAATCTTGGTTAAGCATACCCTTTGCAAAATTAGAAGCACGAAAAGTTAAAAAGTGGAGCCAAAACCCTATTGCTGCTCAGAAAAAGGTTTTTAACGAATTATTAGCAGGGGGCAAGAATACACTATTTGGTAAGGATCACAACTTTGACCATATTTATACATATGAGGAATTCAAAAGGCAAGTGCCTATAACTGACTATGAAGGACTAGCAAAATATATTCTGAAGGTAAAAAAAGGTGAAGCGGATGTGCTCTGGAAGGGGAGACCAATCTATTTATGTAAAACTTCAGGCACTACTTCTGGAACTAAATATATTCCTATAACTAAAGAATCCATTTCTAACCATATAGATGCTGCACGAAATGCTATATTATGTTATATTGCAGAAACAGGCAAAGCACAGTTTGTAGATTATAAAATGATATTTTTACAGGGTAGTCCTGAATTAGATAAAAGTGGTGCAATTCCTACAGGCCGACTTTCAGGAATCGTTGCCCACCATGTTCCAAACTATTTACAACGAAACAGGATGCCTTCTTTCAAAACAAATTGCATAGCTGATTGGGAAAAGAAGATAGAAGCAGTTTCAATAGAAACCTCAAAAGAGAGAATGTCGCTTATTAGCGGTATTCCTCCCTGGGTGCAAATGTATTTTGAGCGGTTGCTAAAACAAACAGGAAAAAAATATATAAAAGAAATCTTTCCTGACTTTTCACTATTTATCTATGGTGGTGTAAATTATGGGCCATATTCTTCCATTTTCGAAAAACTAATTGGTAAGAAAGTAGACACAATTGAGTTATATCCCGCATCGGAAGGCTTTATCGCTTATCAAGATAGTCAGCTAGAAAATGGTATGTTATTAAATATAAGTTCCGGGATTTTCTATGAGTTTATTCCTACTAATGAATTTTACAACGAAAAGCCTACTCGCCTTGCATTAGAAGATGTTAAGCTTGATATTAACTACGCCCTTATATTAAGCACAAATGCAGGGCTTTGGGGGTATTCAATTGGCGATACAGTCAAGTTTATCAGTTTATCACCCTATAGAGTTATTGTGTCAGGTAGAATTAAGCACTTTACCTCAGCTTTTGGAGAGCACGTAATAGCTGAAGAGGCAGAATCTGCTATTCAGACAGCATGTAAAATACATGCAGTATCACTTAATGACTTTCATTTAGCACCTCAGGTAAATCCTCCTGATGAAGAGCTACCTTTTCACGAATGGTTTATTGAGTTTGAAGATGACCCTAAAGATTTAATGACCTTTCGAAATACATTGGATGTAGAATTACAGAAAAAGAATAGTTATTACAAAGACCTAATCACAGGCAACATATTGCAACCATTAAAAATTACTGTAGTAAGAAAAGGAGCCTTTCAAAATTATATGAAATCAATAGGCAAATTAGGAGGGCAAAACAAGTTACCTCGACTTTCTAACGACCGTAAAATAGCAGACCTTTTAAATTATTAATATTACATTAACTTTAAAAAAACTAACCTCAAAAGCAATACGATGAAGAATCTACTTCTGATTTCACTCTTGTTTATTCTTTCTAAGTCATTTTCTCAGACCACTGATTTGTGCGCCACCGACGAAATGCATAAGAAATTATTGATTAATGATCCTACCTATGCCAATAGAATTAATCAAAATGAATTAGAAATTAAAAATTATTTATCTCAAAATTTGAGTAAATCTAATTCAAAAATTACCATCCCTATTGTTATCCATATTGTTCATATAGGTGAGCCTTTGGGTGTGGGGAATAATATATCTGACAACCAAATTTTCTCTGCAATTGACACATTAAATGCAAGATATTCTAACTTGCATGGTTCAAGTGTAGATACTGAAATTGAATTTATACTAGCAAAGCGCGATCCAAATGGAAACCCTACTACTGGTATCAATAGAGTTGATGGAAGTGTAATTGCAAACTATGCTTCAAAAGGCGTAAATGCTAATAATTCTGATGGTGCATCTGAGGCTGATATAAAAGCGTTAAGTATATGGCCAAATACACACTACTATAATGTTTGGGTAATATCAGAAATAGATGACAATAATGGAGGCTTTGGAATTCAAGGGTATGCCTATTTCCCAGGGGCTAGCCCAAGAATAGATGGAACAATCATTATGAATACCTGCTTTGGCAGCATTGGAACAGTGAACTCATGGAATAATCAAAGTAGAACATTTGTGCATGAGCTAGGACATGGTCTAAATCTTTATCACACATTTGAAGGAGATAATAATGGAACCGTTTGTCCTACAGGAAATGGTGATTTTGTTGCGGACACTGACCCTCATATACGAGCAAGTAGTAATTGTCCCTCAGGAATCAATTCTTGCACAGGAAATAGCATTGATATTGTTACTTCTAATTTCATGAATTACTCTAGTCAGTCTTGTGCATTAAACTTTACAAGTGATCAGAAAATACGAATGCGAGCGGCACTAGAAACAAGTAGACCTGGGTTAGTAAGCTCTCTTGGAGCGACATTGCCTGCTAGTTATTCAATAAATGCTAGCTGCACTCCTATTACGGCTAATTTATCTAACAATTTTGGAATCGGAATTAGGTCGTTGTCTTTTAGCAATATAAAATTTAACTCAGAAGGTTCAGTCCTTGACGGGGGGTATGTAGACAATTCTAAACTTCAGTCTATATCAGTGATAGCAGGAAATACTTACCCCTTATCTATCACTACAGGAATTGCCAACGATGAGGATGTTAAAATGTACATTGATTTTAACAATAATGGCGATTTTACTGATTTAGGTGAAGAAGTATTTTCCTCTAATCAAAATAAAACTCATTCAGGTAATATAATAATCCCTTCAACAGGAGTGACCACAAATGCGCCATTGAGATTAAGATTAATCAGCGATTTTCATTCACAAAACATTTCTGGTCCTTGCTACCACCCAAACACAGGACAAGCAGAGGATTACGAAATAGTTATTAGCCCCGCAATTAGTAATAATTCTGTAACGACAACCCTTCATCCGAATTATTGCGGAGAAACAAATTTAGATTTAAGTATGGGGATGATTATGGCAAATCCATTATCAGGAGCAACAAGCTACAGATTTAGATTTAATGGTGGAGGGTTAAGTAATCAGGAATTTGTTAGATCTTCAAATAGATTATATCTAGGAAGTATTGCAAGCCTTTTGAGTAATCAAACTTACCAGGTTGATGTCGCGGCTCTAATAAACGGAGCATGGACAAATTATGGTGTAGTATGCCCAATAACAACAGAAGATATCTCAAGTTTAGATTTGACATTACATCCTAAATTTTGCGGAGCTACACAAATAGATCATAAACTAGGGTTTGTGCAATTTTACACTAGAAATGATGCCACTAATTATAAATTAAGGTTCAACGGGCTAGGCGTTTCAAATGTAGAAGTTACAACCGCTAATAATAGATTATATTTAGTAAATGTGCCCGGAATGAAGTTTGGAGAAACGTATAGTGTAGAAGTTGCCGCTTTTGTTAGGGGCAATTGGTCAAATTATGGCACTCTATGTAATATTTCAATAAAGACACTATCTAGTATAGATGTAAAAGTTCACCCACAATATTGCGGCGCAACAAATGTCCACCATAAAATGGGGTTCATTCAATATTATCAAAATGCATCAGCTACCAACTATCGAGTCAGATTTAATGGACCAGGAGTATCAAATGTAGAAAAAACTACTATCAACAGGAGGGTTTACTTAAATGGTGTAACAGGCATGTTGCATGGTTCTACTTATACAGTTGATGTAGACGCTTTTGTAGATGGATCATGGATAGGTTATGGGACAAGCTGTTCATTTACAACGATGTCTTTATCAGCGTCTCAGTCTACTTTACATCCTAGATATTGCGGAGCAACAAATTTACATGAGCGCTACTCATTTATTCAGTATTATCAGAAAAGGGGAGCAACAGATTATAGAATTAGGTTTGATGGCCCCGGCGTCAACAGTTTTGTAAGAACTACTACTAATCAACGCATATATCTAGGTGGTGTTCCTGGCATTCAACAGGGAGCGACTTACACAGTTGATGTAAATGTTTTTATAGATGGACAATGGACAGGTTATGGAACACCTTGCTCTATAACCATTCGACCAAGTACATTTATAGCAAATAACACATTTACTGATAGTTCATCACTAAGAGAGTTCAAACAGCTTAGGATATACCCTAATCCAAATAAAAACGATAGAACCTACATACAATTCAATTCAATCCATGAAGACATAAATGAATTGGGACAGATTGATGTTTTCGATATGAGTGGTAAGCTTATTATTTCTAAAAATGTGAACATAATAGATGGAAAGTTTTATTCTTTCTTCAATGATGACAAGGAGCTAAAAAATGGGGTATATTTTATAAGAATATCGAATTCGAAAGAAACACAAACAGAGAAATTAGTCATACAGCAATAGTTAAATTAAAAAAGGGGAGTAAGTTTACTCCTCTTTTTTTGGCCTAAATTTTGACTACAGATATTTATGAGATACCTATTTAGCTTATTTCTTGTTTCAATTTCGTTGATTCTGCCAGCACAAACAATGATTACAGCCACTGTATTTGATTTAGGTGAAATAGATCAGCTAAACGAAGAAGTATTGGACCTAAATATTACCAATAATAGTGGTGAAAAAGTATTTTTACTCCGGATTGAACATAGCTCAAATTTTGAGGTAAAGTATACATCAATGTCTTTTCAAAATAATGACGCACAAATAGTTCGACTAAAGTATCGACCAAAGAAAAAAGGCAAGTTTTCAGAAAAAGTGAATCTGTATTTTAGTTCGAATACTGAACCAATCACCGTTACAATAAAAGGTGAAATTCTGACGATTCCTAAAAACCTGCTACAAGCTTGTCCTGACTTTAGTAACAAAAAAGTAAATCCATTACAAAGTACTATAAGTAGCCCCCAAAATAAAGCAGAAATAAAGAAAGCGTTTGTAAATCTAATGCCAAACAATACCTTACAACGTGAAGTTGTAATTGATACATACAACCAACAAATTTCTGATAATGTGGAACCAGAAATTATTGAACCAATAAAGATCATTCAAAAGGAAATTAAAAAAGTAATACTAATTGAAAATGAGGCAGAAGACATTCCAATTATAGCACCAATATCTACCCAACCAAATGAGCTGTCACGAAATGATTTTATTCCTAATAATATCATATTCTTAATTGATGCATCTATGTCGATGGGGAAAGACGACAAATTAGACTTGTTAAAGCAATCGATTAAGGAACTATTAAACCCTCTAAGAGAAATTGATAAGATTGCTATTGTTAGTTATAAAGATGAGGCTGAAATAATTTTACCATCAACTCCCGCAAATAATAAACAATTTATAAAAACAAAGCTAGAAACCATTTCTGCGGGTGGGTTTACATCAGGAAACAAAGGGTTAATTAAAGCCTATGAGGTTGCTTATGAATCTTTTATAGAGGATGGAAACAATCAGATATACTTAGTAACTGATGGAGCATTTAAAATAGGCGAAAAAAATGAACGGGTGCCTAAAATGATTCAAGATGCCAGAGAAAAAAGAATCTACATAACATCAGTAGGTATTAAAAATGAACAGTGGACAGAAAAGAACTTAAAAAGTATCGCAAAGGATGGCAATGGCGAATATATTTCACTGGATGACGAGAGCGAATTAGATGTTCTATTAAATCAAGTTAAAAAGCAATCGCTTAAAAATAATTAATCCCTACAGCTAAATAAAAGCTTTACAATTAGTAATCCACTATCATTAATTGCGACTATAAAGGTGTAAAAAAAATTCTGCTCCCCTTTAAACCGTTAAGGTATTAAAAAGCAATATTCGTACATTAACGTTCTTCATAAAAACCCCTTTCTCTTAAATCATCCACTTGTTTTACAACTAGTTTATTTAATTAAAGACTTGCCAAGCAGTAATTAAAATAGGAAATTAACGTATTTCATAATTGTATTTCTAATCATTGTTGTTCGATTAAAATTTCGAATTAAAAACAAGTGCTAATTTAAATGATGTCCCTTGAATTTTTGTTTTTGGAAAATAAAATGAATCTTTAGCGAAACCGGAAACGTTAGTTCAATGTGACCTTAAAAAGAAAGAAAAGCCACATTAAAGCTCGAATCTGTGATTGGAGATCACCCGGATGAACTTAGTATTTATAAAATTTGGAAGAAATAAAAATTCAAAGGACGAGATTTATTTTAATTCGATATCCTTTTAATTTTTATTGGACAGTAATGATTTCTAATGTTAAAAACATCAAATGCAATTCACTGCACTTTATGATAACAACCTTTAATAATTCTTTGTAAAAATAACGGCCTCTTGATAAGTTTTATCAAGAGGCCGTTATTACAAATCAACAACCAATTAATGAATGATCACTTTCTTCATTACTCGACCAGACTCTCCTTGGATAGATATGAAGTATACCCCTCCTTTATTATTAGTTAAGTCAATTACATTTCGCATTTCATAAACATTGGTAGTAAAAATAACTTTACCTGTGATATCAAAAATGTTTACCTGATCATAGTGAGCTAAACTTTCAACAGTTATTAACCCTATTGAAGGATTAGGGTAAATCATTACGCTATTCTCTAGTGAAACTTCTTCAATACCTATACTCAATCCTACTGTTACAGAATCAACAAAAACACAATTATTGGTATCTGTAATGGTTAATGTATATACACCTGCATTCAATCCTGAAATATCCTCAGTTGTATCAGCTGTATTCCATAAAAACATATATGGTGCAGTGCCACCTACAACTGTGATATCAATTGATCCATCATTACCTGCAGCAGTTTGATCAACAACCGTCGATGTAAATGATATCGCGATAGGCTCTGTAATAGTTGCACTATCAACTAAAGTTGCTGAATTTCCATCAGTCACTGTTACCGTATAGGTTCCTGCTGAAAGACCTGTAATCGAAGCTGTGGTAGCTGAGTTACTCCATGAGTAAGTAACAGGAGCGGCTCCACTTAATAGATTTACCGATAATCCTCCATTTGTCCCATTATTGCATGTAACATTTGAATCAATTGCAATAGTAGCTACCAAGGGTTGAACACAAGGAGCTCCCACACCTGGATTGGCAAATACCTGAAGTCCGTTAACAATTACACCATTTACAGGAGATGTCGCTGCGAACCAATTTGATCCAACATTATTATCAGTAGTAGAGTCACATAGTACTATAGAGGCTCCTCCTCCGTCTGGCTGACCTGCTGCAGATCCTGCAGGCCAAGGAGCTGAATCATCAAAATCTACAGAATCAACTGTTCTATTAAAATTATCTACTATTGTAATATCTTCACCACCATTACTTAAGCCTCCTGATGTCCAAACAAAGTCTGCATTAAATCCAAAAGTATTTCTAAACCCTGAGGAATCAAAAGCAACAACCATATATTGGCCAGGAGCTATCGAGCTAGGCGGGAAGGTAAAAGTTACTCCTTCTACAAAGCTATATCCGGTCAAATCGACAGCGGTGGTTCCAGCATTCACAAATTCTATAAATTCCGAAGTATCCGTTCCTACCTCAGGGCCATTATAATTTATCTCTGTAATTATTAGATTAGCTAAAGCTCCTGCAGGCTGACCTACTACAAAAGAGTCAATTTTTGTACATAAATTAGCATCTGTAACGGTCAAGAAATAAGTAGCGGCTGATAAATTAGAAACAGTATCCGTAATTGCTGAATTACTCCACAGAAAGGCATAAGGACTTGTTCCACCTGTAGCAGAAGCTACTATAGATCCATCGGACCCTCCATTAGTTGTTGCATTACTTACCGCACCAGTTATTGCTATTGCTGTTGGCTCAGTAACTGTATAGCTAGCAGTAGCTGTAGCAGAATTTGCATCTGTTACAGTTACGTTATAATTACCTGCAGATAAACCTGTAATATTAGAAGTTATAGCAGTATTATTCCATAAGAATGTATATGGAGAGATTCCTCCTGACACAGTCAAAGCTATATTACCATCAGTACCTGCATTGCAACTTACATTCGTAATAGTATCAATTATAGCAAAAGTAGTAGGTTGTGAAATAGTATAAGTATTCACTGAAGTACATAAATTTGCATCTGTTACAGTTAGTGTATACGATCCTGCTCCTACTCCTGTAATATCCTCCGTTGTTGCAGTATTGCTCCACAAGTATGAATATGGACTTGTACCACCCGAGGTCGTAATATCTATTGCTCCATCAGTCAATCCATTTGCAGAAGCATTAGTAATAATATCGGTTACTGAAATTGCAGTTGGTTCCGTTATTGTTATGCTGTCATTTAAGCTTGCGCTTAATGCATCAGTTACAGTGACAAAATACGTCCCTGCGGCAATACCCGCAATGGATGCAGTAGTTGCAGAGTTAGACCAAGCATAAGTAAATGGAGCTAATCCACCAGTTACGTTTACAGAAGCACCTCCACTAGCACCTGCATTACAAGTTACATTTGAATCTAACACCATAGCAATAGACATCGGTAAAGAACAGATCCCTTTCGCGCCGGGGTTAGCAAAAATTTGGAAACCATTCACTACTTTTCCTGAAATAGGAGAAATAGCTGCACTCCAAGATGAACCCAAATTATTATCTAAAGTAGAATCACATAATACAATAGATGCTCCACCTCCATCAGGTTGTCCTGCTCCGGAACCTGATGGCCATAAGCCTCCATCGTCATAATCTACAGAGTCAACCGTTCTTCCGAAATTATCTATTAAGACAATATCCTCTCCTCCGTTACTTAACCCTCCTGAAGTCCATTGAAAATCTGCCCCTACTCCAAATGTATTTCTAAAAGCAGTGGAATCATAAGCAATTACAAAATAATCTCCAGGAGCAACAAGCCCACTTGTAAAAGTATGTGTTACGCCTTGTGAAAAGCTATATCCGGTTAAATCAACGGAAGTAGCACCAACATTTAAGAATTCAATAAACTCAGAAGTATCTGTCCCTGCTTCGGGACCATTATACATGATTTCAGTAATAATTAATTCAGCTAAAGAACCTGCAGGCTGAGTAATAATAACATTTGTAGAAGAAGTGCATGAATTATTGTCTGTCACAGTAACTGTATATGTACCTGCAGACAATCCAGTAATATCTTCAGTTATTGCTGAATTACTCCAATTAAAAACATACGGGACGGTTCCACCTGAAACGGTTAAGTCAATTGAACCATCTGAACCACCATTGGTCGTAACATTAGTAGATACATTTGATAACAATAATGCCAAAGGCTCTGTAATTATACCTGAAGATGTTGTTGAACAATTATTTGCATCAGTTATTGTTACCGTATATGTACCTGCTCCAACACCTGTAATAGAAGTTGTAGTTACGGCATTTGACCATGAATAGTTATAAGGTGAAATTCCTCCTGATGCAGAAGCTGTTAATCCGCCATTTGAAAATCCATTACAAGTAACATTCGAATCAACGAATACTGAAGCTACTAAAGCGGCAGGCTGAGTAATCGTTCCTGAACTAGCTGTCGAACAATTATTTGCATCGCTAATAGTAACTGTATATGTTCCGGGAACAACACCTGTTATTGAGGCTGTAGTTGCTGCATTTGACCATAAATAGTTATAAGGAGCAGTCCCACCATTAGCTGAAGCTGATAAACCGCCATCTGCAAATCCGTTGCAGGATACATTTGAATCAACTGCAACAGATGCAACTAAAGCAGCAGGCTGAGTAATCGTTCCTGAACCAACAGATGTACAATTGTTTGCATCACTAATAGTAACTGTATACGTTCCTGAAGCAACACCTGTTATTGACGCTGTAGTTGCTGCATTTGACCATACAAAACTGTATGGCGCTATTCCTCCCGTAGCTGATGCAGAAAGACCACCATCAGAAAAAGAATTACACGAAATGTTAGAATCTACTCCTACAGACGTAACAATAGCTGTAGGTTCAGTAATCGTGGCAGAAGTTGTTGCTGTAATCGAAAATGCATCTGTTACAGTAACAGTATATGTGCCTGCCAATAACCCTACTAAATCTTCCGTAGTTGCAGCATTAGACCAAACAAAGGTATAAGGTGTAGAACCCCCTGATACTGTCAAATCTATAGCACCTGCTGCTGCACCATTACACAAAGCATCAGTTTTAGTGGTCGTTAAATTTAAAGTAGTTGGTTGATTAACAGTGAAATTATTTGTAATGGTACAAGTGTTAGCATCAGTTATGGTTACATTATAACTTCCTGCGCTAACATTCGTAATATCTTCTGTTATTGCAGCATTAGACCACAAGAATGAATAAGGAGCAACTCCTCCAGAAACAGTCAAATCAACTGCCCCATCAGAACCACCATTTATTGAAACATTGGTAACAATTCCAGATCCAACTATTGATGTCGGTTCAGTAATTGTAGCAGAAACTGTTGCTGTAATGCTATTTGCATCTGTTACTGTTACTGTGTATGAAGCTGCTGCAAGGCTTAATGTAGTGTCAGTAGGTGACCCATTTGACCATAAGTAAGTATATGGAGAAGTACCTCCCGATGCAGTAGCAGTGAGAGAACCTGTTAGTCCACCATTACAAGCAACATTATTTTGGCTAGCTATGCTAGCGGTTAATACTGCTGGTTCAACTACCGTAAATGAGGCTGTATTTGAACAACTTCCTGCATCTGTAACTGTAACAGTATATGTTCCACCTGACAATCCTGATAAATCCTCAGTAGTTGCTGAATTACTCCAAGCATATGCTAGTGGCGCAATGCCATTTGTAATGGAAATGTCAATTGCCCCATCAGTGGCCCCATTAGCAGAAACATTGGTAACGATAGAGGTAATTCCAATAGCAGCAGGGCCATTTAGTGTATATGATTCGGTTTTCGTGCATGAGTTTGCATCTGTAACCGTCACTGTATATGTTCCTACTCCTACATTTAAGTTCGTTGCTGTAGTGATATTATTACTCCATGCATATGAATAACCTCCTGCACCATTAGATGCAGATGCACTTAAAATTCCATCATTATTGCCATTACAAGAAACTGGACTTATTTCAGAAATCGTGATGGTAATAGCTGCAGGCTCTGTGATAGTAGTTGAAGAGGTTATAGTCGAAGATACGGCATCTGTTACTGTAACTGTATATGTTCCAGAAACCAGTCCCGTGATATCCTCAGTTGTTGAAGCGTTGCTCCATAGAAATGTATATGGCGCTGTACCACCTGATACTGATAAATCGATTGAGCCATCAGCAGCACCATTACAAGATACATTAGTTCCAACTGCAGATACTGAAGGTGCAGGTGCAGAAGGAACGGCACAAACTGAACTATGGCCTCCTAATGAATCAACCATATCAATAGTAAACACTAACCATTCAGATGAACCCGTTACCCAATTCAATTGTCCTTGTTGAACTGAAGGATCTCTTACTAAAGTGTTATTTGCCGTAGACCCAGAAATAGCATTTGTTCCGTTGATTGGCCAACTCGACCCAGGGTCAGTTCCAATTACTCCAATGATATCAATACTACTAGTAGTAGAAATTTTATAAAGTTCCACAGCATCATCTCCATTGTAATTAGTTGCACTTGATGTTTTATTAGAATTACTAGTAATCCCAGATAAAGCAGCGCTACTATTAGATAATACGTAAACACCAAACGCATCAATAGAATCTGTAGAGGCAAAACTTTGAGTTGAGTTTGGTGAACTATTACCATTTGCATATAAACGAACCTGATAATTATCTAACCCTATTTTAGTGTTCGTTGGGTTATAAATTTCTATTGCTTTATTATTGCTACTCCCTTCTATATATTCAGAGAAAAACAAATCGGTGCATTGTGCCTCAAGCACATTGTTAAACAATACACTGCTCGCGAATAAAACCGACAG
This sequence comes from Vicingaceae bacterium, assembly GCA_018402765.1. GTDB lineage: Bacteria > Bacteroidota > Bacteroidia > Flavobacteriales_E > Vicingaceae > Acidiluteibacter. The sequence goes on along the minus strand of JAGYIE010000002.1, from coordinate 501,279 downwards.
TAGAATTTTTTTCATAATATTTTATTTACAGTTATTAGCATTTTAAGAAAGTACAAAAGTAATTGATTGAATTATAGTTTAAGATTAACTTAATATTATCATTCCCTAATAATCCTAAAACCTCAACACCCTGATCAAAATAAATATCAACAGGAATACCTGCATTATTTAATTTTTCCAAATCTGTTTTCAATTGATTATCAACATCTCCCATCTGTTTAAGTAACTTGACAACTCCATTGTAATCTCCATCTCCTTGAAGTTTGATTATAATAGCAGAAAGCTCATCCATAGCTTCAGTCATTTTATCAAATGCTACAGCATAGGTGCCGTTGTCATTTAATATAAAAGCTCCTTTTTCCTTAAAAAATTAAACCTAACCATGTTTGCTTGTCCGTGTGCCGACGCAGCGCCAAAACGAACAGAACGAAATATACTTGCTTAAAAGTTTACGTAATTATCCATTAACTCTCCATCAGTATATATTTGTTTTACAAGCAATTGACGACCCGTGTATACCCCTAATATATCAGCTTTACCTTCTTCAAGTGCTGAATACCTTTCTTTAAATGCTTCACGAACTGCTTGTTTTTAGTCGTTTATATGTTAAATAACCAATCCGTTAGCCACTTCATGAAACATAATATTAGCAAAAAAAGCATCAAAGGTGATGTGCTTGCGCTGTGATGAGTCAATAAGAACTTCGGAAATGGGTAATAAAATTTGATCAAACTTTGCACGCATTGCATTCTTTAGCTATGGCCTCCTAGTTCTAACCGTTTTCTGGATAGTTTCATCATTAGGCAGGCTTACCGCTATAGTCTTGCTGCCTCCATTTCAATCCACTGCATAGAAAACCATGTCATAAGCACTTAATTGAGCATCAATCCCAGGCTTTCAGCTTTATAATAAGCCTCTACAGGAAGATTTTCTTGTAGTTCTTGCATGTAAGTAAGATACTTTGACAACTTTGCGCTACATACTTTGTCCTTAACCAAAACATAGGCTTCATGGGCAGCTTTGTACCCAAATAATCGATCTTCATAGTTTTCTATTGGACCAACTATTAAGTCTAACGTATTATTTTGCATATTTAAGCAAGAACTGACTCGTCATACAAGTCATTTCTTAGTGCTTTAGCTCATAGCGACAAGTACTTTTGTAGCCCTTTATCATCAGTAATTAACGAAGCAGAGTCTAACAAATCTGCTGCTGCTAATTGATGATTAAAAATTTATGGTAGGGAATCGTTGTTAATTGTCCTTTATCATCCCTTATGATGACAGTATATAAGCTCGATTTATCTGTAGCTTTCATCGCTTCAAATTCGGCTTTAGTCATATCCGCAGGATAAAAATTTGTCCCTATTGGTTTTTCGCCTATACCAACAACAAAAGGTTTAAAATTAACCAATCGATCCCAAGGGCCATAATTCAAATCATAAAACAATTTTTGACCTATAGTCAGAGAACCCATATCTACTATCACACTTTCTGGAATAGATTCCTTCCAAAATATCTCGTCCATTAACTTTGCAACACGAATTAAGTAAGGCAAAACTTTTCTTTCGTTGTCTGATAACAAAGAAATATCCGTTGTCAAACTAACTTTTGCATAAATCTCTTGGCGAGCTTCAGCAGTTGAAGAAGTTAGTGCGCCAATTGGGTCAACCTTTTGCTCAGAAGAATTCGTAGAAAAATGCAAGCAAAATAAGAAAATATTGTCGCAGAGATAAGGGCGTTTTTTAAAAGTGGATGCATAAAATTATGTTTTAATGTGTTAAATTATAGCGATTTGTTAATTAACACAATACGCCCAATTTATTACTTGCAATTTAATAAACTACTATATTTAAAAAGATAAACTAAATAACCTATTAAAACGTTAGTGAGAATTAAAATAAACATGCTGTTTACTAATCGCAAATCAATTCGTTCAATTTTCATGTCTTTTTTTTCATAAACGAATTAATCCATCTAATTGGTCTTAATAGTTAAATCATTTTTATCAAATTTGTAGCCTATGCAAAATCAAGAAGAGGAAACTAAAAAACATATCGCTATACTAGGCTCTACAGGTTCTATAGGAACTCAAGCTCTAGAAGTAATCGCTGCAAATCCAAATAAGTTTGCCATTGAAGTATTAACGAGCAACACCAATGCGGACTTATTAATAAAACAAGCTATTAAATTTAAACCAAATGCGGTAGTAATTTGTGACGTAAGTCAATACAATAAAGTTTCTGAGGCTTTATGGAGCCACGATATCAAAACGTATGCAGGAGCGGATGCGTTAGAACAGATTGTTGAGATGGAAGAAATTGACATGGTTTTAACTGCATTGGTTGGGTATGCCGGACTTAAACCTACGCTTAAAGCTATTGCTGCTAAGAAGGCTATTGCACTAGCCAACAAAGAAACGCTGGTGGTTGCCGGAGATTTAGTAACGGAATTAGCCGCTATAAATAGAGTGCCATTGTTACCCGTTGATTCTGAGCATTCTGCTATTTTTCAGTGTTTGGTAGGTGAATTTCACAATCCTGTAGAAAAAATATATTTAACTGCATCAGGCGGTCCATTTAGAGGCTGGAGTAAAAGTCAGCTTGAAAAGGTTACTAGAGCCCAAGCGTTAAAACATCCAAATTGGGAAATGGGCGCTAAAATTACTATCGACTCGGCTACCTTAATGAATAAAGGTTTAGAAGTAATTGAAGCAAGATGGTTATTTCATCTAAATCCAGACCAAATAGATGTAATCGTTCATCCGCAATCTATTATTCATAGTCTCGTGCAATTTACTGATGGAAGCATGAAAGCCCAAATGGGACTTCCTGATATGAAATTGCCTATACAATATGCAATGGCTTACCCTCAGCGCATATATGCAGATTTTCCTCGATTTAATTTTTTAGATTACCCTCAACTCACATTTGAAAAAGCAGACACAGACACGTTTCAAAATTTAACTCTTGCTTATGAAGCAATGAATATGGGTGGAAATGCAGCATGCATTTTAAATGCAGCAAACGAAATAACCAATAAAGCATTTTTAGACGAAAAAATAGGATTTCTTGATATCGCATCTATAAATTCAGCTTGTATGGCTAAAGCTACTTTTATTCAAAAACCTACTTTAGACGATTACATCGGAAGCAATTCTGAAGCAAGAAGAATCGCAGAAGAGCTAGTGAAACAGTAATTTAACATTGATTGTCATTTTACTTGTGTCTTTAGTAAGTAGAATACTTAATTTTACCGATTGATTTTATATTAAAAATGGAAGTACTTATTCAAGCCGCGCAGCTCATTTTGAGTTTATCAATACTTGTAATCTTACATGAGCTAGGACACTTTATACCAGCCAAATTATTCAAAACCAAGGTTGAAAAGTTTTATTTATTCTTTGACCCATGGTTCTCTTTATTTAAGTTTAAAAAAGGAGAGACAGAATATGGAATAGGCTGGTTACCATTAGGAGGTTATGTAAAAATAGCCGGAATGGTAGATGAATCTATGGATAAAGAACAATTAAAAGAAGCGCCTAAGCCATGGGAATTTAGATCTAAACCCGCGTGGCAAAGACTGATCATTATGCTGGGTGGAGTAGTTGTAAATGTGATTCTTGGAATTGTTATTTATGCAGGAATTCTGTTTACTTGGGGGAATGAATACATCCCTACAGAAGGCCTAAAATATGGCGTATATGCTGATAGTATAGCTATTGATATGGGGCTAAAAAGCGGAGATAAAATTATAGCTGTAGATGGCGAAAAAGTTGAAAAATTCAGTGATATTCAAATGAATATCTTAATCAACAATGCAAAAAAAGTTACAGTAGAACGAGATCAACGTCAAGAAGATATTACGCTTCCTGAAGGAACCATCTCAGGACTAATTAAAAATCAGAAAAGCTTTTTAGAGCCTGCAATTATTGCTGAGGTAAAAGAAGTGACACCTAACACTGCAGCGGATACTGCAGGACTGCTTCCTAAAGATCGAATTGTAGGAATAAATAATGAGGCGACTCCTTATTTTCAAGATGTAGTGAATTACTTAAAAAGTCATCGTAGCGAGTCAGTTGTTTTAAAAGTAATTAGAAATAATTCCACCATAGAATTACCTGCAAATGTTAGTAAAGGTGGAACTTTAGGCTTTGCCATAACTCCTATAAATGAGCAAATTACTTTTTCTACTGAGCAATATAGTGCTTTAGAGTCTATTCCTGCAGGGGTTAATAAAGCTTATGACTCTTTTGATAATTACATTAAACAAATGAAATTAGTTTTTGAGCCCGAAACTGAAGCATATAAATCATTAGGTGGGTTTATAAGTATTGGTAAAGCATTTTCTCCTGAGTGGGATTGGCAACGTTTTTGGAGCTTTACCGCTTTCCTTTCCATTATTTTAGCCATAATGAATATTCTTCCAATTCCTGCATTAGATGGAGGCCATGTTTTATTCTTGTTGTATGAGATTGTAAGTGGAAGAAAGCCGTCAGATAAATTCTTGGAGAATGCACAAATCGTTGGTTTTGTTATTCTTTTGTCTTTAATGGTTCTGGCGAATGGAAATGATATACTTCGTTTATTTCAATAAGATCTAGCTTATTAACATTTTCTTGTTTTAAAATCCATAAGCTGTTAACTGTCGTTAGGGATTTATGGACTAATTTTGATTCAAACCATAGACTTATGAAAACGCGTAGCTTACTCTTCAGTATCCTCCTTTGCCATTTAGTATCCTATTCACAAAGCGGAACAATGCAGTTTAATGGCGGAGCGACATCAGATAAAGCAGCCGTTTTATTGATTCCTTTTGAGCCGTTCATGTATATCTCAGAAATTGATAAACAATTAGAAAAAGACAATAAACTGAGCGCCGCCCAAATGAAAAACGAATTTTCAAAAGCGCTTGACTTTCACTTGTATCAATCATTTAATAAAAAATATAGTGTACTTTCATTTTATTTCATGGAAGACGAAATAGAACAAGACCTTACACATATTTATAGATCAAGAAAATTAAATTATGAAGCCCTCCCTTTAGAAGAAACAAACACTGTTGAACAAAAAGCTAAAGCATTAAAAGGCAAAATAAAAGGGTCATTTAAAAGAGAAGAGACCCCCGATTACGGCGGGCAGATTGTAACAAAAAAGGTAACTGAAGAGCGATTCATGAATGCAGAAATTACAAATGCTAATCTGCTCGATAGTTTATATAACAAACATAAAGCAAAGTTGTATTTGTTTATAAATCAATTGGAGTTTAGAAATATATATGGCGACTATACGACCATGCAAAGTGGAGAATACAAGCGAGAAGCTAAAGTCCACTATACATTGTTTACCAAAGATGGAATAACTATCGCAAAAGGAATATCATCAACAACATTTCCTTCTCAAGAAAACCAAATAGATTTAATTACAAATAGTTATTTCCCTGTTTTAGCAGAAGGTATTTATAACCAAATCAATACAATAAATTCGCCTAAAAACTAAGATTATGATTATGCAAATTATTGGGCCATACACCGCTATTATTGGGATAAGCTTAGTTATCATACTTTCCTATTTTTTTAATATTATTTCTAAAAAAACAAATATTCCGAGTGTTTTATTGCTTATTGTCTTAGGTATATTGGCAAAACAAGGAATGAATTTTATAGAATTAAAAGTTCCTGAAAATCAGCTTTTTAGTGCTTTAGAACTTTTGGGTATTGTCGGTCTAATAATGATTGTTTTAGAGGCAGCATTAGACTTAGAGTTAACAAAAGAAAAATGGCCAACCATATGGAAATCATTTTCTGTTGCACTAATATCTTTAATTGGTTCAACAGCTATTTTAGCGTACATCATTCATTACTTTTTAATTGAAAGCGTATTTACTAGTATTCTTTATGCGGTTCCCCTTTCTGTAATGAGTAGTGCTATTATTATTCCTAGTGTTGGCGGACTAAGTACTGAGAAAAAAGAATTTATGGTGTATGAAGGTACGTTCTCCGATATATTGGGAATTATGCTTTTCTACTTTTTAACAGGAAATGCAGAAACGAGTAGTGCCAAATTAATTGTCCTAGACGTAGTTACAAACATCGGAATTACAGTAGCGTTATCCTTGATTATTAGCTATGCATTGGTATTGATTTTCCAAAAATTAAACTCCAGTGTCAAGCTATTTTTATTGATTGCTGTTCTTTTAATGCTTTATTCCGTAGGCAAACTCTTCCATTTATCTTCTCTAATTATTATTCTTGTATTTGGACTAGTTCTGAACAATTACAAAATATTCTTTAGAGGGTTCATGAAGAAATGGATCAATAAAAACTCGTTAAAAAAGGTGTCTAACGAGTTTCACTTAGTAACCATGGAAAGTGCTTTTGTGGTGCGTACGTTCTTCTTTGTCCTATTTGGTATTACTATTACGCTTCAGTCGTTGTTCAATTTAAAAGTGGCGACAATTAGTGGTCTCATCCTTTTGGGCCTATACGTAGTTCGTTTTATTGTATTAAAAGTCTTTGTACAAAGAGATATTTTACCTCAGCTATTTTTAGCTCCTAGGGGATTAATTACCATCTTATTATTCTTTGCTATTCCACCAGAATACCAGGTAGAAAACTTTGATTCCGGTATCTTGTTGTACACCATTATCATTAGCTGTGTTATTATGGCTGTATCATTAGTCGCTAGTGGCAAACGAGTAGAGCCTGTAGAGGACATGTCGTTTATTTATGGTCCAAAAGTAGAAAACGAGATAGAATCTATGCCTGTAGTAGAGCAAAATTCAAAAAATAAGAATGATTTAATTGATGAAAAATAAGTCCTAATTTTTTAATCATACACTTCCTATGACTAATTTGATTTAACGTACAACTATCTCTACTGCAAATACTTCATAAAGATACGCGCCATTTTCTAATTGGTTCACTTCTATAGTGGTATTTGTATTATTAAGTGTTTTTTCAATAACGATTTGACCATTGAGTGCATAAACCCGCATAGTTCTAGACCCTTCTGTTTCGTCTCCGTCCAATGTGATTTCTATGGAAGTTTTAGCCACTAAGACCTCCAAGGTTTTGTAAACCTTGGAGGTCTGGTTATGTCCGCCACTTGGAGAAAACCACTTAGCTCGTTATTACCTATCCTTAACGAAATAGTCATTCAAAAAATTTGGAGCAATTCCAAATACAGCGTATTCTTGTAAAAAAAGAACATGAATAAACTACTCCTCTCTCTTTACGTCCTATTGTTTGCGTCGACATTATCTGCTCAAATAAAGTCAGGCCCCATGTTAGGCTACAACACCATAAGAGAAGTGCTCGTTTGGGTTGAATTAAGCCAACCTGGAGAAGCAGAGTTTGTTTATTGGCATCAATCCGACACCGTAAGAGTCAGAAAAGTTGCTGTTAAAGAGTCGAGTAACACCATTAAATTTCTTACAGAACTGCTACAACCTGGAACTAGATATAATTATCAAATACGTGTTCCACATGAAAATTACGTTACTCCTACTTATTCCTTCACTACTCAATCTAATTGGCAGTACCGCACGGATCCGCCAACATTTAAAATGGCTATTGGGAGCTGTGCTTACTTGAATGAAGTAGCTTATGATCGACCCGGAGAACCCTATGGAAGAAACTACGGCATTTTTAATCAAATCGTTGAAAAACAACCTGAACTAATGCTGTGGTTAGGCGATAATTTCTATTTAAGAGATGCCGATTTATATAGTAAAGCGGCGACTTTTTACCGCTATTCTACCGATAGAGCAACGAAAGAATTGCAGCCTCTATTAGCAGCAGCCCATCACTATGCTATTTGGGATGATCATGATTTTGGTCCAAATGATGCTGATGGCAGTTATGCAGGGAAGCAAAATAGTCTTGATGTGTTTCGATCCTATTGGGGAAATCCCTTTTTTGGAATCAATGGAGGACCTGGGATTACCTCTGCATTTGAGTACAATGATGTTGACTTTTTTCTTTTAGACAACCGATACCATAGAAATGCAAACAATAGGACAACAGGAAAAAAGGAAATGTTAGGCAAGCCGCAAATAGAGTGGCTTATAGATGCATTAAAATTCAGTGATGCCCCTTTTAAACTTATCGCAGTGGGCGGACAAATATTAAACCCTGCAGCGGTTTATGAAAACTATGCTATATTTCCAGAAGAGAGAGATTTTCTGCTTAAGCGAATTGAAGAAGAAGAAATTAAAGGAGTAGTATTTGTAACAGGAGATCGCCACAAAACAGAATTGAGTTACCTCAAAATGGAGCATACAGAAGTTTATGACTTGACCGTATCTCCACTAACTGCTAAGTATTACAATACCATTGACGAACCCAATACACTGAGAATGAAGGGTACTCACGTAGCAGATAACAATTTTGCAATCTTAGAGTTTTCTGGAAGCTTAGAAAAGCGTATTATGAAAATAATGATTTATAACCATTTAGGCGAACTTCAATGGTCAAGAGAAATCAGTAGGAACTAAATTTCCATCATTTTGATGATAATTTCTTGCTTCGGAGACTTTACTAAAAATGAGACATCTTCGAAGTCTGGCACACCAAAAGTAATTTTTGGGTAATTAGAAAAGCCGAATGGTTCTTGTGGGATTCCAAACATTGATTTGTCTGCGACTTTATTATCATTAATATCATGCAGAACGGCTATAGCGTATTTGCCGAAAGGAAGGTTTTTAACTTCTTGGGTAATTTCATTAGCAGAAGCAGAGATCCCTTTTGCGAAAACAGCTTTTTTATATTCATTGGGCCAACCCTCGTTACTTTTAAAAATAATAATACTAATCGTTCCTTTTAACTGTTGAATATTTTGCACACGAATAGTTAAATCACAATTTCTTGATGATGAGAAAGATGTTAACAACATGGTCGTTGTAATAAAACTAAAGAGTAATGTAATGTATCGTTTCATTAATTAAGCACTTACTAATTCAATCGTTGTAATTTCGGGCGGCATCCCTATTCTGCCGGGATAACCAATATAACCGAAGCCTCTGTTTACGTACAAATATTGTCCTTTTTGTTGATACAACCCTGCCCATTCATCATAAACATACTGCACAGGACTCCATTTAATTCCTGGAATATCTATACCAAACTGCATGCCATGAGTGTGACCTGAAAACATGGCAGAAATTTCAGGAAACATGGGCAATACTTCTGCTTGCCAATGACTCGGGTCATGAGAAAGTAGCAACTTAGTAGCTATCTTCTCAGTACCTTTTATTGCTTCAGCTAACTTGCCATATTTAGGAAAACGCGCTTTAGCTCCCCAATTTTCGATGCCAATTACAGCTATTTTTTCTCCATCTATTTCTATAACTGCATTTTGGTTGATAAGCAGCTTCCAACCCATGGCTTTTTGCATAGCAGCTAAATCAATTAAATTTTTTGCTTTTTGTTGAGGAGAACCCCAAGCTACGTAGTCTCCATAATCATGATTACCAAACACAGAGAATACACCTAAAGACGCTTGCACTTTTGAAAAAACAGAAATCCAATCAGTCAACTCTTCTGCTCTATTATTCACAATATCACCTGTAAAAAAAACTATATCTGGCTTCTCATTCATTACCATTTCTATACCACCTTTAACAGCTGTTCTATTCCAAAAACTACCTGAATGTATGTCTGAAATTTGCACAACCTTTAATCCTTCAAAAGCTTTGGGGAGGTTAACTAACGGTAGCTTAATTCGTCTAACTCTATAATCATGCGCGCCGGAAATAATACCCCAAGACATACCAACTAAAGGAACAGCAGCCGCAACGGCTGCTGTCTTTACAATGAAAGTAGATCGAGAAATAGTATTGGTTTGAGAGTCAATCTGTGGGCTTTCTTGTGAAAATAGAGATACGAGTTGTTTAATTAAGCGAACAAGGTCATCAATCAACAAAAAAACAGCAAAAAATAATTTAGCTATGTAATTTATAAATACCCCAACTAGTAAAAACATCTTAGCTGACTTAGAGTATGCGTCTAAGTTGACAAAATGATAGGTAAAAAACGCTGCTAAAGTGATTATAGTAATCGACCAATAAACGTGCTTTACTAACCGTTGGTTGGTTGTTGAAAAAGATTGTACGAGTACTTTTATACCTTGAAATACATACCAATCAATTAATACGAATAGAAGCGCAATTAATGGAATTATCACTATTTTGTTCATTGTTGTGTAACAAGACGTAAAGAATTAAGTTTGCGCCAAAAAAACTGTATTGTGGTGCATTGGTAACTCGTTTTTATCAACTCGGCGAATATAATGATTGATTCTTTCCTATATTTATTTATTTCGCACCTTAAATACAATTTAATTTATTTTAACACCTATATATTAACCAACCAAATTATTACAAATGAAAAGTATCAAAGCAAGGGTATTAACTGCTACCTTAGCCGCATCAGCTTTAACGCTGTCTGTTTTCGGCCAAACTTCACCAATAGCCAAAAAAGATACCAGTTGGACAAAAGGAGGCTTAGTTTCATTCAATTTTTCACAAGTAGCTTTAAGTAACTGGGCCGGGGGTGGTCAGAGTTCAGTAGCAGTGAATGGTTTTTTAAACGTATTTGCCAACTACAAAAAAGGTATACATAGTTGGGAAAATAGTCTGGACTTAGGCTACGGAATAGTTCAACAAGGAACCGCAGACTTTATAAAGAGTGACGATAAAATCGACTTTACCTCTAAATATGGTCGTCAAGCCTCAAAAGTTTGGTACTACACTGGATTAGTTAACTTTAAATCTCAATTTGCGCCAGGATATAATTTCCCAAATGATTCAATAAAGATATCTAATCTATTCGCTCCTGCCTATGTATTAGCATCTATTGGTATGGACTACAAGCCTAACGAGGTTTTCTCAGCTTATATTTCACCTGTTACTGCTAAGTTTACCATTGTAAATGATGACGACCTTAACTCAATTGGTGCTTTTGGAGTAGAAAACAATGAAGTATTAAGAACAGAAGTCGGTGGATATATTAGAGCTCAATTTAAAAAAGATCTAATAGAAAATGTGAATTTACAATCTAGAATAGAATTGTTTTCTAACTATGCAAATAACCCAGAAAATATTGATGTAAACTGGGAAACAATTATTGCAATGAAAGTAAATAAATTTATTACTGCAAACATATCAGCAACTGTTATTTACGATGATGATATTGATATTTCTATAGATAACAATGATGATGGTGTAATCGATAAAGTAGGGCCACGAACTCAGTTTAAAGAAGTTTTAAGTATCGGACTATCTTATAAATTTTAATCGTCTCAAAAAGAATAAAATTAACCCTTAGAATTTATTTTCTGAGGGTTTTTTATTTGCTCCTATTTTACTTTTAAAGCAGGTATTGAAGTCCTACCTTTGTGAAAATTGAATTTTTAAATTAAAATATATTATGGCTCATTCTGTAATCGATATTACAAAAGAACTCAATGAATTGGGTGTAAAAACCTTAAATAGTGGGACGTCGACTGGAAGTAACTGGATGAATAACAATAGCAATCCTATTATTTCTGCATCTCCTGTAGATGGCGCTGAAATTGGAAAAGTGGGTGTTACCTCTGAAAAAGAATACCAAGAAGTAATTGAAAAAGCAGAAGACGCTTTTAAGTATTGGAGAACAGTCCCTGCGCCTAAGCGAGGAGATATGGTAAGACAATTTGGTGACAAACTAAGAGAAAAAAAAGAATCTCTCGGGAAATTAGTTTCTTATGAAATGGGTAAATCTTATCAAGAAGGTCTTGGAGAAGTACAAGAAATGATTGATATCTGTGAGTTTGCTGTTGGTCTTTCACGTCAACTTCACGGTTTAACAATGCATTCAGAACGACCTAATCACAGAATGTACGAGCAGTATCATCCACTGGGAATCGTTGGAATTATTTCTGCGTTTAATTTCCCTGTAGCCGTTTGGGCTTGGAACACAGCATTGGCTTGGGTTTCTGGTGATGTTTGTGTTTGGAAACCATCTGAAAAAGCTCCACTTTGTGGGGTTGCATGTCAAAACATTATTGCAGAAGTATTAAAAGAAAACAATTTACCAGAAGGTATAAGTTGCTTAATAAACGGTGACTACAAAATTGGAGAATTAATGACCAATGATAAACGTGTAGCCTTAGTTTCTGCAACAGGTTCTATTAGAATGGGGAAAATAGTAGCCGAAACAGTAGCAAAACGTTTAGGAAAATCACTTTTAGAGTTAGGTGGAAATAATGCTATAATTATTACTGATTCTGCAGATTTAGAAATGTGTATTCCTGCTATGGTTTTTGGAGCAGTAGGTACATGCGGTCAGCGATGTACCTCTACACGTAGATTAATAATTCATGAAAGCTTATACGATACAGTAAAAGAAAAATTAGTAAATGCTTACAAGCAATTACGTATAGGTAATCCATTGGATGAGAATAATCACGTAGGTCCACTAATTGATAAAGATTCTGTAAATGCCTACTTAGCAGCTATAGAAAAAGTGAAAGCCAGCGGTGGTAACCTTATTGTAGAAGGTGGTGTTTATGAAGGTGAAGGCTATGAATCTGGATGTTATGTAAAACCTGCTATTGCAGAAGCTGATAACTCTTGGGAAATTGTTCAGCATGAAACATTTGCTCCTATCTTATACATAATGAAATACAGCACTTTAGACGAGGCAATTGCCCTACAAAATGGTGTAGTACAAGGACTTTCTTCTGCAATTATGACTTCTAATATGAGAGAAATGGAATTGTTCTTATCAACACAAGGTTCTGATTGTGGAATTGCCAACGTAAACATTGGTACTTCAGGAGCTGAAATCGGAGGTGCCTTTGGTGGTGAAAAAGAAACTGGCGGCGGCAGAGAGTCCGGTTCTGATGCTTGGAAAGCATATATGAGAAGACAAACAAACACGATTAATTACGGTAATGACTTACCGCTAGCACAAGGAATCAAGTTTGATTTATAAATTAAATACTTTATAAATGCATAAGGGTTAACATTTTGTTAACCCTTTTTTTATTACTTTTTTTTCAAATTAACTTTCTTTAACGACATAAATTTGATATCATTGTACGGCTAAGAACATTGTACTAGTAATTTATACTAGTATTTTTATTAATTAACTTATTATTAGTTTATGAAAAAATTAACATTATTGGCAGCGGTTGTCTTTTCGTTGTCATCTTGTGTGGTATATGAGTCGCACACCGTAACTGGAAATCCAATTGGAACAAAAAGAGGAGTTTCTAAAGTTGGAGCTTTCTCAAAGAATAAAGATTTTACAATGGCTACTACGGCTAAAAAAGCTAAAATTGACAAAATTGGAAGTGTAGATACTAAGCTAACGTATTTCATACTTCCATTCTATAAAACTGTAGTTACAGGAGAGTAATTATTTAAAACAATTAAAAAGAAACTAGATGAAAAACGTAAAATATTTAGCTAGTACAGCAGTATTAGCAGCATTATTATCTTCTTGTTCTATAACTACTCCTTTAGCTGTTACAGAACTACCAATTGGTCCTAAAAAAGGCATTAGTGAGACTAAAGTGATTTTTGGTGTTATTGAATTAAACAAGGATTATAGTATAGCAGAAGCTGCTAAAAAGGGTAAAATTACTGGAGGAATTTCTACTGTTGATGTAAAGTATACAGATTATATTATATTCGGTAAGAAACAACTAATAGTAACAGGTGAATAATTAAAATATAAAAATTATGAAATTTATACATATATTAATAGTAAGTTGTTTTGTTGCATTACTTTCTTCTTGCGCTATCTCAGGGCCATACACATACCCAAAGGCTTTAGTAACCCAAAATAGTGTTGGAACTAAAGTAGGAGTCGCTGAAAAGAAAGCTTATTTTGGAATCATGTTTGGTTCAGCAGACTTAGGAATTGTTGCTGCTGCTAAGAAAGGAAATATTACAAAAATTGCTACCGTAGATCAAGAAATTGTAAGTGGTTTTATTGTAACAAAATTTAGAACTAAAGTTACAGGAGAGTAATCTTTAAACAGTTTTTGTTAAAAATTAAAAAGCGTTTACCATAAGTAAACGTCTTTTTTTATGCCATTACCCAGTTCCGAATCATCTCTTCTCCAAACTCAGTTAGTATAGACTCCGGATGAAACTGAACTCCAGATAAAGGCAATTCACGGTGTTGAAAAGCCATTACATTTTGATCGTTGTCAGAGGCTGTGCAAATGAGCTCAGCAGGAAGTTCTTGGTCTTTAACCACCCAAGAGTGATATCTTCCTACATTAAATGATTCTGGAAGTGTCTTAAATAATCCAATTTGCGAATGGATACGTATAGAAGTTGCTTCACCATGAACAACCCGAGGTAAATTAGCTAAATTAGCCCCATAAGACATCGCTAACGCTTGATGTCCTAAACATACTCCTAAAATCTTTTTGCGTTGCTTATATCGATTAATTAAAGGAAGTAAAATGCCTGCCTCCTCAGGTAATCCAGGTCCAGGTGAGAGGACAATTGCATCATATCGTTCTATATCATCCAAAGCGATTTCATCATTCCTAAATACATCAACAGGTATATCAGATACCTTCTCCAAATAATGGAGTAGATTGTATGTAAATGAATCATAATTGTCTAATAATAATATGCGCATATTTTTTGCATAAAAAAATCCCATCCGAATCCCGAAGTAACGGAATATGAATGGGACTTTGAGGTCTCGAGCGGATTCGAACCGCTGTGGATGGTTTTGCAGACCACTGCCTAGCCACTCGGCCACGAGACCCTTTTTTAATTGAAGTACAAAATTAACAATTTGTTTTAGAAACTCCCCTATTAAACTCTATTTCTCTAAAATAACAGCAACTCGTCCTATCTCTCCACCCATAGGCGGATTCAACTTGCTTATTTTTAATTTAATAAAAGATATTTGTGAAATGTCACGATACAACCTTTTAATTATTCTATTTGCTACATGCTCTAATAATTTAGATGTAATTTCCATTTCCTCTTTAATTATTGCATAAACCATCTCATAATTTACAGTCCCTGATATTTCATCGTTATCCTTAGCTTCTGAAGAAAAAATAGTTGTAAATTCTATATCTACTTCGAACTTTCCTCCAATGGTGTTTTCTTCGGGGTAAAATCCATGACGAGCGAAGAATGCCATCTTTTCTATTCGTATTTTATTCATCATTTAAGCTTTTCTAAAGCTAGGGTCATACGTTCTAAAACTTCTTCCTTTCCTAATAATTCGGCAATTTCAAACATGGAAGGACCCATGCCTAAACCAGTAACCATAAGTCTAAAGTTTGGTAAGGCTGCGCCTAAACCAACACCATTATTTTCTAAAAACAATTTGAAGCTTACCTCACAATTTTCTGCAGAAAAATTTTCAATACTTGAAAGCTCAGTTTTCCAATCAGTCATCAGTTCAGCAGTGCCCTCTTTCCACTTTTTACGGAAAGTTTTCTCATCAAATTCTTCCGGACGTTTGAAAAAATAAATCCCTTCAGTCAAAATTTCGTTTAAAAATGTTGCACGCTCTTTCATCATTCCACAAACTCCTGACAAAAATGACAAATCATCTGCGTGAGATAAATTCATTTCCATTGCTTTAGGCTGTAGGTTTTTAGCCAACGCTGAATTTGCAGTAGCTCTAAGGTACTGTTGGTTAAACCATTTAGCTTTCTCAGGATCATATTTAGCGCCTGCTTTACCTACACGCTCCAAAGAGAAAGTCTCAATTAATTGATCCATATTAAACAACTCTTGATTTGTCCCTGGATTCCAACCTAAAAACGCTAGAATATTTATAAATGCCTCAGGAAAATATCCATTCTCTCTATATCCTGAAGAAATTTCTCCTGAAGCAGGATCCTTCCACTCAATTGGAAAAACAGGGAATCCAAGACGATCGCCATCACGCTTACTAAGTTTTCCATTTCCATCAGGCTTTAGGATTAATGGTAAATGTGCAAATTCAGGCATGCTATCTTCCCATCCGAACACTTGATAAAGCAAAACGTGAAGAGGCGCAGAAGGCAGCCATTCTTCACCTCTTATAACATGAGTAATCTTCATTAAATAATCATCAACCACATTAGCCAAATGATAAGTTGGCATTCCATCAGATTTATATAAAACCTTGTCATCAAGATTTGTAGATTGTACTACTACCCATCCCCTAATTAAGTCTTTAAATTTTATTTCTTCATTACGTGGAATTCTAATTCTAATAACATAAGGATCTCCATTCCCAAGTCTCTTTTTAACTTCTTCTGTTGATAAAGAAATCGAGTTTTTCATGGTAGATCTCGTTATATGATTATATTGAGGAGCTGCTACGCCAGCTGTCTTTAGATTCTCCCTCATCTGATCCAACTCTTCTGGTGTATCAAATGCATAATAAGCATGACCTGAATCTATCAATTGCTGAGCATATTGATGATATAAATCTTGATTTTTACGTTCAGACTGTTTGTAAGGACCAAAATCTCCACCAAATCCTTGTCCTTCGTCAGGAATTAACCCAGCCCACTTTAGCGAGTCAACAACGTATTCTTCTGCTCCGGGAACAAATCTTGTTTGGTCAGTATCTTCAATTCTCAAAAGAAAATCTCCGTTATGTTTTTTAGCGAATAAATAATTATAAAGTGCTGTTCTAACTCCTCCCATATGCAATGGTCCTGTAGGACTCGGTGCAAACCTAACTCGTACTTTTCTTTCCATGGATTTTTGACTTGTTCTGTATCTAAAATAAGGTGGTAAAGATAACCTATTCATCGCTTTTTTCACAATGCAATAAAACAAAGAAAATACCTAATTCGATTTTCTTTTATCTTATCATTTCTGCGTGGAAACTAGACAAATTTTTATGTAATTTTCTTTGTTGTAAATACACTATTGAAACTTGGCGTTCATTCGCTTTAACCTATGAGTACAACCCAATACAATATACTAATTGACAAACTGGATGAGTTTATAAGAAAGTACTATAAAAACCAACTCATTAGAGGTCTTATTTACACGCTTGCTCTCTTTCTTTTCTCATTTGTTCTAATTACAACAATAGAATATTTAGGGCGATTCTCTTCAGCTATTAGAACCATTCTTTTCTACAGTTTTATTGGAGGAATGCTTATCATTTTGATAAAATGGATTGTTATTCCTCTTTTTAAACTTAATAAGTTAGGTCAAATTATATCTCATGAAGATGCTGCAGCAATTATTGGTAAGCATTTTTCAAGCATTGAAGATCGATTATTTAATGTACTGCAGCTTAATAATTTATTAAACAAAACAGATGAAAACACGAGCTTAATAGAGGCAAGCATAAACCAAAAGATTATAGCGCTTAGGCCTATCCCTTTTTCAAATGCAGTTGATTTTAGAAGTAACAAACAATTTTTAAAATACTTAGTTATTCCTGCACTTCTATTTATCTGCATTGGTATCTGGCAACCAGCTGTTTTTAAAGATGGAACACAAAGGTTGGTGGCCCACAACAGTGAGTTTACAGAAGAAGCTCCTTTTACGTTTGAAGTTCTAAATGAGTCATTAAATGGATATAAAAACGAAGATTTTTTAGTCCAAGTTAAACTATCAGGAGATGTTATACCTGAGCGTGTATATGTTGAATTAGATGGAAACACTTTTTTAATAAATAAGACCGATAAGATTACTTTTAATTATACATTAAAAAACTTACAATCAACTACATCAATTCGTTTCTTAGCTGATGGATTCTATTCAAAACGATTTGAAATAAATGCGATTCCTAAGCCGATGCTACTAAACTTCCAACTGCAATTGGATTATCCTGATTATACTAAATTAAAGGACGAAGTACTTCAAGATGTAGGAGACATCACATTGCCTGAAGGAACTAAAGCTACATGGAAATTTAATACCACAGCAACTGAAAATTTATTTTTCTCTCTCAACGATTCTAACATTCTAGTTCAACAAAATAATCTAGATGAATATGTAGCCAATATTATTGCAAAAAATAGTGGCATTTACAGTTTAACTGTTACGAATCCAATGATTACTGAGAAAGACACTTTAACCTATCAATTACAAGTTGTAAAAGATGCCTTTCCAGGGATAAACGTGGAACAGAAAAGGGATTCTACCTCACTAAAAAGAATTTTTTTTAAAGGGAACATAAAAGACGATTACGGTTTTTCTGCGTTGTCATTTGTCTATTCATCCGGAAGAAACAATGGCTTAAAAAGAATAAATATTCCGTTTAATTCTACAGGAATTCAGAGTCAATTTTTTCATGTTTGGGATTTTGAAAGCTTAGATCTTAATGCTGGAGACGAATTAACTTACTATTTTGAAGTCGCCGACAACGATGGAGTAAATGGGAGTAAAGTGACAAAAAGTAGCCAGATGAGTTTCAAAGTTCCAAGCAAAGAAGAGCTAGAAAAGAAATCTGACTTAGCTTCAAAGGAAATTATTGCAGATCTTGAAAAAAGCATAAAAGATGCAGAGAAAATGCAAAACGATATTAAAAAACTTAATAAAAATTTAGTAGATAAAGAAAAACTTGGATGGCAAGAAAAAAAACAATTGCAAGAGCTGTTAGAAACGCAAAAGAAGCTACAAGAGCAAATTGAGAAATCAAAAAATGAGCAAAAGAAAAACAATCAAGAACAGAAAGAATTTAATGAACTTGATCAAGACATACTAGAAAAGCAAGCGAAACTAGAAGAGCTCTTCGAACAGTTAATGACTCCTGAAATGAAAGAACTTTATGAAGAGTTAGAAAAATTGATGGAAGAGATGAACAAAGATAAGCTCAAAGATCAATTGGATAAAATCGAGTTATCAAATGAAGAATTAGAAAAAGAACTGGATAGGTCATTAGAAATATTTAAGCAGTTAGAATTTGAGCAAAAACTAAATGAAACCATTGATAAATTAGATGAATTGCAAAAAAAGCAAGAAGAACTAGCTGAAAAGTCTAAAGATAAAAAAATCGATAGTGAACAGATTAAAAATGAGCAGGAAGAACTGAATAAAGAGTTTGATGAATTAAAAGAAAAGCTAGAAGAATTAGAACAAAAAAATGAAGAATTAGAGAATCGAAATGAAATACCTGATACAGAAGAAGAGGAGAAATCAGTTGAGGAAGAAATGGAAAAAAGTTCAGAAGAGTTAGAGAAAAATGATAAGCAAAGTGCCAGTGAATCACAGAAAAAGGCTTCAGATAAGATGAAAGAAATGGCAGAAAAGATGAAAGGTCTTCAAATGCAAATGCAGTCAGCAGGTAGCGAAGAGGATATGGAAGATATCAGAGCCCTTCTTGAAAATTTGGTTCACCTTTCATTTGATCAAGAGGCATTAATAGAAGCCGTTAAAGGAGCCAATAGAACAGATCCTAAATTCGTTGACTACAGTCAAAGTCAAAAGAAATTAATTGATGACTCTAAGACTATTGAAGATTCATTATTCGCTTTAAGTAAGCGTGTACTGCAACTAGAGGCTACTGTTAATAGAGAGGTGAGTGAGATCAAAAGAAATATGAATGAATCATTAAAATTGTTAGGAGACAGAAATGCTTCAGTTGCGGCATCAAAACAACAATTTGCTATGACTTCTATTAATAACCTAGCATTAATATTAGATGAAGCACTTCAACAAATGCAACAACAAATGCAAAAGGGTGGAGGCAGTTGCTCGAAACCGGGAGGTAAAGGAAAAACACCTTCTGCAGCGCAAATGAAAAAAATGCAGGAACAACTTAATAAGCAGTTGCAGCAAATGAAAGATGGAATGCAAAAAGGTCAAATGCCGGGAAATAAACCTGGAGATAAGCCTGGAAGTAAAGGTGCAAGAGGCCAAGGAGGGATGAGTAAAGAGCTTGCAGAAATGGCTGCGAAACAAGCTGCAATAAGACAAGAATTAAAAAAAATGCAAGAATCTTTAGAAGAAGGAGGAGATAAAGGTGGTAGAAGTAGCTTAAAAAAACTATCTGATTTAATGGAACAAACAGAAACTGACCTTGTAAATAGAACGATTACTCAAGAAACATTAAATCGCCAACAAGACATTTTAACCAGACTCTTGGAGTCTGAAAAGGCAGAAAGAGAAAGAGAGAAAGATAATAAAAGAGAGTCTAAAACGGGAAGAGATATAGGTTATCGTAACCCGGAAGAATTTTTCGAGTATAACAGACAAAAAGAAAAGGAAATTGAACTATTGCTAACAATGCCACCCAGTTTTGTTCCTTTCTATAAAAACATAACAACTAATTACTTTGAAAACATTAAACAGTAATCTTGTTTTAGACGAAAGTTTTTTATTGCCTACAAAACAGAAAACAATAACTACAGTTGAGCAAAAAGTAGAGCATATTTGCGAGCATTTAAATGTAGCAGATCGCTGTATTGGAAATATATTAATCGCAGTTACAGAAGCAATAAATAACGCAATAGTACACGGAAACAAAAACGATGAGTCCAAACACGTTCAATTGAACTGTATTTCTCTTAAAAACGAGCTTATTTTTACAATTAAAGATGAAGGCTTGGGCTTTGACTTCTCTAATCTGCCGGATCCAACAGATCCTAAAAATAGAGAAAAGCTCAACGGTAGAGGCGTTTTTTTAATGAAAAACCTAGCTGATAAAGTTAGCTTTGAAGAAAGTGGACGGATTGTTAAATTGACCTTTATTAATTATGCAAATGACTAATGAGCCTTTGGGTGAAATAGAAATTCACTTTGAGGATATTTCAGAAATAGAACTATCAACATATTTAAGGAATTGGCTAACGATTTCAGCCGAAATGGAGGGAAAAGAAATAGGTTCTATTAATATCATTTTATGTAACGACACTTATTTACTAAAAGTTAATCAGGACTATTTACGCCACGATACACTTACAGATATTATTACGTTTGATTATTGTTTTGAAAATTTACTCAATAGTGATATATTTATTAGTTTAGAAAGGGTAAAAGAAAATTCTAATGATTTGTCAATCAAATTTATAGACGAATTTGAGCGTGTTTGTATTCATGGTATTCTCCATCTTTGCGGATACAAAGATAAAAAAGTGGAAGAGGCTTTGATAATGAGACAAAAAGAGGATTTTTATCTAAATTTGCGCTCTCTAATTATTTAGTTCCACGTGAAACAATAAAAAATAATGGTAAAGGAATATGACGTAATTGTAGTTGGTGGAGGTCACGCAGGATGCGAAGCTACAGCAGCAGCAGCTAATATGGGATCACGAGTACTACTTATCACGATGAATATGGCCACTATTGCTCAAATGTCATGCAATCCTGCAATGGGTGGTGTAGCAAAAGGACAGATTGTTCGAGAAATTGACGCAATGGGTGGATATTCGGGAATTATTACGGATAGAACAGCAATACAATTCCGAATGCTAAATAGATCGAAAGGGCCCGCTATGTGGTCTCCACGGGCACAAAGTGATCGTTGGCTATTTGCACAAGAATGGCGTTTGATGTTGGAACAAACAAAAAATGTTGAATTCTGGCAAGATATGGTTACGGGTTTAGTTTCGGAAAACGGTAAAGTATCAGGCGTAAAAACAAATCTTGGTGTCACTTTTAAATCTAAAGCTGTAATACTTACTAACGGGACTTTTTTAAATGGCCTAATCCACATTGGCGAAAAAAACTTTGGCGGTGGTAGAGCAGCAGAAAGTAAAGCAACTGGCATCACCGAAGATCTAGTAAGTCTAGGATTTGAAGCGGGAAGAATGAAGACAGGCACACCACCTCGTGTAGATGGAAGGTCTTTAGATTACTCAGTAATGGAAGAGCAAAAAGGAGACGAAAATCCTTCTAAATTCTCTTATCGAGACACAACGAGCCCTTTAAAAGAGCAAAAAAGCTGTTTTATTACATATACTAATGAAACGGTTCATGACATATTAAGGGAAGGTTTTGATAGATCTCCAATGTTTAGCGGAGCAATTGAAGGAACAGGTCCTCGATATTGTCCTTCGATAGAAGACAAAATAGAACGTTTCTCTGAAAGAGACAGGCATCAACTTTTCATAGAACCTGAAGGCTGGAATACAGTAGAAATTTACGTTAACGGTTTTTCCACATCATTACCTTTAGATGTACAAGAAAAGGCAATAAAGCAAGTGAAAGGTTTTGAAAATGCAAAGATATTTAGACCAGGTTATGCAATAGAATATGACTATTTTCCTCCAACTCAACTTAAACATACTTTAGAAACAAAAATTATAGAAGGTTTATACTTTGCAGGACAAATAAACGGAACAACAGGATATGAGGAGGCCGCATGCCAAGGGATGATGGCAGGGATAAATGCACACCTTAGAGTTAAAGAAAAAGAGGCGCTTATTTTAAAAAGAGATGAAGCTTATATTGGTGTATTGATAGATGACCTGATTACTAAAGGGACAAAAGAGCCTTACCGGATGTTCACTTCACGAGCAGAATATAGAATACTATTAAGACAAGACAATGCTGACAGTAGGCTTACACCACTATCATATAAAATTGGATTAGCTTCTGATGAACAACTAAAAAGGGTGGAAGAAAAGAATGGTTCAATTAAGCAACTATTACAGAAACTTGATAATATTAGCATCACACCTGAAGAAACAAACACATATTTAGCAGAGAATAAGACAGCGAATATTAGACAAAAAGTCAAAGCTTCAAGCGTGATTACAAGACCACAAGTTACCTTAAAATCGATATCAAATGTTATACCTTCTATAAGAGAAGCACTAGAACCCAATACGACTGAAATAATAGAACAAGCAGAAATACGTATAAAATATCAAGGGTATATTGATAGAGAAAAAGACATGGCTGAAAAAATGACTAGGCTAGAAGAGGTAAAGCTTAGCGACAAAATAGACTACTTTTCTTTTCAATCATTATCATCAGAAGCTAGAGAAAAACTAAACAATATTAGACCATCAACATTAGGACAGGCCAGCAGGATTAGTGGTGTCTCACCATCAGACATTTCTGTTCTGATGATCCATTTAGGAAGGTAAAATAATGTTCCACGTGAAACAAATAAATAAATGAACGAACTATCAAACTGCCCAATTTGCAATGGTGAGAAATTCTCACCATTTTTAATTTGTAAAGACAACACAGTAAGTAAAGAGAATTTTAATATAGTTTCTTGCAATTCGTGTAATTTTAAATTTACGAATCCAATACCCGAGGAGGATAAAATAGGACAATATTATAAATCTGAGGAGTATATATCTCATAGCAATACTAACAAAGGGCTAATTAATAAAGCTTATCAAGCTGTAAGAAACATTACACTGAAACAAAAAGAAAATTTAATTGCTGATAATAATAAAAAAGGCAGACTGCTAGATATCGGATGTGGTACCGGTGAGTTTTTAGATTATTGCAAAAAATTAGGGTGGACAGTAGTAGGAATTGAACCAGATAATGACGCAAGAAATTTGGGAAGAACCAATTATGAATTAGATATACATCCTGAGATACACTTAAAACAAATCCACAACGAGTCAGTTGATGTAATAACAATGTGGCATGTTCTAGAACATGTCTATCATTTAAGCGATAGAATAAAAGAATTAAAGAGAATAATAAAAAGTAGTGGCTATGTATATATAGCTGTACCAAATTATGAATCTTTTGATGCAACGATTTATAAAGAGAATTGGGCAGCATATGATGTCCCCCGTCATCTCTACCATTTTGGAAAATCAGATATAAAAAGATTAATGGAAAAAGAGGGAATGACAGTTACGGATATTATACCAATGAAATTTGATTCCTTTTATGTAAGTATGCTAAGTGAAAAATATAAAACAGGAAAGATAAACTATATTAATGCCTTCATTAACGGATTAAAATCAAACAACCAAGGTTCAAAAAGCATAAATTATTCCAGTTTAATCTATAAAATAAAGAAATAAAGTCAAATAAAGCCATTTAAGAAATCTGATGCTCATATCAACCTTGACTATCTTTTTGTTAAAAAGATCTCTTAAACTTAATATATATAAAATATTGACAACCAATTAACTGTGAATAATGCAATAAATTTTTTGTAATTCAACAAAAAATAGTCCTCCTGAGAAATACAAGAGGACTATTATTGTGTGACCCCGGCAGGATTCAAACCTGCAACCGTCAGAGCCGAAATCTGATATTCTATTCAGTTGAACTACGGGGCCAAAAGGATGGCAAATATAAACTAATTTTAAACAATAAAATAAAGGATTTTCGGTTAAACAATTCCAATAAAAAAATTATGAAATATATATTAGTTGCCGTAGTTGGTGTTATATTAACTTCTACCATATATTCACAAAATACAGCAATCGGAACCTGGACTGACCACCTGCCATATAAATCAGGAAAAAAAGTGGCAGCAGCAGATGGAAAAGTATATTGTGCAACAGGGTCGGCAATATATTCTATAGATAAAACAGATAACTCAATATCTAGAAAAAGTAAAGTAAATGGACTATCAGATGTAGGCATAGCAGAATTAGAGTACGTTAAAACATCAAAAACCTTAGTCATAGCTTATACAAATGGTAACATAGACTTACTAGCTAACGAAAAAATATACAATATTCCTTTTTTAAAGGATAATCTGACAATAACTAACAAGGCAATAAACAATGCATTCGTTGATAATGAATTTGTTTATTTGTCATGTGGTTTTGGAATTTTAAAACTAAATACAGCAAGAAAGGAGTTGTCTGATAGCTACATCATAGGATCAAATGGATCGTTTGAATCAATATTTGATGTAACAATACAAAATGATACCATATTTGCAGCAACAAGCACAGGGATAAAATACGCATCCTTAAACAGTAACCTAACAGACTTTCAAAATTGGACACGTGAAACAACCTTATCAAGATTTCCTTTTAAAGAAGTTGAACTGTATAATAATCAAATTGTGGCGGTAAGCACAGCATTTCCAGGATCAGCAGATAGTATTTTCATAAGACAAAACGGAACATGGAGCAAATTACAAAATGTACAAGTAGATAATATCAAGAAAATTATAAGTCTGAATAATGAACTAAATATTTTGAGCGATTCTACAATAATAAAGTTCAAAAATAGGGAGAGTTATAATGACACCCTAACAGCATATCCAAATAATATAGCTTTTAATCCGAATGACATAACATTTGATAGCCTTTCTAAAACAATCTGGTATGCTGATGAGAACTCGGGACTAGTAAGCGTAAATGGTAGCCAAAACGAGTCATTTTCGGCAAATGGCCCTGCATCAGAACAAGTATTTAAAATAGAATCTAAAGATGGAAAAGTTTATACCGTACCCGGGGGATATGATAATCCATATAATAATCTATATAGAAAACCTGAAATCAACATCCTAGAAAATGGAACCTGGAAAACACTTACAAACAAAAACTACAATAGGCTGAATGGACTATTTGACTTGTTGAATATAACGATAGACCCACAAGACAAGGATCATCTATTTATAGGTTCTTGGGGAACAGGACTATTAGAGTTTATAAACGATGAATTAATTAATAGATTTGATAGCTCCAACTCAAAAATACCATCACGTCAAGCTTATAAATGGTTTGGTATTGGCGGCACCAATTATGACGCAAACGGTAACTTATGGATTTCTAATACCTACACAGATACAACTATTAGCGTTTACACAAAAGATGGGAATTGGTATAGCTATAACTTTCCTACAAACATATCCGAATCAAAGTCAATTGGAGATATACTAATAACAAAAGGAGGACTAAAATGGGTATTGATACCACGGTCAGGCTCAAACCTAGAGATACTTGTTTTTGATGATGGTGGAACAATAGACGATCGCCGCGATGATAGGAACTTATTGCTTACAAGCGCACCAGGTAATGGTAGTCTTCCAGGAGCAAGAGGGATGGTAGGAGTAGTGGACCAAGATGGTGAACTATGGATTGGTACAGATGATGGCCTAGCCGTTTTTTATAACCCAGACGGAATATTTGAAGGGAATAAAGATGCACAGCGTATTTTAATACAACAAGGAGCTGATGTTGAAATATTATTAGAAGCCATTAAGATTTCAGACATAAAAATAGATGGGGCAAATAGGAAATGGATATCTACTGAAGGCGAAGGCGTCTTTCTACTATCAGAAGATGGATCTAAAGAATTATTGCACTTCACAAGAGAGAATAGTCCATTAATCTCAAATAATGTATTTGGTATCACAATAGACAACAAAACAGGTGAAATATTTATGGCTACTGAAGTTGGAATAGTTTCCTACAAAGGAGACGCTACTGAAGGATTTGACGATTTTAATGAAGTAGAAATCTATCCGAATCCTGTTCGTTCAGATTACGAAGGCCCAATAGCAATAAGAGGACTCGTTAATAATTCAATAGTTAAGATAACAGATGTTAGTGGCAAAATAGTTAGAGAAATACAATCTTTAGGTGGACAGGCCATATGGGATGGAAAAAATATAAACGGTGAAAGGGTAGCAACAGGAGTGTATCTTATAATGAGTACATCTGGTGATGGACTGGGAAACCTAAAAACCAATATTAGTAAACTTCTGTTTATCAATTAAAATGAATACAAAAACATCAGCAATTGTCTTAAAAACTACAAAATACAACGATAATTCAGTAATAGTTAAGTTATTTACAAAGACAGAAGGCTTAAAGTCTTATATAGCTAGCATTTCTAAAAAAGGAAACAGAATCGCAATATTTCAAGGACTTAACCAGATTGAAATAGAAACTTCGCAGCATGGAAACAATAAACTTGCAAGAATAAAAGCAGCAGATATTGAAACACCATACAAATCGATAAATTCTGATTGGACTAAGGGTGCCGTAATTCAATTTATTAATGAATTACTGTACCATTGTATACGAGAAGAAACAGCAAATATAGATCTTTATGAGTTTATCAAAAATCATCTGTTATATTATGATGAAATATTAGAACGTCAAGCAAACTTTCACCTTTACTTTGTAATTAAGATGACAAGATATTTGGGATTCTTTCCTGAAGGATCATGGAAACCAGGTCTACAGTTTCATTTAAGTGAAGGAAATTATCAATTACATACTGAACCTTCCAAAGAAGTTATTGATAGTAAGTATGCAGAATTACTTTATATGTTATCTATATCTAACATTGGTGATCTAAATACTATAAAATCAACAGGACAAGTTAGAAGAGAATTATTGAAAAGCGTGCTTTTATATTACCGAATCCATTTAGAAGGATTTGGCGAATTAAAGTCGATTGATGTCTTAGAAACAGTTTTTGGTGAATAAGGCTGTTTTTAAGGCTTTTTACTGCTAGACTCAGCAAATGTATAAGCTAAAGCCTTAAGCTCTCTTAAATACTCTCTGTGGTTAAATTTAGGGGCATATACAAAGCCATAAATACCTATAAGTTTTGTGTTACTGGTATTCGTAAAGGTGTAGTTTAAAAATGACCCCCCCATAAAAATGCCCTCCATCCGCCATAAACCAGAAAGTTGAATAGCATAATTATCCTTAAAATTGACTTCCTCGCTTAAAACAGGGTATTGACGCTCAACTTGCATATAACCTTTTGGTTGAGCTTTTACATTCGTAATAAAGGATTCCATTTGGTTAACGATATTCTCTATAACAAAATTAGAATCATCAGTGTAAGGGTAAGAGTAAACCATTAACCCTTGCAATATCTGATGCTCACCAACTACTTTATTTTTTCTAAGAAAAAAGAAATCAGTAGAATCCATTGATAAAAAATATTCCTTCGGGAAAGCTATAGAAAAACCATGTTTTGATATGATAGAATCGCGTCTACCCATATCAATATTCTGTAAAAGACGAGTTTTTTTTCTACTGATTTCTTCTTGATCAAACAACTGTTGCAGTTTTTCTTTATTCTTCGAAATTATATTAGCCGCTGAAAGATCTCCTTTTGCAGCAATAGTGACTACCAATTGATCAGTTGCAAAAACGTCTTTTTGTATTTTTATCTCTGGTTTATTTGCTGAATTGATATCTAATACTAAAACATTCCTAACCACTTTAAGCATTGAGGTAAATCCTTTAGGAGGAACAGATACTACATCAAAAAAAGGTTCACTTCTTGGGACGCCGTATAACTCCTCCATAAAGACAGATTCAAGAGCATCTCCAGTTTTATTGTTAATAAAAGCTGTATCGACAACAATAATTAACTCCCCTGACTTGCCAGTGGAACTTGGTAAAGATCTATTAGAACTTTCCGAATCACATGAAGCAAAAAATACAATTAGGGGTATAACCCAAAGCAGACGATGTAACATAAGGTAGATAGAATTAACCAACGACAGGAACTTTAATTTTCATTCCCGGTTTTAAATATTTAAAATTTAAATTGCTGTTAATAGACTTTAAATCATTTACACTAATCCCATTATATTTCTTAGCGATATCCCACAATGTATCCCCAGGTTGAATAATATGATATTTAAAATCTTTACTTAATGAATTTACTGTACTCTTTTGTGAAACAATAGGCGCAGATCCTTCAGAATATATTGATAATCGATCACCAGGATTTAATCTTGTACTTTTTAAACTATTCCAAGCCATAAGGTTACTTACACTTACATTATATTTTTTTGCGATATAACCTAGATATTCTCCACTTTTAACTCTATGGATAACTAAAGACTCATTCTTAATTTCAGCAACTTCTTTTACTAATTTAACGCTATCTGCAGCGTTTTTGCGGTCTAAATCAGCATATATCTGCTTTTCATTAGTTAAATACAATCCTATCTTATCTGAAGGCAAGCAAAGAGGTAAGGGCTTATCAGAAATAGGAATCAAAGCAGATTTATACATGGGATTAAAATAAGCAATATCTTTTTCAGATATTTCAAGATAATCAGCAAGCTCAGAGAAAAGAATTCCTTTCGTAATGTGAACAGTATCATATTTTATACATGGATACTGTGGATTAGAAGGATAAATATTATGCTCAGCAGAATAGTTCATTATGTAATTAACAGCAATAAATGCTGGAACATAACCGCGTGTTTCCCGAGGTAAATAATTGATTATTTTCCAGTAATCTTTTTTTCCACCAGACCTTCTAATGGCTTTATTTACATTGCCTGCACCAGAATTATATGCTGCCAAAACTAAGTTCCAGTCACCGTACATTTTATACATATCCGTCATAAACTCACATGCAGCGACAGTAGACTTATATGGATCCATACGTTCGTCGTAGTATGATGTAATATTCAAATCATACATTTTACCAGTTCGATACATAAATTGCCACAAACCCATAGCGCCTACTCTGCTTTTTGCTTGAGGGTTTAAAGCCGACTCAACGATGGCTAAGTATTTCAACTCTAAAGGCATGTTGTATCGGTCCAAAACTTCCTCAAACATTGGAAAATAAAAAGGGGCTAAACCTAAAACATTGCTTGTCAAATTTCTTCTTTTGTCAGCATAAAGTTTTATGAATGACTTAACATAATCATTATAAGTTAAATCAAAAGGAGTATTTCTATTTAATAGTTCAAGACGATACTGAATAATAGAATCTGACAAATGATCGACAGAAATAGTATTACTTAAAGAATCAAATTCTCCTAGAAAAAGGGAAGAGTCAAGAGAAAAACTAGCTATAAATTTAGACGCTACAATACTATCAATCATATTTAACACCTCATCATCTGATGATAGAATAAAAGTAGTATCATTAGAAGTATCTAATTCAACATTATTATTAGCAAAAATAAATGCTGATAAGGTTAAAAATAGGGCAGTAAAAAGAGCTCCTTTTTGCATGATATAAATGTTATTTTGAAAAGAACGTAAGCGATTAAGTTTTGGTATACAAAGGTGACCAATACATCGTGTCAGAAATAAAATCAGGAGATCAATTATTCACTAATTCATGTTCATTAATAGGGCTGAAAAATTCAATAAATTTTGCTCTTCAAACGATCTAGCCATAAGCTGTAGTCCAAATGGCATATTATTAGCAGTTCTGCCCAGTGGTAAAGATATAGCAGGCGTTCCTACAAGATTTGCCTGTACGGTAAAGATGTCTTCTAAGTACATCTCTATTGGATCATTACTTTTTTGACCTATTTTAAAAGCAGAATTGGTAGTGGTCGGAGATAAAATAAAATCAAAATCATCAAATATTTGATTCGTTTTATCTCTTAAAATCCTTCTTACTTTTTGAGCTTTGCCATAATAAGCATCGTAATAACCTGCGCTTAAAACATAAGTACCAAGCATTATTCTTCTTTTCACTTCTGTACCAAAAGCCTCTGATCTGGAATAAACATATGTTTCTTCTAAGTTCTTAGCATTAGGACTTCTGTATCCAAAATGAACCCCATCATATCGTGCTAAATTAGAAGATGCCTCAGCTGTAGTTAATATATAATATGCCGGAACCATGAAATCTAGAAATGGATAAGAAATAGGTTCTACTGAATGCCCATTTTGCTTCAATAACTCTATTTGGCGATTAACCGCAGCTTTAACCTCAGTATTTAAGCCAGGATGATCTAAACAATCCTTTATGTAAGCAATTCTATATTTTTTCGTTCTATCAAGGTTTTTAACCGATTTATAGAATTCAGGTACCTCCTTGTTTGAAGAAGTGCTATCCATAGAATCATGTCCTGAAATAATTTCAGTTAATAAAGCTATATCTTCTACAGAATTAGCGAAAGGTCCTATTTGGTCAAATGAAGAAGCAAATGCAATTAAGCCATTTCTAGATACTCTCCCATATGTTGGTTTTAATCCAATAATCCCACAATAAGAAGCAGGTTGTCGTATAGAACCACCTGTGTCAGAGCCCAAAGAAGCAAGACAAAGCCCTGCTTGAACTGCAACAGCAGAGCCCCCAGATGAACCACCCGGAACATACGATTGATCTTGAGCATTTTTAGTAACCCCGAATGCAGAATTTTCAGTGGACGAACCCATAGCAAACTCATCACAATTCAATCGTCCGACTATAATAGCATCTTCTGCTATTAATCTGTCAACTACAGTTGCAGAAAACAAGGATTCAAAGTTTTCTAGCATTTTTGACGATGCTGAAACCTTATGACCTTTATAAACAATATTATCTTTTATACCGATAACCATTCCCGCTAAACGACCTGCAGATTTATTGGAAAGTTTTCGGTCAACTAACCGTGCTTGCTCGATTGCTGATTCGTCAAAAATTTCTAGAAATGCATTTAGGGAAGAACTTTCTTCAATTTTTTTTAAGTAGTTATTTACTAACTGTTCACAACTAAAATGTCCTTGATTTAAATCTTCCTGAATCTCCGAAAGAGCTTTGTATTCTTTCAACTGCAAAAATATTAGAGGGTTTATTTATTGTCTTCTTTCTTTTCTTCATCCTTGCTGGTAGCATCTTTAAATTCCTTTATGCCTTTTCCAACTCCTTTCATTAATTCAGGAATTTTCTTTGCACCGAATAGTAAAACTACTATAACCAATATGATAATGATTTGATTAGGACCAATAATACCTAAGATGATGTTTAAATTCATTGCCTTAAAATTAGATAACAAAATTAGCAATTTTTAATTCCCCATTGCTTGAAATAACTAGTTTTGGATAATCTATGACACATACTTACGACTTTTTGATAATAGGACAAGGAATTTCAGGAACTGTATTAAGCTATCAGCTTATTAATAAAGGATATAGTGTATTGATAATTGATGATACCCATCAAACATCAAGTACTATGGTAGCAGCTGGACTAATTAATCCTTTAGTGCTAAAAAGACTCACTAAAACATGGAGAGCTGAAGAGTTTATTAAATTCAACGATGTATTCTATGCTCAACTTGAAGATGAAATTAACTCTTCATTTGTTATTGAAAAAACGATTATAAAATTAATTTCATCTAATGATGAACGTAACTTTTGGATTAAAAGAAGTAGAATAGATGGCGTTAAAGAATATATTACCGAAAATCTAAAAGACCTTTCCGATTATTCATTTCTGCATCATAACTTATTTAGTGGAGGTGAGGTGAAAAAAACAGGATGGATTGATACTAAAACATTACTAACTTCCTACAGAAGATATTTAATTGAAAGAAATCTGTTGCTAGAAGAATCTTTAAATTATCAGCATCTTATTTTAGATGATAAAGAAATCAGCTATAATAATATTAAGGCAAAACAGGTTATTTTTTGCGATGGATATCAATCGGTTAATAATCCACTATTTAATTGGATACCATTAAGTTTAGTAAAAGGGGAGCTTCTAATAATTAAAAGTGAAGCTATGAGTGATGAGTATATTTTTAATAAAAAGATATTTATTCTACCACTTGGAAATCAACATTATAAAATAGGAGCAACGTACAACTGGAATGATTTGAGCTTACTTCCAACAGAAGACAAGAAAAGTGAATTGATTCGAAACCTCGAAGAGTTAATTAACTGCGATTACGAAGTTGTTGAACAAATAGTAGGGATTCGACCGGCAGTTAAAGATCGAAGACCACTTAATGGCACCCATCCAAAACATAAAAATATCCATTTGTTTAATGGAATGGGCTCTAGAGGTCTATTTATGGCTCCGAAATTAGGAGAAGAATTTGTCAACTATCTTATGAAAAATGATCCCTTAAATCCAGAAGTTAGTTTAGTTAGATATAGCGACCACTACCTAGAATAGATTCTGCTTGTTGAATAAATCGTCCTTGTAAAAACTCCTAATTAGTTTCTTTTAAAACTACATACGCCCACTTAATACATTTTATCTTTTTTAAGGTTACAATAAAAGAGCTATGTATTCTTTAAAAATCTATTTAAGAAAGTTCTTAGCAATATCCTGCATCGTGAAATAAATTGTGTATAAATCCCCCTTTTTATGAATGAGTTTTTTATCATCATGATCTTCAAAAAACTGTATTTAGTACTTTAATTAATGTGGAGTTTTGTTTTAACATAAATAAAGTCATTATACTTTCTACCTAAAGAATAAAGAATTTCAATTCTATCGTGGTATTTAATTCATTTTTATTTATTTTTTCCATTAATAATGTCATCTATATAGAAAATATAAAATCTATTTCTATAAACTAATTTATAATACAAACGTATGGTTATGTAACTTTTACCTTACATATACTTTTCTCATTAGCATATGCCATTAAAAATACTATAGGTATTCCATAAAGCCCCAATCTAATATTAATTTTAATTCGATATACTTTAATTTTTTATCGGACAATAGTGATTTCCTATATTCTTTACTTTTATAGTCTATTTGTAAATTTTAAATTTTTGACCATCAATTTTAAATTCTTCTCCATTCTTAAAATCAATTGTAATTTTTAATGTACCATCCTCATTGTATTTCTTCCATATTCCATCCTTCACGCCATATGCATAATTTCCTTCTTCTTTTACCTTTCCGCTAGGATACCACCATTTATGCTTACCCTCAGGCCTACCTTCTATAAAATTTCCTTTAAATATAAGCTCCCCATTACTATGAAAATATTCCCATAAACCGTTTTTCTGTCCATAAATATATTTACCTTTTTCGACTTGATCATTTAATTCATAAATCCAT
Organism: Vicingaceae bacterium; assembly: GCA_018402765.1. Classification (GTDB taxonomy): domain Bacteria; phylum Bacteroidota; class Bacteroidia; order Flavobacteriales_E; family Vicingaceae; genus Acidiluteibacter. The sequence goes on along the minus strand of JAGYIE010000002.1, from coordinate 467,668 downwards.
TCGCCTTCGCGAAATCCATCAATATAATCTCCCGTTCTAATCACGCTGCCACTATCAGTCATTTCTATTAAAATTCCATCTTCTATACCTCTTCTGTATTGCTCATATCTCAATGTATCACCATTTGGAAAATACCATATCCAATTACCTACAGGTTTTCCATTTTTATTGTAGCTTCCTTTTTGTTCTGCCTTTCCGTTTTCATAGAAGTAAGTCCATTTTTCAAACTTTTTATTGTCTAAGAATTTACCTTCACTTTTAATAGTTTTATTCGGATAAAATTCTTTCCATACTTCTTGTTTCCTTCCTTTTTCATCAATTATTCCACCTTGAGAAAGCAATAAATCATTTTTATATATTGCTAAACTTACTATACTCCCTGAATCATTATAATTTCTTTCTATTCCATCCTTTTGACCTAAAGCATTGTAAGTTGTTTGTTGTACAATAACACCTTTATCATTATAAATAGGAATAATTTCAAAGTTGACTGAATTTTCATTTCCTTCTTGTAAAACTCCATCAACATAAAGATCAGCTTTTGTTAATTGTCCATCAGGAGAATAATATTTTACATATCCATTTAAAAGTCCGTCCCTATAGGTACTTTCTATATTTACTCGCCAATTTGAATAAAATTCTTTCCACAAACCTTGCTTTTTTTCTTGTTTGTTATATCTATTTATTTCTTCCTTACTTATAATAAAGCCTTTATTATATTCAGTTATACTAATAACTCTGCCTTCAATATCAAAATAATACGCTGATCCATTTTCTTTACCATCTTCATAGTTTACTCTACTTTTTACTAACTTTTTATCAGCAGGATAATATGTTATGGTTAAACCCTCTTTTACATTGTTAACGAAATACTCTTCACTTATAAGATAAATACTATCGTATGATAGTGTTAATCCATTTCTTAAATCATTTTTATAAGCAATAATTTTCGTTATATTTCCTGAATTGTTATAAAAATACCAATTACTATCTAATTTAAAATCAACTCGATTACCTTCAGATTTTAAATTACCATTTTTATAAAATGTAATCCAATATCCATTAGGTTTGCCATCGATTAAGATCCCATGACTAGATAAATTTCCCGTATCATAACGGAATGATGTGTAAAATTCGTTTAAACTATCAACTGTTCCTACCTGGGCAAAGAGTGAAAATGATAAAAAATTGAAGTAGATTAAAAAGTGAAATTTTGTTGTAAACATTATATATTATTATATATTATTATTAAAATTTAAATCTACTATTACTATTAAGGCGTTAACTCTGTTGAAAATATTGTTTCACTTTAATAGGTTTAGTTACTTTTACAAAGTAGTTAATAATTAGCTAACATATTATTTGTATTTAAGAGATTGAAAATCTGTTTTTATGTCAAATTATTAACATCCTATTAAAATGGATTCGTATTCATAACTTTTGTATTGGATAACTATTAATTTTAGTTTGTATTTCGTGTATAACTCCTCTGTAAATAATCATAATTAACGATGAAATATTAAAAATTTTATACATCTGGAATTAAAATTAAGTAAACCAACTTTATTTTTACATAGTTATTCAACTTTATAAAGCATTATTAACAACCAAATTGTCAATAAACTTAAACAAATGATAATTAATAAAATAGCAATAGCAGGAGATCATGCAGGTTTTCAATTAAAGAGTAAACTTAAACAAGTATTGATTAACAATGGAATCGAAGTAGTTGATTTTGGTCCCTATTCAATTGATAGTTGTGATTATGCAGATTTTGCACATCCTTTATCTGTTAGTATTGAAAAAAAAGAAGCAGACTTAGGTATATTAATATGCGGAAGTGGAAATGGTATTGCGATAACAGCAAATAAACATCAGCAAATTAGAGCAGCAATTTGCTGGGAAGAGGAATTAGCTAAACTTGCTAGACAACACAATGATGCGAATATATTGGTACTTCCAGCGCGTTTTATTTCAGAAGAAGAAGCTATAAAATGTGTGAATGTTTTTATAAATGAAGATTTTGAAGGAGGAAGACATTTAAAAAGAATCGAAAAAATACCTGTAAATAATTAAGATGAAAAAGATATTTTTAATAGTAACAGTTGCATGTTCTAGTGTAACTGTTGCACAAAATGACAATTCGATTGCTCTAGAAATTGCCGAAACAATCAAGGCAGAAGATATGAGCAAACACCTACATATTTTAGCTTCTGATGAATATGAGGGAAGAGAAACTGGTAAGCATGGACAAAAAATGGCAAAAAACTACCTTATTTCTTACTTTAAGGAATTAAATTTTAGTGAAAGTCCAAACGGTAGTTTTGAACAAAAATTCCCGTTATTAGAGCAACAATCAAATGGTATAACTTTTTCTATTAATGGAACTGAATATAATATGAATAAGGACTTTTATGTTAGACCAACTATATGGCCTAACATAAAAATAAACACAGCTGTTTTATTTGTTGGATACGGCACAGAGTCTGATTACACTTCTTTAAATGTTGAAAATAATGCTGTTGTTATTTTGGCAGATAATCCAGAAAACATGGATAAAGAATGGACACTTTCTGATAAAATAGAATTAGCAAAATCAAAAGGTGCGAAAGCAATATTAGTACATACTAGTAAATTTGAAGGTACGCTAGAAAAGTATGAACACTATTTCTCAAAACCAAGTACAGATTTAGCAGAAAGTCCAGATAATAAACAATTTGTTCCTGTTTTAAATATAGGTAATACGGTACTTAAATCGGTATGTAAATCTAATGGAGTAAAGTATAAAAAATACATAAAAAAGGGTAAAGCAAGTAAACAAAAACCTACTTCATTTGAATTATTGATCAACAAAGAAACGAGTGAACTTTTAGGTGAAAATGTATTGGCATATTTACCTGGATCTGAATTTCCTGATGAGTTGGTAATAATAACGGCACATTATGATCATATTGGTAAAGAAGGTGAGTTAGTTTTTAATGGTGCAGATGATGATGGAAGTGGAACTGTTGCACTAATGGAGATAGCACAAGCTTTTAAAACAGCTTATGATAATGGGTATAAACCTCGAAGAAGTATATTGTTCATGCCAGTATCAGGAGAAGAAAAAGGATTACTAGGTTCTAAGTATTATGCTAATAATCCTATTTTTCCTTTAGAAACAACCATTGCAAATTTAAATATAGATATGATTGGGCGATTAGATAAAAAGCATGAAGATAATCCAGATTATGTTTATTTAATTGGTTCTGATAAATTAAGTTCAGAATTACATTCTATTAGTGAAGAGGTAAATAAAACCACTACACAATTAGAATTAGATTACACGTTCAACGATGAAAATGATCCTAATCGTTTTTATTACCGTTCAGACCATTACAATTTTGCTAAGAATGGAATACCAGTAATTTTTTATTTTTGCGGCGTTCATGAAGACTATCATAAAGCAACAGACACAGTAGATAAAATAGATTTTGATAAGATGGAAAAAATTACCAAACTCGTTTTTTACACTGCATGGGAACTTGCCAATAGAGAAGAAAGAATTGTGGTAGACAAAGAAGTAAAGTAAAAACATCTAAGTAAATTCAAATAAAAGAGTGGTCAAATGGCTACTCTTTTTTTATTGCTTTATTAGCTAAATTTGTAGAGGATATTATTCCATAAATCTATATGAAAAATCAAATAAATTCTGAATTATCAAGTGACGACATAGAGAAGTGTTTGAATGTACTTGAAAAACTAAATGAACAACCAAGTTTATTTGCAGATTTAACGGAAGAAAAAAGAATAAGCTTATTGAAGGCAGCGGGTATTTTATCACGCCCTACTCGGGTAGAATTACATAAAAGGAGAAAGGAATCTAAAAGGGAATCAAAAAAACGGCAACTCGAACAAGATAGAACAGCAAGAAATAAAACTGGTATAAGAAGCGCAAGAGAGGCAACGGTTTTTGTAGCTCCAAAACTACTTGCAGATCATTTATTTACAGAACAGAAAACAGAGAAATTAGCTTCTCCAAGAAACTGCTATGTTTGTAAAAAAATGTACGACACATTGCATCATTTTTATGATACTATGTGCCCTGATTGTGGCGACTTTAATTATGCAAAGCGTTTTCAAACAGCTGATTTAACAGATCAAGTAGCAGTTGTTACCGGCTCTCGATTAAAAATTGGGTATTACATTACGCTACAAATGTTAAGGTCAGGAGCTACCGTAGTTGCGACAACACGTTTCCCTGTAGATTCTGCTGTGCGTTTTGCAAAAGAAGAAGATTTTGAGATGTGGGGTCATCGTTTACATATTCATGGATTAGATTTACGTCATATTCCTAGTGTAGAGTTATTCTGTAACTATATTGAACACAAATATGATCGCTTAGATATATTGATAAATAATGCAGCACAAACTGTGCGAAGACCTTCAGGGTTTTATAAGCATTTAATGCAAGCTGAGGAAACTCCCTTTGAGCTGCTTTCTTCTGCTGTTCAAGAGCTGTTGAAAGAACATCAGTTTTGTATTAATGAATTGAGTAATCATGAAGAAAAGGTGGCAGAAAGCCAAACAAATAATACACTATCCGTTAGCTGGCATGCGCCCGACATTGGCATAGGGTTAAAGTCATCCGCTCAGTTGTCACAAATTCCATACAGTTTTGATAATACGATAGTCCCAGAAGAAATATTTCCTGTTGGAAAGCTGGATGCGGATTTGCAACAAGTTGATTTGCGAAAAACAAACAGTTGGAGACTGCGTTTAGGTGAAATAGAAACACCTGAAATGATAGAGGTACAGTTGGTAAATGCAGTTGCTCCTTTTGTTTTGTGTAATCGACTTTCTAACTTAATGAAGAAGGAGAATACAGGAATTAAACACATTATCAATGTTTCTGCTATGGAAGGTAAATTCCATCGTTTTCATAAAGAAGATCGCCACCCTCACACCAATATGGCAAAAGCTGCTTTAAATATGATGACACATACTTCGGCCGCAAGTTTTGCTAAGGACGGGATTTATATGAATGCAGTAGATACGGGTTGGGTAACCGATGAGGATCCTGCAGAATTATCTAAACATAAAGAAGAAGTGCATGATTTTCAGCCACCGCTAGATATTGTAGATGGCGCAGCTAGAGTATTAGATCCGCTATTAGACGGAATAAATACAGGTAAACATTGGTGCGGAAAATTTTTAAAAGACTATATGCCTATTGATTGGTAATAAAAGCGGCACTAATTATTTAGTGCCGCTTTTATTTTCTGATTCATTTTTTCTACGTACCTATCGAAATAGCTACCTGTACTTGGACCATAAAATCCAGTGTGAATACTCAATATATTACCATTTTTATCAATTATAATACTAGTTGGGTAAGACATAATGTGGTTGAACATTGGCAGCTTTTCTGGAGCCTTATCTTCTCTTGTCTCTCCTGCTAATAAAATAGTATAAGGAAGTTGAAGCTTTTCTTGCATTCTTCTAAGGTTCTCCATTGACTTTTCTTTCGTTTTAGCGCGTTCAAAAGCCAAGCTCACTACTTCTAGTCCTTCTGCATTATATCGTTCATACAGCTGCTTAAAATACACCGATTCGTCCATACAGTTAGGACACCAACTGCCCATAATTTGAAGTAAAACCACTTTATTATCAAAAACAGCATCTGTAAGTCGAACAGTATCTCCTTTTATATTTTCAAATTCAAAATTGATTTTTGTATACCCATCTTTTAAAAAGGTTAATGAATCGGGGTCTTTTAAAGTAGCTGATTCATTAACTTTTCCACTAAAAGGCTCTTTAAAATGAGTTCCTGAATAGAACGTTCCATCAATAATACTATCGTCTATTTCTGCAATAAATAAAAAGGCATGAGATCCATCAAATGTAGAAAGATAAAGCGTCTGATCTATAAGTTGGCCTTCTAAATACCTGTAGTCTCCCGTTTCAGTTGCAAATGAACCTGTTATCTCGGGTCCATTTTGTGTAAATAATCCGATGGCTTTGTATTCATCTTTAAGGCCTGGACTAAATACTACTTCATATTTTTTATCTAATCTAGCCGAAGTAGTGGCATCTTTTTTAAATCTAAAGGTTTCTCCACGTCTAAAAACAACTGAAATTGCATAATCTTCTGATTTATAATAGTTAAACCACAAACCTGATAAGGTGCTATCATTTTCAATTTTTAGCTTAAATTCAGAGTCAAAAATAGCGGTTTTGACAAACACTGAATCTCCATTTACAACCACATCGCTAGTAGGTAGAATTTCCTCTCCATTTTTGAATGAAAAAGTAACTTCTTGGTTTGTTTTTTCTATAGAAACATTGAAAGGCATAAATATCCCATCTTTTAGTTCCATTTCTGCTCGCCATTCGCCAGAAATTAATTCGGGAGTTTTTTCTTCTTGTACAGTTGGTGAACATCCCACTATGAGTAATAAAATTCCGACTACAATCGCGTTTATATTATTAATCTTCAATGCTAAAAATATTTAATGCGTTCATTCGTAAACTATCTTTAAAGTCAGAGGACGTGCTAAAATCATGATTATACAAAGCACCTTCCCATTCTCCATACATAGGATTTGGTAGAATTATAAGTTTATCACCAAATAGAGGACGAAAGTTTTTAACGTGTTTTTTACGCTCGATAACCGTTGTATCATCAAAAACACCATTAAAATCACCTAAATTATCTCCGAATAATAAAATAACATCGTATTTATCAGACACTTTAGCTCTTCTCTCATCTTTGCTTGATGTGCTGCTCTTTAAATAGAAATTGGACTTGCTAATGGTATCAACTCCTAAATCGATAATGTTTTGGTAGGTATCATCTAGCTCAGCCTCCATTCTATTCGAAATGAAAACAACTTCAACATTTTTACTCCTAGCATATTGAATAAACTCTAATGCTCCAGGCACTAAATCTGCACTTTGCATGGCTGTCCATTCCAGCCATGTCTTTTTTGAATACTTCAGTGCATTTTTTATCAAGGTTGCATTGTAAGAAGAGTTATCCAATACAGTTTCATCAATATCCATAACTACTGCAAGGGGTTTTTCATAAAATTTGGACGTATCAACAAGCTCATCTAATCTCCGTTCTCCAATATTATATGCTTGGTAGCACATGGCTTCATACTCTGCAGAATGCTGCTGCCATAGCACTGCACCTGTAGAATACCCAGAAGGGTTTTTGGTAGTTTCATTGTCTTTTTTTACTTCTTGTTGATTACAAGAAGAGCTAATCCCAATAAGGGAGAACATTAGCATAACGTGGTTAATTTTCATTTTATTTCAAATTTTATCAAAATTTTGGCTGTGTGTTGAGAATATAAATATTCAGTAAGACTTTAAATTTTACAAATTTTTCACGGAGTTTAGTTTTTAAATCATTTTTATTGGAAACATTCTTTCTGTTAAATCAAAATGCTTTTACTTCATTTTTATTAAAAATAGCCCCTCATTATCGGAAGGTTACGAGACAACTGTAAACTGCTTTTGTTCAAAAACTTTATTTGCTCGAACCTAATAAACAAAGGTTCTAAACTCTGCATAATCGAGTACAATTTTTTCTTTGGGAATACCACTTTTTATAGTAATTGGATTATTATAAGCCATTGTAGCATTGTCTCCTCATGAAAGGACAAAATTACTTTTATTCGATAAATATAACTTTTCAGCAGCTTTTATTTGATAACTAAAGTAGTAATTATCTTCACCATTGGTATGGGACTTACTTGTTTTTAGTAGGAAACTAACGTTATTTTTTTGAATAGTCAATGTATAAATATAGAGAAACTTGTTAAAGAAGGAATCTACACATTAGTTTGCAATTGTTTCCAAGTAAATGATAAATTTATATAAAACCAATATAACCGATACTTCCCAGATTATTTAATTTCTTTAAGTTCTTTTTCTGCTGATTTAATGCTTACTTCTGCTTTTATAATTGAGATATCTGCAGAATTCAAATCATTTGTATTTTCTTTTTGTTTCAGTTCAGCATCAGCTATCGATTTTTTCCATCGCTCTATATTTCTAGCTTGACGCTCCTGATCTCTTTCTAAACTAATTTTTTGGTTTTTTAGTTCTTTAAGCACTGTATTAGCTTTAGATAACTTATCACTTGTGTTTGTTTTTGATAGGGTTTAAGTAAAATCCCTAACTATTTTTTTTAGTTCATTTGACTTCTTTGCATCTATATTTTTTCCATTTACTGATGCTCCAACAATAATTACACCCGTGCTGTCATCCTGTATTCTATATTTAAAATAGATAATTTGTTCACCAACTCTCGATAATGATAATATTGTATTATAGGCTGCAATTTCAGGTTTGCTATTTTTAATTTTACCATTATATTCTTTCATTAATTTTTTCCATTCCTTTTCAGTTTCTTCTTTAGAAGTGTTAAATATTGGTGCTTCAATTGTTTTTGATGTGGTCCCTACTGTTGTATTGGAAGATTCCACGGAGATGTTTCGTTGAGCAGAAATAAATGAATTCACAAGCAACATTAAGGTACTAGTTATTAGTGTTTTTTTCGTCATTTTTTATAGTGCTTTCAATCGAGGTAACGCCGCCTGATATAATTAATTTCATAATGTCTGAAGATTTAGCATCAATAGGCTCTACAGCGCTCTTAGAAACGATTATTACTTCCCCTGAAAGGGAATAGGAAAAAGGCAAATAAATCACTACTTTATTATCATCTAAGCCTATCTCTGAGGCGTCTTCTTTAGTAACAAATCCCATCCGCTGAATTAATGGATTTTTATGAATAGTAACCAATACGGGCTTGCTAAATTGCTTTTTACTTCCTACGAAAGCACTCATTAAGTCTTTGATGGAAGTATAGATTAACTTAATCAAAGGGGTTCGCATAATTAGCCGTTCAAATGGGCGCAGCAATGTAGCTAGATAAGTAGAAAATAAGTAACCAATTGATGTTATAAAAACCAAAATAATTATGATTCCTAAACCCGGAATATCAATAGGAATAATACTATCGATAAGAATTATAGACTCTACTACAACATACAAAGTAATAGCGAGAGGCATTAAATAGAATAATCCTTGCAGAAAGTATTTGATTAGTTTTTTAAAACGACCTGTTTCTTCAGGAATATCATTTAGGTCAAGATTGTCCATTGGTTTATTTCTTTGCAGATTGTTGATTAGACTTTGTGTAATCGTACTGAGATTTAAACCAAAGCACTAAAGTATTTCTTTCTTGATCAGTTAATTGTGCGTCAAAGTGTGTAAGGGTATATGACCACAAAGGCGTTTCTCCTTCTTCAACTTCTTCATAACATTCTTCTAGCTTATGTGCAGCTTTTTTTGCACTATAAGACCCCCAATTACTAAAATTAAGGTGCTCTCTACCTTCTTCAACATGGTCTGCTAAAAACCAAGAAATTGGAGCAATCTCACTGTAGAACGGGTATGTTGTTTTATAGGAATGACAATCATAACAAGTAGTTTCTATAAGTAGTTGTATTTCTGCTTTTGCAACATGGTGCTGAAAAAAATCATCTTCAGGGTTATAATCAGGTAAACTTTTATTAATTCTAAAAAATTGTATGATTACAAATATGGCTAATACTGTTAATACTACTTTCTTTTTCATCTATTAATCATCTAATAAGTTTGTCCAACCACCACCATTTATGCAATCTATGCCAAATTGCCTTAGATAATTTACTGCTTCACCGCTTCGATATCCGCTTTTACAAACTAAGGTAATTGGGGGGTTCATTTTTTTAAATTCTTCTATATTTTCAGGCACTTCGTTAAGTGGAATATTCGTACTTCCTTCTAAGTGACCATTTCTAAACTCTTCTTTTGTTCTAACGTCAACTACATTTACTTTTCTCATTTTTTAGTTTAGCTTTTTAGCCATTTTTATGTATTCAATTAAATCTATTGGAACATGGTTAATTTTTTCATCAGCCCTTAATCTGCCGAGTCGCACAAATATCAACTCTTCATTTGGTATAGTTACAATATACTGACCCAATATTCCTCTTGCGTAATGAATTTTTTCGTTTTCAATAGTGGATATCCACCATTGGTAACCATAATAATCTACTATGTCGCCCAATTCATCTTTCACAGATGCAGGCGATTTGCTTTGCAGAATATACGATTCTGATATCAATGTTTTACCATCATATTGTCCATTTTGGAGAAAAAGTTTTCCAATTTTTGCAAAATCTCTAGCATTGCTGTAGAAGCAGCAATACGCTTTTTCTTTACCATTTTTAGTATCCAAACTCCAAAGCGCAACTTCTTCAGCACCTATTGGTTGCCATATTTTTTCGCTAAAATAATCCGCTACTTTTTTACCTGTAGTTTTCTCAATAATGAAACTAAGCAGTAATGTATTTCCTCCTTGGTATTTCCAAACCTTTCCTGGCTTTTCAACAACCGGATTGTTTATCGTTAAATTATAAAGATCTTTGCCATAATATGCCTTCGCCATAAAACCAAAAGGGTTACCATAGCTTTCGCCAAACTCAATTCCCGATGTCATTTGTAATAAATGCTCTATCGTTATTTCCTTCCCCAAATCAGTATTGTATTCATGTAAAATCTCGTGGATAGGTTGTTTGATACTTTTAATAAATCCATCTTTTATTGCTGCTCCAATAAGAATTCCAACAAATGATTTTGCCATAGAAAATGAATTCGTTTTGCTACTTAGGGAGTAATCGTCCCAGTATTTTTCAAAAATGATGGTATCTTTTTTCAGTACCAAAAAAGCAGCTGTTTTATATTGCTGATGAAAAATTTCTTCTTTTTCAGAAAGTTTTTTTCTGCTTTCTATTGCCTTTTCTTTCCAAATAAATGGACTAGTTGCCTTCGTAACTTTTCTGCTCTCAAAAATAGCATACTCATCAATGCTAGGCCCTTTTCGACCTTTTAGATAGGTGTTAGAAATTGCCTTCACCAAATGTCCATTGCCCGTAATAAATACTAAAAGACAAGTTAGACCAATAATACTAAGTATTGTAAGGAGCCCATTTATTACCTTTTTCATGATAAAGGCAATTTAAACAAATTAAACCTTAGAAAGAAAATCTTTTAAACCTGTTATCACATCAACTTCAACTACATCTATTTTCTTGAAATCAGCAATGTAATATGATATCCAGTCTTCTAAGTGGATATGGTATATAAAGTTGGCTAATAAAGAGTCCCCTTTTGAATAAATTTCTATAATATTTGAGGCATATTTAGAAAAAACAGTTTCTTTATTGTAATTCATGCGCTTTTGGTTTCTCGAATAGTCAAACGAATTTCTTAGCAAAAGAACCACAAGGGTTTCGTTTTTTTCTGTCCAACCAACTAGCTCATTATGATTCATCTCAGGAATCACATGATGCCAACAAAGCATTTTCCCATTTTCGTTAAGTTGTTGCCTAAAACGAGTTGCAATACCATCCATCAAAGCATCTGCATAAATAATTGGTATTTTACCAATTAGTTTTTCTGCAATTGTTTTTGCTTCTAATTTTATTGCATTTTCTTCTTTGTCAATCAATTCAATTGCTTCATAAATCTCACTCCTTAGGTTGCTAGGAATTATTTGGTAATAGGCAAGTACTTGGATAATTTGAGGGAAAGACAATCCAAAAGCGGCTCTAGGAGGAAATCCTCCCTCAATTTGAATGAAATTATGACTATTTTCTTTTGCAAGCTCAATAAACTTACCTCCCGAGCTAATTATGACGATTTCAGATCCTTTACTTTTTGCGTTTTCATACATTGCAAGGGTTTCTTCTGTATTGCCTGAATATGAACAGCAAACAACTAATGTGGTCTCATCAACAAAATTTGGAATAATATAATTTTTATTTACAACTATAGGACATGTTGAATTACTGCTAACTAATTGTGAAACGATGGTTCCTCCAATTCCAGAACCTCCTAATCCACAAATTAATACATTATTGAATGATTTATTTGGAGTTTTGAATATAGTTTCTTTTGCAGTATCAATAGCTTGAGAAAGATGCTTAGAAAAATTAGATATTAGAATGTCCATCATAACCAAAACAAATTTAGTTAACAAAATAACAGAAAAAAAGCTAGGTTAACAAATGCGATGGATTAGAAAAGAGTATTCTTTATTAGATTTAATATCTTTGCGAAAATTTAGAAATCACCGATGCAAAGAGAATTATCAGAACAAGAAATAGTAAGAAGAGAAGCCCTTAAAAGGATTAAGGATATAGGAATTGATCCATATCCTGCTGATTTATATCCAGTAAATGTAACCGCCAAAGATATTCAGGATAACTACGAACGAGACAAGGATTCTTATAAGAGTATATGCATTGCGGGAAGGCTTATGGGAACTCGAGTTATGGGTAAGGCTTCTTTTTCTGAAATCCAAGATTCTACCGGTAGAATACAAGTTTATGTTAATCGAGATGAGATTTGCTTAGGGGAGGATAAAACACTGTATAACGAAGTGTATAAAAAGCTCCTAGATATTGGTGATATTATAGGTATTAAAGGATATGTTTTCACTACTCAAGTTGGAGAAATAACGATTCATGCAACGGAGCTGACATTGTTAACAAAATCATTACGCCCAATCCCTATTGTAAAAACAGATAAGGAAGGTAATATCCATGATGGGTTTAATGATCCTGAAACGAGATACCGCCAGCGGTATGTGGACTTAATAGTTAATCCACATATAAAAGACGCCTTTGTAAAGCGAACAAAGTTGACGAATTCTATGCGTAGTTATTTAAACAATAAAGGCTATATGGAGGTTGAAACACCAATATTACAGCCAATATATGGTGGAGCAGCAGCGCGTCCATTTAAAACGCACCACAATACGTTAGATATGCCGCTTTATTTAAGAATTGCCAACGAGTTGTATTTAAAGCGACTAATTGTTGGTGGGTTTGATGGGGTATATGAATTTGCCAAAGATTTCAGAAATGAAGGAATGAGTCGATTTCATAATCCTGAGTTTACTCAAATGGAATTATATGTTGCTTACAAAGATTATGAATGGATGATGGATTTGGTGGAAGAGATGGTAGAAAAAATAGCTATGGATATCCACAGTAAAACAGAAGTTCAGGTAGGGGAAAATAAGATTAACTTTCAACGACCTTGGAAGCGATTTACCATGTATGGTGCTATAGAGCATTTTACGGGGATTGACGTTTCTGAAATGACAGAGGCTGAAATGAAAGCTACATCTGAAAAGCTAGGAGTAGAGGTTGATGAAACAATGGGTAGAGGAAAATTAATCGATGAAATTTTTGGTGAATTTTGTGAGCCAAAATTAATTCAACCAACATTTATTACCGATTATCCTGTGGAAATGTCCCCATTAGCAAAGAAGCACAGGGAGAAAGAAGGACTAGTAGAACGATTTGAGGCCATTTGTAATGGGAAAGAAATTTGTAATGCTTTTTCTGAGCTCAATGACCCTATTGATCAGCGAGAGCGGTTTGAAGAGCAAATAGAGCTTGGTAAAAGGGGAGATGAAGAGGCAATGGTTCTTGATGAAGACTTCTTGAGAGCCATAGAATATGGTATGCCACCTACAGCAGGGTTAGGAATCGGGATTGATCGATTATCTATGATTATGACAAATTCTAATTCGATTCAAGATGTATTATTTTTTCCTCAAATGCGTGCACAAAAAAAGGAAAAAGTAATCGTATTGAATGAAGAGGAGAAGTTAATAGTCAACTATTTGAAAAAAAATAGAGTTGTAGAGATAAGTGTAGCGAAAGAAGCTATTCAATCAACTACTGACATAAGTAATAAAAAGTGGGATAAGGGGCTTAAGAATTTGCGTGAAATAGGTGTTATCTCTATTTCTAAAAATTCAGCTGATCAAGCTGAAATTACGCTCATAGAAGCATAAAAACAGCTTGTTATTGCATCAAAAGGCTTTTAGCTATATTTGTTAACTATGGAATTGAATAAACCGAAAAATATTGCCGTAATTGGCGGGGGAAGTTGGGCAACAGCTATTGTTAAAATGCTGTGCAATAATATAGAAGGAAAGGTCTATTGGTGGATGAGAAATGCTGATAAAGCAAATTACATTAATAAATATCACCATAATCCACGCTATTTATCTTCTATTCAGTTTGAAAAAGAAAAAATAGGAGTAAGCACTAATTTAGTGGAGGTGTTAGATTCTTCAGATTGGATTGTTATGGTAACTCCCGCAGCGTTTTTAGCTGATGTGTTTGAAGGAAAGGGGCCATTAGGGTTAGAAAATAAAGTTATTTTTTCTGCTATAAAAGGAATTGTTCCAGAATATCATGCAATTCCTGCTCGTTATTTTCATAAAGAGTTTGGTACGCCTTATGAGAATATAGGAATTATCTGTGGCCCATGTCATGCGGAAGAAGTGGCATTGGAGCGCCTTTCTTATTTAACTTTTGCTTGCCAGGATGAAGAAAAGGCAGCAATAATGTCAAATTTATTTGAGTGCCGCTATATTAAGGTTTCTACTTCTGATGATTTATTTGGAACGGAGCTTTCGGCGGTTTTAAAAAATGTTTATGCTATTGCCGCAGGTATTTGTCATGGCTTAGGCTATGGTGACAACTTTCAAGCTGTTTTAATCGCAAATGCAATACAAGAAATAGAACGATTTGTTGATGTAGTAAATCCAATACATAGAGATGTAAAATCTTCGGCTTACCTAGGAGACTTGTTAGTAACGGCATACTCTCAATTTTCAAGAAATAGAACATTCGGTAGTATGGTAGGCAAAGGATATTCAGTAAAGTCTGCACAGTTTGAAATGAATATGACGGCTGAAGGTTATTATGCTGTAAAAAGTGTCATTGAAATTAATACGAAGTTTGGTGTAGATATTCCAATTGCTGATGCGGTTTATCGTATTTTATATGAGAAAATTAGTCCTGCAATAGAAATGAGGATACTAACTGATAAATTAAATTGAGTGGAAACTGTTTTATATCGCTAGTGTTTAGTTGTTTGGGCAAATATCGATTTTAGTTATTGGTCTTTTTTGGAGTGAAAATGGACAAAGACTATTTTTGCTTTGCTAAATCCAATGACAGCCTCCAAATCTTTTTGCTCTGCTTCTTTTATGCGTTTAACAGACTTAAAATGCTGCAATAATTCATTTGCTGTTTTCTCTCCTATACCTTTAATTTCGAATAACTCAGACTTTATTGCTGACTTAGACCGTCGATTTCTGTGGTGTGCAATACCAAACCTATGCGCCTCGTTTCTTAATTGTTGAATTACTTTTAAACTTTCGGAGGTTTTCTTCAAGTAGAGAGGTAGAGAATCTCCTGGAAAGAAAATTTCTTCTAAACGTTTGGCTATTCCTACTATTGCAATTTTGCCTCGCAAATCAAGCTTTTCTAAAGCTTTAAGCGAGGCACCTAATTGACCTTTACCTCCATCTATAACAACGAGTTGAGGTAGTGGCTCACCCTCTTCTATAAGCCGTTTATATCTCCTGTAAACGACCTCTTCCATTGATGCAAAATCATCAGGACCTTTAACTGTTTTGATGTTAAAATGACGATAATCCTTTTTAGAAGATTTGGCATTTTTAAAAACCACACAGGCCGCTACTGGATTCGTCCCTTGGATGTTAGAGTTATCAAAACATTCAATATGCCGAGGCAATTCTTTTAGTCGTAAGTCTGATTTGATTTGCTCTAGAATTCTATTGGTATGCCTTTCAGGGTCTTTTCGTTCAGCTTGTCGGTTATGTTCTATTCTATAGAATTTGGCATTTCTTTCAGAGAGTTCCAACAGTTTCTTTTTATCTCCTCTTTGAGGCAACGTATAGTAAGAGTTTGGGACATTAAAATCCAATTCAAGAGGAACAATAATTTCTTTCGAATCAGAGTCATACCGCTCTCTTAACTCTAAAATCCCGATGGCGAGTAGCTCTTCATCTGTCTCCTCTAGTTTCTTTTTTAGTTCTACAGTATGCGCCTGCACAATTGCACCGTTAACAACTTTCATGTAGTTGACAAATCCATATTTTTCATCACTTTGAATCGAGAAAACATCTACATTGTTAATGCTAGGGCTAACGACAGTGCTTCTGTTTTGGAATTTTTCTAGTGCGTCCAATTTAACTTTTAATTTATGCGCACTTTCATAATCAAGGGCTTCCGCATATTGCTTCATTTGTTCTCGAAGTGTTCTGCTGATATCTGAAACATTCCCTTTTATAATATTTCTTATCTCTTTGATACTAAAGTTATAGTCAATTTCATCTTGCATTCCTTCACAAGGACCTAAGCAGTTGCCAATGTGATATTCTAAACATGTTTTAAATTTAAATAAAGTAATATTTTCAGCAGATAAAGCATAGTTACAGGTTCTAATAGGATAGAGCTTCCGTATTAGTTCTAGAACGGTATTCATCATTTTAACAGAGGCATAAGGACCATAATATTCAGAGCCATCTTTTACTTTTGTTCGTGTAGGAAAGACTCGCGGGAATCGTTCATTTTTAATGCAAATCCATGGAAATGTTTTGTCATCTTTTAATAAGACATTATACCTAGGCTGATACTTTTTAATTAGATTGTTTTCAAGTAAAAGAGCGTCTAATTCCGTCTCTACTATTATGTACTTAATATCCGCAATCTTCTTTACCAGCACTCTAGTCTTCCCACTTTCATGCTTGTCCTTATTAAAGTATGAGGTTACTCGATTTTTTAAACTTTTTGCCTTACCGACATATATTACCACTCCTTCCGAATCAAAATATTGATAAACTCCAGGTTTTTTTGGAGCACTTTGAATTAGTGATTTTAGGTAATCGTTTGGCATAAATCAAAATTACAAAGAGATACTCAATAGACGACAAATAATATAACATCTGTTTATTGGTATCATTAAACATTTTTAATTAATCATTGTTTGATTTTTATTCAAACGAATTAGTAAATTTTATAATGGCAAAGTATACTATTAAAGATTTAGAAAAGCTTACTGGCATTAAGGCTCACACGATTAGAATATGGGAGAAGCGATATGATCTTATACAACCTGACCGAACAGAAACCAATTTTCGCTTGTACAATGATGATCAATTAAAGAGGCTGCTAAATATTTCGATATTAAACAGAGCAGGAATAAAAATTTCTAAAATCGCGGGATTTACCCACGAGGAAATTTCAAGGAAAGTGGCAGTTCACTTAGATACAGACACAGCCACTGTTTTTAAAATAGATAGCCTTTTAGAGCCCTTAATGGATTTGGATGAAGCCGCTTTTGTTAGGAAAATGGAAGAATTTGTTCTAGAATTGGGAATGGAAAATACAATGATTCAAATAATTTACCCTTTTCTAACTAAGGTGGGTTCTTTATGGCTTACAGACAGTATTTCTCCTGCACAAGAGCACTTTATAAGTCATCTAATTCGCCAGAAATTAATTGTCGCAATAGATCAATGTAAAGCCGTTCATCCTGAAGCACGAACCTTTTTGTTATACCTTCCTGAGCACGAAATGCATGAACTTGGCCTCTTGTTTTTGTATTATGCAATCAAAAGCAGAGGACATAAAGTTTATTATTTAGGGCAGTTTGTTCCGTACAAAGATGTTCAGAAGATTCTTAAAGATCATCCTGCAGTTAATTATGTTGTGGGTTCTTTTACAGCACCTATGGATCCTGAAGAGCTGCAACAATATATTAATCAATTAGGCAAAGACGCAAAAGGGAAAAATGTAATTGTTTCAGGGTTTCAAATCGAGCATACTCCATTAAAGTTTCCATCCAATGTGAAAACCTTTAAAAAGGCGTCTGGGTTTATAAAACACCTTGAAAAGGCAATGTTGTTTAATTAAAATAAAGATTTATTAAACAATATAAATAATTAAAAATCAAACTTATAAACCAAATTTAATTAAATATTAACATTATTTCAGGAATGAAATTCATGTTGCAACATTTATTGTGTTTAATTAATCCATACATTTGTTGAACAAAATAAACTAAAGTTCAACAAAATGACAGCAATAGAATTTAATAATCAAATAGTTTCCCTTCAAAATCCGTTGAAGTTTTTTGCATTAAAATTAACAGCTGATAATGAAGATGCGAATGACCTTTTACAAGAAACTTTATTAAAAGCGTTAAAGTATCGTGATAAGTTTGTTGACCCTTCTAACTTGAAAGCTTGGTTATACACCATCATGAAAAACACATTTATCAACAATTATCGAAGAGCCTCAAGGCAAAAGACAATTATTGACACTACAGATGAGTCTTATTTCTTAAATTTACCTAAATCGTCAAATGATGAGTCGCCTGACTCTGCCTTAAGATATGAGGAGATAAAGAGAGAAGTCGATCGATTAGACGATGATGTTAGAATTCCTTTTGATATGCATAACAGTGGATATAAGTATAAAGAAATCGCTGATGAGTTAAAAATGCCTATTGGAACAGTTAAGAGTAGAATTTTTCTGGCAAGAAAAAAATTAACATCTGCTTTGGAAGATTACGCTTAGTTTTGAGAACATGACAAAACGTATTGCTGTAATAGGTTCCGGATTTTCTTCCCTTTCAGCTGCTTCTTATTTGGCTAAGGCAGGTTACGAAGTAGAAGTTTTTGAGAAAAATGAGCAAACTGGAGGTAGGGCTAGACAATTCTCTGCTGAAGGTTTTAAATTTGACATGGGTCCAAGTTGGTATTGGATGCCAGATGTGTTTGAGTCATTTTTTAGTGACTTTGGTAAAAAAGCGTCTGATTATTATAAACTAATTCGACTTGATCCGTCGTACACTATTTACTTTCAAAATGGTGAAAAATGGAATATACCTGCAGACTACACAGCGTTTAAACATTTATTAGAAACGAAAGAAAAAGGTGCAGGCAATCAGTTAGACAGATTTTTAGCAGATGCACAATATAAATATGAAGTTGGAATAAATGACTTGGTGACGAAACCATCTCTTTCCATAACAGAGTTTATTGATTGGAGAGTGATTGTCGGTTCTCTTCGTTTAAATTTGTTTAGTTCTTTCAGTAGTCATGTTAGAAAGTATTTCACCAACCCCAATATTATTGAATTGATGGAATTTCCGGTTTTGTTTTTAGGAGCAAAACCGTCAAAAACCCCTGCATTATATAGTTTAATGAATTATGCAGACATTAAGTTAGGGACTTGGTATCCTGATGGAGGAATGCATAAAATCGTCGAAGGAATGACTGCTCTGGCTAAAAGCCTTGGTGTAAAGTTTCACTTAAATGCAGAGGTTACAGAATTAACTATTGATCAAAAACGAGTTTCTTCTTTCAGAGCCAATGGAAATTTGTTTGAATTTGATGGAGTCGTTGCTGGAGCAGATTACCATCATGTAGAGCAACATCTTTTACCTGAAGAATACCGCAGATACGACAAAAATTACTGGGACACTCGAACAATGGCTCCCTCTAGTTTAATTTACTACTTAGGGTTTGATAAAAAGATAGAAGGCTTGCAGCACCACAATTTATTTTTTGATGAGTCTTTTTCTGTTCATGCTGAAGAAATTTATGAGGATCCAAAATGGCCAACAAAGCCATTATTTTACGTTTCTTGTCCATCAAAACTTGATCCAACAGTAGCTCCTGTACAAGGTGAAAATTTATTTATTTTAATTCCTACTGCCCCGGATTTAATAGATACTGAAATGCACAGAAAAGAATATTTAGAAGTAGTTTTTGATCGCATGGAAAAACTTTTAGGACATTCTTTTAGAGCAAACTTAGTATACAATAGATCGTATGCACACGCGGATTTTAAGGACGATTATCATGCTTTTAAAGGCAACGCTTATGGTTTAGCAAATACATTAAAACAAACCGCTATTTTCAAACCTTCGATGATTAACCCTAAAGTAGAAAATTTATTCTATACAGGGCAGTTAACTACTCCAGGTCCTGGTGTGCCTCCGTCTTTAATCTCAGGGAAGGTAGTTGCCGAATTAATTCAAAAAAGATTAAATTAGAAGTATGAAATCGATTTATGATAATATTTCGTTTAAGATTAGTAGGCAAGTCACCAATGCCTACAGTACTTCTTTTTCTTTGGGAATCTATATGCTAGACAAAAAGATTCATGAACCAATATATAGTATTTATGGATTTGTGCGTTTGGCAGATGAAATCGTAGATACTTTTCATGACTTCAGTAAAAAAGAATTATTAGACGAATTTAGGGCAGACACTTACAAAGCAATTGAGCAAAAAATTAGCTTAAATCCTGTATTACATGCTTTTCAATTGGCTGTAAATGAGTTTAATATAGAGCGTAGTCTTATTGATTCTTTTCTTCATAGTATGGAAATGGATTTGGAGCAAAAAGAGCATGATCAAGCGAGCTTCGAAAAGTATATTTTGGGTTCTGCAGAAGTAGTAGGTCTAATGTGTTTGCGCGTATTTTGTCAAGGAAATGATACAGAATACCATGCATTAAAACCTTCAGCTATGAAACTTGGAGCAGCTTTTCAAAAAATTAATTTTTTAAGAGATTTAAAAGCTGATTTTAAAGAAATGGGGAGGAGTTATTTTCCCGGAATAGATTTAAATACATTTACCGAAGAAAGCAAAAAAACTATAGAAGTAGATATAGATAAAGATTTAAAAGAGGCGTATATTGGAATTAAGCAATTGCCTTCCAATGCTCGTTTTGGTGTTTATACGGCATATGTTTACTATTATGCACTTTTTAGAAAGATTCAAGCTACACCTTCTACCACTATTTTGAGTGAACGTATTCGCATTCCGAACAATAAGAAATACCAGTTGTTAGTAAGCTCGTATATCAAACATAGCTTTAACTTATTGTAGATGGTTAAGCCACATGTAATATTAGTTGATAAAAACGATCACCAAATAGGGGTAATGGAAAAGTTGGAGGCACATGAAAAGGGCCTCCTTCATAGAGCTTTTTCTGTTTTCATTTTTAATAATCAAGGTCAACTAATGATTCATCAACGAGCATTATCCAAGTATCATTCTCCGGGGTTATGGACAAATACCTGCTGTAGTCATCAGCAAATTGGAGAAACCTGCATAGAGGCCGCCCAAAGACGGTTAAATGAGGAGATGGGATTTGATTGTGAAATGGAAGAAATATTTCAGTTCATTTATCGTGCAGAGTTTTCAAACGGATTGGTAGAGCATGAATATGATCATGTTTTCATTGGGCACTATGACGAGCAACCCAATATTAATACTGATGAGGTAAATGCTTGGAAATGGATATGCCCTAAAGAGTTAGATGCTGATTTGCGAGCAAACCCCAATAGCTACACTGAATGGTTTAAATTAAGTTGGGAGCGCGTCTTGAAGTATCAAATAGAGAAAGCTGCGTAAACAAAGCATTATTTTAAAATTACTCTCTAATTAGTTTTAACACCTGTTTACCTTTATTTCCGATAATGGTTAAAAAATAAACACCACTTTTTACTTCCTGTAAATTAATGGGTTGTTGAATAGCATTTATATCTAGAGGAACGGTTTTTACTACTTTACCACTGACATCAATAAGCATAGCCGTGTTATTGACCGGCTTACCAATTAGATTAGTAAACCCATTTGATGGGTTTGGGTACACCAACACCCCATTCTCGGCTTTAATGAAGTTACTATTTTCCTCTATGCCAACGGTAATTCCTTTATCACACGGTAAATCATAGCGGGCTAAAAACACATCGTTACTGCCACTGGCTATAAGTGTATCTCCTTGCACAAATAGGGTATCATTAAAAAAACCTGCTACGTAGATACTAGAATCTACAAAAGTCATTTTTTGAATACCATCTACATTGCCAAGAGTATACAGCATATCTTCACAAAGGTAGTTTCCTTGACGATCGAATAGGGCAAAAAATGCGTCTGAGTTAATGCTTCCACTAGACTTACTGATACTTTCTAAATAATCAGTTGTACCAGAAAAAGTCATTTTGTGATCAAACTTACCACTGATAGCCATAAAATCAGCATTCGCAGCTACACCAAAACTTTGAGAGTATAAATTATTCTTACCTATATTATGTCTTAAACCTATTACCTTCTCTGTATTGATGTCAAATAATAATAAAATACTTTCCTGCAATGATTGACCCACTGGCTTGTATTTACCATCTCCAAATCTGACAGTATCCACTTGAAAAGAAGTGGCCTCTGCTGAAACAAAGATGGTATCTCCAATAATTACAGCATCATTAAAAGAATCATATTTTGTGTGATTTCCTACAAAGCTCCACTTATAATTTCCAAAAGAATCAATCGCTAACACTAAACCTGCCGCAGAATATAATGGGTTCTTCACCAATGTATCATTCGCCAAAAACAGCGTATCACCAGGAAACTGACCATGGAAGAAGTAGTTGCCTTGATTGTCGATTGCTGTTTTAAATGTAGTAGGACTCCTTTGGTAATCGATGAATGGGAACTTCGTTTTAGAAAGGTAGTTTCCATTTAAATCCATCTCTACTGCATGCCATCCTTCCTCAAAAATAGCCGCATTAAAAATTACTTTACGACGGTCAACATTAAGGAATACTAACAATTTATTGTCTTTTAAAAATAATCCAGCTCCACCTGTATTTGCTTTTATATTTCCGATGGTATCAAACCCCATTGTTCTATGCCATTGTAAAGTACCCCCAGAGTCTAATTTGGCAATAAACGTACCTAATGAATCTATTGGCATTAAAATTTGATTAAACGTATAGGCGGGTCTTGTTAGATGGCTAGATAAGAAGCCAATTAAATAAGTATTCCCATCTTTATCAGTAACAAAATCACCAACTCCATCTCTACCTCCACTACCAGCATACTCTTGCCATAGTTTTTTACCGGTGGGGCTGTATTTGGCGATCCATATATCAGATTGTCCATAATTGTGGATTAAAGGGAAAAAGTTGGGGCCATATAAGATGTTTCCTGCACTATCCCGTTGAAAAACATCATTAATACTACCCGCTATGTACACATTTCCCCATTGGTCCGTTTGCAAATGCTTTACAACTTCTGTAGGAGAACTTACATCACCTCCATGTGAGGCTGCCCACTGCCAACCGCCTTGTGCAAACGATTGGTTAATAAGAAAAAGAGAAAAAATACTGAATAGTACTATTGTTGGTCGCATGAGTTTTAGGGTTTAGTGATGATTAATGGTTTACTAATTCGGTTAGTAGATGTTTCTAAGACCACTAGATAAACACCACTTCTGAACCCTTCAGATTCAAAACGATATTCACTAGCTTCATTGGATAAAGTTACTGTTTTTACCAACTGAAAATGCATGTCGTAGATACTTGCATTTATGACGTTTGCATTCGCAAAAGGTTGCCATTTTAGGGTAAAGAAATTAGATGCAGGATTGGGTACAATAAGAAAATCATTTGGCAAGCTTGATTTTGCTTGTTCTACTTCAATTGTGCCCTTCTTTCTTCCCTTATCACATGGAGGAATTTCTAGGCATACTTCTATGCAACAAATTTCTCCTTCATGCTCAAAAAATAACTTCACACAAATATACGTATCACTGGGATTATTACTAATAAACGTAAATGAGTATGCTCCATTTCCAATGGGTACAGATGTGCTCGAAAAAGAAGTCACTAATCCATGTACCGAGTTTCCTCCGATGTAGGTTAAATCGCCTCCAAAATTATCCAAGTCAAGGTCTATTTGAAACTCACATCCTGTGGTGTATGCCTTAAAATTGATCGTATTCACTTCTATTTGACATTCCTCACATTCTTTATTGCAAGCTTCCCAATCATATTCTATTTCTTTACACACATCTGGGTGACAATCGTTCGTTTGCATATAATTCACACCCAATATGCTCATACACACCTCCACAGCGCCACTTAAGTTACCAATTGAAAACGAATTTCCGGTATATAATGCGGTTAAGTTATTGTAATTTACTGTCCAATTTACATCATTTGGGTTTACAAAAGTGCAAGGGTCTATTATACTCGTATTGGTAAATGTGGCGACACATGTTATCGGATCAATCACATAGGAAAAATCGGCCACTATCTCACACTGTGCCTCTGGTAACTTTTCACATATTTCGAACCTACAGATACCATACACAGGATCTACCACTGTAACTTCTATACATAGTATATCAGTTTCATTTGCTGACGGAATTGTGAATAATCCTGTTAAGGGCTTAGTGCCATTTGCAGTACCTAATAAATTTAATTGGGAGATACTTCCTGCAGGAGTGCCATTTATGGTAGAGGTTACAAAATAGGAACTCCCTTGTGTACCACTAAAGGTGAAATCTGTTCCAAAACTAAACATTAGTGCTCCATTGGCATCTCTACCGGCACATTGAATATTGAGATTAGCTAGACTAACGGTACAATTGGTACATGGAAAAGCGGAAATGTCTAAAATCCCTGAGTTAGCTGTGCAACCTTCAGAAGTTGTAGCCGTTAACTGAATTTCACCAGGAACTGTTCTAAACGAGTCGGCTACACCTACAGGTGCTGCTACAGCACCTCCATTTAAGTACCATTGGTAAGTAGATGCATTAGAAGGTCCGTGAACTACAGGTGCATTATCATCAGTAGGAAAACAATAACAACCAGTTAGAAAGTGTGAAAAATCTGGTAGTGGATGTATTGCTGTGCTATCAGAGTTGGTACATCCGAAAGCATCGGTAATCGTGACTTTATAATTATACGGTTGATTTACAGTAATACTCGGGCTGCTTTGACCACTGTTCCAATTATAGTTTAGTGCATCGGGACTAAACGCTGTAAATACAATGGACTGCCCTTCGCAATAAGGCAATTGAGCAGTTGAAGTAATGGTTGGTGCTGCTGGAGGAGGCAATACCGTAATGGACAAAGTGGTAGAATCTTTACAGCCTAAGCCACTTAATAAATTTTCCGTAGTTACTTTTATTTCATACGTACCGGGAGCTAATGTGGTGTCCAATTGGTCTATAAAATTTTGCTGAACCACTACACCATCGATGTACCATTTATAATCAATATTGTAATTATAGTAAAAACTTAAAGAAACAGGCTCTAGAGCACAATAGGTCGTTTTACCCTCAATAGCCGGCCGAACCCCATTTTGAACCGATAGGTTAACAGGTGGTAACTCCAAGCGGCAGTTAGCAGCATCTGAAATCCGCACACCATAATCTCCAGTTTTCGTACCCCAAGTAGTATCATTAGTAGCCAAATTGGACCAAATATAATTGATGGGTGTATTTGAAGTTGTGATTATAGGATTTATACTTATTAATGCTGAATCTCCATAACAAATTCCATTCGGTGAATTAGAAGTTACTGTGGGTGGATTGAAGGAACTACCATACAACTCATTCCCATCAATGGTAATTTGTTTTGCTACCGTATCTCTACATCCTGTATCATCTTGAGTATAAAGGAAAATGAATGGGTCTAATTGCTGTCCGTAATTGTTTGAATTTTCAAAAGTTGCGGTCACATTGGGGTTATTCAGTGTTTTTGAATTCAAATCCCATTGGTAATTAATAATATTTCCGCTTAGCACAGTACTATTAAAAATGACTGGTTCTTGCTGGCAAGCAGGGGCTGTATGGGTAAAATCTACCTTTCCAGGTGTTGGTATATCTATGGTTTTGGTTACGGAGGTGGTGCAGCCATTTGAAGTAGTAGTAAGAGTAACTTGATAAGTGCCGCCTTGCATTACTTTAGTTACATCATATGTTGAATAATTTACACCATCTATGTTCCATAATGCAGAAGGCTGATTTCCGACATAAGTAGTGGTATTATTAAACTTTACATTAATGCCATTAACGGCACATTCAACAAACTCATAGTCAAAATTGGCTGTGTTGTAAATGGTAACAGTATCACTAGCACTAAATCCACAGGTATCATTGTTAGGTGTTACATATAAAAAATTTAGACTCACTTTATATTTTCCTGCATTACTATAAACAAATGATTCAGAAAACGGTCCATTGTTTCCTTGAACTCCTGAGCTTCCCCAATTAATAGTATAATTAAGGTATTGAAGGTTTGTGGTAAAGGTTTGCACTTGTGCAGATTGACAGCCACTTGGTTTTGAAACTGCAAAATTTACACTATGTGAATTTGTATCACAAGGCGAACCGCAATTTTTTACGATATAATCCAATGAAGTAGACTGAAGACTACAACCTGTAGCAGGAGTTGCGATGAAGTAATAAGAACCAGGAGATGAAGTTGTATAAGTTGTACCCGTACCTACCGTATTTCCATTATCATACCAGGTATAAGAATAGGAAGCACTATTCCCTTGAACAGAAGCATAGAAGGTGGCAGGTGCAGGTATTACAGGAATACAAAACAACAATTGATCAGGACTTGAAATTTTTGCTTTTGCCTTTGAGTTTACTGTAATCTGTTTGGTTGTTTTTATAAGTGGAGAACATCCGTTATTACCAGGATTTGTAATGGTAAGTGAAACTACATATGAGCCTCCATTATTAAATGTATGAGTAGGGTTTTGAGCACTAGAAGTGTTCCCATCCCCAAAGTCCCAGCTCCACGCAGTACCTAAAGAACAGTTAAACTGAATTGGATCACCTGCACAGCCGCCACCTGTGTAAGTAAAGTCAGCTGATGGAGTAGCTAATACTTGAACAGTTTTATTCAATTGAAGATTGGTATTACAGGCATACCCTTCCAGCTTTATTTGAGCAGTTGAATTTTGAGCATTGTTATTAAATATTACAATTATACTGTCTGCGTATCGATCAGAAATAATACTTCCTGCACTTGCTGGAACTAACGTCCAGTCATACACATCACTAGTAATATTTACTTTATATGTTTTGGTAACTCCTCCACAAGCTATTGCATCCCCTAAAATTTGAGGAGGAGCAGAGATAAATGGATGTACAGTTAATTCAGTGGTATCAGAAGTACAGCCGGTTGTATTATTCTCATACTTTGTAGTTATTTTATATGGTCCAGTGGGCAACCAATTGACCGTTGTCTTATTACCTATATTATCAAAAGGGCTACCATTTGGAATTTCCCATATTGCAGTAGCATTAGCAATTTGGGGTACACTATATTCATATCCTTTTTGAGGACACACCAATAGCTCCCCATCAATAGAGGCAGGTTTTGATGGTTTTGGTAATACTTCTATCGGATAATGTGCATAAGGATTACAATAACCATTTCCTGCTATTTCAACAAAGTAAGAACCAGGAGGTATAGTTGAAGAATTTACATCATAGGTTGTAGACGCACTGCTTGTAAAATTAACCGTTGTATTTGCATCATAGATTTTCCAAATACCAGCAAAATTTGATTGAAATGCAAAAGAATCTCCTTGACAAAAGGCATTCTCTGTGGTTGTAATTTCAAGTTTAGGTCTTGAAGTTACAATGATAGAATCAGTTGCCATGCATCCAAATATGGGATGATCAATAGAGACTGCTACAATACCTGAATTTCCAGTAATAGCGACTATCACTTTATTTTTATCTTGGTCATAAATACTTCCAATACTTGGGTCTACTGTCCATGTGTAATCTGATTCAGGAATCTGGTCTATGAAATACGTTTCAAACTCATTGAAACAGGTATTCAGAGATCCTTTAATTTCTAATGAATCTGAAATAACAGGTATTTTAATTGCTGTCTTTTCTGGACAGGTACCTGGGCAATTGAACGTATTTAATTCAAGAAACCCAGTATGTTCTTCCCAAATTACTTTCACTTCAATATCAGAATCTGTTCCCACAATAGTTCCATTAGTTACCTCCCATTTATAAGCAGGGCAAATAGAAGTAGTATGGTAGATTGCCGTATCTCCTTCACATACTACTGATGGACAAATTATTTCAGGTCCCACAGTGGGAGTTACATCTACGATTATGGTTTTAGAATCGATGCATCCGCACTCATTATATACATTGAGCGTTAAATTATAAACTCCTGGTATATTAAAAGTATGATCGGTATTACGTTGGGATGATCTAAATCCATCCCCAAAGTCCCAATCCCACCTTATGGCATTACCGGAGTTATCCGATAAATACAATGTACTTCCTTTGCACAGCTTCACAGAATTATTCGCTATTGATGGAACCGAAGTAAAATTGGCCGTTGGTTTTGATATCGCTAAAATACATTGCTTTACAGAGTCAGAACATCCAAAACTATTGGTTTGCACCAATTTTATTTCACCAATACCCAATGAGCTCCATGTAACAGTTACTTCGTTAGTTGTTGGGTTTTGAATTGAGGTAGCGCCCAAAACACTCCATTGATAAGTATTACCTGCTACACTAGGTACGCTATATGTTATTGGAACACCCTCACAGGCTACCCAACAGTTTGCCGTATTATCCTCTCCATAAAGAACACATTCATTAATACTACTAGCTTGAATTATGGATCGTGGTTTTGGATTGATAGTAACAGTAAGAGCGCCTGTATAAATAACACTTCTGGTACTATCTTCCACAATTAGGGTAATTTGTCCACTTGCGTATTGTCCCCAAACAACATCATAAGTGTTACCATTGGTAATGTTTGACGTTGTACTTGTAGAATTCCAAGTATAGAAAGCACCATTAGGAATATTGGCAGAATAATTAGAAATTTCTTCTTCACAAACCCCTATTGGTCCTACGATAGATTGTGAAAAGCTGAAGAAAATAGTGGTTATAACTAAAGATAGATAGGTTAATAGATGTTTCATTGGTCTTAGGATTAATTGATTAGGATGTTTTAAATTTATAGTAAAAATTAACACCAAACAAATGAAGTAGTTAAAAAATTATCTTTTTATAACCCATAAGCATTGAAGCCCTTACAAACCCTAGACTTTATTTTTTCTACACTATTAGGAAGCGCCAAAATAGGTTGTAAAATAGATCTCATTATTTCATTAAAATGATTGATTTTGGCGTAAAAGTGAAAAGTTGTTTGTAAAACTTTGAAAATAAATCAAACAAACAGAAAAATGTAGTGTTAATAAAAAAACATCATTATGAGCAAAACATACTTAATCGTCGGAGGTACTTCCGGCATCGGAAATGCTATTGTAAAACAATTATCAGCAGCAGGAAATAAGGTAATAGTTGCTGCTAGGGAGGAGAAAAATTTAGATGGATTATCTAATGTTACCTTTCAGCAATTGGATGTAAATGAAGATATACAACTAGACTTACCTGAATCTATAGATGGTATCGCGTATTGCCCTGGTTCGATTAATTTAAAGCCTTTTCACCGATTAAAGGAAGCTGATTTTATGGCTGAATTGCAACTGAACGCAATTGGAGCAGTAAAAGTTATTCAGCATGCATTACCTGCGCTTAAAAAGGCTGAAAACGCCTCTATCGTTCTTTTTAGCACGGTTGCTGTACAAACGGGATTAACATTTCATACTTCAGTAGCGATGGCAAAAGGAGCCTTGGAAGGTTTTGGGCGTGCATTGGCTTCTGAACTCGCACCTAGAATTCGAGTGAATTTGGTTGCGCCTTCATTAACAGATACTCCGTTGGCAAATAGTTTGTTGTCTTCAGATGATAAGCGTAAAGCAAACGCTGATAGGCATCCGTTGAAGAAGATTGGTACTTCCGATGATATCGCAAATGCAGCGATGTATTTATTAACCGACCAATCTTCTTGGATGACAGGTCAGGTGTTGCATGTTGACGGAGGGATGAGTAGATTGAAGTAATGAAAAAAACGTATACAAGTGAAGATATCGCTTCGATGGAGCAGCGATATCGCGCAAACTTTATTAACTCAATTATAGGTTTTAAAGCCTTAAATCTTGTTGGAACTCGGAGTGAAAAAGGTCAAGAAAATTTAGCTCCTTTTAATTCTATTTTTCATGTTGGAGCTAATCCTCCGCTAATTGGGATGATTTCACGTCCTGATTCTGTTGATCGGCACACACTTGAGAATATTCGCAAAACAAGTTTTTATACGCTTAATCATGTGCATGAGGGCATGGTAAACCAAGCACATCAAACTGCTGCACGTTATGAATTACATGAATCTGAGTTTGATGCAGTAGGCCTAGAGACTGAAACCATAGCCAATTTTCATGCTCCTTTTGTAAGGGAAAGTAGGATAAAGCTCGGGCTGGAGGTTCGGCAGGTCATGCCAATTGAACTGAATGGAACGGTATTAATTATTGGGGAGGTTACTCAAATTGCATTGGATGATGAATTTATAGCCGATGATGGATTTATAGACTTGACTAAATATGGGTCAACCACAGTTGTGGGATTAGATGCATATTACCGTCCAGAATTGCTTAAAAGATTATCTTATCCAAAACCAAATCAGCCGTTAACAGAAATTAAATGAGTAAAGAAAAAGTAGCTATTTTTTGGTTTAGACGAGATTTAAGACTGCAAGATAATGCGGGTCTACATGCTGCATTGTCAGGAGGCTTTCTTGTGCAACCCATATTTATTTTTGATGAGAATATTTTAGCGGACCTAAAAGATAAAACGGATGCGCGAGTTTCATTTATCCACCAGGAATTATCTGCAATGAATAAAGAGTTGGCCTCGAAAGGCACTTCAATTGCAGTCTATTATGGTGAACCCTCTAAAATTTGGTTAAATTTAATTAATGATTATGAGGTAGATACTGTTTATACCAATAGGGATTATGAGCCTTATGCAAAAGAACGAGATAATGAAGTAAGCGCTATTTTGGCTAAAAAAAACATCGAATTAAAAACTTACAAAGATCAAGTAATTCTAGAACCTTGGGAAGTGCTAAAAAAGGACGAAACGCCTTATTTGGTGTATACTCCTTACAGTAAAATGTGGAAAAAAGTAGTAGAAGATGACAATTTTGAAACGTATTCTTCCGCCTTATACTTTGACAATTGGAATAAGGAGATTAAACCCATGCTTTCACTTCAAAATATTGGTTTTGAGCCTACCCAAATAGAAATTCCAAATAAACGATTGAGTGACCAAACGATGGAAGTGTATGCCGATGAGCGAAACTTTCCTGCAAAGGACAGCACTAGTCGGCTAGGAATTCATTTGAGGTTTGGGACAGTTAGTATTAGAGAAATTGCAGCCAGAGCAAGGGATAAGAGCGAAGTATTTTATTCAGAATTGATATGGCGTGAGTTTTTTATGATGATTCTGTATTATTATCCTCATGTAGTTAACAATAATTTTAATCAGAAATACGATTCGGTGCCTTGGCGGAATAACAAAGAAGAGTTTAAGAAGTGGTGCGAAGGAAAGACCGGTTTTCCTATAGTTGATGCAGGCATGCGAGAGTTGAATGAAACAGGTTTTATGCATAACCGTGTACGAATGATTACAGCTGGTTTTTTAACCAAACATTTGTTGATTGATTGGCGATGGGGAGAAGGCTACTTTGCTGAAAAGTTATTGGATTATGAATTGTCGGCAAACAATGGAAATTGGCAATGGGCAGCAGGCACAGGAGTAGATGCTGCCCCATATTTTAGAGTATTTAATCCTATCGAACAAATCAAGAAGTTTGATAAGGATATGATGTATATTAGAAAGTGGGTAAAGGAATTTGGAACAGATCATTATCCTGAACCAATGGTGGAGCACAAAATGGCTCGAGAACGCGCGATAAACACCTATAAAGAAGCTTTAAAAGCATAACTCATCCTAGAATATGACCGTTTAAGTATCGTTAACAATTTAAACCTTTACAAATGGTTAACTTTGGTAATTGCCTTTTCCCTAAGGCAAACTATTTTATTATGAACCGCTTGCTTTATTCTAAGCAAGCACAAAACAATTTTATGAAAACATTTTACAAATCTATTGCTGCGGCAATGTTTGGAATTTCTGCCTTGAGCTCTAACGCTCAGGTTGTTTTTTCAGAAAACTTTAACAGTTCTACTAGTATACAGAATTGGACATTAATCGACCAAGATGGAAATACACCACAAGCAAACTATGCCTTTTTTACAGACGCATGGATTTCTTTTCCGGATCCGGATAGTTCTTCAATAGGAGATACTTGTGTAGCAAGCACTTCGTGGTACACTCCTGCAGGAACTTCGGATGATTACTTAATTTCTCCATCAATCATACTTCCTGCAAATGCAGTACTGCAATTTGATGCTCAGGCTTCTGATGCAAGTTTTCCTGATGGATATGAGGTGTTAATTTCAACAACAACTCCTGATTTGGCAGGATTAAATGCTAATCCTGTATTGTTTTCAATTCCTGCTGAAAACGCATTTTGGACAAACAGAACAGTGAACTTAGGAGCTTATTCAGGAGATACAGTTCATATTGCCATTCGAAATAATTCAAATGATAGAAATATTCTATTTATTGATAATTTCACAGTGAATGTGTTACCTTCATACGACGCAAGTATTTTAGTAGCTTCACCACTTTCTGAGTATATTAATTTGCCACTTGCTCAAGTTGATACAGTAGTAGTAGGAGCAGTTGTGCAAAATTCTGGTTCTGATACATTGACCAATGTAAAAATGAACTTCAACTTAATGAGAAACGGTGTGACAATTTTTACTGACAGTTCAGTAGTTCCATTTATTGCTCCGGGAGCAGCTCCACAACCTTTATTGTTATTATCTAATTTTGTTCCGACTGTTACAGGAGCATATCACTTAGAGTATCTATTGTCTCACAGCAATATGGATGCTAATATGGCAGATAATGTTTTTGTTTCAGATTCTTTATTCATTACGGATTCAACATTAGCTAGAGATAATGGACTCGCAACTGGTTCTTTAGGAATTGGCGCGGGTGCTGCCGGAGAGTTAGGTACAGTATTTGAATTAAACGCAGCCGATACATTATCATCTGTTTCTACTTTTATCGTTAATGGTAATGGTTCAATGACTAACCAACCACTTTCAGTAAACATTAGAAACTTTGTGAATGGTTTTCCAGGAACTATTATAGCTACTTCTGATACGTTAACGTATACTGCAACAGGTTCTGCTCAAGTAGAGTTGACTTTTGATAATATCGGAGGGTCATTAATTTTACCTGCTGATTCATTCTTTGTTGGTGTTGTAGAAGGCGATTCTAATGTAACAATCGGAACATCTAGTGCAAACTTTTATGCGAATACTAACTTTGTAATTTTCGGAGCAAACCCATGGAGAGCAAATGAAGTATTAAGTCCTAACTTTGCTACTAATTACATGATTAGACCTAATTTTGGAACTCCAAGGATGGTTTCAGTTGGATTAGATGATCAGACTTCAATTGCAAAGTTTGCAGTATATCCAAATCCATCTAATGGTTTATTTACATTAGAGATTGAAAGTGAAGACAATTTAGGAAATATTCAGGTTGAGGTTTATGATATTACTGGAAATTCAGTATACACGAACAACTTTTTTGCAGCTAATAATTTAATGAAGCAAGTGAATTTATCAAACTTAAATGGAGGTATTTACTTCTTAAGAACAGTTATTAATGGTAACAATACTATTCAGAAAATCAGTATTAAGTAAGTTATACAACGGATAAAAAGAAAGGGCTTCGGTATTTATCGAGGCCCTTTTTATGTGTAAAGATGTTGACGTTTTTAACCTATAAATTTCCCAAATAATTCTTCAACTCTTTTCTCTCTGTAGTCAAATATCTGTTTAAGCTTCCCTCTAACAATTATTGGCTCCATAATTCGTCCTATAGGACCTAGAGGAAGAACATAATCAACGATATCGGTCATTTCTACACCACCATCAATCGCTTTAAAATGATGCTGGTGATGCCATATTTTATAGGGGCCTATACGTTGCTCATCTACGAAGAAATTTTGCTCATCTACATAGGTTATTTCTGTCATCCAATTAAGGGGGATCCCGAGGAGTGGTTTAACTTTATAGGTAATGATCATTCCTGGATACATTTTTTCAGGCAATTCTCTAGTAATATCGAAGCCCATGTATTTAGGAGTTATCTCTTTTAAGTTTTCTGGAGAAGAGAAGAAACTCCATGCTTGTTCAACAGAAATGGGTAATTTGCTGATTCTTTTAATTGTGTGCATAGAAATGTATTAATTCACTTTACAAACAATTGGCACACTCTATTTGTTTGTCTTAAAATAATCATTTTGAAAATATTACTTACAGGTGCGAATGGATACATAGGAAAAAGGTTGCTAATAAATTTAACACGAGCAGGGCATGATGTTATTGCAGGTGTAAGAGATGCAGATCGAATTACTATTCCGAATGGATACGATAAACAAGTAAAAATCTGTGAGGTTGATTTTCTTAAAAGAGAATCATTAAGTAAGCTACCAACGGACTTTGATGTAGCTTATTACTTAATTCACTCGCTTGCTTCCACAAGTGGAGATTTTTCAGAAATGGAGGCGAAAGCAGCTGAAAATTTTAGTGATTTTATTTCAACAACATCTTCAAAGCAGGTAATTTATCTAGGGGGCATATCAAATGACGATGAATTGTCTAAGCATTTAACAAGTAGAAAAAATGTAGAGGATATTTTACAAGCATCCACCATACCTGTTACTGTATTAAGAGCCGCTATAATTATCGGCTCAGGTGGGGCAAGTTTTGAAATTATACGCGATTTAGTAGAAAAGCTTCCTGTTATGATAGCTCCGAAATGGTTAAATACAAAATGTCAGCCTATAGGAATTAGAAATGTTATTCAATACTTAGAAAAAGTTGCCTTAAATGAATCAACTTACAATAAGACCTATGATATAGGCGGGCCTGATATTCTTACGTATAAACAAATGCTTCTTGAATTTGCTAAGGTGAGGGGGATTAGTCGATATATTCTAACTGTACCAATTTTTAGTCCAAGACTTTCTTCCTATTGGTTATATTTTGTGACTTCTACATCGTATCAGTTGGCCACTAACTTAGTAGAAAGCATGAGAAATGAGGTAGTGGTTAAGAATGATTTAAATGATGTAATTTCCATACCGCTGTTTTCATATAGCGACTCGGTGAAGCTTGCATTCAAACGAATTGAGCAAAACATGGTGGTATCTTCATGGGTAGATTCTGATAGCTACATTAATCATGATGTTGCGTTGAATGAGTTTATAGAGGTCCCAAGGAACGGAACATTTAAAGATGTTCAACGTGTGACATTTCCGTTAAGTCGAGCACAAAAAGTGAAAGAAAACATTTGGTCAATTGGCGGTAAAAAGGGATGGTACTATGGTAACTTTCTTTGGAAATTTAGAGGTTATATAGATAAAATGGTTGGTGGAGTAGGCTTAAGAAGAGGTAGAAGAAGTCCTACTGATATTAATCCTGGAGATTCATTAGATTTCTGGAGGGTATTGCTTGTAGATCAAAAAAATGTAAGATTGTTACTCTATGCTGAAATGAAATTGCCGGGAGACGCTTGGCTAGAGTTTAAATTGGAGGAAGATAAGACAGATAATAACAAAATGATTTTGGTACAAACGGCTACTTTTAGGCCAAAAGGTCTTGCTGGAAGATTATATTGGATTTCAGTGTTACCTTTTCATGGGTTTATCTTTACTAATATGTCAAAAAGGATAGTTTTTAGTGATTAAATGGCTATTTATGGCAGCAAATGGTTAATTTTTCAAAAAAAAGAGCATGTTTGGATTTAAGAAGAATATGGGGATAGTTGATCGGATTATTCGCTTTTTAATGGCGGGGTTTGCAATTTATCTTGGCATTACTCAGCCTTCGGCATTCGTATACCAGGTACTTTTAATACTCTTGGGCTTGTTTTATTTTGTAGTAGGACTAACTGGTCGTTCACCTTTCTATAAACTAATTGGTACACACACAGACACAAGAGTAAACTAAACAATTGGATGGGAAAGATGGTTAAAAAAGATAACTTGGATGAGAAAGTTTGTCCAAGCTGCAATCGTGCTTTTCAATGGCGGAAGAAGTGGGCAAAAGATTGGGACAATGTAAAGTTTTGTAGCGAAAGATGCCGTAGAAATAAAGCCCATGTCTAAAGTAATAGTTTGGTTTAGAAACGATTTAAGGCTTCATGATCATGAAGCGCTGTCTAAAGCAATAGAAAACTTCAGTGAAGTAATTCCGTTTTATTGTTTTGATATCCGTCACTTTGCTGAGGATACTTATGGGTTTAAAAAGACAACAGCCATACGCGCACAATTTCTGTTAGAAAGTGTTGAAAATTTGAAGAAGAATCTTCAGAAGAAAAATAGTGACTTAGTCATCCGAATAGGGAGACCTGAAGAGGAGATATGTAAACTAGCGATAACTCACAGCATAGATACAGTTTATGCCCATAAAGAAATTACTTCAGAGGAAAAACAAGTAGAAAAACAACTAGAAGCCGTATTTGAAGGTAAAATAAAGTACTTCTTAGGTTCTACGCTTTATCATATTAATGATTTACCTTTTCCGTACCAAAATATCCCTAATGTGTTTACAGCATTTAGGAAAGGAATAGAAAAGAGTGTCTTTGTTCGCGAATTATTTTCTACTCCTGATCAATTACCTCCTCTTTCTTCTATGTTGTCTGCCGGAGAGCTTCCTTCCCTAAACGACTTTGGATTAGAGAAAGAGGTTATTGATCAAAGAGCAGTTTTGCCTTTCAAAGGTGGAGAGGATGAAGGGCTAGCTAGATTAAATCATTATTTTTTTAAGGAGCAACACCTAAGTATCTACAAAGAGACAAGAAATGGGTTAATTGGAGCCGATTACTCATCTAAACTATCAGTTTGGTTATGGAATGGGTGTATTTCACTACGAAAGATATATTGGGAAGTGATGCGGTATGAGGAGTCAATTAAGAAAAACCAATCCACTTATTGGTTGATATTTGAACTAATTTGGCGTGACTTTTTTAAATACATTGGATTAAAGCATGGCAATGATCTATTTCAATTGACAGGGATTAATAAAAAGCGATATGATTGGAAAGTAGATTTAGAATTATTTACCAAGTGGGCGGGTGGGACGACAGGTATACCGTTTATAGACGCGAATATGCGGGAATTGAATGCTACAGGGTTTATGAGTAACAGAGGAAGGCAGGTAGTAGCGTCCTTTTTAGTGACGGAGCTAGGATTAGACTGGAGGATGGGTGCAGCCTATTTTGAATCAAAATTAATTGACTATGACGTTACAAGCAATTATGGAAACTGGATGTATATAGCAGGTGTAGGAAACGACCCTAGAGATCGTTATTTTAATAGTATTCTTCAGGCTAAACGCTATGATCCACAAGGAGATTATGTAAAGTTATGGTTACCTGAGTTGGCAAATTTATCAGATACTATTCACCATCCATGGACGCTTTCAAAAGACTTATTTCAAGCACAGCCTATTGATTTAACTGCTAATTATTTTGAGCCAATAGTAACACCTGATTATTGGGAAAAGCATTATTGAATGGCAACAATTTCACCTTCTGCGATTAGATAAACTTGATCACTTTTTGATGGTTTTATATCGGCTGTTCCTGTAAATGCTCCAAATGCTGGAAGCAAACCATAATTTTTAGCAAAATAGAAGCAAGGCAGGCGCTGTTTACTTTTTCCTTTTCCTTTTAGCATTACGGACGGATGTATGTGCCCAGAAAGGTTGTATAGCTTACTTTTTGATGAAGTTATTGGTTCGTGAGAAAATAAAAAAGGGTTTATAGTTAGTGTATTTGGGTGCACCATTAAGTTGATGTCTTCATAGGTAGCTAAGCCTA
This sequence comes from Vicingaceae bacterium, assembly GCA_018402765.1. Classification (GTDB taxonomy): domain Bacteria; phylum Bacteroidota; class Bacteroidia; order Flavobacteriales_E; family Vicingaceae; genus Acidiluteibacter. The sequence goes on along the minus strand of JAGYIE010000002.1, from coordinate 429,989 downwards.
AAACATCGTGATTTCCAATTACTAATTCGAATTCGATAGTAGGGTATTTTAAACAAAAAGTTTTCAGCTTATTTACCTCCTTATTAAATGTACTGTGAAAAAGATCACCAAGTATTACTACTCTTTTTGGGTTGTGTTTAACGAGAAGATGAGTTAAAATTTTCCAATTCGTATCTTCTGTTTTCGGTGGAACTGCAAATCCGTTGGCTCTAAAATGGTGAGTTTTTCCAATGTGGAGGTCAGCAATTAACAAGAGTTGTTTCTTTTTCCAAAAAATAGCTTTTTCAGGCAGTAATAGAAGCTTTTCTTCTTTTACATTAACTTCAAGGTCATTATTAGGTAGTAATCTCAAAATAAAAGTTTAAAAAGCTGTTCTATTTTCTCTGTATTGTATGGTTTCCCAATAAAACCGTCTACTAGATTCATTACTTTAGGTTTGATATTTTCTTTTGATGAAACAGACGTTAGAACAACTTTGGTTGATGGAGATGTTGTTTTAATTTCTTTGGCAAGTTCTTCGCCTGACACAAAAGGCAAGCCACAATCTAATATAACTGCATCTATGTCAATCATTTCTTCTTTGTATTTTCTTCCATCATTAAGTGCAATAATTTCACAATTCTGATTTAGAATTAAATTTTTCAACACCAATAAAGTTAAGGAGTCATCTTCAATAATCAGTACTCTCTTTTTTTTCTCTTCCAAAATAGTATGTATTAGATGATGAACCCCATAAATGTGATGTCATCAATTTGTTCTTCATTTCCCTTCCAATCTTTCATTGTGTGCTCAATGATTTTACCTTGCTCTTTAATACCAAGGGAGTTTATTTCGCTTAACAACATTTGAAGTCGTTTACTTCCAAATCGTTTTCCAAAAGGGCCTCCAAATTGATCGATGTAGCCATCAGAGCACATATAAAAACGATCTCCTTTTTTCATTGTTATTTGATGTTTTTCAAATTGTACATCAGCAACATCTTCTCCTACACTAACTTTTGTTGGTAGAATCACCTCTAATTTATCGTGAAAGTAGTAGAGTTTGTTTCTTGCACCTGCGAACTCTAATAAATTATTTTCTAAGTCTATGCTGCAAATGGAGATGTCCATTCCATCGGTTATACTTTCTGAAGAATACTTTAACGACTCTCGAATTGCATAATGAAGAAAAAGTAGAATCATCGAAGGATCTGTAATGCCTTTTTCTTTAACAATATTGTTTAAATGGTTGATTCCCATTATAGTCAAAAAGCCTCCTGGAACGCCATGTCCTGTGCAATCTGCACAAATAATAATTACTCGACCATTTTTAATTGCGACCCAGTAAAAATCACCTCCAACAATATCTTTAGGTTCGTAAAATAAAAAGAAATCATCATTTAGAGATGCAGAAAGCTCTTCTTCTGATGAAAGGCTCGCACGCTGAATGTATTTGGCATATTCAATACTACTTATGATTTTATTGTTTTGTAGTTTAATAATTCTCCTTGCTTTTAAGGTTTCATTTGAAAAATGAAGGATAGGAAAGTAACATATTGATATTACTGATATTATATTAATTATAAATTGCAATATAATTACTGATTTTGGTAATTGCACAAAAGGAATGTGCATAAATACTTCTACTAAAGCTGTTGAAAATAAAACAATTAAAAAAAGCACAAAAGTTATTTTTGCTTCTATAACTGGTTTCAATATCAATGCTGTAATTGGTGCTAAAATTGTCCAAAGGATGGCTGCACCTGAATTGATAAATCCGCCGTGAAATATTTGAACCATAGCAGGAACAAAAAAGGCTATTGCAATACCAATATTTAGTACTTTTTGAAAGTTTTTTGTTTCCCTATTGAGGGTAAAAAATAAGAGTGGTATGCATACTGCAGAGAGCAATGGAAAAATCGCCGCTACTGTGTTTGAGATTGATAATAGAAAAATCACCCACACTACAGAAGCTATAGTAGACCAAAAAAGAATCCAATTTAATGTTCTGTGTTTTAACTTGGCACTAGAAGAACGAACTCCAGTTGATCCCAAGTTAGAAATGTAAAGTGTAAATCGGTCAAGCATTGGTGGTTTTTGTTCTGGTTAATCGTTCTTCAAAAGTAATCCTGATTAAATAATAATTATACTATAATTTAGATAAATAGCTGATTTGTTCGATTAATTGTGGTCTTAGTACTTCAAAATGCTGTTTCCATTACGTTTAAATATAATTTATCAACTTTATTAATAGGGTTGTTAAATATGAGCAAGTTATCCGATTAAACATTTATCTTTAAATCAATTAGTTAATTTATAATCTTACATGTAAAAATTAGTTTCTGAAGGTGTAAATTATAGTTATGTATTTCATTTAAAACGATAGGTTAGTAACAAACAGATTTCGTTTAGAGAAGGTATTTACCTTATAAGCTGCATGTCAGTATGAAAATTTCAAAAACACCTCATTACTTTTTACAACAAGAAACTCGGCTCTTTTCTGAATAAATCTAATTTGTTTTAAAAAAAGTTGAGCTAAATCTTAAAATTGGGGTATAAAAAGTAAAAAACAAGTCGTTTGCCTAAGCATATAGCCTTTTTACCTAATTGTATGTGATTAAATTTAAAATACTGATTTCATGAAGTTTCTTTGCAAGATAAATCAATCTTTTATTTTTTGTTTTATGTACGCATAAGATTTATTTCAGCTTAACTATCCCGATATTAATAAAACCCTAGTAAACAGTTGATAGCTGTTTATCTCAGTTCTTAATAATTTATACTCTTATGAAGCATTTGTTTACTCGATTTATGTCCATTTTGTTATTGTTGCTAACAAATTATTCGATTGCCCAATGTCCTCAACCCGCAGGTTTGATCTATAACTCTTCATTTCAACAAATTAAATTTGGCGGTTCTGGTGTCACTGTCTCCAATAAAGTTGGTGATGGTAGATCAGCAAACGATATTGTAGTTTATGAAAATGTACTGACAATAGGGTGTCAGTCTTTTGATGCTATTGTGTACACAGAAGAATTATATAGAGTAAGTTCATTTTCAAACTATGATTATGCAGGAGGTAGCACTAATATTCCTTCTGAGCAATTCGCACCTAGATTTAATTTTAGCACAGGCGCTGATGCATATGCTAAATTTAAATTCCAATTTATTTTATCCGGGACGTATAATAATTCTACAAAAACTGGAACCAAAGTAACACTTCAAAATATTAAGATCAACTCATATGATATAGATGGGTATAGTGGATCTAAACAGTATAATGAATTTGGTGGATTTTTGACTTATGAATTGGGTAACCCAACCCGAATCGTACCTAGCTATAATCCTTCATCTAATTTAACCTTATTTCAATCCAATAATGGAAATAATAATAATAATGATTACGCTGATGAAACAAGGGTTAGAGTTACGTACAACCAACTCTCTAGTTTTACTGTTAAGGTAGGGTCAGATGATGGAAACTTATCCTATTTTTATTTAGACTTTTCTGTTGGTCCAACTTTTTCTTCCGCACAAGCTGTAAGTGCGCCTGAAATTGACCTTAATTCAACGGCGGGAAATGGGCTTGATCATTCTGTTAGCTTTGCTAATTCAAGCCCCAACTCATTTACAACTGGGGCAACAAATGTTGTTGGAGATATAGAAGAACTTCTAATTGAATATAGTACATCTAATATATTAGATGGGGCAAATGAAAAAATAGAAATTTCAAACACATCACCAGCTACTTCAATAAACTTATCATCTCCATCTTCGCAAACATTCACTTTTGGAGGTGTAACTTACAGCTTAACTGTTTCTTCGCTTGCAGGTAACACTTTGTTTGTGATAAAAAAATCATCAAACGGAACAATATCAAATTCAGAGGCTGAAGCACTAATAGATGCAATTTATTATAAAAACACTAGCGGTTCACCAAGCTTAGGAGATAGATCATTTAAAGTAAATGTATTTAAAAGCCCTTTAAATAGTGCCCCTGCATTTTTTACAGTTTCACCTACTCCAACAAATTGTTTTCAAAGCTATGCCACTTGCGCAGAAAATGCAGATTCAATAAGGGTGTATGAATATTACTCTGTTACAGAAAAATTTGAATCAGGCGCTGATGGTTGGACACAAAATGGAACAACTACACCTGCAGCTCGCTACAATGGAGGGCCACTATTAGGGGGTAACTTTTTTCTTGGTCGTTTTGCCGTTGGAGATTATATACAAAAAACATTTCAGCTAAATAAAAAATCGCAGCGAATAGCGTTTGACTTTTATCGCCTAGATTCTTGGGATAATGAAAAAATGCAAATTTATGTTGGTAATGGTTCTACGCTATTAGTAGATTTTGCAATTAATGGAAACAATACCGGGTTTATACAAAATGGTTCGTTAAACGGGTATAATTATTCTCTTTGGGCAATTAATAATGCAGCAGTAAATATTCCATACACTGGTGCTCCCTCAAATGCGAATTGGTATGATCAAATTATTCGGGTGTATATAGATGTACCATCAGGGTTAAATGACTTAACCCTAAAAATATCTTCAACACTTAATCAAGTAAATACCGATGAATCTTGGGGTATTGACAACTTCGCTATCATGTGTACACAGTTTGACGTACCAAATGGGGTGAGTCAAGTAGAATACTTTGTTGTTGGCGGCGGTGCAGGTGGCATGGCAGACGGCGGCGGTGGCGGCGGCGGTGGTGAAATTCGCACAGGCGTGTTGAATACAGCTAACATAAGCTCGCTACAAGTTATACCAGGTAAAGGTGGAAGAGGATATGCCTGGGGTGGATATTATCCAACAATCTCTGGTGATTATTCTGTTATTATAAGCAATGGCAACCAACTAGTAAAAGCCAATGGTGGTGAAATGGGCGGAACATTGGCTAATTCATTCGGCGGAGCTGGTGGAACTGGTGGCTTTGGTGGAGTTGGTTATGCAGGTGGCACAGGAGGTGCGGGCCTAAATGCATGTGCATTAACCGCTACTTCTGCAGCTATTGGTAATAATGGAAATAACGGAACTACATCAAATTTCTCTTGCGGAGCAGTTACTTACGGTGGAGGTGGAGCAGGAGGAACTGGCATTAACGTGACCAATGGAATCCCAACCCTTGGCGCAACTGGCGGCCAAGGTGGAGGAGGCGCCGGCGCCAATTATCGACTAGGCGAGGACGGCGTGAGCTCTATTACGGGATTTACGAAAGGGTTTGACGGTATAGATGGATTTGGCGGTGGTGGTGGCGCTGGTGCCGCTTGCTCGGGAGGAACAGCTAATGAAGTCAATCAAAGAACGATGGGCGGAGACGGCGGTTTTGGACGGATTATTTTAAAGTATGTAGATCCAAATACAGCGCCTTCTGCTTCCATAACCATTCCTGATACCACTATCTGTTCAGGATCTTCAGTAACGTTAGGGTCCAATGCTTCAAACTTGGGTTATACAAGCACAAACCCATTTACAAATTTAAATGAGGTTTACAACATTCCTTCTGGGGTATACTGGTATGCGAACAGTACAGATACCTTTAAGATTCAGGTAGATTCTGATGAAGATGGAGGCGGTTGGGTAATGGCATTAAATTATGTGCATTTAGGTGGAACAAATCCTGCTTTGAATATTCTTACGGATAAAACGCCCCTTCTTAACTCAGAAGTTTTAGGAGGTGACGAATCTTCTAGTCCTACAAGTTGGGGGCATATTGGAAATGCATTGTTCACCAAATTAAATCCTGAAGAGGTTAGGTTTTATGGCATTACCTCTGGCCACAGCAGGGTAATGCACTTTAAATCTAATTCGAGCAGCATGCTCAGTTATTTTAAAACCGGAACCGGATCGATTTCTGGGTTAAACAATAGCGCTGAATACACATTGTTATCTGGACATACGGCTAATTTGCCGGCATCCTCTGCCAGTTACTATACAAATGAAGGCGATGGAGCAATGACGAATTTCCCTTTTTTTCTTAACGGTGCTTATCACTGGGGTGTAAAAGGCCAAGGTAGTAGGTGGGAAATAGATGATTACCCGGGTAATTTTAGCCGCAGTACGGTGCATCAAATTTGGGTGCGATCAGCTGTAAAGCCCAATTTGCCTAGAACCGCAAACTACAGCTACAATTGGTCTACGGGGGATACTACCCAATCAATACAAGTTAGCCCATCAGCAACAACTACTTACTATGTAACAGTAAGTAATGCTAACGGCTCTTCGGTTGACTCAGTTACGGTAACGGTGAGCAATCCATCTTTTTCTTTTGCACAAGATACTATTCTTTCTTGTGGAGCTAGTTCGGTTACTGCAGACGCAGGAGCAGGTTGGGCAAGTTATGCGTGGTCTAATAGTGCAACTACACAAACAACTTCAATTACTACTTCAGGAACTTATACAGTAACTGTAACTGATGCAAATGGTTGTTCTGCAACTGATAATGTGGTTGCAAGCGTGATTGCTGCATCAATTATTAATTCAGATACTACTATTTGTAACAGCAATTCTATTTCTTTAGTAACCAAAGAGTCTGGAACGTCACTCGACTTTGACGGAATAAATAATCATATACAAATTCCTACAAATCTTCATGGAGGAAATCAATCTGTAATTACAATTGAAGCTTGGGTAAAAACAACTGATGGAACCATCGCTAATGGGAAATATCCAAACATCCTCAGCAGTTCAGCTGGAGGAAACCCAAATACTCTTGCTGGGGTTAATAATATGCAGTTTAGGATATACCAAAACAAGCTGAATTTCTTAATTCACACACCAGGTTCGCCAAGTGTTTTTAGAGAAGTTACAAGCACAACCAATGTAAACGACGGTCAATGGCACCACGTAGCCGTAGTAAAAGACGGTTCTACTAGCACTAAGCTTTATTTGGATGGTGCTTTAGAAGCAACGGGTAATGTTGGAAATGTATTGATTCCTAATGAATTTTTGATTGGAGCATATCGACAAGATGGTGTTCTGAACACTCCTGGCTTTATGGACGGGTCTTTAGACGAAATTAGAGTCTGGACTACAGCAAGAACTGCCAGTGAGATTGCTATAAATATGAACAAAACCATTAAAACAGCTTCAGGTTTAGTTGGTAGTTTTTCATTTAATGAAGGAAGTGGATCCTTAGGGACAAACTCGGTAACAAATTCTGCATATAATACGAATGGAGCATTGTTTGCTCAGCAGCCATCTCAGATTCAAAATTATTCATACCTGTGGAGTACCGGTGCTTCTACTCCTTCAATTTCGTCAAACCCGTCTTCTTCATCTACATATTATGTAACAATATCAGATGGGATAGGCTCTTGTGTAGATTCGGTAGTTGTTAATTCGAGCAGTCCATCTTTTGCCTTTCCTCAAGATACCATTTCCTCTTGCGGAGCTAGTTCTGTAACTGCAGATGCAGGTCCAGGTTGGGCTAGTTATGCGTGGTCTAATAGTGCAACTACACAAACTACTTCGGTTAGCACTTCAGGAACATACACGGTAACAGTAACAGATGCAAATGGATGCACTGCTACTGATAATGTAGTGGTGAATATCTCATCACCCATAGTGGTTTCATTTGCTCCTGCTGTTCCTGCAGGGCTTACGGCTGCTCCATCTGCAATAGTATCAAAAGTGGCGGAGGCTGCTAGTTTTGGAATAGTATATGAACTCGATATCCCGGTAAATGCGCACTATGCAAATAATGCGATCAATTATGCAATTGATAATGCGAATACATTAAATACCAATCACACTCGGGTAGCCTATTATATGCAGTTAGATAATGATTGGATATGGGTATCCATGGATGATTTCGCAAGTGGAAATCTTAAATCTTTGGGATTGCCTAGGGGTCAAACCAATAATGTTATTTGGGATAGGGTTGTGAGCAATATGAATGTCTACACCAATAAGTCTGGCATTACAACAGGGAACAATATTGCTACAGGTAATTTAGAAATGTGGTCGCAATGTTATAATACAACTGCGAATTCAGGATTAGGAGGAAGCAGTTCCGTTTATGACTTTGATGATAGCTATGCTGGTGCATCAAATTGTTATGGCTCTTTCCAAGTACATAATTATGGTGCTAGTCAAACATTATTTGCTTACAATAATTTTCCACGAAATGCCACAGGAGACTTAGGAATAGGGAACAATTCGGGAACACATCCTGATTGGACGTTTCAGCAAAACGCCAATACATACACTACGCGAAAGCTGTACATTTTGGTTGGCAATTCGAATGCCTCTTCTACTGCATTAGAATGCAATGGGGATTCGGATGGAGCGATATCACTAACAGCCTCAGGCGGAACAGCGCCTTATACTTACCTATGGAACAACACCGACACTTCAGCAAATTTGATAGGGTTAACCGCAGGAACGTACACTGTTACAGTTACTGATGCGAATTCATGTACCAATACGTCAAGTATATCCATTACAGAACCGACGGCCGTAGTAGCATCAGTTACAGTTTCTTCAGCAATAAGTTGCAATGGTGGAACTGATGGATCAGCAACAGTAAGCGCAACTGGTAGCACATCCCCATATTCCTTTGTTTGGAGTAATTCAGCAACAACAGCTAGCATTACAGGATTATCTTCAGGAACATATACGGTAACGGTTACTGATGCGAATGGATGTACAACAACAGCAAGTGCAACCGTAACAGAGCCTACGGCATTATCAGCAACTTCAAGCAATACAAACATAACATGTAACGGCGGAACTGATGGATCAGCAACAGTAAGCGCAACTGGTGGCACATCTCCATATTCCTTTGTTTGGAGTAATTCAGCAACAACAGCTAGCATTACAGGATTATCTTCAGGAACATATACGGTAACGGTTACTGATGCGAATGGATGTACAACAACAGCAAGTGCAACGATAACCGCACCTGCACCTATTTCTTTTGCATTTGCTCAAGACACTGTTTTCTCTTGCGGGGCAGATACTGTATTGGTTGATGCCGGTGCAGGTTTTTCTAGTTACTTATGGAGCAATAGCGCAACAACACAAACAACGTCAATTACCACTTCAGGATCGTATTCCGTTACAGTTACAGATGCAAATGGATGCACTGCAAGTGATAGTATAGAAATAAGTATCATTAATCAAATATTCAAGAGCTCTAATCAAATTATTTGTGAAGGAGATTCTGCAAAAATTTATGGAGCAGGTTTTGATAATAATGGCTCGGTATTTTTGGACGGGTCGAATGATTTTATTTCAGGCTCCGATGCAGGCTTTCCCGCCGGTAATAACTCAAGAACACTAGAAGCTTGGGTGAAAACTACGCAGACCTCTAATGGATCTATTTTCGAATACGGTACCGTATCTAATGGTCAACGTTCTGCTTTGATGACAGTCAACAGTAGATTATACTATTCTGGACAAAATAATGATTTGTCAACATCCGTTCAGCTCAATGATAACAAATGGCATCACGTTGCAGCTTCTTTTGACGGATCGCAATTAAAGCTATATGTTGATGGTATAATGGTTGCATCAAAAAACACTACATTTAATACCGTACTTTCTGGGTACACCATCGGAAAAAGAGGGAATAGTAATTCTGGATTTTTAAATGGAAATGTTGGTGAAGTGAGGCTTTGGAATTATGCAAGATCAGCTTCAGAAATTGCCGCAAACCGATACCGATCTCTCATAGGAACGGATTCAGGATTGGTATTTTATGCACCATTAAACAACATTAACGGTACTCAAGTTCCAAGTTTGGTATCCTCAACCAATGATGGGCAAGCCAATAACGGGGTATCTATATCTCTTTTATCCCCGTTACCACAGTACACGTATAATTGGTCAACGGGTGATACAACATCTACCATAAATGTTTCACCAACAGCAAACACCACTTATAAAGTAACCATTAGCGATGGCATAGGCTCATGTGTTGACTCTATTGCGGTTACCGTAAACAGTCCAACTTTTGCGTTTGCTCAAGACACATTAACAGCTTGCAGTGGAACTTCTGTTTTAGTGGATGCAGGAGCAAGTTGGTCTAGTTATGCATGGTCTAATAGTGCAACAACTCAAACAACTTCAGTTACTACCTCAGGAATCTATTCGGTAACAATTACAGATAATAATGGATGTACTGCATCTGATGATGTAGTTGTAAATATTACTTCACCAGTTGCGGCCTCAACAGCGGTCAACGCTAATGTAAGCTGTAACGGGGGATCTGATGGATCAGCAACTGTGAATGCAACTGGTGGAACAGCTCCTTATCGTTTTAATTGGAGCACCGGAGATACTACAGGGGTTATTTCAGGAGTGAAAGCTCGAACACATTTTGTCACTATTACTGACGCTAACAGTTGTACTGTAGTTTCTAGTGTTGTTATCACCGAGCCATCAGTGTTAACAGCTAATAGTCAGGTAGATTCAACAGTTACTTGTAATGGGCTTTCAGATGCAGGTATAACAGTTAATGTGTTAGGTGGGACATTGCCATATACGTATTTATGGAGTACTTCTGCAACAACAGTTAGTATTACAGGGGTATCTGCAGGAGTCTATACTGTAACAGTAACTGATGCGACTAATGCTTGTGCAGTTTCTGATAGCGTAATCATAACCGAGCCAACAGTATTATCTGCTTCAACAGTAGTCAGCTCAATAGTAAGTTGTAACGGATTATCAGATGGATCAGCCACAGCAAGCGGCTCAGGCGGAACAGCACCTTATACGTTCTTATGGAGTAATGCTTCTACAACAGCCACAGCAAATGGGCTAGCAGCAGGAACATATACGGTAACGGTAACTGATGTAAATTCATGTACCAATACGTCAAGTATATCCGTTGCAGAACCAGCTGTTTTAGTAGCTTCGGCTGCGGTATCATCGTCTATTGATTGTTCGGGAGATTTCGATGGACAGGTAACAGCTTCGGCTACAGGTGGCACATCACCTTATATTTATTCATGGAATACAGGTGAAACGGATGCCCAAGAAACAGGCCTTGGGGCAGGAACCTATTATGTAACGATCACAGATTCTAATGGATGTACCGATAGTGCAAGTGTAACTTTAACTGAGCCTTCTGCTTTAGTAGCATCAACAGTAGTAAATTCAGCAGTAAGCTGTAATGGCGGAAGTGATGGGTCAGCTACAGTAAGCGGCTCAGGTGGCACATTACCTTACACGTTCTTATGGAGTAATGCTTCTATAACAGCCACTGCAAGCGGGCTAGCAGCAGGAACTTATACAGTAACGGTAACTGATGCAAATTCATGTACAACCACAGCAAGCACAACGATAACTGAACCAACAGTATTAACAGCGAGTTTAGTAGTCAACTCAAATGTAAGTTGTAACGGCGGAAGTGATGGATCAGCCACAGCAAGCGGGTCTGGTGGAACAGCACCGTATGCTTACTTATGGAGTAATTCAGCAACTACAGCAAATATTACAGGCGTAATAGCAGGCACGTACACAGTAACGGTAACTGATGCAAATTCATGTACCAATACGTCAAATATATCCATTGTAGAACCAACTGTTTTAGTAGCTTCGGCTGCGGTATCATCGTCTATTGATTGTTGGGGAGATTTCGATGGACAGGTAACAGCTTCAGCTACAGGTGGCACATCACCTTATATTTATTCATGGAATACAGGGCAAACGGTAGCCCAAGAGACAGGCCTTGGGGCAGGAACCTATTTTGTAACAATCACAGATTCTAATGGATGTACCGATAGTGCAAGTGTAACTTTAACTGAGCCAACTGTTTTAGTAGCTTCGGCTGCGGTATCATCGTCTATTGATTGTTGGGGAGATATCGATGGGCAGGCAACAGCTTCTGCTATAGGTGGCACATCACCTTATTTTTATTCATGGAGTACAGGTCAAACGGTAGCCCAAGAAACAGGCCTTGGGGCAGGAACATATTATGTAACGATTACAGATTCTAATGGATGTACCGATAGTGCAAGTGTAACTTTAACTGAGCCTTCTGCTTTAGTAGCATCAACAGTAGTAAATACAGCAGTAAGCTGTAACGGCGGAAGTGATGGATCAGCAACAGCAAGTGCAATAGGTGGCGTATTACCTTACACGTTCTTATGGAGTAATGCTTCTACAACAGCCTCTGCAAGCGGGCTAGCAGCAGGAACGTATACGGTAACGGTTACTGATGCAAATTCATGCACGAATACATCAAGCGTAATCATAATTGAACCATCAGTATTAACTGCTTCAACAGCAGTCAACTCAACTGTAAGTTGCAATGGCTTATCAGATGGATCAGCCACAGCAAGCGGAGCCGGCGGAACAGCACCGTATACTTACTTATGGAGTACTTCAGCAACAACAGCAAATATTACAGGCGTAGTAGCAGGCACGTACACCGTAACGGTAACTGATGCAAATTCATGTACGAACACATCAAGCGTAATCATAACTGAACCAATAGTATTATCTGCTTCAACAGTAGTTAACTCAACAGTAAGTTGTAATGGCTTATCAGATGGATCAGCTACAGCAAGCGGCTCAGGCGGAACATCACCTTACACGTTCTTATGGAGTAATGCTTCTATAACAGCCACAGCAAATGGGCTTGCAGCAGGAACGTATACGGTAACAGTAACCGATGCCAACGGGTGCACAACAACATCAAGTGCAACCGTAACTGAACCTGCAGTATTAGCAGCAAGTGCATTAAATACACCTGTAAGCTGTAATGGAGGTAATGATGGATCAGCCACTGCAACTGCAAACGGTGGAACAGCACCTTACACGTTCTTATGGAGTAATGCTTCTACAACAGCCACAGCAAATGGGCTATCAGCAGGAACGTATACGGTAACGGTTACTGATGTGAATAACTGCACAACCACAGCAAGTACAGCGATTATTGAGCCAACGGCATTATCAGCAACGTCAAGCAATACAAACGTAAGCTGTAATGGCGGCGCTGATGGAACAGCAACGGTAACTGCGACAGGCGGAACAACAGCGTATACTTATTTGTGGAGCAACGCAGCAACCACAGCAAGCATTACTGGTTTAACCGCAGGAACCTATACCGCAACAGTAACTGATGCCAACGGATGTACGACAACATCAAGTGCAACCGTAACAGAACCATCAGTATTAACTGCTTCAACAGCAGTCAACTCAACTGTAAGTTGCAATGGCTTATCAGATGGATCAGCCACAGCAAGCGGCTCAGGTGGAACAGCACCTTACACGTTCTTATGGAGTAATGCTTCTACAACAGCCACAGCAAACGGGCTAGCAGCAGGAACATATACGGTAACGGTAACTGATGCCAACGGATGTACGACAACATCAAGTACAACCGTAACAGAGCCAACAGCATTAGCAGCAACTTCAAGCAATACAAACGTAAGTTGTAATGGCGGTGCCGATGGAACAGCAACGGTAACAGCAACAGGCGGGACAGCAGCGTATACTTATTTGTGGAGCAACGCAGCAACCACAGCAAGCATTACTGGTTTAACCGCAGGAACCTATACCGCAACAGTAACCGATGCTAACGGATGTACAAGTACATCAAGTGCAACCGTAACTGAACCCGCAGTATTGGTTTCTTCAATACAAGTTAATCAGAACGTAAGTATATTTGGAACGAATGATGGAAGTGTAACAGCAAGTGGTTCCGGTGGTACATTGCCTTATACGTATGCATGGAATACCACGGCGACTACCGCTACAATAAATAATCTGTTTTCAGGTGTATATACCGTAACGATTACTGATGGTAACAACTGCACCTCCATTAGTCAAACAACTGTTAATGAACCAGGGTCTATTCGCTTATCGATGCGATTAGATTCCAATGTTACGTGTAATGGAGGAGTGAACGGAGGAGCGGGCGTGTCGGTTACAGGAGGAGTAAAACCCTACACCTTCCTATGGTCAAATAGTTTGACAGACTCTACCATTACCGGTTTGTCAGCGGGAGCGTACACCGTAACCGTAACGGATGCAAATGGAGGAACAGCAGTAAATGATACGACGGTGACAGAACCTGCTCAATTGTCAGCAGCAGCAAGTATTGTTAACAATGCTAGTTGCGCAGGAGTGAATGATGGTGCAGCCCAAGTTTCAGTTACAGGAGGTACATTGCCTTATTCAATTATATGGAGCAATTCGGCGACATCAACTGCAATAAACAGTTTACTTGCAGGATCTTATAGCGTAACGATAACGGATGGCAATACTTGTACAGCGACATCTGTCGTAAACATATTGAACAATGATACCGTTCCACCTAGTATGCAGCTATTCAATAACGTTACCGTATATTTAGATTCTTTTGGGTCTGCTACTTTAAGTGTGAACGATGTTGATAGTGCAAGTTTTGATAATTGTGGAATACAATCAATAACATTATCAGACACTCTATTTGGATGTGTATTACCTCAAGCAACATATAATGGAGTAACTGCATTAAACTTTGATGGAGTAGATGATTATGTTAGTATTCCAAACGGGTTAACTCAAGATTCAAATCATACGATATCTGTGTGGGTTAAGAGTACAGCTTCAAATAGTCCTTTCCTATTTGGTTGGGGAGGATCAGGAGTTAATAATTATGGAGGGTTATCATTATTTGGCCCTCGACTAAGATATTATTCAGGTAATGGAACTCCTGGTGTTTTAAGTGTAAGCGGAAATGCCATTGTTGCTGATGGCAGCTGGCATCATGTTGCAATAACAAGGGATGGTTCAGGAAGTGTTTTGATATATGTAGATGGTCAGTTGGATGCTTCAGGATTAATTAGCAAATACGTTAATACGGTATCCAACGTATCCTTAGGGTCAATTTTTGCAAATGGAAATTATCAAGGCCACTACAATGGAAGTTTAGATGACTTTAATTATTGGTCAAGAGTTCTGAATGCGTCAGAAATTCAGGAGCTTATTTGTAATAATTCGAAAGGATCAGGGTTGAAAGTTAGTTACGACTTTTCAGACGGTATAGGAAGTAGTATTTCTACAAACAATGGATTAGGCACTTTAAACGGAACGCTAGTTAATATGGATATTAACACTAGCTGGGTGTCATTTGGCACAGCTGTAGTTACAAATTGTACAGCTCAAAATGCAACTACGATTACTATTGTTGATGCAAGTGGTAATCGAGACAGTGCAAATGTATCGGTAACGGTGGTTGACAGCATCAAGCCAATTATTTCGACACAACCATTGACTGTTTACTTAGATGCAAATGGACAAGCTACCATTACTGCGACTGACTTAGACAACGGAACGTCCGACAATTGTCAAGTAGCAAGTATCGCTATTGATAGTTCAAACTTTGATTGCAGCGAAGTAGGACCAAACACGGTGGTCTTTACAGCAATTGATGTAAATGGAAATACATCTATTACAACAGAAACAGTAACAGTAGTTGACAGTATTAAGCCAATAATTGCGACACAGCCATTGACTGTTTATTTGGATGCGAATGGACAAGCTACGATTACCGCAACTGACTTAGACAACGGAACGTCCGACAATTGTCAAGTAGCAAGTATCGCTATTGACAGCACAACGTTTGATCACACAGAATTGGGACCAAATAACGTTTGGTTTACCGCAGTAGATGTGAACAATAATGCGGATAGTATGATAGTTGTCGTATCTGTATTAGACACGACTGTTCCGGTTATGGCAGTACAGCCACTTACTGTTTATTTGGATGTGAATGGACAAGCTACTATTACTGCAGCAGATTTAGATAATGGAACTACGGATAACAGTACAGTTGTATCTATTAGTATTGATAGCGGTAGTTTTGATTGCAGCGAAGTAGGTGTAAACACAATCAACTTCAAAGCAATAGATGCAAGCGGAAACCGAGACAGTGTGAATGTATTGGTTACAGTAATAGATAGCCTTAAACCACTAATTAGCACTCAACCAATTACGGTTTACTTAGGAATAAACGGATTGGCTACAATAACCGCAACTGACTTAGATAATGGAACAGCCGACAACTGTCAATTAGCAGCTATTGCTATTGATAGCACAACGTTTGATTATACAGAACTAGGGCTAAATAATGTATGGTTTACCGCTGTTGATGTGAATAATAATGTGGACAGCGTGGTCGTGGCAGTAACTGTTTTAGATACTACACGTCCAATATTAGCTACTCAGCCTCGAACTATTTATTTAGATGCAAACGGTCAAGCTACAATAACCGTAGCAGATTTAGACAATGGAACAACAGATAATGGAACTTTATTTACGATTGCTATTGACAGCAGCAATTTTGATTGTAGCGAAGTAGGAGTAAACACGGTTAATTTTAAAGCAACGGATGCAAGCGGAAACCGAGACAGTGTGAATGTATTGGTAATCGTTATTGACAGCATTAAGCCAATTATTGTTACACAGCCAATTACAGTTTATTTAGGAACAAACGGATTGGCAACAATCACAGCTAATGACTTAGACAATGGAACAGCTGACAATTGCCAGATAGCAAGCATTGGAATAGACTCAACCACGTTTGACGTTACCGAGTTGGGACCAAACAATGTAAGGTTTACCGCAATCGATGTGAACAACAACACAGACAGTGTTATAGAAGTCGTAACCGTGCTAGACACGATAGCTCCAATGGTAGCCAATTGCCCAACAAACATAACGGTATCTACTGCCTTAAATAGCTGTGATGCAGCAGTAACATGGATAGCTCCAACAGCGAGCGATAACGGACAATTGGATTCATTAATCGGATCACACGTGATAGGAAGCACATTCGCGTTAGGAACAACAACAATTACCTATATCGCTTATGATCAATCGATGAACACAGATACTTGTCGTTTTACAATTACAGTAATCGATAGTGTAGCTCCAATAATTGCAAATATTCCAAGTAATATAGCTGTAAGCAATGATACTGGGCAGTGTGGAGCAGTAGTGAGTTGGACACTACCAACAGCTGCCGATAATTGTCAATTGGATTCATTAGTAAGTAGCCATAATTTAGGAACAGTGTTTACAGTAGGCACTACCACTGTTACGTACATCGCTTATGATGCAGCGATGAATACAGATACCATTAGCTTTACAATCACAGTAAATGACACAGAATTACCAACGATTAGTTGTATCGCAGACACTACGGTATGTGATAGCGTATTTACTTATGCATTGCCAACAACCGCAGACAACTGTGGAATCGCTTCTGTAGTTCGGACAAGTGGATTGGCTTCAGGGTCAACCTTCCCTTTAGGTGGCACAGTAGTAACGCATGTTGTAACTGATATCCATGGAAATGTAGATTCATGTAGCTTCACTGTTACACGAGATGCATTACCAACAGCAGCAACAGCAGGAAGTGACTTCAATGTATGCTTAGATACTGTTACACTATCAGGAAACTCAGCGGTAATAGGCTCAGGAATTTGGACTACTACTACTACAGGGGTGGTGATCACAGACCCTTCTAATCCTTTTACAACCGCAGTATTGCAACGAGGAGCAAACCAGTTTATATGGACCATTAGTAATGGCGTGTGCGCGTCAAGCAGTGATACAGTTTTCATTACTTTTGACAGTGAGCCAACAATTGCAGCTGCAGGAACAGATCAAACCTTGTGTGACGAGCGAAGTACGACCATGCAGGCAAATATTCCACAAACAGGAACAGGGGTATGGAGTTTCATAGGCGGCACAGGGGTACCGAGCAATGTAAACGATGCACGAACATTTGTAAGTGGCTTAGGCGACGGATTAAACACCTTGGTATGGACCATTAGCAATGGGGTATGCGGGTCTAGCACAGATACAGTTACACTAATCGGAGCCGATGTACCACTAGTGGATGCAGGTCAAGATACTACCATATTTGAAGACAATGGATATCAATTAAGTGTGAGCACAGATATTCCTGTAGTCGATTACCGATGGGATCCGGTGTTTAGTTTAGATAATGCGGCAATACAAAGTCCATTTGCTCGTCCAACAGAAACCACTACTTACACAGTTAAGGTTACGACTGACTTAGGATGTGAGGCACAAGCTGATGTTACGTTAACGGTAATAAAGGATTTAGTAATACCATCAGCATTTACACCAAACGGTGATGGAGCAAATGATACATGGGAAATTAAAAACCTTGATCAATATGAACGTCATTCAGTGGTAGTTTACGACGGATATGGAAGTGAAGTTCTTAGAACGACTAGTTATGAAAATTGGGACGGCAAATACAATGGAAACATGCTATCCGTAGGATCATATTACTATGTAATTGAGTTAAAGTTGGGATCAAACAATACATATAAATCAGGAGCCATCTCCATATTAAGATAAGCAACAGATGAAAATACGTTATATTCTATTAGCATTTACATTGTTAGTTACTGTAGTGGCGAAATCGCAAACTGTTCAGCAGTACACGATGTATAATCAGAACCATTATCTGATTAATCCTGCAGCAGCAGGTAACGAAAACTTTGCAGATATTCGATCGGGCTATCGGCAACAATGGTCTGGTTTAAAAGAAGCCCCGAAGACTTATTATTTAAGCGGCCACACGGTATTGAACCGACCCAAAAATTATGAGCGGTCAGCTATTCGAATCAGTGATACATGGCGGAAGACTGCTAGAAGGCCGATGGTCAAACATGCAGTAGGAGGATTAGTAAACACTAGTCAATTTGGAGCTTTTAATAGATTAGAAGCCTCAGGGTCATATGCTTTGCATTTACCTATTAATAGAAAGGTGTCTTTATCTATGGGTATTAGCGCAGGGATCAATAGCTTTAGTTTTGATGAGAATAAGGCTAAGGTATTGTATTCGAACGATCCGATTTATGATTCTTATGCAAGTAGTGACAGAAGTACTAGATTCAATGCAAGCACAGGAGTATATATTTATTCCGATAAATTTTTTGCAGGATATTCAGCACAGCAATTAATCCGCAATGAGATTGGGCTATCAAATATCAAACTAGTTACGGGAGGTGAGCGATTTGATTTACATCACATGTTGATGGGGGGTTATAATTTTGATTTAACCAATGATTTTAGACTTACGCCAAGTGTTTTATTGAAGCAAGTCGGTAAAAACCCGTTAAGTTATGATATAAATGCCTTTTTAACTTACAAGCAGTTTCTGTCTTTAGGTGCAGGATACAGAAGTACTGATGCTCTATCAGCAATGTTTTCAATTCAGATTAACAACCTAATAAAAATAGGATATTCTTACGATTACATCACTTCCGATATTCGCGAAGTTTCAAGTGGAAGTAATGAATTATTTATTGGATTTACAATATACTAAGGGAATGAAGAAACTAAACCATTTTACCATACTGCCTTTTCTAGCAGCTATTTTATTTTTTCAAGATAATCAATTGGCAGCGCAGAATACAGAACCGACTAATTCAGGAACTGACAAACAGTTTAATCAGCTTTTACCTGTAAAACTTGATCAGGTTAATAGCGATATAGAGGAGAGTATGCCAATTATAACTGCAGATGATCAGCAGTTATACTTTATGAGGACACAAGTTGCAAGTAAAAAGAAACTAAGTAAATCCGGTCAAGAGATTTGGGTGGCCAATAGAGAGGGGGAAACATGGAGCAGTCCTCAAAAAGAAAAGTTAAATATTAATGATTTAGCAAATAACGCGGTCATTGGAACATCTGCAGATGGAAATACCATTTATTTGTTTAATTCATTAGAAACGCGACATAAATTAGCTAAAGGGCTTGCTTATATTTCTAAAGATTCAACAGGGAAATGGGGTCAGATTAAGAAATTGAGTATTCCAGGATTTGAAGCAGGCGATGGCTATTACGCATTTTATGTTACCCCAGATGAAAAGACACTTTTAGTATCTGCAGCCATAGATACAATGGTTTATGAAGATCTTTATGTTTCTGAGAACATTGATGGCAATTGGACCACTTTGAAAAGTTTAGGGCCAACTATAAATACGTTAAGCATTGAAACATCACCTTTTATTACTGCAGACAAACAGACATTATATTTCTCAAGTGCTGGTCATGGTGGCTATGGTGAAACAGATTTGTTTAAGTCAACTCGAACAGGTGATGGTTGGGATGAGTGGAACACACCGGTTAACTTAGGAGATAAGATAAACTCTTCAGCGTTTGATGCTTACTTAGTGGTTTCTTCAGATGAAAAGACAGCTTACTTTTCAAGTAACCGTGACGGCAATTACAGCGATATATATAAAGTGAATTTATCAAAAATAGTGGATAGAAAAGAGACCAATGACACAACTTCAACATTCGTGAAATTATCATTAGAAGGAGAGGTAATGTCAAATCGAGAGATACAAGTGTATGCAAATAATGGAGAATTGTTGGAAACCCTATTAACAGACGAGAAAGGAGAGTTTCGATATAAACGTTTATCTGCAGCCTATTATGTTATTGACGGGATTAAAGTTCCGTCAGAGGATATGATTGCATTTGTGGCTACCGGGAATGAGCTTAAAACCATTGATGACACCTCCTCAGCAGTCCTAGTGGACTTAAATACGCTGAGAACAGAAGACACAACTTCAACATTCGTGAAATTATCATTAGAAGGAGAGGTAATGTCAAATCGAGAGATACAAGTGTATGCAAATAATGGAGAATTGTTGGAAACCCTATTAACAGACGAGAAAGGAGAGTTTCGATATAAACGTTTATCTGCAGCCTATTATGTTATTGACGGGATTAAAGTTCCGTCAGAGGATATGATTGCATTTGTGGCTACCGGGAATGAGCTTAAAACCATTGATGACACCTCCTCAGCAGTCCTAGTGGACTTAAATACGCTGAGAACAGAAGACACAACTTCAACATTCGTGAAATTATCATTAGAAGGAGAGGTAATGTCAAATCGAGAGATACAAGTGTATGCAAATAATGGAGAATTGTTGGAAACCCTATTAACAGACGAGAAAGGAGAGTTTCGATATAAACGTTTATCTGCAGCCTATTATGTTATTGACGGGATTAAAGTTCCGTCAGAGGATATGATTGCATTTGTGGCTACCGGGAATGAGCTTAAAACCATTGATGACACCTCCTCAGCAGTCCTAGTGGACTTAAATACGCTGAGAACAGAAGACACAACTTCAACATTCGTGAAATTATCATTAGAAGGAGAGGTAATGTCAAATCGAGAGATACAAGTGTATGCAAATAATGGAGAATTGTTGGAAACCCTATTAACAGACGAGAAAGGAGAGTTTCGATATAAACGTTTATCTGCAGCCTATTATGTTATTGACGGGATTAAAGTTCCGTCAGAGGATATGATTGCATTTGTGGCTACCGGGAATGAGCTTAAAACCATTGATGACACCTCCTCAGCAGTCCTAGTGGACTTAAATACGCTGAGAACAGAAGACACAACTTCAACATTCGTGAAATTATCATTAGAAGGAGAGGTAATGTCAAATCGAGAGATACAAGTGTATGCAAATAATGGAGAATTGTTGGAAACCCTATTAACAGACGAGAAAGGAGAGTTTCGATATAAACGTTTATCTGCAGCCTATTATGTTATTGACGGGATTAAAGTTCCGTCAGAGGATATGATTGCATTTATTGGAAATGCGAATAATGGCTTTGCAAATATTACGAATTCTAAAAAATCTACGCGAGCAGTTGGATCGGAGATTGGGCAAGAATTTATTATCTATTTTGACTTTGATAAATCGATTATAAAGCCAGAAGAAAAAATAAAGTTAGACGAGTTAATAGCTTTATCAAAGCAAAGTTCACAATTGCAAGTCAGGTTAATGGGTCACACAGATTATATAGGGTCTCAACAGTATAACCTAATATTATCAGAAAAACGGATAAAGGCAGTAAGTGATTATTTAGTATTAAACAGCTCAAAATTGACTATTACGAATACAGAAGCAATAGGAGAATTAAAGCCTGCAGAGGATAATTCCACTGTAATTGGTCGATCAATGAATAGAAGAGTCGAGATTGAAATTATAAATTAAAACTATGACAAACAAGGCTTTGTGATATAAAGAATAAAATTGAAGAAATAAAAAGTGATACAAATTATCCATTTATAAGATTTGTATCACTTTTTTTTTGAATTCTTTAGATATTTACTTTTCATAAAACTAAAACCTAAACCAACGCTTCATTACTGGTGGCAATTTCAGTGGTGAATGCACATCTATTTTTCTATGGAATTGAATACTCTTGAAATCCAATTACCTAAAAATAAGACCTGCGTTTTATTATTAAAACAAGCACTTTTTGCTTTAATTTTTTTTACAAATAACTATGTTGCTTTTTCACAGAGTAGTTTTGTTTATTTTAATTATCCGCAAAATGCATACTGCACATACAGTAACGACCCAACTCCTACCATAACAGCCTCAGGGGGTATTTTTTCGTCCACTACAGGTTTGTCCTTAAATCCATCTACTGGGGTGATTGATTTAGATGCTTCTGCTCCAGGAATATATACAGTTTCTTATATTTTAAATGGAATTTCTTATTCAAATAAGGTGACCATCAGTCCCACTAATGTCCCTGATTTTTCGTACGGAGCATCTACTTTTTGTATCAATGACACAAATCCAAAAGCGGTAATAACTGGTGTTCAAGGAGGAAAATTTTCGTCTTCTTTAGGTTTGGTAGTTGATTCGTTAACTGGAACTGTTAATATATCAGCTTCTTCACCTGGAAGTTACAATGTAACCTACACTCCACCCTCTAATTATTTTCAACTAGGGTTAGATATTGATGGAACAGGCGCAGATGACAGATTTGGTTATTCTGTCGATTTAAATAAGGCAGGAGATATCATGGCGGTGGGAGCACCTTTAGACGATCCAAATGGAAGCAATTCTGGACAAGTAAATGTTTACAGATGGAATGGAACGGCATGGATTCAATATGGTAATGCTATTGTTGCTGAGTCTGGAGACGACCGGTTTGGCACAGACGTTGCACTAAATGCTAAAGGTGATCGCTTGGTTGTAGGTGCTCAATTAAATGATGATGGTGGCAGTAATTCAGGTCACGTTCGGGTATATAGTTATAATAATGGGGTTTGGAATCAACTTGGACAAGATATAGATGGAGAGGCAAATGACGATCGATTTGGTTGGTCAGTTGATATCAATGCACAAGGAGATCGGATAGTAGCAGGAGCTAGATTCAATGATGGTAACGGGAGTAACTCAGGTCATGTAAGAATTTATGGGTTGATTAATGGTTTATGGGCTCAGTTGGGTTCAGATATCGATGGAGAGATGCCAGGAGATGAATTTGGTTTTTCTGTTGCAATGAATGATTTAGGCGATCGAGTGGTTGCAGGAGGTAGATTCAACGATGGGCTTGCTAATGATGCGGGTCATGTTAGAGTTTATGCGTACAATTTAGGAAGTTGGAATCAAGTCGGTGCTGATATTAATGGGAAAACAGCAAATACATATTTTGGTTGGTCTGTAGATATGAATGCGGCTGGGGATATGGTTGTTGCAACTGCACCTAATGAAGACAATCAAAAAGGGTTAGCAAGAATTTACCGCAATACAGGAAATACTTGGACACAAGTAGGGCAAGATATTTTGGGTGAAGCAAATCAAGATTACTCAGGTGGGGCTGATGGAAATTCTGTTTCTATTAATGATATAGGAGATAAAGTTGTAATCGGTGCTTGGCAAAATGATGGTGGAGGTAGTAATTCAGGCCATGCAAGAGTTTATGGATTAGAAAAAGGCTATTGGAATATACTAGGTTTTGACTTAGACGGAGAAGCACAAGACGATTGGTCAGGATGGTCTGTAGCAATTAACGGCGCAGGAGATATAGTTACATCCGGAGCTCAACTAAACGATGGCGGCGGCAGTAATTCAGGCCACGTTCGGGTTTATCAAACTATAGAAAGTTGTCCTCTTCCATTGGCTATAGAACTTAAACAAGATGAAAACCCAACATTTACCTACAATTCATCGAGTTATTGCAGTATTGAAGCAGACCCAACACCAACCATTACAGGTACTTTAGGAGGCACATTTAGCTCTACATCAGGCCTTGTAATTAATTCATCCACAGGAGCCATCGATTTAGATGTGTCTACCCCTGGCGTTTACGATGTAACGTACACCACTTCAGGAAGTACAATAGGCAGTTGTGCCGGCGTATTGACACAACAACTAATCATTTCAGCTACTACAACCGACTTTAACTATACGGCAACCACTTTTTGCATTAACGATACCAATCCAAAAGCAACCGTAACAGGTGTATTAAATGGAAAGTTTACGTCTAGCACAGGCTTAGTAATCGATTCATTAACAGGAACGATTAATTTATTGGCCTCCACACCTGGGAATTACAATGTCAGTTACACTCCACCGTCTAACTTTAATCAGCTAGGTGCAGATTTGGATGGGAAAAGTGCTGGCGATGAGTTTGGAAACGCCATAGCGTTTAACAAAGTTGGAGATATCATGGCCGCAGGCGCTCGCTATGATGACCCAAACGGAGCAAACTCAGGAGAAGTTTTTGTATACCAATGGGATGGAACAGCTTGGGTTCAATATGGTAATTCGATAGCAGGAGAATCAGCAGATGATCGTTTTGGTTGGGATGTCGCATTAAATGCATCCGGAGACCGGTTAATTGTTGGAGCTATTCATAATGACGCAAATGGGAATAACTCCGGTCAAGTGCGAGTTTACTCTTATGATAATGGGACTTGGCAGCAGCTTGGACAAGCTATAAATGGAGCATTTGCAAATGATCAATTTGGTTACTCAGTCGATATAAATGCAGTAGGAGGTCGAATTGTTGTTGGAGCGCGATTGAATGATGTAAATGGCAGTAATTCAGGGCAGGCAACAATTTATGAGTTAGTCAATGGATTGTGGGTTCAATTAGGCGCTTCATTAGATGGCGCATTTGCAAACGATCAATTTGGAAATTCAGTAGCGATAAATGATTTAGGCGATAAGGTAGTTATAGGAGCCTTTGCAAGTAATGCCAATGGCCCTTCATCAGGACAAGTTAGTGTTTATGGATTAATAAGTGGGACTTGGACACAATTGGGAACCGATATCGATGGCGCTTTTGCAGGTGATCGATTTGGAATAGAAGTTGGCATGAATGCTTCAGGTAATCGTATTGTCGTTGGCGCAGATTTAAATGATGCAGTTCCTAACGATGCTGGTCAAGTGAGAGTATACGAATTCAGCGGAGGAGCTTGGCGCAAAATCGGAAATGATATCAATGGAGAGAGTAATGATGATCGTTTTGGCTATGCTGTAGCGATGAACGATGCAGGCGATCGAATAGTAGTTGGAGCATATTTCGATGATGGGAATGGCTCTAACTCTGGGCATACTCGGGTATATGAAATTAAAGGAAGTCTATGGGAACAATTGGGCTTTGACTTAGACGGGGAAGCGGCTATTGATTATTCAGGAATTTCTGTTGCAATAAATGGAACAGGCGACCGAGTGGCTTCAGGTGCTGTAGGGAATGATGGTGGCGGCAGCAATTCAGGCCACGTTCGGGTTTATGAAACCCCTGTAATTTGTCCTTTACCCTTACCAATAATACTTCAACAACAAGAGGATCCAACATTTACCTACAATTCATCGAGTTATTGCAGTATTGAAGCAGACCCAACACCAACCATTACAGGTACTTTAGGAGGCACATTTAGCTCTACATCAGGCCTTGTAATTAATTCATCCACAGGAGCCATCGATTTAGATGTGTCTACCCCTGGCGTTTACGATGTAACGTACACCACTTCAGGAAGTACAATAGGCAGTTGTGCCGGCGTATTGACACAACAACTAATCATTTCAGCTACTACAACCGACTTTAACTATACGGCAACCACTTTTTGCATTAACGATACCAATCCAAAAGCAACCGTAACAGGTGTATTAAATGGAAAGTTTACGTCTAGCACAGGCTTAGTAATCGATTCATTAACAGGAACGATTAATTTATTGGCCTCCACACCTGGGAATTACAATGTCAGTTACACTCCACCGTCTAACTTTAATCAGCTAGGTGCAGATTTGGATGGGAAAAGTGCTGGCGATGAGTTTGGAAACGCCATAGCGTTTAACAAAGTTGGAGATATCATGGCCGCAGGCGCTCGCTATGATGACCCAAACGGAGCAAACTCAGGAGAAGTTTTTGTATACCAATGGGATGGAACAGCTTGGGTTCAATATGGTAATTCGATAGCAGGAGAATCAGCAGATGATCGTTTTGGTTGGGATGTCGCATTAAATGCATCCGGAGACCGGTTAATTGTTGGAGCTATTCATAATGACGCAAATGGGAATAACTCCGGTCAAGTGCGAGTTTACTCTTATGATAATGGGACTTGGCAGCAGCTTGGACAAGCTATAAATGGAGCATTTGCAAATGATCAATTTGGTTACTCAGTCGATATAAATGCAGTAGGAGGTCGAATTGTTGTTGGAGCGCGATTGAATGATGTAAATGGCAGTAATTCAGGGCAGGCAACAATTTATGAGTTAGTCAATGGATTGTGGGTTCAATTAGGCGCTTCATTAGATGGCGCATTTGCAAACGATCAATTTGGAAATTCAGTAGCGATAAATGATTTAGGCGATAAGGTAGTTATAGGAGCCTTTGCAAGTAATGCCAATGGCCCTTCATCAGGACAAGTTAGTGTTTATGGATTAATAAGTGGGACTTGGACACAATTGGGAACCGATATCGATGGCGCTTTTGCAGGTGATCGATTTGGAATAGAAGTTGGCATGAATGCTTCAGGTAATCGTATTGTCGTTGGCGCAGATTTAAATGATGCAGTTCCTAACGATGCTGGTCAAGTGAGAGTATACGAATTCAGCGGAGGAGCTTGGCGCAAAATCGGAAATGATATCAATGGAGAGAGTAATGATGATCGTTTTGGCTATGCTGTAGCGATGAACGATGCAGGCGATCGAATAGTAGTTGGAGCATATTTCGATGATGGGAATGGCTCTAACTCTGGGCATACTCGGGTATATGAAATTAAAGGAAGTCTATGGGAACAATTGGGCTTTGACTTAGACGGGGAAGCGGCTATTGATTATTCAGGAATTTCTGTTGCAATAAATGGAACAGGCGACCGAGTGGCTTCAGGTGCTGTAGGGAATGATGGTGGCGGCAGCAATTCAGGCCACGTTCGGGTTTATGAAACCCCTGTAATTTGTCCTTTACCCTTACCAATAATACTTCAACAACAAGAGGATCCAACATTTACCTACAATTCATCGAGTTATTGCAGTATTGAAGCAGACCCAACACCAACCATTACAGGTACTTTAGGAGGCACATTTAGCTCTACATCAGGCCTTGTAATTAATTCATCCACAGGAGCCATCGATTTAGATGTGTCTACCCCTGGCGTTTACGATGTAACGTACACCACTTCAGGAAGTACAATAGGCAGTTGTGCCGGCGTATTGACACAACAACTAATCATTTCAGCTACTACAACCGACTTTAACTATACGGCAACCACTTTTTGCATTAACGATACCAATCCAAAAGCAACCGTAACAGGTGTATTAAATGGAAAGTTTACGTCTAGCACAGGCTTAGTAATCGATTCATTAACAGGAACGATTAATTTATTGGCCTCCACACCTGGGAATTACAATGTCAGTTACACTCCACCGTCTAACTTTAATCAGCTAGGTGCAGATTTGGATGGGAAAAGTGCTGGCGATGAGTTTGGAAACGCCATAGCGTTTAACAAAGTTGGAGATATCATGGCCGCAGGCGCTCGCTATGATGACCCAAACGGAGCAAACTCAGGAGAAGTTTTTGTATACCAATGGGATGGAACAGCTTGGGTTCAATATGGTAATTCGATAGCAGGAGAATCAGCAGATGATCGTTTTGGTTGGGATGTCGCATTAAATGCATCCGGAGACCGGTTAATTGTTGGAGCTATTCATAATGACGCAAATGGGAATAACTCCGGTCAAGTGCGAGTTTACTCTTATGATAATGGGACTTGGCAGCAGCTTGGACAAGCTATAAATGGAGCATTTGCAAATGATCAATTTGGTTACTCAGTCGATATAAATGCAGTAGGAGGTCGAATTGTTGTTGGAGCGCGATTGAATGATGTAAATGGCAGTAATTCAGGGCAGGCAACAATTTATGAGTTAGTCAATGGATTGTGGGTTCAATTAGGCGCTTCATTAGATGGCGCATTTGCAAACGATCAATTTGGAAATTCAGTAGCGATAAATGATTTAGGCGATAAGGTAGTTATAGGAGCCTTTGCAAGTAATGCCAATGGCCCTTCATCAGGACAAGTTAGTGTTTATGGATTAATAAGTGGGACTTGGACACAATTGGGAACCGATATCGATGGCGCTTTTGCAGGTGATCGATTTGGAATAGAAGTTGGCATGAATGCTTCAGGTAATCGTATTGTCGTTGGCGCAGATTTAAATGATGCAGTTCCTAACGATGCTGGTCAAGTGAGAGTATACGAATTCAGCGGAGGAGCTTGGCGCAAAATCGGAAATGATATCAATGGAGAGAGTAATGATGATCGTTTTGGCTATGCTGTAGCGATGAACGATGCAGGCGATCGAATAGTAGTTGGAGCATATTTCGATGATGGGAATGGCTCTAACTCTGGGCATACTCGGGTTTATGAAATTAAAGGAAGTCTATGGGAACAATTGGGTTTTGACTTAGACGGTGAAGCGGCTAATGATTATTCAGGAATTTCTGTTGCAATTAATGCAATAGGCGACCGAGTGGCTTCAGGTGCTATAGGGAATGATGGTGGCGGCAGCAATTCAGGCCACGTTCGAGTTTATGAAACTCCTGTAATTTGTCCTTTACCCTTACCAATAATACTTCAACAACAAGAGGATCCAACATTTAGTTACAATTCATCGAGTTATTGCAGTATTGAAGCAGACCCAACACCAACCATTACAGGTACTTTAGGAGGCACATTTAGCTCTACATCAGGCCTTGTAATTAATTCATCCACAGGAGCAATCGATTTAGATGCGTCTACCCCTGGCATTTACGATGTAACGTACACTACCTCTGGTACTGCTATAGGTAGTTGTCGAGGTAATTCTTCGCAAATTATAAGGGTATTATCTACTTCAATTGATTTTAATTATAGCACAACGGCTTTTTGTTCTAATGATGTAGATCCAATTCCTACAATTACAGGAGTTGCAGGTGGAATATTCAGCTCCTCAACAGGGTTGATAATTGACCCATCAACAGGAACGATTAATTTATTGGCCTCCACTCCTGGGAATTACAATATCAGTTACACTCCACCGTCTAACTTTAATCAGTTAGGCGCAGATTTGGATGGAAAAAGTGCTGGCGATGAATTTGGAAATGCTATAGCGTTTAACAAAGTTGGAGATATCATGGCCGTAGGCGCTCGCTATGATGACCCAAACGGAGCAAGCTCAGGAGAAGTTTTTGTATACCAATGGGATGGAACAGCTTGGGTTCAATACGGCAATTCGATAGCAGGAGAATCAGCAGATGATCAATTTGGTTGGGATGTAGCATTGAATGCGGCAGGAAATCGCTTAATAGTAGGTGCTCGATCTAAAGATGATAATGGTGGCAATTCAGGTCAAGTGCGAGTTTACTCTTATGATAATGGGACTTGGCATCAGCTTGGACAAGCTATAAATGGAGCATTTGCAAATGATCAATTTGGTTACTCAGTCGATATAAATGCAGGAGGAGATCGAATTGTTGTAGGGGCACTATTGAATGATGTAAATGGCAGCAATTCAGGGCAGGCAACAATGTATGAGTTAATCAATGGATTGTGGGTTCAATTGGGTGCAACATTAGATGGTGCATTTGCAGGAGACCAATTTGGAAATTCAGTAGCGATAAATGATTTAGGTGATAAGGTAGTTATTGGAGCATTTGCAAGTAATGCGAATGGCCCTTCATCAGGACAAGTTAGTGTTTATGGATTAATAAGTGGGACTTGGACACAATTGGGAACCGATATCGATGGCGCCTTTGCAGGAGACCAATTTGGAATAGAAGTAGGCATGAATGCTTCAGGTAATCGTATTGTAGTCGGTGCACATTTAAGTGATGCGGTTCCTAACAATTCCGGTCAAGTAAGAGTTTATGAATTCAGCGGTGGTGTTTGGGGCAAACTCGGAAATGATATCAATGGAGATAATGAAGATCGCTTAGGCTATGCTGTAGCGATGAACGACCTAGGTGATCGAATAGTTGTTGGAGCATGGTTAGATGATGGGAATGGAAGAAATTCAGGCCAAACTAGCATATATGAAATTAACGGAAGTAGCTGGTTTAAATTAGGAGCGCATTTAGATGGAGAAGCACAAGATGATTATTTAGGATTTTCTGTTGCAATTAATGCAATAGGCGACCGAGTGGCTTCAGGTGCTATAGGGAATGATGGTGGCGGCAGCAATTCAGGCCACGTTCGAGTTTATGAGAAATTTGATCAATGCTCGCAATCTTCACCTGTAAGTATTACATTGTCTCCTATTGCTTCTATTAGTTATGCTTCATCAAATTATTGCTCAGCCGGAGTAGATCCAACTCCTGTGATAACGGGCTCAACAGGCGGAACATTTTCATCCACAGTAGGGCTATCCATAGATGCAAATTCTGGTGAGATTGATCTAAGTAATTCTGCAGATGGGACTTATGTTGTTTCCTATAATTTGAGTTCAAATACTTGTGGATCAGCATCTGTTTCCCAAGCTACCATTTCTATAGGGCAAAGTTCTTCAAATTCACAAACTGTTTCTAATTGCGGCACTTATACATGGCCTGAGAATGGCAAATTATATTTTGAATCAGGTGTTTATTTTGAGACCTTAACGAATACTCTAGGTTGTGATAGTACGATTACGCTAAATTTAACTATTACGAATGAGGATCCCTCATTTACCTACAGTACTACTAATTTTTGCAGTGTAGAAGCCGATCCAACACCTGTTATCACAGGACTGTTAGGAGGCACATTTAGCTCTACCTCGGGGTTATCAATTAATTCATCTACAGGGGCAATCGATTTAGACGCATCCACACCTGGGGTTTACGCAGTAACGTATACTACACCTGGAACAACAGTTGGAGGTTGTGCAGGATTTATGTCGCAGACCATTCGAGTAGAAGCCAATACAACCGACTTCACGTATGGAGCGACTACTTTTTGTATAAATGAAGTAAACCCAAAAGCTACCGTTACTGGAGTGGTTGATGGGGTATTTAGTTCAACTACAGGACTAGTGATAGATCCAATTACAGGGACAATCAACCTTTCAGCATCAACCGCCGGCAATTACGATGTAACCTATACCCCACCGTATAATTTTAATCAGTTGGGAGCAGATATCGATGGGATAAGTTCAGGAGATCAATTTGGATTCTCAGTTGCAGTAAATAAAGCTGGAGATATTTTGGCCGTTGGCGCTCGATTAGATGACCCAAATGGCTTAGAATCAGGAGAAGTAACGGTATATAAATGGAATGGTACAGCTTGGGTTCAGTACGGTAATCCTATTGCAGGAGAATTTGCAGACGATAATTTCGGATGGGATGTCGCGCTAAATGCAGCAGGAGACCGCTTGGTAGTTGGTGCACAAGTTAGTGACGCTGGTGGGGTTAACTCAGGTCAAGTTCGTGTATATGCTTATGACAGTGGCGTATGGGTTCAGTTAGGAGCAGATCTTAACGGACAAGCAGCAGATGATCGTTTTGGTTGGTCAGTAGACATGAATGCCAAAGGAGACCGAATAGTGGTAGGTGCGATATACAATGATGCCAATGGAAGCAATTCAGGACAAGTTCGAATTTATGAATTAAGTAACGGTATCTGGACACAATTAGGAGCAGCACTAGATGGAGAATACGCTGATGATCTTTTTGGATATTCGGTAGCCATAAATGCTTTAGGAAATAAAATAGTAGCTGGAGCAAGGAATAACGATGGATTTGGCAGCAATTCGGGTCATGTGCGGGTGTATGAATACACAGGAGCTACCTGGAGTCAAGTAGGAGCAGATATCAATGGAAGAACCGCAAATAGTTACTTTGGTTGGTCTGTAGATATGAATGCAGCAGGCGATAAGATAGTGGCGAGCGCACCTTATGATTACGGTCAAAATGGAGCTACTTCTGTTTATAGTTTTAGTACAGGTAAATGGCGCCAAGAGGGACAAGAAATTATTGGAGAAGCAGGCGGTGATCGATCAGGTCATGGAGAAGGAAGTGCAGTTTCTATGAATGATTTGGGGGATAGAATTGCAATTGGAGCGTATTTAAACGATGGTAACGGAAGTAATTCAGGTCATGTAAGAATATACGGATTAGAAAGCAACTCATGGAACCAATTGGGATTTGATTTAGATGGAGAGGCGGCAAACAATCAATTAGGGTTTTCAGTTGCAATGAATGGAGTAGGTGATAGAATGGCTTCAGGCGCATTGAACAATGTTGGAGGGGCGGCGAATGCAGGTCATGTTCGGGTATATGAAACACCAGTAATTTGTCCACTGCCAATGGCAATAATTCTTCAACAAGATGAGGACCCAACATTTAGTTACGGTTCATCAAGTTACTGCAGCGTAGAAGCCGATCCAACGCCTGTCATCACAGGACTGTTGGGAGGCACATTTAGCTCTACTTCGGGGTTATCAATTAATTCATCTACAGGGGCAATCGATTTAGACGCATCCACACCTGGAGTATATGCAGTAACGTATACCACACCTGGAACAACAGTGGGAGGTTGTGCAGGATTTATGTCGCAGACCATTCGAGTAGAAGCCAACACAACCGACTTTACGTATGGAGCGACTACTTTTTGTGTAAACGATACTAATCCAAAAGCTACCATTACTGGAGTGGTTGATGGGGTATTTAGTTCAACTACAGGACTAGTGATAGATCCAATTACAGGCACAATCAACCTTTCAGCATCAACCGCCGGCAATTACGATGTAACCTATACCCCACCGTATAATTTTAATCAGTTGGGAGCAGATATCGATGGGATAAGTTCAGGAGATCAATTTGGATTCTCAGTTGCAGTAAATAAAGCTGGAGATATTTTAGCCGTTGGCGCTCGTTATGATGATCCAAATGGAAGTAATTCGGGAGAGGTAACAGTATATAAATGGAATGGAACAGCTTGGGTGCAATATGGTAATTCGATAGCCGGAGAATCAGCAGATGATCTTTTTGGCTTTGATGTAGCATTAAATGCATCTGGAGACCGGTTGATTGTTGGAGCTGTTTATAATGATGCAAATGGCAATAACTCAGGTCAAGTTCGTGTATATGCTTATGACAGTGGCGTATGGGTTCAGTTAGGTGCAGATCTTAATGGACAAGCAGCAGATGATCATTTTGGTTGGTCAGTAGACATGAATGCCAAAGGAGACCGAATAGTGGTAGGTGCGATATTCAATGATGCCAATGGAAGCAATTCAGGACAAGTTCGAATTTACGAATTAAGTAACGGTATCTGGACACAACTAGGAGCAGCACTAGATGGAGAATACGCTGATGATCTTTTTGGATATTCGGTAGCCATAAATGCTTTAGGAAATAAAATAGTAGCTGGAGCAAGGAATAACGATGGATTTGGCAGCAATTCGGGTCATGTGCGGGTGTATGAATACACAGGAGCTACCTGGAGTCAAGTAGGAGCAGATATCAATGGAAGAACCGCAAATAGTTACTTTGGTTGGTCTGTAGATATGAATGCAGCAGGCGATAAGATAGTGGCGAGCGCACCTTATGATTACGGTCAAAATGGAGCTACTTCTGTTTATAGTTTTAGTACAGGTAAATGGCGCCAAGAGGGACAAGAAATTATTGGAGAAGCAGGCGGTGATCGATCAGGTCATGGAGAAGGAAGTGCAGTTTCTATGAATGATTTGGGGGATAGAATTGCAATTGGAGCGTATTTAAACGATGGTAACGGAAGTAATTCAGGTCATGTAAGAATATACGGATTAGAAAGCAACTCATGGAACCAATTGGGATTTGATTTAGATGGAGAGGCGGCAAACAATCAATTAGGGTTTTCAGTTGCAATGAATGGAGTAGGTGATAGAATGGCTTCAGGCGCATTGAACAATGTTGGAGGGGCGGCGAATGCAGGTCATGTTCGGGTATATGAAACACCAGTAATTTGTCCACTGCCAATGGCAATAATTCTTCAACAAGATGAGGACCCAACATTTAGTTACGGTTCATCAAGTTACTGCAGCGTAGAAGCCGATCCAACGCCTGTCATCACAGGACTGTTGGGAGGCACATTTAGCTCTACTTCGGGGTTATCAATTAATTCATCTACAGGGGCAATCGATTTAGACGCATCCACACCTGGAGTATATGCAGTAACGTATACCACACCTGGAACAACAGTGGGAGGTTGTGCAGGATTTATGTCGCAGACCATTCGAGTAGAAGCCAACACAACCGACTTTACGTATGGAGCGACTACTTTTTGTGTAAACGATACTAATCCAAAAGCTACCATTACTGGAGTGGTTGATGGGGTATTTAGTTCAACTACAGGACTAGTGATAGATCCAATTACAGGCACAATCAACCTTTCAGCATCAACCGCCGGCAATTACGATGTAACCTATACCCCACCGTATAATTTTAATCAGTTGGGAGCAGATATCGATGGGATAAGTTCAGGAGATCAATTTGGATTCTCAGTTGCAGTAAATAAAGCTGGAGATATTTTAGCCGTTGGCGCTCGTTATGATGATCCAAATGGAAGTAATTCGGGAGAGGTAACAGTATATAAATGGAATGGAACAGCTTGGGTGCAATATGGTAATTCGATAGCCGGAGAATCAGCAGATGATCTTTTTGGCTTTGATGTAGCATTAAATGCATCTGGAGACCGGTTGATTGTTGGAGCTGTTTATAATGATGCAAATGGCAATAACTCAGGTCAAGTTCGTGTATATGCTTATGACAGTGGCGTATGGGTTCAGTTAGGTGCAGATCTTAATGGACAAGCAGCAGATGATCATTTTGGTTGGTCAGTAGACATGAATGCCAAAGGAGACCGAATAGTGGTAGGTGCGATATTCAATGATGCCAATGGAAGCAATTCAGGACAAGTTCGAATTTACGAATTAAGTAACGGTATCTGGACACAATTAGGAGCAGCACTAGATGGGGAATTTGCAGGGGATGAGTTTGGCTGCTCTGTATCTATTAACCAAATAGGAGATAAAATAGTAGCAGGAGGAAGATACAACGATGGATTTGGTAATAATTCTGGCCATGTGCGGGTGTATGAATACACAGGAGCTACTTGGAGTCAAGTAGGAGCAGATATCAATGGAAGAACCGCAAATAGTTACTTTGGTTGGTCTGTAGATATGAATGCTGCAGGCGATAAGATAGTGGTAAGCGCACCTAATGATTACGGACGGGCTGGGTATACTTCTGTTTATAGTTTTAGCACAGGTAAATGGCGCCAAGAAGGCCAAGAAATTATAGGTGAAGGGAGCGATGACCGATCAGGGGAAGGTGCAGGAAGTGCAGTTTCTATGAATGATTTGGGGGATAGAATTGCAATTGGAGCGCATCTCAACGATGGTAACGGAAGTAATTCAGGTCATGTTAGAATATACGGATTAGAAAGCAATTCTTGGAATCAACTGGGATTTGATGTAGATGGAGAGGCAGCAAACAACCGATTAGGGTACTCAGTGGCTATGAATGGAGTTGGTGATAGAATGGCTTCAGGCGCATGGAACAATGTTGGAGGAGCGGCGAATGCAGGTCATGTTCGGGTATATGAAGCACCAGTAATTTGTCCACTGCCAATGGCAATAATTCTTCAACAAGATGAGGACCCAACATTTAGTTACGGTTCATCAAGTTACTGCAGCGTAGAAGCCGATCCAACGCCTGTCATCACAGGACTGTTGGGAGGCACATTTAGCTCTACTTCGGGGTTATCAATTAATTCATCTACAGGGGCAATCGATTTAGACGCATCCACACCTGGAGTATATGCAGTAACGTATACCACACCTGGAACAACAGTGGGAGGTTGTGCAGGATTTATGTCACAGACCATTCGAGTAGAAGCCAACACAACCGACTTTACGTATGGAGCGACTACTTTTTGTGTAAACGATACTAATCCAAAAGCTGCCATTACTGGAGTGGTTGATGGGGTATTTAGTTCAACTACAGGACTAGTGATAGATCCAATTACAGGGACAATCAACCTTTCAGCATCAACCGCCGGCAATTACGATGTAACCTATACCCCACCGTATAATTTTAATCAGTTGGGAGCAGATATCGATGGGATAAGTTCAGGAGATCAATTTGGATTCTCAGTTGCAGTAAATAAAGCTGGAGATATTTTGGCCGTTGGCGCTCGATTAGATGACCCAAATGGCTTAGAATCAGGAGAAGTAACGGTATATAAATGGAATGGTACAGCTTGGGTTCAGTACGGTAATCCTATTGCAGGAGAATTTGCAGACGATAATTTCGGATGGGATGTCGCGCTAAATGCAGCAGGAGACCGCTTGGTAGTTGGTGCA
Organism: Vicingaceae bacterium; assembly: GCA_018402765.1. GTDB lineage: Bacteria > Bacteroidota > Bacteroidia > Flavobacteriales_E > Vicingaceae > Acidiluteibacter. Next base: position 393,388 of record JAGYIE010000002.1, on the reverse strand, counting down.
CAAGTTAGTGACGCTGGTGGGGTTAACTCAGGTCAAGTTCGTGTATATGCTTATGACAGTGGCGTATGGGTTCAGTTAGGAGCAGATCTTAACGGACAAGCAGCAGATGATCGTTTTGGTTGGTCAGTAGACATGAATGCCAAAGGAGACCGAATAGTGGTAGGTGCGATATACAATGATGCCAATGGAAGCAATTCAGGACAAGTTCGAATTTATGAATTAAGTAACGGTATCTGGACACAATTAGGAGCAGCACTAGATGGGGAATTTGCAGGGGATGAGTTTGGCTGCTCTGTATCTATTAACCAAATAGGAGATAAAATAGTAGCAGGAGGAAGATACAACGATGGATTTGGTAATAATTCTGGCCATGTGCGGGTGTATGAATACACAGGAGCTACTTGGAGTCAAGTAGGAGCAGATATCAATGGAAGAACCGCAAATAGTTACTTTGGTTGGTCTGTAGATATGAATGCTGCAGGCGATAAGATAGTGGTAAGCGCACCTAATGATTACGGACGGGCTGGGTATACTTCTGTTTATAGTTTTAGCACAGGTAAATGGCGCCAAGAAGGCCAAGAAATTATAGGTGAAGGGAGCGATGACCGATCAGGGGAAGGTGCAGGAAGTGCAGTTTCTATGAATGATTTGGGGGATAGAATTGCAATTGGAGCGCATCTCAACGATGGTAACGGAAGTAATTCAGGTCATGTTAGAATATACGGATTAGAAAGCAATTCTTGGAATCAACTGGGATTTGATGTAGATGGAGAGGCAGCAAACAACCGATTAGGGTACTCAGTGGCTATGAATGGAGTTGGTGATAGAATGGCTTCAGGCGCATGGAACAATGTTGGAGGAGCGGCGAATGCAGGTCATGTTCGGGTATATGAAGCACCAGTAATTTGTCCACTGCCAATGGCAATAATTCTTCAACAAGATGAGGACCCAACATTTAGTTATAGTTCAATTAATTATTGTAGTGATGGGAATGACCCAACGCCTTCAATAATAGGTATTTCAGGTGGGGTATTTGGTTCAACGTCAGGTCTCGTAATTAATTCATCAACTGGAGTAATCGATTTAGACGCATCCACACCTGGAGTGTATGCAGTAACGTATACCACACCTGGAACAACAGGAGGAAGTTGTACAGGAGTTATGGTTCAAAATGTAAAAATAGAGGCAACTACAGCTGATTTTAATTATTTAGCGAGTACATTCTGTAGTGATGATACTAATCCTACCGCAATAATTACGGGTGTATCAGGAGGACTTTTTGCTTCATCTACAGGATTAGTAATAGATCCTTTAACAGGAACAATTGATCTATCGGCATCAACTCCTGGAAGTTATGATGTTACCTATACACCACCTTCTAACTTTAATCAATTCGGAATAGATATTGATGGTGCAGCTATAGATGATCATTCAGGAAACTCAATCGATGTAAATAAGGCAGGAGATATAATGGCAGTTGGTTCTAGATATGATGATCCTAACGGTCTTAATTCAGGTTCAGTTACTGTTTATAAGTGGAACGATACTACATGGGTAAACTATGGTAATACGATTGCTGGCGAATTTGCAGATGATAATTTCGGATGGGATGTAGCGTTGAATGCAGCTGGAGATCGACTAGTTGTTGGTGCACAAGTTAGTGACGCTGGAGGAGTTAATTCAGGTCAAGTTCGTGTTTTCTCATACGATAACGGCGTATGGTCACAATTGGGAGCTGATATTGATGGTCAATCAAGTGACGACCGTTTTGGTTGGTCTGTAGATATCAACGCAGCTGGAAATCGCATAGTTGCAGGAGCAATTTATAACGATGTTAATGGCAGTAACTCAGGCCAAGTTCGCATTTATGAGCTGACAAATGGATCATGGGTTCAATTGGGTGGGAATATCGATGGTGAAGTAGCTGCGGATGAATTCGGATTCTCCGTATCTATGAGCGATCTAGGAGATAGAATAATAGCAGGTGCTAGATACAGCAATGGATTTGGCACTGGTTCAGGTCAAGCACGTGTTTTTGAATACGATGGATTGACTTGGAATCAAGTAGGTAATGACATAAATGGGAGAACATTCAATGCTCATTTTGGCTGGTCGGTAGATATGAATGCTGCAGGTGATAAGGTTGTGGCAAGTGCACCTAACGATTTTGGTCAGCAAGGATTAACAAGAGTTTTCAGCTACAGCGGAAGTATTTGGACTCAAGTAGGTCAAGACATTCTAGGAGAAGCAGCTATCGATCGATCAGGTGAAGGAGATGGAAGTGGTGTCGCTATTAATGATTTAGGGGATAGAGTAGTAGTGGGGTCTCCTCTGAATGATGGAGGTGGAAGTAATTCTGGAAGTGTTAGAGTTTATGAAAATATAGGTGGCACATGGTATCAATTAGGTATTGATCTAGATGGTGAAGCTGCTAACGATCGACTAGGATGGGCTGTTACAATGAATGGTCCTGGTGACATTGTTGCATCAGGTGCACCTTTAAACGACGGGGCAGGAAGTAATTCGGGACATGTTCGCGTCTATGAAAAGTTTGATTTATGCTCACAACCTGCATCAATTACGATTTCCCCATCTACGTTTGCTACCATAAGTTATTCATCATCTAGTTATTGTGCTACAGAATTAGATCCCACTCCGGTTATAACAGGAGCTACAGGAGGAACATTCTCTTCTACCTCAGGTCTTTCTATTAATGCAAGCACAGGAGAAATTGATTTAAGCTCATCAACATTTGGTGTATATGTTATTTCATATGATTTAAGTTCAAATTCTTGTGGGGCTGCATCAGTTGCAAAGGATACTATAGAAATCAACCAAAACAATTCTAGTGTGCAGACAGTAGTTAGCTGTGATAGTTATACGTGGATAGATAATAATACCTATATAACAAATAATAATACAGCTACTTACACCTTAACAAACCAAGCTGGTTGTGACTCGTTAATTACATTAGATTTAACGATTAACATTGCCCCAAGGCTAAGAGATACCGTAATTGCTTGCAACAGTTACACTTGGACAGATGGATTAACTTATACATCATCAGGGTCATATTACGATACCTTAGCAAGTGTAAGTGGTTGCGATACAGTAGTCGTTTTAGAATTAACGATCAATAGAACGCTTGTTCAAAATTTAACTGTTACAAAACCTACTGTTTGTTTAGGTTCTTCCACAACAGTCAGAACAGCTTCTTCAGAGAATGGAGTTACATACACATTAAAAAATGCAGTCAATGGAAATACTGTTGCAGGTCCAATTTCAGGAACAGGTTCTGGATTGGTATTTAACACAGGTAGTTTATTGGCATCAACAGATTTTTATGTTTACGCCGAGGGAAGTATAGTTACTAAACCTGGAGGTGTAACGTGTTCCGTGAATTCTGATACTGTTTCAGTTGTTGTTAGCAGTCTAGCGTTTAACTTTCCATCAGATACGATTAGTTCATGTGGAGCTAGTTCGGTTTTATTGGATGCAGGAGCAGGTTGGGCAAGTTATTCATGGAGTAATAGCGCAGCAACTCAAACAACATCAATTAATGCTTCAGGAACTTATACGGTAACAGTAACAGATAACAATGGATGTACTGCTACCGACAGTGTAGTTGTCACTATTTCTTCACCTCTTTTGGTATCAACTGTTGTAAACGCAAATGTAAGCTGCAGTGGTTTATCTGATGGATCAGCAACAGCTATAGTAAATGGTAAATTAAATAATTCAGATCTATCCTTAATTAGTTCCCTTACTTCTAATTTTTATAAAGGGTCTGATAGTAATTTTAGCGCATCAACTGTTTTTACAGAAACTATAAATAATGGTTATGTTGTTAACCTTACAGGATGGACTGCTCTGAGAGCTTACTCTAGAGGCTTTCATACCAATTCTAGTAGTTCCGTACCTGCATCTGCTACCGTAATTGGTCTTCAGGCAGGAGAAAGATATAAGTATGCTTTATTTTCTTATAATAATGCAAGTACTTCGTTTAATGTGAATAATACATTAACTGTAAACGGTGCAATTGCAACCACTACATTTAAATCTTCCACTATAAATTCAGCTGAGTTTGTTGGCACTGCGATAGCAAGACCAGATGGAACTATATTCTTTGAATTCCCTGTTGTTACAGCGAATTGGACAGGATTGACTTATTTGGCAATTGAAAGAGATGGACTTTCATATGATTGGTCTAGTTCTTCAAGTTCAACAACCATCGCAACGACAGCAACTATCACAGGATTAGCTGCAGGAACATATACAGTAACTGTAACTGATGAAAACGCTTGTACGAGTACATCAAGTGTAACCATAACTGAGCCAACAGCATTAACAGCGAGTTCAGTAAATACATCTGTAAGCTGTAACGGCGGTGCTGACGGAACAGCAACGGTAACAGCAACAGGCGGAACGTCACCATATACATTTGTATGGAGTAATTCAGCAATTACAGCTAGTGTCACAGGGGTAACTGCAGGAACGTATACGGTAACGGTATCAGATGCTAATTCTTGTACAACTACATCAAGTGTAACCATAACAGAGCCTGCACCAATTTCTTTTAGCTTTGCTCAAGATACGATCTTCTCTTGTGGTGTAGATTCTGTAATAGTAGACGCAGGAGCAGGTTGGGCTAGTTATGCATGGAGCACTTCGACAAGCTCAGCAACCTTTGCAACTGCACAAACGACGTCAATTAAAACTTCTGGTGTTTATTCAGTAACAGTAACTGATGCAAATGGATGTTCAGAGAATGATAGTGTGGCTGTAAGTGTAATTAATGGACAAATTGTTCAAAATGATACCACTATTTGTAATGGACAAACAATACAACTAAGTACTGAACAAGTAGGGGTTATTAATAATCATTCTATTTCATTTGATGGAAATGGAGATTATATAGATCTCGGTAACTCAAGCGCAATCAGACCCACTAGTGAAATTAGTATTTCGGCTTGGGTATATTTTAATTCTGTAAATTCTGGCATTCGTTTTATGTCTGATTGGCACCAGAGTTCATCAACTGACAGATGGTTATTTTACTTTCCATCTCAAGGAACTTTAGGTCTTGAAGTTTCAAATTTAAATGAAGTCAGCACAGCAACCGTTACAGGAAGTGTTGTTGTAGGTAAATGGTATCACTTAGTTGGCACATATAATGGGTCGCAGGTTGAGCTGTTTATTGACGGTGTTTCTCAAGGAACGTCTCCTCTTACCGGAACAATGAATCCTGGTTCAGCTCCAACAGTTAAAATTGGTGGTCAGGTAAGCGCTGGAAATTATCACTTTGGAAAGATTGATGAAGTGAGGATTTGGGACAGGGCAAGAACAGCAAGTGAAATTTCAACATCTTACAGTAAAAAGGTCCCTACTTCATCCAATGGAATTGTGGGTTATTGGAATTTTGAAGAAGGATCAGGGAATGTTACTAAGAACGTGATAGATAATCAAACTGCTACACTACAAGGCAATGCTGTGTTTAATTCTAACCCATCATTTTCTTCTACCGGCTCTTTATCAACATATACATATAGTTGGTCAAATGGAGACACTACAAGTACAATAACAGTTTCTCCAACTTTAACAACTACTTATACAGTTACCGTGTCAGATGGAATAGGGTCATGCACTGATTCAGTAACATTAACTGTAATTAGTCCCTCATTCAACCTCGCTCAAGATACTATCCTATCATGCGGAACTAGTTCTGTAACTTTAGATGCAGGTGCAGGCTGGTCAAGTTATGTTTGGTCTAATGCAGCAACTACACAAACAACCATTGTTTCTGCTATAGGAACTTATACGGTAACGGTTACCGAAGCTAATGGATGCACCGCTACTGATGATGTTGTCGTGACTTCAATTATCAATCAAGCATTAACCGCTGCATCTACACAATTTTGCGCAGGCAGCGGAACAACAATTACAACCAACTCATCAGAACTAAGTGTTAATTATGCACTATATGAGGCAACAAACAATACCTTGGTCGATGGTCCTCTTGCTGGAACGGGTGCTAGTTTAGCTTTCCAAACCGGAAATTTAAACACTTCAACAGATTTTTACCTAAAATCAAGTATCGGAGATTTAACCCCCGGAATAGGAGAAGCTATAAGCTTTAATGGAACAAACCAGTATGCTACTGTGCCAATCAATATTAATACTTCATCAAATCCAACACTAACTATTACAGCTTGGGTGAAAAGAACGGCAACGGCCAGCGGGCCTCATCATATTATAAGTAATGATAATGGTAATTGGGATAGAGCAATTGTGATTCAAAGTGATAGTAAATACCATATTTTCGCTGGAAGGGATATTAATACCAATATAACATCAACTCTAAATCAATGGGAGCACATAGCTGTTTCTTATTCAAGCTCAGAGATTAAGTTTTTCTTAAATGGTCAATTGGTTTTTTCAACTTCAGGACAAGGTGTAATTAATGGTCACAATGCTGCACGTATTGGGGGTAGACCTGAAAAGTCTTCGATGTTTACAGGTTTAATCGATGAAGTAACCTTTTGGAATAGATCACTAACCGAAAGTGAGGTTAATGGTTATCGAAATATGTGTGATTTATCCTCTATATATGGGTTATTAGGTCATTATAGAATGGAAGAGGGGTCAGGAAGTACTCTTTTAGATGAAACCTCAAATCTCAAAAATGGTACGCTATTCAACGCTCCATCGAGGGTTATTGGTTTAGGCTGTAGTAATACAAGTTGTGCAATTCAGTCAGCATCGAATATAGCAATAGTTGTTAATCCAAATCCAATTGTGTCAATAGCTCAAATCGATATTAGCTGTAATGGCTTATCAGATGGTTCAGTTACTGCAACCGGAGCAGGTGGAACAGCACCTTACACGTTCTTGTGGAGCAACGCAGCAACCACAGCAAGCATCACTGGTTTAACCGCAGGAACGTATACCGCAACAGTAACCGATGCAAACGGATGTACGACAACATCAAGTGCAACCGTAACAGAGCCAACGGCATTATCAGCAACTTCAAGCAATACAAACGTAAGTTGTAATGGCGGTGCCGACGGAACAGCAACGGTAACGGCGACAGGCGGAACAACTGCGTATACTTATTTGTGGAGCAACGCAGCAACCACAGCAAGCATTACTGGTTTAACAGCAGGAACGTATACCGCAACAGTAACCGATGCCAACGGATGTACAACTACATCAAATGCAACCGTAACAGAGCCAACGGCCTTATCAGCAACTTCAAGCAATACAAACATAAGTTGTAACGGCGGTGCTGATGGAACAGCAACGGTAACTGCGACAGGCGGGACAACAGCGTATACTTATTTGTGGAGCAACGCAGCAACCACAGCAAGCATCACTGGTTTAACCGCAGGAACCTATACCGCAACAGTAACCGATGCCAACGGATGTACAACTACATCAAGTGCAACCGTAACAGAGCCAACGGCCTTATCAGCAACTTCAAGCAATACAAACGTAAGTTGTAATGGCGGTGCTGATGGATCAGCAACGGTAACAGCAACAGGCGGAACAACTGCATATACTTATTTGTGGAGCAACGCAGCAACCACAGCAAGCATTACTGGTTTAACAGCAGGAACGTATACCGCAACAGTAACCGATGCCAACGGATGTACAACTACATCAAATGCAACCGTAACAGAGCCAACGGCCTTATCAGCAACTTCAAGCAATACAAACATAAGTTGTAACGGCGGTGCTGATGGAACAGCAACGGTAACAGCGACAGGCGGAACAACAGCGTATACTTATTTGTGGAGCAACGCAGCAACCACAGCAAGCATTACTGGTTTAACAGCAGGAACGTATACCGCAACAGTAACCGATGCCAACGGATGTACAACTACATCAAGTGCAACCGTAACAGAGCCAACGGCCTTATCAGCAACTTCAAGCAATACAAACGTAAGTTGTAATGGCGGTGCTGATGGAACAGCAACGGTAACGGCGACAGACGGAACAACTGCATATACTTATTTGTGGAGCAACGCAGCAACCACAGCAAGCATTACTGGTTTAACAGCAGGAACGTATACCGCAACAGTAACCGATGCCAACGGATGTACAACTACATCAAGTGCAACCGTAACAGAGCCAACGGCCTTATCAGCAACTTCAAGCAATACAAACGTAAGTTGTAATGGCGGTGCTGATGGATCAGCAACGGTAACAGCAACAGGCGGAACAACAGCGTATACTTATTTGTGGAGCAACGCAGCAACCACAGCAAGCATTACTGGTTTAACAGCAGGAACCTATACCGCAACAGTAACCGATGCCAACGGATGTACGACAACATCAAGTGCAACCGTAACAGAGCCTACGGCATTATCAGCAACTTCAAGCAATACAAACGTAAGCTGTAATGGAGGTAATGATGGATCAGCAACAGTAACTGCGACAGGCGGGACAGCAGTGTATACTTATTTGTGGAGCAACGCAGCAACCACAGCAAGCATTACTGGTTTAACCGCAGGAACGTATACCGCAACAGTAACCGATGCCAACGGATGTACAACTACATCAAATGCAACCGTAACAGAGCCAACGGCCTTATCAGCAACTTCAAGCAATACAAACGTAAGTTGTAATGGCGGTGCTGATGGAACAGCAACGGTAACAGCAACAGGCGGAACAACAGCGTATACTTATTTGTGGAGCAACGCAGCAACCACAGCAAGCATTACTGGTTTAACAGCAGGAACGTATACCGCAACAGTAACCGATGCAAACGGATGTACAACTACATCAAGTGCAACCGTAACAGAACCAACGGCATTATCAGCAACTTCAAGCAATACAAACGTAAGTTGTAATGGCGGTGCTGATGGAACAGCAACGGTAACAGCAACAGGCGGAACAACAGCGTATACTTATTTGTGGAGCAACGCAGCAACCACAGCAAGCATTACTGGTTTAACAGCAGGAACGTATACCGCAACAGTAACCGATGCAAACGGATGTACAACTACATCAAGTGCAACCGTAACAGAACCAACGGCATTATCAGCAACTTCAAGCAATACAAACGTAAGTTGTAATGGCGGTGCCGACGGAACAGCAACGGTAACAGCGACAGGCGGAACAACAGCTTATACTTACTTATGGAGCAATGCAGCAACCACTGCAAGCGTTACTGGTTTAACAGCAGGAACCTATACCGCAACAGTAACCGATGCCAACGGATGTACAACTACATCAAGTGCAACCGTAACAGAACCAACGGCATTATCAGCAACTTCAAGCAATACAAACGTAAGTTGTAATGGCGGTGCCGACGGAACAGCAACGGTAACAGCGACAGGCGGAACAACAGCTTATACTTACTTATGGAGCAATGCAGCAACCACTGCAAGCGTTACTGGTTTAACAGCAGGAACCTATACCGCAACAGTAACCGATGCCAACGGATGTACAACTACATCAAGTGCAACCGTAACAGAGCCAACAGCATTATCAGCAACTTCAAGCAATACAAACGTAAGTTGTAATGGAGGTGCTGATGGATCAGCAACAGTAACTGCGACAGGCGGGACAACAGCGTATACTTATTTGTGGAGCAACGCAGCAACCACAGCAAGCATTACTGGTTTAACAGCAGGAACGTATACCGCAACAGTAACCGATGCGAATAACTGTACAACCACAGCAAGTACAACCATAACTGAACCTGCAGTATTAGCAGCAAGTGCATTAAATACACCTGTAAGCTGTAATGGAGGCAATGATGGATCAGCCACTGCAACTGCAACCGGTGGAACAGCACCTTACACGTTCTTATGGAGTAATGCTTCTACAACACCCACAGCAAATGGGCTATCAGCAGGAACGTATACGGTAACGGTTACTGATGTGAATAACTGTACCATCACAGCAAGCACAACGATTATTGAGCCTACAGCATTAACAGCGAGTTCAGTAGTTAACGCTAATGTAAGCTGTAATGGCGGAAGTGATGGATCAGCTATAGCAAGCGGCTCAGGTGGAACAGCACCTTACACGTTCTTATGGAGTAATGCTTCTACAACAGCCACAGCAAACGGGCTAGCAGCAGGAACCTATACCGCAACAGTAACCGATGCCAACGGATGTACGACAACATCAAGTGCAACCGTAACAGAGCCTACGGCATTATCAGCAACTTCAAGCAATACAAACGTAAGCTGTAATGGAGGTAATGATGGATCAGCAACAGTAACTGCGACAGGCGGGACAGCAGTGTATACTTATTTGTGGAGCAACGCAGCAACCACAGCAAGCATTACTGGTTTAACCGCAGGAACGTATACCGCAACAGTAACCGATGCAAACGGATGTACGACAACATCAAGTGCAACCGTAACAGAGCCTACGGCATTATCAGCAACTTCAAGCAATACAAACGTAAGTTGTAATGGAGGTGCTGATGGATCAGCAACAGTAACTGCGACAGGCGGGACAACAGCGTATACTTATTTGTGGAGCAATTCAGCAACCACAGCAAATATCACTGGTTTAACCGCAGGAACGTATACCGCAACAGTAACCGATGCGAATAACTGTATAACCACAGCAAGTACAACCATAACTGAACCTGCAGTATTAGCAGCAAGTGCATTAAATACACCTGTAAGCTGTAATGGAGGCAATGATGGATCAGCCACTGCAACTGCAACCGGTGGAACAGCACCTTACACGTTCTTATGGAGTAATGCTTCTACAACACCCACAGCAAATGGGCTATCAGCAGGAACGTATACGGTAACGGTTACTGATGTGAATAACTGTACCATCACAGCAAGCACAACGATTATTGAGCCTACAGCATTAACAGCGAGTTCAGTAGTTAACGCTAATGTAAGCTGTAATGGCGGAAGTGATGGATCAGCTATAGCAAGCGGCTCAGGTGGAACAGCACCTTACACGTTCTTATGGAGTAATGCTTCTACAACAGCCACAGCAAACGGGCTAGCAGCAGGAACCTATACCGCAACAGTAACCGATGCCAACGGATGTACGACAACATCAAGTGCAACCGTAACAGAGCCTACGGCATTATCAGCAACTTCAAGCAATACAAACGTAAGCTGTAATGGAGGTAATGATGGATCAGCAACAGTAACTGCGACAGGCGGGACAGCAGTGTATACTTATTTGTGGAGCAACGCAGCAACCACAGCAAGCATTACTGGTTTAACCGCAGGAACGTATACCGCAACAGTAACCGATGCAAACGGATGTACAACTACATCAAGTGCAACCGTAACAGAGCCAACAGCATTATCAGCAACTTCAAGCAATACAAACGTAAGTTGTAATGGAGGTGCTGATGGATCAGCAACAGTAACTGCGACAGGCGGGACAACAGCGTATACTTATTTGTGGAGCAATTCAGCAACCACAGCAAATATCACTGGTTTAACCGCAGGAACTTATACCGCAACAGTAACCGATGCGAATAACTGTATAACCACAGCAAGTACAACCATAACTGAACCTGCAGTATTGGTTTCTTCAATACAAGTTAATCAGAACGTAAGCATATTTGGAACGAATGATGGAAGTGTAACAGCAAGTGGTTCCGGTGGTACATTTCCTTATACGTATGCATGGAATACCGCTGCGACTACCGCTACAATAAATAATCTGTTTTCAGGTGTATATACCGTAACGATAACAGATGGTAACAACTGCACCTCTAGCAAACAAGTTACTGTATTTGAGCCTGGCTCAATACGCGCAAGTATGCGATTAGATTCCAATGTTACGTGTAATGGAGGAGTGAACGGAGGAGCAGGCGTGTCGGTTACAGGGGGAGTAAAACCTTACACCATCTTATGGTCAAATAGTTTGACAGACTCTACCATTACCGGTTTGTCAGCGGGAACATACACCGTAACCGTAACGGATGCAAATGGAGGAACAGCAGTAAATGATACGACAGTGACAGAACCTGCTCAATTGTCAGCAGCAGTAAGTATTGTTAACAATGCTAGTTGCGCAGGTGTTAATAACGGAGCGGCGCAAGTTTCAGTTACAGGAGGTACATTGCCTTATTCAATTATATGGAGCAATTCGGCGACATCAACTGCAATAAACAGTTTACTTGCAGGAACGTACAGTGTTACCATTACAGATGCTAATAATTGTATTGCAATAGATACAGCAAATGTGTTGAACAATGATACAGTTGCACCTGTATTATTAACACAACCACTAACGATTTACTTGGATGTTAATGGTTTGGTTTCAATAACAGCAAATGATGTTGACAATGGAACTGTTGATAATTGTCAGTTAGCAGGAATCGCTATTGATAGCAGCAATTTTGACTGCAGTGATGTAGGAGTAAATACCATAAACTTTAAAGCAGTTGATGCAAGTGGTAATCGAGATAGTGTGAATGTATCGGTAACGGTAGTTGACAGCATCAAGCCAATTATTTCGACACAACCATTGACTGTTTACTTAGATGCAAATGGACAAGCTACCATTACTGCAAGTGACTTGGACAATGGAACGTCCGACAATTGTCAAGTAGCAAGTATCGCTATTGATAGTTCAATTTTTGATTGCAGCGAAGTAGGACCAAACACGGTGGTCTTTACAGCAATTGATGTAAATGGAAATACATCTATTACAACAGAAACAGTAACAGTGATTGACAGCATCAAGCCAATTATTGCGACACAACCATTGACCGTTTACTTAGATGCAAATGGACAAGCTACCATTACTGCGACTGACTTAGACAACGGAACGTCCGACAATTGTCAAGTAGCAAGTATAACTATTGACAGCAGCAATTTTGATTGTAGCGAAGTAGGATCAAACTCGGTGGTCTTTACAGCGATTGATGTAAATGGAAATACATCTAATACAACAGAAACAGTAACAGTTGTTGACAGTATTAAGCCAATAATTGCGACACAGCCATTGACTGTTTATTTGGATGCGAATGGACAAGCTACGATTACCGCAACTGACTTAGACAACGGAACGTCCGACAACTGCCAAATAGCAAGTATTGCTATTGATAGTTCAAACTTTGATTGCAGCGAAGTAGGACCAAACACGGTGGTCTTTACAGCAATTGATGTAAATGGAAATACATCAATAAGCACAGAAACAGTAACAGTGATTGATAGCATCAAGCCAATTATTTCGACACAACCATTGACTGTTTACTTAGATGCAAATGGACAAGCTACCATTACTGCGACTGACTTAGACAACGGAACGTCCGACAATTGTCAAGTAGCAAGTATTGCTATTGATAGTTCAAACTTTGATTGCAGCGAAGTAGGACCAAACACGGTGGTCTTTACAGCAATCGATGTAAATGGAAATACATCTATTACAACAGAAACAATAACAGTAGTTGACAGTATTAAGCCAATTATTGCGACACAGCCATTGACTGTTTATTTGGATGCGAATGGACAAGCAACCATTACCGCAACTGACTTAGACAACGGAACGTCCGACAATTGTCAAGTAGCAAGTATTGCTATTGATAGTTCAAACTTTGATTGCAGCGAAGTAGGACCAAACACGGTGGTCTTTACAGCGATTGATGTAAATGGAAATACATCTATTACAACTGAAACAGTAACAGTAGTTGACAGTATTAAGCCAATTATTGCGACACAGCCATTGACTGTTTATTTGAATGCGAATGGACAAGCAACCATTACCGCCACTGACTTAGACAACGGAACGTCCGACAATTGTCAAGTAGCAAGTATAACTATTGATAGTTCAAACTTTGATTGCAGCGAAGTAGGACCAAACATGGTGGTCTTTACAGCAATCGATGTAAATGGAAACACATCTATTACAACAGAAACAGTAACAGTAGTTGATAGTATTAAGCCAATTATTGCGACACAGCCATTAACTGTTTATTTGGATGCGAATGGACAAGCTACCATTACCGCGACTGACTTAGACAACGGAACATCTGACAATTGTCAAGTAGCAAGTATCGCTATTGATAGTTCAAACTTTGATTGCAGCGAAGTAGGACCAAACACGGTGGTCTTTACAGCGATTGATGTAAATGGAAATACATCTATTACAACAGAAACAGTAACAGTAGTTGACAGTATTAAGCCAATAATTGCGACTCAGCCATTGACTGTTTATTTGGATGCGAATGGACAAGCTACGATTACCGCAACTGACTTAGACAACGGAACAACTGACAACTGCCAAGCAGCAAGTATAACTATTGACAGCAGCAATTTTGATTGTAGCGAAGTAGGAGTAAACACGGTTAATTTTAAAGCAACGGATGCAAGCGGAAACCGAGACAGTGTGAATGTATTGGTAACCGTTATTGACAGCATTAAGCCAATTATTGTTACACAGCCAATTACAGTTTATTTAGGAACAAACGGATTGGCAACAATCACAGCTAATGACTTAGACAATGGAACAGCTGACAATTGCCAGATAGCAAGCATTGGAATAGACTCAACCACGTTTGACGTTACCGAGTTGGGACCAAACAATGTAAGGTTTACCGCAATCGATGTGAACAACAACACAGACAGTGTTATAGAAGTCGTAACCGTGCTAGACACGATAGCTCCAATGGTAGCCAATTGCCCAACAAACATAACGGTATCTACTGCCTTAAATAGCTGTGATGCAGCAGTAACATGGATAGCTCCAACAGCGAGCGATAACGGACAATTGGATTCATTAATCGGATCACACGTGATAGGAAGCACATTCGCGTTAGGAACAACAACAATTACCTATATCGCTTATGATCAATCGATGAACACAGATACTTGTCGTTTTACAATTACAGTAATCGATAGTGTAGCTCCAATAATTGCAAATATTCCAAGTAATATAGCTGTAAGCAATGATACTGGGCAGTGTGGAGCAGTAGTGAGTTGGACACTACCAACAGCTGCCGATAATTGTCAATTGGATTCATTAGTAAGTAGCCATAATTTAGGAACAGTGTTTACAGTAGGCACTACCACTGTTACGTACATCGCTTATGATGCAGCGATGAATACAGATACCATTAGCTTTACAATCACAGTAAATGACACAGAATTACCAACGATTAGTTGTATCGCAGACACTACGGTATGTGATAGCGTATTTACTTATGCATTGCCAACAACCGCAGACAACTGTGGAATCGCTTCTGTAGTTCGGACAAGTGGATTGGCTTCAGGGTCAACCTTCCCTTTAGGTGGCACAGTAGTAACGCATGTTGTAACTGATATCCATGGAAATGTAGATTCATGTAGCTTCACTGTTACACGAGATGCATTACCAACAGCAGCAACAGCAGGAAGTGACTTCAATGTATGCTTAGATACTGTTACACTATCAGGAAACTCAGCGGTAATAGGCTCAGGAATTTGGACTACTACTACTACAGGGGTGGTGATCACAGACCCTTCTAATCCTTTTACAACCGCAGTATTGCAACGAGGAGCAAACCAGTTTATATGGACCATTAGTAATGGCGTGTGCGCGTCAAGCAGTGATACAGTTTTCATTACTTTTGACAGTGAGCCAACAATTGCAGCTGCAGGAACAGATCAAACCTTGTGTGACGAGCGAAGTACGACCATGCAGGCAAATATTCCACAAACAGGAACAGGGGTATGGAGTTTCATAGGCGGCACAGGGGTACCGAGCAATGTAAACGATGCACGAACATTTGTAAGTGGCTTAGGCGACGGATTAAACACCTTGGTATGGACCATTAGCAATGGGGTATGCGGGTCTAGCACAGATACAGTTACACTAATCGGAGCCGATGTACCAGTTTTAACAACATTATCGGATACAACAATTTTCAAAGAAGAAGGCGTAAGACTCTTTGTAGATAGCGATATTCCAGTAATACAGTACAGTTGGTTCCCAATGTTTAGTTTGGATAATAGTTCAATTCAAACACCATTTGCTCGTCCCGACGAGGATACACGTTATTCAGTTAGAGTAACAACTTCGGATGGATGTTTTGCAGATGGCTACATCGAGGTAACTGTTTTAGAAGGATTAATAATACCGGGTGCATTTACACCAAACGCGGATGGACAAAATGATACATGGGAGATTAAGAATTTAGAAGAATTAGATTCGTATAATGTAATGGTTTATGATGGATTTGGTAGCGAGGTATTTCGTTCAAGTTCATATACTCCATGGGATGGGAAGTTTGGAGGAAATGAATTATCGGTTGGTTCATATTATTATTTAATTAAATATGAATTGCTAGGTAAATCAGAAGTTGTAACAGGGGTTATATCAATATTAAGATAAGCGATGAAAAGATTTTTAATAATGGCAGTTATACTTTCAATGGCAGTTGTAATGAAAGCGCAGACTGTTCAGCAGTATACGATGTATAACTTGAATCATTACATCATCAATCCTGCTGCTGCGGGAAATGAAAACTTTGCTGACATTCGAATGGGCTATCGTAAACAATGGACAGGGATTGATGTAGCTCCGTCTACATACTACTTTAGTGGGCATACGGTACTAAACAGGCCAAAAAACTACATGAGATCTGCGGTGAGAATGAGTAATTCTTGGGGTCATCCATCGAGGAGAAAGCCTATGGTAAAACATGCAGTTGGAGCAGTTGTTAATTCTAGTGAATTTGGAGCCTTTAAGCGATTAGAAGCTTCGGGTTCATATGCATTACATCTACCTGTAAATAGAGAAATATCTATCTCAATGGGATTAAGTGCAGGATTAAAAAGCTTTAGTTTTGATGAGACCAAAGGAGATGTGCTATATTCAGGGGATCCTATTTATGATGCTTATGCTTCTAGTGACCAATCAAATAAATTCAATGTAAATTCAGGAGTATACGTCTATTCTGATAAGTTTTATGTTGGTTATTCGACGCAACAATTAATTAGAAGCCAAATTGGGTTATCAAATGTAAAAATGGCAACTGGTTCAGAGCGCTTTGACTTTCATCACTATTTTATGGCAGGATATAATTATGATGTAACCAACGAAATTCGATTATCTCCAGGTTTCTTAATCAAGAAGGTTGGCAGTAACCCATTTAGTTATGATGTAAATGCCATAATAACATACAAGCAGATTCTAACAGGAGGGTTAGCTTATAGAAGTCAAGATGCCGTTTCAGTTTTGTTTAGTTATCACATTAATGGGTTGATCAAGATTGGCTATTCATACGATTACAATATTTCTGAAATACGTTCGGTTTCAAGTGGAAGTAATGAATTATTTATTGGGGTTTCTATTTTTTAAAGCATTTACTAAAAACATGCTTAAAGACAAATGATTATGAAAATACACAAAAATATATATTCCTTGTTGCTTATTGTTAGCGTTATCTTTAATTGCACCAATATTGTAGGACAAGAAGCGATAAAGGATATAGAATCTGTTGAGCTGATAAAAGAGATCAATACAAATGGAGAGGAATGCAATCCTGTAATTTCTTCCTCAAAAAGAATGTACTTCATGCGAATGAGCGCCTCTAAAAAGAGGGCATCAAAGGCTGGGCAAGAAATCTGGTTAAGTCAAAACGAGGAGGGAGAATGGACAACTCCAATTCCTTGGAAGGTTTCTGCTAACGACAATGCGAATAACGTTATTGTAGGAGTTAATAAGGATGAATCGCGAATTTATTTTTTCAATTCTCTTGACACAAGACAAAAATTAGCTAAAGGGTTAGCATACGTGCAATCAGACAACGATGGGTCATATGGCAGTCCAATAAGCATTAATATACCTGGGTTTGAAATTGGCTTGGGGTTCTATTCATTTTATGTAACACCCGACGAGGAACAATTTTTTGTAGCAACTGCCAAAGAAGGGGTAGATTATGAAGATATTTTTGTTAGTTTAAAACAGAGTGATGGCAGTTGGGGAGAGTTAGTTGATCTTGGATCCAATATAAATACCAATGGAATTGAGACAACACCTTTTTTATCAGCAGACAAGAAGGAATTGTATTTTTCTAGTGATGGACATGGAGGACTTGGGTCTGCGGATATATACAGAGCTGCGCGTATTGGGGAAGGTTGGTCAGATTGGACGACTCCTGAAAATTTAGGGCCTAAAATCAATTCAACAGGTTTTGATGCGTCTTATGCAATAATCGATGAAAATACTGCAGTATTTTCAAGTAATCGAAAAGGGAAGTTTAGTGATATTTATCAGGTGTTATTTAAACGAAATAGAAACATCATTAAATTGATAGCTACCAATACACCGAACTTATTAGAGGGAACAGTTTCAATCGCCCAATTAGATACAACATCAAGAAAATCAATCAAGTTACTTGTAAAAAATGGGTTAGGCGCAGTTGTTGACACAATTTATGCCAATTCTAAGGGAAAATTTCAATACAAAAAACTCGATTCCGATGTCTATACAATTGCACTAATGGATGGAGATGATGCAGGAATGGAAGATTTTTCTATAGATGACCTAGTAGCCATATCGAATAAAGAGCAGAATGATACATTGATCAAATCAGATGACATAGCCTTAATAGAAAAGGAATTAATTCCTGATAACTCTTTAAACGAAGCAGAAGAATCAAATTTAGATGCAGTAATTGATGATAGTTTGGTTGCTTCTTCTGATCTTACTTACTCGGATGCTTCAATGGAAGAAATTTCACAGAACACCATCAAAACAGAAATTGCAGACTCAAATGTTCAAGAACGCTTCATTGAAGATCAAGCATTTGTTAATGAAGTGCTTAGCGGAAATAATTCTTTATTGCCTGATGCTTCAAAACAAACAGATGAAATACAACAAGTAGAATCTAAAAGTGATATTGGCGATGAAAGACGAGCAACAGCTAATGATGATACTACAAAAACAATTCAAGATATTGGACTTATGGTTTATTTTGGATTTGATTCTTATGGAATATCAGAAAATAGTAAGAAAGAAATGGAGGCTTACATTAAGCAATTGGAATTGGAGGAAGGGAGTGTTTTAACAATAACAGGCCATACAGATTCTTATGGGCCTTCGACTTACAACAATATCCTTGCAGAACGAAGAGCAAACGCTGTTAAAGAGTATTTTATACAACTAGGGGTCACAGTTAATTATGATGTATTATCCAGAGGAGAAGACGACCCAATTGCATCAAATTCTACCGTTCAAGGTAGAAAATTAAATAGAAGAGTTTCTGTTAATTTAACTAGAGGTTCAATCCAAAAAGTCATAGTATAAAATACTGTGAATCAACACCATGGCTTTGAGGTTTTGGAATTAAACAAACAGAATGATTTCTATTTATTGATCAGAGCATCTTTATACTCTTTTGGAGATAAGCCTGTTTTCAGTTTAAAAGAACGATAGAAACTTGTTCTATTAGCAAAACCAACCCTTTCAGCTATCTCACCAATAGAATGTTCATTTTTGAGTAAAAGAACTTCAGCATGTCTTACTCTTAATCGATTAATTAATTGATTAAAATTATCGCCTGACGCTTCGTTTATACTCTTTGATAAAGTTGAAATATTTGTGCCTAACTCTTGCGCTAAGGTTTCTAATTTCAATTCTGTTTGCAGATATAGTTCGCTTTTTTTAAGAAAATCAACAGCTCTAATGTAGAGTTCATTTTCAATAAATTGGCCTGTTTGTTCTAGTGTTTCTAATTGTCTACTTCTAGCATTGTTAACTAAGAAAGAACGCATTTTCGTAAACCGACGTTTAAAAATTACGATCAACAAAAAAATCACGAGTAGTGTTATGGAAGTAATAATAATATACCCCTTTTCTAAATTTGCTTTTTGAACTAATAGTTTTTGAACTTCTAGTTTTTTTGAAATTTCTTTCGTTTTGTTAATTATTTCTAATTGGGTAATTTGTTTCTTATTATTTATTAAATCTAGAGAATCGGAGTAAATGGAATATTCTTTAAAAGCCGCTCTGTGTCTTTCTTGATTACCAGTTTTTGAGAATATGTCCATCTTAGTTGCAGCAATTAACTTCATTGCTTCTAAGTCGTGATATACTTTATTTGATAGCGTTTCTATTAATTGAATAGCCTCTAGCTCATTTCCTTCATTACTAATTAACAAGGCCTCATCCAGTGGCAAACGTACTAAAGCTATAGAGCCATTTGGATCGATATATTTTCTGCAGCTGTCGAGCATTTTTCTTGCCAAGGTAGAGTTTTTGGCCAATGTATAATTGCTGAATAAGTTATAGTATACTTTTCCTATACTATACGTATCATTTGTTGTTTTAAAGTAAAATAAAGCTTGATCAGCAGCTACGTTTGATTTAGTTAAGTTCCCCGTATTTTCATAGAGACTTCCAATATTCAGATAGCAAAGGCCTATTTTGGCAGAGTCTTTTTGTTTAATAAAGTAAGTTAAGCAGTGGTAAAGAAGGCTATCAGCAAGTTTGTATTGCTTCATTTTGATTCTTAGCAACCCAATGTTTAGCAAGGTGGTCATTTCGCCATATGTATTGTTGAGCTTTTTTTCAATAGTCAAAGAATTAGAGTAGGCTAAATAAGCACTGTCTAAATACTGAGAGAGCTCATAAGTTATACCAAGGTTATTGTAAATTCTAGTTTTAAACGCTAAATTGTTAGCGCAATAGGCAGTATAAAATGCTTTTTTGTAATATAACTCTGATAAAATGTAATTCTCTTTATAGTAGTTTAATATTCCTCCAAAGAAGTAATACTTTGCGTATAGAGAATCTATATCATTAGAGAGGTATTGAGGTTCAAGCTCATTAAATAAACTATCCGCTTTGGATAGGTCAGTATTTAAATAAAAACTTAATAGATTGATATCTGATTCAATTTGTTGAGCAATTAGTTTATCTGATGTTGCTATAATAAGTAGAAGATAAAATAAGATGAACTTTAGTTTATTCATTTTTCGATAATTGTAAAGATTTCTATAGGTCAGAATAAAATTTATTCCAATATATTATTTATTACATTCTCTCTAAATTCTTTAGGAGACATGCCTGTAATGTGCTTAAAAGATCGATAAAAACTAATTCGGTTAGAAAATCCTACTATTTCAGCAATTTCGCTGATAGAGTATTTATTTTCAGCAAGTAGTTTTTCAGAGTGCTTAATCCTAAGCTGGTTGATGAATTGGTTAAAGTTCATGCCTGCCGTTTCATTTATACTTTTTGAAAGCTGATTTGCATTTACATCCAGCTTTTCTGCTAATAGGTCTATTGTTAACTCTGGTTGCAGGAAAGTTTGATCTGCTTTGAGAAACCTAATACATTTAATATAAAGTGCTTTAATGCTTCGATGTTCATAACGTATTTCTAATTCTTGGTCGTTTATCTTTAGTTGTTTTCCCTGTGCATTGTTAACGATATACTTTCTAAGGCGTAACAGCTTTTGTCTAAATAACAAAACTCCTGATAGTAAGCTGATAATAACAAACAAAGCGGCGAAAATGATAATATTTCTATTTCTTTCTTTTAGTAGTAATTTCTTGCTTGCAGATAATTCTTGTTGCATTTCATTCGTTTTATAGATAGCTTCTAATTGTGCAACCTGCTTAATATTATTTATTCTAGCAATTGAATCACTCAAAAGACGAAATTTATTAAACGCAGAGTCATATAGTTGACCTTTGCCAATATGGGCATAAGCACGCATTTTTAGTTCTTCTATATATTTAAGTGAACTTGGTTTAGTAATGTTCTTTTTAATCAAGTTGTTAAGTAGTTGAAGGCTTTGATTGTAATCTTTCTTGGCAATTAGTATTTCTGCTTGTAAAAATGGAATGTTTTCAAAGTAAAAACTACTGTTTGTATCGCAGTTAATAATTAGGCTGTCTTTAAATTTATTTGCTTGTTTCAATTTTCCTAACTTTAAATTGCTCAATGATATATTGTTAAAAGTCCTACACAAACCATATATATCATTAATTTTTCTGAATTGTTCGTTAGCGAGAACGGCTAAGCTGTCTGCTCGCTTATAATCCCCTCTATTAAAATATAAAACGCCTAGATTTTGAAAGAATAATCCAATTTGTTGCTCATCCTTAATCGAATCAAAATAAGCATACGCAGTTGTTAATTGTTTTTCTGCGATTTTATATTGCTTTGTTTTGATGTTTAATAAGCCGATATTCAGAAGCGTTTTCATTTCACCCTGCCTATTTTTTAGCTTTTTTTCAATGTTAATGGACCGATTATAAGCTACTAATGCCTCGTCAAATTTCAAAAGGAGTTCATAAACTATTCCTAGGTTGTTGTGAATTTTTGCTTCAAAATGAGCATACTTATGGGCATATTCAGTAATAAGTGCAAAATGGTAATATTTTTCAGCTAATAAATAATTTTCAAGATAATAGTTAATAACCCCTCCTCTGTAATAAAACTCTGCATAGATGGAATCAATTTCAATAACTAAATACTTTTTTTTCAGTGAGTTAAATACCTTGTCGGCATCTTTTATGTCTATCGACATTAGGGAATCTACCTTTTTTATATCAGATAATTGCTGTTGACCTAATAGAGTAGTGTTTATAGTAAAGATTAGTACAATTAGGTGTGTGAATTTCATAATTGGGTAAAGTAGGTTTTCAATTCAAAGATACAGTAAAGTAGTTTTAATTCTTTCTAAGCGGTTACAAAATGGGTAAGTTAAAATTTGTAACCTACTTTTTGATTTATCCAACTAACTACTATTCAACAACTGTTTTTTTTATTTGTGTTTTATTTGTTACATTTTTTTTTCAATAGATTATTGTAACCTGATTTTAATACAAGGCTATTAAATTTGTAGTTGAATTAAAACAAAAAAACAACCCTATGAAAAAATTATTACTCTCTATCTCACTTGCTTTACTTGTTGTCGCAACAAGTTTTGGCCAACAAATATGGAACTTTGCTTACATAGGAAACCAACAATCTATTACTCTTCAGCCTGGAAATTACAGGTTTGAAACGTGGGGTGCTCAAGGTGGTACAGGTGAGTCTTATTCTACTACCTCTAAAGGGGGTTATGCCAAAGGAGAGCTATCTATTTCTGTCCCTACTACTTTTTACATATATGTAGGTCAACAAGGCAGATATTTTACCTATGGATTAACTGTTCATAGCACCGCTGTGAATACAGTCGGCGGATGGAATGGAGGTGGTGGTGTAAATAACTCAATGGCCTCACATGGATCAGGTGGCGGTGCGACAGACATTGCTCTTACTTCAAGCCCCATGACATTAACAGATTTATCTTATCGACGAAGTCTTGCTTCTTATAATAGTCGAATAATAGTTGCAGGGGGAGGAGCCGGTAATGGAAATTGGCAAAATGGTACATATGCAGGTGGCGGATCATCTAGTGTTGGTAGTTGTCCTGCTACACAAACTAGTGGAGGTAATTGCCAATATAACGGATCTTTTGGTTATGGTGGCCGAGGACAAGGGGGTTCAGGTGGCGGAAATGGCGGCGGCGGCGGCTGGTATGGCGGTGGTGCACGAAGTGGAGGCAATTCGGGAGGTAGTGGAGGTTCAGCCTATGTGCTTAGTTCATCTTCATATAAACCTTCAGGTTATTCGGTCCCATCTAGCTTCAATATGATAAACACATCATTAATCGCTGGAAATGCATCCATGCCTAATCCATCAGGAGGCACAATGATCGGAAAGTCGGGAAATGGTTATGCGCGAATTACTCAATTATATTCAGTAACAATTTCAGAAACGGCTTCCATATCTTGTAATGGATTGTCAGACGGAGCTTTATCAGCTGTCGGTAATGGAGGTGCTACTCCTTATACATTCGCTTGGAGCACATCAGCTACCACCTCAAGTATTTCTAACTTATCAGCAGGAACTTATACGGTAACGATAACCGATCAAAATAATATAACAACAAGCAGTAGCTATGTTTTAACAGAACCTGCAGTATTAGCAGCATCTTCAACAGTTTCTTCTAACGTATTTTGTAACGGCGGAAGCGATGGATCAGCCACAGCAACTGCAACCGGTGGAACATCACCTTATTCCTATGTTTGGAATAATACGGCAACCACAGCATCCATAACCGGCCTTTCAGCAGGAACATATACCGTAACAGTAACCGATGCCAACAACTGTACAAGTACATCAAGTGTTACAATAACTCAGCCTACAGGGATGTCCATATCTGCATCTGTTACGAATGCAGTTTCATGCAATGGATTGTCAGATGGAGCCGCTAATGTTAGTGTAACTGGTGGCGCTAGTCCCTACACCTACGCGTGGAGCAATGCAGCAACCACTGCAAGCATCACAAGCGTAACAGCAGGAACCTACACTGTAACGGTGTCTGACGCGAATAACTGTACAAAAACGGCAAGTGCAACCGTAACAGAGCCAACGGCATTATCAGCAACTTCAAGCAATACAAACGTAAGTTGTAACGGCGGTGCCGACGGAACAGCAACGGTAACAGCAACAGGCGGAACAACAGCGTATACTTATTTGTGGAGCAACGCAGCAACCACAGCAAGCATTACTGGTTTAACCGCAGGAACGTATACCGCAACAGTAACCGATGCAAACGGATGTACGACAACATCAAGTGCAACCGTAACAGAGCCGACAGCATTATCAGCAACTTCAAGCAATACAAACGTAAGTTGTAATGGCGGTGCTGATGGAACAGCAACGGTAACAGCGACAGGCGGAACAACAGCATATACTTATTTGTGGAGCAACGCAGCAACCACAGCAAGCATTACTGGTTTAACCGCAGGAACCTATACCGCAACAGTAACCGATGCCAACGGATGTACAACAACATCAAGTGCAACCGTAACAGAGCCAACAGCATTATCAGCAACTTCAAGCAATACAAACGTAAGTTGTAACGGCGGTGCCGACGGAACAGCAACGGTAACAGCAACAGGCGGAACAACAGCGTATACTTATTTGTGGAGCAACGCAGCAACCACAGCAAGCATTACTGGTTTAACCGCAGGAACGTATACCGCAACAGTAACCGATGCAAACGGATGTACAACTACATCAAGTGCAACCGTAACAGAGCCAACGGCCTTATCAGCAACTTCAAGCAATACAAACGTAAGTTGTAATGGCGGTGCTGATGGATCAGCAACGGTAACAGCGACAGGCGGAACAACAGCATATACTTATTTGTGGAGCAACGCAGCAACCACAGCAAGCATTACTGGTTTAACCGCAGGAACCTATACCGCAACAGTAACCGATGCCAACGGATGTACAACTACATCAAGTGCAACCGTAACAGAGCCTACGGCATTATCAGCAACTTCAAGCAATACAAACGTAAGTTGTAATGGCGGTGCTGATGGAACAGCAACAGTAACTGCAACCGGTGGAACAGCACCTTACACGTTCTTATGGAGTAATGCTTCTACAACAGCCACAGCAAATGGGCTATCAGCAGGAACATATACCGCAACAGTAACCGATGCCAACGGATGTACAACTACATCAAGTGCAACCGTAACAGAGCAAACGGCCTTATCAGCAACTTCAAGCAATACAAACGTAAGTTGTAATGGCGGTGCCGACGGAACAGCAACGGTAACCGCGACAGGCGGAACAACAGCGTATACTTATTTGTGGAGCAACGCAGCAACCACAGCAAGCATCACTGGTTTAACCGCAGGAACGTATACCGCAACAGTAACCGATGCCAACGGATGTACGACAACATCAAGTGCAACCGTAACAGAGCCTACGGCCTTATCAGCAACTTCAAGCAATACAAACGTAAGTTGTAATGGAGGTAATGATGGAACAGCAACGGTAACAGCGACAGGCGGAACAACAGCGTATACTTATTTGTGGAGCAACGCAGCAACCACAGCAAGCATCACTGGTTTAACCGCAGGAACCTATACCGCAACAGTAACCGATGCCAACGGATGTACAACTACATCAAGTGCAACCGTAACAGAGCCAACGGCATTATCAGCAACTTCAAGCAATACAAACGTAAGTTGTAACGGCGGTGCCGACGGAACAGCAACGGTAACAGCAACAGGCGGAACAACAGCGTATACTTATTTGTGGAGCAACGCAGCAACCACAGCAAGCATTACTGGTTTAACAGCAGGAACGTATACCGCAACAGTAACCGATGCAAACGGATGTACAACTACATCAAGTGCAACCGTAACAGAACCAACGGCATTATCAGCAACTTCAAGCAATACAAACGTAAGTTGTAATGGCGGTGCCGACGGAACAGCAACGGTAACAGCGACAGGCGGAACAACAGCTTATACTTACTTATGGAGCAATGCAGCAACCACTGCAAGCGTTACTGGTTTAACAGCAGGAACCTATACCGCAACAGTAACCGATGCCAACGGATGTACAACTACATCAAGTGCAACCGTAACAGAGCCAACGGCATTATCAGCAACTTCAAGCAATACAAACGTAAGTTGTAATGGCGGTGCTGATGGAACAGCAACGGTAACAGCGACAGGTGGGACAACTGCATATACTTATTTGTGGAGCAACGCAGCAACCACTGCAAGCATTACTGGTTTAACCGCAGGAACGTATACCGCAACAGTAACCGATGCGAATAACTGTATAACCACCTCAAGTGTTAGTATAACTCAACCGGCTACTCCAACTTCAAGTGTAAGCATTACTGCATGTGATAGCTATGTATGGGCACAAAACAATGCTACGTATACCATGAGTGGTGCATACAACGATACAGTCCAAACAAGTTTAGGATGTGATTCTGTAATTACATTGAACGTGACCATTAACAATTCAGTAGTTACCACCGATACGGTAACAGCCTGCGACAGCTACACGTGGATGCACAACAACATGATGTACAGCACAAGCGGAATTTATGCTGATACCGTACAAACAAGTTTAGGATGTGACTCAATTGTAACATTGGATTTAACGATTAACAACTCAATTACAACTATAGATACAGTAACAGCCTGCGACAGCTACACATGGATGCACAACAACATGATGTACAGCACAAGCGGAATTTATGCTGATACCGTACAAACAAGTTTAGGATGTGACTCAATTGTAACATTGGATTTAACGATTAACAACTCAATTACAACTATAGATACAGTAACAGCCTGCGACAGCTACACATGGATGCACAACAACATGATGTACAGCACAAGCGGAATTTATGCTGATACCGTACAAACAAGTTTAGGATGTGACTCAATTGTAACATTGGATTTAACGATTAACAACTCAATTACAACTATTGATACAGTAACAGCCTGCGACAGCTACACGTGGATGCACAACAACATGATGTACAGCACAAGCGGAATTTATGCTGATACCGTACAAACAAGTTTAGGATGTGACTCAATTGTAACATTGGATTTAACGATTAACAACTCAATTACAACTATAGATACAGTAACAGCCTGCGACAGCTACACATGGATGCACAACAACATGATGTACAGCACAAGCGGAATTTATGCTGATACCGTACAAACAAGTTTAGGATGTGACTCAATTGTAACATTGGATTTAACGATTAACAACTCAATTACAACTATAGATACAGTAACAGCCTGCGACAGCTACACGTGGATGCACAACAACATGATGTACAGCACAAGCGGTGTTTATGCTGATACCGTACAAACAAGTTTAGGATGTGATTCTATTGTAACGTTAGACTTAACGATCGATACGTTAGACTTAACAATTGCTAAATTCAATGATTCATTAGTAGCGAATGATGCAAGTGCAACTGCTTATCAATGGATTAACTGTGATAGTAATAATGCAATTATCGTCGGAGCAACGACTGCAAGCTTCCGCCCATCGAATAATGGGAACTATGCAGTTATCTTGACCAAAGGAGCATGTACAGATACTTCAGCATGTCAGAATGTGCTAATTAATTCGATAAGCGAGTACAACAAGCAAAACAGCTTCGTTATTTATCCGAACCCAACTAGGGGAGATGTTTATGTGGAGATTACAGGAGACGTAGCGATGGGCAATATGATTGAGCTATACAGTTTGACAGGTCAATTGATACAAGTTCAACAAGTGAATGCTGCTAAAACAATGATTCGAATGAATGAGTTGGAGAGAGGAGTATACTTGGTGAAATATGGTCAAACGATCAAGAAAGTTGTATTGACGAGATAAGTAACTGCAACATTTAATATCTATATAGGCCGGCTTCAATTATTGAAGCCGGCTTTTTTTACTCCACCACCAGCTGCATTCGTTTAATCCGATCGGTTAACTTTTCAGTGGTTAGTTTTCCTCTTAATCGATCTACTAAAATAGGGAAAGAGAATGGGGTTGGTTTGTCTATAGTTACCAAAACTATTTTTTGCTGCTGTATGCGCTCCATAGCTTCATAAAGTCGGCTTTCTTCTAGCTGAAACGCCATTACTTCTTCATAAGCTTGCAAATAGAGTAAATTGGTTTCTTCGTGTTCTTGAAATACATCAAAGAATAGCTGTGATGAAGCCTGTAAGTGTCGGTCTTTTTTGCTTTTCCCAGGATATCCTTTAAAAATCAAACCTGAAATGGAGGCAATGTCCCGAAACTTTCTTCTGGCCATTTCAGCCGAATTAATACTTGCAAATACATCGTCATGTAAGTGATCGGTGGATAAAATATCACTGTCTAAAGTCATTTCTAACGGGATTTCCTGATCAGAAAGTAATTCAAAACCGTAATCATTGTAAGCAATAGAAAATGTAATCGGCGTAAGTAAGCCAATCCGATAAGCGATAAGCGCAGCCATTCCTTCATGAACTCCTCTGCCTTCAAAGGGATAAAAATACAAATGATGCCCTTCTTTACTTTTAAAGGATTCAATTAGAAACTCATCCGTTGCAGGTACAATTGATCGTTTAGCTTGTGTCTCAAAAATGGGTTGAATAGTGTGTAATTCAATATCAGTGCTATTGCCCAACTTAGCTTCATTTACTTTTTTACGTAAAACAGCAGAAAGCTTTGAAGAGAGCGGCATTCGTCCACCTTGCCAAGATGGAACTTTGCCATTTTTAGCTTTACTCAGTTTTACAATTACCTGCATTTCTTTGATTTTAATCAGCTCTAAATTTCTGCCTGAAAACCAAAATACATCACCTGGGTTGAGTTTAGAAATAAACCATTCCTCTATAGTTCCTATAAACCCACCTTTCATAAACTTTACATTAAGTAATCCTTCACTTACTATTGTGCCAATAGATAATCGATGACGCATAGCAGTTTTGCGATCTAAAACACGGTATAAGCCTTCATAAAAAACAACTTTCTTATATTCATCGTAAGCTTGTAATGATTCTCCTCCAAGTACCAAAAATTGCATCACCCAATTCCATTCATTATCACTCATGGAACTAAAACTAAAGGTAGATTGCACTTCATTTTTAATCATCTCTGATTCAAATCCATCACCTACAGCAAGTGTCATTAAGTACTGCACCAACACATCAAACGAACGGAAATAAGGATTTCTCTTTTCCATAATTCCTTCATTGATTGCTTCACGCAATGCCGCAGCTTCTATGAGTTCTAGTGAATTGGTAGGGACAAAAAATATCCTACTTGTTGCTCCCGGTTGATGGCCACTTCTGCCGGCTCGCTGCACAAAACGAGCAACTCCTTTCGGACTGCCAATTTGTATAATCGTATCAACAGGCCTAAAGTCAACTCCTAAATCTAAACTAGAAGTGCAAACAACTGCTTTAATAGTAGCGGAATGTAGTGCATCTTCTACCCAGTCTCGAAGCTCACGACTAATGGAACCATGGTGCATGGCTAATTGGCCGGCTAAATTCGGATCTGCCTCTAGCAGTTTTTGATACCAAATTTCAGCTTGTGCTCGTGTATTGGTAAAAATTAGGGTGGTTTTATTCGCATAAATGAGTGGAATTACCTTATCTAATAATTGAATTCCCAAATGCCCACCCCATGAAAATTGTTCAATCTCATCAGGTAAAATAGATTCGACTACAATCTCTTTTTGAATGGTTGAACGAATAATTACGGCTTCTTTTTTTCGCTCTTCGCCTACCAACACCTCCACAGCTTCTTCCATATTGCCAATGGTTGCTGAGATTCCCCATATTTTCAGTTGTGGTGCTAATGCAATTAACCGAGAGTGGGCTAGCTCCATTTGAACGGCCCGTTTTGAACCCATCAGTTCGTGCCATTCGTCATTTACAATGCATTTTAAGTTGCTGAAAAAAGCCTCACTGCCTTTTGAAGCTAGCAATAATTGCAAACTCTCGGGCGTGGTAATTAAGATTTCGGGTACATTCTTTTTTTGTTTAGCACGATCACTTGAAGAAGTATCACCTGTTCTATTTCCTACTCGCCATCCTAAATCTAATTCTTCAGAGGCTCGCTGAAGCGATTGCTGTATTTCTTTTGCCAAGGCTCTAATTGGTGTAATCCAAATGGCTTGTAAACCAAATGCTTTCTTATTGGAATTAATATGTTCAGCTAAAATTCCCAGTCCCATGCCATATGTTTTTCCAGAACCAGTTGGAGCATTGAGCAATCCGTTTTTACCAGACAAATAAGCACTCCAAGCTTCCTGTTGAAAATCATGCGCTTCCCAACCTTTAGATTGAAACCAATCGAGTACTTTTTTTTCTCCTTTTGTCATGCGTTGATTAGCTGTAAATCTTCAATAAATCTTTTAAATCATCCAAGGTATTTGCCTCTTCCATTGGTTTATCCTCTCTCCATCTTAAAATTCGTGGAAAACGTAAAGCTACGCCAGATTTATGGCGCTTAGATGCAGCTATTCCCTCAAAACCAATTTCAAAAACCAACTTTGGCGTAACACTCCTTACTGGTCCAAACCGATCAATGGTGTTGGCCTTTACATATTTATCTACAGCTTTAATTTCAGCCATGGTCAATCCTGAATAGGCCTTAGTAAACGAAACCAATTCCTCTCCATCCCAAACAGCAAAAGTATAATCGCTATATAAGTTTGCACGCTGTCCGTGGCCTCTCATGGCATATATGAGCACAGCATCTATACTTAACGGATCCACTTTCCATTTCCACCAATCGCCTTTTTTACGGCCTACTTTATAGGTTGAATTTTTGGCTTTTAGCATTAATCCTTCTGCCTGATTTTCTCTAGAAATAGCGCGCGCTTTTGCAAGATCTTCCCATTTTTTAGCCGTTACTACTTGGGAAATCTTTAGATGTTCATTATCGGTCGTTTTCACTAATTGTTCTAACAATTCCCTTCGCTTAAAAAGTGGTTGTTGTCGTATATCAATTTGATTGCACTCCAATAAATCATAGGCCATTAAAATTACTGGCACTTTTGTTAAGATGGCTTTTGTTACATTTTTTCTGCCAATCCGAGTTTGTAAATCATTGAAATTTAATGGAGAGCCATCTTTATATCCCATAATTTCGCCATCGATTACTACACCATCAGGCAAATGATCGACTAATGCGGCTAATTCAGGAAACTTATCTGTCACCAACTCTTCTCCACGCGACCAAATAAACACGTCCCCTTTTCGCTTGATTAACTGTCCACGAATCCCATCCCACTTATATTCTGCCTGCCAATTTTCAACTGCTCCTAAATCTTCTGGTTTTCCATCGACTGCATTGGCCAAATAAAAAGGATAAGGCTGAGAAACTTGCTCTAAAGGATCAGGCTCTATAACTAACTGATGATAATTAGTGGTATCAGGACTCCACTTTCCCATTAGTCGATGAGAAAGAATATTTTCTTCAATGCCTGTGTGTTCAGCTAACGCTCTTGTCATTAACTTTTGAGACAAACCTATTCGCCATCCGCCCGTAATTAGTTTGTTAAATATAAATCGCTCGGTAGGGTCTAATGTATTCCACGCTTTTAGAACAGCAGCTTTTTTAGCTGCTTCTTCTAAGGTTGAAAAGTTTTTAATGTATTCAATCCAATACGTTAAAGAATAATCAGATGTAGCGTTGAGGTTGGGATGAATTTTTGCCAAGGTTTCTGCCAAATCACCAACAATATGATATGTTTCTTCAAAAAGCCAAAGTGGAATTTTCGCCATTTCTGACGCCCAAAGCTTCAGTTCTGACGTTTTTACAGTTCTTTTTGGTCGTTTATGGCTTAAAATTGCAATGGTCCATAATTTATCATCATCACTCGCCTCATCAAAGTAGATTTTTAAGGCGGTTACTTTTTTAAGTGTTTTATTGGTCTGATCCAATTGGGTAATTAAGTGAGCGAATTGTTTCATTTTACCGCCTCCTCTTTCACTTTTTGTTCACTTATTTCAGATAGCTCACCTTCAAATTCCGTGGTTTCTACCGTCGCATCTATTCCTTTTTCTTGCAGCCATTTACTGAAAATAGCGGTGTAGCCATGTGTGCAGATTACTTTTTGAGCACCTGTTGCGCTTATGGCCTCATTTAATCCTTTCCAATCGGCATGGTCAGAGAGAATAAAACCACGATCCACGGTTTGTCGTTTTCGAGCTCCACGTATGCCCATCCATCCGGAGCAAATTCCTACTTCGAATGGCTGTAATCGCTTTGTCCAATTAGAGCCGATAGCTCCTGGTGGCGCTATTACTAAGCTATTAGATAATTCCTCTTTTGTAGTTTCTGCTGTAATTCGTTCAGTAGGAAGTAAGTATATTCCCATTTCTCGAATCACATCATTCATATTCTCGATGGCCCCGTGGGTGTATATTTTTCCAATTTCAGGGTTTACATTGGCAATGATTCGCTGCGCCTTTCCTAATGAATAGCCGCTTAATAAACTAATTTTTCCTTCCGATTGATTTTTTTTCCACCAATCATTAATATCGTCAAAAACCTCTTTTTGAGGTCGCCAATTAAAGACGGGCAGGCCGAAAGTACATTCGGTAATAAATACATCACACTTTATGGGTTCAAAAGGGGTAGAAATCCCATCATTTTCTAATTTATAATCGCCTGAAGCTACCCAAACCTCTCCTTTGTATGCAACACGCACTTGTGCAGATCCGATAATATGCCCTGCAGGATGCAATGAAAATGAAACGCCATTAATGACTCTTTTTTCGCCATAAGCTAACGTTTCAATAGAAATATCACCTAAGCGATGTGCAATAATGGGTTTTGATAACTCATGACAGAGGTAATTGGTGTTCCCGAACCGAGAGTGATCGGCATGACCGTGCGTAATAATAGCATTCTTCACCGGTTTCCACGGATCTATATATACATCGGCTTTGGCGCAATAAATTCCTTTGTCCGTAAATTCTAATAGTTTCATCTATCGGTTAAACAAAGAAGTGTAAACTCTGTTTTTTTCTTTCCAATATACTAATTCCTTCAATTCCATAAATAGTACCTTTGAGGTTCAATCATTGAAAATAAAAATTAAAAGATATTCAATCATGTCAAGCGAAAAATTTGATTCACATAAAGCTCCAGAACCAGTTGGAGCATATCCTCATGCAAGAAAAGTAGGGAACTTATTATTTCTTTCAGGTGTAGGTCCAAGAGAGCGAGGAACTAAAATAATACCTGGTGTAGAGCTCGATGAAAATGGTGAAATTTTGTCTTATGATATAGAAAAGCAATGCCATTCAGTATTTAAAAATGTACGCGCAATAGTAGAGGATGCAGGAGCATCTTGGGCTAATGTTGTTGATGTTACGGTTTTTTTAACCAATATGAAGGCAGATTTTAAAACGTATAACCGTATTTATGCTGAGTATTTTGCTGAGAATCAACCATGTCGTACCACTGTAGAAATTAAAAGTTTACCTACGCCAATCGGTATTGAACTTAAAGTAATTGCTACGATTTAGTTATTGGAGCATTAGTGTAGTCCAATTAACATATCGAATTGTAAATGAATGCTAATATTGATGTTGTCCCTTGAAATTTTGTTTTTGGAAAATAAAATGAATCCTTAGAGAAACCGGGAAGCTCCAATCTGTGATAGGAGATCACCCGGCTGAACTTAGGATTTATAAAATTTGGAGGAAATAAAAATTCAAAGGACGAGCTTTTTTTGTTTCGTTTTTTTGGCGGACAAAAAAATGAAAATATAAATCAAAAAAAGTAAGCTCCTATTTGACATGAACTAAACGAATTTTTAAAGAATTGTATGTTGAATACAAATTAGATAAGTTTTTAATATATAATTTAATTCACATTTCCCCTTTGTCCGACAACAGTTAATAACCATATTAAAAAGAAACACCAAGCAGCTGGTTGAAGACTCAATCGGATCTTTTTTTAAGCCTAAATTTTGATGATTCTCATCTGCTTCAGAATTGTTAAATTTGCGGCCACTAAAATTGTCGCCAAAAGGTTATTATTCAGCATGAGTAAGTACAAAGAATATAAGCAATTGAATTTGCCAGAGATAGCTTCTGAAGTTTTAAATAAATGGGAAGAAGAGAACACTTTTCAACAAAGTATTGATTCAAGGGAAGATGGATCCTCTTTCGTGTTTTATGAAGGCCCCCCCTCTGCCAATGGATTGCCAGGTATTCACCATGTAATGGGGCGAACGATTAAGGATATTTTTTGTCGCTACAAAACTCAGAAAGGCTTTCAGGTAAAACGAAAAGCAGGGTGGGATACGCACGGATTACCCGTAGAATTGGGCGTGGAGAAAGAATTGGGAATTACCAAAGAAGACATTGGTAAAACCATAACTGTAGAAGAATACAACCAAAAATGTCGGGAAGCGGTAATGCGCTACACCGATGTTTGGAACAATTTGACCAAACAAATGGGGTATTGGGTAGATATGAAAGACCCGTATGTAACTTACGATAATAAGTACATTGAAAGCGTTTGGTACCTCTTATCAAAGTTATACAAGAAAGGGTTGATTTATAAAGGATATACCATTCAGCCATATTCTCCTGCTGCGGGAACTGGCTTAAGTACCCACGAATTGAATCAGCCAGGATGCTATAAAAATGTAAAAGATACTTCTGCTGTTGCTCAATTTAAGGTGATTAATAATGAGCAATCTGCTTCATTATTTTCAGATTTACATGGCGATTTGTTTTTCATTGCTTGGACGACTACCCCATGGACGTTGCCATCAAATACGGCTCTAGGGGTAGGTCCAAAAATTACTTACGTAAAAGTAAAAACGTTTAATAAATATACGTTTGAGCCGATAACAGTTCTTTTAGCCAAAGACTTGGTGAACAAGTGGTTTTCACCAAAAGAGGCCGAGCTAAGGCTAGAAGAATATAAAGCTGGCGATAAAAAGATTCCTTTTGAAATAGTAGGCGAATTGCTTGGAGCTGATTTGGAAGGCATGCGATATGAGCAGTTAATGCCCTATGTTCAGCCTGAAGAAGGAGATGCATTTCGTGTAATTTTAGGGGATTTTGTTACTACAGAAGACGGTACTGGTATTGTTCATTTAGCGCCAAGTTATGGAGCAGATGACTTTCGGGTAGCTAAAGCCAATGGTATTGGTGCGCTTCATTTAGTGGACATGCAAGGAAGATTTGTGCCTGAAGTAACCGACTTTGCAGGTGTATATGTAAAAGAACAATATGAAGACGCAGCAACTATGCCAGATGATTATAAGTCGGCCGATGTGCGTATATCGATAATGTTAAAACAAGCAAATCGCGCTTTTGATGTACAAAAATACGAGCACAGTTATCCACATTGCTGGAGAACGGATAAGCCTGTTTTATACTTTCCATTAGATTCTTGGTTTGTAAAAACTACGGCCATGAAGCCGGAGTTAATAGCAAATAATAAAACTATCAATTGGAAACCAGAAAGTACCGGAACTGGTCGATTTGGGAATTGGTTAGAAAACCTTCAAGATTGGAACTTATCTCGTTCGCGATATTGGGGTATTCCATTACCTATCTGGAGAACAGAAGATGGGGAGGAGGAAGTATTAATAGAATCTGCTGAAGAGTTAAAAGTAGCTTGTGAAAAAGCAGTTGCTGCAGGCGTTATGGATAAAAATCCAATGGCAGAGTTTACACCAGGAGATTTCTCGAAAGCGAATTACAACTCATTTGACTTTCACCGTCCATTTGTAGACGAAATTACGTTGGTCTCTGCATCTGGAAAACCGATGAAAAGGGAGTCTGACTTAATTGATGTATGGTTCGATTCAGGTTCAATGCCTTATGCACAATGGCATTATCCTTTTGAAAACAAAGAATTAATTGAGCAAAATAAATTTTATCCAGCTGATTTTATCGCAGAAGGTGTCGACCAAACAAGAGGATGGTTTTTTACACTTCATGCGATTGCAACATTATGTTTTGATTCTGTTGCGTTTAAAAATGTCGTGTCTAACGGATTAGTGTTGGATAAAAATGGGCAAAAGATGTCTAAGCGACTGGGTAATGCAATAGATCCATTTACTACGCTTGATAAATTTGGTCCTGATGCTACGCGATGGTATATGATTAGCAATGCTCAGCCCTGGGATAACTTAAAATTTGATTTAGAAGGAATTACTGAAGTTCAACGCAAATTTTTCGGAACATTATACAACACGTATAACTTCTTTGCATTGTATGCGAATATAGATGGGTTTAGTTACAAAGAAGATGAGATTGCAACAGAAGATCGTCCAGAAATTGATCGTTGGGTGCTTTCTAAATTGAATTCTTTAGTAAAAGATGTGGATACACTTTATGCTGATTTTGAACCAACAAAAGCGACTCGTTTAATTCAAGATTTTGTAACAGAGAATCTAAGTAACTGGTATGTAAGATTATGTAGAAGACGGTTCTGGAAAGGAGATTATTCTACCGATAAAATATCTGCTTATCAAACATTATATACTTGTTTAGAAACTGTGGCTAGATTATCAGCTCCTGTTGCTCCATTTTTTATGGATCGTTTATTCAATGACTTGAATACAATTAGTGGAAAAGACAAAAATACTTCAGTTCACTTAGCACTTTTCGCGTATGCCAATGATTCTTTAATAGATCTTGACTTAGAGCAACGGATGGGGATTGCCCAGAAAGTGACTTCAATGATTTTAGCATTGAGAAAGAAGGAGCAAATTAAGGTTCGACAGCCATTGCAGCGTATTATGGTGCCTGTTTTAGATCCTACTTTTAAAAGACAACTGACAGAAGTACAGGATTTAATTCTTTCAGAAGTAAATGTTAAGGAAATTGAATACCTAGAAGATACTACTGACGTTTTAGTTAAGCGTATCAAAGCAGATTTTAAAAAGTTAGGACCAAAGTTCGGTAAGCAGATGAAACAAGTAGCTGGAGCAATTACAGCAATGGATCAAGATGCAATAGCTGAATTAGAGCAGAACCTAACGTATACTATTGTTGTTGATGGGAATGAGCTGTCTATAACTACTGATGATGTCGAAATTTCAACAGATGACATACCAGGTTGGTTAGTAGCTGCTGAAGGCCCATATACAGTCGCCTTGGATATTAACATTTCTAATGAATTAAAGCAAGAAGGAATAGCCAGAGAGTTGGTGAATCGAATTCAGAATTTAAGAAAAGATACAGGGTTCGAAGTGACAGATAAAATAAGTATAACTGTTCAAAAACACCCTATGTTAGATGCAGCAATAGAAGCGAATAAACAGTATATTTGTTTGGAAACTTTGGCTGCAGATATTACTTTAGTCGACCAAATAGCCAATAATTCAGAAAAAATAGAATTAGATACTAATTTAGAAACGAATGTTTCATTAGCAAAAATATAATAAGATGAGTGAAGAGAAAACAAAATATTCAGACGCAGAATTAATAGAGTTTAAAGAGTTAATTCAAGGAAAGTTAGCAGAGGCGAAAGTTGATTTAAAAAACTTAAGAGATACGCTTTCTTATAAGGATGATCACGGAACAGATGATACATCTCCTACTTTTAAGATGATGGAAGATGGTTCTGAAACACTATCAAGAGAAGAGGTTTCTCAGTTAGCTATTCGACAAGAGAAATTTATTTCTCACCTCGAGAATGCGTTAATTAGAATTGAAAATAAGACATACGGCGTTTGTAGAGAAACCGGTAAATTAATCCCTAAAGAGCGATTAAGAGCAGTACCTCATGCAACGCTTTCAATTGAAGCCAAGGAAGCTCAAAATAACCGATAATTAAAAAGGACGAAAGTCCTTTTTTTATGCTTGTACGTTGACGATATGAATAAGATAGCACGTTTTTTAACTTCACCAATATTAATCGTATTAGTTGTTTTAACAATTGACCAGTGGTCTAAATTTTGGATAAAAACCAATATGTTTTTAGGTGAAGAGTTTCCTGTCTTTGGTGATTGGTTTATAATACATTTCACAGAGAATAACGGAATGGCATTTGGGATTGAGTTTGGTTTTGAATATGGAAAACTTTTTTTAACCTTATTCCGAATTGTTGTTGTTGCGATTATTGGGGTTTATCTTTTTAGGTTACCAAGAAAATCTACTTCGAGCGGGTTACTAGTAACAGGCTCACTTATTTTTGCAGGGGCGGTAGGCAATATCATAGATAGTGTTTTTTACGGGATTGTTTTTGATGAGAGTTACAATCAGATCGCATCATTTTTGCCTGATAGCGGAGGATATGCATCTCTTTTTTATGGCAAAGTTGTAGACATGCTATACTTTCCGTTGATTGATGGCTTTTTTCCTGATTGGTTACCAATTTGGGGAGGAGAGCACTTTGTGTTCTTTAGACCTGTCTTTAACGTGGCAGATGCTGCTATTTCAGTAGGTATTGCAAGTCTATTATTATTTCAAAGAAAATTTTTCAAAAATCTAGGATAAAAAAACCCTTTCAGAAGGCTGAAAGGGTAAGATCTCTTGTAGTTAGAATTTAAAACCAATTAATAAAAAATAATCTTACTAGAGATAAAGGTTTATGCTTAGACACCTAGTAGTTGTTAATCATTGCCTAGCTATTTAACAATTAGCTTTTCGCTTCTTGAATCACTTGGTCCTAAAAGACGTATAACGTATATTCCTTTTGCAAGGTCTTCTCTTTCTATTCTAATAGATGTATTGTTCTTCTCTTTTCTATAAATCAACTTTCCTTGAATAGTATAGATTTCCACCTTATTTATATTAATATCTTCTATCAATATAGATTGTCCTTCACCAATCGGATTTGGATAAATAGGTCCATAACTTTTATTAAGAGTAGGTATTGGCTTTATGGTTTGATTGATCTGCCCAGAATCATATAACGCTTTGATTTTATGACCGAGATTTTTTAAATCAATTACTGATCGGGTATTTGTTTCATCTTTCAAACTATTTTCAGCGAAAACGTATGCGAGATCAACTTCAAAAAAACTACCAATCGTTAGTGTATCAATCTTAGTTGAGCCAATTATTCTTCTGTCTCCGGGTGCGTTAGGAATAGAAAATGTGTTTGATTCTGTCCAAGAGGTAGCATCAAAATAAGTGGGGTCGCCAGGGAACAAGTAATCAGCATTCTGATTTGTAGCTCCATTGGATCTATGATATCCCGTGCCTCCATACTTTAGACTAGATCCATCTTTAAACTTAGATTGCATGCAGTCATAAAAGTCTGAAGAATTTTCAGGCTCTCCATTCCCATTAGTGGTTAATTCATAATACATAGAGTTAGTTAGCTTTTGATTAAGCAACATCATTCCTATTGCAGGAGGAGAAGCACCATACGATGGAATTCCCTTTCTTGGGCCATCTACTCGCTCTCCATTGTAAGCGTAAACCATATCTAATGTTGTATCCGTTCCGACATAGTCATCATAAGGGTCACCTAAATCGTAATCATTGTACATACCAAAATAGACGTTTCGATAGTTGAATAGAGAGCGATTTATGAATTTTAAATTGATAAAAATGGTATTGCTAAGTTGTTCATCTGTAGAGTTGAATCCGTATACCATTCCATGAACTTCTATTTCCATTGCCTCAGGCTGATTTCCTTTTCTTGCATCATTACAAATGAAATACATCGCTTCATCTCCTTTTATATCAGGATAATCTCCTTTTTCTGGTTCGTATCTTGAATTTCCATTTAGGTCAATAAAAGGAGCCAATATTTCAGCTGTGCCTTCTTTTCCATGCGCAGGCCAATCAAGTAGTTCCCTTGGTACTATATAGTCAGTAGTATTAAATTTATTAATATGATTTTGAATTACTGATCGAGTAATTTTCCATGTTTTATTCCAATAAGATGGATCAGCTCCTGTTCTATTATTTAACCGAATAGGGCCTTGAATAAAATCACTATCAATATAGAATACCTTTGACAGTCTGAGTAAATCTGGTTGTGAAGGAAAATTTAAATCGATTAAACCACCTACTCAAAAACCAGCCATATAGATAGCGCTTGTTTGGGAGTTTTTTGGAATAAAAAATTGGGCTTTTGAATTGCAAAAATCATTAAATAATTTACCATCTGCATATATCCTTGTATTCACATTTCCTACTTCTATTCCCTGGTAAATGGATTGTGAAAAAAGCACATGAAAGCTTAGTACAAGACCAGTAAATACTGTATTTCTTACCTTTTTCATTTGTAATTAATTGACTACTAAAGCAATTAAGGAAAATTAAATTACAAAAAATTATAATCGAATCCTAATTCCTGTATTAATTCCAATTATTTTTCGTTTTTCAATAAGTGGATAATCACCTTTATATAAATTGCTCAAACTAGAGCGAAAACTAGGTTCTACTAATAGGCTAAAGTTCTCATCTATTTGATAACTTACACCACCTGCTAACTCCAGGTTAAGCGATATTCCTGGCTTAAAAGGGTCGTTATTACTTCCCAACGCTATTTCGTTATCTGTATCTTCACTAAGAATAGATCCAGTGTTTTTTGTAAACACATTTGCACTTACACCTGATTTTAGGTGTACAGAAATTTTATAGAAATCTACTTGGTACCCTAATAATATTGGTATAGCTAACATATGATACGCATTCGTATTATTTCTCTGAATAAACTCTTTATCGTATTCTATGCGAGAATTGATATCATATATTGGAATTGGTTCGCCCGTCGGGCCTACTATAAATCCAGCCACGGTAGAGTCGTAAACGGTTGTCTCTGATAGTATTCTTGTTTGACTATAGTTTACTTGTTCTCTTAATTGGCTATATCTAAAGCCCGTTTCTACAAAAACATTATTGTAAAAATAGTAAGCAAGGTTGGCCTGAATATTACCCCCAATAAGAGTAGACTCTGATTGTATTCTTCTATTTAAATACGCAGCACTTTCATCAGTTGCATTTGTAAGCTCCTTATTCATAAACTCAGGTCCAAATTTAAAACTAGCAGACAAGTGATTTTTTAGTGGAAATCGTTTTTTCATTGTTTTGTTGAAATACAATGAATCGACTGCAATCATTTCATAGTCTAATTCTTCACGAATACGACGTGTTTTAAAAGAGGTGAGTTTTTGTACAACACCCAAGTTTAATTTAGTAGACAAAGATGATTGATCATCAATTGCACTAGTAAGCACTTCTGATGAGTGATTAATTTCTCTCTGAGCTTCAGCATAATTTTTTGCTACTTTATTGCTGTGTTTTTGAGTATTTGCGGTAGCGTAATTTGTAACATTATCATTGGCTCCTGTGTTATCTGTTTCAATAGAATTGAAAGGACCTATTACTTTGTGAGTGTTGTTTGTATATTGTTTTTTACCGTTTCTTGAACTTCGCTTCGAAGGAGAAGCTAGTTTAGTTGTTGTTTTACTATTAAAAGGAGAGGTTAATGCATTATTATAATAAGAACTTATACTTTCTTTAACTACTTCTCCATTAGGTTCATTATAAGCTAGTAACATTCCTCCATATTCATGGCCGTTGTATAAATTGTAGTGCGTATTCATACTTTGGTAGGCAGTTGCTTCTTTTTTATTGGGTGTGCCGATGCTCACTATTGCTGCTCCAATGCCCATAAAGCCAATTGTCATGAAAAGGAAATTTTTCCAATTCAGAGCAATTTGGTTTAAGAGTATATGGCCAAAACTTCGTTTTTCAACGATGTTTTTCCAAGCAGATGCAGGTGGTATCTCTTCATGACCCATGAAGGCAGAACGAAACAGTTCGTCGATATGATTATCTCCCTTGTTATACATTCGTCTCTTGATTATATTTTATTAATACATTTTGTATCCACTTTCTAGCCTTCGATAACTGAGACCGAGATGTGCTTTCAGTAATTCCCAGTACTTCACCGATTTCCTTATGACTATATCCTTCTATAGCATATAGGTTGAACACTACTCTATATCCATCCGGAAGACGTTGAATAATTGACATCAACTCCTTCTCACCCATATTGCTTTCTGCTTTAGGTTCCATTGATCCTTCTTGATAACCCTCTATACCTAACTGTTCGCGCTGAGAACTGCTTTTTCGATAATAATTTAATGCAGTGTTTACCATAATCCTTCGCACCCAGCCTTCAAATGAACCATTAAAGGCGAACTTAGAGATGTTATCAAAGACCTTAATGAAGCCATCTTGCATCATATCTTGAGCTTCAGCTTTGTGTTTAGCATACCGAAGACAAACAGAAAACATAAGTCCGCTATAACGATCATACAACGCACGTTGGTACACTTTATCTTCGTTTATACATCCTTTTATGAGTTCTCTTTCTTCCATTATCTATATGGCAGTTGTCCAATTAGACACGCTAATGATTATTTCTGTTGCCTTAAGTTACGGAAAATAGAAAATAAAATTCAGTAAAAGTTAATTTTAAACGAGCTTGTTCTTTATTAAGTACTCAGCTATTTGAAGCGCATTTGTCGCAGCTCCCTTTCTTAGATTATCAGAAACTATCCACATATTTAGGGTGTTCTCTCTACTTTCATCTCTTCTAATTCTACCAACAAACACGGCATCTTTATCTTTTGAATAAAAAGGCATTGGGTAGTTATTTACTTCAGGTTGGTCTTGAAGTGTTATTCCTTCCGTTTCTGAAAGCAGTCTACGAATGTCAGTTAACTCAAACGGTGAGTTGAGTTCCACGTTTACAGACTCAGAATGCCCTCCCATAACAGGCACTCTAACAGCAGTTGCACTTACTTTTATGCTGTCATCTCCTAATATTTTATTTGTTTCTTTAATTAGCTTCATTTCCTCTTTTGTGTATCCATTTTCTAAAAATACATCACAATGGGGTATGCAATTTTGGTGAATTTGATAAGGATAGGCCATTTCACCTTTTATTCCCGCACTTTCATTTGCTAATTGCTCTACAGCTTTTACTCCTGTTCCTGTAATGGATTGGTAAGTAGAAACAATTACTCGTTTTACACCATACTTCTTGTGAAGAGGGTTTAGCGCCATTACCATCTGAATGGTGGAGCAATTAGGGTTCGCAATTATTTTATCAGCAGCCCGTAATGACCATGCATTTATTTCAGGTACAATTAGCTTCTTGTCAGGATCCATTCTCCAAGCAGAAGAATTATCAATAACTGTTGTGCCTATTTCTGCAAATTTAGGTGCATACTGTAGTGAGATGTCACCACCTGCTGAAAAAATAGCAATTGAAGGGTGTAATTTTATCGCTTCATCTATTGATTTGATGGTATATTTCTTTCCTTGAAAATCAATTTCATGACCTACAGATTTCTCAGATGCAACAGGAATTAATTCTGTTACCGGGAAATTTCTTTCTTCCAATAGACTAAGCATTACGTTGCCTACCAAGCCGGTAGCGCCTACAATTGCAATTTTCATAAGGGTTGATTTAACGATTCATTAACTATCAAGGGAAACAAAAGTACTATATTTACGTGCTAGAGATATCAAAAGCTATGAGAATTCAATTTGTCTTTTTTATTACACTATTCTTAAGCGTGCAATTAACTATTTTTGGACAGTTTACAGATGATTTTTCTGATGGAAATTTTACAGTTAATCCTGCATGGACCGGACAATCCATTAAATTTCAAATTGATGCTCAGAACCGACTTCAATTAAATGATATAACTGCGAGCAATCCTGCTTATTTAAGCACTTCATCAAGTGCTATTTATAAGGCAAGTTGGGAGTTTTATGTTCGATTGGATTTTGCTCCTTCTACATCCAATTATGCTAAAGTTGCTTTAGTGTCAAATAGCCAAGACATTACAGCATCATTTGATGGATATTTTGTGCAAATTGGCGGCGAGACTGGAACAGTAGATGACGTTTCTCTTTATAGAAATGACGGAGTTTCATCAACAAAGATTATAGATGGAGTAGATGGAATTGCTGCTACTAACCCTGCACTGAAAGTACTAGTTACTCGGGATAGTATAGGAAATTGGGAGTTGTATGTTGATCCGAATGCAGTGGGAGGTATGAATTATATTTCCCAAGGAGCTAGTTTAGATAGCACCTACAATCAATCTTCTTATTTTGGAATAGAGTGTATTTATACTTCTACGCGATCAGACAAATTTTTCTTTGATGATTTTATTGTTACAGGTACAGCCTTGCAAGACACTCAAAGGCCAATTTTTAATTCGGTTACAATTGTCTCATCTACTGAATTGATGGTGAATTTTTCTGAAAAAGTTACCGCCTCGACAGCAGAAATTTCGGCTAATTATTTCGTGGATTTAGGGATTGGGAATCCGCAAACTGCAAGAATGGACACCCAGGATAGTTCCAAAGTGAAACTAGCTTTTTCAACCCCATTTACAAACGGACAAAGCTATTCAATAACAGTTAGCAATGTTCAGGACCCTTCTGCAAATGTTATGAACACAAAGTCAGTGTCATTCTTATATTTTATTCCGGCGGTTGTAAACCCCAAAGAGGTAGTAATTAATGAGCTTTTTCCTGATCCTTCTCCCATTGTAGGATTGCCGGAACAAGAGTATTTGGAGCTTTATAATCCGTCTAATAAAATATTCGATTTGGAAAACTGGTCTATTTCTGATGGAAGTTCAACAGCAACTTTACCTTCACAAGTTTTAGGTCCAAATGAATATGTAATAATTTGTGCAGCTGCCAATAGCTCATTATTTCAGTC
Organism: Vicingaceae bacterium; assembly: GCA_018402765.1. Classification (GTDB taxonomy): domain Bacteria; phylum Bacteroidota; class Bacteroidia; order Flavobacteriales_E; family Vicingaceae; genus Acidiluteibacter. The sequence continues at coordinate 348,433 of JAGYIE010000002.1, read as the reverse complement.
ATTTGGAACAGTAATCGGTGTTTCCGGATTTCCTATCTTAAATAATTCTACTGACCGGATTACCCTTAAGAGTAATACCAATTTAATAATTGATGATGTTACCTATACTGATAGCTGGTATCAAGATGCTGCTAAGAGTGCAGGTGGCTATTCCTTAGAATTGATAAACCCGACTACACCATGTTCAGGTTCTGAAAACTGGATCGCTTCAAATGCTGTTATTGGAGGAACTCCAGGTATCCAAAATAGTGTATTCAGTAATTTAACAGATACTGTTGGGCCAAGTTTAGTAAAGGTATTGATACAGTCTCCTGACACCTTGATTTTGGAATTTAATGAACTACTCGATAGTGTTTCAGTTTTAATAGCCAATTATTCTTTTTCTAGTGGAAAAACAGCAGCTTTTGTTGCAAATGTAGCACCTAGTTACACACGAGTTTTAATTGGGTTATCAGCTCAGTTGACTGAAGGGGAACTAGAAACGATAACAGTGACTGGTATTACTGATTGTCCAGGAAATCAAATAGGGTTAGCAAATAGCCTAGATTTTGTTTTGCCTGAATCTCCAAAAGTTGCAGATATTATACTTAATGAAGTATTATTTAACCCACGTTCTGGGGGAGTTGATTTTATTGAGGTTTATAACAACAGTCAGAAAGCGATTAGTTTACAAGGTTGGAAATTGGCTAATAGCGATAATGTAGGGGTTAAAAATGTTAAAGAAATTAGCACAGAATCTTATGTAATATTTCCCGGAGAATATACCGTATTAACAACTGATCCTGAAAACATAAAAAAAGAGTACCCGTTGAGTCTCCCTGATCGATTTTTAGAAATGGGCTCATTACCTTCTATGAATGATAGTGAAGGAAATATTTATCTATTAATGCCTGACTCTGTCGTTTCAGACTATTTTGTATATTCTGACAATATGCATTTATCCTTGTTAACAGACTTGAATGGAATTTCTCTCGAACGAATCGATTTTAATAGGCCAACAAATCAGGAAGGCACATGGCACTCGGCCGCAAAAAGTATAGGATATGCCACTCCGACATACAAAAACTCTCAATATTTTGCTATTGAAAATTCGAGTAGTGAACTAACAATTTTTCCGGAAGTATTCTCTCCTGATAATGATGGATTTGAGGATTTGGTAAGTTTTAATTATAATTTTGATCAAGCTGGATTTATTGTTACTGCACGTATTTATGATGCTAAGGGGAGATTGGTAAAAGAGATTGCCAATAATGAGGTTGTAGGTGCTTCTGGTAGATTTATTTGGAATGGCTTAAATGAGAATAACGCTAAAGCAGCTATCGGCCCATATATTTTACTATTTGAAGCTTTTACCGAAAGTGGAAGCACGGAAAAATTTAAAGAGACTTTTGTGTTAGGAGGTAGGTTGTAAATATTTTTTTAATAAAAAAGGAGAAGAAACATTGTAGTTAACTTGTTCAAGGTTCCTTCAGTTATATGACCATATTTTTTTTATTGAAGCTGTCGACCTAGCGATTAGTTTTGATCGCATGGCGTTTTGTGTACTTTCGGAATGCCATGTGTTTAGCCTCGGTTTAATTACAGCTCCAATTTTAATCACTAAGTGTAAGGTAAAGTGTATGAAGGCAGATGATTATTTAGGTTCTAATGGTCAAATAAAAAAGCCCTGCACAGCGCACAGCTATACAAGGCTTTTTAAACACTAACTAACACTTTTCTTTTATCGTACAATTAGCTTTTTACTTTCGCATAATTGAGTTTTTATGATATACATACCTTCAGTTAATGAAGAGATGTCAATTGTATTGGTGTTGTTAAAACGAGCAACTTCTTTTCCAATCATATTGAAAATAGAACCAGTTGCCACTTTATTCATATTGATTGTATTCCCATTCGATGGGTTTGGATAAACATTCAACTCAACTCCTTTTTTCCCATTTTCTCCTAAAGAAGTAGTGAAAGAAAGACTATAAATAGATACATTACCACTGACTCCATTAGAAGTAACCAATAGATCTAATCCATTTGGAGAAACACTAGCTGGAATAAAGAGTAGTCCTTCAGGACCTAAATCTCCTGCCGCAGAGTCAGTGGCTACAACTGAGAAATCTCTGTTTAAAAAATACTGCTCAAATGTTGGAGAATTTACATTGCTAACATCATAAACCATGATACCGCCCATTCGTTCTAATCCAATAAAGGCATATTGCTTTCCTCTAATTTCTTCTACAATGATTGCTTTAGGCTCAGCGCCTTTATCGTCACTTCTTTTATCAAATGAGTCGTTATCATCATTATTTGAGTTAAAATTAGCAGCATGATTAGCGGCGATATAACTTTCAAAATCATCTCCACTATCATAAATTAAAGCCCCCGAAGTTGAAAATATTGAGAACGAACGAGCTCCATAAGCGTATAATTCATCATAATCACCATCATTATCAATATCGCCGAGCGTGGTTGTAATCTTTAATCTGCCTAAACTATCTTTATCTTGCAAACCTGCATAATTTGGGAACGCAATAGTATCTAGTAGTAAATCTTTTACTCTACTTTCTTCTGAGAATCCGTCATAATCTCTAGAGTCACCTTCGTTTGCTGTGAAAATATAGAAGTTATTTCCTATTAAATGACCATCAATCGCATCAGGCATATACATACCCTTTACTGGATAATTGCGCATATTAATTGCTCCATCTTTATCACTTGCATCTAATGTATTACCAGCTGCTGACCAATCTTTAAACCCAAGTGGCATAATTTCAACTGCTGTTGCAGTGACAAGATCAACTTTTACAAATGCATTGTTTTCTTGGCAACTTACATATGCAAAAGCATTGTTTTGATCAACAGTAATGTATTCAGGTTCTAAATCCATTGCTACGGTGGCATTTGGTCCAAATATGCGTACGTCTTTTGAAATAGTTCTTACTTCTACGTCATCAAAATAGAGACTTCCACCTGATCTGTTGTACATATTGAAACGCACATAATGTGGTAAGTTAGATCCTACATTGTAGTTAAATTTTCTGTATACTGAATCAACCACATCACCTGTATTATTTCCGTCTGCTACTAGAGTATCGATTGCGATCCAGCTGATACTATCTTGAGATACCTCAATAGCGGTTTGCCAATTTGCTCCTGCACTCGATATTTTAGCAAAAAAGGTTAATTCTTGAACTGCAGGATACTTTGCAGTTCTGATGATATCTCCTGTTGTATTTAATCCTGCTTTGCCATTTCCTGAATTGGCACTGTTTGTGTTAAAATATCCTCCTGCGTTTAACCAGCCAGCAGGCATACCTGATTCTAAGCTATCTACCACATTGTTATAAGAAGTAAAAAAGACATTAGAAACTGTTGCTTGGGACACTCCGGCACTAATATCAATAATACTAACTGACCCTTCAGGATCTACTGTGTAATCGTCATTGGGTTCTCCTTCATTCGCAACGATCACTTTATTGCCATCAGGTGTAAAAAGCAACATGTCTGGCAAAGCGCCAACTGCTACATCATTTAAATAAAGGCCTGCTGCATCAAAAAACACAACCTTTCCATTGGCTTGTTTATTGGTATCTTCTACCGCTGCTGCTAAAATACCATTTTTGAATGCAACACTATTTGCGCTAGCTCCATAGGGCGCGAGTGAGATGGTATTTTGTAAAAGAGGAATAGCAGGATTGCTAATATCTAATACTTGAACGCTGGAGTTAGATGCATTAACAAAAAATAATCGTTGTGTTGTTGAATCGTATGCGGTTATTTCAGCTGCTCCGTCATCAAAAATTCCTGTGTTGTATGTTCCAATAGCAGACATTTGGAAGCTTTGTGCATACAAACCAGCACTTAATAAAATGCCTGATAATAAAGTAGTTGTTTTTTTCATACCAGTTTCTTTTTAGTTTTATGTTGCAAATCTATTGAAACTACCAACCGCCAAGTTTAGTTTTAAGTTATGAATTAATTAAACCTGATCCTTCAACGTAAATTTTACGTTATCAAAAGGAGGTAAATAAAGCGATTCAGCAAAAACATAGTATAGAAGACGGTTGTTTTATTAGTATGAAAGAGAGAGATGAAGTTTTACAAGAAATAAGAGTCAATATAGAATTGCCTGAGCAAGAAACCTTAGCTATAGAGTTATTTCAAAATAAAGTGTTGCGACCAATTCTTAAGTTTCAAAATGCATTGATTTTAGAAATATTTAAAGAATACCTTAAAAAAAACCATCGAACATTTTCAGCATTAAACCAAAAAGTACAATTAGAAATTATTCGTGATACACTAAAAAAAGACCAACGAATAAAGAATCAATTTATAGCAATTATTACTGCTTTTTTTACTGTAAATGAATATTCGGAATATTTAAATGAGCTAAATGAACTGAACAAGCGTATTGTTAGTATGACGACGCAGCGTCTTCAGGATCAATTAAGTCGATTAGTATTATAATTCATTAATGTGTTCTAAATAGTAGTTGGCTTGTTCTAACAATTCTGCTTTTTGATCACCATTCATTTTTCTCCACAAATTCAACATCATGCCCATACGTGGGTTTGATGAAAGATAATTTTCATGTTGGGAGATAAAATTCCAATACAAACTATTAAATGGACAGGCTTTATCTCCTGTCTTTCTCTTTTTATCATAGAAGCAAGAACCACAATAGTTGCTCATCTTATCAATATAATTGGCTGAAGAAATGTACGGTTTGGTAGCAATGATACCGCCGTCAGCAAACTGGCTCATTCCTCTAGTGTTGGGCATTTCTACCCACTCAATTGCATCTATGTATATTCCTAAATACCATTCATCTACTTCGTCAGGATTTACATTTGCTAATAAAGCAAAGTTTCCTGTTACCATTAGTCGTTGTATGTGATGAGCATAAGCAAATTCTAATGACTGTTGAATTGCTGACTTTAGGCAATTCATTTTTGTTTTACCTGTCCAATAAAACTCAGGTAGTTTGCGTTGGTGATTTAACTCATTAAGCTGACTATACTCAGGCATTTTTGCCCAATATATGCCACGCATATATTCTCTCCAACCAATAATTTGACGTACAAATCCTTCAATTTGAGAAATATCTATTTTGTTAGAATTCTCTTGATAGTATTGAATTGATTTATCAATTACCTCTTTGGCAGAAAGCATTTTAGTATTTAATGAGAATGAAATTCTAGCATGATACATACTCCATTCGCTTACAGCCATAGCATCTTGAAAATCACCAAATAAGTGAAGACAATTTTCTAAAAAGAAATCGAGTTGTTTTAAGCTCTCTTCTCGATTAATTGGCCATAGAAAATGCTTAGGGTCAATATTTCCTACAGTTTTAACACCTTTTGATTTAATCATGTCATAAATAGCAGAGACATCACGATTAAAAACAAAGGGAGAAGTTGGTTTATGCTTGGCAGGTAATTTTTTTCGGTTGCTAGCATCATAATTCCATTTTCCACCTTCAGGATTTTTTCCATCCATAAGGACTCTATGCTGTTGGCGCATCATGCGATAGAAGTTTTCCATTAGCCATTGCTTTTTCCCTTTAAAATGATTGCCTAACTCTTCTCTTGTCGTATAAAAATGCGATGAGTCAACTGCTGCTGATTCAATACTTATTTCTTGACAAATTACCTTTAATTGCTCATCTAATCGATATTCATCGGGTAGTTGATATTCAAATTTTTCTATTTGGTATTCTTTAATCAGCTGTTTTATATTCTTCTCTAAGTCCTGCTGATTGTTTAAGTCATCAAGTTGGAAATAGATAATTCGATGTCCACTTTCTTTTAATAGAGCGGCAAAAGAACGCATAGCGGCAAAAAAACCAACTACCTTTTGAATATGATGAGGTGCATAATCCGTTTCTTGTCTCATTTCAAAAAGACAGTAAAGGACTGTTGAATCAACTTTGGAAAACCAAGAATGATTTTTATTTAATTGATCTCCTAGAATTAATCGAAGAATATCTGGCATGTCGACATTAAGTTAAAAATAGTGTCAACGCTCAAAAAAACTTATTTGTTCGACCGAGCAGCTTCTTTAAAGTATTTCATTGGGACGAGTAGCATACCGAAACATTCTCCATCCTCTTTACCTTGGTGCTTATGATGAACTTTATGCGCCTTTCGTATGGCTCTGAAGTAAACATTATCAGTATTTTTTAACCAATTAAATCTTCGGTGAATAAATACGTCATGTACTAGAAAATAGGCAATGCCATAAAATAAAATTCCTAGTCCAATCGATAATCCGTAAGTAAAGTATCCTTCTGCCCATAAAATTATTAAACCTGTACTGATTACGGCATAAAAAATAAAATAGGTATCATTTTTCTCGAACCACCCTTTATGCGGTTGATGGTGATCTTCATGTAAATACCACCCAAACCCATGCATGATGTATTTATGAGAAAACCAAGCCATAAACTCCATTATAGAAAAAGTCGCGACTGTAGATAATATGTATAGAATCATTTGCATTGAACGCAAAATTAAGCAGTTTTTCGTTTCTTTTAAACACATATTAAAGATGAATGTTTATAGCACAGAATAGAACGTAATCGATGGATTTAAAAAAGTATTTTCTTTATTGGCTGGGCGGAATGCTTGGCGTTGTAGTATTGTTCATTGTTTTTGGGACTAAAGTTAAAAAAATTGATTTAAAGTCGATTAACTTTTACAGCACGGAATCTGCAGAGCTTTATTTCAAAAATATTCGTTCCTTTTCCTATGAACGAGAGGAAAACGAAGAGGCTCGTTTTATTTTATACAGAATTAAAACTCGAGAAAAAGATACCCTTGTTCCAACAATTAATTTTATGTTAGTTAGTAATTGGTTGCAAGATGAGAATTATATTATTGCAGAACCTTGGCCAAATGAGTTACTAAATTTAGGAATTATGTGGCAGAGTAAGGACAGTTCCGGAGTGATTGAATTGAACAATAAAGATGTTGAGAGCAACTATATTTTTGCAGCCACTTTTTATGAGCAGCTAGCGGCTGAATCAAAATTTTACTATCTGAATGATGATGGAGTTAAACAGGAATTAATATTTTCAGAGGATCAGCGAAAGTCACTAAATAAAACGTTAAAAGATTACTTTAAACTAGTAGGTAAAATTAGGTAGTAACATGTTTAATTAAGCTGCTCTGTAGGTAATGTTAATTGAATCTGGTTTAAAGTTCGCCGATTTGCCTTCTATAACAATATGCCAAGAGCCATTTACTGGTTTTTGAAAATGACAATAATGATCTTTAATGAGGATCCGTGTGCCATTGTAATTAGCAGACCTGCGCAAGCGGTTGAAATTTTCTTCATCGAGTAAAAAGACATCGGCTTCATCCGGTAACTCTATCCCGATGTATCCTGGATGACTCCCCCTAATTTTATGATATATATGTTTCATCTTGCTAAATTAATTAGTATTCTATAAATTTACACCTCAAACTTACTCAAAAAATTAGTTTACTAATATTTTTAGCAAAATAAATAATGAATTTTTTTGCAAATAACATCAAATATCTTCGCAAGCAGAAGGGAATAACTCAGTCAGATTTAGCAAATAAGTTAGGTATTAATCGGCCTAAAATAGGATCTTATGAAGAGGGACGGGCAGAGCCTAAGTTAACGATTATACAGCGGATAGCTCATTATTATAAGGTAAACATAGATGACTTACTTTCGATTGATTTATCTAAAGAAGTGCCAAAGGAAAAGGACGTATCAGGTTCGGCATTAAGAGTTTTGCCTATTATCGTTAACGAATTGAATCAAGAAAAAATTAGCATTGTTCCAGTAAAAGCAATGGCTAGTTACCTTAGTGGTTATGCTGATGTAGAGTATATAGAAAAACTACCAACATTGAACCTCCCATTAGCAGAGTTAAGTACTGACAGAACTTATCGCATATTTCAAATACAAGGCGATTCTATGTTGCCTGTTGTTTCTGGTTCATATATTATTGCAGAGTATGTTCAAAACTGGTCCACTATTCAGAATCAATCGCCTTGTATAGTCGTTTCTGTTAATGATGGAGTAGTTTTTAAGCGGGTTGTTAATACGATTAGCACAAAACAGTCATTGGTGTTGAATTCTGACAATCAGCTATATTCGCCATTTGAAATATCAATTGAAGAGGTTTTAGAAGTGTGGCAGGCCAAAGGAATTATTAGTTTTGAAATACCAGAGACTAACGATTCTGCAACTCAAATTAACCAAATGAATACTATACTTCTACAACTTCAACAAGAAATGTTGAAGCTAAAAAATCAATAGTTAAATAAACGGGTTTAGCACGGAGCTTACGCGCTTAGCATAATTAGAACCGAATAAATTTACATGCACTAATAAAGGATAGAGGTTCGCGATGTCTACTCGGCTTTCCCATCCGGCTTCTAACGGAAATACTTCGTTATATCGATTGTACAATTGTTTATTAAACCCACCAAAGAGTAAACTCATTGCAATATCTACTTCCCGATGTCCATAGTATACCGCAGGGTCTATTAATAAAGGTTGGTCATTTATACCTACTAAGAAGTTGCCTCTCCATAAGTCTCCGTGCAGTAATGCAGGTTTTTCGATTGGAAATAAGTGTTCTATTTTAGGATATATTTTTTCTACTTTGTTCACAAAGAAGGAATCTACTCTTTGGTTATCTCTTGCTAACTTACATTGAAACATCAGTCTATTTTCAACGAAAAAATCTGCCCATCTTAGCTTTTTAGAATTAACTTGAATAAGTGATCCGTTGTAATTATTCTCGTCCAATCCAAAATAGTCGGCAGACTGCTGATGTAATTGGGCTAAATTTTCACCGAATTTCATCCAAAACTTTTGACTTGGTATTTCTTGTTGCACGTATCGAAGTATCAAATATCCATTGTTATGGTAGTTGCTTTTTAAAAGCACTTCAGGAATACGGAAGTTACTCTTAATACGTAGGGTTTGTAAACCAATAGCCTCTGATTCAAATAGGCCCGGAAAGGTGTCTTCATTATTAACCTTAATAAAGTAAGATTGTTTTTCAGTCTTAAGCCGATAGGCATTATTTACAGAACCACCTGAAACTTTCTCCACTTTGTTTATTGTAATGGGTTGGTTTTCATATTTACTTAGTTGAATTTCTAAGTGTTGGATAAAGGGTTGTTGTAAAAGCATCTATCAAAAGGTTCTCGAAAGGTTGGGGTTGCGAAATTAAGATATCTTAAACCAAAAAGATTCTAAATGGAAACATTTAATTCTCGCCTTCACAGATATAATTATTAATATAATCCATACATTTGTTTCTTGCCACACTATTATGGGGGATTAGCTCAGCTGGCTAGAGCGCTACGCTGGCAGCGTAGAGGTCATCGGTTCGACTCCGATATTCTCCACTTTTTCATATCCAACCTTTCAGCCAATAATAACTAAGAGCAAAATATTCCCGCATCACTTTTACTTCATATTGAAGGTAGCTCCACATATTATATCTAATTGTTAAATTCTCTATTTCATCTCTTTTTGAAGAATGAGACCGCAATAAAACTTCTTCACTGGGCTCTTCAAATGTGGGTAAGCCTCCAACATCAGAAAACCCTAACTTTTTAAGTGTTAATATACTTCTTAGCATGTGTTCTGGTGATGTAACTATTAGAACTGAAGCGGATTTATCGATTTTTTTTGATAAATCTAATAGTTGGGTATAAGTATTGTAACCTTTTGGTGCTAAATGAATTCTTTTTGAATTAATATCATTCTTAATAAGCTCGGTCCTCATTAGTCCAAGAGGTGTAATTGAATCTTGAGCGGCTTTTTCAGGAAGCGCAAGATAAATTGATGAATTTGGAAATTGATTAGCAGCCTCACCTGCAAAGTAGAGTTTAATTAAGGCATCAGGACTTGGCATTCCAACGCCGCTTAACACGATTATCGCGCTAGGTTTTTTTTCTAAAGTTATATCTAGAGCGGCTAACTGATGGTAGGCATAGTAAGGAATTGAAGTAAGGCTAATCAAGAGAATTAGTGCGAAAAGAACTCCAAAAAGTTTTAAGATGAAACTAAAAATAGAATGTATTTTACTCCCCATAATCGTTACAAAAGTAGAAGTTTATTCAAGAATCGATTATTGGTTCACGACTTAATTGTCAAATAAAGTAAATTATTTACTAAAAAAAGGTTAAATTAGGCCGTTCTAAACTATATGAAATATCTAAAAACGTTTATCATGAAAAAAAATAAGTTATTTATTGCGGCATTTGTAGCTCTATCGTTTACGTTTGTTAGTTGTGAAGATGATCCTACTCTAACTCCAAACCCTGCTTATGTTGACGGTGGAACCAGTGGTGGTACTGGCGGCGGAACTGGTGGTGGCGGAACTGGTGGTGGAAATACTAGTTTTTTAGCTTCAACAGATTCAACAGGTAGAGTTGCGGTCTTAGAAGATTTTACAGGTGTTAGGTGTGGATTTTGTCCTGACGGTCATGATGTTGCTAAAGATATTAAACAGCAGTTAGGAGATAAGTTTATTGTTATAGCCGTTCATGGAGGCAGTTATGCTCAGCCTTCACCAGGGTGGATGGATTTTACGACACCTTATGCATCTCAGTTAATTAGCCAAGCTCAAGTTTCAGGATATCCCGCAGGTCAAGTAAATAGAATTCTGGCTTCAGACTTAGGGGCAACTCCTCAACAAAATGGTATGGCGATGGGTAGAGGCGCTTGGAAATCAGCTGCTGAAGCAGTAATTCAAATGCCTGCACCTGTTAATGTTGGAGTAAAAGCAACTTGGAGTTCAGATTCAACAGAAATTTCTGTAAAAGTAGATCTATATTACACGAATGCTGAAACGATGACAAACAATATAAATATAGCATTATTACAGTCTGGTATTTCATCTAAGCAGTCTGGTGGTAGTCCTCAAGAAGGATATATCCAAAATCACGTTCTTAGAGACTTGATTACAGGTCAATGGGGATCTGAGATAACTAAAGCAACAGATAAGGGTTCAAAAATCACAGAGAACTTTTCTTACACTTTACCTGCTGATTATAATGGATCTGGCCCTGATGGTGGTGGTCCTATTGTTAAATCAGAAATGGATATAGTCGTATTTATTACTAGAGGGAATTCGGATATATTAAATGCTGTTGAAGTAGATATTAAATAAAAGTGTCAATGGACTCTGCAAGATTTCTTACAGAGCCTTTTTTTTGCGCATAACTAATTTATGTGTTTGATAACTCTTTAGGGATTCTTTAAACTACACTACTCATTTCTTTTGGCTTCTTTTATAGATATTTTTTTCCTATTATTAAATGCGACAACAAAACAATCGTTAATCCCATTTTCTTTTAAATTCCCTTTGTGTTTGTCTGCATCCTCATAAGTAGAAAACTGCCCAACTAATAGTAAAGTTAATCCTTCATAGTTTGTTTCCTCGATACCTTCTACTGTTAAATAGGTAGCTGCCACTTCACTTGGGATTTCATTCTTAAATGCACCAACTTGGACTTTATATATTACTTTACCGACTATGCCATTCTTTATGTTGATGTTATTAACGCTAACTACTGACTGGTTAAATTTATTTGGGTTGTTGACATCCACAATGAAAGCATCAGGTACTCCTGAATTTCTAATAACTTCCAATAGTGATTCCGCTTGCTGTTTATAAGCAAAGTGTCCTACAACATACCTAATTAAACCTTTCTCATCTATAAAAGCATCAACATTCTTGATTTGATCAAATCTGCTAGTTGGGATAACCTCTTTGAATGCACCAACTTGCACTCCCCATAAAGGAGATTTTGTTGTATAGCTAATTGTTTTTGTTACCATACCTGCCAATGGATCCTTTTTTTTCAGACTAACATCTTTAGTACGCTTGTTTACAATAGGTTTTTCTTTTATAATTTCTGCCAAAGGAACATCCTCTTCTTTTACTGCTTCAGGGATTGCTTCGTAATCACATTTTTGCAGATTTCGTTCAATTTCTCTGACGAAATAGCTATCAATCTTTTCTCCAAATCCTTTTAAATTCTCTAATGACTTTTCTGCTTCTAGACACAAATCGTTATCAACTTGAGCTGTGGCTAAATAGTAATAGGTAAGTATTGGAGCTTTTAATTCAGTGTATGTTGAAGCATCATAGTCTTCTGTAATTTCAACCACAGCTTTCTTTAAATGAAAGATTGCCGATTCTTTGTTTGTTCCAAGTTCCCTATAGGCCGCTCCTAATAAAAAATTATAATTACAGTTATTAGGGTTGGTATTGTATAGAGTTTCAAGGCTAGGGATTGCCTCTTTTATCTGCCTCATTGCTAATAATTGCCTAGCCTGATTGAATAACTTTTCTTCTGTGTTTTGAGCATTTATAGCACCTATTTGTGTAAAAAGGACAACTGCGAACATCGCCGTTATAATTGAGTTCTTCATCATTGGAGGATTGAAATTGGGTTTTCGTGCGTATAGTTAAGGGCTTCGATTAGTGGAATTTTCTTCTTTTTGTTAAAGGCAACAATAAAGGCATCAGCAACACCAATTTTTACATATTGATCTTTAGCACGAATAGCTTGAGAATAACTGGGAAATGATGTAGAGGTAATGTATGTAAAATCATCACCCTGGGATTCTTCTATATGGCTAATTTTTAAATAGCTTTCTGCCATATTTTTCGGAATTTTAGATTTAAAAGCTCCTAGCTGTACCTTAAATTCGATAGGTCCTGAAATAACAGATCGTAAGCTTAAATCATCAATACTAACTACTGATTCGGTATATTTTTTCTCATTATTTACATTTACAATAAATACATCAGGATAACCTGCACTTATAATTACATCCTTTAGCGATTCCGCTTGGGATCTATATGAAAAGTGACCGATAACATATCTAACCCAGCCATCCTTATCGATAAATGCATCCACATTTTTTAAGTCAGGGAAGCGTCTAACTGGCATAATTTCTTTAAAAGCACCAACTTGGACTCCATATAGCGGCATTGTAGTTGTGTATTCTATATCTTTTGTAATTACTTTTGAAGATCTTTTTGGAAGGTTTGTTGTTATTTCACTTTTTTGAGGAGGCAAAGTGTTTTCTTTTGCTTGTGCTATCGATTTAGAGGCAATAGCCAAATTTTTTTCTTCTATCTTTTCTTCGTTTTTCTTCAGAAAATCAAGGTTAGTAATAACTACTTCATCAGTTTGTATACATTTATCTAACCATCTTTTTAATTCAGTAGGGTAATATTGATCTTCGAACGTATAGATCTCCATAAAAGAATTTCTAGCACTCGTTGCATTGTCGCATAACTTATTCTGACTGTAGGCTATAGAGAGATAATAATACACATATATTGGAGCATTTCTTTCTGAATAACTATCTGAATTATAGTCGACTTCTATATCTTTTTTTGCTTTTAATAGGTGGTAAATCGATTTTTCTGAAACAATGTTTCCTTCAACGAAGCAAACCCCAATTAGATAGTTAATATTAGCATTTGTGCTATCCATTTCATATAAATCTAATAATGAGGGTAGAGCCTGCTTCATTTTTCTATGAGATAGCTCATGTTTTGCCAAATTGAATTTAAATTGAAACTCCTTTTCGCTGGATTGAGCTTTTACAAAAAAAAATATGGGTAGTAGTAGGATGGTAATTAAGGTTCTTAATTGCATACTATTCTCTTTAAGGCAAATATATTTTATTCTTTGCGGCTATTTTATTTAACTACTCCTTTCTATTAACACTTTTACTGTTCAAAACTCATAAAATTAGTTATTAATGCTCAAGTCATTTACACCCATATTATAGCCTTTATTTTTAAATCGTTTATTCTTTATTAACGATCCTATCGCTCCTAGCCCAATTAGAGGTATGCTAACATTTAAAGTATGGGCGTCTACTGCGGGGCTTTCACTGTTAATTAATCTATTTCCTGCATCTAAAATAAAATAACCAATACCTGCCCTATAACCTACTTTTCTTATAAATACCCAAATGAATGCTTGTCTAGGGTGAACAACATATTTAATTGTAGAAATAGGAATAACAACTCCTTCTACTGTAATTGATGAATCGTTTAATGCAGTTAAGTGACCATAAAGTTTGGTATTGCTATAATGTAGATTTATGTCTTGACCAACATAATATTTTATCCGTTTTACTTTTCCTCTTTTATCAATATTAAAGGATTGCTGCGCTAATCCTTGTAATGAAAAGATTAAGCTTATGGGAATCAGCAAAATTTGTAAAAAAAGGCTCTGCATCTCATGGTCGATTTTAGGGTCTATATTTTATTGATACTGGATGCATACATTTTTTGGTTCAGTGAAGAATTGCAGTGCCTCATTACCTCCTTCTCTGCCTACACCACTTTGTTTTACTCCACCAAATGGAGTTCTTAAATCTCTTAAAAGCCAACAGTTAATCCAAACAATTCCTGCATGAAGCTTTTTGGCTACTATATTGGCTTTGCTAATATTGCTTGTCCATACACTACTTGCTAAGCCATATTTTGTGCTGTTAGCCATTTTTAGAACTTCTTCAGTGCTAGAGAAAGGTGTGATGGTAACAATTGGTCCAAAAATCTCTTCTTGATTCGTTCTGCAGGTATAATCAAGTCCTTCAATTACAGCAGGAGCAATGTAGTAGCCGTCTTTTAGCCGGCCTTCCAATTGAATTTGATAGCCTCCGGTTAGGACTGTTCCCCCTTCTTCTTGCGCAAGTGTTACATACGAAAGCACTTTTTCCATGTGAGATTTTGACACCACCGCACCAAGGTTAGTTGATTCATCATTAGGGTCACCAACTTTTAGAGCATTTACTCGATTAACAAATGCAGTTTTGAATTTATCGTATAATGATTTCTCAATAAAAATTCTTGACCCACATAAGCATATTTGTCCTTGATTGTCAAAAGATGAAGCGATAACAGTGTTTAGCATACGCTCAAAATCGCAGTCTTCAAAGATGATAGTTGGATTTTTTCCACCTAATTCTAAAGATAATTTTTTGAACATAGGAGCTGCAATTCGTGCTATGTGTTTTCCCGTTTGAGTGCCTCCTGTGAATGAAATTAATGGCACATTTGGATGAGAAACAATTGCTTCACCAACTTTAGGGCCTAATCCGTGTACAATATTTAAAACGCCTTTAGGAAGTCCTGCCTCAATACATAATTCTGAG
This sequence comes from Vicingaceae bacterium, assembly GCA_018402765.1. GTDB lineage: Bacteria > Bacteroidota > Bacteroidia > Flavobacteriales_E > Vicingaceae > Acidiluteibacter. The sequence goes on along the minus strand of JAGYIE010000002.1, from coordinate 333,250 downwards.
AGTAAAAATGCAGTCATAGGAGTAATTTCAGAAGGCTTAGCAACTACACAGTTTCCTACGGCTAAGGCTGGTGCTATTTTCCAAGAAAATAAATAAAGTGGGAGATTCCAAGGCGATATACATCCTGCCACACCTACAGGATCTCTGTGTGTGAAGTTAATCGCTTTGTCCTCCATACTATGAGACTCAGAGCTGTAATGAATAATAGCGGTTGCATAGAATCTAAAGTTATGCGCAGCTCTAGGAATATCTACACGTTTTGCTAAACTTAATGGTTTGCCATTATCCATTGATTCTGCAGCAGCTAATCGGTCTAAATTAGCTTCTATTAAATCAGCAATTTTATAAAGTATTCTTGATCTTTCATCTTTTGTCGTATTGCTCCATGAATTAAAAGCAGCTTCTGCTGCCTCTACAGCATTATTTACATCAGTATAATCAGAATCAGGTATTTGAGAATATATGTTTCCTGTTGCAGGATCGTAATTATCGATGTATAAATTACTTTTTGGAGCAATTAACTCGCCATTTATATAGTTTTGTAATAGTATCATTTAGTTGAAAAATTAATGAGATAAATGTAAGCAATAAGGGACTTAAAAAACAAAGAGATACCCATAAGGGTATCTCTTGACTGTAGTTTTAAGATGTTAACATAAATGGAACTATATAATTTACTTTAAAATCTTACTTGTGGCCAAGTTAAACCTGATTATTATAATGAGTTGTTAAGCAAGCGTTAAGGCGTGTTAATAATAGTTAAACAGAATGTGTAATTTCATTTCAGTAGGTATCTTCGTAATGTGAAAAAATCTAACTTTTTACTGCTTATTTCGGTTACTTCAATAGTCCTCTTTGGTATCCTTCTTATTCAATTGTATTGGATAGAAAATGCCATTGAATTACGCCGTGAGAAGTTTGATCAGGCTGTAATGGAAAGTCTTGATAGGGCAATATTTAAGTTAGAAAAAAAAGAAGCAATTACTCAGGTAAGTAAAAAGTTTAATCAAGCAAATTCATCTGATTTAAGCGTTTATCTACAAGATGAAACTGAAGAAGGGATGCAAGTTAATGGGCTAAAAAGTCCAATAGTAAGCCTCGATTCTTCAGGACGAAACCCCAATCGAGAACAGTTTAAAATAGAATTTCCAGGGCCTTCTTTTAAGGATTCTAACACATTTATTATTCGAAAGACACAAAAAAGAGTGTTGAGGTCTGAAAATTTACCAAGTTCGTTAAACAAAGGGTTAACTCCGGATCAGATAAAAAGTAAATCGGTATTGGTCAATGACATTGTCAATGAATTGGCATTTATAAGTATTAATAAAAGTGCAGTAGAAAGGATTGATATTAACACACTAGATACATTAGTTAGAGACGAATTAAAGGTGCACGGAATTCGTGCAGAGGCAATTATAGACGTTTATAGTGCGAACAACAAAGAGCTGCTCGCTAATCAAGAAAGCGAATGGGCAAATGAGTTGTTAAACTCAAGTTACAGAGTTGAACTTTTTCCTAATGATTATTTAATGGAGTCAGATTTATTGTTGATTTTATTTCCCAATAGAGCGAAATACCTACTCAAAAAGGTTTGGCAAATATTAGTAGCATCCATTATTTTGATTTCTATACTAATTGGAATCTTCTATTTTACGTTGAGTACAATTTTCAAGCAAAAAAGAATATCGATAATCAAGAATGATTTTATAAACAATATGACTCATGAGTTAAAAACTCCAATTTCCACCATCTCGTTAGCTTGTGAGGCGCTTTTAGACAAGGACTTAAATGTTGATGAAAAGCGACGTATAAATTATGTTAGAATGATTAATCAGGAGAATTCGCGGTTGGGTTTATTAGTAGAGAATGTATTGAAAAGTGCTGTTTGGGATTCAGGTGATTTTGATTTAAAGCGCAAAAAGATTAAACTAAATACTATTGTGAATGATGTAATTAATAGCATAGAAATACAAGTAAAAAGACGAGGCGGAATAATAACTACATCGTTTGTAAGCTTAGACGACACGATTGAAGGCGACAAAGTGCATATCACCAATCTCGTTTTTAATCTACTAGATAATGCGATTAAATATTCTAAAGAATCTCCAGAAATTCATGTGTCAACTGAGATAATCGGCACAAATATTGGTTTAGCCATTGAAGATAACGGAATAGGGATATCAAAAATTGATCAGAAAAAAATATTTGAAAAATTTTATAGAGTTCCCACAGGAAATATTCACAATGTGAAAGGTTTTGGATTGGGGTTAAACTACGTTAAAGAAATAGTACAAAAACACGGAGGTAAATTGACCTTTTCAAGTAAATTAGGTCATGGTAGTAAGTTTACTGTTTACTTCCCACTAATTAAATAGGATATGCGAGAAATTAATGGAAACATCTTATTAGTTGAAGATGATGAAAATTTAGGAACTTTGTTAAGTGAGTACCTAAATTCAAAAGGCTATGAAACAACTTTAGCAAATGATGGTGAAAAAGGATTAAGAAAGTTCTTAAATCAATCATTTGATATGTGTATATTAGATGTTATGATGCCTGTAAAGGATGGGTTTACATTAGCAAAAGAAATACGCGAAATAAATACTGAAATTCCGATCGTATTTTTAACTGCTAAAAGCATGAAAGATGATGCGATAGAGGGGTTTACATTAGGGGCTGATGATTATATTACGAAGCCTTTTAGTATGGAAGTTTTATTAATGAGAATTAAAGCTATTCTTAGAAGATCAGTAGATGGCGGTATTCCTAAAGATAAAACAAAATTCGAGGTAGGTAGTTATTTGTTTGATTCTGAGAGAAGAGTTTTGTCGCGAGAAGGCAAAGAAGAAAAGTTGACATCAAAAGAAAACGATTTACTTAAGCTTTTAGCCATGAGTGATGGTAAAACTTTAGAAAGAAAAGCAGCTTTAATGCTAATTTGGGGAGATGATAACTATTTTAACTCTAGAAGTATGGATGTTTACATAACAAAACTTCGAAAGTATTTAAAGGCTGATGAGAATATTGAAATAATTAATATTCATGGAAAGGGGTTTAAGTTGTATATAAGAAAAGAAGAAAATAAATAATAAATTGATGAACATATTAGTTTTAACAGATTTTTCAGATACCGCTAAGAATGCACTATTCTTTGGGCTAGATTTTGCGATAGAAAGCGACGCAACTGTAAAAGTCTTGAATTGTGTTAGTGTACCACATAGCAAATCAAATCTAGTGGTATCTATACTGGATATTTTAAAACAAGACGCTGAAAAAGGGTTGAATGATTTACAAGAAGAAATCAATAATCAGAATAAATATTCATCATTAACAATAGAGATGTTGTCTAGTGTTGGTGAGTTAAACTCAACAGTTCAGGAAATCTCTTCTCAGTGGGAGGTTGATTTTGTTATAATGGGTACAAAAGGAATGTCAGCTTTGGAAGAAATCTTTGTTGGGAGTAATACCACGAAATTGATCAATGAAATAAAATTGCCAATTTTGGCCATTCCATTAGGAGCAAACTATTCTTCAATAGATGAAATTACCTTTGCATCGGATTTAGTTCCTTTGAATACAATGGACAGTTTAGCTCCATTAAAGCAACTAGCAGAAAAGTTTGTCAATAGTGTTCAATTACTCCATATGCATTTAGATAAAAGAAATACTTTAGAGAAAGAGCAAAAAATAGAATTAAAAGCAATTGAGAATTATTTGTTACCACTTCAGATAAAAGATGTTTATGTAGGTCATTCGAAATCAAGTAATGAATTGGTAAATTTTTCAAAATTAAGTAATAACGTTCTTTTGGCGATGGTTTCAAGAAAACATGGACTATTTAAGCGCTTATTTTCTTCGTCAAATACTAAAACTGTAGCACTAAAAACAGCGATACCTTTACTTGTGCTTCCAGAGATAAATTAATTAGACTTCTCGCATAGTCTAATGCACTTTAGTAGCTTTACTTAAAATTATTCTAATTTGTGAAAACGTTTACCAAAAGCTTTAAAGGGCCTTTATTCCTTTTCTTTTTCGCTTTAGTTATATTAACTACATCATGCCATAAGGGGTTTAATACACCTAGCAGAGCTAAAAAGATCGCTTACAAGTCTGCAAGCACAGGTAAGGATGAGACCTCTAAAAAAGGATACTATAGCAACCCCTTTAAAGGTGGAAGCCGAGCAGCTTTACAAAAATATAAGAAAAAGAAAAATAGACGTCTATTTAAGCGAAAAGGAAAACTCATTAAGGGACCTAAGAGTAAGTTTAGTAAAAAACGAACTGTTAAGAAGAGTAGGTTAAAATCATCGGGTAGCAACTATAAGAGAAGTAGTAAGGGCGGTAGCTCTCGAAAGAATAACAGCCTATTTAAGACTAGAAAGAAATAATGAGATTAAAATTCAATTGTCTATACAATAAAAAATGCTACTTTAGAGGTCTTAATGTGTATGGTAAATAATAAGTTGAGAAAGTTTAATTATATCAGTTTAGTTTTAATTCTTATTTGTTTTGGATTCACTGAACCTCAGTCATCTAAAATAGATACGAATTCTAAGATTAAGGCTGTTTTTTTATACAATTTCACGAAGTATATAGAGTGGCCAAGTGAATATAAGAATGGTAATTTTGTTGTTGGAATTTTAGGAAATAGCACAGCATTGTATAAAGAGCTATCGCTTATGTCCAAAACTAAGAAAGTTGCTAGTCAGGATTTTGAAATAAAAATTTATTCATCTGCTGAAGAAATTCAAGATAAAGTTCATATGCTTTATATTCCTGATGCTGCTGCCAACAGCCTTAATGTGGCCGTAAACAAACTTAAAGGGAAAAGCACACTCATCGTAACTGAAACACCAGGAATGTCTGTTCAAGGGTCAGGGATAAATTTTGTTATTGTAGCGAATCGTCAAAAGTTTGAATTAAACAAGTCCAATGTTGAAGGCCATAACCTTAAGGTTAGTAAGAGTCTTGAAGATTTGGCGTTAGTAGTTAAGTAATTATGAAGAAACTATTTTACATATTAGTTTTTCTTCTCATGGCATGCACGCCCGAGTTAATTGCTCAAAACAAATTGAGCAATGCGATTTACGCGTTGCAAAACGAAGAGCTAGAGAAAGCACAGAGGCTAATTGACACTGCCATTGTTGATACTTTATTAAAAAATGATTCAAGAACATGGTATTATAGAGGCAATATTTATAAAGAGTTGTTTAAAAAGATGGAGTTTGATAATAAGCAATCTCCTTTTAGAGTAACAGCAATTTCCTCTTTTAAGAAAAGCTACGAACTTGATAATGGAACAGAAATAAGCATTAGTTCTCAGAAGAATTTAAAGTATTTAGCATCCACTATTTTTAATGATGCGGCTACATCTTTTGATACCGAGAACTATTTGTTAGCTATTGAAAACTACAATAGCTACAAAGAGATAATGCACTACTTAGAACCGGAAGCGGATTTTAAAGAGAGAGATATCCAATTTAAGCTTGCCCTTGCAACTACTTACACGGTTTTATCTTCAAAAGATAGTACCAATAAAGATTCATTCTTAGAAAAAGTTAAAGCTCTATATAAAGAGGTTTTAATTCTTGATTCTAATAATGTAAGTGCTAATTATAATATGGGAATTCTTTATTACAATCAAGGAGCTGATATGGTTAATAATATGGATTATAGCCTTGACCTAGAAGAATTGAACAGAATCCAAGAGGAACTTTATGTTATCTTTAAAAAGTCTCTTCCTTTTATGAAAAAAGCCTATGACTTAAATCCGAATAAAGAAGAGACATTAATTGGTTTGCAAGGGATTTATTACAGTATGAATGATATGGAAAAGTCCGAAGCTTATAAAAAAGAGCTTGAGGAGTTGAAAGTTCAAGAAAATAAATAGCCACCCAAATTCAATCAAAAGAATGAATTTTAGATTTACAATCGGTAGGAAAATTGGGTTTGGTTTTGGGATTTTAATCATCCTGACATTAATCATTTTTACAATTACACACTTTAGGCTTCAGGAATCAAGAACATTAAACGATAGAATTAACAGCGTTTACAGTCCCACAACCGCTAGCCTTCAAGAGTTAAGGTTTATGATTTTAGAGTCTACCTCCCTAATTGCAAAATGGCCTTCTGAGCCAAAATCTGATGAACCATTTAAGATTAGGTTGAATCATATAATGGACGAGGATTATCCAGCATTAAAGCTAAGATTGCAAAGCCTTTTTGATGAGCAGGTTGGGCCAGAAAAGGATAGTTTAGAGGTTATATACGAAGATATTAACGCCTTATTCAGCTCATATCAAGAACTGAAAGATATCTTTAATTCTTTTGAAAGTTATGGAGATTTACAGAACAATTTTTTAGCCGACTACTTACTTGCCGAAGGCGGGGATATTGATATAAAAAGCAGAAAGCTTCAGAATGAATTAGATAATTTAATTTCTCTTCAACGAAAGCAGTTGAAGTCTCAGATTGATTTTATGACGAGTTCATTTCAATCGTTACAAAATCTCGTAAAGTACCTTGGCTTGTTCTTGGTTTTGGGAGGTGTAGCTATTGCTATTTACACAACAAGAAGTATTGTAAAACCAATTCAAAATCTTCGGGAAGTTTTAGTAAGACTTGGCAAGGGAGTTTTTCCGAAGCGTAAAATTAAAGAAGGGAATGATGAAATTGGAGATATGATTCAAGCAATGAATAACGTTGTTGAGGGATTAAAACGCACAAAAGATTTTGCAAATGAAGTAGGAGTCGGTAATTTCGATTCTGTATACACCCCATTAAGTAATAGCGATCAATTAGGCCACGCATTGTTAAAAATGCGTGAGGATTTAGCCGAAAATGAACGCATGCTTGAAGAAAAAGTACGACTTCGCACAGCGGAAGTAGTTCAACAAAAGGAAGAAATTGAGCAACAAAAGCTTCAAATAGAAGAATATTATGCTCAAGTAACAGATAGTATAAATTATGCTAAGCGCATACAAGATGCAATTTTGCCTCCAGAAAGACTTACTAAAGAATTGCTTCCTAACTCATTTATTCTTTTTAAACCAAAGGATATTGTAAGTGGGGATTTTTATTGGGTAGAAAAAGCGAACAATAAAGTATTTTTTGCTGCTGTAGATTGTACCGGACACGGGGTTCCTGGTGCTTTTATGAGTATTGTAGGACATAGTAACTTAAAAAATGCACTGCATAAAACGAACGGGTCTAGTCCTGCAATGGTACTAGATGAGTTGAATAGGGGTGTGTCTGAAACTTTACATCAAAAAGAAGAAGGCTCATCAAGTAAAGATGGAATGGATATCGCTTGCTGTGCATTAAACTATGAAACATTGGAGTTAGAGTATGCAGGAGCTTTTAATCCGTTGTATCTTTTAAGAGATGGAGAAATAGAACAAATTAAAGCCAATAAATTTCCTATAGGATCGTTCTTAGATGGTCGTGATGACCAATTTACGAATAACAAAATTCAACTTCAAATGGGAGATGTTCTATATGTATTTTCAGACGGATATGCAGACCAATTTGGTGGGGCAAAGGCAAAAAAAATGATGTATAGAAGATTTAGGGATTTACTTATATCTATACAACATTTGTCAATGGATGAGCAGTGCAAAGAGTTAGACAATTTTTTATTGTCGTGGATGGGGGATGAAGAGCAAGTAGATGACATTATCGTTATGGGAGTGAAAGTTTAAACTCAGATGAGAAAAGATTTTGAAATACCTAAAGTGAAAAATGTATCAGTCGCTATTATTAAAGAAGAGATTGATGGATCAGAGGGATGGTATGTTTATTTAATTAATCAAAATAAGAGCTATCTTAAGAATGTAATTGTAAGCTCCAGTGGTTATATAAAAGATGGAAATGAGATTATCAAGACCTCTGTTTTAAGGCATATGATTGCAGATTTACCTCCAGATAGTTGTGCAAGAGTTGAATCTATTATGGAAGAGATATTTCATCTTAATAACCAATATTGGGTTAGTTTTCAAATGGAAGGTAAAATGTATGATAAGAAATATATATTTTTACCAGAATCAATACAAAATAAGAACTTTACAGAGGTTCCTTTAGTTGGTAAACAAGGAGTGCTAATTAGTTAAAGCAGTGTTCGATTATTAATCAAAGCATTATACATTTTTAATATGTATAGTGAAACAGTAAGGTGTATGCTAGACCAAATTAAACTTGATAAAGTAATATTTATAGATATTGAAACTGTTCCACTGTTCCCAACTCACGATTTGTTATCGGAAAAGTGGAAATCACTCTGGGAAAGAAAATCAAGTTTTATCGGTACAGAAAATCAATCACCCGAAGTGCTCTACAATCGTGCTGGTATATACGCTGAATTTGGTAAAATCATCTGTATTTCTATAGGAATTATTCGAGAGATAGAAGGCAAAAGAGTTTTACGTGTAAAATCATTTTATGGAGATGATGAAAAATCATTATTAGTCGATTTTTCAGCTTTATTAAAAAACCACTTTAAAGCTTCCGACTATTTACTTTGTGCACACAATGGGAAAGAATTTGACTTTCCTTATATAGCAAGAAGAATTCTAGTTAATGGCCTTAAAATTCCATATTTACTTGATACGGCAGGGAGAAAGCCATGGGAAATACAGCATTTGGATACGCTCCAATTATGGAAGTTTGGCGATTATAAACACTATACATCCTTAGATGTATTGACCACTTTATTTAGTATCCCCACACCGAAATCAGATATGGATGGCAGTGATGTGGCAAGAGTGTATTGGGAAGAAAATAATTTATTAAAAATAGTTGAGTATTGCCAAAGAGATGTAGTAGCTGTAGCGCAATTGATTTTAAAATATAAGGGTGAGGAACTATTAGATCCTAAATCGGTAATAGTAGCATAGATAGATGAAGAAGAGCTTTATAATAGGTACGATAGTAGTTATTTTCTTTCAGCTTATTACAGCTTGTCAAGAAGGAAAGGTAGTGAATACCTTGGCAAATGAAGGTGATTTTATATACCTCGATGGAAATAAATTTATGCTTAACGACAGCGTTTACTTTCCTATTTTGGTCAATTATTTAGTTGAATTTATGAAAGTAGATGATCAGCTAATTCCTGTCCCCAATATACAATATGATTCTACTCAAGGTCATGAAGGAACAGATGTTGACTCATATAGTAAAAGAATTGATGCCCATTTTAAATTGATTAAAAAATTGGGTCTCAACTCCATTCGACTAGTAGGATTAGGAGGACTAGATTACAATGAGAATTCAGATGTTACAATAAAGTTGTACAATTCTTCTGGAGAATTTAATTCTTTTCCTTATTCTGTAATTAAGGCCGATTATATTGCTGCAGTAGTTAAGATTATCGAATTAGCTAAAAGCAATGGATTAAAGGTTATGATTTTACTTCCAACTCATCGATTGGATGAGAAAGAAAATGAATCCAGAATCTCTTTTATAAAAGATATTTTATCATTGTTTAAAGACGAAAATACCGTTTTTTCCTATGACTTTTTTAATGAGCCGCTATATTTCGATAATTCAGAGAGTAATGATTACAAAATCAGACAAAGATCAAAAGAGAGCGCATATAATGTAGTTAAATCCTGGGATAATTTAATGAAAAATTATGCACCGAACCAACTTTCAACTATTGGATTTGGGGAGCCTATAGAAGTTTTTGAATGGGATGCATCTCTTCTTCCTGTGGATTTTGTTTCATTCCATACCTATCATCCGCTTAGGGTGCCAAATGAAATTTACTGGTGGAGTAAGTATATTAATAAGCCCTGGATGATCACCGAAGTTTCTCTTCCATCCGATAACGATTCTATTTCATATAACGAACAAAGACAGTTTATGTACGAATCATTTAAACGCACAGTTAATTGTGGTGGAAGTGGTTTTGGTTGGTGGCAATTTCAAGATGTAGATTGGGGAGATAATTTTGAGCATAATTATACTTCTTTAATTGATCACAATGGAGTAACGTTTTATAATGATAGTAATGATTTTATTTACGGAACACCAAAGCCTGCTGCATTAGCAATTAAGAATTTGGTAAATTATGTTCCAACATATAAGTGCGATTGTGCTCCTAACTATTATAATATGCTTGGGTATAAAAATATTAAGATTACAGGTCGAATTGTTGATGGAAACACAGGAGTGCCTATAGAAGGCGCAGTTATTCGTGGCTGGACAAACTACTGGAATATTGCAAGTAACACATTTACCAATCATGAAGGTGTATTTAATTTATACTCCAATGATGAGTTTATTCACTTCGAAATATCAGCTCCAGGATTTAGTAAAATAAAATTTGATCAACGCATAAAATATACTCACAGAGAAAAGAATGTTAGTCAGTTTACTACTTTGAATAACAAAGGACTAGAATACCATTCGATTCATTATCAAAATTATTTAAAAGAACAACCATCAGACTCTCTTCTATCCATAGAAGGTGCTCAAGATAGTACAATAATATTTAATGTTAATCCTAGTCTATTTGATCAGTTTATATTTTCTGGTCCCATAGGCACCAAGATGCTTTTTCCTCTAGATTTTGAAAATCATGAGTGAACCTTTACTAGAAGTAATTAATTTAACTACTGAGTTTTCTTCTGAAGGTAACATTACCAAAGCCGTAAAAGGGATTAGTTTTGAGCTTAGAAGAGGAGAAATTTTAGCTATTGTAGGAGAGTCTGGGTCAGGTAAATCTGTCACTTCTCTTTCTGCTATGGGATTAATAAAAAAACCAGGAAGAATTAGCCCAGAAAGTCAAGTGATTTTTCATAGTAAGCAAGAACCGGTCAATTTTATTTCACTAGAAGATAGTGATATGAGAAAGTACAGGGGAAATAGAATTGCGATGATCTTTCAAGAGCCTATGACTTCCTTAAATCCTGTATTTACTTGTGGAGACCAAGTTGATGAGGCATTGATTTTACATTTAGGCTTAACAAAAAGACAAGCAAAAAAAAGAACGATAGAACTGTTTAAAGAGGTGCTTCTGCCGCGCCCTGAAGAAATATATAACAGTTATCCTCATCAAATATCAGGAGGCCAGAAGCAACGGGTAATGATCGCTATGGCAATTTCTTGTAATCCCGATATACTTATCGCAGATGAACCGACTACTGCACTTGACGTAACTGTTCAAAAGTCTATTTTGAAACTTCTTAAATCCCTTCAGCTACGCCTCGGAATGGGTATAATTTTTATAACTCATGATTTAGGAGTAGTAGCAGAGATAGCTGATCGGGTAGTTGTAATGTACAGAGGAGATATTGTTGAAGAAGGAAATGTAAAAGAAGTCTTTCATGAACCAAAACACGCTTACACAAAAGGTTTGTTGGCTTGTAGGCCACCTATGGATAAAATTTTAAAAAAACTACCAACAGTAAATGACTTTTTAGAAATCGACACCAATGGTAAACTAATTCAACGTTCTACATCCATTTCGTCTATTATTAATCAACTAGAGATTTCTAAAGTTGAGCGAAATCAACATCAACAAGTAATATATAGTCAAAATCCTCTATTATCTATTAAAGATTTAAGTGTTCACTATCCACTTAAAAAGGGATGGCTAGGTAACACTATTAAGGTTTTAAAGGCAGTTGATTCACTTAGTTTTGATGTTTTTCCTGGAGAAACTTTAGGATTAGTTGGCGAGTCGGGTTGTGGGAAAACTACTTTAGGACGAGCTATATTACAATTGATAAGACCTACTAACGGACAGGTTATTTACAAAGGAAGTAATCTATGTAAATTGGACGATAATGCAATGCGAGAATATCGTAAGGATCTCCAGATTATATTTCAGGACCCCTACTCATCTTTAAACCCTAGAATAACAATAGGCGCTGCAATTAAAGAACCGATGGATGTGCATGGGATAGGTATAGATAGCAAAGCACGAAAAGAAAAAGTAGAAGAATTACTAGACAAGGTAGGACTTAGCGCTGAGATGTATAACAGATATCCTCATGAGTTTAGCGGTGGTCAGCGACAGCGGGTTTGTATAGCAAGAGCATTAGCAGTTAACCCTCGTTTCATAATTTGTGATGAATCTGTTTCTGCCTTAGATGTTTCAGTGCAAGCTCAAGTGCTAAATTTACTAAATGACTTAAAAAAAGATTTTGGTTTTACCTATATTTTTATTTCCCATGATTTATCTGTAGTTAAGTATATGTCTGACAGAATGATAGTTATGAATCAAGGAAAAATAGAAGAAATGGGTATGGCTGATGATATCTATGAGCATCCAAAGAAGGAATACACTAAACGGCTGATAGACGCAATTCCAAAGGGATAAGACTGCTTATTTAAATAAAGAGTATTGAGATGAGAATCTCAAGAGGATAGCTCTTTTAATTGATTGAAGACGAAATATGCTTTATTCTTTAATACTTCCGAACAATTCTCTATCGATGTTCTTTGGTTCTTGAACGAAGGCAAATCCATAAAGCAAGGTTCAAGGCCTAGAAGATGCTGTACCTTATTTAAAACCTCATTAGGATAATCGCAGTAATCACTATAATTTACAAATAGAGTATTTTGTCTGTCTACCTCAAGTAAGTAGGTATAGTAGTTAATCCAAATCTGCAACCAATAATCAATTGAGTTTTTATCTTTGGAATCTGGGGCTGAATCATCGGTAAATTGAAATGGCTTTTGATTCATTCCAAATTCGTGATGGCCAAGCCAATTCATGTACTCCAATACAAAATCATCCTTTGTTTGCAGTAGACTAAATTCTTTATGTTTTTCAAGGAGTGAAGCTGCGTGAGAAACGGGATCTCTGAACATAAATACAATTACAAAGTCTTTATTGTATTTTCTAATAGATTGATACCTAAGTGCAAAATTGTTATTTTTGGCCAAATAATATTTATTATCACCATTTAGTATCACTTGTTGGTAGTTGATGTAATCTTCATACTGTGTAGGAGAAATTTTGTGCTTGTTTAATGACTTATCTGAAATGAAAGAGTCATTTAGAATCATTTTGAAAAAATACTCTTCCAATGCCTCATTGGAGGATAAACCAATTTGAATTCCATCTTTGTGGCTTCGCTCTTTCTTTTTATTGTCATTTGGTGAGTAGAATTTTTTCCAGCTGTTTGGAGAGGTAATGAATGGCATGTTTGCATAGTTCAGAGAGGTGTAGTATGCACTTTCTGATAGCTTATTCATTACGCTAGTTGTTCCTGCTCTGGCTAAGCCTGATACAATCAAAAACTTCTTATCCTTGTTTAAATTGTATTTTTTTAACTGTTTTAATTCCATTTTAAACAACCGATAGGCAACAGCATAATTATTTAAAACAAGCCTATGCAATAGTTGTGATAACTCTGAGTATCCTTCAGTTTTGGATTTGTTAATTGGAGTAATTAAGCCCATTGTAGATCCAATAGAAATGGCAATAATTGCTTCTAGAGAAGTAAAGTTAATGTCAGCATATGGTATGTCTAAATATAACATATACATGTAGATCGGTATGCTACCGATAAGTACTGCTGCTATAGCAATAATAGCTACTTTTAGCAGGGCTAGTATCAGCAAATTATTTTGCTTCTGTACTAATTTTACCTTCTCTTCTTCGTCAATCTTAAGCAGTAAAGAGTCTACCAATCGTAAACTGTTCTCCGCCAATCTATGAAAATGGTTGCGGAAGTACTTTATGAATAGCGCTAATAAAAAGAAGCTAACAGTAAGAACTAGAAAATAGATAATCACGCTTATTTCTTCTTTTTGAATAGTGTTTTGACTTTATGCCAAATGATATAACCGAAAGCGGATAAAACAATCCCTGCAATTAAAAAAATTAAAATTATGCTTCCTATCCCCATTCCGGGGCCGATATAAAGTAACTCCATTATTTTTTTATTATACGTGTCCAGTTTGGAAGGTGATGATACCCTTCTTTTTGAGACTCTAAAACTCCTTTATAAATTACTTGGTCATTCTGAATAACCCAAAGGTAACCTTGATTTTGCTGTTCTACAAAGTAGGTGGAGTCGTTTATAAATTCATGCAATCCTTCGTTACCGGTAAATATCCAGTTTTTCTTAAATATTTCTTCTCCTATGTAAGAGAACTCTTCAGAAGATAGGTCATAACGAACTATGTTAGAAAAGAAATCTGCAGTTAAAGTCAATTGTTCTGCATTTTTTGGTTTAGGTTTTGAGTCCTCAGTCCATAAAGCGTAGTAACTGTTATTGAACCAGGTTAGTGTGCTGTCATCTAAGAAGTCCACATCATGCTGTGCTGAGAACGGGCCTTTGATAACTTTGATTACTTCACCGGTTGAAGGCCTAAAATGTAAAATCAATGAAATTTGTTTTAAGCTTAAGAATAAGTCACCCTCACTGTAGTATTTTGTTGTTTTTAAAGCAGGCTGAATGTCATTTAGATGCATAGGATCTTGACCACTTTGCGTTTGAAGGAAATAATTAGCAATTTTATTTTCTTTAAATACTTCAGCGAGAGACTTATGGTATAGTATTTCACCAGTATTTGGGTCTAATTTTGTCAAGAAATCATCTTCAAAATACACTGTCCTCCCGTATAGCTTATATTTACCAGATGCATCCCACCATTCAGGTGCCTTTCTTGTACAAGCCCAAATGTATCCCGAGCTATCTAAATTTAATGAATGGTGCCCAATTATACCGTCTTGCTTCCAGAGAACTTTCCCTGTTGAATCGATCCTTTTGATACCTGATTTCATTGTATATGAATATACCAAATCCCTATTTGGGTATGCGATTGGATTTTTTATTCTGTCGTGTTCATTTACTGTGTCTTTTATGTTCCATTTGAAGAGAATTGAATCATTCCTTAAATTCATTATTACAACCGAACGTCTATGGTCAGATTCAGAAAAAGACATTAACACATTTAAGTCTTCTTTTAGATTATTAATTAATTTATAATTGACCTCTGTTTTTAAAAATGTTGGAGACTCTTTCTTAACCTCCTCTACAGATTCTTTAAACTGATCTAAAAATGAGTACATAAACTTAATAGGCTCATTTAATAATCCAAAATCTTTTACTCCTTTAGAAATATTTACACTCATCCAGCCAAAGACTGATAGAACAAACAAGCTTATTATAAAAAATGAGATAGTAGAAATTACTTTTTTCATAGAATGCGAAGATAAGTCTTTTTGGAATTTATAACCTTCTGTTTTTGGTACAATACTGCAAGTCTACCTACTAATTCGATATTTAATAATACAATAAATAGCTCTAAATCCATCTCTCCAGCCTATTTTCTTGCCTTCCTCATAAGTTCTACCATAGTAGGATATACCTACTTCATAGATTCTGATATTTGGAACACGTGCTAATTTGGCAGTTAATTCAGGCTCGAATCCAAAGCGCTTTTCTTTTAGTTTTAACGATTGGGCGATGTCTGTTTTTATCAATTTATAACATGTTTCCATATCGGTTAAGTTCAGATTGGTGAACATGTTTGATAGTTGGGTTAAGAATTTATTTCCGATGGAGTGCCAAAAGAATAAAATTCGATGTGGATTGCCTCCAATAAATCGAGAGCCATATACCACATCTGCATTCCCTTCTACTATAGGCTTCAATAGGTCATTGTATTCTCGTGGGTCATACTCTAAGTCGGCATCTTGCACAATTAAGTAATCACCAGTTGCTAATGAAATAGCCTTATGAATTGCTGCTCCTTTTCCTTGATTTTTCTCTTGGCTATACAATTGGATTCCCATTTCCGGATTTTTAGCCATGTAGGTTTCCAATGCCCCAACTGTATTGTCAGAAGAGCAGTCATTTACGATAATGATCTCTTTTTTAATATCATTAACAAGTTGAACATCCCTTACTCTATCTAATATTAGGCGTATAGTACGTTCCTCATTATATGCAGGGATTAATATGGAAAGGATCATGTCCATTATTTAAGTTTATGGATGTAATTAAAAGTGAACGTGTGGAAGTAAATATAGTATTAAATACTAGTATTGAATGTATTAAACGTCCATCTCAGGAATATCTCCTTCTACGATTAATGTTCCTTCTGTTAAAGAAATTATTTCTTCAACGGTTACGCCAGGCGCACGTTCTTTCAATTCAAAACCTCTTTCGGTAACATCAATTACAGCTAGATTAGTTACAATCTTTTTTACGCATCCTACACCAGTGAGCGGTAAGCTGCATTTCTTTAATAATTTAGATTCTCCTGCTTTATTGGCATGCATCATTGCTACGATAATATTGTCAGCAGAGGCAACTAAATCCATAGCACCGCCCATACCTTTTACCATTTTGCCTGGTATTTTCCAGTTGGCGATATCCCCATTTTCAGAAACTTCCATAGCACCTAAAACGGTTAATTGAACTTTCCCACCTCTAATCATTGCAAAGCTCATTGCAGAGTCAAAAAATACCGATCCTGGTAATGTGGTAATGGTTTGTTTTCCTGCATTAATTAAATCTGCATCTACATTTTCTTCAGTAGGGAAAGGTCCCATCCCTAACAATCCGTTTTCAGACTGCAGAGTTACATCTATTCCTTCAGGTATATAATTAGCCACCAATGTAGGTATTCCTATTCCTAAGTTCACGTAAAAACCGTCTTCTAATTCTTGTGCAATTCTTTTGGCTATTCCGTTTTTATCTAACATCTGTTTAATATATCAATTTTATAATTTACCAATTAGTTAATGTAGAAATTTGCTAATTTGCCAATCTATCAATTAGTTAATGTAGAAATCTAGCAATTTATTAATGTTCCAGTGTTTTGATTTAGTAATGGAATCAAAATACTAATCTAACAAATATTCACTGCTTCATTATTTAATGAACTTCTTTGAGCTTGATAGAATCGTATAGATAATTAGACCAATCTCATTTATTTGTAGTTCTAAATTTTCTTCAAATGGGTAACTCTCTGCTTGTTTACAAAGGGTTAACCAATACTTGGTTTCTTCTACTTCTTTTGCAGCAATCTTAATTTTGTGAATAAAATCTGCTCTACTTTCACTATTCTGCGCTCTATGAACATTAGCCCCAATTGAGGTTCCACTTTTTAAAAGCTGTCTTGCAATTATATACTTTCTCTTTTCTTCAAGTAACTCAGCGTAAGAGCATAATATCAAGTGAAAACGCACTCGTTTTCGAAACTATAATATTTTCTCTTTCCGTGCTTTTTTAATTTACCAATTTGCTAATACATTAATGTTCCAATGTAATAATGTACCAATGTTTTAATATACTAATTAAATTAATTGCGAAGCAATTCATTCCATTGTTAAATTGCTACATTAAGGTCGTTGTTACATTAAACTATTTTTGAGAAATAGTTCGTTGTTCAATTCTCTTCTCATAATCTTTACCTTCAAATATTCGGTGTACAAATATTCCTGGTGTATGAATCTCATTTGGGTGAAGCTCTCCTGGCTCTACTAAGTGTTCTACTTCTGCAATTGTAATTTTTCCGGCAGTAGCCATTACAGGGTTAAAATTTCTAGCAGTTCCTTTAAATACCAAGTTTCCTTTGGTATCCCCTTTCCATGCTTTCACTATTGCAAAATCTGCAACTAAGCTCTCTTCTAAGATGTACATCTTACCGTCGTATTCCCTAGTTTCTTTTCCCTCTGCTACCTCTGTGCCGTATCCTGCGGGTGTATAAAAAGCAGGAATACCTGCACCACCTGCTCTACACTTCTCAGCTAACGTCCCCTGTGGAGTTAACTCAACTTCTAATTCTCCGCTAAGCATTTGACGTTCAAATTCATCATTCTCACCTACGTAAGAAGAAATCATTTTTTTGATTTGTCTGTTTTTTAGTAAAAAACCTAGACCAAAATCATCTACACCAGCATTATTAGAAATACAAGTCAGGTTCATAATTGGTTTTTTCGACAATGCTTCAATGCATTTTTCTGGAATTCCGCATAATCCGAAACCTCCTAGCATTAACGTCATTCCACTTTCAATTCCTTTTATTGCCTCTTCGGCATTCGCTACAACTTTTTTCATTAGTTATTAAAATCAGGTTCTGAAGTATTAGTATTAAAATTAGCCTCGTTAGATACTTTATCGCAATCGAGGTCGATGCGTAATTCATTTTGCGGCCTCTCAAAAGCTACATTCTTTACACCAAGGGTTGTGTCTTTGATTACTTTATTCATATAGTATCCCCATATGGGTAAAGCTGTATTTGCTCCTTGTCCATCAGCTGTTCTAGAAAAACGTACACTTCGATCTTCTGCACCTACCCAAACTCCTGTAACTAAGTTTGGCATCATTCCAATAAACCATCCATCAGAGTTATTTTGAGTAGTTCCTGTTTTTCCTGCAATTGGTCCTCTAAATCCTCCGTATTCGTGGCTCTCAAACCGCAAACGAATTCCTGTTCCTGCAGTTTTTTTACCTTTATCTTGGTTGTAATTATATGAAGTTACCCCTTCCATCAAATTGACCATAGTGTAGGCCGTTTCTTCACTAATCACTTCTTTCGTTTCAGGAATAAATTCTTTAATAATGTTTCCATCCTTATCTTCTATTCGTGTTAAATAAACAGGTTCGGTGTATATTCCTTTGTTCGCAAATGTGCTAAATGCTCCAACCATTTCATAAACAGACAAGTCTGCTACACCAAGTACTAAAGATGGAACAGGATCTAGATTGCTTTTAATTCCTAAATTCCTTGCCATTTTTACCACTCTTTCCGGACCAAACTTCTTCATTAAGAATGAAGAAACGGTATTCATAGAATTAGCTAAACCATATTTAAGCGTTACTTTGTAGCCTATGTCTTTTGGATCACTATTTTGAGGCTCCCAATCTTTTAATAATCCAAATTCGCCTCTTTTAAATTTAACAGGGACGTTTGGTACTTCGTAGCAGGGTGAATATCCCTCATCTATAGCTACTGCATACATAAATGGCTTAAAGGTAGAACCTACTTGTCGTTTACTTTGCGCTACGTGATCGTAAGCAAAATATTTACTATTTATTCCACCTACCCATGCTTTTATGTAACCCGTTGCAGGATCCATTGACATTAATCCGCTTTGCAAGAAGCTTTTGTAGTATTTTATACTATCTATTGGCGAAAGGACAGTATCAATTTCACCACTCCATGAAAAAACGGTCATTGGAACCGGAGTGTTAAAAATAATATCAATAGAGTCTTTTGCTATTACTCTACTT
The DNA here is from genome assembly GCA_018402765.1 of Vicingaceae bacterium. Lineage (GTDB taxonomy): Bacteria > Bacteroidota > Bacteroidia > Flavobacteriales_E > Vicingaceae > Acidiluteibacter. The sequence goes on along the minus strand of JAGYIE010000002.1, from coordinate 314,048 downwards.
TTATGGTGGCAATCTTCTGCTGAACATTCAAAATATTGAATACCTTCTTCCGTAATTTCACTTACATATTTACCTCTTCGACCGCAGTTAGCGCATTGTATTCCATTTAACACATTGTACCTGTCTGTTCTTTTTATTGATGACTTAATTATTTGATCTACTTGCTCATCAGTAATTCTCCAATCAAATGGGTTTTTCTTCTTCTTTTTAAGGTCTCTAAAAAAATCTTTTTGAAGTTTCTCACCAAGATATTTACTCATTGCCCATTCTGCATGCTGTTGCATATCATAGTTGATGGTAGTATATATTCTTAAGCCATCTTTATAAATGTTATAAGGTTTTCCATTTGGCTTTTTATACCTTAATTCTCCTGTAGTAGAATCAATTTCACTAAAAATACGACCAAGATCAGCTCTTAAAATCTCTCTGAAGTAAGGAGCAATACCTTCTTTGTGGTCTACTTTTTGGAATTCTATACCGAGTGGTTGAGTTTTTAAGCTATCAAAAGCAGTTTGATCAATTAGTTCTGCCCTAACCATTTGGGATAAAACAACGTTTCGTCTATGTAGAGTTGTGTCATAAAAACGAAGTGGGTTAAATAATGCAGGATTTTTCAACATTCCTACAAGCATTGCAGACTCGGTAATACTTAATTTAATCGGTTTTTTATTAAAATAAACATTTGCTGCTGAGTTGATTCCAACGGCATTATTTACAAAATCGAAGGTATTATAATACATTGCTATAATTTCTTCTTTCGTGTACTGTCTTTCTAACCTTACCGCAATAACCCACTCTTTGAATTTTCGCATCACTAATTCGACCTTAGTGAGTTCCGTTCGTGGGAATAAGTTTTTTGCTAATTGTTGAGTCACTGTACTACCGCCACCTGTACTGCCGGTTTGCCCTGTTATTAATCCTAAAAACACCCTTCCTAATGAACGAAAATCAATTCCAGAGTGGTCTTCATATCGCTCATCTTCTGTTGCAATCAGTGCCTGAGAAAGAAACGGAGACAGTTCTTCATATTGAGCATTTGTTCTGTTTTGATAAAAATATTTACCCAACACTTTTCCATCAGAGGTATATACTTCTGACGCAAGATTACTTTTAGGATTTTCTAGTTCTTCAAAACTAGGAAGCTCTCCAAACCACTCATGAGCAGTGCCATAGATAATGAGTGTAAACATTCCCATAGGAATAAGTACAACACTCCAAAACGTAAGGATCCAAAACCCCAGGCTTTTTTTCCCCTTCTTCTCTTCTTTATCTAATTTTTTTGCCATGGTATTAATCTGCTATTTTTTCTATTCTAACACCAATATCGGTTATGTATTTCAACTCACTATCTCTCATAGCTTGCTCTAATTCAATTACGTATGAGCCTTTCTTTGGAAACATAACCGATTGTTTATAGGGGAATTGATACTCCCATAGGTCACCGATTCCTTTACCTAACCAATTTCCTCTTCCATCTGCAAGCATAAATTCTGCTGTATCTCTGGCAAATTTGCCATCAGGACTTTTTATCTGTGTGAACAAATAGATGTTTCTATAGGGATATTGTCCCGCACTTCGAAGGTTGATAAATACATTATAGAATGCAGTGGTATCCTCAATAGTAATATCAAATTTAGCTAGTTGGGTTCTATTCCATGTAGCATTCTCTAAAGGCAGACTTTTATCAAACACTCTATTTTGATCACAAGCAGATAAAAGAATGATAAATAGAAAACTAGCTGCTATATAGAGTTGATTTCTCATTTCGGATCGTCACTATTTGGTTTTGGTTTACGCTTGAAAGGCCGTTTTTTTCTTTTTGGCTGATCTCCATCTGCATTTGGCTTATTGCTATTTTGTGGTCGAGGGTTTGTATTTTCTGCTTTAGTTGAACTTGCTGTTTTATTTGATTGTTCAATGCCCTGGTCTGATTTATTATCAGGTCTACTTTTTGGCCGATTAGGGCGTTTATTTCTTGCCTGATCACCTTGATTTGATGTTGCTTTTGGATTAGTATTTTGACTTGTAGTCAGGCCCTCCGGAGTTGGCTTATTTCCTGTAGACCGTTTTTTACGCTTTTTCTTAGCTTTCTTCTGACGATCAAATCGCGTTAAATCATCTTGCCCAACAACATTTGCGTAATCAGGCTGGGCTACTTCTATTACAATATTTTCAAGGTCAACTAATTCAGCAGGTGTTTCTCCTTCTGCATTCATAGCTATTATTTCGGTAACACGGTCTAGGGATAGCTCGATAAACTTACCTGGCTCTTCAAAATACGAGTACCACATCTTGTTTCCGAAAATGTCCATTTTTTGATAAAAAGCATCACCCTTAGCTGTTTTGAGTTTCTTTTTTATATCAGGAAAGCCTTTTAGCTCATCCATGTAAGCATCTAATTCAAAATTTAAACAACATTTCAATTTACCACATTGTCCGGCAAGTTTCATTGGGTTTAATGAGAGTTGTTGATAACGAGCAGCAGATGTGGAAACTGATCTAAAGTCTGTTAGCCAAGTTGAACAACATAGTTCACGCCCGCATGAACCAATTCCGCCTAATCTTCCAGCTTCTTGGCGCATACCTATTTGACGCATTTCAATACGAACCTTAAAAGATTCCGCTAACTTTTTGATAAGTTCTCTGAAGTCAACTCGCTCTTCTGCTGTGTAATAAAACACAGCTTTAGATAAGTCGCCCTGAAACTCAATATCACTTATTTTCATAGAAAGCCCTAGCTCAATAGCTAAGCGTCTAGCTATAGGCATACCCTCAGTTTCTCTTTGCTGCCCTTCCTTCCATTTTTCAATATCCGTTTCTTTGGCTTTGCGATAGACTTTTTTAATTTCATCAGCTTTACCAAAGGTTTTCTTTTTTTGCATTTGAATTCTTACTAACTCTCCAGTGAGTGAAACGACCCCTATATCATGTCCTGTAGAGGCTTCTACGGCTACTACATCTCCAACGTAAATTGGTAAATTTTCATGATTTTTGAAGAATTCCTTTCTTCCATTTTTAAACCGAATCTCCACCATATCAAATGGTGTCTGGTTGTTAGGCAATTCCATGTTTGCCAACCAATTAAATACATTTAGCTTATTGCAACCACCTGAGCTACAAGTGCCATTATTTTTACATCCCCTTGGAGTTCCATCTCCACCAGTAGAACAACTTCCACATCCCATATCTCTTCTATAATTTATATCTAGTGCCCTAAAATTAGGGTCGAATCATTTATACAATCTTACAAATTTACATTTTTGGTTCTTAATAGTTTGGTTACTCTAGTAGAAAGGTGAAAAAATACCAATTTAGGGTTTGCATTTCGCTCAATATGATAATGTGCATCATTAAACAGGTCGATCATTTGCAATACATTATTCGTATGAATAAAGGGTGCAAATTTTGTCAAAAACTGCGTTTCACCGGCACTTAATCTAAGTAAACTATCATCGGCGTAATTGCTAATGATACTTTCCCTTAACAGTCGAAGGCAGTACTCTATGAAATTTTTGCGGTATTCTCTTCCATATTCTTTCCCACTAATAATTTCTATCCAATCGATTATAGGAGGCAATTTTCCTGCGAAACACATGCGCATCCAGTTTTTATATAGTTCAAAATAGTCGGACTCGCCACCTTCTTCTGCTAATCGAACAGCAGCATTATAGTCACCATTACTAAATGCTGCTATTTGTGCCGATTTTTCTTCACCTAGTTTGTAGTGTTGATTTATGAAACTAGAAAGGGCTTCTTGACTGATGGGATTAAATCTGATTTGTTGTGTTCTAGAAAGTATTGTGCGTAGCAATTCTTCAGAACTATCTGTTAGTAATATTATTAAGGTGTTATCGGCAGGCTCTTCAATAAATTTTAATAGCTTATTTGCAGCTGCTGTATGTAGCATTTCTGCATGCCACATAATAATAACCTTGTATTTGGCTTCGAATCGTTTATAAACTATAGACCTCAAAATTTCAGCACTTTCATTTACCGTGATAATGCCTTGTTTAATCTCGAATTCTAATCGTTTAAACCAATCAGTATATTCTAAGTATGGATTTTCTAGTATAGCTTCTCTCCAATCTGCAATAAAATCTTTAGAGACCCACTTTCTGCTGAAGTCTTTGTTTATAATCGGATAAGAGAATGTTAAATCAGGATGTGCAAGCTTTTCATATTTTATGCAAGAGGCACATTTTCCACAACTATCTTCTTCAGTAGGTTGAAGACAATTTATATATTGAGCATAAGCAATAGCCATTGCTAAATTTCCAGAGCCCTCATTTCCTATAAAAAGTTGTGCATGGCTTATTCTACCTGACTTACTGCTTTGTATTAGCCTTTTTTTAATTTCTTCTTGACCGATGATTTGTTTAAACTGCATGATTCAATAAATGTAATCCAAAAATACCCAATGCGAATTGCTTTTTTAAAGGAACTTTTAAAAGCGTGCTCATTTATTTTTGAAAAGCTATTTTTGCACTCTCAAAAATCAATATTTCTAACTTCGCAAATGAAAACACTAGACAATTATAATTTTCAAGGTAAAAAGGTTTTGGTGAGGGTTGACTTCAATGTGCCTTTGAATGACTCTTTCCTAATTACAGATTATACACGTATTGATGCTGCAATACCAACTATAAAGCTAATTATAGCTGGAGGAGGGCTACCAATATTATTATCGCATTTGGGAAGACCAAAAGGAGCCTATGAGGAAAAATTCAGCTTAAGACATTTAATTGAAGGATTATCTAAACGATTAAATCTTCCGGTTAAGTTTGGGGCAGATTGCATAGGTGAAAAAGCTGAAAATGCTATTTTAGACTTAAAACAAGGAGAAGTTTTGCTATTGGAAAATTTACGGTTTTACAAAGAAGAAACGGACGGGGATATCGGCTTTGCTAAGAAATTGGCTCTTTTGGGGGATACTTATGTGAACGACGCATTCGGAACTGCTCATAGGGCACACGCTTCTACCGCTATAATTGCACAGTTTTTTCCGAATGATAAGTTGTTTGGTCGGGTAATTGAACAAGAATTGAATGCAGTTGAAAAAGCGCTGTCCTCAGATCAACGACCAATTACCGCAATAATGGGTGGGGCTAAGGTTTCTGATAAGATATTGCTGATTGAGCAAATACTTGATAAAGTTGATAATTTATTGATCGGTGGCGGTATGGCATACACTTTTTTTAAAGCGCTAGGAGGTCAGATAGGGGATTCATTAGTGGAGCTAGATAAAGTTAATCTTGCTCAGACAATTTTGAACTTAGCTGCTGAAAAGAACGTAAATGTTCAGTTGCCAGTAGATTCGATCGCAGCAAAAGGCTTTTCAAATACTGCCGAAAGAGCAATTGTAGATAATATGGAAATATTAGATGGATTTATGGGTTTAGATATTGGTCCCAAAGCAACAGCGGAATTTGTTGCTATTATCAAACGCTCAAAGGTACTTATATGGAATGGGCCAATGGGGGTGTTTGAAATGTCAAATTTTGAAAAAGGAACCAAAGGTGTAGCAGCAGCGGTAGCAGAGGCCACTAAAAATGGGGCTTTTTCATTAATTGGAGGAGGCGATTCTGCTGCTGCAATTAATACGTTTGGATTTAATAATCAAGTAAGTTATATATCAACAGGAGGTGGAGCTTTGTTAGAATATATGGAGGGAAAAGTCTTGCCTGGAATTAAGGCGATACAAGACTAGAATCATGAAATAGTTCTGGAAGTCTATTGCTAAAATCTAGGTCTTTTAACATTGGAAGAATCTTTGGGGGAGCTGAAATAATTGGCTGGTAAACCAAAGATTCTTTTTTTATTTCATTTGGTAGAATTTCAAATTTATTGTCAAATAAGCTACTAGCATATAGTAATGTGCCTACAATTAACCCAACCTTAATAAATGAAAAAAGCGCTCCTGCCAACCTATTGACTAATCCGAGTGCTGCTAACTTAATTATCCGTTCGAGCAATTTAGCTAAAAAGTGAATACCAATTACTACTAGCAAGAAAGTAACAATAAAGGAAACTAATGGGAGTGCGTTAGAACTTAAGGTGAAGTATTTTATTAAATATTCTCCTGTAATGGCGGAGAATTTATATGCAGCCCATAAGCCAATCAATAAAGAAATAAGAGATGCAATTTCTAAAATTAATCCTTTTCGAAATCCCTTATAAAGAGCCCAAGCAAGCGGAACACAAATAATAATATCCAGGTAATTCATAAACTGATGCTAAACTATTAATTAATTTTACAAACTATGGAAGAAATATTTGAAAAAAAGTGGGCTAAAGTAACTTCAGTGGTCGAAAATCGCTTTGGAGAAGATGTAGATATGCAGAGTTTGCTTTTTTTGATCGGGGTACAAGAATTAGGGCATGGATATAAAAAGTTTACAAAAGATCAAAAACTAGATGTAATTCATGTGGCAGTTTGTACACTCCTCAGTAAATACGGCTACTATAAATTTACAGGAGTAGATAAAGATGAGTGGCCTCATTGGGAAGCAACCGAGAAGTTGCCTTTTTTAAAAGCTAGTCAACAAACTCAAATGATGAAACAAGCAATTGTCGATTATTTTGAAGACAATAAGTTAATTAGATAATACTAAAGTTCTTCTAACAAAATTTTCTTTAGATCGTTGTCTCTTCTCTTCAATTTTGTAAGTGTCCATAGCAAAACGGGTAGTATCTCCTGATTGATTGATAACAAATGCAGCAACATCAACAATAACCGTATTTATAAATTTCTTTCTGTATACTCCTACAGCATCTGTAAGGCCTGAATCTAAAATGATTGGATCTAAAAATGCTTCATCAAGCTCACTAGCAAAAATAGCTACTCGAATATTTCGTAATCCTACTCCGTCTTCATTTTGCACTGTTAATATTAATTCAGGTTGTACTTCTTTTTTACAAGAGCTAAATGTTAATGCAATGCTGATCGTTAAGATAGCAACTGGGAGTATATTTTTAATAACTTTGTTCATCTTCAAAAGAGCTTATAGAATTACAAATATAAAGATATCACCATTGAATAAACACTTTATCTTTTTTTTCCTTGTTTTTGGATGTTTGCTTGAAAGTTTAAACGCTCAAAATAAAGTGCTTATTCAAACAACTGCAGGAAATATGATTGTAAAATTGTACGAGGAAACACCTCAGCATCGCATCAACTTTTTAGGATTAGCTGCAAAGTCTTTTTATGATAGCACATTATTTCACAGGGTAATCAAAGGGTTTATGATTCAAGGAGGAGACCCTGAGTCACGAACAGCATCAAAAAATAAAGTATTTTCAAATGGAGGTCCGGATTATACAGTTAATGCTGAGATTGCTGAAAAGTATATTCATAAAAAGGGAGCACTTGCGGCAGCGCGGCAGCCTGATAAGTACAATTCAACTAAAAAAAGTAATGGTTCTCAATTTTATATAATTCAAGGGAGAACATACCCTCGAGCGTATTTACCTAAAATAAAGAATGATAAAAAGACTGCCTATACGGAGGAACAGAAAAACATATATGAAACTATAGGTGGAGCGCCACATTTAGACGGAGGATATACTATCTTTGGAGAGGTGATTGCAGGTTTAGATGTTTTGGACCAAATAGCCAATGCTGAAACAAATGGGAAAGATAGACCTACAGTAGATATCAGAATTATTCGAATGAAAGTATTAAACGATTAGAATGCTGAATAAAGTACACGAACTAAAAGCAGAAGTAGAGGCATTTAATAGTGCCTCTGTTCAAGAAATAGAAGCATTTAGAATAAAAGTGCTTGGTAGCAAGGGTCAAATAAAAGCACTTTTTGATGATTTTAAATCTGTACCTAATGAGCAAAAAAAGGCTTTTGGTAAGGAGTTAAATGAATTAAAACAATTAGCACAACAAAAATTGGAATTGCTGAAATCAGCAGTTGGAAATACTTCTTTTGCTGCTGAAAATAAATTTGGTGAAGACTTATCCAAACCGGCTATTGAGAAAGAGCTTGGAGCGCGTCATCCACTTTCTTTGGTTCGAAATGAAATCATTGAAATTTTTAAACGTGTAGGCTTTAATGTTAGTGAAGGTCCTGAAATAGAGGATGATTGGCACAATTTTTCTGCACTTAATTTTCCCGAGGAGCACCCTGCTAGAGACATGCAAGATACTTTCTTTGTTGAAAAAAATCCCGATATTTCACTTCGAACACATACTTCTTCAGTTCAAGTTCGGGTAATGGAAAATGCAAAACCACCGATAAGAACAATTAGTCCGGGCAGGGTATACAGAAATGAAGCGATTTCAGCAAGAGCACATTGTTTCTTTCATCAAGTAGAAGGACTTTACATCGATAAGAATGTTTCGTTTGCTGATTTAAAGCAGACTTTATTATATTTCGCTAAAGAAATGTTTGGTGAGGATACTGAGATTCGTCTAAGACCATCTTATTTCCCATTTACTGAACCAAGCGCCGAAATGGATGTTTCTTGTAGTATTTGTAAATCTAAAGGGTGTAATGTGTGCAAATATACTGGCTTTTTAGAAATTTTGGGTTGTGGAATGGTAGACCCAAATGTGTTAGAAAATTGTGGAATTGATAGTAGTATCTATTCTGGTTTTGCATTTGGGATGGGAGTAGAACGAATAGCTCAATTAAAGTTTAGCGTAAATGATTTAAGGCTTTATTCAGAAAATGATAAACGCTTTTTAAGTCAATTTTAGTTGTAAATGAATAAAGAATTTCAGCAATTACACAAAGAGTCTGAACACATCTTTTACTTGAAAAATAGGTTTAGATTAGTATTCTTAATGTAAACTACAAATAGGCGTTGTTTGCGATTATCAATCAAGTGCTAGATAATCAAAAATTATCTGAGGACGTCCTTCAAGAGGGGGTTGTAAAAATTTGGAAAAAAATCGAAAATTATGATGCTTCTAAAGGGCGATTGTATACTTGGATATTCTAGAGAGCTAAAAAAATAGCTATTGACACAACAAGGTCTAAAGATTTTTAAAAGTCGCAAAAAGACCAAACTATAGATAATGCCGTATATGGGTCATTAGGCTCAGTAGATCTGATAAATATAGATACAATAGGTTTATCAGAGGCAGTGGATCAATTAAAGAAAGAATATCAGTCTATAAATTAAGCTTATTTACTTTCAAGGAGATACACAAATGGTGGTTTCCGACGAATGGGAATTTCCATTTGGTATGTTATAAGCAAGGGTAAACGTAGCATAGAAAAGTTATGAAACCTTATCAGTAAATAACAATTGGGATTAGAACAATTCATATAATCAGGTTAACTAGCGCCATTTATTCTAGGTGCTTTTTCTCCAGAAGATTTGGCTACAAGAAATGTTATTCTCAAAGATTATTCGGAACGGTTGGCTGAGGTAAAGCCTATAGAATTGGATTTAATAGGATATGCCGAGAAGCAGTCGCAAAAATTTACAGCAGGATTAAAGAATTCCTTAATAGGTCCTAATGCAGCAATTGAGAGCTTACAGGAATACTTAGACTTTTGCTGAAACACTAGGGAGAAAGTCCAACGCCAACTCTTGAAAAATGGATGTCTTAAGAACTATTTAACTCATAGAAATTATACAATTAAAAGGGTGACTCTTTTAGTAACCTTTTTAATTGTACTTTTCAAAATTTCCAGTCATATTGGTCTAACTCAGATAAGCAGACTTTCAGCAATTCTATACTTGCTCTAATATCGCTTTTATCGGCCATTTCTATTACTTGATGAATGTGTCTAGTAGGAATAGATATTGCCCCTGAAATGGCTCCGCCTGCATTCATACGCTGTATTCCTGAAGTATCGGTTCCACCTGCTGGTAATATTTCTGGTTGCCATTTAATTGAATGCTTATTGGCTACACTTTTCATATACTTTACCATCCGATAGTCGCATATAGTAGAAGAATCCATAATCTTTATTGCAGTTCCATCTCCAAGTTTAGTAACCATCTCTTCTGGTTTGGCTCCTGGAACATCGTAGGCGATAGTAGTATCTAAACCGAAACCAAAATCAGGCTGAATATCGAGTGCTGAAACATTCGCCCCTCGAATTCCAACTTCTTCTTGAACAGTAAATACGCCATAAATGTCAAATGGAACATTGTGGCCTTTTAGCTCTCTAAGCGCTTCAATAAGAATAAATACAGAAACTCTATTGTCGATAGATTTACAATTTACACAGTTTCCTAATTCCATTAATTCACTATATCGGGTAATTGGATCCCCAATGGTTATAATTTGTTCAACTTCTTCTTTTGGCATTCCTAAATCGATGAAGTAATCCGTTATTTTTGCTCCCTTAGTTCGCTCTTCTGGTGACATAACATGAATGGGCTTACTACCCATTACTCCTATTAAATCTTCTTTTCCATGAATAATCACTCGCTGAGAAGTAAGCGTCTTAGGATCAAATCCTCCAAGTGGATGAAATCGCACAAACCCTTTATCGTCAATATGATTAACAATGAATCCAATTTCATCCATATGGGCACCAATCATTACCCGTTTATTCGATTTACCACGTTTTATTGCATAAACATTTCCCATATTGTTAATGCTTACTTCATCAACTAATGGAGTGATTTCGCGAATTACCAGTTCTCTAATCCGTTGCTCGAAACCTGGAGCTCCGGCTATTTCGCAAATTTCTTTTAATAATGAGGTATTTATTGACATACGTTGCTTTTTAAATAGGAAAATGAAAGTACATAAAATTGATTTAAATTTGAGTGGCAAATAATGATATATCATCTACTTGTTCGCACCCTTTCATCCATTTTGGAAAATCAATAGATTTAAACGACCAAAGTTAAAGTTGCAATCAACAAAAAGTCCATTGCTAGTAGTGATTAACAATGGGCTTAATATTAAATGAACTTTTACATGACTTACTCCACAAAACTTAATTTTAACATATTCGACTGGCCTTTTTCAGAAATTGGCATACTTGCTAAGTTGATCACCAAATCTTTATCTTTAACAAATCCATTCTTTTTTAAGATGAATTTTATATCCGCTATTGTATGATCGGTGCTCACAAACTTATCATAATAAAATCCTTTTACTCCCCATACCAGGCTTAAGGTATTTAGTAAAGAGTGATTGCCTGTAAAGGCGTAGGTTCCCGCTCTTGGTCGAAAGCTAGATATTTTCATGGCGGTATATCCTGAATGCGTCATGGTAACAATAGCCTTTGCATTTACTCTCGCTGCTAATCTGCCTGCATTAAAGCATATAGAGTCGGAAATAAAACGATCGTCATCAGGAGAGGTTGGCAATGTTTCTTGATGATAGATGCTTTCTGATTTTTCCATTTGCTCAATGATTTTTACCATTGCCTCTATTACTTGTAAGGGATATGCTCCAACTGATGTCTCTCCAGAAAGCATTACTGCATCAGCACCATCTAGAACAGCATTTGCTACATCGTTAACCTCAGCTCTTGTGGGGCTAATATTTGTTATCATGCTTTCCATCATTTGAGTTGCAATAATGACCGGCTTGGCAGCAATTAAACACTTTTTTACAATGTCTTTTTGCACCAAAGGAACCTCTTCCATAGGAATTTCTACTCCTAAATCTCCTCTAGCTATCATTACTGCATCAGTTTTATCAATGATATCATCAATATCCTCTACTGCTTCAGGTTTTTCTATTTTTGCAATAACTCTAGCAGTTTTTCCTTTGCTCTTAATAATATGTTTTAGCTCAATAATATCTCTTGCATTTCTTACAAATGACAAACCGATCCACTCTACATTATTTTCTATAGCAAATTCTAAGTCAATTTGATCTTTCTCGGTTAGTGAAGGGAGCGAAACTTTTGTGTTTGGTAAATTCACTCCTTTCTTAGAAGAAAGGATTCCGCTATTCAATACTTTAGCAATTGCTTGATCTTTTCCGTTTGTTGACTGGATTTCCATGGCCAATTTACCATCATCTACTAATATACGTTCACCTACTTTAACATCCCTAGGAAATTCACTATAATTGATATAGACTTTATGTGCATTGCCAATTATTTTTTCGGTTGTAAAAGTAATTTCTTCTCCTGCTGTTATTTCAACAGCTCCATTTTCTACTTCTCCAATTCTTATTTTAGGCCCCTGTAAATCGGCTAGTATAGCAGTGTGGTATCCGTTTTCTTTATTAATTTCTGAGACACGTTCAATTACTTTTAGGTGGTCTTCATGGCTTCCATGAGAAAAATTGATTCTGCATACATTTACGCCAGCTTCAATAATTTGCAATAACATCTTTTTCGATGATGTCGCAGGTCCTATGGTCGCAACTATCTTTGTTTTTTTTGTTGATTTCATAATTTTAAAATTAGGCTAAAAGATTAAATTTCTTTTAGATTTTAACTGATTTACATCAATAAAGTATGCTGTCAGTATAAGTTGTATTTCGTTTACTTTTAAGAGCAATTCTTTTTGAATACGCGTGCTAACTTCCCCTTTGGCTATTAAAAAATAATCTGAAAGTTTTTCTTCGGGTACTAACTTTCCAAGATTACTTTTATTAGAAATTAGAGAATACTCTATATAATTTTCTTTATCAAAATAATTAAAGAATGCATAACTAGAAATTTCACCTTTTATCCGTAGTTCAAGATCATTTTCTCTAGAAAACTTAAATCCCATTCGTTTATTGAATTCGTAACCTAGTCTATAATCTTTCGAGTGGCAACTAATTCCAATGAGGGTGAAATCGAAATCCTCTTCAAGGGCAAGTGTTAGCTTCGGCATTTCTTTAATGATTTAGTAGGGTAAAGTTACCAATACTGCCACCATTAAAAGAATCTTTATATGAAGGGCATATTAAATTTTAAATCCACGCTCAAAAAATAATTGAGCGGCATGCTGTTCTGCAGCCTTTTTAGACTGTCCTTTTCCGTGTATTATTGCAGTCTCTTCTATTACTATAGTAGCAATATAATAGTTGAAGTTATTGTTATTGATAAGTTCTATTTTAAAGCTTAAAACTTTCTTAGCCTTTTGTGCTGCAATAATTAATTTACTCTTATAATCGCTCTCTAATTGAATTAGACTTTCAACATCAACGTGGTCAGAAATGATCCGATCGATGATAAACTTCTTTGTCAAATCGTACCCTTGATCCAGATATATTGCTCCAATCAGTGCTTCTAATGCATTGCCATAAACAGATTTAGCATTTACTACATCTTCAGATATCTCTAAAAAAGTATCTAAGTCTAATTTTTTAGCTAAGTCATTTAAAAATGTTCTGCTGACCATTCTTGAGCGCATTTTGGTCAAGAAACCCTCACCTTTATAAGGAAATTTTAAAAAAAAGTAATCGGCAACTATGGCATCTAAAATAGCGTCTCCTAAAAATTCTAATCGCTCGTTAGAATTTTTTACTCCCCTACTATCTTCCTCTGCAGCAGATTTATGTCTAAAGGCTTGCTCATAAAGCTCAATGTTATCAGGAATAAACCCTAGTATTCTTTTAAGCGTTTTATATTTACTTTTTTCAGTTAGGAAAAAGTATTTAATTCCTGTAAATAAGCTCAATTAGGCGTTGAATTTTTTGAAAATTGCTGAAGCATTATGCCCTCCAAATCCGAACGTATTACTTAATGCAGCGTTAACCACTCTTCTTTGAGCTTTGTTGAATGTGAAATTGAGTTTTGCGTCAAACTCGGGATCATCCTCAAAATGATTAATTGTAGGAGGGACAATATCATTCTTTACTGCCAATATAGATGCAATGGCCTCAACAGCCCCTGCTGCACCTAAAAGATGGCCTGTCATTGATTTTGTAGAGCTTATATTTAAATTATAAGCATGTTCACCAAACACTTGCTTTATTGCTTTAGATTCAGCAATATCACCAAGTGGAGTTGAAGTTCCGTGAACATTGATGTAGTCGATATCCTCAGGCTTCATACCTGCATCGGCCAGTGCATTTTTCATTACATTGAGTGCTCCTAATCCTTCAGGGTGAGGAGCTGTAATGTGGTGTGCATCTGCAGACATGCCGCATCCGATAACTTCTGCATAAATTTTAGCACCTCGTGCCATTGCATGCTCATACTCTTCAAGAATTAGAGCTCCTGCACCTTCTCCTAAAACAAACCCTTCTCGTCCTAAATCGAAAGGTCTTGAAGCAGTTTTAGGGTCATTATTTCTAGTGGACAAAGCATGCAGCGCATTAAATCCACCTACACCTGCTTCATTTACCGCAGCTTCAGAACCTCCTGTAATAAATGCATCAGCCATACCTAATCGGATGTAGTTGTAAGCATCTATGATAGCATTTGTGGAAGAAGCACAAGCAGATACGGTTGTGAAATTAGGCCCCCGGAAATTATATTTCATTGAAATATGTCCAGGGGCTATATCTGCTATCATTTTTGGAATGAAAAAAGGATTAAATCGAGGAGTACCGTCACCATTTCCGAATGCAATACACTCATCTTGGAATGTTTTTAACCCACCAATACCTGCACCCCAAATAACACCTATTCTGTCAGCGTTAACTTTCTCAGGATCTATTCCACTGTCAACCACTGCTTGGTCAGCAGCAATTAACGCATATTGCGCAAATAAATCTAGTTTACGGTGTTCTTTACGATCAAAGTAATCATTTGGATCATAGCTTTTTACCTCGCAAGCAAACTGTGTTTTAAACTTTGAGGCATCAAACTGTTGTATAGGAGCAGCACCACTAATACCATTGATTAATGCGTCCCAATATTCTTGAACGTTATCTCCAATGGGCGTAAGCGCTCCAAGGCCGGTTACTACTACTCGCTTTAATTTCATTCTATTAAGAAAAAATTATTTTGCGTTCTCGTCAATATATTTAACTGCGTCACCAACGGTAGCAATTTTCTCTGCTTGTTCGTCTGGAATAGCAATATTGAATTCTTTCTCAAATTCCATAATTAATTCTACAGTATCCAAAGAGTCAGCACCAAGGTCATTGGTAAAACTTGCTTCTGGTGTAACTTCATTTTCATCAACACCTAATTTGTCAACGATAATTGCTTTTACTCTTGATGATGTATCTGCCATTGTTTTAAATTTTTATTGTTTTTACAAGCTGCAAAGAAAAAAGTAATTCAGCCAATATCAAAATTTTTTTTGCTATTTCAGGTGTAATGTACAACAATTTCGTCGAATTGTTTTCTTTTTAGTGTTGGAACCTTAGCCTCATCAAGTGGGTAACCAATAGGAATGAGCAAATATGGTTTCTCATTTTTAGGTCTCTTTAAAAGTGTTGATAGAAAGTTTAATGGGCTTGGAGTGTGTGTTAAGGTAACTAAGCCCGCTTCATGCGCTGCTGCAATTAATAGGCCTGCAGCTATTCCAACTGACTCATTTACATAGTAATGCTTTTGTTTTTTGTTCTCTTTAAGTCCATAACTCTGTTTAAACACAACAATAAGGTATGGAGCGATTTCTAAAAAGGGTTTTTGCCAGTTTGTGTCGAATTTCGCCAGATCTCGTAACCATTCGTCACTCATTCTACCATTGTAATTCTCGAATTCCTCTTTCTCCGCTGCCTGTCGTATTTTTCTTTTCAATTCTTGGCTACTTACCACGCAGAAGGTCCAAGGTTGCTTGTGTGCACCTGAGGGAGCCGTTCCCGCAGTTTTAAGCAGTGTATTAATTACTTCTATTGGTACTTTTCGATTAGAGAAGTGCCTAACAGACCTTCTTGTTTTCATTTTTTGATAAAATACTTTTGAACGGAGTAAAAGCTCGATTTCCGTGGGTGGATCGTATGAAAGATATTCAACTAGATGTTCATTTTCCATTGCGTTAAATTATCAATATTTTGAACAAAATTTTTACTTAAACTACTAATTTGCCTTAATTTTGCAAATAAAAGAAAATGGCGAACATCGCAATTTTTGCTTCTGGAGGAGGCTCCAATGCCGATCGGATTATTCGTTATTTTCAGGAGACTGACACCACGGTTAGTGTATTAATATCTAATAAACTATCCTCTGGTGCAGTAGAAAAAGCTAACGCTTTGGGAATACTTGTTAGGGTATTTACCAAACAGCAATTTGAGCATCCAATAGAGATTATTAACTTGTTAGTTGAATTAAAAGTAGATTTAATTGTTTTAGCTGGATTTTTATTAAAAATTAATCTTGATTTGATTCATGCTTTCCCAGATCGTATTATTAATTTACATCCGTCCTTGTTGCCCAAATACGGTGGTAAAGGCATGTATGGAAAATTTGTTCATCAAGCTGTTTTGTTCAACAAAGAAAAATACAGTGGAATTTCTATTCATTTAGTCAATGAACATTTTGATGAAGGAAGAATTTTAGAACAGCATAAAGTTGATGTGGAAGAGCAGGATACTATTGAATCGTTATCGGATAAAATTCAACAATTAGAACATGAGCAGCTTCCAAAAGCAATAAAACAGTATTTGCTTAAGTTAAAATTGCATTAATTTACCATTTGTCATAAATATGGGCTGCTAAAAAGGTAGCTTTCTTATTTTTAAAGGTTATGAAGATTAAATATGAAAGTCATTCCAAACAGTTACGGTACGATACTGCTTATCTTAGAATGGCTAAAGAGTGGGCTTCACTTTCTCACTGCAGCAGAAAACAAGTAGGAGCATTAATCGTTAAGGATAGTATGATCATTTCTGATGGTTATAACGGAACACCAACTGGTTTTGATAATTGTTGCGAAGATGAAAATGGAGAAACACATTGGTATGTTCTTCATGCTGAGGCTAATGCAATTTTAAAGGTTGCAAAATCAGCCAACAATTGCAGCGGAGCAACTTTATATATCACACTTTCTCCTTGTAAAGATTGCGCTAAGCTTGTTTTGCAAGCTGGGATAACTCGGGTAGTTTATCAGAAGGCATATAAAGACGATCGTGGGATTCACTTTTTAAAACAAGCAGGTGTAGAAACCATTCAAATTAAGGAATTAGATGAATAACAATTATAAACGAATCCTATTATTTTTACCAATTCTTTTAGCAATTGTTTTGGCTGGAGGTATTTTTTTGGGTAAACAAATGGTTGCTGTTGGGACCATTGATTTGTCTCCATACGGCAAGCTTGACATGTCTTCAAAACTTAATCAAGTGATGCGGTATGTCGATCAGGATTACGTCGATACTGTAGATTTAGAAAAGCTTTCTGAGACAGCTATATCTGAGTTATTGCAATCATTAGATCCTCATTCTTACTACATTCCTGTAGAAGATTATAATGCTGTAAATGATCCATTAGAAGGGAATTTTGACGGTATTGGTGTAGAGTTTAGAATTACCGATGACACCATAATGATTGTTAATCCTCTTGGTGGTGGCCCTTCTGAGAAGCTGGGTATAATGGCTGGTGACCGAATAATTAAAGTTGACACTACACCTGTAGCAGGAGTAGGAGTTGATAATCAAAATGTAATGAAGTTGCTAAAAGGTCCAAAAGGAACAGTTGTCAACGTGGCAATACTCAGACCTGGTCAAAGAAATATTTTAGATTTTAGCATTACTCGAGATGAAATTCCATTACACAGTATTGAGTCAGCGTATTTATTGGATGAGCAAACAGGCTATGTTAAAATAACTCGATTTGCTAAAAACACCTATGAAGAATTTTTAGCTGCGGTTCAGAAATTACAAGAAAACGGTATGAAAAATATCGTTGTAGACCTTCGAAATAATGGAGGCGGATTTTTAAATTCTGCTACTCAGTTGGCGGATGAATTTTTGCAGAAAAATAAAATGATTGTTTACACTGAAGGCAAGTCTCGCCCTAAGCAAGAATTCTATGCAACTTCAAGAGGAAGGTTGGAAGATATTCCCGTTGTTATATTGGTTAATGAGGGTTCTGCTTCAGCAAGTGAGATTTTAGCAGGAGCTATACAAGATAACGATCGGGGAACTATAATCGGCCGTCGATCTTTTGGAAAAGGGTTAGTTCAAGAGGGAATACAGTGGCCTGATGGTTCAGCTATACGGTTAACAGTTGCTAGGTATTACACGCCAACAGGAAGAAGTATTCAAAAATCCTACAATGATGGTTTGGAGGCTTATAATAATGAGGCTTACGAGCGATTTAACTCAGGGGAAATGCAATCAATGGATTCCATCCATTTTGAAGACTCATTAAAATACATTACACCCGGGGGTAAAGTAGTTTATGGCGGTGGTGGTATTATGCCTGATGTATATGTCCCTATTGATACTTTAGGACTTAGTGAATATTTTGGAAAATTGAATTATCGAGGTATCTTTTTTCAGTTTGGTTTTGATTATGTAGATCGCCATCGAAAGGAATTGATTAGCAGCTATAAAACACCTGAAGCATTTATTAATCAATTTAATATTCAACAAAAATTGATGGATGAATTTGTGAAATTTGCTGCTGAAAAAGGCATAGAGGAAGATGCAGCAGGGTTGGCTCTATCGCTTGATTTAATTAAAAACAGGATTAAGGCTACTGTGGGTAGAAACGTTTATGGAGAAGCAGTATTTTATCCTGTTATTAATGAAATGGATACTACAATTAAAAAAGCCATAAGTGTTCTAAAATAAAAAAGCCTGAATCAATTAAGAAACAGGCCCTTTTGTTTTGTTGGATGTTGATTAGTTTGTAACTTCTTCAACTGTTTCAGTAGCAGACTCCATAGTAGAATCAGTTGCTGCTGCAGTAGAATCCATAGTTTCTTCTACTTCTTCAGTAGCGTCTTCCATAGTTTCTTCCATTTCGTTCATCATTTCAGTTGCCTCTTCTTGAACATCTGCTTCAGGAGCTGCGTTACCACAAGAATAAAATCCCATAGCTGAAATTAACATCATTGCTGCGAATAATTTTTTCATCTTAATTTACTTTAAAAAACGGTTATAATTTTTGCAAATATAGATAAATTAATATAGCAACAAAAAAATGTAAAATTTATTATTTTCTTTAGGCGTTATTATAAAATTTGTAAATTCAATTCATTACAGTTTCTAAAGACTTATTTAATCGCTTGAATTCAATATTGGTTGTTACTTTATCGGAAAAGAACCTAAGTAATTGCAGATAGTTTGGTTAAAAAATGCTTTTGTTGCAAGTTCGGAACGCACTAAATTTAAGAGTAAATTCTCACAGTCGCTCTTTGTTTAGTTGATGAATGGGTTTCTTTTCTAATCAAGTTAATTGTTGTAATTCTGTTGGTTAATGAAATATTAATCTTCGTTAAATAGAACAGAATTATCTGTGTGCGCTCTTTTTATTCTGTAAGCATAGTCTTACCTTTGATGAAATCAACTTTTTATCAACTAAAAATAAAAAATATGGCTTTTGAATTACCAAAACTACCTTATGCATATGATGCATTAGAACCACATATTGATGCAAGAACAATGGAAATCCACCACAGCAAGCATCACAATGGATATACAACCAATTTAAATAACGCAATCGCAGGTACTGACCTAGAGGGAAAATCTGTAGAAGATATTTTGGCGAATATTTCTGAGCATTCAGCAGCAGTAAGAAATAATGGAGGTGGTTTCTACAATCACTCTTTGTTTTGGAATATAATGGGACCCAATGGTGGTGGTCAACCATCTGGCAAATTAGCTGATATGATCAATGATGCTTTTGGTTCTTTTGACGCATTCAAAGATGAATTTTCTAAAGCAGCGGCCACACAGTTTGGTTCAGGTTGGGCTTGGTTATGCATAGAAAATGG
Source organism: Vicingaceae bacterium (assembly GCA_018402765.1). Taxonomy (GTDB): domain Bacteria; phylum Bacteroidota; class Bacteroidia; order Flavobacteriales_E; family Vicingaceae; genus Acidiluteibacter. Next base: position 294,338 of record JAGYIE010000002.1, on the reverse strand, counting down.
AAAATTGGTAGTGTGTTCTACTCCAAATCAAGACAATCCATTGATGGATGTAGCAGGATGCAATGGAACACCAATCTTAGGTATTGATGTTTGGGAGCACGCCTACTACTTGAATTATCAAAATAGGAGACCTGATTATATCAACGCATTTTTTAATGTAGTGAACTGGTCTAAAGTAGAAGAAAACATGAATAAAGCGCTGTAATTGAAAGCGTTTTTTAGAACAATTTTGCCAATTATTATTGGCTTATTTGCAGCAGAAGGAGCAGCCGCTTCTTCTGCTGTTTCTATTTCATACAGCCAGTTTCAAGAAGTAGAATTCGCTATTCAACAATTGGATGATGCAGAGGTAATGAAGCTGTACAATCAATTGAATATTCCTATCGACAGTATTTCTCCTATAAAACACAAAAAACTAAAAGCGATACTGCTCGGTATTTTTTTAGGTCACTTTGGCGTACATCGCATTTATTTAGGCACTAAGCCGAATGTTCCTATTGCATATTCATTAACTTTAGGAGGTGGGTTCGGCTTATTGCCACTAGTTGATGTGATTGCCTTATTGACGGCACCTGATATTTCAGTGTATGAAAATAACAGCAAGCTGATTATGTGGATGAAGTAGTATTAGAAGTAGTATTAATTATATATTCAAAGTAACGTCTGTCTTTTTCATTTCGTATTCGGGTAATCGTAATATTATTCGCGCGCTCGTTAATCTTTCGTATTTTTAAACTCCTACTGGATTTCATAGTGTCTGCTGATTGATGAGTAATTGCAAAAATATCATCTAGTTCATCTCTACTTATTGTTTGGCCTTTTAAATTATTTAGACGAGCTTCAATAGTTGACATTTCTTTTTCAGTGTCATCTATACGCTCTTCTTTTGGTAAGTGACTAAAATGTCTTCTTTTTTTGAAAATAACAAAGGAGATAAAAATAAGTGCACAAATAATCAGTAAAAGGGCAGATAACCCAGCTTTATAATCACTTTTATTTTGAAAATTTAATTGATATATTTTAGAATAGTTTATTTTACTAATAACGTTTAAGTCATCAATAAAATATTTCTTTTGCTCTCCTGTAGTACTTCTGTAAACTAGCGTATCTTCTTTTATGTAGATGACTGAATTTCCATTAATACAGGGTAAATTTTCTAACTCTAAAGCTCTATTAAGCTCTACATTTTGTAAGGATAATATTTCGTAACGACATTTATTTTGATATCGTTCCCCCAGAGGGAGTTCTAAAATCGCATATTTCTCATTCCTATAAATTTCATATCCACCCCCAAAAGAATAAGATTCATTTTCGCTGTTTCTTATTGTACCTATCCGTTGAAATCGTTTTGTTTTTAGATTTATTTTGGCATATACTAGGGAGTCTTTGAGTTTCGATAGATAGATAACCGATAGTGTATCAGCATTTAACCATGAGTTAATTACGCTGCCAACATTTATTGGCATATCTTGTATTGGAGCTATGAGCCATTCTGATAAAGGTTCATTAAAGCAAAGCAAGTGTGCTGTTTCTCCAAAAAGACCAGAACCACCAAGGCTATAAAGTATAGAATTGTGCAAATAAAGCTTTCGACTAAAATTGTGACCATGATAAATGCTTTTGCTGATCTTTTCGACATGGGTAGCGGTATCAATTTTTACTTTGAAGAGATGAAGTGTGCCTTCGGGGTTATAATAAAAAGTAGAATCATTGATGTGTTGTATGTTATTAAAGAAAAGCCAGCTAGACCGTATAATTCGAGGGTCTTTAACTAAACTTCTTGCTTTACGATAAATTGTAGCTGTATCTAATTTTACCGGTGATGTAGAGCAAATTCCTGAAAGGCCAATATGAATGAAGAGTATTACCGCGAATGTTTTTCTCATGTATGAAGTAGATTATAATGGGGCAAAAGTACAATTCCAATTCTTTCCTTAAATAGGTAGAATAGGTGGGATTACCCAATTTCACTTAGTTGCACAATTTAAATCATAAAAACAAAAGGTCGTTTTAGTGTTTGATATCGCTTTAATGTAGAGAAGGTAGTTTAGGTGATTTCACTTAGTTGACTTAAAAAATGACTTGTTTATAGTCAAAAGAAAATAACTTTAAAAATTAGCATACTAGTATAAATAAATAACTTTAAGACCTCTATAATGAAAATTGCCTATTTACACGGTTTGGAATCCACTATTTCAGAGATAAACCCTAAAATTAGTTGGATAAGAGAATACTTTAAAGAGGCTTATTTACCTACCATTAATTACAGAGACGCTAAGCAAGTCAATACCATAATTGAGAAATTGAAATCAAACCCACCTGATATTATTGTTGGTTCATCAATGGGTGGGTACCTCGCTTATTTATTAGGTAGCTCCTTAGATATACAAACGGTGTTATTTAATCCTGCTGTAGTTAACCGATCTATAGAGCTTGATGTGAAAAGTATCAAGTTAAATAAAAACAAGAATAATGTATACTTGGGTAAATCAGATACGGTTATAAATGGGCAAGATGTAATAAAGTACTTTAATACTCAAAGAAACAGTTCGTTTAATTACGCTTATTATGAGGGCAGTCATAGAGTGCCTGTTGATGTGTTTATAGCTGCTGTTGAAGAAACTGTTAAATTGATTACAATAGAATAAAATACAAGATTTATTTAAATAGAAAGTTACCAAATGAGATATTTTATTGTGGGGATTAATCCCTTTTCTGCTTGCTTTGCAAAAGAATTAATTCTTCAAGGTGAAGAAGTTATAGGTATTGATAATTCAGACTCAAACGTAGAAATTTTTGCAGATGACTTTAGTCTAGTGATGTGTGCTGACGCTACTGATCGCGAACTCTATAGTTCTTCGTTTAGCATAACGGAGCAAGATGTTGTGTTGTTGTTTATAAAAAATGATATTGCTGCAAGCCTATTAACATGTTCTGTGCTACTAGAGTTGGGTGTTTCTCAAATTCACTCGGTTTACCAATCGAATGAACATCGAAATTTACTGACTATGCTAGGCATTGAAACTGATTTATTGAATGATAGGTTGCTTTTTAAGTCATGGAGTATTAAAAAGAAAAATAAGCTAAAGCCGATTATTTACATTGATATGGATGGTGTTTTAGCAGACTTAGCAAAAGGTGCCGAAATACACTCGGATAATAAAGACGGTAGCTTTACAAATAAACCTGACGAAATTGTTGGTGTTTTCAAAGATCTTCCTCCTATGGCTGGAGCTATTGATGCTGTAAATCAGTTATTGGCTAGCGATAGATATGATATCTTTATTTTGACTACTGCTCCTTGGGACAATCCTTCTGCTTGGATCGACAAGCGGCTATGGATAGCGGATAAGTTTGGAGCATCATTTGAGAAAAAATTAATTATATCGCACCGAAAAGATTTATTAATAGGGGATTATTTAATTGACGACAGAACGGCAAGAGGTGCTGCTGAATTTTCAGGAAAACATTTGCATTTTGGGTGGGATTATGAACGAGAAGTGTTTAATGAATACAAAGACTGGGATTCTATTTTGAACTTTTTTAAACTCAATCTGGACTAAAAGGAACATTTTAGCACACGTTTTATTTTACAAAAATGAAGGAAATATTAAAATACAAAGGTGCCCATTACTTATACAAGGAGCTATTTGATGAAGAACTCAATTACATGTTTGTTTCAGACAAAGATCCATGGAGTGAAGAACATACAGCTAAACTCAATAGAAAGCGTGAGCTGTTAGGAGTTTCTCCAATTAGCTCATGTGGGTCAACTACGGATAATTCAGCCCTGGAGTTTTGCAAAAGAGAAATAAAAGCAGCTCAAGCAAACGAAGAAACGGAGTACACTAAAATAGCGCTTAAAATTTTGAAAGAAATTCAAGAAGAAAAGCAGCGATTTCAAGAAGAAATGGCAGCTAGATTAGCAGTAGTGAAAGGCATTGACCCAGAAGATGCGCGCACTTGGTCAGAAACGATGATCAATAATAGTTATGCTCGAATGGCGGCTGCAGACAGGTGGGAATTGGACAGTGCAAGTACAATGCCCTTCGAAGAGTTTAAAGAAAAGCTTTTCAGTGATAAAAATTTTGCTCGATCACGTGCTCCGCGGGGAAAAATGGATCAAGAGGATTATAATCCTTGGGAATAGCATTTGGCCAAGTAATCAGATGTTAACTAACCAAACAGAATGATATGTTACTAACAAGATGATCAACTTTAAGCAAGAAAATAGTCTCTATGGAAATACCACTAACACAGGCTGAATATGAGTTATGGCTGAATTCACGAGCAGGGAAACGCAGTAAAAAAAGGAAAGCGGTACAGGCGATGTATCCTCATCTTACGAGTGAGCAAAGGTTTTTTATAGAGGAGGGGATTACAGATAGTGAGATGGATAGAGGTATGTGGGATCCTGATAAGGATGATTGATTGGTATGACATACGAAGTTAAAATTTTAGATTACAATTGGGCGGTAACACTTACAAATACGAATGAGTTAATAATATCATTTGTAAAAGAAGTAAAAGGTAAAGCAACTAGTGATAGCTTTAATTGGTTTAATGATGATTATGTTCCTGCAAGACGAATTGAATGGGTTGCTTATGATATGGAAATACCCACTGATGTTTCTATTTTCGAATTGAAAAGAAAACTTTTAAATGCAGTAATTGGTATTGTAAAAAACTCAAATAGAGAGTATTTTATGTTTATTCCGGCAGATGAAAAGCGAGGTAAGTTGTTTAAATTAATGGCAGATACAATAGCTCAAAGATTGGGGGATAATTGGAGTTATCAAATTCTTGCAAAGGACATTACCGGAAGTAATGAAAATCATTACTTCTACTTTACAAAATTTTAAAATTTTGATTTAATGGATATTGAAATTATAAAAAAAGCATACAAATTATCAAAGGTAGCACATTCCGGTCAAAAAGATAGAGCGGGTGTTGATTACTTTAATGGGCACATACTATCGGTATTTAACTTCGTTGGCGGATTCAATGCAAAAACCACAGAATTGGCAGTAGTTGCATTATTACACGATTCGGTTGAAGATACTAATCTAAAAATATCAGATATTAGAAAATTATTTGGAAATGTAATATCAGATGCGGTACTTGCTATAACAAAACCAAAGGGATTTGGTTCTAATGAATCTGATTATAAGCGATACTTATCAACTGTTAAATCAAATAAAATTGCAAGATTGGTTAAGTTAGCAGATTTAAAACATAATATGGATATTAGTAGGATACAATCCCCAACTAAAATCGATTATATTCGTATTGAAAAGTACAAAAATGCAGTTAAATTTTTAAAATAATTACATATATATATAAATAAAGTACTAATAAAAAAGAAGGTATTGTGGCAAACATAAACGAAAATAGAAAATTAATGGTTGAGAATATGAAAAAAGTAAAATCTCAACTAAATGAAAACAAAATGGCTATGGCAGTTAAATCTGCTGCTGAATTTTCAGGAAAACATTTGCATTTTGGGTGGGATTATGAACGAGAAGTGTTTAATGAATACAAAGACTGGGATTCTATTTTGAACTTTTTTAAACTCAATCTGGACTAAAAGGAACATTTTAGCACACGTTTTATTTTACAAAAATGAAGGAAATATTAAAATACAAAGGTGCCCATTACTTATACAAGGAGCTATTTGATGAAGAACTCAATTACATGTTTGTTTCAGACAAAGATCCATGGAGTGAAGAACATACAGCTAAACTCAATAGAAAGCGTGAGCTGTTAGGAGTTTCTCCAATTAGCTCATGTGGGTCAACTACGGATAATTCAGCCCTGGAGTTTTGCAAAAGAGAAATAAAAGCAGCTCAAGCAAACGAAGAAACGGAGTACACTAAAATAGCGCTTAAAATTTTGAAAGAAATTCAAGAAGAAAAGCAGCGATTTCAAGAAGAAATGGCAGCTAGATTAGCAGTAGTGAAAGGCATTGACCCAGAAGATGCGCGCACTTGGTCAGAAACGATGATCAATAATAGTTATGCTCGAATGGCGGCTGCAGACAGGTGGGAATTGGACAGTGCAAGTACAATGCCCTTCGAAGAGTTTAAAGAAAAGCTTTTCAGTGATAAAAATTTTGCTCGATCACGTGCTCCGCGGGGAAAAATGGATCAAGAGGATTATAATCCTTGGGAATAGCATTTGGCCAAGTAATCAGATGTTAACTAACCAAACAGAATGATATGTTACTAACAAGATGATCAACTTTAAGCAAGAAAATAGTCTCTATGGAAATACCACTAACACAGGCTGAATATGAGTTATGGCTGAATTCACGAGCAGGGAAACGCAGTAAAAAAAGGAAAGCGGTACAGGCGATGTATCCTCATCTTACGAGTGAGCAAAGGCTTTTTATAGAGGAGGGGATTACAGATAGTGAGATGGATAGAGGTATGTGGGATCCTGATAAAGAAGATTAATTGGTGGTAAGGGTGCAATTGTTGTTGTATGCACCCCCCAAAAATTAGTACAGTTTAAAGATAGAATTTCTAATATTAGCAACTGTAAAATGAGAAAGATTAATTAGTTCTTTTTTAAGCAATTCGTTATAAATTTTGTCACCCAAATTACTCTCAAGTTTCCCCTCTTCGTTGAATAGATCAGTAAATGCGACCTGACAATTTAAATTTTTAAAATTTTTATTCTTAAATGGTTTCTTACTAGATGATTCTAAAGTGGTTTTAGGATAAAGTAAAATACTCAAGTCGGTATTATAGTGAAGATTGTAAACAAGCATTTGTTTCAGGTCAGCATCAGAAGGCTTATTGTCTTTCAATACTTTCCACTTTGTATCTATCACTAGTCTTTTATCTGCCGTTTCTACAATTATATCAGCTCTTAATCCTCTTGTTTCCCAAAAAGGCATTCTTGTTTGTTCTTTAACCGCAACAATTGGATTGTCGGAATCATTTTGCAATGCTTTTAATTTACGATAAACGTAGTTTTCATAAAGCATATTCATGTCAAACAGAATTGCTAATACGTTTTCGTTTCCGCCCTTTAAATCTGGTGAATATCTTAAAATTATAAGTTTAGCTAAAGTGATTGCTTGCCTATATCGTTCTGTGTTTCTATCAAACGTTAATTTATCAAACCATTTTTCTGTTGGGCTATCTTCCGAAACACCTTCGAAGTTTAAGAGTAGTTTGTTAATCCTAATATCGTGATTTGGGTTGTGTGCAATGGTTTTTAAAACAAGCAAAGCCTTGATTAATATTTGATTTAGTTTATTATCGGCATCATATGTTTTATGCTCTACAAAGAATCTTTCCTTATGAAAGGCATTCTTTCGAATGTGACTGGAGAAAAGAATTTTGCCCTTAACCTTATTCAGGTTCTCTTTAATAGGTCTATAGTTCTTTCTTAGTCCATGTTTAAAAATCGTTTCAGTTTCAGATAAAAACAAGTCATAATAAAGGTCTAAAATGGATGCAGATTTGAGCTTTAATTTTGCATTGGAGATTGTGCTAAGTTTTATAAGCTTGCATTCTTCTAGCATTGCAATTAATGCATTATGCCATTTTTCTTTTGCATCTTTATCTTCACCGTTATTATCAGCTTTTGGAAGTATTTCAATTGTAAGATTCTTAACTTGAATCACACCTACATAATTGTTGAACTTGATTCGTTTATTACCAACGGAAAAGAACTTTTCCTTTGTCTTATATCCATACTTTTCTAGAGCATTAAAATGAACCAATTTAAAAGTGGATTCTTCATCAACCTTTAAAGTATGATGTTCAAAAACTTGTAATATATTTTTGGAACTACTCATAAATAGATTTGAAATAATCTAATGTCCAACTAGACTTGCTGGTGAAATTGTAAATCGGTTTTTCTTCATATTCTTTAAAGTCTTCATAACTATCTGTAGAAAGAAACTTGACGGTATTCTTCTTAGTTTCTACAAATTTTTCACCAATTACTAAAAGTATTTTGCCCCAATCACCGTAAAAGTATTCTTGTAAAAGAGGGAGAATTTTATTCTGGAAAATGCTTTTGATTTCTTCTATTGGTTCTTGTCTATTTTTAATAGTCATGAAGTAGGAGTGCCCGATACAATAATCCTTATCAAGTAGTTTTTCTATTCGTGCATTCATGGTATTTAATAAAGCTTCTAAATCAATTCCTGTGCATTTAAATTCATCAGTATTTAATTTCTCAGGCTCTGGATTCATTTCAATAAATGAAAATCTTCTCCTAAGAGCAGTATCTAAAGCCTCGACACTGCGGTCTGCAGTGTTCATAGTTCCGATGATATAAAGGTTTTTTGGTACTGAAAATTTTTTTTTAGAGTAGGGAAGAGTAGCTTTTATTTCATTGGGCCTTCCTTCTCGTTTATCATCTTCAATAAGAGTTATTAATTCTCCAAAAATTGAAGAAATATTGCCTCTATTTATTTCATCAATAAAAATTGCATAATCATTTGAGGAATCATTTCTTGCTCTAGTACACATTTTTTGAAATATACCTTCTTCTATTTTATAAGAAACATCACTTCCAGAAAGTTCGGGTTTGATTCCTTCAATAAAATCTTCATAAGAGTAAGATTGATGAAATGTTAGAAACTCAAATCGCTCTTTTTTCTCACCAATGCCATTTGGTGGGGATGTAAACATCTCGATAAATTTATTTTTTAGTAAATGAGTTTTTCCTGTGCCAGGAGGTCCATATAAAATTGTGTTTAGGCTTAAATTTTCAAAATTTGTATTTTGAAATTTTTCTTTCGTTTCAAGAAGTAGACTTCTATTTTTATTAATTCGATTGAAAATTTGGCTTATGTGTTCTTGTTTAGATAGTTTGTGAACAGTTGAATTATACCTTCCTAGTTCAAACTCTTCATATATTGGAGCATCTACAACTTTGACAGATAATGTGTGACCCAAGCCATCAGGATCGTAGCTGTATACTTCACCATCTTCATTTTGAATAACTTCAAAGATTCCAACAATTGACAAAATACCCTTTTTACCTTTCGAAGACCCATTGGTTTTAATAGCAACCTTGTCTCCTGCTCTGATATTCATAAATAGCCTTAGTGCATTGCATGAATTAACTTCTTCATTTTCTTCTTTAAGATATTCGACCATTTCAGCATCATCAGTTAAATAGAAGTCACTTAAGTCAAGATGAGAAGCGAAACCAACCGAAACAATATTGCTTTCTAGCATTTTTGGAAATACATCAATGTCATTGTTTACTCCATATTTCGAATCTAAGAGATAATAATTAGGCTTCCGTTTATATCCAGTGATTATATCAAAATAGTGGATATTTAGTATTTTACTTCTGATGTAATTGTAATTGTTATCACCTTCTTCTTTAATGACTTGTTTTTCCGAAATCTTTCTTGCTAGAATTGTTCCAATCGTTCCAAAGTATCCTGCGAAGTTTAGGTGTTTTGGTGAATGAATAGTGAGGTAGAACTCACAAAAGCTATCATAATCATCGGCTTTCTTTAATACCTCGCCTAATATGTTTTTCCAAAATCGGTAGTATATTGGATACTTTTCAGGTAATTGACAATGCTTTACTACTGAGAAAAGATGGACTATAAATGAATTTAAATTATTGTTCAGAGTGTATTGAAATTCACTAAAACGATTAGTCGATTTTATTTTGTTAAATAATTTAAATAGTTGAAGACTTTGCTTATTGTTGAGTATTGTGCCTTCTTTGAAGTTGTTTATCCGATTTGCAATACCAACAATACTATTTATTTGGCTGATGAATTTCGATAGTTTTTCTGTATCCGTTTCTTTAAAAGTATAATCTACATCTTTAAGTTTTGTAATTACATATTCAATTTCAATACGCGAGTTTTCTGATAAAAGCGATGTCTTTTCTTCAAGATTCTTTAGCCAATCCTTTTCTTGTTCAACAATTTGGTTGAAGTCTGTGTTATATTTCTTAGTTATTTCTTCAAGTGACAATTGACAATCAATAATTATATCTTCTAAATCTTTCATTTTCTTAAAGTGCAGTTATTATTAATATTTTCTTGTTAGTTTTTCATCAAAGTTCAATCAAACATAAAATAAGTTTTTGCTGTCTAGCTTAGCTTCTTCATTAAGTCTATATGCCACTAGTTTGCCCTCCTTTGCTACACTATAGTCTAGACAGCACACATTCTTTTTGTAAGGTTTGGGTTCTCCCTTTAGCCAATAATGGCCGAAGAATACTGTTTTTTCATTTTCGTTGTAAAAATCAAGCGACTTAAGTTCTGACAATTCTATTTGTTGTTCCGTTAAATGCTCAATAGGTTCCACGCTTATAGACTTATAAGTCATTATTGCAGGATTTTCCCACCATTTAATCCTTATTTCTGAGCGTTTGGATCCATCTTTATCATAGAAAAACTGATTTTGTGGCATTTTTATTTCTTTGCCTTTTAAGGTTTCTTCAATTGTATCATTGAGTCTTGTTCCCTTTTTTACTGATTTATAAATCAATTCATCCGTCAATCTGTCATTGATCAGTGTTTGTCTTAAAAATTCAATGTTTTTATTATCCCAACATGCGTGAACTGCTCTAAAATTTTCGGTTTCATAATACAGTGGTAAAGTTTTGAACCAGTCTATATAGTCGTTGTATTCCTCCTGATTATTGCGAAAAGCTTCTATTGTTTTCCAGTGTTGATTTACGTTTTTAATGCTATGTTCCCTGAGGTGTCCACCATCTTCTTTCAATAGATGAAAGCATATAGCATTGTATTCATGATTGCCCATTAGAGCGATGGCATTTTTACTTTCAACCATTGATTTCACAATCTCAAGCGTTTCCTTGATTTTTGGTCCACGATCAATGTAATCACCTACGAATAGAACTTTTCTTTCAGGATGAGTGTATGTACCATTGCGTTTTTCGTAACCTAATTTATGAAGTAATTCTTCTAGTTGGTCTGCGTGCCCATGTATATCGCCAATTAAATCAATCATAATTAAAAGCTTAAAAATGTATCAATTATAACTATTACTAATGGAAGAAGGTTAATTTAATAGGTATATTAGGTGGGTATCTAAAACTACCTATTTTAACCTCGTTTTTTGTGCTGTCGTCCTTATATACCGTTGGCCTTTCGTGCCTGTTTGTATGTCATCTCGCCTTTTTCTACCTATGATACTACGTCCAATTTAAAGCCTAAATTGTAATCGGGTTGGCTACGGTGTTTCTTTTTTTGTTCTGCTTTCTTCATTAATAAGTCGATTTAGTGTCAACTTATTTCAGTACGGGAGAGTCTTTACAAAAAAAGAAGCTGAATTCAGCTCCTTTTTTATCTCTTATGTTGATTTTATTTTACTCTACCGTAACTGACTTAGCCAAATTACGCGGCTGATCTACGTTGCATCCTCTCATTACTGCTATGTGATACGATAATAATTGTAATGGAATAACGGTAATCAACGGATCAAAAAAGTCGTCTACATCAGGTATTTCAATTACGTGGTCTGCTATTTCTCTTACTGCAGTATCACCTTTAGTTACTACCGCAATAATTTTACCATTTCTAGCTTTTACTTCTTGTATGTTGCTTACTACTTTCTCATATGAGTTTTTCTTGGTAGCAATTGCCACTACTGGCATATCTGCATCTATCAATGCAATTGGACCGTGCTTCATTTCTGCGGCAGGGTAACCTTCTGCATGTATGTAGGATATTTCTTTTAATTTGAGAGCTCCTTCCAATGCTACGGGGAAGTTGATCCCTCTTCCTAGATACAAGCAGTTGCGTGCATCTTTATAAATTTCAGCGATGTATTCTACTGCAGCATTTGTTTTTAATACTTCTTCTACCACGTTTGGTATATTGTTCAGTTCTTGTGATAATGCTCTATATCTGCTTTCGCTAATAGATCCTTTTTTCTTTGCTAAAGTCAATGCAATTAAGGCAAGAATAGTCACTTGTGCAGTAAAAGCTTTGGTAGAAGCTACACCAATTTCAGGACCTGCGTGTGTGTACGATCCTGCGTCAGTAGCGCGAGCTATTGATGAACCTACTACATTGCAAATTCCATAAATAAGGGCTCCCTTTTGTTTGGCGATCTCTAATGCTGCTAAGGTATCCGCTGTTTCACCTGATTGAGAAATAGCGATTACAATATCGTCAGAATTAATAATTGGATCTCGGTAGCGGAACTCTGAAGCATATTCTACTTCAACAGGAATTCTTGCTAATGATTCGATCATGTATTCGCCAACTAGTCCTGCATGCCAAGATGTACCACAAGCTACAAATATGATGCGTTTTGCATTCATAAATTTATGCTCGTACTCTTCAATACCGCCCATCACTACCTCACCGTTTATGGTGTTTAGTCTCCCCAACATACTGTTGCGTATTGAAGTAGGTTGTTCGTAAATCTCCTTTAACATAAAATGCTCATAGCCGCCTTTTTCTATGGCTTCTATTTTCATTTCTAATGCAATTGTATTGGCTGTTTTCTGTTGATTTTTAATGTTTGTCAGCTGAATATCTTTTCCTTTAGTCAATACAGCAATGTCCTCATCTTCAAGATACAATACATTCTTTGTGTATTCAATTATAGGCGTTGCATCAGAAGCTACATAAAACTCATCTTCACCAACACCAATTACTAAAGGGCTACTTTTTTTGGCGACAATTAAGGTATCTGGTGTTTCATTTGACAATATAACAATAGCGTAAGCTCCAATAACTTCTTTAAGGGCCAATTGAACTGCTTCTAAAAGGGAGCATTGCTCTATCTTCTTTACTTCTTCAATTAAGTGAACAAGAACCTCAGTATCAGTTTCACTTCTAAATTCATGACCTCTATTAATTAGTTCTTTCTTTAAAGAAGCGTAGTTTTCAATTATTCCATTATGTATAATGGCTAGATTGCCGTCATTAGAAGTGTGTGGATGCGCGTTTACATCATTAGGCACACCATGAGTCGCCCATCGAGTATGTCCAATTCCAATAGTTGAATTTGTATCTTTATCGATAGCGAACTTTTCTAGTTCTGAAACTTTACCTTGTTTTTTGTATAAGTTGATATCTGAACCCAATAATGCAACTCCTGCACTATCGTATCCTCTGTATTCCAATCGCTTTAATCCTTTAATTAAGATGGGATAAGCTTGTTTTTCACCAACGTATGCTACAATTCCACACATATAAATCTTATTTTATTCGGTAGTTGAATAAGTCAAATTTAACTTAATTCCTTCTAAATTATCTCCTTGTTTTCTAATAATTACTCGACTTGCTTGAGTTGCTGAGCCCGATACTAAAAGAATCATTCCGTAATCAGCCCTGTTATTATTTATTAGTTGATGAACGTGGCGAGTAATATTGAATCGGTATTCTTTGGTGGTTTCATTGTAAACACCCCCATAATAGTCGCTGTCCAAAAAGATGTCTGGAATAAAAACACCTAAACCAGAAGAGTCAGCTGCTACGACTAATAATTTTTCGGCAATACCTTGATCGATATAGCTCCCATCTACTACAGGGATAACTAATTCTGCTTGATTGATAATCTTCTTCTGACCATCTGCTATAATCGATTTTAAATCAGGTAACCTTAAGTGGGTTTTAACACCACTCATAGCCTGAACAAAAGCAATTGTGGTATCTACAATTGTATTGTTTAATGCTTGCTCAACGATAGTTCCACTGTAATCATGCTCGAAATTATTAAAGCGTTGATCATTTGCGTTTATTTCAAATCGATATGAACGAGAAACAGGTGTTGAGCCACTATTATCTGTATAATATAAAAATAGGCCTGAAGTAGAAGAATTTGGTTCGAAATAGCAAGTAGCACCTCTTGGTAATTCTGCTCCTATTAATGCTGCCGAACGAATAAATAAACCTTTCAAGAAATCTTGAAAAGCATCATTGTCAGCATAAGTTGCACTACCTGATTGGTCTATAAGTTTTTGACCAAAACTATTGTCCATTTTTATTCTTAGCTGTGGACTTCTGTTTGCGGTTCCTACCAATACACTATCTAAGCTTGGAATAAATGATTTACTCCCAATAACCGCATTATCAATAAGCATGGAGTCTTTAGAATAGTATCCTTCATCTTCTATAAAAGCTTCAATGACTTCAAATACTTCAAAGGTCTGCTGATCAGCGTTACCGTAGTAATCGTCGAATTTAAGTGCTAGAACTACTGAGTCAACTACTAAGTTAGCAACTGTTCCAAAATCCAAATTGCTTCCAATCATGCTCAATTGCGTATAGTAAGAAGCCGTAGATGTGCCAAAAATAGAATCGGTGTAAATACCAATCAGCGCTTTAGTGGTTTTGTTTGACAATATAGAATCTTCCTTAATGGTAGAAGCGATGATTAAAGTGGTATCAGAAAACTGCACATTCGCATTATTTTCTTCGAAATCTGGAGCTAAATTCCCATCTTTTTTACATGAATATGTAGAAAAGGCTAAAAAAAATATAGCGGAAAGTAGTGATACTTTCCGCATATAGTGTGATAAATACAATCTGTTTTTCATTTACTTAGCTAAAACTTCTTCTTCAGTTAAAATTTCATCATAAAAGTTAGAAAATGATTCTACATATTTGTCTTCTGACTGATAGGATAGCATTGGTTTTCCACTTTTTTCTATAAATTGAATCAACTCTTCATTGATGTCTTGTGAACCTACAATTGCACCATCTGACCATGATATAGCAGCTTTGGTAATATTTTTATGTGTTGGGTTCTCATACATTGCCAAATCTTTTGGATCAATACCCTCCATTAACGCCTTCTTTGCAAAATCATGGTTTAGACTCTTGTCAAATTCATCGTCATAAGCAGAATAAACTACTTTTGTGTTTTCAAAAAGGGGCTCCTCTTTGTATGCAGTTTTTAGAAACATAGGAATAAGGCTAGTCATCCATCCATGACAGTGAACTAAATCAGGCGCCCAACCTAGTTTTTTTACTGTTTCAAGAACTCCTCTGCAGAAGAAAATTGATCGTTCGTCATTATCCTCAAAAAAGGTGCCTTTTTTATCTTCAAAGATTGCTTTTCGCTGAAAGAAGTCTTCATTGTCAATAAAGTAAACTTGCATTCTTGCAGGTTGGATAGAAGCAACTTTGATGATCAAAGGATGATCATTTTCATCAATTATTAGATTCATTCCTGATAATCGAATAACCTCGTGAAGTTGATTTCTTCTTTCGTTTATAGAACCAAATCTTGGCATAAACGTTCTAATTTCCTTTCCTTTTTCTTGTATGCCTTGTGGAAGATGTCTTCCTATTTTTGAAATTTCGTTTTCTTCTGTGTAAGGGGTTATCTCTTGTGAGATAAAAAGTATTCTTTTCTTAGTCATAAAGGATGGATTAATTAACAAAAGCGAAACAAAAGTACGAATTTTATTGCGATTTTTCAACAATGGGTTTACCTTGGTCCGTTTTCCGGATGCGTTAAAACCTTAATTTTTAACCATTTTTCATTAACCAATAGCAAATGATTAAACAGTTTACGTCTGCATCAGAACTTCACTACTTTCTAGCTGAATTAAAGAACGATAGTAAGGAAATTGGGTTTGTTCCTACCATGGGTGCACTACATGATGGTCATATGGCATTGATAGATAAGGCAATGAGAGAAAATGATTTGGTCGTTTGTAGTATTTTCGTAAATCCAAAACAGTTTAATAATGCTGACGATTTAGCTAAGTACCCTAGAACGGTGAACGAAGATATTAAGCTATTAAGTAAACATAACTGTCATGTAGTTTTTGTTCCATCAATTGATGAAATCTATCCAAACGAAGTTTCCCAAAAGTATAATTTTGGTTCATTAGAAGCGCTTATGGAAGGAGAGCATCGTCCGGGTCATTTTAATGGAATGGCTATAGTGGTCAAGCGATTATTTGAAATTGTTAATCCTCATAGGGCCTATTTCGGAGAAAAGGATTTTCAGCAATTAATGATTGTTCGAAGGTTGGTAGAGATGGAAGATATGGGGATTGATATTGTTGGGTGCGCAACAAGTAGAGAGTTTAATGGATTGGCGATGAGCAGTAGAAATAAACTTTTAACTGAAAAGCAGCGGAATGAAGCAAGTGTTATTTATAGAGAACTATCTGAAATTGCAAAGAACTATTGCACTAATGTAAATGAAATGAATGAACTTATTTCAACTGGAATTAAACGGATTAATTCAATAGTTGACTTTGAAGTAGAGTACCTTACCTTAGTTGACGGAGATACGCTACAGCCTACTGTTAATCAAGGTTATTCGTGGAAACCTCATTTGTTCATAGCAGTAAAGGTTGGAAATGTCAGATTGATAGACAATTTACCGATTATTGTTTAATTTTGCGCCCTTATGCAAGTACAAGTTTTAAAATCTAAGCTCCATAGAGTAAGCGTTACAGAAGCGGATCTTAATTACATAGGTAGTGTTACTATTGATGAAGATTTGCTAGATGCGGCGAATATGATAGAAGGAGAAAAAGTTCAAATCGTAAACATCAATAATGGTGAACGATTGGAAACATATATTATCAAGGGATTAAGAGGTTCAGGAGAAATTTGTCTGAATGGTCCGGCTGCTAGAAGGGTTGCTGTAGGAGATGTAGTAATAATTATATCCTATGGCATTATGGATTTTGAAGCGGCTAAAACATTTAAACCAACGATAGTTTTTCCTGATGAACAAACTAACCGATTAAAATAAGCTTTTTGAAAAAGTATTTTCTAAATTTTTTTAAAATATCAATTCCTTTGGCCTTTGGTATTTTTCTAATATGGTATGTGTTTAATAATCTATCATCGTCTGAAAAAGAGAATGTTTATTATTCATTTAGTCATGCAAATTATTTTATAATTCTATTGTCAATCATCTTTGGGATCTTAAGCCATGCTTCCCGTGCAATTAGATGGAAATACACCATAGAACCATTGGGCAAAACCCCTGGCTTTTGGAATAGCTTTTTTGGAGTGATGATTGGTTATATCGCCAATCTTGCTTTTCCAAGGTTGGGTGAGGTTACAAGACCTGCTGTAGTTGCGAAGTATGAAAATATTCCATTTAATAAGTTGCTTGGAACTATTGTAGCCGAGAGAGTTGCAGATTTATTGATTCTTGGTGCTATTACGTTAACTGTGATATTCATGGAGCTTGATAAGTTAAGAGATTTACTTGTTGAAATCGCAGCACAAGGAGGGGGTAAATTCTCATTAGAGAATATCCTCATTCTTTTAGCTATTGCAATAGTTGGAGGAGGGATTTTCTTATTTTTTATGATTTCTAACTCCAAAAACCCATTTTTCTCAAAGATTAGAACATTGTTTCAAGGAATTTTTGAAGGGATTAAGTCCATTGCCACAATGAAGAAAAAGGGAATGTTCTTGTTGCACACAGCATTTATTTGGATCATGTATTTATTGATGCACTATGTATGCTTTTTTGCACTTTCGGATACATCAGATGTACCACTAGCAGGAGTTTTAGCTTCATTTGTTTTAGGAGGGCTGTCAATTGTTTTTGTGCAAGGAGGTATAGGCGTTTATCCTATCGCCATAATGAAAACATTAGTGATTTATGGGGTTTTAAACACCTCTGCATTAGCATTAGGCTGGATTATTTGGACTGCTCAAACGCTTATGATTATCGTATTGGGAGTTATATCTATTATTTTTATTCGCGTAATTAATCAAAATAAGGATGCTGCAACAAGTTGAAATAATTCGATCAAAAATTTTATCCCTTGCTGAGGTAAAGCTTCAAGTCTCTAGATGGAGATTGAAGAGTCAAACGGTAGTTTTTACCAATGGAGTTTTCGATATTTTACATCCGGGTCATGTTTCTTATTTGGCCAAAACAAAAGACTTAGGAAATAGACTGATAATAGGTTTAAATGCTGATGTCTCTGTAAAACTATTGAATAAAGGACCTAATCGGCCAATTCAAAATGAGCAAGATCGAGCGTTTTTGCTTGCTGCTTTGTCATTTGTAGATGCTGTTGTTTTATTTGAGGAAGAAACCCCCTATCATTTGATTAGTGAAATTGTTCCTGATGTATTAGCTAAAGGAGGTGACTATGAGATTGAGCAAATTGCTGGTCATGACGTAGTGCTTAAAAATGGTGGGAAAGTTGAGATTATTGATTTTTTAGATGGCCATTCAACTACTTCTATTGAACAAAAAATTATGAATTTCAAGGTGTAAATCTTTATTTCTTCTCCTTATTTCTTAGATTCGTAGCTAGTGTATTTTATATTTGAATCATGAAAGCTATCCTATTAATCATCCTCTTCCATTTTACATTAGGTTTATTTTCCCAAGAGTCAACCATTGTAAGCCTAGAAGAAGCGAAACGGTTGTATCTAGAAAATAAGTTTGATTTTGTTGAGAAGGCGTTAACGCCTTTTGAGCGAATGGACGATTTTTCTCCTGAATATCAACTGCTACTTGCAGACACTCGTCATAAACTAGATAAATTTGAATTGGCTGAAGCAGGCTATACCAAGGTGATTAAATCTCAGAGAAAGAATTATATCGCTTATTTTAATCGAGCAGCGGCTAGAGTTTTCATGGACAAGTATAAGGACGCTTTAAAAGATTTGGAAATAGCTATTTCATTCAATCCAGACTCAGCTGAGATGCATTATTATAAGGGATATTGTGAAGCTGCACTTTTTGAATACAAAGACGCTATTGTTAGTTACTCTAAGGCTATTGAGTTAAAACCTGATTACGCTCAAGCCTATTATAATAGAGGAGCAGCGAAAGGAGAGTTAGAACTTTACGAGGCAGGTATGGCGGACTTTTCCACAGCCTTAGAAAAGGACGAAAACTTAGAAGGAGGTCTAATTAATATAGCATTATCAAAACTAGGTTTAGGAAAATTTGAAGAAGCTATTGCTGACTTTGATCAGGTTATCTCACAGCGCGACGATAACTTAGGTAAAGCTTATTTTTACAGAGGTGAGGCTAAATACAGCAAAGGATTAAAAGAAGAAGCTTGCGAGGATTATACTAAGTCAATGACGCTTAAATACGAGGCTGCTGATAGAAATATTGGCAGTCTTTGTGGGAATAAGGTAAAGTCGAAACGTAGAGATATTGATATCACTTTTTAATTGAATTAAGTTGGCTAAACTAAAAAAAGCATTTTTTTGTCAGAGTTGTGGTACACAATCTCCCAAATGGGTAGGGAAGTGCAATGAATGTGGTGAATGGAATACGTATGTAGAAGAAATTGTTCAGAAAGAGCCTGCCGCAGCTACAGTTGGATCGCTTATTACTTCAAAAAGGAGTAGTAAACCCAAAAGAATAAGTGAGGTAACGTTTAGTGAAGAGAGAAGATTTCCGCTTACTGATCCTGAATTAAGTCGGGTATTAGGTGGTGGACTAGTACCTGGGTCATTAATCCTTTTTGCTGGGGAACCTGGAATTGGTAAATCTACGCTTTTGCTGCAATTAGCCATGCAGATGAAAGGGATAAGAATTGTATATATATCTGGCGAGGAAAGCGAGCAGCAAATAAAGATGCGCGCAGAACGAATAGGTTCATTAAATGATGAATGCTACTTGTTTACGGAGACTTCTATGCAAAATATTTTGATTCATTTAGCTGAATTAGATGCAGATATTGTTATTGTAGATTCTATTCAAACCATTCATACCCAGCTAATCGAATCTTCTGCGGGTAGTATCTCCCAAATTAGAGAATGTACAGCAGAGTTGATGAAGTTTGCTAAGGAAACCACTACTCCTGTATTTTTAATTGGCCACATTACCAAGGATGGTAGTATCGCAGGTCCTAAAGTGTTGGAGCATATGGTAGATGTTGTACTGCAGTTTGAAGGTGATCGAAATTTTATGTATCGATTATTGAGGACTCAAAAAAATAGATTTGGCTCTACCAATGAATTGGGTATTTACGAAATGAACAGTTTAGGCTTGCAACCAATACATAATCCGTCAGAGTTATTAATTGGGAGTAGGGATGAACCTTTAAGTGGTTCTGCAACTGCTGCTACTGTTGAAGGGATACGTCCGTTGTTAATCGAAGTGCAGGCGCTAGTTAGTAGTGCTGCTTATGGCACCCCTCAGCGTTCGTCTACAGGGTTTGATTTACGCAGATTAAATATGTTGCTTGCGGTATTGGAGAAGAGGTGTGGATTTAGGTTAGGAGTTAAGGATGTATTCTTAAATATAGCAGGAGGCATTCGGGTAGATGATCCTGCAATAGATTTAGCAGTGATTAGTGCCATTTTATCATCAAGTGAGGACGTTCCTGTAAATTCTAAATTTACATTTGCAGCTGAGGTAGGTCTTTCAGGAGAAATTAGGCCAGTAAGTAAAATAGAACAACGCATATTGGAAGGTCAGAAGCTAGGCTTTGAGAAGATTTTTCTATCCAAGTACAATCGTAAAGGAATAGAACAGAAAAATTATTCAATAGAATTGGTATTTGTAGCCAAAATTGATCAAGTTTTTGAATTGTTATTCGTTTAAATATGTTAGCTAGCGTCCCAAAAATCTTGCGTTCATATTATCCAAATTTAATTTGGGAAGGAAGTAGCACTTCTGAAAAGAGCGTCTATCTGACTTTTGACGATGGGCCAATTCCTGAAATTACACCCTGGGTACTCGATTTATTGAGAGAATACGAAACCAAGGCAACTTTTTTTTGTATCGGAGATAATGTTCGAAAATATCCTGAAATCTATTTAAGAATTATTTCAGAGGGGCATTCTGTTGGAAATCATACTTATAATCATTTAAAAGGATGGGGGTCGATAGATGCAGAATATATTGAAAATGTTAAACTTGCAAGCGAATTAATTGATTCGAAGTTATTTAGACCTCCGTATGGTAGAATTAAAAAATCTCAAATTGGGCTATTAGAAAATGATTACCAAATTATTATGTGGTCCGTTCTAAGCGGAGATTACAATAGACGAAGGTCGCCGCAGCAATGTTTTTTAAATGTCAAAAGAAATATTCGACCTGGATCTATAATAGTTTTTCATGATAGTATTAAGGCTGAGCGAAACATGAAATATGCAGTACAAAAAACTCTTGAACTTTTTAAAGCACAAGGATTTACTGCTTCTTTATTTGATAAGTAGTCTTATTCTACTTTTGGTCTTTTAATACCAGTATCATTAAATCTAATTCCTACCATAAATTCGTGTGAGCCTGTGCTATAATTTAGTAAGTTGGATTGAATGAAATCATACGAATAGCCAAATGTTAGCGTATTGTTTAAATTAAACCCTAACAGCATAGCTAGAGCATCATTCTGTCTATAAGACATACCTACTGAAAATTGGTCTAAGTACGTTGCTCTTAGCGTAGCTTCGTATTGGAGCGGAAGTGGATTTACAAAACGAACAATTGCACTAGGATCTAATTTGAATTTACTATTAATCTCATACGTGTATCCTGCCATGAGAAAATAGTGGTTCACTATTCTACCTGAGGTCCCAACAGCATCTTCATAGTTCAAATCACTCTGAATTAATTGGGGTGCTGAACCACCAAAATAGAAGTTTTTACCATAGAGGTAAAAACTAAAACCCGCATCTGGTTTTAGTTCATTTTGCAATGAATTTATGTAAGCATCGTCTGTCTCATCTTCTAATTTTATTTCAGATCCATCTAAACTGTATTGCGTAACACCTCCATTTGCAGCAAATGAAAGCCGAATGTTATCTGATAAGTTCACGTGATAAGAATAAGAAAGGCTAAGTCCAGTCCGTTTGCTCGGTCCTGTAACATCTACAAATAGATATCCACCAATTCCCATATTCTGATTTTTTAGTGGTCCATTTATACCTAATGTAAAGGTCCTTGGAGCGTCGGTGATACCTTCCCATTGGTATCTATTATTTGATTTTGCCTCAAAATATGGTCTAGAACCTGCAACTGCTGGATTTATTACATAATCATTAAGCTGATATTGGGTAAACTGCGGTAACTGCTGAGCAGTACTATTAAGGCTGAACCCTATACATCCTAGAATAATTGCTATATACTTTTTCATAATTATCTCATTATTGTAATTGGTCCTGTGAAAGGTTCAAATTTGTCATCTTTTAAATCAATGATGTAGTAATATGTTCCACTAGGAATTGCTTTTCCATCATAACTTCCATCCCATGGTGTAGAATATTTTCCTGCTTCAAAAACAACTTGCCCCCATCTGTTAAATACTTGAACCGATGTATTTGGAAAGGCTTCAATAAAGTCTAAGTTCCATACATCATTTTTCCCATCTCCATTTGGAGTGAATCCTGATGGGAAAGTAATGGGCTCTTGATACAATACTCGCATTGTGTCAGTTCCTGTGCATCCATTTGTATCGGTTACTGTAAGTGTATATGTTCTTGATTCACGTGTATCAGAAGTTGGTCTTTCAGTGGCTGGGTTACTCAAGTTTGTTGGTGGAGTCCACAAATAGGTAAAAGAAGGTTGTCCTCCTAATGGATTTAATTGTGCAATTTCATCATCAAATATTCTTACATTGCTGCCTGCGTCAATTAATGGGCTAGAAGTGACTGTTATCGTTTTTATGGTCGTGTCATTACAACCGAGGCCATTTGTTGCTATAAATGCGTATTGATAAACGCCTTTTGAGTTCATGCTAAAACTAGTGTCTAAGTTTCTTGATAGCAATGTATAAGATGGCACATTGTACCATTCTGCTCTTGTTACTCCGCTTCCTAGCGTTGCTCCTTTTAGCACTGCAGTTCCATTATCACAAAATAGTGTGTCATTTCCTGCTAAGGCTATAACCGTATCTCTAGCTCCTATGAATACTGTTTCTGTAATGCTACAGTTGCTTGCATCTGTTATTGTTACCAAGTTAGGGCCAAAGCATAAACCTGTAGCAATCAACCCTGATTGTCCACCTTGCCATGTAACAGTATATGGCGCTATTCCTCCATTTACTTCAATTTCAGCTGCTCCTTCACAAACGCTACTACAACCCACATTTGTGGTATCAATTACACTTACTGTTATTGAAGATAGAGCATTTACAGTTGCATTAATGACTGAAGTACAACCATTATTATCTGTAACTATCGCCACATAACTTCCTGCACATAAACCTGATGCTACATTAGATATCTGTGTATTTGGATCATTCCAAATGAAGGTATAGTCTAATTTACCTCCAAAAGCATTGACACTGATTTGTCCATCGCAATCATTTTCACAATTTACATTGGATACCAACGGTTGAGTTAGTGTTAATGGATCAGGAGAGTTGATAGTAATACTTTCAAAATATTGACAGCCATCAGCTATTGATGTTAGCTGCAGTGTGTAAATCCCTGCACATAATCCTTGACCATCGGTATTAGGAGCTGCTATTGCATTATTATTTGCATCTAGCCATTGATAATCGACTAGGGTAGAAGATATGTTTGCTATTAAGCTTCCATCACATGAACCAAAACAGCTTTCATCAGTAGCCGTTGGTGTTGGATCAATTTGAATTGCAGTATTAGATACAGTAAATTCAAAAGATTGACTGCATCCTCCTGCATCACTAATATCAACAGTGTATTTTCCTACACAAAGACCATCTACATAATTTGTATCTGCTAGTGTGATAGGTCCCCAATTATAATTGTAGGGAGCTATTCCACCTGTTACATTTAATAGTATAGAACCATCGCATGGAAAGCTATTGCAATTTACTGCCGTAATGGATGGATTTACTGTCCATTTTACGGGTTCTCCAATTGTGACATTTGTAACGCTCATACAACCATTTGAGTCAGTAACTTGTGCAAAATAATTTCCCGCGCATAAGTTGGTTAGACTTGATGTGGTGGAGCCATCATGTGGCCAATAGAAATTATAAGGCGCTGTACCACCTATTAAATTTAAGGTAGCAGTTCCATCACAAGAACCATTACAAGTAGCATTTGTTGTACTCGCAACTAAGTTCGTTATTCCTCCTAGGTTATTAATTGCTAAATTAAAAGTCTCTTCGCATCCATTTCCATCGGTGACTTCTACAACATAAATTCCTGCGCATAAATCCAGTGCTCTTGTACTATCTGATCCATTACTCCATCTGTAAGTGTATGGAGCAATCCCACCTGTCATGATTATTTCTGCAGCTCCATCACAGGCTCCACAATTTGCATCTGATAGATTGAAAGAAGCCAACATCCTTGTTGGTTCTGTTACTGTATAGGTCTCAAATGAAATACATCCATTTGCGTCTGTTACTTCAACTGTATAATCCCCTGCTTGTAATCCATTTAAATCTTCAAAGGGTTGTCCAAAAGGAAACCAATTAAAAGTATACGGTGCCGTTCCTGCAGAAGTAGTGATGAATATAGCACCATTATTATCACCAGAACAAGTAAGATTTGTAAGCGAGTCTAAGGTTACCGTCGGTCCGTTAACATTTGATAGATTGAAGCTGAAAAAGTCTTCACATCCATTTAAATCGGTAACCTTTGCGATATAAATTCCTGCAGTTATTGAGTTAATTGTACTGGATGTTTGTCCTACAAGAAGCGTGTTAGAAGCATCAAACCATTGGAAAGTATATGGGGCTGTTCCTCCTGTAATTATACTAGTTATACTACCGTTTGATAGTCCACACCCTGGCTCAATCGAAGTAAATGTTGCAGAAAGGGCAGTCGGTGATCCTATTGTTATGTTTTCTATTAAGTTACATCCAATCCCATCTATTATCTCTATTATGTAGTTTCCTGGGCACATTCCACTTGCATTAGCTGTACCTTGACCTGAGCCAGGGGCAGGGGTCCAAATATAACTAAAAGTACCACTTCCTCCTGTTGGGGCAACTGATGCTGATCCATCACAAGCGTTAGCGCATGTAGCGTCTATACTTGTTGCGTTTGCAAAAATTATTGCCGGGGAGTTTATTGAAACTGGTTCTATTGAAATACAACCTGAATCATTAGTTACTTCCACAAAGTAATTTCCTGCACAAAGGGCAACAGCGGTAGGTGTATTTTGCCCAATTCCTAGACCAGTATTAGCATCGAACCATTCAACAAAACAGTTTGCTGTTGAACAATTGAAGGTGGCTGTTGCAGTTCCATCGCAACTTCCAACGCAGTTTTCGTCTGTCTGCGAAATAACTACCGTTTCTCCTCCGAGGTCGCTTATCGATGCACTAAATCTATCTGTACATCCTGTTGTTTGGTCTGTAACATCTACAAAATAATTACCTGAGCACAGATTAATAGCTATTGCTGTATTTACGCCTAAAGGACTAAGGTTGTTATCAAACCAATCAAAGGTAAATGGACCTGTTCCTACAGGTGAAACGGAGGCTATTCCATCACAAAAATTACATGTCGAAGGAGTTGTGCTTGTCGTTGCAGCAAGAGCTAAAGGCTCGTTTACAACTACTGGTTCTATTACTGAGCAATTATTTGCATCAGTTATAGTTACGAAGTAATTTCCTGCGCAAAGGTTTTTAACGGTATCACTTGTAGCAGTTGTAGACCACAAATAACTATATGGGCTAGTTCCTCCTGATGGGGATATAGAGGCCTCGCCATCACATGCGGAATTACAGCTTGCATCTATTGATGAGATACCTGAAATAATAGCAGAAAACTCATTTATTGTGATTGCTAAAGTGGTATCACATCCAATGCCATCACTTATTATTACTGAGTAGTTTCCTGCGCACAATCCACTTGCTGTTGCTGAGCCTTGTCCATTTGGTGGAACAGGTGTCCAGGTATAGATGTAATTACTGCTACCTCCTCCTGTTGGAGCAAGAATTATTAAACCATCACAGTTGCCATTACATGTTGCGTTGGCAACTGTTTCGTTTGGAAGTATAGGAGAAGAAGAGCCTATGTTAAAGCGTATAATAGTGTCACATCCATTTGCATCAGCTATTAGCAGTTCTACTGAGCCAGGACAAAGTCCTGATGCTGTATTTGTTCCTTGTCCTACAGTAGGAGTCGGTGTCCAAGTAAAGGTATATGGCCCTGTTCCTCCAACGGGGTTAACAGTTGCTGTTCCATCACAGGTTCCTCCACAGGTTTCATTTGTAAAAGATTCATTAGCCACCAAACTGTTTTGGGATCCGATTGTAGTTGATGCAGTCGTTGTACAACCTGCAATATCTGTGACTGTTACGGAATAATTCCCTGCACACAGTCCGGTTAGTATTCTATTTCCTTGTTGTCCTCCCGGAGGTACAGGGTTCCATAAATAGGTGTGTGGTGGTGCTGTAATTCCGGCCAATATAACTTCTGCAGTTCCATCACAAGTGTTTGCGCAAGTTTCATCTGTTGAATTAATTGTTGCACTATAATTTCCTCCCTGTGATACGTTTATAGTTACAACAGTATCGCAATTGCTATTGTCTGTTATGGTTACAGTGTAAGCTCCTACGCAAAGTCCCGATATTGAGTCTGTGCCTTGTCCTGTAGGATTGCCTGCCCATAAGTAGGTGTAAGGTGCAGAACCTCCGATTGGTTTTACAAATGCAGAACCATCACATAGAGTTATGGCTGAGCAACTAACTGGAACAATCCCATCATTTGGAATGATTTGTGTTGGGCTATTAATAGTAACGGTATCTAAAGTAACGCATCCGCTGATATCACTTACCTCTGCAATGTAAGTTCCTGCATTTAGACCTATTGCGGTAGTTGCAGTTTGACCTATTGGAGTACCAGTTATGGTTAGCCAGTTAATCGAACAAGTGGTGAGTAAACATGGAGAATTTACCGTAGCTGTTCCGTCATTTGCACCAAAGCAGGTAACATCTGTGCTTGATGTAGATACAATTGGCGCATTATTATCGATAACATTCGCAGTTATGGTATCTCTACAACCATTAAGATCTGTAATTGCAACGTTGTAAACTCCTGAACATAATCCTTTTGCTGTATCTGTTGTTTGACCTATTGGAGTTAAGCTTGCATCTAACCAATTATAAGAATAAGTGGGAGTACCTCCCGATACTGTTGCTACTGCAATTCCATCACAAACAGTACAATTAGAGTTTGTAGTGGTTGTAGTTGTGGTAAGCTGGGTAGGTTCAGTAATGGTGTACGTTACAATCGAATCACAATTATTTGCATCTGTAATTGTAAGTGTATAATTCCCTGCACAAAGTCCATTAATAAAAGGGGTTGTTGCTAAATTGGACCAAACAAATGAATAGGGCGGTGTGCCTCCTGATAGAGCAAATATTCCAAGTTCCCCATTACAATCGCCAAAGCAATTATTGTTAGTTATTGAATCTAAATATATAAAGCTTGATTGTGGTGTAATTGTAAAAGTGTCAGTAGCCGTGCACCCATTATTATCTGTAACAGTTACTGTATAGCTTCCGGCTAACAAACCTGTTATGCTTGGTCCTATCTGCGTAGTTGACCAGTTAAATGTGTATGGAGCAATTCCGCCTGATCCGCTGGCAGTTGCTGTGCCATCTGCAATGCCATTACAGCTAACATTCGTAGTAGCTGCTGAAACTGCTAATAATAAAGGTTCGGTAATATCTATTGTAGTGTCTTTAAAACATCCATTTATGTCCGTAATCGTAACAGTGTAAGCCCCTGCTGTAAGCCCACCGATAGTATCTGTAGTCGCTGTGGTACTCCACAAATAGGTGTAAGGTAAGCTTCCGCCTATACCTGCTACTCTTATGAATCCGTTATTCTCACCGTTACAAACCACGTTATCAATAGAGTCTGCAAGTACATTAATTGTAACACCATCATTAACAGTTGCGCTATCAACTTTCACACAACCATTAATATCTGTGATAGTAACAAAGTATTTTCCTGAACTTACGGCTGCTTGGTTTTGCGTTGTTGAGGAGTTAGACCATAAAAATGAATAGCTCGGTGACCCTCCTGCTACGGTTAAAGTAATGGATCCATCAGCAATTCCGCTACAAGAAGCATCTGTTGCTGTGGTTGAAGATGTGATTGCTGTTGGTTCGGCTATAACACCGGTGTTGACAGACGTACATCCATTTAAATCTGTCACTGTTACAGTGTAAGTACCGGCTAAAAGCCCGTTTATATTACTACCTGTTGTTGAATTACTCCAAGCAAAGGTATACGGGGCTGTTCCATTAATTGCAGTTGCAGTTGCGGTTCCATTTGCGCTGTCTTTGCAGAGGGCATCTGTAGTTGATACCGTAATTTGAATTTGTAACGGTTCCGTTACAGTAACAGAATCTAATTGTATACAATTATTCGCATCAGTAATGGTAACAATATATTTTCCTGCTGTTAAGTTTTTAATTGTATCAGTGGTTGCTGTGTTTGACCATAAATAAATATATGGTGAGAGTCCACCATTAACCGTAGCGAAAGCTTCTCCATCATTTTCACCGAAACAACTAACATTAATTGAAGTTATTGAGGTAGAAATTGCATTTGGTTCTGTGATATTTATGGTGGTGTCTTTGAAACATCCATTTAGTTCCGTAATGGTTACCGTGTATGCTCCTGCAGTCAAGCCTGTAATCGAGTTGGTTGTTGCTGAATTACTCCATGAGTAGGTGTAGGGGTTTGTTCCACCAATACCTAAAACTCGAATAAATCCGTTATTTCCTCCGTTACAATCTACGTTTGATATGGAATCAAGGGAAGCATTAATTGTAACACCATCATTAACAGTTGCGCTATCAACTTTCACACAACCATTAATATCTGTGATAGTAACAAAGTATTTTCCTGAACTTACGGCTGCTTGGTTTTGCGTTGTTGAGGAGTTAGACCATAAAAATGAATAGCTCGGTGACCCTCCTGCTACGGTTAAAGTAATGGATCCATCAGCAATTCCGCTACAAGAAGCATCTGTTGCTGTGGTTGAAGATGTGATTGCTGTTGGTTCGGCTATAACACCGGTGTTGACAGACGTACATCCATTTAAATCTGTCACTGTTACAGTGTAAGTACCGGCTAAAAGCCCGTTTATATTACTACCTGTTGTTGAATTACTCCAAGCAAAGGTATACGGGGCTGTTCCATTAATTGCAGTTGCAGTTGCGGTTCCATTTGCGCTGTCTTTGCAGAGGGCATCTGTAGTTGATACCGTAATTTGAATTTGTAACGGTTCCGTTACAGTAACAGAATCTAATTGTATACAATTATTCGCATCAGTAATGGTAACAATATATTTTCCTGCTGTTAAGTTTTTAATTGTATCAGTGGTTGCTGTGTTTGACCATAAATAAATATATGGTGAGAGTCCACCATTAACCGTAGCGAAAGCTTCTCCATCATTTTCACCGAAACAACTAACATTAATTGAAGTTATTGAGGTAGAAATTGCATTTGGTTCTGTGATATTTATGGTGGTGTCTTTGAAACATCCATTTAGTTCCGTAATGGTTACCGTGTATGCTCCTGCAGTCAAGCCTGTAATCGAGTTGGTTGTTGCTGAATTACTCCATGAGTAGGTGTAGGGGTTTGTTCCACCAATACCTAAAACTCGAATAAATCCGTTATTTCCTCCGTTACAATCTACGTTTGATATGGAATCAAGGGAAGCATTAATTGTAACACCATCATTAACAGTTGCGCTATCAACTTTCACACAACCATTAATATCTGTGATAGTAACAAAGTATTTTCCTGAACTTACGGCTGCTTGGTTTTGCGTTGTTGAGGAGTTAGACCATAAAAATGAATAGCTCGGTGACCCTCCTGCTACGGTTAAAGTAATGGATCCATCAGCAATTCCGCTACAAGAAGCATCTGTTGCTGTGGTTGAAGATGTGATTGCTGTTGGTTCGGCTATAACACCGGTGTTGACAGACGTACATCCATTTAAATCTGTCACTGTTACAGTGTAAGTACCGGCTAAAAGCCCGTTTATATTACTACCTGTTGTTGAATTACTCCAAGCAAAGGTATACGGGGCTGTTCCATTAATTGCAGTTGCAGTTGCGGTTCCATTTGCGCTGTCTTTGCAGAGGGCATCTGTAGTTGATACCGTAATTTGAATTTGTAACGGTTCTGTTACAGTAACAGAATCTAATTGTATACAATTATTCGCATCAGTAATGGTAACAATATATTTTCCTGCTGTTACGTTTTTAATTGTATCAGTGGTTGCTGTGTTTGACCATAAATAGTTATATGGAGTAGTTCCTCCAGTTGCAGTGACAAAAGCTTGACCATCACTTCCACCAAAGCAGTTTACATTAGATGCTGTTATGCTAGATGTTAACTGTATAGGTTCTGTAACAGTTACCGATATTTGATCTGTACACGTATTCGCATCGGTTACAATTAAGGTATACGTCCCTGCAGTGACATTTTTTAATGTGTCACTAGTTTGTGCATTGTTCCATAGGTAGGTATATGGAGCTGAACCTCCTGATGTTAGTATATATGCTCCTCCATCATTACCGCCATTACAGGTTACATTCAGTGTGCTGTCAACAGATAGAATTACTGGATTAGCCTGAAGTATTTCAACACTGTCAATTGTTGTACAATTATTTAGATCTGTAACTGTAACGAAATATTTACCTGGATTTAAATTGTTTATGGTGCTTGTAGTGAATCCACCTGTCCATAAAAAGGTGTAGTTGGGTGTTCCTCCTGATGCAATCACTGTTCCAGAGCCATCTGCAGAAACGTCGCAGCTTGCATCGGTTTTATTTGTAACTGTAGTCAACAAGGTTGGTTCTTGAATTACAGCAGAATCTAATGCAGTACATCCATTTAAGTCTGATACAGTAACAAAGTATTTACCTGCTGATAGATTATTAATTGATGCAGTTGTACCAGCATTGGACCAAGCAAAGGAAAATCCACCTGCTCCGCCTCCAGCGACTACATTTGCCGTTCCTGTGCTATTGCCAAAGCAATCTGCATCAGTAGAGGTTACTGCTGTTGTAATTACTGGAGACTGGTTGATTGTAACTTGATCTATTGAACTACAATTATTTGCATCACTAACTGTAACGGTGTAGGTTCCTGCTGACAAACTTGAAATTGTAGGAGTTGTCGCCGCATTACTCCAAATAAACGTATATGCAGGTGTGCCACCACTGGGAGAAACAGTAGCTGAAGCAGCTGACAAACCGGCACATTGAGGGTTATTCGTTGTTGTTATTGTGGTTGTAATTGCCGCAGGCTCAGTTAATGTAAATTGAGTAGTTTCGGTACAAAGATTAAAATCAGAAACTGTCACAGTATAAGTTCCAGCCTGAAGACCTGTGATTATCGGCGTTGTAGCTGCATTACTCCATAGATAAGTATATCCAGGAACTCCTCCTGCTACAATAACTTCTCCTGCTCCTTGGTTTCCTCCATTGCATAATGGATTAGAAAGTACGTTTGACGTTGCAGAAATTTGTGCTCCTTGACCTATGGTTGCTGCGGTTACTGCTGTACAATTATTGATATCAGTAATAGTGACAGTATAGGTGCCTGCAGTTAGACCTGTATTTAAGCCGGTAGCAGTAGCATTTGACCATAAGAAATTATACGGAGGAGTACCCCCCAAGCCATCTACTTCAATACTTCCATCTGTGCCATTAAAACATAATGCATCTGATTGATTTAGAATAGTTCCTGTTAAAAGTGGGGGTTCAATTATTGTCACTTGTGTTATCGCATCACAATTGTTAATATCAGTTACTGTAACAGTGTAGGTTCCTGCTGCTATTC
Source organism: Vicingaceae bacterium (assembly GCA_018402765.1). Lineage (GTDB taxonomy): Bacteria > Bacteroidota > Bacteroidia > Flavobacteriales_E > Vicingaceae > Acidiluteibacter. Next base: position 262,693 of record JAGYIE010000002.1, on the reverse strand, counting down.
CTGTTATGGTTGCTGTTGTTTGATTATTTGACCAATTAAATGAATAACCTGGAGTTCCTCCGGTCGCACTAACTGTTGCTTGTCCATCTGTAAAACCAAAGCAGCTAACATCTGCATCTACTACAGCAACTGGGACTATCGGAGATGGATAATTAAGGGTAACTGACTCAGTATCGGTACATAAATTAGCGTCTGTAATAGTAACAGTAAACGTTCCTGGTCCAAGATTTAACTGTGTTCTAGATGTCGACGTATTTGACCATAAGTAAGTATATCCGGGTGTGCCTCCTGTTCCTGTAGCTTGAATAACCGCATCATTAATCCCATTACAGCTTAGATTGTTTAAGATATTTATACTTGCATTAATTCCGGTTGCAGGCTCAGTAATATTAATTGTTTCGGTATCTGTGCACGAATTACCATCAGTAACAGTTACTGTATATGTTCCTACTGCTAATCCTGTGATGCTTGCTGTGGTTGAAGCTCCTGCATCTGACCATAAATATGTATATGAACCTGCACCTCCTGTTGGAGTGCTAGTTGCAGTACCGTTATTCTGTCCTCTACATAGAATATTTGTAGTTATTACATTAGGTGAAATCTGTGTTCCTTGAGCGATGGTAATTTGAGCAGTTGATGTACATAAGTTTAGATCAGATACCGTTACTGTGTATGTGCCTGCTGACAAACCTGTTATTACTGCTGTGGTAGCACTATTAGACCAAGCAAAACTATAAGGCGCGGTACCTCCTGTTGGAGACGCCTCGGCAGATCCATCTGATCCTCCAAAACACGTTGATCCACTATTATTTATAATTGATGTACTCAATAAAGTAGGTTCACTAATCGTAACTTGAGTTATTCCTTGACAGTTTATTGCGTCGGTTGCTGTTACCGTATAAGTACCTGCTAAAAGTCCTGATATTGTAGGTGTAGTAGCTGCATTTGACCAAACATAGGTATAACCTGGAGTTCCTCCTGAGGAAGTTACAGTAGCTTCTCCATCAGAGAAACCAAAGCAGCTAACATCAGAAATTACAGAGGCTACAGGAACCACCGGTATTGGGGAATTTAATGTTACTTGGTCAACTTTAGTGCAATTGTTAGCATCAGTCACACTTACTGTGTATGTACCCGCAGCTATGTTCAGTAGCGTTTTTTGTGTAGAAGCGTTTGACCATAAATATGTATAAGGGCTATTTCCTCCAATACCATTCGCAGTAATTATTCCATCAGTATTTCCTATACAAGTAACAGTTGAATTAACAGTAATACTAGCTGAAAGCAGTGTAGCAGGTTCAGTAATGGTTACCGATTGGGTTCCTGTGCACGTAGTATTATCAGTTACAGTAACCGTGTATGTACCCGGAGATAAACCAACTGCAGTTGCTGTTGTACTTCCACCTGCATCTGACCAAAGATATGAATAAGGTGCAACACCACCTGTTGGAGCCGCTGTAGCTGAACCATTGTTATCTCCCTTACAAGCTACATTCACTGAGGTAGCATTAGGTGTTACAACCGAGGGTCCTCCAACTATAACATTATCAATATTCGTACAACCATTTCCATCAGTTATTGTAACAGTGTATGTTCCTACACATAATCCTGTTATAGAGGCAGTTGTTGCAGTAGTTGACCATAAATAATTATATGTAGATCCAGGGGATATGGGTGTTCCTCCTATTGGGAATGCGCTTGCAGTTCCGTCACAAGCTCCGAAGCATGTTTCATCTGTCTTGGTTATATTTGAGAAGATAGGATCTGGTTCTAATACGTTTACGAACACACCTAAAGTAGTATTATCTCCTTGATCTAAAACCCTTAGAAGATATGTTCCGTTACTTAACCCGGTCGCTGTAACTCCTGTTACAGTTGGAAATCCTGCTCGCGACCAGGTGTATACGTAAGGACCTGTACTTCCCGGAGTGGTTCTAATTGAATCTACTGTCGCTTGTCCGTCTGATAAACCATTACAGGTAGGAGGCGTAACTGTGGTAAAAACTTGAGTTGCTTGTTTATTACCATTTCCACCACCACCTTTTTTTGTACCTCCATTTGAAGTTAGACGTGAGGTTAATGGATTTTGAACTATGATTTTTGAAAAGTCAATGTAGATAGCATCTCCTGGGGTGAGGGTTTTATTATTAACAAATAAATTACCTTTATCTAGTTGAACTGATTTTTGTTGGGGTGTTATAAATTCATATAACTCACAAAATATGCTGTTTGCTTTAGCAATTAGATCTCCTGATTGGTGCGTTATTTTACCTTCTATTTTTAAGTCAGATTTAAAAGTGGCTTTTGCTTTGTTATTTATTTTTAATGCGCTTATAAATAGACTAGGACTAAAATTATAAGTAGTATTCTTTTTCGCATTCAGTTCAATTGTGCCTTCGTTTATAATTTTCGTATTGCTTGTAATCTCTATATCTCCTCCGATTCTAAGCAATGAATTCGGACTCCCTTTTAAAAGTAACTGCCCGTTATTGAGAACTGTGAAGTTTTTACAATCAGCATGCTTAAATTCGATAACAGTTACTTTTGTGTTGACTGTTGTAAAAAATACATTATCAGAAGCCGCAGGGATGGTATTGATAGGAGACCCATTTTTACTGTCTGACCAATTGGAACCATCGGCCCAAGCTGAAGTAGTTCCTATCCAAAAAAGGTCTCGAGCAATTGCATTATGAGAAACAATTGTAAGCGCAATTACAAGTGTTAAATAAGAATAAAGTCTTTTCATTGTATCGTGAGCTAAGTACTTACTAAATAAAAAATTAATGTTAAAAATGATTATTTAATTAACTTTCAGAAGGTTATTAAAAATAGAACATTTTAACATAACATAACAAATATATAGAAATTAGAAAGTTAATTCGATAACTTCGAATAACTTCTTTTTTTAAAACGACGAATGTTTTTAAAAAGGTTGCTCAAGCTGATTTTATAGCAGATTAATCAGCCTCAATCTAATTCTATCAAGCAGCCTTATATAATAGGAAGACGACTTGAATCAATTAAAAGTTGGAAAGTACTTTGAAAAGGCAGGAACCTGTCACTTAATCTCGCTTCCTTTACTGTACCCTAAATCTGGAGATACAAAACTTAATTTCCCGGAACTATTTTCGGCCATTAGAATCATTCCTTCACTGTCTATTCCTTTAATGCATCGTGGGGCTAAATTGATTAGAATAGAAACTTGCTTACCAATAACTTCTTCAGGAGTATATGATTCGGCTATGCCCGAAACCACGGTACGGATATCTAAGCCAGTATCTACTTTTAATTTTAATAGTTTTTTAGTCTTTGCTACTTTTTCAGCTTCAATAATTTTTCCAACCCGAATATCTAGTTTGGCGAAATCATCAAAAGTAATGACATCTTTTGCAGGATTCAGTGTTTTTTCAGCTAATGATTTAGCTTCCTTTTTCACTTCCAATTGCTGAATTTGAGCAGCTACAGTTTCGTCTTCTATTTTATCAAATAAAAGTTCAGCTGCATTTAATTGATGACTGGCTCTAAGGATGTTATTAGATCCTAATTGGTCCCAATTCGTTTCTCTTAAGTTTAGAATATGTTTAAGTTTCGCTGTTGTGAAAGGCAAAAATGGTTCAAAAGCAATAGCCAAATTTGCAGAAAGTTGAAGGGCTATTCGGAGAATTGTTTTTACTTCTTCAACATCAACTTTAACTAATTTCCAAGGTTCTGTATCTGCTAAAAACTTATTTCCAAGACGGGCAATTGCCATTGCTTCATTCTGAGCATCTCTAAAGTGGAACTTCTCTAGTTTATCGTTTAGTGACTTAGTAATTGAATTTAATTGTTGATTAATTTCACTGTATTTCTGGCTATTAGCGCCTAATTCTGGTACTTTTCCTTCAAAGTATTTGTGAGTAAGAACTACAGCTCTATTTATGAAATTTCCAAAAATAGCAACCAATTCTCCGTTATTTCTAGCTTGAAAATCACTCCAAGTAAATTCACTGTCCTTTGATTCAGGAGCTATACTGCAAAGGACATATCGCAATACATCTTCCTTGCCTTTAAAGTCTTTTAAATATTCATGAACCCAAACAGCCCAATCTCTAGAGGTTGATAACTTTCCTCCTTCAAGATTAAGAAATTCATTAGCAGGTACATTAATTGGTAGGTTATATTCTCCGTGTTCTTTCAATAAAATTGGAAAAATAATACAATGAAAAACAATATTATCTTTTCCTATAAAATGAACCATTTCTGTAGATTCGTCCTTCCAGTAGTGCTCCCAATTTTTACCATTATCGGCTGCCCATTGTTTAGTTGCAGAGATATAACCTATTGGTGCATCTAGCCATACATAAAGTACCTTTCCTTCTCCTTCTTCAACAGGCACTTTTACTCCCCAGTCTAAGTCCCTAGTCATTGCTCTTGGCTGTAAGCCATTGTCTATCCAAGATTTACATTGTCCGATTACTTGATTCCGCCATAATTTTGGATCATGGTGAGGTTTTGCATCAAGGACGCCTTTTTCCACCCATTCTTTTAGCCAGCCTTCATGTTTTTCCATTGGTAAAAACCAATGAGTTGTAGTTCTTTTAATTGGCTTTCCGCCACTAAGGGTTGATTTTGGATTGATTAAATCTTCTGGATTTAAAGTCGACCCACAACTTTCGCATTGATCACCATAAGCGTTTTCAAAGCTACACTTTGGGCATGTTCCTATTATGTAACGATCTGCTAAAAATTGTTGAGCAATTTCATCATAGTACTGCTCATTAGTTTGCTTTGTGAAGCTGCCTTTTTGATCCAATACTTTAAAGAAATCCTGAGCAGTTTCATGATGTAAAGCTGAGCTCGTTCTATGATAAATATCAAAATTAATTCCTAAATCGCTGAATGCTTTTTTGTTAATTTTATGATACTTGTCAACTATTTCTTGAGGTGTAATTCCTTCTTTTTTAGCACGTATGGTAATTGCCGCACCATGTTCATCAGAGCCACAAATAAATGCAACATCTGCTCCTTTTAGTTTTAAAAATCTACTATAAATATCTGCTGGTAAGTATGCACCGGCTATATGCCCAATATGAAGTGGACCATTAGCATAAGGTAATGCAGCGGTAATTAGATGTCTTTTCGGCTTTTCCAAAATTGATAAATTTTAATCTTGACAAAGATAAGTTATCCCTTGGGCACTTTAAAGTATGTCGAGAAAGAATTCCTTAATATGCCCTAGTTTATTGTATTGTTTTAAATACTTATTAATTTGGCTGAAAAGCTTTATCATGATACAGCCACCATTTTTAGTTAAGGGAAATAAGTTAGCCATCGTTTCAACTGCTCGGAAGATTAGCAAAGAAGAAGTTAGTCCTGCTATTGCACTTTTTGAAAGTTGGGGTTTGGAAGTTGTTTTAAGTCAATTTCTATTTTCTGCTGATAATCAGTTTGCAGGTTCTGAGATAGAGCGTTCTAAGGGATTGCAACAATTTTTAGATGACAATAATTGCAGGGCAATAGTTTGTGCTAGAGGAGGGTATGGGACTGTTCAGCTTATTGATCAATTGAATTTTTCAGCATTCAAATTAAACCCCAAATGGATTGTTGGCTATAGTGATGTCACTACTTTGCACATACATATTCATGAAAATGTTGGAGTAGAGACTATACACGGAACTATGCCTATCAACTTTCCTAGAGATGGAGGTGAAAATGAAAGTACCTTATCCTTGAAGCGAGCACTATTCGGAGAGTTGACCTCTTATAATTTTCCATCACATCAATTAAATATAAATGGAAAGGCAAAAGGGGAATTGATAGGCGGTAATCTATCTATTTTATATAGTCTAAGTGGGACAAATTCTGCAGTTGATATGAATGGGAAAATCCTCTTTATGGAGGATTTGGACGAATACCTTTATCATATTGATCGGATGATGATGAATTTACGAAAGTCAAGCTGGATGAAAGGGGTGCAGGGGATTATAGTTGGAGGAATGTCTGATATGAATGATAATGCGATTCCTTATGGTAAAACTGCTGGAGAAATTATTCATGAGAGGACCAAAAATTTAGGAATCCCGGTTGCGTTTAATTTTCCTGCAGGACATATTAACCCAAATAAGGCCATGTATTTTGGTAGGTCTTGTCAACTATCTGTATCAGAACATTCATCTTCTTTAGTTTTCTAAAATTGCTGGTAGCTTTTTGGTATTTTAAAAAGGCTATCAGCAGGTACTTTCTGGATGATTTGTGTGACTTTCATCTGATAAATTAGTTGACCGTTAATGTCATTAAATTCAGCGAATAAGGGCATAACATTTTCGGCAACGGGGAGCTGAAGATAAATCTTCTCTAAAAAACTTCTTTCAGGTAAGCTTTGCAGCATAGCTTTATAGAAATAAAAATTTGATGGAGAGAAGGAATACCTAATTGATCGCTTAAAATCTTTCGCGACAAGTGTCCAATTCTCGACTTGGTACCCCAATAAACTATCTCGTTCTAAAATAGTAGCATTTGTTAGGTCTATTTCTTCTGATGGCTCATATAGGTTAGTTAACATGTACATTTTACGCTCAGGACTAAGAATATAACCTACTTTTGCTTTGCCGTCTATTACATAGATACTCTTCTTTTTCTGATTATTTCCAATTGTTTCTTCAACACGGATACTATCCCCCTTTACCCAAATGTGACGTTTCATTTCTTCTTTACCTTTTAGTATTGTACAAATAATCGCACCCTCAAAATTATTTTGAGCATTGGTAATTAGAAAATTAGTTAGAAGAATGAGAATAAATATTCGAATCATTTTTTGTATTTTGGTGTAAAAATAATTTAAAATAGCTAGAATTGGCAGAGCATAATGAAATAGGAGAAAAAGGAGAACGGCTAACTCAAGTTTTTCTTCAAGAAAAAGGCTATCAATTAATAGAGTTAAATTGGCGGCATCGAAAAGATGAATTAGATATTATAGCAGTGGATAGAGATACCCTAGTATTTGTAGAAGTTAAAACGCGCTCTTCCCGTTGTTTTGAAAATCCAAAAGATGCTGTAACCATTAAAAAGCAGCGAAACATAATTCGGGCAGCTAATGCTTTTATAGAAGACAAGAATCTATCTCTTGATGCGCGATTTGATATTGTAAGTGTATTAATAGAGGGCAAAAAAGTAGAGATAGAACACATTGAAGATGCCTTCTATCCAATGTTATAAATAATATAACTGCACCAAAAACCCGATTAAGAATCCACTATAAATTTCTATTGGCTTATGTGCTCTAAGCTGCAATCTAGCCGTTCCTAGTGCTCCACTTAGTAGAATGAGGATAATTAGAGGAGTAGAAATGTCTATATAGTCTTTGATTGCAACTACTGAAATTACACCAACTAATCCGCCAATGCCTAGTAAATGAGCGCTCATTTTGAAATGAAAATAACTAGTCATCAAAAGTATAAAAATAGAAACTGCCGCACCTAACAAAAAGTTGATCAATAGAGGGTTTACGTTTATTTCTTTGAAAAGCCAAATGCAAACTATAAACATTAAAATACTAAAAAGATATGGCCATCTTCTTTCTTCCACGGTTTCCATTTTAAGGCTATTAATTATTCCTTTCCATTTCAGAATTAAACTAAAAAGCAATGGTAGAATAAGGGTATTGATAGTAACATAAAATACGATGATAATTTTCAACTTTTCATGAGTCATAAACCCTATAAATGTAGGCAATGTAAAAAGTAATGCTACCCCAAGAAGCGGCATGAAAATAGGATGGAGTAGTTTAGAAATGTGTGATGCTATGCGATCTCCCATTTTAAAGCTCTTTTCTAAGGCGAGCTACCGGTATGTGTAATTGTTCTCGATATTTTGCAACTGTTCTTCTAGCAATATTATAACCCTTATCTCTAAGGAGTTGAGAAAGTTTATCATCTGTAATCGGCTTGTGTTTATCCTCAGCTTCTATTAAATCTTGTAATATTTTTTTAACTTCTCGAGTACTTACTTCCTCGCCGCTGTCAGTAGATAAGGATTCTGAAAAGAAAGACTTTAGTAAAAACGTACCATAAGGTGTAGTTACGTATTTACTGTTAACTACACGAGAGACTGTTGAGATATCTAGATGTACCATATCTGCAATATCCTTAAGAATCATTGGCTTTAGATTAGTTTCATCACCATCTAAAAAGTATGCTTTTTGATAAGTAGCTATGGCATTCATTGTATTTAGCAAAGTACCTTGTCGTTGTTTGATTGCATCAATAAACCATTTTGCACTGTCTAATTTTTGCTTGACAAAAGTCAATGCCTCTTTTTGCGCTTTATCGGTTTTATTCGATTCTGAATAGGCCTGCATCATATTTTTGTACTCCTTACTTACTTTTAGTTCAGGAGCATTTCTTCCATTCAGAGTAATGGTAATCTCACCATCACTTATTGCCATGTTAAAATCGGGAACAACTACTTGAACACTTTTTGCAGATTCATTCATAGAGTTGCCCGGTTTAGGGTTTAACTTTAGAATTTCATCTATTGCCGACTTCAAATCATCGTCAGTGATTTCGATTTGTTTCTTGATCTTTTCGTAGTGTTTCTTCGTAAATTCTGTAAAATGTTCCTCTAAAATGTGTGTTGCTAATACGATGGATAATTTGTTTCTATCCTTTCTATAAATTTGAATAAGAAGGCATTCCTGTAAATCTCTAGCTCCTACGCCTGCAGGATCTAATTGTTGGATTACACGCAGAACTTTCAGTAGTTCAGTTTCGTCCGTCGTTACATTTTGAGTAAATGCTAAGTCGTCTTCAATAGCTGAGAGTTCTCTTCTCAGGTATCCAGAATCGTCTAGACTTCCTATAAGGTGCTGGCCTATTTGAAACTCTTTTTCTGTAAGGTTTTGAAGCGAAAGCTGGCTTTCTACTCTTTCATGAAACGTTTTACCTCCACTTAATGGAATCTGCTTGTCTTCATCATCTTTACTTTTATTGGAGATGTTGTATTTATAATCAGGGGTACCATCATCATCCATGTAGTCAGAAAAGTCAAAGTCCTCTTGAATGTCCGTGGCATCTTCGCGCTCATCATACTCTTCTTTCTGCTCTTCGTAGTCTTCATCATTTTCCTTGCCTTCATCTAAGGCAGGATTAATTTCTAGCTCTTCTTTAATCCTTTGTTCTAAAGAAACTGTAGGCAATTGAAGTAACTTCATCAGCTGAATTTGCTGAGGAGAAAGCTTCTGAAGCATCTTTTGTTGAAGGGACTGGTTTAACATATAATGGAATTAAAGAATCGTTTGGAAGATAAGCAATTTTTAAAATTCTGCACTCTTTGGAGTTCTTGGAAATGGGATTACATCTCGAATGTTTCCCATTCCTGTAACAAACTGAACCAATCGCTCAAAGCCTAACCCGAAACCACTGTGAGGGGCTGTACCGAATTTACGTAACTCTAAATACCACCATAATTCATCTGCTTCAATATGCATTTCTTCCATTCGGTTCATCAATAGTTCTAATCGCTCTTCACGCTGCGATCCTCCAACCATTTCTCCGATACCGGGAAAAAGAATGTCCATGGCTCTTACCGTTTTTCCATCTTCATTTTGACGCATATAAAAGGCTTTAATGTCTTTTGGATAGTCTGTTAAGACAACTGGTTTTTTGAAATGCTTTTCTACAAGATACCTTTCGTGTTCTGACTGTAAATCAGTGCCAAAACCTTCAACAGGATATTGGAATTTCTTTTTCTTGTTAGGCTTTGAATTGCGCAGAATTTCAATTGCTTCTGTATATGTCAAACGTTCAAAATCATTATCAACTACAAACTTTAATTTCTCCATTAGGTTCATTGGTTGACGATCTTCTACTTTTTTGTTTTTCTCTTCTTCAATAATTCGATTTTCAAGATATACTAAATCGTCATGGCAATTTTCTAAAGTATAGGCTATTAGATATTTCATGAAGTCTTCAGCCAAATCGATATTATCCTCTAATTCGTTAAATGCAACCTCTGGCTCGATCATCCAGAATTCGGCCAAGTGCCTTGTAGTGTTAGAATTTTCCGCTCTAAAAGTTGGCCCAAAAGTATACACCTTACCTAAAGCCATCGCGGCAGCTTCTGCTTCTAACTGTCCTGACACAGTGAGGTTTGTTAACTTCCCAAAGAAGTCTTTTTTGTAATCTATTTCGCCCTGATCTGTTAATGGGGGATTCTTTTTATCTAATGTAGATACGTTAAAAGTTTCTCCGGCTCCTTCTGCATCAGAACCTGTAATAATAGGCGTGTGAATGTTATAAAATCCGCGGCTATTGAAGAAATTATGAACTGCGAAAATTAAGGTATGTCTAATTCTACTAACTGCGCTAAAAGTGCTCGTTCGAAACCTTAAATGCGCATTTTCTCTTAAAAATTCTAATGAATGCTTTTTTGGTTGTAAAGGATATTCATTGGCATCAGCTTCTCCTAATACCGTCACACTTGTAGCTTCTATTTCATACTTCTGTCCGCTCCCTTGTGACTCTACTAATTTCCCTGTTACTTTAATGCAAGACCCTGTAGTTACTTTTTCAACAACTTGTTCTCCCATTTTTTCTAAATCAACCACTACTTGAAGGTTGTGTTGGGTAGAGCCATCATTTAATGCAATAAACGCCACATTTTTACTCCCTCTTTTCGTTCTCACCCATGCACTTAAAGTTACCTCTATGTCTGCTTTCTTACTTGCTAATAAAGCTTTTACTGATTGACGTTCCATTCGATATGCTTATTAATAGATTGCTTTTAAAACAACCGCAAAGAAACGCTTTTTTGATGATATTTTGACAGCTTATTTTCAACTACTTGTTATAAAAACGAGAAGAAATTTGTTAAGATAATTTAATTATTTACGCATAGGAAACATTTTTTACAAAAAATGTTTCCTATGGATAAAATGTTTCTTAGGTTTGCACCGTGAAAAATTCAACAACAGAAACTAAGCTATTAATTTCTATTCGTGACTTATTTGTTAAATACGGAATTAAAAGTCTAACTATGGATGATATTGCTAGTCAATTAGGCATATCTAAAAAAACACTTTACCTCTCATTTTCTAATAAGAAAGACGTAGTAAAAAAGGTGATGGAATATCAAATATCCAATATTCAGTGTGATGTGGTTGAAGTGTGCAGTGGCGTAGGCAATGCTATTGATGAACTAATGGGAATCGGCAAAAAAGTAAATGAAGGGCTCTCCGATGCCCACCCATCTATAATGTTTGATATTCAAAAGTATTATCCACAGGCTTGGAAGGTGCTTATGAACCATAAAGAAGAGTTTGTTTTTAACAAGATGCTCAACAATCTTTATGATGGAATTAAACAAGGTTTATATAGAAATAATCTAAATCCTGAAGTTATTACAAAAGCATTTATGGTAATGACTGAAGCTATGATGTCAAACCAATTGGCGCTACCCGGTAAATTTAACTTTCAAGAATTGCATTTGGAGTTAATGCGCTACCATATCAGAGGGATTGCTAATAGCAAAGGCAGAGAATATTTAAAACAACAATTTAAAGAGGACAATTAACACATTTAAGATCATGAAGAAGCTGAGAAGGCTCATTACTTTGTCACTATTTTCCATTGCATTTGTTTCAGCAAGCGCACAAGATAGTAGCAGGACATTTGAATTTACACTAAAGCAAGCGCAAGATTATGCAGTTTTAAATAGTTACCAGACCCTTTCTGCTGCTAAGGATGTAGAAAAAGCGAAAAAGAAAGTCTGGGAAACAATTGCTATTGGTCTGCCCCAAGTTACTGGAAGTGCCGGATACAATTATAACATCAAACTTCCGGTACAGTTGGTTCCCGCAGAGGCTTTTGGTGGTCAGCCTGGCACATTTGAGGAGTTAACTTTTGGAACAAAACAAAGCATGAATGCAGCAGTAAATGTTAATCAGTTAATATTTGATGGCAGTTATATCGTAGGTCTACAAGCTTCAAAAGTGTATAAAGAAATAGCGGAGAACGATAAAGTCAAGTCAACAATCGAGATTAAAGATCAAGTTACACAAGCTTATGGAGGAGTTCTGGTCGCTACTAAAAACAAAGAAATCCTTCAGGAGAATCTTGCGAATATTGATAAGATAGTTTCTGATAATAAAGCCTTATATGAGAATGGGTTTGTTTCTGAACAAGATTATGATCAATTAAAGCTTTTGAGGTCACAAACAGCAAACGCTTACAATAATGCGGAACGCCAAATACAGATTTCAAAAAATTTACTAAAGTTTTCGATGGGAATTGAAATTGCAAATACCATAACATTAACGGAGGAGCTAACTGAAATAGTAAGTGAAGTTGATGCTGAGGGTTTGTTGTCGAATGATTTTAACATTGAGAATCACATTGATTACCGAATTATTAATAATCAAGAGAAGGCCGGTTTCCTGCTTATGAAGCAAGAGAAGTCTACTTTTCTTCCAAGGTTATCAGCAAATTATAGTTTTCAAGAAAATTCGTTTAGCGAAGAGTTTAATTTCTTTTCAGATGCGCCATGGTTTAATGCTCAGTTGGTTAGTTTAAGTCTTTCTGTTCCAATTTTTAGTAGTGGAATGAGATTGGCCAAAGTAAAGCAAGCAGCACTTGATTATGAAAAAGTTGAAATCGCAAAAAAGCAAGTAGCTGAAAATTTGAAAATGAATCTAATGACCAGTCGTTCGGATTATACTTTTGCATTGGATCAATACAATTCTGAGCAAGATAATATGGATTTGGCCAACCGAATTTTCTCAACGGAACAAATTAAATATAAGGAAGGGGTATCCTCTAGCTTAGAACTAACGCAAGCTAATAACCAACTACTTTCTACTCAAGGTAATTACCTCAATTCAATTTTACAACTCATATCAGCGAAATCTAAATTAGACAAAGCATTAAATAACTATTAAAAAATGAAGACAAAACAAATAATAGGGGCATTTATAGTAAGTGCAGCATTAGCTTCATGCGGCGGAGCTCAAGAAGGAAAATCTGTTGATGATATTATTGCAAATAATGATTTAGTAGAGCTGAAAGAAAAACACAATGAGTTAGTTACTCAAGAGCAAGAGTTGGCGGCTAAAATAGAAAAGCTATCTATTGCTATGGCTTTATTAGATAGTAATAAAGTAAAGCCATTAGTTTCTGTTTATACAATCAAGCCAGAAGAATTTAAGCACTATGTTGAAGTTCAAGGAAGTATTGATACCAAGCAAAATGTAGTATTGTATCCGGAATATTCAGGGGTATTAAGAAATGTTGTAGTTAAAGAAGGTCAGCGAGTTAGTGCAGGCCAACTGTTAGCTAGTATTGAGGATGGTGGCTTGGCACAACAAGTTAACTCAGCGGAAATACAATTGGATTTATCAAAGACTACCTTTGAACGTCAAAAGCGTTTATGGGAGCAGAAAATTGGTTCTGAAATGCAATTTTTGCAAGCTAAAGCTACTTATGAAGCTCAACAAAAGTCCGTATCTCAGCTAAATTCTCAATTGGCAAAAACGCAAATCACAGCGCCTTTTGCAGGGATTGTAGATGAGATAATGATTGAAGAAGGTAATGTAGTAGGTCCAGGTCAAATGGGTATAATGCGCATCATTAATATGAGTCAGATGCATGTTGAAGCAGATGTGCCAGAAACATTTATTTCCGCTATATCAAAAGGTAGATCGGTAAAAGTAGAAATACCTGTATTAAACCAAACTATTGATGGCGTTATTAGTCAAGCTAGTAACTACATAAAGCCCGACAACAGATCTTTTAGAGTTGAGGCTATATTAGCAAACAAGGATGGTAAGATTAAACCAAATATGACAGCTCGTTTAAAAATTAACGATTATACTGCAGAGAATGCACTTTTGATTCCTCAGAGTATAATTTCAGAAGATTCTGAAGGACAGCAATATGTTTATAAAGTTAATGCGAATAAATCAGGATCAATAACTGAGCGAGTGTTTATCAAAACTGGTAAAAAAGGTGGAGATTTTATAGAAGTGTTAGAGGGGTTGTCTGCAAATGATTTAGTAATTAAAGAAGGGGCTAGAACAGTTAAAGACCAACAAGAAATTGAAATCATCAAACAATAAAGGATGTCTGAAGAAATTAAAAACAACGATTTGCTTGAAAATAAACAATCTGCTGAGGTTAATACTGAAGAAAAGGAATTTGGGTTGTCTTCTTGGGCGATAGATAACCCAACGGTTATTTATGTGATGATTACCATTTTCTTATTTCTAGGGCTTTCTTCTTATTTTGGATTACCAAGAGAAAGTTTTCCTGAAATTAAGGAAACAAAGATTTATATCAGTGCACCATATCCGGGTAACACAGCAGAGGATATAGAACGATTAATTGTTGATCCACTTGAAGATGAGTTGGATGATGTAAGTAATGTAGTTGAAATTTTATCTACTTCACAAGAAGATTATGGTATAATAACCGTAGAATTCGACGAAGATATTACTGTGGAAGATGCGAAGGTCAAGGTAAAAGACAAAGTAGATGCGGCAAAGGCTAGTGAAGACTGGCCGACGTTTAACGGAGCGAAGGTTGAGCCAAATGTGTTTGATCTTAATCTTTCAGAGGAAGTTCCTATTGTAAATTATAACATAACAGGCAATTACCCTATTCAGAAGCTAAAAGAATATGCAGAATACCTAGAGGATGCTATTGAAAAGGTGCCAGAAATTAAGCAAGTTGATATTCGTGGAGCACAAGAAAAAGAGGTTGAAGTAGCTGTAGATATCTACAAGATGATGGCCGCTAAGGTTAGCTTTCAGGATGTTCAAAATTCAATTAGCAATGGCAACGTTACCATGTCAGCAGGCAACTTAATTAATAGTGGTCAGAGAAGAACAATTCGAATACTAGGAGAAATTGATCGACCCACTGATTTAGAAAAATTTGTAGTAAAGTCTGAAAAAGGCAATTCGATTTATCTAAAAGATATAGCAACTGTTAAATTTAAAGCAAAAGAAACCACCACTTTCGCTCGTGAATGGGGAGAGCAGGTGGTTATGCTTGATGTTAAGAAAAGAGCTGGAAAAAATATGATCTCTGCGATTGAGCAAGCTGATGAAATTATTCAAGAAGCTAGGGAAAACTATATCCCATCGGATGTAAAAATAACTTCTGCCAATGACCAATCCGCAAAAACAACTAATCAAGTAAATGACTTGGTTAACAACATTATTTTTGGAATTATCTTGGTGATTTTAGTGTTGATGTTTTTTCTAGGCTTTAGAAATGCACTTTTTGTTGGTTTTGCTATACCAATGTCAATGTTCATGTCTTTTATGGTAATCGAATTGCTCGGCTACACAATGAATACCATGGTGTTGTTTGCTTTGGTTATGGGACTGGGCATGCTTGTTGACAACGGTATTGTTGTGGTTGAAAACGTGTATCGCTTAATGAGCGAAGGTATGAGTAGGTATGAAGCATCTAAAAAAGGGATTGGAGAAATAGCCGTTCCAATTATTATTTCTACTGCTACCACCGTTGCTGCCTTTGTTCCCCTTGGTTTTTGGCCCGGAGTAATGGGTGAATTTATGGTTTACTTCCCAATTACACTCTCTATTGTATTAGGCTCTTCTTTGTTTGTTGCAATTTTCATCAACTCGATGTTGGTTTCTAAATTTATGGAGGTAGATGAGAAAGTTATACCATTAAAAAAATTGATTAGAAACATTATCATTTTAGTGGTTCTAGGAATTTTTATGATGATTGTAGGAGGTGCAGTTAGAGGTTTAGGAACATTGATGATTTTTACTGCTATCATGCTCCTTTTGTATAGATATATATTTAAGGGTTGGGCTGATAATTTTCAGAGAAATACATTGGTAAAATTTGAAAACTGGTATGAGGGTTCATTGAAATTCGCATTACGAAAGAGAAATGCCTATTATTTCTTTTTTGGTACTATAGTTTTACTATTTGTATCATTATTTCTTTTTGGAGGTTCGGTAGGCTCAGGACGAACTAAAATTGAATTTTTCCCTGATAATAAACCAAATCAAATTATCGTGTATATAGAGTATCCTCAAGGAACTGACATAGATAAAACCAATGCGATAACGAAAAGTATTGAAGAGCGGGTTTATACTGTACTTAAAGGTGAACAATATGTTGATAATGAGTATAACTATATGACAGAATCAGTTGTGTCTCAGGTTGGAGAAGGGGCAGGAAATCCTCAAACAGATGGTGGTTCTGCTGCAGAAATGCCGCATAGGAGTAAAATTACCGCTTCAATGAGAGAGTATAAATACCGAAGAGGGGAAGATAGTGAAACACTTCGATTAAAAGTGCAAGATGCACTAAGAGGAGTTTATCCAGGAGTTTCTATTTCAGTGGAGAAAGATGCTGCTGGGCCACCTGTTGGATACCCAATCAATATAGAGGTTAGTGGAAAAGATTATACTGAGTTAATTGATGTAGCTGAGAAAATAAGGAACTTTATTAATGCAAAAAATGTAGCAGGAATAGAAGAACTAAAAATTGACGTAAATAAAAGCAAACCTGCTATTCAAGTAGAGATTGATCGTCAAAAAGCCGGTGAGCTCGGCGTTTCCGCTGTTCAAGTTGGAAATCAGCTAAGAAGCTCCATTTTCGGAATTAAAGCTGGTGTTTACAAAGAGGACGGAGATGATTATGATATTTATGTTCGATTTAATGAAGATTTAAAAAATAATCCAAGTGCATTATTTAATCAGAACATTACCTTCAGAGATCAAGCTACAGGTAAAATCAAAGAGATTCCCGTTAGTACAGTAGCTTCTCAGAAGAATACATCAGGCTTTAGTGCTGTAAAGCATATTGACTTAGAGAGAATCGTTACTGTTTACTCAGGAGTGCTGCCAGGAGCAAATGCTGATCAGATTGTAAAAGTATTAAAACGAGAAATGGTTGACTTTGAGACGCCCAAAGGTGTTAAGTATTCATTTACTGGAGAAATTGAAGAGCAAGGAAAGCAAATGGCCTTCTTGCTTGGAGCCTTAGCTACAGGTTTAGGGTTAATTATGTTATTGTTAATCTTCCAATTTAGTTCTATTTCTAAGCCTTCTATAATAATGATGGCTATCTTTTTAAGCTTCATTGGCGTGTTCTTAGGTCTAGTAATTACAGGATGGAATTTTGTTATTATGATGACGATGGTTGGGATTATTTCTCTAGCTGGAATTGTGGTAAATAATGGAGTAGTTCTCTTAGACTACACCGATATTCTAATCGAGCGGATGAAGAAGAAAAGAGGTTTAGGTAAAGGAGATTTATTATCACGTGAGGAAATAATGGAAGCCATAATTGTAGGAGGAAAAGCTAGATTGCGTCCTGTAATTCTGACAGCGATTACTACTGTTTTGGGTTTAATACCTTTAGCAATTGGATTAAATATTGACTTCTTCTCTTTATTTACAGAGTTCGACCCACAAATATACATGGGTGGTGACAACGTTATTTTTTGGGGTCCACTTGCATGGACAGTAATTTTCGGATTAACCTTTGCAACATTCTTAACACTTATTGTAGTGCCAGTTATGAATTTTTTAGTGTACAGATTAAAAATTAGATTGGCAAAGTAAATGGTGTATTAAGAAAATTTAAGAATTACCAATATAACAAAGCCGAAGTTGAGGCGTTAGTATTATGGTTATATAGAGGTTTAGGTTTGGTTGAATGGGGACAATAACAAAAGTTATTGTCCCCATTCTTTTAATGAAAGTCTTGAAGAATTTTACAAGAGCTTTAAAAACATATATTTCCTACATTTGTTTATTGTAAAAATTAGATCATACTTATATCATGAGCGAATTTAAGGCCGGAGAATTATTAGATAAAATTATTGTACCTTCTGATTTAAGGAAGCTTAACGAAAATCAATTGGAGCAAGTTGCTAAAGAGTTAAGGCAATACATAATTGATGTAGTATCTGTAAAGGGAGGACATTTTGGCGCAAGTCTAGGAGTTGTAGAAATGACTGTAGCATTGCATTATGTATTTAATACTCCTGATGATCAATTGGTTTGGGATGTAGGTCATCAAGCATATGGTCACAAATTGTTGACAGGCCGAAGAGAAAATTTTCATACCAATAGAATTTATAAAGGGTTGAGTGGTTTTCCCAAAAGGTCAGAAAGTGAATACGATACTTTCGGAGTTGGTCACTCTTCTACCTCTATTTCTGCTGCTTTAGGTATGGCAGTAGCTTCTCGTCTAAAAGGAGATAAACAACGTCAGCATATTGCAGTTATTGGCGATGGTTCTATGACCGCTGGGTTAGCTTTTGAAGGTCTTAATCACGGTGGAGTGGAGGACTCTAATTTATTAGTTGTCTTAAATGATAATTGCATGTCTATTGATCCAAATGTAGGTGCGTTGAAAGAATATTTAACCGATATATCTACTTCACATACGTACAATAAAGTAAAAGATGAGGTTTGGACGCTGCTTGGTAAAGTGAGTAAGTTTGGACCAAATGCTCAAGCTATCGTGCAAAAAATTGAGAATGGACTGAAAGGGGCTTTGTTAAAGCAGAGCAATTATTTTGAATCATTGAACTTTAGATATTTTGGTCCCATCGATGGTCATGATGTGAATCATATGACTAAGGTATTACAAGATTTGAAAGATATTCCTGGACCAAAAATACTACACTGCTTAACTAAAAAAGGAAAAGGATATCAGCCCGCAGAGGATGGTAGTCCAACTAAATGGCATGCTCCTGGCTTATTTAATAAAGATACAGGTGAGATTATAAAAGTAACTCCTAAGAGTCCACAACCACCTAAATATCAAGATGTATTTGGACATACCATCGTAGAGTTGGCCGAAAAAAATAAGAAAATAGTTGGTGTTACACCTGCGATGCCTTCAGGTAGTTCACTAAATATTATGATGGAAGCAATTCCAGATAGAGCTTTTGATGTAGGTATCGCAGAACAGCATGCAGTTACTTTTTCAGCGGGCATGGCAACACAAGGGATGATTCCTTTTTGTAATATTTATTCTTCATTTATGCAGCGTGCATATGATCAAGTAGTGCACGATGTAGCACTTCAAAATCTACACGTTGTATTCTGTTTAGATAGAGCTGGTTTTGCAGGTGCAGATGGTCCTACACACCATGGAGTTTATGATATTGCGTATATGCGATCTACACCAAATATGATCGTAGCTTCTCCGATGAATGAAGAAGAACTTCGAGATATGATGTACACTGCTCAAGAAAAGAACCATGGTCCATTTACGATTCGTTACCCAAGAGGAAATGGAGTAATGCCAAATTGGAAAACACCTTTAAAATCAATGAAAATTGGCCAAGGTAGACGAATTAAAAATGGAGATGATGTTGCAATTTTGACCTTTGGTCATATAGGAAACTATGTGGTAGATGCTTGCGAGCAATTAGAAAAGGAAAACATAAATGCAGCACATTACGATATGCGATTTGCAAAGCCATTGGATGAAATGTTGTTACACGAAGTTTTTGGAAAATTCGAAAAAGTAATAACTGTAGAGGATGGCTGTTTAATGGGAGGTATTGGTAGTGCAATATTAGAGTTCGCTGCTGACCATGGTTATAAAGCATCTATAAAACGGTTAGGTATTCCTGATAAATTTGTTGAGCACGGTTCACAGTTAGAATTACATAAGGAATGTGGTTTCGATCCTGAAGGAATTGCATTAGCTGCTATTAAAATGGTAGGTCAGAAATCAAAAAAGCAAGTAGGATAGAACTACTTCAATAGTATAAGTGTTAAAACGGGAGAGTAAACTACTCCCGTTTTTTATGAAATCAACTGAAAGAATATTTCTGTGAAAAAAGCAATAATTATTGGTTCAGGAATAGCAGGTCTAGCCTCTGCAGTTCGTCTAAAAGCGCAAGGTTTTGAGGTAACTGTCTTCGAAGGTAGCAGTCAAATTGGTGGCAAGCTTGGTGTGCTTGAAACTAGCGGTTATCGATGGGACACAGGTCCGTCATTATTTACCATGCCGAGTCTTGTTGATGAGTTATTCACGCTATTTAATGAAACGCCTTCTGATCATTTTAGCTACCAGCAGCAAGACGTTATATGCAACTATTTTTGGGAAGATGGAACGCGGTTTTCAGCGCCAAAATCAATGGAGGAGTTTGCTAAAACTGCTGCAACTACTTTCAATGAGTCATCAATAACAATAGTTGATTATTTGAAGCGCAGTAGCTTGAAATATGAATTAACAGCTCCATTATTTCTAGATCAATCACTCCATAAATTAAGTACTTATGCCTCTACTACAGCTTTAAAAGCAGTAAGTAAAATTAGAAAGCTTGATTTGAGCTCGACACTGAATAGCGTAAATGAATCGTACTTTAAAAGTAAAAAGCTTGTGCAGTTATTTAATCGATACGCAACTTATAATGGCTCATCTCCATATAAAACACCTGGCATTATGTCGATGATTCCTACATTAGAAATGCAGTTTGGTACCTACTTTCCGCATGGTGGAATGCGAAGCATTGCAGAATCTATTTACCAATTAGGTAAAAGACATGGAGTAATTTATCACCTGAACGAAAAGGTAACATCAATAGATTATTCAGGGAAATTAGTAACAGGTATTACGACTGAGAAAGGCAGTTATCTAGCCAACTTAGTCGTTTCAAATATGGATGTATTTTTTAGTTATGATAAATTACTGCCAAAGCTAAAACGACCAGAAAAAACATTGAGCCAAGAGAAATCGAGCTCAGCCATTATTTTTTATTGGGGAATTAAGAAAGAATTTCCTGAATTGGATTTACATAATATTTTCTTTGGGAATGATTACGAACAAGAATTTGATGCATTATTTGATAAGAAAAGGTTAGCCAATGACTCTACCGTTTATGTTCACATAAGTTCAAAGGTAAAAGAATCAGATGCTCCTGAAAGAGGAGAAAACTGGTTCGTAATGGTTAATGCGCCTACTAATGTGGGGCAAAATTGGAAGGCTATTGTTGCTGCAGCTCGTCAACAAGCACTGCGAAAATTAAGCAATTGTTTGGGTGAGAATATAGCTGAATATATTGAGGTAGAAGAAGTATTAGACCCTATCAAGATCGAAGAAAACACTGCTTCCCATCAGGGATCACTTTATGGGACCTCTAGTAATTCTAAGTTTGCTGCATTTTTGCGTCATCCTAACTTTAGTAAGAATTTTGATAATTTATATTTTTGCGGTGGCTCAGTTCATCCTGGAGGGGGAATTCCCTTATGTTTAAAATCAGCGCATATTGTATCGAATTTAATAGCTGAAAAAGCATGATGGACTTAGGAACACATTTCAGAAATTGGGATAAAAGTAATTGGGTAATTGGTAGCGTTGTTGTTTGGTTGTTCCAAATAAGTGCACTAGTTGGTATCTCTATTGGGTTTCAAGATTGGTTCATTACTAAAACACCTTTAAATTTGACCATTCATGTTGCTTTACTTTTTTGGATTTTCCCTGAAAAGTTGCGTAAAAAGCTGTCACTATTTACCATTCTTTTTACCGTTGGAATGCTCATAGAAATGATCGGTGTAGCCACCGGAATACCATTTGGTAGTTATAGCTATGGAGAAAACATGGGCTGGAAAGTATTGGGTGTTCCATTATTAATTGGCTGTAATTGGGCTGTTCTGGTATTTGTTACCGCCAGTATCGTAAATCGATTCTTGAAAAATAATTTATTGAAAGCCTTTTTAGGAGCTAGTTTAATGATTGTTTTAGATCTGCCTATGGAAGCAGTTGCACCTAGATTTGACTTTTGGACTTTTCCGGAAGGTGCTCCACTGATTAATTATGTTAGTTGGTTTTCTACAGCGTTCTTAATGCACTTATTTATTCAAAAGGAGAAATTAGTTGGCGATTATAATTTCTCTTTGCAGCTGTTCTTGGCACAACTCGTATTTTTCATCTACCTAACGTTTTTCTTGCCATAAAACAACCCATCAAATCAGTGACTTGATGGGTTGTAATAAGAGGATGTTTTCTGAATCTAGTCTGCTAGAGTATCTTTCTTTAAAACGAATGTTTCCATAAACTTAGTCGTACATTCTCCAGCTAAAAACGTTGGATCCTCCATCAATTGGTAATGGAAAGGAATCGTAGTTTTAATTCCTTCAATTACATACTCACCTAATGCGCGCTTCATCTTCTTTATCGCTTCTTCACGTGTTTGTGCCACGGTAATAAGCTTAGAAATCATTGAATCGTAGTTTGGAGGAATTACATAACCTGCATACGAGTGCGTATCTACACGCACACCATGCCCACCTGGAGAGTGATAGGTGGTAATTGCACCTGGGCTTGGCCTAAAGTTGTTATAGGGGTCTTCCGCATTAATTCTACACTGAATTGCATGCATCTGAGGCTCGTAGTTTTTACCTGAGATTTTAATTCCTGCAGCAATTTTAATTTGCTCCTTAATTAAGTCAAAGTTGATGACTTCTTCAGTAATGGTATGCTCTACTTGGATACGGGTATTCATTTCCATAAAGTAGAAATTTCGGTGCTTGTCAACCAAGAACTCTACTGTTCCTACACCTTCATAATTAGCCGCAGCAGCAGCTTTAATTGCTGCCTCACCCATTGCCGCTCTGAGTTCTTTAGTCATAAATGGCGACGGGGTTTCTTCCACTAATTTCTGGTGTCTTCTTTGGATAGAACAGTCACGCTCTGACATATGGCAATAATTTCCAAATTGGTCCCCAGCGATTTGTATTTCAATGTGACGAGGCTCTTCAATAAATTTCTCCATGTACATGCCATCGTTACTAAAAGCTGCTTTCGCCTCTTTTCTAGCAGAGTCCCAAGCTTCAGGTAATTCTTTTTCGTTTTTGATCATTCGCATACCCTTACCACCACCACCTGCAGTAGCTTTTATCATTACGGGGTATTTAATTTGTTTAGCCGTTTTTTTGGCGTCTTCTAGCGTTTCTAAAATTCCTTCAGAACCGGGTATACAAGGAACTCCTGCAGTAAGCATTGTTGCTTTAGCGGAAGCTTTATCTCCCATCGAATCAATCATTTCTGGAGAAGCGCCTATAAATTTAATTCCGTTCTCATCACAAATCTTAGAGAATTTTGCATTCTCAGAAAGGAAGCCGTATCCTGGATGAATAGCGTCAGCATTTGTAATCTCAGCTGCTGCTATAATGTTGGTCATTTTTAAGTATGATTCAGAACTTGGAGCTGGGCCTATACAAACTGCTTCATCAGCAAATCGAACGTGTAAACTGTCTACATCAGCTTTTGAATAAACAGCAACTGTCTTGATTCCCATTTCTTTACAAGTTCTTATTACCCTTAGGGCAATCTCTCCTCGGTTCGCTATTAATATTTTTTTAAACATGATATCGATTTATGCTAGTACCCCGATATTGAGGCACTCTTGAGTAAAAACTGGTATTAATTAACTAGGGTCAATCAATAATAGTGGTTGATCGTATTCTACTGGTGTAGTATCATCAACTAATACTTTTACCACTTTACCTGAAACTTCTGCTTCAATTTCGTTGAATAATTTCATTGCTTCAATGATACAAACAACATCACCGGCTTTTATTGTATCACCAACTTTTACAAATTGCGGTTTGTCTGGAGAAGGACTTCGGTAGAATGTTCCAATCATTGGAGATTTAATTTCTACATAATTCGCAGCTACTTTATCTTCTGCACTTTCTTTTTCTACAACAGGCAAAGCAGAGACCGGTGCAGGTGCTGCTTGTTGCATTGGTTGTGCGTACTGCGGTTGCATCATATGCATTCCTTGCTGAGGCATCATTTGCCCCTGTGCTGTATTTCCGGTTACTTCTGTACCTTTTCCTCTTCTGTGCGGAGGAGTTTTTATGTTGATCTTGAAGTCTTTATCCTCAATTTCTACTTCACTAACTCCTGATTTAGCAACAAATTTAATCAGCTCTTGAATTTCTGCAATTTTCATATTCGTATCGTTTTGTTGTAAGATTAAAGTTAAAAATTAATCTGGTTTATTTATTGGTATCATAAGCCCATTTTAAATAAATGGAACCCCATGTAAATCCGCCACCGAAGGCAGACAATATTATGTTATCACCTTTTTTCAATTGGTTTTCCCATTCCCATAAACATAAAGGAATGGTACCATTTGTTGTATTTCCGTATTTACTAATATTTAGCATTACTTTATCATCGCTTACTCCCATTCTTTTGGCAGTAGCATCTATGATTCTTTTATTAGCTTGATGTGGCACTAACCACGCCACATCTTCTGCGGTAAGTTTATTTTTTTCCATAATTTCTGCAGATACATCTGCCATATTAGTTACTGCAAACTTGAATACCGCTTGACCTTCCTGGTAGATGTAATGCTCTTTTTGATTAATCGTCTCGTGGCTTGGCGGTTTTACAGATCCACCTGCTTTTTGGTGTAAATGAATTCTACCAGAACCGTCACTCCGTAAAATAGAATCTTGAATGCCTAAACCCTCTTCATTTGGTTCTAACAATACAGCCGCTGCTCCGTCTCCAAAGATGATACAAGTAGTTCTATCCTCATAGTCGACAATGGATGACATTTTATCAGCACCGACAATGATTACTTTTTTATATTGACCTGATTCAATAAATTTAGAACCTGTAGCTAAACCGTAAAGAAAACCCGAACACGCCGCATTTAAATCAAATCCAAACGCATTTTTTGCTCCAATTTTATCACTAATAATATTTGCTGTTGCAGGAAAAACCAAATCAGGCGTTACTGTACAACAGATTATTAAGTCAATTTCTTCTGGGTTGATTCCCCTTTTTTGAAGTAATTCTTCAATTGCTGGGGCAGCTAAATCCGAAGTCCCTTTACCTTCTCCTTTCAGTACTCTCCTTTCCTCGATACCTGTGCGGCTCATGATCCACTCATTGTTGGTATCTACCATGGTTTCTAACTCTTTATTGGTTAGCCTATATTCTGGCAGATATCCTCCAATTGCTGTAATTGCTGCTGTAATTTTGGTCATGATATTTTTGCTTTCGTTTTGATGTAAAAGTGCGAATTAATCGCACAATTTAGTTCATTAATTGCATAAAAAGAAAGGAAAACTAAAAATAACTTCCTTTTTGATAAAATTAGACAATGCGGTTTAACAATAAAAGGCCATCCAGCTTTTCAGCTAATGGCCTTTATAATGTATAAGCGTGTTTAATTAGAAATCAAACTTGTAAATTTATTGCAAAAATTGCTACCTGTAGTCAAAAAAGTAACCCTTAAATAGCAACCTCTTTTTCTAAAACTACTTTACCCTTGTAGTACAATTTACCTTCATGCCAGTGAGCCCTGTGGTATAAATGCGGCATTCCAGTCGCAGTGCAAGTTGCTACAGTTGGCTTTTCAGCTTTGTGGTGGGTTCTCCTTTTATCTCTTCTCGTTTTGGATATCTTTCGTTTAGGATGTGCCATTTTTCTATATTATTTACTTATTTATTACTACTTTTTACTATTTTATATTCTTTAAAGCATCCCATCTTGGGTCTTGCTCATCATCATCATCCGATAAATTAATCTCATTTAATTGCGCAATCACTTCAGGATTGCAGTCTTTTTCATCGTGTGCAATTTTTATCGGCATTAATAAATGAATGCTTTCATAGATTACATGCGTCAAATCAAGCTCTTGTTCGTTGGGAGATAGACAAATGATATGATCATCTTCATCAATTGTTTCCTCTGTTATTTTAACAATGAACTCTTGCTGCCCTTCAATTGCCAGCTGCAAATCATCTATACATCTATCGCAAACAGTATTTACAACACCGTCAAGAGATAAATATAGACGAAACATACTTGGCTTTTTTTCAAAAGAAATTATTGCCTTGATGTCAGCATTTTCAATCAGGGAATACTCAAAATTACTAAAGAACGCTGTGTCTGCATGAAATTCATATTCATGTAAACCATCCTTTAAACTATCAAAAGGAATTATAAATTTATCTTTCTTCTTCACAGCTCCTACTCACTTTTTAAAGGGCGTCAAAGTTATTAATTAATTTTTGAAATATACGACAATACTTGCGCATTAATTTCTTCCTTTGCTTATTTGTAATGGATTTGCTGTCATTTCATTGTATCTCACTCTGTTTTTGTAGATATCAATAGCTTTATATATGGCATTTCTAAATGAACTTTCATCAGCCATATTCTTTCCTGCAATTGCGTATCCTGTTCCGTGATCAGGCGATGTTCTGATTATTTTTAATCCTGCAGTAAAGTTAATGCCATTTCCAAATGAAAGGGTTTTAGCAGGTATTAAACCTTGATCGTGGTACATTGCCAATATCCCATCATAATTTTTGAAAGTACCTGAGCCAAAAAAGCCATCGGCTGCAAAAGGACCAAAAGCTAAAATGCCCCTATTTTTTGATTGAGTAATTGCTGGTAAAATAATTTTTTCTTCTTCATCACCAAGCAATCCATTGTCACCAGCATGTGGATTTAATCCCATGACCGCAATTTTTGGCTTTACAATTCCAAAATCTTCGATAAGTGATTTATTCATTACCGTT
This sequence comes from Vicingaceae bacterium, assembly GCA_018402765.1. GTDB lineage: Bacteria > Bacteroidota > Bacteroidia > Flavobacteriales_E > Vicingaceae > Acidiluteibacter. Next base: position 236,160 of record JAGYIE010000002.1, on the reverse strand, counting down.
ATCTTTTTCAGAATACCTTCAGTCTTAATTTTTGCCGCAACTTCTTTTAGTGGTATATGCCCTGTTACTACTCCAATTCTCGCTACATCACTAATCATAAACATGAGGGCTTCATCTGCTCCGTCTTTTTGCATCAGATATTCTGTATGTCCGGGGAAATTAAATTCTTCAGATTGTATATTATCTTTGTTGATTGGTGCTGTTACCAATACATCTATCTCGCCCTGCAACAAGTCTTGCGTTGCTGCTTCTAATGATTTAAACGCATATAGTCCACCCTCTGCAGTTACTTCTCCAATATTCATCTGAACTTCTTCTGTCCAAGTGCTGATAATATTTCCTGTTTTTAAATTAGCTTCTTTAGCTGATTTTGCTCTATTGAACGTTAAATTAGAAATAGTTAATGCTTTTCTGTGGTAGTTAATCGTTTTGTTTGACCCATAAATTATTATGGTGCATAATTCGAAAATTCTATTATCCAAAAGTGATTTTAGAATTACCTCAATACCAATGCCATTGATATCTCCAAGTGAAATTCCTACTCTAGTTAAGTGTTTGTTATCTGCCTGCATATCTCCTTTATTATTCATTTATCTTTCCAAACATCTACTGCTTTCGCTGCTAAATAGAAGGGGATTAATTCGTATTTTTGAAGTTCAAAGTTAAGACAATTCAAACCAATAAGCGGCACCATTGTTTTATTGGAAATTATACAGCATGAAGGTAGAAGACTTATTAGAAAAAGCATTAAATTTTGAATTTCTCTCGATAGAAGAAGGTGTTTTTTTGTTTCACAACGCGCCGACGGCTCAACTAAGTTTTGTAGCTAATGAAATGAAAAAGAAGCATAAGTCAGACAATAATGCGGTTACATGGATTATTGATCGCAATGCTAACACTACAAATGTGTGTACTGCAAATTGTAAGTTCTGTAATTTCTTTAGAGTTCCAGGACATGGCGACGCATACATAACTTCTATAGAAGAATACAAGCAGAAGATTGATGAAATGATGCGGTATGGTGGCGAGCAATTGCTTTTGCAAGGCGGTCACCATCCAGAGTTAGGGCTAAAATTTTATACAAAGCTTTTTGCTGAGCTAAAGCAATTGTATCCTAATCTTAAATTACACGCGTTAGGGCCACCAGAGATAGCGCATATTTCTAAACTAGAAGGAATGACCCATACAGAGGTGTTAAAAGCTTTAAAGACATCAGGTATGGATTCTTTACCTGGAGCAGGTGCTGAAATTTTAAATGACCGTGTTCGTCGATTAATTTCTAAAGGGAAGTGCACAGGTAAAGAGTGGTTAGATGTTATGCGAGCTGCGCACCAGTTAGACATGACGACTTCTGCAACGATGATGTTTGGCCATATCGAAACTATTTATGAACGATTCGAGCATCTTGTTTGGCTAAGAGAGGTTCAACATCAAAAGCCTGATAATGCAAAAGGATTTTTAGCATTTATCCCATGGCCTTTTATGGATGATGGAACGTTACTTCGACGAGTAAAAGGAGTTACGAATAATGTTAGCCCTGAAGAATATATTAGGATGATCGCGCTTTCGCGGATTATGCTGCCAAATGTGGTTAATATTCAAGCCTCATGGTTAACAGTTGGAAAGAAAACTGCTCAAATATGTCTTCATGGAGGTGCCAATGATATGGGTTCTATTATGATTGAAGAGAATGTTGTTTCTGTAGCAGGCGCTCCACATCGTTTCACAGCAGACGGGATACAAGATGCAATTCGAGAGGCTGGATTTAAGCCACAACTAAGAACGCAACAATATGAATATCGTGATTTACCTGAAAATATAGAGCAACAAACGATTAACTATTAACGTCTACTAGGTGTGAAATACTATTTAAAATTGTTTCTTTTTTTCTTATTCTGCTTATCGATGCCCTCTTTGAAGGCAACGCATAATCGGGCGGGAGAAATTACTTTTAAACATGTTTCAGGCCTTACCTATGATGTCTTTTTTGTAATATACTCAGATCCTGCATCTCAGGCTAGTCAAAGATCTACTGTCGAAGTATGCTGGGGAGATGAGGGAGAATGTAATCAGAATACACTTACGGTGCTAAATGCGCGAACCGTCACAATCTTGAACAGTAAAGTTCAGAGAAATGAATGGGTAGAACGACATACATATAATGGTTCAGGATCATTTAAAATCACATTGACTGATCCTGCCAGAAATGCAGGTGTATCAAATATCTCTAATTCAGTTTCAGTACCTCTCTATTTAGAAACAACGTTAAGGATTAGCCCTTTTCAAAATGTTATAAATAATTCACCTGTTTTATTAAATTATCCTATAGATGAAGGTTGTCAGGATCGATTATTTATTCATAATCCAGGTGCTGTAGATCCCGACGGAGATAGTTTGTCTTATGAAATTGATAAGAGTAGAACAACCGGTGGTGTCCCCGCTGATGGATTCGTATTTCCTCCTGCAACAGTTTCTATTTCAGTAGATGCAATATCAGGAGATTTGAGATGGAATAATCCTGCTCAATTAGGGAGCTATAATATTGCTATGCGGATCAAAGAGTTCAGAGATGGTGTTCTGATCGGTTCAGTGATGAGAGATATGCAGATAGATATTGAGCTCTGTGATAATCAGCCTCCTGGAATACTAGTTAAGGCAGAACACTGTGTTACAGCAAACGAACTATTAATTTTTGGGGTTGATGCATTTGATCCCGACGTATCGTCTACGAAGAATCAAGTTACGCTTACAAGTACAGGTCTAGTTTATGATTTTGCAAATAGTCCAGCAACGTTTATAGAACCAAGCGCTTCTCGACAAGTAAATGGAACTTTTGCTTGGATTCCTGATTGTGAGCATATTCAGAATAGACCTTATAATGTATTGTTTAAGGCTGTTGATAATGGGTTTCCTAATTTATCGGCATACAAAACAAGCTATATTTCAGTTTTAGCTCCGGCTCTTAAGAATTTTACAGCGAGTTCCGAATTTAACTCTGTTCGACTAAATTGGGATACAATTGATTGTGACAATGCAGATGGATTTAAAATCTATAGAAGATTTGATTCTACAGGCTTTTTGCCTGACACTTGCGAGGTTGGAGTGCCAGAACGTTTAAGCTATGAATTAATTGCCAATCTTAACGATGTAACACAAACTACATTTCTTGATAGTGGAACAGGTAATGGACTAGAATCGGGTAGAACGTATTGCTACTTAATTATTTCATACCATAGTGATGGAAGTGAAAGCTATGCTTCTAATGAAACGTGCATTACCATTGGAAAAACAAAACCAATACTAACTAAGGCCTCTGTTAGTATTACTGATGTAGTTTCGGGTGTTGTAGATCTTCAATGGTCAACTCCTGATACAATTGATGATAGTATTTATCCACCTCCTTATCGTTATGTTATTCAGCATGAATTGAATGGGAGTTTTGTAGCAATTGATTCTATTGACGGATTGTTAGATACAAACTATTCACACTTGAATATCAATACCGTTACTTCATTAAATACCTATCAAGTCAGTTTATTCAGTTTAGGTAATGGCCGATCTTTGTTAAGTAATTCTTCATCTGCATCCACTCCTTTTCTTGCTGGTTCAGGTGCCGACGAATTGATTAATCTATCTGTAAATACAAATGTGCCTTGGAGAGTTGATTCTACAGCCGTATTAAAGTTGAATTCATCAACAAATACATATGACTCTATTGCGGTTATACAAAGATCAACCTATATCGATAGCGATAATTTAGAAAATGGTATTACGTATTGTTACCAATTTAAACAATTCGGAAGTTATGATTTGAATACGGTAAAGTTGCCTCTTGTTAATTTCTCTCAAGAAATTTGTCTAGAGCCAACTGATTTGACTCCTCCTTGCACTCCTGAGTTGTCTGCAGATTACAATTGTTTTGAAGGAGAGTTAACTTTAAACTGGGATGTTCCAACGCTTACTTGTCCTGATTTTAAAGATATTGCTGGATTTAATTTATACACAATAGCTGCGGATTCTACTATTACAGTACTTTCATCTGTTCAAGATAGAAGTCAACGATCTATTTTTTATCGTATTGATCCTAAAATAGAATCTTTAGCAAATTGCTACAGTATTACTGCAATTGATTCTTCCGGAAATGAAAGTAGTCTATCTAATTTCATTTGTTTGGAAACATGTCCGGTTTATGAGCTTCCTAATGTTTTCACCCCTAACGGTGATAGTATAAATGACATTTTTGTGCCAGCTCCTTATCGTTATGTTGCAAAAATCGACCTTACTATTTTTGATCGATGGGGTAGAAAGATATTTTCAACTGAAAATCCTGACATTAATTGGAGTGGAGAAATAGAAGGTACGAATGAATTGGTTTCCGATGGAGTTTTCTACTATTCATGTATAGTCTATGAGATTAAAAGAGAGGGTATTGTTGAGCGTGAACTAAATGGAACGATTACGGTTATTAATGCTACAATTAAAGGAATACGAGAGTAAGAAGATGTTTACAGGAATTATAGAGCAAGTAGGAAAAGTAGTGGCAATTACTAAAAATGGTAGTAATAAGACATTTACTGTAGAGGCTGATTTTACAAATGAGCTAAAGGTAGATCAAAGTGTAGCGCATAATGGAGTTTGCTTAACAGTTGAGTCGATTGATGGGAGACTTTACACCGTTACTGCAATTGATGAAACATTGGTTAAAACAGCTCTAAATAATTGGAATGAAGGTTCTTTAGTCAATTTAGAACGCTGCATGAAGATGAACGGTCGTTTAGATGGACACATAGTTCAAGGTCACGTAGACGGAGTTGGAAGTTGTATAAATCTGGAAATCAAAGACGGCAGTTGGGAGTATACATTTAAAACAGAAACACGATTAGATTTAATAGTTGAAAAGGGCTCCATTTGTATAAATGGAGTAAGCCTAACAGCTTTTGACGTAAAAGATACAACCTTCAAAGTGGCAATTATACCCTACACTTTTGAGCACACCAACTTCAACCAACTGGCAGTAGGAGATACCATCAATTTAGAGTTTGATATTATTGGAAAATACGTTGAACGATTATTTAAAAAATAATATAGCCAAGGAGTTTAAAACAACTCTTTAGCTATATTTCTAACAGCATTTGACTTTCCCATCGTATAAAAATGGATACATGGCACATTGTTCTCCATCAATTCCCTACATTGTTTAAGGGCCCATTTTTCTCCAATAAGCTTCACTTCATCATTATCAGTACAAGACTCTACTTGATCCGTTAATTCTTCGGGAAGGTCAATGTGAAATAACTTTGGAAGTACTTGTAATTGGCGCTTTGTAGCAATTGGTTTAATACCCGGTACTATAGGTACATTTATTCCATTGGCTCTGCATAGATTTACAAAGTCAAAGAACTTTTGGTTGTCAAAAAACATTTGTGTGACGATGTATTCAGCACCTGCATCTATTTTCTGTTTCAACCGAAGAATATCTTCTTTCATATTAGGTGCTTCGGAATGTTTTTCAGGATAACCTGAAACGCCAATGCAAAAAGTAGTTGGCGCAGCATTTTCAATATTATCCTCCATATACTGCCCGTTGTTTAACTGAATGATTTGTTTTACTAAATCTACTGCATATTTATTTCCGCCTTCTTCAGGTACAAAGTACTGTTCTGTCTTAATGGGATCTCCGCGTAAAGCAAGCACGTTGTTAACACCTAAAAAGTTTAAATCGATAAGGGCATTTTCAGTTTCTTCTCTTGTAAATCCTCCACAAATTAAGTGAGCAACAGACGGGGTCTGGTATTTATTGCTTATTGCTGCACAGATTCCAACAGTCCCGGGGCGCTTCTTAATGGAAAATTTTTCTAAGTACCCTTTTTCTCGTTTTTTATAGATAAATTCTTCTCTATGGTACGTTACATTTATAAAAGCAGGATTGAATTCCATTAATGGATCTATGCCATCATATATTGATTGTATACTTTTCCCTTTTAAGGGCGGAAGAATTTCAAAAGAAAAAAGAGTTTTCTTTGTTTCTTTGAGGAGGTCGGCAACTTTTATAGGTTCTATCATGATTTTACAAATATAAAAAACCTCTGCATACTAAAGCATACAGAGGTCTATATAATCTGTTAGTAGATTCGTATTATTATTTAATGATCATTAATGTACCTTTTTGAATAGCTTGTTCATTATCATTCAGGTCTAAAACGTAGAAGTAAGTTCCGGCTTCTACATCACCACCATCCCAGTCATTTTTATAGTTAGACACATCAAGAACCACTCTACCCCATCTATTGTAGATAGTTAATTGGTTGCCTGGGTAGATGTCTATTAATCCAAGGTCTAATTTATCATTTATTCCATCTCCATTAGGTGTAAAAGCATTTGGCACAGTTACGATAATTTCGCAATCAGGAGTTAACGTTCCTGCACTGTATCTGCATCCACCTTTAGTACCAACAGGCACTCCATTAAATGCTCTAATGTAGACTTGTGGAGTTCCAAGACCTGGTATAAGCGTCGCAATGTTACCAAGAGATGGATTAGGCGATGGAGTAACAGAAATTGGAGACCAATTGATTCCATCTAGGCTAAACTCATATCCGATTGCCCCTGGAATAGAATCCCATATATACTGCTTTCCTGCAGCAGTTACCTGTCCACAAGCAATTGAAGGTGCTTCAAGGAATTGAGCAATTTCGACAACTATGGTGTCTGTACCTTCACAGCCTGAAAGACTATTTAACATAAACACATATTCACCTTGAGTAGTTACCATCAACTTATCAATAGTATCGGGTAATAGTGTATCATTTAGGTACCACTCAATATCAAAAATACTGTCATTTTCATACTCGTAACCAGAAGTCAATTCAAACTGTTGTCCTTCGCAGATTAAGGTATCAGGACCAAGATCTACATCATACTTATTAATTCTTCTGATGTTAAATGTATCATTAATGGTACATGGAGGAATTGCAACTTGGAATGTATACTGACCATTAGCAGGGATTGTAATTGAGTCGGCAATGCCGATAATATCACCTTTAGGTCCCTTCCATTGGTAGGTGCTAGCAACTGCTCCTGAGTCTAACAAATAGGACATATTAATGGTTGGGTAAGGAGTGGTATAACAAAAGTCAAAATCAGGAATCTCCACAAATATTGTTTTGTTTTCTTTTACGAAAATAAAATCCTCAGCTTGGCAACCACTGTAGTCTAGAGATACACCCCAGTAACCTGTAGTGTCGGCTATTTGAGTATACTTATCACCAATAGTATCACGCGCTCCTGTTGGCGTAGTTCTATACATCCATGTATATCTATCGGCTCCAGGAATAGGTGCAGTTAATAAAGGGAAAGGATTTTCAGGATTACAATAAATTAAATCATCACCTAAATCAATCGCTAAGTTGTTGATTACAAAAATGTCTATTACAGTAGAGTCAGGCAATTCGATACCACAACTTGTTTTCCATGTGTTGAAATCATCACCGGGTTTTAGGTACATTTTTACAATACCGCCATCGTTATCAACATTTGGATCAAATCCTGCAGGTAAACCAAGAGGTTCAAATAATTTAATTCGAATTTTATTTGTTTTTAATCCTTTACAGCCATCTGTAGGATAGACAGAGTCAATCGCATAGATAGTAGGAGGAGTAGTTGTGGAATCTGTTAGTCTTAAATCAGAACCAAAGAGTTCTATAGAACTACATACAATGTCTATATCTAACTCAATATCGATATAATAACTAGCACAATTTACTGCAATTACGTTAGGATTATTTCCTTTATACCCTACTTGAAAAGGGTCGATTCCTGTAGTACTAAGGTTAGAAAAAACAGGTACGGAGTCGTTACAGAATTCACCAAATGCAATACGTAAATCACGCATTAAAGAACCTCTATACACTTTTTTAGCTTTTGTTACTGTAGAGTTATCAGGAAGTGTATCTACATACAAACTATCCTTCCATTCTTCTACTTCGTAAGTTAGAGTCCCTTGAAACTTTATAGCAGGTCTGAAAGTCAAGACACCAGTGCGCTCATTTAAATTTACAGGACGATTAACTGTAGGGAGCGGGTCATTACCTGTATATCCTGCGGCATAGTTAACCTGTTGTCCGAAACCACTTAATGCAGGGACAATTCTATAAGACAAAGAATCTCCATCTGGATCGGTTGCTCCAAGGTCAAATTGATATTCTCGGCCTATACAAAAAGAAGAAACTGGTTCGTCGTTATTAAAAATTGGAGAATTATTGTAATAGGTTGGAGTAGTATTTCTTCCAAATGTTGGATCCCAAGAATTAATATTGGTATTATTAAAATTAGCTTGAACGTGAAAAGCCGGAGAACCTGCTAAGTTATCATTAGGTGGTCGTGCATATATTTCCCAAAAAGCTGTCCAGAAATCACATTTTCCAGGCAGAGTTATCGTATCTCTAAATAAATATTCTTCTGTACACGGTTTGTCTTCATCCAAGATACAGTTCGCACCTTTAACAATTCCACCGCCATTTCCAATTGTAGTATCTTTTAAAAACGGCTCAAATGGAGGAAAATTTACCTGACCAAAACAAGGTGAAAAAAAAGCAGGATTTATCGTTGGAGGTGCACCAACTCCGTCACACTCACGATAAAATCGCAATGTAAATTCATAAGTTAATGCATCATTGGTATCTATTTGTCGGTAAACAATGTCACCTGCCGCCACGTGTGAGGCCTTAACAGTACTTTCTGTAGCTAAACCTGTAAATAGTAGAGTAAATAAGAGAATGGGTAATATTAATTTTTTCATAATTGTTATTCAATTAATTATCAAATTTAACTGATAAGCTCGTAAAGAAACGCAAAAGTTACAGCGTTTACAAATCTTTTCTGAGCCAATTCGCGTTTATGACGGTAGGATTTCTTGTAAGGTTGCATGATACATTTGTAAATATAAAAAACATCTGCATGCTAAGGCACACAGAGGTCTAAAATTTATCTAGAAAATGGTGAGAACATTTTTTAGTTGAAATGGTATAATTAACTTTGTACACTACTCATAAAGCAAACATTAAATTGGCAAATCTATTTAAGAATAAAGCAGATCAAGAAGTAAAGATTGGTAAACCAAAATGGCTAAAATCAAAGATTTCATCTGGTGACGAATATAAAAAACTCAAGCATATCGTTAATGAGAATAATCTACATACGATTTGTCAGTCTGGAAAATGTCCTAACCAAGCAGAATGTTGGGGTGCAGGTACGGCCACCTTTATGATCTTGGGGAATACATGTACCCGGTCTTGTCAATTCTGCAATGTAGCTACGGGTAAAGGAGAGGAATTGGATCCTTTTGAACCTTTAAAAATAGCGCGTTCAGTGGAATTGATGAAGTTGCAGCATTGCGTAATAACATCAGTTGATAGAGACGACTTAGCGGATGGTGGTGCCAATGCTTGGAAAAAAACAGTAGACTTAATTCGGAAATATAATCCAACGACTACCATAGAAACACTTATCCCTGATTTCAAAGGAGAATGGGAAAACTTGCAATACATTATTGATGTAAAGCCTGAGATCGTATCTCACAACATTGAAACGGTTGAGCGAATTACGAAGGAAGTAAGAATTCAGGCAAAATATTGGAGAAGTATAGAAGTTCTTGATCGATTAAAGAAGGGAGGTATTGATCGAACCAAATCGGGAATTATGGTAGGGTTAGGAGAGACTGAAGCAGAAGTAATCAAGACTATGGAAGATCTACGAAGTGTAGATGTAAACATCTTAACGATTGGTCAGTATCTTCAACCTACAAAAAAGCATTTGCCTGTTTCAGCCTTTGTGCTCCCTGATGTTTTTGCTAAATATAAGGTAATCGGCATGGAATTAGGTTTTACCCATGTAGAAAGTGGCCCATTGGTTAGATCCTCTTATCATGCAGAGCGGCATATATAATGAAACAATAAAGCAATAATTTAATAGCCTAATTTATTAATGTTCTCTTTTTTGTATCAATAGAAAATAAATCTCTAAAGTTTTATTATTTAAGTTCAAAGGTCATATCGATACAGCTCCTATCTGCCCCACTCAATGACCTTTGAAGATGGTATCGAGATGCGCTTTGAGCTTACACATGGCATTCGCTACTCTTGAATAAATCAATTACAAAGACAAATCAATTACTCCAAAATGAGTTTTCATTTTATCAATAAATAGGTTTTGGACTTCTAGCATTGGTATTTTTCTACCTAATTCTTTTTCAAGTGAAGTCACTCCCTTATCGGAAATTCCACAAGGGATAATATGATCAAAATACGATAGGTCTGTATTGATGTTAAAGGCAAAGCCATGCATTGTAATGCCCATACTTACTTTGATTCCTACGGCACAAATTTTTCTTGGAAAGCTAGAATGTGCATCAATCCAAACACCACTGGCATCAGAAATACGCTCTCCTTTAAGGCCATAATGAGTTAAACAATCGATTACTACTTCCTCTAATAACTCAACATATTGGCGAACGCCTAATTCAAAATGACTGATGTCAAAAATTGGGTAACCAACCATTTGCCCCGGTCCGTGATAGGTAATGTCCCCTCCACGATTGGTGGCTACATAGGTTGCGCCAATAGCCTCAGGTTTAACCTTTAGATTTCCAGTATCACCTGATTTGCCTAGAGTGTAAACATGAGGATGCTCTAATAATAATAGAATGTTTGGACCATCTTTCTCCTCTTTTTTTAAATTTACTTTATGATTGAATAATGCTTCTTGTGTTTCGAGTGCAGACAAATAGTCGGTTTCTTTTAGGATTAACTCTCCAAATTTTCGTTTACTCATCGTTAGTCTATTTAGTTCTAAGGTGATATTAGAATAATTGGTAAATTTAAAGAATGCAATTTTATCTTAGGTGTTTTCGTTTTTTGCCCTTGATTGGTATTCTGTTTTTTTGCGATTTACATGCTCAAGAAACCTCTTTAGGCACTTATTTTCAAGTGCATATTAGCAGTCCATCTAACCTAAATGATAATTTTTATTTGCCTGCTGAACTAAGTAAAGATGAATACCGTTCGGTAATTGACTATAAAAGTCAGCCCGGGTTTGCATTAGGTATGGTTGTGAATCACACAATTAATGAACGATGGTCGATGTATGTGATACCGTCAGCTGAAATGGTAAATCTTTCATTTTCAAATACAATATCTTCAAAAATTACGGATTCTAAGGTTAAGCCATTTACGATAAATCATGTGTATGAATTATATTATTTATCTACAGGTTTTTTTCTTGGTTATTCTCCAAATGGAAACCGAAAACGTTCGTTGGTAGCAAAAGCTGGAGTGGCCCTGCATACTTTACTTTATCAATCGTACAAATCTACTCCGGTTTTAGAAAGTCCTTCTAAATTTAATTCTACTTTTGCCTCACTTCAATTTGAATTGGGAACACGATTTATTATGTCAAATAATAAACCGCTTGAGTTAACTTTTGCTATTGAAGCTGATGTGACAGGATATGAGGCAGCTGTAATCACAAAGAATACACCGCTTCCTAATCCTTCTACTTTATTTACTGCGGGAATGCGCGTGCACTATTTCCTTTTTAATTGATAGATACTTGCCACAAATAACAATATACACAGATGGGTCAGCTAAAGGTAATCCTGGTCCTGGAGGTTATGGAATCGTATTGCTTAGCGGATCGCATACGAAAGAAGTTTCAGAAGGGTTCCGTCACACCACGAATAATAGAATGGAATTGTTGAGTGTTATTGTAGCCTTAGAACTGTTAAAGTTTAGTCCTTCTGATGTAGTAATTTACACTGATTCTAAATATGTAGCGGATGCTGTAGAGAAAGGATGGGTTTTTAATTGGGTGAAAACTAATTTTAAGAATAAGAAGAACAGTGATTTATGGAAACGTTTTTTATTGATTTATAAAAAGCACCATGTGAAGTTTCAGTGGGTGAAAGGCCATGCTGGAAATCCTTTAAATGAAAGATGCGACCGCCTAGCATTTGGGGCCGCATCTCAAGAAAATTTATCAATTGACAGTTGGTTTGAAGAAAATCAAGCTACTGTTTAGTTTATTTAGCTTTTTCTATTGCTTCTAGAATTCTACTGTTGGTTTCTTTTATTTTAATTTCAGCAATAGCCGCATCTATTTTATCTACGACTAGTTGATTGTTGTACTTTTCCTGTTTTAAACTAGCTAAAGCAGTCTGATCAGTCGTATTGTCAATCTTTTTATTGATTTTATTAATCTCTGAATTTATGGTCCTTCGCATTTCTAAAATTGCATTTGTTGCCACAATTCTCATCCACCAAGCATTTTCGATTAAAGCAGAGTTTCTAAACGTTTCAATTGACTTGCCTTGATTTGTAACGCTTTGCTCTTTTATGAAATCAGCATAACCTACTAAAACACTATATCTATCGAAGCCGCTAGTTCTGCTCATTGCACTTTCATAAAATGTTTGATATTTAGGTGCTGTTTCATCCGAATAGATTTCAGCTATGGTAGAAATAATATCTATATTGTCTGACATCTCCATTCGTTCAGCTGATGCTAGCCCTTCATCTCTATTTGTTTCATATAGTGCAAATAGGGAAGAAGCAACAACAACATATGATGAGTCATTTAGCCCTTGGTTATAGATGAACCTAAAGTCATTGCCTTCTTTAAAATAGGCTGCAAGTGCTTCAATAGCAGCGGCTCTTATACTTGATTTTTGATCATTTTGGGCAAGTGCAACTAGGCGCTCTTTTGCTTGATTTGGAAGCGTATTAATGGTATTTGCTAGATTATATATAGCTACTTCTCTTACTCCCCAAAATGGATCTTCTAAAGCTTTTATAATGGTTTTAGCTGATAAAGTGTCTTTTTCATCCTTTAATGCCAAAATTGCCTCTTTTTTGTCATCAAATAATTGACCTTTTTCATACAGCATTATCCATGACTTTGCACTTTTTTTATGATCTACTTTTTCACAAAGAAGGTATTTTTCTGAATCAAAATTTACAAGGGATGGTTTTGCAGCAGATTTAAATTCAAAAATTTGCCTTTTTTTCGTGATTTCAATTTCGTGTCGTGTAATGCTATTTTCATGATAGATATCAATTGCAACAGGCAGTTTATATAAAGGTGTAGATTTTAGATTTTGAATTTGTTCAACAGTTACAAATTGCAATCCCAAATCCTCATCATATGCATATGAAATATCTAAAACAGGGTGTCCGCTAGCCAAAAACCATTGGTTGAAAAACCAGTTTAAATCTTGTCCGCTAACTTTCTCCATTGCTAACCGCAGCTGGTGAATTTCAACTGCTTGAAATTTGTTATCTTCTAGATATACACGCAATCCTTCAAAGAATACCTCATCACCTAAGTTAGTTCTCAGCATGTGCAGAATTCTTCCACCTTTTGCATAACTATGGCTATCAAACATGTCTTCTTTATTTTCATAAAAAAAGCGAATCATGTCTACTTGTTTTCTTTTTGATTCTCTCAAATAGCTAGATAGATCTTGAGCATTATGGTAGTCTGCCCACATTTTGCCATTCTTAAACTCTCTCCACAAGTATTCACCGTAGGTAGCAAAAGATTCGTTCAAAGGCAGGTTTGACCATGATTCACACGTAACTAAATCACCAAACCAATGGTGGAATAATTCGTGAGATACTACATCTTCTGCAGAATTATCAATTAGATAGCGAATGTCTCCTTGTGCGAATTCACCAAAAATAACACCCGTAGTATTTTCCATAGCACCTGAAACGTAGTCTCTAACAACTACTTGATCATACTTCTCCCATGGATAATCCACGCCTAATCGGTTCGAAAAGAATTCAATCATTTCAGGTGTGTGTGGGAATATTTCTTTTGCATACTCCTCATATTTAGGTTCTACGTAATAGTTAACGCCGATATCTCTCCAAGAGTCTTCTACGATTGAAAATTCACCTACAGCCATCATCGCTAAATATGGAGCGTGAGGTAGTTTTTGTTTCCAATAATCAGTTCTTGTTCCATCACCATTTTCTGTCTGAAAAAGTAGTAATCCATTAGACAAGGTTACATATTGCGTATCTACAGTTATGTAAATTTCCTGAGTCATTTTCTCATTAGGAGCATCAATGGTTGGAAACCAGCAAGAGCTAGCCTCTGTTTCTCCTTGAGTCCAAATTTGCTTTGGTTTATTTTTTTCTTCTCCATTCGGATTGATAAAATATAACCCTTTATCAGAAGTGATTGCTGCACTTCCTCCTACTTCCAAATCGTTTGGTTTGGCGATATACGTCATTGCAATTTGATAGGTGTCATTGCGCGAGTAAGTTTTTCCTAGATTTATTCTAACTTGCGCATTGTTGGTGTAGCTGTATTGTAAAGGAGTTTCTGCTCCATTCTTTGATACTAATGCAATTTCTTTAATTTCAAAACCTTTTGCATCGAGCCATAAAGAGTCTGTTGGAAGAAAATAGGGCTTAATTGTTAAATTTGCTCTTCCATAAAGATGTGCTCTTGTCCAATCAAACTTCACATCTAACTTCGTGTGAATTAGGTCATTTATGCGTGTTTCAGAAGCTTGGTAAGTAAGTGGGTTTTCGGGCTTAACGGTCACCTCATCCAAACTAACTTCTTCTATCTTTTCTGCTTTATTAAGAATAGAACAAGACGCTAAAAAAAGCATCGAGCTGATGGCAATTATATTTCGGTTCTTCATATTACTTTTACATTAAAAAATATTAACTGTCAAAGTTGGCTAAACTTTAGGGATTTTCAAACATTTAGGGATAGAAGAGATGAATCCATTAAAAAATTTTACTTTTGTTATATGACACAAGAATTAATAATCCATACAGAGAAAGAAATAGCGCATACGGTTCAATTTGAGAATAATGACTTAATGTCTGGCTTGATTAATGGGGAAGTTTTCAACTGGGAGGTGGCTGCAATTAATGACACTACTTATCATGTAATAAAAGATAATAAATCCTATAGGATAGAACTTTTAGAAAGAGATAACACGACCAAAACCTTCTTAATAAAAGTAAACGGTAAAAAGATACCGTTAAAAATAGCAGATCAATTTGACCTGTTGCTTCACCAGTTGGGCATGGACGACCTCAATACTGCTAAAGTTGATGAGCTAAAAGCGCCGATGCCCGGATTAGTTTTAAACACAAATGTTGTTGTTGGTCAAGAAGTTTCTGCGGGAGAAGCATTAATGGTTTTAGAAGCTATGAAAATGGAGAATGTTTTGAAGTCCCCTACTGACGGCATCATTAAATCTATTGAGGTAGAGAAAGGTGTTGCTGTTGAAAAAAATCAAGTATTAATCACTTTCGAATAAAATTAGAAAAATGCTGAACAGACAACTGATTAAAGTAGGAGCAATTGCAAGTGTGTTTTTATTGGTAGCTTGTGGTGGAAACAAATCAGAACAAGCTATTGCTGATATAGAAGAAGATACCACCTTGACGCCAATAGAAGAGGTGAAAGCATCGGAAGTAATAAGGAAAGATGGACTCAAACTCTATGTGGCTGATATAGCAAAAGATTTTCCAAATGCTAAGTTAAGCTTAACAGCGCCAGTGGAAGGAGCTAAGCTCAAGGCTGGCGAAGTTCAATTCGATTTTTCTGTTGCAGATTATAAATTGGCTGTTCAGACAGAAGATACTGGTATGCGTCACTGTGCAAATTCACAAAAGGGTCAACACATACATTATATCTTAAACAACTCTCCTTACTTGGCTAAATATGAGCCTAGCTTTAAAGCAGAGTTGAATGAAGGGAATAATGTTGTCCTTGCATTTTTATCAAGATCTTATCACGAAAGCATTAAAAATGGCTCAGCTTTTATTCTAAAGAATTTCCCTATAGGTAATGTGGAAAGCGCATTTGATGTTAATGCACCTCACTTATTTTATAGTCGACCTAAAGGTGAATACACTGGAAAAGATACTGAGAAAATCTTAGTTGATTTTTATCTAGTTAATTCAGATTTACAGAAAGATGGGAATAAAGTAAAATTGACCATAAACGATACTGAATTCATAATTGATCAATGGGTACCTTATTTTGTAGAAGGGCTTCCTGAGGGTGAAAATACATTTAGAATTGTATTGGTTGATGCCGCAGGTAACCCTATTGAAGGTCCTTTTAACGATTCAGGTGAACGAAGAATTACACTAATAAAGAAAACTGAAAGTTAAAATTATAACAGATATACTAGTAAGCCTTATCATTCATTATGTGGTAAGGCTTTTTTATTGCAATGCCTAAAATCAGAGTTGTGGCCAATCATCTTTTCGATTTCATTTTTGTATGGAATTAGCTCAAAAAAAACAGCCGCAAGTAGGGGGACTTGCGGCTGCTAAAACACTAAAAACTAATTAATCTACTAACTTAATCTAACTATTTATTATACCCCCATATTGGTTCGGAATAATTTTACGGCTATTGCCAATAAAATTATTCCGAATATCTTTCTTAAAACGGCTATTCCTCCAGGGCCTAAGATGCGCTCAATCAAACTAGATGATTTAAGAACTGCATAAACCACAATCATATTTAGAATTATAGCCACAATAATATTAATTACTGCGAATTCCGCTCTTAGCGATAGTAACGATGTCATTGTTCCTGCTCCCGCTATAAGTGGGAATGCAATTGGAACAATTGATGCTGTTTCGGGAATGTCGTCTTTGTATAGGCGAATGCCCAAAATCATTTCTAAAGCCAAAAAGAAAATAATAAAAGAACCTGCAATCGCAAATGAACTTACATCAATACCGATTAAACTCAAAATGGATTCCCCAACAAAAAGGAATAAAACCATTATGAATAAAGCAACAATACTTGCTTTTTCAGATTTTATTTTACCCACTTTCTGACGTAAGTCAATAATGATTGGAACAGACCCAACGATGTCAATAACTGCAAACAAAACCATGCTTGCAGTAGCGATTTCTCTGATATCTAATTCGTCCATTCTTTATTTCTCTTAAATTGGGCGGCAAAATTAGAGAAAAAATAGATACTAGCTATTTATTTCGCAAAAAATAATTTTTAAAAGTCAACTAAATCAAAATCAAGTTGTTTCTTTGACAAATCGGCTCGTAATACCTTAATAGTGACTTCGTCACCCATACGTAATACGGCTTTATTTCGTCGACCTTTTACAGCAAAGTCTTTTTCATCGAAGAAGAAGAAGTCATCAGTCATGGATTTTAATCGTACCAATCCTTCACATTTTGTCTCATTTACCTCTACAAAAATTCCAAAGTCGCTTACTCCTGAAATAACTCCAGTGAAAATTTCTCCAACTTTGTCTTTCATAAACTCTACTTGTTTATATTTTATAGAGGCTCTTTCTGCTTCTGTTGCTAATTTTTCTCTAGCAGATGTGTGTTTACATTGGTCCTCTAAAGCTTCTATATTAGCCCCTTTTACACCATCTAGATACTTTTGTAGTAGTCTGTGCACCATTACGTCAGGATATCTTCTGATGGGAGACGTAAAGTGACTGTAGTATTTAAATCCTAATCCATAATGCCCAGCATTATTGGTTGAATAGATGGCCTTAGACATGGTTCGAATAGCTAAAGTAGAAATCAACTGCTCTTCACCTTTTCCTTTAACATCAGCCATCAGTTTATTCATGGTACGGCTCACTCCTTTTGGAGATGTTACATCTATTCCGTAACCGAATTTTTTAATAAATCCTGCAAATAATTCTAACTTTTCAGGGTCAGGGCTTTCATGAATTCTGTAAACAAATGGACGTGGCTTTTGCTTAGATGAATCGCCAATATAGGCAGCCACTCTTCTGTTTGCCAATAGCATAAAATCCTCAATAAGTTTATGCGCATCTTTTTGTTCTTTCAAGAAAACACCTATTGGAGCACCTTTTTCATCCAATTCAAATTTCACTTCTAGCTGATGAAAATCTATGGAACCGTGCTTGAAACGCTCTGCCCTTAGATTTTTGGCTATGTGGTCTAGTTCAAGAATAACTTCAGCAAAGTCTCCTTTACCCGTTTCAATTCGCTCTTGTGCTTCTTCGTAAGTAAATCTTCTGTCTGAATGAATTACCGTTCTTCCAAACCATTCCGTATATACTTTGCCTGTTTTATCCATTTCAAAGATTGCAGAAAAGCACAACTTATCTTCATTAGGTCTTAATGAACAAGCAAAATTAGAAAGTACCTCAGGCAGCATCGGTATTACTCGATCGACTAGATACACAGAAGTTCCTCTTTCATAAGCTTCTTTATCCAAAGCCGACCCTTCTTGCAGGTAGTGAGAAACATCTGCTATGTGTATACCAATTTCCAAATTTCCATTATCCAAAACCTGATAAGACAGCGCATCATCAAAATCTTTTGCATCATAAGGGTCTATTGTAAAGGTGATTGCCTTTCTCAAATCCCGACGCTCTTTGATATCTTTTGACGTTATTTTGGTGTCTATTTTATCAGCTGCTTCTGTTATTTTTTTAGGAAAGTGAATAGGTAAACCGTACTCAGCTAAAATAGAATGCATTTCGGTATCATTATTACCTGGCATTCCCAATACTTTTATAATTACGCCAAATGGATTTTTAGCCCCTTGCGGCCAATCAGTCATCTTAGCAACTACTTTTTCACCGTCCTTTGCATCGCCTAGTTTGTCTTTATCGATAAAAATATCAGCAGGTACTTTTCTATCATCTGGCACTACAAATGCAAAGTTCTTATTCATTTGAACGGTACCTACAAATTCTGTTTTTGCTCTATTTAAGATATGAACGATCTCTCCTTCAGCTTTGCCGCTCTTTTTTACTTTCAATATCGCAACTTCCACTTCATCGCCATTCATAGCGTTAGCAGTATGATTTGAAGATACATAAATATCGTCTATGTCTTCAGCGTTTGGGACAATATAAGCAGCCCCTGTACTCGTCATATCTACAATTCCGATAATAACCTCTCTCGCGCGTTTTGTAATGATAAATCGACCTAAGTCTATTTCTTCTAACTTTCCGGCATCCGCTAACTCATACATCATTTTACTCACCAGTTTTCTAACTGATGGCTTATTAATGTCAAGTTTTTTTGATATTTGTTTGTAGTTGAATATTTTAGATGGTTCGCTTCTAAAGATTTCCAAAATAGATTTGGAGTAATTTTTAACGTTAGAAGGCGGTTGGTATTTTCGTTTGTGAGCCATTCGGCGTGATTTTAAAATTTAATTGCATTTAAATGCGATACAAAGCTAATCAATTGCTCGCTAGTGGAAATTTAAATAAAGGTTATGGAAGTTGAAAGAACTATTTTTGTTTGTTCAATAGTGCAATCTCTCTGTTGTATTATTCATTATTCTTTGGCTCAACTTCTATTAGTATACTTACCTCTTCATGTTAGAAGCACTTGTATTTATAAATGTAATGTGCGAACTGATTAACTTTTCTGTAGCGTTATGATGCATCGTAACGCTGCAGAAAAAATGAAAATTCTTTTTTGTGCGCAAAGGCGTTTTCATTCGTGTGTTATTTCTGGGACGACTTGAATTCTTGTATAAATTAACTGTTTAGTTTTATACGTTAGAATAATCGGCTTAACACTACTCTCTTTTCTTCATACTAATTTTCACGGACTGCAAGTCTTTGCTATCAGGCTACGTTTCCAAGCTATCCGTATTCCTCTACGACTGTGATGATTTAATTCATTGCTAAGTTGAATGGTGGAGCAATTCAGTGATTAACAATTGAAAATTAACCATTAAAAACATTTACTTTCCATTGATGCAGCTGCAGCTTTGCTACCTAATCCTGCTGCAGTTTGCCAGGAAAAGCATGCTTTTTCTTTTTGATTTAATGTGTAGTATACGTTTGCTAAATTATTGTGAGCACTGCTATTTGAAGGTATTTGGTCGATTACTTTAAGATAGTCATCAATGGCTCCCTCTAAATTTCCTAAAGCTATTTTTACATCAGCCCGATAATAAATTGCCTCTGCATTTTTAGGATTGTTGGCTATTGCAGCGTTAAAATGTTGCAGTGCCTCTTCTTTAGCGCCCAAATTATTTAACTGTCTTCCTTTGTAAATAATATATTTACGCTCATCCATTGGGTCTTTTTGCTGATAGGTATCCATATCGGCAATTCCTTTTTCATTTTCTTCAATATAAAAGTAAGCCAATGATCTATTTTTATATGCTCCAATATAGTTAGGGTTTATAGCTAGTGCTTTACTAAAATCTGCAATGGCTCCTTTATAATCAGTTAACTTTGCTTTAAGGATTGCTCTACTATTATACGTTTCTGCCATAGTGCTATCTAGCGCCAAGCTTTTTGTAAAATCAGCTATTGCTAAGTCTAAACTATCAATGGTCATGTAGGCAGTTCCTCTATTGGAGTAAATTAGTGGATCTACTCCTTTTAAATCTAAAGCTTTGGTGAAATCTTCGATAGCTTCTTCAGCTTGATTCCTTTTTAAATAAATATTTCCTCTGTTAGTGTATGCTAAATCAAGTGATTGGTTCAGTTCTATCGCTTTATTCACATCTATAAACGCAGCATCAAAATTATCAGCTAAAAAGTAGGCTTGACCTCTTTCGTTATATGGAATTCCTCTATCTGGATATTGATTAATTACATTCGTCCATAAGGATTGGCTACTTTCCCATGCTTCTGTCCTGCTTTTAGAAATGATAGAGAAAGAAATAATAACCAATGCTACTCCGGAAAAGAAAATTGAATTGCTAATTTTTTCCGCGGAAACAAAGGAATGACTTAGTAAAAAGAATAAGGCAATGTTTGCTATATAAGCGTAGCGCTCATTGATTAAGTCGTTTCCCGTGGGGATTATTTTTATAATCAATGCAATGTGTAGCAAATAAAAACCCGCCGCAAAAAGTACTAGTGGATGTTTTTTGCCATATTTAAAAATTGCAATTCCTATTGCAATTAATGCTAATGGAGCTAAGTAATAAATAATCGAAAGTTGTCCGCTTATAGGGTAAAAGTACTTTGCAGAAAGCTCAAAAGGTAACAAGCTTTTAATTGGGTAAAACAAAATAGAATAGCTCACCATACCTATCCGCTCAATTATGGTGTATTCTTCCATATCCTGAATAAAATCAATGGATTGTTGCGCTTTTATATTGATAATTCCAAAAACTACAGAAAGTAAAATTAGTGGGAGTTTACTCCATTGCTCTTTTATTTTTAATGGTTTGCCATTGTAATAATCGATCAATAGTAATGCGATTGGAAAGGTAACTGCTGCTGACTTACTCAATAATGACGATAGAAATGCTAGGGAAGTCAACAGATACTTTAGGCTACTTTTTAAATTTGTGGAGGAATATATGACCAATCCACTGAGATAGAAAAAAGCATAGACCAAATCTTTACGGCTGCTGAGCCAAGCTACATTTTCAACGGCCATGGGAGAAACCGCAAAAAGTAAAGAGCAAATAACTGCTACCTCTGTATGTTTTCCTAAGTGCTTAATCAATTTAAAAACGAGTATACTATTTAATAAGTGAAACAATAGGTTAGTGATATGAAAAACGGATGCATCACCATTTCCTATAGTCCAATCTGCTGCCCAAGTTAACGTAGTCAATGGATGATAAAGCCCTTCTATATAGCTGCTAAACAGTTTTGGTACTAAGCTCCAAGAAAAGTTATTTACATATAAGTTATTAAATATCAATACGTCATCATCGTAGTTGATCAAGAAGTCGTATCCAATACTATCCCAATAGATATAGCCTATTAAGACGGGAAGAAAGAATAAGAGAAATAGAGGCCGATTTGATTTTTTCATGATACGATGATAATAAAACACTAAACTATGAAAATCTTATTTTGTACCTTATCGATTTTTAAATTTATCGGACATATTCGTCAAGCTAAAGACAGATTAGTAAGAAATCTTATCTTTTATTTGCATTAAACTGTAAGGTATATGAGTCATGTGGTTATTATTGGAAATGGTATTGCGGGGGTAACCGCAGCCCGGCACGTTCGTAAAAATTCAACTAAAGAAATTACGATCATTTCAGGCGAAACAGCTCATTTTTTCTCTCGCACAGCCTTGATGTACGTGTTTATGGGGCATATGAAGTATGAGAATATTAAGCCTTATGAGGACTCCTTTTGGAAGAAAAATCGAATACATTTAAAACAAGCTTGGGTAGAAAATATTGACACGGATGCTCAGCAATTGCAATTGTCTGGTGGTGATACGATGGCTTATGATGAATTAATAATTGCTACGGGAAGCAAACCGAATAAATTCGGCTGGGAAGGGGAAGACTTAAAGGGTGTACAAGGCTTCTATAGTTGGCAAGATTTAGAATTGTTAGAAGAAAATGTCAAGCGAACTCAACAAGCGGTCATTGTAGGTGGAGGCTTAATTGGAGTAGAGTTAGCAGAAATGCTTCACACCAGAGGAATAGAAGTTACCTTTTTAGTTCGTGAAGACCGTTTTTGGGGCAATGTCCTTCCATATCAAGATGGTGAACTAATTGCGAAGCACATTAAAAAAAACGGAATCAATTTAGTTTTCAATACGGAACTGGATATTATTCATGGTAATAATCAAGGGGAAGTTATCGCAATAACGACCAAAGATGGTCTGAAAATAGCTTGCCAATTGGTTGGGTTGACAGCAGGAGTCAGTCCAAATATTGGTGTGGTGGATGCCTCTAATATACCTACAAAGCGGGGAGTTCTGGTTGATCATTATTTAAAAACCATAATACCAAACGTTTATGCTATAGGGGATTGTGCAGAGTTTTATGAGCATCCAACTAATCGAAAAAGCATCGAGCAAGTTTGGTACACCGGCAAAATGATGGGTGAGACTGTTGCACAGACGATTTGTGGTAGACCAACCAAGTATATGCCTGGTGTCTGGTTTAACTCAGCTAAATTTTTTGATATAGAATACCAGACATATGGATGGGTTTGGAATATTCCAAAAGAGAATGAAGAGGTTTTCTGTTGGCAACATCCAACAAAGGATATATTGCTGAAACTAGTGTTTGATCAAACCACGCAAGTGCTACTCGGCGTAAATACATTTGGTATTCGAATGCGACATGATGTTTGTAATCAATGGATTTCTAAAGGTGCTCATATTGATATTGTCATTCAAAATTTAGGTGCTGCGAATTTTGATCCTGAGTTGTTTACAGCATACGAACCATTAATTGTAGCGGCCTTCAACAAGAAATATAAAAAGCAAATAAATTTAAAAATGAAGAAAAGCGGCCGAATAGCCAATTTATTAACTAAAGTCCTAAATAGATAATTATGAAAATAGCACAACGAATAGGTTTGGTTTTGTTTGCGCTTGGATTCATTGCTTTTATTGGTAGTCTATTTACTAGCACATATACGTTATCTAATCAACTAATTAGTGACAGTGCTAATAAAGGAGAACAGTCTGCAATACTGCAAGATATATTAAAGAATGTGGTTGATAAAACTTATTCTTCAAAATGGGAATTTAGTTCAAAAATAAGTTATGAAATAGAAAAAATAAATGAGTTTTATCGTTCGCAGGAAGAATGGGAAAAGGTTATTTATAACCAAAAAGAACTGCTGTTTTATCTTACTAAAAATTCTGCAAATGGTCCAATTAATCAGGAACCTTCTTTATGGTTTTTGCTCACTTTCGGAGTAGGAATCCTAGGAGCTATTTTAACCAATGCGTTTAGTTATTTAGGTCATCCTGGGATGAAGAATAACGGTATTTTTCAAAGCACTTGGAAGAGCAGAGGCACAGTAGGGGTGCTTTTGGGTGCATTTCTAATAGTGTTTTATATTTTGTTGTATTGGTTTCCGCATTATATTGCCGAATGGGCATTAATGCTTGATTCTTTGAGTGAGTTTTTAAGTGGAAACCCTTCAAGCCAATGGTTTTTATATGGATTTCTGTATACAATTGCCATTCTTACAATGGGAATTCGATTCATAAAAAAATATCGACACAATAAATATCAAATGGTAAGAACCATATCGGTAATGTTTTTTCAAACCTCTTTTGCCTTTGTTATACCTGATATTTTAGCACGTTTAAACTTGCCTGCATATGATCTAAAAAATATTTTTCCTTTAGATTATTCGTTGTTTTTCGAATGGCGATTAGATGAATATCTAGCCAATGGATTTATTGGTTACTTTATGCTTTTCTGGTCCATTAGTTTGTTTTTAATAGGCGTTCCTGTTATAACTTATTTCTATGGAAAGCGTTGGTATTGTTCATGGGTTTGTGGCTGCGGAGGTTTAGCCGAAACTGCTGGAGATGAATTTCGCCATTTGTCTGATAAATCATTAAACGCATGGAAGTTTGAGCGAATTTCTATCAACGCTGTTTTAGTTTTTGCAGTAGTGATGTCATTGGCTGTAATCTATGCTTACATCACTGGAGATAATAATTTGTATGGTATTGATACGTATAAAATAAGAGAATGGTATGGGTTTTTGATAGGCTCTGTATTTGCGGGGGTTATCGGCACAGGGTTTTATCCACTTTTAGGGAATAGAGCTTGGTGTCGTTTTGGATGCCCCTTAGCTGCTTATTTAGGAATTGTTCAGCGATTCAAATCTCGATTTAGAATTACAACCAATGGAGGTCAGTGTATTTCTTGTGGTAACTGCTCCACCTATTGCGAAATGGGAATTGATGTAAAATGGTATGCACAAAGGGGTCAGAATATAGTTCGCTCGTCATGCGTAGGTTGTGGAGTCTGCTCGGCGGTATGCCCTAGAGGGGTGTTAAAATTAGAAAATGGTACAGAAGAAGCTCGATTAAATGACGAAAGTATATTTACTTTTGGTAATGATGGCGTATTGAAGTTGAGAGATGATTTAGATACGCATAAATAAGAAGTAGTTTGCAAAGAAACATAAAGGTAATAATTCCCGCCTTCAATGAGGAAAATGCGGTAGGTAAGGTAGTTGGAGAATTGCCAAAAGATTGGATATCTGAAGTTATCGTGGTGAATAATAATTCTACCGATTTAACATCAGAGAAAGCAGCAGCAGCCGGTGCTACAGTTTTAGAAGAACCGATGCAAGGTTATGGAAGAGCTTGTTTAAAAGGGATTCAATACCTTAAAGTTTGTGATGACATCCCTGATATTGTTGTTTTTATAGATGCAGACTATTCAGATTATCCCAATGAATTACCTTTACTTATTTCACCAATTGTAAACCAGAGTGTGGACATGGTTATTGGTTCTCGAGAATTAGGGCAAAGAGAAGTGGGTTCAATGACCATTCCTCAAATTTTTGGCAACTGGTTAGCTACAACTTTAATTCGATTATTTTATGGTGTAAGATATACCGATTTAGGTCCTTTTCGAGCAATCAAGTATGATGCTTTAATCGCGCTAGATATGCAAGACAAAACCTACGGGTGGACGGTAGAAATGCAAGTGAAAGCCGCAAAACAAAAAATGAAAACGACAGAAGTAGCTGTCAACTACAAAAAGCGCATCGGACATTCTAAAATATCTGGAACGATTAAAGGAACCATACTAGCAGGCTATAAAATTATAACTACTATTTTTAAATATGCATAAGGTCTGATGAAAGGATTAGAAATAGGGGTATTGATTATATATGCGATAGCATTGCTGTTTATTTTTTCTTTTAGTGTCATACAGGTTTACCTTGTTGTTAATTATAACAAAAAGAAAAAAGCAGGACGCTTAGATTGGGAACCATTAAAGGAGTTACCAAAGGTTACGGTGCAGCTTCCATTATACAATGAACTGTATGTTGTTGAGAGGTTAATTGAGGCGGTATTAAAATTTGATTATCCTAAGGAGCTTCTTGAAGTGCAAATTCTTGATGATAGCACTGATGAAACCACCGGGATTGTTAAAAATGCGATTCTTCCTTATTTACACATGGGGTATCGTATAAATCATATAAGACGAGCTAACCGCGAAGGTTATAAAGCAGGGGCTTTGGCATTTGGCATGAAACAAGCAGATGGAGATTTCATTGCAATTTTTGATGCAGACTTTCTGCCTTATCCTGACTTTTTAAGAAAAATGCTTTTGCCTTTTCAAAATGATAAAGTAGGCTGTGTTCAAAGTAAATGGCAACATATTAATGCAGACTTTTCTTTACTTACAAAATTACAAGCATTTGGTTTAGATGCACATTTTTCAGTTGAGCAGGGGGGAAGAAATCAAGCAGGACATTTTATGAATTTTAATGGTACTGCGGGCGTATGGAGAAAATCTACTATTGAAGATGCAGGTGGCTGGCAATCCGATACACTTACTGAAGATTTAGATCTAAGTTATCGCGCTCAGCTAAGAGGTTGGCAGTTTGTATATCGAGAGGATGTGGGAGCTCCTGCAGAATTACCAGCTGAAATGAACGCGTTGAAAACCCAACAATTTAGATGGACCAAAGGGGCAGCAGAATGTGCTCGTAAGAACTTAGGAAAAGTATTAGTGGGTAAAAATATTGGTTTGGGAACTAAAGTAAATGCTATTTTTCACTTAATGAATAGTGCAGTGTTTATTAGCATTGTTCTGATTTCCATTCTGTCACTACCAATATTATTTATAAAACAATCAAATGAATCATACCTATGGTTGTTTCAGATCGGTAATATTTTTATTCTTACGTTGCCGGTTTTAGGTATATTTTATTGGACTTCTATTAGCAATCAGTTTGATAGAAAAAGAGTTGCATTTAAGCACTTTGTTGTGCTTTTTCCATTGTTTTTGTCAGTTAGTATGGGGTTGTCATTGCATAATGCATTGGCAGTTCTAGAAGGGTATATTGGCAAACAAACACCTTTTGTTCGAACTCCTAAGTTTAACTTAACGAATTCAAGCAGTCAGTCATGGAAGGCAAATATTTATCTAACTAAATCGATAGGTCTTTTAACCATTCTTGAGTTGGGATTAGTCATCTATTTTTTAATGGCAATTTACGTTGGGTTTAAGTTTCAAGATTTTGGATTAATGCCATTTCATGTATTGCTTGTTTTTGGGTTCGGATTTGTATCTTTGAAGTCACTAATACATGTATTTAAAATTAACCAACTGACATGAAGCTAAATTGGAGAGTTTACTCCATGGTTTTTATCTCAGGACTGATTTACTTTTTTATTGGATACTACTGCGACCGCTCTTCTTGGGAATTTTTAATTCCTAGTATTGGTTTGCTTTTTTTGGCTTATTGGAATCTAGTAGAATATAAGAGTAAACCTTTATTTCGTCCTGACCACAAGTTATTTAATGACTATCCTATTCTTTGGGTAGCTATTGCTTTTCGTTGTTTATTCTTGTTCAGTGTTCCCGTCTTATCTGATGATTATTATCGTTTTATTTGGGATGGGTGGTTAAGTGTAAATGGAATTAATCCATTTTTATATACTCCTTCTGAAGTAATTGCTATGCCTGAATCAATTGCAAGGGGATTTACCTATGATTGGTTTTCAGAGCTTAACTCACCGGCTTATTATTCCGTTTATCCATCAGTCTCACAGTATATTTATGCGATTTCCGCCTATGTAGGAGGAGGAAATGCAATTGGAAGTATTCTCGTATTGAGATGTATTATTCTGATAGCTGAGATTGGTACAATTATTCTTCTTCCAAGATTACTGTACTCTTTAAATATTTCTCGTAAGGCTAGTTTTATCTATGCATTCAACCCTTTGGTTATTATAGAGCTTACAGGGAATTTGCATCTGGAAGGTGTCTTATTGTTTTTTTTAGTTTTAAGTATTTATTTACTTCAAAAAGGGGAATGGGTTTTCTCTGCAATTGCTATGGCTATCGCAATTTCCACAAAGTTGATTCCATTGATATTTTTGCCAGCAATCATTCCTTACATAGGTTGGAGAAGAAGTCTTAAGTATTTTTCTGTAATTGTTCTTTTGTTTTTGTTTTTATTTTATCCATTTTATACTTCGAGGCTAACTAGTCATTTTATGTCTAGTGTAGAGCTATATTTTAAAAATTTTGAATTTAATGCTAGTATCTATTATATAGTAAGAGAGTTAGGTTACATGATAACCGGATTTAACCAGATAGCTATTATTGCTCCTGTTTTAGGCATAACCGGATTTTTGCTCATATTATTCATCTCGCTTCGTGGTAAAACTATAGCAATGAAGGATTTTTTAAAAAAATTACTTCTTGTAGCAACTTCGTATTATCTACTTGCAACAGTAGTGCATCCTTGGTACCTAAGCACATTAATTTTATTAGCGGTTTTCCTTCATGGAAATAGGTATGTGATTCTTTGGTCATGCTTGGTTTATATCAGCTATATTACCTATCGAGATCAGAGCTATACCGAAGAAATATGGCTGACCTTATTAGCTTACCTACCTGTTTATTACTTTTTAATTAAAGATGTATTCCTACAGAAAGGGTTGATTCCTAGATCAACAAAAAAAGAGGTAGCTGCTCGCTAACAGGGTTACCGAAGTGTTTTTATCGCCAAGCTTGGAAAATCTGTAATAATACCATCAACTCCAGCATTTGAAAGACGGATCATCTTATTGGGCTTATTTACTGTCCATACATTCACCTTTTTACCCATTTGATGAATTTTGTTAACCACTTTCCTATTAACGTATCCTTGTTTTAGACCTACTTCTTCTACAAAATCATATCGTTTAAACTTTTTATAGTGCAGATTGCTGCCTGCAAAATAGGGTTTTATTGGAACAAAAGTGCTGAAAAGTTTGTGAATTGGTGAGCTAATTTGCATATCTCGAAGAGTAAATAGTGAATTATCATCAAATGACTGGAATATGCAATTATTCTCAGCTTGGTGACTTTTTACAATTTCCCAAGTTCTTCCCTCAATTCCTTGGTGGTACTCTCTTCTATTTTTAATTTCGATTAATAAAATGGTCTTATTTTTTGTAAGCTCTAGCACTTCTTCTAGCAAAGGCAAATGTTCTCCGTGAAAATTAGATGAGTAATGTGCCCCAAAGTCTACTTTTAACAATTCAGCATAGGTCATGTTTTTTATTCGCGTTGCATCACCATTTATTCTGCGTAGGGTTCGGTCATGCGCAACAACTACTTTCTTATCCGCTGTTAAACGCACATCTATTTCAATGCGATCTACACCAATTGCAATTCCTGTTTTAATTGCAGCAAGTGTGTTTTCAGGAGCTTCTCCGCCCGCTCCTCTATGTCCTATGATGAGTGTTTTTGCCATTCAGAATGTAAAAGAACATTATTTCCACTTCAATTCAAACAAATCTGTTCGTCTATCTTTCCAGTTTCTTACACTTCCATTAGCTCTTAGCTCTTTTAGAAGGTCTACATCTACATCTGAAATAAGCGTCATTTCTGTATTTGGCGTGGCTTCACTCACTACTCCACTAGTTGGAAATGCAAAATCACATGGAGAAAAAACGGCTGACTGTGCATATTGAATATCCATATTTGTAACTTTTGGTAAATTCCCTACACAACCTGCAATGACTACATAACATTCGTTTTCTATGGCTCTTGCTTGAGCGCAATGTCTAATTCTGTGATATCCATTTTGGGTGTCAGTTAAAAAGGGTACAAAAAGAATGTCCATGCTTTCTTCTGCAAGTAATCGCGCTAACTCAGGGAATTCAGAGTCATAACAAATTAAGATGCCTATTTTCCCGCAATCGGTATTAAACGTTTGTAAATGGTTTCCACCTACGGTTCCCCATACGGAGTATTCGTCAGGAGTTACATGTATTTTTTTCTGTAATTCATATTCACCATCTCTTTTACATAAATAGCAGCCATTATACAATTTTCCATCTTCATAAATAGGCATACTGCCTCCAATTATGTTGATGTTATAGGCTACTGCAAGCTCTACGAATTTATCCCTAAAAGTAGTAGTATAGCCGGCCAAAGCTCTAATCGCGTCAGGCGTGCTTAAGTCATTAAATAGTGCCATTAAGGGCGCATTGAACAATTCAGGAAATAAAATAAAGTCGGAGTGGTAGCCGCTAACTGCATCTACAAAGAATTCCATCTGATCAAATATGGATTGAATGCTCTCCACATTTCGCATTTGCCATTGAACAACACCAACGCGAATTACGCTTTTGTTTTTACCAATTAGCGATTCATCTTCCTCATAATAGATGTTGATCCATTCAATGAGCGTAGCAAACTCTTTAGATTCATCATCTCCAACTAGATATTTTTTTAGAATTTTCTTAACATGAAAATCATTTGAGATCTGAAAACTTAGTATCGGATCAAAAAGCTCTTTTGCTTTAACCCGTTCTACGTATTGAAAAGGAGTAAACTCTTCTGCATATTTTCTATAGCCAGGAATTCTTCCGCCTGCTACAATAGCTCTTAGGTTTAGGTTTTCGCATACTTCTTTCCTCGCATCGTATAACCTTCTCCCCAATCGCATACCTTGATAATCAGGATGCACAAGAACCTCAATTCCATAAAGAACGTCACCTTTGGAGTCATGAGTAGTAAATTTTCCATTACCCGTTACTTGATCATAAGTATGATTATCCCCGTATTTCTTATAATCCACTATCAAAGAAAATGCACATGCTACTACCTTTTCATTTACTTCAATACACAATTGTCCTTCCGGAAATATTTTCAATATTGCCTTAATATCAGATCGCTGCCAATCGTCGTCAATATTAGGATATGCTTCACGCATTGTTTCTTTTAAATCTTCGAAATCACTGTATAAGAAGTTTCTAATTTTAATATTGTAATCGTTGGTAGATTCTTGTAAGTCCATTTTTAAAATAATAGTTGGGCAATGATATTAATAAAGTTAAGTTTAAAACATTTTAAAGTACGGCATGATGAGACCAATTGTTTAAAATATTTTTGTCATGAATTCATATCCAATTATTACACCATGAAACATGTTATTATATCGTTTTTGATTTTTGTAGTTGTTTTTCCTTCGTTTTCCCAAACGGATACTGTTACTTATTATTGGAGTAATCAAAAGGTAAAGGCAAAAGGGCCAATGAGGCAAGGTGGGATAGAGGAAGGAGAATGGAAGTTTTATGACCAACAAGGAGAATTAAAACAAGTTGTTACCTACAGAGATGGAATTTTTGACGGTCCATTCAAGAATTATTATTTCTCAGCAGGGGTTAGTGAAGAAGGGAGTTTTTATAAGGCAAAAAGAGATGGGTCTTTTAAGTCATACTATCCCAATGGCGAGCTAAAGCAAGAAGGTTTTTATAATATGGGATTTTTAGATAGTAACTGGGTTTGGTATTATGAAAATGGTAGTGTAAAGCAAGAGGGTAGCTATGATTTAGATAAACC
Organism: Vicingaceae bacterium; assembly: GCA_018402765.1. Taxonomy (GTDB): domain Bacteria; phylum Bacteroidota; class Bacteroidia; order Flavobacteriales_E; family Vicingaceae; genus Acidiluteibacter. The sequence goes on along the minus strand of JAGYIE010000002.1, from coordinate 204,861 downwards.
TGTAGGTATGTGGAATCTATTTTATCCTAGCGGAAAAAACAAGGCCACCTATAAATATGTAAACGGCAAAGAATTACTGGTTTCCGCATTTGATGTTTCAGGGAAACAAATTGCAAATGACGGGACAGGTAAATGGATTGATTATTATGAATCTGGACCAATTAAAGAGTCCGGTAATTATGATCAAGGTCTTAAGTCAGGAGAGTGGGAGTTTTTTGATTTAAACGGTCGGAAAATTAACGGCGGCAGCTATGTTAAAGGACGGAAAGATGGAGAATGGAAAGCGTTTCACGAATACACGGGTATAATAAAATTGGTTGCAAAGTATAAAGAAGGCAATAGAGTTGGAAAATGGAGTCATTTTTATCCCGAAGGACAATTATTTAAAGAGTTAATGTATGAGAACGATTTAGAGAATGGAGTCTATCGAGAATACTTTGCAAATGGACAAATGAGTAGCCAAGGAAAATATACGAACGGACAGAAAAGAGGCACTTGGGAATGGTATCTGCAGAACGGTCAGCAGGATATGAAAGGAAATTTTGAAGATGGTGAGATGACTGGAGAATGGACTTATTTTTTTAATACCAATGAAAGAGTATTGAGTAAGGGTATATATTCGAATAACCAACGAAATGGCAATTGGAAATTTTACTATGAAAATGGTGTTTTATGGAAAGAGGGTGATTTTAAGAACGATTTAAAAGATGGTAGTTGGAAATATTGGTACGAGAATAAAACACTGTTGATGGAAGGAAAATTCATCGAAGGGAAAGAGAGTGGAAACTGGATTTCTTATTTCGAGAATGGCGAAGTGAAAGATCAAGGTTCATATAACGCAGGGAATATGTCAAGCGTATGGAATGGATATTATGTAAATGGAAAGAATCGGTACGCAGGAGAATATGTAAATGGGTTGAAGTCCGGGTTGTGGACTTTTTGGAGTGAAAAAGGACAGAAAGAATTAGAGCAGAACTACGAAGAAGGAAGACCAAATGGATTGAGAATTAGTTATTACCCAAATGGTAAAATAAAGGACAAAGGAAGTTACGAAGATGGAGTTCAGGCTGGTAAATGGGAGTATTACTATGAAAACGGCAATCTGGAAATGACAGCGAACTACAAGAAAGGAAGACAAAATGGGAAGGTGCTTTCATACCATGAGATAGGAACAGTAGCCTCAGAGAAAAATTATAAAAATGGTGTTCCCGACGGTAAGTTTATTTATTATGCCAAGCGTGAAGGCAAGGTGCTAAAGATTATGGAATTTAAGGATGGCAAAAAGATAAGTGATTCAGCGAATTAGCGCTACGTTAAAATAATATTATTTTATTAATAACTATATTTGGAATATTCAAACTATTAATTTAAATCAATCTTATGAAATTTAAAAATTACTTTTTTACTATCGGATTAATGACATTGGCTTTCGCAGGAAATGGTCAAACCATTTTTTCTGAGAATTTTAATGGAGGAAACGCTTTCCAAAACTGGACATTAATTAATGCAGATAATAGAGTCCCTGCGGCTGCAGTTTCATTTGTAAATAATGCGTGGGTAATTACTCCCGATTCTGCAAATGGAGATTCCGCTGCAATATCTACTTCCTGGTATACGCCTGCCGGTGCCGCAGACGATTACATGATTACTCCGGCAATTTATTTAAATACAGGAAGTGTACTTTCTTTTCAAGCGTATGCTCCTGATGCAAGTTTTCCTGATGGTTACGAGGTAAGAATATCAAATACAACTCCAACCGTTACAGGATTGTTGGCAAATCCCGCGCTGCTTACAGTTGCTGCTGAAAATTCTGTTTGGACAGACAGAAATATTGATTTATCTGCATATGGTACAGATACAGTCTATATTGCTTGGAGAAATGTTTCAAACGATATGTATGTTTTGATTGTCGATAATATTAAAGTATACACTCCTCTTGCGGAAGATGCAGAATTAACTTCTCTTAATGTAAATAACGTTTACCCAACAGGACAAACAGTTTCTATTGCAGGTCAGTTAACAAACAATGGTGGAAATGCACTCACAAGTGTAAAGTTGAATTGGTCTGTTGATGGCGGAGCAACTGTTAATACAGATTCTTTATCATTTAATTTATCGAGCTTCTCTTCTACATCATTTACCTCTTCTGTTAGTTGGACGGCAGCAAATCCTGGTAACTATACAGACTTAATGGTTTGGTTGTCTGAGCCAAATGGAACAGTAGATTTAAATACTGTGAACGATACCGTTACGACAAGAATTTTTGTAAATAATGGTACTTCTGGAACAAAGAAAGTTCTTTTAGAAGAGTTCACAACAGCCCCTTGCCAATTTTGTCCAGATGGAGCTGTAGTGGTAGAGAATATTCTTTCAACTGTTCCTGAGGCTATAGGAGTTGGAATTCATGCAGGATTTGGAACTGATGCAATGACTATACCTGCACATGTGGCTTATGCGAATGCTTTCGCTCCAGGTGCTCCAACTGCTACAATTGATCGTGTATTATTTGATGGCGAAACGGATGTTGCAATAAGTAGAGGAGGTAATGGTTGGTTAAATGCAGTCAATGCGCAAAAATCTGCAGCAACTCCAGTCAATGTATCTATTTCAGGTGTTGTGAATAGTGCCACTAGTGTAGATGTTACAGTAGATGTTAATTTTGTAGACTATGCTGTTGAAGCACAAAACCTAAGAGTAAGTTTGTTTGTAGTAGAGGATAGTGTTACCGGAACAGGATCAGGATATAACCAAGTTAACTTTTACAATACTCAAGCAGGTCACCCATATTTTGGAGCAGGAAATCCAATTGTTGGATATGTGCATAGACATGTGGTTCGGGATGTTCCTTCAGGTACTTGGGGTGATGCAACTTATTTTACATCTAGTCCAACATTAAATGCTAATTATTCTAAAACGTATAACTTAACGTTAGCTAGTAATTGGAAGTCTAAGGATATTTCATTTATTGCGTTTGTTAACTATTACAATGCAAGTGCAGGTTTGGACGAGTATCAAATACTAAATGCTGAGGAAATTAAGCTATCAGCTATCGTAGGTGAAAAAGAAAATAAATTAGCTAAAAATAGCTTAACTGTTTCTCCAAACCCTGCAGATGATCTCGCTGTAATAGCGTTTGAATTAGCTAAGGCTGACCAAGTGTCTATGACAATCCTTGATATTACAGGAAAAGTTATAAGTGTTCAAGAATACGGTTTAATGAGTCAAGGTAATCAGCGAATTGAGTTGAATACTTCTTCTCTTTCAGAAGGCTTATACTTTGTAAATGTTCGAATTGGTGAAAATCAAATTACAAGAAAAGTTGCTGTAAAGTAAGTTTCAAGTTAAAGCATAAAGAAGCCCGAGAATTTTTGATTCTCGGGCCTTTTTAATTTTATGTCTTCAGTTTAAGAAACTGAAATCATATGTAAATCTCTTTGCGGAAAGGGGAAACTAACTCCTTCTGCATCGAATACATTTTTTACTTTTTCTTTTGTTTCAAAATTAACATTCCAATAGTCCTCATTTTTTGTCCAAACGCGCAGAGATAGATTTACGGAGCTATCGCCCAATTCTTCTAAAACCACTACAGGTGCAGGGTCTTGGATAACTCTTGTGTCTTCATTTACAATACGTAAAAGAATCTCTCTTGCTTTCTTTATATCATCACTGTAATCGATTCCGTATGTTTGAACCAGCCTTCTTGTACTTTCAGCAGAATAATTGGTTACTGAACCTGTAGATAACCCTCCATTTGGAATAATGATCACTTGATTATTTGGCGTTTTTAATACTGTGTTAAAAATTTGAATATTGGCAACAGTGCCAGAAAAGCCTTGTGCTTCAATAAAATCACCTACCTTAAATGGTTTTACAATTAATAAGACAACCCCACCTGCAAAATTTTGTAAAGTGCCTGAAAGTGCCATACCAATTGCTAATCCTGCTGCACCTAGTATAGCTATAAAAGAAGTCATTTCTATACCAATCATTCCCATTACAGAAATGACTAGTAATACTTTTAGAAGCGCTCCGAAAAGACTTTTTAAGAATGGTTTTAAAGATGGGTCAATTTCTCTTTTATCAAGCAGGTTAGATAATCCCTTCGTCATTCCCTTTACAATCCAAAGTCCAATAAATAGTGTAAGAATTGCTAAAATTAATTTAGGTCCATACGTTAATACTATTTCTACAATGGTGTCTTGGTATTTTGATCTATCAATTTCGTTCATTATAATAATTTTCTAGCCTAAATTAATCAGTCTACAAAGTTATAAGTTCCATAATCGGTAAACAATAATTTCAAGGTTATCTTTTTATTTGAGATTAAATATGTACGTTTGCATCTGATTTAATTAATTGAATTTTTGAGGGGACGTCAGTCCCCTCTTTTTATAGAAATAAATTGAATGATTACAGAGCAAGTAATACGCAAATTAGTTAATGAAAAGCTATCGGAATCAGATAGTTATTTGGTTGACTTGTCAGTTAGCTGCACCAATCAAATTAGCGTTGAGATAGACCATTTAAATGGTTTGGGTATTGAAGAGTGTGTAGCAATGAGTCGTCATATTGAATCTTTTTATGATCGAGAAACAGAAGATTTTGAACTGATGGTATCTTCTCCAGGTCTGGATCAACCATTTAAAGTGATTCAACAGTATCATAAGAACATCAATAGAGAGGTAAGTATAATTAAGACATCAGGCGAAAAGTTAAAAGGCTTGCTGACTTTAGTTACCGATGATAGTATTGCATTAGAATTTTCAGCCAAAGAGAAAATAGAAGGTAAAAAGAAAAAAGAATTAGTTACTCATCAATTGCTAATTCCAATGAATGAAATAAAGGAAACTAGAATAATTATATCGTTTAAATAATATGTAAATGGAAAAGATAAATCTTACAGAATCTTTTGCAGAGTTTAAAGAGTTTAAGGACATTGATCGTCCAACTTTAATGAATATTTTGGAAACTGTTTTTCGAAATATGATCATAAAGAAGTATGGTTCTGATGATAATTTTGATATTATTATCAATATTGATAAGGGAGACCTAGAGGTTTGGAGAAACCGAGAAATCGTTGAAGATAAAGACGTAGAGGACGAGAATAGTCAAATTGCCTATTCTGACGCTATAAAAATCGAACCAGATTTTGAAGTTGGAGAAGAAGTTTCGGAAGCAGTAAAAATGTTGGATTTTGGACGAAGAGCTGTTTTGGCATTGCGTCAGAATTTAATTTCTAAAGTGCTAGAGCTAGAGAAAGATAATATTTTCAAAAACTATAAAGAGCGCGTTGGTGATATTATCACGGGTGAAGTTTATCAAGTTTGGAAGAGAGAGTTGTTGGTATTAGATGATGAAGGTAATGAATTGCTTTTGCCAAAAACTGAACAAATTCCAAATGATTATTTCAAAAAAGGAGATTCTTTAAGAGCAGTTGTTTCTGCTGTAGAAATGAGAAATAATAAGCCAATTATTACTTTATCTCGAACATCACCTGTGTTTTTAGAGCGTCTTTTTGAGATGGAGGTTCCTGAAATATTCGACGGATTGATTACCATCAAAAACATTGTACGAGAGCCGGGAGAAAGAGCTAAGGTGGCTGTAGAATCTTATGATGACCGTATTGATCCTGTTGGCGCATGTGTTGGGATGAAAGGGTCAAGAATTCATGGAATTGTTCGTGAGTTAAGAAATGAAAATATTGATGTTATTAACTATACCTCTAACACGCAATTATACATTACTCGCGCGCTTAGTCCTGCAAAAATCAATTCTATTAAATTAGACGATGATTCAGGTAGGGCTGAGGTATATTTAAATCCGGATCAAGTTTCACTTGCTATTGGTAAAGGAGGACACAATATTAAGTTGGCTGGAAAACTTACGGGCTATGAGATTGATGTATTCCGTGATCAAGATGAAGAAACACAAGATGATGTTGCATTAGACGAATTCTCAGATGAAATTGAAGGATGGATCCTGGATGCATTTAAATCCATAGGATGTGATACCGCTAGAAGTGTATTGGAGCTTTCAGTAGACGATTTAGTAAAAAGAACAGACTTAGAAGTTGAAACTGTCGAAGAAATTCGAAACATTTTGAAATCTGAGTTTGAATAGTCTTCCCACTATTCTTAGTAAAGAAGCAGGAGATTTTTTAAATTTGTAAAAAATAGGACGAAAACAATATGTCTGATAAGGTTATAACGAAACGATTAAGTAAGGTTGCAAGAGAGTTAAACGTTGGTATTAGTACTATCGTGGATTTTCTTTCTTCGAAAGATATAGCGATTGAGAGCAATCCAAATACGAAGATAGACAATATTACTTATGAGATGCTTTCAAATGAGTTCCAATCTGAGAAGAGCGCTAAGGAAGAGTCAGAAAAAGTGACACTGCCTAGTAATGAGCGTGCTAAAATTAGTCTAGAATCCAAAGAAGAGTCGGTTATGGCAGATGAAGAGGATGACGACGAAGAGGATGAGGGTGTTTTAATTAAAAACGTTTCTCCTGCTGCTGCTGAGAAAAAGGCCAAGTTTACTGAAGTTGAAGATAAAAAAGGAGAAGAAAAGCCAAGTATAGAGGAGAAGGCTGAAGAGCCAAAAGCAGAACCGGTAACAGAATCAATTGAAGAAGTTAAAAAGGAGTCTAAATCAGTTGAAATTACTCCAATTGCTGAAGGCTCTTCAATAGATGAAGGTAATGGTCCTAAGGTGTTGGGACGAATTAATCTTGATGAGCTAAATCTAAAGACTCGTCCTGATAAGCGTCCTAAAAGAGATAAAGAGAAGGAACTAGCTGCCGAAGTTAAGAAAAGGGCCGATTTAGAATCAGCAAAGAAAGCAAAGCAAGATGCTGAAAAGAAAGCGGCATCTAAAAAAGCACAGGAAGAAAAGTTTAAAGCGGATAAAGTCGCCTCCGAAAAAGTAGCTGCAGATGCAAAGAAAGTAGATGATTCTTCTATAAAGGAAGCTCCTAAAGAGAGAGAAGAAATTAAGACGAATTATGAAAAGCTTGATGGCCCTAAGGTTTTAGGCAAGATAGAATTGCCAACTAAACAAGTTAAAAAGCCTGTAGCTTCTTCATCAGATAAAAAAGAAACGGAAAAACCAAAACGTAAACGTAGAAAACGTTTAAGTAATGTACCTCAAGAAACTGCTCAAGAAAGAGAAGCTAGAAGAGGGAAGGGCCCAAGAGGAGTAAAGGGTAAAAAGCCTGAAGCAAAGCCTGAATTAACTGAAAAAGAAATTCAAAATCAAGTTAAAGAAACTCTTGCTAGACTTCAAGGGAATAATACGAAGTCAAAAGGATCAAAATATAGACGTCAAAAGAGAGACGCTGTTAGTGAGCAAACTCAAAAAGACCTTGAAGAACAAGAAGCACAGTTAAAGGTGTTGCAGGTTACTGAGTTTGTCACTGCAAATGATCTAGCATCTATGATGGACGTCAGTGTAAACGAAGTTATCTCCGCTTGTATGAGTCTTGGAATGTTTGTTTCCATTAATCAGCGTTTGGATGCAGAGACACTTTCTATTGTAGCAGAGGAATTTGGTTATGAAACTGAATTTGTTGATACTGAAGAACAAGAAGCTGTAGAAGAAATTGAGGATAATCCTGAAGACCTTTTAGAACGTTATCCTATTGTTACCGTTATGGGTCACGTAGATCACGGTAAGACATCTTTGTTGGATTACGTTCGTAAAGCGAATGTAATTGCAGGAGAAGCTGGAGGGATTACTCAGCATATCGGAGCCTATAATGTAGAATTGGAGAGTGGTAAGAAAATTACATTCCTTGATACTCCGGGTCACGAAGCATTTACCGCAATGCGTGCACGTGGCGCTCAAGTAACTGATATAGCAATTATTGTAATTGCTGCTGATGACAATGTGATGCCTCAAACAAAAGAGGCAATTAATCATGCTCAAGCTGCTGGTGTTCCTATCGTTTTTGCTTTAAATAAAATAGATAGACCTGCAGCTAATTCTGATAAGATTAGAGAGGAATTATCGCAATTAAATATTTTAGTTGAGGAATGGGGAGGTAAATACCAAGCTCAAGAAATTTCTGCTAAAACAGGTCAAGGAGTGGAAGAACTTCTTGAAAAGGTATTGCTAGAAGCAGAAATGCTTGATGTAAAAGCTAACCCAAATAAAAATGGAGTCGGTACTGTTATTGAATCAGAATTGGATAAAGGTAGAGGATACGTATCGACATTATTGGTACAGTCTGGTACGATAAAAATGGGAGATGTAGTATTAGCAGGATCTCATTATGGTAAGGTTAAGGCAATGTTCAATGAGCGAGGTCAGAAAATTACTGAGGCAGGTCCATCGATGCCATTCTCTTTGTTGGGTCTAAGTGGAGCGCCTAATGCAGGTGATAAGTTTAGGGTAATGGATGATGAGCGTGAAGCGAAAAATATAGCTACTAAGCGTCTTCAATTGCTTAGAGAGCAAGGCGTTAGAACTAAGAAGCACATTACACTTGATGAGATTGGTAGACGTATCGCAATTGGTGATTTCCAGGAATTGAATGTAATTATCAAAGGTGACGTGGATGGGTCTATTGAAGCACTTTCTGATTCGTTATTGAAGTTATCGACCGATAAAATTCAAGTTAATGTAATCCATAAGTCAGTTGGGCAGATTAGTGAATCAGATGTTATGCTTGCTGCTGCATCAGATGCTATAATTGTAGGTTTCCAAGTTAGACCATCTGTTAATGCGCGTAAAATTGCAGAAAGAGAAGAGATTGATATTCGATTGTATTCTATTATTTATGCTGCTATTGATGAAATTAAAGCTGCGATGGAAGGTATGTTAGCCGCTAAGATTGAAGAGCGTGTTACCGCAACTCTTGAGATTAGAGAAACATTTAAGATCTCTAAAGTTGGGACAATTGCAGGTTGTATGGTTCTTGATGGAAAGATATATAGAAATCATAAAGTTAGAATTGTTCGTGATGGAATCGTTGTTTACTCAGGGCTTCTTGGATCTTTAAAGCGTTTTAAAGACGATGTGAAAGAGGTTGCAAGAGGGTATGAGTGTGGTTTGAATATCGATAATTATAATGATATCAAAGAGGGTGATATTATTGAAGCATATGAAGAAGTAGAAGTGAAACAAACACTTTAAAAAAATAATGAGCCTCATTTACTTTTAAATGAGGCCTTTTTCATCACACTTTTTTTAAATAATTGATAATTAATATTTTGGCTGTGGTGGTCTCGCTTTAATCACTAATCAAGAATGAAAGCTTATATTTGTTAATACTAAAAACACAACTATGAAAAAAACAATACTTTCTTTGACTGCACTATGTGTCCTTGGAGTATCTTTTGTTCAGAGTCAATCTTTAAAACTTATTGACCCTGAGCAAAAAATGGATGTTACAGGAGATACAATTTTTATGACTATAGATAAAACTGGACTAGACACACTTTTTATTCCTCCAACCATTAAAGTTTATGTTAAAAACACGAGTTCTGATTCAATGTCTGTTTATCTTAAGCGATATGAACTCAATCCTATAGTCGATAGCACTTCGAACTATTTTTGTTGGGGAGCTACTTGTTTAGGTGGCGATGTGACAGGTAATCAAACAGTTAGATTTGGCGAACCTACAGATACTACGATCATCCAAGCAGGCGATACAAATAAGACATTAGCCGCTTATTATGAGCCAAATAATTATTATACTGGTACACCTTTTAACAAGGTTTATATGTATGGGAATATGGGATTTAGATTTGTAGTTTATGATAGAAATAATTTAAGTGACTCTGCATCTGTAATTTTAGTATATAAAATACAAGAAACAGTAGGAATTAAAGAGGTTGCTAAGATAAATTATGATTTAAAGGTGGGACCAAATCCGGCGGTTAATCAAGTGAATATTACCTACACCATTAAAGGAAATTATTCTCAACAAGCTCTAGAGCTGTACGATTTACTTGGAAATCTTGTAAAAATTGAAAAGTTGAGTAATTCTTCAGACGTATTTAATCTTAATGTCACTGATTTGAATTCAGGAATTTATTTCTATAGATTGCGTTTAGATGGTATTTCTACAGAAGCTCAAAAAATAGTTATTACGAATTAAGATATTTCAGCACCAAAGAAATGAGCCAGTGAAGCAACGCCTTCATTGGCTTTTTTTTATTCGGGTATAATGGCCTTTACCAATCGTATTTGGCTCTTTCAGACATACATTTAGTTTATTTTGAGGTAGTTAATCTCTTAAAGCTAGATGCTGTGTATACAGCCAGAGATGCCCCTATTGTAATTAATATTTCAACTTTTTGAACAATTTGAATTACTTGGACCATCTAGGGCTTTACCAAACAAAACTAAATGAGGTCTTAATTGGCTACCTAATTTGCGCGTATACCCAACGCCGATACCCATTTCTTTTAGGTCATATACCAATCTTAGCTTTATAGAGCTTCCGGCTTTTAGTAGCTCTCCATGAAGATGAACTACATTAGTTGATCCTGCTAATTCAAGCAGATTGTCAATATATTGAGAAATTACAGTCACCTCATACGAAGATTCAAATTTTGCTATTATTTTATGAGCTTTGTTACGTTTAGCTTCTTTTAATTGCTTTCTACGCTGATTATAAAATTCCAATACTAAAGATGGATTATGTTAAAATGCTTACAAAGTCGCCACACCTTCAACCTTAAAATTTTCCCAAAGACGATTGTTATCTTTAAGTGTTTTTAGGCCACTTTCATCGCTCATTACTGCACTTGAGAAAATAACTAGTCTTTTCAAATTTCTTTTCAATATAGTTTATTTATAAGGGTAAAGTAATTTTCTAATGACTTCATTAATGTTTACTTTTATGCGCTATTAAGATTAAAAAAATGCCAAGAAACAGAAAGCAAATTGAAGCCTTAGATTATCATTCACAAGGCAAGCCTGGAAAGATTGAGGTAGTGCCAACAAAACCTTATAGTTCTCAAAGAGACTTATCATTAGCATATTCTCCCGGAGTTGCAGAGCCCTGCAAAGCAATAGAAAAAAATAAGGACGATGTATATAAATACACAGCTAAAGGAAATTTGGTGGCGGTTATTTCAAATGGTACCGCAGTGCTCGGGTTAGGTGATATAGGCCCTGAAGCATCTAAGCCTGTTATGGAAGGCAAAGGGTTGCTGTTTAAGATTTTTGCAGATATAGATGTTTTTGATATTGAGGTAGATGTAAAGGATGTTGATGCATTTGTAAATACAGTTAAGGCCATTGCTCCTACCTTTGGTGGTATTAATTTAGAGGATATAAAGGCTCCTGAGTGTTTTGAAATAGAAAGAAGGTTAAAAGAAGAGCTAGATATCCCAATAATGCACGATGATCAACACGGCACGGCTATTATTACTTCCGCTGCCTTGTTAAATGCATTAGAGCTTGCAGAGAAGAAAATTGATGAAGTTAGGATAGTTGTAAATGGAGCTGGAGCTTCTGCGATGGCCTGTGTAAAATTGTATTTTTCTTTAGGCGTAAAACCGGAGAATTTAGTAATGTGTGATCGTAAAGGCGTGATTAGAAAAGATCGTCCGAGACTTTCTGATTCTAAAATGAACTTTGCAACAGAACGCGACTTGCAGACGTTAAGTGATGCTATGAAAGGCGCAGATATGTTTTTAGGCCTGAGTAAAGGAGACGTTGTAAATAAGGCCATGATAAAATCTATGGCTGATAATCCTATCGTTTTTGCTTTGGCTAATCCTGATCCTGAAATAGCTTATAAAGATGCAATAAGTGTTAGAAAGGACATTATAATGGCCACAGGTCGATCTGACCATCCTAATCAAGTAAATAACGTTTTAGGGTTTCCTTTTATATTTAGAGGGGCTTTGGATGTTAGAGCTACAGCAATTAATGAGGAAATGAAATTAGCAGCTGTAAAAGCAATTGCTAAATTGGCAAAAGAGCCAGTTCCCGAAGTCGTTAATCAGGCTTATGGAACACGTAATTTAGTTTTTGGTAGAGATTTCTTTATACCTAAACCATTAGATCCTAGATTGATAATTTCTGTTGCCCCTGCTGTAGCAAAAGCTGCTATGGATTCCGGTGTGGCAAAGATTCATATAGAAGATTGGGACGCATATGAAGCAGAGTTAAGCCGCAGACTTGGTTTAGACAACAAATTAATTAGAAATTTAACAGAGCGCGCAATACAAAGCCCGAAGCGAGTAGTCTTCGCAGAAGCGGATACGTATAAGGTACTTAAAGCTGCACAAATTGTTAAGGATGAAGGCATCGCAATACCTATTTTATTAGGAAATATAGCACGAATTAATCAGTTAATTCAGGAGAACCATTTGGATTTAGCAGATGCAACGATAATCGATCCAAAAGCTGCAGACCAGGAAGAGATAAGAAATAAGTATGGAGATTTGCTTTATACAAAACGCCAAAGAAAGGGACTAACTCAATACGAGTCTGCCCATAAAATGAGAGACAGAAATTATTATGGTGCAATGATGGTTGAGGCTGGTGAGGCTGATGCATTTATTTCAGGGATTACACGAAATTATCCCGAGACTATTAAGCCTGCTTTGCAGTCAATAGGAACGGAAAATGGTGTGAATAAAATAGCAGGAATGTATATTGTAAATACAAAGAAGGGACCGTTGTTTTTTGCAGACACCACTATAAATGTAAATCCAACTGCACAAGATCTAGCTGATATTGCAGTTCTTACTGCTAAAGCTGTATCTAGATTTAAGATTAAGCCACGATTAGCGATGCTTTCCTTCTCTAATTTTGGATCTTCGGATTACGAAGAAGCAAAAAAAGTTAGCAAAGCGGTAGAGATCTTACACCAAGAACATCCTGAAATAATCGTAGATGGAGAGATTCAGGCTAATTTCGCTATGAATAATGAATTGTTAAATGAGCAATTCCCATTTAGTACTTTAGCAAATAAGAATTCCAATGTATTAATATTCCCTAACTTGTCAGCAGGTAATATAGCGTATAAATTGATACAAGAGGTGTCAGATTCAGAGGCTGTAGGTCCTATTTTGCTAGGAATGAAGAAACCTGTGCATATTTTACAACTTGGTTGTACTGTTCGAGAAATCGTAAACATGGTAACTATTGCTGTAGTTGATGCAGAAACTAGAAAAGAATAATGATTGCTCATATACAAGGTAGATTAACAGAGAAAACACCAACTTATGTTGTCATAGATTGCAATGGAGTTGGTTATCACATTATGATATCATTAAACACATTCTCATTGCTTAGTGATACAGAGCAGTGTAAATTGCTTACGCATTTAGCAGTGAGAGAAGATGCTCATTTGTTATATGGCTTTAAAGAAGAAAGTGAAAGAGCTTTATTTCGATTATTAATAACTGTTTCAGGAGTGGGGTCTTCTACAGCTTTAATGATTTTATCTTCACTTTCTCCAAATGAAACTCGTCAAGCCATTTTATCAAATGATATTAATGCATTAAAAGGAGTAAAAGGAATTGGGGCGAAAACTGCTCAAAGAATCGTTATAGACCTTAAAGACAAATTAGCAAAGGATAGTTTGGAGTCGGAATTTTCTTTCGGTATAGACAATACTGTAAAAGAAGAGGCGTTATCAGCACTTGTGATGCTTGGATTTAATAAGATACAAGCAGATAAATCTATTGGTAAAATTTTAAAGGCTACGCCTGATTTAACCGTAGAAGAATTAATAAAACAAGTGCTGAAGAGTATCTAGAATTGGGAGTAATCATTGAAAATTAACTTAAAGTATACTATTCGTTCGCTAGCTGCTATGGCGTTTTTAGGCGTATTTTACGACTCTATTGGAGCGTATGATGCTACTGAAAATGTTTCTTATTCAGATAATTACTGGGATGAGCCAATTACAGTAGAAGATAGAATGTCTGCTATTATGGTTCCTTCTCCACCTGACTCTACTGACGGTGATACATTAGATTTAATTTATCCGTTTAATGATCATAGTGGAGACCCTTTTACCAATGATAGAAGTCCCCTATACTTAAAGACTCCAGGTAATGTGAAATCGGGGTTTGAGTACGATCCGGAGACAGGTCAATACAATTATTATGAAAGAATAGGAGAGCGCTACTATAGAAGCCCTACCTATATGAGCTTAGAAGATTACGCGAATTATGATGCTGCTAAGCGAATGAAAGAGTATTGGAATACAAAATCTGAAACAGAAGAATTAGAGCGTTCGGAAGGGTTTCGTCCACAACTACAAGTAAAAGGAGAGTTATTCGACAGAATTTTCGGTGGGAATACGATTGACATACGGCCACAAGGTTCGGCTGAACTATCTTTTGGTGTGAATGTCTCAAGACGTGAGAATCCTATTTTGCCTGAGAGACAAAGAAGGACGAGTACTTTTGATTTTAATCAACGGATTCAATTAAATGTAATCGGAAATATTGGAGATAAGCTCAAGTTACAAACGAGTTATAATACAGAAGCTACATTTGATTTTGAGAATCAAATGAAATTGGAGTATACCGGATACGAAGATGAAATAATTAAAAAGATTGAAGCAGGTAATGTTTCTCTGCCTCTTCAAAGTACATTGATTAATGGGAGTCAAACATTATTTGGAGTAAAAACTGAATTGCAATTTGGTAGATTGAGAGTAACTTCTATTTTTTCACAGGAAAAAGGAGAGCGAAAGTCTATAGAAGTTAAAGGAGGTGCTCAGACTCAAAATTTTGAGAAGTCTGCATCAGAATACGAAACAAATAAGCACTTTTTCTTATCTCACTTCTTTAGAAATAGCTATGAACAAGCTTTACAAGACCCTCCTCGAGTTAACTCAAGGATTCAGATTACAGATGTAGAAATCTATATTACCAACAATCAAGGGTCATTCAACAATACCAAAAATATTATTGCATTTACTGATTTGGCTGAGAATGATAGTATTTTTAATAACCGCTTGGTAACACCCTCATCAGACACATTAGTACCTTCAAATAGTGCAAACAATTTATACAACAATGTAAATGGTAATGGCACTTTAGTCGGAGCTCAGCAGATTAGAGATTTTAATAATGCAGATCAGCCACTAGCAGCTGCAGGATTTGAAACAGGCTCAGATTACGAACGGCTACAAAACGCAGTTTTATTAAATCCTTCGGAATATACAATTAACCGCGCGCTTGGATACATCTCGCTAAATAGAACATTAAACCCACAAGACATATTGGCCGTATCTTATCGATATACCTACAATGGTAGAGTTTATCAAGTAGGGGATTTGTCAACAGACGGAATTGATGGACAAGATGCACTTTTCCTAAAGTTGTTAAAGGGGTCCATCATTAATACAGAAATGCCAATGTGGGATTTAATGATGAAAAACGTTTATTCATTAGACGCTTTTAATATAAACAGCCAAGATTTTAGATTTGAAATTTGGTATTTAAATGCAGAAACTGGAGTAGAAATACCTTATGTGCCTGCCGGAGATATTGACCGAGTTCCTTTACTGAACGTTATGGATTTAGATCGAATGACCATTAATAATGCGGGAACAGAAAAAGGGGATGGATTTTTCGATTTTATTCCAGGAATTACCATTAATGAAAAAAATGGACGTGTTTACTTCCCTGTTTTAGAGCCTTTTGGCAGTCATATCAGAAGACAGTTAGGTAATAACGCTCAGCTTGGAGATAAATATGCCTTTGATTCTTTATATTCAACAACACAGCCGCTTGCAGCACAAGATGCAACGCACAATAGATATACATTTAAAGGTAGTTATCAATCTTCATCTTCATCTGAAATTTCATTAAATACGTTTAATATTCCTCAGGGTTCTGTTACAGTAACTGCCGGCGGAGCGCCTCTTGTTGAGAATCAGGATTATCAAGTTGATTATAATTTAGGTAGAATAACGATTCTCAATAAAGGTATTTTGGAGTCAGGAACGCCAATAAAAATATCCCTTGGAAGTAATTCGTTGTTCAATGTTCAAACGAAGACACTCTTAGGGTCTCGTTTTGATTATCGAGTATCTGAAGATATTTCCCTCGGTGGTACTATTTTGAACTTAACAGAACGACCAATAACTCGAAAAATTAATATAGGGGATGAGCCAATATCAAATACAGTAATTGGCTTAGACGGTACCTACAGGACAGAACTTCCTCTGCTAACAAGACTGGCAGATAAGCTGCCATTTTATGACACTAAAGAGAAATCTATTTTTACTGTTCAAGCAGAATTTGCTAAACTTATACCTGGTAATTCTAGAGCAATATCTAAAGCAGGTGTGGCTTATATAGATGATTTTGAGGGATCTCAATCCATCATAGAGATTAGAAATGCCATTGCATGGAAATTGGCAAGTACACCTCAAGGGCAAGATGATTTATTCCCAGAAGGAAATTTTAATGGCGATTTAGCTTATGGATTTAATCGTGCTCACTTAGCTTGGTATACAATTGATCCTTTATTTTTTAGGAATGATAGTAGAACCCCAAATCATATCCAAAATTCTGCATCCCAATCAAATAATTACTCAAGAGAAGTTTCCCAAACAGAAGTTTTTCCCAACCGAGACCCTGATCCGGGATTGATTAATAATATTCAGACACTCGATTTAGCTTTTTACCCTCAAGAGCGTGGTCCTTTTAATTATGATTTGTCAGGTATGTCGGGTATTTCTGAAGGTCTAAATTCAGACGGCTCACTTAGAAATCCTGCTTCTCGATGGGGAGGGATTATGAGAGACATTCAAACAAGTGATTTTGAAGCATCGAATGTAGAGTTTATTCAATTTTGGATGATGGATCCTTTTAATGAACAAGATGGGAATCCAAATCAAAGAGGTGGAGATTTGTATTTTAATATTGGAAGTATAAGTGAAGACATATTGAAAGATGGTAGATTAATGTTTGAAAATGGTTTGCCCGCAGATGGAACAAATCAGAATACAGCTAGTGTTATTTGGGGAAGAATTCCAACAGTGACCTACATTATAAATGCTTTTGACAATAACCCGGCAGCAAGGAATAATCAGGATTTGGGTTTAGACGGTTTAAGTAATGGACAAGAAAGACAAGCCTTCACAGATTACTTAAACCAATTGCAAAGTGTGCTAGATGCAAATGCATTTAATGATTTTAATGCAGATCCATCTAAAGATGATTATCATTATTATAGAGGAGCAGATTATGACAACTTAGAACTAAGTATTTTAGACCGCTACAAGAAATTTAATGGAACCCAAGGAAACTCTCCTGCTCAATCTGCTAGTGCAGACTTTTCTACATCATCAACTACTTTACCTGATAATGAAGATATTAATGGTAATTTTAGTTTAGATAGAACAGAAGCCTACTATCAATATAAGGTAAATTTATCACCTCAAGCCCTGCAAGAAGGAAATGTTGGAACTAACTACATAACCGATGTTCTTACAGGAACTGTAAATGTAAATGGGGAAACAAAAGAAGTTAAATGG
This sequence comes from Vicingaceae bacterium, assembly GCA_018402765.1. Taxonomy (GTDB): domain Bacteria; phylum Bacteroidota; class Bacteroidia; order Flavobacteriales_E; family Vicingaceae; genus Acidiluteibacter. Next base: position 187,389 of record JAGYIE010000002.1, on the reverse strand, counting down.
TATCAGTTTAAAATTCCTATTCGACAACCAGACAAGGTAGTTGGTAGCATTCGAGACTTTAAATCGATTCGGTTTATGAGAATGTTTCTTAAAGGTTTTGATGAGCGAGTTATTGTCCGATTTGCGCAGCTTGGGCTTGTAAGAGGAGAGTGGAGAAAGTATTCAAACGATCAATTGATTCCCGGAGATACACATAATGATGAAGAGGGTACAACTACATTTAGTGTTTCTGCAGTTAATGTTGAGGAGAACTCCAATAGGGTGCCTATAAACTATTCTATCCCTCCGGGAATTGAGCGAGAAGTGGATTTTGGATCTACCAATTTACGTCAGATTAACGAGCAATCCTTAGTACTTAATGTATGTAATCTTAATGATGGTTATACGAGGTCAGCATTTAGAGCATTAGATTTAGATATTCGCCAGTATAAGCGATTGAAAATGTATGCTCATGCAGAGGCGTCAGGAAATGAGAATGCACTAAGCAATAATGATATTGCAGTGGTGCTTCGTTTAGGAATTGATTTTGAAGAAAACTATTATGAATATGAGGTTCCGCTTCAGGTTACTCCTTATGGTACTACAAGTTCCAATAAGGAAGGTATTTGGCCCGAGTACAATAATATAGACTTAGCTTTTGATAAACTTCTACAGGTTAAGAAAAATAGAAATGTTAGAATGTTAGATCCATCCACAGGTATAAGTATTAGTAGGCCCTATTCAGAAGTTGATGGAACGAAAAATACGATTCGTATAAAGGGTAATCCTAACCTAGCAGAAGTAAAGGTAATAATGATTGGGGTTAAGAATTTACGTACAGGAGAAACGAATTTTAATGATGATGGACTACCTAAATGCGCCGAGGTATGGGTAAATGAACTGCGACTTTCTGATTTTGATAATGAAGGAGGTTGGGCAGCACAAGCAAGAGCAACAGCTCAAATTGCAGATCTTGGTGCAGTGACCTTATCGGGAGCAATGAGCACACCTGGGTGGGGTAGTTTGGAACAAAAACTGAATGAACGTCAACGAGAAACTCGTATGCAGTATAATTTGTCTTCATCCATAGAGCTCGGTAAATTATTACCTGAAGAGGCAAAGCTTAGTATCCCAATGTATTTTGGGGTGTCAGAAAATATTATTCGTCCCGAGTACAACCCATTAGATCCTGATTTGCAGCTAAATGATATAGTAAATAATGACGATTTTACCCAAGATTACCGTGATTCTATTAGAAGAAGAACGGACGATTATACCAAGACAAGAAGTATAAATTTCACTAATGTGAGGCGAGAAAAGTCCACAACAAAAGAGGTGGCCACACCTTTTGATGTTTCTAACTTCGCTGTTTCTTATGCCTACACAGAAACGTTTAAAAGGGATATCAATACTGAATATGACAATAGAAAAACACATAGAGGTGGTTTGAATTATAATTTTACTGCTAAACCCCTTACCATAGAGCCGTTTAAAAATGTAGAATTTTTTAAGCGACGAAAAGCATTCACATTGATAAAGGACATTAATTTTAACCTATATCCGACACAGTATTCTTTTCAAACACAAATAAATAGATCATATAATTCAAGGCAAGTTAGAAACAATACTTCCTTTTTTGAATTCGATCCATTCTATCAGAAAACCTTTACTTGGAATAGAATTTACTCCTTACGGTATAATTTAACCAAGAGTTTGATCTTAGATTTTAATGCAAATAATATGGCTCAGATTGGCGAGCCTGAAGGACGTGTTGATAGCAAGTTTAAAGACGAATATAGTAAATTTAGAGATGAGGTGTGGAACAATGTCCAGCGTTTTGGTGATAATACGCAATATACCCAGAACCTAAACCTAACCTATACCTTACCATTTTCAAAGATTCCATATTTTGAATGGATTTCTGCAAATGCTACCTATGCAGGTAACTTCAACTGGGCTCTGAATGGGGATATTGATGCTGACTCACTAGGGTCAACCATTAAAAACTCAGGAAACTATGCATTGAATGCGAATTTAAGTATGACAACTTTATACAATAAGTTTGATTACTTAAAAGAATTAAGCAAGCCTAAGAAAAAGAAGAAGGAAATAGGACGATTGACTTTAGCCGATAAAACGTATCGTAAAAAAGTCGAAACAGGAGAGATTGAAGATACAACCAAAGAAGATGAGCCGAGCTTTTTTAGAATACATATTCTCGATAACATGGGGCGTTTGGCGATGAGCCTGAAAACAGTTTCGGGGAGTTATAGCGTTACAGAAGGGACCATACTTCCTAATTATAATCGAGAAATGAATGTATTAGGGTTTGATGGTAATTTTAATGCTCCTGGAGTAGGTTTTGCTTTTGGTCTACAGGAGCCTGGTACGGACTATTTTGAGAGAGCTTTAAGAGAAGGCTGGACATTGCAAGGAACAGAATCTCTCTTTATATCTGGAAATTTCTCAAAGACCTATTCCGAAAATCTTAATTTAAGGGCATCTTTTCAACCCGTTAAAGATATGCGAGTCGAATTAACGGCTAATCGAACCTACTCAGAAAACACTTCTAGATATTATATTTGGAATGATACCCTTTCTGGAGGTCCCGGTTATGATTTTGGCCCTACGCAAGTTAACGGAAGCTTTAGCATGAGTTTTATTAGTTGGAAAACTGCTTTCATGAAAGATGATGAAGTTACCTATCAGAATGATGCTTTTGATCAGTTTTTAGCCAATAGAAGTATAATTTCACAGCGGTTAGGTGAGGAGAATGCTTATTCTACTTTTGTTTATTCTGATTCATTAGGAGGGATTTATGCAGACGGATATAGTGGTACGTCTCAAGAAGTATTGATTAACTCATTCATCGCTGCTTATAGCGGGTCAAGCGCTAGCTCATATTCTCTTGGTGAGTTTGTAAGTAAGTTGCCTGTTCCAAACTGGAGCATTACTTATGACGGTCTTTCTAAGCTAGATTTTTTTAAAAAGTATTTTAGAAGCTTTACAATTGGTCATCGTTACAGGTCTACATTTAATGTTGGTTCATTTACTACCAACCCATTTTTTGATGAAGGAAATCCTGAAGGAAGACTTACCAAAGGAGACTTTATTCCTCAAAGACAAGTTGCCTCTGTTAGTATTAGCGAACAATTTAGTCCGTTAATGAATATTGATATGACATGGAACAATAGTTTATTAACTCGAATAGAATACAAAAAAGATCGAAATATGTCATTAAGTTTGAATAATAATCAACTTACTGAAGTTAAAGGTTCAGAAGTAGTTATTGGATTGGGTTATCGATTAAAGAATGTACCATTCCCATTTGGAAAATCAACTAAAAAGAGGGTGAGTGATTTAGATATGCGTGCTGATTTTTCTGTAAGAAATAACCGAACTATTATTCGGAAAATTGTGGAAGATCAGAATGAACTAACTGCTGGTCAGCGTATATTTGCTATAAAATTCACAGCAGATTATGTATTAAGTTCACGACTAAATATTCGTGCTTTTTATGACAGAATTATGAATACCCCTTATATTTCATCCACCTTTCCAACAGCAAATACAAATGCTGGAATTAGTTTGCGTTTTACGCTTTCACAATAGGAGATGAAATCCTAAATTTGAACAAAAAATTAAAACTATATAAGATGAATATTCCTTCTGAATTAAAGTATACGAAAGAACACGAATGGATTAAAATTGATGGTGATATTGCTACTGTCGGAATTACTGACTATGCTCAAAGTGAGCTAGGTGATATCGTTTATGTAGAAATTGAAACAGTTGGTGAGACACTTAGTCATGGCGAGGTTTTTGGAACAGTAGAAGCAGTAAAAACAGTTTCCGACTTATTTATGCCGTTATCGGGTGAAGTAATCGAGATGAATGAGGACTTAGATGGTTCGCCGGAAAGTGTTAACGATGACGCTTATGGAAGTGGATGGATGGTGAAAATTAAATTATCTAACCCTTCTGAGGTAGACCATTTACTATCAGCAGAAGCATACGAAGCAGAGATTGCATAAAAATTTAAAACGAATAGTTTATTTTGCACCGGCTTTCTTATGGATGGTCGGTGTGCTATTTTTAAGTACTCGAAATCTCTCAGGAGTTTCGATTCCATTGTTTCCTGGAGCCGATAAGTTTATACATTTTGTGTTTTATGCGCTAATGGTTATAATAATTTCTTGGGGATACCATAAATTGTTACAGCTAAACTTATCTAAAATAGCATTTGCAGCTTATTGGTCTATTCTGTATGGTGGATTACTTGAATTGATTCAACATTTTTTAGTTCAAGGAAGGTCAGGAGAGTGGGAAGATTTTTTAGCAAATACAATAGGAGCTCTTTTTGGGAGTTATATTATTTTTAAGAAGTATTTAAAAAGAACAACGTATAATTAACATGTAAAAAAAGGGAGTAAGTAAAAATTTCCTATTTTTATGCCCGTAAATTAAGTATTATGGAACCAAAGAAAAGCCCGAAAGTTAACCTAGAAAAAAAGCGGGGTTTGTTTTTTCAAATCGGCTTGGTGATTACTTTAGGAGTTGTATTGGCTGCTTTTAACTATCGTTCATATGAAGAAGTATCAGACCTTGGAACTTTAGCTGCTGCAGATATCGAGGATGAAATTATCCCGATTACAATGCAAAATACTCCGCCACCGCCTCCACCTCCACCACCACCGCCTCCACAAGAGATTTTGGAAATTGTGGAAGATGATAAGGAGATAGAAAACGAAGCTGAAATTCAGGATTCTGAAGCCGACATGGATACAGAGATTTTCGAACAGCCTGAAGAAGTAATCGAGGAAGCAGAGATTTTTATGATTGTTGAGAACATGCCACTATATCCTGGTTGTGAAAACAAGCCTAAATCTGAACGTGATGCGTGTACACAACTTGAGTTACAGAGATTTATAGCTAATAATACGGTTTACCCACCAATGGCTAAAGATGCTGGAATCACTGGTAGAGTATTTATTACTTTTGTGATCGATCAGAAAGGAAAAGTTTCAGATGTTGCAGTCCTTAAGGGTGTTGCAGGAGGAAAAGCCTTGGATAAAGAAGCTGTTAGAGTTGTAGAAGCTTTACCTACATTTACTCCAGGAGAGCAAAGGGGTAAGAAAGCAAAAGTGCGATACAACATACCTGTTAACTTTACACTTCGATAAAAATTTATAGAATTACGATATAGTCCTGCTTGGTTTACTAGGCAGGACTTTTTGTTTTATATAAACTATAGTTCTTTGCAATAAGTTTTAAATTAGTCTCGTTATATAACCTAATCAACCATAGCTTACATATGTAGCACTTTTACTTTTTATTTATTCATCTTTAAAAATTAAAAGTCATGGAAATTAAAAAGAGTGCTTCAAAAAATCTTGAACGTAAAAGAGGAATGTTTTTTCAAGTTGGACTTGTTACGAGTTTGTCTCTGGCATTAGTCGCTTTCAAATACACAACACCAAAACTCATTCCTGAGGTTAAGAATTCTAAGGTCTATCACATTGATGATGATATTATTCCAATCACAATTATTAAATCAGCAAAACCTTTACCAAAACCTGCTCCACCAAAACCGACCATCGAACAAATAAAGGTGGTAAAAACTATAGTTGTAACTAAAATGCAACCAACTAAAGTAGAGACTGTAGAGCTTCCTCCTGAAATTATTATTACTTCAATGCCACCCGAGATAATTGAGGAGGGTGAGATTCATATTAATGTTGAGGTTATGCCAGGGTTAGGCGATTGCAGTTTAATGGATAATGCCTCTAGAGTTATTTGCACAGAAAATGCTATACAAGCTTTTATTCGTGATAACATTAAAATTCCACAATCTGTAATAGATCATGGAGAAGGTGGTAAAGTCTTTGTTTCATTTGTGGTCAATAAAAAGGGAAATATAGGGAATGCCACGATTCTTAAAGGAATATCAGGAGCTAAAGAAATGGATAGGGAAGTGTTAAGAGTAATAAATGCACTACCTAAATTTACACCTGGAGTCCAGATGGGAAGAAAGGCAAATGTTAGGTATACTATTCCTGTAAATATTAAATTGGGATAGATTTTTCAAAAAAAATAGCCGCTCAAATTTTGGTGCGGCTATTTAAAAAACATTTAGTCTATAATCATGCAGGCTCCCACAGTTTCATGTGTACCTTCATCTATTAGAATTAAACTACCGGTATTTCTATTCTTTTGATAGCTGTCAAAGAATAACGGTTTTGTGGTTCGTATAGAAATTCGACCAATATCATTCATGCCAATATTATGGTCACTTTCTTCTCTGTGTAAGGTATTTATATTCACTTTATACTTTACCTCTTTAATAATACATCGAGCTTCATTTGTGGTGTGAATTAATGCATATTTTCCTCCCTTAATTAAGGGTTTATCGCTCATCCAGCAAACCATTATATCTAAATCTTGACTTACTTTCGGCTGATTATTTATCCTTACAATCATATCGCCTCTGCTGATGTCTATTTCGTCTTCAAGTGTAATTGTTACAGATTGAGGAGCAAATGCTTCTTTTAATTCTCCATCAGCTGTATCAATACTTTTGATTTTCGAAGTAAATCCTGAAGGTAATGCGGCGATTTCGTCTCCTGGTTTGAATACACCACCGGCAATTCTGCCTGCATAACCCCTGTAATCGGGAAATTCTGTAGATTGAGGGCGAATAACATATTGTACAGGGAATCGGCAATCAATATGGTTATGATCACTTCCGATATGAATATTTTCTAATAGATAAAGTAGCGTTCCACCTTGATACCAATCCATTTTTGTGGATTTGTTTACTACATTGTCCCCATTTAATGCACTAATTGGAATAAAATGAATATCTCTAACATTAAGTTTAGAAGAGAATGCTTCTATATCCTTTTTAATTTGATAAAATATAGTTTCATCATAATCCACTAGATCCATTTTGTTGATGCAGAAGACCACATGAGGAATTCCCAATAATGAGGAGATAAATGTATGTCTGTAGGTCTGCTCAATAATCCCTTTTCTGGCATCAACTAAAATGATTGATAGATTTGAGGTAGATGCGCCTGTAACCATATTTCTGGTATACTGAATGTGCCCCGGCGTGTCTGCAATAATGAACTTACGCTTTGGAGTGGCAAAATAGCGGTAGGCAACATCTATAGTTATACCTTGTTCACGTTCAGCGCGAAGTCCATCTGTTAGTAATGCAAGATTCACTTGCTCATCACCTTTTTTTCTACTTGTTTTTTCTATCGCTTCATATTGGTCTTCAAAAATAGATTTTGAATCATAAAGCATTCTTCCAATTAAAGTGCTTTTTCCGTCATCTACACTCCCTGCAGTCGAGAAGCGTAATAATTCCATGTCTAAATATGGGTCTTTATTCATTGTATTTTATTGTCTATCGTTTATAAAAACGTGGTCAGATAAATAGTTTAGAAGTAACCTTGTTTTTTTCGGTCCTCCATGGCTGCCTCAGAGCGTTTGTCATCAGACCTAGTGCCTCGCTCAGTCACTCTAGTACTAGCAACTTCTTCTATAATTTTTTCTAAAGAGTCTGCATCAGAATATACAGCCCCTGTGCAAGTCATATCGCCAATAGTTCTAAATCGGACACTCATTTTTGCTGTCGCTTCTTCTGGTCTTTGCGGCACATGCTCACCTGTTGACATTACTACACCTTCACGAATAAAGCATTCGCGTTCATGAGAAAAATACAAGCTTGGTAGCTCTATTTTCTCTTTCAAGATATACTGCCAAATGTCCATTTCTGTCCAATTAGAAATTGGAAAAATTCTAAAGCTTTCACCTAAATTTTTCTTACCATTAAAAATATTCCATAATTCAGGACGTTGGTTTTTTGGATCCCACTGACCAAAATCATCTCTGTGTGAAAAAAAGCGTTCTTTAGCTCTAGCCTTCTCTTCATCTCTTCTAGCTCCGCCAATTGCTGCATCAAACTTATTTTCTTCTACTCCTTTTAGTAAGGCAACTGTTTGTAGTGCGTTTCTACTTGCATTAAATCCTTTCTCTTCGATAACTAAACCTTGATTTATACAATCTTGTACACTTGAAACAATTAAGTTTACCCCCAATTTGTTTAGGTAATAATCTCTAAATTCGATGGTTTCTGGAAAATTATGACCTGTATCTACGTGCATAAATGTAAAAGGGATCTTCGCCGGCCAAAACGCTTTTCTAGCTAAGTGGGCGCAAGTTATAGAGTCTTTTCCTCCTGAAAAAAGAAGAACAGGGTTTTCAAATTGTGCAGCTACTTCCCGTAAAACGTAAATGGCTTCTGATTCTAATTCGCTTAAATGCGATAAGTTATATGCCTGCATTTGTTATGCCTTTATGATTTTTGATAGAATGTTAGTATATAATTCTTTAGCGGAATCTTCTGGATTTTTGTTCGCCGTTTTAATATCAATAAATGAATTTTCTGGAGCTTCAAAAGGAGCATCTATTCCTGTAAAATCTTTTATCTCTCCCTTACGAGCTTTTTCATACAAACCCTTAACATCGCGCTGCTCGCACACTTCAAGAGGGGTGTTTATAAAAACTTCAATAAAATCATTAGCTCCGATAATTTGTTTTGCTTGAGCTCTAATTTCTTTAGTTGGGCTCACAAAACAATTAATTGTGATAATCCCACAATTCAGAAACAGCTTACTAATTTCTGCAATTCTACGAATGTTTTCTGCTCTATCAGAAGCTGAAAATCCCAAGTTGTTATTAATGCCACTTCGTAAATTGTCCCCATCTAAAATTTGAGTCAAGAATCCTTTTTGATTCAGTAGCCGCTCTAAAGCAATCGCTATAGAGGTCTTACCAGATCCCGAAAGCCCCGTCATCCAAACAACTATTCCTTTCTGGTTTAGTAAATTTTCTTTTACTTTTCGATCTAAGATTTCATCGAAAACAGTGAATATATTTCTTCCTTCATCTTTCATTAAGGAAACAAATTTAACAAAATAATGAGGTTAAATTGGATTGTTTTTATCGCGCTCATCGTCTTCATTGTGATTAAGAAAGCTCTAGGATTATTTCTATCTTTGGCTTTTTAAAAATTAGCATATTTTGAAGTTGAAAAAGTCATTAATTATTCCTGATTTTACCAAGTCGCCATCAATAGATCAAGTTGGTATCATTGAGCGTGCCACACGTTTTCAGACGAGAAGCATCAAGAATGAAAGCAAAATTCAAGCTTTAAAGATGGTGCTTAGTATGATAGATCTTACAACTCTTGAGGGAAAAGATACTATAGGTAAAGTAAATCAGATGTGCTACAAGGCTCAGCACTTGCATGATGAGTATGCAGGATTACCAACTGTTGCTGCTGTATGTGTCTATCCATCAATGGTCGGTATTGCAAAGGCTGCAGTAAAAGGTAGTGGGGTGAAAGTCGCCTCTGTTTCCACAGCGTTTCCATCAGGACAAGCGCCTTTATCAACAAAATTAGATGACACTAAATTTGCGCTAGATCAAGGTGCAGATGAAATAGATATGGTTATTTCTAGAGGAAAGTACCATCAAGGAGAATATAACTTCGTGTTTGATGAGATTGCAGAAATTAAGGCATTGTGTGGTGCTCAAGCTCGACTAAAAGTTATATTGGAGACTGGTGAAATTGGCACGCTTGATGACGTTAGAAGGGCTTCAGATATTGCTATTTATGCTGGGGCAGATTTTATTAAAACTTCAACAGGAAAAATTGGTTCAGCTGCATCTATACCTGTTACGCTGACAATGCTCTATGCAATAAAAGATTATTACCATAAGACGGGAAATATGATTGGTATGAAGCCTGCAGGTGGTATTTCTACTTCAAAATTGGCTATTCATTACTTAGTAATGGTGAAAGAAATATTAGGGGATGCTTGGTTGAGCAACAAATGGTTTAGATTTGGTGCTAGTAGCTTAGCTAATGATGTTTTATTACAGTTAGAGAAACAACGAACCGGAAATTATCAATCAAAAGATTATATCTCAATAGATTAATTAGCTATGAGTAAAAAGAAAATTGAGACAGAAAAAATAAGTTGGGAATATGCTGCGGCACCGGAAAGCGCATCACATATTGACATTAAGGAAAAATATGACCATTTTATTGATGGAAAGTTTGAGAAACCTTCCTCTGGAAAATACTTCGATAGTATAAATCCGGCAACAGAACAAAAAATAGCATCAATTGCAGAAGGAAACTCAAAGGATGTAGAGAAAGCGGTCATTGCCGCTCGAAATGCATATGATAATGTATGGTTAGTTATGCCGGCTTCGGAGCGTGCTAAATATTTATTTCGCATTGCTCGTTTGATACAAGAGAAGGCAAGAGAGTTCGCCGTGATAGAGTCTTTAGACGGAGGTAAACCAATTCGAGAATCAAGAGATATAGATATACCTTTAGCCGCTGCTCATTTTTTCTATTATGCTGGGTGGGCCGATAAATTAGAGTACGCCTTTCCGAATAGAAAGCCGACAGCTTTAGGTGTGGTTGGACAAATTATTCCTTGGAATTTTCCATTATTAATGGCTGCTTGGAAAATAGCTCCGGCATTGGCATGTGGAAATACAGTTGTATTAAAGCCTGCTGAGACAACATCTTTAACTGCGCTTAAATTGGCAGAATTGATTCAGGAGAGTGGATTGCCTGATGGTGTAGTTAATATCATCACAGGAGATGGTAAAGTAGGCGCAGAGATAGTTGGTCATAAAGGAATTGATAAAATTGCTTTCACAGGATCAACGGAAGTTGGAAAAATTATTCAGAAAACAGTTGCACGAACAGAGAAGAAAGTTACTTTAGAATTGGGGGGAAAAGCTGCAAATATTGTTTTTGAGGATGCACCAATTGATCAAGCCGTGGAAGGAATTATTAATGGAATTTATTTCAATCAAGGACATGTATGTTGTGCTGGTTCTCGTTTGTTTGTGCAAGAGTCAATTAAGGAAATTTTTATAAAGAAATTAAAAGATAGAATGGAAACGCTTATCATTGGGAATCCTTTGGATAAGAATACAGATATAGGTGCTATTAATTCGAAAAGTCAATTGGAAACGATTCAAGGATATATAGATCTCGGAAAGAGAGAAGGGTTCGAATTATTTCAAAGTTCTTGTAAATTACCTAAAGAAGGTTATTTCATTAAACCGACTTTATTTTCTGATGTTGCTCAATCGAGTCGATTAGCTAAAGAGGAAATCTTTGGTCCTGTATTAGCAGTTCAAACGTTTCGAACAGTTGATGAAGTAATTGAAAAAGCTAACAATACTCCTTATGGACTTTCAGCAGGGGTTTGGACTGATAAAGGGTCCAAGATATTTAATTTAACAAGTAGACTAAGAGCGGGCGTGGTTTGGGCAAACACATACAATAAATTTGACCCAACTTCGCCTTTTGGAGGTTACAAGGAAAGTGGTTTTGGAAGAGAAGGGGGTATACATGGATTATCAGCCTATCTGAAATTTGACTAATTTTTGAACACATGAGTGAAAGAATCAATATTTTGAAGACATATAAAATATATATTGGAGGTAGCTTTCCAAGAACTGAATCAGGAAGGTTTTACAACCCAATAAACTCGAAAAAAGCATCATTAGGTAATTTTTGCTTGTCTTCACGAAAGGATTTTCGAAATGCAGTAGTTGCAGCTCGAAAGGCATTTGGAGATTGGAGTGATAGAACAGCTTATAATAGGAGTCAAATACTATATCGAATGGCCGAAGTATTAGAAGGCCGAAGAGATCAATTTATTGCAGAGCTAATTCTACAAGATAGTAGTAAAAAAGAAGCGGAGAAGGAAGTCAATTTATCGATTGATCGATTGGTTTATTTTGCTGGTTGGTGTGATAAATACCAACAAATTTTTAGCTCTGTGAATCCAGTTGCGAGCTCGCATTTTAACTTTTCAGCACTTGAGCCTACAGGTGTTGTTGCAATCGTCGCCAACCAAGAATCTTCATTATTAGGGTTAGTAAGTTATATGGCCCCCATAATTGCAGGAGGAAATACTTGTGTTATTTTAGCTTCAGAAAATAAGCCATTTTGCGCGATTTCATTTGCAGAGGTATTAAATGCTTCTGATTTGCCCGGAGGTGTAGTGAATATATTAACCGGAAAGAAACCGGAATTGTTAAGTCAAATGGCCTCGCATATGGATGTAAATGCACTATGCTATTCTGATGCTATTCAAGAGGAGTTGATTCAAATTAGAGAATTAAGTATTGATAATTTAAAACGAGTTAGGTCGTATAAATATGACTTAAGTCTAACTGATGTTGAGCACCCGTATATTATTAATGATTACCAAGAAGTAAAAACAACTTGGCATCCAATAGAAGTAATTGGAGCATCAAAATCAGCATATTAAAGATATTATAATGAAGGTAGAAGACGTAAAAGAGCTGCTATTTATAGCAATAAAATCTGCTTACAAAGGAGGTCAGGAAATAATGGATATTTATCACTCAGAATTTGTAGTAGAATTAAAGGATGATAATAGCCCTTTAACCCAAGCAGATAAAAGAGCGCATTTAGCCATTATGGATGGATTGATGGAAACTAAAATTCCGATATTAAGCGAAGAAGGTAAATCTATCCCTTTTGAGGAAAGAGCATCTTGGGCAAACCTGTGGGTTGTTGATCCTTTGGATGGAACTAAAGAGTTTGTAAAAAGAAATGGAGAGTTTACAGTTAATATAGCTTTAATTAATGAAGGACAGCCAATTTTAGGTGTTATTTATGTGCCTGTTGCTAATCTTATGTACTTTGGAATGAAAGGGCTAGGTAGCTATAAGATAGAAAATTATAATGAGCTAGATGGTGCCCCCACCTTACAAATATTAATTGAAGCTGCATTAGAATTGCCATTAGACCAAGGTGATCGTCCATATACAATAGTTGGCAGTAGATCTCATATGTCGCCAGAAACAGAGGCATTTATAAATGAAGCCAAAGTTGAGTTTGGGGATATAGAGATTATATCAAAAGGAAGCTCATTGAAATTATGCATGGTGGCTGAAGGGATAGCTGACGTATATCCTAGATTTGCGCCCACTATGGAGTGGGATACTGCAGCCGGACAAGGAATAGTAAATGCAATGGGCGGTCAGGTTATTGACCAAACTACCCAAAAGTCAATGGAATATAACAGAGAAAATTTATTAAATAATTGGTTCTTAGTAACCAAATAGATCGACCAAAATATGAAAAAAGTAGCCCTAATAACAGGAGTAACAGGACAAGACGGAGCTTATTTGTCTGAGCTATTATTGAGTAAAGGATATGAAGTTCATGGTATCAAACGAAGAAGTTCATTGTTTAATACTGAGCGCATCGACCACCTTTATACTGATTTACATGAAAAGAATGTGAAGTTTAAATTGCATTATGGAGATATGACTGATTCTTCTAATATTATTAGAATTATTCAAGAAGTTCAGCCTACAGAGATATATAATCTTGCAGCTCAGTCGCATGTCAAGGTTTCTTTTGAAATGCCGGAATATACAGCAAATGTTGATGCAATGGGTACTTTGAGGATTTTGGAAGCTATTCGAACGTTAGGCTTAGAAAAAAAGTGTCGCTTTTATCAAGCTAGTACCTCTGAGCTATATGGCAAAGTTCAAGAGGTTCCTCAAACAGAGACCACCCCTTTTTATCCAAGGAGTCCCTATGGGGTAGCTAAATTGTATGGTTTTTGGATTGTAAAAAATTATCGTGAAGCCTACGGAATGTACGCTTGTAACGGAATCTTATTTAATCATGAAAGTCCTTTGCGCGGAGAGACTTTTGTTACCAGAAAGATTACTAGAGCAGCAGCAAGAATTAAATTAGGTTTACAGTCAAAATTATATTTAGGAAACCTTGATGCAAAAAGAGATTGGGGACATGCTAAGGATTATGTAGAAGGAATGTATCTAATGCTGCAGCAAGAAGTAGCTCAAGATTATGTGTTAGCAACTAATGTAACCACAACTGTTCGCGATTTTGTCACCAAAGCATTTAAGAAGGCCGATATAGATGTTATTTGGGAAGGAGAAGGAGTGAATGAAAAAGGTAGAAACAAATCTACCAACGAAATAATAGTAGAAGTTGATCCAAATTATTTTAGACCAACAGAGGTTGACTTATTGATTGGTGATGCATCTAAGGCTGAAAGAGATTTAGGTTGGAAGCCAAAGCACAACCTGGATGAGTTAATTGATGACATGATGACTTCTGATATGGCTTTATTCCAAAGAGATAAATATTTAATGGATGGTGGACATAAAGCAGTTAACTCAAATGAATAAAAGCGATAAAATATATGTTGCCGGTCATCGTGGAATGGCTGGTTCTGCCATTGTTAGGCGACTTAAAAAAGAAGGATACACTCATATCTCTTATAGGTCTTCTTCTGAGTTAGATCTAAAGAATCAAGCGGCAGTTAATGAGTTTTTTGCGGCTGAATCTCCTGATTACGTTTTTTTAGCAGCAGCAAAAGTGGGAGGAATTCAAGCAAATAAAACCTACAGAGCAGATTTTTTATACGAGAACTTAATGATTGAGGCGAATATTATTCATGCTGCATATGTATATAAGGTAAAGAAACTATTATTTCTTGGCTCTTCATGTATTTATCCTAAAATGGCCCCTCAGCCGTTGAAGGAAGAGTATTTGCTGACTGGAGAATTGGAACAGACCAACGAGCCTTATGCAATAGCTAAGATTGCAGGCATCAAGCTATGCGAAGCTTACAGAAGGCAGTACGGATGTAACTTTATATCTGTTATGCCAACTAATTTGTATGGCCCAAATGACAACTATGATCTTAATAATTCACATGTATTACCGGCATTATTGCGCAAGTTTCATACTGCAAAAGTTAACGGTTGTGAAGAAGTCATTGTTTGGGGTTCAGGAAACCCAATGCGTGAGTTTTTGTTTGTAGACGATTTAGCAGAAGCATGTGTATTCCTTATGAAGTCCTACGATGGTGAAGAATGGATGAACGTTGGAACTGGAAAAGATGTTTCTATTTTAGAATTAGCCCAAACGATTCAAAAAGTAACAGGGTTTAAAGGTAAAATAACCTTTGATTTTACTAAGCCTGACGGTACGCCACGAAAATTAATGGATGTTAGTCGTTTAGAACGAGCAGGATGGAAGTATACGATAGAATTAGAAGAAGGAATTCAAAAAGTATACGAAGATGTAAAAACAATGGAATTTAATGATTAGGCTTCATGAAGTTATTATCTGCTTTATACTTTACCTTCCTTTTAACATATAGTTTTGCTCAAGAATTGCCTTTAAGTCGAAACTTTACCGGCACGTTGATGGGAGATTTGTATCAATCAGATTCGTTGATAAACTACTCGGTAAAGCCTCTTGTCCCAAATTTTCACAACTTTGAATATCAAAAACTACCTAGAAGACCTTATCGGTCATATGTTGCCAGAAAATTGTTTTTTGAGCCATTTATCATCATAGATACTTCTGACTTTTATGTTACAATTGATCCATTATTTGTTTTAGAGGGTGGAAGAGATTTAGAAGCTATTGAAAAAAAGGCTTTAATTCAAAATACCAGAGGTTTTCAGGTAAAAGGAAACTGGAAAGGTAAGCTTACCTTTTCAGCAAGTTTTTATGAAAATCAAGCAAGTTACTCTTCCTATCTAGAACGGTTTATTGATGAGGTTGGTGTAGTGCCCGGCCAAGGAAGAGTAAAGAACTTTAAGGATGGGGGATATGATTTTGCAATGGCATCAGCAAGGATAAATTACATTCCAAATAGTCATTTTATGATATCTCTTGGACAGGATAAAAATTTTATCGGAGAGGGATATCGATCAATGTTGTTATCAGATAATGCATTTAATTATCCTTTTGTATCTGCACATCTGAACTTGTTTAAGCGGAAGTTAAATTATTTTTCCATGATTGCAGGACTGCAAGACCTAGTTAGAGTCGATGGGTTTGCTCAAACGGAAAGTATTTTTAGCAGGAAAACAGCGAGCGTTCATTATTTGGAGTATAATCCGCTTCCATCAATCAGGGTTGGCTTTTTTGAATCTTCTGTCTTCGTTGATGCACTCGCTAAGCAAGGAGATGGTCCAAGGAATACTGCTAATTATATGTTCTTAAATCCAATTATTGGAATTAATAGTCTTGCTGCCGAAAAAAATGATTCATTAGTCCATACTACCCAAGGAATAAATTTATCGATGAGGCCGCTAGAAGCTGTCATGTTATATAGTCAGCTGACCATGAGTGAATTTGATTTAAAAAGTACTGCAATCCAAGTGGGCGCCGCTTACAGCGGAATTAAAGGCTTACTATGGAGGTTTGAGTGGAATCAATCAAAAAATAATGTTGTGGGTACGCTCGCTGAGTCAGCTTCTCAAACGCATTATAATCAATTTCTTGCACATCCTTATGGTCAAAGGTTTAGCGAAATTCTTACCATAGCGCACTTTAAAGTTGGACGATTTGTTTCTGAATTAGGCGGAAGTTATGTTGTTTACAATAAAAAATTTAACACTTTTCCATATTTAAATAGTGATGAGCAAATTATAGGTAGAGGCGAAGTAGGTTATGTTGTAAACCCTGCTACAAATATGCAGTTTACTTTAGGAGTGCTTGAGCGATTTGGTAAAATAAGGGGAACCTCAAGTGATTTTTCACAGAATACCCGCTATATTTACATTTCCTTCCAAACGGCATTGATTAATAGATATCGTGATTTTTAATATTTTTGTTTATAAATTCTTCAAATGGAAATTGCGTTAGCAACCATCATTTCTTTTTTTATAGTGCTTTTAGCTACTCCTTCATATATTAAGGTTGCTAAAATGAAGCACCTATTTGATGTTCCTTCAGAAATTCGAAAGCAGCATAAGCAGAATACCCCATCAATGGGTGGAATTATGATTTTTGCTGCAACTGTTTTTGCAACATTCATTTGCTTTCCATATAGCGATTTAGGTTTCTTAAAATTCCTCATGCCTGCAATCATTATTATGTTTTTTGTAGGAATTAAAGATGATATCGTAGGGACTTCTGCAGCAAAAAAGTTAATGGCGCACTTGGTTGTAGCTTTTATTATGGTTTTGATGGCTGAGGTTAAGATAACGAGTCTTTATGGTCTTTTTGATATACGAGAGTTGCCCGAGTGGGCAAGCATTTCCATTTCTGTATTTACCTTCATTGTTATTATTAATGCGTTTAACTTAATTGATGGAGTTGATGGTTTAGCAGGAGGAATTGGTTTTATCTCTTCTACTGCTTTTGGAATTTGGTTTTTAATTGCTGGATGTTATGATTATGCGGTTCTGTCCTTTTCTTTGGCAGGGGCATTACTAGGATTTTTGAGGTATAATTTTAATCCTGCATCAATATTTATGGGGGATTCTGGGTCCTTATTTATCGGTTTGATTCTTGCATTTTTGGCTATAGAATTAATTGAGTTTAAGCCTTCAAATCTACCAACAGGTATTATTAGTATTTCTAAACCAATCTTTGCAATGACAGTTCTAGTTTATCCGCTGTTAGATACTATGAGAATATTTATATATCGGATTGCCAACAAAAAAAGCCCTTTTGAAGCTGACTCTAATCATATTCATCACCGATTATTAACTTGGACGAATTCGCATTCAAAAACCTCATTGATAATCTATGTGTTCAATATTTTAATGATAACATTACCAGTATTATTTGCAGGTTATAATCCTAGTTTAGTTTTTGCGATTGTTGGTTTTGTGGCTTTCGGTAGTTTATTGTTTTTATTGATCAAGAAGCAAAAAGTATGATGTTTAAAAAACAGTTAATTATAATTGTTTTCCTTTTCTCAATACTTGTCGCTTATTCACAGCCACTTAACTCAAGAATAGGAATGCTTCCATTAAAGGTAGAGAAAGCTATTTTGGTGAGCTCGGAAAATCATTCATCTGTTCAGCCTTATCGACTTAATGAAACCAATAATATAGAGGATATAAATCAATTGCTAATTGATCAAGCTTTTAGGCAAAATCTTTTTAAAAAGGAGGGACGGAACGGAAAGTCTATCTTTTTTCAACCATATGCTGAAGGAATTACTTTTTTAAATTCTCGAGAGGGTGGTTTTTTTTATTCAGCGGCAGCAGGGATTGATGTTTTAGGCACTCTGCATAAGAAGGTAGCATTTGGAGCTACCTACTTTAGGCAATTAGAAGACGATTTGCCATACTTAAGAAATTCCCATATGCAGAATTTTTCTCCCGGGCTCGGCACGATCCAAAAAGAGGAAGGAGGGATCTATCAATTTAATTTTATTCAAGCTTACCTTTCCTATTCTCCAAATAACCATTTTAATTTTGAGCTTGGTAATGGTAAGCAATTTATAGGCGAGGGCTACAGGAGTTTATTGCTTTCAGACAATGCCAATAACTCTCCTTATTTTAAATTGAGCACTAATTTTTGGAACATTAGCTATACAAACATTTGGGCCTTTCATCGCAGTATATATTCTCCTAATGATGCTAGCGTAAATCTCACAAAAGGAGATTTTCTTGGAAAGTATATCGCATCACATTACTTGGATTGGAATATAACTAAAAGGTTTTCAATAGGATTGTTTGAAACTGTCGTTTGGCAAACTGATGATAGCCTATACCGTAGAGGGTTCGATATAAACTATGCAAATCCTTTGTTGTTTTATAGACCCGTAGAGTTTTCAATTGGCTCTCCTGATAATGTTTTGGTTGGATTAAATACAAAGCTGAGATTATTTAAGCATCAGTATGTTTATGGACAATTGCTTCTTGATGAGTTTCTTCTAAAGGAAATTAGGGCTGATATAGAAGAAGCAATTAGTCCAGATACCTCCCGTGAAAGTGGCTGGTGGGCTAATAAATTTGGAATTCAATTTGGATGGAAAGGATATTGGAATATTGCAGGCGGAGATTTGAGAAGTCGTTTAGAATACAATCTTATTAGACCATATACCTATGCGCATAGCAGTGCGGTGCAATCTTACACTAATTTTGGTCAATCTTTAGCACATACAAATGGAAGCAACTTAAATGAATTGATTGCTCAATTAACTTTTGCGAAAGATAGATTTACCTTGGAGGGTAGCTTTTTTTATTTAAGACAAGGAATGTCCATAAACGGTCTTAATTACGGTGAAAATTTAAATGAATCAAATATCAGTTATTTTCAAGAATACGGTAATCGTATATTGCAAGGACAATTATTAGTTGCTAAAACAATAACTATAGATGTTGCATATCGATTAAATAATTCAGCTAATCTAGAATTGGTTCTTGGCTATTGGGGACGTAAGACTTTTGAATTTTCAGAAAGTATGGTAAGTTTTGGCATTAGAACCATGCTGCATAGAAGAACGAGAGCGTTATAAACTTATTTGAATTTGATTTAAATAAGTCACTTTTGCATTCCTTACTTGAAATAATTCTTAATTTTGTGTTTCCATTTGAATGGAATTCCATTTATGAGTTTAACAGCAGAAAAAGAAGCTATCCAAACCACAACCATTTCTTCTAAGATTGGAGACTACGCTGCATTTATAAAATTACGATTGTCCTCTTTAGTTGTGTTTTCTGCTGTGTTAGGTTATATGTTAGCTGTGCCCACTATTGATTGGACTATCTTAACTATATTATGTGTTGGTGGATTTTTAGTTACAGGATCTTCTAACGGGTTTAACCAGATAATTGAAAGGGATTTGGATAAGCTCATGGACAGAACTAAAGATCGCCCTATTGCAGCAGGTAGAATGGCGATTAGTGAAGGTTTCCTAGTTGCTTCAATGACTGGATTTGTAGGTGTTGTAATGCTTTTCTACTTAAATACACTAACAGGCGTTTTAGGCGTTTTGGCATTGTTTTCTTATGTTGCGATTTATACTCCTTTAAAAAGGATAACGCCATGGGCAGTATTTGTTGGGGCGTTCCCCGGGGCAATACCTCCAATGTTAGGTTGGGTAGCAGCTACAGGTACATTCGGACTGGAGCCAGGTATTCTATTTGCATTGCAATTTATGTGGCAATTCCCTCATTTTTGGGCTATTGCTTGGAAAATTAATGATGATTATCTTAAGGCCGGTTTTAGGTTGTTACCTTCTCCGAATGGAAGAGATTCGCTATCTTCATTTTTAATTTTAGTGTACACCTTATTTATGATAGCCACTAGTTTTCTTCCAATTATGTTTGGGATGGCCGGATTAGTTGCTGCAGTTTTTATTGCTATTGCGGGTGTTATTATGTTAGTTCCTGCTGTTAAGTTGTATAGAACTAATGAAATGAAATCAGCTACAAAACTAATGTTCGCATCATTTGTTTACATTCCAATAGTTTTAATCGCGTTGTATTTTGATAAAATTTAACCAATGATGGCAGTTACAAATACGTTCGAAGATAAGGATCACAAGCAAAAGGTGATGAAGCCACTATTGTGGGTGGGTATGATTAGTATTGTTATGCTTTTTGCAGGATTAACATCAGCAGTTATAGTTAGAAAAGCCGACGGTGTTTGGCTTCAATTTTATATGCCAACTATGTTTTGGGTTAGCACTGTTGTTATTTTATTAAGCAGCGCTACTTTATTTATGGCTCTGCAATCTGCGAAGAAGTCTAAATTTAATGCCGTAAGAATATTTTTAGGGGCTACCTTGTTTTTAGGGTTAGTATTTACTTGGTCACAAGTTCAGGCATGGGCTCAGCTTACTCAAGGAGAAGTATATTTTACAGGAAGTCAAAGTAACGCCTCTGGGTCGTTTTTATATATTCTTACATTAGTTCACTTACTTCACCTCTTTGGCGGTTTAGTAGCTTTGTCTGTGGTCTTTTTTAAGTCTTTTAAAAATGCTTACGAGCCAAAAAATTTATTAGGTTTGCAGGTATGTTCAATCTATTGGCATTTCTTAGATGCTGTTTGGTTGTATCTGTTTTTGTTTTTAAGTTATATCGTATAAAATTTTAAGTATGTCAGCTAGCACTGAGACATTAGACAACAAAAAAACTTGGGGAGGGGGATTCTCGCCATTCGGGATTAGTTATGGAAAAATGATGATGTGGTTTTTCCTTGTATCTGATGCTTTTACATTTACAGGATTTCTCATCGCTTATGGTTATATGCGTCATCGGTTTGAAGATGTTTGGCCTGTAGCCGAAGATGTATTTACCCACTTTCCATTCATGCATGGAGATCATCCACTACTTTATGTTGCTTTGATGACCTTTATATTAATCATGAGTTCGGTGACTATGGTATTGGCAGTAGAGGCAGGTCAGCGAATGAAGAGAGATAGTGTGATTCTTTGGATGGCACTAACTATTGTTGGAGGTCTTATCTTCGTTGGCTCTCAGGCATGGGAATGGTATCACTTTATTCATGGTACTGAATTAGGAGCACTTCAGTTGGCTGATGGAACCATCGTTCAATGGGTTGACGAGGCTAAAAATGCATTCATGATTCCCGGAGTTGCTGATGCAATTAAAGGAAGTGACGCAGCTGCTATGATTGCTCAAGGAACAGAGATATATGGAGCTAACTTAACGGTTAATGAATATGGGGTTCCATTATTTGCTGATTTTTTCTTTTTTATAACAGGTTTTCACGGTACTCACGTTTTTAGTGGTGTAGTAATTAACTTTATAATTTTCGTTAATGTATTGAAAGGCACTTATGAAAAGAGAGGCCACTATGAGATGGTAGAAAAAGTAGGTTTGTACTGGCACTTTGTAGATTTAGTGTGGGTATTCGTATTTACATTCTTCTACTTAGTATAATTTCTAGTAACGTTTAAATAGTTAATAAACATGGATTTTGATAGAACTGCGGAATACGCACATAAACACTCAGAAGAGGAAGGGAAGAAAGTAAGAAAAATGATTTGGGTAATCTTTTGGGTATTGTTAGCAGTTACAGCTGCTGAGGTTACTTTGGGATTAGTTTGGCAAGATATGGGCATAGCTTGGGGATTCGTTAAATGGACCTTCATTGTTCTAACTTTAGTCAAAGCATACTACATCGTTGCTTCATATATGCACCTTGGAGGTGAGCGAAAAAACTTTAAAATGGTAGTTCTAATACCGTTCATTGTGTTCGCGATTTATGCAATATATATATTCCTAACAGAAGCACTGCATCTTAATCTAACTGATTACTTGCCTTTAGCTGAATAATCAAACAGATGCAAAACTCCAACAGGAAAAAAGCACTTATACTTATTTTAATTTTATTAGTTCCCTCGTTACTTTATTTAGTATTAAGTACGGGGACTAATAATTTTAAGCCTCTTTTAATTTACGGACCAAAGGAGGTGAATGCTAATGGGGATACACTATATCATCAAATACCCAATTTCGTTCTTACTGACCAGAATGGAATAGAATTTACAAATAGCTATTTAGATAGTAATATTTACGTTGCCAGTTTTTTTTTCGCAACATGCCCCACTATTTGTCCTAAAATGGCAACAAACATGCTTCAAGTTCAAGATCGTTTTAGAGATCGAAAAGACTTTAAGTTGCTATCAATAACCGTCAACCCTGAGCACGATACCCCTGAAGTACTAAAGGAATACGCCCAGAAAGTTCATGCCATGGAAGATAAGTGGACTTTTCTATCGGGGGATAAGGACAAGATTTATGACGTTGCATTTAATGGTTATTTTGTTTCTGCGCAAAAAGATAGCATTGCTCCTGGTGGATTCCTTCATTCTGCAAACATCATTTTAATTGATGGAAAGGGAAGAATTCGCGGATACTTTGATGGAACAAGTGCTTCTGAAACCAATGACTTATTTGATGCTATTGAAATTTTATTGGTAGAAAAATATGTTCCTAGAAAAAAGAAGAGAAAGTAATGGAGAAGACTTATAACTTAAAACCACTAATTGCTGTTGTATCGATTTTAATTCCTGTGGTAGTCGCTATCTTGTATTTAATGCCAAAAGAGTCAATTGCTACTGATTACTTTTCCTTTTTGCCAAAGGTAAATGCAACCCTAAATTCTATTGCAACTGTATTATTAATTGCTGCAGGATGGGCAGTAAAGCAAAAGAACTTTGAACTTCATAAAAAATTAATGCTTTCTGCAGTAGGCGTTTCGGTGTTATTTCTTGTGAGTTATGTTACATATCACGCTACAACAGAGTCAACAATTTATGGTGGAGAAGGAACCATTCGATATGTTTATTTGTTTATTTTATTAACGCATATCATATTGGCAATAGCAATAGTTCCATTAGTGCTTATTACATTATCGCGTGCTTTAGCACAAAAGTTTGATAAGCATAAGAAAATTGCTCGTTGGACTCTGCCATTATGGTTGTATGTGACAATTACAGGAGTTATTGTCTATTTTATGATTTCTCCTTATTATTAAAAACTTATTACTAGATTTTATGAAATATAAATTCTATTCATCATTTTTATTATCAGCTACTTTTATAGCTTTCTTATTTGTTGCAGATGCCTCAATGGCGCAATGTAGTATGTGTAAAGCAGTTTTAGAAAGCAATTTAGAGTCCGGGGAGAGCTCTTTAGGGAATGGTGTTAATGACGGGATTACCTATTTAATTATATTTCCTTATTTATTAATTGGAACTATTGGATTCTTCATGTAC
This sequence comes from Vicingaceae bacterium, assembly GCA_018402765.1. Taxonomy (GTDB): domain Bacteria; phylum Bacteroidota; class Bacteroidia; order Flavobacteriales_E; family Vicingaceae; genus Acidiluteibacter. The sequence continues at coordinate 163,780 of JAGYIE010000002.1, read as the reverse complement.
AGACATTACAAGAAGAATAATCAAGCATCAGCATAAAGCGTTCTTATAATTTACGTTTACTTATCAAGAAAGGTGGAGGGAAAGGCCCTGTGAAACCTTAGCAACCACCTCAGTATATGAGAAAGGTGCTAATTCCTTTTTTTATAAAAAGAGATGAGTCAAAAGATATACATGCAAAAGCCCTTTTGACTTATAGTTAATAGGGCTTTTGCATTTTTGTTTATGAATATAACAGATCTATTAAGAGAACGCATTTTGGTTTTAGATGGAGCTATGGGCACCATGATTCAGCGTTATAAATTAACTGAAGAAGATTTTAGAGGAGAATTCTTTAAAGATCATCATAAGCCTTTACGGGGTAATAATGATTTGCTCTCCATAACCAGGCCTGATATTATTAAAGAGATTCATGCAGCATATTTTGAGGCAGGATCTGATATTATTGAAACAAATACATTCTCAGGGAATAGTATAGCGCAAGATGATTATGAGATGGCGGCGCATGTCTATCAAATTAATTACCAATCAGCTAAAATAGCAAAAGAAGTAGCTAATGAATTTACACTTAAGGAACCGAACAAACCTCGTTTCGTTGCAGGTTCTATGGGGCCTACTACTAAGCTAGCTTCCATGTCGCCCGATGTAAATAATCCTGGTTTCAGAGCGATTACTTTTGATCAATTAGTGGTGGCTTTTAAAGAGCAAGCTGAAGGTTTAATAGATGGTGGTGCAGATATCCTGCTTATAGAAACGATTACAGATACCCTAAATGCTAAGGCTGCATTATTTGCGATTGATAGTGTTTATAAAGAGCGGGACATAGAGCTACCAATTATGATTTCTGGTACAATCACGGATGCAAGTGGTCGAACATTATCAGGACAAACTGCAGAAGCGTTTTTAATTTCTATTTCACATATGCCGCTTTTGTCAGTTGGATTCAATTGTGCACTAGGAGCTAAAGATATGCGTCCTTACCTTGTTAATGTAGGAAAAAAGACAGATATATTTGTAAGTGCTCACCCGAATGCAGGTTTACCAAATGCTTTTGGCGAATATGACGAATCACCTGAGCAGATGGGTGGTTTTATTGAAGACTTTATAAAGAATGGGCTTGTAAATATTATTGGCGGTTGCTGCGGAACTACTCCTGAACACATAAGCCGAATAGCTGAAATAGCTGCAAAACATCCACCTCGAATTCCTCAAGAACAGCCTGCTAATCCACAATATAGTGGATTAGAGCCTATGGAAATAACTTCAAATACCAATTTTGTTAATATAGGAGAGCGGACAAACGTTACCGGATCTAAAAAGTTTGCACGACTAATTAAAGAGAAAAGATATGAAGATGCGCTTGCTGTTGCATTAGATCAAGTAGAAGGTGGAGCTCAAATTATTGACGTCAATATGGATGAAGGGATGCTAGACTCTGAAGAGGAAATGACAGCATTTCTCAATATGATTGCATCAGATCCTGAGATTTCTCGAGTCCCAATTATGATTGATTCTTCTAAATGGTCTGTAATTGAAGCTGGTTTAAAGTGTACTCAAGGAAAATCAATTGTTAACTCGATTAGTTTAAAGGAAGGAGAAGAACAATTCATCAAACAGGCACAATTGGTTCGTAAATATGGAGCTGCTGTAATTGTAATGGCTTTTGATGAGCAAGGTCAAGCGGATAACTTTGAGAAGAAAATCCAAATTTGCGAGCGTGCGTATAACATTCTTACAAAGCAAGTAGGGTTTCCGCCTCAGGATGTCATTTTTGATCCGAATATTCTAACGATTGGTACTGGAATAGAGGAGCATAATAACTATGCAGTTGACTTTTTTAATGCGACCAAATGGATAAAAGAAAATCTGCCAGGAGCTTTAGTTAGCGGTGGTGTAAGTAATGTATCTTTTTCTTTTAGAGGGAATAATGTAGTTCGTGAAGCAATGAATTCAGCATTCTTATACCATGGCATTAAGCATGGCTTGGATATGGGGATTGTCAATGCAGGAATGATCGAAGTGTATGAGGATATCCCAAAAGATTTATTAGAAAAGATAGAGGCCGTATTGTTAAATAAGAGTCCTGAAGCTACAGATGACTTACTCACGTTTGCAGAATCGGTAAAAGGAGACGGCAAAGTTGCTGTAAGAGACATGGCTTGGAGAGATGCTCCTGTTCAAGAACGGTTGACACACGCCTTAGTAAAAGGAATCGTAGAATTTATAGATGAAGATAGTGAGGAAGCTAGATTGTTGTATGATCAGCCATTAGAGGTTATTGAAGGACCATTGATGGATGGTATGAATGTAGTTGGAGATTTATTCGGCTCTGGAAAAATGTTTTTACCCCAAGTGGTAAAAAGCGCGCGGGTAATGAAAAAGTCAGTCGCTTATTTATTGCCGTTTATTGAAGAGGCGAAGAAAAGGGGTGGAAGCGAGAAAAAGAATGCCGGCAAAATACTAATGGCTACTGTAAAAGGGGATGTTCACGATATTGGTAAAAATATCGTAGGCGTTGTTTTAGCCTGTAATAATTTTGAGGTAATCGACTTAGGTGTAATGGTACCACCTGAAAAGATTTTGGAAGAAGCTCGGAAACATCAAGTGGACATGATTGGACTTTCAGGTCTAATTACACCATCATTAGATGAAATGGTGTATATGGCTAGCGAAATGCAACGAGAAGGATTTGATATTCCATTGTTAATTGGAGGCGCTACTACTTCTAAGGCGCATACTGCTGTTAAGATTGCTCAAAAATATAATCACCCGGTAGTACATGTATTGGATGCTTCTAGAAGTGTACCCGTAGCCAGCACGTTATTGAGCGCCAATAAGAAAGCAAGGGATATATACATTGCTAACCTAGACGTTGAGTACGAGCAGGTGAGAGAAGCACACCTTTCTAGAACTGGACACAAGGAGTATGTTCCATTTGAGGAGGCTAAAGCCAACAAATTTAAGATTGACTGGGAAAAGGAAGAAATATATACGCCCAAGAAACTAGGCGTACATGTTTTTGATGATTATTCGATAGAAGAGTTGTCAAAATACATTGATTGGACACCATTTTTTAGCACATGGGAGTTAAAAGGAAAGTATCCGGCTATTTTCGAAAACGAATATGTAGGCGAAGAAGCAAAAAAAGTATTTGCCGATGCGCAGAAAATGTTGAAGCAAATCATTGATGAAAAATGGTTAACTGCAAAAGGGGTTTATGGAATATGGCCGGCAAATACAGTAGGTGAAGATATGGAGGTTTATCATCCTGAAAGTGGGCAGCTTATAAAAATTCTTCATTTATTACGCCAACAAAATAAGAAAGCATCAAATATAGCTAACCTAAGTCTAGCCGATTTTATAGCACCTAAAGAATCAGGAAAGCTAGATTATATTGGTGGTTTTGCTGTTACTACAGGCTTAGGAATAGAGCCTCACGTAAAAAGATTTGAGGATGACCATGATGATTATAGTAGTATAATGCTAAAAGCCTTAGCAGACCGATTGGCAGAAGCTTTTGCAGAATTATTGCATAAGCGTGTGCGAAGGGAATTTTGGGGATACGCTAAGGATGAAACATTGGGTAATGAAGAGTTAATAAAAGAAACCTATCGCGGTATACGTCCAGCTGCAGGTTATCCTGCTTGCCCAGATCATACAGAGAAACCATTAATTTTTGAACTGTTAAATGCCCAAGAATACACAGGTATCGAACTAACCGGATCATTTGCCATGTATCCAACTGCTGCGGTTAGTGGTTTGTATTTTGCAAGCCCCCATGCGAAGTATTTTGGGTTGGGTAAAATAGGTAAAGACCAAGTGCAAGACTACGCAAAAAGAAAAGCCACTTCAGACGAATACATCGAAAAGTGGCTTGGATCTAATTTAAATTATTGATTCGAATGGCTTTTCCAAGGTTCTAAAACTTTGGAAAAGCTATTCGATTATCTATCTCCTCAGCGTTACACTACCTTTCATAGTTTCTTTTTTTCCATCTTTTTGGTAACTGCCAACATAAAAATATACGCCATTGGGAGCCATGCTTCCATCAGGATTTGAGCCATCCCAGAAGCCATATTCGCCTGTCCAATTGTGTAATTCTTTATAGTTCTGATCAAGTATTTTCACTGAAAGCTGCTCAAAGTTACCTTCTATTCTAAAAACATCATTCATGCCGTCTTGGTTGGGTGTAAATATGTTTGGAATGACCTTCATTGATGTTGATCTTTTGGCATCTATAATCTGAATTGATTGTGCTGAAACCTTACCTTTAGATACCGTCAACTCTAGCTTCTGTGTTCCATCTACAGTTACTTCTATTGAACTACTTTTGCTATTACTAATCGTTAAACCATTAAGTTTCCAAGTATATGAATCAGCTTCTTCAAGAGTGTTAAAGGTCAATTGAAATGGAACCTCCCCACTTGTTTTATTTACATTAATTTCCGCTTTCAATGAAGCCGTCACTGCATGCTCCTCTTTACTTTCTTGCAGAGCTTCATTTACTTGGTTAGTTGCTATTTCATGCTGTTCAGTTATTTCTTTATTTTCTGAAATAACTACATTGCCTACAATGTTTGCTATTGGATTTGTTGGGGTTACTAGCTTTTTTGTAGAATTGCCTGTAGCTTTAGCTGTTGATTGATTGTTTTTATAAGAAGAGGCTTTTATTTGATTGTTAGAATTATCAATTATTGAATTAGCTTGATTTTTATTTGTGCTAACACTTCTTTGAATTTCTATGTTTTTAATCTCGTCATTTGTAGTTTCAGGTGAATTACTTTCTTCTTCAACAGCAGGAATAAGGGCCTTTTTTTGCTGTGTTATTACTTCTTGTTGAGTAATTGCTCTATTGTCATCATTTGAATTAGTGAAGCCAACGTATAAAGTAGTCGCTATAACGCCTATGGTAGCTACCGCAATTCCAATCTTAGCACCAATACTCATAGCGCTTTTTGCTGCGACAGCTGCTCCTGTTGCAAGTGCATTTATTTCTGCTTGAATGCCTGACCAAACACTGTTGCTCGGTGTTTTTTCAAAATGCTCGAAGGCATCTTTAAAAAGGTCTTCTATGGGTTTATTCTCTTTATTCACTTGATGTTATATTTATGTCTTCTAATTTCTTTTGTAAAAATGTACGAGCTCTAGAGTACTGCGATTTTGAAGTGTTTACAGTTACTCCTAGTTCCTCCGCTATCTCTTTATGGGAATATCCTTCAATTGCAAATAAGTTAAATACTGTTTTGTAACCCAATGGTAGTTCTTGAATTACTTTTAGTAAATCATCTGCCGCCAAAGACTCCAAAATAATTGTCTGATCAGCTAATAAGTAATCCACTTCATTTATATCTACATGGAATCGCACATTTTTACTTTTTCTAATGTGATCAAGCGCTGTATTGACAATAATTCTTCTTACCCAACCTTCAAATACTCCTTCACCATTATAAGAACTCAACTTGCTAAACACTTTAATAAACCCGTCCTGCAGTATATCTTGTGCTTCGTCCACACTTGTACAATAGCGCAGCGTCACACCCATCATCTTTCTAGATAAAGAGTTATATAGCGCTTTCTGTGCTTTTTCGTCCTGTTTAAGACTACCCGCTATCATCTCTTCTTCCGTCATGTAGGTCTCAGGCATTTTTAGTGTAATAAAGCAATAGATAGATGAAATAAAAGCATTAATGGTTGCATGATAAAACCAAAAAAGTGTGCTTTTTAAGGAAAGTTAAGTTTTATTTTTTGTCAGCTTTAGCTAATGTAAAAGAAAATGTGGCACCTTTATCAATGCTACTTCTGACATTGATAGTTTGATTATGCGCTTCAATTATATGCTTAACTATTGCTAAGCCTAGGCCTGAACCTCCATCGTGCCTAGATCGACTTTTTTCAACTCTATAAAATCGTTCAAACAAACGTGGCAAATGCTCTTCTGCTATACCTCTTCCGTTATCGGCAATTTCGACTAAAATATTTTCATCAAAATCGAAAAATCTAATTTCAGTTTTCCCCCCTTCATTACCGTAGTAAATAGAGTTCACTATCAGATTAGTTAGAACTTGTGTAACTCTGACAGGGTCTGCCTTTACAAGAAGAGGCTTATCATCTAATTTTTTAATTACTAATTTAATCGAACGCTCTTTCGCTTTAAATTCTAGCGAATCAATTACCTCATCTACAAAGCTATAAATGTCAATAGTGGATAGTATAACTTTTAACTGTGAGGATTCTAGTTTTGCGATTTCGTCTAAGTCGCTAACCATATCAATCATTCTATCCACACTTTTTTCCGCTTTTTGCAAGTAGGATACATTTATCTTTGGGTCTTCCAAGCCACCCTCTAGTAAGGTTAGAATATACCCTTGAATACTAAATAAGGGGGTCTTTAATTCGTGGGATACATTACCTATAAATTCTCTTCTAAATTTTTCTTGATCGGTAAGGCGTTCAATCTCTTGACGGTTACGCAAGTCCCATTCAATTACATCTTTTCGCACTTCAGTTAAAATATCTTTATCTACATCAAGATCTTCTAGTATGGTGCCTTTTTTTCTGCCGACCTTTAAATTATGAATTGTTTTGTAGATTAATCGAATTTTTCGGTCAATAAAGTTTGAAACTGCCCATAGAAAGAAAAAGTAACTTGTGGCATATGAAATGATAAATAAGACAAAAGGTATCCACCAAATAAATTGGATAGAGAAGCCAATAATGAGGCTACCCAATAATGTGATGATAGCAGCAACAAAAAAGCCAATGCGGCTAGCTAAAGCTTTTGGGGTATTATTGTTCATAGGAGAAAGGTAGTAAAAGAGCAGTTATACTTCAAATTTATAGCCAACTCCTTTTACAGTTTTAATATATTGATCTCCTAATTTTTCTCTTAATTTACGAATATGAACGTCAATTGTCCTGTCTCCAACGACTACCTCTCCTCCCCATACACTATCTAATATTACTTCACGAGTAAAGACCTTTCCTGGTTTTGACATCAATAGTGCCAATAATTCGAATTCCTTTTTTGGAAGATTGAACTCTACATTATCTTTTTTCATCAAGTAGCGTTCTCTGTCAATAGAAACTCCATTGGCTTCTATTTCCGATTGATCGTTTTGTGTACTTCCTTTTCTCCTTAATATAGCTCTAACTTTACTTACGAGTACCCTTGGTTTTACAGGTTTTGTAATATAATCATCAGCTCCTGCATCAAAGCCTGCTATCTGAGAATAATCTTCTCCACGTGCTGTCAGAAATACGATTAATGTGTCTTTGAGCATTGGCATATTGCGCATTTGGTGGCATGTTTCCATTCCATCCATTTCTGGCATCATCACATCTAAGATAATTAGATCTGGTTTAAATTTTTTTGCCACTTCTATAGCGTCCTTTCCATTTGATGCTGTGGCCACTTCAAAGCCTTCTTTCTTTATGTTGTATCCAATAAATTCTAAGATATCTTGATCGTCATCTACTAAAAGTATTTTTTCTGCACTCATCTTTTTTCGGTTGGTTTACTATTAAAACAAAGCTAAACTAGTGAAATAGCGTCTATGTTAATTTAAGTTTAAATAATCTAGATATATACGTATTGTTTGTTTTTGCTTTGTCTCGTTTCATACCTTATTATATTGTATCAGATGCGGGCAATTAACATTGCCTTAAACCTAACATAAGTTTTTAATAACGGCAAATATATGCTGCGATAATAAAAGCGTCACATATTTGCAGTGTAAAATTTTAAACGCAAACTAAATAATTAAAACAATAACAATGAAAAATTTAAAACTAACAAAAAATGCTCTAGTAGCTGTTTTCTTTGCTACTGCAATGTCATTCTCTTTAACATCATGTGATGATGATGATGATGACGTAACGCCAGTTTCTCCTGCGCCAACAGGAAACGTAATTATTTCAGGTAATATTACTTCTGATGTAACATGGACAAAAGATAAAGTGTATCAATTAGCTTCAAGAGTTGCCGTAGTAGATGGAGTAACTTTAACAATTCAAGCAGGTACTGTAATTAAAGGAGAGGCAGGATCAGGTGCAAATGCAACGGCATTAGTTATTGCAAGAGGAGGTAAACTTATGGCTAATGGTACAGCTCAAGAGCCAATTATTTTTACTTCTATTGCTGATGAAATTAAATCAGGTCAAATTGCTTCTCCAAATTTGGACCCAACATTACAAGGTTTATGGGGTGGAGTTATTATTTTGGGAAAAGCTCCTTGTTCACTAAGTGGAGGTATTCCTCAAACTAATATTGAAGGTATTCCTGAATCTGACCCTAATGGATTGTATGGCGGAAGTATCGCTAATGATAATTCAGGTGTTATTAGATACATTTCTATTAGACACGGAGGTGCGAATATTGGTGAAGGTAACGAGATTAATGGTTTAACTCTTGGTGGAGTTGGTTCAGGAACCGTTATTGAGAATGTTGAAGTTATCGCAAATGTAGATGATGGAATTGAGTGGTTTGGTGGTACAGTAAGTGTAACAAATGCAATTGTTTGGAACAGTGGTGATGATGCTTTAGATACTGACCAAGCATGGGCTGGAACTATGGATAACTTTGTAGTTATTTGTGGAAGCAATACAGACCATGCATTAGAAATTGATGGTCCTGAAGGTCCTTTTAGAGATGGTCATACTTTAAGAAATGGAACCATTAAAGGAAGCAATGTTGCTGAATTAGCAGACTTTAGAGATGGTGCACAAGGCACTTTCGAAAACATTTATTTTACAGGTTTTCCTTCGCCTGCAACAAGCAACGGTAGAGGTGACTTTTCTTTGTCAAATAGAAATAATACAACTAATACAACTGACAATTTTACAAATGGAGTACTTATTTTCAATAATCTTGAGGTAACTCTACCTGCATCTACAACTCTGTCAAGTGTGTTTAAAAGTGGTACAGATGCTCATGCATCAGAAGTTGCTTTTGCTGCAAAAACAGTAGGAGCTGACTTGAGTCAATTCTCTGGTTGGTCTTGGACTGCGGTTAGTGGACAATTGGATTTCTAAATATATTTAATATTATTTTTTTCTACTTTAGCCAAGTTTAAGCTCATATACTTATACTTGGCTAAAGTTATTTTTAAAAGTATGACCATGTTCAATGTCAGAGTAACGCTTACAATCGCGTTAATTTTATTCGCTTATGTTTTATTCGCTCAAAGCGGCACAATTAGAGGTATCGTAATTGATGATATGAATGCAGAAGAAATTATTGGTGCATCAGTTGTTGTAGATGGTACAACAATTGGAGTTTCAACCGATTTAGACGGAAAATTTGATTTAGTTGTCGATCCTGGAGTTTATAATTTAAAGGTGTCTTTTATATCTTATGCGACTTTAATAATTGAAAATGTAGAGGTTAAACCGGGGGATATTAATCTTTTAGGAGCTATACGTCTACAAGGAAGTACTCAATTGCTGAGCGAAGTTGTTATTTCGGCCACTGTTGTTAGAAATACAGAAACAGCAATGTTGACAATGAAAAAGAAATCCGCTAATTTAATAGATGGTATTTCATCAGATTTGATTAAAAAAAGTGGAGTGTCTAATGCTGCAAGTGCAATGACAAAAGTTACAGGAGTTTCTATTCAAGAAGGTAAATATATATATGTAAGGGGTTTGGGTGATCGGTACACAAAGACAACGCTAAATGGTATAGATATTCCAGGCCTTGATCCTGATAGGAATACGATTCAAATGGATATTTTTCCTACCAATGTTGTAAATAATATTTCAGTATCAAAATCTTTTACTGCCGAGCAGTCTGCTGATTTTACAGGTGGTGTTGTTAATCTAGAGTTGATTGATTTCCCTGACGAAAGAACATTTAATTTGAGCGCGGGTATTGGCTATAATCCCGGCATGCATTTTAACAATAATTATGTTACTTATAAGGGGACTACGGGCGATTTGTTTGGTCTTGGAAGCTATTCTAGAGAAATTCCTTCTGATAGAAGAACGTCAATACCACAATTTGCAGATGTTATTGGAAGTCCAGATGGGCCTGCAGGTCAAGATTTTCAAAATATTTTAAGAAGTTTTGACCCTACTGTAGGTACCAGTATCGATAGAAGTGCTATGGATTTTAGTCTTGGTGTATCTTTTGCTGATCAGAAAAAACTAAAGAATAGCACTTTGGGTTATAATTTCGCTTTAACCTATAAAAACGACACTGAGTTTTATGAAGACGCAGAATTTAACTTATACGGGAAGCAACAAAGTATTTCTGACTTTGAATTAACACCCTTAGAGCGTCAGGTAGGTTCTTTCGGAACAAACAACGTGTTGCTAGGTGGTTTAATTGGCGTTGCAATTAAAAAAGATAACTCAAAGCATAAAATAAGTTTATTACAACTGCAAAATGGAGAAAAAAAGGCAGGTAATTTTAATTTCCAAAATAGCAATTTAGGTGCAAATTTTGAAGCAAATCAGTATAATCTTGAATATAGTGAAAGGATGCTTTCTAATTTGTTACTTGAAGGAGATTATTATCTTCCAAATAATTTTAAATTAAATTGGAAATTATCACCAACTAGGTCTTCGATTATTGATCCGGATATTCGTTTTTTGCGATTTAGACTTCCCAACCAGACCATATCTTCTGAGGTTGGCCTGCCAGAGCGAATCTGGCGCTACTTAGAAGAGTATAATGTTTCAGGTAAAATAGATGTTATAAAGGATTATAAACTATTTGGAGATAAAGCTAAATTTAAATTTGGCGGTAGCTATACATTTAAGGAAAGAGATTATGAAATTCAAAGTTTTCAGATTAATCCTGGAAATACCGTATTTACAGGAGATCCGAATGAGTTATTTTTGGAAGAAAATCTATTTTCGTCTAGCAATATTAACGGTGTACGATATGAACCTTTATTTATTCCGAATAACCCTAATCAGTTTTTATCTAGGGTGAATCATCTTGGAGCTTATGTTTCAAATGAATTTAATGTTGCTGCTTTGTTAAAAGCAATAGTTGGTCTTCGAATTGAAAAGTATGATCAGTTTTACACAGGATCTAACCAGACAAGAACAATTATCTTAGATGATGAGAAGGTTATTGATGATATTGATTTTTTTCCAACTTTAAATCTAATCTATAGTTACAGTGAAAAACAAAACTTACGATTTTCTGCAACAAGGACAGTTGCTCGACCTTCATTTAAAGAGATGTCGTTTGCAGAAATATCAGATCCTATTACAGGTAGAACATTTATAGGTAGTTTGTTGACAGAGATTCAATCTGATGGAATTACTACTGATACTCTGTGGGATGGTAAATTGACACCAACCGATATTATGAATCTTGATTTACGTTGGGAATTTTTCAGAGATAAAGGTCAAATGATATCTTTGAGTGCTTTTTACAAGAAGTTCTCTAATCCAATAGAAATTGTTCAATTTTTATCTGATCAAGGCTCTTTTCAAGCTAGAAATGTTGGCGATGCTGAAGTTATTGGTGCAGAATTTGAACTTCGTCAGAATTTCGAATTTATACGACCTAAGCTAGAGAATTTATTTTTAACTGCAAACGTTACCTTTACTCATTCACAAATTGCGTTATCCGAGTCTGAGAGAAGATCAAGAGCTATTAGCGCGCGTGAAGGTGAAGAAGTTATTAAGAAGCGACAAATGGCTGGGCAAGCACCTTACATCATTAACGTTGGATTGTTACATAAGTATGATAAATGGAAAATAGAAAGTGGTATCTTTTATAATGTTCAAGGACAAACACTACTTTTCGTTGGTTTTGCAAATAAAACAGATGTATATTCTGTTCCATTTCATAGCTTAAGTTTTAGAGTAAGTAAAGTTCTTGGTGAAAAAGAAAATATGAACTTATCATTGCAAGCGAATAATATCTTGAATGATGAAAAAGAACAAATATTTAAAAGCTTTAATGCTGATGACCAAATATTTTCTCGATTACGCCCAATGAGAATGTTTAGTCTTGGATTTTCTTACAAGTTTTAATTTTCTGACTTTGTAGCATGTATGTTTTAAAGCGGGTCTATCTGTGCCAAGAAGACCCGCTTTTTATCAGTTTAAAATACCTTTTCAGAAACAAGTTCTGAATTCTCATTCCACATATACCAGTTATCTACTTTTTCGCCGTTGTCATAAACCATTTGATAGCGCATTTTTCCGTTCTCATCCCAGATGAACCATTTTCCATCTTTATTGCCATTATTGTATGTGGCAGTAGCTATCTTGTTGCCTTCTTCAGACCATCTAATCCAATTTCCATTTTTTTTGTTATTACTATACTCTCCTTGCTCTTTTTTAGTGCCATTCTCATAAAAGTATACTACTCTCCCGTTTAATTTGCCTTCTACTATAGTAAATAGGGACTTTGTATTTCCATTGTCAAAGTACTCCTTATAGTCGCCTGTGTATGGATTGTTATCAAAAATAAAAGACTCTCCTTGTTTTTCTATTCCTTTCTGGGCAAAGCTACTTCCAATAGAAAATAGAATAATCCCAAGTATAAATGCTGCTCTCTTCATGGCTTCAAAATTTTTCGTTTACACAAAGGTAATGAAAATTTAACATACAGTTAATATTGGAAGTGATGAAAATAAAAAAACCATAGAAATTAACTTCTATGGCTCTTTAAGAATATTATATGTTTTCTATTTTTCTTCTAAAACAACTGTTAACTCTTTGGTTGTTTCTAAAATTTGAACTTTCTCGTCTTCAAAAGAAATGAAGCTGACAACAAGTGCATTTGCTTTTGGGGTATTTATAGTAAAGTTTCCTTCTAAATCAGTGTATACTTTTTGTTCTACTCCTTCGATAGAAATTAAAGCTCCTACAACAGCTTCTTTATTTGAATCAATCACTTTTCCTGTGATAGTTGAATTTGTATTATTTTTTGCTCCTCCTGTAATTGCAGCAATTGAACATCCCAATACCAATACTGTAGCTAAGAATAAGTTTCTCATCTTTTCTTTAAATTTATATTACAAATGTATTACCACTAAATTCACCTACAGTTAATTTAGAATTATCAATGTATTAATCGAAAGTTAATTCAATGTTAAGAGGCAAGAAGCTTCGTTGCCAGAAGAATTTGTATTTTTACTGCTTATAAATTGAGCAAACAATGAAACATAAATTACTATCAATTTTAGCCATTTCATTAAGTTTATTGGCTTGTAATTCAGATAAAAATGTCAAATCTATGAGTGAGGAAACTAAAGTAACTATTGCACCTATTTCTTCAGAGGACCCTCATAGTTATGCAAAACCCAATGATGTTGTAGTTAAGCATCTAGATTGGACGGCTAATGTAGACTTTGATTCTTCTAGAATATCAGCTACCGCTCGATGGACTATAGAAAACAAAACAGGCGCGAAGGAGGTATATTTTGATACTCGTGGATTGTTGATTGATTATGTAACGATAGGCAACAATGATGAGTTTACTACATTTCGGTTAGAACCTGAGGTAATGTATGTTGGCCAAAAATTAATAGTAGACATTACACCAAAAACCGATGTGGTTAGGATTTATTATAGAACAACCGAAAAGTCAGATGCACTTCAATGGTTGACAAAAGAACAAACTGCAGACAAAACACATCCATTTTTATTTACGCAATCACAGGCTATCCTTGCTAGGACTTGGATTCCTTGCCAAGACAGTCCTGGTATACGGTTTACTTACAATGCTAGAGTTAAAGTGCCTAATAGCATGATGGCTTTGATGAGTGCTTATAATCCAACGGATACGATGCCTAATGGAACTTATGACTTTCAAATGGAATATCCGATTCCTTCCTATTTGTTAGCGCTTTCCGTTGGAAACATTCAATACCAATCGGTAGGAAGAAATACTGGAATTTATGCTGAGCCAAGTATGCTCGCAAAGTCTGTTGCTGAGTTTGAAGACATGCAAGAAATGGTAGATAGCGCTGAAGCATTATATGGCGCATACAGATGGGGTAATTACGATGTATTGGTTTTACCACCAAGTTTCCCTTTTGGTGGAATGGAAAACCCTAGGTTAACTTTTGCCACTCCAACGATATTAGCAGGTGATAAGTCATTGACTTCATTAATTGCGCATGAATTGGCGCATTCTTGGTCAGGAAATTTAGTTACTAATTACAATTGGAATGACTTCTGGTTGAATGAAGGATTTACAGTATACTTTGAAAATAGAATCATGGAGCAAGTATACGGTGCAGATTATGCCAATATGCTTGCATTGATTTCTTATCAAGATTTACAAGCTGAGTTGGATGATTTTGGAATGGAAAGTCCAAAAACGAAGTTGAAATTAGATTTAGCTGGCCAAGACCCTGATGAAGGCATGACAAGTATTGCTTATGATAAAGGATTCTATTTTTTAAAATTGATTGAATACACCGTAGGTAGAGAGAATTTTGATCAGTTTTTAAAAACCTATTTTAATACATATGCTTTCAAGTCAATGACTACAGAAGGGTTTGTTGATTATATAAATGCTGAGCTATTAAGTAAGAATGAGGAATGGGCTTCTGCTATCAATTTAGATGAGTGGATTTATTCACCTGGATTACCTGCAAACTGTCCAAAAATACAATCGGATAGGTTTGAGAAAGTAGAAGGGGAATTGCAAAAATGGAAGAAAGGTTCTGCCGCTTCATCTTTGGCTTCGGCAAATTGGTCCACTCACGAATGGCTTCATTTTTTAAGAAATCTGCCTTCTAAAATGTCAATGGAGCAAATGGAAGAGTTAGATAAGGCATTTGGGTTTATTAAATCTGGTAATTCTGAAATACTAGCTGCTTGGTTTGTGAAAGTTATCCCCAATAATTACAAAGTTGCCAAGCCTGCCATCAATGACTTTTTGGTAAAAATAGGTAGAAGGAAGTTTTTAACTCCTATTTACAAAGCGCTGATAGCTGCAGACCCTTCTAAGATAACTGCAAGAGGAATTTATGAGAAAGCACGTCCAAACTATCATGCTGTTGCGCAGCAAACCATGGACGATTTGTTAGATTGGAATAAAAATTAGGAGAAGAGATAATGGCAGGAAAGCAGAAGTTAGCCCACTTCGCAGAGATGAAAACATTTCCGAATGTTTTCGAACCAGAAACGGAAGAAATATTTAGAAAAGACTACCTAACAAAAGGGAATTGGAGTGATAAAATTTTCAAGAATGATCACCCAATAGTGCTGGAGTTAGGCTGCGGTAAGGGAGAGTACAGCGTAGGGATGGCTAGAAAGTTCCCTAAGAAAAACTTTATTGGTTGTGATATAAAAGGCGCTAGAATGTGGAGAGGTGCTAAAACCTCCCAAGACGAAGGAATCAATAATGTTGCTTTTCTTAGAACCCGAATTGAATTTATCGAAGGTGGATTTGCTACAGATGAAGTGGATGAAATTTGGATAACATTTCCTGACCCGCAACCTAAAGATCGACAAGAGAAAAAGCGATTAACGGGTCCATTATTTATAGAACGTTATAAAAAGTTTCTAAAGAAAGGTGGCACAATTCATTTAAAGACCGACAGTGAATTCTTTTTTAGATTCACGCTGGATGAGATTAATGAAAGAGGTTATGATCTGCTTGAGCATACATTCGATTTATATGGAGATGCTGTTCAAAACTACGATCAATATACCAAGGACATTTTGAGTATAAAAACACACTACGAAAAGATATTCTCGGACAAAGGGTATAAGATTAATTACTTGAAGTTTAAAGTGCATTAATGACTAAAACGATTAAGCTATCAGAAAAGAATAAAGACTTTTTTGACCATGTTTATCAGGTAGTTCGTTTGATTCCCTATGGCAGAGTTTCCTCCTATGGGGCTATCGCAAATTACTTAGGTAGGAAAGGTGGTGCAAGAATGGTTGGTTGGGCAATGAATGCTTCCCATAACCAAGCTGAGGCTGTACCTGCACATCGAGTAGTGAATAGAAATGGAATGTTATCGGGTAAAGCACATTTTAACCCACCAGAGGTTATGGAGAATCTGTTGTCCGCCGAAGGAATCAAGGTGATAGATGATCAAATACAAGGGTTTAAAAACCATTTTTGGGACCCAATTGTTGAATTGTAGTAAAGCTATAATCTTATTTAGAACAAGTCTAAATAATTGGTAATTTTACAGTAATAAATCTTTAGGATGGAAGTTACATTAGAAAAAATAATGCATGCTTTGTCATTTGTGATAGAGCCTGATTTAAAGAAAGATATCGTAGAATTAAATCTTGTTTCAAAGGTTGAATTTCAAAATAATACAGTTCGATTTGATTTACAAATTAGCAATCCTGCTCTTCATAATCGTAAGCGTATAGAGGAAGCATGTGAGCATCAGATAAAACGACATTTAGGAGATCATATATCAATAGATGCTAATGTAACTGCTATGCCTAAGGCTCATGAGCGGAAGCCAGAGCATCGAACCATGTTGCCCGGTGTTAAGCACATTATAGCAGTTGCTTCGGGTAAAGGAGGAGTAGGTAAGTCTACTATTTCATCTAATTTAGCTGCAGGATTAGCCGCAGAAGGTTATAAAGTTGGCCTAGTTGATGCAGATATTTACGGACCTTCGATACCTGCCATGTTTAATGTAGGCGATGAGAAGCCTGCAATGGTTGAAGTAAACGGAACGCAAATGATTAAGCCTGTTGAGAGTTTTGGTGTAAAATTACTTTCAATCGGATTTTTCTCGTCTCCTGATCAGGCAGTAGTATGGAGAGGGCCGATGGCTACAAAAGCATTGACTCAAATGTTTAAGGATGCTGATTGGGGTGAGCTAGATTTTATGATTATTGACTTGCCTCCTGGTACAGGTGATGTTCACTTAACATTAGTTCAGCAGATACCGCTTACCGGTGCTGTTGTAGTGAGTACACCTCAAGAAATTGCTTTAGTAGATATGCGTAAAGCATTGGCAATGTTTAAAATGCCTGAAATTAATGTCCCTGTTCTTGGAGTTGTAGAGAACATGGCTTATTTTACTCCTGAGGAATTGCCCGACAACAAGTATTATATTTTCGGAAAAAATGGAGCTAAAGATTTAGCTGAGCGAATGGAGTTTAACTTTTTAGGTGAGGTGCCGTTGGTACAGAGTATTCGTGAAGCGGGAGATGTTGGAAGACCTGCTGTGCTTCAAGATACCACTCCCCAAGCGTTAGCATTAAAGTCATTTATTCAAAATGTCAAAGCGCAAATTAACTTAGAACCAACACTTGCTAAAGTATAGTCTATGGAATTAATTAAAGATAAGAATACTCTATTAGCAACAGTAGAACAAGCTATTGAGCAGCTGCGTCCTTTTTTAATTGCCGATGGAGGCAATATAGAGCTAATAGATATAACGGATGAGAACGTTGTGCAAGTAAAGTTTATAGGCGCTTGCCAAAGTTGTTCCATGAGTGCAATGACATTAAAAGGAGGAGTAGAAGAAACCATTAAAAAAGCAGCTCCTCAGATTGTTTCAGTGGTTGAGGTGAAGTCTTAATTTTTGATGTTGTGAACGTATTTTCTAGTAGATTATAATACCTTCATTCGGTCTGAGTCTAACTTTAGGAATACAAACAATAGAATACTAAAGCCCCAAAGAGAGCTACCTCCATACGAGAAAAAAGGGAGTGGAATTCCAATTACAGGGGCTAAGCCAATTGTCATTCCAATATTGATTGTAAAGTGGAAAAATAGAATACACGCAACACCATAGCCATATATTCTTGCAAAATCGGAACGCTGCCTAGTCGTTAGATACATTATCCTTAATAGCAAAGTGATAAATAATATAATGATCACTAAACTTCCAAGAAACCCCCACTCTTCGCCAATAGTACAGAATATGAAATCTGTACTTTGTTCTGGTACAAAATCGTATTTCGTTTGTGTTCCTTCCAAAAATCCTTTGCCTGAAATGCCACCGGAACCTATAGCAATCAATGATTGATTAACGTTATATCCTGCTCCTTTTGGATCAGATTCTAACCCTAGCATTACATTAATTCGTTTAGACTGATGTGGCTCTAAAACACTGTTAAAGATGTAATCTACACTTTTAATCAATCCTGCACTTGCAATGAATACCGCAATCATAATAACAAGTAACTGCTTTGATTTGCGGTTTAAGTACCAGAGTAGTGCACACACTAGTCCAACTAATATGATTAGTAAAATCGTACCATCAAGCTGTATATCAAAAGGGAAGATAAAGATTTCATTTCTCATAATTAATGCCATCACGAATAAAAAAGCTGTAGCTACACCAATTACTAGAAAATTACCTGATAACCCTTCTCGATAGAGCACCAATATAAATGAACCATAAACCAACGCAGAACCTGTATCATTTTGAGCTAATATGAGGACTGCTGGAGTGAAAATTAGTATTGCAGCTACTATTTTTGTTTTTAGATCACTTATTTTAATATTGAGTGTGCTTAAATACTTTGCCACCGCTATATTGGTTGCAAATTTGGCAAATTCAGACGGTTGAATTTTGAATCCGCCAATAGCAAACCAAGAGGTTGCGCCTTTCGTTTCAGCTCCAATTAGTAAAACGAGAACTAAAAGAAATATGACGACACTATAAATTACATAGGCGAACGTATTGTAAAAACGTTCATCAATAAATAAAATGATAATGCCTAATACGATAGAAGTGCCTATCCAGAGTAGTTGTTTCCCATATTGTTGGCTTGCATCGAAGATGCTTTGAAATTCCTCGTTATAAACAGCTGCATAAATATTTAACCAACCCGCAAATACTAATATTAGATAAAGGAAAATAGTGAACCAGTCAAGATTATAAAATATGGAGGTGCTATTTCTCAAGGTTTCTTTGGTATTTCAATGAGGTTTCCCTCCAGCATTCTTATTTCGATATCTTCTCGTTTAACTTTACCTTTTAGGTATTTTTCAATTAGCAGTCCTGCCATAGGTGCAGCCCATCTAGAACCCCAAACTCCATTTTCAACATATACAGAAAGTGCAATTTGAGGATTGTCTTTTGGTGCAAATGCAATAAAAGTAGAGTGATCTTCTCCGTGAGGATTCTGAACAGTTCCTGTCTTGCCGCACACTTGAATAGAATCTATTCTAGCAGAGGTTCCGGTTCCTTTTTCTACTACATCGTACATTGCTTCCACAACCTCTTCGTAGTGCTTAGGAGCTATTCCTGTCTCATGTCTATAAATAGATGTATCGATTACTTCTACTCGTTTATTTCCAACTTTTTTTACAATGTGAGGTGTTATATAATACCCTCTATTGGCTATTGTTGTTGCCATATTGGCCATCTGTAAAGGTGTAAAGCCGAGCTCTCCTTGACCAATTGCAAGAGAAACAATCGTCAAAGAACTCCAGCCGCCTTTTCTGTAATAACGGTCGTAGTAATCAATGTTAGGGACAAAACCATTTAATTCATTTGGCAAATCAATACCTGTCTTTGTTCCCAAGCCAAATGATAAAACATAATTTCTCCATTTTGAATATCCTGTTTCAGTTTTTTTGTAATGATCAACAATAGTTCTGAATACATTGCTATAATATGAATTACAAGAAGTCTGTATAGAATACTTTAAATCAACTGGAGAGGGATGGCTGTGACAACCCATGTGAAAACGTCCTGAATTGTAACCGTTGTTGCAGCTAAACTTAGTTGAAGGTGTTATTACTCCTTCTTGAAGTCCAATTAATGCATTGATGCTTTTAAATGTAGATCCCGGAGGATACTTGGCCATCAATGCACGGTTAAATAATGGCTTTAATTCATCTTGATTTAATAATGCGTAATTGTTAGATCTTTCTCTCCCTACTAGTAGGTTAGGGTCGTAACCCGGCGCTGATACTAATGCAAGCACTTCGCCTGTAGTTGGTTCTATAGCAACGATACTTCCTTTCTTATTTTGCATAAGTTGCTCGCCATATTTTTGAAGATCTGCATCAATGGTGAGTTCTAAATCATTTCCTGAGACAGCAGTGGAATCGTATATTCCCTCTGCAAATTTCCCTTTTTCTCTATTGAAAACATCTACCATTACTACTCGAAGACCTCTCTTTCCTCTTAATTCCTCCTCGTAAGATTGCTCAATTCCACTTTTGCCAATGTAATCACCTGGTTTATAGTATGGATTTTTTTCAATTACTGCGGTATTTACTTCACTAATGTATCCCATTACGTGAGCAGCTGTTCCTTCTGGATAATTTCTTAAGGTTCTTGTTTGAACGAAAAAGCCAGGATATTTATATAATTGTTCTTGAATTCGTGCGTATTCTTCTGAAGAAAATTCGCGTTCAAAGATGGATGATTTATAATAGGAAAATGCTTTAGCTTTCTCTATTTTCTTTATAAAATGGTCTTTAGATATGCGTAGTAATTTACAGAGTGAATTTGTATCTAAATCTTCCGGTACTTGACGTGGTAAAATCATTAAGTCATAGGCAGCTTCATTGTAAACTAGAAGCTTACCATTTCTATCATATATTAACCCTCTTGCAGGGTATTCGGTTATATTTCTTTTTGAGTTGTTGTCAGCATCTAACTTGTATTTATCGTTTAAAACTTGAACATAGAATAACCGAATTATAAAAATTACAGCCATTAAAACAAACACCACACTGATGACTAAAGTACGAGATTCCAATGCGCGTTTATTCATCGTTTTACTTGTGCGTTGTAATTGAATAATTGACTTATGAGTAGCAGTAGTATTGTAAACAAACTACTCACGATTACTTTTGAAAAGGTAAAAAAGAAATCACTGAATCTAAATACTTCAATATAAAAAAGAACAAAGTGGTGGGCAAAAGTTAGGATAGAAACATAGATTAAATACCACCTAAAATCAAAGTCCTGGATACCCGGTGTTTGATTGGTATCGTATCCATCTCTAGGTGCAATAACCTTTAGAACACTAGGTCTTAAAAATGCCATAAATACCAACGACATGGTATGCATTCCCATTGTACTTGAGAAAAGGTCTACTCCAATACCTAATGCAAATGCTAAAATCAGCAATAGCCATTTTGGGGTATTAAACGGTAAAGCTAATATAAACATGATATATAAGTATGGATTTAAGTAACCGCCTAGTTGAATGTTGTTTAAAACCAACACTTGAATTGCAATTAGGAATAAGAATAATAATGTAAAGTTTAGTATTTGCCTAATCATCTTTATCTCCCTCCATTTGTTCCTCTAGCTTATCTTGTTCAGTTCTTAGTACATTTTTGACAACATAAACCTTTTCTATTTTTTTAAAGTCATTGATAAACTTTACAGTTATGTTGTAAAAGTTGTTACCCTCCGGTTTTTCTATTTCTGTAATAGTTGCTAGACTAATTCCTGTTGGAAAAATGGAGGAGAAGCCACTAGAAACAATGGTATCACCAAGCATTATTTGCACATGCTTTGGAATGTCGATAAGTTGTCCGTATTGATAGTCTTTGCTATCCCAGACCAAGGAACCAAAATGTCTTTGATCTTTTAATTTAGCACTGATTATAGATTGAGTATGCAGTACACTCATTACGGAGCTAAACCTTGTTGAAACAGTCTTAACTATACCAATAATTCCTTGCGGACCAATAACTCCCATCCCTTCTTTCACTCCTGCTAGCGTTCCTTTGTTTAGGGTAATGTAATTATTTGCTTTGTTAACTGTATTGTTGATTATTGTAGCTTCTGTGAATGTATAGGATTGCTGGTAAATGGTGTCGTTTATTATAAAATTCTTTCCAAAAATCTCAATTTTCGATGTGGTTAAGTGGTTTCTTAATTGAGCATTTTCGTTAGAAAGTTGATTATTTATGTAAACAAGATCAAAATACTTAGTTGCATTATTTACCATTTGGTAAAAGCTACCACTAGCAGAATTCGAAGAGTTGATGAATTCCGAACGCTGGAATCGGTTATTTTGGATTAGCAATAACACAGCGAATCCCTCTAACAATAAGAAAAAAAGGAAGAAGGAGTTACGACTTAAAAATCCAAGTAAATTCCGCATTTAAGATGTGCACAACTAATTATTGATTATTAACGAATTAGGAAGGTTAGTTTTGCTGAATTCTTTAACGCAATGCCGGTGCCTCTAGCTACAGCTCTTAACGGATCCTCTGCAACATGCACTGGTAGTTTTGTTTTAATAGAAATTCGCTTATCTAAACCTCTTAATAGTGATCCACCGCCTGCAAGATATAATCCGGTTCTATAGATATCAGCTGAAAGTTCTGGAGGAGTCATCTCAAGTGCATTTAATATTGCAGCCTCAATCTTAGAGATTGACTTGTCTAACGCATGGGCAATTTCGGTGTAGCTAACAATGATTTCTTTGGGTGTACCTGTCATTAGATCACGACCTTGAACTGCATAATCTTCAGGAGGTGTATCTAACTCGGGAAGTGCAGACCCGACTTCAATCTTAATTTTTTCTGCTGAACGCTCTCCAATCAATAAGTTATGCTGCCGTCGCATATAGTCAACTATATCATTTGTAAAGTCATCACCTGCCACTCGTATAGATTTATCACATACTATTCCTCCTAGTGCGATAACAGCAATTTCTGATGTACCACCGCCGATATCAATAATCATGTTTCCCATCGGTTCTAGCACATCAATACCGATGCCTATTGCAGCGGCCATTGGCTCATGAATCATATATACTTCTTTCCCACCTGCATGTTCCGCAGAATCTTTTACCGCTCTTTTCTCTACTTCGGTAATTCCAGACGGTATGCAAATTACCATTTTTAGTGAAGGGCTAAAGTAGCGTTTTGTTGGATGAATCATTTTTATCATGCCCCGAATCATGTACTCAGCAGCTTGGAAATCAGCAATAACACCATCTCTTAATGGGCGAATTGTTTTGATATCTTCATGTGTTTTCCCATGCATTTGCATTGCTCGCTTTCCTACAGCGATTACTTTACCGGTGCTACGTTCCATAGCTACAATAGAAGGTTCATCTACAACTACTTTGTCGTTGTGAATGATTAAAGTGTTTGCAGTACCGAGGTCAATTGCAATCTCCTGGGTGAAAAAATCAAATAATCCCATTTTATTTATTCAAAAAGTATGTTAGTGTTTAAAGTGTCTTGTTCCGGTAAATACCATCGCAAGGTTATTGTTGTTGCAATAATCAATCGAAAGGTCGTCTTTAATCGACCCTCCTGGTTGAATAACTGCTGTTATTCCTGCTTTTTTCGCTATTTCTACACAGTCAGGAAATGGGAAAAAAGCATCAGATGCCATTACAGCTCCATTTAAATCAAAATTGAATTCTTTAGCTTTTTTAATTGCTTGGTTTAGTGCATCTACTCGAGATGTTTGTCCTGTTCCTCCTGCCAATAATTGACCATTTTTAGCTAAAATGATAGCATTTGACTTGGTTTGTTTTACAAGTTTCGAAGCAAATTCTAAATCTTCTAATTCTTGGTCAGTTGGAGCAACGTTGGTAACCGTTTTAAAGTTACTTTTTTTATCTGTAACTAAGTCCTTATCTTGGACTAATGCTCCATTTAAGATAGAACGATATTGCATTCGAGGCAATTCTATTTGTTTTTGAACTAAAATGATTCTGTTCTTCTTTGATTTTAAAATTGATAAAGCAGTTTCATTGTAACTAGGTGCAATTACTACCTCGCAAAATAAAGGGTTAATTGCATTTGCCGTGGCTTCATCAATTTCTTGATTGGTTATCAAAATTCCACCAAATGCTGATACAGGATCCCCTGCTAAAGCTGCTTCATATGCTTCAGCTACAGTCGATCTAGTAGCTATGCCACATGCATTATTGTGTTTTAAAATAGCAAATGTTGGATTGCTTTTTGTAAACTCTCCTATTAGGTTAACTGCTGCATCTACGTCTAGTAAGTTATTATAAGAAAGCTCTTTTCCATGAAGCTTATCAAATAGTTCATCCATATTTCCAAAAAATGTTCCCTTTTGGTGAGGATTTTCTCCATAACGCAAGCTATTAGCGGTATTCTCACTTATTTTAAGTGCTTCAATTTCTTCTGTCTTGTTGAAGTAATTAAATATGGCGGTATCATAGTGAGAGGAGATTTGAAAAGCTTGAGCTGCAAATCTTCTTCGATCCTCAATACTTGTTGAGCCTTTCCCATTTTGAATCACAGCAAGTAAGTCAGTATACTGATCTCTTGAGCTGACGATTAAAACATCGTTAAAGTTTTTAGCAGCAGCTCTAATTAGAGAAATGCCACCAATGTCTATTTTTTCAATAATATCATTATTGGAAGCACCTGATTTAACAGTTTCTTCAAATGGATATAAATCAACAATCACTAAGTCAATTTCAGGAATTCTGAATGCAGAAATTTCTTTTTCATCACTTTCATTTTCTCTTCTTGCTAGTATTCCACCAAAAACTTTTGGATGAAGTGTTTTAACTCTTCCACCCAAAATGGATGGATAAGAAGTCAAGTCTTCTACTGCTTGACAAGGAATGTTTAATTCTTCAATAAACTTCCTTGTCCCACCTGTAGACAAAAGTGTCACTCCATCTGCATGAAGTTGCTCAATTATTGGAGCTAGATTTTCTTTGTAAAAAACTGAAATTAAGGCGGTTTTTATTCGCTTTGGTTGATTCATGATGTCGTGTGAAAGTAAAGCACAATTTTACAAATTTAAGGTGGGTTAAACAAAGGCTCTAGGCCTTAAATAGTGGGGTGTTGATAAGAAGTTTTTTTTGTTTAAAACTACGATTTGATGAGCGGTAGTTAGAAGCTAAAAAAGAAGTTTAATTTTACCATTATAAAATGCAATTATGCTACTATTAAAACTACTAAAAGAGAGTCTTTCTTTTGCAATAAATGCACTTGTAGCAAATAAGTTGCGGACATTTTTGTCGCTTCTTGGTGTTACGATTGGAATATTCTCAATTATTTCGGTTTATACCATGGTAGATGCTTTGGAGAAAAGTATTCAGGACAGCATATCGTCTTTAGGAGATAGAGTAGTTTATGTTCAGAAATGGCCATGGAGTTTTGATCGGAATCAACCTTGGTGGGAATATATGCAGCGCCCACAGCCTACGATCAAAGAATTTAGAAACATTAAAAAAATGTCACAAGGTGCCCAGGCTGTTGCAATGAATATACAAGGTTCAGTTACTTTAAAGCACAAAAGTAATAGTCTTGAAAATGTTCGTTTTGTTGGGGCTTCTCATGCGTATAACCAAGTTGCTGAGGTTAATATTGAACAGGGTAGGTATTTTACAGAAAATGAATCCAATAGCGGTAGTCCTATAGCAGTAATTGGAGCTAATGTTGGAAAGAATCTTTTTGGAGGTTTAGATCCTATTGGCAAGCAGTTTAAGTTTATGGGGCGTAATGTTACAGCCGTTGGTATGGTGAAAAAAGAAGGCGAGAGCATGCTTGGGAATTCCAATGATGATCAAATTATTATCCCTATCAATTTTGCGAGAACTCTTTTTAATGAGCGCAGCGAATCTATGAGTTTAACGATAAGGGTTAAGGCAAAGGAACATATCAGCAACCCTGAGTTAATGGATGAGCTAACAGGCATAATGCGGTCATTACGAAAGCTGAAACCTGTTGAAAAAGATAACTTTGCTTTAAACGAATTGGATATGCTTTCTAAAGGATTTGGTGAGTTATTTAGTATCGTAAATATTGCAGGAAGTATAATTGGAATCTTCTCCATTATTGTTGGAGGATTTAGTATTGCCAATATCATGTTTGTGTCTGTAAAAGAGAGGACTAGCATTATTGGGATACAAAAAGCACTTGGTGCAAAAAATTTCTTTATTCTTTTTCAGTTTCTGTTTGAGTCTATCTTCCTTTGTCTGGTTGGCGGGTTAGTTGGGTTGTTTATTATATTTTTAGGCACGTTAATTTTAACCTATGGCCTAGATTTTGAAGTTTTTCTAACTCTTGAAAACATTATTCTTGGAATTAGTATTTCTGTTGTTATTGGACTGATTTCAGGATTTATACCAGCCTGGGGGGCGTCAAGAATGGATCCTGTGGAAGCGATAAGAAGGTAGGGCTATTTAAAAAATGGTAAAGTCTTTCTGTTTTGAAAACTGTGTATACTTGAGTTGATAAAAATTACTATTGATAAACCAATCGCAGTGTATGCAATCGACTGCTCAGTATCCCAGTTTTTTACCGCTATTGCGATAAGTGCCCAAACACCAACCAGAGAATATTCGCGCATGCTTCGTTTCCAAATCATAGTGATATAAATAATGGTAGCAGTCACCATCAATAGTATGGTCCATATTTTTGGAGATAATGGACTTCCATCATAGTCAATATAAATCATTAGCGCCGATGCATTAGCTATAGTCGCTACTGTAATCCAGCCGAAATAGAAGCTAATAGGCCACCATACAAATGCAATTGTTTTTGCCGGTGCATGCCATCTTTCCATATTGGTTTTTAATGTAATTTTTATTAATGAATAAAGAATTACAAGCATGATTCCCATCGATTCTATAACTAGATCATTCATAAACGCAACTATCCATAATGCGTTCCCGAGGTTAGCAATAGCAAACCAATAGCCAATTTGGCCAATTGAACTGTCATATTTTTTCGTCGAAATTTGATAAAATTGATATCCAACAAAAGCAATCAAAAAGAGGTAGATAAATCCCCAAATAGAAAAGGCGTAAGGGGCAGGCGTAAATAAATTGAAATATTTATCTGACTGATCTTTCATAGAAACGCCAAAAATCTGTTTAGCAGTAGCCAAGTAATTTACAATTAAGGCAATTGCTAATGAGCTAGCATTTACAAATGCGATTATTTTTTGGTTTTTCATGCGATGTGTTTTGTTTCAATTATATAACTTCCATTTTTTTATCAACGGTAAGTAGGGATAATGATTTTATTGCTGTTTTAATATCCCTAATGCCCGTAAAAACAAGTGATAACCGTTTGTTTTTTTCTCTAAGTGCTACTTTTCCTTGGTTCTTCTGAACATAGTTTAATACTCTTGTAAATGCAGCAGACTGATAATAAGCAGATGCTTCGTTAGCGATAAAATAGCCAATAAATTTGCCTTGTTTTAAAATGATTTTTTCGAAACCGACTTCCTGAGTAATCCATCTCAAACGGATAGTTTCTATTAATTCTTTGGTTTGCTTTGGCACAGGACCAAATCGGTCGGTCAGTTGTTTTTCGAATTTACTTAATCTTTCTTCGGTATCGATATTGTCCAACTCTTTATATAAATTTATTCGTTCAGAAATATTCGTAATGTACTGATCAGGAATTAATAACTCAAAATCTGTTTCTATTATCGTGTCTTTTACAAATTCATATTCCTCATTTGTATCTTCTTGGTATAGGTCTTTAAACTCATTGTCTTTAAGTTCTTGAATGGCCTCATCCAAGATTTTTTTATACATTTCAAAACCAATTTCTGAAATAAAACCGCTTTGTTCAGCTCCTAATAAGTTTCCTGCTCCTCTAATATCTAAATCTTTCATAGCGATTTGGAAACCACTTCCTAAATCTGAGAATTGTTCTAAGGCTTGCAGTCTCCTTCTGGCATCATTGCTCAACGCGATAACAGGAGGTGCCAGTAAATAGCAAAATGCTTTTTTATTGCTTCGTCCTACACGTCCGCGCATTTGGTGTAAATCGCTCAACCCAAAATTATTGGCATTGTTAATAATGATGGTGTTGGCATTTGGAATATCTAATCCTGATTCAATAATTGTGGTAGCAATCAACACATCAAAATCACCATCAATAAAACTCATCATTCGGTCTTCTAAATCATCACCTTTTAATTGACCATGAGCAGTTAATACTTTTACATCGGGGCAAAGTCGGTTAATCATTCCGGCTATTTCCTTCAAGTTTTCTACTCGATTATTGATAAAAAAGACTTGGCCATTTCTGTTGACTTCATAGATGATTGCATCTCGTATTAACTCTTCATTAAAGGTGTGAACCTCGGTTAGAATCGGTTGTCTATTTGGCGGTGGTGTATTGATTACAGACAAATCTCTGGCTGCCATTAAAGAGAATTGAAGCGTCCGTGGAATTGGCGTAGCTGTTAGAGTTAAGGTATCCACATTTGCCTTTATAGTTTTCAGCTTATCTTTTACTCCTACTCCAAATTTCTGCTCTTCATCAATAATTAGTAGACCTAGATTATTAAATTTTATATCTTTCCCTGCTAATCTATGTGTCCCTATGATAATATCTATTTCACCATTAGCTAATTTTTGAAGCGTTTCTTTTTGCTGTTTTACTGATTTAAATCTATTGATATAATCCACTTTACATGGAAAATCGTTGAGTCGATTTTTAAATGTTTTGTAATGCTGCCATGCAAGAATTGTGGTTGGCACTAATACAGCAACTTGCTTACTATCAGCTACAGCTTTAAACGCTGCTCTTACAGCTACTTCTGTTTTTCCAAATCCTACATCACCACATATTAATCGATCCATTGGCTGAGGCGATTCCATATCCGCTTTGATATCGTTGGTTGCCTTTAGTTGATCGGGAGTATCTTCATAGATAAACGATGCTTCCA
Organism: Vicingaceae bacterium; assembly: GCA_018402765.1. Taxonomy (GTDB): domain Bacteria; phylum Bacteroidota; class Bacteroidia; order Flavobacteriales_E; family Vicingaceae; genus Acidiluteibacter. Next base: position 135,254 of record JAGYIE010000002.1, on the reverse strand, counting down.
ATTCATCTTGTAGATAAGTGTCAGGAGAAAATTGAAATCCTTCTTTGGTTCTGCGTTCTGCATAAAGCTTTATTAAATCAAAAGCAACCTCTTTAATCTTACTCTTTGTCTTTTGCTTTTGCTTGGCCCAAGCAGTGGCTCCTAGTTTATCTATTTTGGGGGGTGTTCCATCCTTGCCAACAAATTTGGCAATTCTATGCAACGAGTGTATAGAAACATAAAGTGTATCTCCATTTTTATACAATATTCGAATTGCTTCTTGTTTTTTGCCATTCACATTTATCTTCTCCAGCCCTGAAAATTGACCAATTCCATGATCGATGTGTGTAACGTAATCGCCGGCTTGTAGATTGTTCAGTTCTTTGAGCGTAATTGCCTGATCCTTTTTTCTAAAACTCTCTTTAAGTCTAAATCGATGGTATCTATTAAAGATTTGATGATCTGTATAGCAAGCAACTTTTAAATCTTTCTCAATAAAACCTTCTTGTACACTCATTAAGAGCGTTTTCATATTGATCTCCTTGCCGATGTCTTCAAAGATGGCATAAAGTCGTTCTATTTGTTTAGCACTCGCAGCTAGGATTAGATTGTCGACACCTCGCTCTGAATTCCGGTTTAAGTTTTCACTTAATAAGTCAAAGTTTTTATTAAAAGCGGGCTGCGGATCAGCATTTATAGTTACCGTTAAATCAATGTCAAAATAGTCTGCAGTTCCAAATTCTATGGTGTTGAATCGCTTACTTTCTAATATGAAATCTTCCTTTGAAGTATACAGCTCATATGGCTCCAAATGTTTGATTGGAGAATCGATGTTTTCATATACATTACTCGCATTTTCGAATTCTTTTTGGATTTTCTCTTTTGCTTGTAAATAGTCTTTGAACCATAAAACTGTATTTTCATGAATAAAAGATAGAAAAGACTCCCTGCTTTCTTCCAAAAGCTTTTCTTGCACGTTTGGTAGAATAGAGACAAACTCCATTGGGCTAATTGATAGTTGAGTACCCGGATCGAAAGTTCGGATGGAGTCTACTTCATCGCCAAAAAGCTCTATTCTTATGGGGTTTTCATTTGAGAATGAATAGATATCTACAATACCACCTCGAATGGAATAATCGCCAGGTTCTGCTGCAAAATCTACCCGATTAAAGCTGTAACTGTTTAGGATGTCTATCAAAAAGTCAATACTTAGCTTATCATTTCTTCGAATTATGAGCGTATTGTCAATCAAATTCTTTTTGGTCACTACTTTTTCTGTAATGGCTTCAGGATAGGTAATAATCAAATAAGAACTGTCTTTTTTGTTAATCTTGTTTAATGCTTCAGCACGCATTTGGATGTTTGCATTGTCAGTCTTCTCTACGTCGTATGCTTTTCGATAAGATCCTGGAAAGAAAATCACCTTATCTTCTCCTGCTATTTCCTCTAAATCATTTAAGAAGTAAGCAGCTTCCTCTTTGTCTCCGAGAATAAATAAATGATTAATTGGAAAGTTTTGCGCTACTCCAAATGCATAAAATGAGGATAGTGAACCTAACGCTTTTTTTAATGCGATATGAGATTGAGGGTAATCTTTTAATCGGTTTGCAATTTCTTGAACCTTTGGTGCTGAAACGAATAATTCTTTAAGTTCTGTCTTTGTCATTCAGTTGTGCTAAGTAGCAAAATTAAGTATTCTAATAGGTAAGCAAGTTTAACTTTTTTAATGTTATATTGTTTTTATTTTACCTACAATACTGCTCTAATGCTTGCTTTGCATTCTCGTCACCAAGATTGGCAGCTTGCTGGAAGTCGGCACAACCTGCAGTAGCATCAACTGTTTGGTATTTTACCAATGCTCTTAAATAGAATGCTTGAGCATTTTTAGGATTAAGTTTTATGCTAGCGTTTAAATCATCCATAGCTTGTCCCCACTTTTTGGTCTGTATGTATATTAATCCTCTGTTCGTTAGTGCGTCAGGTTGAGGTTTTATAGCAATAGAAGCATTTAAATCTTCTAATGCAGTATTAAAATCCCCAATCTTAATGAACTCATTTGCTCTATTAAATAATGCATCAGCATGGTTAGGCTTAATTTTTAAAGCATTATTGAAATCTTTTAAAGCAGCCTCTGATTTGCCTTGCGCAGCATAAATATTACCCCTATTGGTGTAGGGGTCAGCATACTGTGCATTTAACTGAATAGCTCTGGAATAATATCGTTCTGCATCAGCAATCTTTCCTTCCTTTTCAGCAATAATTCCTTTATTGTTCCATGCTTGGGCTACATACTCATCCTTTGCTAACACATCACCCCAAATGGTTTCATCATTTTGCCAAACGGTGGTTCGTTGTTGGGCATAAATAGCAATACCTAAAAAACACGTAACACTCGCAATTAAGAGTGCTTTGTGATTTTTAATTAATCCGAGTAAGGGGCTTAAGGCGATTAAGATACCTATTCCACTTAAATAGATATATCGGTCTGTAACGACCTGACTGCCGACAGGTATTAGTTGAAGTACAGGACCAATCGTAATTAAATAAAACAATGCTCCAAAAATCACTAATTTATTTTTTCTAAAACGGTATACTGTGTATATTAAGGTCGCTAAAATAAAGGGTGCGACATAGTAGATCCAACCAAAACTGCCACTTACTTTATTTGGGAAAGAGTAAAAAGGAGAAAGTTCTATTGGAAATAAGTATTGCAAAGGGTAAAATACCACTGTGTAACAGAAGATAAGACCGCGTTCAATCAAGGTGTAACTCAACGCCAAATTGGTCATGTGTTCAGCACTCTCACGACTCATAATGGTGATTGTTCCTATTAAAAGGGAAATCAAAAAATACGGAAGCAATTGCACAAAGCTAGTGATCCAACTTTTCTTTCTTATCACCACCAGGTAAGCCAGTAAAACAACAGGCAAACTAATGGCTGTGGCCTTGCTCAGGCAGGCGAGTATGAACCAACTAAACGCAGCAGGATCGAAGGTGCGTTTCGGATTTTTTAAAAAACTAAGAATAGCGGTCAGGTAAAACGAGGTAAAAATAATGTTAGACGTAGCAGATGCCCAACTAACTGATTCTACTTGCATGGGGTGTAAAACAAATAAACCCACTAACGGAATGATGTAAAGTTCTTTTTTGATGAGCTGTTTGAGCAACAGAAATACAAGCCAGCCATTAAGTAAATGCAGTAAGAAGCTAAATACGTGAAAAACTGCAGGTTTTATTCCGAAAAATCCAATTAGTAAACCGTAGATTAGTGTACTTATTGGTTGATACATTCCTACATAAGTGGAACTAAATATTGTTTTTAACTTATCCCAGTTCATCTTTACGATATCTGAGTTTTCAGTTATTTGTATTTGGTCATCAAAGTGGGTAAAAGCATTTGAAAATGAACTCCAATACGCACCCAAAGCTATTATCGCGATGAATACAAGAAATGCAGCTGTAGACCTTTTTTCAATTAAAACCATTCCTCTAAATTAATGGAATTGTTGGGAGATTCAAATAGGAAGATTTAAGCTTAACGCAAACTATTTTTTTTGGGTTTGACTAAGTATTTATTAGAGTATTCTAAATAACTTACTACAAAAACGTCAACATTTTCTCTACCATCTTTTTAGATCCCATAATACATGGGACACGCTGATGCAATTCAGTTAATTCCACATCCATGATACGCTGCTTACCTGTGGTGGCAGCTCCGCCAGCCTGCTCCATAATAAAAGCCATTGGATTGCATTCGTATAAGATTCTTAGTTTACCGTTTGGGGCTTTCGTTGTTTCTGGATAGATAAAAATACCGCCTTTTATCAAGTTTCGGTGAAAGTCGGCTACCATTGAGCCAATGTATCGTGCTGAAAATGGGCGATTTGTTTCTTTGTCATCTTCTTTACAGTATTCAATATAATCACGAACACCTTGAGAAAAGAAAGGGTAATTCCCTTCGTTCAACGAGTAAATTTTACCATCCTCTTTAATTTTCATATTCGGATGAGATAAACAAAACTCACCGATTGACGGATCTAAAGTAAATCCATTTACCCCGTTTCCTGTGGTATAAACTAGCATAGTAGAAGAACCATAAACAATATATCCTGCAGCTACTTGCTCATCTCCTTTCTGCAAGAAATCTTGTAGGTTTGCTTCCTCGCCAACTTTGCTTTTTCTTCTGAAAATTGAAAATATCGTTCCAATAGAAACATTCACATCAATATTAGAAGAGCCATCTAATGGGTCAAATGCTACTACATAATTGCCTTTTTTTGCAAAGTCGCTTTTAAAAATTAATTCGTGGTCATTTTCTTCAGAGGCTAAACCACAAGCTTCACCACCATTCTGTAAAGCTGAGATAAATTGATTATCGGCCATTACGTCAAGTTTTTGCTGCGTTTCGCCTTGAATGTTTTCAGATTCAGTGGCTCCAATAATATTTACTAAACCTGCTTTATTCACCTCTCGGTTGATGATTTTAGTGGCAATAACAATATCATTTAATAAGCGAGTTAATTCACCGGTTGCATATGGAAAGTCATCTTGTCTTTCTATAATAAATTCGCTCAATGTTTTAACTCCACTCATGGTATTGCCTTTAAATTTTTGCAAATATCGCAAAATGAAAGCAATTTGGAAGTCTATCCTTCAAACTGTAGGGTTTTTAACTCCTAAAATTTACCTTTGCTGCAAAGCAATTATATAATGGTAACCATAAGAGAAGGTAAAAGAAGTGATTGTCCCGATGTACTTCAACTAATTTATGAATTAGCTGTTTACGAAAATGCTGCTGATCAGGTAGAAGTTACATTAGAAGAATTGACCGAGGATGGGTTTGGTCCTAATGCTATTTACAAGTTATTAATTGCCGAGTCAGATGATAAAATAATTGGTATGGCATTGTATTATACCAAATATTCTACTTGGAAGGGTAAGTGTATATATTTAGAAGACTTGATTGTGACTGAAAAGTATAGAGGTGTGGGTGCCGGAAAATTGCTTTTTGAAGAATTGATACGAATATCAGCTAATCTGAACTCTGGTAGGATGGAGTGGCAGGTTTTGGATTGGAATGAGCCGGCAATTGGATTTTATAAAAAATATGCAGCTGAATTAGATGGAGAATGGTTTAATGCCAAGTTTAGAAAAGAGCAACTACACGAATTATCAAAGAAATTGAAATAAATGAAGGTATTTAAGTTTGGAGGAGCATCAGTAAAAGATGCCGCTGCAGTAAAAAACGTAGCAACTATTTTAGAGCGTTACCCGGAAGAGCAAATTATAGTGGTGGTTTCCGCGATGGGCAAAACCACCAATGCTTTGGAAGAGTTGTTAGATGCTTATTTTCATGGACGAGAAAATGCTATGACTCTTTTAGAAGTAGTAAAACACTTTCATTTTGATATCTTAAAGGAGCTATTTGAAGATACCCGTCATCCAATTTTCCAAGAAATTCACAATACGTTTGTTGAAATAGAGTGGCAACTGGAAGAAGAACAAATGCGGGAGTACGATTTTGAGTACGATCAAATGGTTGCTGTTGGCGAATGGATTTCTGCCACCATTGTTTCAGCCTATCTAAAGCATGTCGGGTTGACTAATAAATTGCAAGATGTGCGCGATTTAATTAGAACCGACAACACCTATAGAAATGCAAAAGTAGATTGGGTGGTTTCTGCTGAGAATGTAAATCGCTATTTAAAACCTTATTTCGCTGATAGTGCTAATAAATTGATGGTTACTCAGGGTTTTGTAGGGTCCACTTCAGAAAATTTTAATTCTACTTTAGGAAGAGAAGGCTCTGATTTTACAGGAGGAATTCTGGCTAATCTAACAGATGCAGATTCTCTAACGATATGGAAGGATGTTCCTGGCATGCTCAATGCTGATCCAAAATGGTTTGAAGATACTGTAAAACTCAACAATATTTCTTACCATGAAGCAGTAGAACTAGCGTATTACGGCGCAACAGTTATTCATCCAAAAACGATTAAGCCATTACAAAATAAGCAAATTCCATTGCTTGTAAAGTCATTCTTAAACCCTGAAGAAGAAGGAAGTATAATTAATGAAAACTCTTCAAAAGACTCGTTGATTCCATCTTATATCTTTAAAACGAATCAAAGATTAATTTCTATCTCGCCTAGAGATTATTCGTTTATAGCTGAGGAGAACTTAAGTCAGATTTTTGGCTGCTTTGCAAAGCATAAAGTCGCTGTGAATCTGATGCAGAATTCAGCGCTTAGTTTTTCTGTTTGTGTAGATAATCAAAAACAGAAAATTGACCAACTTATTGAAGAATTGAAAGCTGACTATAAGGTATATTTCAATGATGAGTTACTGTTGCTAACAGTTCGTCATTATGATGAGGAAACACTTTCTAAACTTCTAAATGGTAAAACTATTTATGTAGAGCAAAAGAGTAGACAGACTGCGAGGTTTGTGGTGAAGTAATTGTTAATGTGGTTTGCTGAATACATCAATTAACCATTGATAATTAACAATTACCTAATATTTTCTCTGCCAAAAAACTCGATAATTTCTCATAAGATTCAACCGTCCAGCCGGCCACATGAGGAGAAAGAATAACTTTGTCGGAAGCAATTAAATCCTGAAATGCTTGAGGAAGCTGATCTTTGTTGAGGTTTTCAAAGGAAATACTTTCAAATTCGGAGACATCTAAACAAGCTCCTAAAACTTTTTGAGCATTGATTCCTTTTACCAACGCTGAGGTGTCCAAGCATTTTCCGCGAGCGGTATTGATGAGGTAAAATGGTTTTTGACAATTGGCTATAAATTGCTCATCAACATAATAGTGCGTTTCTTCGGTGTATGGCAGGTGAATGCTGATTACATCCGATTCTTCTTGAAGGTCTTTCAAGGTCGCTTCTTTTACTAAATCACTTCCAAATCCCGTTTTGTATTTGTCATGCGCTAAAATAGTTACTCCAAAACTTTGCAGTCGTTGAGCGAATGCTTGACCCATAAATCCGAAACCTATCAACCCAACTGTTTTTCCTTTGAGTTCAATTCCGCGGTTTTTCTCCCTCAACCACAAGCCTTGTCGCACTTCCTGATCTCCTCTGGATAGGTGATTGAATAGACTCAACAACATTCCGATACAATGTTCAGCTACGGCATCTCTATTGCCTTCAGGGGAATTAAAACACTGAATGTTTAGGCTTTTTGCGGTATCTAAATCGATGTTTTCCATTCCTGCGCCGGAACGTGCAATCCATTTTAAGTGACTGCTTTTGTGAAGTATATCTGCATCAAATTTGAACTTGCTTCTGATTACTGCTCCCTCATATTGATCAATAATCTCCTCAATCTCCTGACGATTTAAATCAATTTTCCAATCACATTGGAACCCCATTTCTTCTAATCGGTCTTTTAAAATAAGATGTACAGAATCAATGAAAATTACTTTTCGAGACATGGTTAGAAATAATTATACAATAATCGCCCAACTCCAAAGTAGATAAAAAGACCAATAATGTCATTCAATGTGGTGATAAACGGACCTGTAGCTAGTGCAGGATCTACTTTATATTTATCTAAAACTAGTGGGACTGCCGTACCTAAAAGGGTCGCAAAAACTACTGCTGTAATTAACGAAATACTAACTGTTAGGCTAAGTGCCCATGAGTCTGAGAATAATAAGTTATAGCCAAATATTAATGATGAAACCAATACACCGTTTAATAATCCTACTGAGAATTCTTTGAATAATCTAGAGAAAATAGAATCAAATCCCATTGTTTTGTTGGCTAATCCTTGTACGACTATTGCTGATGATTGCACACCCGCATTTCCGCCCATAGCGGCGATTAAAGGAATGAAAATGGCCATTTCAGGATGAATTTGAATTTGGCCTTCGTAATTTTCTATGACTAATGAACCTAAAACACCACCAAACAACCCAATCACCAACCAAGGAATTCGTGCTTTTGAAAGGGACCAAACCCGATCGCTCGATTCTGCAGTTTGAGTCAAACCTGAAGCCATTTGATAATCTTTGTCTGCTTCCTCTCGAATCACATCTACCACATCATCAATAGTAATTCTTCCCATTAATCTGTAAAGTTCATCTACTACAGGAAGTACAACAAGGTCATACTTTTCCATAATATTCGCAACTTCTTCTGACTTTTCATATGCTTTCACAGCCAAGACATCTTTAAAATAAACGTCTTCAACTTTGGCTGTACTTGGTGCTAAAAGGAGTTTTTTTAAGGAGAGTGTTCCAATTAATCGATTTTGATTATCAACTACATAAATCGAGTATACATTTTCAATGTCTTCTGCTTGTTTGCGCATTTCTTTTACGCACTTCAGCATGCTCCAATTCACATTTACCTGAATAAGCTCTTTAGCCATAAGTCCACCTGCAGAATCTTCTGGATAACTCAGAAGGTCTACAATGTCACTCGCCTGTTCTTCATCTTGAATGTGTGAGATTACCTCTTCTTTTACTTTATCAGAAAGTTCTGCCATAATATCGGCAGCATCATCTGAATCCATATTTTCAATAAAGGTCTCGGCAATTTCTTTCGCACCGAGAGAGTCTAGGTATCGCTCTCTAACATCTTCATCTAGTTCAATAAGAATATCGGCAGACTTTTCTTTGCCAATATATTTGTAAAGTAAAGACGCTTGTTCTATGGTTAGCTCATCTAAAATTTCGGCAATATCCGCCGGGTGGAGTACACTAACTTCTTGCAAAATTGGTGTCTCTAGTCCGGTGTCTAAGCTTTCTCTTAGTGCGTTTAAATACTCTTTTGTTAGTTCAAATTGCATGAGCCAATCAATTTGTAGATGACGAATTTACAACTTTAGGCCTTAATAAGGGTTATGAGGTAAATAAATTAATGTTATTCTAAGATTCTTATGACCTCAAAAACTATCGATTTATCAGCTTATCTCAACAGGCATTAATCCAATAATTTTACAATTTCGATGAATTGAGCAACAGAAAGCTGCTCTGGCCTTTCATTAAAGATTACATTCTCTTTTATCTCAGGCTTCTCATTGATAAACTGTTTTAATGAGTTTCTCAACGTTTTTCTGCGCTGACCAAATGCAATTTTAACGATTGATTTAAAGCGCTTTTCATCTACATCTAAGGACTTTACATTATTTCGTTGTAGCCTAATTACTCCTGATTTGACCTTTGGCGGCGGATCAAAAACCTCGGGCTCTACCGTAAATAAATATTCGATATCGTAAAATGCTTGAAGCAGCACACTAAGTATCCCGTATGTTTTAGAGCCCGGAGGTGCAGCAATTCGTTCTGCCACCTCTTTCTGAAACATACCGACTACCTCAATTACTTTATCCCGATTATCATAGGCTTTAAATAGAATCTGAGAAGAAATATTGTACGGGAAGTTACCTACAATAGCAAAATTTTCTTGTCCAAAAATTTGTGTCAAATCGTATTTTAAAAAGTCCCCTTCGATAATTCTAGAGTCATCTAACTCTTCAAAATTTTGCAAAAGAAATTTAATAGATTCTCCGTCAATATCAATGATATAAGTTTCAAGGTCCTTCCGTTTAACCAAGTATTTAGTAAGCACACCCATCCCTGGACCTACTTCAATTACTTTATTGTATTGTTCGGTCATTTGTAGAGCATCTACTGTATTTGATGCAATACTTTCATCTATTAAAAAATGCTGACCGAGGTGCTTTTTGGCTTTTACTAATTTCAACTTATACTTTTTCGAGTAAACTTCTAAAGGCTACAAATTTATCTTTATATCGTTCTGTATGTTCTTTTTGTAGAGCAGGTGCATGATCACGCTGGTATTCTTCTAGGTCTGTCATACTAGGGCAATGGTACTGGATGTTGTAGGTAATCCCAACTTCATCCTCTGAGGTTGTGAGTACTTTTGTGATTAGGTTCTCTGTAAAATATCCGGTCTTCATTACATCAGGAATATGTGATTCCTTCATCCATACCAACCAATCCTCATGAACTCCTTTGTCTATACTTACTGTTACACTATATATAATCATTTGATTCTAATTTAAAGTATCTCCTCTAAGCAACCTAAATCGTTTTCTTGCTTCGACTACATGAATACTATTGCTGTAATTCGTTAATATTAGTTTGTATAATTCCATTGCTTCTTCAGGTTGGTCAAGTTTCTCTTCTAGAATCTTTCCTAAATAGAAGTGAGCATCATCACCTAAAATATCTGTTGGATATGTGCTAATGAGTTTGCGTAAACTCTTCGCTGCATTTTCATAATCTCTTTTTTTATAGTTTAAACTATAGTTTAGATATAAAAGCTCGTCGTTTAATGAAGAAGTAGGGAAGAATTGTGGTATAGAATCCAACACATTTTTGGCCTCATCTGGTTTGTTCTGAAACAACAGTAGCTCTGCCCTAGCATACATCTCTAAAGGGTCAGAAATGCTATCTAAACCAATGTTGTCTGTTATTAATAATGATAACTCGATGGCATCATTAGATATAAGTTTAGATGTAGAGCCCTTTAGCGCGTTTAATTGTGCCTGACTCCATAAAAAGTCTCCCGTGTAATACGATATTTTAGCATTTTTAAATTTTGCTCGTTCTCCTATTTCATCATATTTAAACTCTTTTTCTACTTGAGAGTAGAGTAGAGAAGCATCCCAAATTTCTCCTTGAATAAGTAATACGTCGGCGAGTTCTATTTTACCTTCTGCAACCATTTCTCGAGGTGCACCTTGCAATTCTATAGCCTCGTTTAAGAGTTGGGTCGCTGCTTCTAAGCTATCTAAATAGAATGCTAAAAAGTGACCATAACTATTCATTAATTCTACAGTCCTTCTATTTTTACCTAGTTCTTTTAATGATTCTTTATAGCTGTTATTTACTTCTTGTAATTCTATTATGGTGTAGTTTTCAGTGTGAACGATTTTTTCTTTGATAGCATTTACTAAGCTGATTCTTGCACCATTGTAATAAATATTGTTACGCCCTTTCTCTATGATGTATTTGTAGCAATTTATCGCGACATCGTATTCCTCATTGCTTAGCGCTAAACGACCAAGAGAAAAAATACGCGTTCCATTCTCATTCAATCTCTTGTCAATTGCTTTTGCTTGTACAAGTGCCCCTTTGAAGTTTTTTTCTTGGATGTATTGCCAAATCAATAGCTCTGAGAAGATTGTTTTTTCAGGCTGTTTTTGTATCCTAGTAAGTAAGTTTGTTCTTAAAAGCGCTTTAATTTCTCCATTTGGATCAGGATTTTGAATCGTTTGCAGCACATTTTGGATACTCTGTAAGTAACTTTCATTTTCAGAAATGATATCCATGTACTCATTGATCATGGCAGCGGTTTCTCCTTTTCTTCCGTACAAATTCGCTAACTGAAAGTTGTATTGTAAATCTTTCCCAGAAGTTCGCTGCGCATTTTTATAAACCTCAATTGCATAGTCGTATTCATTGATAGCTGAAAAATCATTCGCTAACGTAATGTAATAACTTTGAGCTGGAGTAACTTCTTTTATTGCATTATAAAAACTCTGAGAAGCCTTTTTATCATTTCCTTCTTCTCGGTACACAAGTCCAAGGTCTACATTGTATCGGTAACGATCATTTCTGTTCTTAAGTCTCTTTTTAACAAGATTTTCAGCAGATTTATAATCTTTTTGTTCAAGATAAATTTCTAGTAGTTTTTTATATGTAGAATGAAAGGATGTTTTTTCATAAACTTCTTCATAGATCGATAATGCTTTGGCGACTTCATTATTTTCATAAAACTGATCTGCTAGTTTTATGTCTGTTTCTATACTATTTTGAGCAGATGCTAAAAATGGCAAAAGCATCGCCAAAACCAATACAGTTCTGATGATGCTTTTATGTATTTTATTTAATGTATAAATCACTAAATCGACTTCTTTGCTTTCATTTTTTCTCTAACAACAGCACTTAGAGAATCTACAGAAATGGAGTAGGTTTTATAGAGTTCTTCTGCGCGGTTAATTTTAGTAGTCATCTGACCTACATTTTCTATAATGCTATTCACATTGTTTTGCTCTAATTGATAGTATTTATCAAACTTATCTTCGTTAACAATATCGTTCTCAATATCCTTTTTTAAGGATTCTAATTGTGTGATTTCAGTTTGAGTAGCTGACATCAATTCTTGATAATTACTTTTATACTTTGCATATACTTTTCTTAGAGATCTGTAATCACTTAGTATAATTAATAAGTTTTTATCAACAGTATCTTCTAAGTGCATTGAAAGTAGTCTCAAATTAGAAAATAGAGTATCATGATGAACTACAATTGCTTCATAGTCTGTTGCCTCTAAGGAAACCAATTGCTCTTGTGTATCTACGATCAACTGATCAACTTTTTCAATATTTGCTTTATCAGTTTCTGTTAGACAACTGCTTAATAATCCAACAATTCCTAATGAAAGGATGGTCTTGTTAAATAACTTCATTTCTATATTTTATTAAATCTAGTGTAAGGTACTAATACTTCAGGAATCATAATTCCATCCTCAGTCTGATAGTTTTCAAGTAGTGCAGCTAAAATCCTTGGCAGTGCCAGAGCACTTCCATTTAGTGTGTGTGCTAGCTCAGTTTTGCCTTCGCTATTTTTGAATCGAAGCTTTAATCTATTTGCTTGAAAAGTTTCAAAATTAGAAATAGAACTAACTTCTAACCATTTTTCTTGTGCTGCAGAATAAACTTCCATATCATAAGTTAATACTGAAGTAAACCCTAGATCACCACCGCATAGCAGCGCGATACGATATGGTAGGCCTAATTTTTCAAGTAAACCTTTTACATGAGCCACCATTTGGTCTAAGGCTTCATATGATTTATCAGGATGTTGTATTTGTACAATTTCTACTTTATCGAATTGATGCAATCTATTTAGGCCTCTAACATCTTTTCCATAAGAACCGGCTTCCCTTCTAAAACAAGGGGTATATGCGGTATTTTTTATCGGGAAATCACTTTCTTTTAAAATAACATCTCTGTAAATATTAGTCACAGGGACTTCTGCTGTTGGGATTAGATACAAATCATCAATTCCTATATGGTACATTTGGCCCTCCTTATCAGGTAGTTGGCCTGTTCCATAACCAGAAGCTTCATTAACTAAGTGCGGAGGAATTACTTCTTCATAACCTGCATCTCTTGCTTCATCTAAGAAAAAGTTGATCAATGCGCGTTGAAGGATTGCTCCTTTACCTTTATAAATTGGAAATCCAGCTCCTGCTATTTTAACTCCGTTTTCAAAGTCAATTAAATCGTATTTTTTTGCTAAGTCCCAGTGAGGAAGAGCTTCAAAACTAAACTCAGGAGATGTTCCTTTTTCTTCAACAATCTTATTGTCAGCATCACTTTTTCCCTGCGGAACTATTTCATTCGGCACGTTAGGCAATAAATAAAGTAATTGTTTTAGCGCTTCTTCGATTCCGGCTAATTTCTCTTTCAAAACCGCGCTACTTTCTTTCAGTCGGGCTGTTTTTTCTTTTAACTCATTTGCATCAGAAGCTTTACCACTTTTAAATAAATCACCTATTTCCTTAGCTAATTTATTAGATTCAGCTAGCTGCTGATCTAATTCTTGCTGAGTTTTTACACGATCATTATCTTTTTCAATAATTTGATCAAGTGTTTCAGTAGCCTCAAGATTTCTCTTTTTATATCGTTCAACGATTAAGGCCTTGTTTTCTTTTATAAATGATAGTTGTAACATGGTATTTTATTCTCTTTTCGGTGAAACAAAGATACTAAGCTGCATTCGATTATTACTTAGGAATACACATTTTCATTTCTGAAAAAATAGGTCATATTATAACAAATAAATCTCAATCTAGCGCTTTCTAAAAAATATTCAAACAAAAAAAACTCCTCTTAGCAAAGCCGAGAGGAGTTTTTGTAAATCGTATGTAGATTTTATTCGAAACCTTCGGTATCTACAGAAACGTATGATTTATTGTTAGATTTCTTTTTGAAAACTACTAAACCATCCTTAAGTGCAAATAAAGTATGGTCTTTACCAATACCTACATTATTACCTGGATTATGTTTCGTTCCTCTTTGTCTAACAATGATGTTACCCGCTGTAGCCACTTGGCCACCGAATACTTTTACACCTAATCGTTTACTTTCTGAATCTCTTCCGTTTTTCGAACTACCTACTCCTTTCTTATGTGCCATGGCGTTTTGAAATTTTTATCGGTTCGTACTATTTTTCTGAGTCATCTGCTTTTTTAGCAGTTGTTTTCTTTGGTGCTGCTTTTGGTGCCGCTTTTTTAGCTTCAGTTGCAGGCTTTTCAGCTGCTACTTCTTCTTTAGCTTCTTTTTTTGGTGCTGCCTTTTTAGCAGTTCTTGCTCCAATAGCTTCAATTTGGATTTTAGTTAATGACTGACGGAAACCTGTCTTTTTTCTAAATCCTTTTCTTCTCTTCTTTTTAAAGGCGATAACTTTATCTCCTTTAAGGTGTTCAAGTATCTTTGCAGAAACTAAAACTCCTTCTACAGCTGGGGCGCCAACAGATATATTTTTGCCATCATCAGTCAAAAGAACATTTGAAAACTCAACTTTTGAGCCTTCTTCGCCTTCCAAACGATGAACAAAAATCTGCTGATCTTTTTCTACTTTGTATTGTTGCCCTGCTATCTCTACGATTGCGTACATCTTATACAGCTTTATTTGTTAATAAAAATTTGGAGGGCAAAAATACAAATAAAATTCTAGGAAACAATACTTTGTTTAATCTACTTTTACTGGGATCTTGTTTTGCTTCTTGCTTATTTTTAAGTTTTCTCTATTAACAATGTATATTCCTGATAAAATAATAGTTATCCAAAAGATATGCATGGTTTTTATTACTTCTCCATCAATAAAACCCCACATCAATGCAAATACAGGTATAATATAGGTAACCGAAGAAGCATAAACTGCAGATACTTTTTTAATTAAAATGTTAAATAATATAACTGCTAATGCTGTTCCAAAAATAGAAAGTAGCGCAATGTAAAATAGATTTTGATATGCTGCAGGGTCTGTTTTAAGTACAACCGAAAAATCACTCATAAATAAATATATTGCGGTAGGAGGTCCTAAAAAGAAAAAGCCAAATGCTGTAATATCTATAGAATTAATTGGGCCCAAGTATGTTTTTATAAAGTTAATGTTTGCAGCATAGCAAATAGTAGCCAATACCACCAATAGCGCATAGGCTTGGTTTCCGTTTCCAACATCAAATCCTTGAACGGAAAGTAGCCCTATCGCTCCAACTAAACCTAATAATACGCCTGCAAAGCGCTTGATTCGTAAAGTTAGGCCAAATCCAATCAACCCCACTAAAACGGTAAATAGAGGCACTAAACTATTTAGCATTCCTGTTAACGAGCTGCTTATCTCTGTTTGGGCAGTGGTAAATAAAAACGCCGGTATACCATTTCCCAATAACCCTGCAATGACTAAATATCCCCAGTATTTTCCTTTAATCTTTCTGATGTTCTTGATTGCAATTGGTAGCAAGAATAAATAGGCTATCACAATCCTAAGCGAAGCCACTTGGAGATTATTGAAACTTTCAAGACCTCGTTTCATTAATATAAATGAACTCCCCCAAACAAATGCTAACAGAAGAAGAAGAATCCACTGAGTTAGTGGCTTATCAAGATCAAATAATTTCATAAGTTGGCAAATGTAAGTGGATTTGTTTTCTTAATAGTTCTTTACAACTTAATTGATATTATCTTTTTTAATACCTTTGATACAATCCTAATTACAAAATAGATATCATGCAAAACCGAATGATTTTTTCTGTACTCTTGATCGCCACTATATTCATATTTGAATTAGTTGCTCTTTCTGACCAAAATATGGTGAATGGAAGTAAAGAGTTCTCCACAAAACTTAATGCAGAAGACATTCCTTTTAATAGAGAGAAGGACGACGATCAGGTAGAAGTAAAAGATATGACTACCAGTAGAAATAGTATTTCACTACCTGATGTGGTTACTTATTTTATGTCTGCATTTTAAACCCTTTTCTTTACAACATTAGCCCTCTTCACTTGTTTCTTTATTAATTTTACAAAAAAAATAGAGGATGCAAGCTAATTCTAATCGTTCAGTTATAATCTGGTTACTTTCAGGGTGTTTTTTGATATTTATAATGGTTTTAGTCGGAGGAGTTACTCGCTTAACCAATTCAGGCCTATCTATGGTCGAATGGAATTTATTGATGGGGTCAATTCCTCCTTTAAATGAAGCAGAGTGGAATCTTGCTTTTGAAAAGTACAAGCAGTTTCCTGAATATCAAATGGTCAATTATCATTTTACTCTTGAGGAGTTTAAGCCGATATTCTTTTGGGAATATTTACATCGCGTGTTAGGTAGGTTAGTGGGTCTTGTTTTTATAATCCCTTTCATTTATTTTCTAGTTAAAAAGAAGATAAGTAAAGAGCTTTTGCCCAAATTGCTGTTGATTTTATTTATGGGTGGGTTCCAAGGTTTTTTGGGATGGTACATGGTTAAAAGTGGATTAAATAAAGATCCTGATGTTAGTCATTTTAGATTAGCCATGCACTTAACCACTGCCTTTCTTACATTCGCATATACCTTCTGGGTTTCCTTAGGTTTGATTTATCCAGAGAAAGCTAAGGGAGCATTTAAATCAATTAAATCTTTAGCAGTTCTATTGTTTGTTATTACTGTTGTGCAAATTGTTTGGGGAGCTTTCGTGGCAGGCTTAAATGCGGGTAAGGTGTATAATACTTGGCCAATGATGGGAGAAAAATGGATAGCAGACGCGGTGACTGCTATGACTCCTTGGTGGCATAATTTTGTTGAAGGATTAGCAGGTGTTCAGTTTTTGCACCGTTATATGGCATATTTAGTTGTAGGCTTGGTATTGTTTTTATTTGTTAAGTCAAAAAAGCAAACGCTTAGTAAATCACAAAATAGGGGAGTGAATTTCTTAATAGGTACAGTATCTTTTCAGTTTCTACTGGGGATCATTACACTTTTGTTAGCAGTTCCTGTATGGTTAGGAGTTCTTCATCAATTGGGGGCATTTATATTACTGGGCTCTGTAGTGTTTGTTTTACACCGATTTACTTATTCTCCAAGGATAGTCGACTAATTTTTCCAACTAAATGTTTCAATCAAGTGAATGATGTCTTCCTTGATAAAGTCACTAACAGGTCCTATAGAGTCAGGGTTTGGGGCCACATTAAAATATAAAGCTCCTCTCAAAAAATGATTGCTACTATCTGTAATGTAAAACTGGTCAGATGATGCAGCATTTCCTTCTATAGAATAATAGGTGCCAAAAACACGCTCTTCAGCATTTAGAATGAGCTCTTCATTTATTTCTTGGGCTCTTTCTGTATGCTTGTATGAGAGTGTCCTGCTTTCTTCTAATAACTTTTCTAAGTTTTCCTCTATTGGAAAATAGCTAAAATGAATACGAGCGCCAAACCGACTAAAATCAACATTGAAAAAGTTAGTATGACCCTTTGTACGTTTTAAATTTACTTTACCGTATTGAGGTAGCTGAAATGAGAATGGAAAAGGTATAGTGTCTATTAATTCTTCATAAGATTTTTCAGGTAAATCTATTCTAAAGTATCCCTTAGGTTTTGGAAGAGTTTCGTTTCCACAGCTAACTAAAATAAGTAATGTGGAGATAAAAAAACAACTAATGGGGAGTTTTCTAATCATTCCTTTCTGTTAAATTTTCTTGCTCTATAGTTACTTTGATTCTTTTAACCCTTCTTTTGTCTGCCGCTTCTACAGTAAATAAGTACTGCTCGAACCTCACTTTTTCTCCTTTCTTCGGAATTTTACCTTTTAATTCAATGAGAAACCCAGCTAAAGTTTCTGCCTCACCTTTTTGCTCTTCAAATACTTCTTCAGACTCTACCTCAAGTACTCTGTATACATCATTGAGGGGGGCTTTACCTTCAAAAACGTAATTAAAGTCGTCTAATTTTGAATATATTAGATCTTCATCATCAAATTCATCACTGATTTCTCCTACAATCTCTTCTAATACATCTTCTAAACTTACAATTCCTGAAGTTCCTCCGTATTCGTCAACAACAATTGCAAGGTGAATCTTCTTACTTTGAAACTCTCTTAATAAGTCGTCAATTTTTTTATTCTCAGGGACAAAAAATGGATTTCGTAAAATAGAAGTCCAATCAAAGTCTTCATTGTCAAGGTGTGGAAGCAGGTCTTTAATATATAAGACGCCTGCTATATTATCGAAATTTTCTTTGTATACAGGGATCCTTGAATAGCCACAGTCTAAAATTGTGGTTACTACCTCTTGATATGTTGAAGTTATTTCAATAGGAACAACATCTATTCGCGAAGTCATAATTTGCTTTACGTCCGTGTTTCCAAATTTTACAATTCCTTCTAGAATTTTCTGGTCGTCGTCTTTTCCATTTTCATCTGAAGATAACTCTAAAGCATGAGATAACTCCCCAACTGAAATATTGTGTCCTTTCTTTTTTATGCGTTTGTCAATAAAATTGGTGGAATGAACCAATATAGAGCTAATTGGTTTTACAATTAACTGAATGTAAAAGAGTGGTATAGCCATAGCTCCTGCTAGGCGTTCAGCTTTTCTAGTGGCATATACTTTTGGTATAACTTCTCCGATAAGGAGAAGAATAAAAGTTACTGCTACTACTTGGATGAGGAATTTTAATTGGTAATTATTGAACGTAAATAAACCATCTATAATAAATGTTGATAAGATTACAATTCCAACGTTTATGAAATTATTCGCTATTAGTATGGTAGCTAATAGTCTTTTAGGTTTTTCCAGTAGTTCGATTACCCGACTTTCTGATTTGTTTTTGGACACTCTAAGGCGATCGAGTTCTGATCCATTTAAAGAAAAATATGCAACTTCTGACCCTGAAATTAAAGCTGAGCAAAGCAGCAAAAAGGCCATTATGAATAGAGAAAGAATAATCTCAAACGATAAAGGGTGACTAGTTGCGCTTTGAGCTATAGTAAGTATAATTTGTTCCGGTGGTTCTTCCAATTGGTGCTATATTCATTAAACATTTCTAATTTAGGCAAATAACCCTAAAAGAGATATTGTTTAGAAGGGTAAATCATCTGACTCATTTGTCTCTTCTATCTGTGTTTCAGGTTGCGTATATGAAGCGTTGTCAGATGAAGTTTTTTGATTATTATTTCCATCGTTACCGCTGTCTCCTTTGCTACCTAGCATCGTCATATTGTCTCCCACAATTTCTGTTGTATATCGGGTTACACCGTCTTTATCATCCCATGATCTTGTTCTAAGCTTCCCTTCGATATATACTTGATTTCCTTTGCGTAAGTATTTTTCAGCTATTTCTGCCAAGCCTCTCCACAAAACAATATTATGCCATTCTGTTTGAGTTTGTCTTTCGCCGTTTTTGTCTTTATAAGTTTCAGAAGTTGCTATTGAGAAATTAGCAACAGCAGCACCATTTTCAAGGTGCCTTACTTCGGGATCTTTTCCTAAATTACCTACTAAAATTACTTTATTTACTCCTGCCATCTAACTTAAAATTATCTAATTATCGTTTAACAAATATAGTAAATCCTCTCTTTCCGAAATGTAGTTGACCAACAATTTAGGTAAAGCGTAATTTTTTAATTCTTGTTGTTTGATGATTAGTTGGTTATTTTCTATTTTTTGTAATTCACCAAGCTCTAATTCTATAAATCTCGCGAATAATTGTTGGTGACTTAATAGGTGTTTTTGCGTTTCACTGACATGGGTAACTTTTGTGTTTGTATTTGTAAAGCTAGAAAGCCATTCCTTTTCCAAAATTATTTTATGCTGCTCTTCACTGCTTTTTGATTCTAAAAGAGGAAATTCATACATATTTGCCCATATTCCGCTTTCAGGACGTTTTTGAATTAAAATATTTTCATTGTCTCTGCAAATTAAAAAGGTAAAGTAACGTTTAGTTTGCTTTGCTTTCTTTTCTTTTATAGGAAGGTTTCCAACTAGGCTTTTTTGAAAAGCAAAGCATTCATGGTTGAGTGGGCAAATTTCGCATTCAGCATTTTTTGGTTTGCACTGTATTGCTCCAAACTCCATCATTGCTTGATTATGCTCAGATGGTTCTTGGAATTTAATTAAATTATTGGCAAGTTTTTGAAACTCTTTTTTCCCCTCTGTACTGTCAATTGGAGTGCTCAATCCAAAGAAACGACTTAAAACACGGTAAACATTACCATCTACCACGGCTCTTTCTTCGTTGAACGCAAAGGAACTAATAGCTGCAGCAGTGTAAGAACCAACACCTTTTAGCTTGAGAATATCATTATAATTGTCAGGAAAAACTCCATTTAGCTGAGATGAAATGAATTTAGCTGTAGCCAACATATTTCTAGCTCTTGAGTAATAACCTAGACCTTCCCAGTCTTTTAAAACTTCGTCTTCTGTAGCTTCAGCCAATCTTTTTATTGTAGGATATTTTGTCCTAAATTTATTAAAATAGCTTATTCCTTGGTCCACTCTTGTCTGTTGTAAGATAATTTCTGACAACCAAATAATATATGGATTAGTCGTTTCTCTCCAAGGCAGTTGCCTCTTGTTTTCTGTATACCAATCGTTTATGGTGTTCGATAATTTTATAAGGTTGTTTTTCAAATCAGTAGTATTAAAATAATCGTTAATATTCCTAAAATCAGTTTTTTTTGAAATAATAAATATTATATATTTGCAGCAAAACTAACTTGCGAAGTTCGAGTTTAACCAAATTATTTATTAATAAAATTATTTAAAAATGACAAAAGCTGATATCGTAGCGACTATTTCAGAAAATACTGGAATTGAGAAAGTAGCTGTTCAATCTACAGTTGAAGAGTTTATGAAAGCAATTAGAAATTCTTTAGAGGGCGGAGAAAATGTTTATTTAAGAGGATTTGGTTCTTTTATTACTAAAAAAAGAGCAGAGAAAACAGGTAGAAACATCTCAAAAAATACGACGATGATTATTCCTGAACATTTTATTCCTGCATTTAAGCCTTCTAAGAGCTTTGTAGAAAGAGTAAAAGCAAACGTAAAGCCATAATTCGCTAACATAGCAAATAATGAAAAAGCTTAACAAAGCACAAGTAGCCACCATATTGTTTGGTGGCTTCTTTATTTTTATACTTTACTTATTGCCTAAACTTAAAACTGAAGACCAAATTTCGTCTAAAAGTTTAGCAGAAGTCGATGTTGAATCTACTCATAATCATGACGTAAGAAGTGGTGTGTCGCTGAGTTCTACTGCACAAGATATACTTGACAATTTAGAAAATCAACTAAGCGATGTTAAATCGTCAGAAGAAAAGCTGATAATCTTAGATAGTTTAATTAATTTTGCAAGCTCTGAAAAGCAACCGGTGTTAATGGCTGTTTTTTTTAAGGAGAAAGCAAAAATTCTTCAGACTGAAGAAGCATGGATGCAAACAGGAGATATATTCTTTAAAACATTTCGCTTTTCAGATGTTGATGAACACGTAGTTATTGAAGAAGCGATTAGTTCGTATGAGAAAGTACTAGAGCTAAATCCTAATAATTTAGCTGCTAAAACAGCCTTAGGTGTTTGTTATGTTGAAGGAGCAGGAGCTTTAGGTAAAGCTCCAATGAAAGGAATAGGTTTACTAATGGAGGTACTAGAAACTGATTCGAATAACATTGATGCACTTATAAATTTAGGGTACTTTTCGATTCAGTCGACGCAGTACGATAAAGCAATAGAGCGTTTCAATAAAGTGTTGGAAATTGATCCTGAAAATGCAGAGGCTTTCCTTTATATGACTGATTTGTATGTGCAAATGGGCGATATAGATAAGGGATTGTCTTACTTAGAAAGATATAAATCTTTTCAAAAAGATCCGCTTGTGATTGCACAAGTTGATGCTTACATTGAAGAGCTTAAGATAAAAAAGTAGTTAATAACAATAAATTAGAAGATATGCCAAGCGGTAAAAAAAG
Source organism: Vicingaceae bacterium (assembly GCA_018402765.1). Lineage (GTDB taxonomy): Bacteria > Bacteroidota > Bacteroidia > Flavobacteriales_E > Vicingaceae > Acidiluteibacter. Next base: position 113,281 of record JAGYIE010000002.1, on the reverse strand, counting down.
AAAAAGACACAAAATGGCTACCCACAAACGTAAGAAGCGTTTAAGAAAGAATAGACACAAGAAGAAGAAGTAATTAATATCCGGCTGCAATGCTTGCAGCCGGAATATTTTCATCATCTTTCATAAAATCAAGTATACACCCTGCAGTCACATGTTTTGGGTTTCTTGTGTTAGTGCTTATTCTTAAATATGGTATTGGATTTAGTTATTCATTCTTCTCCAACTGATGTAACTATTGCATTGTTAAAAGACAAAGCTTTAGTTGAACTCAATAGGGAGAAAAACAACAATAGTTTTTCTGTAGGTGACATTTATTTAGGTCGCATCAAAAAAGTGATGCCTGGATTAAATGCTGCTTTTGTTGATGTAGGGTATGAAAAAGATGCCTTTTTACATTATTTAGATTTGGGTCCGAAATTTTCGTCTTTAAATAAATACGTAAATGGGGTAGTATCCAAAAAAGTAAATACAGCGTCTTTAAAGGATTTTTCATTTGAATCTGATATTGAGAAGTTAGGTAAGATTAATGAACAATTAGTTGGTAATCAGAATGTATTGGTTCAGATTGCAAAAGAACCAATATCAACCAAGGGTCCAAGATTAAGTGCTGAGCTATCAATAGCCGGACGATTTCTTGTACTCGTTCCATTTTCAGATCGAATTTCTGTTTCTCAAAAGATAAAAAGTAGTGATGAGCGAACGCGACTTAAAAGATTAATACAAAGTATTCGTCCTCAAGGTTTTGGAGTTATAATCAGAACTGTTGCTGAGAACAAAAAAGTGGCTGATTTACATAGCGATTTAAATAATCTTTATGAGAAGTGGGAAGAATCATTCAAGAAGTTACAAAGTTCTAAACCTCCAACTCGAGTATTAGGGGAGTTAAGTAGGACCTCTGCTATGCTCCGTGATTTGATGAATGCACAGTTCAGCAATATATATGTAGATGACAAAAACATACAGCAAGAACTAAAAGAATACATTAGTTCAATTGCACCTGGACGGGAAAGTATTGTAAAGGGTTACCGCAGAACTACACCAATTTTTGATCACTTTGGTGTAGAAAAGCAAATAAAGTCACTTTTTGGTAAAAATGTTACCATGAAGTCTGGTGCTTATTTAATTATCGAGCATACAGAAGCATTGCATGTTATCGATGTTAATAGCGGTCAAAGAAGTCGGAAAATGGAAAATCAGGAGCAAAATGCTCTTGAGGTAAACATTGAGTCTGCTCATGAAATTGCGCGTCAATTGCGCCTAAGAGATATGGGTGGAATTATCGTGATTGACTTCATAGACATGAAGGAGGGCGCCAATAGAGAAAAACTTTTTGAGGTGATGCGCGAAGCTATGGCTGACGACCGAGCGAAGCATTCTATTTTACCTCCATCCAAATTTGGGTTAATCCAAATAACACGTCAACGCGTAAGACCTGAGATGGATATAAAGACAGCAGAAACTTGTCCTTGCTGTAATGGGACCGGAGAAGCGCAAGCAACTATCTTATTAATTGATGAAATTGAAAATAATTTACGTTATATTTTAACACAATTAAACCATAAACGAATTAGCCTGCATGTTCACCCATTTATTGAAGCTTATTTAACCAAAGGTTTCTATTCCATTCAAAGAAAATGGTTTATGAAGTATAAGAAGTGGGTCAAAATTCACCCTTCAGATGCTTATGAATTTTTAGAGTATCATTTTCATGATGCAAATAACGAAGAAATTAGTTTAAAATAAGTATTACTTTATTTCAATAGCCTGTTATAGAATAATAATAAAGGAGTAATTGATATTGCAGTAGTTACTGCCGCTATTACAAAGGCCCAAATTATATTGGACCCATCGCTAAAAATAGCAAGAGAAAATAGCCCAATAAACGCCGAGCGTAAAAATATATTGATACTTTGGAATACGCTGTTTGATCTGCCAATAATGTGATTGGGAATATGATTGAAGAGATAAGTGACTCTAAGAATTCTTACTCCTGCATTGCTTATCCCGAAGAAAATTCCTAATCCTAATAGGATTATGATATCCTGACTTATAGCTAATACTGTAAATGCTAATGTGGCTAAACTCATTAATATAATGATTGCTGCAATAGTATTCATCCTTTTTAAGAGCTTGGTGATAAAGAATCCAGACAAAACTGCTCCAAGAGCATAAAGTACTTTCGTTGTGGCGTAAATGTCTCCATCTGCATGTAAATGCTGATCTATATACATGGGCCAAAGCAGATGGGTAGAAATCAATACGAAAATGAAAACACTAAAGGATGCATTACCAAATGTGAAGATTAAGGGATTTGCTTTTAAAAATTGAACTCCTTCTTTTAGCCTCACCCAAGCATTTTCTTTAGAAATTGCTATTTTTTCGACCGTAGGAGTATATTTTATACTTTTTATTAAGGCCATAGCAATTAAATAGGTGCAAGCATCTAATGCAAATATTTTTTGAATACTCCAGGCTTCAATTTGCATGTTATAGCCAAATGCGTTGGTTTCTATCCCTTCAATCAAAACAATAGCCATAGCCCCTGATAGAACATTGGTCGTTTGACCAATAACCTCTAATAAAGAGTTTGTTTTCCCATAATTTTCCTTTTCTGTTATCTCTTGACCGAATGCGTAAAGAGTAGGGTAGTGGATGTTGTAGTTAAAAATGGTAAAACAGAACACTAGAGCAACTAAAGTCATTGGTACTGCACCTGCATAAAATCCATAACTAGATACTATGGAAAGCACTGTAAAGCTTATAAGGCAAAGGCCAATGAAAATATTTTTCCGTGGGAACTTGTCAATCAATGTACCTGCATATAATCCCCAAAATAGAGTTGCAAAAGTAGTTATGGCATAAAATGTAGCAAAGAAGGATGCTTCTCCTAACTGTTTGGCAAAATACCAAGGAATTGCCAACATGCTTATGCCTTGAGCAAATTGAGAAATCGCATTCGCAGTCAATAAGGCATAAAGTGCTTTTTTATTTTTCATGGATGTTATGCCGTTTTTCTAGTTGATTTCTGTTAATTTGAGTAAAGTTACCATTACCCAACTAATGAATAGATTTCAAAACCTTTTAACTCCCGAAAAAGTTTTAGATAAAGCTCAGAAGTTTTGTTTATACCGAGAGCGTAGTGAGGCTGAAATGGAAAGAAAAATGAAAGAGTGGGGAGTAGGCGATCAAAATTTACTTGATCGACTATTGGATTGTCTTATAAAAGATCGGTTTATATCGAATGAACGTTTTGCTTTGGCATATACTCGAGGAAAGTTTAATGTAAAGCAATGGGGAAGGATTAAAATTAGACAAGGGTTAAAAATGCATAAAATTTCTGATGAACTTATTCAACTTTCTTTCAAGCAAATTAATCCGGATTCTTATTTTGAGGCTTTAAATAAGGTCATTTCAAAGAAACTGCCAAACTCTATCAAAGGTTTAGATAATCAGCAGTCATATGAGCTTAAGGGAAGTGTTTACCGAACAGCGGCCCAAAAAGGATTTGAAAGTGACTTAATTCTTCAAATATTAAACGACAAGTTTAAGGGATAGCCCTTTTATCAACCAATATTTTCAATCCTAGTCCACCATCTTCTAATATATAGCGAATCGTTTTCCTCCCTTTGTAATAGCTGGAATCCCTGCTGTCAAATGATGTTAATATAGCATATTCGCTTAATGTATCATTTTCTAGAATAAGATCAGAAAAGAATGTACTCATTTCTATTTTTTCAATTTTGTAAATTTCTGAATGCTCATTAGATCTTAAAGAATAATTTAAGCCAAAAAATAGCCCTGAAAACAAAGGGGCATATCCTAGTAATCCAATGAGAAAGAATTCATAAATACTTATGCTTAAGACTTTTCTATACCACTTAATTGGGATTAATAGACTAGTTGCTAATATTCCTGTAAATATTTTTGTGATAGATTCTATTGAAATAACAGTAATGGAAGCAAAATTTACTAGTAAAAATAGACCGGTGAACAAAGATAGAGACATTAGAATATGTATAGCGCCCATATTGTCTTCTTTTTCCTTTTTTTTGGTTGGAGGATTAACTCTATAATGCTCTTGAATAATTTTTCTCTTTATCCTTCTTAATTCTCGTCTTTCTTCAGGTGTAGGCATTACAAATTTAAAATAGTTCTTGTACTGCTAAAATAACAACTATTTACTCAATTAAATTGGTACAATTGGCTTAATTTTGTATTCTAATTATGGAATAATTATGGTAACTCTAGATAATATCAAAGAGCTTGTTGGGCGTGTGGAAGCGCTAAGGGGGTATCTTTGACATTGATGATAAATTGATTCAAATAGCAGAAGATGAGCAACGGACGCAGTTGCCAGAATTTTGGGATGATCCTAAAGCTGCTGAAAAATTTCTTAAGCAAATTCGAGATCAAAAGGTCTGGACGGATGGATATGCCAAGACAAAAGCGGCAGTTGATGATGTTCAGATAATCTACGAGTTTTTTAAAGAAGGTGAAGGGAGTGAGCAAGATGTTGAGGCCTCTTTTAAACATGCTGCCGAAACGGTAGAAGAGCTGGAGTTTAAAAAAATGCTAAGTGAAGATGAGGATACGCTAAGTGCTGTAATTCAAATTACTGCAGGAGCTGGAGGTACCGAAAGTTGTGATTGGGCTTCAATGTTAATGCGCATGTATTTACAATGGGCAGAAAAACACAACTGCAAGATAAAAGAGCTAGATTATCAGGAAGGGGACGTAGCAGGCGTGAAAACGGTAACCATAGAAATTGATGGTGAGTTTGCTTATGGATACCTCAAAGGCGAAAACGGAGTTCATCGATTAGTTAGAATCTCCCCATTTGACAGTAATGCAAAACGACATACTTCTTTCGTGTCTGTTTATGTATATCCGTTAGTTGATGACACCATAGAAATTAACATTAACCCTGCAGATATTACGTGGGATACTTTCCGATCTGGCGGAGCAGGCGGGCAAAATGTAAATAAGGTAGAAACAGGTGTTCGATTACATCACAAGCCTTCAGGTATTGTAATTGATAATACAGAGACACGATCCCAGCTAGGTAATAAAGAAAAGGCTTTGCAATTGTTGAAATCTCAATTGTATGAAATAGAGATGCGCAAAAAATTTGAAAAGCGCGCTGAGATTGAATCAGAGAAGAAAAAGATTGAGTGGGGTTCTCAAATTAGGAATTATGTAATGCACCCTTATAAGTTAGTAAAAGACGTTAGAACAGCTCATGAAACGTCGAATGTTGACAATGTTATGAATGGAGATTTAGATCCATTTATTAAAGCTTATTTAATGGAGTATGGAGGAGGAAAATAAATTATGAAAATGAAAATCTATCACAATCCACGTTGTACAAAAAGTAGAGAAACTCTAGCATTAATTAAGGATGCCGGTGTTGGTGTAGAAATCATAGAGTATCTAAAAGAGATTCCATCTCGCGATGAACTTAAATTAATTTTATCTAAGCTTAATATGAGTCCTTCTCAAATTTTAAGAAAGGTAGAAGCAGTCTATAAAGAAAAATTTAAGAAATCTAATTTTACGGAAGAGGAATGGATCACAATAATGCTAGAAAATCCAAAATTGATTGAACGACCAATTGTGGTAAAAGGGAACAAGGCAGTCTTGGGGAGGCCACCCGAAAACGTAAATGAATTGCTATAAAATAAGCTTATTCAGCTTTTTTGCCTTTCAATTTTTCAATCACAAACATAGTGATTGCATAGGGAAGAGCAAATGCCGATAAGAATATTAATACCCAAAAAGCAAGGCCGAAAATGGCTAAGAAAAGTAAAAAACCTCCTGTAAACATAATTTGATTTCTTTTGTGACTGCAATTTTAATCAATTTTTAAGAATAGTAACCTTCAAATTATAAAAAATACAATAAAAATGGAATACCGAATAGAAAAAGACACCATGGGTGAAGTTAAAGTTCCTGCAGACAAATACTGGGGTGCTCAAACAGAACGATCTCGTAATAATTTTAAAATTGGCGATTCTAAGCAGTTGATGCCAATTGAAATCTTGCGGGGCTTTGCTTATTTGAAAAAGGCAGCGGCACATACAAACTGTGAGTTAGGGGTTTTGGATACTGAAAAAAGAGATTTAATTTCTAAAGTGTGTGATGAGATTTTAGAAGGACAATTAGATGATCAATTTCCGCTCGTAGTATGGCAAACAGGCTCAGGCACCCAATCAAATATGAATACTAATGAGGTGATTTCTAATAGAGCTCACGTTATTGCAGGAAATAAACTGGGAGAAGGAAAACCAATGATTCACCCGAATGATGATGTCAATAAATCCCAATCATCTAATGATACTTTTCCTACTGGAATGCATATCGCTTCTTATAAAATGATAGTAGAGACTACAATTCCTGGAGTTGAGCAATTGAGAAATACCTTGGATCGAATTGCGAAAGAGTTTATGGGTGTCGTTAAAATTGGACGTACTCACTTAATGGATGCTACTCCTTTAACAGTTGGTCAAGAATTTTCAGGGTTTGTATCCCAATTAAATCACGGATTGAAAGCTTTGAAAAATACACTCCCTCACTTAGCTGAGTTGGCTTTGGGTGGAACTGCTGTAGGAACAGGTATCAATACTCCTAAAGGGTATGCAGAGTTAGTAGCAAAAAAGATCGCTGAATTCAGTAACTTGCCTTTTATGACTGCAGAAAATAAATTTGAAGCGTTAGCTGCACACGATGCGTTAGTAGAAACACACGGTGCTTTAAAGCAACTGGCTGTTAGTTTGATGAAAATAGCAAATGATGTTCGTTTATTGGCATCAGGACCTAGATGTGGTATTGGAGAGATTAATATTCCTGCAAACGAGCCTGGATCTTCTATTATGCCTGGGAAGGTAAACCCAACTCAGTGCGAAGCCTTAACGATGGTTTGTGCTCAAGTTGTAGGCAACGATGTTGCTGTTACCACAGGGGGAATGAACGGTCACTTTCAATTGAACGTTTTTAAACCGATGATGGCGAAGAACCTTTTAGAGTCAGCACGTTTGATTGGTGATGCTTGCATTTCTTTTGATGTGAATTGTGCAGTAGGTATCGAACCAAATTACACAAACATCAAGAAAAACTTAAATAACTCTTTAATGTTGGTGACTGCTTTGAACACGCATATTGGATACGACAAAGCATCTAAAATTGCAAAAACAGCTCATGAAAATGGAACGACTTTGAAAGAAGAGGCAATAAATTTAGGCTACTTAACCGCTGAACAATTTGACCAGTGGGTTAAACCTGAAGATATGATTGGTTCTTTGTAAACGAGCTTCTTAATTTAAGAAGGCCTGCAAGATATACTACTCATGCAGGCTTTTTTGTGTCTGAATAATTCACTTTTATTACATTTATAAAATGAAAATAGCTTACTATATATTACCTATTATTATTGTATTTGCTTGTGGAGATAAAATTCCAAAGGAAGAAGAACAGGTTCAAAAGTCAACCTTAACTCTTGAAAAGGATGCCAACATTGTTGTTTACCAAGATTCTTTGGTACGGATTACAGATTTAAAAAGCCCAACTACTGAAAGTTTAAGAGGTATATCCGTTGTTGATGAAAATGTTGCTTGGTTCGGAGGCTCAAATGGAACGATAATCAAAACGACTGACGGTGGTAAAAGCTTGTATTTTACAAAAACTCCTTCTAAAGGCGATACATTAGATTACAGAGATATTCATGGGTTCAACGCTGATACTGCTATACTATTGAATTCAGGTTATGCAGGTAAAATTTACCGTACTGAGAATGGGGGAATGAGCTGGAACAAAGTTTTTAATTTCCCTGTAGACCAATTGTTTTTTGATGCGGTAGAATTTGTTGATGATCAATTTGGATTGGCCTATAGCGATCCAATAAATGGAATGCACTTTATATTGGTTTCCGGCATTTATGGTAAACGATGGATAACACCACCGCCTGAAAATTTAATTCCAGCCTTGGATGGAGAAGCCGCTTTTGCTGCTAGTGGGTCTAGTATTGCTTTTACACCTAGTAAGCGAGCATTTATTGGATTGGGGGGCCCTAAAGGGCGTGTATTAGTGTCAGAGCATCCTTACAAGGATTGGGTAGCAATTGAAACGCCAATTTTTCAGGGAGCTCCAACAAGAGGAATTTATTCTATTTCATTTAAGGACAATTTGAATGGAGCAGCCGTAGGCGGCGATTATACCTTGCCGGATACTAGTATGGCAGAGAATTCTATTTTTACAACTGATGGAGGCTTGACATGGAATAATCCGGAGACATATCTAAGTGGCTATAGATCTTCTGTGGCATTCTGTCAACCATTAAATTCTTTTATTGCTGTTGGCACTAATGGAATAGATCTAAGTAGAGATAATGGTAAAAATTGGAACAGAATTACAGATATAAATCTTAATTCTATTCAGTTTGTAAAAAATTCTAACATTGGATATATGCTTGGCTCAAAAGGACAAATTTATAAAATTGAGTTATTGGAGTAATGACAAAAAAAGAGCGCTCTTTCAATAAATTATAATTCTATAGATTAAACAAATTTTTCACCTTTACCTATTTTAATATCCGTTACAAACTCTTTAATTTTCTGCTCATCTTCTTTTTTGCAAATGAGTAAAGTGTTATTGGATTCAACAACTATGTATCCATCTAATCCCTGTAGAACCACTAGTTTTTCCTTTGGCATACTTACAATGCAATTGTGACTGTCATAAAGCATTACATTCTTTCCTATAGATGCATTTAGGTTTTCGTCATGCTTTAGGTGAGTGTATATAGAGCCCCAAGTTCCTAGATCTGACCATCCAATATCTGCTGAGATAACAAAAACATTAGGAGCCTTTTCCATTATGCCATAGTCAATAGAAATACTTTTACATACGGCATACGTGTCCTTTATAAATTGATCTTCTTCTACAGTATTTAGTAGGGAGTAACCTTCTTCAAAATAACTATTTAGATCAGGCATGTGATTTTTGAATGCTTCTATAATACTATCTACCGACCAAATAAACATACCTGAATTCCAACTAAACTCTCCGCTTTCGACAAATTGTTTGGCTAGTTCTATATTTGGCTTTTCAGTAAAAGTTTTTACTTTTTTGATTCTACTATCCTTGTCAGAACTATCAAACTGAATATATCCATAGCCTGTGTCTGGTCTGCTTGGCTCTATTCCTAAAGTTAATAGAGCGTTATTTTTAGAGACATACTCAAGTGCTACCTTAATATTTTCGATGAATTTGTCTTCTTTTAGAATTAGGTGATCTGCAGGAGCTACAACAATCTTTGCCTTGGAATTTAGGGACTTTATTTTATAACTTGCATAGGCTACACAGGGTGCAGTGTTTCTTCTGCTCGGTTCGCACAATACTTGTGAGGAACTCATTCCTTCACATTGTTCCAATACTAAATCGCAGTAGTCTTCATTTGTAACGACAAATATGTTTTCTTTCGGAGCAATACGTTGTAAACGATCATACGTTTGCTGTATTAACGTTCTTCCGGTGCCCAATATGTCTATAAATTGTTTTGGGTAAGAGGTTCTGCTCATTGGCCAAAAGCGGCTTCCAATTCCGCCTGCCATAATTACGCAGTAATTATCTTTGTTCATAATATAGGTTCAATTAAGTCGTCTAAATTACGAATATTATGAGGGCGCTATTAGTTGAATTTTAAAATTATGATTCTGCTATATTTTCAATGGCAAAACCTCCGCAATGCCATTGATGAGATATCTTTTTTTTGTAGAAAGCTCTATGCAGATGTAGCGTTTTCGCTTCAGTTCCTTTTTTTGAAATACTCTACCAGTTGATAACTGAAATACAGTGTCTTCTTCTAAATCGTCCAAATGAATTACTGGATTTTCATCATACGATTTTAACGCTTTTAGTAGTGTTCCATCACTACAACTTGCTGCTTTTGGGCTGTTAATATGAAGTATGATGATTGGTTCTAATTCTTCTGGGAAAATGCCTTTACCAATAAATTGAGATAAATAATTACTGTAGATCTGTTTCCATTCTTTTCCATGCGGCAATGCTTTCTGTTGGTATTTATCCCAACAAATACCATGTGCTATTTCATGTACTAACGTTAATAGAAATGCATATTTATTGAGATCTCCATTTACAGATATTTTAGCAGGTTTTCCGCGATGCGCAGGTCTAAAATCACCTAATTTGGTAGCTCTTGACTTTTTGATGGTTAATTGAAGCCTGTATTCATTCATCCAATCAATACAAGTTACGATAGCTGCATCAGGCAGGTACTTCTTTAGTATCTCCGATCCTGACTTTTTTGACATTAGCTAAAAAATTGATAGGTTAGGAAACTAGCTAGATAAGCTAATGCACCCATATACACAATTTGAATTATAGGCCATTTCCATGATGCAGTTTCTTTTGCAACTATGGCCACAGTAGCCATACATTGCAGTGCAAAAGCATAAAATATAAGCAATGAATAACCAGTGGCTTTTGTATATACTTTCTTTCCAGTTCTTGGGTCTTTAGCATTATTCATTTTCTCTTTGAGCGAGGTTGTATTGTCAGCATCACCTACAGAATAAATCGTAGCCATGGTTCCTACAAATACCTCTCTCGCCGCGAATGAAGTTATTATAGAAATACCAATCTTCCAATCAAATCCTAATGGACGAATGGCAGGTTCTATAAATTTCCCTAAACGACCCGCATAACTCGCTTGTAGTTTTTCGCTTGACATTTGTTCTGCCATCGTTTCATTATTGATATTGGGCTCTAAAAGACCTTTCTCATATTTTTGATCGATCTTTTCAAATGAATCTCCAGGACCATATGATGACATTACCCATAATATAATTGAAATTGCAATAATTATTTTACCCGCTTCAAATAAGAATACTTTTACTTTATTAACAATTGTAAAACCAACATTTTTCCACCTGGGAGCTCTGTAAATGGGCATTTCCATTATAAAATGACTCGATTCAGTTGTTTTCACAAATAGTTTCATAACCCATGAGGTTCCTATTGCTGCAATAAAGCCTAATAAATACAATCCCATCATCACAATGCCTTGTAGATTAAAAATTCCTAGCTTAGCTTCAATTGGGATTACTAAAGCAATTAGTAAAGTGTAAACCGGAATTCTAGCTGAGCAGCTAATTAAGGGTGTAATGAATATTGTCAGTAATCGCTCTTTTTTGTTACTTATTGTTCTAGCGCTCATTATTGCTGGAACTGCGCACGCAGCTCCACTAAGCAGTGGTATTATCGATCTGCCATTTAAACCAAACCTTTTTAATAGACCATCCATCATAAAACTAATTCTCGAAAGGTATCCTGTGTCTTCTAGAATTGCGATAAAGGCAAATAACGCTGCAATCTGTGGAATAAATATAATAATACCACCTAATCCTGCTATTATACCGTCTACAAGTAGGTCTGTTAAAATGCTGTCAGGCAATATTTCTGATACCCAATTACCAAAATAAAGAAATCCTTCCTCTATCATTTGCATTGGATACTCTGACCAAGAGAATACAGCTTGGAATATTAAAAAGAGGATGGTTAGAAAAATTAAATATCCACCTATTTTATGTGTTAGAATTTGATCTATCTTTCTAGTGAGATTACTTGCCTTTTTGTAGCCTTTATTGGTTACGGTTTTTTCAAGAATTTCTTTGATGCGCTGATTTCTGCGTAGTGCATTGTCAACATCCTTTTCTCCATCTAAAAGTGGAATAAATTGACTGCGTTTTTCTTCTTTAAAGTTTATGATTGCTTGCTTCAGCTCTTTTATTCCTTTTCCAATACGCGCATTCATTGGAATAATGGGTAAGTTCAAAGCTCTAGAAAGTTGATTTACATCAATTTCTTGTTGGTTTTGCTCAACAACATCCATCATGTTTAAACCAAGAATCACCGATTTATCTAAATCCATTAACTGGGAGCAGAGGAGTAGACTTCTCCTTAGATTACTTGCATCAGCGATTACAACTATTATTTCTCGTTTGCCTTTACTTTTATTACTGCTTAAGTAATCAAATGTAACTCGTTCGTCTTCTGATCTAGGACTTAAGCTATAAGTGCCTGGGAGGTCAATTACTTCTGCTTTCAATGTTGGCGCAAGCGTAATTTTACCGGTTTTTTTCTCTACGGTTACACCTGGAAAGTTTCCTATTTGTTGGTTTAGACCTGTTAGTTCGTTAAATACAGTTGATTTTCCTGAATTGGGATTACCGACTAATAATAACTGTATCGTTTCTTGCACTTTACCCACTTAATTACTTTTGAAATGAAACGATAATTTCTTTTGCATCATCTTTACGTAAACTCAAAAGCGCTCCATCTATACTGATCATCATTGGATCGCCAATCGGTGCTATTTGCTCTACTATTACTTCCTCACCAACCATGCACCCCATACAAAGCAGTTGTACTGAAAGTTTTTCATTATGAATAACTTCTATCGTTACTTGGTCTCCCTTTTTTGCCTCTGAAAGCTGAATCGTTCGTTTCATTTATTTAGATTGATTCTAAATAGCTAAATTAAGGTTTTTAGTCGAATGCATTCTAAATTTATGATAAAAATACCGCCTCATGGATGGTTATATTCTCTTTCGACCAGCCTGGACAGTCACATTTTCTTTTCGTTTTATTTTTCATTCGTTTTTGTAATCCATTTGTAGTATTACAGCTACTTAAACTAAAAAGAGCTAAGGCTAAAACAGAAATAGTAATTTTTATAACTCGCATACTGCAAAGATGTGGAAAGTTTCTTTTTCTTGCTCAAAAAAAAGCCTCCCCGAGTAGTCAATCGGGAAGGCTCTTTAAAAAGTAGTAATAGAAAAAATTATCCACACTTGCTATATCCACAGCCTTCACAAGTGATACAGCCCTCTTTAAATACTAAGGCTCCTTCCTCGTCACAGTCTGGGCAAACTTGGCCAGATACCTTCGTGCCATCGGCAACATATTTTTTAAGTGCTCTTACCACACCGTTTTTCCATGTATTTAAACTTTCCTCACTAAGGTGTAAGTTAGAAACCATTTCCACTACAAATGGAATTGGCATACCATGACGCAATACACCTGAAATTAATTTTGCATAGTTCCAATACTCTTGATTAAAAGTTCTTGATAAACCTTCAATAGTTGTTTTGTATCCATCTTTATCTTCATATTGGAAGTCATATCGAGCGCTACCGTCTTCAGTTTTACTTCTGATTACCCATCCTTTTTCTACATGAGATAGAATAGAGAAAGAATCTTCTGCTCTACCTGTGAATATTTCGTAAGGTCTACCTTCATATAATCCGATGATTGCAATCCACTTTTCAGCATTGTTGTTAAATTTAACAATTTCAGCTTCTAGAGATTTTGGGCGTTTCGGTGCTTGTGTTTCAGCAAAAGAAACCGGCGTGTTGTCTTCTTTCTTTTCGTCATTAGAAATTAATACTCCACTTCTAGAACCATCTCTGTAAACTGTAATTCCTTTACAACCTGTTTCCCATCCTGTAAGGTAAATTTTACTTACCATTTCTTCTGTACAGTCATTAGGAACGTTTACGGTTACGCTGATAGAGTGATCAACCCATTTTTGGATTGCGCCTTGCATTTTAACTTTATTTACCCAATCTACATCATTCGCAGTTGCTTTGTAGTAAGGGCTTTTTTCAATAATTGGATTTAATTCTTCTTGTGACATAGCTGCAACTTCAGAAAGGTTGAAGCCATTCATTTCTAACCACGTTTTGAAGTTATGGTGGAATACATTGTATTCTTCCCATGCGTCACCTACCTCGTCAATAAAGTCAACACGGCTGTTTTTATCATTTGGATTTACTTTCTTTCTTCTTTTGTATGAAACCATAAATACTGGCTCAATACCTGAAGTTGTTTGTGTCATGATTGACGTTGTTCCTGTAGGAGCAATAGTCAAAAGAGCAATATTTCTTCTACCATACTTTACCATATCTGCGTATAAAGCGGGGTCTGCATCTTTCAATCTGTTCACCATTGGATTCTTTTCTTCTCGAATAGAATCGTAAATAGGGAATGCACCTCTATCTCTTGCCATATCTACAGATGATCTGTATGCAGATAAGGCTAAGTTTTTATGAATTTTTACAGAGAAGTTCAACGCTTCGTCTGTTCCATATCTTAAACCTAATGCGGCTAACATATCTCCTTCAGCTGTAATACCTACACCTGTTCTTCTTCCCTCTTCACATTTGGTTTTTATTTTTTTCCATAGTGTCAGTTCAGTTTGTTTAACGTCTAATACTTCTGGATCTTTTTCAATTTTATCAATAATAGCATCGATCTTTTCCATTTCTAAATCTACGATGTCATCCATAATACGCTGTGCCATTTGCGCATGCTTCTTAAATAATGGCATATCGAATTTCGCTTCAGAAGTAAATGGATTTTCTACGTAGTTAAATAAGTTAATCGCTAAAAGTCTACAGCTATCGTAGGGACATAATGGAATTTCTCCACATGGGTTAGTAGAGACTGTTTTGAAACCTAAATCAGCATAACAATCAGGAATAGATTCATTGATTACGGTGTCCCAAAATAAAATGCCGGGTTCAGCTGATTTCCATGCATTATGGATTATTTTATCCCATAGTTTTTTAGCCTCTACTTGTGTTTTAAAAGTTGGTTCTTTTGAATCTACAGGGTATTGTTGATCGTATTTAGTGTTGCCTTTTACGGCTTTCATAAATTCATCATCTATTTTAACAGATACATTTGCACCGGTCACTTTCGTTCCATCCATTTTGGCGTCGATGAAGCCTTCTGCATCAGGATGTTTTACTGAAACAGATAACATCAAAGCACCTCTTCTACCATCTTGTGCTACTTCACGAGTTGAATTAGAATAACGCTCCATAAAAGGAACAATTCCTGTAGCTGTCAGGGCACTGTTCATTACAGGACTTCCTTTTGGACGAATATGAGAAAGATCATGCCCAACGCCTCCGCGCCTTTTCATCAATTGCACTTGTTCTTCGTCAATTTTCATCACACCACCATATGAATCAGCCACACCTTTGTTGCCAATTACGAAACAATTCGATAGAGAAGCAATTTGAAAGTCGTTACCAATACCTGTCATTGGGCCACCTTGAGGAACGATATATTTAAAGTCTTTTAATACTTCATATATATCTTCATAACTGTATGAATTTGCATATCGAGCTTCTATACGAGCGATTTCGCTAGCCATTCTCTGGTGCATATGTTCAGGTGAACTTTCATAGATATTACCTGCAGAATCTTTAAGCGCATATTTGTTGACCCAAACATTCGCAGCAAGCTCATCACCTTTGAAATATTTCGATGCACCTGCAACAGCTTCTTCGTAAGTGTACGTTTGCCTTTTTGCAGTTTTTAAATTGTTGTTGCTTTCGGTTTTTGTTAGAGTACTGGTAGTTTCTTTTTTTGCAATGTCTTTCATGTCAGTGAGTTGATTTAAATTTTGTAACTAGTGGCGGGTTACTTTATTTTCTTGTGCAAGGTACAATGTCATTTAACAGATTTAACATAATTGAGTTCAGTTTTATTAACATTCGACTTTTTATATCGGTTGCTATACGCTGCTTAATGTTCAGAAAAATCTTCCATTTTTTATCAACAATTTGAGGAAGTATTACTCCTTTTTTGCGGAGAAAAATGAAACGAAGAAAGTGTATTTTTTTAAAAACTTTATTTCACTATAATTCGTTTATTCTTTTTTTAATCCGTTAACTTATGGTTAAATTTGCACCCACCATTTTAAGAGGTTACAATAGACAATAGATGGATAAAATAGTAGGAATAGAGTTAAGTCATCGTTTTGCACCCATAGATATAAGGGAGCAGATGGCATTAAATGATGAGCAAACCATGCAGGCTCTTGCTGACCTTAAAAAAAATTACTCAGAAGTTTTTATTATTGCTACCTGTAATCGCTTATCCCTATATGCTTTTGGAGAAAATTATTATGGTTTAGAAGACTACTTAAAGCGTTTCGGTAATTTTTCTCAGTACTTAACAGTACTTCCTGATACAGAAATTGCAATCAAGAATCTTTTCTCAACAGCTGCAGGTCTAGAATCCCAAGCTATTGGGGAGCATCAAATTGTCGGGCAGATTCGGGCTGCACTTACACTAGCTAGAAAGATGAAAACCATAGGACCTATGTTGGATGAAATGATTCGACATGCAGTTCATACCGGTAAGCGAGTTAGATTAGAAACCAATATTGGTAGACATTCCGCTTCGCTCGCTACGGTTGGTTTTGAACTTATTGAGCAACATGGGTATAAATTGGAAGATAGTTCACTTTTAGTTGTCGGTACAGGGAATATGGCGAATTTAGTAGCCACTATTCTTGATAGGGCCAAGATAAAAAAATTATACATAGCTAGCCATAACTTAGATCGGGCCACAGAGATGGCAAACGAATGGGGTGGAGAAGCAATAGAGATAAACCAATTGTTCCGTTACATTAGCCAAGTAGATATTATTATTGGCGGTACTCAAGGTGAAGTGAATCTTTTAAGTGAGGCTGCTTTGACCGATAGCAAATGTACACGGGCACAATTTGCATTCAAAGCATCAGAGCCTAAGTTGTTAATTGATTTTGGCTTGCCGAGAAACTTTAATCCTGGATTAAAAACTCTGGAAGGCTTATCATTATATGATTTAGATGATATTAAGAAAATGACCTTTGAGAGTTTATTAAAGCGTCATGATGAAATACCAAAAGCGACTGAAATCGTAGAAGACGAAGTGCAGAAGTTTACAAGTTGGTATTACAATAGAAAGGCGTCCCCTGTATTAGAGGCGTATTGGCACTCTTTACAAGAAACTAAAGAGTCAGAACTTAGTTGGTTGCTACCTAAAATGGGTGATTTAACAGCTGCACAAATTGAACTACTAGAAAAATTTTCCCACCGTATGGTTAGAAAAATTTCTAAACGACCAATGGAAGTGATTCATGAACTTTCATACAATATGCATGAGCAAGACAATCCGATTAATACTGTTAAAAAAGTGTTCGGATTGGAAGATGTTGATATAAAGGTTCCTAAAAGAAGAGTGATTGTTGGTACTAGAGGCAGCAAACTTGCTTTGACCCAGACTCATCAGGTTATTGAAACTTTAAAAAAGTTTGAGCCTGACTTTGAATTTGTCACCAAAGTGATTAGAACTAATGGGGATGATGGGGATATTGAAGTAATGGGAGCATTTACTTCAGCTATTCAACGAGCTTTAGTAACAGGAACAGTTGATATGGCTGTGCACAGTTTTAAGGATTTACCAATTGAAAATGTAACCGGACTTAAATTAGCTGCAATTTCAGAAAGAGCTGATGTTCGAGACATCCTAATATCAAAGAATGGAGAAAAGTTCTTTGATCTTCCTCATGGAGCTATCATTGGGACAGGAAGTTTGCGACGTCAAATTCAATTAAAAGAACTACGTCCCGATATACAGACGAAATTTATCCAAGGGAACTTAGATACGCGCATAAAGAAAATGATGGAAGGAGATTATGATGCCATTATTCTTGCGTATTCGGGAATTAATCGTTTGGGGATGATAGATATAGCAAATGATATTTTTACAGCTCAAGACCTCCTGCCTGCCGTTGCACAAGGTGCACTAGCATTAGAAGTAAGGGACGAAAGTGGATTCGTGATGGATCTTGTAAAGCAATTTAACCACAAACCAACTCAGATAGCAACTTTTGCAGAGAGGGAATTTCTTATTGCACTAGGCGGAGGTTGTAATTACCCAATTGCAGCTTATGCAGTAGTTAAAAATGATGAACTACTAATTCAAGGCTTATTTGCATCAGACGATGGTAGCATTGTTTGCATAGGCGAGAAGGGTGGACAAGCAACTGACTACATAAATATTGCGCAAAGTTTAGCCTTTCAACTTAAAGCGGAGCTTGAAGAGAAAACTAAACTAGCAATAAGTGAATCCTCTGCGAAATAAAAAGATTCTTATCACACGTGCCGAGCAACAGTGTAAATCAATAGAAAAGCTTTTTGACTACAAAGGAGCTGATACTGTAACATTGCCAATGATAGCTATTAGAGCTATAGAAGATCAATCCATAATTGAGTCAATTCTTACTAAATTGGAATCAATTAATTGGGTAATCTTCACGAGTGTTAATGCTGTTAATTATTTTTTTGATGCATTAGATAGATTTGAAGTTAAAGTCCACTTCTTAAATGACTTGAGAATAGCGACAGTAGGAGAGAAAACAAAAGCTGCAATAGAAAAGATTGGTTACAGAAGTAATTTTGTTCCTATTGAATACACAGCCGAGATGCTAGCAAAACAACTTCCTTTACTGGGACACGAACGAATTTTAATTCCTCAATCAACAAAAGCGAATAACGAATTTGTTGATTTATTAAAATCCAAATGTACTGAGGTAGTCGCCTTGCCAATGTATGAAAATAATAATACATTTTATACAGAAGTTCAGTTGAAATCTTCGCTGGATTCAAACATCGATTGGGTAACATTTTTCAGCGCCTCTGCAGTTGTTAACTTTGTAGATCACCTTAAAAAATATAAGTTATCCTTTCCTGAGGCAAAATGTGCTGTAGTAGGACCTTCAACAAAAATAGTAGCTGAGAAAAATGGCTTATACGTGAGCGTGGTAGCAAATCCTCATACGGAGGAAGCTATGGTAGAAGCAATCATAAATTACGAAAAACATGTTTAGACCAAGACGATTAAGAAAATCACCCGTAATAAGAAGGCTAGTTAGAGAAACTAATCTTTCGGTTAACGATTTTATCTATCCATTATTTATTGAAGAGAAGGCTGGAATAAAAAAGGAAATTGCATCTATGCCAGGAGTCTACAGATATTCTCTAGATAGAATATCTACCGAACTAGATGAGTTAGTTGAGCTGGGTATTCATACTGTAATTCTATTTGCTATACCTTTAGAAAAAGACGCTATTGGTTCCGAGGCTATGAATAAGCAAGGAATTATACCTCAAGCAATTCGATTTATAAAGAAAAATTATCCTCAACTATACGTTATATCAGATATTTGTTTTTGCGAATATACCGATCACGGCCATTGTGGGATTATACATGACAATGATGTAGATAACGACGAAACATTGGCAAATCTCAATAAACAAGTTATTGCTCATGCGGAAGCAGGTGTTGATATGGTTGCTCCATCGGGTATGATGGATGGAACAATTGGTTCATTAAGATACGAATTGGATAATAATGGGTATTCACAAATCCCTATTATGGGATATTCTGTAAAGTATGCATCAGCTTTTTATGGACCATTTAGAGATGCTGCTGATTCTGCTCCAACCTTTGGTGATAGAAGAACTTATCAGATGGATCCCGCAAACCGAACTGAGGCCAGACGAGAGGCAGCTTTAGATGTGGAAGAAGGAGCTGATATCATTATGGTAAAACCTGCACTGGCGTATTTAGATATTATCAGAGATTTAAAAAATACTTTTGATAGGCCAATCGCGGCTTATAATGTAAGTGGGGAGTATGCTATGGTAAAGGCTGCAGCAGAGAAAGGATGGATTGATGAAGAGCGTGTTATGATGGAAACGTTAACTTCAATAAAAAGGGCTGGTGCTGATATCATTATTACCTATCATGCAAAAGAAGCAGCTAAGGTTTTAAAAAGGGGATAATGCAATTGCAAATCCATATTTTTGCACACAATAAAAAGATATTCAATGCATTTAGAGAAGTCAAAAGAGTTATTCGATAGAGGTCAGCATCATTTAGTTGGGGCCGTAAATAGTCCTGTCAGAGCATTTAATTCGGTGGGAGGTAACCCATTGTTTATTGAGAGAGCTGAGGGAACCAAGATATATGATGTAGATGGTAATGAGTATATTGACTTAGTTGGTTCTTATGGACCAATTATACTAGGTCATGGAAATAAGGAAGTTAAAGACGCAGTAAAAGCTGCAGTAGATAAGGGTTTTACCTTTGGAGCTTCTACAGAAAACGAGATAGTACTGTCAGAAATGGTAGCAGAGGTATTTCCTTCTATAGACAAGGTAAGGTTTGTAAATTCTGGCACAGAGGCAGTATTGAGTGCAATTCGATTAGCTAGAGCATTTACTAAGCGAAACAAAATTGTGAAGTTTGCCGGATGCTATCATGGGCATTCTGATTCTCTGCTTGTTGCTGCAGGTTCAGGATTAGTAACTTTAGGTCTTCCAGGAAGTCAAGGTGTTCCTGAGGCTGCAGTAAAAGATACACTTGTTGCTTTATATAACGATATTGAAAGTGTTAAGCAATTAATTCACCAATTCCCTAATGAAATAGCAGCGATATTTATAGAACCTGTTGCAGGTAATATGGGTGTTATTGTCCCTCAGCAAGAATTTATGCAGGAGTTGCGTAAAATCACAAAGGAAAACGGAATTCTTCTAGTTGTTGATGAGGTAATGACAGGTTTTAGAAAGAAGTTTGGTGGTGCACAAGACCATTTTAATATTGTAGCTGATATTACATGTCTCGGAAAAGTCATAGGGGGAGGAATGCCTGTTGGAGCTTATGGCGCAAGAAATGAAATTATGAATATGGTTTCTCCATTAGGTCCTGTTTATCAGGCTGGTACTTTGTCAGGAAATCCAATAGCAATGGCTTGTGGGATAGCTACAATGAAAGAACTTAAAAGGCTGAATCCATATGACAAGTTTGAGAAAGAGGCCAAAGAAATAGAAACATGTATTATAGAAGCAGGAAAGGAATTTGGGGTTGATGTGCAAGTGAATCGATTTGGTGCAATGATAAACCCCTTTTTCACATCCGAGGAAGTAGTTGATTTTAAATCAGCTCAAACGTCAAATACCGCACATTTCGCTAAATTCTTTTGGGGTATGGTTGAAAATGGAATGTATATTCCACCTTCTCAATTCGAAGCGTGGTTCTTACCCGCTACATTGAGCGAAACAGATATGATAAAAATTAAGGAGGCAATTAGGAACTCCATTAAATTAATATTGAATTAATGACAACATTTAACGATAATTTTTTACGAGCTTGCCGCCAAGAGCAAGTAGATCATACTCCAGTTTGGTTTATGCGTCAGGCTGGTCGTTATCAAGAGGCGTACAGAAATATAAAAAAGAAATACAGCATAGTGGATATTTGTAAGATTCCGGAAGTATGTGCTGAGGTTACTTTTTTACCAGTCAATCAATTTGCTCTTGATGCAGCGATTGTGTTTTCAGATATCATGATTCCCTTGGAACCAATGGGTGTAAATTTTGAGTATAAGCCTGGTGTAGGTCCTGTAATTCATAACCCAATAGCATCAAAAGCTGATATTGATAGATTGAAGACAATTGATCCGGCTAAAGATTTAAAATACACAGGCGACGCACTAGGAATTCTTAAAAAAGGATTAAATATTCCTTGTCTTGGATTCGTTGGTGCGCCTTTTACCTTGGCTAGTTATATGATAGAAGGAGGACCCT
Source organism: Vicingaceae bacterium (assembly GCA_018402765.1). Taxonomy (GTDB): domain Bacteria; phylum Bacteroidota; class Bacteroidia; order Flavobacteriales_E; family Vicingaceae; genus Acidiluteibacter. The sequence continues at coordinate 91,775 of JAGYIE010000002.1, read as the reverse complement.
CGAAAAATTATGCTAAGTTAAAAGCCTTGATGTATAACCAATCAGAAAATTGGCATTTGTTAATGGATAAGCTTGCTGTTTCAATGGCAGAGTATTTATTATTTCAAGAGGAAAGTGGAGCATCGGCTCTGCAAATTTTTGATAGTTGGGTGGGTATTTTATCAGTTCAGGACTATAGAGAGTATGTGCTACCTCATATGGAGAAAATGATGGGATTGCTTAAAACAAAAACGAATGTTCCAATTATACTATTTGGAACGAATACAGCTCACCTATTACAAGACTTTAGGAAAACTGGACCTGATGTAATAGGAATAGATTGGAAAACGGATATTTCTTCTGCATGGTCAGATTTGGACTACAGTGTTGCGGTTCAAGGGAACTTAGATCCAACTTTGCTGTTTGGAGAGTGGTCTTTGATAGAAAAACGGACTAAAGTTATTTTAGATAGTATTGGAAATAGGAATGGGCATATATTTAATTTAGGTCATGGTATTTTACCTGGTACACCTGAAGAAAATGTGCGTCAGCTTGCTGATTATGTAAGAGCATATACCTCTAGAAAATAATCGGGTTATTTTATAGATCGAATCTAGGGTAATTAGCAAATAATCTCATCAATAATTGCCCTTTTTTATTGCAGTATAATTTACAAAGAGAATCTATGTTCAATGTTTGTAAATATTTATTGATAAGCTTAACTTCAGCTTTTGAATGATGTAATATGAGTAGATTTGATGTGTTGTTAAGTTGTTTTTTTGTTTTTATGTGTGCCTCGGGTTTTGCTCAAACCGGTTTAACTGATTTATGTGTAGAGAAAGGAAAGGCATCATACTATGGACATCAATTTCATGGAAAGACAACAGCTAATGGAGAGCTTTTTGATTTAGAAGATTACACAGCTGCTCATCGTACATTGCCATTTGGAACACTTGTAAAAGTTACAAACTTATCTAATTATGAATCTGTTCTAGTAAGAATAAATGATCGGGGCCCTTATAATAGAAACCGTATTATTGATTTGTCAAAGGCTGCAGCAATATCAATTGGTTTATTAGATGATGGTGTAGGTATGGTATTAATTGAATGTATATATAATCCTGATTCATCGTCATTAGATTCAGGTTATAAGATTGATACATTGAATAAATAATTGCTGCTTTACTGCTTATTTTTGAGATATGAATACAATGCAATGGAATCATTTACCTTCAATAGAGACTAATCGTGTCAAGCTATTAAGCAAGGAGTTAAATAATTTAGACTTGACATTAACCGAAATACTCATTCAAAGAGGAATTGACACATTCGAAAAGGCAAAGACGTTTTTTAGGCCAAATTTGGGTGAAATTCACGATCCTTTTTTAATGAAGGATATGGATTTGGCTGTACGGCGTATCGAACAAGCAATAGAGAATAATGAAAAGATTCTTGTTTATGGGGATTATGATGTAGACGGAACAACTGCTGTTTCTTTGGTCTATTCTTTTTTATCAAAATATTACGATCAATTGGCTTATTATATACCTGACAGATATAAGGAGGGTTATGGTATATCGTATCAAGGAATAGATTTCGCAGTTGAAAATGACTTTAAACTTATCATTGCCCTCGATTGTGGTATAAAGGCAATAGAGAAGATTGATTATGCGAGTACTAAAAACGTAGATTTTATAATTTGTGATCATCACAGACCAGGGCCAATTATTCCAAAAGCTGTAGCAGTTTTAGACCCTAAACGTTATGATTGCCAATACCCTTACAAAGAGCTGAGTGGTTGTGGTGTTGGTTTTAAATTAATGCATGCATTTTTGTTAAAAAGGGGAATAGCATTTGATAAGCTCAGTAGTTTATTTGATTTGTTAGCGGTTAGTATTGCCGCTGATATTGTACCAATGACAGGAGAAAACAGACTTTTGGCCTACTTTGGTTTGAAATTAATTAATTCTAATCCACGTCCTGGCATTGCTGCTATGATTAATTCGGCTCAACTTAGGAAACAAGAGTTGACAATAACTGATGTTGTTTTTACAATTGCTCCAAGAATAAATGCTGCAGGAAGAATAGAGTCAGGATTGAGAGCGGTAGAGTTATTAATAACAACGGCAAAAGAAGAAGCAGAGAAGGCATGTGAAGGTATAAATAATAATAATATCGAGCGCAAAGAGCTAGATAAGGACATTACAAAAGAAGCGCTAGAACTAATGGCTACAAATCCACATGTTGATCAATTACGAAGTACTGTGCTTTTTAATAAAGGATGGCATAAAGGTGTTATTGGTATTGTTGCTTCTAGAGTAATTGAAACACACTATAAACCTACAATAATTTTGACTGAATCTAATGGCAAAGCAACTGGCTCAGCTAGATCTGTCAATGGTTTTGATGTATATAATGCGATAGATGCTTGTAGTGAACATTTAGAGCAGTTTGGAGGTCATATGTATGCCGCAGGACTTACATTGGAGATAGAAAAAATTGAAAAATTTAGAGCTGCTTTTGAGGCCTATGTATCTAGGAATATAACTGCTGAGCAACTTACACCAGTCATAGAGGTTGATGCTTTTCTCACCTTGCCTCAAATCAATTATCGATTTTTTAAAGTCTTGAGGCAGTTTGCTCCGCACGGGCCAATGAATATGCGACCAATTTTTGAAACTCGAGATGTAATGCTTTATGGTAAATCTAGGATTGTTGGAAATAATCATCTAAAAATTGCTGTAACAAATTTTGATGACTCATCCGTAATTGAGTGTATAGGGTTTGGTTTAGGTCATTATGAAGAACGAATTCAAGACAAGCCGTTTCATATAACTTATGTTATTGATGAGAATGAGTTTAGAGGTAAAAAGTCTCTTCAACTATTATTAAAGGATATTCATCTGGACTAGACAATTTATTAACCATAGAGATTACATCCTCCCAGAAGTTATCGGTTGTTTTTGTATTGACTGCGTTGAAAATGGCCTACAATATAAGGAGGAAAGTCTCCTATCTTAAATGGTTGATCACTGTTGAAGTAGCTGATTGTTTTAAGTTTGGTAAACTCGATCCACTTTTCATAGTTAGTAGCGCAGCGGTATTTGGCGGAATCTAAGTAGTTAGGTACTTTAAAGACATCATATCTTAGAATATTATAAAAAGCAGTAATGAAGTTAGTTTTGCAAGGTGTTATTTTATAGTAAGTCAAATAAATAAGTGGAAACTTAGAGATAACCTCCCTAAAAACCGAAAAGGCTAACCAATGGTTAGCCTTTTCGGTTTTTTTAAGCAGAAGTAATTTACTTAATTACGCCCAATTCCTTACCTATTTTCGTAAATGCAGTAATGGCTTTGTCTAAATGCTCTTTAGTATGAGCAGCAGATAGTTGAACTCTTATTCTTGCTTGGTCTTTAGGCACTACAGGGTAGAAAAATCCAATAACATAGATGCCTGCTTCTAGTAATTTATCGGCCATTACTTGAGACAGCTTTGCATCGTAAAGCATAATGGGAACAATTGCAGAATCTCCGTCTTTGAAATCAAAGCCTGCGGATTTTACACCAGCTTTGAAGTAATCTACATTGTCCATAAGCCGATCTCTAAATGCAGTAGTTTCTTCTAAAATATCAAATACTGCTATTGATGCTCCTACAATGGCAGGGGCTAAAGAATTAGAGAATAAATAGGGTCTAGAACGTTGACGTAAAAGTTCTATAATTTCTTTTTTTCCTGTTGTAAAACCACCCATAGCTCCACCTAATGCCTTTCCAAGTGTACCAGTTATAATGTCTACTCTGCCTAATACATTTTTATATTCTGCAGTTCCTCTTCCTGTTTTGCCTATAAATCCATGAGAATGACAGTCATCTACCATTACCATTGCATCATATTTGTCAGCTAAGTCACATATTTTGTCAAGCTGTGCTACATATCCATCCATAGAAAATACGCCATCTGTGACGATTATTCTAAACCTTTGGTCTTGTGCTTTTTTAAGCTGCTCTTCCAAATCGGCCATGTTATTGTTTTCATATCGATACCTTGTTGCTTTACATAATCTTACCCCATCAATTATTGATGCATGATTTAATGAATCTGAGATTATAGCGTCTTCAGGTCCTAATAGCGGTTCAAAAACCCCTCCATTTGCATCGAATGCCGCCGCATATAAAATAGTGTCCTCTGTTTCGCAGAACTTAGCAATTCTAGCTTCTAATTCCTTATGAATATCCTGTGTTCCGCAAATAAATCGAACTGATGACATACCGAATCCATGAGTGTCCAATGCGTTTTTTGCCGCTTCTACTACTTTAGGGTGAGAAGACAAACCAAGGTAATTGTTTGCACAAAAGTTGATTACTTCAGCGCCATTGCTCAATTTGATTACAGCATCCTGAGGACTTGAAATAATTCGCTCTTTTTTGAATAATCCTGCTTCTTCTATGTTTTTTAATTCTTCTTGTAAGTGGTGTTGAATTTTTCCGTACATGCTTTTTAGTAATTTACGTGTGTGTCAAATTTATCAAATAAAAATCGCCAACTCAAACAAATGAATTGGCGATTTAAGGATAGTATAAAAAAGCAAATTAAACGACTCCTTGAGCAATCATAGCTTCTGCTACTTTAACAAAACCTGCAATGTTAGCACCTTTTACGTAATCAACATATCCTGAATCATCAGTGCCATATTTTACACACTGTTCGTGAATATCTTTCATAATGGAATGCAATTTCGCATCTACTTCTTCAGCAGCCCAATTGTATCTTAATGAGTTTTGGCTCATTTCAAGACCGGATGTAGCAACACCACCTGCATTAGATGCTTTGCCTGGAGCAAAGAATATTTTTCCTTCGTGAAAAACTTCTACTGCTTCCGGTGTGCATGGCATATTAGCGCCTTCTGCTACTGCTTTACAACCGTTGCTTACTAAGGTTTTAGCTTCTTCACCATTCAACTCATTTTGAGTGGCACATGGTAATGCGATATCGCACTTTACTGACCATGGGCGACCACTTTCAACAAATTTAGCACCGAATTTATCCGCATACTCTTTAATTCTTCCTCTCTTTACATTCTTTAATTCCATGATAAAAGCTAATTTCTCAGCATCTATACCATTTTCATCATAGATGTAACCCGAAGAGTCACTCATTGTTACTACCTTACCACCCAACTGAGTTGCTTTTTCGCAAGCATATTGAGCTACGTTTCCAGAACCTGAAATAGCAACGATTTTGTCATTTAATGAATCATTTTTGGTCTTTAACATTTCATCTAAGAAATACACGCAGCCGTAACCTGTTGCCTCAGGTCGAATTAATGAACCACCGTAAGAAAGACCTTTTCCAGTCAATACGCCTGTAAATTCATTTCTAATTCTTTTGTATTGCCCAAACATATACCCAATTTCTCTACCTCCTACACCAATATCGCCTGCTGGTACATCAGTGTTTGGGCCTATATGACGGCATAATTCAGTCATAAAACTCTGGCAAAATTTCATCACCTCGTTGTCTGATTTTCCTTTCGGATCAAAGTCAGACCCACCTTTACCACCGCCCATAGGCAAAGTAGTTAAGCTGTTTTTGAAAACCTGCTCAAATGCTAGAAATTTTAATACACTTAAGTTTACCGATGGGTGAAAACGCAAACCACCTTTATAAGGTCCTATAGCGCTATTCATTTCAATTCTAAATCCTCTATTTACTTGAACTTCTCCTTTGTCGTTTAACCATGGCACTCTAAACATGATAACACGCTCAGCTTCTACCATTCTTTCTAGTAGATTTCCTTGCTTATACTTTGGGTTATCCTCAATAAAAGGAATAACTGTTTCTGCTACTTCGTGAACCGCTTGCATGAATTCTGGCTCATTTGGATTTTTGGCCCCAACTAATTGAACGAATTCATTAATGGCCTTTTCGTGAGATTTACTTGTGCTCATTATATTAAAATATTGCGTTTTAAACGGGTTTAATAATCAGCAAATGTAGAAAATTTTAGTCTGGTGGCATCTAAAATGAATTCATCTAACCTCATTTTCACTTCTATTTTTTAGCTTTTACAGTTTAATTAATTTAAAATTAGCTATTTAAAAAGGAATTAAACGGTGTTTTTTACACTTTTTTATTGTAATTGATATATTTTGCCCGGGAGCGATTTAATTGCACCTTTAAATTCTAGGGTGAGTAGAATAGTAGTTGTTTTACTCATCGGTAGTTGAGCCCTAATGCTTATTATATCAACATTCTCGGGTCCTTCTTTTAAGATGTCAAGAAGTGTTTTTTCTTCGTCTGTTACATCTGCAAACAAGCTTGTTTGTAGGGGCTGATTTTCTTCTGCAGTCCATCGCATGATGTATTCTATGTCTTTAACCGATTCTATTAGCGCAGCCTTATTAGCCTTAATGAGTCGATTGCAACCAATAGAAAATTCATCATTTATTCTTCCTGGAACTGCAAAGACGTCTCTATTATATCCATTTGCTAGTTCAGCAGTAATTAAAGAACCGCCTTTTGCCGCAGACTCCACTACGATAGTCACATCTGATAAACCTGCTACAATTTTATTTCGTTCAGCAAACTGTTTATTAAATATTTGGCGTCCGTACCTATAATCACTAGCAACTCCACCATTTTGCATCATTTTTTTTGCAACATTGTTATGCGGTGCAGGGTATATTGTATCTAGGCCATGAGCTAAAATACCCACTGTTTGTAGGTTGTTTTGCAATGCAGCCTTGTGAGCTGCTATATCTATTCCATAGGCCAAGCCACTAATAATTAATGGGTTGTGAGGGACTAGCTCTTCCATTAATTTCTCTGTGAACCCCTTCCCACTTACCGTAGCATTTCTAGTTCCAATAATGCTGATTACCTTTTCACGATTAAAGTCAATTGAACCTTTTGTATACAAAATGATTGGTCCGTCTTCGCAGTGCTTTAGCCTTCTTGGATAGTTTTGATCTAAATAGAAAAGGGCGTTCACTTCATTTTCTTCCATGAATTTAACTTCGGCTTCCGCTTCTTTTAATGCGGACTGAGAAGTAATGATTTCTTTGATCATTTTGTCACCAAGCCCAGGAATTTTTCCAAGTGCCGTTTTAGTTTCTTTAAACACCGCTTCGGCACCTCCACAATAAGCAACTAGTTTTTTTGCATTAATAACACCAATTTTAGGAATACAAGTAATCCCTATCTTATATTTTAGGTCTTCTTCGAGCATTTGTATCAGTAATTTTTTTTAATTTGCTCTTTAGTTGTTGAGCAAATTTATTCATTTTGCAAACTACTAAAAAATTGATAATGAATAAACTCATTAAACTACAATTTCAAAACTCATGAAAAAAATAATCGCTATAATCCCTGCACGCTATGGTTCTACTCGTTTTCCTGGAAAACCGCTGGTCGATATCAATGGAAAATCAATGATACAACGTGTGTATGAGCAGGCAAAAAAAACGGCTGGCTTACATCATGTTGTTGTAGCTACTGATGACCAGCGGATTATGGATGCAGTTTTGGCTTTTGGTGGCGAGGCTGTTATGACCTCTGATATGCATCAAAGCGGTACTGATCGATGTGAGGAAGTTCTTGTAAAACAAGAAATTAAATTTGATATTGTTTTAAATATACAAGGAGATGAACCATATATTGATCCTGAGCAGATAACCCAAGTTGTTAACTGTTTTTCGGATGAAAACACAGAGATAGCTACTTTGGTCAAATTGATTGAAGACGAAGAAGAGTTATTTAATCCGAATAAACCGAAAGTGCTAATTGATGAATCTGACTTTGCTATTTATTTTAGTCGTGCTGCAGTTCCTTACCAAAGAGGAGTAGAGAGGGAACAATGGATTGATAAATTTAATTATTACAAGCATATAGGTTTATATGCCTATCGTGCTGATATTCTGAAAGAAATTACGAAGATAAGTCCTTCGCGTTTAGAACTTGCAGAAGGTTTGGAACAGCTCCGGTGGATTGAAAATGGTTATAAAATTAAAATTGCGATTACAGACACCGAGTCTATTTCGGTGGATTCTCCTGAAGATTTAAATGCATTTATGTAGTTTGTTTTTCAACCTTTTTTTTTACTTTCGTATTTATGAATGGAGTGAATATAGGCAAGAGTATATCCGATTTGTTGTATCAATTTGATTGTGTGATAATACCTGATTTTGGCGGTTTCGTTGCAAATTATTCAGGGGCCAAAATACAACCCATTCAAAACACATTTACACCTCCTTTTAAGCAGATTTCATTCAATAGAAATCTAACCTCAAATGATGGCCTACTTGCTAACTTCATTGCTGAGACAAATAATATTTCTTTTGTAGAAGCAAGGAAAGAAATAGACGATTATGTTACTTCGATTATTAAATCTCTGAGCAAAGGTGAAAAGATTACTCTTGATAAGGTAGGTGTGTTGTTTTTAGATTCGGAGATGAAAATTCAATTTTTGCCAAGTAATGTGGCTAACTACTTATTAGATTCCTTTGGTTTTTCTGCCTTTAAGGCCACGCCGATTGCAAGACTTGCCGCTCAAGAAAGAATTGAAAAGAAAATAAAGGAAAAATTAGTTGCAGTTTCTGCTCCAGATTGGCAAGAGAATAAAAAAAGATTAGGTTTCTATTGGGCCGCCGCAGCTTCTCTCTTAGTTTTTATGGGAATAGGATATGCTGCACACAAGTATGAAATTAATAACGACTCTCCTGTTTCTTATGCTTCTATTGGGTTAGACTTTATTCTGCCAACTTATTATCCATCAGCGGTAAAGCCTGTTTCTGATATAAGTTTTGCAGATGAAGTAATAACTAATGACACCTATATATGGAATGAAGAGGACGGAACTTCAAGAACCTTTATTGCTGAAACGAAAGCTGTAGAAAAGGAGACTATGGTAGAAGTTAATGAATTACTTAAATTTCACGTCGTAGGTGGTTGTTTTTCAAATGAGAACAATGCAAAAAAATTAGTAAAGAGGTTGAAAAAACAAGGTTATCAAGCAACAATGATTGGCAAATTTAAAGGCCTTTTTGCAGTTAGTTATCAGAGTTATGCCACTCGAGAAGAAGCTATTTCATTGCTTGGTGATGTAAAGAATTCTGGAAACCCTGCTGCCTGGTTATTAGAAAAATAGGCTAGTATTACCACTTAACTTCTTGTCGCTTTACTTACCTTTGCGCTTACAATAGAAAGAAGCATGAAAGGACGTTTTTCAAGAGACACATTCGCACAAACATCAAAAATTGTACTACCAAATGATACCAACACATTAGGTAATCTAATGGGAGGTCAGTTGCTAAATTGGATGGACATTACCGCAGGGATTTCTGCCCAACGTCACTGTAATCGTGTGGTTGTAACTGCATCTGTAAATTCTGTATCATTCAATCAGCCTATTAAACTAGGGGAAATTGTTACCATAGAAGCTAAAGTTAGTAGAGCTTTTACTTCATCTATGGAAGTGTTTCTTGATGTTTGGGTAGAAAGGGGGTTAAGTCGTGAGCGTGTGAAGAGCAATGAAGCTATTTATACATTTGTTGCGGTCGATCAAAATGGAAGTCCAATTGAAGTTCCACCTTTAATTGCCGAGTCAGACTTAGAGAAGAAACGCTATGATGCTGCACTTAGAAGAAAGCAATTGAGTTTGATATTGGCCGGCAAGATGAGTCCTGATAAGGCTACTGAATTAAAGGCTTTATTTGTTCCGCCTACTCAAGAGCATTCAGAGGGTTAGTTCATTTTTAATAAATCGTATACTTTTTCAACGACTCTATCATCGCTAATTTGCTTCATGCACTTAAAATGTCCTTTTGGACATTGGTCAAATCCTATTTTAGAACAAGGTCTGCATCCTAATTCTTTTACTTCAACTATTGCGTTGAAATGGTTTAAATGGGCAGGGAAATAGGGGTACATTCCAAACTCTGGAATTGTATTGCCCCAAATAGAAACAATTTTTCTTTTGAAAGCGGCAGCTATATGCATCATTCCTGTGTCATGAGTTATCACCAAATCTGCTTGATAAACAATTGAAGCGCTCTCATGAATGCTGTACTTTCCACAACCATTTATGACTTTTTGGTCCAATTTATCTTCTATAAACTTGGCAACGCGATGGTCTTCTTTTCCACCCAACAGCACAATTGGCAATTCTACTTTTTTGCATATTTCTATCATTTTATCAACTGGAAGACACTTAGTCGCATGTTGCCCTCCAATTGCAAATGCGATATATCCTGATTGAAATGCTAGTGGCAAATTCCTTTTGTTAATTTGCTGATCAGGATCTATAAAAAAATCTAATCCTTTTCCGTCGTTTTTTATGCCAAGCGACTTAGCTGCTGCAATATATCTGTCTACAATATGAATGTCAGGTAAGGACTTAGTTTTTAAATTAACTGCCATCCATTTTTCAATATTTAATTTATTAAAGGTGTATTTTTTACCGCTTACTATGGCTTTTACCCTTGCTGAACGCAGGTTTTTATGTAAATCAATTACATAGTCGTATTTCTCTTTTCTTAAGCTCCTACTTATTTCACCTACCTTTTTATTAATACTATATACTTTATCAATATAGGGATTGTGAGCCAATAGAGAGGCGTAGCTTTTCTTAGTAACGTAATGAATTTCGACCTCACCATCTAATTGCTCCTTCAAGCATCTCACAACAGGAGATGTGAGCACTATGTCGCCAATAGAGCTAAATCGAATAAGGAGTATTTTTGTTTTCTTGCCCATAATTTTGAAAGTGCCAAATTAAATTTTTTATTCTGTTTAGCCCGAATGAATCGCTATCAAAAAGCTAAATTTGTCGATATGATTTTTACGGATACCCATACCCACATCTACTCAGATAAATTTACAGACGACCAAGAAGTTACGATTAATCGGGCTTTTGATGCTGGCGTAAGTCGTATGTTTATGCCCAACATTGACTTAGACTCTATTAATGGAATGCATCAGTTAGCGGATAATTATCCAAATAATTGTTTTCCTATGATGGGACTGCATCCATGTGATGTCAAAGCGAATTATGATAAGGTCTTAAGTGACATGAAAGCTCATTTCAAAAATCGAAAGTATTATGCAATTGGTGAAATTGGGATTGACTTGTATTGGGATAAGACATTTCTTTCGCAGCAAGAACATGCTTTTCGAACTCAAATTGAATGGGCTAAGGAAATGAATTTGCCGATTGTGATTCATTGTAGAGAAGCATTTGAAGAAATTTTGGCAATTCTAGATGAATTGAATGATGAAAAACTTAGAGGAATATTCCATTGTTTCACAGGCACAATAGAGCAGGCGAAACATATATTGAATTATGGAGATTTCTATTTGGGAATAGGTGGTGTAGTTACTTTTAAAAAGGCCGGTTTAGATAAAATAGTTGAGCAATTGTCTATACATGATTTGGTATTGGAAACAGATGCTCCCTATTTGGCACCAACACCGTATCGAGGTAAACGAAACGAACCTTCATATATTCCTCATATTGCTGAAAAAGTAGCTGAATTACTCAATTTATCTTTAAGTCAAGTTGCTGAAATTACTACTAGCAATTCTAAAACTATATTTGGTGTATGAAAAAGTCTTCTGTATTATTAATCTATACCGGTGGAACGATTGGAATGATCAATGATCCTGAAACCGGCGCATTGAAGCCTTTTAATTTTGGCCAACTATTTGCAGAAATACCAGAATTAAAAAAGTTTGACATTGAAATTGATTCATATGCCTTTGAATCGCCAATAGACTCCTCTAATGTGAGCCCTAAAATTTGGGTTCAATTGGCCAAATTAATTCAAAGTAATTACCAAAGGTACGATGGGTTTGTTATTTTGCATGGATCTGATACAATGGCTTACTCTGCTTCAGCCTTAAGTTTTATGTTTGAAAACTTAGCCAAGCCAGTTATTTTTACAGGGTCCCAATTGCCAATAGGAACGATTCGCACCGATGGGAAAGAAAATTTAATTACCGCAATAGAAATAGCGGCTGCTAAAGAGAATGACCAGCCAATAGTGCCCGAAGTAGCCATTTATTTCGAGTATGCTTTGTATCGAGGAAATCGGACAAAGAAAATTAGTGCAGAAAATTTTGATGCATTTGATTCACCCAATTATCCAAAATTAGCAGAGGCAGGAGTTTCTATTAAATACAACAGGTCTGCCATTCGTAAACCAAAAAAGGAGCTTGATTTGATCGTTCACGATAGTTGGAGCAGTGAAGTTGGGTTTTTAAAGCTTTTTCCAGGAATATCAGAAGTATTTTTTAGGAATGTACTTGGGCAAAAAGGGTTAAGGGGTATAGTGTTAGAAACTTACGGTTCAGGTAACGCCCCAGATGAATTATGGTTACAGAATGCGTTAAAGGAGGCCATTGACAATAGTTTGGTTGTATTAAACGTAACCCAATGCAGTAGCGGTAGAGTAGATCAATTTAAGTATGAAACTGGCGCTCATTTAGAAAAAATTGGTGTAATTGGTGGAGAAGACATTACAGCAGAAGCCGCGATTACTAAATTAATGCTGCTGCTAGGTGACCCATCATTAAGTATAAATGACATTAAAGAGCGGTTGCAGGAAAATCTGAAAGGAGAGATTAGTTGTTAGTCGAATTTTATTAACCTAATGTTAATCCTAAAATATTTTTAGCACTAGTATATTTTTTTGTAATTTGGCGAGCTGAAAAGCGCGTTCTTTTAAGAATCGATACCATGGAGAGGTGGCCGAGTGGCTGAAGGCGCACGCTTGGAAAGCGTGTAAACGGGTGACTGTTTCGGGGGTTCGAATCCCCCTCTCTCCGCAAAGCGGTTCTTACTTTTAAATTTTAATTAACAATCAATTAAATAATAAACAAGTCAATTAAACTAGATTTTAACAATTCAAATCATGAAAAAACTATTTGCTTTAGTAGCCGTAACGGGTCTTTTATCGTTTGGAGCATTTAACAAAACTTTTGCTCAAGAAGAGACTGCAGCTGACACAACAGAAATGACAACCGATTCTGCCATGGCTGAAGAAGTTGCAGTAGAAGAAGTTACAGAAGAACCTGTAAAAGAAGTGGTACAAGAGTCAGAAATTGTGGCTGACCAGTCTTTCCACCAAATTTTGAAAACAAAATTTATTGAAGGTGGTCCTGAATTTATGGGTATTGTATTATTATGTTTGATTTTAGGTCTTGCGATCGTTATTGAGCGTATTATTTACTTAAATATGGCTACTACTAATACAGATAAGTTATTGAAAAACGTTGAAGATGCTTTAAATACAGGAGGTGTTGACGCTGCTAAAGAAGTTTGTAGAAATACTGCAGGTCCTGTAGCTTCAATATTTTATCAAGGTTTAGATAGAAGTCACGAAGGTGTAGAAATGGTTGAAAAAACTGTTGTTTCCTACGGAAGTGTTCAAATGGGATTATTAGAGAAAGGTGTTTCTTGGATTTCTTTATTTATTGCACTTGCACCAATGCTTGGTTTCATGGGTACAGTAATCGGTATGATTGGTGCATTTGATGCTATTGAAGCAGCAGGAGATATTTCTCCATCATTGGTTGCGGGTGGTATTAAAGTAGCACTTTTAACAACTGTATTTGGTTTGATCGTAGCGATGATTCTACAAGTATTTTATAACTATATCGTAGCAAAAGTCGATAGTATCGTAAATGATATGGAAGATGCTTCTATCTCATTAGTTGATTTATTAGTAAAGCACGAATTAAAAAAGTAAGAAATTATGTCAGCAGGACTAAATAAAATATTAAAGTTTGTACAATTGGGTCTTTTAGGTCTAAGTGCAATCTTGGGAGTTGTGTTCCTGACGGGAGGCATCTCAGAAGACGTGATCATTTATTGGTGCTATATTTTGTTGGTAATTGCCGCTTTAGCTGCTCTTGGATTCTCATTGGCTAATATGGCCGGTAATCCTAAAAAGGCAAAAAGCTCAGTTATTGGATTAGTAGCACTATTAGTAGTTTTTGGTATTGCATATGTAGCTGGAAGTGATGAAATTTTACCTCAATACGAAGGTTTTATTTCTGACCCAAGTGCGTCTAAGAATGTAAGTATGGGATTAATCGCATTCTACATTTTAGGAGCGGGAGCAATTGCAGCTGCAGTTTTTGCAGAAGTATCAAGAGCTTTTAAGTAAGCAATATTCATTCAAGAAATTAGTTAATTAATTATGGCTAGAAGAAACGCACCAGAAATTAACGCAGGATCGATGGCAGACATCGCTTTCTTGTTGCTTATTTTCTTCTTGGTGACAACTACCATGGATGTGGATACCGGTCTGACTAGAAAGTTGCCGCCACCAATAGATGTTCCGCCAGAAGATGTACCTGAAGTAAAACAGCGTAATGTATTTGTGGTATTAGCAAATGCAAACGACGACTTGCTAGTAGAAGGAGAACCAACTTTAGTGTCAGATCTTAGAAGAAAGGCTAAGGACTTCATTATCGGTGATGCCAATAATGAGAATATGCCTGAGTTTACAAATAAGAATATACCTGCATTAGGCGGAATGTATCCTGTGTCAAAACAGATCATCTCTCTGCAAAATGATAGAGGTACCTCTTACGATTTGTATATTAAGGTTCAGAACGAACTAGTAGGTGCTTATAATGATGTGAGAAACGAATTCGCTATGCGAAAGTTTGGAAAATCTTACAAGGAGTTAGAGGAACTAGCTAAAACTTCAGAGGGCGCTGAGCAACAATTAGACGCAGTAAAGGATGTATATCCGCAGCGTATTTCTGAAGCTGAACCAAAAAATATAGGAGACCAATAAGATGTCAAAGTTTAAGAAAAAGAAATCTGACGGACAACCAGCGATCTCTACTGCATCGTTGCCCGATATTGTATTTATGCTATTATTCTTCTTCATGGTTACCACAGTAATGAGAGAAGTAACATTAAAGGTTGAAATTCAAACCCCAAAAGCAACTGAGGTAGATAAGTTGGAGCGTAAATCTTTAGTTAGCTACATCTACATTGGGGAGCCGATTAAGTCTTTACAAGGGACCTTTGGTACAGAACCAAGAATTCAGTTGAATGATGCTTTCGCTACTAAGCGAGATATTATTCAGTTTGTAGAGATAGAAAGAGAAAATACAGATGAGGCCGAAAGACCTTTAATGACTTTCTCTATGAAAGTTGATGATGATGTAAAAATGGGAATTGTAACTGATGTAAAACAAGAATTAAGAAAGGCGAATGCCTTAAAGATTAACTATTCTACAGGTAAAACTGATAAGATCGTTGATTAATTTGATAATCTAGTTTAAACAAAAAGGTCGCTCAATTTAGCGACCTTTTTTTATGCCTTTTATATTCTATATATTAATTCGGTAAGAGCAATATGTAGCAGGTTTTATGATGGTCATTTGGCGTTAAACTTCTTCTGCCAAGTTTTGTCTAAAACGCTTTAATGTTAGGTATAAAATCAACATTGAAATAATTACATAAATTTCGCTTCCGGCTCTATTCATTGCTTCTAGTTCTGCATCGGTATTTGTTGTCCCTGTAGAATAACTAATAACTACTGCTGTAGCGTTGTTTATAAAGTGTGCAATGATTGGAACCCATAAATTATTACTCCATAAATAGTAATATCCAAATAAGGCGCCTAACAATAAGCGCGGAAGAAAACCGTAAAACTGTAGGTGGATTGCACTAAAAATAAAGGCAGCAATCCAAACAGCTAAATGCCCGTTGTTGCTCCACTTTTGAATTTGCTTTTGCAATACTCCTCTAAATATTAATTCTTCACCAATTGCTGGGATAATAGCAATTATTAATAGATTGATTATTAGATCCCCTATACCATTCATTGATAAAAATACGGTTGTTAACTCTTTTGCTCTTTCCTCCGCATCTCTCATCCAAGTTTCTAGCCCCTTAAGGCTTTCAGGTAATGAGAGCTGTCCATTAAATTTTATCAACCATTCCATTCCCGGAATTGAAATTATGTAGATTAGAAGTAAAAAAAAGATAGTTCTACCATTTACCCCATTTTTAAGCTGCAGAAACTTTAGCGGTTCCTGTTTATAATACAGCAGGAATAAAAATGGTGGTATTACAAATAGGCCCAGAGAATTAAATAGCTGAACAAATTTTAAAGCCCCCGAATATACGGGGTTACTTGGATTGCTAAAAATTACTTGTGCATCTGACAGTTCTAATCCGAAAATAAGAGGTGCTAAAAAAATGCTAATAATAGAGCATATTCCTCCGACTACTAAGCTAAATCCAACTAGGATTAAAAGCTTGGAAATGATATCTTGAAAAGTTTTCAATTGGATAGTTGGTATTTAGTAATTTTGAACAAAAATAGAATTTGGCAAAGATAGCAAATATAGAACTTGGTGACTTCCCATTACTGCTTGCACCCATGGAAGATGTTAGTGATCCCCCTTTTCGTGCTTTGTGTAAAGAGCAAGGAGCAGACTTAATGTATACAGAGTTTATTTCTTCTGAAGGCCTCATTCGAGATGCTGCCAAGAGCATGCAAAAGTTGGATATTTTTGAGTACGAAAGGCCAATTGGGATTCAAATTTTCGGAAACGAAATTGAATCCATGAAGCAAGCTACAGCGGTAACCGCTGCTGCGAATCCTGATATTATAGATATTAATTATGGTTGTCCGGTCAAGAAGGTTGCCTGTAAAGGGGCCGGAGCTGGAATATTACAAGACATTCCTAAGATGGTTAGGATGACAGCAGAAATAGTAAAGTCTACAAATCTACCTGTAACGGTAAAGACCCGATTAGGTTGGGATGAGAACACTAAGTATATAGTAGAGGTAGCAGAGCGCCTACAAGATGTAGGTATTCAAGGTATTTCTATTCACGGGCGTACACGTAAGCAAATGTATAAGGGAGAGGCCGATTGGAGTTTAATAGCAGAAGTAAAGAATAATCCACGTATGAAAATTCCTGTTTTTGGCAATGGTGATATAGATTCGCCAGAAAAGGCAAAAACCTATAAGGAAAGATACGGGGTAGATGGTGTGATGATTGGTAGAGCAAGTATTGGCTACCCATGGATTTTTAGAGAAATAAAGCACTTTTTAGCTACAGGCGAACATTTGGATGGACCTACCTTCGAAGAACGATTGCAAGCAGCTCGAAGGCATTTGGAAATGTCGATAGAATGGAAGGGCGAGCGAAATGGAATAATGGAAATGAGAAGACATTATACCAATTATTTCAAAGGCATTCCACATTTTAAGGAATATCGTATGCAACTCGTAACTTTAGATCATCAAGACGAGCTTTTTGAAACTTTCGAAGCAATTAAAACTAATTTCAGGGAAACTGAGATTCTACAGTAGTTTTTTCGTAAGTAGCTTAACCGGAAAATAAGAAGAAAATCCACCTATAATGATTACAGTAGTTGTAATTAGGATAAAGTCTATAGGTTGAATTTCAACAGGATAGTATTCTACAATGCCCCCTCCTAGTTTTAGTAATCCTACATGCTGTTGAAGTAAGCAAATAATAGAGCCTAAGAGTAAACCACCACCTGCGCCTATCAAATTAATAAGAATTCCTTCGGTGAAGAAAATTTGCTTGATCAATGTTTTGCTTGCCCCCATACTTCTTAGCACTTTTATATCTTCCTTTTTGTCCATTATGAGTATGGTGAGTGATGATAAAATATTAAACGCAGCAATTAGTAATATAAATGCAAGAATCATAAACGTGATCCATTTTTCAGCTTGATTGGTCTTGTACAATATGGCATTCATTTCATATCTATTCTCCACTAAGTAGTTTTCACCTAAAATACTTTTAATGGTTGATTGAATAGGTTTAAGTTGATTTACATCAGAGAGAGAAATTTCAATCGAAGTTATAAGGTATTGATAATTTAGGGCATCTTGTAAAAAAGAGAAAGGGACAACAATATATTTCTCGTCAAAATCAGGATTTATAAAGAAGATACCTGATGGAGTAATTTGTTTGAATGTAAATGCATTACTCATGCTAAGACTACTAATATCCCCTCGTTTAGGAATATAAATATTAAGATTTTCACCATTTTCTAAATAGAGACCCAACCGTGAGGCTATGCCGTATCCAACAAGGCCATAGTTTATACCTTGACTTTCTAGTACTGCTTGTCCATCAATTAAAGCGGTTTCTATATTTGTCATACTTAAAAAGGAGCTTTCAACCCCTTTTAAAGTAGCAATACATTGATTTTCTCCATTCTTTATTCCAACAACTTCCTCTATTACTTTTGTGTATTGGTCAATCCCTGATATTGCTGTAATCTTGTCTAAAGGAAGATAAGATAAGTCAATTGTTTTTCCTTCAACCATAGTAATTTTTAGATCAGGCTCAAAGCTTTCATACATCGACTCAACTAATGACTGTAGGCCATTGAATACAGAGAGTACCACAATGAGTGCTAGGCTTCCTACGCCTATACTTATCATTGATATCCAAGAAATTATATTAATGATGTTTTTTGATTTCTTAGAAAACAAATACCTGCTTGCTATGTGAAAGGGTAAATTCATAGGTGTTGCTAGGTTTTATTTTATTGACTTATTGGTCTTTAATTGCTCTTATAATTAGCCCTTCTCCGTTTCTGTTTTTAGCAAACATATCGTAAAGATTTAACACTAACGCTACGGGAATTGAAAAAATCCAATAAACAGGAAGAAGAATACCTAATATTTTTGCTAGCTGTAATGCTTTAAGGGGCCACCTTATGGCAATATTATATGCCCATTTACCGGCTTTTCCATAGGTAAAAGCAATATATTCAATTTTAAAACCTGCGGATTTTACTTTCTTTACAAGTTCCTTTT
Source organism: Vicingaceae bacterium (assembly GCA_018402765.1). Lineage (GTDB taxonomy): Bacteria > Bacteroidota > Bacteroidia > Flavobacteriales_E > Vicingaceae > Acidiluteibacter. The sequence continues at coordinate 72,959 of JAGYIE010000002.1, read as the reverse complement.
TAAGGTAACCCCTGCGAACAGGATTTAGCTTTTGTTTTTCTGTTTGTATCGGGAATAGATCAAATTCAGAATGACAAGTAGGCACAGATAAAAGGAACGTCCCTTTTGATTTTAGGGATTTATAAATATTGTCTATTACTTGTTGGTCATCTTCAATGTAATTTAGAACATCTATTGATAAGATAAGATCATAGGCCTCTTCACTAACATATTCTTGGATATCACCTGTTCTAAATACTACATTCTGTCGACCAATATTATTAAAAAAGGTATTGCATTGGCAGACTTTATCTCTGTTGATATCAAGAGAATAGATGTTCCATTTAGCATTTAAAGACGATAAATAATATGCACACTGTCCGAATCCTGAACCGGCATCTAAAATATTTACATCAGAGTGCTCTTTTTTTGACCACTTACCAATTTCCTTACGAATATACCAGCTTCTAAGAATAAGGTAATTAGATGAAAGGTGGAAAAGTTTTCTTAAAAATATTGATCGTCCTATTTGTCGGCCAACCCAAACTTTTTCCTCTTCATTCTCTGTTTTCTTTATGGTAAGAAGACTCATCTATTTTTTAAAAGTTGATCAATCTTTTCTGCGTAGTCAAAAGAATCATCTAAATAAAAAATTAATTCAGGTACAACTCGAAGTTGTTTCCCTACTCTATGTCCTAAGAAGCCTCTAAATTCTGAGGTTTTTTTCTTTAAGTCAGCTAATGCCTCTTTTTTACTATTGGAAGGAAATAGACTTACATAAATTTTCGCAACACCTAGGTCGGGACTAACACGCACCTGAGTAATCGAAACCATTATTCCTGGCAGTGGAGACCGATATTCTTTGATAAAAATATCGCCTAATTCTTTTTGAAGAAGTCGAGCAACTTTACTTTGTCTTAAGCTATCCATTAGACAAAGTTATTAAATGAATATCAATATATATTTATCTTAACCAGATATCTGGCACTTTGATGTAAAAAGGAATGAATAACTTTGGACACGGAAACGAAAATAATCATATCGAATGAAAATTAGTGGCTTTACTTTTGCGAGAAATGTCTCCAAGTTGTATTATCCTATTCAGGAGTCAATTTTATCCATACTTCCTATTGTAGATGAGTTTATTGTAGTACTTGGAAAAGGTGATGAGGATGATAATACTCGTGTGCTAATTGAACAATTAAATTCAGATAAAATTAAAATCATCGATACGGTATGGGATTTAAACGCTTTTCCTAACGGGACAGAGAATGCGCATCAAACAGATATCGCTATTTCTCATTGCAGTGGAGATTGGCTTTTTTATCTTCAAGCTGATGAGGTGGTGCATGAAAAGTACCTGCCAATAATTGAAAATAGATGTAAAGAATTACTTGAAAATAAAGAAGTAGAAGGGCTTTTATTCAATTACACCCATTTTTATGGCGATTACAATCATTTTGTAAATAGTCATGGATGGTATCCAAATGAAATTAGGATCGTGAGAAATAAACCAGACATACATTCTTTTGAATCGGCGCAATCGTTTAGAAGAATAAGTGATTTTGATGGTAAAAGCTACCGTAAATACGAAGGAAGTCATAAATTAAGAGTTGCTAAGGTAGACGCTCACATTTATCACTACGGGTGGGTAAGGCCTCCAAGTTATATGCAAAAGAAGAAAAAAGCCTTAGATACTATTCATAAAGGAGAAGAGAAAGTTTCTCAACGTTATAAAGGCTTATCTGAAGACTTTGATTATGGCCCAATGAAGAGAATTCCGCTTTTTAAAGGAACTCATCCTAAGGTTATGGAAGATAAGATGAACGATTTTACTTGGGCCGATCAATTAAATTATGACTCAATTTATACACCCAATAGACCGTTATTTAAGCATGAACGTGTCAAATATAGGCTGGTTACTTTTTTAGAGCAAAAAATTTTAGGAGGCAAGCATTTGTTCGGTTTTGATAATTGGGAGCTATTAGACATATAAAAACAGCAGATGAAGAGTATAGTTAAGATTTTTAAATACATAAAACCATACAGAGTTTTTGCAGTTTTAAGTGTTTCAAGTAATATCATCCAAGTAGTATTGCACTTATTGTCAATACTTGCTTTTCTTCCGCTACTTTCTCTTTTGTTTGGTGATGCGGAACCTGTTACTGTAAAGCCGGAGTTCGATATTAGTTCTGATTATTTGGAGGCGATGTTTAATTACAAAATGACACCTTATATTGAATCAAATGGTCAAGAAGGTGCTTTGTTATTTGTTTGTGTAGTCGTTTCTGCTTTATTTTTCTTAAAAAATTTATTCCGATATTTTGCTAAATTCTTTATTGCAACCATAAGAAGCGGTGTAGTAAGAGATATTAGAAGAGATGTATACGACAAGATTTTAGTCCTCCCATTAGCGTATTATTCTGAAGAAAAGAAAGGAGATATTATCAGTAGAATCACAGGGGATGTGCAAGAAATAGAATGGTCGATAATGAATTCTTTAGAAATGTTATTTCGAGATCCAATCTCTATTATCGCATCCTTATTCTTTATGATTGGTATAAATGCTGAATTAACTGTTTTTGCATTTATATTATTACCAATAAGTGGTTTTATTATAGGACGTATTGGAAAAAGTTTAAAACGAACTTCTACTAAGCTTCAAGTCAGAATGGGAGAGCTGTTATCTAATGTGGAAGAAACCTTAACCGGTTTAAGAATTATAAAGGCATTTAATGCAGAAGAGCAGGCCAATGAAAAATTCAAAGGGATCAATGAAATTTATCGAAATACCATGCTCAGTATGTTTCGAAAGAGAGATCTAGCCTCGCCAATGAGTGAATTTTTAGGTGCTACAGTTATGATGTTGTTAGTTTGGTATGGCGGGAATATGGTTTTTGATGCATCTACCAACTTTACTGGCCCCAGATTTTTAGCTTTTATAGCGATGTTTTTTCAATTATTAACTCCTGCTAAATCTCTTTCTACAGCTTATTATAATATACAGAAAGGTGCTGCCTCAACAGAACGAATCGATGCTGTGCTTGAAGCGGAAAATAAGATAAAAGAAAATACTTCTCCTGAAGAGTTGATTTCATTTAAGACGGCCATACAATTCGATCATGTTAATTTTTCTTATGGTGAGACACCGGTGCTAAAAGATATTAATATTACTATAGAAAAAGGCAAAACTATTGCTTTGGTTGGTCAGTCTGGAGGTGGAAAGTCAACAATGGTTGATTTGTTACCTCGATTTTATGATCCAAAGAGTGGAGAGATAAGGCTCGACGGCCATCCAATAACCAATTATAAGATTAAAGACTTACGAGCATTAATGGGAATCGTTTCTCAGCAGTCTATACTATTCAATGATACCATCTTTAACAACATAGCTTTAGGTATAGATTACCCTACTTTGGAGGAAGTAATTGAAGCTGCAAAGATAGCCAATGCTCATGAGTTTATTGAAAAGATGCCAAATGGTTATCAGACGAATATTGGAGATGGTGGTGGTAAACTTTCGGGAGGTCAGAAACAAAGAATTAGTATCGCAAGAGCAGTGATGAAGAATCCGCCAATTATGATATTAGATGAAGCAACATCTGCTCTGGACACAGAATCGGAAAAGTTAGTTCAAGATGCGCTGTATAAACTAATGGAAAATAGAACATCAATTGTTATTGCACATAGGTTATCTACTATTCAGCATGCTGATGAGATTATAGTTATGCAAGACGGAGAAGTGGCTGAAAGGGGTACTCATGATGAGTTAATTGCACAAAATGGGGTATACAAAAAGTTAACTGATCTACAGACGTTTACTTAATGTTTCAAAGCAGACTCCGCCCTTGTTAATAGAGCAGTCTATGCGGATAGATTTTTAAATGTTGGTCTTTGATGGTTTCATATAAAAGATCTCGCAATCCGTCAATATTAATCTTTTTATGTGCTGAAATAAAAATGCAAGGATAGTTTTCTTTAGCCATCCATGTTCTCATTAGCTCCTCTAAAGAGTAGTTTTCTCTGGTTTTAGGTGTTAAGTCGTCTTCATCTTTCTTAACATAGCTAAATGCGTCGATTTTATTAAATATCATAATCGTTGCCTTATCCAATGCATTTAAATCTTTAAGCGTTTCCTTTACTGTATTAATTTGATCTTCAAAGTTTTGATGAGAGATATCTACCACGTGTATTAGTACATCCGATTCTCTTACTTCGTCTAGGGTAGATTTAAAAGAGTCTACTAAGTGGTGAGGCAGCTTGCGTATAAAACCTACAGTATCTGATAACAGAAATGGTAAATTTCCTACAACTACTTTCCGAACAGTAGTATCCAGAGTAGCAAAAAGTTTATCTTCGGCGAATACGTCCGACTTTGTAAGTAAATTCATTAGCGTTGATTTACCAACGTTGGTATAACCAACTAAGGCAGCCCGGATCATTTGTTCCCTGCCTTTTCGTTGAGTAGACTTTTGCTTATCAATCTTTTTCAGTTTCTCTTTAAGCAGAGAAATCTTATCCCTAATAATACGTCGATCCGTTTCAATTTCTGTTTCACCTGGACCTCTCATACCAATACCACCTTTTTGACGTGATAGGTGAGTCCACATTCTAGTTAATCGAGGTAATAAATATTCGTACTGAGCTAGTTCTACTTGCGTTCTTGCTTCAGCAGTTCTCGCACGTTTAGCGAATATATCTAATATTAGATTACTTCTATCTAATATTTTAGTATTGAGTGCTTTCTCAATGTTACGTAGTTGTGAAGGGCTTAACTCATCATCAAATATTACCATTTGGATGTCATGAGTTTTCACATAAGCAGCAATATCCTCAAGCTTACCTGTACCTACAAATGTTTTTGGATTAGGGGAAGATATTTTTTGAGTAAAACGTGCATGTTCAATCGCTCCGGCAGTTAATGCTAAAAAGGCCAATTCATCTAAGTACTCTTCTACTTTGGTTTCATCTTGTTCTTGAGTGATGATACCAACTAAAACAGCTGTTTCTTCTTTTTTTTCTATCGTTTCGTGTAGATTCATGTACAGAAATTAGTCATTTTAATGGTTAAAACCAAGGACGTGCTACTGCAGAAAATGGCCAAGGAATAGCAGAGAATATAAGAATCAATGCCAATAAATAGTAGATAGCAATTCTTCTATGTTTTGCTGCATCTGTAGTAGCTTTTTTACTCATCACCCTACCTAAAGTGATTATTATAATAGCAACAATCATAGAAAGAGCGTGTTCAACTGTCCAAAACCGCATAATAGGGTCTTTCATAGAAGCAGCCATATCAGCCATTCCTGCCTTAACTACAGGGCTTATACCATATAGTATTAGTCCGATAAGTAGTTGGGTGTGTGCACTAATAAATGTAAATAAGCTTAATTTATTGTCTCCTGTAGTGTAGTCTTTTTTACCAAACCATCCAATAAAGGCCTTAGCAATGGTAATAATTAAAAGTGCTAAAACAACATATCTTAATGCTGAGTGCAAGTGCAGTAATCCTGTATACATAGTGATCAAATTTAAAATTTCAAATGTAATGAAAAGGCTAGGGAAATTATCTTTAATTAGCTCAACAGCTCCCATTCTTTTATTAATTTTAGGGTTTGCTATTTACCAAACATTGTTTCTCCTTATGAGGTTTATATTTTTGATTGTATTTTCTCTAATCACTTTTAATTCTTTTACTCAAATAACCTTTCCTGTAAATGGGAATAGAAATCCATCAAACACCATTTTCGCTTTTAAGAATGCTACCATTACTACTAGTCCGGGCGAAGTATTAATAAATGGAACCTTATTAATTAAGGATGGTGTAGTTATAGGCGTTGGTTCTGGTCTTCAAATTCCTAGTTCTGCTGTGGTATACGATCTTAAAGGAGCATATATTTATCATTCATTTATTGATCCATATTCTAGTTATGGAATGCCTGATGTAAAATCATTGGGACGTTCTCCAAACCCTCAAATTGAATCAAACACAAAGGGCGCCTATAATTGGAATGAAGCAATAAAGGCTGAAACAAATGCTGCTGAATTATTTTCTGCCGATCTTAAATCTGCTGATGGCCCATTAAAGAATGGATTTGGTTTAGGAATAGTTCATGTTAAGGATGGAATTTTCCGAGGAACAGCGGCATTGGTAAGTTATGATGGAAATTCAGACAATGAAGCTTTAAAACAATCCCGAGTATATACAGCATATTCTTTTGACAAAGGTACATCTAGACAAGACTATCCATCATCTTTGATGGGAATAATAGCATTAATGCGGCAAACGTTTTATGATGCACAATGGTATAAAACAGCAAATCACGAGAAGGAAATTAACTTAACGCTTGATCGAATCAATGAGACTGAAAATCTTCCTCGCTTGATAGAGGTGGATGATTATTTATCTATTTACAGAGCAGATAAAATTGCCAAAGAGTTCGGATTTGACTTTATCTTTAAAGGTAATGGAGATGAGTATTTGCGAGCGGCTGATTTTGCTGAAAGAAAATTATCTATGGTTATCCCACTAAACTTCCCTAAAGCTTATGATGTAAGTAACCCTTATGATGCGATGAATGTTTCGTTAGCTGAAATGAAGCATTGGGAGAATGCTCCATTTAATGCAGCAATATTGGCTGAGAAAGAAATTTCTTTTGTGTTTACCACGGACGGGTTAGAAAATATCGATCAGTTTCTACCGAATTGGAGAAAATGTATTGAAGTAGGTTTATCTACAGAAATAGCTCTATCAGCAGTGACTACTAATGTTGCTAAATTATTTTCTTTAACAAGCATAGATGGAACGATTCAGAAAGGTAAGCCTGCTAATTTCTTTATCTCTTCGGCTCCTATTTTTGAAAATAATGCAGTGATTTATGAGCAATGGATTAATGGAAGTCAAAAGATAATTAATAATAGAACAACCATCGATATTAGAGGAGACTATGACTTAAATATTGATAGCAAGAAGCAATACACACTTTTCATAAAAGGGAGTGTAAATGAATTAAATGCTACAATGCAAGATGGAGACTCAACTATTAAGGCTTTAATTGAGCTAAACGGAAATCAAGTTGCACTCTCATTTTCTCCATTAAATCAGAAAGAAATAATGAGACTTACAGGTCATGTAAGTGAATCAAAGAGCAGAATTTGGGCAGGGAATGGGCTTTTGTCTAATGGTGATTGGGTAAAGTGGGGAGCAATAAAAAAAGCAGACTTTGCAGACTTAAAAAAGAAAGATACAGCAACTAAGACACCTTTAACTAGAGGTGATATATGGTTTCCGAATATGGCTTTTGGGTCTTTAACTACTCCTCAACCAAAGAATATGATCATTAGAGATGCTGCGGTCTGGACTAATGAGGACAAAGGGATCTTGAAAGAAACAGACGTTTTGGTGGTAGATGGTAAAATTGCACACATTGGCCCAAAGTTAGATTTAAGCATTATCTATCCTAAAAAGATGCCTGAAATTATAGAAGTCGATGCGAAGGGTTTACACCTAACACCGGGTATTATTGATGAACATTCACATATTGCTATAAGTAGAGGAGTAAATGAAAGTGGTCAAGCAAATTCTGCAGAGGTTTCAATAGGAGATGTTGTAAATTCAAATGATATCAATATTTATAGACAACTTTCAGGTGGGGTTACCACATCTCAACTTTTACATGGTTCTGCTAATCCTATTGGAGGACAAAGTGCTCTAATTAAATTAAAATGGGGGGAAACACCCGATATTATGAATATTGATAGCGCTAAGGGACATATAAAATTTGCACTTGGCGAGAATGTAAAGCAATCGAATTGGGGTGATCGGAAAACGGAGCGATTTCCACAAACTAGAATGGGTGTCGAGCAAGTGTATTTTGACGATTTTTATAGAGCTAAAGAATACAGCGATCTTTGGACGTTGTATAATGCTAAAAGTAATCGAGATAAGAAATCAGCAATTCCTCCCAGGAAAGATCTAGAATTAGAAGCATTAGTGGAAATTTTAAATAAGCAGCGCTTTATTACTTGTCACTCTTATGTTCAATCAGAGATAAATATGTTAATGCATGTTGCAGATTCTATGGGATTTAAAATAAATACATTTACGCACATATTGGAAGGCTATAAAGTGGCTGATAAAATGAAGGAGCATGGAGCATATGGATCTACCTTTTCTGATTGGTGGGCATATAAGTTTGAAGTAAATGACGCAATACCTTATAACGGCGCAATAATGCATAAAGTAGGGATTACCACAGGATTTAATTCCGATGACGCTGAAATGGGCAGACGGCTAAATCAAGAGGCTGCCAAAGCTGTAAAGTATGGTGGAGTGAGTGAAATAGAAGCTTTTAAGTTTGTTAGCCTTAACCCTGCAAAAATGCTACAACTAGACCATAGAATAGGGAGTATAAAAGAGGGTAAAGATGCAGATATTGTATTATGGTCGGAAAATCCATTATCGATTTATGCTAAAGTGCAAAAAACAATCATAGAGGGTGCAGTTTACTTTGATGTGGACAAAGATGTAGAATTGCGAAAGCAAGTAGCAGAAGAACGAGAACGACTAGTGCAAAAAATGCTTCTTGCAAAAAAGAATGGTTCAAAAACACAGAAACCGGGAAAAAGAGAAAAGGAATTATATGAATGTGATACTATTGATGATGAGGGGTATGAAGTTAATTAAGTTACTTTTGTTTGTTGGAATGTCGCTTGGTTTTAAGCAAGTTAATGCGCAAAATAAGTCGACTTTAATTTTGGGTACTAAAGCGCACGTAGGTAATGGAGAGATAATAAAAAATGCAGCTATTGGAATTCGAGACGGAAAACTAGATTTGGTAATGCATAGCATTGATTATAGATTGGATACAACTAAGTATGATACCATAATTCGTTTATATGGTCAGCACAGTTATCCAGGATTTATTTCTCCAAATAATGAATTAGGCCTTGTAGAAATAGAAGCTGTTAGAGCTACTCGAGATGCTGATGAGGTTGGAGATATTACTCCCCAAGTTAGAAGCTTGGTTGCTTACAATACAGATTCTAAAATAATTCCAACTGTTCGGTCAAATGGTGTTTTAATAGTTCAGGCGACTCCTCAGGGTGGTAGAATTTCTGGAACTTCTTCTATCTTTAATTTGGAAGGCTGGAACTGGGAAGATGCAGTTTTGAAAATGGATGATGCAATCCATATTAATTGGCCTTCTGTTTATAACAGAAAATGGCAGAATGGAACGATTACTTACGAAGAAAACACAAAATTTGAATCACAGGTCTATGAGCTAAACAGTTTCTTTAAAAAGGCTCTAGCATACACTAAAGTAGATTTTGTTTTAGAAAAAGATCTTAGATATGAAGCAATGCGTTCAGTATTTACAGGAGATAAAAAGGTATTTATTCATGCGAATAATGCTAGAGAACTATCATCAGCTATCTATTTTATAAAAGAACAACGAATAAAGTCTCCCGTTTTAGTGGGTGCTTATGACGCCTTATTAGTGGCTGATTTGTTAGTAGACTATGCTATTCCTGTTGTGCTTAGAAGAGTTCATGAGTTGCCATTGAGAGAAGATGATGCTGTTGATTTGCCTTATCGACTGCCTTTTTTATTAGCTGAAAAAGGAGTGATTTTTTGTTTGCAAAATGATGGCAGTATGCAGGCTATGGGAACTCGAAACTTACCATTTTATGCAGGCACTTCTGCTGCGTATGGACTGAATCGAGAGGAAGCACTCAAGAGTATTACTTTAAATGCTGCTAAAATACTTGGTATTGAAAAAGAAGTCGGTTCACTAGAAGTTGGAAAGTTCGCCACATTGTTTGTCTCAGAAGGGGATGCACTGGATATGCGTACCAACAAATTAACTGTTGCCTTTATTAATGGTAAAATGATCGACTTAAGTAGTCATCAGAAAGAGCTGTATGAGCGCTATATGAATAAATATGGACTAGAAATTAATTAATTATGGCCTGAAACGATTACTACAAACTCTCCCTTACTAATATTATCAGTGTAGTATTGAGCTAAGTCTTTAAGTGTTCCTCTTACGGTTTCTTCATGGAGTTTAGTTAATTCTCTTGATATAGATGCCTTGCGATCTTCTCCAAAGTATTCGGCCATTTGAAGCAAAGATTTTACAATTCTGTGGGTTGACTCATAAAATACGAGTGTGCGTTCTTCGATAGCAAGTTCTGTTAGCCTTGTGTGTCTCCCTTTTTTGTGAGGTAAAAATCCCTCAAAGCAGAATTTGTCGCATGGTAAACCTGAATTTACTAATGCAGGAACAAATGCAGTTGCACCTGGAAGCGTCTCTATTTCAATATCTGCCTCAGCACAAGCCCTTGTTAGTAAAAATCCTGGGTCTGAAATGCCCGGAGTTCCTGCATCTGTAATAAGCGCAAGTGTTTCTCCATTTTGTAGGTGTTCAATAACTTTTTCTATGGCTTTATGCTCATTGTGTTGATGATGTGCAATTAATCTTTTTTGAATACCATAATGCTGAAGTAAACGAGAAGAAGTTCTAGTATCTTCACAAAGTATTGCATCAACTTCATTTAAAATACGAATACTTCGATATGTCATGTCTTCCAAATTACCTATTGGAGTAGGCACCAAATATAATTTTCCCATTTTACGAAGTTATGAAATAACCTTTTTCTTAAGCTTTTTGTTACTGTAAGATTCTACTTTCATCCATTAATAGTTACTTTGCCAGAAATTATATTTATATGGCTGATAAGCTTTCAGTAGTTATTATTACGTTCAATGAAGAAAAAAATATTGAGCGCTGCTTGCAGTCAGTCAAAAAAATAGCTGATGAGATTATAGTAGTTGATAGTTTTTCAACAGATAGAACAAAGGAGATTGCTACTGCATATGGTGTTAATTTTGTAGAACAAGAGTGGCTTGGTTTTAGTCAGCAGAAGAACTTAGCAAACGGCCTTGCAAAGAATATGTATATATTAAGTCTAGATGCTGATGAATCTCTGACAGAAGAACTTGAGAACTCAATTTTAAAACAGAAAGTTGAAGGATTTTATGGGGTGTATAGCTTTAATCGGTTAACCAATTATTGCGGCACATGGGTAAAACATTCATCATGGTATCCCGATACGAAGATTAGAATTTTTAAGCCCGATGAGGTAAAATGGGTCGGAGAAATTCACGAAAAACTATCTTTAAATAATACTAAAGTAAATCATTTATTCGGGGACTTGTTACACCATTCTTTTTACTCTCGTCAAGATCACATAAAGCAAATAGAAAAATTTTCTAGTATTTCTGCCCGAGAAATGCACCTGAAAGGTACGAAGGGAGCTGCTAAAAAGAGATGGTATAAAGCTTTAGCTAGATTTGTTAAAATCTATTTTATACATAGAGGATTTCTAGATGGAAAGGCCGGGTTTAATATTGCTCGTTTTTCTGGATATGCAGTCTATTTAAAATACACGAAATTGAAAATGTTAGATGACGGTGACTCAATTTAAGATTACTACTCAACCTATGAAGATATTACATATCTCTTCCGAGCCATCATGGAGAGGAGGAGAGCAGCAGTTAGCCTATCTCTATGAAGAATTAGAAAAGAAAGGAATTCAGCAAATTATTCTCTGTGCTAGTAATTCTTCTATGGAAAAGTATTGTATCGAGCGTCAATGGGATTATTATACCGAAACTAAGAAGTCAGGTGTAGCTATTAATTTTTCAAATCGCATTAGGTCATTATGCAAAAAATTGGAGATTAATCTGGTTCATACTCATGACGCTCATTCCCACACTTTTGCTATTATTTCGGCTATAATATTCAGAAACAAAACTCCATTGGTTGTTAGTAGGAGAGTGGATTTCCCAATTAGTAAAAGCAAATCATCATTATTTAAGTATAATTACAAAAGCGTGAGAAAAATAGTTTGTGTATCCGATAAGATAAATGAGATAACAGCTAAAGATATTAAAGATAAAAGTAAACTAATAACTATTCACTCTGGGATTGATTTATCCAAGTTTGAAGGAACCTATAGAAAAGATAAGCTCAGAGTTGAACTAGGTTTAACGCATCAAACCTTAATTGGCAATACTTCTGCATTAGCTGACCATAAAGATTATTTTACATTTTTAGATACAGCCAAATTGATTAACCAATCAATTTCGGATTGTTATTTTGTAATTATTGGAGTAGGTCCTCTAGAAGCAAAAATTAGGAACTATGCTAAGAGTTTAAAGATTAAAAATATCTCATTTATGGGTTTTAGGACTGATATTCCCGAAATTTTAGAAGATTTAGATGTGTTCTTAATTACTTCTAAGACAGAAGGTTTAGGCACTTCTATTTTAGATGCTTTTGCATGTAATGTTCCTGTTGTAGCAACGGCTGCAGGTGGTATTCCTGAAATAGTAATTGATGAGCAGAGCGGATTGCTTGCACCCATTAAAAGTCCAAAATTATTAGCTCATCAAGTAAAGCGTTTGTTGAATGAGGATCAATTGCGATTGGATATTTTGTCTGGAGCTAAGAAAGTATTAAATAGTCATGCAAAGTCCATTACTGCTGAAAAAACACTTTTGGTCTATCAGGAAGTTTTAGGGAGATAGTTTCTTCCAAACAAAAGGAATGAATTAAAAAATGCAAAGAAAGTAACGCCCGCTTGAGTCTCTAATGTATCTTCATTAATCATTGAAAGTAAGGCTACTGCGATGAATAGAAGGTAGTAATAGTCTTTCATTTTTATACTTAATGCTATTGGATATATAATGGTAATCATAATAATTAGTAGACCTACTATTCCAAAGGCAACCCAAAGAGTAAGGTATTGATTGTGTGCTCGTAACCTGAATGATTCATTTAGCGAAGAGTTGGATTGTTTGTAGCTTTCTTCAAATTCATTTTGTACATCACCTGTTCCTACGCCAATTAACATATTTTCCCGAATCAATAACCATGCTTGTTTCCAATAGACAATTCGGGATGCTACAGAATGCCCATTAGTTCCAAGTCCTTTAGAGTAGGTATCAAACTCCCAAATTATTTTGTCAATTCTTGATACTTGTGGGTGTTTTAAGTAGTTAACATTTGCAATTCCTGACTCTATTGCTTTTACTTCTTCTTTAGTCAATTGTTCAATTGAATTTCGATCTTTTGGTTCTCCTTTCGAGGTAATAAAACGAATTAAAGTGATGTATAAATCATCTCCATTTGCATCTTTTCCTGTGTATTTTACATCACTAACTTTATTCCATGCATCTTCAAGTTCCCAATACGCAACATTTTGATAGATATAGTATCCATTTTCCATCTGTTGATAGCCCCATGTAGTAGTATCTTGAAAGTAAGGACTTCCTATAGAGCTTACATCTAATAGTTGTTGATTTGGAATTGGGTCAAAATGATAATCGTTAATTCTCCAAACCACTACAGCCAATACGGAGGCAGTAAAAAGTAATATAAAACTAGAAGAAATTATACGTTTGACTTTATTATTAATGTTTAGTGCATAATAAGTCGTTATGATTGGCAGTAATAGCGATATGATTACAATCCCAGAGAAAGATTCTAAAATAAATAAGAATACTATAAGCCAAAAAGCTAGAATCAGAAAGGCTAGTTTTATAACTCCTTTATTTTTATAGAATCGATACAACGAAAAGAAGGCGCCAATGCAAATTAAAAGGCTAAATCGAATATGACTGATGTTGATTGCTAAGTCTCTTTTGTCAAATAGAGCGATCTCTTCAACATTGATGTATTTGTTTAAACTTACAAATGTGGTTACTGTGATTACTGCAATAAAAAAATCAATAAGAAACTGAAATGTCTTTTTTGAAAATTGTATTGCTGATGAAAAAACAATTGGTAAAAAGAGTAAAGGTAACTTTATTCGCAAATCTTTAGCAGCATACTCAAAATCAGTAGTCCAAATAAGTCCGATGACGTGTAATGCAAACAACATTGTAACTAAAATAGCTACTTTATTTGTTGAAAATCTCTTGGTTTTTTCAATGAAATTAAATTCTAAAATCCAATTTCCTAAAAGTATAAATTGGCCTAAGCTCATTAGGAAATTAGACCAGGGTAACCCTGATATAATAACCATACAGCCAAAGATATAAAGCAAATCATGGTTCCAGTATTTCCACCTAAAAAGTCCTTTTTGCACGTACAGCCTATTAATTTTTGCTTATACTCCCGTTAAGTATTCCCAAATAGGTTTCTTTATTTTCAAGCACTTCAATTGCTTTTCCTACAGCAGGATCTTTACTTAATGATGAAATTATTCTTCCTTTTTGATAATAATATCTTGAAATAATTTCGTTCTCTAATAGTTCTTTTATCTCATCCTTAAACTTCATTAGATCGTCACTTTTATCTAAAACTAATTTAGCTTCTAGTTCTTCATACTCTTTATCAGCATATTTAAAATATTTCTCTTTAGTTGCGGTTTCTTTTAGTTTTCTTAGCTGCTTTTCAGTTTCAGTTTCATAATTAATGTCCTTGTCAGCTAAATAGTCTATAAATGCAGAATACTCATCATCTGTTAATGCAAATTTATTAGCTTTTAGAATAGTGTCATGTTTCAGTCTGTATTGGGTAGCGTAATCGAAAATATAAAAATTTCTTACCAATACTGAAGTAATGTTACTAACCTCTTTTTGTTCGACTTTGATATCTGGATTTATGCCTTTTCCATCAAAAACTGTTCGTTTGTTTACCAACGTTTTAAAGGGAACGATTAAAGAATCGGCAACAATAGTGGCATCTCCAACTTCATCCCTATGGGCATAATCAAGTTTTTGAATACATCTACCACTTGGTATATAATATTTCGCCACTGTAACTTTCAGTTGTGCGTTGTAACTTAGTCGACGAGTTTGTTGAACTAGTCCTTTCCCGAATGTTCGATCACCAATTATAACTGCTCTATCTAAATCTTGAAGGGAGCCTGAAACGATCTCAGAAGCTGATGCTGATCGATCATCTACTAGAACGACTACAGGTATTTCAGTATCTACGGGACTATTTAAAGTTGCATATGTGGCATCCCATTCACTAATTTTTCCTTTCGTTTGCACTACCATAGTCCCTTTAGGTACAAATGCATTTACTATGTTTATGGATTGGTTTAATAACCCTCCACCATTTCCTCGAAGATCAAATATTACGGCTTGTGCATTATTTTCCTCTTTTAGTTTTGCGAGCGCACTAATAAACTGCTGACCTGCAGTTTGTGTAAAGCTAGTAAGTCTTATATAGCCTATGGTTTCATTTAACATCCCTGCATAAGGAACATCGTCAATCTTTATTTCTTTTCTAATCAGTTCTTTTTCAATTGTTCCTTTTGTGCCAGGACGCTCAATAATCACTTTTAAAGAAGTATTAGGTTGACCTTTCAATGCTTCACTGATTTCACTTGTTGACTTTCCTTTTACTTTCTTTCCCTCTACTTCAATCAATATGTCGCCGGCTAAAAGGCCTGCTGTATGAGCCGGAAATCCTTCGTATGGTTCAGAGATAACAACATTTTCGCCTTCTTTGTGAATTAGGGCACCGATTCCTCCATACTGTCCCGTTGTCATAAATTTAAAGTCTTCTATTTGTGATTCAGGGATGAAGTTCGTGTAAGGGTCTAATGACTTTAGCATTGCATCAATACCTGTTTTCATTAGCTCTCCCGGTTTTGTCTCATCTACGTAATAGGTATTGACTTCTTTATACAGTGTAGAGAAAATGTCTAAGTTTTTTGATAATTCAAAATAGCTATCTGCAAATCCTGTACTTAAGAAACCTGCCACTCCGATAACTGCTGCAATGATGAATATTTTTACTTTTTTCATGTATTAAAATTTAAACTTTTTAGGAACTGGCTGGTGTCCATGTCCTCCCCAAGGATTACAGCTAATAATTCGTTTTGCTGAAAGGTAGAAGCCTTTATATGCCCCATGTAACTTAAATGCCTCGATGCTGTATTGAGAGCAAGTTGGCGTGTAGCGACAATTGGCACCTAATACAGGAGAAATTGAGTATTGATAAATTCGGATAAGAACGATAAATAGTTGACTAAAAAATCTATTCATTTATAGTAATTAAACGGTTCAAAATTAAGATTATTTTAGAGGAAAGCTCTTCATATTTTAACTCTTTACTGCCGATATAAATAAGTCCTAGATCCAGGCTATAGGTCTTTTTATTTAGAGCGCTATAAAAATGCGCTTTGTTCAATCGATATGCCTCCTTTGTTCTGCGCTTCAATTGGTTGCGGTGAGCCGCTTTTTTGAAATTTCTCTTAGGAATTGTAATTAGAATTTTAACTAATTCATCAGTAGGCACTTTTTTTTCTGTTTTTTTATAAATTACTTTGTAAGGATAAACTACAAAGGACTCTCCACTTTTAAATAGTTTATCGATTGCAATTTTAGTGCATAATCGCTCTTCTTTTTTAAATTTTACTTTAGACATATTACTGTAAAGAAACAAAAAAAGAGGCAAGTGTTGCACCTGCCTCTTTTGAATTTAATATTGACTAAATTATTTTTTGTTAATCTTTTTAATGTATTGCTCTAGTGCCATAGTCATCGAAGGGGCCTCGGGCTGAGGTGCCGCGATGTTAATTGTCAAACCTGCACTTTCTGCAGCTTTCGCTGTAGTTGGACCAAATACTGCAATACGAGTATCGTTTTGCTTAAATTCAGGAAAGTTTTGGAATAAAGACTTTATCCCAGCAGGACTAAAGAATACTAAAACATCATAATTAACATCTGCTAAATCTGATAGGTCACTGCAAACTGTTTGATATAATGTTGCAGAGGTGTAATCGACTTTACTTTTATCTAGAAGTTCAGGTATCTCTGGCTTTAGAATATCAGAACAGGGCAACAAATATTTCTCTGTTTTGTGTTTTTTAATCAGTTCCATTAAATCACCAAATGTCTGGCGACCATGGAAGATTTTTCTTTTACGGTAAACAACATACTTCTGTAAATAGTAAGCTGTTGACTCAGAAATACAAAAGTACTTCATCGTATCAGGAATTGTTACTCTTAATTCCTCAGAGATTCTAAAAAAGTGATCTACTGCATTTCTACTCGTAAATATTATTGCAGTATGATCTAGAATGTTGACTTTATCTTGTCTAAAATCTTTTGATGCAATGCCTTCAACGTGAATAAATGGCCTGAAATCAATTTTTACCTTACATTTTTCGGAAAGGTCAAAATATGGCGATTTATCAGTATCTGGTTTCGGCTGAGAAACTAAAATAGTTTTTACTTTCAAGGGGATTCGGGTTTGAGTTAATATAGTATTGTTAATGAGTAAGTAGACTAATTAAATAGTATTTTGAAAACAATTATTAACGGTAAAATTTCAAGGGTGCAAAGATACAAAAATAAATAGATCAAATTAATTTGTCCATTGATTCCTATTTGGACACCTCTAATTATTCTTGCAGAAATTGATATTCCCATTAAAATTACTGCGATACTTAAGCTAAGAGATTTATATGC
Organism: Vicingaceae bacterium; assembly: GCA_018402765.1. Classification (GTDB taxonomy): domain Bacteria; phylum Bacteroidota; class Bacteroidia; order Flavobacteriales_E; family Vicingaceae; genus Acidiluteibacter. The sequence goes on along the minus strand of JAGYIE010000002.1, from coordinate 55,480 downwards.
TGAAGGGCCATAAGAAGCAATTAAAGTGCTTGGTAAAATCATAAATAAAGCTGCTATATTGTAAAGTGAGATGGTGAATATATATTCCTGCGCCAGCTCACTAAAAGATAATATAATAGCAAGTAACTTGTGAATTATTGCTTTGAAAAAATAAGCTACTGTTAAAATTGCGAGTATCAACCAAAACGATGTGAAGTGACTATCTTTGGGTAATAAACCATTTAGGTCTGCTATTTGCAATCCTAGTAAACTAGTAGTTAAAAAGTATGCAGTAGTGAAGAATATATTCGCCCTATGTCCATAAACTTTTTCATTTCTAATAATTTGAATACTTGCATTTCTACTAAAAATTGCCTGAATATATTCACTAAATCGTTTTCTATTAAATGCTCGAGTAGCTCCTATTAATCCGATAGTTAGCAAAAGTATGATCCATTGCCAAGACGTATAGTTTAATTTCTCTATTGGAATCCCATTGTTGTAATAGTTAATCTTGGTTGTAGAGAAGTTGAGAAATCGTTCAATACTATCTACTTTTATATAGTCAATTGAGCCATCATTAAACTGACAGGAAAATGAAGTTGCTGTGCAATCTATGTCAATGGTATCGCTAACAACTTCCTTGACGGAAGTTACTATTTTTGCTTCTTGCCTAATTTTATTTGGAATCTCTAATTCCTTCTTTTTTTGTTTTAAGGTGTCTCTAATACGATCTTTAAAATCGCTGCTATCAATTGATACCAATTGTGTGTCTTGTATAAAAGGCACTGAAAAATTAGTGCTATCTTGATTGAGCTGAATTTGCATATATAAATGAATAAACAAAAATAAGCGGATAAATTGAACCGCTCAATACCTTAAAGTGTTATTCATTAACAAAAGTTGAATTGAATCGATTTAGATTAGTTAATTTTGTGTTGTCATTAATAAAAATACATATGTCTACAGATAGATTTCAGGCTCCCGATTATTATCAATTAGATGAGCTTTACACAGATGAACAAAAATTGATTCGTGACACAGTGCGCGAATATGCAAAAGCTAACATCAGTCCAATAATTGAGGAGTATGCTCAACGAGCTGAATATCCTAGGCATTTAGTTCCCGGTTTAGCTGAGGTCGGTGCTTTTGGTCCATACATTCCGGTAGAATACGGAGGTGCTGGTCTTGATCAGATTACTTATGGTTTGATAATGCAAGAATTGGAGAGAGTGGATTCTGGTATTCGTTCAGCAGCATCAGTTCAAAGTTCTTTAGTTATGTATCCAATCTGGAAATACGGTTCTGAAGAGCAAAAAATGAAATTTCTTCCAAAATTGGCTAAAGGAGAAATGATTGGATGTTTTGGTTTGACCGAACCTGATTATGGTTCTAACCCAAGCGGTATGATCACCAATTTTAAGGATCAGGGGGATCACTATTTATTGAATGGTGCAAAAATGTGGATTACAAATTCTCCTATAGCTGATGTTGCTGTAGTATGGGCAAAGGATGAATCAGGGAGAATTCATGGTTTGCTTGTTGAAAGAGGGATGGAAGGGTTTACCACTCCTGAAACGAAAGATAAGTGGTCATTGAGAGCATCAGTTACAGGTGAATTAGTTTTTGACAACGTTAAAGTCCCAAAAAATAATTTATTACCTGGGAAATCTGGTTTAGGAGCTCCTTTAAGTTGTCTAGATTCTGCAAGATATGGTATAGCATGGGGTGCAATTGGTGCAGCTATGGATTGTTATGACTCAGCATTGCGTTACTCTAAGGAAAGAATTCAGTTTGATAGACCTATTGCATCTTTTCAATTAATTCAAAAGAAGTTAGCAGAAATGATTACTGAGATTACAAAAGCTCAATTATTGACTTGGAGATTAGGGGTACTTCGCGAAGAAGGAAAGGCTACTACCGCTCAGATTTCTATGGCAAAACGAAATAATGTGGATATGGCTTTAAAGATTGCAAGAGAGGCTCGCCAGATTCATGGAGGAATGGGTATTACAGGAGAATATTCAATAATGAGACATATGATGAATCTTGAGTCTGTAGTAACTTATGAAGGAACGCATGACATACATTTATTAATCACAGGTATGGATATTACAGGTATCCCTTCATTTAGAAATGATGGTAAATAAACTAACTATTCGTGGTTAGATAGTAGTCTTAATATAATGAAAAAGCCGTTTAGAAATTTATCTAAACGGCTTTTTACTCTTATCAACTTTATGTTAAAATGATTCAATTAGTGAAATCTTTTTAACAACTCGATCCTTTCCATTATCAATTGTTAGGAAGTAAATGCCACTGACATTTCCTTTTAGGTCTAGCACCACCATATTAGATGCGATGCTGGTAGAGGTAATATTTACTCCCGCTCCAAGCATATTCGTAATTCCAATAGTATAGTCATTAATATTTAGGCTTTCATCAATCGTTAGTTTGACCATTCCAAGGGTTGGGTTAGGGTATACACTCAAATTGCTACTTAAAAGAACTTCATTTACACCTATAGTGCTCATACTATCTTGTGTCACGATTACTATTCTTGTAGCTGCTCCACTTGCACTAATATATAGTGTATCTTTTCTTGGGGCTCCTGTATTATCAGCATTAGCTGTAACAACTACCTGCTTAGTAAATGATCCTGTATTCGGAGTTATCGTTAACCACGACGAGCTATTACTAATTGTCCAATTCGGAGTATTTCCTAGGACACTAAAGCTTGATGTACTATTTGTTACACCGGCTAAAAATAGATCTGTTCTGCTAACACTTAAATTAGGTGTAGTTGGCTCTTGAATAACATGAACAATTTTAGAAGGCAATCCTGCAGAGCTAATTGTAATGTCCCCACTTCGTGATGAAGTAGATAAGTTTGCACTACTTGCTTGTACCGTTATTGTACCATCATTTATTCCACTTGTAGGGCCCATTAATAGCCAGTTTAAACCTTCCTGAGCAGTCCAAGTAACATTAGCTAGTACATCAAAAGTGTTAGTACTTCCTTGGAATTGAGACAACACAATGGTATCGACTGAGGTTCCTAAGTAAGGTGAAGAGCCATCTAGTTGATTAATTATAATCGTTTTAGGTGTGATGCCGGAATTGGTGGACGATGCAGTAATAGTCGCTGACCTAGTACTGCCAGAGTTATTTGCTGAATTCGCTGTTACTATTGCGGTAGAGTTATTAATCCCACTAATAGGGTTTAATGATAACCAAGTCGGGATTCCTACAAAAGACCAATCAACATTAGATAGCACATCAAAATTATCGTTACTACCGGTTGCAGGAGATAATGTAATCACAGTTTTTGATAAACTCAAATTAGGGAAAGTTCCACTTTGTTGAATTACTTCAATAGAGTCAGATATTGTTCCATTTCCGGCATAAATCCAGGTACTCCTGTTTACCCCAGTAGTGTTATCAGATAAAGTTGTTGCTGTTAATGTTCCATTATTATTTCCGCTTATAGGGGTAATAGATAGCCATGTTGCAGTGTTGTTTACAGTCCAATTAATTGATGATGACAAATTAATTGTTCCTGTACTACCATTTGCAAAAGCTAAAGTAAGTGGGCCATTGTCTAAATCTATAAACGGACCGGCTGCATCTTGTGTTACGAATGCAGTATCTCTGATGGTTTGGGTAAAGTCTTCAAAAACGACAATCGCATTTCTCGTAGGACCTGAGTTTGCCGTGTTGGCTTCAATAGTAGCAGTACCATTACCATTTCCTGAGGAAGGAGTTACTGTTAACCATGTTGCTGAAGGTGTAGTTGACCAAAATCCATTAGAAGCAACTGTAATAATAGCGTTACTATTTGCAGGTGCTGCTAATGAGATATTTCGCGGACTAACACTTAAGGTAGTTGGATTTTGACCCGCTTGAACAACGATCATTGAATCATATGCTCCACTTGGAGCTGTACAAAATACTTTTGCAATTCTTGTTGATCCTGTATTTGCAGATATAGCTAAAGCTCCTGATGCAGAACTTCCTGTTCCATTTACTATTGCTGTTACTAACCAATTTGCATCATCAGAAATGGTCCACGAGGTAGTTGCACTTATGTTGAATGCACCATTTGACCCAGCAGCAGCAGCCAAAAATAAGGTATCAGGATTTAGTGTAATTGATGGGTTTGAAGTTGTTGTAGTATATGCTGCATCCCAACCACTTTGTTCGGCAGTTCCATTAGTAGTAAAGTTAACAAGCATGCTTCCTCCTGTCGAACTTACTATTGGGATACTTGAAATTGCTCCTGAATATGTTCCTAATATCGGAGACGTATTGGTAGGTCCATCATAAACGGTAACAACATCATTTCCTGTTTCTGTATCAAAGTTGCTTAATGTAAGTGTAATTGAAGTTGCACTTGTAGGCTGAATTAACCAGTTACAGTCTGAATTAGGGCCATAATTGTTTGACCCACTTCCATCAGAAAATGTACCTGATGTGGCTGTAAATGTTTGTGTTCCTGTGCAGAAATTAGAGCTTGTTGGGGTAGTGTAATTTGCATCCCAACCTGGACCATTTATTGATGCATCAGAAGTAAATTGAACAAACATGTTACCTCCAGTACTGGTAAGACTAGAAGGGATAATATTTCCTGAGAAGCTTCCTAAAAGGGGGGATGCAGTAGAATTTCCATCGTATACACTTACTAGATCAAATCCTATCTCTATATCAAATGCAGTAAAGTTTAAGGTAATCGGCTGTCCATTTGCTGGCTGTATTAACCATTCACAATTGCTATTATCAGCATAATTATTTGTTCCACTTCCGTCAGAGAATGAACCATTATTCGAAGTAAGATTTGTTATGCCACTGCAAGGGCCACCTGGAGGAGTAGCAGCTGTCCATGCTATTTCCCATCCTTGGTCTACTACAGAAGCATTAGTTACAAATTCAATGAACATTGCTCCTGTAGTGCTAATTATTGTTCCTGCAGGAGTAGTTGTGCCACTGTAAGTTCCTAAGACTGGACTTGCGTTATTAGGGCCGTCGTAAATAATTACTTGATCGTTATTTACTTCAGTTAATAGACTGTTAAAATTTGCTGTTATACTAGTTGCACCTGCTGGCTGAATTAACCAAGTGCATGAGAGATTATTAGAGTAGTTTGCTGTTCCACTTCCATCACTAACTGTTCCTGTTGGAGCAGTTAGTGTCGTTAGTCCTGAACATCCGGTTGAACCTGTTGTGGTAGTAGTATAACTGGCATCCCATCCTTGACTGACTATAGTGGCATCAGAGGTAAATTGTACGAACATGCTAGGGCCTGTGCTCGTTACAGAAGCAGGAATACCGCTTCCTGAATAATTTCCCAATACTGGGGATGTTACGTTTGGTCCGTCAAAAATTGTCACAAAGTCAAAGTTATTTTCGGTATCAAAGCTTGTAAAGCTAAGTACTATATTTTGTCCATTTGTTGGCAGTATTAACCAAGAGCAGTTGGTATTATTTATATAGTTTGCAGATCCGCTTCCATCTGAAAATGTTCCTGAATTTGCTGTCAGCGTAGTTGTTCCATTGCATGGCACGGGTGGGGCAGTTGTTGCACTGTAATTTATTGCCCAACCCTGGTTAACTACCGATCCGTTCGTTATAAATTCAATAAACATACTACCACTATTCGCATTAAATGCAGGAGGTAAAGTTGATCCGCTGTAACTGCCAATTAGTGGTGCAGTATTCGAAGCTCCATCGTATACATTAACGATGTCATTATTAAGCTCTGTAAGTAGCGTTGTGAAGTTTGCATTAATATTTGTAGCACCTGCAGGCTGTATTAACCATGTGCAAGCTAGGTTATTACTGTAGTTGCTTAATCCACTTCCATCATTGAATGAGCCTGTCGGGGTTGTTATTGTAGTTAATCCGCTGCAAGTAGGAGTGCTTCCCGTTGAAGTATAAAATGCATCCCATCCTGCATTTACAATACTTCCGTTGGTAATAAATTCTAGAAATAAAGAACCGCCGCTAGAGTTAATAGTTGGTGGTGCCGTGGTTCCACTATAACTTCCTAAAAGTGTAGCGGCATTAGAAGCTCCATCATATACATTAACTACATCATTAGTAGCTTCTGTAAAAAATAATGGAAAAGTAAGTGATATACTTGTTGCCCCCGTGGGTTGTATTAGCCAGGTGCAACTTGAGTTATCGCCATAATTAGCAGAAGGGCCACTTCCATCATCAAAAAACCCTGTGGCCGCAGTAAATGTCGTTAATCCTGAACATGTTGGAGGAGTACTTGCTACTGTAGATGTATAACTTGCGTCCCATCCTGAGTTATTTATGCTGCCATTTGTTATAAATTCAACTAGCATTCTACCTCCAGTAGAAGTAATGGCACTTGGGATTGCAGTTCCGCTAAATGTTCCTAATAATGTTGCTGATGTAGTGTTTCCGTCATATATGTTTACAATGTCATTTGTGGTTTCTGTATTGAATGCAGAAAAATTTAATGTTACCGTTGTTGCCGCCGTCGGTTGTATCAACCATCTGCATGACAAGTTATCCGTATAATTAGCAGTTGCGCTTCCATCATCAAAAGATCCTGTAGCTGCTGTTAATGTAGTTAGTCCTGAGCATGTAGCTGTAGGAGGACTAGTTGAGGTGTAGTTGGCATCCCATCCTGATTCAGTAATAGAACTATTGGTAATAAATTCTAAAAATAAAGATCCACCTGTCGATATTATTGGAGCTGGAAATTGGTTTAGTCCGCTATAAGTTCCAATTAGATTCGCTGATGCTGAAGAGCCATCATATACATTAACAACATCATTTGGTGCTGTATTAAATGAAGAGAAATTTAATGTAATCGAAGTGGCTCCTGAAGGTTGGATTAACCAAGTACATGATAGATTATTGGTGTAATCATTAATAGAGCTTCCATCTTCAAAAGTGCCCGATGCAGCAGTTAATGTTGTTAACCCAGAGCAAGTAGCTGTTGGAGGAGTTACAGATGTATAACTTACATCCCACCCTGCTTCAGTTATTGAGCTGTTTGTAGTGAATTCAATAAACAAAGCACCACCTGTTGAGGTAATTGCAGGGATAGTTTGATTTAGACCGCTGAAAGTACCTAATAGTGTTGCCGAAGAAGAGTTTCCATCGTAAACCTTTACTTCATCATTTGAGGTTTCAGTAGAAAAATTGTTAAAATTTAGTGTAATTGAAGTTGCTGCGGTAGGCTGGATCAGCCAAGTACAATTTTGATTATTGTCATAGTTGGCCATCATGCCGCTTCCATCGTCAAAAGCCCCTGATGGGGTAGTTAAAGTTGTTAATCCTGAGCAAGTAGCTGCAGCAGCACCTAAGGTAAAAACAATTGAGTCTCCTCGCTCCGTAATGTTTCTAACTGCTAATCCTGAATTGGTTGTATTGTAAAGTTGAGAGTTTGGGTTAGATGTATTGTTGAAGTCTGTTTTGTTAGTAGTTCCGGGAAACAAATCTCCACCGTCACCTCTATTCACTTCATTGTCTAAATCTGCCAATCCATCGGCCTCTTCAAGGTCAACACCTTTAAGAGTTTCATCGCCATTTACTCGGTTACCGAATGAGTTTGTTTTAGTTGTGTTAATATGCCAAATGGCTAAACCATGCCCTGGTAGTTCTAGATCTCGTCCGATTTTTTGTCTATTCTCTAGTAGGAAGTATTCTGTTGGTTCTGATGTAGTTATTTTAATAATGTCATTTTGTACTGTACTTGCTGCTTTTAGAGAAAAAGTACCTGTTGATGTTGTTGTTAGTGCTGTTGGTGTAATCCACCCTAAATCTTCTTTGGACCAAGCGCAGAATCCTCCTGGGCGGTGTTCTCCACCTAGCCAAGTTCCGCCTGCCATTACTCCCCAGTTTCCAATGCCTTCAGAATCACCATTACTTGCATCTGTGTCATATAAATCTGGTAAGCCTAAATTATGACCAAACTCATGACAGAATACACCTATACCAACGAGTCGAGGGTTAGTTAGTGTTCCTCTTGTCTCAGGATTAATCATGTAATCATTGATAAATTTACCGTCATAGGTAACCGATCCTCCACCTGGAACACTTGATCCTCCATTCATTACCCATCTGTGTGACCAAATGTGTCTATTCCTGTTTGGAATTCCTGTTTCAGCTCCTGGTCCTGAGTGAACGACTAATATACCATCTACATCTCCATCATTATCGTTGTCGTAGTTAGCAAAATTTGCCCCTGCAGTTTCTGCAGCATCTACCGCTTCTCTTACTAATTTGGCAGCTCTTGCTGTTCCTGCACTGTCACTATAATATGCATAATTATTTTGTGCTCGGTACCATCCCATTACATCTACAGTAATCGTTAACTGGTTGAAAGAAGCGTCGGTATAAAAACTTTTAAAACTACCATCTCCACTTCTATGATTGGGGTTAGTTAATAAGCTTTGTAGGTCTGCTACGGTATATATACTTGGTAAGTCTGGAAAGTCGATTAACAGAGCTAATACGCGAATATTTCCTGTTGTTGGATACGTTTTACTACCATTTGGCGCATAATTTAAAGGCGTATTTTTTAAATTTCTGACCGCAGGTTGTAAAGATTTTGAAATTGCGCTAACTAAAGCCATTTCTCCGGGAATTCGATCTTGTGGATTGTGAGCCAGTATCCCTGTGCTAACTAGATCGTTGCCAACTTTTGTTGCATATTCAAATGCATCATTTACTGTTATTACTGTGTAACCATCAGTAGTTTCTGTCCAGTAATGATTCATATTTCCTTTACTGACCACAGTTACTGTTTTTCCGTCAGGTTGTAACACATCCAATGGAATAGGGGACGAAATACAATTAGTAGGTCCTGAAAAATGATTGTGTGGGTGTTGTGCAAACAATGTTGTGCTTATCACTAGCGATAAGCAGAGCGCTAATAGTCGTTTCATAATATCATTCGGTTATAAGTATTCCAGACGTTATAAATCTGGATTTAGTTGCCTTAAGGGCTCCAAATTACCGAATTATTATAATTTAATAGCTATTTATTTACTGCTTTTCTCTGAGGGTGTTTTTGATTTCAATTAATTCCTTCTGTAATTCAATTACACTGTTTCCTAAATGGTCTCTACTAAGATTTGGTTCTGGCATTTCTGAACTGATGTAATTTACAAATTTCCACATCTCAACTATTTCATTTATATGAATTTCATAAGGCTTGTACTCAGGATTAGTGGAGCAAAGTAGTAATGTTTGGTTTTTATGAATTTGATTGTAGACTACTTTAAAAACTACTCCATCATCTTGTGTTACTACAATGTATGGATATCCATTTTTGATTAACTCCCAATTTTGAACGAATTCTCCGGTAACCCAAGATTTGTCAGAAACTGGAGGCATGGAGTCTCCACTTATCTGAAATGTTCTATACTTTTTATTTTTCGTTAAAAAAGGCAATTGAAAGGTTGGAAGGACTTTAATGAAATCTGGATCAGAAAATCCTGTTGTGTATCCAGCTTTTGCTTTTACGGGAACAAGTTCAATGTTTTCTTCATTTTCGCTATTTACTGTAGTAGCCAATACACGTAATTTACTTCCTGTAATGTCAATGTCAAATCCTTTTTCAAGCTGGCTCATGTACATTTCTGAAACACGATTTAAATCAAGCTTTAATAGCTTATCAGTACTGATTTTAAAGTATTCTGAAAAAGCTAAGAGTGTTTCGAAATTTGGTTCAGAAGTCCCTAATTCATAACCACTTAATGATGATCTTTTGATGTCTAATGCCTGAGCGATATCTTCTTGTGATCGTTTTCTTCTCTTTCTGAGCAATTTAATATTTGAACCAAAATACATGTGTTAAAAATTAAGTGTGACTAAATTATTTTGACTAAATTATTGACGAAATATTGACATTAATATTGTCAAAAGTAATAAAAATAATTAAATCAACAAGTAAAAATGCAAGCAAGCAGTTTAGATCGAAACATTGTACACCTAGATTTGGATTCTTTTTTCGTGTCGGTTGAAGTATTGCAGAATAGCGAGCTAAAAGGAAAGCCGCTACTTATTGGTGGAAATTCAAATCGAGGAGTGGTAGCATCTTGTAGTTACGAGGCACGTAAATATGGAATTCATTCTGCTATGCCTATGAAAATGGCTAAACGATTATGTCCACATGCGATTATCTTAGGAGGAGATTCTGAAAGATATAGCTATTTCTCTAAAATGGTAACAGAAGTAGTTGCCGAATCAGTTCCGATGTATGAAAAATCATCTATTGATGAGTTTTATATAGACCTTACTGGAATGGATCGATTTTTTGGAGCGTATCAATTGGCTACAGAATTACGACAACGAATTACACGAGAAACTGGTCTTCCAATTTCTTTTGGTTTTTCTATTAATAAAACAGTATCCAAAGTCGCGACCAATGAATCAAAGCCTAATGGGCAACTGCAAGTTTTTAGAGGGACAGAAAAAGGATTTTTATCACCACTTACGGTGAATAAAATACCTCAAGTAGGTGCTAAAACCTATCACTTATTGCGGAATATGGGCGTAGAAAAAGTATTGACTTTGCAGCAAATGCCTGTAGAGTTATTAGAGAATGTGTTGGGAAAAAGCGGGCATTCTATATGGATGAAAGCACAAGGAATAGATCATACTCCCGTAATTCCGTATTCGGAACGTAAGTCGATTTCTGCAGAGCGGACATTTACAACTGATACCACAGATATGGCTTTGTTAAACAGTACCCTTATCGCTATGACGGAAAAGCTAGCTTATAAATTACGGACTAAGGAGAAATTGACGGCTTGCGTTATGGTAAAAGTACGTTATTCCGATTTTGATACACAAACCACACAGAAAGCAATTCCTTACACCGCGAGTGATGATGAGCTGATAAAAGTAGTTAAGGAGTTGTTTTTGAAATTATATCAGCGTAGAGTTTTGTTACGATTGGTGGGTGTTCGGTTTAGTCATTTAGTGAATGGGGGGTATCAAATTAATTTATTCTCAGATACTTCAGAGCAAATTAATTTGTATCAAGCTATCGATCGGATGAAAAAGCGCTTCGGAGATGGTTCCTTAACAAGGGCTGTCGCATTAGGTGTAAAGCAATATGATGTACCGAGTTTTAAGGGGTAAAAATGCTTTTAAATAACCATACGTACTTCAGTTTTAAATACGGAACACTTTCACCAAAAAAGTTAGTGCAGTTTTCTGCTGCTATGGGTTACAACCAAGTAGTGGTGACCGACATTAATAATACCTCGGCTTGTTTGGAGGTTGTTCGATTAGCGAGCCAGGCTGGAATTAAACCAATCATAGGAATTGATTTTAGAAATGGAGTTGATCAACAGTTCGTTGGATTAGCACAAAATAATGATGGCTTTTTGGCTTTGAATCGACTGTTGAGTCGGCACCTTCACTTACAACAACCATTCAATCGGCGTGCACCAAAAATGGAAGAGGTAATTATTGTTTATCCATTTTCAGTGGTAAATTTTGAGTGGAAACTTTTTGATAATGAGTGGATTGGTTTGAAAGTGTCTGACTTGACACGATTACCCTTTTCTAAATGGAAAAGTAGAATACATAAGATGGTGATTCTGCAAACGACCACATTCCAAAGTAAACGAGATTTTAATGCTCATCGATTGTTGAGAGCTATTGATAATAATAAGTTATTAAGTCAATTGCCAAAAAATGAAGAAGGAAGTATAGATCAGATTATACGACCTAAAGAGGAGCTATTGAAAGCATTTGAGGACTTTCCTCAGATTGTAGAAAACACCCAAAAAGTAGTGGATGCTTGCCGTATTCATTTTAATTATAAAGGAGCAAATAGGAGCAATACTATTCATGAAAATAAGCAGTTGTTTGGCAATTCTGCGGAAGAGGATGCATTAATGCTAAGGGAGTTGTGCTATGAAAATTTATCATTACGCTACGAAAATCCCTCCCAAGAAGTATACGATCGAATAGAAAAAGAGCTGAAAGTAATTTGTGAACAGCGGTTTGCGACTTATTTTCTGATTAATTGGGATATGCTTCGTTATGCTCGAGAGAAAGGATATTTTTATGTAGGAAGAGGGAGTGGAGCCAACAGTATTGTAGCCTATTGTTTGTTGATTACTGACGTAGATCCTGTAGAATTGGATTTGTATTTTGAGCGATTTATTAACCCATATCGAGAAAATCCGCCCGATTTTGATATCGACTTTTCATGGAAAGACCGGAATGACGTGACACGGTATTTGTTTGAAAAATATGGATTGGAGCATACCGCTTTAGTGGCTACTTATTCTACTTTTCAGCAGCGAGCAGTTATTCGAGAATTGGGAAAAGTCTTTGGATTGCCCAAAATTGAAATTGATCGATTTGCGGAAGAACCCGCGAACTCGAGTCAGTTGGATGATATTCAGCGACTAATTTATCGGTATGCGGCGTATTTACATGGTTTCCCATCTCACCTTAGTGTACATGCTGGAGGTATTTTAATTGCTGAGCGACCAATACATTATTTTTCAGCTACTTCATTGCCACCAAAGGGATTTCCAATTACACATTACTCCATGCTAGAGGCTGAGGATGCAGGTTTGTATAAATTTGATGTGCTCAGTCAGCGTGGGCTAGGTCATATTCGAGATGCAGCAGAAATGATCAAAAGGCGACACAGAGCATCATTGGATATTCATGATGTAAAGCATTTCAAACAAGATGAAAAAGTAAAGGAACTTTTACGAGAAGGGCAAACAATGGGCTGCTTTTATGTGGAATCACCTGCTATGAGAATGCTACTTCGGAAGTTGCGGGTAGATCACTATTTGGGTTTGGTAGCGGCCAGTTCTATTATTCGACCAGGTGTAGCAAAGTCAGGTATGATGCGGGAATATATTTTGCGGTTTAATAATATGCCACGAGAAAAACCAACGCATCCTGCTTTGGAAGAGTTAATGAAAGAGACTTTTGGGGTAATGGTGTACCAAGAGGATGTGATCAAAGTTGCCCACCAATTTGCTGGTTTAACTCTAGGCGAAGCCGATATGCTCCGAAGAGGAATGTCGGGAAAGTTTCGCTCGAGGGAGGAATTTCAAAAAGTAAAGGATCAGTTTTATGCGAATTGTGCAGAAAAAGGATATCCTCAAGCTACAACCAATGAGGTATGGCTGCAGATAGAAAGTTTTGCTGGTTATGCCTTTTCAAAAGGACACTCCGCCTCTTATGCCGTGGAGAGTTATCAGAGTTTGTATTTGAAGGCGCATTATCCGCATGAATTTATAGTAGGTGTGATCAATAATTTTGGTGGATTCTATTCTCGAGAAGCTTATTTTCAAGAAGCTCGTCGGCAAGGAGCCAATGTGTATGCCCCTTGTGTTAATAAGAGTGATTACTTGACCACACTTCATGCAGAAAAGGACATTTATATTGGGTTTATTCATATGACGGATTTTGAAGAGCGTGTTGCTAATCGAATTGTTAATGAGCGAAATGCAAATGGAGATTATTTAGATTTAAAAGATTTCGTCAACCGATTAAGTATTTCAGTGGAGCAGCTGCGGATTCTTATTCGGATTGGAGCTTTTCGCTTTTCGGGTAAAACCCGGCAAGCATTGCTGTGGGAAGTTCATCAATTGTTAGGAACTGCTAAAAAATCACAACCAACTACTGACTTATTTGGTGCAACAGTGAAAGAATTTAAATTGCCTAAACTGGATCAAAATCCCTTATTAGAAATTCTTGATCAGCGATTAATTTTAGGATTTCCACTCTGTTCCCCTTTTGAATTGGTGAAGAAAATGCCTGACGGATTAACTTTCGTGAATCAGTTGAATAGTCTAATTGGAAAGAAAGTAAAAATGGTGGGCTATTTGGTTACCATCAAAAATACCCGTACATCAAACCGGAAAACGATGCAGTTTGGAACTTTCATAGATGTCAACGGCGATTGGATTGATACTGTTCATTTTCCACCTGTGGCTTTACGGTATCCTTTTCGGGGTAAAGGCTGTTATGTAATAGAAGGAAAGGCGGTAGAAGAATTTGGTTACGTTACCGTAGAAGTTGCTTATTTACAAAAGTTAGATGATTTGCAAGTGGAGGATGTGTGAGGTAGGTAAATTCTAGCGGAGCAATTAAAACAGGTAAGCTGATAAAAAAATAGGGATAAAATAATCAAACACCCAAAACCACTTTTCTAGTAAGGGTGGTTTTTTGTATGCCTTAAAAACTGGGATAAAAAACTTTCTCCTAAATTTGAATCTAATCTACCTAACCAATTAGCCTATGCAACTTGATAAACTGCTTCGTGTATTAGGAATTGTAATGATGGTATTAGCTTTTATAAGTGGACTGTATGTAAAAATATAGGCAGAAAACGAACAATGAAGTGTCGAAAGTGGATACACCTTTAAGATTGTGTTGTTTCTAGGCGGAGCTGCAATTTATTATTTAGCAAGAAAACGAACAAATAAATAAAATTACATGACAAAGATTGCCCTTATTACAGGAGCTACTTCAGGTATTGGAGAAGCTACAGCCATCGAATTTGCAAAACACAATTATAACTTGATTATTACAGGACGAAGATCTGGTAGGTTAATTGAGTTAGCTAAAAATATCACCGAAGAATATGATGTAAAGGTAAAAACGCTTGTTTTCGACGTTCGAATTAAGACATCTGTTGATGAAGCCATGGATTCCTTAGAAGCACGTTGGAACAAAATAGACGTTCTGGTTAATAATGCTGGTCTTGCAAGCGGTCTAGATCCTATCCAGAACGGAGATGTTGCAGATTGGGAGAAAATGATTGATACCAATGTAAAAGGATTGTTGTACGTCTCAAAGAGTGTCATTCCATTGATGATTGCCAATAAAAAAGGACATATCGTAAACATAAGTTCTATTGCGGGAAAGGAAGCTTATGCTAACGGAAATGTATATTGCGCTACCAAGCATGCAGTTGAAGCATTAACCAAGTCGATGCGCATTGATTTGTTAAAAGAAGGAATTAAAGTTTCTTCTGTGAGCCCGGGTATGGTGGATACCGAATTTTCTCAAGTTCGTTTTCATGGAGATGCCAAGCGTGCAGAAGACGTTTACAAAGGGTTTGAACCATTACATGCAGTAGATATTGCAGAGACCATTTGGTTTATCGCTTCACGACCTGCTCATGTAAATATCAATGATGTGCTGATTATGCCTACAGTTCAAGCATCGGCTGTTTACGTGAATAAGGATTAAGTGATTTGATTTTCGAGCAATTCGACTTCCTTCTTAAAATCTAAATAAGGATACTTTTTAGTGAGTTCTTGAATAGACAATAGCGTATTCTTGATAAACTGCTGATGTGCTTCAGATGTTGGTTGAAAAGCGCGATGTAAACTGCTTTCAACTAGTTTGTTAATTTGTTTATTCAACGTTTTTGTCGCTGTATTGAAATAGACTTCAGAAAATTTATCCCAAACATAATTAATTGCAACATTATTCGGATGTACCATGTCCTCCTTATAAAATCGGTAGTCTCTTAAGTCATCAACTATCAATTCATAAGCCGGCAAGTATAGGAGTTGATTATATACTTGTTCTAGCTGATGAACAGCGAGTTGCAACGTACTTTTGCTCCACTGATTTTCTCGAAAACCATCTCTTAAATGACGAACAGGGCTAATCGTAAAGTGAATGTTAATCGAAGGATTAAATTCTAATAGTTGCTTAATTAGTTGAGTATATTCAGTTATAATCTCATCTGCCAGTATTAATGATTTTTCAAACTCGTTATTTGAAAATTTATGGCAATTAGCTACTAAACTGCCCGTTGACTTAAGTCGATATCCCCAAGAAGTCCCGAAGGTAATAATAAGGTGTTTAGCAGTTTTTAAGTTGTTGTGAGCAGCTTTAATACTTGAATTAACTCCACTTAAAACTTCAGCTTCATTTAAACCAGAAAAATCACTGTGGTGATTCCAACTTTGCCACAATTCATTGTGATAAATTAGGTCTTCTTTTTGATACGTTTTATTGCTCATAATTTCCATCAGCGCGTTACTAATTGCTAATGGATGATACAATATTCCATATGGATTTTTGGTTACCAAAAATTTATGTGCGATTAATTTTGCGGCTATATTTTCAGAGAAACATGAACCAATCAGAACTATTCCATCTTCTTGTTTTATCGAAACTTTTGATGGTGAAATAGGAACTAACGTTCTGAAGGTTGGTTGCTCCATAATTATTTCTTAACTGAAAGTTGTCCCTGTTTTGGCTTCTTTTTTAGTTCTACTAAATCCAACTTCGCGTTCATCTCTTTTTGAAAAGCTAAGAAAGCAGCTTTGCTAGCCTCATCGATTGGTTTGGCCGGTGGAAATTTTTCTTTCAAATGGTCTACTTGGCTGCCATTTTTCCAAAAACGATAGCATACATGCGGACCTGTTGCTAATCCGGTACTTCCTACATAGCCTATTACTTCACCTTGTCTCACTCGCTGACCATTACTTACTGCTCGCTTGCTCATGTGTAAATATTGCGTGGTGTAGACACTGTTATGCTTAATTTTTACATAATTACCATTGAATCGAGAATAACCGGAAGCGATAACTGTTCCTGTTCCTGTACTCATAATTGGGGTTCCTGTCGGTGCTGCATAATCGGTCCCTAAATGCGCTTTCCATCGTTTCTGCACAGGGTGA
The DNA here is from genome assembly GCA_018402765.1 of Vicingaceae bacterium. GTDB lineage: Bacteria > Bacteroidota > Bacteroidia > Flavobacteriales_E > Vicingaceae > Acidiluteibacter. The sequence continues at coordinate 38,828 of JAGYIE010000002.1, read as the reverse complement.
AACCTTCGCTGTGTATATCTGGAACTTAGGCGGCTAAATTTAAGTGGCGATTTTAAAAAGGCTTTTCTTAAGCTCTTTGCATCTTGATCATAGTAATCTGCTGCATCTGCTGTTTCAAAATAATACCCATAAAAATCGTCGTCAAAATGATGAAATTGTGCAGCTTTTATCTGTCCTACACCTATCGACTCTCCATCTACTAACTTTTCTTCATAAACAACTTTGAAAAAATCTCCTTTTTGTATCCTGTAAAAGTCAATTGACCAAGCATAGACTTCCGCTAATTCTACAGCCAAAGCAGGGCTTCCGCCGTTTTCTTGCAAACTTTCATAAAGTGAAGAGGTGATAATTCCACCTATTGATCGTTCTACAATATCAACCGGTTTTTGCTCTCTTTTTATAGTGATAGAATCTCCCAAGTGGTAAACCACGTAATCGATTGCATTAGGCTGATAAATGAAGTATCGAGCTCTCGCAATACTATCTCTTGTTTTTAAAATGGTATACGGTTTTCCTGCAGCTATTCTTCTTACATCAAAAATGTCTCTTGAGGCCTTAGCCAATTGGTCAATCTCAATGTAAGGTACATTGTGACCCAATAATATGTTAGAAAGAAATTCGTTTTTGCCAATTTCTCCTCTCACAATATCAAACGAATCAGCTAATACACCAAACTCAATAATCGGTTCAGGTTGCATGGTGTCTAAGGGAGCTATTTCTATATCAGTTTCTTCAAAATCAATAGATCGACTTTGGTAGATAAATAGTCCAACAGTTATGGCTAATAGAATTGTTAATATTCTAGTAATCATTTTGAATTTTTTCTTCATTGATTACTTGCCTTTTTTAAAAAATACGTTTTCTTCTACCCAAGCTTTTCCCCATTCCTCATGTTCTTCCTCTGACCATAATTCAGGATAGAAAATTCGTTTTTGAAAACGCGGAGGAAGATATTTTTGCCAATTAGTTCCGCCAGTAGCAGCAATATCTTCAGGTGCTTTGTGTAAATATCGAACCGCTGATTTATAATGCATTAGTGGCCAGTTGATATTTACATTCACATCTAAAAAACGCAACTGATTGCGTAAATCTTGATTTTCTTTTTCTTCAGCAGTTAGTCCTTTAAATAAATGCCAAGCATTGGTGTATTTAAATTCTGTAGCTAATTCTTTAAATTGTTTATTGTACTTTTTCTCAAACTGCAAAAGAGTTAACGTCTTTTTACCCGATGCCAATTCTGTAGCTCCTTTTTTCCAGTAAATAAACTCGTACATTTTATCGATGCTCTCATCAGTTAGTTTAGTATCGGTGAACTGATCTCTGAAATCTTTGTCTACCAAATTTCTAAAATCCGTGGAGCAAATTTCTATCATTCTGTATTGTCCTGATTGAAATCCACTTGCAGGTAAAAGCGACATTCTAAACTTTAAAAATTGCTCTTTTTCCATTCCATCAATCATGATTTCAAAAGAAGCGGTTAACGCTTTAAAATAGTTATTTATTCGTTTAATTCGGGCTGTTAAGAATGCTGCATTCAAGTTTTCTTTCACTGCCAACTGCTTAAACTCGTGTAGCGTTAATTTAAAATACAACTCTGTTATTTGGTGATACATGATGAATATTTCTTCATCTGGAAAGGCCGTCTTTGGAGATTGCAAACTTAATAAGGTATCTAAGTGGATATAATCCCAATAAGTTAGATAATCAGCATAGATTAAACCATCTAAGTAAGCTCCTAGATCTTGGCCCATAACAGCAAATTTTTCTTTTAGCTGTTGTACTTTATCCACTATATCTTCTCCAAATATCTCCGTCGCTTTCTCCTGATTTTCTTTCTTCATAATGCTCCTAGAATTTTAACAAAAATACTCGCTTTCTTTTAATCTATCTGAAGAGTTTTGTTCAATTATAAACAATATGATGTGTAGCAAAAAAAGAAGCTTCAACATATTGTTGAAGCTTCACTGTCTTAATTAACTTTAGCAATTGGGTGAGCTAATCCTTTGTATTCTTCTAGTTCCATTCGAATAGAACCTACTAGTATCTTGGCTTTTGCTAATACTGGTATTTTGTTTTTGTCATTTGTGATATACACTGTCAAATCTGCTTCGTGTTTAAAGATTCTTCCTGTTTGTACAACCGGGTGAAACACCATGCAGTTAAATTTACCCTTATCGACTTTTACTTTCTCAATCCCTGCAAACTTGATTTTTAGATCGTAGTATTCTTCGTCTACAAATGCAGGAATCGTAAAAATATCGCCTTTTTTAGCTTTACTAAAATCGATGGTTCTAGCATAGTAAAAAGCACTTAACATATCCTGAACTCCAAGTGGAACTTGGTATGTTTCGTCTTTCTCATTTTTTACGATTTGCTTATGCTGGTAAAACTGATAATCTTGTGCCTTGCTGTAACCGCCTTCATTTATTCGTCTTACAAATATCCAAGGAAAAACTGATTCAGCATCCATGTAAGTCTCGTATCGATCTCTTACCTTAAAGAACCAGTCGAAGGTATTCACACTTTCTCCCGTGCCAACCATTCGATAGATTTCTCTACCATTAATTTTTTGAGGAGCTTTTTTTACTTCTAGTGTGGCTTCTCCGGCTGTCATCCATCCGTATTTCACTGAGTACTTCAATTTTTCTCCAGGCTGATAGGTCTGGTGTTTAATTGTTCTAAATTGAGCACTGTCCAAGTTTTCTTGAAAAATGCCTGGTTGGTAATCTGTGGTAAAACCTACTAGGCTTCCCAAGATGTAAATTGCTGTAAATCCAATTAGCTTTTTCATAGTTATCTGTTTTGTTATAAATAACCAAATTGTATGCCAATTGATAATAGGTTTCATTGATAGATTGTTAAGGCGATTTTTTACTTAGCTTACAGCGATATAAAGGTAACGGAATGTTTTCGAAAGTATTTTGATTTGTTATAAATATAATCTACGCTAAACAACGTATTTCAAACTGCTGAGGTGCATGCCAGATTTGTAAAAAAAAGATGATGAAAATGTTTTTGTTGAGTGTATTTGTTTGTGTTGCGTTTATGGCTTGTGAAAAGGAAGAGGAAACGCCACCATCTAAGTCTACGAATCCGGTAGCGGGTTGTGGAGAACGTAAAATATGTTTTGATATAGCAGAAACTAGCTATTCCAGTAATGTAGGAATGTATAAACTAGATGACTCTACTTACTTTGTAAAATTTGAAAGCAATGGACAGCAGTTATCTATCGCTTGGATTAAACAATCGCCAACCACTGGCTCATTTCCTTCAGGTAATGTTAAGGTTAGTGGTAAGTCTCGTATTCATTGGTTTCCGGGTAATAATGTGCAATGGATGAGTGATAGTTGCGAAGTTGTAATCACTAAACATGAAGGAAGAATAGTATCAGCAACCTTCAATGGTCGTCTTCAAAAGTTAGGAAGCGGTCAACCAAATGGAGAAACATTAATTGTTAAAAATGGAGTATTTACGAATGGATCTTACTTCTAGTTGATTGGTTAAACTAAAAGGTAAAAAGGGCTTTTGCAAAATCTGGAAAAGCCCTTTTTAGTTATTTATATATCGCTAATTAGCGTTGTTTTAGCGGAGCCGAAGCCAAGCTAATTAAGTGCTAATAAATTTCGGAGCAATTAATAATTAACCATTGACAATTAAACAACAATATTCACAATCTTCTTCGGTACAATAATCACCTTCTTCGGTGTTTTCCCATCCAACCATTTTTGAGACTCTTCGTGTTCCATAACTGTTTTCTCAATTTCCTCTTTCGATAAATCTAATGGCAACTCTAACATGAATCGCATTTTTCCATTAAATGAAACTGGGTATTTGTGCGACGACTCCACCAAATATTTAGGTTCAAATGTCGGGAAAGCTTGAAGCGTAACACTTTCTTGATTTCCTAACTTTTCCCACAACTCTTCTGCAATGTGCGGAGCATAAGGCGTAATTAAAATCACTAATTGCTCTAATATGGTTTTGTTGTTCGATTTTAAATCGTTCAATTCATTTACACAAATCATCAGTGCACTTACGACTGTATTGAAAGAAAAGCGCTCGATGTCATCTTCTACTTTCTTAATGGTTTTGTGCAATATTTTTTGCTCGTCTTTGGTTGGTTCTGCATCCGTTAAACTGAAGTTATTCTCTCCATCATGGAACATTCGCCAGAATTTGCGCAAGAAACGGTGAACGCCCTCAATACTATCGGTATCCCAAGGCTTGGATTGCTCCAATGGCCCTAAAAACATTTCAAATAAACGCAACGTGTCTGCTCCGTAACTTTCAATAATAATGTCAGGGTTAACCACATTGAATTTGGATTTAGACATCTTTTCAATCTCGCTTCCACAGATGTATTTGCCATCTTCTAAAATGAACTCAGCATTTGCATATTCTTCTCTTGAAGATTTAAATGCTTCAATATCTAATGAATCATTGGTTACAATACTCACATCTACATTAGATTTAATTGCAAACTCACTATATTTTACTTCAAATAAATCTTTACCAAACTTATTAGATAGTCCTTCATTGATTACTTTTTCTAGTACTTTGATTTTTAGATTTAAATCGTTTAGGTAGGTTGTTTCATTTTCTGATAATGTTATTTTATCATCTATAAATGATTGGTTTTTTTTATTCCGTAACTGGATAGCCTTGAAGGGTATATATATTGATGGGATATTTTTGTTGTCTGGGATGTTTAGAGTTGAAGAACTCTTTACAGATTTAACCAAGGAATAAACAAACTTACTGTTACCGGTAATCATCCCCTGATTAATCATTTTCTTAAACGGCTCATCAAACGGTAAAAATCCTTTATCGCTTAAGAATTTAGTCCAAAAGCGTGCATACAATAAGTGGCCAGTAGCATGTTCCGCTCCACCCATGTATAAATCCACATTTTGCCAATAATTCAGAGCGTCTTGGCTGGCAAACTCACCAGTATTATTTGGATCTAAATAGCGTGCGAAATACCAAGAAGAGCCTGCCCAACCTGGCATGGTATTCGTTTCAATCGGATGGCCTTCTGCCGTTTTCCAATTTTCAGCTCTTGCTAATGGTGGCTCCCCATCTTCGGTTGGTAAGTATTTATCTACATCGGGTAATTCTAAAGGCAATTGACTTTCGTCCATCGCCATTGGCATGCCATCTTTATAATAAATTGGAATTGGTTCACCCCAATAACGTTGTCTGCTAAATACTGCATCTCTCAAACGGTAATTGGTCTTTCCTTTCCCAATTCCCTTTTCTTCCATCGCTTCAATTGCTTTTACAATGGCATCCTTCACTTTCAACCCATTTAAGAAATCAGAATTGCAAATAATACCTTCTTTGTTAGCATCAGCTCCTTCTGAAACGTCTTGTCCTTCAATAACTGCAGGAATTGGCATCTCAAACTTGGTAGCAAAGTCCCAATCGCGCTGATCACCACTTGGAACAGCCATTACAGCTCCTGTTCCGTAGCTTGCTAGTACATAATCCCCAATCCAGATTGGAATTAATTCTCCTGAAAAAGGGTGTTTGGCATAAGCGCCAGTAAATGCTCCACTTACTTGTTTTACATCAGCCATTCGCTCTCGTTCTGAGCGCGCTGCTGCTTTAACTTGGTACGCTTTTATTGCGTCTTTTTGCTCAGCTGTAGTAATGTGATTGACCAATTCATGCTCTGGCGCAATGACCATAAAACTCACACCAAAAATGGTGTCAGGGCGAGTGGTAAAAACGTCTATCTTTTCAGCGTGCTGGTCAATTTCAAATGAAACCAAAGCTCCAACTGATTTTCCAATCCAGTTACGCTGAATTTCTTTAATCGCATCCGTCCAATCTATTTTATCTAAACCAGATAGTAAACGCTCCGCATAAGCCGTAATTCGCATGCTCCACTGTTGCATTTTTTTGCGCTCTACCGGATGACCACCACGTTCTGAAACACCATCTTTTATTTCATCATTGGCCAATACAGTTCCCAAAGCTGGGCACCAGTTCACGAAGGAGTCAGAAAGATAGGTTAAGCGGTAATTCATCAAAATGGACTGTTGCTCTTTTTCGCTCATCGCATTCCATTCCGCCGCTGTAAAAAGGGTTTCTTGGTCCCCATGAGCTTGGGCAGATGCGTTTCCTTCTTGCTCAAATAAAGCAACTAAGTTTTTAATATCATCAGCTTTATCTAATTCGATATTGTAATACGAATGAAATAACTGCAAGAAAATCCACTGAGTCCATTTATAGTAATTCGGGTCCGAAGTTCTCACTTCTCTGTCCCAATCATACGAAAACCCGATCTGATCCAACTGCTCACGGTATCTTTTTAAGTTAGCCGCAGTAGTTATTGCTGGATGTTGTCCAGTTTGAATAGCATATTGCTCAGCAGGCAACCCGAATGCATCATAACCCATTGGGTGTAACACATTAAATCCTTTGTGCTTTTTATATCGAGCATAAATATCAGAGGCGATATAACCCAGAGGATGACCTACGTGAAGTCCTGCACCTGATGGATAAGGGAACATGTCTAACACATAAAATTTCTCCTTCGTATTGTCTATTTCTGTTTTATAGGTCTTGTTTTCTTGCCAAAATTTTCTCCATTTGGCTTCTATCGCTCTAAAATTATAATCCATCTCTATTTGTGCTTTTTGAAGCTGCAAAAGTATTAATAATGCCCTGAACTAGAAATTAAAAATACCTGATTTCAGGTAGATGGATTTACTCATTTTCAATGAATGAATTGGCTTTGTAAAGTAACAACTTTGGAGTGTTGAAAGCTAATACTAACCAAAGCCCAAAAAATGACCATTTTTAAATCTCTTTCAATTAAATGTCATCTGATTATTATCAAGTGTAAACAGTTTTACTGGAGATATCTAATAATGCTGTTCTTGCCTACTTCTTTATTTGCACAAGTAGATAAGGTACATCAATTTGTAAATCAAGATCTACTTTATCAATTAATGTCATCTACTTCAAATACCTCTGTTGATTTCTTATTTGATGATGACTTAAAAGAGAAGTTAAGACAAGAGAACCTTACCAAGTACCTTGTTTATGATTTTGAAAAGAAAAACTATTCTCTATTGTCTTTCTCTAATAAAAATGGGAAAGAGCCTGCTTGCTTATTAAATCAGGGTAACCTACTTAAAATTGGTAAGAATCAAGCCTTAGGAGTTTTAGTGTTGAATATGAATTCGCTTAAGTATGCAGCAGAGGTAAAGATGAGCAAAGAGAATTTTAATCGAGAAATCAATACGGAGTTGATCAATATTATTACTCCTCAGACAACCACTGCAAGTCAAGTTGATAAAATCCTAGACAATAATACCGATCCTGAAAAACAAGTTGAGGGTATAGAAGAGAAGGATATAGTTTCGCTTTTACTTTATGAGCAGTTAACAACTGAAATGGAGTTGCTTTACTTGACGGTAAATAAGTTAGATGTTATAAATGCAGAGAAATATACTGACCTACTTTTAGAGTTGGATTACTCAATTCAGAGCCAGTTTACTTCAGGCACTACAATTTATGAAATTTCTAAAAATTTGGCTAAGCAGTATCCTGATAGTGAGTATGTGGCAACTTTAGCAAATAAGGGTTTAGTTGCTTACACTAATCTTAAACTGATACGACCTTATCAATTTTTTGATGCAGTTTCTCCAGGAGAAAATGATAAACTTCTTGTTGATATTTCTATAAATGAAATTAATCCAAATGTAACTCCTGACAAGTATTCTAAAATAAGAGATGGTGGCAAGTCTCCAATAAAGGTTAACGTAGCGGGCGGCCTAAAAATAGATGGAAGCGGAGGACTTTTTATTACTTCATTAATCGATCATAACTTTAAGAATGTGGCGGAGACTTATCAAGATACTTCATTTTTTAAAACGGTAGATTTTCAAACTACTGATAGTATAACGGCTATCACAGAAGCATCACGTAACAGAATTGAGCGAGAAGATAATGGGGAATTTGATTTATCAGCAGGTGCTTTAATTCATTTCTACATTAGAAACAGCCGCACTTTTAATGTTGGTTTAAGTCTTGGGGCTACTATTAATACTCAACAAACATTGAGGTATCTATTTGGAGCTAGTTTGTTTGTTGGTCGTAAACAGCGTGTAAGTTTTTCAGGAGGTGTAGCTCTTGGCAAGGTAAAGCGGCTTGCTACCGGGTTGGAAGAGGGTCAAATTTTTACCGGTGATGCAAGTACTGCATTTAGAGAAGTAAATATGATTGGCTCCTTTTTGGGATTAAGTTATAATTTTTAGATATTAGTAAACAGTAAATTATATAGTTATGGAATTAAATACCAATTACATTTTAGAGATCATTGAAAATGGGAATGACGAACCGTTAGAGATTATTGTTATAAACCCCTCAGAGAAGTTTAAGCTACTCAGCTGCAAAGCTATTAATGTTACAGGTTTTGGAGTGCACGTTGCAGACACAAATGGAGATTTGTATGAATTGGACTATTTGATTACAGTGTATATTGACTCTGAAAATCATCAATATAATAGTATTCAGATTTCAGATGTAGATGACTTATATTCTTCAGATAATACAGAGGTCATTCAGCCAAATGCATTGATTCTCTTGGTAGATGTTCAGACAAATGAACCTGTAAAGAAGGAGCCGATAAAGGGAAAAGTTACCAATCAACTTAAATAAGATAATAGTTGGGACTCAGATTTTCGCATACAGTTTATTTTCCCTTATCGAAGAGTAGTGTGCTATTGTGCATACTACTCTTTCTTTCGTATTTTGCTAATTCACAAATAATTAATGAAGCGAAGTGGGGCAGTATTAAAGTGCTTAATTTAAAATCATATCACCTATCTAATTCTCAAATGGATAGTGCTTTGATTTTAAATGCAAAAGTGTTAAATATGGTTGATCCGCCCGTTGATTCGCTAATCTTATCTGATGTATATAGTGTTTCTGGAATTTTAGATTTTAATCTTGGAGCTTATGAAGAGGCATTAGTTGACTACTTTAAGTCTTTAAAACTTAGAGAAGCCATAAATGATACAGCTAAAATAATTTCAGCTTTGGGAAATATTGGTAATGTCTATTATTACACCAATGCATTTGACCAGGCCATATCCTATCATGCAAAAGCAGCCCAATTGGGATTAAATTTTGATGCAAGTCTAATATCTTCAAATTATAACACTATTGGATTAGTTTTTACTGCAAAGCAAGAACTAGATTCTGCATTATCTTATTTTAATAAGGGGTTTAAAGTTTGTAAGTTAAATGGTAGAGAGGCGAATTCTCAGCTTGCTGATTTACATGATAACATAGCTACAGTGTTTGAGTTGAACGGATCTTTGGATTCTACAATTTTTCATTTGTCAAAGGCTCTTACAATCCATCAAGAGTTGCAGGATAATATTGGAATAGCATGGACCGCACTGAAATTAGGGAATGTTTTTTTAAAGAATAAAGAAAATAGAAAGGCTTATAATTGGCTAATGTATGCCGATTCTATAGCTAATCGTTCTGCTACCATTGAATTGAGAAAGGATATTTATTATTCAATGTTTGAGTGCTATATGTCAATTAATGAGATGGATAGCTCAAGGCATTACATTTCAAAATATGTGCTTCTCAACGATTCTATAATTAATCTCAAAACGAGCAAGAATATACAAGAAATGGAGGCAAAATATCAGTTGGCCTCTAAACAATCAGCGTTAGAATTAAGTAATGAGAAAGCCACACGACTAGATTTAGAAAATTCGAGGAGTAATATGTACTTATTGATTTCAGGAGTGGCAATTATTCTTTTATTGATTGCTATTTTGCTTATTAGGAGATGGTTCAAACAACGTGAATTTATAAATTCCATACAATTGGAGTTGCGAAAGCGAAAAATGCAAGAACTGCTTTCGAATCAAGAGTCCGAATCTTTAGCAGCTATGCTAGAAGGGCAAGAGAAAGAGAGAGAGCGAATTGCCCAAGAGTTGCATGATCGGCTAGGAGGGACATTAGCTGCATTGAGGTTAGCTTTGAGAAGTGCTAAGAATACAATTGATGAAGCTGATCTTTCCATCGTTGATACAGCTGTAGAGGAGGCAAGAGGTATAGCGCATAACTTATCTAGCGGAGTACTGAAAAAGCATGGATTTAATGAAGCAATTGATCAGCTAAGAAGAAGGATAGTAAAATCAAATCAAGTTGATTTTCAATTGTATTTGCATCCTGACATTAATTTGCTTGGTCAGTCAACTTCTCTAGAATTATATCGCATTACTCAAGAGTTAATTAATAATGCATTAAAGCATTCGGAGGCAACGACATGGATTTTTCAAGTCAATCTAGTCAATGATACTTTTAATTTTATTTTTGAGGACAATGGACGTGGGTTTGACATCAGAAAAGTAAAAAGAGGTATTGGTTTGTATAATATAGAGGAACGGGTTAGGAAAATAGGAGGGGAAATTACAATTGATGCTGAGGTTGGACGAGGTGTGATTGTTATTATAGAATTAAAATTGAACAAATGATTAAGGTAGCTATTGTAGACGATCATCTTCTCTTTCGTCAAGGGCTTTGCTCTATACTTAGAGCTAATGAGGAGTTGTATGTTTCAGGAGATTTCGCTTCTGCAGAGGAGTTTGTTGTTGCGTTAGCTGGGTTAGATTTAGATGTGTTGCTCCTGGATATTGATATGCCGGGAATTAGCGGAATCGACGCTATCCCTGCCATTTTAGCTATAAATGCGTCACTAAAAATTATCATGCTAACCATGCATCTTAGTCATACTAAAATACAGGAAGTAATTGCATTAGGCGCTAAAGGGTATTTGCTAAAAACAAGTAATGAGGATCAATTGGTGAAAGCAATAGAAACTGTGGTAGAAGGAAAGGATTACTACAGTGAGGAGGTGACTAAAGAGTTGATAGCTAGTTTTAAGAATGCTAGTCTAAGGGTAGTACTAACCCCGAGAGAAATAGAGATATTAAAGTTAGTATGCGAAGAGTTAAGTTCAGCTGAAATTGCAGAAAAACTTTTTATTTCTCCACACACCGCAGAAACGCACAGAAAAAATATTTTAAGTAAAACAGGATGTAAAAATAGCGTCGGTTTAGTGCGATATGCCATAGAAAATGGAATTATATCTCCATGATATTAAGGTAATGGCAAGAAGTAAAGTTTTTTAATCTATAAATTTTAATTATCATTGTAATATCAAAATGATATTATTATGACAAATGAAAATAATGTAAAAGTGACGAATGGATATGTAGCATTATCCATTTTGGGTTTTTTCTTATTAGCAATGATTGTGGGTATTGCAATGACAAAAGATCCAATATTCCTAGGGTTGTTGGTGGTGATTTTATTTATCGCTCCCGGATTCTTTACCGTGAATCCGAATGGTTCAAAAGTTTTAGTTCTCTTTGGTGCTTACAAAGGGACGGTAAGAGAGAATGGTTTTCATTGGGCAAATCCTTTCTTTACTAAAGAACGGATCTCTTTGAGAGCTCGAAATTTTGATAGTGAGCGTGTAAAAGTAAATGACAAAGTAGGAAATCCAATTTTAATTAATGTGATTGCTGTTTGGAGGGTAAGAGATACCTTTAAGGCTGCATTTGAGGTAGATAAATACGAAGAGTTTGTGCGTGTTCAAACCGATGCTGCAGTAAGAAAGCTGGCAGGCTCTTATCCTTATGATAATTTTGATGATGAACAAGCAGAATTGACTTTGCGTTCTGGTATGGATGAAGTAAATGATGCATTAGAAAATGAAATTACAGAACGATTGGCAATGGCAGGAATTGAGGTAATGGAAGCTCGGATTGGCTATCTAGCTTATGCTCCAGAAATTGCAAGTGCCATGTTAAAACGTCAACAAGCAGTAGCAATTGTTGCTGCAAGAAAGAAGATAGTTGAAGGTGCAGTGGGTATGGTTGAGGCTGCCCTTCATCAGTTGTCAAGAGATAATATTGTCGAGTTTGATGAAGATAAAAAAGCTTCTATGGTTAGTAATTTGATGGTAGTTTTGTGTGGAGATAAGGAAGTAATCCCTGTCATAAATGCAGGTAGTTTAAACTAGAATTGAATGAGTAAGAAGAAAACTTTTGCACTGCGAATAGATCCTGAGCTTTTCAAACAGATTGAAAAATTGGCCGATGATGAGTTTCGTAGTGTGAATGGACAGATAGAATGGATGATTAGTAAAAGCCTGAAAGATGCTAAGCGATTAAAAACTAAAAAGCAAAATGAAAGCGAAGAGTAGCCTCTGCGCTTTTTTTATCTTTCGCTTTTTATTTAGGCACAATTACCGTCTACATCGCAGCTATTACCTTTAGAAATAATTAACGCTGGTTTTTCGGTTTCATATTCACTCCAAGCTTTATTTAGTGTCTCTAGAAATGCAGCCGTTGGCTGAGCTCCTGAAATGGCGTATTTGTTATCAAACACAAAAAATGGAACACCTCTTACACCAATGTTTTGAGCTTCCATTTCATCTTGCTTTACGTCATAGGCAAATTCATCTGAGTGAAGCATTGTTTCAACAGCATTTCCGTCTAATCCGTTTTCAGTCGCAATTGAAATAAGCGTTTTATTGTCGTCTATATTTTTCCCATCAACTAAGTGTGCTTTTAAAAGAGCCTCTTTTAATTCATCTCCTTTATTTAAGCTTTTAGCAAAGTGTAATAAACGGTGCGCGTTAAACGAATTTGCAACCACTGCATGGCTGAAATTAAAATTCAACCCTTCTTCATTCGCCATATGTATAACATGCTGCACCATATCTTCAGCTTGTTCTAAAGGCATATGCTTTGCTTTAGCCAAGTGCTCAATTGCATTAATGTTTGGTTGAGTTTCTATATTTGGATCCAGCTGAAAGCTTTTCCATGTCACTTTTATGCCTTCTGAATTCGAAAATTGCTTTAAAGCTGCTTCAAATTTTCTTTTTCCTATGTAGCAAAAAGGGCATCGTATGTCTGACCATATATTAATTTCCATAATTTTTCTGTTCTAAATGCTTTGTAAAATTAAGCCGAAAATTAGTGCTATTGTCTAAAGTCAATGACTTGACCTTTCTTAATTCCTACAACGGTTATAATTTTAAGCAGAGAAAATACTGCTATCTTTACTATTCTAAAATTTAAGCACTAACCACATTGAATATTAAATACCTTCTTCTATTTTTTTTGTGTGCTAGTATTAGCCTGAATAGGGCGATGTCTCAGCAAAAGTTTTCAGATAATTTAAAGTTAGGTCTGAATTATCACAGAGGGTATAATTTACCTGAATATTCTAGCTTTTTGCTAAAGATAAATAGTCCAATTCAATCGTTAGATCTAACGATCTCAAAAGAAACAACAGGGAATACAGCTTGGGAGCAATTATTTAATTACCCAGAATATGGATTGTCGTTGTTTTATTCATCCCTTGGTAATTCTAAAGTTTTTGGAAAGGAGTTAGCGCTCACATACTTCTTTAAAATATGCTTGTTTGAAAGGGATAAATTTAAACTGTATAATCGAATTGGTATTGGTTTAAGCTACGTTAGCAAGCGATTTGATCTGGAGACTAATCCGAGTAATATAGCTGTTGGTTCCCATTTAAATATTCACTTTAATGCACAATTTGGAGGTGCTTATAAATTATCAGAGAAGGTAAATCTAAATGCAGGACTTTCTTTTGATCACTTGTCGAATGCGAATACTTCAGAGCCAAATATTGGAATGAATTCACTCACTGCTTTTGCAGGGCTGTCTTATTATTTGGGAAAGAAAACAGAAAGAAAAGTGATGGAATTGCCGAAGCATCAACCTAAAAATAGCTTGTATGTATTTGGTAGCATTGGAGGAAAACATTTACGTTCTCTATCAGACGAATATTTCTTAACTAACTCATTTTCATTGGAATATGAACGAGAATTTCGCCATATTTTTTATTTTGGAGCAGGTGTTGATGTGTTTTATGATTCTTCAGTCCCTTCATTTTTAGAGCAAGACCGGACATCGTTTAAGACGCAAGATTATTTTCAAACTGGTGTTCATCTTTCTCAAACCCTACGTTATAATAGGTTTAGCTTGAGTTTACAACAAGGGGTTTATGTTGGTTTAATCAACAAGGTTGAGGATAAAGTGATGTACAATAGAGGAATAATAGAATACTGTTTGTCAGATTTAATAAGTGTTCGCTTAGCCATGAAATCTCACTTACACATTTTAGATTATCCTGAAATTGGAATTGGAATTAAATTGAAATAATGAAAAATAGACTAGCTGTAATTTTCTTTTTTCTTTTTTTGGTTTCTTGCAATAAGGAGAAGTTAGGCACCAAGGTTTTTCAACTTTCGCCATTTGTAGAGGTAGAAATTAACGATACTTTTGAAGTGGAATTACAAGAAGATTCTATCTTTTATATAGAGGTAATCGGAGACGAGAAGTTAATCGATTACGTTGAATATGCTGTTGATAACCAGAAATTAATTTTATCAAACGCTAAGCGCTTTAAATGGATACAACCTACTAAAAACAAAACGAGGATTGTTATTCATTCTTTCCCTTTATCAAAAGTTGTGGCTAGCGAGTCTTGTTTTATTACCACAAACAATCCAATAACTTCTCAAGAGTTTGGTTTAGTAGTTGGAGGAAAGTTAAATGAGGCTAGGCTGGAATTAAACTGCGATGAATTTTATTTTTGGAATAATTTTCCTTGTGGTGGAACATTGGAGTTAAGCGGACAAACCCGAGAAGTAAAATTATGGCCGGTTGCATTGTTTGCCGTTGATGCCAAAAATCTTGAGGCGAGCTATGGAAATGTTATCAACAAATCTAAAGGAAATATAGCCGTTCGAGTGAATGATAAATTAGATTATAGTATTCAAAATAAAGGTAATATATATTTGTCAGGAAGCCCTGTCGAGATTAATGAAATTGAACTATCGTCTTCTTCAGGTAGGTTAATTAATCGAGATTAATTTTTATTTCATTGTAAAATCCTTGTTGGTTTGCTCTATAATGTTTAGAATATCCACCTTTCCATTTTTCGCTGTGGCAGAAGAGCCAATCATTATAGGTAGCTCCTCCCAAGATTTTAATAGTTCCCTTTTATATGCTGCAATGTTTTTACTGTAAGCAGAGCTGGATAGTTTGTCCATTTTTGTAAAAACAATAATGAAGGGAACGCCCTTTGTTCCCAAAAATTCCATAAATTCCAAGTCAATTTTTTGTGCCGGAATTCTGCAATCAATTAATAAGAAAACATATAATAAGTTTTCTCTTTCTAACATATATCGAGTAATAAAGCTACTCCATTGTTCTCTTGATTTTTTAGACGCCTTTGCATACCCATACCCCGGCAAATCCACTAAATACCACTCTTCATTAACAATAAAATGATTAATGAGCTGGGTTTTTCCGGGTTTCCCCGATGTTTTAGCTAAATTCTTGTGATCAGTCAACATGTTGATTAATGAAGACTTGCCCACGTTAGATCGACCTATGAATGCATATTCGGGTTTCGTAGGTTCAGGACATAAGTCAACACGGGTGTTGCTCATTACAAATTCGGCTGTTTTTATCTGCATGGATTCTTTTTTTTGCTATTGATGTAGCATTTTGAGGCAAAGTTACCGCTTTAAAAGTCCTTTCTTAACCAAAGTTTAAATACTAGTGTAATAAATAGTATTTGGGATTAAGGATTACTCCAGATTTTCTTACGCTATGCTCCGATTTATTGACAAGATTCAACTTATTTATTTCTGTAAAGAGACGACGTAAAATTTATCGAAGTTTAGAAGCTTTTTATGTTGTAGGTTGTAGTCTAATAATTAGTTGAATGAGTAAATAAAGTAAATTGAGTTATACTTTTCTACTTAGCCATCCGTCGAGTAGGTCGTTAAATTCTTTTGGGTGTTCCATCATCGCGGCATGGCCGCATTGATCAATCCAAAATAGTTCAGAATCTGGTAATTTATCATGAAATTCTTCAGCTACTTTTGGAGGAGTAATGGTATCGTCTTTACCCCAAATTAGGCACGAAGGCATAGTGAACTTAGCGAGATCCTTCTCCATGTTATGACGAATCGCTGATTTGGCTAATGCTAATATTCTTACTAGTTTATTTCTGTCATTAACTATTTTATGTACTTCATCAACTAAATCGTCAGTTGCAACTGCAGGATCATAAAAAGTAACAGCAATTTTCTGACGTAAATATTCTTTGTCCTCCCTTCTTGGGAAAGAACCACCAAAAGCATTTTCATATAAACCTGAACTGCCTGTTAACACCATTGAGTGAACTCGCTTTGGATATTTTAAGGCATAAACTAGTGCAATGTGTCCTCCCAAAGAGTTACCTAAAAGCGTAACGTTATCGTAGTTTTTGAATTCAATAAAGTCATTAATGAATTCAGCCATTGCGCCAACACTAGTTTTTAAAAGTGGTGAGTCATATAAAGGCATTAATGGTACGACAATTCTGTAATTCTTCGAAAATTGATCAATTACCTCATTAAAGTTACTAAGTGCACCAAATAAACCATGTAAAATAATAATGGTATGACCTTCTCCCTTTTCTAAAAATTGAAATTCCCCTTCCGTAATTATTGCGTTATCGTAGCTCATTAATCTCTGCTTTTTTCAAATATAGTACAAAAATACTGCAATTATCCCAATTTCAAGACATGCTGTTTTAACACTGCTCTGTTAAAAATAAATCAGGCCTTTTACAGCGGCTTACCACTTTAGCTTAATCTTTGTTATGCTAGTAAATACAAGGGTTCTTTCGCATTTTGGTTCTCAAAAGCGGCGAAAGTTATTAACAAAGTGGTAAGAAGTGGTAGAAAGTGGTAAAATCTTTTTTATTTTTACATCTTATATCGCAAACGCTTTAATTAATAGTATTTATGGCAAACTTCATAGGCGAATTTGAGTGTAAGCTCGACCCGAAAGGGCGCTTAATGATGCCTGCAGGCCTTCGTAAACAGTTGGATCCTGTGGCCCAGGAGAAGTTTGTCTTGAATAGAGGCTTTGAAAAATGCCTTGTACTTTATCCTAAAAATGAATGGGAGATAATCAGTACAGAAATTAATCAACTGAACCAATATGTGAAGAAAAACCGAGATTTTATCCGCTATTTCTATCGTGGAGCTACAGAATTAGGGTTAGATAATACGGGGCGAGTTTTGTTTCCAAAGCGCTTGCTTGAATATGCTGCAGTAGAGAAAGAAGTAGTTCTGTTTGCATATTCAAATAGAATTGAGGTTTGGAATAAAGAGGTGTATGATGGCTTGCTTACTGATGAGCCTGAAGATTTTGCACTATTAGCTGAAGAGGTAATGGGCAGTAAAAATACAGGAGGTAGCGATGGTGGATTATCATAAACCTGTAATGCTTTCTGAAAGTGTTGGTGGTTTAGTTATCAAGCCTGACGGAATTTATATCGACGTTACTTTCGGAGGAGGAGGTCATTCAAAATCTATTTTAAGCAAGCTAGGTCCTGAGGGAAGATTGTTTGCATTTGATCGAGATCCTGACGCTGCCGCTAACGCTATTGATGATGATCGTTTTGTGCTTGTCGCGCAAGATTTTAAGTTTCTTAAAAATTATTTACGCTTTTACAGAGTTAGCGAAGTAGATGGAATTTTAGCTGACTTGGGAGTTTCTTCTCACCAATTCGATAAAGGAGAACGAGGATTTTCTATTCGTTTTGATGGACCTCTTGATATGCGGATGGATCAAAAATCTCCACTGACAGCTGCTAGAATAATTAATGAATATGAGGAAGAGACATTGTCTAATCTGCTTTTTCAATATGGAGAGTTACGGAATTCAAGAAAAATTGCACAGTTGATTACAAAGAGCAGAGATGAGCAAGCAATTTCAACTATTGCAGATTTAAAAAAGGTGTTATTGCCTTTAACTCCTTGGGGAAAGGAGAATCGCTTTTTAGCTCAGGTTTTTCAAGCGTTGAGAATCGAGGTTAATGGGGAGTTGGATTCGTTGAAAGGATTGTTGGAGCAGTCGGCAGAATTGCTAAAGCCTGATGGTCGTCTCTCAGTAATTACATACCACTCCCTGGAAGACCGGTTGGTGAAAAATTTTATGCAAAAAGGGAAGTTTAGCGGAGAGGTTGAAAAAGATTTCTTTGGGAATAAATTAACGCCATTCGAGCAGATAAATAGAAAGCCAATCGTTTCAACAGATGAAGAGCTAAATGATAATAATAGAGCTAGAAGTGCAAAATTGCGCGTAGCGAAAAGAATACAAAATGAATCGGTTTAAGAAAAAAGAAGAAGATGAAAAGCCTATGCCTAAAGCGCCTACTTCGGAAGGTGTGAAGAGTGTAAAAGGTGTGTTGTCTGGGAGTTTTCTTTCGGGTTCAAATGTGGTGTCTTCGCTGCCTTTTATCTTTTTTCTCACCTTTTTGGGTATTTGCTACATCGGAAATGGATATAACGCTGAAAAAACGATTAGGGAGCTGTATAGAACAGGGAATGAAATTAAGGAGTTGCGCTCTGAATACATAACGACTAAGTCGGAGTTGATGTATATAAGTAAGCAATCTCAGGTGGCCAAAGCGACAGAGAATATTGGTTTGCAAGAATTAACTGAGCCACCGAAGAAAATACTAGTAGCGGACGAAGATAAAGAGATAAAAGAAATTGACTAAGGAACAAGACATACAAAAAGAAATGAAATGGCGAGTATACCTTGTCTACATAGCTGTGTGCTTATTTGGCGTAGTTATTATTGGTAAGGCGCTTACTATTCAGATAGTTGAAGGAGCTGAATTAAAAAGAAAGGTAGAAAGTTTAACGCTTGTCGATAAGAGTATTGAGGCTGTTAGAGGGAATATTTATTCTGAAGATGGTAGTTTATTAGCAACCTCAATTCCAATTTATGAAGTGCGAATGGATTTGAATACAGACGCATTAACGAATGAAATCTTCACTGCTGGTATTGATTCTTTGGCTTATCAGTTGAGTAGTCTTTTTAAAGATAAGAGTCCTGCATCGTGGAAGCAAGAGTTAGTAAGAGCAAGAGCTAAGGGTGCTCGTTATCATTTGATCAAAAGGAATGTTCGTTATACCGAGTTGAAGCAGATGAAGCAATTTGCAATAATGCGCAGAGGTCGGTATAAAGGTGGTTTTTTGTTTATTCAAAAAAATAAGCGCGAAATGCCATTTCAAGTGTTAGCAGCAAGAACAATTGGTTACGAGAGAGAAGATGTTAGTCCTGTAGGTCTTGAAGGAGCCTATTCAAAGCAGCTATCAGGCGTGAATGGACAACGACTTATGCAGAAAATTGCTGGTGGGGTTTGGATGCCAGTAGGTGACGAAAATGAAGTGGAGCCACAAGATGGTTATGATGTTTATTCAACTATAGATATTAATATTCAAGATGTTGCAGAGAATGCTTTGCTTAAACAATTAGAGCGTCAACAGGCAGACCATGGATGTGTTGTTTTAATGGAGGTTTCTACCGGAAATGTAAAAGCCATTGCTAATCTAAAGCGTAACGCAAATGGAAACTATTACGAAGGATATAATTACGCAATTGGAGAAAGTACTGAGCCAGGTTCTACATTTAAGTTGCCGGCTTTAGTAGCAGCTATTGAAGATGGATATATTGATTTAGAGGATATTGTTGATTGTGGAAATGGTAAGTTAAACCTCTATGACCGCACAATGTATGATTCCAATTTTGATGACGGGGGTTGGGGAAAAATTTCCGTTAAGCGAGTTTTTGAGGTTTCATCTAACATTGGTATGGCTAAAATTATTCGTGGAGCTTATGCTAAGAATCCACAAAAATTTATTGATCATCTTAAGGCAATGAGCCTATCCGAGCCATTAGGAATTTCAATAGCGGGAGAAGGCAAGCCTGCTATTAAAAATACGGATAATAATTCTTGGTCAGGAATTACCCTTGAGTGGATGGCGCATGGCTATGAGGTTCTACAAACCCCCCTTCAGATTCTAACTTATTATAATGCAATTGCAAACAATGGGAAAATGGTGCGTCCAAAGTTTGTAGATAAGATTACAAAAGGTAGATCTGTAGTAGAAGAAATAAAGACTCAGGTAATTAACCCTGCTATTTGTTCAAGAAAAACTATTGATAAGGTGAAGCTTGCATTAGAAGGGGTTATAGAAAATGGCACAGCAACAAATCTAAAAAATTCTAACTTTAAAATCGCAGGGAAAACCGGTACAGCGCAAATCGCGAATGAATCTTATGGGTATAAGTATGATTCAAAAGTGAGTCACCAGGCTTCTTTTGTTGGTTATTTTCCTGCTGAGGATCCTAAATACAGCTGTATTGTAGTTGTAAATGCACCTTCGAGAAATGTCTATTATGGAAACTTGGTAGCAGGACCAATATTTAAAGAGGTTGCTGATAAAGTGTATGCGAATAGTCTAGAAATTCACAAGCCGCTTTCTCCTCAGAAATTTTATGCAAGTTCAAGAATACCCTATTCAAAAAGTGGATATCACGAAGACGTAAAGAGGGTGTTTGAAAGTATAGGTGTGGAAGTGAAATCCAAAAAAGAAATGGATGAATGGATTTCTACTGCTACACAAGAAGATGCAGTGGAGTTAACTAATCGAAAACTTATTGAAAACTTGGTGCCTAATGTAAAGGGTATGGGTGTGATGGATGCGGTTTATTTATTAGAGAATGCAGGACTAAAAGTAAGGTTCGTTGGAAGAGGTTCTGTTAAAAATCAGTCAATTAGAGCAGGGTCAAGAGTATATAAAGGAAGTGAAATCGTTTTAGAATTAACGTAATGAAATTACTAAAAGACATATTATATAAGGTTGCCATTGTTGAGATTCATGGTATCAATGATCTAGAGGTGGAGAACATTACTTTCGACTCTAGAAAAGTTGATGCAAGTTTTGTTTACGTTGCTTTGAGAGGGGTTCTGGCAGACGGCCATTCCTACATTAATTCAGCTATTGAGAACGGGGCGTCAGTTGTCGTTTGTGAAGATTTACCTTCTGACATGCCTGAGAATATAACCTTTGTAAAGGTGAAAGATACCCATGAGGCGTTGGGATTTTTAGCCGCTAACTTTTATGATAACCCATCAAAACAGCTAAAGTTAGTTGGGGTAACCGGAACAAATGGAAAAACGACTACTGTTACTTTATTGTATCACCTATTCAAAAAGTTAGGATATAAAGTGGGCTTAATTTCTACAGTTGTTAATTTAATTGATGAAGTTGAGGTAAAAGCAACCCACACTACGCCTGATGCATTAAGCACAAATAGCCTGCTAAGAGATATGTTAGGGGCAGGTTGTGAATATTGCTTTATGGAAGTAAGCTCGCATGCAGTTGTTCAGCACCGTGTAACGGGGTTAGATTTTGCAGGAGGTGTATTTACCAATATTAGTCATGATCATTTAGATTACCACAAAACGTTTGATGAATATATAGCCGCCAAAAGAGGGTTTTTTACCAAATTGAGTAAAGAATCTTTTGCTATTTCAAACAAGGATGATCAGCGCGCAGAAATAATGTTACAAGAATCACGAGCCAAAAAGTATTACTATGCAGTAAAGGCTTCTGCAGATTTTAAATGCAGAATCATGGAAAGCAACTTTACGGGTTTGCTTTTAAAAATAGACGATCAAGAAGTGTGGTGCCCAATTTTAGGCAGGTTTAACGCATATAACTTGACAGCTGTTTATGCTGCTGCTATCCTTTTAGGACAAGAAAAGTTAGAGGTTTTGACAGCATTAAGCAGTTTAAAGCCTGTTGAGGGGCGTTTTGAATACACATTAGTTAACGAAATTTCAGGAATTGTAGATTATGCGCATACACCTGACGCATTAGAGAATGTATTGAAAACAATCAAAGAAATCCGGACAGGAAATGAGCAGGTAATTACAGTTGTGGGATGCGGTGGAGACAGAGATAAAACGAAGCGTCCTCTAATGGCAAGTATTGCAGCTAAGTACTCCGATCGAGTAATTCTTACATCTGACAACCCTCGAACAGAAGACCCCAATACAATTATTGAAGAAATGAAGGCAGGAGTTGACCCTACCTTTAAAAGAAAAGTGAATGCAATTACTGATAGAAGAGAAGCAATTAGAATGGCGTGTGCAATGGCGAATGCAAGAGATATTGTTTTGGTTGCAGGGAAAGGGCATGAGAGTTATCAGGAAATCAATGGGGTGAGAAATCATTTCGATGATATGGAGATTTTACAGGAGACGCTAAACGAATTAAACGCTTAAAATATGTTGTACTATTTATTCCAATATTTAAATGAATTAGATGTGCCTGGTGCAGGGGTTTTCCAATACATTACATTCAGAGCAGCGGCTTCGGTTATCGTTTCATTGCTTATTTCAATGGTTTTTGGTAAGCGAATTATCGACTACATTAAGCGCAAGCAAGTAGGGGAAACGATAAGAGATTTAGGATTGGAGGGTCAAAATCAGAAAGCGGGAACACCAACGATGGGTGGTCTTATAATTTTAGCTTCTATTTTAGTTCCAACTTTATTATTCGCTAAGCTGCACAATATTTATGTGATTTTGATGCTTGTTTCCACTGTTTTGTTAGGAGCAATTGGATTCGCAGACGATTATATTAAAGTATTCAAAAAGAACAAGCAAGGTCTGGCGGGTAAGTTTAAAATTGTAGGTCAGGTTTTCGTTGGTCTAATTGTAGGTTGTATTTTATACTTCCATAACGATGTCGTTGTTAAAGAGAAAGTGTTTGATGATAATGCTCCTGCGCATGTTCAAGAGCTAATTCATAATGATGTTAATAAAACAACTACTGAAAATTATTATTGGCAAGAGAATAAATCATTTGTAACCACCATACCATTCGTGAAAGATAATGAATTCGATTATGCCTGGTTGGTAGATTGGATGGGAGATAACGCATTGGATTATGCCTGGTTGGTTTTTATTCCCATTGTAATTGTCATCGTTACTGCAGTTTCTAATGGAGCTAATATGACCGACGGATTGGACGGTCTAGCTACAGGTACTTCGGCTATTATTGGTGTGGTGCTTGCGATTTTCGCTTACGTTTCAGGTAATACCATCTTTGCTGATTATCTGAATATTATGTATATCCCAGATTCTGGGGAACTCGTAATATTTATTGGTGCATTTGTAGGGGCATGTATCGGATTTTTATGGTATAACTCTTATCCTGCTCAGGTTTTTATGGGAGATACAGGGAGTCTTGCATTGGGCGGAATTATCGCTGTATTTGCTCTGGCTATCCGCAAAGAGTTATTGATTCCTGTTTTCTGTGGAATTTTCTTAGTGGAGAACTTATCGGTAATGATTCAGGTGGCCTATTTTAAATACACCAAAAAGAAATTTGGTGAAGGTAAGCGAGTGTTTTTGATGGCTCCATTACATCACCACTATCAGAAAAAAGGTTACCATGAAGCAAAGATTGTATCACGCTTTTGGATTGTTGGGATTATGCTAGCCATTTTATCAATCGTTACACTGAAGTTAAGGTAAAATGAAAAAGCGATTAGCCATATTAGGAGCCGGTGAAAGCGGAGTAGGTGCAGCGCAGCTTGCACTCAAGGAAGGGTATGAAGTATTCATTTCTGACAAAGGAAAGATAAAAGAAAAGTATAAGCGCGTTCTTAATGAGTTGAAAATAGAATGGGAAGAGGAAAACCATTCAGAGGATAGAATTTTATCAGCAGATGAAATTATCAAAAGTCCTGGGATTCCTGACAAAGTACCCTTAATTAAAAAGGCACATGAAAAGGGCATTCCTGTGATTTCAGAAATTGAGTTTGCAGGCAGATATTCGAGAGCTCACTTTACGTGTATAACCGGAAGTAATGGTAAAACTACCACCACTTTACTCATTCATCATTTGTATAAAAAAGCAGGACTAGATGTCGGTCTGGCAGGGAATGTGGGTCAAAGTTTTGCAAAACAAGTTGCAGAAGGGGATCATGATTATTATGTGCTTGAGCTCAGTAGTTTTCAGTTAGATGGAATGTATGCCTTTAAAGCAGATATCGCCATTTTACTAAATATAACGCCTGACCATTTGGATCGCTACGAATACAAAATGGAAAACTATGTGGCCTCCAAAATGCGCATACTGCAAAATATGAATAAAAATGGAGCATTTATTTACTGGTCAAACGATGCGTTTGTGCCATCAGTAATGAGAGAATATAAAATAAAGGCTAAATGCTATCCATTTAGTGATATAGATACAATACAAGAAGGCGCTTGCGTCGATAAAAACAATAACCAACTATTAATAACTATAAATAATCAATTATTCGAGATGTCAATACACGATTTAGCACTACAAGGGAGACACAATTTGTACAATTCAATGGCTTCAGGGATTTCAGGAAGAATCCTTGACCTAAGAAAAGAATTGATACGCGAATCATTATCCGATTTTCAAAACATTGAGCATCGCTTAGAGCATGTTACAAATGTGCATGGAATTGAATTTGTGAACGACTCAAAAGCCACTAATGTAAACTCAACATGGTATGCGTTAGAAAGTATGAATAAGCCAACCGTGTGGATCGTTGGTGGTGTCGATAAAGGAAATGATTACTCAATGCTTTTTGATTTGGTTAAAGATAAGGTAAAAGCCATTATCTGTTTAGGGTCTGAAAATCAAAAAATAATTGATGCATTTGCTGATAAAGTAGATCATATTGCGGAGGCAGGTAATGCTAGAGATGCAGTGAGAAAAGCGTATGAATTCGGTACCAAAGGTGATGTTGTTTTATTATCGCCTGCATGTGCTAGTTTCGATTTGTTTGACAATTATGAAGATAGAGGTCATCAATATAAATCTGCAGTAAGAAGTTTATAATACGATGCAAGCATTATTCAAAAATCTGAAAGGCGATAAAGTTATATGGGCGGTTGTGCTGTTTTTAGGCATACTGTCAATTTTGGCTGTTTACAGCTCTATCGTTTCTCTGGCCTATAAGTATCAGGACGGAAATACGGAGTATTTCTTATTTAAGCATGGCTTTATTCTGATTGTGGGTTTCGGATTGATGTATGCTGCTCATAAATTAAACTACAAATACTATTCTCGAATATCTCAGATAGCAATCTTTATAGCAGCCCCCTTGCTGCTGTTCACATTACTTACTGGGGCTAGTATCAATGACGCTAGCCGTTGGTTGGTTATTCCTGTAATCAACCAGACATTTCAAACTTCCGATTTAGCTAAGCTTGCTTTAATCATGTTTTTAGCACGGATTTTATCTAAAAAACAAGATGTAATAAAGGATTTTGGGTCTGCATTTTTACCAATAATGTTTCCTATCTTAATTATATGCGGACTTATTTTGCCTGCAAACTTCTCTACAGCTGCAATGCTGTTTACTACTTCGATTGTTATTATGTTCATCGGTCGGATTAATTTGAAGTACATCATTTCCATGGCAGCAGTAGGGATTGTTTTTGTGTCTCTTTTTGTTGCCATTGTTATTAATACGAATTACACTGGTCGGGTAGAAACATGGAAAAATCGAATTGAAAATTTTACCAATGGTGATTCTCAGAATAACTATCAAGCGGAGCAATCGAAAATAGCAATTGCTACGGGCGGTCCGCTAGGTAAAGGTCCTGGAGGAAGTACGCAGCGTAACTTTTTGCCTCATCCATATTCAGATTTTATTTATGCTATTGTAATTGAAGAGTATGGAATTGTTGGAGGATTTGTGCTTCTCTTATTGTATTTAATTTTACTCTATAGAGGTATAATGATTTCCTTAAAAGCTCCTCGAACATTTGGTGCTTTATTAGCAGTTGGGTTGAGTTTTAGTCTCGTTTTTCAGGCCATGATCAATATGGCTGTAGCAGTAAATTTATTTCCTGTTACAGGTCAGCCGCTCCCAATGGTAAGTATGGGAGGAACTTCAATTTGGTTTACTTGCTTAGCTGTTGGTATTATTCTTAGTGTAAGCCGCAGTGTCTACGAAGAAGATAAAGAGGAGGTAGCAAATGCATAGTCCTAAAATTATAATCAGCGGAGGTGGAACGGGTGGTCATGTATTTCCTGCAATTGCAATCGCTAATGCTTTAAAAAAGATAAATCCAAATACCGAAATCCTATTTGTAGGGGCAGAAGGTAAAATGGAAATGGAGAAAGTGCCTCAAGCAGGTTTTGATATTATTGGCTTGCCAATTATGGGTCTGCACAGAAGACTGACTGCTCAAAATTTGAAGTTTCCTTTTAAGCTGGTAGCAAGTATGCTAAAAGCAAGAAAGATTATTAAAAATTTCAAACCCGATGTTGCTGTTGGCGTTGGCGGTTATGCGAGTGGTCCGACTCTTAAAGCAGCATTAAACAGAAAAGTACCCTGTTTAATTCAAGAGCAAAATTCGTTTGCAGGTGTGACGAATAAATTATTAGGAAAAAGTGCCAGCACAATCTGTGTGGCTTATGATAAAATGGACCGTTTCTTCCCGAAGGAGAAGATTATTCTAACAGGAAACCCTGTAAGGCAAGAAGTGGTAAAGTTAGAAGGTAAACGACAACGAGCTATGGAGTTTTTTGGATTAGATCCTGAAAAGAAAACAGTTCTCGTAGTTGGAGGAAGTTTAGGTGCAAGAAGTATTAATCACGGAATAGAAAAAATAATTCACCGGTTTGAACAAGAAGGTGTTCAGCTCATTTGGCAAACAGGTAAACTATTTTCTAGTCAGGCTGAAAAGGCTATAAAAGGAAAAGAGGAGAAAGGAATTAAAGCCATGGGGTTTATCACTAAAATGGATTTGGGTTACGCTGCTGCTGATTTAGTAATCTCTAGAGCCGGAGCGATTGCAGTTTCTGAACTTTGTTTGGTGAAGAAGCCTGTCATTTTAGTTCCGCTGCCATCAGCTGCTGAAGATCATCAAACGATGAATGCAATGTCTTTAGTAAGCCATAAAGCTGCTGTATTAGTAAAAGATGATGAGATTCAAGATCAATTAGAAAAAACTGTTTTTGAATTGATAAAAAATACAGATAAGTTAGATCAACTTAGTATTAATATTGCTGTATTAGGAATGAACGATTCTGCTGATATTATAGCCAATGAAGTTTTAAAATTGGTAAAGCGATAATGGAAATCAATCAAGTTCATACCATTTATTTTATCGGTGTCGGTGGCATTGGAATGAGTGCGCTTGCTCGATATTATTTGTCGCAAGGTAAATTAGTAATGGGTTACGATAAAACTCCTTCGTCACTTACTGATCGGTTGATAGCAGAAGGGGTAAATATTTCATTTAATGCAGACTTAAAAGGCCTTGAATTATTGTCTCCTTTAGATACATTAGTCGTGTATACGCCTGCTGTAAAGGTTGGAAATGCACAATTGGACTATTTTAAAGCAAATGGATTTGACTTGTTAAAACGTTCTCAGGTTCTAGGATTGATTTCCAGTCAATATAAAACATTAGCAGTTGCTGGTACTCATGGAAAGACAACGACATCTTGCTTGTTGGCTCATGTACTAAATCAGTCAAGTCTTCAAATCAATGCTTTTTTAGGAGGTATTTCTAGAGATTTTGATAGTAATCTGGTGCTTAATGAAAATGCTTCATACTTTGTTACCGAGGCCGATGAATATGACCGTTCTTTTTTACAACTATCTCCAGATATAGCTATAATTACCTCGCTTGATGCTGATCATTTAGATATTTATGGAACTCCTGACGAGATGGTGAAAAACTATCAGGATTTTGTGCGAAAAATCAAACCGGGAGGTACATTAATTACTAAAGTAGCTTTTGTGCCCATTTTATCAATCAGAGAAGATGTTCAAGTGCTGACTTATGGCATAGATGGCGATGAAGACTACACAGCAATAGAAGTAAAAGTAGCATACGGGAAATACCAATTTGATGTTTTAGCAGCAGAAGGAAGCTACGCAAACTTATCGCTTGGTTTGCCTGGTAGACACAATGTTGATAATGCTATTTCGGTTATAGCCATTGCTAACTTACTTGGTTTAACTGAAAGTGAAATTAAAGAAGGGTTGACTTCTTTTAGAGGAGTTCAAAGGCGATTTGATGTTCACTTTTCTACTTCAACAACTGTCTATATAGATGACTATGCCCATCACCCAAGTGAGATAAACGCATGTGTAGCATCGGTTAGAGAGTTGTATCCAAATAGAAAGTTAACAGCAGTATTTCAACCGCATTTGTTTTCGCGTACACGAGATTTTATGGATGATTTCGCTGAAAGCCTATCCAAAGTAGATGAGTTGATTTTATTAGAAATTTATCCTGCTAGAGAAGAGCCTATTGAAGGTGTTGATGCTACAACACTGCTTAAATTAATCAACTTGGAAAATAAACAAGTAGTCAACAAACAAGAATTATTAGATGAACTTAAAAGCAAAGAAATAGAGGTTTTATTAACCATCGGGGCAGGAGATATTGATCGCTTTGTAGAACCGATTAAAAACTGGATAAGTGGGAAATAAAACGGCAATAATAGTAATCTGGAGTTTGTTGTTAACAGCAGTAACCGTTCTGTTGGGCTTTGTAGAAAGTTCAAGAAAGAAGCAGTTGTGCACTGAAATTTCAATAGAGATTGATAGAAGTGAACAAAACTTTTTTATTGATGAAGAAGACATTAGCGCTTTGATTCATGATGAGATTTCATCTGTTGTCAACCGACCACTATCGGAGCTTAATAGTCATGATATGGAAATCCAACTAAATGGACATCCATCAATAAAAAATGCTGAAGTATATAAAACTATTAATGGAAAGTTGAGTGTGAAAATTCAGCAAAGAGAGCCGATTATGAGAGTTTATTCTAGTAATGGGGATAGCTATTACCTGGATAAAGAGGGTCAGTTGATGCCTTTGTCAAACAAATTTACCTCTCGTGTAATGGTTGCAAATGGCTTTATTTACAGTCCCTATAATAAGTTTGTTGGCTATAGTTTTGCTACAGAGTTACCTGATTCGATTACTAAAAGGACTCAGTTGGACGAATTATTCAAATATGCTGATTTTATTTCTAAAGATCCATTTTGGAAAGCGCAGATTGAACAGTTACATGTTAATAAAGATATGGATATAGAGTTGATTCCACGTGTTGGAAATCATAGAATTGTATTTGGGGACGCGAACCAAATTGAAAGTAAGTTTGAGAAGCTTATTGTATTCTACAATAAGGGATTAAGCAATACTGGATGGAATGAGTATAGCGTCATTAATTTAAAATATGAAGGCCAAGTGGTCTGCACAAAACGATAAGAGTATGGATTCTTCTGACATAGTTGTAGGGTTGGATATTGGAACTACCAAGATTGTGGTCATGGTTGGTCGCAAGAATGAGCACGGAAAACTAGAGGTTTTGGGTATGGGGAAATCGGAGTCATTGGGTGTTACTCGTGGCGTAGTTGCCAATATCGAAAAAACAGTTCAGTCGATCCGTGATGCCGTAGATGAGGCAGAGCAGAAGAGCGGTGTTGACATAAAGGTGGTGAATGTAGGAATTGCAGGTCAGCACATTAAGAGTTTGCAGCACAGAGGTATTCGGGTAAGAAATTCATTAGATGATGAAATAGGTCAAGAGGATATTGATTTATTAATCAATGATATGCATAAATTAGTAATGCTTCCTGGTGAGGAAATTATTGACGTACTACCTCAAGAGTTTATTGTCGATAATGAGCAAGGAATAAAAGATCCTGTCGGAATGGCTGGTATTCGATTAGAGGCCAATTTTCATATTATCACAGGACAGGTAGCAGCTGCAAAAAATATTTCAAAGTGTATTCATAAAGCAGGATTAGAATTGCAGGACTTAATTTTAGAACCACTAGCATCTTCCGAGGCTGTTTTGAGTCAAGAAGAGAAAGAGGCTGGAGTAGTTTTGGTAGATATTGGCGGTGGAACTACTGATGTAGCAATATTTCAAGATGGTATAATTCGTCACACTGCTGTTATTCCTTTCGGAGGTAATGTGATTACAGAAGATATCAAAGGGGGATGCTCAATTATTAAAAATCAAGCTGAATTACTAAAAATTAAGTTTGGTTCAGCACTGGCAAATGAGAGTCAGGAAAATGAAATAGTCTCAATTCCCGGATTAAGAGGAAGAGAGCCAAAAGAGATATCGATAAAGAATTTAGCAAATATTATTCAATCCCGATTAGAGGAAATAATAGAAAGTATCTATTATGAAATTAAAAACTCTGGTTATGAAAATAAATTGATTGCCGGAATGGTTATTACAGGTGGAGGTGCTCAGTTGAAGCATGTAGGACAATTATTTGAATATGTTACAGGGATGGATACTCGAATAGGTTATCCAAATGAGTATTTAGCAAAAGGAAATGCTGATGAATTAACTAGTCCAATGTTTGCGACTAGTGTTGGCCTCGTTCTAAAAGGATTTCAAAAACTGGATAAACAGAAGAATAGAATTAATAAGCAAGATGATAATGTTCTTGATAATGGATCAGTTAGACAAGGGGAGAGGACCAAAGGTGGGTTTTTCCAAAATATATTGAGCAAAGGAAAACAGTTTTTTGAAGAAGAAGATTAAGAAATAGACAATAGAAATTTAGCAGAATAGAAATATAAAATCAGTTGTATGAGTATGGTGAATTTTAATTTACAAAAAGAGCAATCGTCTATCATAAAAGTGATAGGTGTTGGCGGCGGCGGCAGTAACGCTGTAAATCACATGTATAATCAAGGAATTACAGGAGTGGATTTTGTTATCTGCAATACAGATCAGCAGGCGCTTGATTTAAGTCCAATTCCAAACAAAATACAGCTTGGAGCTACACTTACTGAAGGTAGGGGTGCAGGTTCTAATCCGGAAGTTGGGAAAAACTCAGCGATTGAAAATGTAGATGACTTAAAAGAGTTGTTTGCAAATAATACCCAAATGGTTTTTATTACTGCAGGAATGGGTGGCGGAACAGGGACTGGAGCTGCTCCAATCATCGCGCAAACAGCCCGGGAGATGGGAATTCTTACTGTAGGTATTGTTACAATTCCATTTTCATTTGAAGGTAGAAGACGTAAAATGCAGGCAGACGAAGGTTTAGAGGCTCTGCGTGAAAATGTTGATACCATGCTTATTATTTGTAATGATAAGCTTCGAGAGATGTACGGTAACTTAAAAATGTCTGAAGCATTTTCTAAAGCTGACGATATTTTAACTGTTGCTGCTAAAGGTATTGCGGAAATCATAACAGTAGCAGGATACATCAACGTGGATTTTGAAGATGTGAAAACAGTAATGAAAGATGGTGGAACTGCAATTATGGGTTCTGCTAGTGCTGAAGGAAACGATAGAGCTATAACCGCTGTAACCAAAGCTATGGCATCCCCGCTATTAAACGATAATGAAATCAAAGGTGCGAAGTATATTCTGCTAAATATTACTTCAGGCGAGGATGAGATCTCTATGGACGAGATTGACGCAATTACTGATTATATTCAAGAAGAAGCGGGTAATAGTGCTGATATTATTTGGGGTAACGGTATAGATGAGTCACTTGGAAACAAAGTTAGTGTTACGATAGTAGCAACTGGTTTTGGGTCAAAAAGTGCGATAGATTTATCTGCTGGAAATCAAGAGCCCAAAAAGATAGTTAGAAAACTAGAAGAAGAAGTAAATACGAATATAACTCAGCAAGTTGCCGGTGAGTCAATTACTAAAGAAGAAGAGAAACCTTTAGAAAATGAGCCTTATTTAAAGGCGTCAGAGAATCAAGTAAGTTTTGAATTCGAAATCAAAAAGCCTGAGCCTAAACCAGAGCCTGAGATGAAAAAGCCAGAGCATGAGGTTATTCGCCATACTTTAAAGGAAGATATTGAGGAAGCTAAGGACGATTCTATGGATCAGTTTCAACGTAAAACAATGAGCGACGAAGAGCAAATGAGAAGAGCTCAGGAGCGTGTTTTAAAATTGAAGAGCATGAACCTTAAGATGAAGACTCCAGGAGGAATTAATGATTTAGAAAATGAGCCTGCATATAAAAGAAGAAATATCCGTTTAGATGCAACACCTCATTCGTCAGAGTCTAACGTTTCTCGATATACGCTTTCTGAGGATGATGAAAAAAAGACAACTTTACGTCAAAATAATTCATTCTTACATGACAATGTAGATTAATTAACTTTTATTACTTTTTAGATTTAGAAGCCATTCTTTCTGAGTACCGTCGGGAGAGAGTGGCTTTTTTTTATCTTTGTATTTTCTAAAATGAAAACGCTATGACATTAACAGAACAGATTAACAACGATATTAAAACAGCAATGAAAGAGCGCAATCAACCTAAGTTGGCTGCCTTAAGAGCAATAAAGTCTGCTCTATTGTTAGCTGCGACCGAAAAAGGTGGAAATGTAGATGCTGAGGCCGAAGAAGTGCGCATGCTTCAAAAGCAAGTAAAGCAGCGACGGGAAGCAGCTGAAATATACAAAACTCAAGGAAGAGATGATTTAGCTAATGACGAAATCGATCAAGCAATCATTATTCAACAATATTTGCCGCAGCAAATGAGCGAGGAGGAGTTGGTTAAAGCTATTACAGCGATCATTGGAGAAACCGGTGCAACTAGTCCTGCTGATATGGGTAAAGTGATGGGTGCAGCTACTAAACAGCTTTCAGGAAAAGCTGACGGTAAGGATATCTCAAGAATTGTAAAAGGTATGTTGAGTTAACTCAACTGACGAAATAAAATTATAATAGGCATCTTTTTTAGATGCCTATTTTTTTATGTTTATTCTGAATGGAATTTGTGATAGGTTCTTAATCTTTCATCAAATAGTTCTACTGTTCTTTCATATGAGCGATTGAATACTGGTAATGATTCAAACGTCCTTATAAAATAAGGAAAAGGAGGTTCAAGCTGATTAAATTGATCATCTGAGATAACGAGAGCAGGAATCCCCATTTCTTCGGTTTTTGCAAACTCAGCAATTACATAAGTTCCAATAGTTTTCTCCTCCTCATTAATTCTCTTCCCATTTTTATCAAATAGATTACCCGAAAACGCTTTTGATTTAATTTTTGGGCTATCGCTACTTTTAAAGAAATAAACTCTTGATGCGTAGGTTAGTTTATTTGAAAATGCATCAATTATTTCGTTGTTTTCTTCTTCAATTTCTTTTTGTAATGCAGTATGCTTTTTTGAGAGTTTCATTTTTTCTAATAATTCCAATTGCTTTTCACCCGTATTTAATCGTACCAGAATAGTGCCATTGGCTAACTGCGCTACCAATTGATTTGGTCGATTATATATTGGTAGATCTGAATTTTTATTTTGAGCTTTGGCTTCAAATAAAAATGTTAGCGTAACTAAATAAAGGATAATTGTTCTTAGCATCATATGTTTTTAAGGTTTATATTAGCGAGATTGTAAAGTCTAGGTAGACGAATTTAAAGTTACGGTATATTCAGTTTTAGATTTTTTTGTCAATTTATCTACAAAATTATAGAAGATGTTACCCTGTATAGTGGATTAATTATTTTATAAAAGTTCGATTATAAATTATATGTATTGCAAGTCCCCCAAAAAACTCAACAGGTTAAAAAGTTATAATTTTAAACTAAATAAATCAGTTAGTAAGACGAAAATAGTTGATAAACGAGGAGATGAGATAAGAATTCATAAAATGGAGAAATTGTATTGTTCCCTTGTTTCTTAGGATAATCGTTAAAACCAGATAGTTTTTTAAATAAACACCAAGTATTTTTGTTCTGAATTACATTTATATTTTCAACAGCTTCTTCACAACACGTTCTCCCTCACTGATTATTTCCATGAAATAGATACCATTTTTACAAAAACTAAGGTCGATGCTTGTGTTCAAATGAGAAGATTCATTTTGACTCCAAACAATTCTACCAGAAATGTCTGTAATCGTTAAACGTTCATACGATGAACTCATCAATAGAGTAAATTGGCCATCGGATGGATTTGGAAAGATCTGAATCGAATTTTCTAAAGAAAACTCTTGATTACCAACCAAGTTGTATGCAAAACAGGCAGTAGTGTCTACACAGCTATTTTTAGTTATTTCTAACGCATAATTACCATTTTGGATAGGCGTAAATAACTGTGCCGTTTGATTTGGAATTGCAGCAAAATTGGAATTGCAATCTAACCACTGGTAGGTAGCAGAAAATTCATTACTCGCCAGCGAAGTTCCCAATAAGAATAACGTAGTATCCGTATTTATTACAGATAGATTAACATCAATTACACTATCACAACCCATGTGATTCGTGATGGTATCTACAAAGGCGCCACTTGTATTCCAAATAAAATTACCTGATGGAGAAAGAAAATTACCACAAGACTGAGCTAAAATTTGACTGTTGGTTTCAAAACATTGGTTGAGGCGAAGGATATATAACGAACGCACTGTACCAAACCTAAATTGATTTAATTGCGTCGGGTCGAAATCAACTGAATCAATAAATTTGCCAGTGTATGTTAAATCGTTGCGTCTACTGACAAATAGCTTCTCAACAAGAATACTACCACCAAGGCCTATAGACCAAGAATCATTATATGTTCCGTTCAATTTGTATCTCAAGGTATAGTTTTGAAAAATACCATTAGAATTAATTATGTTAGTGGCCGGGTTAGAGGGAGTTAAATCCAAAGCTCCATTTAAGATTAATGTAATATAGAAGCTATCTGTATTACCACCATGGATGTTAACACTAAAAATTTGCGGAAAAGGAGAAATACCCGTTATCTGTTTAACCCAAGTAAAACTTCCTGCTGAATCCATTTTTAAAATGAAAATGTTGTCACCATTTACAGGTGTCAAGATTGCCTGTCCTGCTCCAAAATTAAAGTCCATCGGATCACGAAACCGACCTGACAAATAAATATTTGATTCATTGTCTAAATAAGAGCCAATTATTTCAGAATTGTTTTGTTTGGGGAAGTCATGTACCCACTGGAAGATACCAGAAGTATCATATGCCAAAATGAATAGATTAGAAAAATTAGCAGAGGTTCTGTTGTTTGTTACGTTAGTGTCAATATTAAAATCTAAAGTGCCTTGGAAAATACCTGTTAAAATTATTCTATTCAATTTTACTTCCAAAGAGTTGAAAATAATATTCGTTGTATTAAACCCTCCAAGTCCACCACCCCACATGAAATTTCCATCTGTATTCCATTTAAATATTGAGTTTTTACTTAAAAGTGAAGGGCTGTAAACGGATGTCGGCGATGGGTCTAAGTCTACTTTGCCTGATTGTGTAATAACCAAGAATAAATCACCATCATTACTAACAGAAATGATTGCATCCGATATTCCTTGGGCAGTTATACTTGTTGCCCAAACTAAATTTCCTTGGGTATCTATTTTTGCTACACCCATAGAAACCGGGTAGCCAGGAGAATTATTCTTTGGTAATAAAAAAACGCCAGGACCTGGATCGGCATCTATTGTATCAAGGTAGAAGAAAAACAAATACATGTTCCCTGCATTATCTATGTCAAATGATTCTATGCTACCATTAAGTTGGCCAATCCATTTAATTTCTCCTAATGTATCTACTTTAGTGATATATGAATCATAATTACCATAGAGTTTACTTGTTATTCCTGCAGGCACGGAATCGAAACTAATTGAATCTTTAATAATACCTGCAGAATAAGCATTTCCTATGATATCAACTTTGGTATCAGAAAAACTATTGCTTTGAAAAATTTTTGCTGTATTTACCCAATCGAATGTTTGTGCGAATGATGAGTTTAATAAAATTAGGCTAAAAGTTAGGGTCGTTATTAGGTTTTTCATAAAACAAATATAGTGTTATAAATCAAATGGTAACATTTTTTTATTAAAAACAAGTAATAATAAGATTTTATTCGTTTATTTGTTTCAATAATTACCAAATAGCTCTATATCAATGACCAATACATCCACTTCCAAAGGAATTTTATTTCTTTTTATTTTTTTCTTTTCCATCAATTACCTTAATGGACAAACTATTGAATATACATATGACTCTGCTGGCAATCGAATTCAGAAAAAGTTAATTCTTAACGGTCCAGGTGATGAAGAGCCTGGAGATTTTGAAGCCAGAAAAAGTCAACAGTTTTTAGATAGTTTGAATGGAATTCAGGTAAAAATATATCCCAACCCGACTGCTGAAAGAGTCATCGTAGAAATTGATCAAAATATTTCAGTGAATGCGGAAATTATTTTAATTGATATAAAGGGGAACATAATTCAACAATCAACTAATTTATCCAAGTTAAATGAATTTGATTTAACTCATCAACCATCAGGAAATTTCGTTTTGAGGTTGATTAATGAGAAAAAAGTATCCAGTTACATCATTGTAAAAAAGTAAGAAAATGGAAAAGGTCATACTCACTAAAATTGCACTGGTTTATTTTCTTTCTATTTTTAGTCAAACAGAAATAGCAGAAAGTCCACAATATTCAGGATCAAATACAACAATATATGATGATTTACATTCGGCATCTAGTTAGGAAACTTAACTACAATTAGTCGGGAGTTTGATGTTTTTTTGAATTCATCTGCTGATGCGTTCATTCCTGATGCTCATTTGTACTCCATTACCACCTCAACGCCAAACCTAGGTTCTTCTAAAGTTTATTTAGATCATAACGGAAAAGAACGCCTAATAGAAACGACCGACTTTAATGGGGATATAACAAAACAAGTTATTAATTATGATGAAGAAGGAAGAGTTAAGACGACAACAACTCCCTTTAACGCTATACACAGCAATTATACAACGTATTCTTATGATTTTCTAGGTAGACAAACATCAACAAAAAATAAAAATATTTTATCCAATCAACCTCTTTCTACTGTACTTTCGGACTATACTCCCTTTCAACAAGTTAATCCTTTTAGTTATTGGAACGAGAATTATGAAAATGAGATATTTAGAGATGGCAACCTATTTAGCTCTACTAAAGCTGATCCTACTGGAATGATGATACAATCTTCGGATAATTCAGGTATCCCGGTTGAACATCATTACAACAGCT
The DNA here is from genome assembly GCA_018402765.1 of Vicingaceae bacterium. Classification (GTDB taxonomy): domain Bacteria; phylum Bacteroidota; class Bacteroidia; order Flavobacteriales_E; family Vicingaceae; genus Acidiluteibacter. The sequence goes on along the minus strand of JAGYIE010000002.1, from coordinate 1,830 downwards.
TTGGGAACCTGACAGAAACTAAGGTTCAAGGGAGTGCTGTTTCTAGTTCTGAATACAATCATCTTGGACAGCAAATTAATTTAAATGAGATTAATTCAGGGACAACTACTTACGATTATAATCAAGTAGGAGAACTTACTAGCCAAACAGATGCAAACAATAATACGTCAAGTGATTTCATTTATGACCGTTTTGGCCGAATGCTTCAAAAAGAAGTTAGTGGCCAAGGAACTTATACCTACTCATATTTTAATTCGGGCAATGGCATAGGGCAAATAGCACGGATAGTTGCACCTAATGGCACTGAGGTAACCTATCAATACAATGTAAATGGTCAAGTCTCAGAACAGACAGATATTATTGCGGGCATTTCATATACCAAAGAGTTTGAATATGACAACGAAGGAAGGGTAAACTTAGAGCGATACGCAACAGGTACAGAAGTAGCTTATCAATACAACGCTGATGGTTATTTAGAACTAGTTTATAATTCTGAAACGGGCCAAGCTTTTTTTGATGGTGAAAGCGTAGACGATTTTGGAAATTGGACTTCTTACCAAATGTACGATGGAAACACCACCACAAAAACCTACGATGAATTAGGAAGACCTAAAACAGTAGTTGCAAGTGGCATTTACGAACGAGAGTATGAGTTTGACCTGAAAACGTCTAATCTAAATATGCGAAAAGATCTACTAAGGAATAATACCGAAACATTTACCTATGATGGTTTAGATCGTTTAGTGGAAGCTCGATTAAATGGAAATCTGTATCTTGGTATGCAATATGATGATAATGGCAACATTGACAATAAATCAGATATTGGAGATTATACCTACCACCCAACCAAGAAAAATGCGGTAGTGATGGTCGATAACAATCAAAACTTAATTCATTCTACTACTCAGGATATAGAATATGACGAGCTGCATAATCCTAAATCTATAGTAGAAAATGGCAATGAATGGCATTTTGAATACGATGTAAATCACCACAGAAATAGAGCTCAAATTATTTCAAGTGGAGGATTAACTGAAACCAGAGTTTACGTTGGGAATTCAGAATATCAATATGACCAAAATGGGGATTTATTATACAGCGTAGATTATGTAGCCGGAGGTGATGGTCTATGCGCTTTAGTTGTTAGAGATTATACGCCAGATGCTGTTACAAGCGAACCACAAGTATTTACAGTTTATAAAGATTATTTAGGATCTATTAATGTATTGGTTGATGAAAATGGAATTGTTGCCGCCGAGCAAGAGTTTGATCCTTGGGGTAGGTACCGAGATGCTAATACATGGACTTCTTCTGCAACCTTACCAGCTTTACCAGATTGGCTATGGAGAGGTTACACAGGTCATGAGCACATAGAAGAATTTCAACTCATTAATATGAATGGTAGACTTTATGACCCCTATTTAGGCCGTATGCTTAGCCCTGATAATTATGTGCAAGATGCTACTTCTACACAAAACTATAATAGGTACAGTTATGCCCTAAATAATCCAATGAAATATACTGATCCTAATGGAGAAGAAATTGTTTTAGCTGCAATTATTATTGGTGCAGCTATCAGTGGTTATATTGGTGGTGCTTCAGCCAACGGAGGAGATTTAGATCCGACACAATGGAATTGGCAGTCGGGAAATACTTGGGGAGGAATAGGATCAGGTCTTGTAATTGGAGGAGCAGCAGGCTTGGGTGCAGGGGCATTAGGTTCGTTTATGGCTCCAGCATTAGCAGGACAATTTGGACTTAGTGGTACTGTAACAGCTTGGACTATTGCAGGTGGTTTAGGTGGTGCCGTTGGAGGTTATGGGTCAGGCC
>JAGYIE010000016.1 GCA_018402765.1 Vicingaceae bacterium | reverse complement strand
CAACCAATACATTAATAGATCCTAAATAATCTTTATAAACTGTAAATACTTGTGGTTCGCTTGTAACAGCATCTGGCGTATAATCTCTAACAACTAAAGCGCATAGACAATCACCTCCGGCTACATAATCTACGCTGTATAATAAATCCCCATTTTGGTCATATTGATATTCTGAATTCCCAACGTAAACTCTGGTTTCAGTTAATCCTCCACTTGAAATAATTTGAGCTCTATTTCTGTGGTGATTTACATCGTATTCAAAATGCCATTCATTGCCATTTTCTACTATAGATTTAGGATTATGCAGCTCGTCATATTCTATATCTTGTGTGGTAGAATGAATTAAGTTTTGAATGTTATCGACCATCACTACCGCATTTTTTTTGGTTGGGTGATAGGTGTAATCTCCAATATCTGATTTGTTGTCAATGTTGCCATTATCATCATATAACATGCTAAGATACAGATTTCCATTTAATCGAGCTTCAACTAAACGATCTAATCCCGATCGCGCGATTGTTGTAAATAAGTTTCTTGCTTGAATCTACTCAATGCCCATGTCCATCACTTTCGGATAGCAGTTTTTCAAATTCTTCTTTCATGAGTTTAGCAACTCTCTCATCTTTCTCGGCATATCGGTTATACAATACTTCAAAGTCTTCTTTGTAGCTTTCAGGGTGTGGACTATCAAAGTAAAAGTGCCAAAAGGATTTAATGTCCTCATCTTTTTGATTTTCAAAAATCTTTATCGCTCCTTTAAATCTTGTAGCAAAGAATGTTTGAGTTAGCTCTTGCAAATTGATTACTGCATCAAAATATCCACCACTTGAACCTCTTGAAAAAGTTTCACAGCCATCCTCAACATTAGCATCTTTTGACCACTTAAATAATGTTTCGCTCATACGAGAGCTTTCGATGCAGTAAAGATTTTGAAACGATGATAGCGTTCTTGTTAGATATAACTTTCTACCATCATTTAAAGTAAATCGTTTACAAAAGAAGTTTTTGTATTCCTGAAAATTTGTTGGAAGAGCTGAAAAAAACTTTTCTTCTTCTTCACAAGTAAGTAATGAGCCTCGTTTTGCTTCAAAATTGAAGAGTGTGTTTATTCGGTCTCTTTCAGATGTTTGACTACTATCTTTTGGTTTATCATTCCCCTGCCCTGAACAAGAGGTAAGAATGAAGCAACTTAAAAGCGCTAACGCAATAATTCTCATTACCTTATGACATTAAAAATATTCAACCTTGTTGAAGGAACTTTATCAATTTGCATTTGAAGACTATTTAAAGTTTCCATACTTCCCCCACGACCAAAAAATACTTTTCCTGCTGCATTAGATTCCCAAGAAGAACAAGGAAGTAAACAACCTTCGCTCCACCCTGAGGAAGTACCCGAGTGCATTAAAATACCACCTCTATTTCCCAATAAATCAGCATTTTGAATACTGTATCTTCCTCCGTGCTTAGTTCGCCAATGTGGTTTTATATTATAAGAACCTGAAGATATTCTTTTTCCTGAACCTGCAACACTTGAGCCGGGTCCACTTGGCTCAACAAAATAACCTGATAAACCCGCAGCAGGTGCACTAAATGCTGAAACTGTGGCGAGAGCTGACTCCCAAAACCTGAACGCGTTAATTGTATTGATCCCATCAACAACATATTGAGAATGTGCTTGAAAGGCTGTTCCTGCATCAGACCATACACCAACATTATAAATATGCGTTTCCGCTCCTCCATTGTTTGACATTTTGGTAATAGTACCATCAGCACCAACCGCGTATTCATATGCTGTTGCATTTTTCATGGACATCTTCGTTCCCCAAAAATTTTGGCCATTCCCCATATTTTCAAACCCTCCTGATGCACCGCCAAATATACCTCCTGTTATTCCACCAATTGCACCTGCTTTTAAACCTGCTCCTAACGGATTAGAAGAACCGTTTAAAGCTGCTGAAGCAAAACCGCCAACAAAGCCTCCTGCAAATCCACCAGCTGCACCAGCAACAAATCCTCCTGCAAATCCACCAAAAGATAATGCTCCTGACACACCTGCACCTACTCCTGCAACAACTCCGCCCGATATTCCTCCGATAACTGCAGAACCAAAAGTATAAGCTGCTAAATCTCCGCCTCTCAGTCCTGCATTCCTACCGCCAATATAACCAACTCCACCGCTTATTGCAGCAGCGACAAGAATTGCAGCTAAAACAATTTCTTCTCCACTCGGATCCGTATACTTCAACGGATTATTCAACGCATAACTATATCGGTTATAGTTTTGAGTAGAAGTAGCATCTTGCACATAGTTATCAGGGCTGAGCATGCGGCCAATGTATGGGTCATAGAGTCTTCCGTTCATATTA
>JAGYIE010000015.1 GCA_018402765.1 Vicingaceae bacterium | reverse complement strand
CGACCTATTGAAGAGCTAAAGCAAAATCAAATAATAATCACATAAATTTTAAACAAATTATGCACTTAAAAACTTTACCTCTTGAAAATAAAATATCTTAACAATAAATCTTTGGCTTATAATATTTCTTGTTAAACATTAGAGGTCAGAAAATAGATTTGCTAATTTACGAGTCATTTCCTTTAAAGAAAATGTTTGCCCGACCTTTTGATAAGCTTGTCGAGAGTACTGCTCTCTTAGCTCTTCAGACTGAATCAAGCGAATTAAAGCAGCTTCCAGTCCCTCATTATCCAACTCATCTACCAATAAACCAGTTTCTTCATGGAACACAACCTCAGGTATTCCTGCATGTCGCGCTGAAACAACAGACGTTCCTGCTGCCATAGCTTCTAGTATGGAATTCGGAAACCCCTCAGAATCTCCTGAGGGACTTATACGACTATTGAGCACAAAAATATCAGCTGCCTTTACATGTGCAATCAATTCGTAGTGACTAACCGCTCCATAAAATTGGACGTAATCAGACAATCCTAGTTCACTTCTTAAATCTAAAGCAGCTTTCATGTCTTCTCCATCACCCACAATGTCTAGTTGCAATTGTATATGAGGAAGCTTGGTTCTAACGGCATTAAAAACGCGAATTAAATCCAACACACCCTTCTTTGCCGTCAATCGACCTGCATGAATAAGTTTAACAACCCCTTCAGTTCTTTTTTTAGGTAATATAGAAGAAATAAACTCAAGATCGACGCCATAATGGATCACATGAAACTTTGCTACATACTTAAAATGTGTTGCGGTCAATAAATCTTGTTTCATTTTCTCCGCGCAAACTATTACGCTACTAGCATAATCAAAAAGCGGTAAAAGACTTTTGACATAAACAGGGTCCTGTAATAGCTGAGATGCATCATATCCATGAAATGACACGACTAAATGCAAAGCATTTCGCTTTGCATAGGGCAAAATGGCCAAAGCATTGGGCCCAAAATGAGCATGTATAACTTGAGCGTCTTTAAGATTCTCCTCCAATTGACGCTCTGAAGCCAAAGGAAGCAAATAAGGCAACTTGAGCCATTTTCTTCGTATATAATGAATTAACCTATCCTTTATCCCTTCTGGAACATTTCCTATCATAAATTCAGTAGTATTTGCTTGAAGCGGAAATCTTTCTAGATTTTTAAAACGATGAGCCACCAAAACAGGAGAAAAAAAAGATAATGCAAGGTACTGATTGTAAATGAACGTTTCAGAACCTTCAAAAAAGGATGTATTGTAAATAATAACCTCGCTCATTTCTATCAAGCAATAATTAATTCATTATAAATATTCCTGTAGGCTTCAACCATATACTCCATTGCAAATTGGGAAGCAAGCTGTCTATTTTGAGTCATCTTACTGGTTAAAAACGATTCATCATTTACTTTATTCACAATCAATTTCGCCAAACCTTCAACATCCCCTGTTTCTACAACACATGTAGGATCTTGAATAATTTCTAGAATTGCACCCGTATTGTATCCAACCACACCGATACCCATATTCATAGCAAAAGGGGTTACTTGTCCAAAACTCTCTTCATATACGGGCGCAACAAAAAGTCTTAATTCAGCATATAAAATAGGTAGCCTATCGTAGGGAACATAGCTATGAAAAACAAAATTAGTTCCTACTCCTTCTTCTTCTATGCGCTTAATGAAATAAGCCTTAAGTGCACCATCGCCTACAATTGAAACTGTTATTTCTTTATCTTGCTTTACTGCAGATATAAATGGTTCAATAGATGTCTTTTTCAATTTATGGTTATCTAATCGATAAACCATCCCAACCATTTTTTTTGATGAAACTTTTGTTTGATTAGAAGAGAAAAAAGAAAAATCAGAACCAGGATAAATAACCTGATTGTCTTGATTTAGAAATCCAAATTGCTGTTTAACGTAATTACTAACAAAAACATTAACACATTTTACTTCTTTAAAAAAAAATGGTAAAACCGGAACATTCACGTTTTGAACTATAGGATATTTTTTATGCTCTATATATCGATAAAAAGAATAATACCATTGCCACAAGCTATCCTCTTCACTCCATCGAGTAGACCAATGCGTATGCACTATAACAGGAGCATGGAGTTTAAATAAATGCTTTACTTCATTTTGAGTTGGGATTGAACACAATTCTATTACTTGTATTCCTTCATAATTTTGAGGAATAGGGTTGTATCGAGTGATAACTATATGTTCAAAGTCAGTAGATAAATACTCAGCAATATCTACTATTACTCTAGATGCCCCACCAGTTTTAAAGTTACTTATCAGATGAAAAATAATAGGTTTATCCTTACATTTTTTATTTTTATAATCTAATAAATAAGGCTTAAAATTACTTTTTGAGTAATTCTTATCGTATTGATGAAGGAAATGATAATCATGACGTACTAATTTTC
>JAGYIE010000014.1 GCA_018402765.1 Vicingaceae bacterium | reverse complement strand
ATCGGTAAGTGATATGTAATCCATATCAGCAATAGACTTTACACTGATTTCAAACTTGTTAACCTTTATTTTTGCCATTTTTTACGTGAATTTTTCGCAATAGCTCCTTAAATCTCTATTTTATCAATCTCTTTCATCAGTCTGTCCGTTTCTGAAAGTGCAACAATGATTTTTTGATAGTGCAAAATGTCGTCAAACTCCAATTTTCGTTCTTTACGGTCTTTGAGCCATTTTTGAGCAGGTTGATAACCGCCAATGTAAAACTCCCAAGCCACTTGCGGAACGTTGTCAAAATACTGCGTATCGTTGATGTAAACTTTGCCGTCTTTGTATTTGGGTTTGCCTACCACATTATCTCCGTCCATTGGATATTGCGTAATGTATTCTTCTACTTTAGGGCTTTCCAATAAATGAATTTGGCGAATTTCTCCACCCAATTTTACCAATTGCCAAAAAGTGTCTTTGTCTTTTGGATAAGGAACTCTCGGAAAATCAATTTTTAAAAACTCTTTGTATTTCTCTCGGTATGTTGGTGAATGCAAAACCGCATAGATGTAATCTAAAATGTCAATTGGGGCAAAAGTGTTTTCGGTTGTTTCTTTCTCGTTGGTGAAAGTTAAACCTAAATTCCCTGCAATTTGATTTACAATTTCAACTTTGAGATTTGGTGTTCTTTCTTCTGATTGTACAATGGTTTGTTGTCCGTTGGTTTCAGGGTATAAGTAGAGAGGGAATATGTATGTGCCGCCACGATTACTGTACATAGTTCTTTCATCCACCATAGCCTTAGTGTATAGAACGTGAGAGTAGTTTGTATCCTGAAAAAACTGTCTCATTAGGCAAATAGCATGGTTTTCCTTTCCTATTAAATGATTTGAAACTATTTGTCTTGGATAGGCAACTAAACCTTTACTCTTTCCTGAATAAAAAGAATATCTGTAATCGAAAGGTCTGTATTGTTCTCTGTGAATTAAAACTGGATTTTGAGCATCAGATTTAGCCCATTCAATTGTCCAATCCCTTCCATCTTTTGGAAGATTATACTTATTCCTTAACACATCAATTTCAAGCTCTTTAAAGTCCTTTAGAACTGATTCAGCTTGTTCCTTGGCGAAGTTTATGTTAACTGAATCCCTTTTGGTTTGAATCCCTGAGTTTTTAAGGGTCATTAGTTCAGGCAAGCTTATATAAGACAAATAATTACTATCCGTATGAAAGTCTTTGTTTGTGAAGAAACAGTTTTCTACATCTGCTTCTAAATCATTCCATTGAATTGTATTTAATTGATTCTCGTTGAGAAACTCGTATTTAAAATTTCTTTTTCCAAATAGGTCAAAGTGTTTAATTGATTTTTTAGACTTTTTTGATTTAACAAAAATGTTAATAGATACACCTTGTTGGATATCAAATACATTCTCATCAGGACTTCCATCTGGGTGCTTTTCTTTTTTACTAGAATTACCGTGCAGATCAATAACATAAATTTTATCAAAAGTTGAGACTAAGCTCTTTCTCATTTGTCGATGAGTTATGCCATCAATAAAACTGTTGTTTGATATGTAGGCCAAAACACCACTTCCATTTTTCTCAATGAAATGTTGTCCGTAGCGTATAAACTTTATGTAATCATCATCCAAATTGATTTTACGTTCATTGAGATTTTTCTTGTAGTCAGAAATTAAATCTTGAATCCAATCATTTTTATTAGTGCTACTTACAGCATAAGGCGGGTTTCCAATCACACACATTACTGGCGTGTCTCGTTTAATGTGGTTGGCTTCATTGGCTTCTGTGCTCAACCAATTAGCAAATAAAGTACCTGTGTCTTGGTGGTGTTCTTCTAAACTATTTGTTAGATAAACTTTAAATCGTTGGTTGGATGTTGGTTTAAATCCGGTTTCGGTCAATAGTAAATCCAATTTCAAATGAGCCATTGCGTAACTTGCCATAAGCAACTCAAAACCATTTAGCCGTGGCAATAAATGTTGTTCTACATAATTGCTCCAGATGCCTTGCTGTCCTTGGAATTTTTTGTAAATGTGTTTTACCACTTCTGCCAAAAAAGTTCCTGTTCCTGTTGCTGGGTCAAGAATTTGTACTTTGTGTACTTCTTGGTCTATTTGCTTGTAACCTGTTGCCGAACGTTTGTCTGCGGTTTGGGTGTTTACTTTTATGGTTGTTTTGCTCGTGTCGGCAAGTCCTTGCGGTAAATCAAATTCCGTTTTTAGAATGTCGTCAACTGCCCGAACAATGAAATTTACAACGGGTTGCGGTGTGTACCAAACGCCACGAGATTTACGCAATTTTGGGTCGTATTCACTTAGAAATGTTTCGTAAAAATGGATAATCGGGTCTTCCATTTTGGTGGATTTCCCGTAGTTTTTCAAAATTTCTTCCACGTTACAAGCCAAGAAAATATCAGTCAAACTATCAACAACCCATTTGATACGGTCGTCAATGTCAGGGCCTGCAATGTAACCAAAGAGTTTTCGCAAAAATGGATTTGATTTTGGAATCAGTTCAGCCGCTTCCTGTCTGCTAAAAGTTCCCAAAGTAGGGTCGTGCAAACGAGCCGCAAACATTCCGTAAGCAATGGTTTGAGCGTAAACGTCTGCAAAGCCTTGTGGCGTAATGTCGTGAATCAGAATTTGCTTGAAAGCCAACATTTGGTCTTTCAGCGTACTATCTTCTTGGTTGGCTTCATCACTCGATAAAGCTTTACCGATAATATCAGAAAGAAGGCGGGCTTTGCCCGCCATCATTTCTGCTAATTTTTTTGAGCTTTTTATCGTTTGTCCAACGTGGACACAAAAATCTTGGATTAGATTTTCAAAGTTTCCAAAGTTCTCCTTCAAAGGTTTGATTCCCTTATTTGTTATTTCTGCAATGGCAATTTTGGTAACAAATTCGCCTTCTCGGTACAGATGAAAGTTAATGTAGTCGGTAAAAATCAGATTGTTTAGAGAAGCCTTGTAGCGGTCAAACTGCTCTTTGTTTCCTGTTTTCTTTGTGCCGTCAAGGTCTTTGTCGCCAATGTCTTTCGCTTCAATAAATCCAACAGGAATATCTTTTTTAGTCAAAATGTAGTCAGGAGCTCCGCAACTCTGTCTTTTCGGTTCGTTGGTCGCTCTGATCGTCGGCACCAAGCTTTCTAAAAGTTGTTGCAAGTCGCCACGAAAAGTATGTTCGGTTGCGTTTCCGAGTCTGTATCTTTTGTCTACGTTGTCAATATATTGTTCTAATGTCATTAATTCAATTTCTGTCAGAGCGTTGGCAAAAAACAGCTCTTTTGGTTTCTACGAGGTAATTTTTATCGTCAAAAGGTTAATGTACTATTTGTGAGGTAGCACTTTTTCAATTTTCAATCTTATGTAATAATTTTATTACTCCAGTCATTAAGCATATAATCAAATTTCTTTTGTCCTTTTGGAACTCTCGATGCTAAACTTGGAGAAACAAGATGGACGATACTTTTAATTTTACCTATTTCATTTTTCCACTCTTTTAAGTTTGGGCCCTTTCCCCAAGTGGAATAAATCTTTATTTGTGGGTTAGAGTTTATTACATTAAAAATATGTTCAGTATTGTAATTTCTATTAACTGAAGTGTTAATAATAGCGCTGTCTTTGTAACCCTTGCCCAGTATATGGCTTATACTTTTTTCTTCTGCTTCGACAGTATCAATTAGGTCTATGCATCCTATGCCATGCTTTTTTAATTTTGCAAAGAAGTCTTTTTTATTAGGGGAAATTTCCTCCTTAAATATTATACTTAACAATTGCCATGTTTTATTTCTACTTCTTCCGTAATAGTAGTTTACACTTTCACCACCATTTGGGTTAAAAGTCCCAATAAATAAATGGCTTACTTTCCAATCAGGTATGTAATATTTAGTTTTTTTTAATTGATGTTCTACTTTTTTTTGCATTTATTGAATTAATTTAATTGAGCTTTACAATTACCCACTCTTACAGTTAAGAGTAAACTATTAAGGGAGTAGGGGTTAGGTGATGCCGAAGATAGTTAAAAAATCGAATATAAATAGTGGATGTGCTAAAAATTAATTAGTTGCAGAGAATACGTAGGGTATGAATAGTTCACGGGATGCAAGGCTGTGGGAATGAGTGCGTGTTTAGTAGTTCACGGACTGCAAGTCCGCGAGAGCGGGTTTTTTTAATTTTTCAATACTCTTATTTAATCCGCAATTTTTTAAAGTGGTTAAAACTTCATCCATTGTCTTTTTAGGATTTTTAAGTCTTTTTACCATTTTAATAAAAGCTTTACTAGCTAGTTTGGGGTTAATATCAATTAAATTTGAAATTAGTTCATCAGGATCTTGAATTTCTATATCATATTTTGATAGTTCCTTCTTTGGAAAATCTTTTGTATTAAACGTTACTATTAAATCAGCATTACATCTTATTGCACAAGCGACAACGTGTCTATCATCTTTATCTTTAAGTTTAATAATCGGTATTAATTCTTCAAAATTTTCAACATTGGCATCAGGAAAAGCGAGATTCATAGCTTTAATCGTTTGATTCAATTGTTCTTTTTTCAAATCAGTACGGTTTTTCAAAACATTCCGTAGCCATTCATCCTGAATA
>JAGYIE010000013.1 GCA_018402765.1 Vicingaceae bacterium | reverse complement strand
CATTTTAATACCCACAGGAATTTCTGCATCTGGATTTAACTCAATTCGAATAAAATAATCATCAAATGCATAATGATTATTTGTAGTGTTTGTTGTTGTATCTTTTTCTGAGTATCTAATTTCAAATTGCTTAACTGTCAATTCAAAGTCAATATATAGAACGGGTTGTTTTATTGCAGCAAGTTGAAATCCATTTATTGGCTCTCCTTTACTAATACTATTGGCGATTTGAACTGATAGTATTGATTTTCCTACATTACTATCTGCAAACAATATACAAACTTCATTTTCATGCCACAACTCACTGAATAGCATTTTAGCAATTGGGATTTCTTTTGCTTTTTCCATCCATTCATTTGCTGTAAGTGTTTCAAAAAAAGATGTATTATCAACTTCCTGAGTTGGATTTTGCAACGATGTAAATTCTTGTGTTTTTTGAACTTGATTTTTCATAGACATAACTGATAAAAGATTACTAGATTTTAAGTTTTGGTTTAATTATTTTGGTGACTACTCGTTAAATCACTTCTGTAGCTATTTGTAAATATTTCAGCTTCTCTCTCAAGTTCAGAATTGGACTTCTTGAGGCCTCCCTTTATCCACTCAGTTAAAGAATTCTTTGAAAAGAACAGTCGCTTTCCTCTTTTCATTACAGGGAGTTCATTTCTTGATACTTTACTATAGATAGTAGAAACTGCTAGATTTAAAAACTTTGCTGCTTCTTGAACGGATAAAAAATGTTCAGGTTGGTTTATTGGTTGTTCCCGCTTATCTAGTAAGAGTGTTTTTAATTCACTAACTTCTTTAGTTAGCATTGTTACCGCTAGGGGTAATTGATCAAAGGTTAAATTTTGTTCCATGATTTACTGCAATTGTTGATAATTAATAAAAGCAAATATACAACAATAAAACACTTAAATAACTGATTGTCAGTTGTTTTTAGTTGTATGTAAGTAAATACAAGTTTGTCCAAGTGATTTAAATCACTCCAATAGTGAATTAATGAATTTCTTCTTTTTTTCTATCTCTTTTGTTTCTATTCCTTGATTTCGTTGGATATCTATTTCTTTGTTATACTTATGGCCATTCATCGCATTATAGCTTGCTATATCCCAATCAAATTCAGCGTCGCAGCACTCATGAAATTGTTTAGCTATTCGATCTGTTGATAATAAATTTAGTTGCTGCAAAGCCAATAATAACAATTTGAGCTGTTTGCCTTTAATATTCTTGTATTGAACTTTAATACCTCTAACAATTTCCTTACTTCTTGAATGAGTAATAATTTCGCAGAGATCATGTTTCTGTTTCGTTTTGATTATTGTTGTGTTATTATCAATATTTATTTCTTGTTGTTCTGTGATTTTGTCTTCTTTAAAAGATTGTAAATATTTTATAACCTGACTGTAATATTGTCTATAGTGTTCCATTTGGTTTTCACTCTTTATTGCAAAATCTGAGAACTCAGTGTTAATATCATCTTTATCCATATAAAATGTATAATCACCTTCATTTGTCAACTTTATCTCACCAATCTGAATCAAGTCAAGATTCAAGAAACGTTCTAAAAAAGAGATTGAGTTTTCAAATATGAACTTTACAAAGTCTTTTTCCTCAGAGTAAGGAAACTCTCTACTATACGACTGATATAATTCCTCTGTTATTTCTTTAAATGTTTTCAGTTCTATTATCTCAAGAAAATATATAGATCGCCTTTTGTAAGAATGATACTGATCTACTGACCAATTCCTATCCAAATTCATAGAAGAGTATCTGAATTCAAGCCATTTAGATAAAACCTCAATTTCTAATGTTTCGATTTTTCTAATTGTTAGGTCTAACTCTGCGTCACCAATTACAAAATGTGAAGTGAATAGATTTATTTTTCCTAAATGTTTCATAAAACTTTATATATTAAGTGGTGTGTATTCAATTTGATTCTTCGAACTGCTTTTTTCTAGTAGTTTAGCAAATGGTTTTTGGATGATTTACTTTCTAAAGTTAGATAACCTCTATCTCTTATCTTAATAGTCCTAACAATTTATCCCTCTTTACCGGTGTGGATGTCTTGTTATTATTGTTTGTAATGTGTTTTTATAGTGTCCTTAAATGCTGTCTAGGGAAAGTAAATAATAGTTTAGAATAATTTGGACTAAAAATATATTGTTATTAAAATTTATATAAATTGCATATTAAAATGAGCAATAGTCATAAAATAATAATAAAAGAATTAAATAGTTTAATTTCAGGAAAATGTATTTCAGAGATTATCAATTTAGAAAAAGATAACATCTTTAATAAATCTGCGGTTTCTGCTATTATTAAAAGATTCATTGACATTAATTGCCATTATAATTTGGATGAGATTAAGAGCTCTAACATTTCTTTGAAATTTATACCTGTTAATTCTGAATACCTATGTTTTGAAGCCATGTCCTTTCCAAATACATCTCTGCGTAATATTTTATATGAAGAATGGGATAGCAATGACGTTTTAGAAGTTGCCTCATTTAAGAGACAGCTTGATTATTTTTTTCTATTTATTCCAATAATAAAAGAGAAGGTCTTAGGAAAGTATAATAGTTATTTTGATTGGAAAATTGGAACGTTTAGCCTTTGGAAACCATCTAAATATGAGTTAGAATTAATTGGAAAAGAATGGAATGAAGTAAAAATAGTTTTAGAGAAAGGTATTAAGGTTAACAGAGAAAAATTTGGAAGGACATATAGAAATACTAATAATTTACCAAAACAATCAAACACTGAATTTATACATTTAAGGCCTCATGGGAAAAATAGTCAAGATATTGATTTTCAGTATTTTGAATTTACTAACGGGAATGTTGAAATTACAAAACAATCATTTTGGCTCAATAAAATTTACATTAACCAATTATTAAAAAACTATAAATGGAAAATGAATTTAAAGGAAGAATAATTTTTTCTGAAAATTATAAAGCTACAATAGATTCGATTAAATTAATTAACAATTCTTTTTCAAGTAATGCTTCAATAGTTAAATCTTATTCAGATACAATAGACTTGTCAATAGACTCCCAGATTAGAATAATAAAAAAGCATAATAAAATAGTTAAGTTTTCACTGGCTAACCTAAAACCACCTGAAATTCTTTCTGCTTATGACGAGTCAATTTTAGAGTTAAATTCACTGGAAGGTAAGGTAAGGTGTATTGTTCATAGTGCCGTTATTCAAAATAAGGTAGAATATGTTCCTGCAGCTTATGTAACGTTAAAGTTTTTTACCAAATCAAAATTAATTAGAGGAAAGACAACTGAGTTTACTGATATTATAAGAAGCGACGATATCGTCAAAGAGATATCAAAAGAGTATATAAAAGAAAGAGAATTTTTTTTGTCTAAAGCTGCACCAAATAACTCAATTATTTTTATTGATGGGTCTATGTTTTCAGGTGCTGCAACTAGTGGAAATTTTATTTTAATAAAACATTTATTAAGTAAAGGTTGCTTGCCTATATTCTTTGTTAAAAACAGCGAAAGTACTATAATTACTGAGAAATTCTCTTTTGCAAAAGGATATAACTCTGACTTACATTGGGCCTTTATTTCATTAAGTCAAGGAGAAGTTTCCCCTATTTTTGCTTATACTTCAAAAGAAGGTAGGAGTAAAGCAATGTGTTTCATGAAAGTTTTCAATGGACGAAGTCCGGTGAGAATTGAATTCCCATTGAAAGAATTTGAAGAAGGAAGGTATGGAGATGATATTTTTGATGTGATATATTATCAATTCCTAGCAAATGGAAGTTCGTCTAATCTACAACCTAGAATAATTCAGATTTCAGAAATTTACGCAAGAGAAGTATTGAAGTCTACAAATTTATATTCTGAAGTTGAAAGAATGGGTTTAACAAAAAGTATGAATGAGGAAAGAGGTTTTAATTAACTTTTTAATTCTTCAATTATGAACTGATTCAATTCTCCTGGTATTTGCCCTAGTTCGAAACTCATTTTTAATTCTAGCTCTTTTAAAGATTCATAAAGTAAGTCATTTGCAATTAACCTTTCTGCGCCCTTGTGTTTTTCAAGGACTAAATCGAGTAGGTATTTTGCATTCTTTCTTTTAGTCAAATCAAGATAGTATTTATAGCCTTCTCTTTTATATAGCGGTGTTTTAGATAGGTTAACAATATTGGTAATAAATTTCCTAAAACTTATATCTTTACCTGAATCCCATCCAATTTTATTCCCAATTTGAATTCCTTTAGTTGCCAATTCATTTTCAATTGAAATAAAAAACAGGTGATAATTAACTAGAACTTCAGGAGACAAGCCTTCGGTCTTAAATGCATTTTGTTCTGAATCTGCTCCAAGTAAAATTAGAAATAAACACCAAATTTTTTCTTGAGCCTTTAGTGCTAATTCTTTATTAAGGGTGAAATTATTGGAATCGAAAGCGACAAACACGTTACTAAGATTAAAATCGTTGAAAATGTAGTGTTTGTATAAACCATTTGAGCCAAGAAAAATCTTGTCACTATTAATGGAATTACCTTTTATTATAAACTTATTCTTTATAGCTTCATTCAATATTTCTTCTCCATATAGATATTTCAATTCATCTCTTGAAACTGCTCCTTGTAACATTAGTTTGTTTAGATCATTGTTATTCTTTCTAAGAAACATTAAAGTTTTAAATACGTCAATTGTAGAGCCATCTTCAAAATACTGAATTTCTTTTTTCTTTAAATCTTCTTCAAACGCAATACGAAGCTTCTCGTTTAAAAATTCTATTAATTCTTTCATTAGTATTTAATTATTTCAATGCCATTTGATTTTGGCCTTGTGAAAACTGCCAAAACAAGTCTGTTTTGACTTTCAAGTTTTTTTATCGAATCTACTACCTTATTTAAAGCATTTTGAGCCATATTCCCAATTTCATCAAGAAGGATAATAACATACTTTCCATCAACATTTTCAATTCTTTGCTTTAAATAATTAGCACTAGCTAAACCGGTTGAAACATCAGCTTTTTTAATAATTAGATTATTTTCACAATGGAATTCTTGTTTTAACATATCAAAGTACTCAAGATTTACAAATTCTCCGTCAGCTCTTAAAAGCTTATTATCCATAGAGTAGGCAATAATTTTCCCTGCAAGATCCATAAATTTGATATCCTCTTCTGCCTTAAACCCTAATAAGTTTCCTGATTCAATATTTGAAATTAATGAGTCATATGCTACTAAATTCGCATTAACTTGATGTAACATTTTTAAGAATGTTTTAATTTTTTGCTTTGCTTTTTCGTTATATTGCGAGGGATTTTTCTTCTCTTCTCTTATTAATTGCGCCTCATGTAAAATTAACTTTTTCTTTAACTCATCTATCATAGAATGTAATTTATCATTTTTTCCATTAAGTCCTAAAATCGATTGATTAATATTCTCTAATAGAGTTGCATCAAGGAATTTAGAGGTAACTGTGTATTTTAATTGGCTAATATTACTTAATGTTTCTAAACTGTTGAAGTTATTAAGTCCCATAGAATTTGCAATATCTGAACGACTTATATTAAGTTGATTTTTTATTTCCTTAGAATACTGTTTTAATGCATTTAACTCTGCTTGTACTATGTAATAATTATTATCTGTATCGTTAGCTAATTGCTTTTGATTTTGTTTGTGTAATTGACTACTAACTCTGAAAGATTGAGCAATTAATGCCTTAACCCCTTTTAAGTCATTTTTTAAAAACAAATTGAGGTTGTCGTAATTTTTAACTTTATGTTTGTTTATTAATTCCTTTAACTGATTTTTCAACTTCGAAGTGTCAAGCAATGTAGCTTTTTTCAGTAGATAGTCAATTTCATCTTCTACTAGTTGTTCTAGTAAGATTACAAATTGCGTATATGAATTGTGTATTACGTATGATTTATCATTCTTTTTTTCAAAAATGAATTTTCCCAAATGTTCTATGAAATATTCTATGCATTTATTAAAGTAATCTTTCTTTTCAATATCACTGGAAATTAAATCTTCTAACTCAAAATCTTTTATCAGCTCATATTTTTTATTTGCGCTAGTATCATTAGTTATTAGATTCAGTATTTCTGAATCTCCATTTATTTGATTTATTAATTCACCAATTGTTGATTTAAACTTATCTTGAAGTTCTGTCAATTCTTTATGAAGTTCATTAATTTTTGATTGATCTTTCTTTTCAATTTTAGCTGGTTTTTTTAAAAGCTTAAATTGTTTTTCTTTCTTTATAAATTTAAGGTCATTGATATTTTGCTTTTTTATTAAATTTGAAAGATTATCAAGTTTCTTGATTTTTTCTAACTCAAAGATTAAATCTCTTCTATCAGTGAAACTTGTCTCTTTGACTTTAATATCCTCTTTTATTTCTTTTAAATTTTCCCTAAGTCTATCTATTTTTCCTTCATCTCTAACATTATCAAATTCTCTTGAAACTGAATCTAGATGTATTGTTAAATTTTTAAATTTCTCCTTTAAATTACGGTTCCATATATTTAAATCGTTAATTACAGCATTTAGTCTTTCTGAAGGATTAGTTGGTACATCATATATTATGGTTAGTTCTTGATGTAAATTTTGATGACTTATTGGAGGACCATCATCGATTCTAATAATTCTACCACCATTTATTTCTTTTGTAAGACTTAACTTTTTATTGTCAGGTAAATCTAAATCTATATTATATTCCAAAGAGTAAGATGTTTCATCTTTGTATCTAGAAACAGCCTCTTTTATTGATCTTAGAACTTTATTGTCATCAAGTTTATCTGTCTCAAGCCCAAAAGCAATTAAGTTAAGAAAGAAAGTCTTTCCATAACTATTATCTGCAGTAATCTCGAATATTTTATTATCGGATTCTATGATTGGTTTAATAAATTCTTCTCTTGGATTGTAAGTTTTATTTTCACCAATAATATTTAGCTTATAATCTATATTCCTCATTCGTCTGTTGTCAATTTTTCAAGTAGTTCTTGTTTATTAAGATTTTCATTTTTAAATATTTCACACATTAGTTCTAATATTTTTTCATCTTCCGATATTGATTTTAAATTTTCACTAAAAAGCTCAAAAAGTTCATTTCTATATTTATCTTCTTTATTTATCATAATACACCTGATTTTGAAATTGGAAATTTTGCAAGTTTAAGTTGTGGTAATCCATGAATATTAGTAACACAAAAACCCGGTTTCATTGATTGAATATCTTCAGGACTGATTCCATTTATTTTTTTGCTGTATTCATCGGTTTTAAACATTAACTTAGTGTTAATTACAGATGTTAATCCGCCAGGGATGTCACTTATATTCTGAGATGAGAAAACAACTCCTATCTTTTTGCTTCTACCAATCCTACAAATTGTATCTAAATCACCTAACGCATTTTTCGAAGCTGAAGATTTATAAAATTGATGAACTTCGTCAATAATTATTAAAATAGGTATATCATTGTTGTTTTCTGTCTTTTCTTTTACAATTCGATTAAGAAGAAAACGAAGGACTATCGACCCAAATTCGATGCTCCTTGCCACATCTATAACAGTCATCTTTCCCTCCTGTAGTATATCCCTTGCGTCTATTTCTTGCCCATCAGGATTTTCGAAATATTTGCTAGCATTTTTTAATCTACCAATCATAGCTGCAGCTGTAGAGGCATTCAGTCTTGTTGCACTTTCCCTATCTGCAACATCTAAAGTATTGTAGTTATTATCTTGTTCTCGGCAGTTTTCAAGAAAATCTAAAAATTGAGAAAAATTTTGCCCTGTATAATTCTTTTGCCAATATCTATATATGTCCGGTAGTGATTGAGAAGCTAACTCTGTTAAATTTTCTACAATTCCTAATAAAGATTCCGGATCGATTTTACTTGCATTAAGTGTAATTGGAGTGCATATTCTACCATTTACTCCTTGTGACGTTAATGTATTAATATTTTCGTGAGCACTATAAACAATATTATAATTTTTTATACCATTTGGTTTGAAATCAAGTGCTTCCCACTCTTTTTTAGTCTCTTGATTATCAGTGATTGTTTCTTTATCCATCTTAAGAAAATCAACATCTTTAACATTAATGGCTAAAACACAACCAAACTTATTAAGCCCCCCCGTTGTAATTTTATTTTCTACAAAGTGTTGGGCTAAGTATTTAGTAGCAACAGTTTTACCCGACCCCGTTTTTCCTGTAATCTGTATTTGATGCCAATATACATCTTCGGGTATTTTTATTTTGACAGGTTTCTTATCAATGTCATTTATCTTCTGACATCTTGAACTATGAACAGTTGCCGGGAAAAGAAATGGGCCATTATTACTTTCAGCATCAGTGGCTAGTAATATTTCTTTTTCATTAGAAAGTCTTGCATAAGATTGTGGTTTTATGTAATCTACAAGACCATCCTCCCTTTGGGAAATATCGTAAATCCTGCGCGCGGTTATTTGATTCTTACATTCTCTATCAGCTTCTTGAAGACCTAAATTTAAATCTGCTAGAAGTGGGCTAGGAGAATAAATTGCAGTCTGTTCACTTTCTTCTACCCTTAGTACGAATTTTCTTGAATCGTTAGGATTGGTTAAACTTATATCCACAGTTAAGTAACTGCCTTTGGGGAGTAGACCAGAATTAGCATCTTTTTTGGATGTTAAAATAATTTTACCTGATTGTTCTTTCAAAACTATCCAATTCATTTTATTACTTTTTATTCAATAATGTTAATTCTTAAAGTTTATATAGCATAGTAATAAAATTTAACGCATGTAAGGGGTCATTTTAGTCTAGACCTCTACTAATATTCTTTTAAAAAAAGTCTATCGTGATTAGTTAATCTAGAAAGTAATTTATTTTTACAATAATACATTCCAACATGGGTTTTCTTTAAACTCTTGAAAACTTTTAGATAATACCTAATTTGACTACCAGAATTAAATTTTTTTTATTAAAAAAATTATATTGCTTTTATATCTATGTTTTGCTATTTATCCCACATAATCCAAAATTGTTCTCTCGATAATTTTATTGGAGTTGGCAATCAATCCTAAACAAATAAAAGTTTAGATTATTGGATAAAGAAAAGCAATTTGAATATTAAATTCAAAATTATATCTCAAAGATAATATATTTGTTATAAAAAAACATGTTATTTTTTTAACTCATTATTTAAAGTTAACTAAACTTACTCTTCGCATTTAAAACAAAGTTTTAAATGCAATTCGACCATACTTAACCTCTTATTTAACTATCCTGTTGTACTCTATTCTACTTATTACTCTTTCGTTATAAGTATTAACAAAGAGAAAAACACAACTTTTAGTTTGAATTATAACCTTAGAGAATAGCCAAAGTAAATATCTACAAGCGTTGGCATTATTTTAAATATATTTCATCTTTCACGTAACTTGCGTTAAGCCAAAAACAATGTTTTGTAAATTCTGTTAATCCTGTCAATTTGTCTGCAACAAGCAATTCATATGTGTCTGCTGCATTCCTAGCGTGTGGTCTAACGTGGCTTACTCTGTTTTCGGTTTTCTTTGGAAAATTTGTCTTTCTAATTCCTTTGTCGGTTATTTCTTTTACGATTTCTCCGTTTGAAACTGTCTTTACCATTTTTACCCAAACATCTTTTGCTTCAAGAATATCAGAATGTGGCATATTCCAAAACTTTACTTTTTTTAAAATCAAATCTTCGCCTTCAAATTGGTAAAACACAAAGAAAAATTTACTTTCCAATATGTTCTTAAAATCAGCATCTTCCCAATCGGTTTCTGCAAGTTTTTGGTATTCAAATGTTGGAAAGGAAATATCTTCTTTCGGTAAATTATTTTCTTTAAGTCGAATCGTTTTAACTTGAATATCTGCTTTTTCAAACTCTTCTATTTTTTTACCTAGTTCGATTCCAAGGATTGCATTTGTAAGATTCGCAAAATAGCTTTTAGCCTTTTGGTTTATTTCTAGACCTAATTCTTGTTCAATCTGTGTTGCGGATTTCCCATAAAATGGTTGAAATTTCAGAATTACTATTTCCTCAATAGAACGAACTTCTTCTAAAATTTCCGGTCGTTCAATTATTTTTCCGTAAACAGCTGCTTCTTCTTGGGCAATATTTGCAATAATATGATTTACATATCCTTGCTTTAATGAGTATGCTCTTTGCTTTGCTCTTTCCTCATTAAAAGGTTGGTCTCTGAACGATTTTAATGCTGTCGAGCCTTTGGTACACGCTCCAAGATAGAATGTATCTCCTTCTGATAATTCGTGTGCTTTCCCTTCTTTTATTTTTTGGTTGATAAATTCCCAATCGCGCTGAATAATTTTTAAATCTTCGTTTGGGTATTTCCAACCATTAACCAATTTTATTATGTAATCCAGTAAATCTAAATCTTTGTCGTGAAGGTAAAACACCAAAAGTAAATGAGCATTTTTCTTCCAAAATGAACTGGTTTCAAATTCCTCTTTATGAACTTCTAAATAATTTATGATATTTAAAACCAATCTTTCTTTTGAACGAAATTCTCCATTTCTCAATGTTTTTAAAGGACTAGATTTTAGTTCAATTCCTGCTTCTTTAAAATCAGGTTCAGTATCAGAATTAGGTTCATAACCGAAATAGAATTTTTCTAAAATTTGACCAAAATTGCCTTTTCCTTTATAGTCGTGTTTTTCAATTTCCTCGCCACAGGATTGTCTTAAAGTTTTGTTTTTTAGAAGTTTGGCAAAATTAATAATTGAATCTGCCGAAGTAATATCAAGCATATTCAAACTGATTTATTTGTTTATAAAGTTCTTCTCCAATTTTTTCGATTACTCCAACTACCAAAGCATTTCCCATAAAAAATGCTCGTTTCGTGTCGGTAATCCCATCAATTTTTGTGTGATTATCTGGAAACATATTTAATCTTTCCAATTCTATAGGTGTTAATCTTCGTAAACCTCTATCTGAAACAACAACGTGTTTAAATCTTGAAGGCGATTTACCGCCTTCTCCTGTGATTATAGTTCTTGAAGCATTGTTTAAAGCGTCTGGGTATATCATTCCACCTTCTGAATATTTGTAAACAAAACCATCTGGTGACTTACGCTCAATAGTTTTTGCACCTTTTAAATATTTCCATTTGTCTTTGTCTTTATCGTCAATAAAAAACTCGGCAGTAACTTCCTCATTTTGCAAAATGTCGCCTAAAACAATTCTGTTTCCATCAAAATTAGGTTCTGTTTTAGTAGTATAAACTTTACCTTTTATAAGTAATCCTGTGTTTTGAAAAGGCGATAATTTTCCATTTTTATTGAAATTATTGGTTATTTCAACCAAATCTCCTTTTAATTCAATTTCTTGTATCGAGTTTGTTTTAGCTACAGGAAAAGCATTTGCAATAGTTCCATCATCTGTTAACCAATGTATTTTGTTTGATTTTTGAAGTCTTTTATAAACTTCTGTCGACTTGTGGTAACCGATAAAGAAAACTCTTCTTCGTCTTTGTGGCATTCCGTATTCTGCTGCATTAATTACGCGCCATTCAACTGCATAGCCTAGCTCATTTAAACTTTGTAACATTACTGCAAAATCACGTCCTCTTTGTTTAGCTGGCGATTTTAAAAGTCTGTCAACATTCTCTAAAAAAAGATATTTTGGTTTGTTCTTTTTTTCTTCTAAAATTCTGTGAATTGACCACCAAAGAACACCTTTTTTGCCTTTCAATCCTTTTGAGTTATGTAGAGTTGTTGCAACAGAATAATCTTGACAAGGAAAACCACCAACTAACAAATCATGATCAGGAATTTCGTCTGTTGGAACTATTGAGATATCTTGATTTGAATGGTTTTCTTTTCCAAAACGCTTTTCATAAACCATTGAAGCGTGTTGTATTTTCGTTGAAGGTTCCCATTGGTTACTCCAAACAACTTTATAATTACTTTTCTCAAGTCCAAGTCTGAAACCTCCGACTCCTGCGAATAATTCTGCTACTTTTAATGTTTTATTTTCCATTTGCTTGAGTTTTATAGTATTTAATTTTTTCTTCTGCTACTTTTAGAATTTCAGTAGTAGATTCCGTGTATTTTAATTCGTCAGCAATTTTCTCCGAATACCAATTTATTAGAAGTTCGCTTTCACAAAGTCCATAAAATTTGGCAAGTCTTATGATTTGTTCCAAAGTCGGTTTTCTTTCATTTTTCTCAAACTTACTAATCAGAGATTGATCAATATCTACTTCAGCCGCAACTTTTCGCAGTATTAATTCCTTTTCCTCTCTGGCACATTTTAAAGTGTCACCTAATGTTTTCATTGGTCAAAATTATTTTAGACAATAGTTGTCTAAATTTAGAAAAACATTTTAATATTTAAAAATATAATCAGTTTATTTCAAGCATGGGAAATTTAATCTCAGTTACTTTTATGTAAAAGCTAGAAAGTTTTTTTCAAAACTATATTTTATTAATAAATAGTATCCTGTTAATAATAGTTTGTCTGAAATTAGAAGTTGGTTTTTAACATGTAAATGTATTTAGATACCGTTTCTTTTGCGTCCTCATATCCGGTATAATTTCTAGTAAAGTCAATAACTCTTGATGTTCACTTTTTATTAGTTCTGTTAATCGAGTCTTTAACTATTTGATTAGATATTTGTTATTTAAAATAACTTCGTGGCTGTCAAACAGCATACTCTCTAATACATAGTTATGCGATACAATCCCCTTTAAATAGAAAGCCATTTATGTTTAACCCACCCCGAGTTAGTTCTTTTTGTGTGGTTGAAAGGTTTGGGGTTTTGTTGAGATTCTAGCTGAGGTTTTACTTAATAATGAACCAATAATTGGTTATTTAAAGTGTAAAGTAGAGGAAGTAGTACTACAAGTATTAGTGCTATTTATCGAAAAGCTGCTGAAGGTATGTAAACAAGCCCTTTATCTAGGATGCAGACTTTACGGCTAAATAATAATGATATATCTAGTCCATTAGATAATTTAATTAATAATAACTTGCAGACAGAAGAGAAATAAGTGCAATAGCACTTAAAAAATTGTTGTATGCAATTAATACATAACTATGAAAGATACACCTTGGACCAAATATTGGATAAAGAAATTTAAGAATGAAGAACTTAATGGTCAAAAAAGATTTAAAAGACTTAACAAGGGTTACCCGCCATTTGATATTGATCAATCACTAATTGATATCGTTGAAATGGAAGAGTTTATAAAAATCGAGGAGCAAAGACTCCCATTATTTATAGGCTCGCAATTCGGAATAAGTCCTAATATAGATGATATGCCCGAATTCTTTAATGGTAGAAAATTGATTGCAATCCTGAACAAGTCATTGTTAAGTGGACATGTAAGTGGTTTAATTGTGTATCAAATCGAAGAGAACGAGAAGAAATTTAATTACAAAAAGGTTGAGTCTTATAAAAATGACTAAAACTGCATAAAACAAAAGCGATAATTAATTAAAACGCAGAATAGACTGACAGTTACATTTAATTGAAAAAATGACAAATAGTTAAATAAAATAGAAATTTCATGAGAATAGTCTTTTTAGATATAGATGGAGTTT
>JAGYIE010000012.1 GCA_018402765.1 Vicingaceae bacterium | reverse complement strand
CACTCAGGGTACTTTTTTGATTGTATCGAGAGGCACTAAAAATCACTCAGGGTACTTTTTTGATTGTACCGAGAAGCGCTAAAAATCTTCTATAATGCATCGCAGATAATTAAACAATTACTGCTGTAGATTGTATCCATAAATATGTAATTTTAGCTTCCTAAGAAATAACGATTATGAGAGATAAAGAACTATTTAAACTCATTAAAAGAGAGAAGAAAAGACAGACCGAAGGATTAGAGCTTATCGCATCCGAAAACTATGTTAGCAAGGAGGTTCTGAAGGCAATGGGATCGGTTTTAACCAATAAATACGCTGAAGGCTTACCGAATAAAAGATATTATGGTGGGTGTGAAGTGGTAGACTTAGTTGAGCAATTAGCCATAGACCGAGCAAAAGAATTGTTTAATGCGGAATGGGTGAATGTGCAACCGCACTCAGGAGCACAAGCGAATGCAGCTGTAATGCTAGCTGTATTAAATCCAGGGGATACTATTCTGGGATTCGATTTAGCGCATGGTGGGCACTTAACGCATGGCTCTCCTGTAAATTTCTCAGGAAAATTTTACCGTTCTACATTTTATGGTGTAGAAGAAGAAACCGGCAGAATTGATTTTGATAAAATTGAAGCAATCGCAATTAAAGAGCAACCAAAATTAATTATTTGTGGTGCTTCTTCCTACTCTAGAGACTGGGACTATGCTAAATTAAGAGCTGTTGCAGATAAAGTAGGTGCATTGCTTTTAGCAGATGTTTCGCATCCTTCAGGATTAATTGCAAAAGGAATTTTAAATGATCCTCTGCCGCATTGTCATATCGTAACGACTACAACGCATAAAACCTTAAGAGGTCCTAGAGGTGGACTCATTATGATGGGGCAAGATTTTGATAATCCATGGGGATTAAAAACGCCTAAAGGTGAAATCAAAAAGATGTCAGCGTTGCTAGACTCTGCAGTTTTTCCTGGCACTCAAGGAGGACCATTGGAACATGTTATCGCTGCAAAAGCCGTAGCATTTGGAGAAGCGTTAGAAGATCAGTTTTTAACTTATATGATACAAGTCGTAAAGAATGCTAAGCTATTAGGTGAGGAGCTAGTAAAACGCGGCTATGATATCATTTCAGGCGGCACAGACAACCACTGCTTATTGATTAATTTAAATAGTAAAAATATTACAGGTAAAGAGGCAGAAAGAGTTTTAGGATTAGCAGATATCACTGTCAATAAAAACATGGTTCCTTTTGATACACGCTCTCCATTTGTAACCTCAGGAATTAGAATCGGTACTCCGGCAATTACAACAAGAGGGATTACTGAAAAAGAGATTCCATTAATTGCAGAACTTATCGACCGAGCGATAATGAGTAAAGAAGATGAAAGAGCCCTTCATAAAATAAAGAAAGAAGTAAATCACCTTATGGAAGATTTACCTTTATATGAAAACGAATAAATAAGTAACTAATTAGATAAAAAAAAGGATGATTCTATTTGAGAGTCATCCTTTTTTTGTGATAAATCAAATGAAGGCCTTATTGAACGACCAACTTTTTTGTTATTGATTTACCAGATTCTATTAATCGATAAAAATAAACTCCCTTCTCTAACCCTATCGTTGAGATACTAATCGTATTCTTTCCTTTTATTATTCCAATTGTATTCTGATTAATGATTCTTCCATTTACATCTATAAGTGAAGTATTAACTACAGATTCCTTATTAGAAAAAACCAACAGTTTTGCTTGAGCTACACTTGTTGGATTTGGATAGATTTCACCTACCGCAAACCCTTCTTGTAGTTCTTCTAAACCAACGGGAGTTACATTAATGTTTATATCATCAATGGCAATATCACCCGCTATAATTCCCGTTTTTGTAATAACGTCTGCTCTAAAAATTAAACGAACGATTGAAGGGTAGCCGCTCAATGAGACTTGTTGATTAACCCAATTCGTGCCTTGATCACCTGAGATCGGTGCAATAATATCTTGAACATAAAATCCGTTGACATCTAAATCTACGTGTAAGGTACCCACATCTGATCCACTCATGTGATACCAAAAATCCAATTCAGGTGTATTTGCATTTGTTAAATCATAGCATTGACTCATTGCACGGGCAGTTGTTCCTGAAAATCCATTTGCATCAACATACAAATAGTTGCCTGAGCCTGTGGTATGATCAGCCGCTGGTCCTGTACCTGCAGTAGGGGTTGATCCGGAATTAACATACCAATCATGAGAGTCTGTTATGACTTCATTTTCCCAACCATTCATAAAGGTACCAGGAATTCCAGTTGTAAACGAGCTAAAAGGCTCAGATAATGGAAAAGTTGTTTGAACAGATGCTAATTCAAGCCCTCGATTTAATGTATCGTTTATTGGATTGGGGTCGCCGGGAACTTCTGACCACACCACCAATGAATTACTTCCATTTTGAACGGTTAATGCACCTGGGAAGGTAAAATTAACATTGCCAAATGGAGGAATAACAACCGGTAATGTATCACGGACAACTGCACCATTATTTAATTGGTATGCTAAAGGAACAAAGGGTGAAGCCACACTAGAGAAGTTTTGAATAGTGACTTCCAATGGTTGTGTAGCCGATGGTTGGCATCCAGAAAACACAGGACTAATTAATGCAGATACCCCTATATCAGTTGATGCGCCGACAGTAACTTCAATGTTATCAATTGCGATATCACTTGTAAAGCTTGTGCCTCGTATCCCTCTAAATCTAAGTTGTATTATTTGACCAACATACGCACTTAAATTGATGGTTCTATTTCTCCATACGTCTCCTTGATTTCCAATAATTGCAGGTGTTACGTCCAAGCTTACAACTCCATTCTGTATCACATCAACATGTAACTCACCCATTGCAGCTCCAAACATATGGTACCAAAACGAAAGTTGTGGGGATGTTACCGAAGTTAAATCAATGCAATTACTCAAAAGCAAGGCGCTAGCATTAAAAAAACTATTTGAAGATTCTAAATAAAGGTAATTACCCGAACCTATAGAATTTTGATCTTGAGAAGGACCTGTAGAGGCACTAGCAGTTGGACCTGAATTTACATTCCAAGTTAAGTCTGCTGCAGGATCGTTCGACCATCCATTTAGCAACACTCCAGGATTTCCTGTTGTAAATGAGTCAAAGTTTTCATTAAAAGGGTATGCATTAATTGTAGTCGCTAACTGCAAGTTTATTTGAGTACTGTCATTCGCAACTCTTATGTCATTGCTTAAATCTGTCCAAGACTTAACACGATAATTAGAGGCTGGACCATTTAGATTAACGGGCTGATTAAAAACAAAAGACTGTCTGCCTCCAGGAGCTATGTTTCCAGAAAAAGTATCTCTTACAATAGCACCATTATTCAGTTGGTAGGCAATTGGCACTGTGGTTAATACAGTTGTTCCTATATTTTCAATAAACACTTCTACGGGTTGCGGTAAAGATACTTGACAAGGGGCACTTGCTGATAGCGCAACCGATATAGAATCTACTCTGCCATCAATCCCTGTCAAATCGACTAATTGAATATCGTCCAAAGCAATATCACTTCTAAAGTTTGTGCCACGTATTCCTCTAAATCTTAACTTAACTACCTGACCAACATAAGTGCGCAACTCTACCGAGGCATTAAACCAGCTATTGCCTTGATTCCCTATAAAAGGTTGAATCACATCTAAGTTCCACGTATTATTTACAAATAGATCTACATGTAGCTCTCCCATGGTAGCGCCAAACATATGATACCAGAAAGAAAACTCAGCATTTCCAAGAGTGGTAAGATCATAGCAGGGAGTAATCAAATGCGCTTCATCATTTGTTGAAGGACCTGTAGTTTCCATGTAAATATAATTTCCTGAGCCAGTGGTATGGTCACCATTTGGTCCAGTAAGAAATGAATTCGTCGGGCCAGACGCAATTTCCCAGTCGAAATCATCAGCGGCAGAATTTTCCCAATTATTGATTAGATTAAATGGATTTGATGGAGAAAACGAAGAAAAGTCTTCATTGTAAGGAAATACCCCAATAGGATTACCCAAACAAGTGGTTGGTGGCGTATTTCGAACGATAAATTGAAAACAATTCCCTTGAGGAAAAAAAGCAACATTTGAGCAAGTTGTGCTATCAACCACACCGTAATAATAGCAAATTGTATCTCCTACTAGAAACCCCGGTAAGCTGCCTGTATAGGATGTCCCTGCGCTAAGTGTTAAATTAACAGAGTCTAAAGGTCCCGAATTAACCGTAAAAAAAACTTTACTTGATGCGATACCTGAAGTATCGAAAGCATCTATTCCGACAGATAAAGGAGAAGTGGTGTATTGGAAGCCTGACAGATCAATAGGGTTTGTTAACGTTGGAGCTTCTAGCTCACAAATGGCTCCCATCACCTCTACGTCATCAATTAACCAACCAAAATTCCCCAAAGAACCGTTGTTATCTCCATCTATAACCGCAAACCGAACCTTTACCTGCATATTATTTGCAGTGGCAGCTAAATTAAACTGTTCCCTCTTCCACCATGTGTTTGTTGGTTGTGCCGTAGCTAAACCAGGCTGCCAATCAATATAAGAAACAGCACTAAATGAGTTACCAATAAAATTAGCTGTTCCTGAATAATCAGTATTCGTCGCTGTGATCCATGTGCTGCCATTATCAATGGAGTATTGAACCAATGATTTATCGAAGAAATCAACTTTACAAATATGGCTAAAGGACAAATAAACTGCTATGGAACCCATTGTTGAAAATGAAGAAGACTCTAACCACAACGTATCGTTTTGAACAATTGCTCCAACTATACTATTTGTTCCTCCATTTGAAAGGGATGAATTAATTGTCCAGTTAGCAGTTGTGCTTATCGCCGCCGATGATGTAAATTGATTTGTCGCACCTTCAAAATCTTCTGAAAAAAGCGTTGTTTGAGAAAACAATCCTGTTGTAAAAAGAATTGAAAACAGAAATAATAGATAATTTTTCATATTACAGTATAAAATAAGAAAGGACCTAAATTCAATTAGGCCCTTTAAAGTTAAAACAATATTTCGTTATTTGGAAATTACCATCTTTTTGACGATTCGTTCACCTTCAAAGACGATTGAATAAAAGTAAACTCCATCTGCCCAATTCGCAACATTCAGTTCAATCATATGATCGCCTGCTGCCTTATATTGGGTCTCATTAAAGAAATCTTGTCCCAACATATTGGTAACTCTAAAGCTTAGCATTCCTGAAGTCATTAAACCATAAGTAATTTTCGTGTAGCCATCGGTTGGGTTAGGAACGTTTTGGTTTAAGCTTATATTCTTAGAAGCAAATGTATTTAAACCAACAGGGAAGCAGTTGTTGTATTTAATACTATCCGTTCTGGCAATCGTATCTAAACAGAAGTCATCAATTTGCCAACCTTCGTCTACTACTGAACCATCTGTTTCGTATCTAAATCTAAAAATTGCTCGAGTATTTTGATCAAAACCAACAACATTTTTAGATTCTATCCAATCAGAAACACCTGTCCACCCTGCATTCTGCGTATTATTCATGATTGCTGCAACGTGCTCCGTATTGTACCAATTTTCGGCAACTCCTGTATTATCATACAATGTTTTCCAAGAAAAGCCATCATTAACAGAATATTGAAAATGACCTCCATCATTATCTTCCTCAGAGCTAAATCTATGTTGGAAAGTCACTTCATAACATTTCTTTGCTTCTAACTCTATATAATCAGATACAATACTTGATGAATCATAATTGGTATATGTAGTGTCCAATACGGTTACCCATGAATTAGGACCACTCTTTGTTCCATTCAACAAGGTTTTTGTTGGCGAGCCTAACGCAAAACTATTTGCTGCAGTTTCATAACTATATGAATTTAATGCTCTCCAAGCTCGACTGCTGTTATCAAAGTTATTACAGTACGTCGCAGAATTATTCACCTTAACCGTATCTAATATGTTAAGTGTGAAATAAGCGGTATCATCTGAAGGTCGAGTATCGGGGAAGTTACCATCATTTGGATCACTCGTCCACGCTTTAAAGGTGTGGATTCCAGGGGTCGCCTTCCAAGCATCTGCAAAAAGGTGAGTTCTTCTGTCCTTGTATCTAAGTTCAGGAACGAATGTATCTATCTCTGTTATCAAAGGGTTATTATCGATTTGTAGATTAATTTTAACATTATCAATAGAATCTAACCCATCATCCAACAGTGAAACCTCAATAGGATAATCAACTGCCAAAGGTAAGTTCCCTTTTAAGCCAATCAATGTAATATTATCTACTCCCATGCTCAACTTAGCAGGGCAGATCCAATCATATGAACTTGAGTTGATATTCTGTTGTCCACCTAAAGTCAACCAATATCTAAAACCAAAAGCTTGCGCTTCGAATCTTAGAATATTACTTGTTGGATCCTGTAGGTTTATTTTAACCTCTTGACTATCCTTCACACATACCGTTCTGGTATAGGTTGTTGTTGGCAATAAACTATCTGTGGATTCCCAAAGTCTTCGCTCAGGAGCTACATTGTTAACAAATACTTCCCAAAGTCCTCCGCCTGCTGCAACAGTTGGCATAGTACTGAATCGTAAAGTTAAGTCGCAACCAAAATAACTTTCCGTTATTTTAAATGCAGTATCATTTCTAGCTTCCGTATCATTTGGCATAACTGATCGCACTTGGATCGTGTAATTGTCAAATCCAGGGAACATCGAACGAGTTGACGAAGTAATTCTAGCCGTATCAAAAACTGCTAGGGTAATGTTCAGTGTTTCGTTCACGATATCTACAATATTATTTTTTGAGTCCAAAACTGTAATCTCAATAGGAATATTGGATACGGGCGTTCTTCCATAATTCTCTACCTTATACTCTACAAATGCAGAATCAATGGCGCAATACGATAATGGAGAAAATACTCCTGTTACTGCAACATCAACAGGCTCAGGGTTAACAATGTTAAAGTTATCCACTGCAGCACCAAATCCAATAAAGTCATTAGAATCTGTTAGCATTCTAAATCTAAACAACACCTCGTCCAAATCATCAAGGAAGGTAGTTTTTATTCGTGAAGCTGTATACCCATTGGTAGTGTCCGCCCAACATGGAATAAACTGATAATTTAAGCTGTTATACCAATTCAATGTTGCAGGTGGATTGTTATCGTTCAAGATTACACTCCAATTCTCTCCTCGATCTAAACTATATTCTAAATGAACACCATCGCCATCTGCAATATCACGAGACATGTAAAATTGAACAAATGTAGAATCGGTATTTCTGAAGTCGATAAAAGGTGATACCAATGAGTTATCTATACCAATATCATATTTCTGATTTCCATTTACACCCCAAACGAAAGGTGCTGAATATGCATTCTTAGGAGTTCCAGGAGATTTAGCAGGCTCATATCTTCTCCACTTACTTGGTATACCTGCTTGAATTGGGAAACTTGCCCAATCATCAGCTAAAGCAGGATTGTCATAATTATCGTAGTATGAAACCAGACGTTTATTAAGTCCATATGAGAAAGCGAAATTGGTGTCATTTGAATTTGCTGTGTCATTCGCTAAGTTTACAATTACTTCTAATGTAAAAGTACTATCAGGAGCTATGTATGTATTGGTGAAATTTAAATCTTGTTTTACAGCAGGTAGAAGATTTAACCCACTAAACGTCTCTGTTTGTGTAGTTGTTCTGTTACCATTTCGATCATAAACATTGTATGTTGCATCCAGTGTAGTAATTGGTAATACACCAAAATTCTCTAATTCAAAACTTGCAACTTCAGGTGTCTTGGGCGTATAAGGCTTGGTATATACTCTAGGTACCGATGCATTGTAGATCGGACCATTAAAGATGTAGAAATCATCTATTGCTATATCTCCTAAATCTCCACCTTTACCAGCTTTTGCTCTTAAACGAATTTGAACAACGCGATCTCTATAATTGTAAAAGTTAACTTGCTTAAGCCTCCAAGCATCGCCTTGATTACCAATAATTGGTGGACTTACATCTCTAACCCATCCAGGAATTGATTCATCAAAAATATCGATATGAAGTGTGTCAATATGAGGACCATTCATGTGATACCAAAACTCTAAGGTTGGGTTGGGTGTTTCATAAAAATCTAAACATGGAGAAATCAAATGAGCTTCTTGCCCTACGTGGCCTGTAGCTTCTAGAAATAAGAACTTCTGACCTGACTTTCCACCTGAAGGACCTGTTCCAACGGTTACAGTAGAATCTACTCCTACCCACCAATCATGAAAGTCTCCTTGACCATTAATCCATTGGTTATACATCATTCCTGTTTGGTCAAAAGGAAATGTCTCAAAATCTTCTAAATATGGAAATTCAAAAATTGGAAGATCTTCACAAGGTTGAGGAAGATCAGGAAAAATAACCATGTAACGCTCACCTACTAATGGAACTCTAGACATATTAACACATCCACTTGAATCTATAAACTGCATGTAGTAGCGAATGGAATCGCCTATTTGAGCTTGAGGAATAACGCCTCTAAAGTTTGCTGAAGAAACATTTATTAAGGGCGTTGAATCATTAACGATTAACGAATAGTTTCCAGTAATAAGAGGAGATCTACGATAAACTTGATAATAGATATTGGTACCTCTTCTTCTTACTCCACTCTGATCCGTTACGTTTGCGATAAATTCGAACGGCCCTGTATCGTAAACCCTACCATTTCCGTAAGGACCAGGATAATTTGAGGGAGGAGATAAAACAACTCGTGGAGGTAACAATTCACAGGATGCTCCTGCAACGATAACATTATCTAAGAACCATCCAACTCTGTTGGCTGCACCAGGCTGCGATGCAGCACCATCAGCTAAGGCAAACCGAACTAAAACATTGGGCTGTCCAGCCACTAAATCTGTTAAATCAAAAGTTGCCAATCGCCACCAAGCATTGGTAGGATAAGCAACAATATTTGCTGCTGTTGGGCTTCCTCTCCAACCTAAAATATCTGAAAATTCACTAAATGAGCTGTCGGTATTAAAATTTGCGCCTCCTTGATATCTTGAATTATTTGGCCCCAATCGAGTCCATGTAATCCCCTTATCTACTGATACTTCAACATATGCTTTATCTGAACCTTCAATTTTTGCAATGTGGTCAAAACTTAGAAGTACACTTACATATGGAGAAACATCTATGGTATCGGTTGTCAAGTACAAGATATCCCCAACAACTACTTTCGCAGAGTCTGAGCTTGGCGCAGACTGAGAAATTATACTTGTTCTTCCCCATCTATTGTTATTTAGGCCAGAAGCAGAAGAAGAAGTCATGTTGATTGTTGGACCATCAAATCGCTCTTCAAAAATATTAACAGTTGGTGTTTGCGCAAACAGGTAACACCCTGCTAAAGAAAAAAATGCAAACAGAAAAAATTGTAAGAATTGTAAACTTCTTCTCATTGTCGGTATCATTAATTTATTAAAGTTGGGCTAATTTAATTATAGTAAAATTAGAATACAACTTAATTGTATTCAATCCTGCACTTAGCCTTCCAATGTTAAGTAATTATTTAGCCAAAGACGTTAATCAAAGTTTCAAGGTTGCATCATTTTTTATCCACTTTCAAATTGGTATTTTTGTAGAAATTAAAAAAACAAAAGTTTGATGGAAATTAATGCAAACAATACACAATTAAAAAGTTGGATTGAAGTGAACGAAGGATCTGACTTTCCTATACAAAATCTGCCTTTTGGGATCATCAGTACTGATAAAAAACCAAAGCGTGTAGCTTCAAGAATTGGCAACAGCGTTATCGATTTATCTGCCTTATCAGACTTGGGTTATTTTGGGGAACTCGATACTGTGCACCTTTTTGATCAAGAAAACTTAAATCCATTTATAGAGAAAGGGAAAGCTTTTACAAGAGCAATAAGAAATAGACTTTCTGGTATATTCTTAGAAGGGAATAATGAGCTGAGAAAAAAAGAAAATGATTTACATAAAGTAATTATTCCTATTGACAGAATTGAGACACACCTTCCTGTACAAATCGGAGATTACACTGACTTTTACTCAAGCATAGAGCATGCTACCAATGTAGGAACGATGTTTAGAGATCCTGACAACGCATTATTGCCTAACTGGAAATACATTCCTGTTGGATATCATGGAAGAGCTTCATCAATTATCAATTCAGGTGTAGCAATACACAGACCAAAAGGACAACAAAAACCAACAGATGGTGCGCCAGTTTTTGGGCCATGTAAACGTTTAGATTTTGAACTAGAAACTGCTTTTATTACTTACCCTGGAAAAGAGTTAGGTGATCATATTTCTCCCGACGAAGCAAATCATTACATCTTTGGGATGGTACTCTTTAATGACTGGAGTGCTCGAGATATTCAAAAGTGGGAGTATGTGCCATTGGGGCCCTTTTTAGCTAAAAACTTTGCTTCTTCAATTTCTCCATGGATTGTTACCTTAGATGCATTAGAACCATTTAGAGTTTCTGGTCCTACACAAGATCCTGAAGTATTTTCGTACTTAAAATATCAAGGGGATAAAAATATTGACATTAATCTAGAAGTATTGATACAACCTGAAAATGGAGTAGCAACTACTGTGAGCAAATCCAATTACAAACATATGTATTGGAATATGGACCAACAACTTGCACACCATACCATCAATGGATGTAATATCAAAGCAGGAGATATGTATGGCAGCGGCACCATATCAGGACCAACACCCGACTCCTATGGATCGATGCTGGAAATTTCTTGGAATGCTACAAAACCGGTAAAACTTTCGGATGGTAGTGAACGGACCTTCATAAATGACGGAGATACCGTTATTATGAGAGGATTCGCTGAGAAGAATGGTGTTAGAGTTGGGTTTGGAGAAGTATCGACTAAGGTTTTGCCCTCTAAATAAAGGACGCAAACAAATAAACAAAAAGGCTCATTTCGTTTGAAATGAGTTTTTTTTGTATTATTTGAATCACTAATCTTCTTCAATTATCACAAAGACTTCTTCATTACTCTTCTTCATAAGATACTTCTCTCGAGCAAATTTCTCAAGTGATTTTGGATTTGTACGGAGCTGCTTTAAATCTTGAGTAACTTTTTTAATTTCCTCGTCATAAAATGCGCGTTCACTTTCCAATTTATTCAACTCCATTTGATACTGAAACTGGGTAACCCAATTATTTTGATCAAAAAATAAAAGCCATACAACAAATACAATACCCGTAGCAACATATTTATTTTTCAAGTATGGTGGTATACTTTTCCAAATTCTATTCATTGTTTCAAAACTAATCATAAAGAATTTCTGGAAACCAGAACGCCTGTTAAAAAATTTAACAGGCGTTTGTTAGTTGTTTATAAAAGAATAGACTAACCTAAAAACGGATATCTATAATCCGTAGGCGTCACAAAAGTTTCTTTCATAGTTCGAGCAGAAACCCAACGCATTAAATTTTGCATTGCTCCCGCTTTATCGTTTGTTCCTGATTTTCTAGCCCCTCCAAATGGCTGTTGACCTACAACGGCTCCAGTGGGCTTATCATTGATATAAAAATTACCTGCAGCATTGATCAATCGTTTACACATATGCTCAATAGTTAGTCTATCTTTTGCAAAAATTGCACCCGTAAGCGCGTAAGAATTATCATCTACCAAATCAAGTGTAGCTTCAAAATCCTTCTCATTATAAACATAAATAGTAATTACAGGACCAAAAATCTCATCACACATCGTCGTGTATTTTGGATCTTTAGCTACAATTACGGTTGGCTCTATAAAATAGCCTTTTGATTTATCATATCCACCACCTATGATTACTTCTGCTTCTGAAGAATGCTTAGCATCATCTATAAATTCAGCAATTTTATCAAATGCTTTTTCATCAATAACAGCGTTAATAAAGTTTGAAAAGTCTTCAGGAGAGCCCATTTTGAACGATTTTACATCTTGTACTAATCTTTCCTTAACGGCAGGCCACAAACTAGAAGGTATGTAAGCTCTTGAAGCGGCTGAACATTTTTGTCCTTGGAATTCAAAAGCGCCTCTTGAGATTCCCGTTGCAATTTGAATTGGATCTGCAGATTCATGTGCTACAATAAAATCCTTTCCACCTGTTTCTCCTACGATTCTTGGATATGAATTGTA
Source organism: Vicingaceae bacterium (assembly GCA_018402765.1). Lineage (GTDB taxonomy): Bacteria > Bacteroidota > Bacteroidia > Flavobacteriales_E > Vicingaceae > Acidiluteibacter. The sequence continues at coordinate 2,121 of JAGYIE010000012.1, read as the reverse complement.
CTTGTGAATGTTGTTACCAATTGTTTTCCAAAGATTTTGGAAAACTCCTGTAGAACCAGTAAAATGTAATCCTGCAAATTCTTTATGATTAAACACCACTTCTCCTGCTTCTAGTCCATCAACGTAAACTAAATTAATAACTCCATCAGGAAGGCCGGCTTCGATTAAAATTTCCATAATCACTCGCGCAGAATATATTTGAGCGTTTGCAGCTTTCCAAACCACAGTATTTCCCATCATTGCAGGAGCTGCAGGCAAATTACCTGCAATTGCTGTAAAGTTAAATGGAGTGATGGCAAAAATAAACCCTTCCAATGGGCGATACTCTAATCTATTCCAAACACCAGGACCTGACTCCGGTTGCTCAGTATAAATCTGACGCATAAACTGAGCGTTATACCTAAAAAAGTCAATAATTTCACAGGCTGAATCGATTTCAGCCTGGAATGCATTTTTAGACTGAGCAAGCATTGTCGCTCCATTTAATTTCTGACGATAAGGACCTGCAATTAACTCTGCAGCTTTTAAAAACACCGATGCTCTATGTTCCCAAGAAGTAGCAGCCCAAGAAGCTTTAGCAGCCAAAGCCGCATCAATAGCAGCCTGCACATGCTCTTTAGTTCCACTATGAAAATGACCTAAATTATGCTGATGGTCGTAAGGCGGATGCATACTTACTGTATTTCCTGTTCTTACCTCTTTTCCATTGATGTACATTGGCACATCTATTGGAATAGCTTTCATTTTAGCTACGGTTTCTTGTAATTCTTTTCTCTCAGTTGACCCGGGAGCATATCCTAAGATGGGCTCATTTTTTGCAACTGGTGTATTAAAAATGGCATTCGACATATCGATATAATTTTAATTCGTATCGTAAATATTAAGGCGAAATTAAGACTTCAAAATGGGGATATCAAGCAGTAATGTAACTGAACTATTGATAGATTTTTGCGGTGTAAAGACCGAGCTTCTTTAAGCGGTGCTGAAGACTAACTTTTAGTACGCCAAGACCGTAAACAGTGCTATTCTTTAAGTTGATTGATGAACCTTCATCAAAGTATTTTGTAGGACAAGTAATTTCTGCAATTTCATAATCCTTCATCAATAATTGAGAAAGCATTTGATTGTCAAAAACAAAATTATCAGAATTATTGTGAATATTAATAGACTCAATAGCTGTTCGAGTAAAAGCTCTATATCCTGTATGAAATTCTGATAATTTAGAACCTACGCATAAATTCTGGGTAAAGGTTAAAAATCGGTTAGCCATGTATTTATACAAAGGCATTCCACCTTTTAAGGCACCTGTTCCTAAAATCCTAGAGCCTAAAACTACCTCATATAAACCTGAAGTTAATAATTCAGCCATAGCCGGAATTAGCTTTGGTGTATATTGATAATCAGGATGAACCATAATCACCACATCTGCTCCAATTTTAAGTGCCAATTCATAACACGTTTTTTGATTACCTCCATAACCTCTGTTCACTTTGTGCTTTACGACATGATTAATGCCTAGTTCTTTTGCTTTTAAATAGGTATTGTCTGAACTATTGTCGTCTACTAATATGACTTCATCAACTAACGGGAAAGGAATTTCAGCATACGTGCGATCCAAAGTCTTGGATGCATTATATGCAGGCATAACGACAACAATTTTTTTACCTCTCAGCATGGGTTTGGTGTTTTAATGGCAAAAGTATTTATTTTAGTGATAGTATAAAAAGTATCACAACTGTCCGATAAAAAATAAGAGTATATCGAATTAAAATAAATATTTAGAACATATCTAATTTTAAATCAATGGACTATTTATTAAAAAGGAAGAATCCATTTAATTAATATTAGATTGGGGCTTACTTTTTTTGATTTATATTTTTCATTTTTTTGTCCGCCAAAAAAACGAAACCCAAGGTTCACGAACATCCAAAAGAAAACAAGTCGTGAGCTAAACAAATAAACACCCGTCCTTTGAATTTTTATTTCCTCCAAATTTTATAAATCCTAAGTTCAGCCGTGTGATCTCCAATTACAGATTGGAGCTTTAATGTGGCTTTTCTTTCTTTTTAAGGTCACATTGAACTAACGTTTCCGGTTTCTCTAAAGATTCATTTTATTTTC
>JAGYIE010000011.1 GCA_018402765.1 Vicingaceae bacterium | reverse complement strand
ATGGCAAATGCCAAAGAAAGTGAGAGTAGAGCTGCCGATATTATTAAAAATTGGCTGAGGACAAGATATGCCATCGAATTTTTAAGTGTTTGGGAGCAGATTAACAACCCCAATTTTAAAGTGGTCGAATCTGACCACTTTAAAATGTAAGCAGGACTGACAAGCTTTGTGATAAGTGCCTCAGAATGGATTGAAAAAACAAACGCGATTGGATTAGTAGTAAAAAAAGGGAAATATGGTGGAACCTATGCGCACAAAGATTAGGTGGGCAGAAATAGAGAAAAGCTAAATATTTAAATAATAATGATGAGTAAAATGAAAAATGCAGCCAAAAATTCGACACCAAATCAATTTGAACTTTGGAAAGCTTATGAAGATGTTGCCATGCATTTTAATGATCTAATTATTAAACTAAGAATACAGGCGTTAGCAGCTCTTGTCACTTTCTCAAGTATTATAATAGTTCTAAGAGAGACAGAAACTATAAATCAAATTACTATATTTTACTTGTTACTTTTTATTTTGGCAGGGTGGATTTCAATATGGGTATTGGATATGAGGTATTATAATAGATTATTGGAAGGGTCTGTTGATGCTCTATTGAAAATAGAAAAAGTTAGTTTTAAAAACTTTAAAAAAGAAGTTGAAAACATCGCTTTAAGTACGAGTATAGAAAAAGCATTTAAAAAAAAACTAAATCATGAAAAGCAAAGCTGGATTAAAGACTCTAGGAATTTGTTTTATCTAATTTTTTCTTTGGCAATAATTATCATGCAGCTTTTTGTAGGTTCGGAAGTTTTTCAAATAACTATTTGCAAATAAATAAACATAGAATATATATAAAACATCTCCACGCCTACGTACTTCCTGCAACACATTAATTTTTAGCACTCCTGCTATTTTTATTCGATTTTTTAACTATCTTCGACATCTCCCAACCCCTACTCCCTTAACAGTTTACTCTTAACTTTTTTAAATCAATTACAACTGTGTTTGTAGCCGTTTTTAGCGCGACTAATAAATGCTTTTGTAGTTGATGATTAATATTTATTAAATACAAACCAACTTGCAGACAAAATTGAAATAAATGCGATTGCGTTTATTCGGATGTTATGCAGCATTTAAGAAAATCCTATGGCAAAGAAAAAAACAACTAAACTAGATGCATACATTTTCATTGACACAAATATTCTTCTAGATTTTTACCGAATCAGAAGGACAGATATTTCATTGAAATACCTTGAAGAAATAGAGAAGCACAAGGATTTAATGATTTCTTCAAGCCAAGTAGAAATGGAGTATAAGAAAAATCGACAATCAGCAATTCTTGAGTCTATTGGTGAAGTAAAAAAGATAAATAATGTCAACTTAACAGTACCTGCAATAGTTTCAGACGCCAAAGCGGTTGAAATGATTAAAAAATCAAAAAAAGACATTGACGACCAGCAGAAAAAATTGAAAGAGCGAATTGAAAAGATATTGAAGAACCCAAGTTTAAATGACCCAGTCTACAGGATGTTACAAAAAATATTCAAACATAAATCCCCTATAAACTTAAATAGAGAGAATAAAGAAAGATTTACTGTAAGAAGACTTGCGCTTAAAAGATTTATGTTAGGTTATCCACCTAGAAAAAGTTCTGACAATTCTATTGGTGACGCAGTAAATTGGGAGTGGATAATAAAATGCGCTGAAAAATCAAAAAAAGATGTAATTATTGTTACTAGAGACACTGACTTTGGAGCAATACACGAAAATGAATCCTATTTAAATGATTGGTTAAAACAAGAGTTCAGACAAAGAATTAGTCAGCAGCGGAAATTAATATTAACAGATAAATTATCCAGAGCATTTAAACTTGTAGAAATCCCAGTTACTAAGGAAATGATAGAGGAAGAAGAAAATGTAATAAAGGCTTCTTCTGAATTATATAGAAATAAACTTTTAAGAGACATTCTGAAAAAGTGGAAAGAATCAAATTTTGATAAAAATGATCCAGATGAAAATGAATAAGATAAAAACAAAATACAACGCTTTGGCTCAGTGCAAAACTGAAAGTTTATCGCTTTCTACTGCCCTACTTGCCATATACTAAACGTTGGCATTAATACGGAACGAATTTTGATATTTCAATAAAATGTATTTACTTTGTAATAACATCTAAGAAACTATGGAAACATCAATAATAAAAATCGGAAATTCAAAAGGGCTTCGATTGAGTAAGACCATTTTGGAAAAATACAATATTAAGGACAAGGTTGAACTTATCCTTGAAAAAGGACGGATAATTCTAAAACCAATTGCCTCACCGAGAAAAAATTGGGAAAAGGAATTTATGAAAATGAGCGAAAACGGAGACGATAAGTTACTTATGAACGACGTATTCGATGATGAAAACCTTGAAGAATGGATTTAAAACAATATTCAATCGTTCTTGTAAATCTTGACCCGACAATTGGGAGTGAAATAAAAAAGACTAGACCTTGTGTTATCGTTTCGCCAAATGAAATGAATAAATACTTGAACACAATCGTTCTTGCGCCAATGACGACAAACCTGAAAAAATATCCGACAAGGGTTTCAGTAAAATACAATGGTAAAAAGGGAATGATTGCAATCGACCAAATTCGGACAGTTGACAAAATAAGAATTATACGAGTTTTTGAGAGTTTGACAAAATCAGAAGTTGAAAAATGCAAAGAAGTTATAAAAGAAACCTTTGTGGACTAAAAAAAAGCACTACTGCCAATAACAGCTATAAGAAATTGGCGTATAGGTTATTAACCGAAAATTGTAATGTAAAACAAAGGTCTGTGCTAAACTTAAAAGTAAGAACCAAAATACCCCAACTGCTCATAGCTAGGGCCGTTGTAACAAATCATTAACCCCAAACAGACCTTCAACCCTTAAGAAAAACCAAAAAGTAACCTACCAGCTACCGCCGGCACCACCGCCACCAAAGCTACCTCCGCCAAAGCCGCCGAAACCGCCTCCGCCTCCACCAAAGCCGCCAAAACCGCCGCTTCCTGAGTTGAAGTTGTTCCAACTACCACCGTGAGAGCGGGTAGCTGAGCCCATGAGCCAAAGTGCTGTCCAAAAGGATACATCGTGCCCAACAGAGTATTTCTTCGCCCGCTTAAATGAACTGAACACAAACAAGAAGATAATAAACAGCACAAACAAGAATGGAAAAACAGACACTTTTTTGGTCGTTTTCTTCTTGTAGGCTTCTGCAGAATACTCTCCTCCTACAATGCTGATAATGGTCTCGGTTCCTCTAAAAATTCCTTGCACTACAGCATCTTGCTTAAACAGAGGAATCATTTCTTGCTCCACAATGCGCTTGGCAATCGCATCGGGCAACACGCCTTCTAATCCATAACCTGCGGCTATAAACACCTGTCCTTTGCTTTCGCGTGTTTTGGGCTTAAACAAAACCACTATTCCGTTGTCAAATCGGGCATCGCCTACTCCCCACTCCTCGCCTAACTCAAATGCAAAAGCGCCTGCATCATTGCCACATAAATCATTAACGGTAACTACGGTAATTTGTGTAGAGGTGGTATCGTTAAATTCAACCAATCTTCTTTCCAGGGCTTGCGCTTGAGCAGCATCAAATACGCCGGCAAAGTCATTAACCAATCGGGGTGTAGTTGGCTTTTCTGGAATACAATTCTGTGCAGAAAGGCCAAGTGAAAAAAGTGTTACAAGTAATAAAGTGAGTTGTTTTAATCGAATCATAGTCTATTTTTTTCCAAACGATACTTCATTCGGTAATTCATCCACATCATCAGTCTGATACGGAAAGTGTGATTTTAGCTGTTCTCCTGATTTTTTTATTCCTTCAGCAAGTCCATCAGTAAACTGTCCTTTTTTGAAGTAATCGACCATCATATCGCGTATGTCGTCCCAAAATCCTTTTGGAACCACAGCGTTGATGCCCACATCGCCCAAAATAGCAAACTGCTTATCTTCAGTAGCTAAATAAAACAGAACCCCATTTCGGAGTTCTGTTTTTTGTATTTCTAGTAAACTAAATACATGAGATGCACGATCAAGTACATCCTCTTTACATCGTTTTTCTATATGTACCCGAATTTCGCCTGAAGTGTTTTGTTCTGCTTCTCCAATTGCCTGTTCGATGTACTTAATCTGCTCTTCTGTAAATAATTCCTTTGCCATAACTTAAAATTGTACTTCTGGTGCTTTTTCAGCTCCTGCGTCTGCTTCAAAATAAGGTTTCTTCTCAAAATCAAACCATCCTGCATAGATGACTCTCGGAAACTGTTTGATATAGGTATTGTAGTCACCTGTAGCGTCGTTAAATTTCTTACGCTCTACGGTAATTCTATTTTCAGCACCTTCTAATTGTGCTTGCAGCTCCAAAAAGTTTTGATTGGCTTTTAACTCTGGGTAACGTTCTACAGAAACCAATAATCTACTCAATGCGCCTGAAAGTTCGCCTTGTGCTGCTTGAAACTTAGCCATACTTGCTTCGTCCAATTGTGAAGCATCTATGTTCATGCTTGTTGCTTTAGATCTCGCCTCGATTACATCGGTTAAGGTTGTTTTTTCGAAATCAGCTGCTCCTTTTACGGTATTTACCAAATTAGGTATGAGGTCTGCCCGTCTTTGGTATACATTCTGCACTTGCGCCCAAGACTTGTCTACCGACTCACCTTTTTCCACCATGCTGTTGTATCCACAAGATGACATAGAAGTTGCAAAAAGGACAACCACTAAAATTTGAATTATTTTTTTCATTGTTTAAAGTTTGATTGTTTGTTAAAGGTATTAAAAAAATGCCTCCTTAAAAGTTAAGGAGGCATTTGTATTAGTTAATTAATTCAACGCTTCGCTTAATAAATGAACTCAGTGCTTCTCCCTTCAATAGGTTTTGAGAAAGCAGTGCCAAATCCGTGGCTTGTTTTGCCATGCTCTTTTGCTTTTCGGCTTCTGATTCATTCAATATTTTACTTACCAATGGGTGATTTGCATTTACTACCAAGTTGTACATTTCAGGAAGGTTACCCATTCCCATCATACCACCGCCGCCAACAGCACTCATGTCTTTCATTCTTCGCATAAATTCTGACTGAGTGATGGTAAATGGCTGATCCGTTTCGCTCATGCTTTCAAACACTACGGTAAACTTCTCTTTTGGAACTGCCGCCTCAATTACTGGCTTTAGTTTCTTCTCGTCGTCTTCTGTTAATTTTGATGGAATTTCTTCGTCTTTCTTAATTAACTTATCTATGGTATCCCCATCTACACGGGTGAATGTAGTGTCCTTATATTCTTGCTCTAACTTACCAACTAAATGCGCAGATAATGGAGAATCCAATACCACTACATCATAACCTTTGTCTTTAGCCGAGCTGATGTATGCATATTGCTCTTCTTTATTAGAGGTGTATAAAACAACTACCTTTCCGTCCTTATCCGTTTGAATTGGCTTGATTTGTTCTAAATACTCCTCCATTGTTTTGGCAACACCTTCAGTATTCTTCAATAAAGCAAAACCCTTTGCTTTGTCAAAAAACTTATCGTCTGAAAGCATTCCATACTCAATAAAGATTTTGATATCATCCCATTTCTTTTCAAAGTCCTCACGGTCATTTTTGTATAGGTCTTCTAACTTATCCGCTACCTTTTTAGAAATGTATTTGGAGATCTTTTTAACGTTGGCATCACTTTGCAAGTAAGATCGAGATACATTTAATGGTATATCTGGAGAATCAATTACACCGTGAAGCATGGTTAAAAAGTCAGGCACAATACCTTCTACCGACTCTGTTACAAACACTTGATTAGAATACAATTGAATCTTATTCTTTTGCATTTCCATGTTCGACTTTAACTTTGGGAAAAACAAGATTCCTGTTAAGTTAAACGGATAATCTACATTTAAGTGAATGTGAAACAATGGCTCTTCAAAAGTCATTGGATACAATTCTCTGTAGAAACTTTTGTAATCATCAGCATTTAAGTCTGCAGGTAATTTGGTCCATGCAGGTGAAGGGTTATTAATGATGTTGTCTTCTATAATGGTTTCCTCTTTTGCGTCGTCACCTTCACCTACTTTCTCTTTTCGCTCGTTAGTACCGAATTTAATCTCAATCGGCATGAACTTACAGTACTTATCCAAAAGTTGCTGAATCTTGCTCTTTTCAAGGTATTCTAGTGCATCATCTGCAATGTGCAATACGATATCTGTTCCTCTGCCCTCTTTGGTGGTTTCTTCTAACGTAAAGTTTGGCGATCCGTCGCAATCCCATTTTACTGGTACAGCACCTTCCGTATGCGATAAAGTAATGATTTCAACCTTTGATGCTACCATAAAAGCTGAATAGAAACCCAATCCAAAGTGGCCAATTACGCTCGCTTTATCTTTATACTTCTGAACGAATTCCTCAGCACCTGAAAAGGCAATTTGGTTGATGTATTTATCAACTTCATCAGCCGTCATACCTATACCATTATCAGAGAACGTAAGTGTTTTCGCTTCTTTGTCTAATTTTACCTCTACTCTAAGATTATCTACGTTTGCTTTCGATTCACCAAGCTGAGCAAGTGTTCTCAACTTTTGTGTAGCATCTACTGCATTCGATATTAATTCTCTTAAAAAGATTTCTTGATCTGAATACAAGAATTGTTTAATGATGGGAAAAATGTTTTCAGTTTGAACATTAATCTTTCCTTGTGCCATTGTTATCGTATTTTAAGTTATTATTTATTATTTTCAGTCGACTTTTGGTCGATACTTCCTTTTCAAAGCATGTACCAAAGCCCAAACACTGACATTTTGTCAATTTAAAATCCATAATTTACTTATTATAGATGCAATTAAAGCCTGTTTATACCATTTTGTCAATTCTTGCCCTACTTTTTACCTTTTCGGCAATGGGTCAAGAAAGCGTAAACGGAAAATATATATTTAAAGACTTTTCGTATGCTATAGAATTATCCGACGGAACAGGATCGCTTCTTTTATCTAGGAATAGCTGTCAATTGAGCTATCAAACAAACGAAACTGACAAATCCATAAGTTTTCAGCTAGCAGGTTGCACTAAGGTTTGTTGTGATTCTGAATTGGACGAACAGTTAAAAAACAGCCTTTCCCAAGTTACCGCCTACTCTATGCAGCGAAAAGCGTTCTATCTATATGGAGCAGACACTCTAATACTCCATAAGGTAAAGTCGAAAGCGGTGCAAGACGATTTCGCTTTTTAATCAACACTTAATTTAATGTATTTCAAGTTCCTGATTAGGCAGTAAATTTATTTTCTTTTTGGTATTTTGAGACTTTATCAACAATAAAAGACCATGAACTTTAATCAACTCTCTGCCTTATTTATTAATTGCACCCTTAAAAGGTCTCCTGAAAAGAGCCATACTGATGGATTAATTGATATTTCTAAATCCATTATGGAAAAGAATGGTGTTTCTGTAGAAACCATCCGATTGATCGATCATGAAATTGCATCGGGAATTTATCCAGATATGGCGGAACACGGTTGGGAGAAAGATGAATGGCCTGAAGTTTTTGAAAAAGTGAAGAAGGCTGACATCTTGGTGTTAACTACGCCTATCTGGTTAGGAGATAAATCGTCGGAATGTGCAAAAGCCATCGAGCGACTGTATGCCATGTCTGCAATGACGAACAATAAAGGGCAATACCTTTATTATGGTAAGGTAGCCGGTTGTTTGATTACCGGAAATGAAGATGGAGCAAAACATTGTGCTATGAACATGCTGTATTCTTTGCAGCATTTGGGTTACAGTATTCCTCCACAAGCTGATGCCGCTTGGCTTGGAGAAATTGGACCAGGAAAATCGTATTTGGATGAAGGTTCAGGTGGACCTGAAAATGATTTTACGAATAGAAATACCACCTTTATGACCTATAACTTAATGCATCTAGCAAAAATGCTGAAAGATGCAGGTGGATTTCCTGTTGGTGGTAACCAACGAACAGAATGGGATAACGGAAATCACTTTGAATTTGAGAATCCGGAGTATCGATAATCCATTACCGTTTGGACACTTTATTGTTGCTTATAGCTCGCTGCCGATCGCACTTGAATCGTCCATTTACTTTACCTCTTAGGGCTTGATGCTTTGTTTTACGACCTTGCACACGTTTGCGCCACATTTTAAAGCTTGACGGTTTCATTTCTGTGCGCATAATTTCTATGGTTTCTTGCTCACTAATACCAAATTGAAACGTAATGGCATCGAAAGGGGTTCGGTCTTCCCAACCCATTTCTACTATTCGATCAATGTCTTCCGCAGATAATTTGTTCTCCATATTGTTTTTAACGATTTACCGATAAAAATGTTTAATCGTGATACTCTAAAATAGTCCCTTCACGCCATTTTTTTGAGTGACGGTTGATAACTTATGGGGCAAACCAAGTTAATTAACCTAAAATCAATAACTAAACAGTTTATTCTAGTTGATACAACGGATTCAAATTTGGATCTTGCGCCCTATTAGGTCTCTGGATGAGTGATGAATAGTTAAAATATCTACTCTATTATTATCTACTATTTTATAAATGATCCGAAATTTCCTTCAATTAACTGCCTAAGATCTGATCGATTAAACTCAGGCACAATTCCACCTGAGTTAGGCAGATTTAATAATACTTCAGTACTATTCTTAATTCTTTATACTGTTATTCTAGCATATCGCTGTGAATCCTTTTTGATATAATCAGCAATTCCTTTCAAATCTAATAATGAATTAGGAGTCCAATTTATTTGAACCATCCCTCAATATAATTAGCAACTTCCTGATGAGGAATTACATTCCCGTTTATAGATTGTTTCTCTGCCATAACCACTTTATCGATGAAAATTAAACGTTCTACAAGTTCGTCTATAGTAAACTCGTCGGGAAACTGATCTATTTGTTCAATTAATTTTTGTTTCGTTATCATTTTTTTAATTAATAAAGTTCCAATGAAGTTAATTAATTTTTGATCAATTCTTATTCATCGGACGTAATACTAATTTTTTTAAAGATTAATTTACAATACAACCTAAATCGACTTCTTACGCCATTTTTTTGAGTGATGGTTGAAAACTTCTGTCTTATTTCGATTTAAATATCTAATTACCAATACATAAAAATTTATTTCGACCGATACAACGGATTGAATTTTGGATTAATATTGGATGAAAATTCAGCACCTTTAACAAGCCTTTAAATCACTATGATACATCCACATACAACCATTATTCACATCAACGAAACTGTTGGTTTTGGCGTTTTTGCCACACAAGATATTGCCGAGGGAACTATCGTTTATGTAAAAGATAGCATGGAGCTAGAAATTAGCACCATAGAATTCTTAACACATCAAAAAGAGATACAAGAAGTGATTGAAAAATACAGTTATATCGATCAAAGAGGATATCGAATTGTCAGTTGGGATTTTGCAAAATATGTAAACCACTGTTGTAATTTTAATACCATTAGCACAGGGTATGGATTTGAAATTGCCATTAGAGATATTAAAGCTGGAGAGCAAATTACCGATGAATACGGTATTTTTAATTTGACTCATGATATAGAATTAACTTGTGCAGAGCCACATTGTAGAAAAGCAGTAAAACCTAAAGATTTTGATACCTATTATACCCAATGGGATGAAATTATCAAAAAGTCGTTAGCCAAATTTAAGTCGGTTGAACAACCACTATTGGTTTTTGTAGATGATTCTTCAAAACAAGAGCTTGAAAATTTCATTATTAATCCACTTGAATACCAATCAGTTTATCGATTGAGGTATCAGGAATCAGTTCCTGACTTAGAATGATTGATGTCAACTAGTTTAGCACTGCATTTAAATGAATAGATTTTAACCACTATGCTTACTTTTAACCCATGAAAAAGGCATGGTGGTTACTTTCCCTCTTCCCCATTCTACTGAAAAGAAAGCAGCAACAGCAGCAATTTGTTAAAGCACATTTTGCAAAGCAACTTTCATGTATTCAATCTACTAATCAGCAACTGTACAACAAACTACTTTACTATTCTACTTGGGGAGTGGTTTCTATTAGCGAGGTTTTCGCCCACGTACACCATCGGGATTTATCTCAATCTGAACGATTCAATTCATCAGCCCTTTCCTTATTATATGCCTTAGCAGACGAAATGGTAGACCATATGCAACTGTCCAAAACAGAAACACTCGCTTTTATAAATGGGAAACCATCTACTGATTTTAGTATCAATTGGGCTCAGGAACTACTCCAACACCTAAAAGATACCTTGCCGGCTGCCACGTATTTAACAGATGCTATACAAGCCCAAGTAAATAGTAGCGATCAAAACACAGAAAAAGATATCAATTCCATCCGCGCATTGACCTATAAAAAAGGAAGTGCAACCATGCTTTTGTACCGACTTTTGGTCAATTCCCCAATTTCGGATAAAGAACAAGAGGCAGTTTTACAATTGGGATATACTCTACAGTTGGCTGATGATATTATCGATGCTTACGATGATACTGCAGAAAAAATTCATACCACTGCAAATACAACAGACCTAATAAGCGTAGCTCAATATTTTAAAAAGCAGTCAGAAATTTCTCAACAGTTGTACTTCGATTGCTATGGAAAAAGTGGGATTAGTGAAAAAGAGTTTTTAAACTTCGAGCTCCTTTTTGGTATTTCTAATTTAGCAGTTAAGCGATTTACAAAAATAGGTATAGCTACTTTTTCTCCCGAACAAATTTCAAAAAATAAAAGGTCAAAATTTATCATTGACATGGAAAACCCTATAGATGCTTTTAAAGCACTTTGGACCACAATAAAATCGTAAGAATAGACCAATATTCCTCCACACTCCTTCTCAATTTGTGTATCCTTTTACACACAATAATTGCCCATAATTGGCCAAAAATTGCAAAAAAGGGCTAAAAGCGACAAAAACTACCCATTTAGCTCTCTGGCATAATATTCCCATTACTAAAAGCGAAACCAAAAAATAGAAAGATATGAAGGAGTTAAATTGGAAAGGAAATTGGAATCAATTAAAAGGAAAATTACAACAACAATACGGAGAACTTACAGAGGATGACTTATCATTCGCAGAAGGAAAAGAGAACGAATTGTTAGGTCGTATTCAAAAACGTTTAGGAAAAGAAAAAGAAGAGCTTTTAAGTGATTTTAAACGTTTAATCAACAACCTATAATGGATTTTTTTAGGGCAGATAAATAGTAATTTACAAATAAAAATTTAAAAATGAATACAGAACAAAGTACCATACAACTAAATACAGGAATCGAACGAGAGGAACGCTCATTAATTTGCAATGGATTGAGCAAAGTTTTGGCAGATAGTTATTATCTAATGCTGAAAACGCACAATTACCATTGGAATGTAAAAGGATTGAATTTTCGTCAGATTCATTTATTAACTGAAGAACAATACACAGAGCTATTTCAAGCAGTTGACCAAATTGCGGAAAGAATCCGGTCTTTAGGATTTAACGCACCAGGTTCAGTTCAAGAATTTGATTCGCTTACAAGCATAAGACAAGGCGATGGCACATCAAGCGACAAAGTTATGCTGAGTGATTTATTAGAAAGTCATGAAAGTGTAATCAGAACAGCAAGAGAGGCATTACCAGCGGCGGCAGATGCGTCAGATGAGGCAACAGTTGACCTATTAACACACCGATTAGATGTACATGAGAAAACAGCTTGGATGCTCAGAAGTATGTTAGAAAACTAAAATTATGAAACCGCATTACGATACCTTATCAGTAGCTTTTAATCAATTAAAAGACAGAGGGTTTAAATCAAATTTTGAAGCAATTCCCAACAAATTACTTCAAGAGGAAGAATCTAAACAAACTTACTTTCCGGAGGAAGCAAAAATTGTAGAACTTCATCGGTTTGAAGGGAGCAGTAATCCTACTGACACATCTATTCTTTACGCCATAGAAATTAAAGATGGAACGAAAGGCATTTTATTAGATGCTTATGGAGCAGATAGCTCTTCAGAAGTTGCTGACTTTATAAAAGAAATAAAAATTGATAAATAAACTATAATGCTGCAGAACGAAGAACGACAAATTACCGTTTACCTTGGCGGAAATAACTATAAGGACAATCAAACAATTGCCTATGCAAAGTCCGCGGGGTATAAGGTAAATTCTGTGGATGTAACGAAGAAAAATTTTACAGGAACCCAATTACTGCAATTGGCTGATAAAATGAATATTAGCTTATCAGAATTAATTGATCATCAAAAAGAAGAGTTTAAGTCGATTAATATGGACAGCACCTATAATCAAGAAGGTTGGATGGAGCTTATTTTAAATCATCCCAGATTGATGAAAACACCAATTATCCAATTGGGCAATAATGTATACTTTATAGATACACCAACAGACGCTTTAAAAATCAATAAATCACATTAAAAATTAGAACCATGAACGACACAGGAAAAGTATTATTTGCAGCCTTAGTAGGCGCAGCGGCAGGAGCAATAGCAGGAGTTTTATTAGCACCAGCAAGTGGAAAGGAAACTAGACAGAAGTTAAACGATAAAGCTGAAGAATTAGGCGATAACGTTAAAGATTTTGCAGAAAAAAGTAAAGAAAAGTACAACGAATTTAAAGAGGCTGCTAAAGAAAAAAGTTAGTGCATAAGTAGTCTAGATTATGGCAAGGTGCAAGCGCACCTTGCTTTTACTTTAAAACCGCCCAATATGAATCAACGAATAAATGAAATAATAGATGATGCTAAAGATTATGGTAGACATCAAGCCGAATTAGTAAAATTAGAAATAGTTGAAAAAACTGCAGGAATAAGTTCAGAAATCCTGACTCATGTAATACTAGGTCTAATTGGGTTTATGATGATATTTTTTATATCCATTGCAGGCGGTTTCCTCTTTGGTGCGCTTTTTAATAGCGTTGCTCTAGGTTTTCTTACAATAGCAGGAATTTACACTATTTTATTGCTAATTATGTATTTATCTAAAAAAACGCGTTTAAAGAAACCTTTTATTAATTACACCATTAAAAAACTTCTATCAGATGACCAATAAAACCAACTACCCTGCTTCAATAACCAATTTGGAAGAATTAAGAATGGCCAAGCAATATCATCAGGTAAAGTTGATCGAAAAAGAAGCGTTGATTAGAGCAAATGTGGCTATCTTAAAAAGTCAATATGAGAATAAATCAATCCTAGGCCTTTTTATGAAAGGAACAACGACTACGGGAAAATTTTCAGCTTTAAGTCAAGGTACTGACTTAATCATCGACTTTATACTTGGAGGTAAAAGTCCAATATTCCGATTGTTTTCAAAAAACTTAGTCAACCTATTGACAAAAAATTATCAAGCTCAAATTCAAGGAGTACTAGATAAGATTATGCGTACTTTTAACGCAATAATTAATCGATAATATATGAAAAAGGCTTCAAACGCACTAAGCAAAATATATCAGCTAATGGTTATTCTGGTCATCGCTACGTTGGCCTTAATCTATGGAAAGTCTATACTTTTACCACTTATATTTTCGCTTTTTATTTCCCTTTCGCTCTACCCAGTAGTGCTTTTTATCAAGCGATTTTTGAAAAATAAAGTCGTTTCTATACTTGCAACTATTATTCTAGTATTGGCCATTTCAGGTCTTGGAATTTATCTAATTTCTGCCCAATTTCAGAGTCTAATCACTGAACTTCCCTCTTTGCAAGACAAGTTTCTTGTATTCATCAACAGCATAGCTGATTATATAGAAAAAAATCTCCATTACACATCTAAAGAACAGGTTGGCTACTTAAGAGATGGGGCACAAAATCTACTTAAATCAAGCGGTTCATTTTTTAGTGGAGCGGTAAATACGACCTCTTCCATTTTCAGTTTTCTTACGTTAGTTCCGATCTACGTATTTTTTATCCTTTTGTATTCAGAGCATTTTAAGCTATTCTTTGAGAGAGTAACTCCTGAAGATGCTGAAGACAACTACCTAACAGTAGTAACTAAAATTAGAAGCGTAATTCAAGCATATATTGGAGGGATGGGCGTGGTAATCGTGATTATAGCTGTATTAAATTGTATCGGCCTTTTTGCTTTAGGTATCAAGTATGCGCTCTTCTTTGGAATTTTGTCTGCTATTCTTACCATCATTCCATATATCGGCATAGCTATTGGAGCTAGTTTGCCTGCATTATTTGCACTCGTTACTACAGATTCACTTTGGTATCCGGCAGGAGTGTTAATTATCTATGCTTTCGTTCAATTTTTGGAAGGTAATGTCATCACACCAAAGATTGTTGGCGATAAAGTAAATATAAATCCTTTAGCTGCTATTATAGCTTTAATTATCGGCGGAAGTATTTGGGGAATTATCGGAATGATTTTAGCTATTCCAATGACTGGAATTCTTCAAATTCTTTTATACAGAAAAGAAAAAACTAGAGCTTATGCATTACTGCTAAGAGCAGAAATTGATAAAATTTCTTTATCAAAAGAGGAACAAAAAGACTAAATAAACTTCTAATGCTCGTCCATTAGAACAGAAAACTGATCGGTGGGTAAACTAAAGTTTTCAAATAAGGGATTCATAAATTGACTGCCATAGTTGTAATAAATGGAAGAGAAATTATCCGTTCGCTCTTGCAGTCCACTATTCGGAAACAACGATTTTTTTAGTTCTGCTATCTTATTGATTAATTCTTTATTGTTTCTTTTTTCAGCCCTCATTAATTTTTTACCACTAGCCTCTAAATCATTCAAATGCTTGGCCAATCGGGCTTCAAAGTGAGGAACCAATGTTACATCTATTGCTGCTGCTTTGGCTTTTAGTTTTTCGTATGAAGCGGTAATTTCCGCGCGCTCTTCTGACAATTCAAAATCAATTGAAGAGCCTTCTTTTACAAGGATTTTAATTAAATCTACCTCAGGCATAAATAATTGCTCTAAGTCAATTTCTAATTGCTGAAATAACTTAGTTTGGTGATTATCCAATACAGCAGCAGAGTTTCTTAATAACAAACCGGGGAAGGGCACGTCAAAGTGTTCAAAAACTGATTTTAGTTGAAACCAATAGGCCAATTCGCCTCCGCCTCCAATATAGGCTAGGTTTGGTAGAATCGTTTCTTGATATAGTGGACGTAAAACTACATTTGGACTAAACTTTTCAGGCTTTGACTCTAATAACTGTATCATTTCATCTTTGGAAAATTGCAGATCTGTTTCATTAACCACATAACCATTTTCGTTAGAAATGATTCTAGCACGCAAATCGTCATCCAAATAAAAAAGATTGATTTCTCTTGGATTTACTTGAATTTTATAGTGTTTCCCAAGCGCTACATTTGTTTTTTCAATTAATGTAGACGAGGCAGAATTGGTTAATTCCTCTTTAAAAGCAGGAATCATGGATTTCTTTAACGCTCTTCGATCACCATCAACGATAACCAATCCTTCTGATTGAAAAAGTTCATGGACCAATACTCTTGTAGCCTTTGCAAGTGTATCTTGCTGTAAATAAGATTTCTGAAACAGTTGGCGTAAAAAAGTGGTATTCTCATTATAATCACCCAATAAGCCTGAGAATTCATCAAATACTCCTTCAAGACCGGATAAATTAAACCGACCAACTGCACCTATCTGCTTAGTATTCCATTGAATCTTTTTGCCTTTAAAGTTAAAGTGATTGACTTCAGCAAAATCATGATCTTCGCTTGCCATCCAATAGATGGGTACAAAATTATAATTGGGATAAGCTGCTTTTAATTGCTTACACAAATTAATGACACTAACTATTTTGTAAATAAAGTACAATGGTCCTGTGTATAAACACAGCTGATGGCCTGTAGTAATTGTAAAAGTATTGCGATCTGCTAATAATTCTATATTGTTAAAAACTTCAGGAGCCTTTTTTATACTTGCCTCAACGTATTGCACTTTTAAATCATCCACCAAAACAAGACGATTGATTGATTGCTGCAGCTTTTCTTCTATAATCTTTTTAAAATTTTCAATATTCGGGTACTCCGAGTAAAATGGTTTCAGGACTTCATCTTGAACTAAATAGTCATTAATTATAGATGAAAAATAACCTGTACTTTTAAAAGATATAGAATTGTAACGCATAGTTAATTAGGAAATTGGGTCAGCATATAAATCGAAATGATCGGCTTCTCTAACTTTTACCGTTACAAAATCACCAACTCTGACAAAGTGATCCTTCTTATTAATCAATACTTCATTATCTACCTCAGGTGAATCAAATTCAGTTCGTCCGATAAAATAATCACCTTCTACTCGATCGATTAAAACCTTAAATTCTTTTCCCATTTTTTCTTGATTTAACTCAAAAGAAATCCCACTTTGAAGGTCCATTATTCGTTCTGCACGAGCTTCTTTTACTTCTTGAGGTACATCATCTTCTAATTTGTAAGCATGTGTATTTTCCTCATGAGAATAGGTAAAAGCACCTAATCTATCAAATCTACTCTCTTCTACCCACTTCAACATTTCCTCGAAGTCTTCTTCGGTTTCTCCTGGGTATCCAACGATTAGGGTAGTTCTTAAAGCGATTCCTGGCACTTCTTTTCTAAACTTCTCTATTAAAGCAGTCGTTTTCGCTTTGGTTGTACCACGACGCATTGATTTTAAAACTGAATCACTAATGTGCTGAAGTGGTATGTCGATGTAATTACAAATATTATCGCGTTCACGCATTACTTCCAACACATCTTCAGGGAAACCTGTTGGGAAGGCATAATGCAAACGAATCCACTCAATACCTTCAATATCTGAAAGGTTACGAAGCAACTCTGCTAAGTTTCTTTTTTTATAAATATCTAAACCATAATATGTTAGATCTTGAGCAATCAAAATCAACTCTTTCACGCCTTGAGCTGCTAATGATTGTGCATTCTTCACCAATTGTTCGATTGGAGTAGACACGTGTTTACCGCGCATCAATGGAATCGCACAAAAAGAACATGGACGATCACAACCTTCTGCAATCTTAAAATATGCGTAATGGTTAGGCGTCGTTAATAAACGCTCTCCTACCAGCTCATGCTTGTAGTCAGCTTTTAATGTTTTTAATAATCGAGGCAATTCTCGGGTTCCAAAGAAAGAGTCAACCTCAGGCATTTCCTCTTGCAACTCTTCTCTATAGCGTTCAGATAAGCAGCCGGTTACGTAAACCTTGTCTACTCTCCCGTCCTTTTTAGCTTCTACATAACTAATGATGGTATCAATAGATTCTTGCTTAGCATTATCGATAAATCCGCAGGTATTGATAATTACAATCTCCGAATCGTCTTGCTTGGCTTCATGCTCCACCTCAAAGTTATTCGCTTTCAACTGACTCATCATTACCTCTGAGTCAAATATATTTTTAGAGCAACCTAGTGTAACTACGTTGACTTTATTTTTCCTTAATGTCTTTGTTTTCATGTATGCTATTGTAGGTTGCAAAATTACAGAAAAAAGAGGTGGTTATAGAGCTGAT
>JAGYIE010000010.1 GCA_018402765.1 Vicingaceae bacterium | reverse complement strand
ATCTAAATCAACACCTGCGACTGTTCCTGAAGTAAAACAAGTTACGTTTAATGAATCGGCCACTCCTAAAGTATCTTCTTTGTTTATTGTACCAATTGGGTAGTAAGGAATAGGAGTTTGAGTAACTTCAAAATTATCTATATACACGTTATAGTCTGTATTAGAAATTGTTGATGTAGCATAAAATCCAATTTTAATTACTCCTGTATAGCCCGATAAATCTAAAACAACTCGCTCTCCTAAGTTAGAAGGAGGAGAAGCCACATCGTATAATTTCAATACATTAGAGGATGACCAGGTTTGTCCATTGTCTGTTGATATAACAACTGATAATGTGTCATCAGGACCCATTAAATCAATTCCTGAACCTGAAAAGTCAGTTAATCCTGCGTCAAATTCAACTTGAGTACTTGTGAATCCTGAACCATTTCCTAAATCAATAGATGGCGAAATTAACCATTCATATCTACCTATAGAATAAATATTCATTCTAGCAGAACCTGTAGTACCGTTATTTAAGAATCCATCTGCGATCCAAAAAGAAGAAGTAGTAGAGGTGAAAACCGTATTAGTAGTTAATTGTCCTTTAGCTTCTGACCAACAACCTGGAACGTAAGACGAGAAATCTTCTAGGTAACCTATTCCAAATGGAGAACATAAAGTTGTAAATGTATTTGGTCCTGTCCAAGTACTAGAATCACTTGAGCTACAAATTGCTCTCACATACCATGAGTAAGAAGAATTACTCATAAGACCGCTTATAGTATCAGGATTAGAAGTGGTAATAATAGTATTACCTGTACCCAATGTGAAACCTACTGTATCATACTCTATTTCCCAGCTTGTTGCTGTTGAGTTATTCGTCCAATTTAGTTCAACTACATCAAAACTGATATCATTAACTGAAAGAGCAGTTGGAGCAGGACAAGTGGCTGGAGTAGTGAAACTTCCGTTTATTGCGTTACTTGAGTCACCAATTGCACAAATTGCACGTACTGTCCAATCATAGCTAGTTATTTGTGATAAGCCTGTTAATATTATAGAATCATTTGTAGCAATTGTAGAGTTTCTAGCAGTTCCAGCAGCATAACCTGCAGTATCCCATTCTACTAACCAAGAAGTTGCAGTTGAGTTATCCATCCAAGTAACATCTGCTGTATTTGCAGTAATGTTAAATGAAGCTTGATTGCTAGGATCAGGACAAGTAGGAGCTTCAACAATTGATACATCATCAATTGCCATATCACCATAAAAAACTAGAGTAGAACCACCATTTTCCGCTCTAAATCTAACTTTCAATAAGTTTGTGTTGTAAACGTAAGGAGACATTACAAATTTAAATTCTTCCCATCCGTTTGTACCTTGTTGAATCGAATCTACAATACTCCAGTTAGATCCATCAAAAGTCTCCACAAAAAGGATATTCAATGGAGAGTAACTTGATCCACACATTGTAAAATAAAATGATAAGTAAGGTACGGTTAGCGTAGTAACATCTACTGTAGGTAATTCTAATACTACTCCTGCATCAGGAACAGAGAAGTCTAGTGCTGCATAGTTACC
Organism: Vicingaceae bacterium; assembly: GCA_018402765.1. GTDB lineage: Bacteria > Bacteroidota > Bacteroidia > Flavobacteriales_E > Vicingaceae > Acidiluteibacter. The sequence goes on along the minus strand of JAGYIE010000010.1, from coordinate 20,570 downwards.
TGAATTTCCTGTATGATCTAAAGGTGTAGAACCTGGACATCCTGAAGTATTCCATGAAAATCCAGGAGCTCCAAATACCCAACCTGAACCTGTAGCTTGATATCTATTCCAGCAAGAAGGAAGAGTTGCTGCATCAAAGCTTTCAGTAAACGGAGAGCTAAATGTGCTACATAAAGTTGTAAATGAAACAGGTCCAACTCTATCACTTGAATCTGCAGCACCACAAATTGCTCTTACATAAACATCATAAGCGGTATTGCTCATTAATCCTGTAACGTTCACACTGTCAGATAAAACTACACTTTTAGTTCCTGCTCCTAACGTAAATCCTGTCGTATCATATTCAATTTCCCAAGTAGTAGCTGTTACTGCTTCGGTCCAATTAAAGCTTGCACTGCTTACGGTTATTGCAGAGGTGGTTAATGATGTAGGTTTAGAGCATGTTGCTAAAGGATTTACAGCGAAATTGTCTATAAAAAAGTCAATATCTTCATTTGAAACTGAAGATGCTGCATAAAACCCAACTTTTACTAATCCACTATATGCTGAAAGATCAATTACAACTGATTCCCCTGAATTAGTTGGATGATTTCCCGCAACATACAATTTGACAATGTTTGCTTTTGACCAAGTAATACCTGTATCTGTAGAGATAACTACAGCCAGCGAATCATCTGCTCCAAATAAACCTGCTGCAGTTGAAGCGTAGTCAGTTAAACCTGCATCAAATTCTAATTGGTAAGCTGAAGTTCCTAAATCAATGACTGGTGATATTAACCATTCGTCTACTGCTGTGCCGTATATGTTTATTCGAGCAGAACCAGTAAAACCTGAGTTTAAAAATCCATCGGCTCCCCAGTTTGAAGTAGTACCAATTAAACTTGTGTTAATTCCTAATTTTCCTTGAGCCTCGGACCAACAATTTGGAATATAGCTTGAAAAATTTTCTGAGTAATTTGGAGTAAAACTGCATTGGGCATTAGCTTGTTGGCTAGAAAATAGCACACTAATCCCAATAAGCAACCCCGAAAAGAGTGTCTTTTTGTTCATAATCATATATTTAGTTAATATTAAGGACCGCAATAGTAACCAAATAATATTTAGAAATGGGATATATGGGGTCTTATTTTGTAAATAGATTATTTGCCTATTTTAAATTAATAGATAGTGTTCGTAATTTATTCCTAATCTCTGTTCTGATATTTGAACAACTTATACCACAATGTTTATTAAAAAGTTGGACCTAGTTAGGTTAGAAAGACTCGTTTTTAAGTTCTCAATTAATTATCTGTTCGTTAAATTTCTTTTCATCGGATGTAAAGTATAACTAAGTCCAAAGGAAAGGTTCCATTAACCGCTGTAGACATAATTGACGATTTTATACCAGTTTAGAAGTTAAAAAACTTAATAATAAGCACAAAAGCAACTAATTTAAGACGATTTGAAATTGAACTTGGGTTAGGGAGTATTTACATTTTAGAACTAAAGAAAGAGGGATACATCTCTAAAAGGTTATCCGTGTATACAGAAATAAAGGATCCTTTAATTTTTTATTTGAATTAACAGAGATAAGCAGTTAGCTTTATGAAAATGAAATTTATTTTCTAATAACGATTATACACATGAATGAACGGAAAGGAAAATTTTAGCACAATGCATCTTACACAAGGTCTATGAAAAACGCTAAGAACTCTATTTAACAAATAATGACACAAAAATTTGAATTTTAAAGATAAAATGGAGGAGAATATGTGTTAGGAATTGTGCATATACTATTTGAAAACTTACGAAATAAATACTGACTGCTATTCAATGTGAATTGTTAATAATCGTTTTTCAATCATTATTTTAACCTCTCCATCATTTTAAGCGTTATACTTTATAATCGGTTTCTCTTTGTTATCCTTATTGCTTTTATCTCTATCTTTCGATCTATCATTTCATCAATAGAGTAGATGCTGTTTTTGCCCTTATCTCTATCTATTTCCCCTTCCCCTAATGCTTCTTTCTTTATTAATAATTGTCCATTTTTTAGGTATTTTAAGAACTTCTTATTTTCATACTTTTCAACTGACTGAATAAAACTGTTTATTCGTCGTTCGCTTAAAAGAAAGTTATAATTTTTTTTTGCTAAAGCACTTGAAAAACCTTGAACAAACAATACAATACTATCTCCTGAAGTCAGTTGGTTCATTAAAAACTCAAAAGTTCTTTCCAATTGCAGATCTTGAGGTAGCCTCCAGTCAAAAAAATCCTCTATATCATCCTGCTCAATTATAGAAAACCTTGTTTTACTTAAGTAGATTGATTTCTGTTTTTTGTAATCCTTTAAAAGTTCGTTGTAGTCTTTTTCGCTAATTGAAATAGATTTATTTGGTTTTGGTTGGTCGTTATCAAAATATAATACTAGCGGAAAGAAACTTTGTAAAGAATCAATTTGTATTGTTTCTATCAAAGAATCATTTACAAAGTAAAAAATATCATTGCAACAATAATTTATATTCGTGAAGCTTGATCCTTTTCGATTGCTTGTCAAGAAATAGATTTCTTTATCTATTGAAAAATAAAGGTCATTCTGAGGGGAATTGACGTTGATAAGATTTATAATTTCTCCATAATCTCCATTTAGGTCTGTGCTTATCTCGAAAACGTCGTACCCTCCAATGTTTTTATGCCAATCACTCGAAAAGTAAAGTTTACCGTTTTGATAAAAAGGAGTTATTTCATTTCCAGGAGAATTTACCTTCTCACCTAAATTAAATGGTTTTTGATAACTGTTGTTTTCTAATTTGCTTGCCCATATGTCAAAGCCTCCTTTTCCATCACCTCTATTTGAGGTGTATAATAAATAACTGTTATTGTTTATTTTAGCAATAGTTGGCTGTGTATTTGAGTATGTTTCGCTTCTTATTGCTTCTATAAACTTAGGGGTTAGATTATTGAGGCTATCAAATTTTGCATAAGCGATATTACACATTCTATTAGAATCGCAAAGACTAAAAAATAGCATGTCTTCTTCCTTAAAATAAAATGGGTTTGCTACTTGAAAGTAATTGCTGTCTATTTTAAAGTGAAGTTCATTTTTCTTTTTCCAGGTATTTTTGATTTTTTCTGCTGAAAAAATTCTACTTTTTTGTTTTCCATTTACATTCGTTACCGAAGAATATAGAGCCTTATTTTCTGAAATCAGTGTGAATCCATATTCTGCATTAGCTGTATTTATATCATTTCCAAGACTGGACATCGAAAAGAATTTTTCTTGTTGCTTAGCTGCAAACTCACAAGACTCAATTGCTTGTTTTACATTTAAGTATTCTATGCTATTTCGATCCCTTCGGTAGGGTGTCATTGCTCGTTGATAATAGCTCTTTGCATATCTATAGTTGCCAAGCTGTTGGTATGATTTTGCAAGTAAAAAGCTAGAATTTTTATACTTACGGTCTCTATCTTTGTCATAAATTGATTTTAAAAGGATTTGTGCATTTTCAAAATCATTTAACTCAAAATAGGATTTTGCCAATAAAAAATTTGCATCCATTTCTTTCGGATAAGCAGAGGTATAATCTTCTAAAAGGTCTATTGTTGCTTGGTAATGTCCTGCTATGAAGGCTTCTTTAGCTAATTCTATTACCTGTTTTTTATTTTGCGAATAGACAATGGATGAAAAGCTGCAGAAAAATATGAGTAGCCGAATCTTGATCATTACATGAAGTTTGGGCACTTTGTACCTCTTTTATAATTTGGTTTATAGTTATTGATTAAATGGATAATTGATATTTCTAAACCACCTTTTCTATTAGATGCTTGCCTTAAATCAGAGGTTCCTATATCATAACTAAAGCCAATGGTCGTTTGCGTTAATTCTACTCCTAAGTAAACTATGGCTGCATCTTTGTTTCTGTAGAAAATTCCGCCTGTAATAGCCTTTCGGGCATAGCTGGTTTTCTCTAGATAGTATCTTAAATTACTGCCAATAATTAACTCTTGTGCTTCTCCTTGCATCATGTATAAAATACTTGGTTGTATATCCAATAGTTGATTTAACAGAAATGTAGATGAAAAGTGAAATGAGGTACGGGTTTCTAGCTGCTGTTCTTCTAATTGGAAGAGACTATTTTTTGGCTTAATCAAATTATGAAATGCTACACCAAATTTAATAGCATTGTTATTATTAAGGGCATAATTTACATGGGTCCCAACGGAAGGATTAAAATATCCAAACACCTCTTGCTTAAAGTTTTCTCCATTTGGGTTATTTGGATTATATAAAGTACCAATATATTGCCGATCAAACGAAAAATTATCCAAATCTAATTTTGATTGCTGATAGGATAACATTGCACCAATACTAACCGAAAGACTTGAATCGTAATTTAAGTTTTGAGAATAATTGATGCTAAAGGCATAGTTAGAGGTTGTGAAATTCCCTGTGCCTGCCTCATCTTGAAATAATAGCACTCCATAGCTAACTCTTTTTAATTTAAATAGATTTTTTCCTTCTGCTGAAAATGAGAAAGTTTTATAACCTTCCCCTAGGGTACTCCATTGGTTTCTAAAGTTGCCGATTAGACGATATTTTGCATTAAAATTTCCTGTTAAAGAAGGGTTTAAATTTAATGGGGATTGATTAAATTGTGAAAAATGGATATCCTGACCTTTTAAAAAACTAAAAAGTGAAAGCAATATAATTAGTATGTTAACTTTCTTACTCAACTTATCGAATTAATGTTACATCTCCTTTTGTAAAATAAGTAGTTCCATTATAGCAAACTGCCTTCAATTGAAAAGCATAAACTGCTTGAGGAGCTTCTTTACCTTTAAACGTACCATCCCATCCTTGGTTAATATTATTGGTTTCAAAAACTAACTCCCCCCATCTGTTAAAGACTTGAAATGTTAAAGTGTTTATGTTTGGGCCACGAACAAATAATTGATCATTATTTCCATCATTATTGGGAGTGAAAGCGGTAGGAATAAATACAAATGGATCAGCACATTGGTCGTCATAAACACCAACTCTCAAACTGCCATTATAGGTACAGCCAGTGGAATCATCAAGTATCGTTAAAGTGTAAATTGTATCAAAACGAGCTACCGTTAATGTACTCGATTCAAAAGGGGTTTCTACAAGTTGTTCAGGACGCCAATAATAGTTAAAGTACGGTTGTTTAATATCCGATTCCAATCGAATGGTCTTTCCTAATGGAACAGTATCATTTGTTGTAAATGGGAAAAGTTGACCTACCAACGGAGCGCTAACTGAAACCTTTACGGAATCTTCAAACCAACAGCCCTCATCTGTAAATAAATCTAGATGGTAGGTGATGTTTTGGTCAGCTTTTATAGTGATTGAGTTAGTGGTGTCTGAGCCCAAAATGAAGTTTGTTGGTGTCCATTTATAACTGATATTATTAGCGCTACTTACTACAGTAGCTTTTATCTCAATGGTATCTTTAAAGCATTTTTTAATTTGATTTTCTAGGGTAACATTTAAAGTAGGGGTGGTAATTACAAAAGAAATGATGGTGTCACAATTTTCATTACTTGCTTTTAAATAATAGGCTTTGGTGGATTGAATATTAGATATAAATAGGGAAGTAGAGTTGGTAATCGTATCGGAAAAATTAGATGAATTTGACCATATATAGTTATTTGCTGTGCCTTTGTCATTTGGCGAAATTATTATATCCCCTCCGTTACAGACCATTGTATCATTTAGGTTATCGATATCCACAGACTGATAAACTTCAATTGAATCGGTATACATGGAGTCAGTTCCGCATGCCGAATTAAAAGCTGTTAATTTAATCAAGTATTTACCTGCTGAATCAAATGTAACCAAAGGGTTAAACCGATTTGAAATTAATCCATTACTAAAGTTCCATGATAATGAATCGTAATTCTCGCTGAGATCAAAAAATTGAAAATCTGCAGGCATGCAAGCTGCAGAATCAGAAATGCTAAATTTAGGGACAACAATATTACTTGAAACAACTACTGTGTCAAATACGCTGCAGCCAGGTCCTTTAATTTTTAGATAATAGGTAGTTTGTGCAAGTGGTCTTACATTGATTGAAGGCACCCCAACAGGGTTTAATCGGTTGTTAAATTTAGTATCTAAACTCCAAATGATATCTAAGGCAGTTCCTGAATAGCTAGCCGTAAGTGTGACACTATCAGCTGTGCAGACAATTGTATCATTTAATGGGTTTACAGCCAAGTCATTCGTAAAAACATAAATATTTTTTATTGTCGTATCAGAAGAACCACAAATAGAATCTCCAATAATTAGCTGAACAGAATAGAGTCCTTGCTGAGTATAAGTTTGAGATATGTTTTTATTTGTAGAGTCGATTTGCCCATTTCCGTATTTCCAATAGAAGTATTCATTCTGTCCTATGGTTGTTTCAAAGTTTACCGTACTAGGAGCACAAACGCTATCAGCATCTACTGTAATTGTAGCTGTTGGTAATACTTCTAAGTTTATTTTAAACAATGCATTAGAGCAAGAGGGAGATACATTTATTGGGAATAAAGCATTGCTTAATTGAAAATCATTTCTATTTCTGCAATCTGCACAAACGGATTGGTAGATAATGCCATTTTGATCAAATCGACTTGTTCCTCCATCTACATGATCGCTTGTGCCACTTCCTCCTCCAAAGAAAGATGCAAACTCTAAGCTTTCGGCATCCCGTGATAATACCATTAAGTAAAAATTATAACCATGTGTATTGCTTTTAAGGGCATCAGCTGTAATAGGCATTTGTGCACTTAATGGCTGATTTTCTATGCCTCCTGCAAGTGTATTTCCCCATCCTGCTATGTATATATTTTGACATTTATCGACTAAGAATGCAGTAGGGGAAATGTCTATTTTCCCATTACCAAGACGACTTCCAACTGTTGTAGAAAAAGCAGAAGTGCTTAAATTACTGTCAAGTTTTATAATAAACTGACCTGAACTAGCGTTTACATAATTCGCATTAAAAACTGGGAATGCTCCTCCTGCACTATGTCCGAAGGCATAAATACCATCAAATCGATCGACTTCTACAAAAAAGGTTTGATCATAATTAGGCGTGCCCAAATATGTTCCAGCTTCTAACGTAGAACCATCATTCGATATTTTTATTACATAGCCGTCTGATAGGCCTCCATTAAAGCTAGCTTGTAAAGGTGTATTATTATTTCCCAAAGGGAAGTTATTACTCTTCGTTCCGCCGGCTACATATACCTGACCTAGTGAATTTAATTTTATTGAATATCCTGCATCATCATCACTACCTCCTAAATAGGTGCTCCATAATAGTGTATCCATTTGTGGTCCTAACTTTAGTACTACTACATCTTGCTGACCACTTAGCGTGCTGAAGAGTCCATTTACTATAGGGAAATCAGTAGAGTAAGTGGAGCTGATGATAAAGACATTCCCATTTGCATCAACATTAACTTCCCCTCTAGCTTGATCTCCATAACCATAAAGTAATCCATTGCTGTAGCTTGATCCTGAAGTATTCGATGCAAGGTTCAAACCATCATTTTCGCTCCCTCCAAGATAAGTAGATGATAAAAATTGTCGACCATCTGAGCTAATTCTGGCTGCATAGATGTCAGACCCTTGAGAGAAAAATTGGATAGCACTTACAGCTGAGCCTCCATTAAAAGATCCATCAACAGGATTAACGATAGGTAGGTCATTAGAACTTGTAGTTCCAAAGAAAATCAACTCATCATTGTTATTTACAACCATACTGTGAATCATTTCTGTTTGGTTTCCACCATAATAAGTTGTATAGATTAAGGCTTGACCATCGTCTGTATATTTCGAAATTGCAACATCCACAGTTCCTCCGTTATAACTACTATCTGCGAATGCAGTATCGAAGGGGTAACCTGCTCCATAAATAACTCCACCAGTATATCCATTTCCAAACTCATCATAAGTTGCGGTCATTCCGAAGTTATTTCTAGTGGCACCTGAAAATGTAGAAAAAATAAGTTCTGGATCAATTATAAGTTCTTTGGATTGATTATATCCGTTTGGAAAGTGGAATGAAACGATATCATCGTTTAAAACATATTCACAAAAAACCTCTTTTCTCTCGCCATTGATTATTTGATAGGCAAATGGTTTTATTTCTATTAATTGTCCTAATGAATGTGATATTACCAAGTGCTCATTAGATATAGATATGGTTTCAAAATGACTGTATTGATTTTTAATTTGACTTGGGTCTCCAAAAGGTCTAATGATGTAATCATATTTAAAGGCATCATTTGATGTATGATATATTTTTAAATCTATTTTGTCATAAATTGAATTGTAGGTAATTTCTTCAAAAGCTTTAACACCTGATGCCCATTTTTTTGGATCATTACCAAGGTAATAATTGTAATATGTTGAAGATTCTTCAGTAGTCTTAATGGTTGCCTGTTTATTTGCATTTAAAAAGGTTGTTTTTATGACACTTTCTTTAAATTCAGGTTGTTCGTCTAATTCAATATCTTCTCCATCGGGGTGAAAATGACCTCCAAACTCAAAAAAATGATGTGTAAACCCATTTTTTTCTATATATAGAGCTCCTATGCTGGTATTTGCTTTAAACTTTACTTCACTCGGCCATTGTCCTTTATTTTCTATAAAAGAGGTATTACTACTTAGTAGATTACCAAGGTTTAGTAAAAGCAATGCAGATGTTAATAGAAATAGGTAAATTTTTTTCAAGGGTTTAAAATTGTCTTATCGTAAATTTACGGATTATTCAAGTAATTATTTCTTTATTTGACGGTTTAAAAAGCCTGTGCGTTGCTTAAACATTTTGCGAACTTTTAAGTTATTATTTCCGGTCATCATATCATATTATTTCAGTTTTCATGAACGATAAATACAAAAAGTACAGTTATTTTGCATTGCTAGGGATATTACTCCTTACCATTTTTAGTGGAAGTCAGGCAATTAAGTTACGTTTTGACTATGATTTTGAAAAATTCTTTCCTCAAGAAGATGATGATTTAGATTTCTTTACCAACTATAGGCAGACATTTGAGAATGATAATGATTTTGTGCTATTTGCCTTGAAAAGTGAAAATGGAATTTTTGATCAAGACTTTTTAAATAAGGCACAAACCTTTACTGATGAATTGAAGAAATTAGCCCACGTTAGAGAGGTTATTTCTCCACTGGAAGCCAAATACCCAAAACTTGACTTCTCTTCAATTGGAGAATTTCAAGTTCCTTATTTTCATATCAATGATCCGAGTAAATACCTTGCTGATTCTTTGTTTATCGCAGCGACTAACGATCCGATATCTAATGTAATATCCTTACAAAATGGAGTAGTTGTTATCGTTTTAAAGAATAAGGAGCTGATAAATAAAGATGATTCTGATGAATTAAGTACAGCAATTAATAAATTGGTGGAGAAAAGTAATTTTGATGAAATATATGTAATTGGTAAAATCTTAGGCCAACAATTGTATATCGAGATCATGAAAGTAGAGTTTGGAACTTTTATGATTATTTCGATATTTATTCTCATCATATTCCTTATTGTAGCTTATCGCTCATTATGGGGTATCGTTATACCACTAACCACCGTTTTACTATCGGTAGTTGTAAGTTTAGGAATCATGCAACTATTTGGTCGTCCATTAAATATGATGACAACTTTACTGCCTGTAATTATGCTCGTTGTAGGAATGAGTGATGTAGTACATTTGGTAGCAAAATATCTAGAAGAAATAAGATTTGGAAAGGCAAAAGTAGATGCTATTAAGAATACTTTGAAGAGTGTAGGTATGGCCACCTTACTGACTTCTATTACAACAGCTTTGGGTTTCGTAACACTGATTTTTGTTAATATGGAGCCTGTACAAGATTTTGGAATCTTTACTGCAGTTGGTGTAATGAGTGCTTTTATAATTGCAATCATATTTATACCTGCCATATTTTATCTTTCCAAAACGCCCAAAATAGTAGACACTTCAAAGTCAAATGCAGATTGGGATAAGTGGTTAAGAAAGGGTTTTATTCTATTGATTAGAAATAGAAAGATCGTTTTATTTGGATATCTGATTGTTGGCTTGATTGCGTTATTTGGGGCAACACTTATCCAGTTTGACTACTTTTTAATGCAAGAATTAGGCGACGATGATCCTTTAGTCAAAGAGATTAAGTTTTTTGAGAAAAGCTTTGATGGTATTCGTCCTTTTGAGATGGCTGTAGTTCCTAAAAAAGAAGGAGCTACGGTATATGATTTCGAAGTAATGAGTGAAATTAACAAATTAGAAGAATACTTGGTAAACGAATATGAGGTAGGCCAAATGATAAGTCCAACCACCCCTTTTAAATTTGTGAATCGAGCAATGAGAAACGGAAAGGCTGAATATTATGTATTTCCTGAAAAGGAAAAGCGATATAACTATATCGCTGATAAAATGAAGGAGATTGGAGTTAGTGAGCAATTAAAAGAAATTATTTCAGAAGATGGGAAAATGGCTCGTTTGAGTGGTAGAATGGTTGATCCGGGAAGTAGACAAATACTATTAAGAAATGATACATTGGCCAATTTTTATGCTACTCAAATTGACACCAATATAGTTGCTTATAAGTTAACAGGCACACCTGTAATTATCGATAAAAGCAGTCGATATTTAGCATTGAATGTATTGAGTGGATTGGGTGTAGCATTTTTACTTATTGCAGTTATGATGTCCTTATTATTTAGGTCGGTTAAAATGGGTTTAATTTCATTGATTCCCAATTTATTTCCAATCCTATTAGTAGCTGGAATTATTGGGTTTTTTGATATCGATTTAAATATAACGACCTCTATAGTATTTACGGTAGCATTTGGTATCGCCGTGGACGATACGATACACTTTTTAAGCCGATATGCTCAAGAATTGCGTAAGGGTAGAGCTAATTTGTATGCTATTAAACGTACCTTTTTATCGACAGGGAAGGCTATTATTATTACTTCTATAATATTACTCGGTGGTTTTTGCAGTTTAATTTTCTCAGACTTTATGAGTACTTTTTATATTGGCGTTTTTGTTAGTCTTACACTTCTTTTTGCAGTTATAACAGATATGATGCTATTGCCACTTATATTAATGTATTGGAATAGGAGCAATAATAGGTAGTTGTTAATAAATTCACTTTATTACAACTAAAAAAACCTTATTGTATTGACAATAAGGTTTTAATTATTAAATTTTTAATCTTATTTCATTTCTTCTGCAGTAGATATTGTAGAATTAATGTTTTCCATTACAGTGGTTACTTTTTCCATTTCGCTTTTGTAAAAAGTCATTTTTTCTTCGAAAGTAGCCTCTTCTGATGGTGCAGTAAAGTTATTCATCCATGACATCATCCCTGCTTTGGCTGAGTTTATATTGTTAATAGCAGTCTCATATTCAGCTACCATTACCATTGCAGAAGAGTCAACAGCCAAAACAGTGTCATTTTTAATTTCAGTAACTTTTTCAGTTAGTACATTTTCTAATTTTCCTAAATCACCCATTTTTGCCATTGCGTCGTCATGAACTTTCATCACTTCTGATTTAATGGTTTCAATTTGAGTGTTTTGTTCTTTTGCAGTGTTGTCACATGCTACAAAATTAAACGTAATAGCTAAGATTGCTATAATTGTTAAAGTCTTCTTCATAATGTATTGTAATTTTTGTGCAAAAATATAGCTTAAATCGTTAGAAAAAAAGAGTTACTCGCTCACGGAATAATTTTCTGTTTCTTTTCCATAGAATTTAATTAAGAAGTACAGCACAGCCACTCCTGCTGGCAAGCAAATCCAAGAGGAAACGCCTAACGCTGATGGAATAATTCCTATAAAAATAGCCACTAAACCAACAGTTAATGCGTAAGGCATTTGTGTTTTTACGTGGTCGATGTGGTTGCAAGAGCTTGCCAATGAGCTTAATATTGTAGTGTCGGAAATTGGTGAACAATGGTCTCCTAGCACTGAGCCTGCTAAAACACAAGCAACAACATTATGAAAAATATCAAGTGAGGCATTGTAGCCCATACCTGAGGCCTGACAGATACTCCATGCTGCTGGCATCATAAGCGGGTACAAAATTGCCATGGTTCCCCAAGAAGATCCTGTGGAAAAAGCGACTAAAGCTGCAACTATAAACGTAATGGCAGGTAATAACCAAGGGCTGACATTGTCAGATAACAGTTGTGTTAGAAAGTCTGCTGTATGCATGTCATCTGTAATTTTAGCTAACCCCCAAGCCAACACAAGTATCACTATTGCGGATATCATTGTTTTAAAACCTGTTAAAGTCGCCTGTATGGTTTCTTCTAGATTCATTATTTTCTGCCCAACTGTCATAAGTATAGAAACAATTAGAGAAAGCAAAGAAGCCCAAAGTAAAGCTTGATAGGAGTCAGCACCTCCGATGATTGCCGACAGTTTTTTACTTAATGAAAGTGTAGAATCGTGCCAAATAGACCAATCCCAACCTGTATATAGCAATCCTGATATCGTGCCAAGTATGATAATTAAAATAGGGACAGCTGCGTTGTACCATCTGCTTTTTGCACCTTCTACCATATTTAGCTCATCCGTTTCGTTAGACACATGCTCTTTTCCTTTTTTTACAATAATCCTTGAAACTTCTCCGGTATTTCTGGCTCTTTTCTCAGCAGAAAGCATTGGCCCAAAATCCTTATTCATTAGGATGAGCATTAGAATAAAAATCAATGTTAGGATAGGATAGAAGGAATAGCTTAATGAGCTGATAAATGTAGCATAAACACCTTCATTTAGTCCTGGAATGCTATTTATTCCACTTTCGATATAGCTTAATTCTGCACCAATCCACGTGGTAACGAATGCTATAGCTGCAATTGGTGCAGCAGTAGAGTCAACGATGTAGGCTAGTTTTTCCCGCGATACCCTAAGGCGATCTGTTACAGGTCGCATTGTGTTTCCAACCACTAAAGTATTAGCATAGTCATCGAAAAAGATAGTAATTCCTAGCACCCAAGTTGATAACTGAGCTGTTTTTGCCGTTTTAGCAAATGGAGATATTTTGTCAACTACACCTTGCATTCCTCCATTTTTAGAAATAATGGCTACTATAGCCCCTATAATTATAGAGAAAAGTATAATGGAGATATGTCCGCTATCATTTATAGCTTCAAGTAAATAGGTATCAATAGTTCGCATAAATCCGTATAGCAAACCCCAAACGCCATCACTGTAGACGCTCAACACAACAGCTCCGAAAAATATACCAATCAATAAAGCACTTACCACTTCTTTAAAGATAAGTGCCATAAATATTGCAATTATAGGAGGGAAGATAGACCACCAAAGGGGTAAAGGATTTATACTTTTTTCTATAATGTGAGATTGATATTCTAGGGTAACGATTTTTGATTTACTTAGTTTTAAAGGTATTTCTCCTTTTCCATAGTTGACATCTAAGGTATATGGAGCGCCATTATAATAGAGCTGAATTGATCCTGTTGTATCTTTATTTAAATCAATTAAAATAGATTGCTCAATACCTTGAATGCTATAAGTTGGAAACGACGCTTCGAATTGGTTAAATTCTTCTGCTTTTGAAAGTATTGGATTGAATAGAAAGAAGATCCAAACTAGTATTGCGGTAGCGTTTTTTATCATGAATAATTTTAATGAATGGTAAATATATAAAAAGCAATTCATCTGTTACGAATCGATTAGGCAATTAGTAGTTTTGTAGGGTGAAGAAAGATAAAGAAATTGCTATCATCGGTGGAGGGGCAGCAGGCTTTTTTACAGCTATCAATATAATGGAGCAAAATCCTTTTTATAAAGTTGTTATTTATGAAAAGACCAATCAAGTGCTAACTAAAGTTAAAGTGAGTGGGGGCGGAAGATGTAATGTAACTCATGCATGCTTTGACCCTGCAGAGTTAATTGATTTTTATCCTCGTGGTAAAAAAGAATTGAGAGGTCCATTTCATCAGTTTATGACTTTTGATACCATAGAATGGTTTGCGAATCACGGAGTCGAGCTAAAAACTGAGGCAGACGGTCGCATGTTTCCTGCTAGTAACCAGTCACAATCGGTTATTGACTGTTTCCTCAATGCTTGCAAAAAATATAAAATTCAAATTGAACTGCGAAAGGAAGTGGTATCTATAGACCGCAAGGATAATAACTTTACGATTCAGTTTAAAGACAATGCTAAAATTCAGGTTGATTCAGTGGTGATTGCATCAGGAGGTAATTCAAAAAAAGCAGCTTATGATTGGATTGCCAAAATGGGTCATTCCATAATTTCTCCCATTCCATCTTTGTTTACTTTTAATTTACCAAAGCATGCGATTACTGAACTAATGGGTTTGTCAATCGAAAATGCAATCGTTACATTAAAAAACGGTTCATTTGAAACAGACGGACCATTATTAATTACTCATTGGGGTTTGAGTGGGCCTGCTGTTTTAAAATTATCCTCTATCGCTGCAAAAGAGTTACATCAATTGAATTATCAGTTTGATTTTTCAGTTAATTGGTTATTTGAACACGATATTGAATCCGTTATTGAATTAATTGAGAGATACAAAAAAGAGCATCCAAAGCGAACCGTTTTAAAGAATAAATGTGTGAATCTCCCCGGTCGATTATGGGAATATTTAGTGAATGAGTCTTTTGCAAATACTAGTATTAATTACGCCGACATGAACAATAAAGAACTCAATAGTTTGGCAAATAACTTAGTAGCTCAAGCTTTTAAAGCAAATGGTAAAACGACATTTAAGGAAGAGTTTGTTAGTTGTGGAGGAGTTGATAATAAATCAATCGACTTTAAAACAATGGAAAGCAAAGTGATTCCAAATTTATATTTTGCAGGAGAAGTCTTAAATATAGATGCAGTTACAGGAGGTTTTAACTTTCAATCTGCCTGGACCACAGGATTTATAGCGGCTAAGTCTATTGCAGAGCGCAATTAGTTTTTTTTGATATTCTTGATAAGTTCGTAGAAAGCTAAAAAGTCGTTTTTGGTGATTAAGAATAAATTAAGTTTATGCCCTGTCGTTTGTATAAATCGTGCCCATAAAATAAGCATTGAGATTAATAAGGAAAGGGAAGTAGCTGCTGCAACTCCTGAGGCTCCTCCTGTTTTTACTAGAATTAATGTAGCAGTGATGGAAATAATAAACCCGATAGAAGCAGCGAGAGTTAAGGTTTTGAATTGATCAATTCCTGAGAAATAGTGACCAAAAATTAAGAAAAGGTTAAAGGCCAAAATTCCTGGCGATATCCAAAATATAATAGCTTTTATTCCGCTAAATTTTGGTCCAAAGACGAATGTGTAAAAACATTCAGGCAAAATATTTAGAACAAGTAAAGCGAGCATGGAGAGTAACAAGGTTAGCTTAAAAAGCTTAATGGTTAGTAGCTGATTGGAATCTTGATCTTCACTATTTACAATTTTTGAAAATTGAACCAAAGCGATGCTTCTGCTTATTAGCCAAATAGATTCCGCAATTGAAATAGCATTTGAATAAATACCGAGTTCTCCTTCACCTAATTCTTTATTAATTATATAGTAGCCAATTCTAAAGCTCAAAAATTGCAGTATATAAGCTACTTGGTTTAGTATACCATTTTTTAAAATTGCTTTAAATATTGCTGCAGTAGGTTCAGGGTTTTTATTATCAATAACCTTTAAAAGAAAAACCAAACTAACAATTAAACCTAGTCCAAAAGAAAAATAGAGTGCGAGAATATAATTGCTTACAGCAGCATTTTCATTGAACTGGAATAAATAGTAAAGAGAAACAAATAAGCTAACCGACTTAATGATTCCAACCGCGTTATTTTGACCGATTTTTTCTTTTCCAATTAGGATGGCTAGATTAACTGCTGTAAATCCTTCAATTAATGAAAGTAATGCTATTGGTAAATTCCATCTACTTTCTATTCCAATGCTTATGGATTCCATTGTAGCATAAGCAATAAGTGCTATCGTTATGCACCAGATATAAGAGATTGTCAGTAATTGTTTAGTTGACTTTCTGGGTGTAAAGTACACAACAGGAGCACCTCCAATAAGACTTCCAACTATTAAAATTATCGCAATGGATGTAAGAATTAGACTAGCCTCACCTTTTCCCGCAGGTCCTAAGAACTGTGAAAGCAATATGATGACCAAAAAATTTAGGATTGCGCCAATTAATTTTGACCCAAAGGTACCTAGGGTGCTCTTTAACATGTAGGTCTACGTGTGATTGTTTATGTAAAAGTCAGTAAACATACATAAACTTTAAAACTGCTCAAAAAGTATACTGCTTTTTACGTTTACCATTTTTCTTGATTCTCATAATAAATTGGCATGACAAGCCCACCTAGTATAGACTTCAGAAAGGCTGCTACAATAAATGGTTTTAGACCATATTCAATAGCGGCTTCATAGTCTCTTAGTAAGTAAATTCCAAAAGCTCCACTAAAAAGAATAATGACATGACCAATTAAAAAGGCAATCATACTTTTAAAAAAGGTACGGTCAGCACCTCTATTCTTTAACCAACCTACAACAAGAGTTGCGACCAGGAATCCGACAAAATAACCTCCTGATCCGTTAAGGAAATGACTAAAACCCGCAGATCCACCAGCTAATATAGGCACCCCAAAGGCGCCAAGTGTAAGATAAAGAATTACTGCAATTAGACTGCTTTTCCAACCTAAAAAGATGGCTACTGATAGAATGGCAAAAGATTGACCTGAGAAAGGGATACCACCAGGTAAGCTAAATGATATCTGCGCAAAAAGGGAGATAAAAAGAAGGGCTATAAAAATCGATACAGCATTAGTTAGTAACTCACTCTTTTTCAGCACAACTAGCTACTTTTTTAATATCGATAGAATTAAATTCAACTTTAAAATCCTCTGAAGTAACTAATTGTTCAGTTTTTCCTTCAGAAGTTAGAAGTAAGCCATTGTATTCTCCTCTAGCTGCCCTATTCTTTTTAATGCAAAACTCGTCTATTTTAGTTGTACCATCTAAAAGTCCATTAATGTAGTAATCTACAGAAAAGCTAACTTGGACAGCCGAATCATTTCTATTCTTTAATTTTATGGCTAATTCTAGTGGGCTATTCGTATCGAAAAGTTTTGTATTTCTCCATTTATAGGATATATCTACCTTATTGGTCGTGATGATTTGGGAGTAATTGTATTGAGCTGAAGCAATGATGCTAAATAAAACAATTAAAATAGAAAGAATTAGCTTCTTCATAGTGCATGGTTTTCTGTTAGGCAATATAAAATTACTTTATTAATGATTACCACGAAAATATAGTCCCAATTAATTGATAATTTTTATTGATAGTTGATGAAATAAATAAAGAATAATTGTATATCTTTGCCGACCGAAAAACAGTACAACTATATAAAGTAAGAAACCATGTCAAGAGTTTGTCAATTAACAGGAAAAAAAGTGATGGTAGGGAATAACGTTTCTCACTCTAACACTAAAACCAAAAGAAAATTCTACCCAAACTTATTTACTCGTAAGTTTTACAACGAAGTTACTGGAGAGTGGGTTACTTTAAAAGTTTCTGCTTCAGCAATCAGAAATATTAATAAAAAAGGATTAGACGTTTGCATCAAAGAAGCTAAAGCAAAAGGTTTCATGAAGTAAAATCAATATAATATTCTAAAAACGTTGTTACTTTAGTATCAACGTTTTTTTTTGTCCATTTTTTATGAAAATAAAATCCTCAATAATTACTTTTTGCTTCTTAATAAGCATTTCTGGAAGTGCTCAGGAAGATGCTGTTCAAAAGCATTTAGATCTGTATAGATATGATAAAGATGTATTGTCTAATGAGTTTACAAAAGACCGAAGAGATGCATTAAGAAATCTTATGGTTGACAATTCAGTAGCGATTATTTGTGCTAATCCAATTCAGAATAGGTCAAATGACGTCAACTTTCAATTTCATCAACATCCTAATTTATATTATTTAACAGGATTTACAGAGCCCAACTCAGCATTAATTATTTTCAAATCACCTGTCTTATATAAAGGGAGTTATACTGATGAGATACTATTATTACAGAATAGAGAGCCTAGTAGTGAAATTTGGGATGGGAGAAGATTGGGTGTAGAAAATGTAAAAGAATTTACAGGTATTCGTGCAGCAGAGTCGATCAGAAATTTTAAATTAAGTGAAATTAACTGGTCCAATTTTAATGAGGTAAATTATGAAGCTGCAAATGTTATGTTGGATAAAAATCGAAAGGTAAATGAGGATTTAAATGATTTTAAAGTACAGTTGACTAAATTGCTAAGAAAGCGAAAAATTAATGCGACAAGCAATAAGCTAAATAACTTCTTTTCAATAATAAGAGAAGTAAAACTATCCGAAGAATTAACTTTTTTACAAAAGGCAATTGACATTACTTGTTCTGCGCAAATAGAACTAATGAAGGCGCTAAAAGATAGCATGGCAGAATATCAAACTGAGGCAATTGTAGAGTATATTTTTAAAGATCAGGGAGCTGAATATCCTGGTTTTCCATCTATACAAGGTGGTGGTGAAAATAGTTGTGTTTTGCATTACACTTCTAATCGAAAGGTTTTACACAATCACCATTTACTGGTTAGTGATATTGGTGCGGAATATCGAGGCTATACTGCCGATGTCACTCGGACATTACCTGTTGATGGTGTATTCTCTGAAGAAGAAAGAATCATATACAACTTAGTTTTAAAAGCTCAAAATGCTGGGATTAGAAAAGCTGTTGCCGGGAATCCGTTTAGATCAACTCATGAGGCAACCACTGAGATTATTGCGGATGGATTGTTGAAATTGGGTATCATTACTGATAAGAAAGAAGTGCGAAAATACTTTATGCATGGCACATCCCATTATTTAGGTTTAGATGTGCATGACTTGGGTACTTATGGACCTTTACAGGTAGGAAGTGTTATCACAGTTGAACCAGGAATTTATATAGCTGAAGGATCGGACTGCGATTCCAAGTGGTGGAATATCGGTGTTAGGATAGAAGACGATATTTTAATTACAGAAGATGAGCCAATTAATTTGTCAAAGGCTGCTCCTCGGACAGTTGAAGAGATTGAAAGAATGATGTTATTGCCGTCAAAATTTTAAGTTGAATTTTTTTTATACAAAGGTTGGTACATTAAGAGATAATTAATTAAATTTGCACCCTCTATAAAATAAATAGAACAATGGCTAAAAAAGGAAAAGGAAACAGAGTCCAAATTATTTTGGAGTGTACGGAGCACAAAGAGAGTGGTTTACCAGGAACCTCTAGGTATATCTCTACGAAGAATAGAAAAAATACTCCTGAAAGAATGGAGCTCAAAAAATACAACCCGATCATGAAAAAGATGACGGTTCATAAAGAAATTAAGTAAAAGTTATTAGTTATGGCTAAGAAAGTAGTAGCATCATTACAGAAGCAAGGAGCAAAGAGTTTTACGAAAGTTATTAAAATGGTTAAGTCTGATAAGACTGGATCTTATGCTTTTAAGCAAGAGATTATTCCTAATGATAACGTGAACGACTTCTTTAAGAAGTAATCGTTTCTTCACATAAAAATAATTAGCTTCTTTCATTATGGGGGAAGCTTTTTTTATATTTACCTATGGGATTATTTGATATTTTCTCCAAAAAAAAGAAAGAGCACCTAGAAGAAGGCTTATCAAAAACCAAAGAAAGTTTCTTTGGGCAACTAAGTCGCGCCATAGTTGGTAAATCAAAAGTTGATGATGAGGTACTAGATAATCTAGAAGAAATTTTAGTAACATCTGATGTAGGTGTCAACACAACATTGAAAATTATTGAACGAATAGAGGCAAGAGTTGCCAGAGATAAATTCATTAATACTTCTGAATTAAATACGATTCTAAATGAAGAGATCGTTTCTCTTCTTGCTGAAAACAACACGACCGATTATGAAGATTTTTCTATTCCAAAAGATAAAAGACCTTATGTGATTATGGTGGTCGGCGTGAATGGAGTAGGTAAAACAACCACCATCGGAAAATTGGCGCATCAGTTAAAGCAATCAGGGCATAAAGTTGTTTTAGGTGCTGCAGATACGTTTAGAGCCGCTGCTGTAGACCAACTAAAGATTTGGGGTGAGCGTGTTGATGTGCCTGTTGTAACTCAGGGAATGGGAGCGGATCCTGCTTCTGTTGCGTATGATGCTTTGCAGTCTGCAATTGGACAAGAAGCTGATGTTGTAATCATTGATACAGCTGGTCGTTTGCACAATAAGGTAAATCTAATGAATGAGCTAAGTAAGATAAAGCGGGTAATGCAGAAGCTAATACCTGATGCTCCTCATGAAATTTTACTTGTTCTAGATGCCTCTACAGGTCAAAATGCGTTTGAGCAAGCAAAACAATTTACGTTAGCAACTGAAGTAAATGCATTGGCATTGACGAAACTAGATGGGACCGCAAAAGGTGGTGTCGTTATCGGAATTTCTGATCAATTTAAAATTCCTGTTAAATATATTGGAGTTGGTGAAGGAATAGAACATTTACAAGTCTTTAATCGCAAG
>JAGYIE010000001.1 GCA_018402765.1 Vicingaceae bacterium | reverse complement strand
GACAAAGCGAAGCTTTGTTTGTATCGAAGGGCACTTTTTTAACCATACCTCGACTCTGCTCGGCAACCGCTCGAGGTACTAAAAATTGTATCGAAGGGCACTTTTTTAATCATAATTGAAGAGCACATCTTGGAATGTATTATTTTTCTAAATAGAATAACCCTGCATTCGGATAATTCTCAGAATCTAAAATGTTGATGTATTTAGTGTTTAAGAATTTGTTTATTTGTGAGTAGTGTTCTCTACTAAGGTTTTTGCTTAAATGATCAAAGAAAACTAAAGCCATGGAGGTCGTCATGGTGCCGTTTGGCGTATAGTTAAATTTAAGATTTCTTTTAATTGAATACGCTCTTACCGATTCGACTGTGGGTAAACTGCACTCTAGGTGCTCTTTTGCCCATTCTGCATTCGTTACGTCAATAAAGAGCTGCATTCTTTCTTCGGGCAACGTTTCATCTATTTGAATAGGATTTAACAAGACCACACCTTTTTTTGACTTTGAAAGTAGTGAGTCAAGAAATCGTTCTCTATCGGGAATAGCTATGTGTTCAAGAACATGACATGAAACAACTAAGTCGAAACGATTATCTTCAAACGGTAGTTCCAAGCCATTAATTCCATTCACTTTTGGCTCAACTAAACAATAATCTATTTCCGGAATAAAAGCTGCCAATTCACCACTACCACCTCCGATATCTAAAATTGATGGTTTCTCTATTGAGCTAATATGTTTATGTATCTCAGATTTTAAGGTATGAAATCTGAAATACTGATTGTGATTCATTTCTGTTAGTTCAGGAATTCTCGATTTGAAAATGGATTCTTTTTGATTATAAATTTCTTCTGGAAGGCCTAAGATTCGTGCTGTTTTTAACTCAGCATATGCCTTAAAATAGTCAGAACGCTCGAAATACTTAATCGCTAAATTTAAATGAAGGGTACTATCTAAAGGCTTTTCTGCAATTTTACTTATTTCTCTATTCGGGTATTCGAGTGAGATTGCCGGCGATTTCTTTTTGGTAATTTTTATGTCAAAACCTAAAATCCATAAGATTTTTGCAATTATTTTTTTAATCATTTTAAAATAAATTTTAATAGATAAACTTTTGGTTTAGTTAATGGTAAAATTAGTACGCGAAATTTAGTTATAATACTTTAGTCAATGGTTTTATAATTAAATTATATTTGAAGGATAGCAACAAAAAAGTCGACTATTCGTCGACTTTTTTGTTGTTCATTTCATATACTTTTTTTCCTCCGTATGCAGCTCCTGCTATGAGTAGCCATGACAAGCCACCATCAATAGGTACGCATGGTGGGGGAAAACAGCTTGGATTACCCGTTCCGCCTCCACCCGGACCACCAGGAGGCTGCGCATTTAGTGCACTAAATGCTACAGTAAAAAAGCAAAGTAGAAGGGTTTTTCTTAGGATTTTTTTCATATCGTCGAGTTCTTGGAGCAAATATACATTTTTAATTAAAACGGAATTTTTCGGTAATTACTTTGTTGTTTGTTCGTAAAACAAATAAGTAGATTCCCTTTAATTCAGTGTTGTTGAGAAGTAGATCTTGGCCATTTCCACTTATACTTAATTCTATAGAGGGAAGTACTTTTTGGCCATTTAAACTTAGAATGTCTACTCTCGCTTGCGTGCCTTCTTCTAAATCATAAGCCAACTCTATTTGATTACCTCTCTGCAGCAATTGAATCGAATGAGGAGATACAGAAGTAGTTCCTTTTGTTCTTAATAATTGCTCGCAATCAGACGATGATTTTAGGAAGTGCACATTGAATCGTTCATACTCTCCTTTCAAAGCACTAAATGTGTAAGTGTTGTTGGTTGTTAAATCGATCAATTTGCCTTCTATTTTATCTTCTAAAACAATGCAGGTGTAATTGCCCAACAATTGGTCAATCGCATTTGCTGCAATCGTATAAGAACCATCGATTCCTGCATAAAAGTTTACAGGTGCAATTACACGATTTTGAGTGGTCATCAACGCTTGTTGGATCAATGCTTGTTCAGCTAATTGAATGGTTAATGCAGGGGATGTTTTCTCTGGACTTGGCAAGAAAGGAGCATTATCTTCCGCATTGCTTGTTGCAACAAAGGATACTTTATTGCCATAGTTGTTTTCCAAGTTGGTGATTTTTAATTCAAACTTTGGGTCATTTTTCTGTCTTAGGATTTGATTAAAATTTAAAGATAATTTATTTGCTTCGTTAAAAGTGATGGTACTCGTTCCTGGTGAGTTGATCCAGAATCCTTGCTCTGATGCAATAAACCCGCCTGAAAACAAGGAGTAACCTCCTGCATTTTGTTCATAAATATAAAACTGGTTAGTTATTCCTGACGGTTTTGTAACTGTTGTATAATTAAGAAAAGCCCTATATGGATTTCCTATAAAGTTAAACCCTGCTGATAAATTAAATGAGCGTGGGCCTGTAAATGGCGTTCCTTTTGAGTCCATGGTCTGGGCAGAGAAGGTCGTTAAATTATCACCTAAGAATAATTCAATAGGCTCACCTGCTGAAATAGTGGTGTTGGTGTCTGTGACGGCCACCCATGATTGAGCCGAATTATTCCATTTCCAGACCGTATGTTCTACGGGACCACCTGCTCCTGTTTGCACATCTCCATCTGCTCCACCTACACCGCTCATAAAAATCTCTTGATCCCAGTCGCCAATAGTTGTTGAAACTGTCGGTGTAGTTAGGTCTGCGTAACCGGCATTTCTACTAGTAAAAAAACGCTGCATGATAAATCGACCGCTAAATCCATTCAAATTAGAATTTGTAATTTGGGAGTGATTGCTTGCATCAGACACAAATGTGAACACAGCTCCATCGTTAATTAGCTGCCCGGCAGTTACGGTTACAAAATTGTTCACCTCAAAATCGCCAGCTTTTAGAGAAACGTTGTTTGTGTTATTAAATTCAAGATCATTAAAGGTCACTGTTGAACCACTGGTATTCTGTATTTCTTGTGCATCAACCCCGTCGAAGGCAAATTTTCCTGTAGGCATTGAAATGGATCCTTCGACAATAAAATCTCCTTTTACTGCTAACGTATTATCAGTCGAAAAACTTAATGTCCCACCTGTTTCAATGGTAAGGTTTGCTATGTCTGCATCTGAACCATTAATACTTACGTTGTGTGGACTAATAATAAAAACACTGTCATCTAATTCTGTCGGTACACAAGCACAACTCCAAGTAGTGATGGAATTCCAATCTCCACTACTAATGGAGGTTATTGATGTATATTCTTCACCTAAAGTAAAGAAATCGCCATCGGTTAAAGACACGCCTGTGAAAGTTATAGTTTCGTCGACCGCATTGTAGGTTCCGGTAAGCGATTGAGAAATTCCTGCGTTATCAAAAGTTCCACTTACATTGTCAATCAATAGTCGATAGGAATTTACGGGGTCTGCAGCAAAATTATTGCCTGCTAACGCAAACTTTATATCCACTGTACCAGGGGTATTGGTGACATCCACTCGCCAAATTCTGTTGTAGCGATTCTTTGAAAATGCAGAACCCACGGATGTGGTAGTCGTTAATGCTGCATTATCATGACCAACAATTAAGTAATCTCCATCATCCAATGAAGAGGCATTTGAAATCTCAACAATTCCCGTACCTTGAGCAGTTGTATTTGCTCCATCGGCTTCTTGGCCTATTCCAAAAATTTCAGAACCAAAGATCGAGGCGTAAGCATAAAATGGAGTTAATGAACTGATGCTATATTTTCCTCCAATGTAAGCATTCACTATTCGCTTTTCTGCTAGACCTAAAACCCTATTAAATAAAATAACTTCGGATATTTCGCCATTTTGAAATCTAACAGGAGTGCCTAAAGAGCCAATTAAAACGCCGACTGTTGAAAGAGGTTTGTTTAATAGTTCAGTTCTTACAGCGTTTCTTGCTGAGTTGCCTGTGCTATTAGATCTAACTGAGTTGTATGTGTCAGATGAAATTGTTCCTCCTGTGTGAAACTGAAAAACGGTTGGGTCATCTAGATTGAAAAATGAAGAATAATATTCTCTGGGGGAATCATAAGCATTCGAAATAAAATTACCTCCTGAGTAAAGCATATGCTTTTCGATATTTAAAATTCCATTTATATCTAAAGATTGAGACTGATGCACTGTATATGCTGATACTGATCCTGTAGTAATGTGGTTGGTAAATTGCAAATAATCATTTGTTCCATCAAAATCTATGGCAGGAACCCCATTGATCTGCGCAGTTTTGTATAGGGGTTGCTGGCTACCTGTTGCTTGTGTTGCATGGTTGTTATTGCCTGAAAAATCAGTCCAACTGCTAACTGCGGTATTGTCGGCTAATCCTAATCGAGCTGCATCCAACCAAACGATGTTATCACTAGCGTTACCTACTCCGCCTGGCCCAGTTTGTGCAAAACTTCCGAGAACAATTATTTGAGTTAAAAGGAATAAACGTTTTTTCATTTTGGTTGGTTTTAATCAATGGACAAAAATACATTAATTTTTGAGATTATGCAATTTGCTTAAGTTGTTGATAGCGTATAGGATAATTCCAAAAATAGTTAACAGTAATGGGGTTTGGAATAACCCAATGGATATACGTAAAAGGGGATAAAAAAGTTCTTTATTCGGAGTAAAAATATAGAAACTACCCATTATGCCCGCCCACAGCAAGAGTAATGCAAAAACGTAATTGAGCAGTTTTTTTAGCCACAACAATTCCGTCATCAATTGGATGCAAATCCATGTGCTTCCCCCAATAGCCACAGAAAATAGCCCCGTCAACACCCACTTGAGTTGAAGCAGGGTTTCTTTGGGTTGGTTTTGCAAGAATGCAACAGGTAGCGTATTGGAATAGTTCCAGGGTTCGTGTTGGAGTAGTGCATTTATTTGAAGAAAAATCACCTCTCGCCAATAGGAAGCAATTAGCACCAATGCAATCAGGAGAAACGCCATGTATTTTTTTACCATTGTCTTTTCGTATAGCTGTTTACCCGAATCACCCACAGCAAAAAGATACAACCATAAATAAACAAGGTGAAGGTGTACGTATGGTGAAAGTGCAACAGTTCAGGTTGTTTTACATGAATTATGGCCAAGGCCGTAATTCGAATACTGTTTAACAAGTGAATTAACAAGCAACCGACAACCGTATACCCAACTTTCATAAGGAGCTTTCCTGGAAAGGCAACGATAAATACGGCAAACAATAGAAATAGGCTAAGGCCATCGCAGGCATATCCTACATTTACACCACTAGAACCCTTGATGCCCACAATGGCATTAGCCGAATCCACGAAGCTATCAAAACCGAATGTGGAAAGCGTAAATTCACTAATGCTTAATAATGATTGAACAATTAGATTATCCAGTGGGGTATAGGGCAGTAAAATGTATTCGTAAACAAGATATACAGCCGGATAGCCAATGAATAACTGTACTACAAAACGGCTTATTTTTTTTTGTTGCTGCTGCATTCCTTCAATTGAATTTCTTCTGAATCCAAAGTAACTAATTAATTTCGTTTATTTGCCTCTTCAAATAGTTATCTAAAAACTCATGGCAGTTGCTAAATCTGATGGATCGACGATTAAAATAGATCCTCAAGTATTGTTGATGTACGTTATTCGATACTGGTACTTAGTTGTAATCGGGTTGATTTTAAGCGTGGCGTTGTCTTTTTATAAAATGCGCTACGATCCACCAACCTATTCGGTTTCTTCTCGCTTGTTGGTAAAAGATGAATACAGCTCCTGGGGGCAAGATTATTTTATTAAGGGAACAGATTTGGTTTCTTCTTCAAGTAATATGATGAATGAATTTGGGATCATCAAGTCCTTACCGTTAATGCAAGAAGTAGTGGATGAGCTTAATTGGAAGGTATTTTACTACAAAGTGGGCAATATTCGCACCACCGAAATGTATCCGGTTTCGGAGATTACGCTGAAGAATTACGAAGTTTTTGAGGGTACCTTTTTTATTGAAATTACCAAAGCGTTAGAAGCGCGTGTTGCCAGAAGTAAGGATGGCTTAGAAAACCTCCCTTTTGTGCCCTTAGATAGCTTGCATTTTCAGGGTCAGCAACTTGAGGTAGATGTATTGTTGAAGAAATTCAAGCCAGATGAAACAGAAATCTACAGAATCAGTATTATCAACCCTTCAGATGTGGCCAATGGGCTAAAGTCAAAGTTGCGCCTTACACTAGAGAATAAAGAAGCCACCATTTTATTGTTTTCCTCTTCTGGAGAAACTCCTGCAAAGGAAATGGACTTTCTCAATCAATTGATGCGGGTTTACATTGATCGGGGATTGGATATCAACAATGCCATTGCACGCAATACGATTGCCTTTGTAGATGATCAGCTGGAAGAGGTTACGGATAGCCTCAAGGAGTTAGAGCTGAAGATAGTCAAATTTCAAAATATGGCAATTCAAAAGAATGTACCAATTGATGAAGGGATAAAGTATGAAGAAGTCTATAGAATTGAAAAAAATATTTCAACTATCGAATTGCAGGAATCGTATTATGACCTGCTTGAAGGGTTTCTAGAATCAGACTCTTTGGATTATGGAATTCCTTCACCTCAGTTTTTTAACATTACAGACCCCTATATACATGATTTAGTAAAGGAAATGAGAAATGCTGTTTTGGTAAAGATGAAAAAGGGGAATACGGCAACGCTTAAAAATAGCTACGTAATAGGGTCAGACACTGAATTGCTTTTATTAAGAAAAACCTTAATGAATCGGGTTTACCTTGCTAGAAGAGAAGTTAGTTTGGCAAAAAGAGCAGCAGCTGAGCAATTGGAAAGAATGAAAATTAGAAGCAAGGAAGCTTCTTCTTATGGCCAAAAGGGATACGATTTGCAAAGGCGCTATGACTTGCTAAATGATTTGTACATTTATTTACTCAATAAACGCTCTGAGGCGAGTATTGCTCAGGCTTCGAGTATTTCGAAGGCCTCTGTATTGGAAGAAGCTTCTAAATACCGTTTGCGTTTTGTAGGGCCACAGTCAGGCTCTGTTTATGCTACCAATGTCGTAGTCGGGCTTATTCTTCCGTTGGCCGTTATTTTGTTGTTGTATTTTTTAAACAATAAAATCGTTGACCGATCAGATTTGGAGTACATCACAAAGATTCCATTGCTGGGATCCATTATGCTGAAAAAGGGATTGGAGAACAACATCATTGTGAGCAACAATTTAAAGTCCATGGTTTCTGAATCCTTCAGGAGTATACGAACCAACATCAATTATATGGTGGAAGGAAAAGAACGCCATGTGGTTATGGTAACTTCTTCAATATCAGGAGAAGGAAAAACCTTTACCTCCATTAATTTGGCTGCCATCTATGCTGCTTCTGGTAAAAAGACCATTTTGGTGGGTGCAGATTTACGGAAACCAAAGATTTTCAAAGATTTTGGTTTGAGCAATGAAATTGGCTTAAGCTCTTATTTAATTAGCAAAGCGGATTTAACTCAAAGCATTCAGCAAACCCGAATTGAAAATTTGGACTTAATTTCTTCTGGGCCTATACCACCCAACCCGGCTGAGTTAATTGAAAGTGAGCGCATGCAAGAGCTAGTTGAGTTACTAAAGCAAGACTATGAGGTGGTGGTGATCGATACCCCTCCTGTAGGGCTGGTTACCGATGCACTCATCATCAATCGATATGTGGATGCTTCTTTGTATATCGTCCGCCACAACTATACCAAAAAAGCCTATCTGGAAAATATAGATAACCTCTTTCAAACTGGTAAAATCAAAAAGATTGGTATAGTGATGAATGCGGTGAAAGAAAATTCTGGCCCATTGGCGTATGGTTATGGGTACGGCTATGGGTACGGCTACGGGTATGGCTATGGATACGGTTATGGCTACGGCTATGGGTATTATGCGGAAGATAGCAGCAACAAAATGAAAAAGAAAATGTGGAATCCTTTGAAGCGCAAACAACCATGATGGAGCTAAAAATCTCTTCCAATTCACCGACCAAATTCTCTACCATTGTTACCGATTTATGGAATTATAAAGATTTAATTGCCATTTTGGCCTGGAGGGATTACAAGGTGCGTTACGCACAAACTTTTTTGGGTTTTGTTTGGGCATTTATACAGCCATTGGCTACATTGTTAATTTTCACCCTTATTTTTAGCCGAGTAGCCAAGGTAGATACCGGCTCTACTCCTTATCCCCTATTTGCGCAATCGGGGATGCTGGCATGGACTTATTTTGCTTTTTTGATTAGTCAAGCAGGAAACTCCATCGTAGGGGCACAAGCCATGGTGAAAAAGATTTACTTTCCACGCTTGGTTATTCCTATTTCTAAAGCCATAGTGGGGTTGATTGATTTTATGATTAGCTTAGTCATCTTAATTGTTATTGGGGTTTATTATCAGTTTGTTCCTTCAGCCAATATTCTTTATTTGCCCTTGTTTATTTTGCTGCTGATCATTGGTGGCTTAGGGGTAGGTATTTGGGTGAGTGCTTTGACTGTTCGCTTTCGAGATTTTACGCATTTATTGCCTTTTATGGTGCAGATTGGGATGTATGCCTCCCCTGTGGCCTATGCAGCGAATATGGTTCCAGAGAAGTATCAATGGTTGTATGCCTTAAACCCTATGGTGGGTGTTATTGAAGGAGTAAGGTGGTCCATTATTGGGGGGGAAGCGCCTGGTCAATTGATCTTTTTTTCCATAGGTGTAATGTTACTGTTATTTTTAACAAGCTTATGGTATTTTAAAAAAGTGGAACGTGTAATGGCTGATTTGATTTAAGATGAAGGTAATTGAAGTAAAAAATATATCCAAGACCTATACATTAGGAGCAGCCGCTAAGGATTCAATTGTTGATACCTTTAGGGGGCTGTTTAAGCCTTCCTCCTCATCAAAACAAACCTTTAATGCGTTGACAGATATTTCTTTTGATGTAGATCAAGGGGAAGTATTGGGAATTGTAGGAAAAAATGGAGCTGGTAAAAGCACGTTATTAAAGGTCCTGTCGAGAATTACTGAACCAACAAATGGGGAGATTGTTATGCGGGGCCGGGTAGCCTCTTTGTTAGAGGTCGGTACGGGGTTCCACCCCGAGTTGAGCGGAAGAGAGAATATCTTCCTAAACGGTTCCATACTAGGAATGACTCGCGCAGAGATCAAGTCCAAATTTGATGAAATTGTCGCTTTTTCGGGAGTTGAAAAATTTATTGATACGCCTGTAAAACATTATAGTAGTGGAATGTATGTTCGTTTGGCCTTTTCAGTAGCCGCCCATCTAGAACCTGAGATTTTAATCATCGATGAGGTGTTGGCCGTGGGCGATGCAGAGTTTCAAAAGAAGTGCTTGGGGAAAATGAAGGACGTGGCAGGACAAGGAAGAACTGTACTTTTTGTGAGCCATAATATGGCAGCTGTAAAAGGCTTGTGTTCTCGAGCTATTTTAGTGGAGAATGGAAAGTTAGCATTAAATAGCTTTGAAGTTGAAGAGGTTGTTCAATTGTATTCTAGACAGGGTAAAGAAGATCAGGGAGGTAGTTCATTAGTCACTTTTGAAAATAAGCCAAATAGTGTTTTAGAGCTAGGATTGAAAGATGAAGAGAGTAATTTGATTTTAAATTCTGGCAATTTAAGTTTTCGTGTGAAATTTCATTTAGAAATTCCTGAAGGAGCTGACTTAAATATTGCATTTTTTACTTCGGACCACCAGAAATTATTTGTTTTATTGGGAAATGAGATTAATAACGGAGATGGTTTTAAAATAGGAGTAAATGAATTGATATTTACTTTGCCTAAATATATATTAAACAAAGGAAAATATTATATTAATATATCAATGCATAAAAATTATTCTGATTTTTTATTTGCAAAGAGAGAAGCATTTTACTTTACCATCGAAGAGAGCTCAGTAGTTTATAATAAATATCCTAATTTAGTTCCGGGTCCAATTAATTTATATTAAAGAAAACAATGATACCCGTAACAAAATCCTTTATTCCTGCCATATTTGAATATGAAGCTATTTTAAAAAGAGCCTGGAATAATGAGTGGTTAACTAATAGAGGAGAGTTAGTTAAGGAGCTAGAAGATAAGTTAATAAAACATCTAGAAGTAAAAAGAATAATTGCGATGACTAATGGAACCTTGCCTTTACAAATTGCGATTAAGGCTTTGGCATTAAAAGATGAAATAATTACCACCCCATTTTCTTATGTGGCGACCACTTCCTCTATTGTATGGGAAGGGTGTACCCCTGTTTTTGTCGATATTCATCCTGACTATTTGACCATTGATGAAACGAAGATTGAGGCTGCAATTACCCATAAAACTACTGCAATATTGGCCACGCATGTTTTTGGAAATCCATGTCATGTGGAAGAAATAGAACGAATTGCGAAAAAGTACAATCTAAAAGTAATCTACGATGCCGCTCATTGTTTTGGTGTAAAGTACAAAGGAAAATCTATTTTTAATTATGGGGATGTAAGCACCTGTAGTTTTCACGCGACTAAAGTGTTTCACACTGGTGAAGGTGGCGCACTTTTTTGTAATGATGAGGCAATGTTTGATACGTATTTTTATCACCACAATTTCGGTCATGATGGTCCTGAAAATTTTCAAGGGATTGGAATCAATGCTAAAATGAGTGAGTTGCAAGCTGCAATGGGACTTGCAGTACTACCCTATATATCGAAAATAATTTCAAATCGGAAGGCGATTGTCGAGCGCTATCGTTCTGGACTAAGCTCCTTGGACTTAAGTTTTTTAACATTAAGAGAAGGAACGGAATGGAATTACAGTTATTTCCCAATTATTTTTAAAAGCGAAGAAAGGCTGTTAAATGCAATTCAAGAATTGAATTCCTCAAATATATTTCCGAGAAGATACTTTTATCCTTCTTTGGATTCATTGCCTTACGTTAAAACTACTGCTATGGACATCTCTCAGTCCATTTCAAAAAGAGTTTTATGCTTACCACTATTCTATGATTTGAAGGAAGAAGTTCAAAGCGACATAATAAATATCTTAAATTTAATTCATTGACCTTAGCAATTAATCAACCATATTTCTTTCCTTATATAGGATATTTTGCTCTGATAAATAGTGTCGACGAGTTTATATTGTTTGATACACCTCAATTTATACGACATGGATGGATAGAGAGAAATCAAATTTTAAAGCCATCAGGAGAGCCATTATACATCAAAGTACCCTTAGTAAAGCATAAACGGGAGACGCCTATAAATGAGGTGTTTATTAGAAATGATGAGAATTGGCAAGATAAAATTCTTGCACAATTGGTTCCATATAAGAAAAGGGCACCTTTCTATTTTGAGGTAGTTAATTTATTGAAGGATATTTTTAGTTTTGAAACAGATAGTATTGCAGAATTGAATTATTATTCTTTAACTAAAGTTTGTGAATATATCGGAATTACAACACCCATAAAGATATGGTCAAAAATGAAAGTTAAAATAGATGAGGTAAAGCATGCAGATGAATGGGCATTGCAAATTTGTAAAGCGCTGAATGCAGACACATATATAAATTCTAGAAATGGTTTACAATTCTTTGATACTACTAAGTATCAAAAGAAGGTATAGAAATCAATTTCCTTGACTTTCAAGTTGAAAAATATTCCCAATTAGGTAATGAGTTTATACCATTTATGTCGATTATTGATGTTATGATGTTTAATAGTGCAGAACAAATAAAAAGAATGTTGACTAATTTTAAATATGTGTAAAAATGATTACCAAGTCAGCGCAGATTAAGTCTAATTATAGAAAGCACGCTATTTTTACGAATTCAGCAAGGGAAGGTTGGCGTCTTATTTTGAAACAATTAAATTTAAATGATAAAATATTATTACCTTCTTATATTGGAATTACTGATAAAGAAGGATCTGGAATTTTCGATCCTATCTTACAAGAAGGTCTTGAGTATGAATTTTATACTCTAAGCGGAGATTTATCAATTCCTTTAGATTTGTTTGAAGCAACACTATTAAATGAAAAGTATAAGCTAGTGCTACTAGTTCATTATTTTGGTTTTAGGATTGAAAATCTAAAAGCTATAGTTGATTTATGTAAAAAGCATGAAGTGCTTGTGGTTGAGGATTGTGCCCACTTGTATAACTACAATTTATATAATTTTTCAGATGCAGGCACTTACGGAGATTTTGTGTTCTATTCTCTTCATAAAAATTATCCATTAAAAAGTGGAGGCTTAGTTGTTCAAAATAATCAAATATTACCACCAATAAATTCTTCAGAGGTGCAGCTTAACTCGAACTTGGCTTCAAATATCGCAATGTATGATTTGGAAGCAATTGTCAAAAAGAGAATTCAAAATTATAAGTATTTGGATAGGCTTTTATGCGATGTAAAAGGGATTAAGCGATTAAAAACTCTAGGAAATAATGATATACCGCATAATTATCCTATATATATTCAAGAAGGGTTAAGAGAAAAGTTGTATTTCTGGATGTCTTATAAAGATATACATCTAATTGCATTGTATTATAGGCTTATTGACGGCTTAAATACCAAAAAGTATACTGAGATGCTGGACTTATCTAACTCTATCCTTAATCTTCCAGTCCATCAAGATATGACAAATGAAAATATTGAAAGTTTAGTTAAATTATTAATTGAAGGTTTATCGGAGATAAAGAAATGAAACCAATTGGAGGATTTTTTGAATTGGAGTTACCACAAGGTGGTTCAATTTTTCATGATGAAGCAATTAAATTATCAACGGGTAGAGCCTGTCTAAATTACATATTAAGAGTTGTTAAGCCTAAAAAGTTTTTTGCCTTTTTATTGCTGTAACGCACTTTATGAGCCTTTAGAGATAAATCATATTAGTTATGAATTTTACAAAATAGATTATAATTTTGAGATAATTAATTTACCTTCACTTACTGAAGGAGAATACATTATATATTGTGACTTTTTGGCTTAAAGCAAAATTACATTCAGCAGTTATTAAATGAGTACTCAAATAAGCTAATTTTAGACAACACTCATTCCTTTTTTCTTAAGGGGTATGAAACTAATAACTTTTCTTTTACTTCTGCAAGAAAATATTTTGGAATTCCTGATGGAGCATTCTTGTATGGGCCTGTCCATCAATCTCCTTTTGGCTTAATTAGGAGAAATGTAGATGTGACAATAAATCATAATTTACACAGATTGTTGAAAATCCAAGAATTAGCATTTTCAGAGTTTCTAGATTATGAAAAAGTTTAGGTTCTGATGTAGAAGGCATGTCCTTAATCTCAGAACGTCTATTGTCACTTGTGAACTTTGATCAAGTTAGACATATTAGGAATGAAAATTTCAATTATTTTAAAACTCAATTTCAAGAATTTAATCAGTTGAGAATTGATGATAACATCGAGAATGGCTTTTGTTATCCTCTCTTACTTAAAAAGCCTATAGATAAGTTTAAATTGCATGAGAATAATATTTTTATCCCAAGTTTATGGATGGAAGCTACCAAACGAAATAATAGTAAAGAGTATGAAATCGAATGTAAGTTAAGTACAGAGATGTTACCATTACCAATTGACCATAGATATAACTTGAAGGATTTGGAAAGGGTATCTATTCTAATTAAAAAATGATGAAAATCTAATAGATTTAAGTTGTGTTAAATTGAGTTACTATGTCTGAAATGTATGATAATAACCAAAGAAGTAATTTTTTAAGAAAGATGAGAGCCTGGAGGGTTCTTTGAACGAGCTAAATGATTTAATAGCTAATGTTAAGATAAAAGGAAAGCTTGATACACCAACAATGCCAATTGTATTGTTAATGGGTTGTCCTAGGGCTGGTTCTACTGTTTTTTGCAATGGCTGGCAGCCTTAGGAGTTTTTCTTATCCTTCTAACCTAATTGCTAGGTTTTACAAGAATCCATACATTGGAATTTTAGCACAACAATCTTTACTTGAATATGACCCTCTAAATCAATTAGGTTTTGACTCAACTAAGATTGAATACTCTTCAAACTTAGGGAAAACGATTGGCGCGTTAAACCCTAGCGAATATTGGTATTTTTGGAGAGAATTTTTCAACTTTGGGGAAATTAATATTCTTTCTGAAGGAGAATTGGAGAAGATCGATTCTAAAAATTTATTTCTCAAATTAGCGCCTTTGAAAATTTGACAAATAAGCCTTTGGTAATGAAAGGGATGCTTTTGAATTGGCATATCCCATACTTATATAATATTAATAGGAATTTTATTTTTATTGACATTAAACGAGATGAGTTCTTTAATGCTCAATCGTTATTATTTGCGAGGAAAAATTTTTTTGGTACAAGGGATAAATGGTATTCCTTCAAACCTAAAGAATATAGTTTTTGAAGTCCCTAAGCCCGATAGAACAGGTTGCCGGTCAAGTCGTATATACCCGAAAGGCAGTTGATGAAGGTTTAGCATTGATTCCAGAGAAAAATAAGCTATCCGTAGCATATAGTGAGTTTTGTAATTCACCTTCAAACATATTAAGATTAATAGCAAACAAATTCAAGGAACTGGGTTTTGAAGTAGATACATCAGGTATAGATAATGCTTTGTTAAAACCATTTGAAAATAATAATAGAATAAGATTAGATTGCTTAGACGCCAGTAAATTAAGTAATGAATTATCTAAATTTGCATCAAACTAATAGGAAGATGAAAAAAACAATGATAATTGGTCTTGGTCCTGAATACAATTATCCAAAGGATTATGATGAATGGTTAAGTGAAAATACGGAATATGCTAGTAATCACGGTGCATCATTAATCAGTAGGGCTTTAATAAAGCAATTTAATGGAGATTTTATTTCCGTTAATCAATTTAATGATGTTGAGAAATTACGAGAGAAATATGATCAATGTATTGTTGCATTTGCTACTCACGTAACAACTTGGAGAGATGTGTCTGTTTATACAAATTTTGTTGAAAAATTGCAGATGCCAACATTTTGCTTTTCATTAGGTGTTCAAGATTACTCAGGAGACACTAAGAACTTTTTAAAAATTCATCATTCATTTAAAAGATTGTTGAGTATTGTATCAGAGAGAAGTAAGTTTATAGGTGTGCGAGGACCATTTACAGCAGCTATATTAGCAAAAATGGATTCAGTAATGTAGTGCCGATAGGGTGTCCTACTTTATATTGGAATTTAGATGCTAATTTAAGTATTAATAAGCCTAATACGATTGAAATGCCCGCTCTAGTTTATCACAGAACAATCTCAGATCAACAAGGTTTTCATTTAATTAAGGATGTTCCATTGATCGGCCAAGATTTTTTAGATGAAGCTATATTTACCAAGAATCTTACTAAAGATGAGAAATTATTAAAAAGTGAACTAAAGGAATATGAGTCTTACCCAAATAATGAAGAAGCGTTTAAAATAATAGAGAAGAATGGGTTGTTTCATTCAAGTTTTCAAAGCTGGTTTGATTATATTGGTACTAGAGACTTTATTGTTGGTCCGCGTCTTCATGGTTGTATATGCGCTTTAATACAAGGAATCCCTGCTGTTATGTTTGCAAGAGATTTAAGAGTTAGAGAAATTGCTGATTTTTTCAATATTCCCTGTATTAATTATGATAAGCTAACAAAGAAGAAAGGTATTCAACAGATTTTTGATGAAGCTGATTTTACCAAATTTAATGAAACCTATAAAGTTAGATATAATAATTATGTAAAATTTCTTGCTGAAAATGGGTTGAATTCAAATTTAGACGTTACATCTTTGATAAGCGATTTAATATATACCAATCAGGATGTTAGAAATATGAATTATATTTTGAATAAGGATATTCAAGATATAAAGTTACAATTAAATGATTTTAAACATGCACTGCAAACAGCGGATGCATTATATAAGGGTTTGGGAAAAATCCCTTTTGCTAAGAAACTCGGAAAAAATTAGATTAGTAAAGTGGTTACCTTGGATAATAACACGTTAACGGTTGAATTTAAAATTATACCAGTAGTTTCAATTTGTGCACAAACATTTAATCAAGGGAATTATATTCGTAAATGTTTAGAGAGTTTAGTTAGTCAAGATTCATCATATTCCTACCAATTGCTTCTTGGTGAGGATGATTCAAAAGATGCAACACGTGAAATTTGCATTGAATATGCTAATAAATTTACTGATCGAATTAAATTATTTCTTCACGATCGGAAGAATGTCATTTACATCGATGGTAAACCAACAGGCCGGTATAACTTTCTCAATAATTTAAGCCATGCAACAGGGAAGTATATCGCTTTTTGTGAAGGCGATGACTATTGGATTGACCATTATAAACTGCAAAAACAGGTAGATTTTTTGGAGGCAAATCCGAGGTTCTCCATTTGTTTTTCACCAGTGCACATCGTTGATCAAAGGGGGAACTTAAAAGAAATCTCCAATCAAGATACACCATCTGAGACCACCTACAAAGATTTATTAAAGGGAAACTATTTGAATACTCCATCAGTGATGATTCGAAGAGATGCACTGCCGAATCCATTACCTGAGTGGTTAAAAAAAATGCCCATGGGCGATTGGCCATTGTTACTATTGGCTAGTCTGAATGGAGATATAAAAATGCTGAATGAACCGCTAGCTGCCTATCGAATACACGATAAAGGGGTTTGGAGTACGCATACCTCATTTCAAAAATTATTGGTAGGGTTTAAGTCGAGGCGGATTCTGTTAAAAGGGTTACCACCTCAAACCCATCACATCTTGTTAAATTCTATTGTTGGGAATGCATTGTATATCTCCTCCCATTATAAAGATAATGGCAAAAGCGTATTGGCGCTGAAGTACTTTTTGCTTTATTTGTATTACAGAGCTTTAAAATGGTTTAATGTTAATGGAAGAAAAGGATAAGGAGCTTCATAACTTACGGATAGAAAATCAATTGCTTCAAGAAGAAGTTGATCGATTATTTAATAAGAAGGATGTATTAAGGAGGTTGGTTAATGTGTTTGTTCTTAGACCATTTAAACGATTGACAAAGCATGCCTACCGTTTTTACATCGGTATGATGTAAATTATCAGACCGAAAAATTTAAACCGTATGTGTTAAAAAAGAAGGATACTCCTAATTTAGCGGGAAAGCGCATAGTGCATATCATTAATAATTTCAAAACAGGAGGAGCTTCTCGGATTGTAGTCGATTTGATCGAAAGATTACCATCGAATTATAACCACACAGTCGTTACTAGATATAATCCCATACCTCAAAACTATATAGGAGTAGAGGTTTTAGAATATTGTGATGAGCCAACACAGACGCAGGTGAAGCGATTGATTGATTCCTTGCAGCCTAAGCTAATTCATATACACTGGGGAACCATGTGGAGTAAAGAGGATAGTACTTGGCAATGGTATTATGCTTTTTTAAGGAGCTTGAGTTGAGGTCTATCCCAATTATCCAAAATGTAAACCTTCCAGTAGTTCCTTACTATTTTAAGCGATTGGATGTGGACTATATCTTCGTAAGTAATTATGTGATGCAGCGGTATGGAGGTATACATTTTTCAAATAGGGTAATTTACCCGGGATCAGATTTGTCTTTTTTGAAAGAAGTGAATTAGCTCCAATACGCAAGAATATTGGAATGGTTTATCGTTTGGATGATCATAAACTGAAGGAATCATCTATCGATCCTTTTGTTATTGCAGCCCAAAAAGACAAGGATATTGTAGTACACATTGTCGGTGATGGTGATTTAAAAGTGGTTTTTGAAGAGAAAGTAAAAACAGCAGGTTTAGCTGCACAGTTTATTTTTATTCCTATGTGCCTTATGAAGAGTTGCCTAGTATTTATAAGAAGCTAGAATTATTTATCGCACCGGTATTTCAAGAGAGTTTTGGTCAAGTCACCCCTTTTGCAATGAGCATGGGAGTGCCAGTTTTAGGATACGATACAGGAGCCATAGCAGAAATAATTGGAGATCCTGATTGTTTGGTTATGACAGGAAATGCTGAACAATTGGCCCAATTAATTCTTGAGAAGTTAAATTCGCCTAGTTGGATGAAAACTAAAAGCATGTTTAATGCAGAACGAGCAAAACTTTATGCTTTGGATGAAATGGTGAATAGCTATGCTGCTCTTTATCATGACAAATTAAAGGTTAAACACGAAAACTAGGATATTTTGAAAAATCTTTTTACCGATATACAGTTTACTTCTTCTACTTTGGATCGATTTTATGTTCGAACATCCATTAGTAAGTCGTTAACCGATTTGGGGCCAAATTTCAACGGAAAGCTTTTGGATGCTGGCTGTGGAGAAATGCCCTACAAATCGACCATTTTGAACAATTTTAATGTTACCGAATATGTAGGATTAGATTTAGCAGGAGCATTGGAATATAATTCTTCTATAAAGCCTGATTTTGAGTGGGATGGTGTGAGTATGCCATTTGAGGACAATACGTTTGACACTGTATTAGCAACAGAAGTATTGGAGCACTGTCCGTATCCATCTATTTTTTTGAGCGAGGTGTGCAGGGTGCTTAAGCCTACGGGTAAAATGTTGTTTACCGTTCCTTTTCTATGGTCATTGCATGAAGTTCCGCATGATGAACATAGATATACGCCTTTTGCATTGAACCGTTTATTTACAGAAGCAGGGTTTAAAGAATCAACCATTAAACCATTGGGAGGATACGATGCAAGTTTGGCTGTTATGCTCGGTTTATGGATTACTAGGCATAGAGGAAATAGACTACAAGATAAACTCTTAAGGAGAATAGTAATGCCAATAATTAAGAAACTAATCAATATAGACCGACCATCTACCGATTATTCAGAAGGATCAATGTATACAGGTTTTTATGGATTTGCAGAGAAATAGTCATGAAAGCAAAATCTTCCATAATCATTTACAATACATCCTTTTTTGAAGGTTCTGAAACGTTCATTTACAATCAATATTTCGCATTAGCGTCTTTTTTTCCTGTTTTGGTGGCTCATCGTTTTAAAAATCTAGAAAGATTTCCGCTTCAAGCAACTACTCGTGAATTTATGATTGGGACTGTTCCAGAAGGCACAAAGGATAGGTTAATTCATTATATACGAAGGAAATGGCTCAAGTTGCCTTATTTGCTTCCTTTGGCTTCAGAGCGTCAATTGGAGGAGAATCTTAAAGACGCTCAAGTTATACATGCTCATTTTGGGCCCAATGCTTTGGCCATTTTGCCCTATGCAAAGCGAAATGCTTTGCATTTAGTCGTGTCATTTCATGGATATGATGCATCTCAGCTATTACAGGACCCTGTTTATGTCAAAAGTCTTTTACCGCTTTTTGATTATGCTAGTAGCGTAATAGTTTGCGCGGAGAAAATGAAACAAGATTTATTGACCGCAACACATTTTAAGTATGTAGCAAAGTTTCATGTGATCCATTATGGCGTCGATCTTGAGTTTATTTCTTCTATATTACCTAAAAAAAGAACTGAAGGGGTTGTTAAACTTATTCATGCAGGTCGATTGACGGCAAAGAAGGGTGTGTTGGATTTAATTCGCGTTTTTAATGCCGTTAGAACCAAGCTTCCTCATATACAATTGCAACTAGACATTGTGGGTGATGGAGAAGACATGAAAGCTGCTTTAGATTTAAGAAGTGAACTAGGATTGTCTGATTACGTCCAATTTTATGGAGCTGTTAGTCACCACGAGTTGATTGCTCATGTAAAAAGTGCGGCTATTTTTGTACTCAATAGTCGTGTTAGTCCTTCAGGCGATTCTGAGGGGTTTCCGAATTCAATATTAGAAGCTATGGCAGCAGGAACGGCTGTAGTTTCTACTTATCATGCAGGAATCCCGGAAGTAGTCGTGCATGAAGAAACGGGCCTATTGGTTAAGGAGAAAGATAATGAAGGGCTGGAGGCTGCTTTGATTCGCCTGACTCAGTCTGAAGAGTTAAGAGATCAATTGACGCAACAAGCCTATGCAAGGATAAAGCAGGAGTTTTCTATCAATAAAATGAGCCAAAATTTACAACAATTGTTTTCTACCATTTGACTTTTTCTCTTAGTTGAGTTGTAGGTATTTCAAAATACTTGTACATGATAATCGAAATACCCATGGTTAATACCCAGTATAAAAATAGCTAATTGTTGACTTGAGGCCAATGCTAACGCCAAACATATCAATGATAGGCAGCTGGTTGATAATTAAGAACTGGACAATTGATCGATGAATTAAGTATGCAGAATAAGAAGTTAAGCTTATATAGGTAATTGCTTTGTAAAAAACGCCTTTTCCATTTTTTATCGAACTTAAGAATGGTAACATTAAAAATACACCAAGCGATTCTGTACAAAACTGAAAAGTAGGGCTAACATAAAGTGGCAAAGAATCCAATTCGTATACATATTTGGAAGCGATAAGCAGAAAAAGCCCAATCCAAAATTTGACTTTCATAAATTTTTTCCAATTTGAAAGGTGGAAAGTCGCTAAATAGGCTGCTACGATACCATACATTAAGCTGTCGAATCTTGTAAAAACCTGTTTTCTAAAGTAATTATCAAACAATTCGCTAGTGTAGTTTTCCATCGAAGCTAATTTTAAATATCTGTATATAGGGATTATAACTATTATTGCTAGTGCCGAAATAAGAAGAGCTTTCGTTGGTTTTTGTTTCAATACATTAATGGATACAAAGATTGATAAGGGGGTAACAAAGTAAAACCATTCTTCTATACTTAGGCTCCACGCTTCTCCAAAAACGATTCTGGTTGCACCCAAATCAGGTTTTGTGTGAATGTTGCAAACTGGAAAAAACTTAGAATTGTGTAGCTTTCGTCGGTGTTAAAATAAAAACACTCAATATCATTAATACTAAAAAGTAGGCGGGAAGAGTCCTAAACCATCTATTTTTCCAAAAATTTATTAATTGGTTAAACGTAAACGTTTTTTTATCGAGTTGCTTTATTAAAATATGACCAATAAGGTAGCCACTTAATACAAAAAAAATAGTTATTGGGCTGTATGTGAAGTATTTTGTAATTTGAGCAAACCAAGTAGGCATATAGTAATTGCCATGAATGACTAGGACCATCAAAATTGATATTGCTCTAAGTATATCAAGTCCAAAAATTCTATTAGTCGATACAGATAAGTTGAGTAACTTCATTGCACAAAAAAAAGGATTTCTTTTAAATAATTAAGTGAATTCCCTTATTTCAAAAACTCTTATTTATACAGTATATTTGACGAAAAGTAATACAGACCAAGCAAATATTTAGCACTTTGGCCCCAATTCCAATAATATCTATCATTATACCAAATTTTAACTGTGCAGGATGGTTATCCAAGTGTCTAGACAGTTGTTTCCAGCAGGAGGGTGATTTTGAATTGGAAGTTATTGTTGTGGATGATCATTCTACAGATGGGGTAGAGCCTATTTTACAAAAATATAAACAAACCTATCCGGATTCGTTTTATTATTACACCAACCCGAATAAAGGAGGCAATGCAGCGCGCAATTATGGATTTTTAAAATCGAAAGGAACGTTTATTCAATGGTTGGATAGCGATGATTTTATTTTTCCCGGTAAATTAAAGCGACAATTAAAGGCTTTTCAAGTGTTTCCTGATGTGGATATTGTTTATTCTGATTGGCGAATGGATTTTTACAAAAACCAGGAGTTTAGGCATAGCAAGCTCATTCGGCGAAATTTGGATAAGGATTTTTTAGCCACTTTATTGGAAAATAAAGATTGGAATTCTACCAATTCATATTTGTGCAGAAGAAGTGTTTGTGAACAATTGGACGCATGTGGAGGGTGGTCAGCGGTTACTAAAGTAGGTCAAGATCGAGAGTACTTTACTCATTTGGCTTTAAATGGAGCGAGGTTTGTATACGTTGAAGGTGAGTTTTCGGTATACAATAGATGGAGCTCTGATACGGTATCAAATAAATACTCTTCTAGGGAGTTGGCGTTTGAGTCATTGCGATTAAATCAGTTATTTTATAAAAAAGTTAAAGAACTACAACTGCCCAAAAGGTATGAGCGAATATTGAATGGAGAAATTGTTAGTATTTGCTATTATGAAAAGGGTGTTTCGCTTCCTCGCTTTTTTTCTCCTTTTGAAATTTCTTTCGGAGTATTGCATTGGAAAATGAGATTAATTACCCCGTTGGTGTACGTAAAAATGTGTCTAAAATATTATTTGAAGCGATGAAGATTTACGTAGTTTATGGCACGCGGCCTGAGTTGATTAAAGTTGCTCCATTAATTTTAAAGCTTCGTTCTTTACCCCATGTAACCTTAACAGTAGTTAGCACAGGCCAGCACAAAGAAATGCTAACGAATTTAGAATCCTTGTTTGGTATTGCACCTGATGTGTCTTTAGATTTGATGACAACTAACCAAACGGTAAACTCGGTTGTTTCAAAGGTTATCGGCAGTGTAGATGATTTGATTCAAAAAAATCGTCCTGACCTTGTTTTTGTACAAGGAGATACGGCAACAGTTTTAGGCACAGCAATGGCTTGTTATTACGCAAAAGTAAAGGTGGCCCACATTGAAGCAGGCCTCCGCAGTTTTGATTTAAATCACCCATTTCCTGAGGAGTTTAATCGAAAAGTTGTTTCAATTTTTGCGGATTATAATTTTGCACCTACTGTTTTGTCTGCTGATAATTTAATTAAGGAAGGCGTAGATAAAAGTAAGGTGTTTGTAACAGGAAATACGGTAATTGATGCATTGAATATCCTTTCTCAAAAAGCAACGGTTAACCCATCTGAGAAGAAAATAATTTTAGTTA
This sequence comes from Vicingaceae bacterium, assembly GCA_018402765.1. Lineage (GTDB taxonomy): Bacteria > Bacteroidota > Bacteroidia > Flavobacteriales_E > Vicingaceae > Acidiluteibacter. The sequence continues at coordinate 974,668 of JAGYIE010000001.1, read as the reverse complement.
CAGCGCATCGACGAGAGAATCATGGAGAAGGAATGATTCATATTTGTAACGCAATCAAGGCGCTATTAAATCAGCGAATGGATGTGGAGTTTATTTGGCCATTGCATCCCAATCCAAATGTAAAGGACGTCGTATTGTCAAAGATGGAAGGGGTAGATGGGATTTCCTTTACACAGCCTATGGACTATGTTTCCTTAATTTCAACCATGAAAAGTGCCTATTTAATTTGGACAGATTCTGGAGGCATTCAAGAAGAGGCGCCCTCCTTTAGAAAGCCCCTAATAATCTTAAGAGAAGTGACTGAGCGACCTGAGGTTGTTTCTTCAGGCTTTGGAGAACTTACAGGAACTAATTCAGAAAAAATTATTGCGGCTACTTTACGATTACTAGCTGATAAGGTTTATTATAATGAACGCGTTAGTGGTCAGAATCCTTTTGGTGAAGGAGATGCTTGTGATAAAATTCTTTCAACTTTATCGTTAGTTTAGCCAAATGAAAAAGATTTTGCTTCTTAGCCATAGTGAAATATGTTATAATGCGCGCTTGTTAAAAGCAGCGGACTTTTTTTATAGTCAAGGCTGGGAGGTAACAGTATTTAACCCAATAGTTGGATTAGCAAGTAAAGATACCTATGATGATGTAGTTAAGAATAGGCCATGGAAAGTGCTAGAAAATGACATTTCTAAACGGACATTAAAGGCTAAAGTGAAATGGCTTTTAGTTAGTTTGCTGCACAAGTTGGTAGTGCTAACAGTAGAACGGTTCAATTGGGATATTGTACAAGACTTTTACCTAAACAAAGGATTAATATTGGCGCCTAGATTTGATGATAATTATGATGTAGTTTTGGTGCATTTAATTGATAATTTGCCTTTTGCTACTCGCTTTAAAAGGAAATATGGTGCGCAGATTATATACGATAGCCAAGAGTATTTTGTCGGTCAGTATGATGCCTTTGATCCAAAGCATTCAAAATGGGTAAAGGCCAACGAAAAGAGATGGATCAATGATGCAGCGGCGCTATTAACCACTACTGAAGTAATGCGGCAGCGGTTAATTGCCGATTATGCTTTTAAAGGGCCAAGTTTCAGAGTGAGGAACATACCTACAGTTGCTCAATCTAGCCTGATTTATCCTGCATCGAATTCCGAAAATGGTCCATTGAAATTAGTGTGGCATGGAATGGGTATTTTTTTAAACAATAGGAGAGGGTTACACATTTTACTAGAAGCGGTTGCTTTATGCAAGGAAGCCGTTCAGTTATGTTTTCAAGGGAACATCAATCAGGAACAAAAGGATATACTGACAACGTTTAGTCAAAAATTTGAGTTGGGTAATAAGTTGATTGTAAAACCTCCTGCAATGCCCGATCAAATAATAGATTCGCTAAAAGGGTTCGATGTTGGATTAACGGGAGAGCTGCCTGAGGAAGATAACCAGCGATTGACCTCAAGCAATAAATTGTTTGATTACGTGCATGCAGGCCTAGCTGTGATTTCCGCGAATACGCCTGGATTGGCCGAAACGGTTGAAGAATATTCTGTTGGATTACTTTATCAACCAGGAAATGCTAAAGAGCTAAGCAAGAAAATAGATGCGTTGGCTGCAGATAGAAAAAAGCTAAATGAGTATAAAGAATCTTCAAGATTAGCTGCAAAGGAGTTATATTGGGAGTCGGATTATGCAGCTGTAATTAAGGTATTATGAATTTAACAATAGTAGCCCCACATTATCCGCCATCCGCATTGCCACCATCACAGCGAGTACGCTTAATGATGAATCACTTTGCAGAACATGATGTTGTACCTTCCGTGATTACCGTTAAGCCCGAGTTTAGAGAAGAGACAGAAGACCCATGGATGGTAGAATTGGTCGGTAAGAATCATGAAGTGGAATATTGCAGTGTAATTTCACAAAATTTGTCGAGAAAGTTTGGCGTGGGTGATCTTGGCCTGCGGATGTTGCCTTTTTTGTTTTTTAAACTACTAAGAAATATAAGGAGAACGAAAGCTGATTTTGTGCTTTATCCTGTGCCTCCATGGTATATACTTGTTATCGCACCCATAATAAAAAAGGCTACTGGCATACCTTATGCGATAGATTATATTGATCCATGGGTAGAAGGAGGAGCATTACCCGAAACGGCCACATTAAAAAGAAAAGTAAGTCAATGGATTGCTCATCGACTAGAAGGCTGGGTAACATCGAATGCTGCAGTTGTATTTGCCGTTTCAGAAGGCATTAACGAGCAACTGAGAAACCGACATTCGGAACTGAGCAAAGAAAGGATGTTTGCTATTCCTTATGGAGCAGAAGAAAGTGATTTTAATCAGTTGGTTATCGCTCCACGTAATGATTCTACCACTCTAATTCGCTATATTGGAGCTGTTTGGGATGACGCTTATTTGGTCTTAGATGCTTTACTTGCTGCATTACATCAAGTTGATTTTAACTTCAAAGCAGAGTTTTATGGTACAAGCTATGCAGGGGGTGATTTGGTTCAACCGCAAATGGATCAGTTTATACAATCGAATGGATTGGAAGGAAAAGTTACAGAATACCCCAATAGAGTGCCCTATAAAGAGGCCGTTAGGTTAAATCTTGAAAGTGATATTTTGTTATTATTTGGCGGTATGCAATCCTATTATGCCGCTTCTAAATTATTTGGACTTGTCGTTTCCAAGAAACCGTTCATCGCTTTTTTACATAAACATTCATATCCTGCTCAATTTTTGTCAGATTTAGCTTATCCTTATGTAGTTACTTATTCTGATTTAGAAGGGGATTTGCCAAAAGATAAGGTGGGTGTTTTGAAAGATAGAATCAACTGTATTCAGGCTGAAATTGCTAAATTTACTCCCTTAGATACAAGTGACCATCGAATTCAAAAACATACGGCAAAAGGGATGACAGCCTCATTTATTTTGCCGATGAAAAATTACTGTAATGAAGGATTATAAAGAAGAGATACGCGGAAATAAAGTACTGGTTACCGGAGGATTAGGCTTTGTAGGACATAATCTAGTAAAAACTCTTGTTCATAAATATGGCTGTGAAGTGATCGTAGTGGACGATTGTTCCAATAGCAAACCTGAAATTTTAGGAGATATGCTTGAAAGAGTTGTTTTTCATAAAATGTCGGTTTTAGAAAATGAACAATTGTTTCCATTGATTGATTCAGTGGATTATGTTTTTCATTTGGCATGCAAGCAAATCTCTGCTTCTGGGAGTGATCCATTGGTAGATTTACAAGTGAATGCTCAAAGTACCTTACAAATGCTTGAATACATTCGTAACAATAGTCCTGCTCAATTAAAGCGATTTGTCTATACTTCTTCCTGTTCAGTGTACGGGAGTTACAAAAATCTTCCTGCCTCCGAAGATGGAATTACCAAGGTGTTAAGTAATTATGCAGCAACAAAATTGTTGGGTGAAAATTATACCATGATTTACTCAAGGAATTATGATATCCCTGTTGGTTGTGTTCGGTATTCTAATGTGTATGGTACAGGTCAAACCCCAACAAATCCTTATTGTGGTGTATTGGGAAAGTTTATCCATAATGCCCTAACCAATCAGTCACTTACTATTATAGGCGATGGTGAGCAAACACGGGATTATACGTATATAGACGATGCAGTAAATGCAACTATTTTGTCTGCTGTCCATCCAAAGGCTTTGGGGGAAGTGTTTAATGTGGGCACAAGTATTGAAACCTCTGTAAATTCGCTTGCGCGACTAATTCAAAATTTAAATCCCGATGTAACATTGGTAGAAGTTCCTGAAAGAGATATCGACAATATTCGCAGAAGGTCAGTTGATATAGAAAGTATTCACCGAACATTGGGCTGGGCTCCAGAATGGAATATTAAAAAAGGAATCCACAGTACTTATGAATGGTATAAGGCCTTTTTAGCGACCACCTCCGTTTAAGCGATTATGAAAAAACGTGTGTTATTTGCCTTTCCTGATTATAGTCACACCTGCTTACGATCGGTCAAGCTGTTTACCGAAATGGGCTATCGAGTGGATATTGTGGTTGCCTACAACTACCGATTAATTCCTCGATTTTTTGGACGCTTTTCTTCATCCACCTTTACTAAATTTTATAGAAGAAGAGCGTTGATGGATCAAATAATAACAGAAGTTCCTGTGGGAGCGGTGAATGTTATTCATTTATCCTTTATGCAGTTTTGTATTAGTTTTTATAAAGGACATTTTGTTCGAAAGCGCCCTTTTTTTAATATTCTTAAAGACATGATTCAAGAGGATATTTGTCCGACTATTAACTATTCAAAATACAACCTGCTTTATTTGTTTGACACGGTAGCATATCTCTTCCAAGAGAAAGCGATCGAACAGGGAATCAAAACTATTCTTGAATGCAGAGGACCCCACTTTAAATTTTCCCAAAACCTACGATTAGCACTTGAAGCCAGGGAGAGAGGAGTAGATTCTGAGGACTACGTACCTAAAAATCATAATGACGAATGGTGGTATAGGAAATTGATAACAGAACCTGAAATGGCTGATTATTTAATCTGTTACAGTGAATTTCATGCACAACAGTATATCGACAACTCTTCTAAAAAGCGGGAGCAAATGTATTTACTGCCCTTGCCTTCCACGATTCAAAAAAGTAAAGTCACTAGAAAATACAATGGCAAGCACATCAGCTTTTATTTTGCCGGCAATGTTACCTCCTTAAAAGGGATTAATCAATTGTTAAAAGCGTGGAAAAGTATTCAATCGGAAAACGATTTTGGACAAAGGAGCTCGCTCCATATTTATGGATCTTGCTCCGAAGTTGCCTACCTAGAAGAATTTAAATTGATGCCTTCCATTCAGTATCATGGGAAACAATTGCACCAAGAATTAATTGAGCAAATACAACTGCATGATGTTTGTATATTCCCTTCTTTATTAGATAGTTACGGGTTTGTGTTGCAAGAGGCTTTACAATTAAATATCCCTGTAATTAGCAATTTTACATCAGGGGCTTCCTTTCTTTATGAACATGAAATTCATGGATATAAATGCACCGATTCCTATGATGTTGATGAGTTGGGCAAGTGCATTCGCCAATTCTTGAGTAACCCGAACCGTATTGAAGAATTTTCTATGGCTCTAAATCAATTGCCAGATTATAATGCCGATTATATGAATGCGTTGGGCAAAAGAAATATCGAAAAACTATTTGAGGAGATTGCGTAAATGAGTCAGAAAAAGTTAGCCATAGTTGTTTCCCACCCAATACAGTATTATGCACCGTTGTTTGCAGTGCTTGCGCGTACCATAGAACTAAAGGTATTTTATTGCCACAATCCAACACCGGATGAGGTTGGGAAAGACGGGTTTGGAAAATCTTTTTCTTGGGACATTGAATTGTTGGAAGGATATAGTTACGAATTTTTAGAGAATGTATCCAAAAGCCCCTCGGTAACACGTAAGGATGGTTGTGATACACCATCAATCGGAGCTAGGCTTGCAGCCTATGGAGCAACCCATGTGGTTGTTTTTGGGTGGTATTTAAAATCTCATTTACAAGCGTTAAAATTTTGCAATAAGCAAGGCATTCCCATTGCCGCTCGAGGCGACTCACAGCTAGACCCATCGCAGCATTGGTTAAAACGATTGGTAAAAAAGCTATATTATCCATTTTTTTTAAGCCGATATGACGCATTTCTATCCGTCGGAAAACGAAATAGACAGTATTTGGAGTATTATGGGGTGAAAAACGGGAAAATACTGTTTTCGCCCCATGCTGTCGACCAAGATTTTTGGAGGGTCGAGAAAGTAAAACACGATAAGATTGTCTTTATTTGGGTGGCTAAGTTTATTGAACTGAAAAGGCCATTTGATGTTATTGATGCGTTTAAAAAATTAAGTTTAAAGCACAGTAATATTGAATTAAGAATGGTTGGAGAAGGGAAGCTTATAAATGAGTCTAAAGCTCTCGCGGAGGGAAATCAACATATAAAATTTATAGGATTTAAAAATCAAAAAGAATTAGTCAATGAGTACGCTATTTCAGATGTTTTGATTCTATCTAGCTCTTCAGAGTCTTGGGGTCTTGTTGTGAATGAAGCCTTTGCATCAAATATACCTGCAATAGTAACTTCTGCTTGCGGATGTTCAGATGATTTAGTGAATCAAAATACAGGAAGAGTATATCAATGTGGGAATATTAATGAACTTGTAGGTTTTATGGTTGAGTTGTTAAGTATGCTTAAAAGTGAAGATTGTCATCAAACCATTCAAGAGGAAATTGAAATAAAGAATATAAAGTATAGTTTTGAAAGAAATACTAGTTCCTTCCTTAGGTTTTTAGAAGCTTTTTAGGAGGCAAAATTTTTTAAATACAAATTCAATGGTTACACGGATTGTCTTTGCACTAATTACCTTAATTGGGTTATTTATTTTTCGAGGAATCAATCCTGCCGTGCAAATAACGACGATATATATTTTGTTTTTTTTCTTTAACGTAATGTTTGATTTTTTTACCCGTTTGGGTAAGAATATTCCGATCAAGCAATTAACCTTAGTAATCGCAATTGTTCAATGGGGAGTTGCGCCATTTTTATCCTATCATTATTATACGAATTCAGAGTTTTATTTTATGCAAATTGATGAAGACCAGTACATGTCCTTTATTTTTCCTGCTGTAATCTTTCTTTTTTTAGGTCTTTTTCTTCCGCTCTTTGGCAAGCATTCCATTGATTTGACCAAAGCTATTGAATTTTTTCGGGTGAATAAGGAAACCATGATTAGTCGTGGTAAGCTGTTGTTTATTGTCGGTTTAATTTCACAAATAATCACTCCATTTTTACCTAAAGTGTTAGCGTTTGCTATATTTTTGTTGGGTAAGCTTATTTTTATTGGGGCGTTCTATTTATACGCCTCCAAGGTAAGGTATCGATATCTATATCTCTTGGTAGCGTTTGTACCTGTAATTATTTCAGCTGCTCAGCAATCGATCTTTCACGATATGTTTCTATGGGGAGGGTTCTTGTTTATTATTTATGCATTAATCGATCAAATTGGCACTATAAAAAAGTTATTTGTATTCTCTGTTGCTATATTCATTTTCTTCTTTGTACAATTAATTAAAGGAGATTATCGAGCAAGTATCCAATTGGAGCAAGTAAATAAGGATCGGTCGGATTTATTAAAAGAGGTAGCTACCGACAAACTGAATGCTGATATTGATGACGACTATTATCAAGGGTTGGTTGACCGTTTGAATCAAGGGTGGATTATTGCGCGTATCATGTACGTAGTGCCTACCTATGAACCTTATGCAGATGGAGAAACCATAGTCGAAGCAATTAAGTCGGCTTTTGTTCCGCGATTTTTAATGCCCAATAAAATTGTTTCAGGAGGCTACTACTTTTCTCGTTTTACTGGTATCGATTTGCGTGAAACCAGCATGAATTTAGGATTGGTAGGCGAAGCTTATGCGAATTATGGGTTGTCAGGAGGTGTTTTTTTTATGTTCTTGTTTGGAGTTTTTGTTAATGTAGTACTTTCTATTGTTTATTTTTATGGAAGAAAAACTCCTGAAATTGTACTTTGGATACCTTTCCTTTTTTTATACATGATTAAGGCAGAAGACGATTTTGCGACCATGATTAATCAGTTTACCAAAGCACTTTATATTATGTTTGGTTTGTTTATTGTCATGAGAAGAATGTACCCTTATCGTGTTGCTGAAAAAATTAAAGAACAGTTGAACTGATTGTGTAACTTCTAGCCTTATTTACTTTTACTCGTGCTGCTTCAATGTCCTTTATATATAGTGTATTGTCTATGCTATTTTTAAATGGCTGAGGAGATATTTTTCTTTGAAGAGGATTATAGGCGCATGCATGAAATCCCGCCTTAGTAAGGGTATTATGGATGCTTTCTTCGTCAAAACCATAACGGTTTCCTGCTCCGTTTAACTCTATGATGATAGCCTGAAGTTTTTTATTGTTTAAGAAATCACTGCTACCTTCGATTACTTGATGTTCAAATCCCTCAACATCAATTTTCATGAGAGAAGGAACAACCGAGTTGGTTTCACACACTTCATTTAGAGAGATTGTCTCAATTTTTTCAGTGTACTCCATCTCGCCTGAAGTAACATGGTTTATGGTGTCAAAACCTTTTGAAAAATTTAGGGTTTCAGATTTTGCGCTAACTCCAAGATTAAATGAAGTAACTAATTTTTCGATTCTATTTAAGAAAATGTTATTGGATAATCTTTCATACGTAATTTTAGCTGGCTCAAAAGAGAAGGATTTTGCTCCGCACACCTTAGATGATAAAACAGTATACGATCCAATGTTTGCTCCGACATCAAAGAATACATCTTCTTTATTCAAGAAATGGAGCAAGAATCCCATATCGTTAAATTCATGTAGGCCGCAGTAAATATTTCCTGTAGCTCCTGTCATTCCTTTCTCGGCTAATAAGACACTATCATTTACAAAAGGCATAACTATTGGCCGGTGCAATATCGCCTGTGCTAATTGCCATTTGATTATCCTTAAGTAGGTTTTGAATTTAGCTTGTGAGGTAATCGGGTGGGTATTGATTAGTTTTATAGTATGCTTTAAACTCATAATTGATATTTAGGTTAAAAGTAGCTTAATTACCGATATATTTGCAGGCACAATGCATGACCCAAAAAAGATATCGTTTCTGTATCTATCTGCTTTTTCTACAAAAGGGGGAATAGAACGATTTAATCAGGCATTTATTTATGCATTAAACAAAAATACGGAGAAAGTTACCTTATTTAGTCTATACGATAAATTGGAGGATTTGGATGTTCGTTATTCCAATAATGCTAATTTTTCAGGATTCTTTAAATTTAGAGTGCTTACAGCGATTAATATATTGATTAAGATGCTACTAAGTAAGGCTGATGTTCTTTTTGTAGGTCATTTAAATCTAGCATCACTTGCACTTGTTATTCAGGCATTTCGCCCCACTACCAGAATCATTCTTATAGGTCATGGGATAGATGTTTGGGACCAGTCAAGTTTTATAAAAAAAAGATTTTTAGACAACGTAAATCAGATTTGGACAGTTAGTTCTTTTACACGTGATAGAATGATAGAAGAATACGGATTAACGCCAGATAAATTTCGTTTATTTCCAAATACATTAGACCCATACATTGATTTTTCGACAAAGAAGCAGCAGTTTAGTAGTTTAAAAGATCGCTATGCTATTCAGGAAGATACTAAGGTTGTGTTAACGGTATGTAGAATTTCTTCATCTGAGGCCTACAAAGGGTATGATCGGGTAGTGAAAGCATTGTCACTACTAAAAACTCAAAATGTTTGTTACCTTCTTGCTGGAAAGTATGACGAAATTGAAAAGAAACGAGTTTTAGGAATTGCCAAAAAATATAAAGTCGCTGATAAATTGATATTTACCTCTTTTATACCTGATGAAGAGTTGACAGCACATTACAAATTAGCTGATGTGTTTATTATGCCTTCGGTAAATGAAGGTTTTGGTATTGTATTTTTAGAAGCTATTGCATGCGGAGTGCGCGTGATCGCAGGAAATAAAGATGGAAGTAAGGATGCACTGGCGAATGGAGAATTAGGCCTGCTGATTAACCCACTTTCTGAAGAGGAGATTGCAAATGCTTTAGATCAGGTATTCAGTGAACAAGTTGTTGATGAAAGTTTATCGAAAAGAATGCTCGATAAATTTGGAATGGAAGCATTCGTTGAGCGGCAAAAAAAATATATAGAGGAAGGTTAAGTTATGTGTGGAATTAATGGAGTGATTTTTTTTAAAGAAGATGTTCGAGGAGCTAAAGCTATTGAAAAAATGAATCGAACTATTCAGCATAGGGGCCCTGATGCTGAAGGAATATATATGGATGGTAGGAGCTTCCTCGGGCACACACGGCTTTCGATTATAGATTTAAATACCGCATCAAATCAGCCATTTTATTCTGCTGATAAACGTTATGTGCTTGTATTTAATGGAGAGGTTTATAATTTCAAAGAAATAAAATCTCAGTTGACTGATTATAACTTTGTGACAAATTCTGATACAGAAGTTGTTTTAGCAGCCTATTTAAAGTGGGGTACTGAAAGCCTTTCTAAGTTCAACGGGATGTTCGCTTTTGCTGTTTTAGATACACATACCAACCAATTGGAGGTGGTTAGAGATCGAATCGGCATCAAGCCATTATATTATTATTACAATCAAGAATACCTGGTGTTTTCCTCGGAGATTCGGTCTTTGTTAAATTCAGAATTGGTTGATAGAAAGTTAAATGCCAGTATTTTATCAGAATATCTGGCCTACCAAACCGTATTGGCACCAAATACCATTGTAAAAAATGTTTACAGTTTGATGCCTGGATGTATTTTAAAATTTAATGAAGATGGAATATCGATTCGCGATTATTGGACTTTATGGAGTTTTAAAGATTATACGATGGAAGGTCGGTCAAAAGAAGTGTATCAAAATCAAATTAAAGAGCGCTTTTTTGAGGCCATAGAAAGAAGAACAGTCGCTGATGTTTCAGTCGGGGCATTTTTATCTGGAGGGATTGATTCAGCTGCCGTAGTTGGTGGTTTGGCTGAGGTTTCAACAACCAAAGTAAATACATTTACTGTCGCATTTGAAGAAAGTGCGTATTCTGAAGGAGAGGCTGCAAAACAAATCGCAGAAAGATTTAAAACAAATCATACAGAAATTAAGCTTTCTGCTGCTGATTTGGTAAAAGACATTCCCTCAATATTAAGAGCAATGGATCACCCAAGTGGTGATGGAATAAATACTTATGTTGTAAGTAAGGCTACCAAGGATCAGGGTGTTAGTGTAGTATTGTCTGGTTTAGGAGGTGATGAACTTTTTTCTGGTTATCCTATTTTTAGGCAAATGGATAAAATTGGCGGTTATAAATGGATGTTGAGTTATCCCAAAGGTCTTAGAAATGTTGTTGGGACTGTCTATGACTCATTCAAAAAGAGTATTGCCTCTGACAAAATGCATGAGTTACTGAAACTAGATTATTTTGATCTTGAAAGTGCATACCCACTTAGCCGAAAACTTTTTATGGATGACGAATTGCGGGCTATACTGCACGTTCCCTTAATTGAAAATAATGTAAAAAAGATAGCCAATCATACTGTTTCTTATGATGCTCCTGCTTTTGACTTTCCATTTCAGTCTAAAGTGTCGATGTTAGAGTTTCAAACCTATCTTTCTAATGTTCTACTGAGAGATGCTGATCAAATGTCAATGGCACATGCCTTAGAAATTAGGGTTCCATTTCTAGATCACCAACTAGTTCAATACATGCTGAATGTGCCTGATGAAATGAAGCTCACGAAACGCCCGAAGCAATTACTCGTAGAAAGTTTAGGGGATTTGCTGCCACAAGATTTGCTTGATCAACCAAAAAAAGGATTCGTTTTTCCATGGGTTGATTGGATGAAAGGGGATTTAAAAGATTTTTGTCATTCTAAAATAAATGAGCTTAAAAATAGATCTTTTATTAATGAAAAAGAACTAGATCGCTATTGGTTAAGATTTTTAAAAGGAGATAAAAAAGTAAATTGGTCTAAAATGTGGACCTTAGTTGTGTTGGAAATTTGGCTAACAGAAAATAATATCAATGAGTAGAAAAAAGCTTCTAATCTTTATTGACTGGTATTATCCTGCATTTAAAGCAGGAGGGCCAATAAAATCTGTTTTCAATATTGCTAACGCATTCAAAGAAGAATTGGACATATCCATCGTTACGTCTGCTTATGACTTAGATGGAATAGAGTTGCTTGAGGGGATTGAATTTAACCAATGGGTAAATCAAGATGGCGTTAAAGTCATTTACTTAAAACAAGAACAACAACATAGTAGTACAGCAAAGCACTTGATTCAAGAAATCAACCCTGATATCATTTATTTTAATAGTTTGTTTTCTATATTTTTTACGCTAATTCCTTTACGAATTGCTAAAAAACTAGGTATTTCTAAGATTATTTTAGCTCCTCGAGGTATGCTGGGTAAGGCTGCTTTAGAAATCAAACCGTTAAAGAAGCGATTATTTATTTCTGTTTCAAGAATCTTGGGTTGGTTTTCTTCAATTGCTTGGCATGTTTCATCCACGCTTGAAGAGCAGGAGGTTAGACTGGTATACGGTAAACTTTCAGATATTGTTGTTGCTCAAAATATCTCAAGTTTGGTCACCAAAAGAGTTGTAAATGAAGAACTTTTAAAAAGAAATACCTTAAAACTTATTTTCTTTTCTAGGATTAATTCTAAGAAAAATTTAAAGTTTGCCATTGAGGTAATTCAATCAATTAAATCGCCTAAGGTCTTACTCGATATTTACGGACCGATAGAAGATGAGTCATATTGGGAAGATTGTAAGGCATTAATAGATAATTCAAGTTCCACTATCACTTATAAAGGATTAATTCACCCGAAAGATCTAACTTATATTCTTCAGCAGTATCAGTATTTACTTTTTCCAACCAATCATGAAAATTATGGGCACGTTATAACAGAATCACTTTGTGCCTCATTACCAGTGATTATTAGTCAGAATACACCATGGCGTAATTTGGATAAGGACAATGTAGGATTCGATTTGCCTTTAGAACAAAGTGTTTTTTGCGATAAAATTATCGCATTGATAAAAGAAGAGCAGTACATTTACCAAGGAAGGGTGAATGCAGCTTTTGAATATAGCAACACTTACATTGTAAATGAAACTGTTTTAGAGCAGAATAGGAAATTATTTAGCTAATGAAATCGGATCTTCAGAATTATACAAATAATAGCTTTTCAACAGGTAGAGGTTTTCTAATAAGAACAATCTGGTATTACACCAATGTGCTTCTATTTAAGTCGTATTTACTTCCGATTAGTAGTCTTAAAGTTTCACTCTTAAGGTTATTTGGCGCTAAAATAGGCAAGGGAGTAGTAATTAAGCCCAATGTAAACATTAAATATCCTTGGAGATTGTTAATTGGTGACTTTACGTGGATTGGCGAAGATGTTTGGATTGATAATCTAGCTCAGGTAACCATTGGTTCAAACTGCTGTTTATCGCAAGGAGCATTTTTACTTTGTGGTAATCATAATTATAAAAAATCAACCTTTGATTTAATCACCCATCCAATTGTTCTCGAAGATGGAGTTTGGATAGGTGCTAAGGCAGCAGTTTGCCCTGGAGTAGTAGCAAAAACACATGCTGTTCTTGCTGTACAATCAGTTGCAACCACTGATTTGGATGCATATTTTATTTATCAAGGAAATCCTGCTCAACCTGTTAAGAAAAGAGTAGAAGTTAACTTATGAAAATCTCTATCATCACCGTTTGCTACAATAGCCAAAAGACCATAAAAGACTGCATCAAATCAGTCATAAATCAATCCTATTTAAATGTAGAGTATATTTTAATCGATGGCCAATCAATGGATGGCACCCTTGAAATCATCCATTCGTTTGGGAATAAAATTGCTAAAGTAGTTTCAGAAAAGGATCAGGGTATGTATGATGCTATTAATAAGGGAATTAATTTGGCCACAGGGGATCTTATTGGTGTCCTTAATTCTGATGATATGTATGCTGATGAATACGTGTTAGAAGAAGTAGTTAGGAAGATGACAGATGAAAAGTCTGATGCATTATATGCTGATTTAAACTACGTCGACCAAGAGGATACCAACAAAATTGTTCGGTATTGGAAGTCTGGAATTTTTAAAACGAATTCGTTTATTTTGGGTTGGATGCCTCCACATCCCACTTTTTTTATTAAAAAGGATTGGTATGAGAAGTATGGTGGATACAGTTTAGACTTGGTTTCTGCTGCGGATTATGAATTGATGTTACGAATGGTTCAAAAGTATCGTGCTGAGCTATCGTATTTGCCTCGAGTAATTGTGAGTATGCGCGTTGGTGGGATGAGTAATTCTAGCCTATCCAATCGGTTAAGAGCCAATAGAGAAGATCGAAAAGCATGGGAATTGAATGGATTGATTCCTAAGTCCTATACGTTGTTATTTAAGCCATTGAGAAAAGTTATACAATATGTGAAACGATAGATTTGAGCCGATGTATGATTTAAAAAGTGCCCTTTGATAAAAACAAAGCTTCGCTTTGTTCACTCAGGGTACTTTTTTGGTTGTATCGAGAAGCGCTTTGTTCACTCAGGGTACTTAAAACAGAACCAATCTGCAATCAGAAATCAATCCAAAGGACTTCGAGTGGCGCTGATAGGCGGTGTATCGAGAAGCGCTTTGTTCACTCAGGGTACTTAAAACAGAACCAATCTGCAATCAGAAATCAATCCAAAGGACTTCGAGTGGCGCTGATAGGCGGTGTATCGAGAAGCGCTTTGTCCATTCAGGGTACTTTTTTGGTTGTATCGAGAAGCGCTTTGTTCACTCAGGGTACTTTTTTGATTGTATCGAGAAGCGCTTTGTCCACTCAGGGTACTTAAAACAGAACCAATCTGCAATCAGAAATCAATCCAAAGGACTTCGAGTGGCGCTGATAGGCGGTGTATCGAGAAGCGCTTTGTCCATTCAGGGTACTTTTTTGGTTGTATCGAGAAGCGCTTTGTTCACTCAGGGTACTTTTTTGATTGTATCGAGAAGCGCTTTAATTGTATCGCTGAAAAAAAAGCCTCTGAATGCATCCAGAGGCTCTATTTATGTTAGAAATTCTACGCTTTAGAACTTCGTGCGTTTTCTTCGTTTGTGGATTACGCTATTGTACCTTGCTTTGTAGAAACTGCTTCTTCCTCTCAGCGCGTATGAAATAGACACTTGGCCTAACATATACCCATCGTTTGAATTCGGATTTCCCCTCTTTGCTCCTTCTTGGTAAAAGCCCGAATGGGGAAATTTTTCATCACCTTCTATAGCTCGTCTCTCTTGTGTTCTGTTGGCCAACAGAATGGATTGTGCAAATGGCAGATCTTTTGGAGATGCATACACATCACTTACATCGTCAATATAGTCTGTGAAAGAGGCTCGGTATCCTATTTCCATGCCTAGACGGATATTTCGTTTAATCGTAAAATAAAAACCGGCTCCAAAGGGGATTGCAAAAGAAATCCGATCGTATTCTTCCTCTTGGCCCTCGGTTCTCAGGGTTCTTAAATCATACCAATTTCCTTGATAAAATGCTTCAGGTTTGAAATAAAAAGCTGAGAAACCTCCAAAAACATAAGCTCTAAAATCGTTTCTATAACGTCCAGTACGATTCATATCGTTAACCTTAATAAAATAATATTCTAAGGTTGCGGATGCTTCTAATATATCTGATCTAAAACTTAAATTTCTAGCTCTTTTTGTTGGCTCTTGGGTTAAGCTATCCGCTCCTGAAACTCTTAAGTAGTTTATAGATGCTTTTGCTGCAAAACTTTTATGAAAACGATACCGCGCAAAGCCCCCAAAGGCATATCGGGTAGACTCAAGATTCATATCCAAAAAGTTGTTTTGAGGTGATTTGTTTGGTCCTCCCAATTCACCTAAAAAACTGGACGCCCCCAAATTAACTCCAAAATCAAAATTATATTGAGCTTTTGCGTAAACAGTTGATAGAGTTATAGCTATGAAAAGTATTAATTTCCTCATGAAACAAATGTAAAAAAAAACTTCTAACCCCAAGTAATTTTTGTTAAAAAGTTGCATCTTAACTTAATGTCAATGTTTAATTTAGCCTACTTTAATACGTTAACGAATGAAAAACAAAATTCAGCAGCTATTCACTATTGCTTATCCAATTATTCAAGGTGGAATGGTTTGGAATAGCGGATGGAGATTGGCCTCTGCAGTTTCCAATTCAGGTGGATTAGGTTTAATAGGGGCAGGTTCTCTGAAGCCCGAGGTATTAAAGGAGCATATTGTTAAAGCAAAAAGGGCTACTAGCCAACCTTTTGGTGTAAATGTGCCTATTTTTTCCCCTTATGCTGAAGAACAAATTAATGTGATTATTTCGAGTGGAGTTAAAGTTGTTTTCACCTCTGCAGGAAGTCCAAATACGTATACTAGTTTATTGAAGTCGCATGGAATTTTGGTGGCTCATGTGGTATCCAGTGTTAAGTTTGCTTTAAAGGCAGAGCTAGCAGGAGTTGATGCAGTTGTTGCAGAAGGGTTTGAAGCCGGAGGTCACAACGGTCGCGAAGAAACGACAACTTTTTGTTTGATTCCAGATGTAGCCAGTAGGGTGAATATTCCGCTTATCGCCGCCGGTGGTATTGCAACTGGTGAGGGTATTTTGGCTGCCATGACTTTAGGAGCAGACGGTGTTCAATTGGGAAGTCGGTTTGCCGCAACGGAGGAAGCATCGTCGCATCCAAATTTTAAACAATTGATTGTAGATGCTAAGGAAGGAGATACAGAATTGCGATTAAAACAATTGGCTCCTGTGCGATTGCTAAAGAATTCTTTTTACAAACAGATTGCAGCTTTAGAAGCTCAAGGTGCTTCTGTAGAGAAGTTAAAAGATGCCTTAGGGAAAGGTAGGGCTATGAAAGGGATGTTTGAGGGAGATTTAATTGAAGGAGAATTAGAAATAGGGCAGATTTCTAGTTTGATTTCCTCAATTTTGCCTGTCAAAGTTGTTTTTGAGCAATTGCTCGAAGAATACCGCTTAGCAGTGCAACTTTATGAAACCGAAAAATATCGATTCTAATGATTCAATATGAAAAATTCAGCCTTGAAAATGGACTGAAAGTACTTGTGCATACTGATAAAACCACTCCAATTGTTGCGTTTAACTTACTATACGATGTTGGTGCACGTGATGAGAATGAAGAGCGAACCGGATTTGCTCATTTATTTGAGCACTTAATGTTTGGGGGGTCGGAGAATATCCCAAATTTTGATGGACCTTTGCAAGAAGTAGGAGGAGAAAATAATGCTTTTACGTCTAATGATATCACCAATTACTACATCACTTTACCGAAGCAAAACATCGAGACGGCTTTTTGGTTGGAATCTGATCGAATGAAATCGTTAGCCTTCACCGATAAAAGTCTAGAAGTTCAAAGAAGCGTGGTAATCGAAGAATTTAAGCAGCGATATCTGAACCAACCATACGGGGATGTTTGGCTGTTGCTAAGGCCTTTAGCATATTCTCGTCATCCGTATAAATGGGCTACTATTGGGAAGGAGGTTAAGCACATTGAAGAAGCAACAATGGATGATGTAAAGGCATTCTTTTATCGCCATTATAGGCCAAATAACGCGATACTTTCAGTAGCAGGTGATGTTACAAAGGTGCAGATTGAAACGTTAGCAAAAAAGTGGTTTGGAGATATTCCAGCAGGAGAGAAGCTTGTTCGAGCATTGCCCAAAGAGCCTGAACAGTTGCTAGAAAGAAGTTTAACCGTTGAGCGAGATGTTCCTTCCGATGCGCTTTATAAAGCCTACCATATTTGCAGCCGTACTGATGAGAATTATTATGTAGTTGACTTAATATCTGACATTCTTTCTAGAGGAGATTCTTCTCGTTTGTATCAAAGAATTATAAAGGAACAAGGATTGTGTTCTAATGTAAATGCTTATATAACAGGAGATATGGATGAAGGTTTATTCGTTTTGACGGCTACTGCCAATGATGGAGTTTCGTTAGAGCAAATAGAGTTAGCATTGCTAAATGAGATTGAGCTGATTATTGAGCAAGGAGTTACTCAAGAAGAATTGCAAAAGGTTAAAAATAAGATGGAGTCTGCTCAAGCATTTGGAAATACGTCCGTGCTTAATAAGGCAATGGGTCTTGCGATTGCTGAATTGATTAAAGATGCAGATTTGATCAATCAGGAAAAGGAGTTGTATGCTCAAGTAACAGGGGAACAACTTCAAACATATGCTAAGCGTATTTTCAAACCGACCAACTGTTCTACCCTATATTACAAATCAAAGAAATAGAATTCCATGATATTAGATCGAAAGACACCACCAATTTTTCAGGAAATAAATAACGTAAATGTAATTCCTGCAGAGGAGCTGTTGTTAAAGAATAAGCTGCTATTGGGATACATAAATGCGGGTACTGAAAAAGTGTTAAAAATAGAACTCATCTTTGATACGGGAATTATAGATTCACCTTCCCCTGCTGTTGCGCATGCTACGGCTTATATGTTAGATAAGGGTACATCTAAATATAGTGCAAATGAGTTGGCTACTAAATTTGATTCATTAGGAGCATATATTGGCGCAGAGGTAAGTTATGAAAAGACTATCCTAACTGTTCATGCGCTAAGCAGAAATGTGGAAGAAGTGATAAAATTACTTTTGGAAGTAGTTACTAATGTCGTTTTTTCTGAACAAGAATTAAAGACCTACGTTAATAATCAGCGTCAAAAGATGAAAGTTAACCTTGAGCGGGTTAGTTATGTAGCTAAAAAAAGGTTTCCGGCACTTATTTACGGAAAAGATCATCCATATGCAGCAACAACTGAATTGGAAGATTATGATGAGTTGAAGTTAGCAGATATACAAGCCTTCTATTCAACCAATTTCTTAACAGAGCAGACTCGACTTCAAGTTGCTGGAGATGTAAATCAAGGTGTTTTAAATTTATTAATGAGCAGCTTTGGTCAATTAAGACTGAAGGCTGCAATAGAAAATGAGTTTCTTCCTTCTAATTTACCTGAGGCTAAAAAGTTAAAAATAAAAAAGAAAAATGCTGTTCAATGTGCCATCCGAATAGGTAAGCCTTTATTTAATCGCTCCCATCCTGATTATGTAAAAATGCAAATGGTTTCTACCATTTTAGGTGGATATTTTGGTTCTCGATTAATGGCCAATATTCGTGAGGATAAAGGCTATACCTACGGAATTGGTTCTGCTGTAGTTCCATTTCGAAATACTGGATATTTCTTTTTAACCACAGAAGTAGGTGTGGATGTTTGTGAGGCTGCACTTAAAGAGATCTATTATGAAATCAATCGCTTGCAAACTGAAGAGGTAACTGATCAAGAACTTAAGCTTGTTAAAAATTACGTTTTAGGCAGTTTTTTGAAGAGTGTAGATGGTCCTTTTGCTCAAATGGATAAGTATCAGCTAGTGAAAGATAATAGGCTCAATTATACGTATTTTGATGATTATATTGCTACTGTAAAATCAATGACCAAAGAGGATGTAATTCACTTATCAAATTCATATTTAGTGATAGATAGTTTAAGTGAATTGGTGGTAGGGTAATGAGTTATTTTTTTTAAACAGGATAGTTTGGTTTTTTTATATTTTTGGTTTTTAAGACCTTAAAATTATGAAAAAAATTAGTCTACTAGTTTTCATGCTTTTAAGTATGACTTTTAACGCATTTTCATCCCATAACGTTGGAGGAGAAATCTATTGGAGATGTATTGCAGGTACAGGTCAGTATGTTTTTTATTTAGATTTTTATCGAGATTGTCGGCCGAATACAGCAAGCATTGGTACAGGTCCGACTACACTTAGTATATTAAATGTACCTCGACCAAACAATAACACCCTATCGAGTATTCCCATGCAATTTGTTCCGCCTCAGCCTGGTGCGCCTTTAGGCCCTAATGGCGGGCTTTCAGTTGCTCCAACTTGTGTAGGTTGCGGTTCTGCTGCTTCTTCAAATCCAATATCTTGCACCAATCAAAATCAAGGGACTCTGGAGAAGTACTCGTATCGATCGGCGCCAATTACACTAGCAGGTAAGCCACCAAGTGGTAATCCAAATCAATGGTTGAATGGTTGGGTTTTTTCATGGACAGCTACTTGCTGTCGTCCTAATGATGTAATTAATATCGCAAATGCAGCAAGTTCTGCCATATATAAGGCGATAATGTATGGTGATGGACGACCATCTCAAGACCCTTGTTACGATAGTTCGCCTCTATTTAATGAAGCGCCTACCTCTATCGTTTGTCAGAAGTATGCTTTTACATTCGATAATAATGTTACTGATGAAGAGATAGATTCCTTAGATTTTAAATGGGCGAATATTGTGGACAGAAGTACGAGTACTATGCAATATGTTCCACAATTTAACACGTGGGCATCAGGATATTCAATTAATAATCCTACACCAACTCCCGCCATGAACCCATCGAATCGATCAGCAACGATTGATCCTAAATCTGGTGCTATCAATATGTTTGTAGTGCTTCCTGCAAATGTCCCTGCAAATGCTAGCCGATTTTTTATTACTTCCACCCAAGTTGATGCCTGGGGGTGTGATGCAAATGGGAATAGAATTAAGAAGGCTACTGTTTTTAGAGATATGCCATTTAACATTTTTGACTGCCCTAGAAATACATTTACCTACAATGATAATAATGGAAACCCGATACAAATAGATGAAGTAAATACTCCGCCTGCAATACAAATTGATAGTATAGCAGGTAGCTTGAATTTAGATACGACAATATATGCGGGAGATTCTATCTCATTGTCATTTATTGCCATCGACACCAATGTGAGTCGATGTGCTCCTACTTTATTGTCTACTGTTACCATAGAGCCTTCAGGTTTTCAGTTGGATTCTACGTTTAGCGATGCTAGAGGAAACTGTCCAATTCAGCCATGTGCTACATTAACACCGGCCCCTACGGGTGTGCCTGTTAAAAAATTGACAGGGTTGAGTACTGTAGGAACTAAATTTACTTGGCAGACCACTTGTGATCACTTAGATATTTCAACTATTGTTGGGGCGAGTTGCCAGCAGCTATCCGAAGGGGTATTTAAGTTTATCATGAAAACGTATGACGACTTTTGTCCTGTGTCTGGAGTTCAATATGCTTCCATTAATATAACTGTAAAAGCACCTGAGCCATTAGGTCCTCCAAGATTAAGATGTTTGACCCAAAATTCTTATGGCACGTATACAATCACTTGGAGTGGTCCTAAACTAATCGATAAGAGTAACTCATTTGATTCATATGAGTTGTACTTAGGACAAAGAGCTATCGGTAGCTCAACTCCGTTTTCATACTTACCTGCACCAATTCGATCAAATATAACTAATTACAATGGTTCGCTTACCACTACTGTGTTTGCGTCTGGGCAAGAATATGCCTTTCGAATGAAAACAAAATATGGATGTAACGGCCTTAATGAGTCAGTATTTAGTGCTGAAATTAGTGCCACTTCTACTTCAACTGCTATTCAAGGAACCATAACCTGGTTGGATAGTTTGCTTACCTTAGATGTGAATGATGCAGACCATTACCAATGGTTTAGGGATGGAGTAGCTATTTCCATGACCAATATGAATGCTATTGCTGCAAACTCTTCAGGGTTGTATACGGTGGATTATTTTTATGATTCTTGTAAATTTACTAGCAATGGATATCCATTTGTTTATGTAGGATTGAATGCTAATAAGATGACATCTGACGGAGTTATAATATATCCAAACCCAACCTCTGGGTTGTTGTCAATAGACTTTAAGCAAGATGTAAAGGTAACTTATGTTGAAGTTTACAGATTAGATGGTCAGTTGGTTTACAGTAGAAAAGGTCAATCCCAATTGGATTTATCTCAATTGACACCCAATGTTTATTTATTAAAGGTGATGACGGATAAAGGGATGTTTTATAAGAAAGTTGTAAAACAGTAATACTATTTTACGGTAATGTGTAATTTTTTTTCGAAATTGCGGCAACCATAGCAATTCTTGACGTCTTTTATTCGAAATTCAGGAAGATCAAACTATTTTTATATTATGAGAAAAATTAGTCTACTAGTTGTCATGCTTTTAAGTTTGACTTTTAATGCTTTTTCAACCCATTACGTTGGAGGGGAAATTTATTGGAGATGTATTGCCGGTACCGGTAAGTATGTTTTTTATTTAGATTTTTATCGCGACTGCGCTCTCGGTACAGCAGGAATTGGTACGGGCCCCACTTCAATCAATGTATTGAATACCCCTCGACCTAATAACAACACCCTATCAAGCATTCCTATGCAGTTTGTTCCGCCGGATCCAGGACAACCTTTAGGCCCTAATGGCGGGCTTTCAGTTGCTCCAACTTGTTTAGGTTGCGGTTCTGCTGCTTCTTCAAATCCGATATCTTGCACCAATCAAAACCAAGGGACTCTGGAGAAGTACTCTTACCGCTCGGCGCCAATTACACTAGCAGGTAAGCCACCAAGTGGTAATCCAAATCAATGGTTGAATGGTTGGGTTTTTTCATGGACAGCTGCTTGCTGTCGTTCTAATGATGTTATTAATATTACGAGCCCTTTTACTCCTGCCTTATTTAAGGCGATTATGTATGGAGATGGTCGTCCTTCCCAGGATCCATGTTATGATAATTCTCCGGAGTTTAAGGAGCAGCCTGCTTCTATTGTTTGTCAGAAGTACGATTTTCAGTTTAATCATAACGCTACCGATTTAGAACTGGATTCCTTAGATTTTAAATGGGCGAATATTGTGGACAGAAGTACGAGTACTATGCAATATGTTCCACAATTTAACACGTGGGCAACAGGATATTCAATTAATAATCCTACACCAACTCCTGCCATGAACCCATTGAATCGATCAGCAACGATTGATCCTAAATCTGGTGCTATTAATATGTTTACTGTACTTCCTGCAAATGTTCCTGCAAATGCTAGCCGAATTTTTATTACTTCCGCCCAAGTAGATGCTTGGGGATGCGACCCCAATGGGAATACAGTTAAAAAGGCAACTATCTTTAGAGATATGCCATTTAACATCTTTGACTGCCCTAGAAATATATTTACCTACAACGATAACTTAGGCAATCCAATACAGGTAGATGAGCAAAATCAACCACCTTTTATACAAATTGATAGTACAGCGGGAAGCTTGAATTTAGATACGACCATCTATGCAGGAGATTCTATTTCAGTTTCTTTCTTAGCTATTGATACCAATGTGAGCCGTTGTTCTCCTACGTTATTAACGTTAGTAACTGTTGAGCCTTCAGGTTTTCAGTTTGATAAAAACTTTAATGACCCAAGAGGAAACTGTCCAATTCAGCCTTGTGCTACCTTAACACCTGCTCCTTCAGGCGCACCTGTTAAAAAATTGACAGGGTTGAGTACTGTTGGAACTAAATTTACGTGGCAGACTACTTGTGATCACTTAGATATATCAACTATTGTTGGGGCGAGTTGTCAGCAGCTATCCGAGGGGGTGTTTAAGTTTATCATGAAAACGTATGACGACTTTTGTCCAGTGCCTGGTATTAATTATGCCACGATTACAATTACATTGAAATCGCCGGATCCTTTAGGACCGCCAATTATTAGATGTGTAAGTGTTAATCCTAACGGTTCGTATACCGTAACATGGAGTGAGCCTGCTTTCCCTGATACAACCAACTCATTTGACTCTTACGAGCTTTATTTAGGCCAAAGAGCAATAGGTTCTACTGCTGCTTTTTCTTTTCTTCCTGCACCAATTAGAACAGCTATTGAAGATTATGAAGGATCATTCACTACTCAAACATTTGCCCCTGGCCAAGAGTATGCTTTTAAAATGAAGACGAAATGGGGTTGCGGTGGTTTAAATGAGTCAGCTTTTTCAGATATTGTTGCTACTTCAAATAGAGTAGCTGCAACTTATGTGGGTACTGCACCTCCAGGAAATCCTTTAACTCCATTTACAAGGGTTAGATTAGATTGGAAAACGTTATTTGAAATGGGGGCGAATGTTCCGGGTCAATTTGGCTTAAGTGGAGCTAGTATGTTGAATTCTTGGGATGGTAAATATTTAATTTATCAAAGACATACTCCTCACGATTCAGGTCCTTGGACATTACTAGATTCGGTAACCAACCCAAATACTAAAACATGGGCAACGAATAGTCCTGTTTGTGATAACTTGGTTTCTTTTAAAATTGTTACTAGAGATACGTTAATGAATTGTGAATCGCATAGTGATACTATCGTTAGGCGAATGGTAACGCTTGATTTACCCCCTGCGCCGCCTGTAGTAGAAGCTTCTGTTTTAGCCAATGGAGATGTATTTTTGCAATGGGGAACCGGTGGTACTACTGCGCGCTCGTATCAGATTTATGAGTCAAATGCAGCAGGAGTTAGGGGAGCCTTTGTAGATAGCACAGTAGCTCCTTATGATACACTACTAATTCCCGGAGCCGGAGCCAATTTAGCTCAGCGCTATTACCTTATTGTTCCGTTAGACTTTTGTACAGGCCAAGAGGGTACTCCAAGTATTGTTGCGAGCCCTCTATTCTTGCAAAATACTATAGTTACTAATTCTACCAATTGTACCAATGAGGCCCAAATGACGTGGAGTAATTTCTCAGGCTACAATGAGAATGGTCATACTATTTATGCAAGTGTGAATGCTGCTCCCCCAATAGTAGTTGGCAATGTTGGAGGTAATGTTAGGTTTTTCAATTATCCGGTAGCATCCAATAGTACTTATCAATTTTATGTAACTGCAAATCTAGGCGGATTTGCATCTACCTCAAATATTGTATTCGATACTACAGCTCAGTTGCCCCAAAAGTATACCGTTTATCCGCCTGAAGTTAGGTGTGTGAGGTTTAATACGGGCGTTATTGAATTAGAGTGGTTGCCAACAGCTAACCCAAGAAATAATTTCGTTTCATACATTATTCAACGACAAGATGCAGGTGGTAATTGGGTAACCTTAAATACGGATACGGATATTAATAGTACTATTTATGTAGACAATAACCCAACAGGAAGTCTGAACTATAGAGTTAATACCTCTTCAATTTATTGTGGAAATTTAAAAGACTCTTTGGGACAGCCGATTACACCAATGCGTCTTACCGTAACGCAGACGCCTCAGTTTGGACCTTCTGTTAGATTAGATTGGACAAATATCCCAGGCATTACCTACACTAATCCTTTTGAAGTGTTTAAAGATACGTCGACTTCATTCAATTTATTGTCTTCCGTAAATGCAGGGGTAAATACTTTGTCAGATAACGGAAGTTGTGGGGATGTAGCCGATTTTTATATTCAAGTGTTGGATACGTCAGGGTGTTATTCTACAAGTAATATCGCTGATGGAGAATACGTTGATCCATTTGGTCCTGAACGCCAATTGATTGATTATATAACTGTTGATTATACAGATATTAATGATCTTGGGGTAGAAATTGTTTGGTCTCAGAATCCATCGCCGGATGCTGCTTCATATGAAGTAAGAAGATATGATCCTATTGTTCCTAATACATTTATTTCACAATCGGTTCAAGGTGTGCTTTCTTATATTGATACTGATCCTGGAATTAATTTAGATGATAATAGAGAAGTGTATGGGCTAATCGCCAAGGATTCATGTAATAGTCCTTCAGACGGTCCTATTGATACAGCAGTTACGATAGATGTGGATGTAGCTTTTGCTGTTTGTGATTCTGCAAATTCGTTAAGCTGGAGTCCATACGAATACTTCCATTCAGCTAATGATGTGTTGTACGAAGTGTTTGCGTCACAAACGAAAGTGTTTACCGATTTTATTTCTGTTGGATTCTCATCAGATACCACTTTTGTACATGAAGGTGTTGTGGAAGGTACTTGGTATTATTATGTAAAAGCCATTGAAAATGGGGGTAATGGGCCATTCTTCTCAAGATCAAATCTTGTAGAGATAGCTATCGTTTACCCACCTGCTCCTGAATATCAGTATATGCATTCTGTAACTGTAATGTCTCCATTTCAGTTAGAAATTCAATGCTATGTAGATACCAACACACTTACAAAAGGTTATCAGGTACTGAAAGGTGAATTTGCTTCAGCGATGACAAGCGTGAAAACCATTAGTCGTAATGAAGTTGTTGATAGTAAGGTTTCTTACATCGATAACGGTGCAGAAACAGATGAGCGTTCTTATTTTTATCAAATTAGAGCATTAGATTCTTGTGGAAACTTATCCATAACGTCTAACTTAGGTAAATCTATATTCCTACAAGTAATTACTGACAATGTTTCATTAATAAATACATTGAATTGGAATAGATATGAAGAGTGGGCAGGAGGCGTAGATTACTACCTTATCTATAGAGGTGTTGACAATGAATTTGGCGTTAATCCTTACGACACTGTATTCGCAACTACACAAACTAGTGCCGCATTGCGTTATGTTGATGATGTTTCAGATTATTTATCATCAACTGGGGCATTACGTGAGGGGCAGTATTGTTATTATGTGGTAGCAGTAGAGAATGGAATAGGAGTTCCAAGCCTTTCTAATATGACTCCAGGAGAAGGAATGTCTAATGCAGCTTGTACCTTTGTTGAACCAACAATGTACATTCCAAATGCATTTAGTCCGGGTTCAGGAGTTAATTCTGTATTCCGACCTGCAGGGATCTATTTTGACTATACGCGTTACGAAATGATCATTTTCAACCGTTGGGGAGGGAAGGTATTTGAAACGACTGATTACAACCAAGGTTGGAATGGAGAGTTGAATAACGGTGAGATAGCGCCAATTGGAACCTATGTTTACACCATTCGATTTATAGATTCGGAAGGTGAAGAGCGTCTCAAAAAGGGTACAGTCTCTGTAATTCGATAGAATAATTATAAAAAGTGTTAACACCCCGCAAACTGAAAAGTATGCGGGGTGTTTTTGTTTATATTGTGGTCGAATACGTGGCTTAAATTTGTTAATTTTGCCCCTATTTATTTAGATTTTCAACCATTATGAAAAACGCAGAAAGTTCAAAGTTTATTCCAGAAGGTTTAACGTATGACGATGTGCTGTTAGTACCATCATATTCTGAGGTAATGCCAAGAGAAGTGGTCATCTCGTCTAGCTTTACTAAGAAAATAAAGTTAAATACGCCAATTGTATCAGCAGCAATGGATACAGTTACAGAGTCTGCATTGGCTATTGCTATTGCTAGGGAAGGTGGTATCGGCGTTTTGCATAAGAATATGAGCATCGATGCTCAAGCGGGTGAAGTTCGAAAGGTTAAACGATCTGAAAGTGGAATGATCAAAGATCCCATTACACTTCACCAACGCGCAACTGTTAAGGATGCAAAATCCATCATGCGTGAGAATAAGATTGGTGGAATTCCAATTGTTGATGATAGCAATAAATTAGTTGGGATAATTACGAATCGTGACTTGCGTTTTGAAAAAGATCAAAGCCAGAAGGTTGCAGATATTATGACTTCTGAAGGCATAATAACTGCAGAGGAAGGGACAGACTTAGAGCAAGCAGAAGCAATTTTAAAAAACTATAAAATTGAAAAGTTGCCTGTAGTCAATAATTCGAACGAATTAGTTGGATTGATAACTTTTAGAGATATTATAAAATTGAAAGAGCGTCCAAACGCTTGTAAGGATGAATTTGGTCGCTTAAGAGTAGCTGCTGCAGTGGGTGTGACAGGCGATGTTCTTGACCGCATAACTGCATTGGTTAAAGTTGGGGTAGATGCAGTTGTAATTGATACAGCTCATGGACACTCTAAGGCTGTGGTAGAAACGTTAAAAAAAGTAAAAATAGCATTCCCAGACCTACAAGTTGTGGTTGGAAATATAGCCACAAGAGAAGCTGCAATTGCTTTAGCTGAAGCAGGAGCTGATGCTGTAAAAGTAGGAATTGGGCCTGGCTCGATTTGCACAACGCGAGTAATTGCAGGAGTTGGAGTTCCTCAGTTTACTGCTGTATTAAATGTAGCTGAGGCATTAAAGGGTACGGGAGTTCCTGTTATTGCTGATGGTGGATTGCGTTTTACTGGTGATGTAGTTAAAGCCCTCGCAGCAGGAGCAAGTACTATAATGGCCGGTTCTATGTTCGCAGGAGTTGAAGAGTCCCCGGGTGAAACAATTATTTACGAAGGAAGAAAGTTTAAAGCCTATAGAGGTATGGGAAGTATAGAGGCGATGCAAAAAGGCTCTAAAGATCGATACTTCCAAGACATGGAAGATGATATCGCAAAATTAGTTCCAGAAGGAATTTCAGCGAGGGTTCCTTTTAAAGGAAGTATAGCTGAGGTTATTTACCAATTAGTTGGTGGGTTAAGAGCCGGAATGGGCTATTGTGGATCTTCTACTATAGAGGAATTACAAGAAAAATCACAGTTTATCAGAATAACAAATGCTGGTATAAGAGAAAGCCATCCCCATGGCGTATCTATTACCAGAGAAGCGCCCAACTACAGCAGATAGAAAGGCAATAATCTTTTTTAAATTAAGTTAAATTACCGAATATTTTTACACTATGAAGTTTGTTAAATCATTGTTATTTTTTGCGACAGCATTAAGTTTTAACGCTGCAATTGGACAAGAAGTTAAGGATCCAATACTATTAGAATTTAGTGACGATACAGTTAGGTTATCGGAGTTTAGAGCAGTTTATGAAAAGAACAATTCCAATTTCCAAATTGCGAAAAGTACACCTGAGGAGTACCTGGACTTATTTGTGAAATTTAAGTTAAAAGTAAAACAGGCGTTGGCTATGCAATTGGATACCAATCCAGCTTTTTTACAAGAATTAAAAGGGTATAGAAGCCAATTGGCTCAGCCATATCTAACTGATGAAAAAACGAAACAACGGTTAAAAAAAGAGACATATGATCGCTTACAGACTGAAGTAAAGGCATCACATATCTTAATTAGAGTTGAAGAAAATGCTTCGTCTGCCGACACATTAGCTGCTTACAACAAGATCAAAAAAATAAGGCAACAGGCAATTTCTGGGGCTGACTTTGCTGATTTAGCAGTAAAGAATTCAGAAGACCCCTCTGTAAAAAGTAATAATGGAGACTTAGGTTATTTTACTGCTATGTACATGGTTTATCCATTTGAAAAGGCTGCTTATGATACAAAAGTTGGAGAAATTAGTCCAATAGTAAGAACCTCCTACGGATATCATATTATTAAAGTGAACGATAAACGAAAAGCTAGAGGAGAAATACGAGTAGCGCACATATTGGTTAGATTTAACACCAATTCGGAGGTAGATGCAGCCAAGCTAGCCGATTCTAAAGAGATTGCCTTAAAAGATCCTGAAAAGAAGATCAATGAGATTTATGAAAACTTAGAAAGCGGTACTTCTTTTGAAGAATTAGCACGGATGTATTCAGAGGATAAGAAAACAGCTAATCAAGGTGGTGAGTTACCAAAGTTTGGAACCGGTAAAATGATTCAGCCATTTGAAGATTACTCATTTGAATTAAAGAATGACGGGGATTATTCAAAACCTTTTAAGACGCAATTTGGCTATCACATTGTTAAGCGACTAGAAATTTATCCAACCAAATCTTACGAAGAAATGGAGGGTAAAATAGAGAAAAATATGTCTCGAGACGCTAAGAAACTTTATACGACTGACGCCGTTGTTGCTCGTTTGAAAAAAGAGTATAATTTTTCTGAGAAGAAAAATAACCTGACTCCATTTTTTAGTTTGGGTAAAGTATTTGAAGATAAAAAATGGAGTGGAGAAGGCATAAAGGATAAAGACGCAGTAATGATTACGTTTGCCAACCAGAGTGTTACAAACCAAGATTTTATTGACTTTTTAATAAAAAGAACAGCAGATTACAGACAAGTTGATCGGAAGACTTTGATCACTAAAAATTACAATGATTTTGTTAATGAGACAATGCTAGCTTATGAAGATACTCAATTGGAAAGAAAGTATCCTGAATTTAAGGCATTAGTAAAAGAGTATCACGATGGAATTTTACTTTTTGAGCTTACAGAAAGATTGGTTTGGAATAAGGCGATTATAGATACGTCAGGATTGGAGGCTTTTTATCAAGAGAATATTAGTAAATATCAGTGGCCTGAGCGGGTTGAGGCCAATATCTATTTAGCGAATAACGAAAAAGTAGCTAAGAAGACGTATAAGTTAGTTAAGAAAAGAGATAACAAAGCACTAAAAGCCCAAGACATTCTTGCAACTGTTAACGAGTCATCACAATTAAACCTAGAATTAGAACAAGGTAAATATGAGGGTGGAGCGAATTCATTTATTGATCAATCGACTTGGTTAGTTGGGGTTAAAAAACCAAAAGCAATTGAGGGTAAGTTTGGTGTAGTAGAAGTCGTGAATGTGCTACCTCCTGGTCCTAAAACGATTAAGGAGATTAGAGGTCAAGTTACTTCAGGCTATCAAGATTACTTAGAGAAGGAGTGGGTGTCCTCTTTACAAAATGAATATCCTGTAAAAATTAATAAAGAGCTATTAAAGCGGATTGGGGAATAATTGCAATGCTAAAGAACGTATTTTTTATAGTTTGTATTTTTGGTCTTTATTCATGTTCTTATTTTAGAGCTAAGGAAGAGGGAAAATTAGTAGCGACTGTAAATGATAAATCACTATATGAAAGAGATATTGCTGATCTATTTAACACAGAAATGTCTTCTGAAGATAGCATAGAAGTTGCAAATGCTTATATTGATAAGTGGGTTAAGGATAATCTGTTACTCCAAAAGGCAGAGTTGAATTTAACAATAGATCAAAAAGATTTTGAAAAGCAACTACAGAATTATAGAAACTCTTTAATTATTTTCAATTACGAGAAGAGACTGGTTGAGCAAAATCTTGATACGTCCATTCAACTTTCTGAGATAGAAGAATACTATAAGATGAATTCAAGTAACTTCGAATTAAAGAGCAATATCGTAAAGTTGGTCTATGTAAAGATTACCCCTGAGGCTCCAAAAGTGAATGTTCTTAAGCAATCTTTATTATTTGAAAAGGAAAAGGATTACACTACTTTAGAAGGATATTGCGTTCAATTTGCTGAACGGTATTTTATTGATACATCGGAGTGGATGTTGTTTAGTGAATTTAAAAAACTCGCTAATGTCACTGTTGATGATGAATTGAATTACATTAAATCTAAACAGGTTAAAGAATGGTCAGATTCAACGGGCACCCATTTTGTTCGATTTGTTGCTCATAAAGTTAAGTCAGATATTTCTCCAATCGAATTTGTAAAAGATGAAATTAAGGCTATTTTGCTGAATAAAAGAAAGCTAGTATTAATTGCTAAGATGAAACAGAATATTTATGAAGAAGCTGTTCGTAAAAAGCAATTTGAAGTTTATACCCAATAAATTATGATGAGAATTATTCGATTGTTTATAGTTCTGTTTATTTCAAATTTTGGTTTTACTGCTATTGCTCAACCTCAAAATCGAAAAGTAATTGATGAGGTAATTGCAGTAGTCGGTGATGAAATTGTTACAAAGAGTGCCTTAGAAACACAGTATCTTCAGTACTTATCACAAGGGCAAAAAGTTACAGATGATTTGCGGTGTGTAATATTGGAAGATTTATTGTTTCAGAAGCTTTTACTTAATCAAGCCAAGATTGATAGTGTAGTTGTTACAGAAGGGCAAGTAGAGTCAGAATTGGATAGGAGATTGCGTTATTTTATTGGTCAAATAGGAAGCGAAAAGGCTTTAGAGGCTTACTACAAAAAATCACTAGATCAGATAAAAGCAGAACTTCGTACTTCATTAGAAGAGCAATTGTTGGTTCAAACAATGCAAGATAAGATTACTACCGATGTTAGTATTACCCCATCTGAGGTAGCTGATTTTTTTAATGAATTTCCTAAGGATAGTTTGCCTCTGATTAATTCAGAGGTAGAGATCGCTCAAATAGTAATGTATGCGCCTATTAGTGAAGAGAGCAAAGAGGCAGCTAAAGCTAGGCTAAGAGAATTTAAAGAAAGAATTAGAAATGGAGAAAGTTTCTCTACTCTTGCGGTTTTATATTCTGATGATAAGGGGTCTGCTAAAAAAAGTGGAGAAATTGGTTACATAGGCAGAGCTGAAGTAGAGCCTGAATTTGCTCAAGCTGCATTTCGATTAAAACCTGGTCAAATTTCTGAAGTTTTTTCTACTCGATATGGATATCACATTGTAGAATTGATAGATAGAAAAGGAGAAAAAGTGAATGTCCGACATATTCTTATAAAGCCTTCAATCGACTATGTAGGTTTAGAAAAAGCCAAAGAAAGGTTAGATAGTATCGCTAAAGCAATAGAAATAGATACGGTTACTTTTGCGCAGATGGCATTAAAATACTCAGAGGATGAAGAATCTAAAAATAACGGAGGTTTGATTGTTAATCCATACAGTGGAACAGCTACCTATCAGATAGACCAATTAGATCCATCATTATTTTTTATGATTGATAAATTAAAGGTTGGAGAAATTTCGGCAGCCTTTGCAACTTCAGATCAGCGAAATCGCGATGGTTATCGAATAGTTATGCTAAAGAAAAGGACTGAACCTCATAGAGCTAACTTAGAACAAGACTATCAGAAAATAAAGAATGTTGCTCTTCAACAAAAAGAGCAAGGAGAAGTAGAAAAGTGGATCGATGAGAAGCTTGAAAATGCCTATGTAAAAATGGACGAGAAGTATTCCGATTGCGAATTCAGTAATAAATGGGTTGAAGAAACTCCTCAATAACTAGCCAAGATATGTCAGAATTGAATTATAAGAGTGAAGTTGAAGCAGTAGATGCTTTGGTAAAAAAATATCAAGAACTAAATGCCGAAATTGGTAAGGTTATCGTAGGGCAGCATGAAGTTATTAAAAATGTATTAATCGCAATTTTTAGTAATGGGCATTGTCTATTAGTAGGTGTTCCTGGGTTAGCTAAGACGCTTCTTGTGAATACAATATCTGAAGTTTTAGGCTTAGGCTTTAATCGTATTCAATTTACTCCTGATTTGATGCCTTCTGATATAATCGGATCTGAAATATTAGATGAGACAAGGAATTTTAAGTTTATAAAGGGACCACTTTTTTCAAACCTAATCCTAGCTGATGAGATCAATAGAACTCCTCCAAAAACTCAAGCAGCTTTATTGGAGGCTATGCAAGAAAAGTCGATTACCACTGCTGGCAAAACCTATAAATTGGGAAATCCGTTCTTTGTGTTGGCTACACAAAACCCTATAGAACAAGAAGGAACTTATCCACTTCCAGAGGCCCAGTTAGATCGATTTATGTTTAATATCTGGCTAGACTATCCAACATTTGAGGAAGAGCTTTCGGTTGTAAAAACGACCACCACAGATAAAAAGGCATCAGTAAATAAAATTATGGATGCTGAAGACATCATCTATTTTCAACAATTGATTCGAAAGATTCCTATTGCTGATAACGTATTAAACTACGCAGTTAAATTAGCTTCTTCTACGCGCCCCAATACTGAAATGGCTAACGAGGTAGTAAATAAGTATATTGGATGGGGAGCAGGGCCTAGGGCATCTCAATTTTTAGTTTTAGGAGCTAAATGTCATGCTGCACTTACTGGAAAGTATTCTCCAGATATAGAGGATGTAAAAGCGGTGGCAAAACCAATACTAAGACATCGAATGGTTCGCAACTATAAGGCTGAAGCAGACGGTCTATCACTTGACTTTATTATAGAAGAGTTAATGAAAGGATAGAGAAGTATTATTGATCCTTATAAGGAGTAAATAAATTTTTACTCTGTATCTTATCCCTGTCTTTTACTTCAAAATCTTTTGATTTTTTTGATAGGTGCTGATCAATATCTATATCTGATACATAATCCCAATATCGTTCTCCCCATTCATACGCATCAAAACTTAGATCGGGTCCATAATATTCATAGACACCTTTTAAGGATGGATTTGACGGAGTTAAATGATCGTAAACGATTCTTTTAGATGGTGAATTTTGAATATCTAATGTCATCTTTAGTTCGCCTGAAAATTCAAATATTTTTCGATACAAATAAGTGTTCTTATTTTCTCTAATTATTGGTAAGCCGAACCTTGTCGTGTCTTTATCAAAGTACAAATTTTCAATAATTTTTTTATGGCTCATTGAGTTATTGCCATCCCATCCAACTAATGTGATAATATCTCCTAAGCCATTATTTATAGAAATGAGATCATAGTACAAACAGCCATACCAATTGTTAGCTGTTAAAGTTTGCCTCTCAGGATTTTCTATATATGCGGACTTGTCAACTAATTCTATAAGTTGATAATCACCTTCGGTTGAAACATGTTGAATAAATCCAAAATAATTGTAGGTGTTATTGGCATCTAATAATGCCCATGTTAGAACCCTAACAGAATTATTCTCAGTATTTACTGATATTATATTACTTGCTCTTCTAAAATCTAATAAAATAGAGTCGTCTTCAATTAAAAGTGCTTTAAGGGTTTCTTTGAAGAGCTCATTCGCTTGTTTTCTATCCTGAAATAAAGTGGAGTTAATAATCTTTTGTCCTTCGATAGTCAATAGATTTAGATCAGCTTCATGTTGTAAATTGATAATTCCTGTTTGGCCTATTCCTAAAAAGGGAGTGAGAAGAATAAATAGAAATATGAGTTGTATTTTCATAGAGTATATAATTACAAATAACGTGCAAATTTTGATAATCGTGCAGTTAAAATGCAAAAAAACCTTCCCGAAATCGAGAAGGTTTTAAGGGTTTTGATAAACTACAAGTGCATTTTTACTTTTTTACCTAATAGCACTTCTTCAGATTCTCTATATTCAGGGTCATCAACACAGCAGTCTACAGGGCATACAGCTGCACATTGAGGTTCATCATGAAATCCAACGCACTCCGTGCATTTATCAGGAACGATGTAATAATAATCCAAGCTAATTGGTTCATTTGCAGTTTCAGCATCTACATTGCTTCCATCTAATCGCTCAAAATCTCCTGTTAACGTAGTTCCGTCAGAAAATCTCCACTCTTCACCACCTTCATAAATTGCGTTATTAGGGCACTCCGGTTCACAAGCACCGCAGTTAATACATTCGTCAGTTATTATAATTGCCATGATATTTTCTTTTTTATGTTAGTAGCTTTGTACAAAACTACCAGCGTTTAAAATAGTTTTTTCAATCAACAAATTTAATCGATTTTAACCGAGATATTTTTTTAGAATGAATATAAATAATCGCATAGAAGGATTGGCAGCTTTAGGAGCTTTTATGGCTCAGTTTTCAACCAATACTCCAGTGAATACTTCAGTTGTGAATATTAATAAAGAATTCTACGACAAACTTAATGCAGGAATTGTACAAGCTAGAATTCAAAATGGATGGTTCACCGAAGATCACATTCGGATTAGTTTGTCTGCATGGGGAAAATCCCTTACTAAGGAAAGTCTTGTAACTTGGGTAAATTCTTACACTTTTAAAGGAGACAATCCCAAGGCTGTTGGAATTATTATGGCAGGCAATATTCCATTGGTTGGTTTTCACGATTTGATTTCTGTATTACTATCAGGACATAAAGCATTGGTTAAGTTATCTTCCAATGACCGTGTTTTAATTCCTTTGTTACTTGAAGTTTTGGTGGAAATTGAACCTGAATTTTTAAGCTATTTTCAATTAATAGCTAGATTAGAAAACCATGAAGCCGTTATTGCGACAGGAAGTAATAATTCAGCCCGCTATTTTGAGCACTACTTTGGAAAATATCCAAATATTATTCGAAAAAATAGGACATCAATTGCAGTAATTGAAGGCACAGAATCGGATACAGAGCTAGCAGGTTTGGCTGATGATATTATGTTGTATTTTGGTTTGGGTTGTAGAAATGTTTCTAAAGTTTACTTGCCTAAAGATTATGATTTAGATAATCTTTTTAAAGCGTTATATCCATTTAGGGAATACGGAAATCATAATAAGTTTGCAAATAACTATGATTACAATAAGGCTATTTATTTATTAAATAGTGAGCCTCTCTTAGAAAATGGATTTTTGTTAATGAGGGAAGCTAAAGAATTAAATTCTCCTGTTGGGGTATTGCTTTATGAGCGCTACGATAATTTAGCATCTGTTCAAAAAATAATTGCTGATAATCAAAATAATTTGCAGTGTGTAGTTGCTAAATCTAGAGTTTATGAAGGTGCAGTTCCATTTGGAAATGCACAACATCCTAATTTGTCGGACTATGCTGATGGAGTGGATACATTATCTTTTCTCGCTAATCTTTAATAGTTACTGAAATTCATAGCATCCTGCATCAGGAGCAGCATCCATTGTTCGTGAATTGCCAACTAGATCGATAGGTACCAATTGACCAGCAGTGCTATTACCAAAGTTAATAGCTCTAGAGCCTTGAACTAGAGTGTAGTCACGTTCTGAAGCGTTTGTGAACAATGGAAAGGTGGGCGACTGAATACTGTTAATATAGCGTCCGCCTGATAAAGTAGAATCTGTTTTTATGATACAGTTTTCAAATTGAAAGTCAACTAAAGAGGTATCAATAGCCTCATAATCCCATTCAATGTCTAAACGGCCATCAATAATAGAATTAGCAACTCTTACAATTGGAGTTCCTACTACAAGGCCTGCAGCTGTACTTTGGTAATTCTGTGCATAGAACAATGGCGTCTCTCGTTGAGATTCATTCCAATAGTTTGCAAATGTGCAGTGCTTGAAATCATAATTTCCTGAACCTGTTAATGCAACGTTATATTGTCCACAATTTTCAATCAATAGATTTTCTCCATTTATTTGATAAAGCGTCCCCAAAAGGCCAAACCCCGAGGAGTTTCTAATAATTGTGTTTTTTATATTGAGTTGATTGCTTGAAACTTGAGGAGTTGAAGAAAATGGAAAATACTCTGCTTGTATTCCAATAAAAGAGTTTTCGATTATAGCATAATTAAAATTATTGTCCACTGAGCCTTCGTTGATCCAAATACGGTCCCACTGACCTGCTACTTCATCATAATCTCGATCTAAACGAGAACCTCTAAATAATACTGGCTCTGATTGTGTCCCATTAACCTGAATATTTCCACCTCTGTATATCCATAGCCCTCCATTGTTATAAAAATAAATACGAGCTCCTGCATCTATGTTTAATGTCGCATTACTATCCACTACCGCATATCCATAAATTACATAAGGTAAGTCTTTTGTAAACGTTACATTTTCGAACTCATTGGCAATTATACTAAAAGGAGGAAGTCCTTCTATTCGTGTGTCCGGTGTAAAATAAATTGCATTTTGTCCATATGCCAATAGCTTTAAGCTTTTTTCATTCCCATTGGTAAAAAAAAGAATCTCATCCTCAATAAAGAAAGGATTTAGTGAGTTCGTTGGGTCAACAGTGACCTCTACAAATCCAAAAATACTGTCTTTAGGAGGAATGATAATATCACTTTGAGTTCCTGGTATACCATCTATATTAATTCTAAATTGAGAACTACTTCCATTTCTTAAGCGAATAGAACTAATCTTTATGCTTTCTTTATAGGGGTTAAATATTCGAAAATTCTGAGTAACCGAACCCACTGTAGTAAAAACCGTATCGAACGATATGCTATCTTTTGATAACTGAATGTTTGCTATTGAAGAACTTATTAACTCATCATCTTTTCTACAAGAGAAAAGAACAAGTATACCAACTAGAAGTCCAATAAAAACAGAATAATTTCTCATACAGTGGGCAAATATACCTAAAGAACTCTTACTGCATTTATTTTATTGTTTCGGTGGTAGCGACAATTGCATCAATTAATTGGCCAAAATCAGCTTGAAAAGAATTCGTTTTGTCAGTGATATACCACCTTTGTAGGGCTTCTGATATTTCAGGATATGCCGCTTCTTTCGATTTTAATTCTAACATTAACTCTTGAGCACCTTTTGGTCGAGGTCCCCACTCAGCTATTACTTCTAATGTTTCAGCATCTATAGCGATGACTTTTGGTATTGAACGCCCACCGTTAGTCAGGTAGGTATCCATTATATCCAAATTATCATCTCTTAAAATAATTTTTAAGTCAATATTTGAGCTAAACTCAGCAGCCTTAGCTATTAAAGGAACATTTTGTGCAGCATCGCCACACCAAGCTTCAGAAATTACTAAGAAGTACACTTTGCTTTTTATGCGATTAATTTTTTCAATTAATAAATCGCTTAAAGATGCAGTTTTTGCCAAACGTTTCATTCTTGAAAGATTAAGCTTTGTATAATGTGCTAAATCATCTGACTGTTTAGGCCCTGTAGTTTTGCCCTCTTCTACTAATTTATCGGTTAGGTTATAATAAGATTGAAAGCTCATGCCTTCCTCAATTCTTTTTTTATCAAATGGAAATTTCATACTGCGTCTTGTTTCTTAAATTTGAATGCAAAAATACCCTTCTTTTTTGGGTTCAATTGTAACTAAAGCGACAGATTTGAAAAGAGAAATAATTACAACTGCTGACGGCAGCCATTCATTATATGTTCCTGATTTGGATGAGCACTATCATTCTTACCATGGTTCAATAAAAGAGTCGCAGCGCGTTTTTATAGAGTTAGGACTTGCGTATGTCGCAGCGAATTTGGATTTCATTTCAATACTTGAGGTCGGTATGGGCACAGGCTTAAATGTTTTAATGACTGCTCTAGCAAATGAAGGTCTGAACAAATCGATTCGCTATGATGCAATTGAAGCGTTTCCTTTAGAAGATGAGTTGTTAAACCAATTAAATTATGTTGACCAATTGTTACATACTTCTGCTGCTGAGTTATTTCAGTCTATTCATTTGGCTCCATGGAGCGATGGAGCAGAAATAACTGACTTATTCAAATTAACAAAAATAGAAGCGCCAATTGAAGCCATTGATTTTTCTCCTGAACAATATGATTTGATTTATTTTGATGCTTTCGCTCCCGAGGTTCAAGGCGAGTTGTGGACAGAAGAAATTTTTGCCAAGATGTATGCCATTTTAAAACCGGGAGGTGTTTTGTCAACTTATTGCGTAAAGGGAGATGTAAAAAGAGCACTTAAAGAGCAAGGGTTTGCCATAGAGAAGCATAAAGGTCCCGATGGTGGTAAGAGAGAGGTACTTAGAGCGATTAAATAATGCATCAATTAGACAATTGTATTTTTGTCATTCAAATCAGCATCGATGATTTTAATGAATAGGCAGCTGGCCCACTTCTTTAATCGTATTTCTATCATCCATTTAAAAAAACTCAAAAAATACCCGACCTTTACTTATTAATAATCAAATAACGAACTATTGAAGCCTTTACCACTTTTTTTAACCGATAAACTTGAACGAGCAAATCAAAATAAAAAAGAAAATAAAGCTTTTTTAGACCGATTAAAGAAGAAAAAGCCGAAAGATCTAGATCAGCAATTTCAAGAATTACATGAGGATGCTTTTGAAGAAATCGACTGTTTAGATTGCGGGAATTGTTGCAAAACAACTTCGCCAATTTTTCATCAAAAAGACATTGAACGGTTGTCGAAGCATTTCAAAATGCGACCTGCTGAATTTGTAACAAAATATCTAGTGGAAGATGATGAGCATGACTTTGTTTTTCCTGCTGCTCCTTGTCCTTTTTTGGGAGACGATAATTATTGCATTGCCTACGAAGCTCGGCCAAATGCTTGCAGAGAATATCCGCATACCGACCGAAGAAAAATGCATCAAATTTTAAATCTAACGTTTATAAACACACTGGTGTGTCCTGCTGTTTCGGATATCGTGGAACAAATTAAAATCAATTATGCGAATAGATAATTGCACTTTTACATAATTTAAAGAGGAGTTCTCAAAATATCCACTTATTTTTATAGGCTATCTTTATTAAGCGATGACCCAATTGTTACAAACGTCTATTGAATACCTGAAAGGAGTTGGCCCTAAGCGTGGGGAGCTATTAAAGAAGGGGTTGAATATTCATACGTTTGGCGATTTAATGACGCATTATCCGTTTCGATATGTTGATAAAACCAAATTCTACACCATTTCAGAGCTACATCCTGATTTGCCGTACATACAGATTGTTGGTGAGTTTACCCACATTGAAACCATTGGTGCAGCTCGTCAAAAAAGATTAGCAGCCACCTTTAAAGATGATACAGGTCGAATTCAAGTGGTTTGGTTTAAGGGAATTAAATTTCTAGGATCCACCGTTGGAGTAGGAATTAAATATGTGCTATACGGAAAGGTTAACTCGTTTAATAATTCATTAAGTATCGTTCATCCGGAATTGGAAACCTTGGTGGAGTATAAGAACACAATTCAATCTACCTTGCAGGCGGTCTATACGTCAACGGAGAAGTTGAATAACTCAGGATTGAGTTCAAAAAATATTGTAAAGCTTCAGAAGAATTTATTTACCCAGCTTATTGGAAAAATACCCGAGAATTTGTCTGCCGATATCATTGAGCAATATAAATTATTGACGCGAGAGAAAGCACTGATCCAATTGCATTTTCCTAAGAATACAGAAATCCTTAAGAGAGCTATCTTTCGATTGAAATTCGAAGAGTTATTTTTTATTCAGCTCGAATTGCTGAAGCTTAAATTGATCAATACTCACAAAACAAGAGGGTTTTCTTTTCCAACGATTGGCGACTATTTCAATCATTTTTATCAAAATAATTTAGCTTTTGAATTAACCAATGCTCAAAAAAGAGTGTTGAAGGAAATTCGAAAAGATATGGGTACCGGTCGACATATGAATCGGTTGCTACAAGGTGACGTAGGGAGTGGCAAAACGGTGGTGGGGTTAATGGCTATGCTAATGGCAATGGATAATGGTTTCCAAGCTTGCCTTATGGCTCCTACAGAAATATTAGCGCAGCAACATTATGCCTCGTTAAGTGAAATGCTAGAAGCCATGCCGGTAAAAATTTCTTTACTGACTGGGTCTGTAAAAATAAAAGATAGAAGGATTATTCATAAAGAACTGGAGAGTGGTGAATTGCATATTTTGGTAGGTACACATGCCCTGTTAGAAGATAAGGTAAAGTTTCACAATTTAGGACTTTGTGTTATTGATGAGCAGCATCGTTTTGGAGTTGCACAGCGAGCTAAACTATGGAAGAAAAATCCCAACGGTGTGCCACATATTTTAGTGATGACAGCTACGCCGATTCCAAGAACCTTAGCCATGACTTTGTATGGCGATTTAGATGTATCCGTAATTGATGAATTGCCTCCCGGTAGAAAGCCTATTGAGACCATTCATTGGTTTGAAAATAAGCGCGAACGTTTGTGGGGAGTGCTCCGAGAGCAAATTAAATTAGGTCGACAAGTGTATATCGTATATCCATTGATTGACGAGTCGGAAAAGATGGACTATGCCAACTTGCAAGCCGGTTTTGATGACGTATTGAATAAATTTCCACGACTCGAATATCAGGTCAGCATCGTTCATGGTCAAATGACGAATGAAAATAAGGAAGCCGAAATGCAGCGGTTTGTGAAAGGAGAAACTCAAATTATGGTCGCTACTACAGTTATCGAGGTTGGCGTTAATGTGCCGAATGCCTCTTTAATGGTAATAGAAAGTGCCGAGCGTTTTGGTTTGTCGCAATTACATCAGTTGAGAGGTAGAGTAGGTAGAGGGGCAGAGCAGTCATATTGCTATTTGATGACTGGTTATAAATTATCAGACGATGGTAAACTTAGGATGAAAACCATGACGGAAACCAATGATGGGTTTCAAATAGCTGAGGTTGATTTGAGATTGCGTGGCCCTGGCGATTTATCAGGAACGCAGCAAAGTGGAGTGCCTGTAAACTTAAAACTAACTAATCTAGCGAAGGATGGCCAATTGATAGAAGTTGCTCGAAATGCTGCTAGAGATATTTTAGATAAAGATCCGGATTTGCAAATGATAGAGCACCAACCAATCCTCGCTTTCGCTCGAGAGCAGCAAAGAGGGAAGACGAATTGGAGTAGGATTTCTTAGTTCAATGAATCAATAAGTTAATAAATTAGTTAAATAAAAACTACTAATTTGAATTACCACGGCCTTTGTCACCTTGAGCGAAGTCGAAAGGCAAGTGAAAGCATTTTTCAAATCCCATACTTTTCCTTTGTGAACTTTGAGATTTTTTCATTGTGAATTTTGTGGCTAAAGTTGTTATTAAACCCTTAATTTTACAGCAAATTAGATCTTTTGACAGAAATTCTATCATTTGTAAAAGAATACCGAGTGCATCAAGCGGCAGTTTATGCATTAGAGCAAGGCCCAACTCCTGAAACCTTTTTTTCAGGGGGTTCCGACCGAAAAGTTATTTTATGGAATGTGGAAACAGACGAGCATAAAGTAATTGCTCAGATTCCTGCGATGATCGTATCGCTTTGTTATTTGCCTGAATTAAATATGCTATTGGTTGGACAAACCGGTGGAGGAATTCATGTATTAGATTTAGCAGAGAAAAAAGAATTAAAACTATTAGCTGCCCATAAAGCATATATTTTCGATATAAAATATAATGCTAGTGCAAGTCAATTTTATGTCGCCTCTGGTGATGGAAGTATTTCTATCTGGAACGCACAAAATTTCGAACTAATTTATCAGGTTAAATTAACTGAAGAAAAGATACGGCAACTAACTTTTTCAACTGAAAGGAATGAGCTAGCTATTGGCTGTGGAGATGGTACAATTCATTTATTATCTAGTGAAACTTTCGAAGAAAAGCAACTACTTAAGCAGGATTCGGGAATAAATTCGCTTATCTATGTATATGGTAATCAGAATTTATTAGTTGGGCTTAAGAATGCACATTTAGTAGAATGGGATCTAATGATGTATCAAAAAGTAAATGAATTTCCTGCTCACAATTGGGCAATTTATAACTTACAACAACCTAAAAATACCCCTTATGTTATATCGGCTAGTCGTGACAAGACGATAAAAGTTTGGGATGTAAATACACTACAACCGGTGCAACGAATTCAGATCCCAAAGTCTAATGGACACACACATTCGGTGAATGCGCTCTTGCTTTTAGCTTCAAACGGTATCTTGATCAGCACAGGAGACGACCGAAGAGTGAAAGTGTGGCAAGTAAATCATATTTAATCGGCTCTCAATCCTTTACTATCTAAGTGTTTTTTTATCTTTGTTTTTTTAATTTTTGATTTCATTTATCCATGAAGATAGCATACAGTTGGTTACGCAATTACATCAAAGCTGATATTACTCCTCAAGAAACTTCTATTTATTTAACCGATTGTGGGTTAGAAGTAGAAGGGATGGAAGAGGTAGAAACCATAAAAGGTGGTTTAAAAGGTATTGTAATTGGGGAGGTTTTAACCAAAGAAAAGCATCCTGATGCGGATAAACTAAGTTGCACTACAGTAAATGTTGGAGGTACAGAGCCATTAAGTATTGTCTGTGGTGCACCAAATGTAGAAGTCGGACAAAAAGTTGTCGTGTCAACTGTTGGGGCAGAATTATTTCCCATAGATGGAGAATCATTTGTGATTAAGAAATCAAAAATTAGAGGTCAAGTTTCGGAAGGGATGATTTGTGCCGAAGATGAAATCGGGTTAGGAAAAGGACACGATGGCATTATGGTATTAGATCCAAAAGCAAAGGTTGGAACTGCAGCCGCTGAATACTTTAAAGTTGAAAGCGATTGGATGCTTGAAATTGGCCTAACGCCAAATAGAGCCGATGCTGCATCACATTTTGGAGTAGCTAGAGATTTAGTAGCTGTTTTGAAGAGGTATGATAAAACCGCTGAATTAATAAAGCCTTCTGTAGAGGATTTTAAAGTAGCAAATACGTCTAGAACGATTGCTGTTAGTATAAAAGATCAAGATGCTTGTCCGCGATATTCTTCAGTAACCATTTCAGGTGTTGAAGTGAAAGATAGTCCAAATTGGTTAAAAAATAACTTATTAACCATTGGAGTTAAGCCGATTAATA
Organism: Vicingaceae bacterium; assembly: GCA_018402765.1. Lineage (GTDB taxonomy): Bacteria > Bacteroidota > Bacteroidia > Flavobacteriales_E > Vicingaceae > Acidiluteibacter. The sequence goes on along the minus strand of JAGYIE010000001.1, from coordinate 931,073 downwards.
ATGTGGTAGATGTAACCAATTATGTGTTGCACGAAATTGGGCAACCACTTCATGCATTCGATGCCGATAAAATTGTTGGAGATAAAGTAGTCGTAAAGCAACTGCCTGAAGGCAGTACTTTTGTAACCTTAGACGGCGTAGAAAGAAAGTTATCTGACAAAGACCTGATGATTTGTAATGCAGATGAAGGAATGTGCATTGCCGGAGTTTTTGGAGGAGAAAAATGTGGAGTAAAAACTTCAACTACGAACGTATTTCTAGAAAGTGCCTACTTTAATCCTGTTTCTGTTCGTAAAACAGCGAAAGGGCAGGGATTAAACACAGATGCCTCTTTTCGATACGAAAGAGGAACCGATCCAGATAGTACGGTTTATGCGTTGAAAAGAGCTGCTTTATTGATTCAAGAATTGGCAGGAGGGGAAATTTCTAGTGAAATTAATGACATTTACCCTAACCCTATTGCTAACTTCGAGTTCGATTTTTCTATCGCTAACTGTAATAGAATCATTGGTCAGGAGATTGGAGAGGAGCGGATTAAGCAGATTTTAATAGACTTAGAAATAAAGATTACGGCTGATAATAACAGCGTATTAAGTTTGTCTGTTCCTCCATACCGAGTAGATGTACAGCGAGAAATCGATGTGATCGAAGATGTATTAAGAGTGTATGGGTATAACCATATCGAGATGCCAGATTTCTTAAAATCTTCTTTATCGTATGCACCAAAACCTGATGCGGAAGAGTTGCAAAACAGTGTCTCTAATTTAATGACCGATAATGGATTTTACGAGATTTGGAACAATTCTTTAACTGCTGCTAGTTTTTATAAGATTGATAATAAATTAGGTGATGATGTCGTAGAAATACTGAATCCATTAAGTGGAGACTTGAGTGTGTTGCGTCAAAATTTGTTGTTTGGCGGTTTAGATACGTTGAGGTACAACATCAACCGAAAGTCTGATCGATTGAAAATGTACGAATTCGGTAAGACTTATTTTAGAACTGAAGAAGGAAAATACAAAGAAATTAAGCGATTAAGTCTTTTAGTAACCGGGTTGAATCAGCCGGAAAATTGGCAATCAAAAACAGGGAACGTTAATTTCTCAAATTTAAAAAATCAAGTAGAGTTAATTATTCAAAAACTAAAATTAAAAGGACGATTAGAAACTGTAGAGGTGATGAATAACCAATTTGCTTATGGTATTTTATATAAATTAAACAAACGACCATTGGTAGAATTTGGTGCTTTAAACAGTGAAATGCTTAAGAAATTTGATATTTCTCAAGAGATTTTTTATGCTGACTTTAACTGGGACTCTATCTTAAAATTAGTTTCAACCAAGTCAGTTCAGTATGCCCCAATTTCAAAATTCCCAACAGTTAGAAGAGATCTGGCGTTACTAATTGACCATGCTGTAAGGTTTGAACAAATTGAACAACTAGCTCAAAAACAAGAACGAAAGCTATTGAAAGAAGTAAACTTATTCGACGTTTACCAAGGAAAGAACTTAACTGAAGGAAAGAAATCTTACGGAGTTAGTTTTACTTTCGGAGATGATGACAAAACCTTGACAGATGTCCAAATTGAAAAGGTAATGGACAAGTTGATTAAGACGTATCAGAGGGAGTTGGGAGCGGAGTTGAGATAATGCATCAATGAATCATTTCTTTAATATAACCATTTGTCAATGAAGAATTGCACTGCAATTCTTGTTTTTATCGGTTGTTGGAATTCTTTTCCTTTGTGAATTTTGCGGTAAAAGATCAGTAGAAAACAAAAAAAGGACTTCAGTTTCCTAAAGCCCTTTCATTATTTAGTTTCTATTTTTTAAAACAAACCTTCCAAATCTGCATCATCTGCAATGTTTGGAAGTGTAACTTTCAATAAAGGTTCTGCGGCCATGGCGCGTTTGATAGCGAAAATAGCTTCGTCATTTCTCGCCCAGTTTCTTCTTGCAATTCCATTATTTACATCCCAGTGCAACATTGATTTTAATCGTCTGTCACTATCTGCAGAGCCATCGAGCATCATGCCAAAGCCACCATTGATAACTTCTCCCCAGCCTACTCCACCACCATTGTGGATCGAAACCCAGGTCGCACCTCTAAACGAATCGCCAATTACATTTTGGATAGCCATATCTGCTGTAAAGCGAGAGCCGTCATAAATATTAGAAGTCTCTCTATATGGAGAGTCTGTTCCTGATACATCGTGATGGTCTCTACCCAAAATAATAGGAGCGGATAATTCACCTGAAGCTACAGCATTGTTAAATGCTTCTGCGATTTTCATTCGTCCTTCTGCGTCAGCGTATAAAATTCTAGCTTGAGAACCGACTACTAGTTTGTTTTCTCCTGCTGCTTTAATCCAAGTAATGTTGTCTTGCATTTGTTGAGAAATTTCAGCTGGAGCAGTTCTAGCTATTTCTTCTAACACCTCTGTTGCTATTCTATCGGTTATTTCTAAGTCTTTTGGATCATTTGATGCACAAACCCATCTAAATGGGCCAAATCCATAATCAAAACACATGGGCCCTAGTATATCTTGAATGTAGGACGGATACTTAAATTCAACCTCATTTTTCATAATATCTGCACCTGCTCTCGATGCTTCCAATAAAAATGCATTTCCGTAATCAAAGAAATACATTCCTTTTGCAGCCATTTTGTTGATAGCTGTGGCGTGTCGCTTAAGCGTGTCTTGTATGGCAGTTTTGAATGCTGCAGGCTCTTCAGCCATCATCTGATTAGCCTCTTCTAAGGTCATGCCTGCAGGATAATATCCACCGGCCCATGGATTATGCAAAGAGGTTTGGTCTGAACCTAAATCCACGTGAAAATCTTCTTTCACTAGTTTTTCCCATAAGTCAACTATGTTTCCCTGATAAACCAAAGAAACTGCTTCTTTATTATTTTGAGCTTGTCTTGTTCGAGCTAATAACACATCTAAATTAGTATACACTTCATCTACCCATCCTTGAGCGTGTCGCGTGTGTGTGGCCTTAGCGTTTATTTCCGCGGTAATGCTCACTGCTCCTGCTATTTTTGCTGCTTTTGGTTGTGCTCCTGACATACCACCTAGTCCTGCGGTTACAAAAAGTTTCCCACCTAATCCTTCGTCAGGAGTTTTGGAAATCATTCTGCCTGCATTTAAAACGGTAATGGTTGTTCCATGAACAATACCTTGCGGGCCAATGTACATAAAAGAACCCGCAGTCATCTGACCGTATTGACTAACACCTAGGGCATTAAACTTTTCCCAATCGTCAGGTTTACTGTAATTTGGGATTACCATGCCGTTGGTTACAACCACTCGCGGTGCATCTTTATGTGATGGGAATAAACCCATAGGGTGACCAGAGTATAGCGCCAATGTTTGATCATCTGTCATTTCAGCTAGATATTTCATAGTTAGGCGATACTGCGCCCAATTTTGAAATACTGCTCCATTACCACCATAAGTGATTAATTCATGTGGATGCTGTGCTACTGCATAGTCGAGATTATTGCTAAGCATGAGCATAATACCTGCAGCTTGTTTTGATTGATGAGGGAAATCAGTATAGTTTCTTGCTTTGATTTCATAATCTGGACGGTAGCGATACATGTATATTCTTCCGAACGTTTTTAATTCTTCTGCAAATTCTACAGCAAGCTTCTTATGCTGCTCTTTGGGAAAATAGCGCAAAGCATTTTTTAAGGCTAATTTTTTTTCATCAGCATTTAGAATATCTTTTCGCTTTGGGGCATGATTTATAGATGAATCATAATTTTTTTTTTGTGGAATAGCTGCAGGAATTCCTTCTAAAATTGATTTTTTCAAATCTTCTAATTGCATCGTAATCATTTCTGAAATCTTTTTTTATTGGTTTTATTAAATCCATATGGACAATGTCTACAGCCATTTTTACAGCAGTATCCGCGCTTTAAATGGTACTTTTCAGTAAAGACCAAATACCCTTCTTTTGAGGTGTAATAATCCTCAGGGTCTATTTTATTAAAAGGTGAAAATCCATCCATACCATTATTGTAATTTACAAAGTTAATCAACAACGGAACAATTTTGAAACGAATTCGAGTAACTTTGAATAATGATTAACGCACAACAAACAGCGATTGTTCAAGAATTATTTTCTCCCCTTTGCTTAGAAAAAAAGGTGCGTTTGTTTTTGCAACGAGATGACTTGTTACATCCTGAAGTTAGTGGCAATAAGTTTAGAAAGCTAAAGTACAATATTAAGCACGCTTTAGAAAGTCGATATGATACCATACTAACTTTTGGAGGTGCGTATTCTAACCATATTGCGGCCACTGCAGCAGCGGCTAGACTTTCGAATTTAAAGTCGATTGGTATTATTAGAGGTGAAGAGCACCAACCTCTAAATGTCACACTGCAAACTGCTGTGAATAATGGAATGGAGTTGCATTACATCAGCAGAAGCGATTATAAACTCAAGGAACAGCCTATTTTTTTAGATAGAATAAAAAAGCAATTCGGAGAAGTTTTCATTATTCCTGAAGGTGGAACCAATGAATTAGCGATAAAAGGAATAGCTGAAATGAAGGGTGATTGGCAACAAGACTATGACTTTATTGCTGTGCCTTTTGGAAGCGGAGGTACATCGGCAGGGATTTATTCAGTGCTTGGAGAAAAACAAAAACTGCTTATTTTTTCTGCTTTAAAGGGCGATTTAGTAAGTGAAGAGTTTACGTCAATTCTGATTCAAAATACTATTGTTGACAGCGGCAGTTGGATGATGATAAATCAATATCATTTTGGCGGTTATGCAAAAGTAAAACCTGAGTTAGTCGATTTTGTGAATGCGTTTAAAAATACTCATCAGATACAATTGGATTTAATTTATAACGGCAAAATGCTTTTTGGTCTTTATGATTTAATTGAAAAGGATTATTTTCCAAGAGAAACTTCCCTGTTAGCGGTTCACACTGGCGGTGTTCAGGGCAATATTGGTTTGATTGAGAGGTTAGGGGTTGAATTGGATTAACTTCTTCATTTTTTTCTGTTAATATCTTGTTGGTATTCTCAAATAAATCTTTCTAAACTACCGTTAATTTTGGAGTCAAAACTTATTAACAGCTGTTTATAAATGAGATTTTTGATAGTAACTTTTTTAATTGTGATCCAAGTAACGCTATTGGCTCAAAGCAAGCGGATGACAAGGGCAGAGTACATCGCCACGTATAAAGATGATGCAATTGAAGAAATGCAACGAACTGGCATCCCTGCTAGTATAACATTGGCCCAAGGAATATTAGAGTCTGGTGATGGGAATAGTGATTTGGCACGTAAGGCAAATAACCATTTTGGAATAAAGTGTCATTCCGACTGGAAGGGTCCTACCTATACAATGGATGATGATGCTAAAGATGAATGTTTTAGGAAGTATCGAAAAGTAATTGAGAGCTATAAAGATCATTCTGAGTTTTTAACGGGTAGAAACCGTTATGCTTTTCTATTCGAATTAAAGATTACAGATTATAAAGGGTGGGCTAAAGGGCTGAAAAAAGCCGGTTATGCCACGAATCCAAAATACCCTGATTTATTGATTGGAATCATTGAGAAAAATGAACTCTATAAATTTGACGATCCTAAATCTTATAAAAAATCTACGAAAGTTAAGGAGGCTGATAAGAAAGATGCGCCTAAGCGAACAACAGCATCAACTCAATATAGAAGTAATACCGGCGCTCACAAAGTAGCTACCCATGAAAATAATATTAAATATATCATTGCTAAGCCCGGAGATCAACTGAATGCTATAGCTGATGAGTTTAATATGGGGTTGTGGCAGATTACTAAATACAATGATTTAAATGAGAATTATTCACCCGAGTTGGGCGACATCATTTATTTACAGCCTAAAAGAGGAAAAGCGAAGAAAGAGTTTCATTCTGCAAGTACAGGTGAATCCATGTATGAGATATCTCAAATGCACGGTATAAAATTGAAGAAGCTTTATAAAAGAAATAGAGTGAAGGATGGATATCAACCTAAGGTTGGAGAGAAGATCTATTTGCAAGGTAAAAGGCCGAGATAAAAATAACAGTTTGGTTTATAAATAAGAAAGGAGTATAAATTGAATTTTATGCTCCTTTTTTAAATATTATCTAATTAGAATCTAACACCTAATGTAAACTGAATTAAATGACTAATCTGTTCTAATCGTGCAGTTTGGTTAGTGAAAGATAAATCTTGAGTTTCTCCATATTGCCGTAAAGAATAAGCCGCATCTACAAAAACGCCATTTTCATTTTTATAACCAACACCCATTGAATAAGTTTTGGATGAAAGATTGTCTGCAATTTGGTTACTAAGTGGATTATCATCATATCTAAAGCCTGCTCTTATGCTGTATGGAACATTAATGCGATACTCTAGTCCAAAGCGTACATTGTGTGCCTTTGAAAAGTCTTGTCTTATTGTTTCGTTTTCTACTTCGAATCCATAGTTAAAAAGTGGGTCAATAGCATCTTTTATTTTTGCTTTTGGATAATTTATGTATTCGTAATCAGCCGATAAGATTGCTTTCTTTCCCAAGATAATCCCAACTCCTGCATTTGTTCTCCAAGGCGTATGTATTCTATAAGAAAATTCTGAAAAATATTCTCTAAATGTGCTACTACCGTTTACAAAATTTGCTTCATATGAAGTCGAGAATTTTTCATCTAAGGAAAGCCATGTTGGCGATTGAATAGATGCACCAACCCTTATGAAATCTACAGGTCTGTAGATAAATCCAACCTTTAAATTCACGCCTGCTCCACTTACGTCTAGTGAAGTTCTACGTGTAAAATTGGTAGATCTTGGAAAGTCTTGCGCTAGACTAGAATCTTCTAGAGAAGTGTAATTCATCTCTTCCTTGTATGTGGTTTGCTGATTGTAGTTTACAATACTAAATGCTAAAGCTCCACCAATGTACAATTTGTCCTGATAATTTCCACCTAAACTAATATTGAAATCACCTGATCCTCCTCTGTCAATAACATCATAAGACTTAGCAATTCCATCGGCATCAAAAAAACGAACATCGTATTCACCATTACTTAGTTGATCGATTAGCCCTGTCTCATAAGCTAAACCGACATCGCTGGGAAAAGTTGGTGTTATTTCGTCTTGATTTAATGCAGGAGAGAATCTATTCAAAGTATTTACATGATTGTATATTAAAGAATTGTTATCTTCAAATCCGCTTTTAAAACTATATTCTCTACTAAAACTGTTAGTTCGGCTGTAGCCGACCCCAAAGTTGAAAGATTTCCATCCTCCTTTGTGTATTTGAGGCATTACGCCAACATAGCCAATACTTCCTACGTTAAAGTTTAGTCGACCTTCGCTAAATGAGTTATTATAAAATCGAGCATCATTTTGAGTGTATAAAAAGGTAGGAGAGAATGTAATTTCTGATGACCTATAAATAGCAACAGAGGCAGGGTTTAAAATCGTTGATGAAAAATCACCACCAATACCTGTAAACGCTCCACCCATCGCATTAAATCGAGCAGAGCCACTGTAATTTAAGTTTGAATATCGAAGTGCATCCAATTGGTTTTGAGCATTAATACTTAATTGAAAGCCTGTAAGCAAAAGTATTGTAACATATTTTTTCATAAAATTATTTTTATCTAGGACTTCTTGATCTTGGACTACTACTTCTGGAGCCTCCGCCACTATTTCCTCCCGAACTTCTGTTATATGAAGGAGTGCTGTTAAAAGATGGAGAGCGACTTGGGCTGCTAGTTCTCGGCACAGTTCTAGTAGGTGCTGATCGCTGAGGTGAGCTTGACTGGTTATAGCTACCACCCTTATTTGGCCTATTGTAAGTATTGGTTCTAGTTGGGCGTGTGTTTTCTTTTGGCACGGCTGTAGCATTGCTCGGTACTTGAGGTCTTGAGTTTTGTGGTATTGCTTGATTTATATTTGGTCGTGTATTAGGAATACTAGACGGTTGACTAGGTCTTACAGATTCATTCATAGTTGGTCTGGTAGTTGATCTGGTAGTTCCAGACCCGGGACTCTCCGAGGTTCTTAATGTTTCACTTGAATTATTTGTTGGTGAGCTAATTTTACCTCCTTCACCTCTAATGATATTGTTCTCAGATCTGCTGCCAGATTGGTAAGGAGAACTAATTCCACCACCTCTAGGTCCATAGTATACATTGTTTCTATTGCCTGGTCTTCCAAAATTATCATAACCGCCAGCACTGTTAAATCCATTATAAAATCCTTGGTTGTAACCTGACCAATAACCATTGTTCCAGCCCCATGGATTATATCCAAATCCATTATTCAATCCAAAACCTGAATTCCAACCCCAAGGGTTATATGGGTTGTACCCAAATCCGTTGTTCCAGCCAAATCCTATTCCAACTCCAATGTTCCAACCACCAAAAGGTTGATAAAATGGATCATAAATACTTGTGCCTATAAAAGCAGAATTTCTATTGTAAAAATAGGGGTCGACGAAGTAAGGATCATAATAACCAATTCCAATGGTTGGCCCGTGAAATCTTCTTAGCCTTGCAGCATATCCATAATCATAATATTCGTCGTAGTCGAAATTTTGAGAATTGACATCTGAGTAATTATTGCCTTGATTAATAGGTTCCTCTAGTGCGTAATCGTCAGTATAGGCATCATTTTTTGATGCTTGATTAGTGTTAGAGTTAGCAACGGGATAACGTGGATTGTCATTTGGTGAATAGTAGATATCGTCATAAGCTGAAAGTGTGCTTGACGACTGAAAGCTACTTGTGCAGGCACTTAAAATACTGATTGCACTTAGCGAGAGTATCCAATGGAGCTTTTTCATGATATATTGATTTTTTAACGTAGAATTGTCTTTATTATTATTGATTTTAGCGGCCATAATTTCTTTATTTTTGCAGCCTAACTGTATAAAATATCAAATACTATACCAATTATTATGGCTAAAGATTTTACCTCAAGAAAAGAAAATTATTCGCAATGGTATAACGAAATAGTTTCAAAGGCCGACCTTGCCGAGCATTCTGCTGTAAGAGGTTGTATGGTAATAAAGCCATATGGTTACGCAATTTGGGAAAAAATGCAAGCCCAGTTGGATAAAATGTTTAAAGAAACTGGACATGTGAACGCTTACTTTCCATTATTTGTGCCCAAAAGTTTGTTTGAAGCAGAAGAGAAGAATGCAGAAGGTTTTGCAAAGGAGTGCGCTGTGGTAACGCATTACCGACTAAAAACTGATCCAAATGATAAAACGAAACTAATTGTTGACCCTGAAGCAAAGCTAGAGGAAGAGCTTATCGTTAGACCAACTTCTGAGGCCGTTATATGGAATACTTATAAAGGTTGGATTCAATCCTATAGAGATTTACCTATTTTAGTTAATCAATGGGCAAATGTTGTTAGATGGGAAATGCGTACAAGATTGTTTTTAAGGACGGCTGAATTTTTATGGCAAGAAGGCCATACTGCACATGCAACTAAAGAAGAAGCATTGATTGAGTCTAAAACAATGTTAGATGTATATTCTGAATTTGCAGAGAAGTTTATGGCTATGCCTGTTGTAAAAGGCATTAAAACAGAAAGCGAACGATTTGCAGGAGCGGAGGAAACTTTCTGTATTGAGGCTTTAATGCAAGATGGTAAAGCACTTCAGGCAGGCACTTCTCATTTTTTAGGACAAAACTTTGCTAAAGCATTTGATGTTAAGTTTGCCAATAAAGAAGGTAAGTTAGATTACGTTTGGGCGACTTCGTGGGGAGTTTCAACTCGGTTAATTGGCGGATTGATAATGACACATTCTGATGATAATGGATTGGTTTTACCTCCTAATTTAGCGCCTATTCAGGTAGCTATAGTGCCAATATACAAAGGGGTGGATCAATTAGCTGCTATTTCTGAAACGGCATTAACAATTAAGAACAACTTAGAAGCGAAAGGAATCTCTGTGAAATTTGACAATAGAGATACTCACAAGCCTGGTTGGAAATTTGCTGAGTATGAGTTTAAGGGCATTCCTATTAGAATAGCAATAGGTCCAAGAGATCTTGAAAATGGAACTGTAGAAGTAGCGAGAAGAGATACTTTGGAGAAAGAAGTTCTGCAGATACAAGATATAGAAAACAAGATTGAAAATTTATTGAAGAACATTCAAGATAATTTGTACCAAAAGTCAATTGATTTTAGATCTGAGAATACGCATCATGTTGATGCATACGAAGAGTTTAAAGAGGTGCTAGAAAGCAAAGGTGGCTTTATATATGCACATTGGGATGGAACTGTAGAGACCGAAGAAAAAATTAAACAAGAAACAAAAGCAACTATTCGTTGTATACCTCTAGATGAGAAGCAAGTAGAAGGGAAGTGTATGTATACAGGAAATCCTTCTAAAGGAAAAGTAATTTTTGCAAAAGCATATTAATATGGCAAACAAACAACCAAAAATCAATCAAATTGCTTTAGCCTTAGAATCGAAGGCTAATCTAAAGCAAAAAGTATATCGTGAAACTAAAGAACAATTTAAACAGCTTAAGAAAGTAGCGAAGATAGTTGTAGAAGAGATTAATGAGCGCACTAAAGGGAAATTAGACGATAATATAGAAGTTCTTTTTATCGATAATGGTGCTTATGAAATGCGGATTAAGTTCGCTGGTGATGTTCTGATTTGCTACATGCATACCAATGTATTTGAATTTGAACGTTCTCATGCGATTTGGAACACAAGTTATGTTAAAGAGGATTCAGAGCGCTCATACTGCGGCATGATCAACATTTATAACTTCTTATCGGACTCATTTAAATACGATCGTAGGCATGACAGTGGATACTTAATTGCAAGAATATTTATTAATAAAGAGGGGCATTTCTTCGTTGAGGGGAAAAGGCAATTGGGGTTCTTATTCAATAATTTTTCTACTAGTAACATAAATGCTTTATCAGTTCGTTCGATTTTAGAAACTGCAATTTTGTATGCAATGGAATTTGACTTATATACCCCTCATTATAATGACGTGAAGGAGATTTCTGTAGGAGAAATGGTGCATGAGTCTAGTGTTATGCGAGTAAAAACTGCCAAAAGAATGGGTTATAAGTTTTCCCAAGAGGAAGATGAAGAATAGGCCGAAAAAAAATAAAAAAGTTTTAGGAAAAGTATTGCAGAATTAAAAAATGGTAGTACTTTTGTCGTCCCAAAACAATGGGAAATATATAACGGTCCGTTCGTCTAGGGGTTAGGACGCCAGGTTTTCATCCTGGTAACAGGGGTTCGATTCCCCTACGGACTGCAAATTTTTAAAGAAATAATAACTATGGCTAATCATAAGTCAGCATTAAAGAGAATCAGACAAACTAAAGTACGAAACGAGCGTAACCGTTATCAAGGTAAAACTACTAGAAATGCTATTAGTAAGCTTAGAGCAACTACTGAGAAGAAAGATGCGGAAGCTATGTTGCCGAAAGTTTCGTCTATGATTGATCGTTTAGCGAAAAACAATATCATTCACAATAATAAAGCGTCAAACCTTAAGTCAAAGTTGACTAAGCACGTTGCTTCATTGTAAGTATATTTTTAAATGAAATTTTAAAGCCTCGATAAAATCGAGGCTTTTTTGGTTTGAAATGAAGTGTGGTAGATCGATGAATACCGTTTACTCGATATTTGGTTGTACGATTAATTCTTTTGTATCTAAGTTTAGGCATACCAAGTTGCCTTGTCCTGCTATTCTGTGGGAGGCGCAACCATTGTCAATTGAAAAATGACTTTTGTTGGTTAAAATGTTGGCTTGAATTTTCTCTAAGGAATGACGAACATGTCCGTGTATAATTAGTTTCTGAGAAACTTTTTCATAAGTTGGTGTAAACCTTCTTATTGAAAGCATTTTGTTATACGTTTTGAGTGGTTTTTCGGCTTTGAAGTCAAATCCTGCATGAACTAAATAAAATTTATCTAGCTCTATGTAATACAAACCCTCTTGAAGAAATTCAAACACTTTTAATCTAAGTCTTTCTTCTTTATTAAGTAGGTCTGCCGAACCATATTTTTTTAGATAAGGTTTTAACTGTAAAGGCCATCTCCTCAGCACATCAAGTACCATTTGTTCGTGGTTTCCTCTTAAGCAGAAAATATGTAATCCCTCGTCTTGTAGAGATCTTATTGTTTTAATTACTCCTAAACTATCTCCACCTCTGTTAATAAAATCTCCCAAAAGAAATAATTGATCTTCAGGCGTTAGCTTTATCTTTTCAAGTAGACGTATAAAGGTTTTATTGCAACCGTGTATATCACTAATAGCAAATCTTCTGCTATTTGCCTGAATAGGTATAAAGAGATGTTTAGGCATTTGGTGTATTTAATATTGGAGCACAATTTTATGAAGTTTCTCCTTACCATTTGTTTTAATGATTAAAAAATATAAACCTGGTCTTGCATTTAAAGCATCCATTGTTAACAAGTTTAACCCTTCAAAACCTTGATATTGGTTCACTAATAATTCTTGCCCTAAGTAATTCTGCAAACTAACTACAATATGGTCTGAATAACTTAGCTTTATTTCAATAGTTAACGCTTCTTGCGCCGGATTTGGATACACTTTACTGTCGAAAATTGGAACAGTTGGTACTATTCGATCTACCCAAAAGTCACCTAGGTTTAAATTTTGGTAAGTCTGCTTTGCGCTATTTGCATAGTTTCTAAGTTCAGATAAGCTATCAGCTGCTAAAATTGAAAATGCAAGAACGATAGAGCTATCCTTATCTAGATTGAAGGGGCCATAGCTAACTGTTTGTAAAATATCATTTCCACTTGGTGAAGTTAGTCCTGCTTTTTCATTTTTTGTAGACAGAACGAGGAACTTTTCTTGGTCGCTAAATCCATTGCTCAGATCTATTCCATTGTTCCCACCTGAAATATTGTCAATCCCAAAGCTAATTGCGTTAGTATGAGATAGTAGTTGTGATCCAAAGTATGGAGAGTTTGTTTCCGTAGAAAAGCTGTAAGCTAATTCATTAACGGGATCAAAGTCTGTTTTATTTTTAGAGAAGTTAAGAATATCCCAATCGATTAAAAAGCCTGCATAAAATTGGTTTAGCTGTTGATTGGCTGTTATTTTATAGGCATGTATAATGTAATTTTTTTTAGTACTGTCGTTAAATAAATAGCTTTTTTGTTCTACTTTATATTGACTGTTTTTTGGTGCAATGATTCCTTCAAATTCTTGATTTGCCTTTACTGCTTCTATGCTTTTGACATTTTGGATGCTCAAAAAGTCTAAATCCGTTTCTCCCGGATTACCTCTAAATCCGTCAGTAATAGAAGATGCATTACCGATTAGCAAGCTACCCTCATAGAGTGTGGAATTTGAATTTTTATATAAAAAACCGATACCTTGATTGTTGGCTAAATCATTATATCCTAATCGTCCGTTACTACTTATTGTGGTTGAAATTAAATTATTTGAGACGTTAATATAATTTAAGTTCACGGTAGTAGAGAACCATGCATCCCTTACATAGGTATTATTCTCTACCCTTATTTTAAATTGCACAATTTCATTGTACTCACTTGCCTTTCGAACGATTGCCATAAACGGCGTCCCACTATTTGATTTATCCTCTAGCGTATTTAATGTACCTAAATTGATTTCATCTTTGATAAAGATTAAGCTATTCGAAGGAGAGGATATTTTGGCTTTTAAATTATCTGTCGATGCTAAGTAATTTTTAAATTTTATACTAAATCTAAGTGTATCTCCCTCTACAAAAACTGAATCATTTCCATCGTTTATCGATATAAGTTCCATCCTTAAACCTGGTTTAAGCGATTGACTTACTGATTTAAACATATTAAGTCGCCCTGTTCCGATTTTATCTTTGTATTTAGCTGCCTGCTTATTATTGATATTATCGGTAGTGTTTCTAATGTGCTCAGCAATTTGTAATGGTTCAAAGTTTGGATACTTAGATTTTACTATTCCTGCTGCACCTGCTACTAAAGGGCTGGCCATGCTCGTACCGCCATTATAGTTGTAAATATTATTATTCCCTGTGGTCCACATGCCTTGCCCAATAGCCACTAAATCCAGATAAGTCCCATAATTGGAATTATCCCTTATGAAGTCTGAACTGTCCGACATTCCAACTGCTAAGGCGTTGGTATAAGCAGCAGGATAAAAAGGGTCATTTCGTCCATCATTTCCTACAGCAGCAATAACTAAGCTACCTTTGTTCGTGGCGTAATTTATGATATCATTTCCAAGATTACCAAAAGTATAGCTACCCCAAGAGCAGTTTATTATATCTGCATGGTGATCTGCTGCATAGATAATGGCGTCATATGCTCCTACTAATCTGCCTCCTAGGTCAGTGTCAATTTTTATCGGCAAGAATTTGCAATTAAATCCTGTGCCCGCTATTCCTTTTTGGTTGTCTGTTTGAGCCCCCGCTAGACCGGCAACGTTATTTCCATGATTACTGCTGAATGTTGACGGATCGTTATCATTGTCCCCTGTGTCCCATCCTCTAAAATTATCGATATAGCCGTCGTTATCGTCATCAATTCCATTTATTGGATCATTGTAGTTATAGGCAATATTTCCTTCCAAGTCTTCATGGTCAATGTCAATTCCTGTGTCAGTAATCGCAATCACAACGGAGGAATCTCCTTTCTCTATATCCCAAGCTTCGAACGCTTTAATAATTGAAAGTTGATATTGTCTAGGTAAAAAGGTATCTGAAGGTAGGTAGCATAGTTCAGGAATGACTAGTTTTTCTGCATAAAGTATTCCTTTATTATTATTCAATCGATTGATTAGAATTTTTAGTTGCTTATCATTAGCTACCTCTATCCCAAAAATTGTTGAAAGGTCACTTTTAATACCCCCATTTTTATTTATTATTTTTCTAGCAGGGAAAAGCTGAACCACTTGATTTGGTAATTTATTCAATAACTCTTGAATAGATTCGTCTTGGAAAGTTCCATCTTTATTTATTTCAAGGTCTTTTAGCTTAAAAATGATACTATTCTCCTGATTTTTTAGCTTAGATAGCTGGCCGAAAGAATTAAGTGTAAAAAAGCAAAAGAATGTATAAAGAAAAATGTTTTTCATCATTTGCTGATAATTAATTTGTTGTTAATGCTTCCTGCCTTTGTTTTTATTTGTAAGATGAAAACTCCATTACTTAAATAAGACGTATTAATTGATTTTTTGTTGTCTGCGCTATGATACGGAATATCAAGTATAAGTTTTCCTATGTGGTTATATAGTTTTACAGAAGTCGCATTGTAAGGTATATTAACAAGGTTTACCTCGTCTTTTGCCGGGTTTGGATAAATGTAAAAACTACCTGGTGAATTATTGTCTGTATAGGTTGCTGAGTAATAAATGGTATCGGAATTCTTACCACAAGAGGTATTAGGGTTAATTAATCTAGTCCAATAATTCCCATTTTGATTAACAACCAAAAAGGAATCAATAACACCATTTATTTTAAATCCATCTCTATACCAATTGAATAATCCATTAGTAGTGGTGTATAGTGTATCGTAATTTTGAAATAAATTTGGTTTAGGTGGGGTTGGGTTAAATACTAGATTTAATGTATCACTATTGACTTTACAACCTTGTTGATCGTGAACTGCTAAAAAATAGCGACCATCACTTTTTGCAAAACTAAATCCATTGGTATCACCATTACTCCATAGGTATTGGTTATAATTTGCAGGTATTGGATATAGCAATACAGAATCACCTAGACAAAGGTTTTGTAGTGTTATGGGAGCTAAAGTTGGTTTTTGTATAGAGTTAATTAAAGCTTCGAAGCCATCAACTTTACCGAATCCATAAGTAAAGTTAGGTACAACTCCTGTGAAATTATCAACTTTAGCTTGATTGATAATTGCTTGACTTAGTTCTAAGTAGGAGGCGTTTGGGCACTTCTGTAGGTATAAAGCAAATAAACCTGCTACCACAGGGCTCGCCATTGACGTTCCTCCATTTCTCATGTGCATTGAGTCAGCGCTTATTTTTGCAGGATCGGATTGAATAATTTGTTGAATTGTAGCTAGTCTTCCTGCAGCTAGGGTGTAGTCTCCTGACGCTGAAATATCTGGTTTTATTACTCCTAATCTGTTAGGGCCTAGGCTAGATTTTGGAGATATTCTGCCTGGTGTTCCTGGCATTATTTGTAGTACATTATTTACAGCAAGGTAGCTTTTCCTATTTTGATAATTTCCAACACTTACAACACTTGGGAGGCATGTAAAACTGCTTACCATGGTAGATAGACTGTCTGGGCGTTTGTAATTGATAATGTCAGGAAATTGAGCTACACTCGGAAGGCCAGTACTTACCATGTCAGAATAAGGCATCAATGTATTTGAAGACCATAGGTCAAATTTACCTGAACCTGTGGTTTCAAACCTAAAATTGTAATTATTGGAATCAGGTCGATTCATATATACCTCTAGCATATAGGTTCCATTTGACTCCTCGGCAAATGTTCTTATTTCCGTGATTACATTTCCATTGGTGGGGCTATATATTGTATCGTATTGGTATGTATTAAGAGATGGTTTAATTGATTTAAAGTCTGTACGTCCTCTAAATTTATAGCTTGGAGAAATTTGGTCAGCTCCAAGTGAAAATCTAACGTTATCGAAATCTGCAGTATCTGCATATAATCTAAAATAGACAAATGGGTTAAAAACGTTTGGTGCAGCCTTAAACCATGTAAAGTTAGTGTCAGCATTAACTTGATATCCCAAGTGAAATTTGACATCTCCTGCATTACCGTTAGCTGCTACAAATGCTCTGCCTCTTTTGGCTTTTATCATTTGGTCAATAAGTTGAGCGGATACATCTTTTCCATCATGAGAGCCTACATAGGTTCCTAAACTCGCATTAATTACACACGGCATTCCAAGACTATCTGCAATTGAATAAATGTAGTCGGTAGCATCAGCAATATTGGATAAAAAGCTAGTCGAGCCAAAATTGCTAGACACCACTACTAGGTTTGCTTTTGGCGCAATTCCTTTAAAATTACCTGTGGCTAATCCAGTTGATGCAGCCGCTCCAGAAACCATCGAGCCGTGTCCAAATTGATTTGCAGGGTCATCATGATTAGCAATATTAGCGTTTATAGCTGTGCTATCCCATTGCTGCCCATACCCATATTTTAATGGGGTGCTCGCATTTATTGGTTTATTTTGATCCCAAATCGCTAGAATTTTTGTTCTTCCTAAACTATCTTGAAAATCAGGATGGTTGTAGTCTATTCCGCTGTCAATAATTCCAATTAAAACTCCTTCACCGTTATAAGCTCGGGTAAGAGGAGCTGCAGCTTGATGTATTTTTACGATATTATTGTTTATTAGCATTGTATCACCAAGGTAGTGCGGTTGATCAATGCTGAAATCAATTCGCTTAATAAATTTAGACGCCGCCAATTGCCGTACATCTTTGCACTTCAGAATTATTGAATAATATCGTCCTTGTTTTACTTTTATTTTTGCTCCAAGTATTAGCGCATCTTCTTCAAATTGGGGATTATTTGCCTCAATAAGTAAGTGAATTTTTTCCTCTCCTTGTGTGGCTAATAAATACTCATTTAACTGCAAGTTTATTACAGTATGCAGTTCTTGTGCAAAAGAAGTAAAGCACAGAATTAAAATAAGTAAGAAGGTTACACTAAAGTTTTTCATCTCAGTTGGTATTAAGTAAAATTACTCATTTTTAAAGAGCTCAGTGTAATGGGGTAACTCTTGTAAATACGTATAAGATTTGGTATCAAAGTTTATTTTACATACATAATGATTTATTCCATTTGAGATGAGCAAAAAAGGAACTTTGTAAGTAATGTTATACCGACTTATTTGGTCAAAAGCATCTTGACTAATCTTTACTTCAGGTGCTTTGCATTCTACCAATAATACAGGGCAATTGTTACTATGATAGCAAAGAATATCAGATCTTCTAGATCGTCCATTATGCTTGAGACTGGTTTCTATTGCTATAAGACCTTTAGGATAACCTTTTTCTTCTGCTAGGTAGTTTATCAAGTTTTGACGAACCCATTCTTCAGGAGTTAATACTACATATTTCTTTCGTATACTATCGAAAATTTTAGTTTTTTTGTCTTCTTCTTTAAGACGAAATTGGTATTCTGGAAGATTTAATTTTGTCATCATTTAATTACAAAAGTAACTAGATTCTTTTATGACTTTTAATCAGATTATAGCGGATATTAAAAGAAATGTATTTTATCCAATCTACTTACTTCATGGAGAAGAAGAGTATTTTATTGATCAAATTTCTGATCTTATAGAAACGAGTGTGTTAGATGAAGGAGAAAGAGAATTTAATCAAGCAATTCTTTATGGAAAGGAAACAGATGATTTGACGATTGTTTCTCAAGCGAAACGCTATCCTATGATGGCTAACCATAACGTAGTCTTAGTTAAGGAAGCCCAAAATATCAGAAATTTTCATGCATTAGATGAGTATGCAAAAAATCCGCTAACATCGACTGTTTTGGTAATTTGTTATAAGCATAAAAAGTTTGATGGTCGAAAAGCTTTTGCAAAGTTTGCATCCAAGTTAGGAGTTGTATTTGAATCTAAGGTACTTTACGATAGTGAAGTCGAAGGTTGGATTGAGAGCTACTTAAAATTTAAAGGTTACACAATAAATGCTCCTGCCAAGCGATTAATTTCGGAGTCCATAGGTACTAATTTATCTCGTTTGGTAAACGAATTAGATAAGGTAATGATTACGGAATCGCCTGGCTCAACAATTAATGAGGATATGGTTCAAAAGAACATTGGAATCAGCAAAGATTACAATGTATTTGAGCTAAATAAAGCCATTGGAGAACGCGATATTTTAAAGTGTAATAAGATTATTAATCACATTTCAGCCAACCCTAAGGCGAATCCATTAGTATTGGTTTTTCCTATGATGTATAGAAATTTTTCACAATTAATTAAATATCACTATTTAGAAAATAAATCTGAAAGAATGGTAGCATCTGCTCTTAAAATCAATCCTTTTTTTGTCAAAGATATTGTCAGAGCTGCCAATAACTTTTCCATTAGGCAATTAGTATATGCAGTTGATTGCCTTTATGAAGCAGATCTAAAATCAAAAGGTGTTGGAGCTGCAGGAATTACTAAGGGTGAGATTTTACGAGAGATGATATTTAAAATTCTTCACTGAGCAACATTTTAAACAGTTTGGTGTCTACAAATTCGATTAACGAGTCATTTATGTATATTTGACCCTTCTTAAAAAAACATAAGAACTTCTATGCGAAAGTATCTATTAATGCTTGCAATTGTTTTTGCAAGTTCTACACTAACTGTTTTAGCTCAATCTGGGAATATTAGAGGCTTTGTTTATAACAAAAAGTCTGGAGAGCCAATTATGTATACCAATGTAATCCTAAAAGGAACAACATTTGGAGCTCCAACAAATGATAATGGTTATTTTACTATAACACGATTAGCAGAAGGCTCATACACTGTTATGGCTACAGGTTTAGGATACGATACAGCTTATGCTAAAGTTGAGCTTCGAAAAAACGGTATTGAAAGTGTTAAACTATACATAGAAGAAGCAAGTGTAAACCTTGGTGGTGTAACCATTTCTGCCGATAGAATTGAGTCGCAAACAACAGTGAAGATGTCTGTGACGAAGCTTACGCCTAAAGAAATTAGTAAAATGCCTTCAATTGGAGGAGAGCCTGACTTAGCGCAGTATTTACAAGTGCTTCCTGGAGTCGTATTTACAGGAGATCAAGGAGGACAGCTTTACATAAGAGGTGGATCACCAATCCAAAATAAAGTCCTTTTGGATGGTATGATCATTTATAATCCATTTCACTCTATCGGTTTATTTTCAGTTTTTGATACGGATATAATGAAGAGCGCTGACGTTTATACAGGAGGTTATGGAGCAGAATACGGTGGAAGGATTTCATCAATAATGGATATTTCTACAAGAGATGGAAATAAGAAAAGATTGGCCGGAAAAATTTCTTCGACTACATTTGGAGCTAAAGCGCTTTTAGAAGGTCCTTTAAAAAAATCCTCGACTGATGGTGGTGGAAGTAGTTCATTCTTGTTTTCTGCTAAGAGCTCATATATAGACCGAACATCAAAAGAACTGTATTCTTATGTAAATGATGAAGGTTTACCTTTTGAGTGGAGAGATTTATATGGAAAAGTTTCACTAAATGCTGATAATGGTTCAAAAATTAACTTTTTTGGTTTCAATTTTACCGATGGTGTTAATTATCCCGATTTAGCTGCAATTCAATGGAATTCAGTCGGTTTTGGATCTAACTTTGTGTTGATTCCCGCTCGTTCTCAATTGTTAATGGAGGGGGTGTTTGCGTACTCTAAATATGAAACGAGTATAGATGAGAGTGATCTTACATCAGGAATAACTGATAGGCGAAGTGCAATCAATGGCTTTAATATGGGAATGAACTTTACCTCTTTTAACGGAGCAAATGAGGCAAAATACGGTTTTGAAATAAATGGATTTAAAACCGACTTCTCATTTGTTAACGCTTCTAAAAACCTAATCGAGCAAGTTGAGAATACAACAGAAATAGCAGGATATTTTACCTATACCATTAATAAAGGTAAATTCGTTTTCGAGCCTGGTTTAAGACTTCATTACTTTGCCTCTTTATCAGAGCTTTCACCTGAGCCAAGGCTAGGAGTTAAATTCAATGCCACAGATAGGTTTAGAATTAAAGCAGCATCCGGTATTTATGCTCAAAACCTAATGTCAGCTTCATCTGATAGAGATGTCGTAAATTTATTTTACGGTTTCTTGTCAGGACCTACAAACCTTCCTGATAATATTGTAAATGAAGACGGTTCAACAACTTCAATCGATAGTAGACTGCAAAAAGCAAGACACCTTATTGTGGGATTTGAGTATGATATCACACCAAATTTAAATGTAAATGTGGAAGGATATTTCAAGCGATTTAATCAAGTAACAAACTTGAACAGAAATAAGGCATTTAAAGATGAAGCTCCTTATAATGATGAAAATAGCGATGACTTTGTTCCTGAGGTTTTACGCTCAGATTACGTCGTAGAAACAGGCGATGCTTACGGTGTTGATATTGTTTTTAAGTATGAGAAAAAACAAATTAGTTTATGGGCAGTATATTCATTAGGAAAAGTTACTCGATGGGATGGTGTTCAGACTTATGCACCAATATTTGACAGAAGACATAATATTAATTTAGTTGGAACATATGCCTTTGGAGAAGATCGGGAGTGGTCGTTTGATACAAGGTGGAATTTTGGATCAGGATTTCCATTTACCCAAACCGCCGGATTTTATGAGCAATCAAGCTTCCAAAATGGTTTAGGAGTAGATTATGTTTCTCAAAATGGTGAATTAGGGATTAAATACGGTGAGTTAAACGGAGGTCGATTGCCCTATTACCATCGACTTGATATAAGTTTGAAACGAAAGTTTACACTTTCAGAAAATTCAATTTTGGAGGCTACAGCAAGCGTTACCAATGTATATGACCGAAAAAATATCTTCTATGTAAATAGAACCACAAACGAACGTGTAGATCAATTACCGATTCTACCAAGTATAGGAATTAGTTTGACCTTTTAAAAAAATGCGGCTTAGCCGCATTTTTGCTTTTGTAGACACATTTATTATCTTAATTTTACTCACAGTTTTTTCACAAGCAAACTGTAAATTTTTGTTCTATGGCTTCGTCCACTAAATATGTCTTCGTTACCGGAGGCGTAACATCTTCATTAGGTAAAGGTATTATCTCAGCATCCTTAGCAAAGCTTTTACAAGCAAGAGGTTATTCAGTAACTATTCAGAAACTGGATCCTTACATCAATATAGATCCGGGTACTTTAAATCCTTATGAACACGGTGAATGTTTTGTTACAGAAGATGGTGCAGAAACAGATTTGGACTTAGGTCATTATGAGCGGTATTTAAATGTAAATACCTCTCAAGGTAACAATGTTACTACTGGTAGAATTTATCAGTCTGTCATTAACAAGGAGAGAGCAGGGGAGTTTTTAGGCAAAACAGTTCAGGTAATTCCTCACATTACAGATGAAATTAAACGACGAATTCAAATATTAGGTATAGATAATCAGCATGATATTGTTATTACAGAGATTGGGGGTACTGTAGGAGATATTGAGTCATTGCCTTACATAGAAGCTGTAAGACAATTAAAATGGGACACCGAAGTAGATTGTATTGTTATACATTTAACATTAGTTCCTTATTTAGCTTCATCGGGAGAATTAAAAACTAAGCCTACACAACACTCAGTAAAACAACTCTTGGAGAGTGGAGTTCAAGCTGATGTATTAGTGCTTAGAACAGAGCATCATCTTACATCAGATGTTAAGCATAAAGTAGCTTTGTTCTGTAACATTTCTAAAGATGCTGTTATCGAGTCGATTAATGTAGATACAATTTATGAAGTTCCATTAAAAATGCAAGAAGAGCAGCTTGATTTAGTTGTTTTAAATAAATTAAATCTTCCTCATGGAGAAACGCCTAAATTAAAAAAGTGGCGTTCTTTCCTCACCGATTTGAAGAATCCAGTTGAAACGGTTACCATTGGCTTAATCGGTAAGTACATAGAGCTGAGGGATTCATATATTTCTATCAATGAATCCCTTATTCATTCAGGTGTTTCGAATAAAGCGAAAGTAGAAGTTAAGTGGATTCATTCCGAGTCACTAAATGCTGAAAATTGTGCTGAGGAACTTGATAATTTGGATGGTTTGATAGTAGCACCCGGTTTTGGAGAGAGAGGAATTGAAGGCAAGATTTGTGCTGTTCGATACGCAAGAGTAAATAATATTCCATTTTTAGGAATTTGTTTAGGTATGCAATGCGCAGTAATAGAGTTTGCAAGAAATGTTGTAGGCCTAAAGGACGCTCATTCAACAGAAATGAATAATGCAACAGCTAACCCTGTAATTTACTTAATGAAAGACCAAGAGGGTGTTTCTGATAAGGGTGGTACTATGCGTTTAGGTGCTTATCCATGTGCGATTACACAGGGGACTAAAGCGCATGATGCTTATGGAACCGAATTAATTACAGAGCGTCATCGTCACCGATATGAGTTTAATAACAAGTACATGGCTGACTTTGAAAAAAATGGAATGGTAGCAACTGGAATTAATCCTAACGGAGGGTTAGTAGAAATTGTTGAGGTAGCCAATCACCCATGGTTTGTGGGTGTTCAATTCCACCCTGAGTATAAAAGTACTGTGGTAAATCCACATCCTTTGTTTGTGAAGTTTATTAAGGCTTCTATTAAAAATAAGAAATAAATTCAAATGGATAAGAATTCACTGATTGGGTTGTTATTAATCGGAGCCATTATTATTGGTTTCGGAATCTTAAACCAACCCTCACAAGAAGAAATTGATGCAGCTAAGCTTAGAAACGACTCAATAGCATTAGTAAAATCAGAAAGATCACAAGATCTTATTGAACAGTCGTCTAAGGTTGCAATGGAGGTAAGTAATGTTGTTTCAGAGGAAATTATTCCACTTGATTCTGCAACCCAATTCTATAGAGATTCTATTGCACAAATACAAATGTCCGCTGCTTATGGAGAGTTTAGTTCTTCAGCACAAGTTAAGGAAAAGGATATTGTAATAGAAAATGATGTAATGATCGTTACTTTTTCTACCAAAGGAGGATCTGTAAAACGCGTTGAGTTAAAAGGCTATCAGACCTTTGACTCCATGCCGCTAATTTTATTAGATGAAAGGTCAAGGTTTGGGTTGAACTTTTTTACTCGTTCAAACAAGAATATTGTAACAGAAGAGCTTGGTTTTATCGCCAGTAGTGATGGCTTTACAGTTACAGGGGATAACGAAAAAAATATATCGTTTAGATTAAATACGACAGACGGAAGCTATCTAGAATATAAATACAGTATTAAAGGAGATGACTATTTAATTGGTGCGGATATTAATATGGTTGGCTTGGAGAAGGTATTAGCACCAAGGACCTCAGAGCTTCTGTTAGACTGGAAGGTTAGCACACCGAGTCTAGAGAAAAGTAGACAAAGTCAGGTTGAAAAATCAACAGTTTATTATAAATATGATGAACAAGATGTTGATTATATTTCTGAAAGAAGTGACGAGAAGGAGACCTTTGACGCCGACATTAAATGGGTGTCGTTAAAACAACAATTTTTTAATACCACAATAATTGCCGATAATGCTTTCTCTAAATACAATGCATATGGTGAAACGGAGACTTATGAAGATTCTTCAAAATACATTAAGGCGTTAAGTACTTCCTTAAGTGTGCCTTTCGGAGGTGGAGATAACGAAACATTCGGTTTGTCTTTCTTTTTTGGCCCTAATAAGCATGATTTGCTTCAATCTTATGGTATTGGACTCGAACAGATTATCGATTTAGGTTGGTGGATTTTAGGATGGATTAACGAGTATGCGGTTATTCCTGTTTTTAATGTTTTGGATAGTACGGCGCTTAGTTATGGCGTTATTATACTAATATTGACCATATTATTAAAATTAGTGCTCTTTCCTATTACCTATAAGACCTATATGTCAGGTGCAAAAATGAGAGTTCTAAAGCCCGAGATTGCAGAAATAAATGCTAAACATGGTGACGATGCAATGAAAAAGCAACAGGCAACAATGGCTTTGTATCGACAGACAGGTGTGAATCCTTTGGCAGGATGCATTCCTATGTTGATTCAAATGCCAATTTTGATTGCGATGTTTAAGTTCTTCCCTGCATCTATTGAGCTAAGGCAAGAATCCTTTTTATGGGCAACAGACTTATCTACATTTGACTCAGTTTTAGATCTTGGTTTTAGTATTCCATTTTATGGTGATCACGTTAGTTTATTTACCATTTTAATGGCAATTTCATTGGCTTTTTATACCAAGTTCAATAGTCAAATGGGTATGGGTGCAACAGCTGAGGGTCCAATGGCTGCTCAGATGAAAATTATGATGTATCTTATGCCCGTAATGATGCTGTTTTTCTTCAATAGCTATCCTGCAGGATTGAGTTACTATTATTTCTTAGCTAACGTTATTTCTTTATTGCAAACACTTTTGATACAAAAGGTATTTATAAACGAAGATGCAATTAGAGCTAAGCTTGAAGCTAACAAAAAACGCCCTAAGGCAAATAAGAAATCCAAGTTTGCTCAGCGATTAGAGCAGATGGCGAAGGAACAACAAGCTAAAACTGGCAAAAAATAGACCAATGAATAAATTAGTAGTTATTTCACTCATAGTTTTGACATCAATTTTTTCTTGTAAAAGTAAAAAGGAGTCAAGTTCTAAAAGTTCAATAAAGTCAGAAGTTAAAAAATCTGAAAGTAGCGTCCCTATCGCTGATACCACCTATTCAGAAAATTGGCCTGATGAGTCAAAGGAGCAGCAAAATAGGATTCTTAAAGGGGTATCTGATTCTTTATTTTTTAAAATTGAAAGGACGTCTTGTTTTGGTCGATGTCCTACTTATAATATTTCAGTTTTTAAAAGTGGCTATGTTATGTATCATGGCAAAAGAAATGTTGAGTTAATTGGTTTTTTTGAGAGCAGAGTTAGTCAAGATGATATGGATACTATATTGAAGAAGGCAAATCAGATTAACTTTTTTAAATTAAATGATCGATATGACGGGAATATGACAGATGTGCCATCTACGATAATGTTAATTCAGTACGATGACAATATAAAGGTTGTGGTAGATCGAGTTAAAGGTCCACAGGAGTTAAAGCAGTTTGAAATGGAAATGGATAATTTACTGTTAAAGTTGGATTATAAAGAATTGCAAACGTACTAATCACAGTATTCGTGATAAAGTAAAAATGCCAAGAAGGATTTCTTTCTTGGCATTTCTATTTTATATCCTCATCGTGATAGTTTTGTTTGGTGTTTACTATTAAAAGATTTGGCAGTTGTTGTTATGGCTAGGGTTGGAAATTTAACTTTTTAACCGTTAATTTTCTATTTTAAATGAAATCTGAAATTCATTAAAATAACATGTCAAACATTTTTTTATTGTCCGTTAGTTATTCATTGCTAATTTACCTACGTATTTATGCACAAAAAATATAAGATATTGAGAATAATTCATAACAAATGCTTAATTTTCTAATCTGTTTTTTAACGTTGAGATAACTTTTCGTTAATTACATTATTAAATTATTTATTTAAAACCAATTAAACTATTTTATGATGAAAACTACAACTTCATCGATTAAAGATAGAGGTAAGTTTTTAATGCTTGCTTTAATAATTCTTTTATCGACATCGGCTTCGGCCCAATTTGCACTAAATACTGTTCCCCCATTGAATGGAGGGAATGGCAGTGCAGGTGTAACATTTAACATAACTGCAGGTCAAACAATGTTATTAGATTCAATCTTAGTAACTGCTGCAGCAGGTTCTTTTGATGTATGGTATACACCAACTGCTATTTCAGGACCTCCTACCATTTCTTCTGCTTCTGGTTGGACACAAATCGGGACAGGTCTAACAGTTTCAACAGGTGTAACCGATGGGTCTATAACGGCTCTTCCTGCAAATTTTGGATTACTAATACCAGCAGGTCAAACTTATGGATTTTTTGTAGGTGGCGGAAGTTTAAGATATACGACAGGTACTGCAGGTGTTTCGGCGCCTTTTACCGATGGTATAGCAACTATTGAAACAGGTAATCTTGTAGGTTACGGTGGTGGTGCCCCTAATCCAACTTTTCACCCTCGCCAATTTAATGGAGGAATTCGTTATTCTATACTAGGAGGTGCGAATGACGCTGCAGTGCTATCAGTTGATTCGCCCTCAGTTTTTTGTGCAGGTATGGAAGATATTTATGCAACAATTGCCAATTTTGGTTCTAATCAATTAGATTCGGTGATTGTTAACTGGGAGTTTAATGGAGTTGCACAAACGTCAATTAATTACACCACATTAATCGACACATTAAATTCCTCATCTGGTAATACAGCTTCTTTATTTTTGGGAACAAAAATGTTTACAGCAGGTTCCCCTAATACAATCAAAGTGTGGACATCAATGCCAAATGGTGTTGCTGATACATCTAATTTTAATGATACAATTTCTTCTGTAAAGGCAGCTTCCTTAGCAGGAGGCGCGTATACTATTGATGCTAATGGAACTCCATCTGCGTCAACGTATGTTTCCTTTACTGACTTTGCTAATGCGGTAAGTCAATTTGGTATTTGTGGTAACGTCACGGTAAATGTTGCAACAGGTTCAGGGCCTTACATTGAGCAGGTTAATTTTAATGGCATTAATGGAGCGCCAAATCGTTCTATTACCATTAATGGTAATAATGAAATTTTATCTTTTGCAAGTAGCTCTTCAACTGATCGCGCAGTAATTAGTATCGTTAATTCATCATTTATCAGTGTCGATAGTTTAATTATAGATGCTACGGGTGGTACATACGGATATGGAGTTTTTGTAAATGGTTCGAATGATATATCCATTACCAACTCACTTATCTCAACAGATGCGACATCTACCTCATCTTTCTTTACAGGTGTTTTGGTAAGTGGATCGATGACTTCAGCATTTACTGCTGCAAGTCTTAGTAACTTTACTTTTACTGGTAATACGGTATCGGGTGGATACTATTCTTTATCAATGGCAGGCAGTTCTGCTTCCCTTCTAAATAATATCGTTATTGAAGATAACGTATTTCAAGATTGGTATTTCTATGGTCCACGAATTTCCTACACAGATGGATTGTCTTTGCAGCGAAATGATATTACTAGAGCCAATAGAACGGCATCAACTACTACTTATGGTGT
Organism: Vicingaceae bacterium; assembly: GCA_018402765.1. Classification (GTDB taxonomy): domain Bacteria; phylum Bacteroidota; class Bacteroidia; order Flavobacteriales_E; family Vicingaceae; genus Acidiluteibacter. The sequence continues at coordinate 903,202 of JAGYIE010000001.1, read as the reverse complement.
ATACAGTTTAGGGAACCAATCAATGGTGATGAACAGAAATGCGATTCACAATTTATTTGATGGCATCACTACATCTACCAGTACATGTTATCCAATTTACAACAGTAACGATGTTCCTGTAGGAAAAGAGGCTGTTATCATGAATAACTTGATTTATAACATCAATCATAATGGTACTATTTATGGTATTTATGATTTAGGTAGTGATAACAACTTGTATTACAACAACATTATTTCATTAGATAATGCAGGCTCAACGGCAGGAATTACAAGAGGATACTATCAGTCGTCAACATCTGCAGGTTCTGAATTTAGAAACAACATCATCACCATTACGAGAGGTGGTTCAGGAGCTAAACATGGTATTTATTTGAATGGCTCAATTGATGCAGCCACGAATAATAATGTATTTATTGGCTCAACAACGGGAACGAATAGTTATGGTTATGTGGGTTCAAATAGAACCACTTTAGCTGATTTTCAAGCTGCAGGTTACGGAGCAAATGACGTTGAGGCCGATCCTTTATATGCAAATATAGCAGCTGATGACTACCAACCGGCAAATCTTTCACTAAATGCAGCAGGATTTCCTGCATCACAGGTAGTAGAAGACTTTAATGGAGTGGCTCGTGTTGTATCAGCTAATGACATCGGTGCATTTAACGTTGCGTCTCCTGCATTGGACATTGCTGCTAGTTCAATAGACATTGCTACACCATTCTGTGTAGGGAGCGAAAATGTATTTGTAACGGTATCAAACAATGGGACATCTCAAGTAAATAGTTTAACTATTAATTGGTCGATCAACGGAGTTGGTCAAACACCAATTAGCTACACTACTTTAATTGATACCATTGGTTCAACAGGAGGAAATTCTGCACAAATATTGTTGACGAATTACGCATTCGCAGCCAATACACCAGTAGTATTTGAAGCAGTAGTAAGTGGAGCGAATGGAACAGTAGTTCCAGATGCATTCCCAGGCAATGACACGACTTCTATTGCAGCAGGAGCTTCTATTTCAGGAACATTTACTTTAGATCCAAATATATCGCCAAGTGCAACTAACTTTGTAACATTTGCTGATTTATCATTGGCGTTAAACTCATTTGGTGTTTGTGGCCCTGTAACGGTAAACGTTACACCTGGCGCATATCTAGAGAGTTTAACCTTGAATAATGTAATTGGAGCAAGTTCAACAAATACCATTACGATAGATGGTGGTGATTCTTCAGCAACTTTATTGTCACATGATGGAACATCAAGCTTCGGTACTGTATCGCTAGATAGAGTTGATTATGTAACAATCAAGAATATGTCAATTGATTACACTGGAGCTTCAGGGGCATCAGTGATTGTTTCAAATACTAATCATATCAGTATCCAAAGTAGTATTTTAACAGTTGATACCAACAGTACGTCTTCTCTATTGTATCCAATATCAATTTCTTCGTCTACTACTTCACATTCAACGGCATCGTCTTCTGATTTCTTTAATGTATCGAACAGTATCGTTAAAGGAGGGTATTATGGAATTAGAGCCTATGGGTCTACAGGAAATCCTGTTAAAGGAGTTTCTTTAGTGAACAATGAGTTTACTAAACAATACTATTATGGATTATACTTCTATTATACTGACTCAGTAGATATTATTGGTAATACAGTAGATATAACAGACCGTGCAAATGCGTTTGCAGACGGGGGGTATATTTATTACACCAATAACTTTGTATTTACTGAGAACTTAATAAAAGCACCTGATTACGGAATGTATTTCTATGATTTTGGTAATTATTTCCCTTCTACACGAAGAAATGTAATTGCGAATAACATGATTTATTCTGATTCAGATTATGGATTGTATACGTACTATTTAAATAGTATAGATATGTTCCACAACACAGTAGTGTCGAATAGTTCATCTATTCCTGCTGTACAAATTTACAGTACGACTACTTATCCAATGTCAGGATATGATTTACGTAACAACATCTTTTATTCAAATGGGTCTTTTGCTATGCGAACGAACTATGCTGATACGATGTTTGCAGCATTGGATTACAATAACTATTACACTTCAGGTACGGAGATGTTAAGCATAAATTTAACTTCTTACTCAACTCTTGGTGCTTACATAACAGCAAATTCAGCATTTAATGCTAATTCATTAGAGGGAGATCCACAGTTTTTGAATTACCCATTAGATTTCCATGTATTGGGTGGCTTAGTAAACGATATGGGTGACAATACAGTAGGTATTGTTATTGATATTGATGGGGATGCACGACCTGCTTCAGGTTCTACAGTAGTAGATATGGGAGCAGATGAGTATACACCACCTTCATGTGTACCACCAACAGCTGTAACATTTACCAATATAACGATTACTTCTGCTGACATTAATTTTGTAGGTGGGGTAGGTTCTAGTTGGGAATATGAGTATGGTCCTGTAGGATTTACACAAGGGACTGGTCAATTGGATACTGCTTTGACAGCATCGATTGCTATTACTGGGTTATCTTCAGGAACAACGTATGATGTGTATGTTAGGGAATTGTGTTCTCCAACAAGTGCCTCTCCAATTGTAGGGCCGTATGCATTTGGAACAGCGTTTTCAATTCCATTGAATGAAGATTTTGAAACATTTGTTGTAGGTAACGGTGGAACATCCTTTGCGAATGGATGGTCCAACAATAGTGCTACTACTCCAAGATGGGAAGTAGAAGATGCATCAGGAGCGGATAAGAATTCTTTTTCTACAGGACCTTTTTACGATGCAACAACTCCGGGAGTTGCAGGTGGAAAGTACATGTATTTAGAAACTTCAGGGGGATCTTTAGGTTCTCAGAATGTATTGTCAAGTCCTGCAGTGTTTGTTCCAGCAGCGGCAAATGCATTAACCTTGGAGTTTGACTATCATATGTATGGTGCTACCATGGGGGAGCTATATGTCGTTGTTGATACCAATAATGTATCTGACACAGTAGTGACCATTATAGGACAGCAGCAGACAGCGGGATCAGATCCCTTTTTAACCTCTACTACTCCATTAACAGGTTATGCTGGAAAGTCCATCGTGCTTCGATTTATTGGCGTAAGAGGTTCTAGTTTTACAGGTGATATGGCAATTGATGAAGTAGCATTGTTTGAGCCATCAGCACAAGAGATTGGTATCACAGCAATGACAGCGCCGGTTACTCAATGTGGGTTAACATCAACAGAGGCAGTAACCATTGACATTACCAACTTTGGATTAGCAGCAGCGACAGGCTTTACTGCAAACTTAATCGTAGATGGAGGAGCAACTGTAACAGAAACAGTAACTGCATCAATCGCTCCTGCAGCAACGCTAAGCTATACGTTTACAGCTACAGCCAATTTATCAGCAGCAGGCGCACATACAGTTGACGCTTATGTTGTATTAGCAGGAGACCCTGTACAGACAAATGACAGTATCTTTAAGTCAGTAACAAGTATTCCATTAATTTCAAGTTTCCCGTATGTGGAGAGTTTTGAAACAGGTAATGGAGGTTGGACAGCTAATGGAGCTACAACATTTGCACATGGAGTACCTGGTGGAACAACCATAGATACTGCATCAGACGGAACACAAGCGTGGGTAACAAACCTAACAGGAATCTATAATGCAAACGAAGCAGGTTGGATTCAATCCCCATGTATGGATATGTCCTCCTTAGGTATTCCAATTTTGGAATTTGATGTATGGTGGAATTGTGAGTTTTCGTGGGATGGAGCAGTATTGCAATATTCATTAGACGGAGGAGCTACATGGACTAAATTAGGTGCATTTGGAGATCCTGGTAACTGGTATACTGATAATTCGGTGAATGCTTTGGCTGCATTAGAGCCTAGTCAAGAAGGATGGACAGGAACCCCTGGAAGTGGATCATGGGTACCAGTAAGACGATTGGTAGATACTTTGGCAGGAGAGCCATCTGTATTGTTCCGATTTGCATTTGGATCAGATGGATCAGTTCAAAACGGAGACGGATTTGGAATGGATAACTTTAGATTATATGACTCTATCCAAACAAACATCCAAATAGACTCTATGCTTACTTTATTGTCAGACTGTGGCTTGAATGCGAATGAGGATATCATTGTAAGTTTGACCAATGCAGGATCAACTCCATACATCAATACACCAATTACGTATGTATTGAATGGAGGAACACCTGTAACGGAAACAATTACCGATACGATTAGAGGAGGTACAAGCTATGCATATACCTTTAATACACAAGCTAACTTTAGCGTAGCAGGTGGTTATGCATTAGATGTATATGTATCTCAGAGTCCTGCAGATAGTATACCATCAAATGATTCATTATCTGTAAACATTGTACGATCACCATCAACCACAATTGATAGTACAAGTGCAATCGTATCGTATGACTTTGAGGCCAACAATGGAGACTTCTCAGCATATGGCGCGAATAGTTCATGGGCATATGGAACACCAAATACGTTCTATATCAACGCAGCACGATCAGGAACAAAAGCGTGGGTAACAGGCTTGGCAACGAATCACAATGCAAACGAACTGTCATATTTAGAGACACAGTGTTTTGATATGTCAGGATTCTCAGCAACAGAGCCGTTGTTTATGTCGTTCTACACGTTGTTCAAAACAGAAATAGCAGCAGACCAAGTGTGGTTAGAATATTCAACCAACAATGGAGGATCATGGAGCAAAGTGATGCCATCAGGAAGCTCAATTAACTTCTACAACAACACAACAGACAATGTATGGGAAGGCTTCTCTAATGGAGGAGTAGGAACATGGATACCTGTATTGAATGATGTAGTGGGCTTAGGCGGAAATGCAAAAGTTAAATTCAGATTTGTATTTAGTTCAAATGGAACGATAGAAAATGATGGATTTGGAATTGACGACTTCAAGATTAACTTGGCAGTAGGCAACAATGAATTATTCAATGGTGCAACAAGTTTATCAATTCAGCCAAACCCAACAAGTGGTTTAGTAAACATAACCTTTGGAAACTACAATAATGGAGATTACCAAGTGGATATTGTTAATATGAATGGACAAATGGTGAGCAACAATGTAATGAGTATCGGTTCAAGTTTCGATACGAAGACCATCAACCTTGAAGGAATCGAGGCGGGTGTGTACTTTGTGAGAATTGTAAACGGTGAAACATTAACTACTCAAAAGTTAATTATCAAATAATTGATTAGTAAATTTTAATTGACTTAGTCCCTTACGCTTAGCGTAAGGGACTTTTTTTTTGATCTTTTTTTAAGTAAATTGGGTCAATAAACTAATTAAAACTAAGTATATGAAAAAAACGCTATTATTGTTCAAAATGCTAGTCGTTATTATTTTTGCATCAGCACAAAATAATATTGCGCCACTGGCAGTAGCTTCTGCAGATGGGTCCGGCGGAGGCGGTTGCAGAACAGGAGCATGTTCTACATTAAACGATTTAAATTTTGGTTCTTGTGGAACCCAACAAATGTGGATCAGCACCTCTCCACCAAATGCAGTTGGCGTTGATTACATCAGATTTGATTTTCCAAATCCTGAAACTTTTGATACCATAGTTATTCATCATGGTAGTTCAACAACGCGGTTTTTAAGTGGAGGTACGATTCAATATTTTGATGGAGTTAGTTGGATAACACATGCGACATTCTCTAATCTTCCAATGCAATGTGTAAGTAGAATAGCTATTCCAAAGTTAACAACAGATATTTTTAGAATAACTTCTTTTCTTATGCAAGGTACGGGTCAGTTATCTAACCCTAATTTTAGAGAGATTGAGATTATTTCAGCTCCTAATGGGACTAATGATGCAGCGGTTTTATCAGTAGATTCGCCTGCCGTTTTTTGTGGTGGAATGCAAGACGTGTATGCTACTATTGCAAATCTTGGTTTAAATCAAATTGATTCTGTGACTGTTAATTGGGAAGTTAATGGAGTATTACAAACACCAGTTTTATATAATCAAACATTAGATACAATTCCAGGTATAGGAAACTACAGTGCACAAGTATTACTTGGATCAGCTATGTTTAATGCAGGTGTAAATACTGTAATTGCTTATACGTCGATGCCAAATGGTGTTGTAGATACTGTTTCTGCTAATGATACAGCAATTGCATTCCCCACCACTGCAACTCCCCCACAATCTGTGATTCCTGTGAACCAGCGCCTAACATCTGTAGATATACAGGTGAATGGTTACTTAGGGACTTTAGTATACGAGTATGGTTTACAAGGTTTTACTTTAGGGACAGGAACTACAAGCACCTCAGGAACCTCTTTAATTCCTTTAACTGGATTAGCCCAAGGATCAACATATAATGTGTATGTTCGTTCTGTATGTGGAGTAGGAGATTCCTCATCATGGGTAGGACCTGTAACGTTTAACACCTCTTATGGTGTTCCTTATTTTGAAGATTTCACCAGCTTTACTCCTGGTATTATAAATAACCCTTGGCCAAATGGTTGGAGTTCTACTAATGGAGCAACAGCTCCGCGTTGGGAGTCAGAAGACGCTACTGGAGCAAATGAGAACTCTTCAAATACAGGCCCATTTTATGACAATACGACTCCATCGACTACAGGTGGTATGTATATGTTCTTAGAGACATCAGGAGGTTCAGGAGATTCAGCCGACTTTGTTAGTCCACCAATATATATAGACACTAACATGACGAATGTCTTGTTTGAGTTTTACTACCATATGTATGGAGCAACAATGGGGAACCTAAAAGTATTTATAGACACCAATGGAGTATCGAATCCATTAACAACAATATCAGGACAACAACAAACAGCAGGAAGTGATCCGTTTAATTTGTTTGCTGCAAATTTAGTGGGCTATCAAGGCACTTCAGTAATTCTTAGATTCCGTGGAATAAGTGGAAGTTCATTTAACAGTGATATGTCAATTGATGATATTAGTATCACTCAAGTAGCTCCTGTTAATGCAGGGGTAGTTGAGCTTCAAAGCCCATCCGGCGCATTGTGTCCTGGTAGTTTAACTCCAGTATTGGGCGTTAAGAATTTCGGATCCGATACATTGACTTCCGTAAAAGTAATGTGGGATATCAATGGAGTATTGGATTCATTATTGTATACCTCAGGTATTAACCCCGGCGATACAGTTTCGGTTACCTTGCCGACCTTTACGGTTAGTTCAACTCAGGTATACGATATTCTTTTCTACACCAAGGACCCAAATACAATAGCAGATCCAATTCCTGTAGATGATACGTTATCATTTTTAGGCGTTCGGACTGGCTTGTCGGGGACATATACTGTAGATGCCAATTTGGCACCATCAGCAACTAACTTTTCGTCATTAGTTGAATTAACAACGCAGTTGAGTAATTATGGCGTATGTGGAGCTGTGACAGTTAATGTTGCCAATGGAGTATATTTAGAACCATTAGCAATAAACGGTATAGTTGGAGCAAATTCAACAAATACATTAACAATAGATGGAGGAGACTCGAGTCTGACCATAATTTCAGAAGATGGAACGATTGCGTATGCAGCCTTATCGTTAAATAATGCGGACTATGTAACAGTAAGAAATATTACGTTTAATTACACAGGATCAAGCGGAGCAGGCGCAATATTATCGAACTCAAATCATATAGAAATAAGTAGTTGCGAGCTTATTGCAGATACAAATTCGACCTCTTCTTTAGTTTATGGAGTATCCTTATCAGGAGCCTCTAATAGCCATTCAACGGGAGCACGAACAGACGATGTTGTATTAAGAGATAACACAATCAAGGGAGGGTATTATGGAATTCGTGCATATGGATCCGTAACAGATCCTGTAAATGGATTAGTAGTAGAGAATAATAACTTTGAAAAGGCGTACTATTATGGTGCCTATATTTATTATGCAGATACGTTAACATTTATAGATAACGTAATCGATATGGAAGCACGGGCGAATGTAAATGCAGATGGAGCGTATATCTATTACACCACCAACTTTGACATATCTCGCAACATATTAAGAGCGTTGGATTATGGAATTTATATATATGACTTTACCGGCGCATTTACTCAGACACGAAAGAACAGATTAGCGAATAACATGATCTATTCAGCTACAGATTACGGGTTATATATGTACTATATAGATAGCACAGAGATCTTCCACAATACAATTGTGACCAATGGAACAACTATTCCTGCAGTACAGATTTACACATCAACCTCAAGGGCAATAGGTAATTATGATATGCGTAATAACATTTTCTATTCAAATGGAAGTTTTGCATTGCGCACCAATATGCCTGATACTGTATTCCAAAAAATGGACTACAATGGCTATTATAGCTCAGGATCATCATTATTTAGCATGAATGGTGCAACATACGCTAACTTGGGAGCCTATACAAGTGCAAATGCTGCCTTCAACGCAAACTCAGTTGAAGGTGATCCAATATTCATTAATTACCCATTAGATCTTCATGTTCTAGGTAGTTTAGCGAATGATGTTGGTGATAATAGTGTTGGAATTATTGTAGATATAGACGGGGACACACGCCCTATGCCTGGCTCTACAACTGTAGATATGGGTGCAGATGAGTTTGATCCACCAAGCTGTGTGCCGCCAACGGCAACAGTCTTTACGAATGTTTCTATCAACTCAGCAGATGTTACCTTTAGTACACTAGCAACAGGAAGTAACTTTAGGTATGAATACGGAACCTTTGGTTTTACCCCTGGAAATGGAACAACGGTATTGTCAACGACTGCGACATCGTCAATAACAGGTTTGACTTCAGGAACAACGTATGAATTGTATGCAAGAGAACTGTGTTCAGCAACCGATTCATCTCCTGTGGTAGGACCATATCGTTTTGCCACAGCCTATTCAATTCCCTTGAATGAGGATTTTGAGACATTTAACTCAGGAGAAATCGGCCCAACCTTTACCAATGGATGGACAGCAGGATCAACAACAACCCCACGATGGGAGTCAGAAACATCAACTGGGTCTAACATTAATTCATTTTCTACAGGACCTTTGTTTGATGCAACAACACCAACTTCTGCCGGCGGGAAGTATATGTATTTAGAAACCTCAGGGGGAAGTTTAGGAAGTTCTAATACCTTTACAAGTCCATCCATATTTGTTCCTGCAACAGCAGGCGGAGTAGTGTTAGAATTCTCCTACCATATGTATGGAGCGACCACAGGCGATTTACATGTATTGATAGATACCAATAATGTATCCGATACGGTATTGACCATTTCAGGTCAGCAACAAACTGTACAATCTGATCCATGGAGAGATACCACAGGATTGCTAGTTGGCTATCAAGGAAAGTCAATTCAATTGACCTTCTTAGGCGTTCGCGGAAGTAGCTTTACCGGTGATATATCAATCGATGAAGTACGTTTATATGACACTGTTGCAGTAGATGTAGCTTTAGATACGATAGTATCTCCAACGTCAGACTGTGGACTGTCGAATCAAGCGGATGTAACGATAGCTATAGAGAACAGAGGCTTATCTCCCGCAAGTGGAATAAGTGCCACTTACATTTTTGATGGAGGTGCACCCGTAACAGAAACAGTCCCTGTGACGATAAACCCAGGAACAACGTATAACTTTACGTTTGCCGCAAAAGTGAATGCATCAGCGATAAAGAGTTACACCTTAGATGCAAGCATAGCATTAGCAGCAGATGGAGATCCATCGAATAATACATCAACCGGATATACATTTATCGGTAGTTTCTCTGATTCCATCAGTGCAAACTCACCAACGAAGTATTACACCTTTGAGAGTAACGATGGAAACTTTGTAGCCTCAGGAACAAATTCTTCATGGGAGTGGGGAACACCAAGTTCCTTTTATATCAATGGAGCCATCGGTAGTAAAGCATGGGTTACATCAGCGGCTGGAAATCACAATGCCAATGAGATGTCATACTTAGAAAGTTCGTGCTATGATTTATCAACAATAGCACCAACCACTCCGATTCTGTTAAACTTCCGAACGTTATTCAAAACGGAAATCGGATTTGATCAAGTGTGGATGGAGTATTCTATTGATAATGGGCGTAATTGGTCTAAAGTACTTCCATCAATGGCCTCAGTGAACTTCTACAACAATACAACGGATAACGTATGGGAAGGCTTTTCAATAGGAGGAGTAGGAACCTGGATTCCGGTATTGAATGACTTGCAAGGATTAGGCGGCAACTCTAAAGTGAAATTTAGATTTGCATTTGTATCGAATGGCACCATTGAGAACGATGGATTTGCAATCGATGAATTCCAAGTAGGAACCATAGTAGGAGTAGCAGATCAGCAACTGGGAGGCACCTCAGTGTTAGGGTTAACACCAAACCCAACGAAAGATCTATTGAATATGACTTTTGGAAACTTTGCGAAAGGTGATTACCAAGTAAGTATTATAAATGCAAGAGGTCAAGTTGTACAAGAAGAAGTATTGACAGTGGGAAGCTCATCAGAGACGAAAACGGTTAATGTATCAACTCTAGAAGCAGGCGTTTATTTTGTAAGAACGATGAATGGAGATCAAATCTCTACTCAGAAGTTGATTATTAAATAGGCATTACCTCCTAAATAAACAGAAAGCCCGATACGTTTAACGTGTCGGGCTTTTTTTACATCAGAATACACGAAATCAGCAGCTAAGTCTACAATTTAATGTATTTGGCTGTGATTGACTTCTTACTTTTAACCAAATCTTGTGGGGTGCCCTCAAATAGTAAATTTCCACCATTTTTTCCCCCTTCAGGCCCTAAATCGATTACCCAATCAGCACATTTAATAACATCAGGATTATGTTCAATAATTAATAAAGAGTGACCTTGATCAATTAATGCATTAAACGCATAAAGTAATTTATTGATGTCATGAAAGTGAAGTCCTGTAGTCGGTTCATCAAAAAGGAACAATGTTTTTTGATGACGGTCCCCTTTTGCTAGGTATGAAGCAAGCTTAATGCGTTGAGCTTCGCCACCACTTAGCGTATTAGAAGATTGGCCTAATTTCACATAACCTAAACCAACTTCAAAAAGAGGAGTTAATTTTTCCATTATTTTTTTGGCAATTCTATTTTTTTCATTCTCTTTAAAAAAGAGAAGAGCATCCTCTATTGTCATCTCCAGAATATCAGAAATATTCTTATTGTTATATTTTATTTCTAGTATATCTTCTTTAAATCTTTGGCCTTTACATTCTTCACACTGTAAATGAATGTCAGCCATAAATTGCATTTCAATAGTAACTTCACCCTCACCTTGACAAGTATCACATCTTCCGCCTTCTATATTAAATGAAAAAACTCCAGGCTTATACCCTCTAGATTTAGCGAGTGGAAGTGACGTATATAATGCCCGAATATCATCAAATGCTTTTACGTAGGTTACAGGATTACTTCGCGAAGACTTTCCAATTGGATTTTGGTCAATAAATTCTATCTGTTTTATAGATTCATGATTCCCTTTTAAACCTGAAAAGGCTCCTGTTTTTTCAGCAATGCCACCTTTAAGCTTTTTGAGCGATGGGTATAAAATAGATTTAACTAAAGTAGATTTTCCCGAGCCACTGACTCCTGTTACTACTACCATGCAATCTAAAGGAATAGTTACATCAAATCCTTTTAAATTATGATGTTTGACTCCCAATAATTGAATTGATTCTTTCCACTTTCTGATTTTTTTAGGTGTTTCAATAGATAATAACCCATTTATATATTGTGCGGTTAAGCTTTTGGTGTCTTTTAATAAAGCCGCTTGATTTCCTTGAAAGATTAATTCTCCACCGTACGTTCCTGCTAGCGGACCCAAATCGATTACTTCGTCAGCAGCTTTAATGATTTCTTCATCATGCTCAACAACCAAAACTGTATTGCCCAAGTCACGTAATAACTTAAGAATGCCAATAAGTCGTTCAGTATCTTTAGGGTGCAGTCCAATGCTTGGCTCATCCAATATGTACATGGAGCCGACTAAGCAGCTCCCTAAAGAAGTAGCTAAATTAATTCGTTGAGATTCTCCACCTGATAAGGTTGCTGAATTTCTATTTAAATCTAAATACCCAACCCCAACATCATTGAGGTACTTTAACCTATTTTTTATTTCAATTAGCAAACGCTTGGCTACTTGTTTATCATACTCATTCAGCGATAAGTTTTGAAAAGCCGGTAGTAGCTCATTTATTGGAAGAGCAACTAAATCAGAAAGAGAATATCCATCTATTTTTACATAGTTCGTTTCCTGACGAAGTCTTTTCCCTTTGCAGTCAGGGCAAGTTGTTTTTCCTCTATACCTAGCTAGCATTACTCGATACTGTATTTTATAGGTTTTCTTTTCTAGGTATGAAAAAAAGTAATTTAATCCTTTAAAGTATTTATTTCCTGTCCATAAAAGCTCATACTGATTGGCTGTAAGTTGTTCAATGGGTTTGTGAATGGGGAAGTCAAACTTTTCAGCAGTATACATTAATTGGTCTTTCCATTCAGACATCTTTTCCCCAACCCAAGGAGCGATTCCATCCTGATAAACCGAGAGTTCTTTATTTGGAATAACTAAAAACTCATCGATTCCTATTACTTTGCCATAGCCTTCACATTTTGGACAAGCACCGATAGGATTGTTAAAACTAAAAAAATGAACATTTGGTTCAGTAAATGGTGTCTGGTCAGCTTCGAATCTATTTGAAAAAGAATGAAATATATATTGCTTTTTAGAATCAACCAATGCAACAATAGCATCCCCATCACCTTCAAAAAAAGCTGTTTCAGCAGAATCTGCCAGTCGAGTTAACGTTTCTTCTTCATTTTTATAAACGAATCGGTCAATCACCAGATAGATAGGAGTCTTTTTCTCATAATTTTGAACATCGAAATCTTCAATTTTTTCAAGTGTATTCTCAATAAAAATTCTGCTGTATCCTTGCTGTAACAATAAATCCAACTGTTCTTTTAACGACCTACCTTTTTTATTTATTACAGGAGTCAATATTAAACCCTTGCTTCCTTCGTCTATATTTTCAAATAGTGCAAGAATATCCTTAACTGTATTCTTTTTAACCTCTTCACCTGATATTGGGGAAATTGTTCTTCCTATCCTTGCAAATAGTAGCTTAAGGTAATCATAAATCTCAGTGACTGTGCCCACAGTAGATCTAGCATTACTACTACTAACTTTCTGTTCGATTGCTATAGCAGGAGCTACTCCTTTAATATAATCCACATCAGGCTTATTCACCTTTCCTAGGAATTGTCGTGCATACGACGATAGACTTTCAACGTACCTTCTCTGACCTTCAGCATAGAGTGTATCAAAAGCTAAAGAAGACTTTCCAGACCCCGATAAACCTGTAACAACCACCAGTTTATTTCGTGGAATGGCGACATTTATATTCTTCAGATTGTGCATTCTTGCACCTTTAATAATGATGTATTTTTTAGGATCTAGCTTGTCGATATCGTACACAGATTTTTTTCTTTTATTTTGGAACCTAACAAAATTACTTTTCTTTTGTTAACTTTGGATGTAAAGATGAGATAAGGAGATTACACAATAATTAAATCCTCCTTACGTTATCTTTCGTATATCAACCTTAAAAACATATTTGCCTATCGTATAAATTTTACTTTTTTAATCAATTATTTCTTTATTAACCAATTGAAAAAGATAAGATTTATGAATCTATTAAAGGCATCAGATCAAAATCTAATTAGACAATATTTAGAAGGCAATGAAGTAGCGTTCGAAATGTTACTTAAAAGACATCAAGCTAAAGTTTTCTCATACATACTTTATACCGTAAAGGATGAAGATATCGCAAATGATATTTTTCAGGATACGTTTATAAAAGTAGTTCGAACGTTAAAGCGCGGAAAATATAATGAAGAAGGGAAATTCCTTCCTTGGGTAAACCGTATTGCACATAATTTGGTGATTGATCATTTTAGACGATTAAAGAAAATGCCTACAACTAGTGGAGGTGATGATTTTGATATTTTTGAAGTTATTCCTTCTCATGATGATAATGTTGCTGATGACATAGTTAGGTCACAGATGCTAAAAGATGTAAAAGCATTGGTGAAACATTTACCTGAAGATCAGAAAGAAGTTCTAATGATGCGCATGTATTTTGATATGAGCTTTAAAGAAATTGCGGATCGCACGGGTGTTAGTATCAATACCGCTTTGGGCAGAATGCGATATGCCTTAATAAATTTGAGAAAGCTGATAAAAGAGAATAATATTATTTTAACAAATTAAATAAATCAGTCTGCAATAATTTGTTTTGTTTGTCGTTTTTACTGAAACAATTAAAAACAAAGCGAATGAGTAATAATACTACTTTTGATCTAAACGAATATTTAAGTGAAGAAAAAAGAAATGTGGAACGATTAGAAGTTTCATCAAATTTCGAAGAAATGCCATTAAAAAATCCATCAAAAAGAGCGGTTAGTGCAATTTTATTGTTTTCAAGAGCGCTAGAAGTTCAACCATCTAAGCAGATCGGAGCGATAGAAAATTTAATGAATTGATTAAATAAGAAAGAGGAGCATGCTTCTCTTTTTTATTTTAAGGTTTTTCTACCTATATGTTGGCATATGGGGCAAGTTTCCACTTTGTGGCCTCTTGCAGGACAATATTCTCTTCCGAAGAAAATAATCTGAAGGTGAAGCCTATTCCACAAGTCTTCAGGGAAAAGACGTTTTGCATCTTTTTCAGTCTGCACTACATTTTTACCATTGGTTAAATTCCATCTATACATTAATCGATGTATATGCGTATCTACAGGAAATGCAGGTACTCCAAATGCTTGTGACATGACTACAGAGGCTGTTTTATGTCCAACTCCCGGAAGCTCTTCTAACTGCTCGAACGATTGGGGAACTTCACCATTATATTTTTCCACTAACATAGAGGAAAGTACTGAAATAGCCTTCGACTTTTGAGGGGATAAACCACAAGGGCGAATAATAGCTTTAATATCTTCCACTTTTTGTTTAGCCATATCAAAAGGATTATCAGCTAAATCCCAAAGAGTAGGTGTAACTTGATTTACACGAACGTCAGTGCATTGTGCAGATAATAGCACAGCTACAAGCAGTGTATACGCATCTTTATGGTCAAGAGGAATCGGAATAACCGGATACAGTTCTTCTAGTTTAGTAATTACAAATTCTACTTTATCTTTCTTATTCATAACAAAAAAACAAAAGTAGTGCTATTCTGTTTGAAATTCTACTTAAAAAAAATGCTATAAATTTTGGTGATTTAAAATTAAAAAGTATTTTGTAATTGTTACTTTTGATGAAAATATCGTCAATATAATGTTGAAAATTATGTCGAAATTAAAAATTGGTGATAAAGCACCTGATTTTAAAGGTTTAAATCAAAATGGAGAGCAAGTTGCTCTATCAGATTATAAAGAAAAAAAGTTAGTTATCTACTTTTATCCTAAAGATTTAACCCCGGGATGTACTGCTCAAGCTTGTAATTTGAAGGAGAATTATGACGAGCTAAAACAAAAAGGGTTTGAAATATTAGGTGTAAGTGCTGATGATGAATCTAGACACCTTAAGTTTATTGAGAAGTATGAATTGCCATTTGCATTGTTAGCGGATACAAATCATGAAGTGATTAAATCTTTTGGTGTTTGGGGCCCTAAAAAGTTTATGGGAAAAGAATATGAAGGGATAATTAGAACTACGTTTGTTATTGATGAAAATGGCATTATCGAACATATTATAGAAAAAGTAAAAACAAAGAATCACACTGAGCAGATTTTAGAGCTGTTTGTATAAAAATTAAAGTTATGGCAAAGGAAAAAGAACCAAAAGAGAATAGTGAACAATTACAAAAGTTAAAGGCACTGCAATTAACAATAGACAAATTAGAAAAAACCTATGGTAAAGGTTCTATAATGAAATTGGGTGATCGCCCGGTTGAAAATGTAGAATCGATTCCTTCGGGCTCTATTGCCCTAGATGTCGCGCTGGGAGTTGGTGGTTTTCCAAGAGGAAGAATCGTAGAAATTTATGGCCCGGAATCTTCAGGTAAGACAACCTTGGCGATTCATGCAATTGCAGAAGTACAAAAACAAGGCGGTATCGCTGCATTTATTGATGCAGAGCATGCATTTGACAAAACCTACGCGGAAAATTTAGGAGTTGACACAGAGAATTTATTTATTTCTCAGCCTGATAATGGTGAGCAGGCATTAGAAATTGCAGAAAATTTAATTCGATCAGGAGCAATTGATTTAATCGTAATTGATTCAGTAGCAGCTTTAACACCAAAAGCAGAGATAGAAGGAGAAATGGGAGATTCTAGAATGGGTTTACAAGCTCGACTAATGTCCCAAGCGCTTAGAAAGTTAACAGGTACGATTAATAGAACAGGATGCTGTTGTATTTTCATTAACCAACTAAGAGAAAAGATTGGTGTTATGTTTGGTAATCCTGAGACAACTACTGGTGGAAATGCACTTAAATTTTACTCATCGGTTCGTGTGGATATCAGAAGAAGTTCACAAATTAAGAATGGTGAAGAGGTGCTGGGTAACCGAGTTAAGGTAAAAATTGTAAAAAACAAGATTGCACCACCTTTCAGAAAGGCAGAATTTGACATTATGTATGGAGAAGGGATTTCTAAAGTCGGTGAAGTTATTGATATGGGCGTTGATTTTGATATTATTAAGAAAAGTGGAAGCTGGTTTAGTTATGGCGAAACACGATTAGGTCAAGGTCGTGATGCTGTTAAGTTATTAATAGCTGACAACCCAGAATTGATGGATGAGTTAGAAACTAAAATCAAAGAGAAAATGCTAGGTGTTTAACCGCATTTAAATAATTAATTTTATGCCCTACTTAGAAGTTAAGTAGGGCATTTTTAATTTATTGAAGTATGAAGAAAATTAATTTACTATTGATTGGAGCCACAGCAATGTTGCTCTCTTGCGGACAAGAAGTAGCTGTTAATGAATCTGTTAATGAGTCGATTGCACCTAAGCAAGCACCAAATGTAAACCCGATTGATGTCCAATTAAAAGAGTTAAACGGAAAGATAAAAGAGGATTTAGATAATGCTAATTTATATGTAGAACGAGCTAATTTATTTCTAATTATGAATGATTTAGCTTCCTCATCGTCTGATATTCAACGGGCACTACGAATCGATTCTACTAATTTTAATGCATACATAGCTCTTGGAGACTTACAAGCCATACAAGGTCAGTTTGAACCAACCAAATACGCATTTGAATTGGCCAATAGGGTCGCAACATCAGATAAGGAACAATCTTTAGCAAATCAAAAAATTGGAGAAATCTACTATGTTATTCAAGATTACGACAAAGCATTAGATTATGCAGATTTAGCGCTTAAAGATGATTTGTATAACTCTGAAGCTTATTTTTTGAAAGGATTAATTTTTGAGTCGAAAGGAAATGAAGAGCGAGCAATTAGCTCATGGCAGACCGCTGTTGAGCAAAATCCGAATCATATTAAGTCTTACCTAAGACTAGCGCTGACCTATGCTGATAAGAATGATCCGCTAGTGATGGATTATACCAATAATATTCTGGATATAGACTCTTCAAATGTTGAAGCATTATACACACAGGCAATGTATCAGCAAGAAAATGACCTATTGAATGAGGCAATGAAGAATTATACTAAGATAATGAAGATTAATCCTCAAATGAGAGAAGCTCCTTATAATTTGGGGTATATCCATTTAGTTTATCTGAAATTGTATAATGAAGCAAAGGGTTATTTTGAGAAAGCTATTAAGGTAGATCCAAGATATCACGAAGCATATTATAATTATGGCTATTGTTTTGAACTTTTAGGAGACATTCAAAATGCTGAAAAAATTTACAAAAAGGCCTTAAGTGTAAAGCCTGATTATACTGCCGCTGCGAATGGGTTGAGCAGAGTTAATGATACTAGAACTATTAATGAATGAATTACTTATCAGTAGAAGAGCTTAGTAAAAACTTTGGAGACAGAGTTTTATTTGATAAAATTTCATTCGGTGTTGAGAAAGGGCAGAAAGTTGCTTTAATCGCAAAAAATGGAGCAGGAAAGACCACTTTCTTAAATTGTTTAACAGGCAAGGAGCCTGTAAGTGAGGGTCGTGTTGTTTGGAGAAACAACATCACTGTTGGTTATTTAAATCAAGAGCAAATTTTTGATGCGACGCATAGTATTAATGAGGAAATATTTAAGGCAGATAATGCCTTTATGCAAGCCATTAATTCCTACAATGACGCAATCAATAATGGAGCTGACGGAGATGAATTTCAGCAAGCTATGGACCAAATGGATAGTTTGCAAGCTTGGGATTATGAAGCTAAATTAAAGCAAATTTTAGGTTCACTTCAATTGCATGAATTGGAACAGCGAGTAAATACGCTTTCAGGTGGACAGAAAAAGCGTTTGGCCTTAGCAAAGGTTTTAATTGAGCAGCCAGAGTTTATCATTCTAGATGAGCCTACCAACCATTTGGATTTAGAAATGATAGAGTGGTTAGAGAATTATTTGGCTACAGAGAACATGACGCTGCTGATGGTTACTCACGACCGTTATTTCTTAGAGCGTGTATGTGATTCAATTATTGAAATTGACAATGGACAGTTGTATTCGTATAAGGGGAGTTATGCCTATTACATTGAGAAGAAGCAAGAGCGTGAGTCGATTACGATGAGTGAAATCGAGAAAGCGAAGAATTTATATAAAAAAGAATTGGAGTGGATGCGCCGAATGCCGCAAGCTAGAGCTACAAAAGCGAAATCGAGGCAAGATGCATTCTATGAAGTAGAAAAGTCAGCAAAGAGAAGGATAAAGAAAGAAGAAGTTAAGCTCGAAGTGGTTGGTCAACGTATGGGTGGAAAGATTCTTGAATTCCATCATTTAAAAAAGAGTTTCGGAGAAAAGAAAATTGTGGCGGATTTCAATTATACCTTTAAGCGAGGAGATCGTGTGGGAATTGTTGGGCCAAATGGAGTGGGGAAGTCCTCTTTTATTAAGTTAATTACTGGGGAATTAGAATCTGATGGAGGTAAAATCGTACAAGGAGAGACGGTAGTCGTAGGACACTACGCTCAAGATGGGATGAACCTAGATGAAGACAAGAGAATCATTGACGTGGTAAAGGATATTGCTGAGATTATTCCATTAGCAAAAGGGCGAAAAATCACGGCTTCACAATTTCTGGAGCGTTTCTTATTTCCTCCAAAGCAACAGTATACTTATGTTTCTAAGCTAAGTGGTGGGGAAAAAAGACGGTTGTATCTATTGACCGTATTGATGGATAACCCTAACTTTTTGATTCTGGATGAGCCAACCAACGACTTGGACATTATGACGCTAAATGTACTGGAGGATTTCTTGATGGAATTTGAAGGTTGCGTGATGGTGGTTACTCACGATCGTTTCTTCATGGATAAGATTGTGGATCATTTGTTTGTTTTTAAAGGTGAAGGAGTAATCAAAGACTTTAATGGAAAATACACCGACTATAAAGAAGAAACAAAACGAGAGGCAAAAGAGGCAGCTCAATTGGCAAAAGCAGAGCAAGCCAAAAAAGTAACTCCTGTGGCTGAAAAGCCAAAAGAGAAAAAGAAACTAAGCTTCAATGAGCAACGAGAGTTTGACGGGTTGGAAAAGTCGATGGCTGCTCTGGAAAAACGGAAAACAGAGATAAATCAATTGATGCTAAGCGGAATTTCTGATGCGGATCAAATCACTGAGCTTTTTAAAGAGATGGCAATTATTAACAATGACTTGGAAGAACAAGAAATGCGTTGGTTGGAATTATCGGAGCTGGTTTAGGAGAATCATCTTGTTATATTTTTTTAGCGATTTATTTAGCGATGATTTTGTTCGACAGTTAACTCATTAATAGATAATATGTCTATGTTCGTATTTCAACTATTTCTCTTATCTTCGGTTGTGTAAAAAATAGAATATGGATATGACGCAAAGCTTGTCTCGCCTTTGGAGAATGCGTCATATTCAATTGTTAGCTTGTATTAAACTAAAAGAAAACCTTAGTAATAAGACATTATCAAAAAGAGTTGGAAATTGAAAAAAATGAGATCTCCTATTAGAAATATAATGCTGCTTATTTGGTTGCTTACGCTGAATACTTCTTGCGGAACAATGAGAACATTAGATTTGAGTAAGTTGGAAGTGCCGATCGACAGCTAAATTCTTGGGATTTATGAGTGGCTACTAAGGGGACATTATTCAATAAATACTCTTGACAGCGAAAAAAAATTTCGATACGATTACGGCAATAGTGGCTCTAGGGGCTATCATACTGGGTCACACACATTAATCGAAAATCGCTTAATACTTGTTTCTGATTCAGTCGTTTCTGAGAAATTAATGGATATTATTGAGGGGCAAGGTGTTGTTAAAAGATCCTTGGACAAAACAGAGTTTAAGTTTATCGTGACTAAAGAAGGCTTACATCAAAAAAATGCTAAAGGTGATTATTGGAAAGAGCCCTCATTGATTAAAAAGTAAAAAATACGTATAGCAGTTCATATTAATTATGGCGGAAAAGAGTTAAATTATATTTCCGGTCTTCTGTTTTAAATTGTACCGAAAAGGACGTAACTATCTCCTCCGAATTTGTTATCCTATAGCAGAATGTTCATTTACTCTTGCTCCGCCGGACTTGTAAACTGCAGTAGTATTTTCACTTACTCGTCAACTCCTTCCAACTCTACATCATGCAACGGCTCAAAAGCTTGCAGTACCTGTTCTTGTTCTGAAATTTTACAGCTAAAAGTGAGTTGGCAACTCAATTGAAAATCCGTTTCTACCACATTCCAATTGTATTTTTCTACCGTGCTCATTACATCCCCCATGCGGGCATATTCAAATTTGGCGGTATAAATAACCGGTATGAATTCTTTGATAATTTTTGCAGCAGATAGCGCATCAGATGCGGCCGTTTTATAGGCGTGAATTAATCCGCCTACCCCTAGTTTTGTTCCTCCAAAATATCGAACCACGGCTACCAATACATTGGTGAGTTCAAAAGAGCGGATTTGCCCAAAAATAGGTTGCCCTGCGGATCCAGAAGGTTCTCCATCATCATTGATGCGGTAGATCTCTAGATCGGCTCCTAATCGATAAGCGTAACATACGTGTCGGCTTTGATGATGTAATCCGGCTAAGCGCTCTAAATGTGCCTTTACTTCTTCTTCATTCGTCACCGGAAGGGCGTAGCCAATAAATTTACTTCCTTTTTCTTTATACAAGCTTTCGCTTTCTGCCGATATAGTTAAAAAATAATCCATCAAATACCCCAGGCTATTAATGCAATTGCAATAAAGCAAATTACTAATCCCACTAAATTAAGTTTACTAAGGCGTTCTTTAAAAATTACAAACGAGAATAAACTGGTAAATAAAACCACGCCCATATTGTTGATTGGAAAAACTACAGAGCTTTCCATATTGTCATGCGCAAGTGCTTTGAAAATAAACACAATACTTAGATAGTTTATTCCACCTAATATAATTCCTCCTACTAGAGTGGAGACTGAAAGTGTTTTTAGCTTAGTTGAATTAAATAGTAAGATAATCCAACCCAAAGCTGCAGCAACAGCAAATAGTGTGGGAATAAAAAAAGTTGCATTGTTGTTTGCCGTAAAGTGTACGTGTTGAGTGTGTTTTACAAAAGAATCTAACAAGCCGCTTACAATGAAAAGAGAAACTGGCAGTAGCCATTGGCGTTTCACATTGATTGCTTTTTCTTTTTTAGTTGCGAAGAATAAGCCAAATAGGGCTAAGATAATTCCTATTACCTTGTACGAGTTAAGAGAATCATCGTAAAGAATAAATGCAAATAGTACGGGAATAATCACAGACATTTTGTTGGCTACAGAGGCTACCGAAGGGCCTAATCGTTGCGCTGTGATTCCCATAAGGTAGAATGCGCCAATAAAACTACAACCTAAAATTATGGCATTGTAAATCCAGCTTTCCGAAATGATTGTACTGCTTTCTATTGGTTCACTTGGAACATTAAACCCTATAATAGCAGCTGCGGTATAGTTGATTACAATTGCGGTAAAGGTATCTACCGAATAGTTAGAATAGCTTCTGAAAATCACGAAGATTAAAGAAGCGAAAAGGATACTAAGCAATAAGTAGATCATTCTCCCGAATAAAAAAGGTGAAGTGTATCGGAATCTACTTTTGCAGTTACAAAGGCTTTTTGTTGTAATAATGGGGCTTTTAACCCTAGATTAAATGTTTTATCTGCAGTCAACACTCTAGCTTCATCCCATAAATTAGCATCAATGAATTGTTGTAAAGTGGCTTTTCCACCTTCAATAATCACACTTTGTATGTTTTCTTCATGCAATGCGGTTAGTATTTCATGAATTGAGTGAGTGGAATTGACCTTCTTATAGTGGATGTTTTTTTCTGCTTTTTCGATTTGCTCATTGATGACAATCGTTTTACTCGATTCATCAAAAATAACACAGTCTTTTTGAAGGTCTAGCTGTCTATCGATTACAATTCGAATGGGGTTTTTGCCTGTCACTTCACGAGTCGTCAAACTAGGGTTGTCGTTTCTAACTGTGTTAAAACCGACTAAGATTCCGTCTTCTTCACTTCTCCATTGGTGGCTCAATCGTTTAGATGCCGGGGTGGTAATCCAATAGGATGTGTTTGGATTGTCAGTCCGGTCAATATCCATAAATCCATCTTGAGTTTGTGCCCATTTCAGAATAATATACGGTCGTTTCTTTGTGTGGTAAGTAAAAAAACGTCGATTGATAACTGCAGCTTCTTGTTCTAAAATTCCTACGATAACTTCTATGCCATTTTCTTCTAAATATTTAATTCCTGTTCCATTTACCGCTGCGAAAGGGTCGATATTCGCCACCACAACTTTTGGAATCTGATGTTTTACAATTAAATGGGAGCAAGGCGGTGTTTTTCCAAAATGATTGCAGGGTTCTAGACTTACATAAATAGTTGATTTGTTGAGTAGTGATTTATCAGAAACTGAATTGATGGCATTGACCTCTGCATGCGGGCCACCATATTGCTGATGATAACCTTCGCCTATTATTTTGTCATTGTACACGATTACTGATCCCACCATTGGATTGGGGCTTACGTTACCAAGTCCTTTTTGTGCGATTTCTAAGCAT
The DNA here is from genome assembly GCA_018402765.1 of Vicingaceae bacterium. Taxonomy (GTDB): domain Bacteria; phylum Bacteroidota; class Bacteroidia; order Flavobacteriales_E; family Vicingaceae; genus Acidiluteibacter. The sequence continues at coordinate 879,988 of JAGYIE010000001.1, read as the reverse complement.
CGTTGGATATACTTTTCATGTACATTCATGCCCTCAAAAGTAGTTTTTTTATTTACTTTTAGCAGCTCAAACCTCCTCCAATTGTGAAGATCGCAGACAATACCATACAAGCCGTTTCAACTTATGTAAAGCAGCAGCTGAGTCCATTTATGGATGATGCAGAGATAAGAGTGACATATCGCTTAATGATGAACTATTATTTTGATTTTTCTGCAACAGATTTGGCGCTTAAGCGAGACCATCGGTTTACGGAATCTGAGCTGGTGAAAGTGATTCGTTGTGTTAAGCGTTTACTAAAGCATGAGCCATTTGCTCATATAATAGGGGAGACCGAATTTTATGGTTTGAAATTCTATGTTAGTCAACATACGTTGATCCCAAGACCAGAAACTGAAGAATTGGTGGAGTGGGTTCTTAGTGATTGGAATGATCAAGCACCAAACATTTTAGAAATTGGGACAGGTAGCGGCTGCATTCCGATTGCATTGAAAAAGAATTTACCTCAAGCAGCGATTACTACCTATGACGTTTCTGAGGAAGCATTAGCGATTGCGATAAAAAATGGAGCTTACAATAACGTAGAAGTAAATTTTCAAGAAGTCAATATTTTAACTGCAGTTCTTGATGAAAGCAAGATATGGGATCTTATAGTAAGTAATCCTCCATACATTGCTCAACAGGAGTTTGATGCTATGGATAAAAATGTGACCGACTATGAGCCCCATCTAGCTTTATTTGTTAGTGATGAGGATCCTTTAGTGTTTTATCGAAAAATTGCAGAGATCGGACTGCGGCATTTAGCAAAAGACGGAGCCATTTATGTCGAGATAAATCAATACTTGAGTAAGCAGACCGTTGAATTATTTCACTCCACAGGTTATACTCAAGTCGAATTAAGGCAAGACATCAATGGAAATGACCGAATGATTAAAGCTACGAAGTAGTTTATACTTCTAATTGCAGATTGGACAAGTTTTGGTAGATACCATTTTCTAAATTAGAAAGCTCTTCGTGAGTGCCGGATTCTACCAATTGACCTTCATTCATCACCAATATTTTATCTGCTTTGCGAATCGTACTTAAACGGTGTGCAATTACAATTGAAGTTCGTCCTTTCATCAACGTTTCTAGCGCCTCTTGAACTAGTTTTTCCGATTCTGAATCCAAAGCACTTGTAGCTTCATCTAAAATCAATATGGTTGGATTTTTTAAGATAGCTCTAGCTATGGCAATTCGCTGACGTTGTCCACCAGACAATTGAATTCCTCTTTCACCAACAATGGTTTCGTACTGATCAGGAAATCCTTCTACAAATAAATGGGCATTTGCTTGTTTAGCTGCATCCATAATTTCTTCGTCTGTCGCTCCAATTTTTCCATAGCCAATGTTTTCTTTGATTGTTCCACCAAACAATAATACATCTTGTGGAACAATGGACATCTGTGAACGCAATTCAGAAAGCGAAAATTCCTGAATTGGCTTTCCATCTATTGAAATAGTTCCCGAGTTTGTGTTGTAAAAGCGAAGTAATAGGTTGGTAATCGTAGATTTACCAGCTCCTGAAGGTCCTACGATAGCGATTTGCTCCCCACTATTTGCGGTAAAACTCACTGATTTTAGTACCTGAATATCTTTTCGGCTTGGGTAGGAGAAATTTACGTTATCAAAAGATACGTTTCCATTTACTCTGGTCAACGAAGTCAATTGTATGTCTGAAATATCTTCAGGGGTCTCGTCTAAAATTTCCATTAGGTTCTCAGTTGCTCCAATCGCTTTTTGCAATTGAGAATATAAGTCTGCAATTCCGCCCATGGAAGCACCAACGAACACAGAGTACAATATAAAAGTAAATAAATCACCGACGCTTAGTCCATTTTGATTGACTAGAATTACACCGTACCATATTACTCCTATTATAGAACCAAACAAAGCGAAGATAATAAATGAAGCAAATGCACCTCTCCATTTTGCTCCTTTTAAGGAAATACCGACTATTTCATTGGTTTTTTCGCCGTAACGCATGTTTTCGAAAAACTCATTCGCGAAAGCTTTTACAGTCGTAATTCCTTGCAAAGTTTCTTCTACAATGGTGTTTGAATCAGCTACTTTAGATTGCGCTTCTTTCGATAATTTCTTAATGTGTTTCCCAAAGATGATCGCGATAACGACTACAACTGGTACCAAACACAACATCAATAAAGTCAACTTAACTGAAATGTAACTTAATAATGCTATCCCAATTATGATTGTTAAAATCTGTCGAATCAATTCAGCAATCGTTGTTGTTAGCGTTTCTTGAAGTAATGAAATGTCCGATGCGATCCGACTGTTTAGCTCTCCAACTCTTCGCTCAGAGAAGAAGTGCATCGGCAATTTGATTAAATGATTATAAGTACTTTGTCTAAGATCGGCCAATGTTTTTTGTGTAACAATAGCAAAAAGGTAAATTCTAAAATAAGAGAAGACAGCATTTGCTGCAAAAACGCCTAAAAGGGCTAAAGCAATGGTGTTAATTTCTTTTAGCATTTCTGAATTTGCGGAATCAACTAATTGTCCTGTGAGATATGGAAAAACCATAGAAGTTACACTGGAAAGCAATAGAAATATAAATCCAATAGCAAATGTTCCTCTATAAGGCTTCACATATTTAAAAAGACGCATAGATTTTTTAAGGTCTTGCTTGGTAATTTTCTTTTTTGGGGTGTCTGTTTGGTCTCCCTTTTTTCTTTTAAATCCAGCCATTACTTTTATTTGCGACAAAAGTAAGTATTATATAAATTTGCAGTCAAGAGAAAGGGAAAACAAATGGAAATTTTCTGAAAATATTTTCTAGAAAGTTTTATTACTATTCAAAAAAGTTATACTTTTGCTCTCCGTTTGAGAAAACTCTCAGCGGGCATTTAATAGGGTTAACCCGATATATTGGACGCTACAAAATAAAACATAAAGATGAAAAGGACTTATCAGCCATCAAGAAGAAAAAGAAAGAACAAGCACGGTTTCAGAAGCAGAATGGCAACTGCTAACGGTAGAAAAGTATTGGCTAGAAGAAGAGCTAAGGGAAGACATAACTTAACTGTTTCAAGTGAAAAAACATATAAAGATTAATTGAATTTAATTTAATAATTTAGGGTCTCAGTTTTACTGAGACCTTTTTTTTGTGCTTAATTTTGAGAAAAAACCCAAGAGAAATGATACGATTAGCGATAAATGGATTTGGTAGAATAGGTAGAATGGCAGCCCGTGTAGTTCAACAACATGAAAGTATAGAGTTGGTGGCAATTAATGATTTAGCTGATGTGAAGACATTAGGTCATTTGTTCAAATATGATTCAGTTCATGGACGATTTAATGGAACTGTTGAGTCTTCTGGTAATGGGTTGATTATTAACGGATCTGAAGTGAAATTATTTTCTCAGAAATCACCAAAAGATTTACCTTGGAAAGAACTCAATATTGATGTGGTGATTGAGGCTACAGGCTTTTTTAGAAAACGAGAAGATGCTAATTTGCACATTGAAGCAGGAGCGAAGAAAGTGATTATTTCTGCACCAGCGAGCTCAGAAGATGTACCAACCGTTGTTTTAGGAATCAACGATGAAATTATTAAAGATCAACCGATATTTTCCAATGCTTCTTGTACTACGAATTCCTTAGCTCCTTTGGTGAAGATTCTAGACGAGGTTTGTGAAATAGAAAGTGGTTATATAACCACCATTCATTCGTATACCGGAGACCAGCGTTTGCATGATTCACCACATAAAGACCTAAGAAGAGCAAGAGCCGCTGCAGTTTCAATAGTGCCAACTACAACAGGCGCAGCTAAGGCGATTACAAAAATATTCCCAAAGTTAGACGGTCAATTGGGAGGCGCAGGACTAAGAGTTCCTGTTTCTGATGGTTCATTGACTGATTTTACATGTTTGGTTAAGAATCCAAAAAGTATCCAAGAAATCAATTCAGCCTTTAAGCATGCTGCTGAAACTAGCTTAAAAGGCATTCTAGAATATACCGAAGACCCAATTGTATCCGTAGATATTATTGGAAGTTCTTTTTCTTGTGTTTTTGACGCACAACTTACTTCTGTAATTGGGAATTTGGTAAAAGTTGTTGGTTGGTATGACAATGAAATGGGTTATTCTAACCGAATTATTGAATTAGTTAAGCGGATTGGATAGTTTAAATTTTTTCATTCTGTTCAACGAATTAACGTTAATTTTTCATTTGGATATATGATGACGTATCTTTGAAGTAAATTGATGGAGTGTCAATTTAAATGGAGACCGACGAAAAAAGTAAAGGCTCCTAGAGCATGGACGGAAAATTATTCTTCGGCTATATTTGAGGTAATTTCTCAAGAAAATTACTTGGATTTTATTGGCGGATAGCCTTTTTTGGCTCACCATATGATTTCAGTTCAAATTGATTGCCATCAAAAACACCATATGAGTTGAAGTTTATCCATTCTCCTAGATTGATGTATCTGCTATTATCTCCAACTTTAAGATCAAGAGGCAAGTGCCTATGGCCAAAAATGAAATAATCGATATGTTCTTTTTTAAGGTATTCGTCGCTGTAGATTGCTAACCATTCATTCTCTTTACCGAGGTATATTTCATCTGTTTCCCGGTTTGCATTTCTACTTTTCTGCGACCAAAAATTAGCCATGCCAATTCCTAAGTTTGGATGAATCCTAGCGAAAAGCCATTGACAGAAAGGGTTTGCAAATACCTTCTTTATAAATTTATATCCATGGTCTCCAGGGCCTAATCCATCTCCATGACCAATAAGAAATTCTTTGCCATTAATGGTTCTTCTAATTGGCTCTCTATACAGCGTTACGCCAATTTCTTTTGGGAGGTAATCAAACATCCACATATCATGGTTGCCTATGAAGATGGTAATTGGAATGCCGCTATCAACTATCTCAGCCATTTTTCCTTGGAGCCTCACAAAACCTTTAGGTACGCTGTATTTGTATTCAAACCAAAAGTCAAATAAATCACCAACCAAGAAAATTTCTTGAGCGTCTTTTTTTATTTCATCTAGCCATTTAACGATTAATTTTTCTCGTTTAAGACTTTCGTCAGCATTTGGGGCACCCAAATGGAAGTCAGAGGCGAAATATAGTTTTTTGCCGGCAGCTAATGGAATAGACGAATTCACTAAACGTTAGTTAAAAATTTCTTCTAATTTACGACCTAATGCAGGTCCACGTAAATTTTTCGCGACTATTTTGCCTTCTTTATCAACTAGTATTGAAAAAGGAATTCCTTCAATGCCAAATTGAGGAACAACAGAAGAGTTCCAGAAACTTAAATCACTAACATGCTCCCAATTTAAATTATCTGCAGCTATCGCACTTGTCCATGCGTCTTTTTCCCTGTCAAGAGAAACCCCGAATACTGTAAAGCCCTGAGATTGGAATTTATTGTATTCAGCTACAATGTTTGGGTTTTCTATTCGGCAAGGCTTACACCAAGAAGCCCAAAAATCAACTAAAACATACTGTCCTCTTAATGAAGATAAAGCGACTTTTCTGCCTGTAGGATTTGGCAAAACGATATCAGGTATAGGTTGACCAACTGCTAGTTTAGTAAAGCCTATAACACGTTCTGCAAAAATTCTATATGTAGGATTATCTGAATATTTACTTTCTAGTGCATTCTTCACTTTGATGTAGTAATCTGTTGCATTGTCCTTATCTAACTGCTCTGCAATTGCCATAGAGGCATAACTATCAGTGTTTTCGTCAATAAATTCTTTTATAAATTTTTGTTTTTGGTCTTCTGAATTTTGGAATTTATTTCTAAATTCAACTATAATCGAATCCTTTTTAGGATGAGTTTGATAAGGGCTAAAAGCCTTATTAAGGCTATCTTGAAAATTGAAGTAGGTCAACATTCCATCATTAAATGATTTTAATACCTCGGCATCTTTTGATCCAGAAATACTATATTCTCTATAATTATTCGCATCTAAGTTAATAGAAAGCTTTTCTTCTGGAGAGCTGATAAAAAATACAAAACCTTGGTTGCTGAAATTTAATCTGTAGAATGATTTCTCTTTAATACTGCCATCGAATGAAAAGTTACCTTGAGGATCTACCGTTGAGGTATCAATAGGAATAATTTTACCTTCTGAAAGTAGTTCTAAAATAACTTGTGGTTGATTGTAATTTTGAATAGTTGCGGAGATGTCTTTTTCTTCCTTACTTCCCTGATTACAAGACGAAAGAACTGCAAGTGTTGATATCGCTAATAGAATATATTTCATAGTATTATTTTTCTAGTGCTTCCTTAAGCAATTGATTTGAAATTTTAGGATCTGCTTTCCCTTTCGATATTTTCATCACTTCCCCCATAAATAACCCTAAGAGGTTTTTATTCCCAGCTTTATATGCAGCTACTTTATCGGGATATTTAGAAATGGCTTCTTGAATAAAACCTTCTAATGAAGTGGAATCGGAATCTTGAATCCAGTTATTGTTTTTAGCAATTTCTTTAGCTGATAGTTCAGGAGTTTTTACCATTTCAGGAAAAACTTTTTGAGCGGCGATAGAATTGTTGATTTTATTGGAGTCTATTAAATCAATCAGTCCTGCTATTTTTTCAGCAGGCACTTTGAAATGATCGATTGTGAGTGCATTTTCATTTAAATAGGATTTTATACTTCCCATTAGCCAATTTGCTGCTCCCTTGTAATTTTTAGTATGCTGAATAATATCTTCATAATACAGTGCAATAGCTTTATCTTCAGTTATTAATTCTGCATCGTAGGTTGATAAGGATAATTCTTTTGTATACTTTTCGATTAGTTCAGCAGGTAACTTAGGAAGCATGCGTTTTACATCTTCTATGTAGCCTTGTTCAACGAAAACTGCTTGCAAATCAGGCTCTGGAAAATAACGGTAATCGTGAGCCATTTCTTTACTTCTCATAACAGAAGTCTTTCCTGAAACAGCATCAAAATTCATCGTTTGTTGTGTGATTTTTTCTCCTGCTTCTATAGCTTCTACCTGTCTCTTTATTTCATAACTAATCGCACGAAATACATTACGGATAGAGTTAAGGTTTTTTGTTTCTGTTCGTTGTCCAAATTCTTTAGAACCTTTCAATCTCACAGAAACGTTGGCATCACAACGCATGCTACCTTCTTCCATGTTTCCATCACATATTTCTAAGTAACGAACTAACTGACGAACTTCGGTTAGATAATTATATGCTTCTTGAGGCGTTCTTAGATCAGGCTCGCTTACAATTTCAAGTAGAGGAACTCCTGCTCTGTTTAGGTCAATTAATGTTTTGAATGGATCCATATCATGATTCGATTTTCCTGAATCTTCTTCCATATGGATACGGGTAAGTCCAATTTTTTTAGGATTACCCTCATCATCCTTAATCATTATGTGCCCGCCTGTGCAGATTGGTGTTTTGTCTTGCGTGATTTGATATCCTTTTGGTAAATCGGCATAGAAATAATTCTTCCGAGCAAACTGATTTTCGTAAGTAATTTTGCAGCCACAAGCTAAGCCAATTTTTACTCCAAACTCCATGGCTCTGGTATTAAATGTAGGTAGGGTGCCGGGATGACCTAAGGATATTGGACTAATATTCGAATTCGGAGCAAGTCCAAATTCTGTAGAGTCCGCGCAATACATTTTGCTATCAGTCATTAACTGAGCATGCACCTCTAGTCCAATAACTGCTTCGTACTTATCGTAAATTGATTCATTTTTCATTGCGCTCAAAATTAGTAAAATTTTAAGCTTATATAGACAATGAATACATCGCTATCTTCCGCTTTTAACTATTTTTATACGAGTAGATTCCTTTTGATTAAATAACTTCAAAAGATATATTCCTTCACCAATTTCTTTATTTAATTCAATTTGATCTTGCCCAAAGCTAAGGCTACCTGAATCTACAATACGTCCTTGTAAATCGATTACTTGATAGCCTTCTAAAGTCAATTGATCAGGATTAGTAATATGTATTGTGTTTTGAATGGGGTTTGGAAAAATAGCTATTTTTTCGAAAAGCTTATTTGAACGAATTCCTGTCGTAATCAAACTAACATCAAATACAAAAAGCCCTTCTTGCATATCTGAAGCAATAACATTTCCTGATGGTAGAAACGGATAAACTCCCCACATGCCTTTGAAACTTGCTGCATCTGGACCTAAATAGGTGTCGTAAAATCCGGCAACTGTTACGTTTGAAGGATCGGAAGTATTGTATATTCTCAAGCCATCATAATAGTGGCTTACATACAAAAAATCTCCCTTTGAGATTAGATTATGTGCAATAGAGGTATTTGAATAATTTGCTCCAAATACGTCCAATACTTGAAGGTTGTTAAAGTTACTGACATCTACAGACTTCATTTGCATTCCATGCGTTTCATCTGCGAAATAATAGTGCTTGCCGTCATCGTCTAACCAGCCGCTATGATTATATCCTTTGTCAGGATAGTTACCTAAAAGACCTAATAAAACAGGATTGTTAATATTTCTTGCATCATAGAAATATTGACCTCTACCTTCATTATTTAGATACACCGTATCGCCTTGTACGAATACATCATGAGCTCGCTGATTTATGGTACCTATGAACGAAGGGCTAGTCGGATTGGCTAGGCTATACACAGCTACATTACTGTTTAGTGAGCTCCCTATTTTTCTTGCATAACAAACATATAGTCGTGCTGATGTGGTATCTATAAATATGTTATGTGAATTTGTAAAAAGATTGTTGGAGTCATAAACCTTGTGAACCGAGTCAGGTAAAAAGCTCATATCAAAAATCTGCAATGTACTCCCATTGCCTTGATCACAGACCGCATATAAATACTGACCATAATTGTGGTAATCTCTATGAATTATAAATGATCCAAATTCAGCTCCCTGCTCAAAATCAACCTCCACAGGACTGCTTGGAGATGTAATATCAACAAAGTGAACACCGAGTATTGAGCCAATAATTGCATATTCTCTGCCGTTTTGAGCATAACCCCATATTTCATTGTAGGTATTGAAAGAATTATCATTAAGGAGGCTATTTGCTTTCCAATTAGATAATACACTTACATTAGAGCTTGTTTGTGCTAAAACAATACTTTGTATTGTGATAAGCATAATTAGTATTTTACTTTTCATGACCTATTCGGGTTATTAATTCTTTAAACAAAATATTCATTTTTGGTCCTGCTTGTTTTGCAATTTCTTGCACTTCTTCATGACTAATTTCGACTATTTTTCCTTCAACTCCTAAATCTGATATAATCGAGACTCCAAAAACTTTCATTCCGCTGTGCACTGCTACAATAGTTTCCGATGTAGTAGACATACCTACAGCATCTGCTCCAATTATTCTCAGGTATTTGTACTCTGCTTTGGTTTCATAGGTAGGTCCTTGAACACCGGCATAAACACCATATTTTAACGAAAGATTGTGTTTTTTGTTTATATCCTTAGCCCAATTAATAAATTCTAGGCTGTAAGGTTCGCTCATATCGGGAAATCGAGGTCCGAGTTCATCGATATTGATACCTCTTAGTGGATTATCTGGAAAGAGATGAATATGGTCATTAATAACCATAAGGTCACCAATTGACTGCTCAGGGTTTAAACCTCCGCTGGCATTTGACAATAAAAGATTTGAAACTCCTAAAGCTTTAAATACTCGAACAGGAAAAGTTGTTTCTTGCAGATTATGGCCTTCATAATAATGGAATCGCCCTTGTAATGCTATCATATCTATTCCATTCACTTTTCCAATTAACAAATGACCTTTGTGGCCTTCAACGCTGCTTTCTGGGAAATTTGGAATATCGGTATATGGTATTGAAATTAAATCGTCGATTTCTTTCTCAAAATCGCCTAGTCCTGAGCCTAGAATAATGGCAACTTTAGGAGTGTTTGCTAATTTGCTTTGTATATATTTGGCTGTTGTTTGAATTTGCTGTAACATAGTCTGTAATTTGATCTATTAACTCTTCCCCATCGGTTAGATGAAACTTTATTTTTATAGGTATATAAAATATAGGTAAATGTTTGTATGCCAATTTGTCTAATCGCATTGAGTCTTTTTCCGTTGTGATAATTATTTTTTTCTGTGAAATTAAATCGTCGAACTTTTTATTGATCTTATCAACGTCTTTTTGAGAAAATGCATGATGATCAGCGAAAGTTAAACTGTTCATTTCTTTAGCATACCGATTTACATAAAATTTTAATCCTTCTGGATTTGCAATGCCACTAATTACGGTTATAGCAAAGTCTGATAGATTTATTTCCCCTAAAGATTTTGCAGCTTCTGTATGTGCTAAAGGCTTTCCATATTTAATGTAGGAGAAATATATCTTTTGGTATGGTTTGGGCTTTATTTCAGCTTTTACTCGACGTATATCCAAAGGAGATAAAACAATTGGACTTTTAGTTACGATAATAACGTTGGCTCTATTGAATCCTGATCTTGACTCTCTGAGATTTCCAACAGGAAGAATATGGTCCTTATAGAATGGGTTTGAGTATTCTGTCAAAAGAATATTTATTGAACGGTCTATTTTTCTATGCTGGTAGGCATCATCCAATAAAATCATATCCAAATTAGCTTCTTGTTTTAGCAAAGAGGATAACCCATTTACACGATCAGCATCTACTGCTACTGTTAAATTTGGGAATTTTGTTTTGAATTGAAGTGGTTCATCTCCTACGTCATTCGCAGTATGTTTAGATTTTGCCAAAATAAATCCTTTTGTTTTTCTTTTATATCCTCTACTTAAAGTTGCTATTTTGTATTTATCCGATAACTTTGAGACGAGATACTCGATGTGGGGAGATTTTCCTGTGCCACCGGTACTTAAATTTCCAACAGATATGATCGGAATAGAAAAAGAAGTGGTGGAGAGTATGTTGATATCAAAAAGCTTGTTTCTAATACTTGTTATAATCCAATAGGCTATTGAAAAGGGAAAAAGGAAAAGCTTTAGAAATTTAATCAACTTGGATTTGTTTGTTTTTTTTACAAATTTAATAATTAAAAGGGCTGAATAAAATAGAATCAATAAGAAAGAAATGATACAAATAAAAGAAGTAATTGCCATTTTAGAAGAGTTTGCTAATCCGGGCTTTCAAGAAAGTTACGATAACGCTCGATTAATTGTAGGCGATTCGAATTGGGATGCGAACGGTGCTTTACTAACATTAGATAGCACGGAGGATGTAATCGATGAGGCAATATCCAAAGGATGTAATTTAATAATAGCGCACCATCCAATAGTATTTAAAGGATTGAAAGGGTTAACCGGCAATAATTATATTGAAAGGGCTATAATTAAAGCCATTAAAAATGATATTGCTATTTATGCTATGCATACCAATATTGATCATGTAAAAGGTGGCGTTAATTTTAAAATAGCTGAGGTTTTAGGTTTAACCAATGTGAAAGTGCTTTCACCTAAAAAAAACTACCTAAGAAAATTGTTTACTTACATTCCCTTAGGTCATGCTGCTGTGGTTAAAGATGCTTTGTTTCTTGCAGGAGCAGGAAATATTGGAAATTACAGTGAATGCGCTTTTGAAACGAACGGTATAGGTTCATTCAAAGCGGGAACGGCTGCAAATCCCGTAGTAGGAGAAAAAGGGAAAAGGCACGAAGAAGAAGAGGTGAAATTAGAGGTAATTTATTCGTCTGTTGATGAGTCAAAAATTTTGGCAGCTTTGAAAACTGCTCATCCTTATGAGGAGGTTGCATACGAATGTATTAGCATAGAAAATATTAATCAGGACCTTGGCAGTGGCGCAATTGGAGAGTACGAGAATCCAATTGAAACGATGCAATTTCTATATCAATTAAAAGAAGTTTTTAAAACTGACGCTATTCGTTTTACTAAACCAACAACGTCAGAAATAAGCAGTGTTGCGCTTTGTGGTGGCTCAGGTAGCTTTCTTTTATCTCAAGCTATTCGTCAAAAAGCAGATGTTTTTATAACTGCAGACTTTAAGTATCATGATTTTTTTGATGCTGATAATCAAATTATGATTGCTGATATTGGGCATTATGAGAGTGAACAATACACTAAAGAGTTATTTAAAGAAATTCTTCAGAAAAAAATTCCTAATTTCGCAACTTATTTATCTCAAGTAATTACCAATCCAATTAATTACATTTAATTTATGGCAAGTAAAGCTTCTTCAAAAGATATTAAGACAGTAGAAGAAAAACTACAGGCACTATACGATTTACAAGAAATTGATTCTAAAATCGATAGAATCAGAACTATTCGTGGGGAATTGCCTTTAGAAGTTCAAGATTTAGAAGATGAAATCGCAGGTCTTGAAACTAGAATTTCAAAATATAACGACGAAATAGGTACTTTAGACGCGGACATTTCTGCTAAGAAAAATGCTATGGTTGCTTCAAAAGAAGCAATCAAAAAGTATACTGAGCAGCAAAATAATGTTAGAAATAACAGAGAGTATGATTCTTTAACAAAGGAAATCGAATTCCAAAATTTAGAGATTCAATTAGCTGAAAAAAGAATTAAGGAGTACAAAAGCAAAATCGAAGACAAAAAAGTTGTTAATGATGAGGCTAAGGAAAAATTAGACGCTCGGAAAAAAGAACTAGAACATAAGAAAAGTGAATTAGACGAAATCGTAGCTGAAACGCAAAAAGAAGAGTCAGAATTGGATGCTTTATCTGATAAAGCGAAAGAAAAAATTGACGAACGTTTACTTACAGCATACTCTCGTATTCGCGGGAATGCTAGAAATGGTTTAGCAGTTGTTCCTGTAGAAAGAGATTCTTGTGGTGGATGTTTTAATCAAATTCCTCCCCAGCGTCAGATGGATATTAAATTGCACAAAAAGATTATCGTTTGTGAGCATTGTGGTCGAGTACTTGTAGATACTGCTATTGCAGGTATTGAAGAAGTAATAGAAGATGTGAAACCAAAAAGAAGAGCAAGAGCAGCGAAGTAAACTGTTTTATTTAATATTTCAAGGGCTTAATGTATAATACATTAGGCCTTTTTTATGCGGGTTAATTTTAGATTTCTTTTGTTTCTTCTTTGGTCTTTTTAGCGCGTCTATGTTCCTTCTTACTAATAGCTCCCTCATGGTTATTTTTGCCCAAAACTAAATTTATACCTGCTCTAATTTGCATATGCCTTATATTCTGAGGCTGAAATGCTCCAAGTATATTGTCTGCCATTACGTATAATTGCACTGGGCCAGGATGAAAAATGAAACCTCCTCCCAAATTATTGTAAGAGCTATTGATAATTGTATAAGAAGCTGATGCATGGAAAAGGTTGCTAAACTTATGCTGGTAACTAAGCGTTATGGATGGGTTGATTTTACTTTTGAAAAACTCAGTTTGAAGCAATCCTCCTGCAGTTCCTTTTTCTGATAATTTATATGTAGCTCCTAGATAAATTCTAGATGTTAGCGTAGAGAGATAACTTTCTTTTTCTTCTGTTAATTCAAATGCATTACTTAATGAATCAATAACGCGGTCAAAAGATGTATTGCCACTTGAGTCAATTTCATTTAAAATGAATTCATCTATATCAATTCCATTAAAATTAAACTCTCCCCCTTTATTTACATAATTCTTCACATCATTTTTCCAGCTTATAAAACCAATATCTAGAACTGAAGCATTGATATTTACTTTATCTGTGACTTGATAGCTGCCTGATAGATCTAATCCAAATCCATGATTATTTTTTGCTAGAAGATAATTACTTATAGTAGAAATTGAATCGTTTAGGCCTGAAGTGTTGTACTGAATATTTCCCTTTGCATTTATTTCATACGTGTTTGGATCGGTGAAAATAGAAATCTCAGTTTTCTTAGAATCAATATTTTCCATTCCATATAAATATTTCGCTCTAGCACCTAGAATTAAACGTTTATCTAAAAATGATCTGTTTAATCCGATGCCATATTCACGGTAATGTGTAAAGTTAATTCCCAAGCCTTCAAAGTTTGCAGTATTGTCGCTAAAGCCTGAATTTCCTTTATCTATAAATTGGATTATGTCTCTAGGATATAAAAATTTTAAAGATACTTTCTCAGTTACATTTAGTAATAAAGTGGAGCGTTTTCCAATTTTTAGTCCGAATGAAAGCAGGTCATTTTGTGCAATAAATGACATGTAATTATTTTTTAAAAGATTGTCTACTAATCTTGGAAATCCTAAGATTAAAGAGTCATTTCTTTTTTCTATTATATCCGACCATGAAAAAGAGCTATTACTGTACATTAAATAGGTAGAGGAAAGTCCAGGCAGTCCAATGTGCATTTTTCCGTTAAATGAATTTGTCAAATTTGAATACGATGATTGTGCTATACCATCCATATAATAGGTTGTGAAATCTTGCTGAGCAATTCCTTTGAAGATTATTGAGAAAAAGAATGTTAAAATTAAAAACTTCTTCATACTAGTCAAAATCTAGATTAAACTTAGCTTTCATCCCCAAATTTACATCTAGGCGGTAGTCATCATAAAATCGAACAACAGTAGCCCCATTTTTAGTGGTAGAAAGGTTAGCTTTTATAATCACCTTACTACTTCTAAATAAGTTAGTCAAACCTATTTTATCTACTTCTGTATCTACAATTTCATTTATTGATTGAATAACTTTTCCGTTGGCATCAATTGTGCCTGAGGTTATAATTTTCTTTTGTCCGATAAATAAAGAGTCTAAGATTCTTGCATTTGCATCTGCAAAATATATTTGTAGGTCTGCATCTACGGGAAATCCATTTTTTATATTGGTTCTAAAAATTGCAGCATCTAAAAGTTGGGTATTGTCAAAGTCGAAGTCTAGTGTGTCAAGTAAAACATAATTAGAAACAGTTCCTACAAGTGGGAGTTCAAATTGCAAAGAAACGGAGGTGCCGATATCATTAATCACGAAATTTTGACCTAGCTCACCTTCAGGATTTAAAAGCGCAGTAAAATCGAATATAAATTCTTTTGGTAAAGCAGAGACTATATTATCAATATTGCTATTAGTGGCATCTAGAACTAATGAAGTGTTAGCCGAATCTCCCGGAATTAAAGGAGAATTTAAATCTACTGGATTTTGCTGCAGTTGGATTGGGATAATTCCTGAGTTTGCAGTGTTGGCATCAAACTTATTGAATTGCACTTCTATGGGAATACCAAATCCATTAACTGTATTTATACTCAGTTTGGGTTCAGCTACATAAAAAGATCCACTAATTGCACCTTGGAATAAGGCTAATGGAAGCGAATCTTCAGGGAAGGCTATTGTTTGCTGACCTGCGTATCCAAAGAATGATTTAAACTGTAAGTTTTCGGACTGAATAGATAACCGAATGCTGTCTTGAGGAGAAATGCTATTCCCTGTATAATTAATTGTTATTTCATAAGTTACAGGTATCTGATTTCCTAAACTATTGTCGATTGAAATCGTGTAGTTATCTAAATTGGTTGTATTATTTGCACCCACAGGAACAGAGCCGTTATAGTCTAAAGGAAGTTCAAATGAAAGGGGAGAGCCATTATTTACAAATGTTGGAAAGCTTACCTTTATTAGGCCCCCGTGTTGCAAATCTGAGTTTAGGCTAATTTTTAATAAGCCACTTTGGGTAAGCATTGAGTCAAGTCTGACCCCATTTGGATTGACAAAATTATAACTTGTCGTAAAGGATCTGCTAATGTTTCCTTGAATTGGCAGTGCAGCTATTTCAGTTGCGGTTAATCCAATAGACTCATTGTAAAATTGATCTTGTAATGTCAATAGCTCAGCTGTGTTTATTCTATATGCTTCAGTCTCATAAATTATGGTAAGCAATCCTTCATTATTTGTAGTTAAAATATCAGGAGTCTCTTTAGCTAGAAATATATCCCTTGGTGTTAGCGAAGAGTTAATTAATGGGATGGCTATTTCAGGTTTTAAAGGGTCTACTTTAAATTTTTCAAAATCAAAATAGTCGTCTGTACAAGAATGTGTTGAAAATAGGACTACTCCAATAAGTATAAACAGAGAGAGTTTTTTTATCATTTTTTGGTCATTGGAAATTTCTGATACAAGATACCCTAAATTACAATATATAGGAAATTATAAGTCTGCTAAAAGTTTAAAGGACAATCTATGATGTTCACAGCTGCCATGTATTTTTATTGCTAATCGATGACTTTTAGTAGGATAGCCTTGGTTTTTATTCCAATTATAGTTGGGATAGTCTAAGTGGATTTTTTGCATATATTCATCTCGGTGTGTTTTTGCAAGTATAGAAGCTGCCGCAATAGATGCAAATTTTGCATCACCTTTTACAATGCACTTATGAGAGATTCCTAGATATTCGTTAAAACGATTGCCATCAATTAAAAGCAATTCTGGCACAGTTATTAATTGGTCGATGGCTCGATGCATTGCTAAAAATGAAGCATTTAAAATATTTATTTGATCTATTTCTGAATGCGTTACAATTCCTATAGCCCATGAAACGGCCTCTTTTTCAATAATAATTCTTAACAAATCTCTATTTTTTTTAGACAGTTTTTTAGAGTCATTAAGTAACTCATGATTGAAGTCTTTGGGTAGTATTACTGCAGCAGCATAGACAGGGCCTGCAAGACAACCTCTTCCTGCTTCATCGCAGCCTGCTTCTATATAGTTGGCATTAAAGTGAGGAGCAAGCGTCATTAGTTTAACGTTTTTTCGATACTTGCCCAAAGTAAATTAGCTGTTTTGTCCCATGAAAAGTCCTTAACTCTTTCAAAACCACTTTCAATAAGTTGCTTTCTTAAAGCAAGGTCGGTATCTATTTGTATCATTTTTTTAGCAATTGAAGCGGGAGTGAATGGGTCAGATAAAAGCGCTGCTTCACCGGCAATTTCAGGCATTGATGAGGTGTTAGAAGTAATTACCGGTACTCCGCATTGCATGGCTTCTATAATTGGAATTCCAAACCCTTCAAAGTGTGGTACGTAAGTTAGACAGTCTGCCGCGGCTGTTAATTTGAATAACACATTATTACGCTTTCGTCCTAAAAGTATAATATCCTTTTTATGCGTCAAAGATTGAAATGTGTCTTCTAATTGTCTGGGCCACCATTTCTTATTTCCACATATTAATAGTAATTTCTCACTTTGGGTTTCATTTTTAAATGTTTCAAAAGCGAGAAATAAATTTTCCATGTTTTTTCTAGGATGTAGTGTTCCTATGAAGATAAAATAAGGTTTGTTTTGGCTGTACTCTGCTCTAATTTTTTCTATTTCAGTGGTATTGATTGGCTGATAATTTGGATTTGCACCATTATACACAACGTCTATTTTATTGCTTTTAGCTCCATATTGGTTTACAATGTCTTTTTTAGAAAATTCTGATACAGTGGCTATTCGTGTTGCTCTTTTTGTATACTTAGGAAAATAGTGCAAGAAAAACTTTCGATGTGAAGTGATGATGTTTTCTGGAAAATGCTCAAAGTTTAGGTCATGGATAACGGCAAGCGACGGAATACCCTTTAATTCCGGAAGCCATCCTTCGGGACTTAAAAATAAATCAGCTTTTAATTGTTTAACCTTATGTTTCAAAGCTAATTCAAACCAATATATCCATATCAATGGATGCCTTGCTTGAGGATAAATAATATGACCTGTAACATTTTCTCCAAAAATAAATTGCTCATCATATTTCCTATCAAAAATAAAATGAAAATCATGTTCAGGATGTTGTTGTGTTATTCTTTTAAGTGTTTCAAAAGTAAACCAACCAATACCGTCCATCTTTTCAGGAACCAATAGACGAGTGTTTACAACGATTTTCATAAAATAAAAAAGGGGAAAGTTGATAAAAATATACAGCGACAAAAATAACTATAATCCTTAACTGTCAAAGACTTTTTTAAAAGGAGTTCCCTGATCCGAAGTTTAGTCAGGTTATAGGAGAACTTATAAAAAAATAGTGGGTGGTTCTTTTAACAAATTACAATCAAATCAATTCGAATAATTATTGGATTGCTTAACATTGCAAACAGTTAACAAGTAAAGCTAAAATGCAGCGTAAGTTTATTACCAATCTTTTCTTTCTACTTCTCGTTAATGTTATCGTCAAACCATTCTGGATTTTTGGTATTGATCGAGTTGTTCAAAATAGGGTAGGAGCGGAGGAATATGGATTTTATTATGCACTTTTTAGTTTTTCCATTTTGCTCAATATTTTTTTAGACTTTGGGATTACAAACTATAACAATCGAAATATTGCAAAGCATGGCCATATGCTTCAGCGCTACTTTTCATCAATAGTTGTATTGAAATTCCTTCTGGGTGTTGTTTACCTTATCATTACTTTAATAGCTGCCTTTGTTTTAGAGTATGATTTGCGGTCAGTAAAATTGTTAATGTTACTTTGCTTCAATCAATTTCTGCTATCTTTCCTATTGTATCTCAGGTCAAATGTAGCAGGTTTGCAATTATTTAAAAGAGATAGTTTTTTGTCTGTATTTGATCGGCTTACTATGATTATTATTTGTGGCTATTTTTTATGGCTTTCTACAGGGCAACATTTCTCTATAGAGCTATTTGCATTTGCTCAGACCGCAGCTTACTTCATCAGTTGCATTGCAGCGCTAATTATTTTAAAGGGCAGAATAGGACGTTTAAAACTAAAAATAGACCTGCCTCTATTGACGCTAATATTGAAGCAAAGTATGCCTTTTGCGTTACTTGTCTTGCTAATGTCTTTTTATTATCGAGTTGATTCTGTAATGATTGAGAGGATTTTACCTGATGGAAACTTTCAAACAGGAATTTATGCGCAAGCCTATAGATTGTTAGATGCTTCAACGATGATTGGTTTTCTTTTTGCAGGTTTACTTCTCCCAATGTTTTCTCGAATGATTGAATTAAAAGAAAACACAACTCCATTGATTAAATTATCATTTAACTTAATTATAGTTCCTTCTTTTCTATTGTTTATTATCTGTTATTATTTTGGATATGAAATCATGGAAATTTTGTATCAGGAAAATGTCCTTGCGTCTACAGAGGTTTTAGTTTTACTGATGGGGACATTTATTGCCGTTGCATCCACCTATATATTTGGAACTTTTTTAACAGCCAATGGTAGCATAAAACAATTAAATAAAATTGCCTTGATAGGGTTAGGAATCAACTTGATATTAAACAGTATTCTTATTCCTCTAAATGGTCCTTTTGGTGCAGCTCAAGCTACTTTAGTTACTCAAATCTTTGTTATATTGGCACAAATTATTTTAGTTAAAAAGTTATTGAAATGGCAAATAAATTGGATTTATATAGTTCGACTAGCTGGATTTATCATTTTACTTTCCTTGACAAGTCACCTTTTTAATCAAGTCAACAATACTTGGATTATTCGAGCGTTAGGTATCGTTTTATTTGGGATATTTTATGCCTTATTGTTACGCATTATTGAGCCTAATGCTATCTTAAGAATCCTAAGAAATAAAGAACAGCATTAGTGTAATCAATTTACTACTTTTGAACCTTTGAAAAATTTTTGAATGAAATCGGATAATCCATACGAATTAAAGCCTACCACGATGATCCCATTAATCATAAAATGGAAAAAATTATTGATTACGATTACTGGGATTGCCTTTCTTATGTCCATTTTAGTGTCTTTTTTAATAGATGAAAAGTATGAGTCTACGGTCGTCCTGTTTCCTGCATCTACCACTAATATCTCTAAAACACTTCTTGCAGAGCGAGGTTTTGACGATAAGAGTTTATTAGAGTTTGGAGAAGAAGAACAAGCTGAGCAGTTGCTTCAAATATTGAATTCGGATGCCATTAGAAGCAGGATTATTGAGAAATATGATTTATTAACTCATTATGAAATTGACCAAGTACAAAAATACAAGATGACTAAACTCTACAATGAGTACGAGTCCAATATCACTTTTAAGCGCACCCCTTTTATGTCAGTTGAGATAAGTGTGCTAGATAAGAATGCGGAGATGGCTGCTAATATAGCAAATGATATAGCTAGTTTGGTGGATACTGCAATCAACAGTATGCGAAAAAAAGTAGCTCGTCAAGCTCTTGATATAGTTGAGCAAGAGTATCTAAATTTTCAGCAAGAAATGAATGAAATGAATGATGAAATGAATATCATTCGATCTAAAGGAGTGCAAGACTACTATACTCAAGTTGAAGTTTTGAGTGAACAATATGCGATAGCACTTCAGAAGAATAATCAGTCAGCTATGCGTTTGATGAAAGATCAATTGGATACACTAGCCAAGTACGGTGGGGCTTATCAAACCATGACGTTAGATATGGAATATAAGCTAAAACAGCTCAATTTATTAAAAACCAAGTATCAAGAGGCTAAGGTAGATGCTAATGAATCTGTTGAGCATAAATTTATTGTGAATAAAGCCTACAAAGCCGAAAAGCCATCATACCCTATAAAATGGTTGATCGTATTGTTTTCTACTGTTAGTACATTCCTGTTTACACTCATTTTAATAACCCTTTTTGATTTAAAATAATTCAATGAAAACTCAAGAAAAACAAAACGATTACATGAGTGGAAATAAGAATTTGCTAAAGTTTAGTCTAGAGAATATTAAGTTGTTAGCCGGAATTTCAATAGTTGGTGGCATTCTGGCAGCTGTTTTTTCTAGTGCTGCTTTTATTACACCAAAGTATGAGTCTTCGGCTGTAATATACCCATCTAATGTGTGGGAATATTCTGATGAAACAGCACTAGAACAGTTACAGCAATATTTAGAATCAAATATTATTCGAGATTCTATAGTTAAAAAGTTTAACCTTTATCAAGAATACGATATCGATACAGCTGATATCAATGCCAAAACATGGGTTAAATTAGGATATGGAGAGCATATTAGTATTAGTGAAACTCAATTTGAATCTATTCGGATTACCTCACTTTCTGTTGACCCTGAAAAGGCAAGAGATATTGTACTTGAAATTATCAAACAGTTAAATACTTTAGTTACAAGAATTAACCGAGAGAAGGTAGGAGAGGTTGTTGTTTACCGAAAGAAATTAGCAGAACGTAAAAAGGCTCAAATAGATAGCACATTGGCGCAAATAAACGAATTGAGTTCAAAGTATCAATTGATGGATTATAAATCTCAGTCAGAGAGGGTTACTGAAGGATATGTTGGTTTTTTAAAGTCAGGAAAAGCAGGGGCCAATGAGAAAATTGAAACACTTTTCAATAATGTAGCGCAATACGGTCCGCGATTTAGCACTTTATTACTGGAGTTAGAGCTTCATACCAAAGAGTACAATGAAAGAGTAGTTGAATACGAGATTTCTCAGTCGGACTATTTAAAAGAAGTTACTTATTCTAATTTGTTAGTAGAGCCTGAAGTAAATAATAAAAAAGCGTATCCAGTTCGATGGTTAATCGTTGCGCTTTCTATGATAGGCTCATTGGTATTTGGAGCTACTGTTTTAATTGTTAGTAGAATCAACCTCAAAGGTTAATGACTGATTATTTAAAGAATAATGTTTTTTTGATATTGAGTTTTCTTTTTATCATGACCAATGGTGTATTGATTGCCATGGAAGTCTATTGGTTTTCTCTTGTACCTTTTGTGATTGCATTAGGCCTTATGGCATTTTTAGCTTTAGATAAGCTGATGCTTTTTATTGCTTTTGCAACACCGTTGTCATTAAGCATCGAAGAGTTTGCTCTTGGAGGAGTAGGAATGTTCTTACCTACTGAACCACTAATGTTTGGAGTGATGATTATCTTCTTTCTGCGATTGTTATACGAACGTAAATTCGATTATAGAATATTACAGCATCCAATAACTGTTGCGATTCTACTCTATTTATTTTGGATATTTATTACCATGCTAACTTCAGAAATGATTTTGGTATCATTTAAGTTTCTAGTATCTAGATTGTGGTTTATTGTTACTTTTTACTTTGTGGCAACACAGTTATTTTCAAATTATAGAAATATTAATCGATTCTTTTGGTTATTCATTATTCCATTATTTGGAGTTGTTGTTTATACTACTATCCATCATAGTATGTATGCATTTGGTGAACGATCGGCCCATTGGGTCATGCAGCCCTTTTTAAAAGATCACACGGTGTATGGAGCTGTTTTAGCATTTGTATATCCTGCTCTCTTTTATTTGGCTTTTAATCCCCGATTTAAGCGATACCAATTAATTTCCTTTGCTTTTATTCTAGTTTATACCCTAGGCTTAGTATTTTCTCATGGAAGAGCAGCGTGGATTAGTGTTGTTTTTGCACTTTTACTTTTTGTAATTTACCGTTTGAAAATTAAGTTTAGTTTCATTTTTTCAGTCTCATTATTTTTTGGTCTTTTTATAGGACTATTTTGGACGCAGATAATCAAGGTTTTAGAGCAGAACAACCAAGATTCTACTAGTACTAGTTTAGTTGAACATATTCAATCCATTTCAAATATATCTACTGATGCATCAAACCTTGAACGGATTAATAGATGGAAGTCTTCTTTTCGGATGTTTGAAGAGCGCCCGGTATTTGGGTTTGGTCCAGGAACGTATCAATTTCAGTATGCTCCTTTTCAGGCAAATGAAGATTTAACAATTATTTCTACCAACTCAGGAGATGTTGGAAATGCACATAGTGAATACATTGGGCCACTTGCTGAGATGGGGCTCATGGGAACGTTGACTTATGTATTGATAATCGTAATGGTTTATTATAAAGGATCACAGCTATATCATTATCTGCCTAAAGGTGAGGTAAAATCTATTGTGTTAACTACTATTTTAGGATTTTCAACCTATGTTGTTCATGGGTTTCTAAATAACTTTTTGGATGCTGATAAAATGGCTGTTCCATTTTGGGGATTTATTGCCATAATAGTAGCCATAGATGTTTATCACAAGGATTACCTAATAGAAAAAACAGGAGAGTAGGGTGATGTCGTCAGGAATAATTTTGCTTCCTCTAAATGCATCAGCTCGTTTTTTAACCATCTCAGTTATTTCTTTTGGAGGGTAATTTTCTAAAATTTCCACCAATTGATTTATTCCAAATTCCTCGCCCGATACGTTCGTTATTTCACTTATCCCATCTGTATAGCAGAGTAATTTAGCATTTTTAGCTATACTATGGTTCTCAACTAATATTTCTGGTAGAACAGGGAACATACCTAAAACGGTAGTCCCTTTTTTTAGCTCTATAGTTTCTGAATTTTGAAATAACAAAGGTGGGTTATGGCCGCAATTTACGGTGGATAGCATTCTATCTTTAGGATTATAAATTCCAACAAATAAGGTGATAAACTTTTCCATTCCTCCGCTTTCAATTACCCGCTTATTAAGTTTAATCACAAGCTCCTCCAATGATTTAGAACCATGAATAAGTGTCCTTAGATTAGCTTGAAAATTGGCCATTAATAAGGCTGCAGAAATACCTTTTCCGGATACATCAGCGACGCAGAAACCAACTTTATTGTCAGGTAACTGTATAACATCAAAATAATCACCACCAACATCACTATATGGAAGATATAAGGAGTTGAATTGATATGAGTTGTTTTGAATCAGTTCGTTAGGAATTAGCAACTGCTGCATTTTTTTAGCTAGCTCCATTTCTCGTTGAAGTGTTGCTTTGTTAACATTCTCTTGGTACAGTCTTTTATTCTCGAATGCTACCAATAGAATGTTTGTGAGTGTTTGAATAAAATGCAGATGTTTAATAATCGGACTAACTTCTAACTTCTCACCATCAAAATCAGAAAGCAATAAATAGGCTAAATCTTGTTCCTTGTGTTTGATCGGAATTACGACATCAAACACTCTTAAGAATTCTGGGTCATTTTGATTCGTTACGTGAATACTTTTGACCAGTTCAGAAAGAATTTCCCAATCAATTTTATCTACTTCTTGGCTAGAAAACCCTTTAAGTAAGGAATTATTCGTTTTAGAATCGTTGATAAACAATCCAATCTTGCCAATTTTCAAGTCATTATAGAGAACAGAAAAGAATAACTTTAGAAGCTCTTCTTTTGCTAAATTTTCATTGATACCAATGGTAACCTTTAACAGTGCATCAAGTTTTACCTTTGAGAGGGTAAGTTTCTCATTGATTTGATTCTCATTGCTATCACCGCTCATTATTTATCCAAGTCCTTAAGATGGTCTAGGATAGAGGGTATTCTTCTTATTGAAGCTAACTCTTTTAACTTTGCTCTATTTTCCTCAGCAGGCACTCCAAAATAAACTTTTCCACCTTCTAATGATTTACTTACTCCAGATTTTCCCAATACAGCAGCTCCGTCACCAATGGTTATTCCTGAAGTAGTACCTACCTGACCCCACAAGCTAACGTTGTTTCCAATGGTACAGCATCCTGCAACTCCAACATGAGCCGCAAATAGACACATTTTACCAATTACAGTGTCATGCCCTATTTGTACAAGGTTATCTATTTTAGTTCCTTCACCAATTCTAGTAATTGCTGTAACACCTCGATCGATAGTACAAGAAGCTCCGATATCTACATTGTCTTCAATAACCACTGTTCCACAGCTATTTAAGCGTTCGAAATGGTCGCTTCGTTTTTTGTAATAAAAAGCATGTCCCCCGATAACAGTATTGGCATGAATAATTACGTTATTGCCAATTTCACAACCTTCATAGATAGTTACATTGGGATGAATGATACAATTATTGCCAATTTTTACATGATCACCAATAACTACTGTACTGTGAATTTTACAGTTGTTACCAATTTCTGCACTATCAGCTACTTGGTTGGTATTAAATACAAAAGGTCTGAAAAAGTTCGTCAAAAAGTTAAAACTCTTAAAAGGGTCTTCTGTAATTATAATTCCTTTCCCTGCAGGGAAAGGAACGTCTTTATTTATGATTACGATGGTAGCATTTGAATTTAATGCTTTGTCGTAGTATTTCGGATGATCTACAAAAACGATATCACCTACTTCTACTCGGTGAATCTCATTGATTCCTAGTACTTTTAAATTTGCATCTCCTTTAAATGGGGCGTCAAGTAAGTCTGCAATCTTTTGCAGGGTAGATGATCGTTCTAGTTTCAATATATTATGATTTTACGCGTTCTACATAGCTTCCGCTTCGTGTATCAATTTTAACTTTATCGCCTTCATTTATAAACAACGGAACATTGATTTCTGTTCCGGTTTCTACAGTCGCTTTTTTAGAAGCGTTTGTGGCTGTATCGCCTTTTATTCCAGGTTCAGTATAGGTGATTTCTAATTCTACAAATGAAGGAAGTTCACACTCTAATGCTTTTTCTTCTTCTGCATGAAATACGACTTCTACATCATTGCCCTCTTTCAAAAATTGAGGCGCATTGATCAACGCTTCAGGTAAAAAAGTTTGCTCAAACGTTTCAGCGTCCATAAAGTGGTATCCACTGTCATCTTTAAAAAGGTACTGATATTTTCTTCTTTCAATTCGAACAGTTTCTACCTTTACACCCGCATTAAAGGTATTGTCGATAACCTTTCCTGAGGTTAAACTTTTAAGCTTTGTTCTTACAAATGCAGCTCCTTTTCCAGGTTTTACATGTTGAAATTCAACAATAGTATATAAATCATGGTTGAATTTGATGCATAACCCGTTTCTGAAATCTGATGTATTTGCCATATGTGTTGTTTTGAAATTATGGAGCAAATTTAGACAATCTGCTTTATTGTTTATCGTCTATTTATACTGATTAATATCTATCTCCTGAGTGCAAAAAAAGTGCTCTTCTACATGCGCATTTGAGCAAATAATTACTGTTTTCCCTTTTGTTGCCTTTTCTACTTGATTCATATACCATTCCACTCCTCTTTCGTCCATATTTGAAGTGGGTTCGTCGAGTAGAATAATTTTATTTTCTGTAAATAAGGCTAATGCTAGTTTCAGCCGTTGTTTCATACCTGACGAAAATACTTTTATTTGTTTATTTAGAGCATCATCTAGGTAAGCTATGGAAGCAATGTCTTCCTTAGTATAATTATTGATGAAAGGCTTAAACTTTAAGTTAAAAGTCAACAGCTCTCCAAGTGTATATTCTTCCGGTAGCTCCATGTAGGGGGCTGCCATTCCTATATGTTTATAGATATTTTCTGGAGAAATAATATTTCCATAGTCTCCGTAAATTATTTCTCCCTCAGACGGAAGCTCACTTGCTGAAAGCAGTTTAAGTAAAGTGCTTTTGCCGGAACCATTGTGTCCAAATAACACCGTTGGGTTTTGAGCATCAATTACAGCATTCAAACCTCTAAATATCCATTCTTTATTAAAGCGTCTGCCTAAGTTTTTGAGCTCTAATTTCATCTGTTAAAGTGACAATGGTCCTCTTATGATTCCTTTCTCTGAATTTCGTATAAATTCTAAAATCAACGCTTTTTCTGGAGATTCTGGAGCTTCTAAAGAGATAATATCTAGAGATGTAGACACGTTCTTTCCTTTTACGTAGAGTGTTCTGTATATATCTTCTATTTGAACGATTGCTTCATTCGAAAATCCTCTTCTACGCAAACCGATAGAATTAACTCCAACATAACTTAATGGCTCTCTCGCTGCCTTTACAAAAGGAGGTACATTTTTACGTACCAAAGAACCTCCTGCTACAAAGCTATGTGCTCCGATAGAAATAAATTGTTGAACAGCCACAATACCTTCTAATATTGCGTAGTCCTCAATGTTTACATGTCCTGCTATATTTGCAGAATTTGCTAAAATACAATTGTTTCCAACTGAAACATCGTGGCCTAAATGCACATATGCCATTAGAAGGCAGTTGCTGCCTACCGTCGTTTTATATCTATCTGTAGTTCCTTTGTTGATGGTAACGCATTCTCGAATAATTGTGTTATCCCCAATCTCCGCAGTGGTTATCTCTCCTTGATATTTTAGGTCTTGTGGTACAGCTGAAATTACAGCTCCAGGAAATAGTTGACAATTTTTTCCAATTCTTGCACCATCCAATATTGTAGCATTTGGACCAATCCATGTGCCATCGCCAATTTCTACATCTGCTGCAATATATGCAAAGGGCTCTACGGTAACGTTTTTCCCGATTTTCGCATCAGGATGTATATAACTTAGGCTCATCGTTTACTTTACTTTTACTATTTGTGCCATTAATTCGCCTTCTGTAGCGATTTTATCACCTACATAGGCTGTTCCTTTCATATGGCAAATTCCTCTTCTAATAGGAGATAACAATTCTAATTTAAAAACTAACGTGTCTCCAGGGACTACTTTGCTTTTAAACTTTACATTATCAATTTTCATGAAGTAGGTTAAATAATTTTCAGGATCTGGAACAGAGTTTAAAACTAGAATTCCTCCTGTTTGTGCCATGGCTTCTATTTGAAGCACTCCTGGCATTACTGGACTTCCTGGGAAGTGACCTTGGAAGTAATCCTCGTTCATGGTCACATTTTTAACTCCCACTACATGACTGTCTGATAGTTCAATAATTTTATCGATTAGCAAAAATGGATACCTATGCGGAAGCATGCCTTGGATTTGTTCGATATTAAAGATAGGCTCTTTATTTACATCATAAGCAGGGGGCTTCTTAGTGTCGTCTTTTATTCGCTTTTTGATCAATTTAGCAAAGTCCGTATTTCCTTTATGACCAGGTCTAGCAGCTAAAATATGTCCTTTTATTGGACGGCCAACTAGTGCTAAATCGCCAACTATATCTAGTAACTTATGTCTTGCAGGCTCATTTTGAAAATGCAATTCTAGGTTGTTTAAAACGCCTGCTTCTTTGATTTCCATTTTAGGTTTTCCCAGAAGATCAGCAATTTCATCTATTTTTTCTTGAGGTAGAACCTGATCAACTAATACAATCGCATTATCTAAATCGCCTCCTTTTATAAGTCCGTGCTTTGCTAACACCTCAAGTTCTCTTAAGAAAACAAAAGTTCTACAGTTTGATATCTCTGGCAAAAATTCACCCAAATGATACATGTGCGCATGCTGAGTTCCCAAGATTTTAGAGTTATAGTCCACCATCACAGTTAACCTAAACTCATCTTGAGGAACCATTAACATTTCTGTTCCTTTCTCTTGGTCTTCAAATGCTAAATTCTCTGTCACTACATAGTAATCTTTCTCAGCATCTTGCTCTACTATTTCAGCTTTCAACAAGGCTTCTACGAAGTAACGAGCACTTCCATCCATAATCGGGATTTCTTTGCCATCAATTTCTATAATAATGTTGTCTATTCCTAAGCCATATACTGCAGCCAAAGCGTGCTCAGTGGTGTATACTCTTGCTCCATTTTGCTCTAGCGTTGTTCCTCTAGAGGTATCAACTACTAAGTCTACATTAGCATCAATGGTAGGTTGTCCTTCAAGGTCTATTCGCTTGAATTTATAACCGTGGTTTTCAGGAGCTGGTTTAAATGTTAAGGTAACTTTTTCTCCTGTATGAAGTCCTATCCCTGATAGGCTAACTTCATTATTAATGGTCTTTTGTTTATCACTCATAGGTGAGGTATCTATTTTTTCAATTCGGATACTTCCGATTTTAATTGTCTTAATTCTGTATTCATTTGTGGAAGATTTTTAAAGATCACATAAGAACGTTTATAATCTCCTATAGAGAATGCGGGCGAACCTTGCACAATTTCATTGTCTTTGATGTTGTTTCCAATTCCTGATTGAGCCGCGATTTTTACATTCTCACCAATGATTAAGTGACCTGCAAACCCAACTTGGCCGCCAATCATACAGTTTTTACCAATTTTGGTTGAGCCTGCAATTCCTGTTTGAGCTGCAATTACTGTATTTTCACCAACTTCTACATTATGAGCTACCTGAACTAAATTGTCCAATTTAACTCCTTTTCTGATAATCGTTGAGCCCAATGTAGCCCGATCAATTGATGTATTCGCACCAACTTCTACATGATCTTCTAGAATTACATTTCCAATTTGAGGAACTTTATTGTATTGATTTTCCGCATTTGGAGCAAAGCCAAATCCATCTGCACCAATAACTACTCCTGCATGAATCATGCATTCAGCACCAACAACACAATCGCTGTAAATTTTAACAGCAGCAAATATAGTGGTATTAGCACCAATCGTTACATTGTCGCCAATGTAACAGCCAGGATATAACTTTACATTATCTCCGATAGCAACATTGTCACCAATAGTAGTAAATGCGCCAATATATAAGTTTTCCCCTAATAGAGCTGATTCAGAAATAGAGGTTTGTTTATCTATGCCAACTTTATTGTTTTTAATCTGATTATAAGCTTGTAATAGCTTTCCAAAACTTGCATAAGCATCTTCCACTCGAATCAAGGTGCAACTGTCTTTAATTGGCTCTTCAGCCTTGAAGTCGTTGCCTACAATCACTATTGTAGCCTCTGTAGAATAAATGAAATGGGTATATTTTGGGTTAGCCAAAAATGATAATGATTTAGGCTTGCCTTCCTCTATTTTAGCTAAGGTATTTACAGTTGCGTCAGGGTTTCCTTCTACTGTTCCACCTAACATTTCAGCAATTTGATGCGCAGAAAATTCCATGGGTCAAAAATAGTAATTATTTAAGCGTTCATTTAATTAGATATTATCGAAGTTATTAACCATACTTTGTTTAGGATAGCAGAGGTAATATTTAGTCACTGATTTTGATAACATGGATATGTTTAATTGGTCAGCTGCTTCTGCAATATCCTTCACACTTCCGTCTTTAAATAATAAGTTAATTTTATCATTTTTAGGGTTGTAGGCGTTGTTAGCAATCTTTCCGGTGAATACTAAGGAATCACAATCTTCGGCGCTGATACCTAACTTCTCCTTTACTTGAGTCTTTAATTCTTCCACCTTAATTTTATCTACAGGGTCATTTGATAATTCAATTTTATACAAATGGCGATTCAGAATGCTTTTGCATAAAGTAGAAAGAATTTTATCGGCATGATTTTGCCATGCTTTGATTGATGCCGTTATATCAAAATCATCTAATGCAGCAAATTGATCAAGCACCTTTGGATCTTTTTCAAACGAATTACTATCATAATCGTGGTAGAGAAAAGCATGAAAGGTTGGTGTAGCAAAAAGTTCTACTTTTCTTTCAGCAAGTAATTTTGCACGTTTTAAAATATGCACCAACAGTTGCTCAGCAGAAAGCACAGTTTTGTGCAAATAGACCTGCCAATACATTAGTCGGCGTGCAATGATAAACTTTTCAATAGAATAAATTCCTTTTGCTTCTACACATAAGGCATCGTCTTTTACATTGAGCATTGAAATAATTCGATCGGCGGAAATAACACCTTCGGATACCCCTGTATAAAAACTATCGCGTTTTAAATAATCCAATCGGTCCATGTCTAGCTGGGATGAAACCAATTGATGAAGAAACTTTTTATGGTAATGATTTTTAAATATTTCAATGCCCAGCGATAACTGTCCGTTGAACTCTTTATTTAGGCGATCCATAATGAGTGCTGAGATGGTCTCATGGGTTACATTTTGCACAATACAATACTCTAGTGCATGAGAAAATGGTCCGTGACCAATATCGTGCAAGAGAATAGCAATGGTAACACCTGTAGCCTCTTCATCTGTTATTTCGTGCCCTTTGGAGCGGATAACATCTATGGCTCTTTGCATGAGATGCATAGCTCCCATAGCATGGTGAAAACGCGTATGCAAAGCACCGGGGTAGACCAAATGCGTTAATCCAAGCTGATTAATTCTACGTAATCGCTGAAAGTATGGATGCTCGATTAAATCATAAATTAATTCATGAGGAATTGAGATAAATCCATAAATGGGATCATTAAATATTTTCTTTTTATTGAGTTGGGTTGTTTCCAAGGAGTGTCCTTTTAACTAATTTTATAAAAATAAATTCCGGTTAAGCAATATAATGCCATAATCAAGCTTATATTGATAGTTGAAAATTAAAATAAATTATTGAATGGCGAAGATAAAAATTCTTTGGGCAGATGACGAAATCGACTTGCTTAAACCACACATTATATTTTTAGAGGATAAAGGATACGAAGTAACTACTACTACATCAGGCGCAGAAGCTCTTGATCTAGTCGATGAGCATCGTTTTGATTTGGTGTTTTTGGACGAGAATATGCCCGGTATTTCAGGATTAGAGACATTAAGCAGAATAAAAAGTAAGCACTCTTCGCTGCCAGTAGTGATGATTACCAAGAGCGAAGAAGAATATATCATGGAGGAGGCGATTGGTTCTAAAATTTCGGATTATCTGATTAAACCGGTAAATCCAAAGCAAATATTACTGACTATTAAAAAGAATTTAGATACTTCTCGATTAGTTAGTGAGAAAACAACCATTAATTATCAGCAAGAATTCAGAAGTATAGGAATGAGTTTGCACAATAATATGACATTCGGTGAGTGGAAAGATATTTACAAGAAACTCGTTTATTGGGAATTAGAATTGGACAAAATAGAGGAAACAGGCCTCAACGAGATTCTTCAAACACAGAAGGACGAAGCAGGCCATTTATTTTCTCGATTTATAGAAGACAACTACGTTGATTGGCTGCATGGTAGGGAAGAGGCTCCGTTAATGTCGCCAAATGTGATTAAGGAAAAAGTAGCACCGCATATCTCAGATGATAAAACCACCTTTTTAATTGTGGTGGATAACCTTCGTTATGATCAATGGGAAATTTTAAAACCAAAAATTAGAGAATACTTCTGGATTGATGAAGAAGATACCTACTTGAGTATTTTACCAACAACCACTCAGTATGCAAGAAATGCGCTTTTTGCAGGGTTGATGCCTTCTGAAATAGAAAAAATGTATCCTAAGTTATGGGTAAACGATGAAGAAGAAGGTGGTAAGAACTTGAGCGAAGAAGAGTTATTGGGTCTAAACTTAAAGCGATTAGGAAAAGATACCCGCTATAATTACTATAAAGTTTTGAATCAAAGTTTTGGCCGCAAGGTGGTAGATGAGATTCCAAATATGATGAAGAATAAATTCAACGTATTGGTTTATAACTTCATAGATATGCTTTCTCACGCTAGAACGGACACCAATGTAATTAAAGAATTGGCCGAAGATGAATCAGCTTATCGTTCTTTAACCCTTAGTTGGTTTGAGCATTCCTCTTTTATGGAAGCAATAAAAGTGCTAGCGAGTAAAAAAGCTCAAGTAATTTTAACCACCGATCACGGATCGATTAAGGTAAAGAATCCTTCAAGAGTTATCGGAGATAAAAATGTAAATACGAACCTGCGCTACAAACAAGGAAAGAATCTAAGTTACGAAGCGAAAGATGTTTTTCATATCAAAGAACCAAAAGATGCATTTTTACCACGTGTAAATATGAGTCAATCGTTTATTTTTGCAAAAAATGATTTGTTCTTCGCTTACCCGAATAATTTTAATCATTATGTAAATTACTATAGAGATACCTTTCAGCATGGAGGAATTTCATTAGAAGAAATGATGGTGCCATTGGTGAAGTTAACTGCAAAAGAATGAAAGTGATTAGTGCTGATTTAACCGATCTTGATGCGGTTTCGAAAGTTATACTAGAGGAAGCTCAAAAAGAGAAAGTGATTTTATTTTTTGGTGAAATGGGGATGGGAAAAACAACCCTCATAAAAAATTTATGTAAATTGCTGAATGTTAAAGATCAAGTTAGTAGTCCTACCTTTTCTTTAGTGAATGAATATTTTTCAGAAACGTCGCAAACTCCTGTTTATCATTTTGATTTTTATCGATTAGAAAATGAGGAAGAAGCGATGGATATGGGATATGAAGAGTACTTTTACAGTAATGGATATTGTTTGATTGAATGGCCTGAAAAGATTCCATCATTATGGCCAGAGCAATTTGTACGAGTTGACATAAAGGAAAGCGGAACACAACGAGAATACCGCATAGATTCTTAGCTTATGAGTAAAGATTTATTAAAGTCGCTAGCGAAATCAGCAGCTGGATATTTGCCTCAAGAGGAAATGCTTGAAGTAAGAAGAAAACGAAGTGATTTGTTTATTGGTATCCCAAAAGAAACCTCTTTGCAAGAGCGAAGAGTACCTTTAGTGCCTGACGATGTTTGTACGTTAGTTAACAACGGACATCAAGTAGTAGTAGAATCTAAAGCGGGAGAAAAATCTAATTTTACCGACCGAGATTATAGTGAGGCAGGAGCGCAGATTGTACATTCTGCTCAAGAAGTGTTTAAGGCTGATATTATCTTAAAAGTAGAGCCGCTTTCTCATGAAGAGATTGAATTGATGCAACAAGGGCAAACCTTGATTTCAGCGATTCAGTTGCCGGTACAACCCAAGAATTTTTTGGAAAAAATGATGGCGAAGAAAGTGACAGCCATCGCTTATGATTATATAAAAGACCGAGAAGGAATATTTCCTGTTATTCGAGCAATGAGCGAAATAGCGGGGAACACATCTATACTTATAGCTGCAGAATACCTAAGCAATGCCAATAAAGGGCAAGGGTTGATGATGGGAGGAATTACAGGAGTAAAACCTACCGAAGTAGTAATTATTGGAGCAGGAACAGTTGCAGAGTTTGCCACAAGAGCTGCTATTGGGTTAGGCGCGTCAGTAAAAGTATTTAGCAACAATATTTTTAAGCTACGCCGATTACAGAATGATATAGGACAACGGATTTACACGTCAAATTTTCAGCAAACTGAATTATTAAATGCGCTAAAATCTGCAGATGTAGTAATTGGGGCACTTCGTTCAGAAAAGGGGAGAGCCCCCATTGTGATTACCGAAGAAATGGTAGAGAAAATGAAGGAAGGTTCGGTGATTGTAGATGTGAGCATCGACCAAGGAGGATGTATTGAAACATCATCGGTTACTACACACTCTAACCCTACTTTTGTAAAACATGGAATTATTCACTATTGCGTGCCGAATATTGCCTCCCGAGTGGCAAGAACAGCTTCGCAAGCATTGAGTAATGTATTTACCCCAGTTATTTTGGATATGGGTGAGCAGGGAGGATTTGAAAACACCATGCGCAACATTTACTCCGTTCGAAATGGGATCTATTTGTACAAAGGGATATTGACCAACCAATACTTAGCTGAAACATTTAAGTTGCCGTATAAAGACTTGGATTTATTGATTGCTGCCTACTAGTATATTCTTCATTGTTATTTTACGATTTGAAATAGGTTGCTGATTTTTTTTAGTATATCTAGTTATTTTTCAACATGCTGTGAAATTATTATCTTTTTTCACTTATTTTCGAAGATTTAAAAATCTAAATCGGCTAAATAGTAACTATAAATTATTGGTTGAATTAATTTCTGTATTAGCAAAACAAGTTTGAGGACAAATTCTGCTTTTTGAATATTCTAATTATAAATATTTACAAAAAGAAAAATTATTGAATTTAGATTTGGCAGAGGCCGACATCCCAATTGTTAAAGTATATTAGAGCTTATGAATCAAGGTATATATGAAGAACTTGTAACGCAGTTAGTTTCAAGTAAGATCAAAGAGCTGAATAAAGATACTTATTATGTCAACAAGTCCAAGATTGACAAAGAAGAAGCTTCCATTATCATATCGCGTTATCTATCAAAAACAATCAAAGGAGCTCTTGATTTATTGAAAGGGGAACACCAAGTTGAACATCAAATAGAAATTGCAAACAAAATCATTCAATTTTTAAAGGTAGAATTAAAAGATAATGATTTTGACAAGGATTTGATTGAGAGTAAGGGAGAAATTTTAAAGGCGGTTTTTACAAAAATCGATGCTCATTTTTCAGATTTTGATTTACACCTCAAAGAAGTAACACCATATACAAGACTTAGCCACAGTGAGCTTTTTACTGGCGGCAGTAATACAGGGCTTTCGCTCGAAAGCGAACTAAAAAAGGAAATCCTTTCATCAAATAGAATTGATTTACTCGTTTCGTTTATCAAATTCAAAGGGATTATCATTTTGGAGCGTGAACTTAAGGAATTTACACAGAAAGGAGGTCAGTTACGAGTCATTACAACAACTTATATGGGTGCATCAGACTACAAAGCCATACAATTGCTTTCAAAGCTCGATAATACTCAAGTTAAAATCTCATACAATACAGGAAACGAAAGACTTCACGCTAAGGCTTACTTGTTTTATCGGAATACTAGCTTTCATACCGGTTATATTGGCTCATCAAATTTTTCAAGGTCAGCACTTACTGATGGTTTAGAGTGGAATGTAAAAATTACAAATCAAGAAGTTAGTCACATCATAGATAAGTTTCAGAAAACTTTTGACTCATATTGGAAAAGCGATGAATTTGAAGTCTTTAATGACAGCTTGCATAAAGAGAAGCTCATAGAATCATTGAACAAAGGAAAGATCTCAACAGTTGGTGCTATGAATCCTGCAGCTTTTTTTGATCTTAAGCCCTATCCTTTTCAAAATGAGATTCTCGAAAAACTTGAGGTTGAAAGGGCTGTTCACAATAGATATAAAAATCTTTTGGTAGCAGCTACAGGAACAGGCAAAACTGTGATTTCTGCATTCGACTACAAAAAGTTTAGAAAAGAGAATAAATCAGCAAAACTACTTTTTTTAGCACATCGGAAAGAGATTTTAGAACAAGCACTTTTCACATTTCGAGGAGTTTTGAGAGACAATAACTTTGGGGAACTATGGGTTGACAGAATGGTGCCTACAAATTATGAGTATGTCTTTGCTTCAATTCAAATGCTCAACAACAGACTTGAAAATCTGGACTTATCTAAGGAGTATTTTGATTTCATCATTATTGATGAATGTCACCATTTAACAGCTTCTTCATATAGAGGAATTATCAATTACTTCAATACTAAGGTTTTATTAGGACTAACCGCTACTCCTGAAAGAATGGATGGTGGTGATATAAAAGAAGATTTTCATCAAAGAATTGCAGCTGAAATTAGATTGCCCGAGGCATTGAATAGGAAATTGTTGTGTCCATTTCAATATTTTGGAATTTCAGACAGTGTTGATTTGAACAAAGTTCATTGGGAAAGAGGTAGATATATAGCGAGTGAATTAAGTAATGTTTACACTGGTAATGATAGACGTGTCGGTGAAATAATTTTTGCACTTGATAAATACACTAAGGATTACCATGAAGTGAGAGCGCTTGGTTTTTGTGTGACTATTGAACACGCAAAATTTATGGCAGAAAAATTCTCAATGGCTGGTTTTAAAGCTGATTATTTAGCTAGCACAAATACTCATAATAGAGATGCTGTTAGAAATCAACTTCAGATGAAGGAAATCAATTTTTTGTTTGTAGTCGACATTTTTAATGAAGGGGTTGATATTCCTGAAATTGATACAGTTCTTTTCTTGAGGCCGACAGAAAGTTTAACTGTTTTCTTACAGCAACTAGGAAGAGGATTAAGATTAGCAGAGGGTAAAGAATGTTTAACCGTTTTGGACTTTGTTGGCAATGCTAGACACGAATATAATTTTGAAAATAAATTCAGAGCCCTAATTGGCAAAACTTCAACACCTGTGAAGAAAGAGGTTGAAGATAACTTTCCACATTTACCTCTCGGCTGTTCTATTGTTTTGGAAAAAAAGGCAAAAGACGTAATACTCAGCAATATCATTGCAGCAACTTCATTAAACCAAAATCAACTTATTCAGAAAGTTCAATCTTTTCAAAACCAAACGACTTTGCCCTTGAATTTGAGAAATTTCATTGAGTTCTATGACATCCCATTGCAACTGGTTTACAAGAAAAATAGAAGTTTCGGTTGGAAGCGCTTATGTCAAATGGCAAAAATTATTGATGATTTTCAAATTGAAAATGAGAATCAGATATTATCTGCAATAAAAAATAAATGGCTCTCTACAGCATCAATAAGCTATTTTAGTTTTGTTTTAAAACTCGCTATGCAAGATTTTCAAATTAGAATTGATGATTTATCAGAAGTTGATCAATCTATGGCACTTATGCTTCACTATGATGTTTGGCAAACGGCAGGTGGTTTTAAATCTCTAGAAGATTCAATCAATCAAATTGGAAAAAATAAAGTGTTGGTTGAGGAAATCATTGAAATTATGGAGATCTTGATTGATCAAATTAATTTTAAAGAAATTGAAATTGATTTGCCATTTAATCAACCTTTAAAGTTACACGCGCGCTACACAAGAGATCAAATCTTATCAGCGTTTGGCTTGAGTAGTTTTGCAAAGAAGTCATCCAATAGAGAGGGCGTTGCTGAAAATTTAAGGCTCAATACTGAGTTACTATTCATTAATTTGGTAAAATCAGAAGAGGGCTTTTCGCCAACTACAATGTATGACGACTATGCTGTTAATGAACGCTTTTTTCATTGGCAAAGTCAAAATTCTGCCGGACCGGAAACTCCTAAGGGAAAATCATATATTACCCACAAACAAAAGAACAAAAAGATTCTACTTTTTGTCAGAGAAAAAGCTAATGATGAGTTTGGGAACACTATGGGCTATGTGTTTGTTGGTGAAGGCTCAATTAGTAATTATTATGGTTCCAAACCAATGAGTATTGAATGGGAATTAAATGAATCAATGCCTCATTATTTGTGGAAAGATGCAGCAAAGTTGAGAGTTGGTTAATGGTCGATTTACTAACCTTAATATTCAATCAGCTTGGACAATTTACGATATGTTATACGATCGAAAATTTCTTCATAAGATAATTGAATACTGATAGTGTTGAAGTTGTAATTAAAGCGATAAATGATAAAAAAAATTAAATTGTTGTTTGTAAAAGGTAGCTCAATACTAAGACAACAAAAACTGAGAGGAGAATTTGTAGATGGATATTTTTCAGTGAACCCAAAAATTGGATTTCATTCTCCATTTTTTCCCATTTTATGGGGGCCTGGTATTTACAATATAAGTATTGGCTTGACTAAAGAGGATAATTTGTTGATTTAAGAGTCTCATGGTGGTATATGGTATTTCTAGCGTTTCCTTTTTTTGGTGGTGGTGGTGAAATGGATTACGTGTTTGAGCGAATACTGTAAATTATAGACTGACTGAAGCACACAATTTATTGTATAATTTTTGCCGCTGGCTTACCACATAAAGACAAGCAACATATTGCCATTGTTGTGATCCAAAATCAGGAGGATATAACCCCTTTCAAATAATCCGCCATTTTCTAAAGTCCGTAACTTGTTTTATTCCTAATTTTGAAACTTGTTTATTTTCCTGTTTTTAGTGATTGGATGTGAAGTTTTGGTTAACAATCGTATGTATTTTTCTCTTTTCTAATCTTATTGCCTCTAAACACCTAGATGTAGCCAGGGAATTTAGGGACAATTCAGATTTTTCAAGTGCAATTCGGAGTTATAAAATAGTAATTTCGAACAGTGAAACGCATTTAAAGGAATATTATACTGCTAGTTTAGAATTAGCTGATGTATACACTGATTTAGGCACTCATCGATTAGCTATCCAACTATTATTAGGTATTGTTGATCATTTGGATAATCAATCTTCAACGGACTATCTTATTTATGCCAAAACCCATCAACTGCTCGCTGATAATTATTATTTCTTGTTTTTACTAGATGACTTTTTAATACAGATTAAAAAGTTTCACAAGTATTATTTACTTTATGATTCTAATGAGCAAATTTATACAGCCATTTATTATGCTTATCTCTCAAAGTATTGTAATGTAAAGTATGATATCGATAATGCGTACAATTATTCCTTAAAAGCCTTAGAAATATACCACAATAATAAATCAAGTTCTTATTTAGTAGATAGTTATATTTTCTATGAAAGTCATTGTTTCTCTATAAGAAATTATGATATCAATGACTCTATTCGTAAAAATTATTTTGACACGCTAGAGGTTTTAGTGAATGATCGATTTTTAAAGGGAAGTGTAAAGAAAGCAAGATTAATTATAGGGTATACGAGTATTAAGTTTGACCATGCGTATAATACATTAAGTAATCCCGAAAGTAAATTTAGTCTAAAGGAGCAAAATGGTTTA
This sequence comes from Vicingaceae bacterium, assembly GCA_018402765.1. Lineage (GTDB taxonomy): Bacteria > Bacteroidota > Bacteroidia > Flavobacteriales_E > Vicingaceae > Acidiluteibacter. Next base: position 840,996 of record JAGYIE010000001.1, on the reverse strand, counting down.
ATTAGAAATTGTCAAATTGACTATGAAAAAGGAATATCGATTTTAAATAAATTAGTTGGAGCTCATCATGATTATTTGCCTCGATATTATGATTTGCAGGGTATGTTATTTTATGCAAATAATGATTTAAAGAAATCGCTTAGTGTAAACGAGAAGTCTTTGCGCACGTATGCGGTTAACGAATTTGTTTCTCAAGGGTTTGTAGCAAATAACTATAGAGTGATGACAAGTCTTCGGTTCAAGGCAATGATTATATCAAACTTGAGAAAGGAAATACGTGATGACAAATTGGATGCAGAATACCTTGATGCACTTCTTCTGTATGAAAAACTATGGGAAGGTTATCAATTAGAGCAAGTTCAAGATATTGATGACTTTATCTCAAATATGTACAATCAAAATCCCTACCAGTATATTTATGAATATTATGCTGATTTATTTGATAAAACTAAAGATCCCATTTACTTGGAGGAATTGCATAAATACGAAGAAAAGTCAAAATATGCGTCTCTATTAATCAGTAGGTCAAATTCTTCAGAACAAAAAAATAAACGTATAGAATTGAGGGTATTAAGAAATGAAATCTATACGTTACTAGACGAGTACTACTTGGAAAGGGAAATCCATTCAAATGATATTTCGTTATTGAGCGATACCATTAATTTGAAGATTAGCGCATACGAAGAATTCAGAGATGGTTATTCATCATCAGGAGATAAACATATCCCTTCTTTAAAGAAACTTAAATCTTCCTTGGAAAAAAATCAGGCTATTGTTAGCTACAATTATATAGGTATAGGGAGTAATCAGCTGTACTGCAAATTGATCACTAGTGAGGATGTTTTTTTATTCAACCTTTCTGAACTTACAGAGGAAGTTAATTACAGTAGCTTAGTTGATACGATTTTTCAAACCCTTAAAAATTCCGACATAGCGCTATTTAAAGCTAACTCTTATTTAGCTTACAGGCTTCTGTTTGAACCTCTTTTAAATCGATTACCTGATGAGGTAAACGAACTTGAAATTATTGCTTTTCCTGATATTGCAAACCTTCCATTTGATTTGCTTATTTCTAGCGTTTCTGCTACTTCAGACTTTCGAAAACTTCCTTACTTGGTTAATAAATACTCATTTAGTTATTCGCTTTCATCTTCTATAAATTCATTTAACTCAAGTAAAATAGCCAATTCCTCTAGCAATAACAGCATTTTTAGTCCTGTATTTAAAGATGATAAATCTAGCTTAACCATTGCTTCAAAGTTAGCTGCTGATATGGCTGTAAAGCAAAATGCTCAATTGTATTCAGGAGATCAAGCAACAGTTAGTATGTTTAAAAAGTCTCTTTTAGAAGCAGAGGTGGTGACTTTGCTTTCTCATGGAAGTTCCAACAAAGCGATGAGCGGAAAGGATAAAGGCATTTACTTGCAGGATGGTTTTTTGACTATGGAAGAGATCTATTCGCTAAAATCAGCTACCAAATTCTTAGTGTTAAACGCATGCCAAACAGGTCTTGGTTACATTGATAGAGGAGAGGGTAATGTAAATTTGCTTAGAGCATTTAGCGCTATTGGAGTTAATAGTATCTTATACAGCAATTGGGAGTTAGACGAAAGTGCCTCTCTAAGGATATTAGACGATTTCTTTACTCATTTATCTAGGAATAATAATAAAAGTGAAGCCTTGCGTCTTTCAAAACTAAATTATTTATCAACCTGTGTACCTCGCTATGCCAATCCAATTTATTGGGCAGGTATGAATATAATGGGAGATAATCAATCTATAGTGATGGCTTACAAAAGTGATGAGGTGGATGTATCAACTCGTATGGTAGTTATTTTAGGTATGTCAGTTTTAGTGTTATTCGTTATTTATTATCGAATAAATTTTCTAAAATGAGGCTGGCCTCTGTGTTGAAAGAATGATTTTTATTAGAGGCTATTTTTCTAAAAGAAGCCTCACTATCTCTTAATTGATCTAACTGATATAAAGTAAATCCAATTCTAAACTCGGCATCTTGATAAAATACACTTTTAGGCATTTTCCTTAGTTTTTTGAATAAAACCAAGGAGCGATCAAACTCTCCCATTTTGTAATGACTAACAGCTCCGAAATAAAGAATAGTATCGTTATTTATATCAATAGGCAACGCATTTATTTGTTCTATACATTTAGCATAATTACCTTCTCTGTAGGCTTGCATTGGTTCTTCCCATTTGTTAATTCCTCTATCCGCCATGTAATTGGGTAATCCAGGCTCTTCAATAAACCATTTTTCTATTGCTGAGGGTTTGTTAAGGTAATAATAACTGAATAGTAAACTTAACGGGAGCATAAAAATAGCAGCATATTTAAGGACAATTTTTCCTAAACTATCTGCACGCTTTTTAGTTTTCTTTCTATCAATAACAGTGGTTATATGTTCTGTAGAAGTATGAAGTAACTCTATATTCCAGTTATGATCTTCTAAAAACAATATTGCACCCTCTAATGCATCATCGGTGGTATTCAGCTGCTTCAAACTTTCGATCAGTAAAGTTCTTTCCGCTTCTGAGGTTATGTTTTGCGCAGCATTCAGCAGAGCATTTAAAGAGGTTATATGTAATTTTTTATTTTCCAATTAATATAAAAACGATTGTAAACGAATAAATTCCCAAGGTTAATTAAAATCATCTAGTATAGTCTTCAGCTTTTTTCTTGAGTAGGACAACGAATTGCTTACTGACTTCAATGATAGGTTAAATGCTTTCCCAATTTCTTCTCTATTATAACCTTCCATGTTCATTTTTAATATTTTTTGGTCTTTTTCAGGTAAAAAGTTAACTAAAGATTCAATTAGGTCGTTGGATATGTTATTCCATACCAAATTGCTAGTTACTGTTGGCATTATATGACGTATAGACTCCATTATTCTTAGTCGATTGTTCTTGACTTTAACTTTGTCGAGAGCTTTATTTTTAACTACCAAAATTAAGAGTGCTTTTAAATTTATTTCTTCTTCTATAAATTTCTTTTTACGTTTAGCTAAAGGCATTTGAAGTAATTTCTCAAATGAATCGCTTACAATGTCTTCGGCATCTTCTTTGTTTCTGAGATATTTATAGGCAATAAAGTATAATTCTGGAACCCACTTTTTGTAAGTCTTCACAATGGCTTCGTTGTCTCCGTTGCAAAAGCGAATGAGATTATTTTTTTTTATTTCAGGCAAGTAGGTCTAAATAATAGTGTTACAAATATAGCTATTTAAAAAGTAATATATAGATTGAATTAACATCGATTTTGAACGAATTGAGTATTTTTTTGAGGCTGATATTTTTTTGAGTGGCCATCTGTAACGCGTAAATGTGGGAACATTATGTATTTCACTCGTTAAATAAACAAATACCTTTTATGCACACTTTCTTATATCTTGCTTCGGGATCTTACAATATAAATTATGAGAAGCTGAATTTCAATAAGATGTATTTTGTAGATTCCAATATAGGCTTAAGAAAAAGTTATCCTGAAAATTCGAACTCTATTCGATTTATTGCCAAAGACGCTTTATTGGCTATTGATCATCTCAAAGCAGAAAATGTACGAGTTGATTGTCTAGTGATCATTAACGAAGGGTTATTTGAAGGAGGAGGAAGTTATCCGATGTTTGCTGATTTTTTAATGGGTTATCTTTATCCTTTGCTAACAGATGAGTTTTCCCTTATTACTGATTTAACTCCGTATCAAACGACAAAGTATAAGGCATTGTCTAAATTAGATTGGGCAGTAGAAAAAGTAGAAGAACTTTTCCTCGGGGATAAAGACTATCTCAATCCGCGTATCTTTTCTACGCATACGTCAAATAAAGAGCGGTTTGGGCAAGTCTTTAGAATGCGAAAAGTTGATTCTAAAACAGTTTTTAACACTAGAAACAATCGAATTATAGTAAAACTTATTCACGGTAGCATTTGGAGTGATACAGACGATTTAGACTACATTGGCTTAAAGTTGTCAAATGATGGGGTGCATTTACATAGCCGAGGAAAAAGAAACATTCGAACTTCTGGTGAATTTTTTGCATCGAAACCCTATGTTCACAATATACAAAACAAATCTTTTGAGGAGGTATTGGCTGATGCCGAATCAAACAGTGCTGAAATTATAGGATTCACACCTTGGAGTGAAAATGATTATGACGAGGTGCTTACTTTATTAGAAAAACATAAAGGCACACAGGTAAAAGAGGTGCGATTTTATCACTTAAAAAAGAATGATTTTGAAGGAATTTATAGGAGCTACGCAAATCGTATTATCGAAACATGCCCTAATTATTTCTCAAATATTATACAAAGTGATGTAAGTGAAAATCAATATCTTACATTAATAAAGAGAGGGTACGGTTCTTTAATACTAAAACTTTGTGAAGAGATTACTCAAGCTTTAAGTACTGATGAAGAATTTAGTTTTTCGATAATCAAAATGGATTCTGATGAACTTTGTGTTCAATCAAGAACCAAAAACGAAGTTATTCAAGGTTTACTTCAAATGGCAATGCAATTAAACAATTGATTATGAAAACGCTCTTATACCTCGCGGCAGGCCCATACCTTGATGCATATTCCAAACTTCCATTTGATAAACTCTTTTTTGTGGAGAAAAATGATTTGAAATATACTAGTTCTTATGAGAACATCCCTTCAAATGCAGAATGGATAGAAAAGGATGCATTAGTAGCTATTGATGAGCTAAAATTGCGCGGCATAAAAATAGATTATTTAGTCTTGTTAAATGAGGGATTGCTCGAGGGGGGAGGTGGTTACGCAATACTTTCAGATGAAGTGATGGGGTATTTAAGTCCGATCTTAAAGGATGAATTTATATTGATCTGTGATTTTTCTCATTATGAATTTTGGGAACGAGATTGGTATAAAAATGTTGATTGGGGCTTTTACAGAGTTAAAGAATTAAAAGATGGCGATTCTGGGTTTGTCGATCCCAAAATTTTTACTGAAAGTCAAAAACACAATTCAGGCAGCTATGGACATGTTTATATGATGAAAAGAATTACCCAAACTCGAAATATTTCTATTATTAATCAAAGAGTTGAGCTAAACATTATTCACGGAAGTATTTGGGATGATGAGGTAAGTTTAGACGCTATAGGCCTATCATATAATCCATCAACGCTTGCCGGAGATGCTGCCTATAACAGCCAGTCCATTAGCGATTTCTTTGAGTCAAAATCCAAAGTATTCAACCTAAAAGGCAAGACCTTTGATGAAGTATTAATATACTGTGAGCAGCATCAAATCAAACATTTGGGGCTTTGTCCTTGGTTGAATGGTAATTATCAAGAGGTGATAGCCGGGTTGCAAGGAGTATTGCCTCAATCTTTAGAACGTATAAGCTTTTATCATTTGAATAGAGGTGATTTTCAAGAATTATACAGTGTAAACAATGAAGCAAATTTTGAATAAAATAAAAAAGCAGTAATCCATAATAGTAAATCCTAAACCATGGCAAATCCAATTTTCACATTTCAAGATAAGCAAAGTAAAAACAGTTACTTTTTCATATTAGATACCGTTTCGGGGCTACCGAAAACAGTGCCAATGGACTTACTAACTTTTTTGCAATACTGGGGTATTGATAATAAAGAAAAAGTAAGTTTACTGTATTCTATCTATCCCCAATTACTAGAAACAGGGACTTCACTAAAGGATTCTTCATTTAATAGTTTACCCGAATACATCAAACAACTTTGTTATGAGTATATAGAACTTGATGCGGATACACCTTCAGAGCAAGAAAAGGAAGTGATTCATCAATTGGAGAATTTGTTTACGGAGGATTTGCCCTTTATTGAATTCTATTCAGCATATAAACAACTGATTGAAGGGCTCAATCCTGCACCTAAACGGCCCGCGAACTTTTACCTTTCTTGGAGACGCGCATGGGATATTTTAAATTATACAGACCATAATTTTCATCAGATTTTATCCAATCTGGCCCAACAAAATGGTATTAGTCAAGATGACTTGAATTGCAAGTTAAACAATGTATTTTCTTGCTTGGAAGAACGTCTGTTCTCTCGCTTTCCTAAGCTGATGGCTGCTTGTTTTCTTGAATTGGGAAAACGCAATTTAATGGCTATAGATGCCATACCTCATGCTTTAAGAAATGATGAAGCCATTCAAGAACTATTTATTCAGCTGGGTATGGAAACGTATCTTCCCAATACCGTTATAGATTATAATTTGTATGACCAAAGTGAACCTTTGTGCGAAAAAGTAGATGATATTCGCCATTTAAGGCAATTTTTTAATTTATATACATTTTATGCTGATTGTAATCCTTTAAAAGGAATTGACATTGTATCACTTTCTAAAGCGGAATTAAAAGACTTGCTTCAAGAGAACGATTGTTATAATGCACAAATAGTTAATTTTAAAGACAGGAATGGTAATTATCTTTTGCCAATGATGTATGCCAGTGATTATGTTATAAACCCGCAAAACCGATTTCATTTTTTAGCTCCATTTGGTTATCAATCCTACCATATCGTTACAAAGTGTGGAAAGGTTATTGACGATGGCGGTTATTATGATTTTTATTTCTTATCTGAGAACATTGCCTACTTGCAAAATGCCGATAGCTTGCGATGGGTGCGTTGGTTTTTTGATGAAGAAACCCAAGATATTGTCAAGCACGATGTTGCTATTGATAATCCCTATGAAGAAGGTGTTTGGGAACAAGAAGAAGAGCGTTTTCAGCGGTCGATTATCGAAAATCAAAAGATTAATCAACTTGACACATACGAAATTCTCGAACTGGAGTTTGGAACAGCAGACGATATGTATTCTCTATATTTGACTATGTTGAATCACTCAACAGAAGACGGTATAAGAAATGCTATTGTAAGGGCTTTGATTAGTCTCCGAAATAGTGGAGTAAACCTTTTGGATACTTATGAGGCGGCTTTTGAACTTTATAAGGAGCTGCTTAATTCAAACGAGCAAATTGGGTTTAGTACTCCAAGCTTAAATTATTTTGTTCTACATGATGGTTTGACAAAGGAATTAAAAATAGGTTATAGAAAGCATTACCAAAATGACGACTTTTCAAGAGAATTAAATTATGAACTATATAGAGAACGTCCGATAAGTTCACATTTTACTTTGGGTCTATCCCAGTGGCGCGGACATTATACTTTATCTAATCAATTCCATTTTCAAATGAATGCCGCGGCAGAAGTTTTTCAGCAAGACTGTGAGGCGTTCATTAAGAGAAACCCATTTGCTACTAAAGGTGATTTGGAAGCATACGGGAATGAATTTTTAAGCTATTTGCTAGATAAAAACTACAAACAAGTGAATGCCTATACTCAATTTGTAGGGCGAGATTCAATCCGCGAACTTATAGGCATTGAGTTAAATGCAGAAGGTCGCTTTGATATCCCCGAGCGAGATAACGATGCGGATGATGATGATTTACCTTTTTAGTTTAATTGAATTTTTTAAACATAATTATGCGATTTAAGAAATACTCTAAAGAAACTGCATTCCAGCTACTCAAAAGTGGCCAACAAAAATTTGAAAATCTCTCAAATGAACTTCGAAACGATAGATATTTTGTTTTAAAAGCTATAAGTATGCAGGCCTGTTCTTTGGAATTATTGACAGATAACTTCCTTAGGGATAGAGAAATTGCATTAGCTGCCGTTAAAAAGGATGGTCGAGACATGCAATATGTCTCTGAACACCTTAAAAACGATAGAGGCTTTATTTTAGCTTCGCTTGAAAGTGGAAACATTCTTGGACTTCAATTCATATCTAATGAGTTATGTGATGACTATGAAATTATTATGAAAGCTGTAAAAGCTGCGGGTATAGCCTTGAATTTTGCGTCTGAAAGACTAAAAAACAATAAGGATATCGTTTTAGCTGCGATGAGAAATCAAGCGTGGTCTCTAAAAGCTGCATCAGAAGAGTTGCGTAGTGATCCGACTATTATTTTAGAAGTTATAAAATCTGATGTTAGAAATTTGCAGTTTGCATCATCAAAATTGAAAAATGACTACCGTTTTATTCTTGAAGTAGTGAAGAAACAGGGGGCTGCATTAAATTACGCATCAAAAGATCTAACAAAAAACTTTGAAATTATACTAGCTGCTTTAAATCAAAATCTTGATGCCGGACAATATATTTCACCAAAACTTAAAAGTGACCCACACTACATGTGGCACTTAGCAAGCAATATGTCAAATAGCAATAAATCTACTTTAGTGTTAAATCCTATTTGTAGTTTTACTTTTGAGCAATCTAAAGAGCGTTACTTTGTTATTTGGGACAACGCTACACAGCATAATAAAACACTGCCGATGCGTCTTTTAACATTTTTGCAATATATGGGCTTGAATGATAAAAGAAAAATAGGAGCCTTATATAGTGTTTATCCTCATTTAAAACGTACAGGTGTTTCACTTCAATCCTTAGAATATTATTTCGAGTGTGAGGAAGACTATGCAGATCCATTTGGCGGTAGTCGACATGATGATGACTACGAAAAGCGCCGCTATGATTCACAGGGCTTAATAGAAATGGCTGAAAATTTATTGCCTTTTGTCGATAAACTCAGCCCAGAGGAGCTTGATGTAAATGCTAAATTAGAAGTCTTGTTCGCAAGTGATTTGCCTTTTGAGGATTTTTATTATCAATATAGCCAGTTAGTTCAGGGGTTAAATATATTTCCTAAAAGACAGGTCAATTATTATTTATCTTGGTATTATACGTTTGCCTATTTTGACCCAAACAATCATTCTATAAAAAAACGAATCACTGAACTTCAGGATTTTATTAAGCTTCTTTCGGAATTTCAATATGGGTATAGAGATGGTGAAAAAATATGCTCTAAAGCTTTAGCTGATATGGTAATGAAATATCCCGATTTATTTACTGATTTATTTTATGAGCTTGCTGTAAATAATTTAATTCCCATGGATGCTGTTCCACAAGTTGTTCGTCATTTGGGGGCATTTCCAGAATTATATAAAGCCTATGGCATGGAGTATTTTGTGCCGAATTCAGATATAAACTATTCATCACCAACCAAAACTAAGTGTTCTTGGAGTGAAATAAATGATGCAAAAATGCTGCGTCAATATATCAATAATTCGACATTTCGGGGCGGAAAATCAGAATTGCAAGGCCTTCGATTGACCGAGTTAAGTGATAATGAATTAAGAAAGTATGCCTTGGAAACTCTCGATGCATCAATAAAAAAAACCTCTTTGGTAAACATCAAGGATGAATATGGCAACTTCAAGCTACCGATGCAGTATCTTTCCTATTTTAATTTAGAGGATTTTCAATATTTTTCTGTTTTATCGCCCTTTGGAAATCAAGCTTTTGATGTCTTGGATGAAAAAGGCACTTTAATAGACGGAATTGGATGTCGTGATTTTCGTTTGGTTGATGAAAATAAAGGTTATTTGCAAAGAATGGATCAATCATGGGCACTTTGGCAATACAATAAAGATACAAACACACTAAAAACCCACGCTTTAACTACTGACCCATTACAAGAGGACAACGCCAAAAAGGGAGCGTTTTGGCAAGCATTATCGGCACAATTTCATGAAAATCAACAAGAAAATGTAGCTCTTCTTGAATTGGTATTTGGAGAAAATGACGCTTGGAACTCACTTTGTTTGATGCTTCTTGTGCCAAAAACGGAAGAAGAATTACAGCAAAATATTCAAAACCAACTTAAAAGCGTTTTAGGCAGCATAAGCGATATTTCCAAAACATTTGATATAACCTTCAAAATGTACAAAGAAATGATCAAATCTGATTCGTACTTTTTCAAGGATAAAGAATTCAGTCCGGCTAGTTTAAATATTTTCTACTTATGTGATGAACCCAATAATGTTGTCACAAAGTTTCTTACAAATTACAAAAACGATGATTTCTTTAAAGAAAAGCAATCATTTGAGGTTGAGGTAGATTGGCAGCGGCCTTTGTTATCCTATTTATCAATTGCTTTGTTTAAGCATCATGAAAATGATTCTCAGGGGTATCAATTTTACTTTAAGATGCATGTTTCCTCTGTTGAATTTCAGCAGGATTGCGAAGGTTTTGTTTGCAATAACCCATACACATCAGAGCCCCTCCTGGAGGCTTATGCCAATCAATTCCTGAATTATTTACTCGAAAAAGGTTATGAAAGTGCCAAGGTATATACACAGCGTTTAGATTCAGAAACAATCAGCGAAATATTAGGCCCCGAATTAAATGCTGCAGGCGGATTCGATATTCCCGAGCAACCTGATATTGAATATGATAATGATGACGATGATGATTTACCATTTTAAGGATGAATAAAAAATCATTTTTACTAAAAATACTTTTTGTAAGCTTATTGCAAATTTTGGCAGTCTCTTGCAATGACTACAAAAGAGAAGAAGTATTATTAGAAGAGCATATCCAGAATGAGGAGAAAGAAGAATTACACCCTATCGACATATTATTGGCGGCTTGTTTAGAAGACACAGACAATTTAACTACGTTGGGAATGACACAGTGTAATATAGATGCTTATGATCGCTGGGAATATCGCATGGACAGTATCTCAGAAGTTTTGCATGAAGTGCTTCCCGTTCACATCCGTTATTTATTTGACGAGTCGCAGCAACGATGGAAGGATTATTTTGAGGCACAGCATTCCTTTTCCGATGCTTTGTTTAATCTAAGTGAAGGAACGATGTATACTCCCATTCGCGTGCACTATCAAGTTGAAGTATTGCGTGAGCGAGTACTTCTATTAGAAGCATTCTTAAAAGAAGCGGAAATGTTAGGTGTAGAAGCAGAGTAAAAACATTTATTGAAATCTCTGATCAATTCCTCCACGCCCTACTCCCCGAGAATATAGCGTTTGATGTTGGCTTTATTCATTGCAAGCACTTGTTTGCATTTAGTTACTTCCACAATGCTAGACACCTTTTCATCTACTTTCTCAACTACTAAAGATTCATATTGAATGATTAAAGGTGCTTGCATCAGAGATTGATTGTTGTAGGTTTTGTTAAAAAGCACCACCTCTACATGCAATACCAACCACATCCACACTCCGTCAATCCTTTGATTATCTGATGATAGTGGAGTGGAAAATTCCAATGCTTCTTTTGGTAAAATGGTCATTGAGCAAAGATAGGGGATTGGGTTGGAAGATGATGACAGATACGTTTTAGGGAGCTGAAACAATAGCATAATTGGAACAGCTTTTTTGGGAATATCAGGTATGTTAATCGTTATAATTCATAAGCGTAAGCCGAAAAGCTTTGAACAGAGTAGGTAATAATTAATTTAATTCAAAATGGCAAAATGTGATTATTGTGGAAAATATGGAGAAGAAAGAGCGGGAAGTGGTCCTATGACGGGAAATATAGCTCCTGCAGGCTGGATAACAGTTAGAAAAGGCTTTTTCAAAGTACTATGGTTTTGCTCAAGAAAATGCAAAGATGATGCTAGTTAATGCAGTAAAGACCTGTTCCTTTGGAGCAGGTCTTTGTAATATTCCCATTAGGAACATTTTAGATAAAAAGAACAAAATACTATGATTTTATCTTTCGAGGAGTGTTTCATTCTCAATTATTCGATAATAGTTAATGAATTAAAGTGCAATCAATTAAAATAGGTAATCACGAATGGCTTAAAAGCAACCTCAATGTGGAAACCTTCCGCAATGGTGATGCTATTCCCGAGGCTAAATCACCCGGAGCGTGGCAAATAGCTGCTGAAAATGCTATGCCTGCTTGGTGTTATTTCAATAACGATATAGCTAATGCGTCATTAGGTAAATTATACAATTGGTATGCAGTGAATGATCCTCGTGGTTTAGCACCCAAAGGCTGGCATATACCTCGCGATAGAGATTGGACCATGCTATTTTTGTATCTTGGGTTCAACATAGATTCCGTCTTAAAAAGGGAGCTACTTCGTAATGTTAATGTTGAAGAAAAACACTCTGAAAACTTTATCTCTTTAAAACAACCCAATGGTTTTAGAGATAGTGAAGGAGCGTTTACACAACAAGGAGCAAAATTGAACTGGTGGTGGAGCACCACCCATTTTGATTCCAATAAGGCCATAATAAGAGGGATAGACACTTCATGCAATGAGACTCTTAAAATGTATTGGGATAAGGGAGTGGGTTTGTTTGTGTGCTGCGTAAGGGAAATTCAAGAACAATAAAAATATAAAATCCATACTTTAATCAACTATACAACTTAATGCGAATATGAATGATACTAAATACACAAATAACCTCCGGTAATTCAGAAATTGATGAGATGTTCGGTCATTTTTCACGTGGGCAACTTTATGTTCTTGCCGGTAGGCCTATGATGGGTAAAATGCCTTTAATGCTAAATATTGCCTCAGTTTGTTCTACCGATGTGCCTACTTTATTTTTTAATTTAGATTTATCTCAAGATAACTTGAAAAAGATGTACAACCTTGGTTTTACAGATGTGTTTGACGACCTGAGGTATTTTGAAGAAGCAGAATTTGACAGGTTGTTGTTACATAAAGACTATGCTTTAGTTGTTGTTAATTATTTACAGTTGCTAGCGTCAGGCAGTAAACATAATCTCGCCTATTTAAAAAAAATGGCGAAAAAGAACAACACCTGTATTGTGCTGATTTTACAATTAGATAGAACTTGTGAAACGAGACAAGATAGTAAACCAAGCTTAGCTGATGTAAAGCGTATGTTTCAAGATAGTGAGCCGTTATTGAAATACACAGATGGCATTATCGGCGTGTATAATATAAATAGAGAAATCAAATACAACGCTGAGCAACTAAAAACCATTCAATTGATTAAATTGTCATAACATTAAACCGCTATGGCACCAAAAAAGAAAGCAAAATGTCTATCAAAAACTTTAGACATATACAAGGTTATAGAAGTATATGGAGATTTATTTTATGCCTTACGGGCAATAATAAGTAAACATAATCCAATCGATTTTGGCCATCTTGAAGACCAGCCCGATGAATATGACCCAGAAGTAGCAACAATTATTGTGCAATTGCGTCAACAGATGTCAAAAGATGAAATCTATAATTTAGTTGTGCAAGAGTTTAATCGCTGGTTCGAACCTATTCCTATCTCAAAAGTTGCTTGTTTGGAACTTTCTATTGACATATTTGCATGGTATACGGAAATTACTTTGCCGGAAGAGAAATTGGAGTCATTGATTAAAGTAAAAAGATAATACTTACGGAATCAGTAGAAAAGTTAATCAAAGTTTTGAAGAACATCAATTTATGTTATGGAAAAAAGTTAAGAAGGGATGAAAAGCAAAATCAGAAAACAAACCAATGGAAAAGGAAAAGTTGATTTTACCTTTTGAAAGAAGTTACTGGGTTATATCTGGTAAATTACTTGCAGGTGAAATTCCTTCCTCCTCTAAAAGGTCAGTTAGAAAACAAAAAGTTCAAAATCTTGCGGAAATGGGCTTTGATACCATTATTAATTTAATGGAGCCTGATGAAAAGACATTTTCAGGGGAACTTTTAGTGGACTATACTTCAGACCTACAGGATTATGCAAAAAGAATAGAGAAAAAAGTAACTGTATGTCATTTTCCCATCAAAGATTTATCAACAACCACAGCAGAAAAAATGAAACAAATCATCACTCAAATTTTCAATGAGATTCAAGCTGGAAAAAAAGTGTATGTTCACTGTTGGGGTGGTATAGGTAGAACGGGGTTGGTGATAGGATGTTTTTTACTTGAACAAAAAAGGGCTACAAAAGAAAATGTAATTGAAACCATAGCGTATCTTAAGCGAACTACTTCCATTGCTAGCAGGCGTTCTCCGGAAACTGATGAGCAGATGGATTTTATTTTAGATTGGCCTTTATTACGGTCGAAATTATGATTTTTCGTGACGATAGTAGTTTCAAAGCGTTATACTCGATAAGATAAGGTGAAAAAGTGTGATAAACCAAGTTCGAGTAACCAATGGAGATAATTATTTTTTGTGGGATACAAGCCTCAGGCAAAACAACTTTTTACAAAGAAAATTTCTTTAACTCGCATGTGCGTATATCTTTAGATCAACTCAATACAAGAAACAAAGAGCAGGTGTTTATGCAAGCATGTTTTTCCATACAACAGCGATTTGTTGTGGATAATACCAATCCCACAAAAGACGAGAGAGCAAAATATATTGAAGCTGCGAAAGCACATAAATATAAAGTTATAGGGTATTATTTTAAATCAACTATCAACGATGCCATTATGAGAAATAGTCAACGCATAGGAAAAGAAAAAATTCCGGAGGTAGGAATTAGAGCAACCAACAAAAAGTTAGAGGTCCCAAGTATTAGTGAAGGCTATGATTTGCTTTATTGGGTTGAAATTATTGACAATGATTTTAATGTTGTTGAACGATAAATTGAAAATAGACAACTTTAATCTCACAAAAATTAACAATAAACACCAAATTTAAAAAATGAAGTTTTTAGCCTTCTCAATCTTTTTAGCCATCTTTTTTGTAATGAATGCTCAACAAAAAATATACAAAGGCAAATCAACGAGTTACGCTGATTGCCTTTACACCATAAGTGGAGATAAGATTTACAAGGGAAATTCCACGAGTTATTCCGATTGCTTTTATACCATCAGCAATGAAAAAATCTATAAGGGAAACTCCACTAGCTATTCGGTGCCTTTATTTTATAAATGGGGATAAAATTTATAAAGGCAATTCCACCAGTTATTCAGACTGCCTCTGCACATTGCACAATCGAAAAATCTATAAAGGCAACTCAACAAGTTATTCCGATTGTTTTTTTACGTTCGAAGGACAAAAAGTCTATCAAGGGAATTCCAACAGTTACTCCGATTGCATCATAAGCATAAAAAGTGAATTTAATAAAGCGATCATCGCTGTATTGATTGGACCATATTAAGCGGGTTATATTTTTTCAGCTTAAAAAAACGAAACTTAAATTTTTTAGGGAAGTTGGGTTGACCTAGTCGTTAAAGTAGAGCAGATGCTTATTTAATTTTATATCAAATAGTTAAAAATGAAGTAACTTAATTTAAATCAAAAAAAGGATTGGAAGAGCCTGCTCATTGAAATAAGTCAATTCAAATAGTATTAAATCATATAACTCATGGAAATTTCAAATACACTTATCATTAAAAGTGAAAACAAGGAAACCTTAAAAAAGATTCACAGCTTATTCGTTAAAAAAATCATTAATAAAGATTACACAAATCTTTTTGAACAAGAACCTACGTTGGTTAGTGCACTGACGGCCGGTCAGCAAGAAAAAGTCAAAGAAGGAAAGTTTGATGCTGAAAAGCATTTAGATTGCGGGGCTATGTTTGATGATGAATCTGGATATGACAATTCATTTGAGAAAAATCTAGCAAACGAGAAAGAAAAATTTAAAAAAGAGTTACTTACACTAACTATTGCATTTGATAGTAAAAGGATTATTGATAAAATAGTGAAATTGGTGTCTAAAGCTTATCAAGTAGTTATATATCAAGAATGGGAAGATTTACTTGGATTAGGAGCTGGTTTCCAGCATTTTATGAAGGGAAGAAAAGAGTGGCCTTATCACTATGGTACGAAAGTCTCTATGCGTATTTCTAGAGATTATGTTGGTCCTTATAATTATCCGGAGCAAAAGCGAAAAATTACATTAGAGTACTTATTGGACGAGTACAATATTATCTATGATTCCGAAAATTTCCAAGATGCTTATCAAGGTGAATGTGATGAGTATCTAAATGAAGAGGATTTAAGCAAAATAGACGAATCGCTTGAATCAGGTGATTGGGAATGGTTTGAAAAAATTGTGTTTTCATAATATGTGAGTTAAATAAGGTTTTAGCTTTTCTTATCTAGTTTATTCCAAAACTCAATCGCTGTAAGTAGATTTTAATACAAATTGGATTGGCTTATTGGTAAACGCATTAATTTGTGCAATAAATTTCATTAAGAGATTGCAATATTCAAATAACAGAGTATATAAATTCTATAAAGCAATTCCATTAGTTATCCGATTGCATCAACAGCATAAAAGGTGAATTTAATATGGCGGTCATTGCTGTATTGATTGGGCCATATTAAGTGGTTTATATTTTTTTAGCTTTTAAAAATGAATCTTAAATTTTTTCGGGAAGTTGGGTTGAGTTAGTCGTTAGTAGTAAAAGTGAAAGTCAATTTTTTAGACTCGAGGGTATTTATTTTTTAAAAAATGACATAATGTGAATGTTTTGGTATGAGTCTTGAAGAATTTGGGTTTTTAAGAAATTACACACCTACAAGATAAAAAAGGAATGGGCCGGAAAGGATTAACTATTATATAACAGTATCATTATGAGGAAGATTTCACGCTTACACTTTTTTGTAGTGCTTATTGTCTTTGTTGCATTAATGGTTTCTTGCACTGCCAAACAAAAAGCAGATAGCTTGAAAGAGACTATTGGAGATGTGATTTCGAAAATAGAAAAAGATGCATATACAATTAATAAGGAAGATTGGGAGAAATATGATAAGCAGATTGAGGAATTAAAATCTGAGATGAAAGTTAATGAATCAGATTTTACTCACGAGGAAATAGAAGAAAACAATAAATTAATTGGCAAATACTACGCACTAAAAGCAACAAAAAAGATAGGGGATTTTAAAAAAGAGCTTAAGAATATGAGCCAGCAGTTAGAGGGAATGTATGAAACCTTTTTTATGGGTGATAACGACACAGTAAACTAATTTGGATTGAAAGATATATTGAATTTTGAGTCAACCAATAAAGCATATAATACCATAGCGCCTAGATTCAAAAGACTGTTTTCACAAATGGTTAATGACAAAAAACTGCCCCAAATTGTTTATAGAATGAAATCGGTAAATAGTTTTCTTTATGATAGTTTAATCAACAGTCTCGTTTGGTTTTCTAATCCACAGGATTTTTACGACCCTTTTGATTGCGATATCAATATGAGCTTAAAGAAATCAAGCCTGACGCGCAAGCAATCTTATTTTGATAATCATCTCCTGAGAATCTTTAGTGCCCGAGAATTGGGAAATATCAATACTAAACAAATCTCGGATGCAGATTTTGAATTCCTTGTTAATCAAGCGGCAAAAAAAATAGTGAGGAGGAAAAGTCTTGCCTGCTTTCTTACCAACTGCGACAATCTGCTGATGTGGGCGCACTATGCCGATGCCCACAAAGGGGGCTTAAAGTTTGATGTGCTTGAGGATACTACATTTTTCTCAACGGCTAAAGCGATAAGGTACACCCAAGAATATTCTGAGTACGATTGCTTGGATGATAAAAATGAGTTTGTTAATGAAATGTTCTTCACCAAATCTGATGAGTGCCGCTACGAAGGTGAAGTAAGGGTGTTCAAGAACCGAAAAGGCAATTATTCATTTAAACCCAAAGTATTGAAAGACATGATTCTCGGTTGTAAAATCACAGAGAATGATAAAAACACCATCACTAAATTAATCCAAACATTTTACCCGCATTGCAATATCAAGCTGGCTGTAATGAATAGTCGCAGTTTCAGTTTGAATTTTGTAGATGCTAGTAAAAATAACTAAAACAATAAATAAACAATAAATAAAATGGCAGACAACCACATCATCATAGGACTCGGGGGAACCGGGGGGAAAACAATAGCTGGCTTTAAAAGGCTATTATTTGAGAATAAAAATGGAGAAACAGATCCAACTAAATTTGGAGTGGATTGCATTTTCGTTGATTCAGATACGGAAGCTTTGAATATGAATGGACCAGAATGGGATATTATGGGCACAAGCGTAGGTCTTGGAAAAGCAAACACGTTTCCTATCGTTTCTAGAGACATGTCTCCTTACATTGAAAATGCTAATGATTACCCTAATTTGAAATATTGGATTGGTAACAAAAAACAATGGTCTGATTTATTAGGAGATTCGGCAAAAGCAGGTCAGGAAGCTAATCAAAGAAGAAAGTTAGGTAGATCTTTTATTGCGATTCGTTCTCAAGATTTTGTCAAAACGCTTAACTCTGTTAAATCAAATTTAGAAAAAGACTCAAAAAGAACTAAATTTCATATAGTAGCTGGATTGGCTGGCGGCACAGGAAGCGGTTCTATTGTTGATGTAACCTGCATTATTAGGAAACTCTATCCAAATGCTTTGATCAATTTGTATTGCGTTTTACCAGAACGAACACCTTCTTTTAATTATACCTCTTATTATCATGCTAATGGTTATGCTGCTTTATTGGAATTAAATGCGCTTGCTGTAGGTGATTTTGCTCCTTACGATGTTTCAAATAATCTATTGACGGAGGATGAGAAAATTGAAATGAAAGATAGACCATTTAATGTATGTTATTTAGTTGCTGATGAAAATGAAGCGAATTTTCCATTAGTAACTAAGGGAAAACCATTAGGGTCACTTTTCATTAATCTATCTGAATTCATTTTTCAAACGACAGTTGTAACTAATAATAACATAGAACAAGTTGTTTTGGCTGCTGAGAAAATGAGTAACCCTGATGAAGTGGATAGAAGTGGTTTTGCTTTCGCTAATAAGTTTTATGCTTTTGGGTATAAAAGATTTGCAATACCTCAGCAGGAAATAAAAGAATACTTTGCTTATTTATTTGGTTATCAAGCAGTCCTTCAGTTTTTGTATAATAATTTTAACCGAGCAGAAGGTTATCGCGATATAAGTAGAAATCAAAGCTATAATTCAATTGTTGCAAACAATGAGTTTTTAACTAAGTTTAATGTCACGCGGGATCATTTGATACTTTCTTTTGATATTTTAGGACAGTATAAAAACGAGATAAAGGATAAGGGTATTGATAATACTTTTATTGAAGTTATGAGCTCCATCACAAACAAGGTTAAACAGGGCGATAACTATGATGGAAGACCTGTGGTAAAAGAGCAATGGTTGGATGCTATTTTAATTTGGGGTAATCGCTATTTTCAAAATGGCTTTAGAGCTGTTGGGCAAGATGGTGGTGTTTTGTCGTTTTATGACACGAAAACAAAAGATAAAAATAACTTAGCTGCTAAAATAGTAAATAATCTTGAAGAAAAACTTTTTGAAGATTGGTATGGTGGAAAATACTCAATTGAAGATGTATTGGGAATTACCAAAGCAGTTTTACAATACTTGAAAGATGAAAAAGAGAAATTTGATGCTGATATTTCGAAGAACAATCAAACTTTAAAAACACTAGAGCAAGCTATTCAACATATAAAAAGTGATTGGCGTCCAGGCTTTTTAAGTAATATTTTCAATGATGGTGAGGGCAAGATTAAAGACACTCAAAATAATGTTGCACAGATTTTAATACTGAAAACAAAAAATAAAGGAATGGAATATGGGAAGGAATTAATTGATGCAATGATTCCTATATTCAATAATTTAATAAGTAACATCAACTCGGTGAATGCTTATTTTAATCAAATTAAAGAAACCTTCCAAACGGAATGTTTGAGCCGTTGTGTACTTGATGAAAAACAAGAAGGAGCTTCAGTACTCATTAAATATTACGATCCAAAAGCGATAAACGCTTTTGGCGAAGCATTGAAAAAAAACAATGAGATTGTGGACGAAAGAATTTCCTCATTGCGTAAGCAATTATATTTAATTGCAAAAGATGCAGGAAATTATTTCGAAAAACTCAAAAAAGTAAATATTGATGAGATACAAACACAGCTTGTTCATCATTCTATGCAGCTTGCAAATGAGTTTTTTAGTGATGAGAAATTATTAGAAAAAATTTCCGATGAAAAAATTTCTAATGAAAACATACTTGAAAAATTGAGAGATGAATACTCAGGTCAATTAGATAAACTTAGAGATAAAATAAAGGAGTTAATTAAACAAGCTGCGCTTTCATCGATTTTTGATAGTGCTCAAATTGATGGAACAAGAAAGGACGAGAGGGCATTGTTAGTTGTTCTACCTGATTTAAAAGATGATGAGGATTTTGTAAAACAAATCAAAAATTTGTTCAGTGAAGAAGCCTCAAATGTTGAGGTTGCAAGCGGGGGTAGTCCTAATGAAATTTTATTAATAAACCTTAAGAGAGGTGCTCAAATTAGAGAGTTTGAGAATGTAAAAGTTTTTAAGGAAAAGTATGATGCTCTTATCGCTAACCAAGGCGAGGAAAAAGCTTATTTTACTTTGCATACAGAAGATGTAAACTTTTTTCCAACTAAAGTTAAAGAAGGTTCAACTTATATGGATTCACTAAAAGAAGAGAATAAACATAAATCTATTATTTATGGCTTATTTAAGCCCTCTGAAAAGGAAATAAAGAAGCGTGCAGAAAATATGCAAAACGAATTAATGCCTTATATGCTTTTAGCTAAGGCAACTGGTGTACTGTTAGATGCCGAACATCCTGAAACAGGAAAAAATGTTTTGTGTTTAATGAAGGAAACGGCTATAGGGCAAGAACCTATAATTTTAGGTCATAACTTAAATGAATCGTTAGATACTATTAGTGAAGAAGATGCCAAATTACTAATGCGCGAAACATCTAATGTTCTAAAGGAAAAATACAAACACATAAGTACTCACGATTCTGCAATAGAAGCTATTAAAAGTGAATTAAATAAAATACAGGTGTCTTTTAACAATAATCCTTTAAATCTAACAGTAAAAAGATTTAAGGACGCAGGTTTAAAGGCAATTGAAATATTAAAAAACTAAAAAAATGAAGAAAAAATTGCTCGTTTGTAAAAATGACAACTATAACGGTTCAAGTTGTCCAAGGTGTTTAACTAAGCAAAACTTCCTTGATTTTCCAGCCTATGAATTCGCAACTGAAGGAGTGCCATCAAATTGTGATACTTGTGGAGCAGAATTATCTTGGGAAACAATCGATGTTAAAAAGCCATTGAATATAAAACTCATCGCAGCCATCGCTGCTGGATTACTAGTAATCGGTGCCGTAGTCTTTTTCATCATGCGTCCAAGTTCAGCGGTAGAAGAGGTAGTAGAGCCCACAGAAGTAGTACAGACACAGCCCGAGGTTGATCCTGATCCCGTTGTTGTTGAGGAGGAACCAGAACCAACCCCTGAACCAGTAAAAGTCGAACAAGCAGCGCCTGTTAAAACACAACCCGCAACTTCCAATGGTTCGGCCCCTAAAGGCACACAAACGCTTACTATAAATGGTAATACTTACAAAGGAGAAGTGCTTAACGGTAAGCCCCATGGAATGGGAACGATGTACTACAAACAAAGTACCCAAATATCCCCAAAGGATTTGAAAAAGCGCATGGCTGAAGCCGGTGATTACCTAACGGGTGAGTTTTATGAAGGAAAACCTGTGCAGGGTAAATTGTTTGATGCAGGCAATAATGTGAAAGAAGTAATCATGATTGGTAGATGAGAAAGCAATTTGCCTTATTCTTAATTCTATTTTCTTGTGCCACAGTTTGTCCAAAATTGTCAGCACAAGATGCTTTTACCTCCAATCGCTTAAATGAGCTATTTGCCTTATTGCCCTTAGAGTGTAAGAACACCCTTTCGCGCAGCATAGAAAATAAGTGTATCTGCCAAATCAACGGGAATTCCATGCCGATTAAAGCATCGTTTAATAGCCAAGGTCAGCTGAGTCATTTGGGCTTGGATTTATTTTCTTTTGACGCCAACTTAATTTATCCCCACACGGTATTATCGTTTATAGAGCGCTGCTACCTTGAATACTTTGTTTGGAACGATGTGGCAGTAATTGATCGAAAAAATAGGGAAGATAAAATAGCGCTGCTCATCAATGGCAAGCAATTTAATACCCCGGGTGCAGAAAAGCTATCAGCCATACTGCCTTCTTTATTGTCTGATGGAAAAGAGCTTCATATTATGCAGGATAGTCTGTATTACCAGGCCACCATAAGCTCACCAAAGGGTACCTCAACATTGCTATTTGCTGCCAATTATAACGTGGTAAGCGGCATGGATAAAAAAGAATACGCACTACAACTGATTCAATCACTAAAAGCTTACAATACTAACCACAATCTTCACTTCACTGTCGATGGTGCCTTATTAAAGCCTTATCGGGATGACATTAAAGTAAAAATAGGCAATTCTTACTTCAAGACCATTTCGTCAAATACCTATTTCAGGTGTTCAGGCAATGAATGCATACCGGTTTTTGACGTCGAATATCCTTTGGAATCATTTACCAATGCATTTCTTATTGCAGGACACGGTAATCAAGATATTCGGCTATTCATAGAGCATAAAATTTATGCTGATGAAAAAGAGACTTATGAGGTAAGTCTATCTGATTTTTTGGCGTTTTTTAGTAACGATTATGAACTTTACTTTGGTATAGAAAATAATTCAGCAAAGTTGCTGGATGGTACGTTGATTATTTTCAACCGCCAGTTAAATTTCATTAATCTTCTATACGTAAGTGCAGATCCCCTTGTGTTTATTCAAAGCGAAAAAATGATACTTAAAGCAAAACTTTATACAAATATACCTTCAGACAACATCAAGAATTTATTTGCTGAAAGGGAAAATACCAAATAAATATGAAAACAATTATAAAATCAGTAATCCTTTTTATTTTATTTATCACAATCCCATACACTATTTCTGCACAAGAAGCTATTCGTGTTACACTAAGTGGTAAGGGCATAGAGATGGGTGAAAACGCTTTGTTGATAAAAAAAATAGAAAATAATGCTGCTACTTTCTTGTCTGCCATCAATTCTGCCGCAGCTAAAAAAGCAAAGCCGAGATTTCCATTGGGTATTGTAAGTTCAGATGCCCAAGTATCATTACTTTCTATGTGGGAGATGAGCCGGTTTAGTTGCTCTTCCGCCAATATTGATGAAAGGCTGTTAAAGAAACCTCAAGGTGGATTTGAAATTAGAAATGTTCCTGTTCTCATGGAGGAAGCAGCCTTGGAAGATAAACAACAGGAATTGGTGTTGATTTTTGATGCTAATGGTTTAATAGATAATATTTATCTATCCATTGAGACAGGAAGATACAACGAATTGGTCAATGTGGGCAACGATGTAACAGAATTCAGACGAAGACAAATAATCCTAGATTTTATTGAAAATTTTAGAACCGCTTACAACCGGAAAGATGCTGATTATTTAAGTACTGTTTTCAGTGAAGATGCGCTTATTATCTCTGGTAAGGTTGTAAGAGTTTCTCGGCCTGATGCATCTGGGCAATTTCTTCCACAACAGACGGTAACATATCAAAAGCAAACAAAAAAAGAGTATATAAATAAACTGAGAAGAATTTTTTCTTCAAATGCATACATCAACGTAAAATTTGAAGAAATTGAAATAAAACAGCATAAGAAATATCCAACTATTTATGGTGTAAATATGATGCAGGGCTGGAATACGACAAGATATAGTGACATTGGTTATTTGCTGCTCATAATTGATTTCAGTGATGATGATAAGCCTCTAATTCATGTTAGAACTTGGCAACCCGACAAAGTTGGTGGCAAGAATTTATCACAAGCTGAAAAATTTCAATTAGAACAATTTAATATTAAGAAGTGATATGAAACGCTACATAATTATTTTTTATTTATTCATTTTTTATAGTTCATGTACAACATCGGAAGATCCTTCCGTGAAGAATGTTGAATTACAATCTTTAGAAATAGATATATATACAAAAATTGAACAAGGAGATAAATCTGGAGCTTTGGATTTATTGAAAAACCTGACTCACCCATCGGTCAAAGAGTGGAAGGAAAAAAGGAAGATGGACGACTGGGAGCATTTTTTGAACGGAGGCAATCAATATTATACTTACAATGAATGGTGGTCAGTTCGCAGGGATTCTTTAAGAAACGAAATAGGAAAGATTAATAACAATGGAAAAAATAGTAGCTCGAATAAGGAAAGTACATCTTTAGAATTATATTCTTCATCAGAAGCGAACATGAACAATGAAAAGCAGATCGAAAGAGCTGCTGAAGTTCCTATTCGGTATTTAGGTCTTTATGTGTTTCAATATGAAAACGGAAGTACTCAGTTTTATAAAATTTTTAAAGCTGAAAATGATTTATATAGTGCAATTTATCAGGATAACATATCTGGAAATGTAAGAATTGAAAATTATATTGTTCAGACTTTTGATGAGATAACTGGAGAAATTAAGCTTCAAAGCAAAAAAGATAAAAGAAGTATTACAGAATTGAAATTTTTGATAGATTCTGAAAGTAATAATGGATTTAAGTTAATTGATATACAAGGTTTAACATACTCTTATGTTTTATAAAGACATTTACAAAACAACGATTTACGGTTTCCTCAGTTTTTTTGTTTTTATTTTTATAATTTCCAATGAAATTTTTGCTCAGTATTCACTAACATTAACAGAGGATTCTTTATCTGCTATCCCACACAAAAGGAAGCTTTCGGGGGGGGCTATGTTAATTTTCAAATCGTCAGAGCAGTTGAATTTTGACTCAAGTGCCGATAATTTAACGCCTCCGGAATTTAAAAATGGTTTATATTTCGTTCGAGTACCCTCAGGTTCACAAGCATTCTCAGTTATCTTCAACGATGTTCCTACCTATTTGAATTTTGGACAGCAAATGGATGCTAACTCACTTCCTGCCTTAAAAGAGGGTGAAATAAAATATTATACTGTAACGGTAAAATCTGAATTGGAGTGGTCTGATATCACAGATAACGAAAGGAAAAGGGGTACATTCATTACACCATTTGGACCAAATGTATCAGATGCTTTATTGGTTGTAAGGTTGTTTCCAAGTGATTTGGAGCTCGAAATTAAAGAGTCAAACAACTTAATAAGTAAATTGGAAAAAGAAGGCAGCTCTTACAATGTATATATTAAGATGCCTACGGATAAAAAAATTGAAAATTATAAGTTAGTGGTTAGTTCGTCTGAAACTGACGATTTGATTGTTACTTTGCCACGGTTTGAACCAAAAAGTGTAAAATTTATAAGAATAAGGAAACCCATTATAGAAACCGTAACCGAATTAGAAACACCTGTGCAAACAACAAACATCAAACAGAATTTCGGTAAAAATGTAATAGGATATTGGGCAGGCTCTCTTGGGGATAATAAAACATACATAAATTTTTCTCAGTTTGATGATGTCAAAAAGTCGGTTACAGGTAAAATTTTCTTAGAAGGAATTTATCGAGACTTTAAAGGTATGATTCGTTTTAAATCAATTGATGAATATCAAATGTCTCTGTATTTGATAAAAGACGAATTCTTTTCAAGTGGAGCACAGATTGACTTAAGTTTTAAATCAGGTGTTTTGAATGGTTTGTTGATTGATGACTTATTGGAGATAAAGGATATCAGCGTTTTACGTTCACCCTCAATAATTGAAGTTGACATGAATCGGCTTATTGAAAAAATAAAATCAATAAATAATTTAGTTAGTGGTTCATGGAATGTTGTAAATCCTAAAGCTCATTTTGATAAAATTACTATTGGACAAGCTAACTTCCAAGAAATTTCAACAATAACCTTTATAAAAAACAATCAGCCACTGTTTAATGTCAATGGGAAGTTGCTTGGTAAGACAGATCGACTATCTCTGATTGTTTCCGATGTTCAGTTTCCAACAATTTCGCCCTTCTGTACAGTTTCTCTATTTTTTAATGAGCAAAAAGGGAGTCTGTCCGTGACAAGTAATGACGGAAGTATAATAGAAAATTATATTTTGCAGAGGCCTGTAATGAAATCAATACAGAAAACTCAAGACCAAAATTCCAATTCTGATAAAAATGATTTAGACTTATTAAAAGATATTGATGGAAATCAATATGAAGTTGTTAGAATAGGCGATCAAGTTTGGATGGCTGAAAATCTTCGAACAAGTAGATTTCGTAATGGGGATAAATTGGCTAATATCAAGAGCGATGATAGTTGGTCTAGAACTAAAAAAGGAGCTTGGTCGTATTATAAAAATGACTCTTCAAACGATACCTCGTTCGGCAAACTTTACAATTTACAATCGGTAAATGATAAGAGATGCATTTGTCCTGACGGTTGGCATATTCCTAGTAAAGAGGAGTGGAACACTCTGATTGACTTTGTTCAATTTACACATCAAATTAAAAGTTATTCAAAATTATTGAAATCAAGAAAAGGTTGGCACCAAAATCTTAACGGAAATAATAATTCAGGCTTTTCAAGTCTTCCTGGCGGTTTTAGAGCCTATCGCTATTGGGATGAAAGACAATATAATCCATTTGACCCTCCATCAAATACTACTTTTTATTTCGCTAACTATTTTGGCGTATGGTGGAATGCGAACAATGGTTATTTTTTAATGGGTTATGATGACGATGCCCGTCCTAAAGGACTAGAAGATTCAAGGTATTCTGCTTTTGGTTTTTCTGTACGCTGTGTTAGAGATTGATATAATATTTTAAAACATGAAGCAAACTAGTTTTAAATTTTAATAAATCGCTCAATATAATGGCTGTAAGTTAGTTGAGTAAATTAGCTAGGTTTAAGTTGAGGGATTTTGGGTTGCTTTGAAATTTTATATAAATAGGAAATTTAAACTTTTTGGATTAATAAATTGGACATATCAATGAACATGATCAAAATTAACAACAAAATCACATCATCTGATTTAAACATATTTTGTGATTCACATGGAGCAGCCATTAGTTTTATAAATCAATACCAATTTAAAAAAACGGATACTTGGAGATATCCCACTTCAGATGAGTTGAAAAGCGTCACTGAAGAACTGCGTTTACAATCCTATAAACTCCTTTGGTGTAGAGATTCCAACACGAATACATTCAGTATTTATGACGTTGAAAAATGTACTCATGAGAAATGCAATAACCAACAACAACTACAGCAAACGCTACCTTTATTGGCTATATGCGACCTTGAATACTCTTCTATAATAGATAGAGAATTAGCTGTTCATTTAAATACGACTAACGAATGGGGAATGTTTCTTGTTTATGGTGCATTAGGAGAACACACATATCCCGAATCTTTCTTAAAAAGTCTCAATAAATTTAAGTTGTACAATAAATCAAATTGGCGTTTACCTTCTTTTATTGAACTAGAGCAATTATTCAAGTATCGAGAATCCTTAAATCTTTCTCCAGAGCTTCCCGTTTGGTCCTCAACAGAGTCCAAAAAGTTTTTTGTAAATGTATTAGATTTTCAAACAGGTGAGATTTCTGAATGGAAAAAATATGCTAGTGCATTAGATCATAGTAGGGGAAATATAGTTTTAATAAGTGATTAAAGATCTTTTTATAGGTTTCCTAAAATGCTTTCATTTTTTTAAATGTTGTTGAGGAGAAAAGTACACATGTATTAAAGTACCATTTAGATGAATAAGTATTAGATACTGAGGTTTGTTTTATAATAGGGTCTCAAATAAGAGTCGTATGGAGCCTTAATTTATCATCTTTTCTCGCATTCGATTAAGCGGTTTTTATCTCATTTGGATAATGTTTTGGTTGTATAAATGCCCATTTTAATAGTAGTAAATCCGTTGTTTCAAATAAGGGCAGAAGTTTATTTTTTAACGGTTTAGTTAATTGTTCTTACAAAGTGTTAGCCTAAAATGATGTGCTACTAGGTTACTAAACCTTGAACAAGTTAGTTGAAGTTGTCAGCAGGAATAAAACAATTAGCTTAAAATCTTCAAAGTGGGATAGGGAAGATTTGCCTTTTTAATCGTTATATATTAAAGAATAAATTTGTTTCTAGCGAATAGGAAGAAATTTTATATTTTATAAAAATATAGTAAAAGTTTAATAAGAAAATCATGAAAAATATTTTAAAACCAATTTACCTCCTTTCTAAAGCGCTTTGGATAATCGGTTTGTCTGTATACTTAAGTATGTTTCTTTCTGGAGAGCACCTCCTTTCTAATGCTGGTCTTGGAACCTTTAACATTGCTTTTATGGTGATTTCTATGAGTTTAATTGTTATTGAATTTTTAGCTTGTTTTCAACCACTATCCAAACGCTATGATTTGTCACGAGCAGATAAATCAATAAACCCGCTAAAGGAAAATTTCTTAAGTCGTCTTAAAACACGAAGGTTGCTATTAGTTTTCGAAAGTTTTTCTAGCATTTTCGTTTATTCAGGTATTTTACTGGTTGTATTTTTCCCTGATAAAGGTTTATTATCCTTCCTAACAATAGGGCTAATTCCAAAAGCTCTGTACTATCTTATTATTGCTTTTGAGCCGCAAAATGTTGATCAAGATTTAGGTGAAATACTTCCTGAATTAAAACAATAATTAAGATGATATTAAATAGTTTTCTTTTAAAAACAAGTTTTAAGAGCATGTTATAGATAGAATTAATTTTCTTGTAAATGCAAACATTTGAAATATTGATAATGAAGTTTTAAATCAGTAAACAATTAAATTCATAGTAAATGAAAATCTCCATTGTTTAAATTTCCAATAAGGTTTTATCAAAGTATAATTTAAAATTGGATTTATTTTTTCTAATTGATAAAATATGGATGTCGTAGATATAAATAACTTAAAGTGGCAAACCTTTAATTTGGATAAAACTACTTTTAAAAACGGGAATCCTATTTATTTCGCCAAAAATGCAATTGATTTTGAAAATTTTAACAATTGCAAAACCCCATGTTACCATTGGTATGAATATGATATAAATAATGCTAAACTAGGATGTTGTTATAATTATTTTGCTTTAGCAAGAATCAATGAATTGGTAGAAAATAATTATAGAATACCAACGCTTAATGAATGGCAAGAACTTGTCAGAATCACGGGTTATTTATTTGAAGACGATGATTCACATTTATGGGATTCTGATTGGGAATATAATAGTAATCGAAATAAAGAAAATATTAAAGCCCTTAAAGATTTAAAGGAAAGAGGTGTATGGAAAAAAGGGAATCATAGCGGAAATAATCGTTTAGGTTTTAATGCTAAACCTCAGCGTTTTAACACCTTTTCAAGTTGGGTGTATTTTGATAAGGAAAATGAACGTTTTGGAACATTCTGCATTGGTAATAGTCCTACACATAAGAAAATTGAAGCATGGTCTACTGAATTTCTTTCTTCTGGTTTTATTAGACTAGTTGAAGAAAGAGAACATCTATCGAATAGCACTTTTGTTAAAATTGGAGAGCAATGCTGGAGTAATATTAACTTCAATCATCTGAATTTCAAAAATATTAAAATACCTCTTATTGAAGATTCAAAGCAGTGGGCTGAGAAATGTCGCAATGAAAATCCTGCATTTTGTTACTATAAAAATGACAAAAGGAGCAATGCTGCATTGTATAATTTTTATGCTTGTGATTCTATTGGAAGTAGGCTGAAACAAGGAATTAAAATTGCTTCATTAGAGGATTTTAAAAAACTATTTAAATTTTCTAACAAATTTGAGCCTTCTGGTTTATTGTCACTATTAGAGATCAATTATTGGCATTCTTTTTATTTATTGGACTATAGGAATTTTAAAAGTAATGGTTTTAACTTGAGACCAGAAGGCTACAGAAAAGCTACTTTTGTAACTTTCTGGGAAGGTGAATCACTGTTTAACTACAAGTATTTTAGCGGCAAAGGTAGGGTTTCAATGTTTTGGACCTCAGATGGCTACATTGTAAAGGTCTTTTTTGAATTAGGTAAAATAAAGTATGAAACTTATAATGCTGATAAGTATTATAATGGTTTAGGATTGTCAATAAGATTGATAAAGCATTAATATTCTTACTGAATTTTTATTCTTAACTCTCAGTTTTTAATGAATTCGTAAGTTCAAAATAACATTCTTTTAAAAAGCTTCCATTTTTAATAATTTTCTTTCAATTTGAATTAAACCCTAATTATTAACTGAGTTTGATGATATAAAGATTCATACTTTTATGACACTTAAGAATTGTCTTTTATCCCTAATTTTACTTCATGAATTTTTGGACACGATTTAAGTTTTTTGGTATAGGTCTTTCTTTAGGAACCCTAGTGGTATTTGTAATGTTTGGCGCTAGAGATTGGAGCAGTTGGACACCTGAAGGTCGAGTATTGATCACCATTAAGCAAGCGGAGTTTAAAGCTACAGAACTTGCAGAATGCCAAATAACTTGTCTGGGTTTGGAACGTGACAGTATTGCTAAGATTCTAATCCGTGGTGCTGAGGTAGATTTTAAAAATAGCGAGACTCAAAAGAAACCTTGTCCTATTTATGACATCACCATAGCTGAAGCACAGGTACACTATAAATTAGAAATGTGTGAACGCGATAGTTTGGTTAACCTGATGTCAATAATGCAGGTGGGCAAGACTTGTGATTGCTAGTCTCATCCAATCCGCTTCATTACCATACTATCTACTTTCTCAATAAGTTGTGTAGGTAAATAGGTCCGCCAGTTGAGTTCATTGAGTTCTCCTCCGCTCATGATGTAATAATCGATATTCGCATCAGCAAAGTCACGAAGCACATGCTCATGGAAGTTAATGAATGCGATCCATCCATCTTCTATGTCCTCAAACCACTCTTCGTAGTAGGAATCGTCTGATGTGTGAAAATTCAAGACGTTTTCGCCAATCATAATAAAACGGTTGACACCCTCTTCCACCAAAACGTCGATGATATTTCTTTTTAGGAACATGATATCATTATGGAGTAAGTCATTCCATTCTCCAATCATCTCTATGATCGTAAAGCCTTCGTGGTAGTCCGTGTAGAGTATTTTTATGTAAAGTGTAGGTGATTCTATATTGTCCCATTGTGGATGAATATAATGATCATAAACCGTGTCAACGAACTCAAATTCGCTGTAGATTCGATCAAAAAAAGGAGAACGCTCATCCTCTGATGCGATGTAGTAGTTTCTCCATTTATAGTGTGGTTCTATGGTGTGCAATACAGGTTGTTTTTTGGTTTAAAATTATGGATACAACTATTGAAAATGGAATTTGTTTTGTGAAAAGGAAATTTGAACTTTAAAGTCTCTGATTAAACGCCTAGCAAGGGATGTTGATACAATTACAACGATTACCGGTAGGTAAAAGCCATTAACAATTAATAATTAACAATTACAGCGATTGACCGTAGTCAAGAGCAATTAACAATTGATAATTAATAATTAACAACTAGCAATTAAACGATTACCGGTAGGTAAGAGTAGTAAACCATTAACAATTAATAATTAACCATTACAACGATTGACGGTAGTCAAGAGCAATTAACAATTGATAATTAACAATTAACAATTACAACGATTGACCGTAGTCAAGAGCAATTAACAATTGATAATTAATAATTAACCATTACATTCAAAAATTATTAATCGCATTCCGCACATTACCGTATTTGTCGAGTAACTCTTTCGCCTCTTCGTAAGATATCGATAGCTCAGTCATCAGCATTTGAATACCTCGTTTTACCAACTTGTTATTGCTTAATTGCATATCCACCATTTTGTTTCCTTTTACTTTTCCAAGTTGGATCATTACAGCAGTTGATATCATATTTAAAACCAACTTTTGAGCTGTACCGGCTTTCATTCTAGTGCTACCTGTAACGAACTCAGGGCCAACAATTACTTCAATAGGAATGTCTACTTCAGCAGCTAGAGGAGAATCATCATTGCAGACAATGCAAGCAGTAAATATGCCGTTTGCCTTACTCATTTTTACTCCTCCAATTACATAAGGCGTAGTACCTGATGCTGCAATTCCAATTACTACATCTTTGTCAGTAATGTGGTGTTCTTGTAGATCTTTCCAAGCTTGTTCGGTGTCATCCTCAGCAAATTCTACTGCTTTTCGAATTGCAGAGTCACCTCCGGCTATCAATCCAATTACTTGATCGTGGGCAACACCAAATGTAGGAGGGCATTCAGAAGCATCCACAACGCCTAATCGTCCGCTTGTGCCTGCGCCGATATAAAACAAGCGACCTCCATTTTTCATTCGATTCGCCGTTTCTTTAACCACTAATTCTATCTGGGCTATTTGTTGTTCTATTGCATAAGGAACTATCCGATCTTCTTTATTGATGTTCGTCAATAGTTGGGTTACACTCATTGCTTCGAGGTGATCGTATTTAGAGTTGGCTTCAGTTGATTTTGTCATGATTACAAAGTAGGATATTTTTGTTTGAAATAGTTCAAGAAGGCTTTTAAGTCATTGTTAAATTCTTTCGCCAACCGTTCTTCAAAATTAGATTGTTGCTTATTGTAGGTATTGAATCCTGAAAAGTAGGCATTTGACAGCGGGTAGCTTCCATTTTTAATCGATTGAAAAGAAGTTGATTTAGAAAAATTCACCTCCTTCAGTCCTTCGCGTATTGTCGAGATTAAACGCTCTTTTTCTTTACGTCTTTCGTCAATTGGTAAAGTGGTAGTAGCATAAAAGTTGGTCAGTTTTTCAATGCTTCTTTTCATATAGTTTTTATACAGACCAACATCACTCCGTTGATTAAGGTAGTTGGTTAGCATGGTATCTCCACCATCATAGCTCGATAAAAATTCAATAGCACCTACATGACCGATGAACGAAGCTAAATTTTCATTCATTTCTGCGCTATCCTTTACATACAAGGTGGCGTGTGTAAGTTCATGAATGATTAGGTTAGCCAGACTTCCGTAATCTCTATTTAGATTATTCGATAGGATTGGGTCAGAAAACCAACCAAGAGTAGACCATGCAGATACGTCATCAATCTCCACATCATAGCCAAGTCGTTTCATTTTAATTGCTTCTTTTTTTACCAATTCTTTATTAAAGAAACCTTTGTAGGGAAAGCTTCCTGCAAAAGGGAAGTTCCACTGATATGGGCTAAGGGAAAATTCTGGTGCTGCCGTCACAACCCAAAGAATCGATGCTCCTTTTTGATCAAACAGCGTAGTGTAATTATCAGTATTCGTCATTCCAAGCTCATTCACCGCAAAAGACCTAACTTCTTGAATAAAGCGTATTTTTTGTTTTTGCTCTTCAGGAAAATCAGCTTTTTCTAAGAATGACTCTATGGGTTGAGCATTCATCAGTACATCAATTTGCCCATTTAGTTGCCGAACCCCATAAGTAATATCTGCACTAAACCAACCTATTAGGAAGTACATTGCTATTAATACGATACGGATAATTGGTCGTTTAAACACTTCTTAAAATATCAATTAAAATAGGCTTAAGTCCGCTAAAGAAAAACTCAACAGCAATCACCATTACGATAAGTCCCATCAAGCGCATTAAAATCTTATTTCCTGTTTTACCTAGAAGTTTTGTGATGCGAGTTGCCCCCCAAAGAACTAAAAAAATAATGATGCAGATCATCAGCATTGTTCCTATAAGAATGGCTTTGCTTTTAAGGTTTATTGCGTCCTCCATTAATACGATTGCATTGGTAATAGCGCCAGGCCCACAAATCATTGGAATAGCTAAGGGAGTTACAGAAATATCATCAACATATTCGTTGATCTCACTTTTGTTAATTTTTATTTTGGTTAGTCTGGCTTGAAGCATGTCATAACCCATCATAAAAAAAATAATTCCACCAACTACTCTAAAGCTATTCACAGAAATTCCAAAAAAATTAAAAAGTACCTGACCGCTAAACGCAAATAGTACAAGTGAGAAAAAAGCCACAATTACCGCTTTTAATGCAGTTCTAGTTCGCTCTTTTTGTTCTAGTTGGCCTGTCATCGTTAAGAAAACTGGCATGATGCCTAATGGGTTCATTAGCGTAATGAAGGAGGTAAAGCAGAGTAAGAAAAAAGAAATTTCGTTATTCATGATATTTTTTTAAATCCAAGTTAAATCTTTTTTCGTAGATGACTTGGTTAAGGTTAGAAAAGCAAGCGAACAACGAGTTTAGGGTGATTAACTAGGTTGTTTTTGTAGGAGGGGCTTAACCCTCAGTTCCTCCTTACTTTTTACCCCTAACGTGTTTTGCTATCTCGTCCCACGATTCAGCAGGAACTTTGTCCATGAGTGTAAATTCTCCAGCATTATAAATCCATTCAGCAGCATCAATCGTTACCACTTCACCATTCATATAAGCTGAGTAATCAGACATTAAGTAACCTGCTAGGTTGGCTAATTCCTGATGTTCACCAAATCTTTTGGCTGGAATCCGCTGAAGCGGGTCAATATCATTTAAAACACTTTCAGGAAATAATCGACTAAAAGCACCTTCAGTAGGAAATGGTCCCGGCGCAATTGCATTGGCACGGATGCCGTATTTTGACCATTCAGCGGCCAAAGATCTCGTTAGGGCTAAAACACCTGCTTTGGCACATGCCGATGGGACAACATATCCGGATCCGGTCCATGCGTATGTGGTCACGATATTCATCATCGTTCCTTTTATTTTGTTTTCTATCCAGTATTTTCCCAATGCCAACGAAAAGTTATAGCTTCCTTTTAATACAATATCCACTACAACATCGAAAGCTTTTGGAGATAACTTCTCTGTAGGGCTAATAAAGTTACCTGCAGCATTATTGATTAATCCATTAACTTCTCCGAACTTCTCTATTGCTTGACGCAATACCTCATCGACTTCTAATGGCTTTCTGACATCACACTGCACGGCTAAAATTTCACCACCTGTTTCTTCCCTTAGCTCTTTAGCAGACTGCTGAAGAACGTCATCTTTTCGGCTGCAAATAATAACCTTAGCTCCAATGGTCATAAAGTATTTAACCATCGATCTGCCAAGCCCTGTACCTCCGCCTGTAACAATAATTGTTTTTCCTGCCAACTCATTGGCTTTGAACATTGGATCTGTATATTTTATCATCCTTTTTCTTTTTTATCAGCTATTCCAAATAATGAACTAACAAGCGATAATACTAAGCTGTAAATTAATGCCCACCAGAATCCATCAACATTAAAACCATCTACAAAACTGTCAACCATTAAAATCATAAATGCGTTGATCGCAAATAAAAACAAACCAAGGGTAAGTATAGTAACAGGGATAGTTATGATGATTAATAATGGTTTTACAAAAAAGTTGACCAATGCTAGCACAATGGCAACAATAATGGCGGTGATAAAGTCTTGAACTTCTACTCCTGGCAATACATAAGCAGAAATAATTACTGCTAGTGCACTTGCGAAAATTTTTCCAACTGTTTTCATGAGTTTTTGTTTTTTGTATAATTATTGACTGACTATTTGCATCAATTGGGCACAAATAATGGCTCCAAATGTGCCAACGGCATAGCCGAATACGGCTAGTAATACTCCTACAGGTGCTAAAGAAGAGCTAAAGGCAGAAGCGACAATTGGTGCTGATGCTGCACCACCCACATTGGCTTGACTACCTACTGCTACAAAGAAGAATGGTGCTTTAATCAATTTTGCAACAAGTAGTAGAATGATAACATGGGCTAGCATCCACACTAAACCAATAGCAAAATAGCCTAGGTTATGATAGATTGCTGTAACGTCCATTTTCATACCAATGGTAGCTACTAAAACATATAAAAATGCACTCCCAAATTTAGAAGCTCCAGCACCTTCATAGGACTTTAATTTAGTGAAACTAAGAACCAACCCCACAATGGTAGCAATAATTACTAACCAGAAGAATCCACTAGAAAGTGAACTTAAACGATAAGTATCCAATGTCTCTTGATAGCCTTCCATAATGGGAGTAATTAAGTCAGAGCCCCAATGAGCTAAAGCAGTTCCTCCAAACCCTATGGCAAGAATGACAAACATGTCTGTTAAAGAAGGGTTCCTATTTACGCTCAATCGGTAGTCTTCAATGCTTTTCTTCACGGCATCAATTGCCGAGGCATCCGCTTTGAAAAAGCGATCTACTTTTTCAGAAATTCCTGCCCCAAAGAGTAAGAAAGCCATCCATATATTGGCGACAATCACATCTACGGTAACCATAGCGGAGAATAATTCATCACTTGGTAAGTAGATTTCCTTCATAGCCGTTTGGTTGGCACCACCACCGATCCAGCTTCCTGCAATAGTGGCTAAGCCTCTCCATACTACATCTGGGCCTGCTCCTCCGACTAAGTCAGGCGAAAAGAAGGATAATACTAAAATGGATATTGGACCACCTAAAATAATTCCTAAAGTTCCTGCTAAGAACATAATAATTGCCTTAGGCCCTAATTTTAAAATTCCTTTAATGTCTATGCTCAAGCAAAGTAAAACTAAACTTGCAGGGAGTAAAAAGCGAGAAGCTACAAAGTACAGATTTGACGCCTCCGCATCAATCAATCCAAAAGTGTTAAGTAAACTAGGAACAAAATAACAAAGAAGCAATGCCGGAACAAAAGTGTAAAACTTTTTCCATGAAGGGTTATCACTAGCAGAGGTAACAAAAATAACAGCTAGTATGAGCATTAAGATTCCCAATATCACCGCATCATTTGTAAACAAAACTTCTTTTTCCATAATATCATTGTTTAAAGAAATGCAAGATAAGTTTTTTGAGAATTCTAAAAGAATTGTACTATTAGTTATTAATTCTAGCTTTAACTATTTTCGTAACGATAATTTTTAGGTGTGAATAAGATGTTAGATCCAATTAGCCATATAAAAAAACTAACAAATACTAATTTTTTGTTGGTCGATGAGTCCTTTTCAGTTATTCAAAGTGGTTCAAGTCTTTTGGATGATTTTACGTTTAGTGATTTTTTTTACTCCAACTCTAAGCCTTTTCAAAATCTTAAAGGAGTCACAAATGGATATGAAAAATTAGTATCATTAGCTTTAGATGGACATTTTCAAATTGAAAATTTTAAAGATTCTCGTGTATTTTTTATTCCATTTCTTCCAACAAAGCAAGTATTGATTTATACGGAGAAATTAGTCGATATTACTGAAAAAAAACGCATTTCTGACAATGAATTTAATGATAATCAGCCGATTGAGATTCTATTAAAATTAGATAAAAATGGTATTGTGTTGGCCGCAGAGGATCATCATTTTTACTATTTCAATACACAGTTGGTCGGTCAGGAAGTTTTCGATCTCTTTGCTGAAGAGGATAAAAAAACCTTAATTGAAGGGATTGATGCATTGTATAAAGATCAAGATGCACTAAATATAAAACTTTCTTCAGTAATTCATAATCAGCAGGTGTACTTTATTGGTGTTTTAGTAAGAGGAAGAGAGGATAGGTTAATATTAATTTTAAGAGATGATACGGAACGCCTAAATCGGGAGTTTGAATTAAATCTTAAGAATAAGGCGATTGAGTATTCACCAATTGGCACCTATGTGATCGATTATCAGGATATGTATTTTTTATATGCAAATGATGCATATTATCAAATAACGGGCTTTTCATCTAATCAAATTACAGGGGGCGATATAAGCTTATTTGATGAACCGTACACCAATCTGTTTTTTGTGGATGATGAAATGGAGCGAGAGCGCTATGCAGAAAGTATACGATTAAAGCAGCGTTATGAAGGGATTTTTTTATGCAGTCGATTAAATGGAGAAGCGTATTGGAATTCTATGGTTTCAATTCCTGTTATAGAAGAGGAGTCAGGAAAGACAATATTTGTAGGCATAGTGAAGGATGTAACGGAGGAAAAAGCGACAAATCAACGATTGATAAAAGCAATTATAAATACACAAGAGCAAGAGAGAAGTCGATTCTCTTTAGATCTGCATGATGGACTTGGACAAAAACTACTTGCTGCAAAAATGAATTTACTCGCTTTAGAAGAATATAATTGCTTTACTGAAGAGAGTGAATTGTTATATAAAAAGTCGGTGGACTTGCTCATGGATGCCATAAGGGAAACAAGAAGTATCTCTCATAGTTTAATGTCACATACCTTAAAAGGTTTCGGTTTAGGAAGGGCTGTTGAAGAAATGATCCAAAGTTTTTCCGCTATAGCCTCAAGGATTAATTTTCAAAATTTGATTAAAGATAAGCGTTATGACATCGATATAGAGGTTGGTATTTTTAGAATTATTCAGGAGCTCTTGAATAATGCAATTAAGCATGCTAAGGCAAATTCTATTTCTATACGAATTGTTAAAACAAATAAGAATAACTTACTCGTTGAATTTAAGGATGATGGTGTTGGATTTAACAAAGAAATCGTTTTAAATAAAAAAGGAGGGGGAATTGGAATTCGTAATATTAAAACACGAATTTTGTTTTTAGGTGGTCAATTATACTTGAATACCGAGTTGGGCAATGGATGTAATTACCAAATATACATTCCATTTGAAAAAAAATATTGATATGGAGAATAAGATTAGCGTCTTCTTGGTTGATGATCATGAAATTATTCGTGATGGAATAAAGTCATTAATAGGTTCTTATGAGAACATCAATGTAATTGGTGAAGCGGGAAGTGGGAGAGAAGCAATTTCTCAATTGAAAAACCTAAACGCAGATGTTGTGCTAATGGATATTCAAATGCCCGAAATGAATGGAATAGAAACAGCTGAGAAGTTACTAAAATTAAAGCCTAAATTAAAAATTGTAGCCTTATCTATGCATAATGAAGAAGCATACATTCTGAAGATGCTTAAGATAGGAGCAATGGGTTATTTGCTAAAGGAAAGTGGAAGAGATGAATTAATTAGAGGTATAGAGACCGTTAATAGTAAGCAGAAATATTTAAGTAATATGGTGTCTATGAAACTAATTAATAGTTTTTTAGATGATAAGCTTAAGCCCAACGTCGTTGAAGGCAGAAAAGAAGTTTCTTTTGAAATGTTTACGGAAAGAGAAGTTGAAATATTAAAACTACTAACTGTCGGCTTTACAAGTCAACAAATTTCTGAAAAGTTATCAATTTCTCGAAGAACGGTAGATACCCACAGAAGAAATTTGTTCCAAAAGGCAAGGGTAAAAAACTCTGTAGGATTGGTCAACTTTGCCTTTGAGCATGGCTTGGTTAAGAAGGCTTGATAATGGCAAGTAATTCTTTAAGTTCACTTATTTTTTCAGTTACACCAGCCTTTCCAAAGCAATAAATAAGATTATTGATAATGCGTTGTATAATGCTTTTGTTATCACAAGGTAAAAAGAATGCTTCTTGCTCTTCTATCTTAAGCTGGCCTAAGAAGGTTTTAATTTCAGTTTCATTAAATATCGTGCCTCCATTGAATGGATTGATATAAAAAAGGACATCTTCTTTTAAAAATTGATCAACAAACTCTTCAGGCAGAAAGGTGTACGCTAAAATAAAATGTTCAGGAAGGTTTACGCCATAAATAGGAATTTTTAACTCTCTAGCAACAATTAAGTAAATCAAAGATAATGAGATTGGATTTCCTTTCTTCGTTTCTATTACATGATTGATAAAGCTATTTTGTGGAGAATGAAAGCTTTTACGATTACCGGAAAAGCCATACAATTCGAAAATTACTCGACTGATGATTTTTGCCTTTTCTAAAGCGGTATAGTTGGGATTTAATTCTAACCAAACTTCTTGCACTAAGTGCTGAAAAAATCGCTCTACTTCATTTACATCCAAGTCAGGATATTGATATCTTGCTAATATTAGTGCCCCGTCTAGCAAGTCATGCTGTTGACTTATGCTCCAAGCTTCTAAATCTTTTTTTACACGCTTAAATTGAATTTCGTGAATTAGGTTTTCAATTCTTTGCTGTAAAATATTATTAAGCGAAGCACCCCATGCATCCTCCAAAATAGGAACAATCTCATCTCCTAAAAGAATCAATTCTTTCTGAACATGCGAGAATACAAGTTCATCAGGGTCGTCTAATAATTCTATTAGGGCACGCACTTTTGTGTTATTAGTCAGCATACCCACAAAAGTAGATGCTACTTTACAACTATAATTTGCATGAAGGAAGCTTTTATTAACCTTTTGATGTTAATCGGTCTAAAGTTAGTTGGATTAATCGTTTCATTGCAGGGTGGTAGTCTTTGCTAAATTGGTTGGCTAATCGATTGGCTACAATTACACAAATCGTGCATGCTTCATGGCCTAAAAGTCTACTTAAACCGTAAAGGGCAGAAGTTTCCATTTCGAAATTAGTAATTCTATTTGTACCTGATTTAAACGCTGTAAATTTTTCATTGAGTTGGTCATCATTTAACGCTAATCTTAGCACCCTTCCTTGTGGTCCGTAAAAACCAGGAGCAGTAGCCGTTATTCCTTTATTAATGTCAAAACCTAATTGTTGCATTAATCCCTCACTCCCCCTTACGAGGTAAGGACGAGGATTTTTAGGGCTATACTTTGTAGCGGTTAATATCTCTTGCAATAGATGGTCTTCATCTTTTTTTGGCGTATATGCATAGAAGTTTAATAATCCATCCATACCTAAACCATACTCACTCATAATAAATGTATCCACATTTAAATCAGCTTGCATTGCGCCCGACGTTCCTAATCGTACGATTTGTAGTGGTGTATGCTTTGATTTAATTGTTCTAGTTTTTAGATCGATGTTCACCAATGCATCTAGCTCGTTAAGCACAATGTCGATGTTATCCGTTCCTATGCCTGTTGCTATCGCAGATATACGTTCTCCATTAAAGATTCCTGTATGGGTTATAAATTCTCTATTTATCTTTTTTACTTGAACGTCATCAAAGAAAGAAGAAATAAGAGCAACTCTGCCTGGATCTCCCACTACAATTATTTTTTCTCCAATGTCTTCTGGCAGTAAGTTTAAGTGGTAAACAGACCCGTCAGGGTTTAAAATTAATTCAGAAGGTAATAATGGTTGCATATACTTTTTTTTATTGTACTGCAAAGAAAACCAATTAAACAGTTTTATGGGTAAAAGCTTCTTACTATCTTTGGTAAGTAATCGTATCGTATCCCTATTAAATAAAAAAATGGACAAAGTAATAAACATTAAAACCATATTAATACCTATAGATTTTTCAGAAACCTCAATGCTTGCTATGGATCATGCAAGGCATCTAGCGAAGATTAAAGATTCTAAGGTCATATTAATACATGTATTAAAGGCAGGATCTTACGCAAATGTTTTGCCTAGTTTGGTTGATGTCAATACGAATTCAAATTTACGA
This sequence comes from Vicingaceae bacterium, assembly GCA_018402765.1. Lineage (GTDB taxonomy): Bacteria > Bacteroidota > Bacteroidia > Flavobacteriales_E > Vicingaceae > Acidiluteibacter. The sequence continues at coordinate 799,997 of JAGYIE010000001.1, read as the reverse complement.
GATCAGATTTCTGCCAAAATGAATGCTATTGGTACAGAATTCAAAAATAGTACAGGCGTCAATTATGAAATTGTTCTAACTGAAGGAAATGTTGCAAGTCAGGTTGTAGATACTGCTGCAGAATTAGAAGCTGATTTGATTATTATGGGAACACATGGAGTAAGTGGGTTTCAAGAGTTTTTTATAGGAAGTAACGCATACAGAGTAGTTACTTCTGCAATGTGTCCAGTTCTTACTGTTCAATCATCAACTACTGTTCTTGGCGCTAAAAGAATCTTACTTCCTTTCGATAGCTCCCCTCATACACGCGATAAAGTGAAAGAAGCTACAGCTATGGCATTAGCGTTTGATGCTGAGGTATTAATAAAGGCATTGATTACTCCTAGTCACAAAGAGGAAAAAAGTATTTTTAACCTTAAAGTTAAACAGACGGAAGAGTTTCTAGAGAAGAATAAGATTAAATATACCACTGAGTTTATTTATGGTGATGATATTGCAGAAATGACTTTAGAAGCTGCCAAAAAGGATAAAGCCGACTTAATTGTTATTATGACAGAGCAAGAGTCGTCTACAGGTTTGTTTATCGGCCAATATGCACAGCGCATTGTAAACCATTCTAGAATTCCTGTGTTATCTGTTACTCCGATGGGCATTATTGAATCATTCGGACAGCAAAATCTTGCAGGTGGATATAAACCTTTTGGGATATAATTTAATACAATCTTCAAAGGGCGATTCGTATCGCCCTTTTTTTATGGAATTTAATGAAGGCAGAAATAATTACAATTGGAGATGAAATATTAATTGGTCAAACCGTTGATACAAACTCCGCATATATGAGTAAAGAATTGAATGCTTTGGGTGTTTCTATCAGCAGAATTACTTCGATTAGCGACACCAAAGAGGAAATTATTCAAGCGCTCAATGAAGCACAATCAAGAGTTGAGTTGGTAATTTTAACAGGAGGGTTAGGACCAACTAATGATGATATTACCAAGTTTGCATTGTGTGAATATTTCAATACTGAACTTATTGTGTATCCTGATATAGAGAAGTATGTCCGTGAAATATTTGAAAAGCGTGGTCGACCTATTCTCGAGGTTAATTTGAAACAAGCAGAACTACCTAAGGATTGTTTTATAATTCCTAATAAAATAGGAACCGCTAGTGGAATGTGGTTTGAAAGATTCGGAAAGGTTGTAGTTTCGATGCCTGGTGTCCCTTATGAAATGAAGTATTTAATGCAAAATGGAGTATTGAGTAAAATTCAAGAAACATTTGAGCGGCCAACTGTTCTGCATAAAACGGTGATGACTACTGGGGCCGGTGAGTCTTTTTTAGCGGACAAAATAAAAGATTGGGAAGATTCTTTAGTAAATGAAGAAATTCATATAGCATATCTACCATCAAGCGGAATTGTAAAAATTAGACTTTCTAAGGTCTCTGAAAATAGAGCAGAAGCACAAGAGAAAATTGACCGAAAAGTGATGGAGCTTTTGCAAATTATACCGAACTATATTTACGGATTTGATGACTTGCCCTTAGAACAAGCAGTGGGTGATTTATTGCTAGAAAATAAATTAACTGTATCTACAGCTGAAAGTTGTACCGGTGGTCATACAGCTCATTTGATTACATCAATTCCAGGGAGTTCTTCTTATTATCTAGGTAGTGTGTTATCATATGCTAACGAAGTAAAACGGCAAGAATTAGGAGTACAGCAAGTTGATTTAGACAATTATGGTGCAGTTAGTCAGCAAGTAGTTGAACAAATGGCTAGTGCTGTGCGACTAAAAATGAATACGGATTTTGGAATTGCAACTTCTGGTGTTGCTGGGCCAGACGGAGGTTCAGAAGAAAAGCCAGTTGGAATGGTTTGGATAGCGGTTGATTCTAAAGCAGGGGTTGTAGCTAAATGTTTTCATTTTGAAAATGATAGAGGACGTAATATACAACGCGCATCGATAGCTGCATTGAATATGTTGCGCTTAGAAATAAATAAAAATTACTAATGGCTAAAAAGTTATTCATTGGAGATAAGGCTCCATATTTTGAATTAAAAGATTCAATCGGCAAGCTTCACAAGTTAGCAGATTATAACGGCAAATATGTGGTGGTTTACTTTTATCCGAAGAACAACACAAAAGTTTGTACAGCAGAGGCTTGTTCATTTCGGGACAGCTATGAGGATTTTAAAACCGCAGGTGCTGAAGTTATTGGTATAAGTGGAGATTCTAAAGAAAGTCATGCAGGATTTTCAGCCAAATATAAATTACCATTTATTTTATTATCAGATGATGATAATTCAGTTAGAAAGCAATTTGGTGGATCGCAGTTTTTTGGCCTTATTCCATCTAGAATTACCTTTGTTATTGATCAAAATGGGATTATTAAATTCATTTTTGATGGTTTATTTAACGGAGAAGAGCACGTAAAACGCGCTCTTCAAATTATTCAAGAAAGTAAGGAATAGTTAGTTCTATTCTCTTACAATTTCTGTTCGTTTGGATACTGCAGAAATGCTAAATGCACCCAGCATCTTCTTCTGTGGTTTCCCATTGCTATCTAAAATATTTCCGTAAACATTAGCAGCAGGAACGGCAAATAAACCACCGTTATTCGTTTGTGCTTCTACTGCTGAGAAGAACTCTGCAATTTCTTCGTTGATACTCCAAATTTCTACACGAACGCTTTCTCCTTGCTGATATAGCGTATCTCCATTGATAAAGAATATTCTAACAGGTACAATGAATGCTTTTCCATCAGCATCTGTGCCACCAAAGGCACCATTTTCGCTTGTTGCAAAAGATCCCGGGCTTCCAACTCTTCTATTGTTTTTGAAGGCTTTTATCCAGTAATAGTCTGCTCTTCCTGCTATATCTCTAGCTTGAAATTCAGCTATGTATCCATCCTCTTCTTGACCAAATCCTGCAGGCTCAAATTCAAATGTTATAGTATCAACGGAAGGAACTGGGTTTAGAATAGAGTTAGATAAAAATCGCTCACCGTTATAATCTATTGCTAAGGTATAGGTAACACCTATGCTATCCATTGCATCTCCAAAGCTTGGAGTCCATGTATAATTTCCGGGTGAAGACTCTGTAAAAGGATAGACTGTACCATCACTTCCAGAAACGGTAACTTGTGCACCTGTTAAAGCAGGTGCCGATTGACTTTGAAAGTAAGGTGCGGTTCTGGAAAGTTTTATCGTTTGAGTAGTAGATTCGCTAGTAATGAAAGCGTCTGCCACTAGTAAAACGTCGCCTTGATCTAAATCTACGTCTATAACATCTTCACAAGCCATTAAGGAAAATGCTAAAAGGATAATAGTTATAATCTTTGAATTCATTATCTTAAAAATTAAAGTTGTAAGAAATACCTGGAACTACACTGCCAATTACTGAAAAGCGAACAGCTTCGGTAATTGCAGGATTGTCTCCATTTTGTTGGAAGAAAATACTAAATGGATTTTTTCTAGCGTATACATTGTAGAGGGAGAACACGAGTTCAGAATCCCATTTTTTCTTTCCTTCTGGGTTTAAATTTAAAGTTGCAGAGAAATCAAGCCGATGATAAGCAGGTATTCTATAGTTATTTCTACTCTCACCTGAATTGTGAGGAATTATCGCATCTTGTATTTGGTATCTACTCGTTGGGAAGGTGGTAGGAGTTCCTGTTGAAAAAACAAAGTTACCTGAGAACGACCATTTTTTGTTTAAATCATAGCTATTAACAATATTAAGTATATGCGTTTTGTCAAAACGCGTTGCATACCAGTCATTTCTATTCAATCCGTTTACTTTTCGCTCGCTTCTAGATAAAGTGTAACTAATAAACCCTTGATATTTTCCTTTTACCTTTTTGAGATATATTTCTAAACCATAAGCTCTTCCGTCACCGCTTAAAAGATCAGCATCCAAATCTTCATTAAAGAAAATTGATGCATTGTCAATATAATCGATTTGATTTTGGAAGTCCTTATAAAAAATCTCTGCTGAGGTTTCGTAAGTATTCTTTTTTAAATTTCTAAAATATCCTATTGCTACTTGATCAACTAGCTGAGGCTTTATATTGTTGTTTGTAGGTAACCAAATATCTACAGGTGTTGATGCTACAGTATTTGAAATTAAGTGTAAGTACTGAGCCATTCTGTTATAACTACCTTTTATTGAGCTAACTTCATCTAATGAGTAGTTAACTGAAAAACGAGGCTCTGGGTTGATATATGATGAGATAACTTCATTGCTACCATATTCTTCTATGCGGTCTAACGGCCTTCTTACTCCCGGCGTGGTATCTCTATAAAATCTAGCTTCTCCTTGCCCAAGCTGTGCAAAGTGAGATAGTCGTATCCCATATTGTAAAGTCAGTCTAGAACCAATCTTTTGTTCATTTTGAATGTAAATTCCATTTTCTATAGCATACTTTTCAGGCAGCGATAAGTTGCCACCTTCTCCGGCTGATAAAAATGTTGCATCAGCTGGTTTGAATACATAATAGATGCTTTGTCCACCGAATTTTAAGGTATTCTTATTGTTTAAATAGTAAGTAAAGTCAGGCTTTGCACTATAGTTTACAATATTCGAATTCCATTGAAAGTCGTCCTCTGCATTGTCTTGATCAGCAACTCCAAGTTTGTAATCGTAGTTACTATAATATGCAGAAAGGTTCATAAATAGCTTGTCATTAAAGATGTGATTCCACCTTAGCGTAGAAGTTGCATTTCCCCAGTCAAAGAAAAATCCACTACCGAATACGTCACGCCCAAAAAAACCGGAGAGGTAAAGCCTATTTTTATCATTTAGTTGCCAATTTACCTTAGCAGTTAAATCATAGAAATAAAATCTGCTATCTTTTAAATCATCATTTAAAAATGGTTTTGCCAACACGTCAATGTATGATCTCCTTCCTGCAATTAGGAAAGAAGCTTTGTCTTTTTTTATAGGCCCTTGTAAAGAGAATCGACTAAAAATCAAGCCAACACCTCCTGAGCCTTCAAATTCTTTAGAGTTACCCTCATTCATCCTCACATCCAATATAGATGATAATCTTCCGCCGTACTCTGCAGGAATTCCACCTTTAATTAGGGTTACGCTTTTTACTGCATCTGGATTGAAAACAGAGAAAAAACCCAATAGGTGAGATGAATTAAATACAGGTGCTTCATCTAAGATGACTAAGTTTTGGTCAATCCCTCCACCTCGAACATTAAATCCTGTGCTTCCTTCACCTACAGAACTTACGCCTGGTAATAGTTGGACACTCTTGATTACGTCAGCCTCTCCAAGAAGAGCAGGTATTTTTTTGATTTGCTTAGCATCCATCTTTGCGATGCTCATTTCTACCTTTTTTACGTTGGCGTCATTTCGTTCGCCTGTTACTTGAACTTCGCCTATTTCATTAGCAGTTTCAGCTAACTCCACATTTATTTGTTGGTTTTCGTTTAAGGTTACCGTTTTTATGAGATCCTCAAACCCAATGTATCGATATCGAATTTGATAGGTTCCTTCAGGTAAGGTTAATGAATAGAATCCGTATACATTTGCTGATGTTCCAATTGCGGCTTCTTCATTATATATGGTAGCTCCGATTAGTTCTTCTCCGTTCGTAGCGGATTTAATGGTACCGCTTATGGTATAGCTTTTTTGGCTAAAGCTAACGCTACTTATAAAAAGTGTAATTAAAATTAAAAGCGTTTTTTTCATTTCAAATTATTTGGCGACAAAAATAGAGACTAATAACTGATCCCAACTACTTTTTAGTATGAATTTTTTATGAAGTTTATGAGCGGTAGGTAGTTTCAAGTTTACTTTAGCGCAAAAAAAAGTCCCTCCATATTGGAAGGACTTTCACAAAGCAATATAGACTATTATTATTTTTTAACTCTAATCTTCTCTTTAATACGAGCAGATTTTCCTGTAAGTTCTCTTAGATAGAAGATACGAGCTCTTCTTACGTGACCTTTCTTAGTAATTTTAATGCTCTCGATGAAAGGAGAATTTGTAGGGAAGATACGCTCTACACCAACACTGCCTGACATTTTTCTTACAGTAAACGTTTCTGTATTACCATTACTTCTTCTTTGAAGAACAACACCTTGGAAAGTTTGAATTCTTTCTTTGTTACCTTCTTTAATTTTATAATCAACAGCAATTGTATCTCCTGCTTTAAAATCAGGAATTGTGTTATTGCTACTTAAATCGTTTTCAACAAATTGTATTGCGTTCATATCTTATAAACTTTACCTCGTAATAAAATTGGTTTGCAAAAGTATATATTTAATTTATTTCTACAAACTACTCCTGTGAATTATTTTTCAATAAATCTGGACGTCTTGTTTTAGTTCGCTCTAAAGCCTGCTCATGTCGCCATTCCTCTATTTTTTTATCATCACCTGATCGCAAAATTTCTGGTACTTTCATCCCCTCAAATTCAAATGGACGCGTATAAACAGGAGGTGCCAGCAAATTATCTTGAAAAGAATCACTTAAAGCTGAGGTTTCGTCATTCAGCACCCCAGGCAATAACCGTATGATCGCATCAGAAAGCACTGCAGCAGCCAGCTCACCACCCGAAAGCACATAATCTCCAATAGATATTTCACGCGTTACATACTTATCTCTAATTCGCTGATCAATGCCTTTATAATGTCCTGCAAGTAGCAATAAGTTTCCCTTTAGTGAAAGCTGGTTTGCTATTTGTTGGTTTAATTGCTCACCATCCGGAGTCATAAATATGATTTCGTCATATTCACGCTCAGCTTTTAGTTGTTTTATACATTTTGAAAATGGGATAATTGACATCACCATACCGGCGCCACCGCCGTATGCATAATCGTCTACTTGCTTAAACTTTTTCTCAGAGTAATCTCTTAAATTATGAAGGTGAACCTCCACTAATCCTTTTTCTTGAGCTCTTTTTAAAATAGAAGCTGAAAATGGGCTCTCCATTAATTCTGGTAATACGGAGATGATATCAATTCTCATTTTTAAGTTTATTTAAAACACAAAGTTAATGCATACAACCACACCACCACACTATTTTTATACTTTTGTCATATGCTGAAAACTGATAAGTTAGTAATTCGTGCAATGGAACCTGCTGATATAGAGTTACTCTATGTTTGGGAGAATGATACCAAAAACTGGGGTATAAGTAATACACTTACGCCTTTTTCAAAAGTTACCTTAATTAAGTTTGTCAAAGCACCTCAAGATATTTACTCAGCTAAGCAACAACGGTTAATGATAGAGCTAGTTAGTGGAAAGAAAACCATCGGTTGTGTCGACTTATTTGAATTTGAGCCTCGTCATAAACGTGCAGGATTGGGCATACTAATAGCCATTGAAGATGAGAGGGGCAAAGGATATGCTAAGTTGGCGCTTAATAAGGTAATCGATTATGCAAAAGAGGTGCTAGATTTAAATCAAGTTTATTGCAATATTTTGGCTGATAATAAATCGAGTATTAAATTGTTTGAATCTGTTGGCTTTGTTAAGATGGGTACGAAACGGAATTGGTGCTTTATTAATGGAGCATGGGTAGATGAGTTGATGTTTCAATTATTTTTATGAAAAAAAAGAAGAGTAGTGGCGTTAAAAAAGCAATAACAATTCTGTTGATTGTATTTGTAGTTATTGGAACAATTATAGGCATGGTTATTTACGATCGGGTATTCTTACCGAATGTTACAGTAGAAAAGGATACTTATTTATACATCAAGACAGGTTCTAGTTTAACTGATGTGTTAGAGTCGCTTCATCAAAATAAGATAGTCGACGATACAGCTAGCTTTGGTTGGGTAGCGCTTAAAAAGAATTATGCGAATCATATCTATCCTGGAAGGTATTTAATTAAAGATGGGTTGAGCAATAATGCATTAGTCGATCAGTTGCGTTCTGGAGATCAACAACCATTGAAGCTCACTTTTAATAATGTAAGAACAAAGAAAGAGTTAGCTAAGAAAGTATCAGAATACATTGAAGCCTCAGAAGAAGAATTATTTTCATTGCTTAACGATCCTGCTATTTGGAAGATGTACGGATTTAATCGATATACGTTTATCAGCATGTTTATTCCTAATTCATATGAGTTTTATTGGAATACGTCTGCCGAAGGTTTCGTAAAACGAATGGCAAAAGAGTATAAGAACTTTTGGACGAGTGAACGCATCGCGAAAGCTAAAGTGCTAAATTTAAGCCAGTCTGAAGTAGCAACTTTAGCTTCTATTGTACAAGCGGAGCAAAGTATGAAGCCCGATGAGCGGCAGAGAGTTGCAGGGTTGTATATCAATCGACTTAACATAGGGATGCGATTGCAGTCCGATCCAACATTGATCTTTGCAATAGGTGATTTTACTATAAAAAGAGTGCTTAATAAGGATAAATTAGTTGACTCTAGATACAATACTTACCAATACGCAGGTTTGCCTCCTGGGCCAATTAATGTACCTGAGATTTCATCTATAGATGCGGTATTGAACTACGAGAAGCACAAATACCTATATATGTGTGCAAAAGCAGACTTTTCGTTTTACCATAATTTTGCCACCAATTTACGACAGCACAATATTTACGCAGCTCAATATCAGAGAGAGTTGAGCAGGAGGCGGATAAATAGATAATTCGTATATTTGGCGCCGAATTTGAAAGGATTGAAATTAAGACATTTAGAGATATAAAATATGACAAAGATTAAGTTTGGAACAGATGGCTGGAGAGCCATTATAGCAAAAGATTATACCGTTGAAAACGTTGCTCGAGTGAGCATTGGAACGGCCAATTGGTTAAAGTTGAATTTTGGCACTCCTTCAGTAGTTATTGGCCACGATTGCCGTTTTGCAGGTGAATTGTTTGCTGAAACTACTGCTAAAGTATTAGCTGATGCAGGTGTGAAAGTATTTTTAGCAAAGGGTTTTGTGAGTACACCAATGGTTTCATTGGGTACATTGAAGCACGGAGCTAGCTTAGGTGTTGTAATTACAGCTTCGCATAATCCGCCATCTTACAACGGGTTTAAACTAAAGGGAAGTTTTGGAGGTCCTTTATTACCAGACCAAGTGCAAGAAGTAGAGGATTTAATTCCTGATGGTAATACCATTGATATGGATGCAATCCGAATGGAAGATTTAGTAGCGAAAGGAAAAGTAGAGTATGTGGATTTAGAAACCATGTATGTGGATCATGTAGAGGCAAATTTTGATATGGAATCTATTCGTAATTCGAATATGAATTTTGCTTTCGATGCGATGTTTGGTGCAGGACAAGATGTAATGAGAAGATTATTGCCTGATATTACCTTTTTGCATTGTGAGCACAATCCAGGATTTGAAGGTCAAGCTCCTGAGCCAATTCATAGAAATCTAACTGAGTTTTCAGAAATGCTAAAACTTTCTGATGGTGATTTAGATTGTGGATTGGCAGTAGATGGAGATGCAGATAGAATTGGATTGTATAATTCTAGAGGAGAATTTATAGATTCTCATCACATCATCTTATTGCTAACTTATTATTTAGCGAAAGAGAAAAAGATGACAGGAAAAGTGGTGAATGCTTTTTCGGTATCTCCAAAAATTAAAAAGCTATGTGATGCGCTAGGTCTAGAATACCAAGTAACCAAAATCGGTTTCAAATACATTGCAGGTCACATGGTAAATGAAGATGTACTAGTTGGTGGTGAAGAATCTGGAGGTATAGCTATCAAAGGACATATTCCTGAGCGTGATGGTATTTGGATGGGCTTAGTGATTTGGGAATACATGGTAAAATCAGGGAAATCATTAGATGATTTGATTGATGAAGTGTACAAAATTGTAGGTGGGTTTAAATTTGAACGAATTGATCTTCATTTAGAAGAAGCGGATAAGTTACGGATCATGCAAAACTGTGCTGATGGAAAATACAAGAACTTTAGAGCATATAAAGTTCAAAAGATAGAAGATATAGATGGATATAAATTTTACTTTGCGAATGATGAGTGGGTAATGATTCGCCCATCAGGCACAGAGCCTGTTTTGAGAACATATGCTGAGTCTGCTACTACAGAAGGTGCTTTTGCTATTTTAAAAGCAACGCACGAGGCGTTTAAGAAATAAATGAGATTTAAATAATTTGATTATAAGTGGTTTTAGAGCAATTTAAAGCCGCTTTTTTTTGTTTTATTTTCTTAAATTGAGCTTTTAAAGGAACTATGAAAAGTAAAATTCCACTAATTCTGTTATTGTTCTTATCTGCAGTAGCAGTTTAAAGCCAAGAATCTAAATTTAGGTTGGGACTTGGCTTTAAAGCCATAGAGTCTTCTTTGTCATCAAATCCATATTTATGGATAGAAGACGTTAACGCATTTTCTTCAAGTATAACAATTGATTACAAATTGACAAAGCGAATATTGATCAGCTCAGGAATAGAATATGAGCGTAAAGGAGGAGAGACGGATCAAATAGGATATAAGTATAGTGAAAATGGAAGATTATTCTATAAAACAACAGTATTTAATCTAGATTTTATTCAGATTCCAGTATTTGCAACCTATAAAACAAATGGTAAAGTGAAGTTCTTTGTCAATGCAGGCCTTAATATGGGTTACCTTTTTAATCAAACAATAGAACCGAAAGATAAGTCTTTACCTAAGCGGGATATGGATTATGATGAATTTGAGCTATCCCTACTATTAGGTGGAGGTGTAGAAGTAAAATGCACCGATCGTATTGATCTTAGTCTGGGAGTTAGAAATAATCAAGGGTTAAACGAGTTAGAAATTGAAGGCAGTAATTTAAATTTAAAAACCAATACTTTAGGTGTTCTATTAAATTTAAGCTACAATTTGTAAAGCAACTTAAGTCGTTTGGCTTATACTTAACGGCAAGTTAATTTAACAACGCCGGCATACAAAAACGAAATGCATTAATGGGAATAAGATAGTCCTCATTTTCCAATAAATTTCGCATTAGATAGCTACCGCTCATTTTTCCAATTGGGGTTTTAAAGATACAGTGCGATTGATATGCATATTTGTCATTCGGCATTAAAATCGGTTGCTTGCCAACTACTCCATCGCCTTTTAATTCTGTCTTTTCACCATTAGCATCCACAATTAACCAATGTCGTTTTAGTAGCTGCAACGGCTGATCAGATTGGTTTTCGATGGTAATGATATAGTTAAAAACAAAAAAGCGGTCAAGAGGTCTCGATTCCTGAGAATTGAAGGATGTTTTGACCGTGATTTTTACATCATGAGTAAGTGGTTTTACCATTTTAACTTAATTTATTCGTTGAAATATAAGCAAATCAATTGATCGTACACTGTTCCTTGAGGTCGATGATAAACAAAGATGTAATAGTTGTTTTGCGTCTCAAAATGCGAACCCTCAATCGTCAATGCATCTCCTTCTTTTGCGCCATCAGGTAAAAAGATGTATTGGTAATTATAATATCCTTGTTTTAAGTATGGTGAGGCTTTGTAAGCCTTTTCACTATAATCGTACTGCATTTTAAATTCGTCCATAAATTCCCAATTAGTCAACCTACCGAAAACATACAGGTTACCATTAGCTAGCGGCTGCGGATAATTTAAATGAAAATGAACTTTTGCATAATCCGCCTCGTTAAAACTATCTCTACTGTCATCCCGCTTAATTAAATATTGACCATTTAAATCTTGCTGAAATAGATAGCGTTGTGAAGACCTTGATTCTTCAGGAAATAAATAGGCATGTGTTTTTTGATCATCCTCAAACGCTACCTTTCCCACATTAATGGATTGATATCTAAGGTCTTTTAAATCAAAGTTCCGAAACTCATTTCCTGCCCAAAATAAATTTTTATCTTCATAATTGTATTCAAGTTCTTTGCCTTTCATAAACAAAGGTTTAAGTCCTGTAATAGCATTGTCCCATCTAAAATTCTGACGTATCACCACATTTATATCACTGTACGGATCTACGATGTTATAGTTGGGATAAAAAATGGAGAAATCAACTTCATGCTTGTAGTCTCTATGGCGAGCAAGTGTTGCAGGCTTAACTGTAGCTTGTATTTCTACTTTATTGTCAACTATGTAAAATTGTTTGGTCAATAGCAGCTGACTTTCATCATTATTGGCATATACCTTAATTAGGTAGTTACCTGATTTTTTAAAGCTAAAATCTTTGTTGGGAAATTTTAATTGATAATTAATATAAGGTTGTAATGTATTAAATGAAAAAAGATAATTTTCAATAAATCCATTTGGAAATCCGGCTAAGTATTCAGGTTGTGTTAGCACTGATGGTTCCCAGTTGGCATCACAATGAACAAAACTAAAGTTGTAATTTTCAAATTCCTTACCAAGCACATCAAAGCTCAATGTTAGTTGCTTACTATCTCCTTTGTATAGGATCGGATAGGTCATTTGATCAGTACTCTGAAATAGTTTTACTGATGTAACATTATCCATGTATACATGGTCGTCATACCTAAGGTAGTCTTCTGCAAAATAGTCAGAACCTTCTGTTGATTGGTTTTTGCTTCCATCACTAACCGTGCTTTTTTTTGTGGTTGTACACCCCAGAAGTAAAAAAATTCCAAGAATTAGATAGCTACTTTTCATGCATTTTTTTTTCGTGAACTGCTAAGTTATTCAAACCAAACTGAACCTTGCTTGTTCTTATTTACTATTTTATTTTACATATGTTGTTAATGCATGTTTAATCAAGGCTGTCAGAAGGTAAAAAAATGTTGATTAAAAATCTTAAAAAAAACTTGCCTAAAGGTCAGTAATAATTAAATTTGCGCCCGATTTGTATATTGAAAAAATTACTATGTCTAAAGAGATAAAAATCAAACGCGGTAAAGACATTAAACTTGCAGGCCCTGCTGACAAGATATATGCCAGTGCTTTATACGCTGAAACAGTAGCGTTAAAACCAGGTGATTTTATTGGAATTCGCCCAAAAATGTTGGTAAAAGAAGGTGATGTTGTTAAGGCAGGTACACCCTTATTTTTCGACAAAAATCACGAAGGAGTAAAGTTTGTTGCTCCAATGAGTGGAACAGTTGCTGAAATCAAAAGAGGAGACAAACGTGTTATCCTTGAAGTAATTATCAAAGTTGATCAGGAAACCGTTTACGAAAAGCACGATATTGCTGATGTAAAGGGAATGAACGGTGAGCAAGTGAAAGAAATTATGTTGGAGTCAGGTCTATGGCCGATGGTTCGTCAGCGTCCTTTTGATGTAATTGCTAATCCAAATGAAGCGCCAAAGGCAATCTTTATCTCTGCTTTTGACTCAAGTCCATTAGCTCCTGATTATGATTTTATCTTGCATGGTCAAGATGCATCTTTTCAAGCAGGTATTGAAGCCATTTCAAAACTGACCGCAGGTAAGGTTCATTTAAATGTTAGAGGGAACGTTAAAGCAGCAGATGCTTTTGCAAATGCTAAAGGCGTTCAAATAAACAAGTTTGTTGGGCCTCACCCTGCAGGTAATGTTGGCGTTCAAATTCATCATATAGACCCTATCGCAAAAGGAGAAACAATTTGGTTTGTAAACCCTCAAGATGTAGCAACAATTGGTAAGTTTTTTATAAGCGGCCAATTTGAGGCTTCTAGAGTTATCGCATTAGCAGGTTCAGAAGTTAATAATCCAAAATACTATAGAACTGTTATTGGTGCACCTGCAGCTTCTATTCTTAATGGAAATACGAAAGAAGGTTCTAAAAGATATATCTCAGGTAATGTATTGACTGGTTCTCGTATAGAGGAAACGAGTTATGTTGGTTTTTATGATCATCAACTTACAGTTATGCCTGAAAATCATGATCCTGAATTCTTTGGGTGGATTGCTCCAAATTTCGGAAAGTGGAGTGCGTCAAGAGCATTGTTTTCGTGGTTAATGCCAAACAAGGAATACAAACTAGACACGAAAATGAATGGTGAAGAGCGAGCTTACGTGGTAACAGGTCAGTATGAAACCGTTTTCCCATTTGAAATTTATCCTCAACAACTAATAAAGTCAATTATGATTGATGATATCGAGTCAATGGAGGAATTAGGTATCTACGAAGTTGCTCCTGAAGATTTTGCATTGTGTGAAGTAGTCTGTACTTCTAAAATGCCTGTTCAATCTATCGTGAGAGAAGGATTAGAAAAATTAAGAATTGAATCATTATAAAATTATCATCTAAAAATTACACAACGTGAAGGTATTTAGAAATTTATTAGATTCTGTAAAGCCAAACTTTGAAAAAGGTGGTAAGTTGGAGAAATTTTATCCTGCTTATGATGCTTTTGAAACGTTTTTATTCGTTCCAGGACATACGGCAAATACAGGTGCACACATACGTGATGCTATTGATTTAAAGAGAACAATGGTAACAGTGATCCTAGCTATGGTTCCTGCATTGTTGTTCGGTATATGGAACACAGGATACCAGCATTTCTTAGCTTTAGGTCAGCCTGATGCAACATTTTTAGAAATGTTCTCCTACGGAGCGATTAAAGTCCTTCCTATCGTTATTGTTTCTTATGCAGTAGGTCTTGGAGTGGAGTTTATTTTTGGAATTATCAATGGCCACAGTATTAATGAAGGATTCCTTGTAACGGGTATGCTTATTCCGTTATGTTTGCCTATTGGTATTCCATTGTGGATGGTTGCTGTCGCTACTTTGTTCGCTGTAGTTATTGGTAAAGAAGTTTTCGGTGGTACAGGAATGAATATTATAAACGTAGCTTTAACAGCTAGAGCTTTCTTATTCTTTGCTTATCCAACTTTGATGTCTGGAGATAAAGTATGGATTGATACGGCTACAGCATCAGGTGAAGCGTTGGCTGATGGTTACACAGGTGCTACATTATTAGCGCAGTCTACCGAATCAGCTACCAATTATGTAAATGCTGCAGGTGTTCAATATACTGACGTATTTTCATCTGCATTCTTAGGTACTATACCTGGTTCTATTGGTGAAACTTCTACATTGGCAATTCTATTAGGTGCTGCGTTATTAATTTATACAGGAATTGGAAGTTGGAGAATTATGCTTTCAGGAGTACTTGGAGGATTAGTAATGTCATTAATTTTTAATGCATTTGCTGTGAATCCTTTTATGGAAGTTCCTGCTATCAACCAATTAGTTTTTGGTGGATTTGCTTTTGGAATCGTATTTATGGCTACAGATCCGGTTACTGCTTCTCAAACTACAAGAGGCAAGTGGATTTATGGTTTCTTAATCGGCGTATTTGCAATTATGATTAGAGTATTTAACCCTGCTTATCCGGAAGGAGTAATGCTAGCGATACTATTTATGAACGTTATGGCTCCTTTAATTGATCACTATGTGATTAGAGGGAACATCAGTAAGCGTTTAAAAAGAGTAAAAGTAGCAGCATAAGTTTAAAAAATAAAAGACATGGACGTAAATAAAAATAGTTACATTTTTGGATTCTCTGCGATATTAGTTATCGTTGTAGCAGCTGTACTTTCTTTTGCTGCAGAGAGCTTAAAGCCAATGCAGGCTGAAAATGTACGAATTGAAAAAATGCAGAATATACTTACTTCTGTAGGAATAGAAGCTACACCAAGCGATGCAGGAGAATTATTCGATAAGTATATTATTGACCAAAAGTTATTAAGTAACAAAGGGCTAGTTGTAGAGCAAGAAGGTCTATCTCCTTTTGATATTGATGCTGTAAAACAGTATAAAGACAAAAACTTAACTGAGGACGAAAGGTATTATCCTTTATTCACTTTCGAAAATGAAGAAGGGAAAAAATACATTGTTCCGATGGCAGGTAAAGGTTTATGGGGTCCAATTTGGGGATATGTAGCTTTTGCTGAAGACATGAATACAATTGTTGGTTCAACTTTTGACCATAAAACAGAAACTCCTGGTTTAGGTGCAGAAATCAAAGAAGATTTTTTTACAGAAAAGTTTATTGGTAAAACTATTTTTGAAGGTTCTGAATTTGTATCAGTAGAAATAGTAAAAGGTGGTCAGCCTTGGGATTCACCACACAAAGTTGATGGAATTTCAGGAGGAACAATTACAAGTGTTGGTGTTGGAGAAATGATGGAAAGAACATTGAAAGTGTACGTTCCTTTTTTCAAAAGCACATCTAAAGCTAGTCTATAATTATTTAATTAATCAGTATCATGAGTGAAACTGCAGAAGTGAAAGTAAAGGAACCTTTATTTTCTAAGAAGAATAAAAAGCTATTAACGGATCCATTAAATGATGATAACCCGATTACTATTCAAGTATTGGGTATTTGTTCAGCTTTGGCTATTACAGTACAGGTTAAGCAAGCATTTGTAATGTCTGTTTCGGTATTAGCCGTAATGATTTTCTCTAACCTTATTGTGTCTTTAATGAGGAATTTAATTCCTTCAAGGGTTAGGATTATTGTTCAACTAGTAATTGTAGCAGCATTGGTTATTCTAGTAGATCAAGTATTAAAGGCATTTGTTTACGATGTGTCTAAACAACTTTCAGTATTTGTTGGTTTGATTATAACTAACTGTATTATCATGGGTCGTCTTGAAGCATTTGCTTTAGCAAATAAACCTTTTCCTTCTATCTTGGATGCAATTGGTAATGCCGCAGGTTATGGTTGGATTTTAATAGTTGTAGCCGTATTTAGAGAATTTTTTGGAAGTGGAAAATTATGGGGAATTCAATTGATTCCACAATCATTTTATGAATTCGGATACTTTAACAATGGATTAATGATTTTGCCTCCAATGGCTTTAATTACTGTTGGAATCATCATTTGGGTTCAGCGTTCAAGAAATACTAAATTAATTGAGTCTAACTAAGAAATACTAATATCATGGATTACATTAATATATTCGTTAAATCAATATTCGTAGAGAATATGATTTTTGCCTATTTCTTAGGTATGTGCTCATACTTGGCAGTATCTAAAACTGTAAAAACAGGAGTAGGTCTTGGAGCAGCAGTTATTTTCGTTTTGGGAATTACTGTTCCAATCAACTTTTTACTAGAAAACTATGTTCTTAAAGCGGGCGCAATGACATGGATGGGACCTGAGTTTGCTGATGTAGACTTAAGCTTCCTTAGTTTTATCATGTTCATTGCTGTAATTGCTTCTATCGTTCAAATGGTAGAGATGATTGTAGAGAAATTTGCTCCTGCATTATATGGGGCTTTAGGTATTTTCTTACCACTTATTGCCGTTAACTGTTCTATCCTTGGAGGTTCTTTGTTTATGCAAGAACGTCAATATTCTAGTTTAGGTGAAGCTACTGTATTTGGACTTGGTTCAGGTGTGGGTTGGTTTCTTGCTATTGTTGCAATCGCAGCTATCAGAGAAAAAATTAGATATTCAAATGTACCTGCTCCATTAAGAGGTTTGGGAATTACATTTATCATTACTGGATTGATGGGTATTGCCTTTATGTCCTTTATGGGAATTGAATTATAATAATCATTTAAAGAAAAACTGAAAATATGTTTTTAGCGATTAATACAACAACAATTATCACCTCTATAGGTGTAGTTTTTATCGTTGTTTTGCTATTGGTTTCCCTACTTCTTTGGGCAAAAGCAAAGTTAACGGCTTCAGGTCCTGTAAAACTGACCATTAATGGAGAGAAAACGGTAGAAGTAAGTGCAGGAAGTACGATCTTATCTACGCTAGGTAATGAAAAGATATTTTTACCATCAGCTTGCGGTGGTGGTGGTACTTGTGCTATGTGTAAGTGTCAGGTGATGTCTGGTGGTGGAGAGATTTTACCTACTGAAAAGCCTTATTTCTCAAGAAAAGAAATAGCAGAAAACTGGAGACTTGGATGTCAAGTAAAGGTTAAGCAAGACATGGAAATCAGAATACCAGAAGAAATTTTTGGCATTAAGAAGTGGGATTGTGAAGTTGTATCTAACTGGAACGTTGCTACCTTTATCAAGGAATTTGTAGTGAAGTTACCTGAGGGAGAAACATTAGATTTCGAAGCAGGTGGTTACATTCAATTAGATGTACCCGCTGTAACAGTTGATTTCAAAGATATTGATATCAAGCCATTACCAGATGATCCTGCAGGTCCTAATAAGTACCAAGAAGATTGGGATAAATTTGGTTTATGGGATCTTAAAATGGTGAACCCTGAGCCTATCTTTAGAGCGTATTCAATGGCTAACCACCCTGCTGAAGGTAATATTGTGATGTTAAATATCCGTATTGCTACTCCACCATGGGATAGAGCAAATAATGCATGGATGAGTGTAAATCCTGGTATATGTTCTTCATACGTATTTAGCAGAAAACCTGGTGACATCGTAACGGTATCTGGACCTTATGGAGAATTCTTCATTAAAGAAACAGATGCTGAAATGGTTTATATTGGTGGTGGAGCAGGAATGGCGCCATTAAGAGCGCATATCTTCCACTTATTCCATACGTTAAAAACAGGTAGAAAGGTTTCTTACTGGTATGGTGGACGTTCGAAAAGAGAGTTATTCTACATCGATCACTTTAGAGAAATAGAGAAGCAATTCCCTAACTTTAAATTTCATATAGTATTATCTGAGCCACTTCCAGAGGATAACTGGACTCCGAAATCAAGTATGGAATCAGAAGGTGATGGATTTACAGGCTTCGTACACCAAGCATTTATTGATAATTACTTATCGAAGCATGATGAGCCGGACGAAATAGAATTTTATTTCTGTGGACCTCCAATGATGAATGCTGCAGTTATTAAAATGTGTGATAACTGGGGTGTTCCTGAAGAGAATGTAATGTTTGATGATTTCGGTGGATAATTAATCCATTCGTGATAATATAAAAAAACGCCTTTTGCAGATGTAAAAGGCGTTTTTTTTGTGGTTAAGTTTTGAAGAGAAGAAGCTAGGGGTGAGAGTTTAGACCTTTGAATTTAGTCATTAATTAACATCATTCTTCTTCCTTTATGATCGCTGTGAGAGTCGTAGCGTTCGCTATGTTTAGTTTTATAATGGGACATTTGTTTGCACGTATTAACGTTATAATTTGCTTTTTATGATTTTAACAAAAATTAAGTTTATATTTTACCTATTAAATAAATTTTAAAAACTCTACTCATGAAAGGATTAACAACTTTATTTCTATTTATTTTCATTTACCTTTTTTCTTTTTCAATAAAAGGCCAAACTAAAACGGTTTCTTTTGGTGGGGTTAATGATGACGATGTCTATGATGCAATTAGGCATAATGGACTTAATTATATCCTTGGGAAATTTCCTGTTCAAAGTTCGTTTTATATCAATGATTCTTTAACTACCTTAAGCTGTCCAGAACCTAGTATTATAGTAATAGACGATAGCTTTAATTTAGTGAACTATTACTGTATTTTAGACTCCAATGGAACAACATATCAACCCATTGAAGGAGGTAAATTGGCTTTCGACTCAATTTCAAATACGATTTACTTGGTAGGAACCACAAGCTATAAGTTAAAGTTCGGATCAGATTACATAGATATTGAAGTAGGTTATCCTTCTCCGTTTATTGTTCAGTTCGATTTACTATTAAATCCATTATGGGCTAGAACAACTTATTGTAGCTCTCCTGCAAATTATCGAAATGTTACAATCGAAAATTTATTAATTGACAGTGAAGGTAAGCCATGGTTTAGTATGGCTGTAAGTGGAGGAGCAGAATTAGTTTGTTTTGGCAACGATTCTATTTATAGAATTGGTAGAGTGTATAGAGATACACTTGGTTTTTTAAGAACATCTAAAAGTCAATTTCCTAGTATAAATGCGAATGATTTATATACCATGAGTCCACTTGATTCAAATCGAATCATCGAAGTATACGCTAATTTAATTCCACAATCATTACAAATGGTAGATAGCAAGATGGATACTGTGATTTGGAAAAAAATCATTACATCCAATGTAGTTCGTTTTACAGCGGTTGATTATGCCACTCGGCATCTTTATACATTGTCTGATGGTGGTACACTTTCTAAATATACGTTAGATGATGGAAACTTGATTTTTCAGACAACGATACCTGCGCTAGTATCACCCTTAGGATTGGCTATTAAGGATGATGGTTCTAAGGTTTATGCTTTTGGTCAGCAAAACTTTTTTAATCGAATTCATGTGCTTGATGATCAGGGTACAGTTTTGGAAACTAAAGTTTGGGGAATAGAACCATTCAATAATGATTCAAGAATAATACAAACAAAAGCCTTTGATGTTTTTAAGAATCATCTCACAATTTATAGTAGAAGAAGAGCTAATGGTATTTATTTTGGGACCGATACTTTTGCAAGTAATTTATATCGTAATTAAATCTTCTTTTCTAAATTCGATATTACAAATGTTCTAACTTCAAATGAAGATGTTATAAAAAGCAAGTTAGTAAGTATTGCTATCTATCCAAATCCGACTTCTGATATACTTAACATTTTTAGTGAGCAAGAAATACAGCAAATTAGGTGTTTAGATCTTCAAGGAAGACTAGTTGAGCTTGAATTTGTTGGAGGGCTACAACAAATAAAACTACCCAACAGCATTCCTAAGGGAATTTACTTTCTAGAAATACAAACTCAAAATAGACGTGAAATAAAGAAAGTTGTTTACAATTAAGAATCTAATTAAAATCACTACTGTCCGATAAAAATAATAAAAGGCTTTTTTAATCACTATATGGTTTGATTTTACTCAATTGTGTTGTTTTCACTAAAAGTAAGCCCCTCTTTTTTAGGCTGAGCTGAATTTCATCTGGAGTTGTGGGTTAATTTCTTTCAACCAGTCTTTCTCAGGATTTTCCAGGAACTTCATCAAATGAATATAATTGAATAAATGAAGGCGACAAAAGTTAGCAAGGTTTGAGAACGCCCATTTTCTCTTAATTTTTTTACGAATTACAGTCAATAATAAGTTTACAATTAAGGTACACCATATTTGGATTTTAATTGCGTTTTCATTGTCACCTAAAAAGTATTTTAACGGAAAGTTCTGTTTTAGCTGCTTAAATAAAAGTTCTATTGACCATCGCTTTTTATAGATCAATGCAATATGTCCTGCATTCATTCCGATAAGGTTAGTGATAAATTCAAAACAGCGCTTGTTTTCACTATCCCAGTAAGCTATTCTTCTTAATTGAGTCTTTTTTAGAAACTTTCCTTTTTCTTTTACATTGACCTCTATGATTTCGTCTTTTAGTACTCCGTCATCTAAATAATCAGGGATTTCATTTTCAGTCACAGACTCAAAAGAGGCATTCGATTTTAGCCTTGTAACAAAGAATATTCCGTCTTTAGTGAACTCATCAAAAGTTTTATAATCGTTATAACCTTTGTCAAAAACAGCAATTTTACCAGGTTCAATTTTTATGTGCTTTAAAAAGCGTTTATCATGAACAGTTGCCGCTGATAACCAAATAAAATGGGGCAGATTTTCCTGCAAGCTTATTTGTGTGTGAACTTTTATTCCACCTTTTTTTTGTCCGTTTGATGGATTTCTACCAACACAACTAAGAATGGATTTAAACAATGAAATTGTACTAGAATCAATAATTTCTAGTCTATTTTCCCAAGCATACTGTTGGCGGCTGTCCGAGATAATAGGACGATATAAGTTAAGTAATGAATAGTAAATTTCTTGGAAGACAAGATTGTTTCTTCTTGCATTTGCATCGCTCAAAGTGCTTCGATGAGGAATATTTTTGAGTTGAAAATGATTGGTTTTGCCTTTTAAACCAAGCATTCCGGCAGCACTTCTCTTAACGAACTGCAGTTAGAAAACGTTGAAAAAAGCATACTAATCAAGTGGTCGGAGGTGGTGAATTTCTTTGTATAGTAATCTGAATTGTGTTTTTTAACAGCAGATTTTATCAAATTTGAGTCAATCAAAGAAATCAGCTGTCCGAAAACGGATTGTCCAAAAAAGTAGCTACTTTTATTCATGTAATTTGTGTTTCGTCAAAACCTAAATTACAATAAAGCGGGAAATCCTAAATAGGAAATCCCGCTTTTAAAAAAGTTTAATCGGACACTAATGATTTTTTTTAGTAATTAAAATCAAGTTTTTCAACTAATACCCTTCCAATAGCTCATCCACTGCAGAAAAAGGACTTTTCTTGCCCGCTTTCACTAACTCTTCAAGTTCTTTTGATTTGAGTTGATTCTTTTCATTTCGCATAAAGCGATCTACAATCTCACTTTCTAATGCTTTCTTATACCAATCCAACGCTTGTGATTTCCGTTGTTTTACTAAATATCCATTATTTTGAACATGATCGAAATATTGTAAGGTAATATTATAAACCAAATCAATATTATGTTCTTCAAGTGCCGAGCACGTTTCTGCTTTTGGAATCCATCCACTAACAGAAGGAGGGAAGAGGTGAAGCGCATTTTTATATTCTGTTCTAGCTAATCTTGCCTTCTTAAGGTTGTCGCCTTCCGCTTTATTGATGACCAATAAATCGGCCATTTCCATGATCCCTCTTTTTATCCCTTGTAATTCATCTCCCGCCCCTGCAAGCATCAGCAATAAAAAGAAGTCTACCATGCTTTTCACTTCCACTTCACTTTGTCCTACGCCAACTGTTTCTATTAATATCGTATCAAAACCAGCAGCTTCACATAATATAATGGTTTCTCGAGTCGCTTTACTTACTCCACCTAATGAACCCATAGATGGAGAAGGTCGGATAAATGCATTTTTTAGATTCGAAAGTGTTTCCATTCTAGTTTTATCGCCTAGAATACTTCCTTTGTTTTTGTTGCTCGAAGGATCAACTGCTAAAACGGCTACTTTTTTCCCTTTTTCTTCGATTAAATACTTGCCAAAGCTTTCAATAAATGTACTTTTTCCGACTCCTGGTACACCTGTAATTCCTATCCGCTTGGAATTTCCCGAATAAGGGAGACATGAATCAATAATTTTATGTGCCAATTGTTTATCTTCTGGTCGGCTACTTTCCACCAATGTAATGGCTAAACTTAGAATCGTAATATTCCTTTTTAAAATTCCTTCTACAATCTCATCGATTGAATAGCTTTTTTTAGACTTCGTTAAATTTCTAATGTTTTTATTTATACTCATACTATATTTTTCGAATTAACATTAGGCCATCTCTTATGGGTAAAAGAATGTTTTCAACCCGGTCATCCATTTGTACTTGTGCATTAAATTCTTGTAAGTGTGCCGTTTCTTTATCATTTAGCTTAGCTACTTCTGTTACTTTTCCGCTCCAAAGAACATTGTCTGCCAAAATATAACTTCCTGCAGAAAGTTTCTCAATTATTAAATCGTAATAAGTGAGGTAATTTTCTTTGTCTGCATCCATAAACACCAAATCAAACGACTCATTAATAGTTGGTATAATTTTTACAGCATCTCCTATATATTGTTTAATCTGTTTTGTAAAGCCTGCCTCTTTTATAAAGCGATGTGTTATGTCTTCTAATTCTTCATTGATATCAATGGTATGGATAATTCCATTTTTATCTAGACCCTCTGCCATACAAATAGCCGAATATCCTGTATAAGTTCCTATTTCTAAAATCCTTGAAGGCTTAATCATTTGGACGAGCATTTTCAATAGTCTTCCTTGTAAGTGGCCGCTTAGCATTCTTGGCTGCAGCACTTCTATATGTGTAGCTCGATTCAGTTTTTTTACGATCTCAGGCTCTTCGCTTGTATGTTTCTCTGAATACGCTGTAATATTTTCCGGTAAAAAATCCATTTATTTATTGATGTAAGCTAAATGACTAAATTGGTTATTTGGTAAGATCTCATTAGCAATCGTTAATAATTCCTTACTTGTGATCGATTCTATTTTTGCAATAATTTCTTCTAGGGTTGAAATTTTATTGTGTACCAGCATACTTTTTCCATACGAAAGCATAAGTGATGTATTGTTTTCTCTACCTAGAGCTAATTGACCAATTAATTGTTTTTTTGCTTGAGAGAGTTGTCGAATTCCCAATTCTTTATCACGCAGTTTTTTTAATGCTTTGTTTACAACAGCAATACTTTTTTCTAAATGTTGTTGATCGGTTCCTAAGTATATACTAAAGATACCTTCATCTGAATAAATAGAGTAATTGGATTCTATATTGTAAGTATAGCCAAGTTTTTCTCTTACCTCCATATTTAAAATACTATTCATTGCCGGTCCTCCTATTAAGTTATTCAGTAGGATTAAACCATTTTTTTTATCAGTCATACTGCCGTAAGCAATATTCCCTGTTATGTAGTGACTTTGATAAGAGTCTTTTAAAATATCTTTATTTGAGGGGGTGTAATTGGAAAAAGGCTTTCGCTTATGTTTTCTTGACTGTTGAATTGAAACAGTAAAGTGTTTTTCAAGTGTATCTTTTAATCTTTTTTCTGAAAAGGCACCTACGCTGCTTATTACCATCTCGTCTGCTGAATATAGTCGCGACATAAAGTCTGTAATATGCTTCTTGGTAAATGTTTTAAGATGCTCTTCTGTACCCAGTATATTACTTCCTAGAGGATGCTTACCAAATAGTTGTTCTTCAAAATCATCATATATCTGATCGTACGGACTATCTTGGTAAGATGCTATCTCATCTATTATAACATCTTTCTCTTTTTCTATCTCTTTGAGTGGGAATATTGAATTGAAAGTAATATCTGCGATAATATCCGCAGCTCTATTTAAATGTTCTTTTAAAAAGGAAGCATAAAAAACGGTTTCTTCTTTAGTCGTGTAGGCTTCTAGTTCTCCACCTACACTATCTAAACGATTTAAGATATGAAACGATTTTCTTTTCCTGGTTCCTTTGAATATAGTATGTTCAATAAAATGAGCGAGGCCCTTTTCATGCGCTTCTTCATCTCTAGATCCTACGTTAATAAACAAACCCAAGTGGGCTACTTTAGTTCCTTTTACTTGCTTGTGAACTACCCTAATTCCATTAGCTAATTTGAATTGTATAAATTCCATACTTCAAAATTAGTGTTTAAGTAGTTTCTGAAGAACTTATTCCTCGGTTTTAATTTCCTAAATGGATAGCCCTATTGCACATCATCTTTTTAGTTGAAAACTTATTTTGATTTAAAATACTTTGAATAACTGTATCAAAAACGATTGCCGTCAGGCAAGAGAATTAATAATTAACCATTAATAATTAAACATTAACAATTATAATAAGTCTACTCAACCTTCATGGAATCCATTACATTTTCATAGTGTTTGTATCGTTCAAGTACTTCTTTTACATAATAAAATGGTTCTCGTCCTCTGCAATATCCATGTCTAACTAATGGATCTTTATAATATTTAGGCTTTGATTTATTTTTTAGCATTACTGCTACATTGTCGTCCCATATTGTATTATCTAGATTGTACTTTTCTGCTAATCGCATCGCATCCCAAATATGTCCGAGACCAACGTTATAGGCAGCTAAAATAAATTTTATGCGTTCTGTTGGATCTATAACTTTTTCACTTAATTCTTTGTCTAAGTATTTTAGATAACTAACTCCCGCACCAATTTGGTCAGCATTCGTTGATGAGCTATCTAGTCCAAATTGCAAAGCTGTTGATGGCATTAACTGCATTAGTCCTGAAGCTCCTGCCCAAGAAACTGCCGTTGAATCAAATTGAGATTCTTGATAAATCATGGAAGCGATCAATCTCCAGTCCCAATCAATCAATTGTGCTTTTTCTTTAATTACATCGTCAAACGGTGAAATAATGCCACTCTTAGCCGAATAAAAATCACTAATTACTCGGTTTCGATACGAATATTGGTTTTTAAAATACTTATTATATATGTATTTGAATTCACTTGTTTTCTTGTATTCAGTTAGCCATGCATCGATAGTATCTGCTAAAATAACAGATGAATTTCTTACAGCCCAGGATATTCTTTGTTTTAAACTCACTGCCAATGATGCGTCTATATTGCTAAAAAAGGAAGTATTAATTCGTGCAATATTTCTATCGGCAATGGTGTAATCAATCTCTCCTTTTGCCACTTGCTCAATAAGCATTTCTGTTGTTATGGCTCCTTTTGCTGTTTTAATATCTATTTCAGCTCCAATTTCATCAGATAGATTCATTAACCTGCTATAAAAGGAAGAATTCTTTCTTACATAAATCTCTTTTCCTCCAAGATCGGCAACTGTGGATATAAGCGCTTTACTTTTCTCCGCTTTAGTCATTTTCTCATAACCAACCGGTTTCCGTTGAATCAGTACTTGTTCTGTTATGTTGTTCAGTTGTGTAAATCTTACTTCTTTCGCTCTTTCTTTTGTTACTGTCCAATTTGCCGCTATAACATCTCCTTGAAATGAATTGAGTAATGAGATTATTTCATCCATATTCTTAACAGGAATTACTTCTAAGTCCACATCAATATGATTTGCAAAAGTTTCTAATAACTCATATTCATACCCCATTGGCTGACCTTTGTATATAAAGTAGCTTGTAGAACTATAATCGATTAATGCTCTTAAAACTCCTCGCTTTTTTATTTCTTCCAAATCATAAACTGATCGCTGTTGATTGGAATCTATCTGTTTTTCTTTTTTTTCATTATTACACGCGACAATAAAAGCTAAAAATAAAAGAGAAAGGATAGAAATTAGAAGTTTATTTTTAATCATATAGGACTAATTGTGGGTAGGGATAGCTTTGCTTTAATTATTTTTGCATTTAAATATACTACTATAATGCGAAAGAAGGTACTGATTTTACTTACCAATATACTAATTGTATCGTCAACGCTAACGGCAGGGAAAGTTGATCGGGCTTTTGAAGCACTAAAAGTCTACAACTATTTTAAAGCAAAAGAACTTTTTGAAAAGGCATTTAATACAAAGTCCCTGACAGCGTCATACGGACTTTCTGTTATCTACAGCAGAAATGATAACCCGTTTTACCAGTTAGATTCAGCAAAAAAGTATATTAATTTTGCGAATAAGGCAATTGATTCTACAAATCAAAAACAAATAAAACAACTAAAGAAATACAAGCTCTCTTTCTCCGATTTCCATTTATTAGAAAATTCGATTAATGCAAAAAAGTTTAATCTGGTTTTGCAGAATAATACAATAAAGGACTATAATTTTTTCATTTTGAATTATCCAAATGCTAGTCAGTTTGATGCAGCAGTTTCGTTAAGAAACGAGTTGGCTTTTGATCAGGCCAAAAAAAATGGAACTCCTGAGGCCTATTATATGTTTTTAGAACGGTATCCAAATGCAGCCCAAAAAGTGGAGGCTAAGGCAAACTATGAACTAAGTTTATTTGAAAGCATAACTAAGTCAGATAGTATAGAAAGCTATATTGCATTCTTACATCAATATCCCAACAGTCCATTCGTAAATAAAGCGCAAAATTTAATTTATGAAAAAGTGACAGCAGCCGGCTCTGTAGATTCTTATGTTGATTTTGTAAATCGATTTGAAGATAATCGAAATATAAATAAAGCATGGCGAAATATTTATAAATTATATATAAAGGATTTTAGTGCTGAAAGAATCGCTGAATTTAGATTAGATTTTCCTAAATACCCCTTTATGGATGAACTAATGGTAGATTTTCAATTAGCAAGTATTCAGTTTTATCCAATTCAACGGGATAACAAATTTGGTTACGTTGATGAGAAAGGAAATCAAATGATTAGCTTCTTGTTCGATTGGGCTGAAGTATTTATAGAAGGAGGAGCCATTGTAGAGAGAAATGACATGTTGGGAGTTATAAATAAACAAGGAGATTATTTGATTCCTTCAATTTATGACGATATAGTGCCTTTTTCAAATGGTATAGCAATTGTTGGGTTAGATGGGAAGTATGGATTAGTGAATAAGTTAAACCAATTAGTTACTCCATTAATGTACGACCAAATTGAATCATTTGTTGATGGGGTAGCCTTAGTTGAAAACAATGGGCGTTTTGGATTCATTAACCGAAGTGGTGAGATTGCAATTCCCATACAATATTCATCTGCAGGTAGTTTCGAAAATGGATTTGCTTACGCAGAAAAGGATGATAAAAAAGGAATCATAAACTTAAAAGGTGAAGTTGTTATAAATTATGAACACGATTGGATTGAGGTATTCAATAAGGAAGGATTAGCACGAGCAAAGAAGAATAATAAATATGGTGTTTATGCTAATAATGGCTCTTTATTAGTTGATTTTAAGTATGACAATATCGGCGAGTTCTCAAATGGATATGCTCTTGTAGCAGATTCTTTAAAATATACATTTATCAATACTAAAGGGGAGTTTATAACTGAATTTGTTTTTGACTTTAGAACGGAAGCTTTAAGTTTTAGTAAGTTCGATGTTAATGGTTTTGCTAAAGTTATTACAAAGGATAAAATTGGAATAATAGATACATCAGGGGAGAAGGTTGTTCCCGCAATTTTTGAAGCTATTGGAGATTACAATAGTTCTGGTTTAACTGCAGTAAGAAAAAAGGAGAAGTGGGGATATATGAACGCTGATACCAGATTAGTTATACCATACCAATTTCAAGTGGCAGAAAAGTTTAATAATGGTAAGGCCATTGTGAAGAGTGAAGTTGGGTGGTCAGTATTATCTATTATTGGAGAGCTACTCATAAATGACAAATATACTTTAATTAAGCAATTAAACGGAGTTGGATTTTTGTTGTATAACAATGATAATGTAGATTTAGTTGATTTTGAGTTTTCACCTTTGCTAAACAAAAGCTATCAATCAATAGAGGTTCTTAATGAAGAAATGCTAAAACTGCACACAATCAACAGTGTCGAATTGTATAATAGAAATTTAAAAAAAGTAGTTTGGAAATAATCAACGATTTTAATCTGTTTAGAACGCAATTAATCAACAAGCTTGGCCAAGAGCTTCCCGGTGAATCGTCGCACAACAAGTTAATGTCGTACATAAGACCAACGGCAACTGAAATTAAAAAATCGAGTGATTACAGAGAAAGTGCAGTGCTTGCGCTTATTTACTTTATAAATTTAGAGCCTTATTTGGTGTTTATACTTCGGCAAAGCTATCAAGGTGTGCATTCTGCTCAGGTTAGTTTTCCAGGTGGAAAAAAAGAATCATCGGATAGCACGCTAATAGAAACAGCATTGAGAGAAGCTGAAGAAGAAATAAGTGTTATCGCTAAAGAAGTTGAAATATTAGGTAGTTTAACTGAAATATATGTTCCCCCAAGCAATTTCTTAATATCTCCTTTTATAGGTATAGTTAAAAATAGACCTGAGTTTATAAAAGATACTAGGGAAGTAGCTGAAATTATTGAAGTAAAACTGTCTTTATTATTTGACGAAGATAGTTTTCTTACTACGACAGTCGACATACCTGATGGAAATCAAATGAAAGTACCAGCATTTCTACTTAATAACCATATTGTTTGGGGTGCCACTGCAATGATGGTTCAGGAAATAAAGGATATTTTATCCGAACGTTAGGACCCGTGTCAAAATAAAATAAATTCCATAAATCACTATGAAGCTAATCAGAATTTTAAAGGAGCCTTTGAAGTATTTAGGATTCTTTTTAATGTCACCTCTGTAAGCGTAGATCATACCAATAATAAAAGCAACTAGAAAAAATAATGCAAAATAAAACTGTCCACTGCTAAACATACCTTTCTTTTTTTAGTCTTGCAAAATTAAGCAAAAGGTGATTAGCTTACAGGATAAATTATTTCAAATGATAACTAAAAGTGGTTTTTAGAAAAATTGAGATCTACTTTCAGATTTCATTTTGTAATCATTAACCTAAATTACATTCGATAAAATCTCTTCTTATTACCTTTGGCGTATTGAAACTCAATTCTCAAATGAGTAATTTTATCAGAATAAAACTACGATTATGGAAAGTAACCCTTTGATAGATAGATTGCCATCACATTTAAAGCAGTTTATAGTAGAGCAGAGTAGTTCAGATTACACAGCGCAAGACCAAGCAGTGTGGAGGTATGTAATGCGACAAAATGTTAACTACCTTTCAAAAGTAGCTCATGGTTCTTATTTAGAAGGTTTAAAAAAGACCGGAATTGATATAGAAGAAATTCCTGAAATGTATGGGATGAACAGAATTCTTAAAGAAATTGGTTGGGCCGCTGTGGCTGTAGATGGGTTTATTCCCCCATCAGCTTTTATGGAGTTTCAGGCGTATAAAGTTTTAGTAATCGCAGCTGATATAAGAACCATAAATCATATAGAGTATACACCTGCTCCTGATATAATTCATGAATCTGCAGGTCATGCTCCAATTATTGCAGATCCACAATATGCAGAATACCTAAGATTTTTTGGAGAGATTGGTGCTAAGGCAATGTCTTCGGCAAAAGATTACGAGTTGTATGAAGCTATTCGTCATTTATCTATTATCAAAGAAAATCCAAACACCCCAGAGCACGCGATCACAAAAGCTGAAAAAGCTGTTGACGAGATATCCGCAAATATGGGAGAACCTTCTGAAATGAGTAGGATTAGAAACCTTCATTGGTGGACAGTAGAGTATGGATTAATTGGAACAGTTGACAATCCTAAAATTTATGGAGCAGGCTTGCTTTCATCTATAGGCGAAAGCTATTCATGTATGCAAGATAACGTAGAAAAAATACCGTATTCTTTAGTCGCAGCTAATCAAGCTTTTGATATCACAAAACCACAACCACAACTGTATGTGACGCCCTCATTTAATACGCTTACTAGAGTGCTGAATGAATTTGCTGATACAATGGCTTTAAGAAGAGGTGGTGCTTATGGGTTACACTTAGCAGTCGAGTCTAATGCAGTAGCAACTGCTGAATATACATCAGGTCTGCAGATTTGTGGTGTATTTTCAGATTATATAACAGATGATAATAATGAATTAGCATATGTCCAAACAACAGGGCCTACAATGCTTGCATACTATGATAAAGCTTTAGTAGGACATGGAAAAGATTCCCATCCCGAAGGTTTTGGTTCTCCTGTTGGTAAGTTATTAGGCTATGATAAACCTCTTGAAAAGATGTCCTACTCCGAATTAAAAGAGAAAGGAATAGAGACAGGTAGTAACATCTCAATGAAATTTGAGAGTGGTGTGAAGATCGAAGGATACTTGTATCTGCTAAGAAAAAATCGATATGGTAATGTTATCTTGATGACATTAAAAGACTGCACCGTAACTTATGGGGAGCGTATTCTGTTTAGTCCTGAATGGGGATTATTTGATATGGCAGTTGGAGCAGACATTAAGTCTGTTTTTAACGGACCTTCAGATCCCGAAGCATTTAATTTGCAATTTAAGGTTCCTGAAGAAAAAACTCAGAAAATAGTATTTAATGATCGTTCGAAGCGACTTCATATCTTATATAAAAAGGTGAAATGTATCAGAGAAGACAAGAAGGAAGTTGAATCTTTAGTTGAAATTTGGAATACACTAAAGCAAAATTACAAGGAAGATTGGTTGTTGCCACTAGAAATTGCTGAGCTTTTGAATAATCAAGAGACTTATATAGGTACAGTAAATGAAATTGTAGAATTTTTAAATCAGTATGCAGAGGGTAATAAGGAATACAAGACCTTGATCATAAACGGACTTAATTCCTATATCAAACATTAAATGAAGGTAGCTTAATATGAATATTATAATAACTGGAGCAAGTCAAGGAGTAGGTTTTGAGTTAGTCAAGTATTTCTGTGATAATGTGGATGATGTTTCCATTGTTGCTGTTGCTAGGAATCTTGAAAAACTAGAAAAGTTAAAACAAGAATGTTTTAACAGGTATAATGTAGCAATTCATATTATATCACTTGATGTTTCTAAAGCAGATATAGCGAGTAGTTTTGCTAAATCTTTACCTACAGACATTAACAAGATTGATATCTTAATAAATAATTCAGCTGCCCTGATCAATAGACCATTTCAAGAATCTACATACGAAGATGCATTATACCTATATAAGGTAAATACACTCGCACCATATTTTATTACACAATCTGTACTGCCATTATTAGAAAAGTCACCTATTGCTCATGTGGTGAATATATCTAGTATGGGAGGTTTTCAAGGTAGTTCTAAGTTTCCTGGGCTTTCTTTATACAGTTCCACTAAAGCAGCATTGAGTAATATAACGGAATGTTTAGCAGAAGAACTCAGTCGAACAAATATTAAAGTGAATGCTTTAGCGCTGGGTTCTGTTAATACAATTATGCTTCGGGATGCATTTCCTGATTTTACATCTCCAAACTCACCTGATAGTATGGCGAAGTTTATAGGAGATTTTGCAATTAATTGTGGTGCTATTTTTAATGGAAAGATTCTTCCTGTTTCGAATTCTACTCCATGAGTAAAAGTTATAACCAATTATTTTGTTGCTTTTAAATCATTGTTGTCCGATTAAAATTTCGAATTGAAAACAAGTGCTAATTTTAATGATGTCCCTTGAATTGTTGTTTTTGGAAAATAAAATGAATCTTTAGAGAAACCGGAAACGTTAGTTCAATGTGACCTTAAAAAGAAAGAAAAGCCACATTAAAGCTCCAATCTGTGATTGGAGATCACCCGGCTGAACTTAGGATTTATAAATTTGGAGGAAATAAAAATTCAAAGGACGAGCTTTTATTGTTTAGCTCACGACTTGTTTTCTTTTGTGTGTTCGTAAACCTTCGGTTTCGTTTTTTTGGCGGACAAAAAAATGAAAAATATAAATCAAAAAAAGTAAGCCCCAATCTAATATTAATTAAATGGATTCTTCCTTTTTAATGATTAGTCCATTGATTTAAAATTATATATGTTCTAAATGTTTATTTTAATTCGATATACTTCTATTTTTTATCGGACAGTAGTGATTATAAATTAAAATATAATTACTTTTGTCGACCTGAAAAGTGAGAGTTGAAATAATGGGAATAAGCCTTAAAAGTTTTTTTTAAGAAAAAGCTTTTAGAAATAAAAAGTTTGTTTACATTTGCAGCCCCTTAAAAACGGGAGTTCATAACAAGATTGAGATAGCTTACGGGCTACGAGATATAGAATGCTAGGGTGGATCTTGCGAGAGAGAAGTTTTAGAGGAGTTCTTTGAAAATATTGAAGTATAGGTAAAAGTAAAGTAAATACTTTAGTCAATTTAGGTTGACTTGAAAATTGAGCCAAATAGCATTAAACTTTTTATACAACGAAGAGTTTGATCCTGGCTCAGGATGAACGCTAGCGGCAGGCCTAACACATGCAAGTCGAACGGTAAGTCGAGAGCTTGCTCTTGACACGAGTGGCGAACGGGTGCGTAACGCGTATGCAATCTACCCTTTTCTGGAAGATAGCCCTTAGAAATGAGGATTAATACTCCATAGTATAACAATTTCGCATGTTATTGTTATTAAAGCTTCGGCGGAAAAGGATGAGCATGCGTCCCATTAGTTAGTTGGTAGGGTAACGGCCTACCAAGACTTCGATGGGTAGGGGGCCTGAGAGGGTTATCCCCCACACTGGTACTGAGACACGGACCAGACTCCTACGGGAGGCAGCAGTGAGGAATATTGGTCAATGGAGGCAACTCTGAACCAGCCATGCCGCGTGCAGGAAGACTGCCCTATGGGTTGTAAACTGCTTTTATGTAGGAAGAAACCTCTCTACGTGTAGAGAGCTGACGGTACTACACGAATAAGGACCGGCTAACTCCGTGCCAGCAGCCGCGGTAATACGGAGGGTCCAAGCGTTATCCGGATTTATTGGGTTTAAAGGGTACGTAGGCGGAAGATTAAGTCAGTAGTGAAAGCCCATCGCTCAACGATGGAACTGCTATTGATACTGGTTTTCTTGAATATACTTGAAGTAGGCGGAATACGACATGTAGCGGTGAAATGCATAGAGATGTCGTAGAACACCGATTGCGAAGGCAGCTTACTAAGGTATTATTGACGCTAATGTACGAAAGCGTGGGGAGCGAACAGGATTAGATACCCTGGTAGTCCACGCCGTAAACGATGATTACTCGGTGTCGGCGACATACAGTCGGTGCCTAAGCGAAAGTGATAAGTAATCCACCTGGGGAGTACGATCGCAAGGTTGAAACTCAAAGGAATTGACGGGGGCCCGCACAAGCGGTGGAGCATGTGGTTTAATTCGATGATACGCGAGGAACCTTACCTGGGCTTAAATGCAGAGTGACTTTATCGGAAACGATATTTCTCTTCGGAGCAGTCTGCAAGGTGCTGCATGGCCGTCGTCAGCTCGTGCTGTGAGGTGTCGGGTTAAGTCCCATAACGAGCGCAACCCCTATTTCTAGTTGCCAGCGAGTAATGTCGGGGACTCTAGAGAAACTGCCCGTGCAAACGGTGAGGAAGGTGGGGACGACGTCAGGTCATCACGGCCCTTACGTCCAGGGCTACACACGTGCTACAATGGTAGGGACAGAGGGCAGCCACCTGGTGACAGGGAGCTAATCCTAAAACCCTATCTCAGTTCGGATCGAAGTCTGCAACTCGACTTCGTGAAGCTGGAATCGCTAGTAATCGGATATCAGCCACGATCCGGTGAATACGTTCCCGGGCCTTGTACACACCGCCCGTCAAGCCATGGAAGCCGAGGGTGCCTGAAGTCAGTAACCGCAAGGAGCTGCCTAGGGTAAAATTGGTAACTGGGGCTAAGTCGTAACAAGGTAGCCGTACCGGAAGGTGCGGCTGGAACACCTCCTTTTTAGAGAGCGCTTAGTTTTCTTATGTTAGCAATAACATAAAAGTATTTACTTACTTTATACTTCATATTTCATTACAATTTCCTTGGTAGGATAATAGAGGTTCGATTCCTTAGAAATTGGCAAATGACGGTTTTAGTAATAAAACTGGTCAAAAGAGTTCATTGACATGTTGAAAGAAAATATAATAAGTAGAAAATAAGAGCAAATTTTCATTTAAGTAAGAAAATTGATAAGAGCGTATGGCGGATGCCTAGGCTCTCAGAGGCGATGAAGGACGTGACAAGCTGCGATAAGCTACGATAAGGTGCAAATAACCTATAAGTCGTAGATTTCCGAATGGGGCAACCCAACATACTGAAGGTATGTTACCTAGTTAATAGGAGCAAACCCGGGGAACTGAAACATCTAAGTACCCGGAGGAAGAGAAAATAATAATGATTCCGTAAGTAGCGGCGAGCGAACGTGGAAGAGCCCAAACCAATATTGTTTCGGCAATGTTGGGGTTGTAGGACTGTGATATGAGAAGAGATTGTATAGTAGAACAAGCTGGAAAGTTTGACCGTAGAGGGTGATAGTCCCGTAGACGAAATGCAATTTGGATCTAACAGTATCCTGAGTAGTGCGGAACACGAGAAATTCTGTATGAAACAGCCGGAACCATCCGGTAAGGCTAAATACTCCTGAGAGACCGATAGTGAACTAGTACCGTGAGGGAAAGGTGAAAAGCACCCTGAATAAGGGAGTGAAATAGATCCTGAAACCATACGCTTACAAGCTGTAGGAGCCCACTAGTTGGGTGACTGCGTGCCTTTTGCATAATGAGCCTACGAGTTACTCCTCACTAGCGAGGTTAAGATTTTAGAGAATCGGAGCCGAAGCGAAAGCAAGTCTGAATAGGGCGTATAGTTAGTGGGGGTAGACGCGAAACCATGTGATCTACCCATGATCAGGTTGAAGCTCTGGTAACACAGAGTGGAGGACCGAACCAGTTGATGTTGAAAAATCTTTGGATGAATTGTGGGTAGGGGTGAAAGGCCAATCAAACTTGGAAATAGCTCGTACTCCCCGAAATGCATTTAGGTGCAGCGTTGTGGTCGAGTGTTATAGAGGTAGAGCTACTGATTGGGCTAGGGGGCTTCACCGCCTACCAAACCCTGACAAACTCCGAATGCTATAACATATACACAGCAGTGAGGGCATGGGTGCTAAGGTCCATGTCCGAAAGGGAAACAACCCGGACTATCAGTTAAGGTCCCAAAATCTACACTAAGTTGAAAAAACGTGGTCTGATTGCTTAGACAGCTAGGATGTTGGCTTGGAAGCAGCCATTCATTTAAAGAGTGCGTAACAGCTCACTAGTCGAGCGATCGGGCGTGGATAATAATCGGGCATAAAGTGTAGTACCGAAACTATAGATTTGACTTAAGTCAAGTGGTAGGGGAGCATTCTAGTCAGCGTTGAAGGCGTATCGCGAGGTACTCTGGAGCGTCTAGAAAAGAAAATGTAGGCATAAGTAACGATAAAGCGGGCGAGAAACCCGCTCACCGAAAGACTAAGGTTTCCTGATCAACGCTAATCGGATCAGGGTTAGTCGGGGCCTAAGGCGAACCCGAAAGGGGTAGTCGATGGACAACAGGTTAATATTCCTGTACTAGCAATTATTGCGATGGGGTGACGGAGTAGTGAAAGATCTGCGTACTGACGGAATAGTACGTTGAAGAGTGTAGGTATAGAGATGGTAGGCAAATCCGCCAACTCTGCTGAACTTGATAGTACCGTGAGTCTTCGGACAAGCGGATAATGATCCTAATCAGACTTCCAAGAAAAACCTCTAAGCTTCAGATAATTGGTACCCGTACCGCAAACCGACACAGGTAGTCGAGGAGAGAATCCTAAGGTGCTCGAGTGATTCATGGTTAAGGAACTCGGCAAAATAGCCTCGTAACTTCGGGAGAAGAGGCGCCCCACTTCGGTGGGGCCGCAGTGAAAAGGTCCAGGCGACTGTTTATCAAAAACACATGGCTTTGCAAAATCGAAAGATGAAGTATAAGGCCTGACACCTGCCCGGTGCTGGAAGGTTAAAAGGAGATGTTATCTTCGGAGAAGCATTGAATTGAAGCCCCAGTAAACGGCGGCCGTAACTATAACGGTCCTAAGGTAGCGAAATTCCTTGTCGGGTAAGTTCCGACCTGCACGAATGGTGTAACGATCTGGACACTGTCTCAACCATGAGCTCGGTGAAATTGTATTCCCGGTGAAGATGCCGGGTACCCGCAATGGGACGAAAAGACCCCGTGAACCTTTACTATAGCTTAACATTGATATTGGGTAATTCATGTGTAGGATAGGTGGGAGACTACGAAGCGGCGTCGCTAGGCGTTGTGGAGTCGTCCTTGAAATACCACCCTTGAATTGCTTGATGTCTAACCCCGTTTAAGCGGGAGACAATGTTTGGTGGGTAGTTTGACTGGGGTGGTCGCCTCCTAAAAAGTAACGGAGGCTTCTAAAGGTACCCTCAGCACGCTTGGTAACCGTGCGTAGAGTGCAATAGCATAAGGGTGCTTGACTGTGAGACTGACAAGTCGAGCAGGTACGAAAGTAGAGTATAGTGATCCGGTAGTTCCGCATGGAAGGGCTATCGCTCAAAGGATAAAAGGTACTCCGGGGATAACAGGCTAATCCCTCCCAAGAGCTCACATCGACGGAGGGGTTTGGCACCTCGATGTCGGCTCGTCACATCCTGGGGCTGGAGAAGGTCCCAAGGGTTGGGCTGTTCGCCCATTAAAGTGGCACGCGAGCTGGGTTCAGAACGTCGTGAGACAGTTCGGTCTCTATCTATTGTGGGCGTTGGAAATTTGAGAGGATCTGACTCTAGTACGAGAGGACCGGGTTGGACGAACCTCTGGTGTATCTGTTGTTCCGCCAGGAGCACTGCAGAGTAGCTACGTTCGGATGGGATAAGCGCTGAAAGCATCTAAGCGCGAAGCCCACCTCAAGATGAGATTTCCTTTAAGGGTCGTTGAAGACGACAACGTTGATAGGCTATAGGTGTAAAGGCAGTAATGTCAAAGCCAAGTAGTACTAATTACCCGTAAATTTTCTGCTGAAAGTTTACTCTTATTTTACTTTTTATATTTTTTTTCTATTATGTCTTAAATGTATTGTCGTTCACTTAACCCTAAAGGTACAGGTGAACAAAGATTTTATGGTGATAATTGCGATGAGGATCACCTCTTCCCATTCCGAACAGAGAAGTTAAGCTCATCAGCGCAGATGGTACTGGGTTAACCGGGAGAGTATGTCGTCGCCATTTTTTTAATCCTCTAGTGAAATACCTAGAGGATTTTTTTATGCACTTATTTGAAATAATAGCACAAAATAAATAGAAGAGATTAGTAGTTATAAATTAAAATATAATTACTTTTGTCGACCTGAAAAGTGAGAGTTGAAATAATGGGAATAAGCCTTAAAAGTTTTTTTTAAGAAAAAGCTTTTAGAAATAAAAAGTTTGTTTACATTTGCAGCCCCTTAAAAACGGGAGTTCATAACAAGATTGAGATAGCTTACGGGCTACGAGATATAGAATGCTAGGGTGGATCTTGCGAGAGAGAAGTTTTAGAGGAGTTCTTTGAAAATATTGAAGTATAGGTAAAAGTAAAGTAAATACTTTAGTCAATTTAGGTTGACTTGAAAATTGAGCCAAATAGCATTAAACTTTTTATACAACGAAGAGTTTGATCCTGGCTCAGGATGAACGCTAGCGGCAGGCCTAACACATGCAAGTCGAACGGTAAGTCGAGAGCTTGCTCTTGACACGAGTGGCGAACGGGTGCGTAACGCGTATGCAATCTACCCTTTTCTGGAAGATAGCCCTTAGAAATGAGGATTAATACTCCATAGTATAACAATTTCGCATGTTATTGTTATTAAAGCTTCGGCGGAAAAGGATGAGCATGCGTCCCATTAGTTAGTTGGTAGGGTAACGGCCTACCAAGACTTCGATGGGTAGGGGGCCTGAGAGGGTTATCCCCCACACTGGTACTGAGACACGGACCAGACTCCTACGGGAGGCAGCAGTGAGGAATATTGGTCAATGGAGGCAACTCTGAACCAGCCATGCCGCGTGCAGGAAGACTGCCCTATGGGTTGTAAACTGCTTTTATGTAGGAAGAAACCTCTCTACGTGTAGAGAGCTGACGGTACTACACGAATAAGGACCGGCTAACTCCGTGCCAGCAGCCGCGGTAATACGGAGGGTCCAAGCGTTATCCGGATTTATTGGGTTTAAAGGGTACGTAGGCGGAAGATTAAGTCAGTAGTGAAAGCCCATCGCTCAACGATGGAACTGCTATTGATACTGGTTTTCTTGAATATACTTGAAGTAGGCGGAATACGACATGTAGCGGTGAAATGCATAGAGATGTCGTAGAACACCGATTGCGAAGGCAGCTTACTAAGGTATTATTGACGCTAATGTACGAAAGCGTGGGGAGCGAACAGGATTAGATACCCTGGTAGTCCACGCCGTAAACGATGATTACTCGGTGTCGGCGACATACAGTCGGTGCCTAAGCGAAAGTGATAAGTAATCCACCTGGGGAGTACGATCGCAAGGTTGAAACTCAAAGGAATTGACGGGGGCCCGCACAAGCGGTGGAGCATGTGGTTTAATTCGATGATACGCGAGGAACCTTACCTGGGCTTAAATGCAGAGTGACTTTATCGGAAACGATATTTCTCTTCGGAGCAGTCTGCAAGGTGCTGCATGGCCGTCGTCAGCTCGTGCTGTGAGGTGTCGGGTTAAGTCCCATAACGAGCGCAACCCCTATTTCTAGTTGCCAGCGAGTAATGTCGGGGACTCTAGAGAAACTGCCCGTGCAAACGGTGAGGAAGGTGGGGACGACGTCAGGTCATCACGGCCCTTACGTCCAGGGCTACACACGTGCTACAATGGTAGGGACAGAGGGCAGCCACCTGGTGACAGGGAGCTAATCCTAAAACCCTATCTCAGTTCGGATCGAAGTCTGCAACTCGACTTCGTGAAGCTGGAATCGCTAGTAATCGGATATCAGCCACGATCCGGTGAATACGTTCCCGGGCCTTGTACACACCGCCCGTCAAGCCATGGAAGCCGAGGGTGCCTGAAGTCAGTAACCGCAAGGAGCTGCCTAGGGTAAAATTGGTAACTGGGGCTAAGTCGTAACAAGGTAGCCGTACCGGAAGGTGCGGCTGGAACACCTCCTTTTTAGAGAGCGCTTAGTTTTCTTATGTTAGCAATAACATAAAAGTATTTACTTACTTTATACTTCATATTTCAAACATTTACAGTCCCGTAGCTCAGTTGGTTAGAGCACTACACTGATAATGTAGGGGTCAGCAGTTCAAATCTGCTCGGGACTA
Organism: Vicingaceae bacterium; assembly: GCA_018402765.1. Lineage (GTDB taxonomy): Bacteria > Bacteroidota > Bacteroidia > Flavobacteriales_E > Vicingaceae > Acidiluteibacter. The sequence continues at coordinate 759,986 of JAGYIE010000001.1, read as the reverse complement.
CTACAGTAAAGTATTAGGGGGATTAGCTCAGCTGGCTAGAGCGCCTGCCTTGCACGCAGGAGGTCATCGGTTCGACTCCGATATCCTCCACTATTACTAAAGGGCCGTAGTAGATATCTAAAGCGTTAAGGAAGGCGTAAGGTAGACAAGAAAGACTGTAAATAAAATAAACAATTTCCTTGGTAGGATAATAGAGGTTCGATTCCTTAGAAATTGGCAAATGACGGTTTTAGTAATAAAACTGGTCAAAAGAGTTCATTGACATGTTGAAAGAAAATATAATAAGTAGAAAATAAGAGCAAATTTTCATTTAAGTAAGAAAATTGATAAGAGCGTATGGCGGATGCCTAGGCTCTCAGAGGCGATGAAGGACGTGACAAGCTGCGATAAGCTACGATAAGGTGCAAATAACCTATAAGTCGTAGATTTCCGAATGGGGCAACCCAACATACTGAAGGTATGTTACCTAGTTAATAGGAGCAAACCCGGGGAACTGAAACATCTAAGTACCCGGAGGAAGAGAAAATAATAATGATTCCGTAAGTAGCGGCGAGCGAACGTGGAAGAGCCCAAACCAATATTGTTTCGGCAATGTTGGGGTTGTAGGACTGTGATATGAGAAGAGATTGTATAGTAGAACAAGCTGGAAAGTTTGACCGTAGAGGGTGATAGTCCCGTAGACGAAATGCAATTTGGATCTAACAGTATCCTGAGTAGTGCGGAACACGAGAAATTCTGTATGAAACAGCCGGAACCATCCGGTAAGGCTAAATACTCCTGAGAGACCGATAGTGAACTAGTACCGTGAGGGAAAGGTGAAAAGCACCCTGAATAAGGGAGTGAAATAGATCCTGAAACCATACGCTTACAAGCTGTAGGAGCCCACTAGTTGGGTGACTGCGTGCCTTTTGCATAATGAGCCTACGAGTTACTCCTCACTAGCGAGGTTAAGATTTTAGAGAATCGGAGCCGAAGCGAAAGCAAGTCTGAATAGGGCGTATAGTTAGTGGGGGTAGACGCGAAACCATGTGATCTACCCATGATCAGGTTGAAGCTCTGGTAACACAGAGTGGAGGACCGAACCAGTTGATGTTGAAAAATCTTTGGATGAATTGTGGGTAGGGGTGAAAGGCCAATCAAACTTGGAAATAGCTCGTACTCCCCGAAATGCATTTAGGTGCAGCGTTGTGGTCGAGTGTTATAGAGGTAGAGCTACTGATTGGGCTAGGGGGCTTCACCGCCTACCAAACCCTGACAAACTCCGAATGCTATAACATATACACAGCAGTGAGGGCATGGGTGCTAAGGTCCATGTCCGAAAGGGAAACAACCCGGACTATCAGTTAAGGTCCCAAAATCTACACTAAGTTGAAAAAACGTGGTCTGATTGCTTAGACAGCTAGGATGTTGGCTTGGAAGCAGCCATTCATTTAAAGAGTGCGTAACAGCTCACTAGTCGAGCGATCGGGCGTGGATAATAATCGGGCATAAAGTGTAGTACCGAAACTATAGATTTGACTTAAGTCAAGTGGTAGGGGAGCATTCTAGTCAGCGTTGAAGGCGTATCGCGAGGTACTCTGGAGCGTCTAGAAAAGAAAATGTAGGCATAAGTAACGATAAAGCGGGCGAGAAACCCGCTCACCGAAAGACTAAGGTTTCCTGATCAACGCTAATCGGATCAGGGTTAGTCGGGGCCTAAGGCGAACCCGAAAGGGGTAGTCGATGGACAACAGGTTAATATTCCTGTACTAGCAATTATTGCGATGGGGTGACGGAGTAGTGAAAGATCTGCGTACTGACGGAATAGTACGTTGAAGAGTGTAGGTATAGAGATGGTAGGCAAATCCGCCAACTCTGCTGAACTTGATAGTACCGTGAGTCTTCGGACAAGCGGATAATGATCCTAATCAGACTTCCAAGAAAAACCTCTAAGCTTCAGATAATTGGTACCCGTACCGCAAACCGACACAGGTAGTCGAGGAGAGAATCCTAAGGTGCTCGAGTGATTCATGGTTAAGGAACTCGGCAAAATAGCCTCGTAACTTCGGGAGAAGAGGCGCCCCACTTCGGTGGGGCCGCAGTGAAAAGGTCCAGGCGACTGTTTATCAAAAACACATGGCTTTGCAAAATCGAAAGATGAAGTATAAGGCCTGACACCTGCCCGGTGCTGGAAGGTTAAAAGGAGATGTTATCTTCGGAGAAGCATTGAATTGAAGCCCCAGTAAACGGCGGCCGTAACTATAACGGTCCTAAGGTAGCGAAATTCCTTGTCGGGTAAGTTCCGACCTGCACGAATGGTGTAACGATCTGGACACTGTCTCAACCATGAGCTCGGTGAAATTGTATTCCCGGTGAAGATGCCGGGTACCCGCAATGGGACGAAAAGACCCCGTGAACCTTTACTATAGCTTAACATTGATATTGGGTAATTCATGTGTAGGATAGGTGGGAGACTACGAAGCGGCGTCGCTAGGCGTTGTGGAGTCGTCCTTGAAATACCACCCTTGAATTGCTTGATGTCTAACCCCGTTTAAGCGGGAGACAATGTTTGGTGGGTAGTTTGACTGGGGTGGTCGCCTCCTAAAAAGTAACGGAGGCTTCTAAAGGTACCCTCAGCACGCTTGGTAACCGTGCGTAGAGTGCAATAGCATAAGGGTGCTTGACTGTGAGACTGACAAGTCGAGCAGGTACGAAAGTAGAGTATAGTGATCCGGTAGTTCCGCATGGAAGGGCTATCGCTCAAAGGATAAAAGGTACTCCGGGGATAACAGGCTAATCCCTCCCAAGAGCTCACATCGACGGAGGGGTTTGGCACCTCGATGTCGGCTCGTCACATCCTGGGGCTGGAGAAGGTCCCAAGGGTTGGGCTGTTCGCCCATTAAAGTGGCACGCGAGCTGGGTTCAGAACGTCGTGAGACAGTTCGGTCTCTATCTATTGTGGGCGTTGGAAATTTGAGAGGATCTGACTCTAGTACGAGAGGACCGGGTTGGACGAACCTCTGGTGTATCTGTTGTTCCGCCAGGAGCACTGCAGAGTAGCTACGTTCGGATGGGATAAGCGCTGAAAGCATCTAAGCGCGAAGCCCACCTCAAGATGAGATTTCCTTTAAGGGTCGTTGAAGACGACAACGTTGATAGGCTATAGGTGTAAAGGCAGTAATGTCAAAGCCAAGTAGTACTAATTACCCGTAAATTTTCTGCTGAAAGTTTACTCTTATTTTACTTTTTATATTTTTTTTCTATTATGTCTTAAATGTATTGTCGTTCACTTAACCCTAAAGGTACAGGTGAACAAAGATTTTATGGTGATAATTGCGATGAGGATCACCTCTTCCCATTCCGAACAGAGAAGTTAAGCTCATCAGCGCAGATGGTACTGGGTTAACCGGGAGAGTATGTCGTCGCCATTTTTTTAATCCTCTAGTGAAATACCTAGAGGATTTTTTTATGCACTTATTTGAAATAATAGCACAAAATAAATAGAAGAGATTAGTAGTTATAAATTAAAATATAATTACTTTTGTCGACCTGAAAAGTGAGAGTTGAAATAATGGGAATAAGCCTTAAAAGTTTTTTTTAAGAAAAAGCTTTTAGAAATAAAAAGTTTGTTTACATTTGCAGCCCCTTAAAAACGGGAGTTCATAACAAGATTGAGATAGCTTACGGGCTACGAGATATAGAATGCTAGGGTGGATCTTGCGAGAGAGAAGTTTTAGAGGAGTTCTTTGAAAATATTGAAGTATAGGTAAAAGTAAAGTAAATACTTTAGTCAATTTAGGTTGACTTGAAAATTGAGCCAAATAGCATTAAACTTTTTATACAACGAAGAGTTTGATCCTGGCTCAGGATGAACGCTAGCGGCAGGCCTAACACATGCAAGTCGAACGGTAAGTCGAGAGCTTGCTCTTGACACGAGTGGCGAACGGGTGCGTAACGCGTATGCAATCTACCCTTTCTGGAAGATAGCCCTTAGAAATGAGGATTAATACTCCATAGTATAACAATTTCGCATGTTATTGTTATTAAAGCTTCGGCGGAAAAGGATGAGCATGCGTCCCATTAGTTAGTTGGTAGGGTAACGGCCTACCAAGACTTCGATGGGTAGGGGGCCTGAGAGGGTTATCCCCCACACTGGTACTGAGACACGGACCAGACTCCTACGGGAGGCAGCAGTGAGGAATATTGGTCAATGGAGGCAACTCTGAACCAGCCATGCCGCGTGCAGGAAGACTGCCCTATGGGTTGTAAACTGCTTTTATGTAGGAAGAAACCTCTCTACGTGTAGAGAGCTGACGGTACTACACGAATAAGGACCGGCTAACTCCGTGCCAGCAGCCGCGGTAATACGGAGGGTCCAAGCGTTATCCGGATTTATTGGGTTTAAAGGGTACGTAGGCGGAAGATTAAGTCAGTAGTGAAAGCCCATCGCTCAACGATGGAACTGCTATTGATACTGGTTTTCTTGAATATACTTGAAGTAGGCGGAATACGACATGTAGCGGTGAAATGCATAGAGATGTCGTAGAACACCGATTGCGAAGGCAGCTTACTAAGGTATTATTGACGCTAATGTACGAAAGCGTGGGGAGCGAACAGGATTAGATACCCTGGTAGTCCACGCCGTAAACGATGATTACTCGGTGTCGGCGACATACAGTCGGTGCCTAAGCGAAAGTGATAAGTAATCCACCTGGGGAGTACGATCGCAAGGTTGAAACTCAAAGGAATTGACGGGGGCCCGCACAAGCGGTGGAGCATGTGGTTTAATTCGATGATACGCGAGGAACCTTACCTGGGCTTAAATGCAGAGTGACTTTATCGGAAACGATATTTCTCTTCGGAGCAGTCTGCAAGGTGCTGCATGGCCGTCGTCAGCTCGTGCTGTGAGGTGTCGGGTTAAGTCCCATAACGAGCGCAACCCCTATTTCTAGTTGCCAGCGAGTAATGTCGGGGACTCTAGAGAAACTGCCCGTGCAAACGGTGAGGAAGGTGGGGACGACGTCAGGTCATCACGGCCCTTACGTCCAGGGCTACACACGTGCTACAATGGTAGGGACAGAGGGCAGCCACCTGGTGACAGGGAGCTAATCCTAAAACCCTATCTCAGTTCGGATCGAAGTCTGCAACTCGACTTCGTGAAGCTGGAATCGCTAGTAATCGGATATCAGCCACGATCCGGTGAATACGTTCCCGGGCCTTGTACACACCGCCCGTCAAGCCATGGAAGCCGAGGGTGCCTGAAGTCAGTAACCGCAAGGAGCTGCCTAGGGTAAAATTGGTAACTGGGGCTAAGTCGTAACAAGGTAGCCGTACCGGAAGGTGCGGCTGGAACACCTCCTTTTTAGAGAGCGCTTAGTTTTCTTATGTTAGCAATAACATAAAAGTATTTACTTACTTTATACTTCATATTTCAAACATTTACAGTCCCGTAGCTCAGTTGGTTAGAGCACTACACTGATAATGTAGGGGTCAGCAGTTCAAATCTGCTCGGGACTACTACAGTAAAGTATTAGGGGGATTAGCTCAGCTGGCTAGAGCGCCTGCCTTGCACGCAGGAGGTCATCGGTTCGACTCCGATATCCTCCACTATTACTAAAGGGCCGTAGTAGATATCTAAAGCGTTAAGGAAGGCGTAAGGTAGACAAGAAAGACTGTAAATAAAATAAACAATTTCCTTGGTAGGATAATAGAGGTTCGATTCCTTAGAAATTGGCAAATGACGGTTTTAGTAATAAAACTGGTCAAAAGAGTTCATTGACATGTTGAAAGAAAATATAATAAGTAGAAAATAAGAGCAAATTTTCATTTAAGTAAGAAAATTGATAAGAGCGTATGGCGGATGCCTAGGCTCTCAGAGGCGATGAAGGACGTGACAAGCTGCGATAAGCTACGATAAGGTGCAAATAACCTATAAGTCGTAGATTTCCGAATGGGGCAACCCAACATACTGAAGGTATGTTACCTAGTTAATAGGAGCAAACCCGGGGAACTGAAACATCTAAGTACCCGGAGGAAGAGAAAATAATAATGATTCCGTAAGTAGCGGCGAGCGAACGTGGAAGAGCCCAAACCAATATTGTTTCGGCAATGTTGGGGTTGTAGGACTGTGATATGAGAAGAGATTGTATAGTAGAACAAGCTGGAAAGTTTGACCGTAGAGGGTGATAGTCCCGTAGACGAAATGCAATTTGGATCTAACAGTATCCTGAGTAGTGCGGAACACGAGAAATTCTGTATGAAACAGCCGGAACCATCCGGTAAGGCTAAATACTCCTGAGAGACCGATAGTGAACTAGTACCGTGAGGGAAAGGTGAAAAGCACCCTGAATAAGGGAGTGAAATAGATCCTGAAACCATACGCTTACAAGCTGTAGGAGCCCACTAGTTGGGTGACTGCGTGCCTTTTGCATAATGAGCCTACGAGTTACTCCTCACTAGCGAGGTTAAGATTTTAGAGAATCGGAGCCGAAGCGAAAGCAAGTCTGAATAGGGCGTATAGTTAGTGGGGGTAGACGCGAAACCATGTGATCTACCCATGATCAGGTTGAAGCTCTGGTAACACAGAGTGGAGGACCGAACCAGTTGATGTTGAAAAATCTTTGGATGAATTGTGGGTAGGGGTGAAAGGCCAATCAAACTTGGAAATAGCTCGTACTCCCCGAAATGCATTTAGGTGCAGCGTTGTGGTCGAGTGTTATAGAGGTAGAGCTACTGATTGGGCTAGGGGCTTCACCGCCTACCAAACCCTGACAAACTCCGAATGCTATAACATATACACAGCAGTGAGGGCATGGGTGCTAAGGTCCATGTCCGAAAGGGAAACAACCCGGACTATCAGTTAAGGTCCCAAAATCTACACTAAGTTGAAAAAACGTGGTCTGATTGCTTAGACAGCTAGGATGTTGGCTTGGAAGCAGCCATTCATTTAAAGAGTGCGTAACAGCTCACTAGTCGAGCGATCGGGCGTGGATAATAATCGGGCATAAAGTGTAGTACCGAAACTATAGATTTGACTTAAGTCAAGTGGTAGGGGAGCATTCTAGTCAGCGTTGAAGGCGTATCGCGAGGTACTCTGGAGCGTCTAGAAAAGAAAATGTAGGCATAAGTAACGATAAAGCGGGCGAGAAACCCGCTCACCGAAAGACTAAGGTTTCCTGATCAACGCTAATCGGATCAGGGTTAGTCGGGGCCTAAGGCGAACCCGAAAGGGGTAGTCGATGGACAACAGGTTAATATTCCTGTACTAGCAATTATTGCGATGGGGTGACGGAGTAGTGAAAGATCTGCGTACTGACGGAATAGTACGTTGAAGAGTGTAGGTATAGAGATGGTAGGCAAATCCGCCAACTCTGCTGAACTTGATAGTACCGTGAGTCTTCGGACAAGCGGATAATGATCCTAATCAGACTTCCAAGAAAAACCTCTAAGCTTCAGATAATTGGTACCCGTACCGCAAACCGACACAGGTAGTCGAGGAGAGAATCCTAAGGTGCTCGAGTGATTCATGGTTAAGGAACTCGGCAAAATAGCCTCGTAACTTCGGGAGAAGAGGCGCCCCACTTCGGTGGGGCCGCAGTGAAAAGGTCCAGGCGACTGTTTATCAAAAACACATGGCTTTGCAAAATCGAAAGATGAAGTATAAGGCCTGACACCTGCCCGGTGCTGGAAGGTTAAAAGGAGATGTTATCTTCGGAGAAGCATTGAATTGAAGCCCCAGTAAACGGCGGCCGTAACTATAACGGTCCTAAGGTAGCGAAATTCCTTGTCGGGTAAGTTCCGACCTGCACGAATGGTGTAACGATCTGGACACTGTCTCAACCATGAGCTCGGTGAAATTGTATTCCCGGTGAAGATGCCGGGTACCCGCAATGGGACGAAAAGACCCCGTGAACCTTTACTATAGCTTAACATTGATATTGGGTAATTCATGTGTAGGATAGGTGGGAGACTACGAAGCGGCGTCGCTAGGCGTTGTGGAGTCGTCCTTGAAATACCACCCTTGAATTGCTTGATGTCTAACCCCGTTTAAGCGGGAGACAATGTTTGGTGGGTAGTTTGACTGGGGTGGTCGCCTCCTAAAAAGTAACGGAGGCTTCTAAAGGTACCCTCAGCACGCTTGGTAACCGTGCGTAGAGTGCAATAGCATAAGGGTGCTTGACTGTGAGACTGACAAGTCGAGCAGGTACGAAAGTAGAGTATAGTGATCCGGTAGTTCCGCATGGAAGGGCTATCGCTCAAAGGATAAAAGGTACTCCGGGGATAACAGGCTAATCCCTCCCAAGAGCTCACATCGACGGAGGGGTTTGGCACCTCGATGTCGGCTCGTCACATCCTGGGGCTGGAGAAGGTCCCAAGGGTTGGGCTGTTCGCCCATTAAAGTGGCACGCGAGCTGGGTTCAGAACGTCGTGAGACAGTTCGGTCTCTATCTATTGTGGGCGTTGGAAATTTGAGAGGATCTGACTCTAGTACGAGAGGACCGGGTTGGACGAACCTCTGGTGTATCTGTTGTTCCGCCAGGAGCACTGCAGAGTAGCTACGTTCGGATGGGATAAGCGCTGAAAGCATCTAAGCGCGAAGCCCACCTCAAGATGAGATTTCCTTTAAGGGTCGTTGAAGACGACAACGTTGATAGGCTATAGGTGTAAAGGCAGTAATGTCAAAGCCAAGTAGTACTAATTACCCGTAAATTTTCTGCTGAAAGTTTACTCTTATTTTACTTTTTATATTTTTTTTCTATTATGTCTTAAATGTATTGTCGTTCACTTAACCCTAAAGGTACAGGTGAACAAAGATTTTATGGTGATAATTGCGATGAGGATCACCTCTTCCCATTCCGAACAGAGAAGTTAAGCTCATCAGCGCAGATGGTACTGGGTTAACCGGGAGAGTATGTCGTCGCCATTTTTTTAATTAAAAGCTCCACTTTTTGTGGGGCTTTTTTTGTTTTACAAGATTTTACTTAAAGTAGATTTCCTTTTTCTAATCTACGCTATCGTTGTATTAATGTATATTTTTGTTACTCATGAAATGTATAGTGAGATTTAGTCTTTTTATTATATTCAGTTTTTTGCAATATGATTTATATGCTCAAGATTCAACTCTGACTAAATTTGTTTCATTATCTAATCAGTTGGATACGGCATCTTACTCATCAATAGAATTGGATAATTTCCAGTATTATAGGTTTAAACATTCTCCATTTTTAGCATCTTCAGGTAACATTGGTTTACCAATCCACCAACTTAATAATGTTGAATTACAAAAGTATAATGGATTCTTTCAAGCCTATTCTAATTCAATCATGAATATAGATGACTTAAAGTTTTTTAGTCAAGAAAAGGATGTAACTACTCTTAAATATACTAATGGGGCTAATAGTGAACAGTATTTTAGCGTCTTTCATTCAAATCAATTTGGTAAGGGGCTTAATTTTAGTTTTGATTATAATCGAATTATATCTGAAGGGTTTTATGTAAATCAATTGACTGATAATACTCATTTTAACGCCACGTTAGGATATAAATCAAATAATTCAAAGTACCGTTTAAAAATTGCTTATTTAATTTCAAATATCAAAACACAAGAAAATGGTGGTCTATTATTTTCAGATTCCTTAAATGTTTCAAATTCAAGATTAATTCCTACAGGATTATCTTCCGCCACTCATAAGTTAAGGTCCCAAACAGCTTTAATAAATCACAGTTATCTTCTTTCAGATTCTACATTTTTAAAGGATGTTAGAATTTATCATCAATCAGATATCTCATGGAGTTGGAAATGGTATAAAGATAGAGGAGGACAAGAGTTTTACAATAAGTTTTATATAGATTCTGCTTTAACCTTTGATTCAATTCATTATTCTAAGTATACGAATAGTTTTGGAACTAGTATTTTGGATGAGTTAATTAGATTAGATTACGCTTATGAATATCATGACTATCATCAATCAGTAAGCTTTGATACGTTGTATTCATCTCAATATGTTTCAGCTACATTAACAGAGGAGTTTGGTAAGTTTTCGGCTTCTGGCTATTACAAACTAGGTATTGCAGGTTATAATAATAACGATTTTGAGCAACGCTTTTTCATAAGCTATACTCTTGATTCAAATAATTCTATTTCGCTTTCATCTCAAAATACTAGATTGACTCCTTACTATTGGCAGAATAGATTTTATGGGAATCATGTTTTTTATTCAACTGATTTCGATCCTCAATATCAATTTCTTTCTAGAATCGTTTATTTGAACGCTAAGTACAAAATTAAGTTAGGAATAAACTTTGAAAGAAACCGTAATTTAATTACATATACAAGCAATGGAGAACCAATACAAATAGATCGTTCTATTAATCGGTTATTAATTAATTTGTGTAAAGACTTTTCGATCGGGAAGTTTAGATTTAATAATGATTTAAATTACCAATTTATCGAGAATCAATCATTTTTACCTTTGCCAAGTATTTTCACATCTCATTCACTTTATTTTACCGATTCTTTCTTTAATAATAAATTACTTACTCAAATTGGTTCGGATATAAGATTTGTTAATTCATTCAAAGGCTTTGGATATTTTCCTGAGTCTTCAGTATTCACCTTACAAGACGATAGAGACCTTGGCAACTTTGTCTATCTGGATGTATTTTTGAATTTTAGAATTCAACATGTACGTGTTTTCGCAAAGATGGAGAATCTTTTCGGAAATCAATTAAAACCTGAGGGTATGCTTATCAATGGTTATGGCATGCCAGGGAGAGTATTTAAAATAGGTTTGAGTTGGACAATGTTCAATTAGTTTTTAGTTAATCATTACTATCTTTATCTTTAAATTTATCAATTCTCGTTATTTTTATTACGCTTTGTAATTGCTTATGCTTAAAGACTTTCTTTTCAAGTCCACTTCTCCTCGTTGGGTAGTTTTTTTAATAGATTTATGTATAGTAATTTTTTCTATTATAATTTCTTATTTGCTGCGTTTTAATTTTAACGTGCCTTCACATGAAATTCAATTAATGCAGATTGCATTTGTGATTGTATTTTTTTTAAGACTAGGATTTTTTATTATAGGAAAGACGTACAGTAATATTATAAGATTCACGAGTGCAGATGATGCTCGAAAAATATTTGTAGTTACTTTCCTAGGGAGTCTGCTTCTTGTTGGAATTAATGTTTTGTCCTATTCCCTTTCTAATATTTTCCTTGTTCCTTTTTCAATAATTATTCTTGAGTTTATTATAACCTCTTTTATAATGACTTTTGCACGTGTTTATATAAAGTATTTATATGACGGGTATAAAAATCGAAGTTATGACAATAAGTATGTTTTAATCTATGGTGCCGGAGAAGCCGGTGTTATTGTGAATAAAATTATCGAGAACAATACAACAAGTCCATTTAAGGTTGTAGGTTTTATAGATGATGATGTCAAGAAAATTAAACGAAAATTAGACAATAAACCTATATATAATGCTGAATTTCTTGTGGATATATTCTTGAAAAAAAAACCTTCACATTTAATTATTGCTGCTCAAAATATTGAAAAGAACAGATTAAATAGAGTTATTGAGGTTTGTCTTAAATATAATGTACAGGTTTTGAATGTTCCTTCACCTTCAAAGTGGATCAATGGGCAGCTAAGCATAAAACAGTTAAGGCAAATACGTATCGATGATTTGTTAGGTAGAAAACAGATTTCTTTATCATCTGATAAGATTAGTACTATTGTTAAAAGCAGGATTGTTTTGGTAACAGGTGGTGCAGGCTCTATTGGTTCAGAGATTGTAAGACAGGTAGCCAAATTTGGTCCAAAATTAATCGTGATAGTTGATCAGGCTGAGTCTCCAATTTATGACCTAGAAATGGAATTACTAAGCTTAAATTCTCAGGTAAAAACTGAGCCTGTAATTTGTGATATTTGTGACGTTCATCGTATGAGTAAGGTATTTGATAAATATAGACCGGATATTGTTTATCATGCCGCGGCCTACAAACATGTGCCTTTAATGGAGAATAATCCTGCAGAGGCGATTAAGACAAATATTTTAGGTTCTAAAATTGTTGCTGACCTATCCAATCAGTATAAAGTTGATCTTTTTGTAATGGTTTCAACAGATAAAGCAGTTAATCCTACAAATGTGATGGGAGCGTCTAAACGTGTAGCCGAAATTTATGTTCAATCACTAAATTCAGAATCAAATACAAAATATATTACTACAAGATTTGGGAATGTATTAGGCTCAAATGGATCTGTTATTCCTTTATTTAGAAAACAAATAGATGCAGGGGGGCCAATTACAGTTACTCATCCAGATATTACAAGATATTTTATGACAATACCGGAAGCGTGCCAACTCGTTTTGGAGGCTAGTGCAAGTGGGGATGGTGGTGAAATTTTTATCTTTGATATGGGTAAGTCAATTAGAATTAAAGATTTGGCATCTAAGATGATAAAATTATCTGGATTAGAAGAAGGGAAAGATATTCAGATTGTTTATACTGGTCTGAGACCAGGAGAAAAACTTTATGAAGAGTTACTCAATGATAAAGAAAATACTTTGCCTACTCATCATTCGCAGATTATGATTGCAAAAGTTCGTAGTTATGAATATAATACAGTCAGTAAGGAGATTGCTCATTTGATTGATAGTATTGAAAAAGAAGATAATACTTTTTTAGTCCAAAGTATGAAATTGATTGTTCCAGAATATAAAAGTAACAATTCGATTTACGAATCACTGGATAAAAACGTTTAAGATTACTTATTCGTGATTACTTTTGTCTAATGCTTAATTTAAGTGTCAATGCTAAATATTACATCTTATGATTCCATTTTCACCACCCAAGATTTACCAAGAAATAATAGATGAAGTAGTTGACACACTAAAGTCCGGTTGGTTAACTACAGGACCAAAGACAAAACTTTTTGAGAGAAACTTGGCGGACTATTGCAGTGCACCAAGAGTTTTATGTCTTAATTCTTCTACAATAGGGATGGAATTAACTTTACGTTGGTTTGGAGTAGGTCCTGGAGATGAAGTATTATTGCCTGCATATACTTATTGTTCTACTGCTAATGTTGTTGTTCATTGTGGTGCTAAACCTATTATGGTTGACATCAATGATGATTTTAGCATAAATATAAAGGATTTAAAATGTAAACTATCAAATAAAACTAAAGCTATTATCCCTGTTGATATTGCAGGCTTACCTTGTGACTACGATTCTTTAATTGAATTAATCAATTTACCAGAAGTTAAATCTCTATATAGACCAATTACCGCAGAACAGAAAATGCTGGGCAGAGTTTTATTAATGGATGATGCAGCGCACAGTCTTGGTGCTATTTATAATGGAAAACGCATAGGGACTATAGCAGATGTAAGTGTATTTTCTTTTCATGCTGTAAAGAACTTGACTACGGGAGAAGGAGGCGCAATAGTTTTGAACTTACCAGAACCATTTAATAATGACGACATCTATGCAAGTTTAAATACTAAGTCATTGCATGGTCAAAATAAAGATGCGCTAGCTAAAACTCAAAAAGGAAATTGGCGATATGACGTAGTGGAAGCAGGATTTAAGGCTAACATGACTGATATGGCCGCTTCTTTAGGTTTGGTGGAGTTAAAATATTATGATTCCGAAACTATAACAAGACGAAAAGAGATTTTTAGACAATATTCAGAAGCATTCAATAAAGAATCATGGGCAAAGGTTCCGTTATACAAAGATGCCAATCGAGAGTCATCTTACCACCTTTACTTATTTAGAATAAATGATATAACCGAAGATCAGAGAGATGCAATTATTGCTGAAATTTTCGAGCAGGAGGTTTCTGTAAATGTTCATTATCAGCCATTGCCTATGCTTACTCAGTATAAAAATATGGGCTATAAGATGAGCGATTATCCTATTTCATTTAAAAATTATTCTTGTGAAATATCTCTACCTGTTTATTATAACTTAACTGACGATCAGGTTTTGAAGGTTATTCAAGCAGTAAAAAAGGCATACCAGAAAGTTGTAGGTAATGTTTAAAAGGCTATTTGACTTATTTGCAGTTTCTTTAGTGTTGATCATATTTTTACCATTTTTCGTTTTGATCGGACTATTAGTTCTTTTGACATCCAATGGAGGAATTTTTTATAAGCAAGAAAGGGTTGGGCTAGATTCAAAACCATTCTACTTATATAAATTTAGAACCATGAAAATTGGTTCTGATAAAAAGGGATTGATAACCGTTGGGGAGAAGGATAATAGAATTACTTCGATAGGGTATTATTTAAGAAAATACAAACTTGACGAATTTCCTCAATTGATCAATATTCTCAAGAATGAAATGAGCATCGTAGGACCACGTCCTGAAGTAGCTAAATATGTTGATTTATATACAGATGAGCAAAGACAGGTGCTAAAGGTTAAGCCCGGATTAACCGATTTAGCTTCTTTAGAATTTATGGATGAGAATAAGTTACTAGGAGAAGCCGAAAATCCTGAAGAGATTTATGTTCATGAGATCATGCCTGAGAAACTTGGACTTAACCTACTATATATAAAAAACCAAAGTTTTGTATTCGACTTAAAAATCATTGCAAATACTATAATGCGGATTTTAGATTAGCGCCTTATTTCCATGAAAATAAATTAGCGCATTTAAAAAGGCATAAAAAACAATTCCATCTTGCTTTTCCCACATAGACTCAAACAATATATTGATACTTAAAATCAATATAAAAGCTAGGTAAACCCTGTTATTCGTTTTCATTGCTTGTGTCAAAGGAACAAAAATCGAAGCCATAAAAAAGATAAAACCTAAAATCCCTAAGGTAGCAAGTAGCTGAAGGTAATGGTTATGAACATTTAGCTTATTTTCAAGGGCTCCTTGCATTCCTTCCTTTTCGTATTTTTTATAGAGCTCATCTTTTATGTCTCCTGTTCCTGTACCTAAAAGTGGATTTTCTTTTACAATTTCTATGGTTTGCTGCCAAATCAACAATCTAACTTGAGTACTTTCAGATGTTTTTGTATCAACTTGGTTTTTTGATTGATTTACCAATGCTTCAAATGCATAGTAAAATCGATTTCGTACTTCTGGAACAGCAAAATATAGGGTTGCAAGCAATGATGTACCAAAAATGACGAGAATTATTGAGGTTAGGAATTGCTTTTTAAGAATAACTAGATTGTTAAAAACCATGAACCCAATTAAAATCAACCAAACAATTATGCCAGTTTTACTTAATGTTAACAAAGTAGTAACACTCAATAATAAAAAGGCAATTTTTAGTGGAGTATTTTCTTCTATATCTTTTCTAAAAAAAAGAAAATAGCAAATTGCCAATGCCATATTTGAATGCATAGCCAAATAAGTAGGATGTAAAAACAAATTTAACATGACATAAGTGGGTATTTGCTTAAGGGAAAATGCTCCGTATATAATACTAAATAAACAGGTAATGGAGATAGAGTAAACATAAATAAGCCCTAATCTCTTTATAAACTTGTTTAATGGAAAGCTAGTGGAAGCATAAATTAACGGAAAGATTAAAAGTGAAAGCTTTAATTCCACATCTTTCCAGCCAAAAAGTTGATTGTTACTATAAATCATCCCAAATAAGTAAAAGAAAAATGGGCAAACAAACAGCAAAAACACTTTATTTTTTTTTAACCTATCAATCTTACTTGAAAATGAGTCAGTCAGTAACCACGAAATAATTATTAATATTAGAATAGGAACCATTAGTTTTTTTAATGGAAGTACTGCAAGTAATAAAGCTGTTGTGTAAAAAAAGTGATTCTGTTTTATGTTATTGTAAAAGCTCACAGATTTTATTTAAAAAGTAATTTTATTGAATGTGCAATTTCTTCACCTGCATTTCCTTTTCCATATAGATTCATGCTAAAATCCAATTTTTTATTATTGATTGCTTTTACCTCAGTAATTAGCTTCTCACGATTTGCACCTACTAAAACATTGACACCATTTTCAACCAATTCTACCCATTCAGTTTGATCGCGCATAGTAACGCAAGCCTTTTGAAAAAAGTAAGCTTCTTTTTGCAAACCGCCACTATCGGTAATTACACCTTTGCAATTCTTTAACAAATTAATCATTTCCAAATAGCCTTGTGGTGGAATGGTGTCGACTTCCAACGTAATATCATTTTTCTGTAGAATAGCCGCTGTTCTTGGGTGCAGAGGTAGTTTTACTTTAGTGCTTTTATGAATTTCATTTAAACCTCCTACCAATGCTTTTAAACGACTTAAATCATCCGTATTTTCAGCTCTATGTAAAGTACATAAAAAGTATTCATCTTCGGTTGGTTTTTCTTTTAATTGATCCGCATAAAATAATGCAGCATCAAGCATAACATCGCCAACAATCAGAATTTTTATATCAAAGTTACCATAGCCTTCAGCTTTTAAATTTTCCGCGGCTTGTTGAGTTGGAGCATACAAAACTGAAGAAATTCGGTCGGTGAGAATACGATTAACCTCTTCTGGCATTTGCATATTAAAACTACGCAGGCCGGCTTCCACATGTGCTACAGGGATATGAATTTTTTTAGCTGCCAACGCTCCAGCCAAGGTGCTATTTGTATCACCGTAAACCAGCACTAAATCGGGCTTTTCAAGGATTAGCACCTTTTCAATTTTCTCTAACATTCTACCTGTCATTGCACCATGGTTAACTCCATGAATTGCCAAATTATATGCAGGTTTTGGAATTTGCATTTCTGTAAAAAATACCTCCGACATATTGGGATCAAAGTGCTGCCCTGTATGAATGATTTTCTCTTCAATTCCCAACTTTTGAAAAGCTCGACTAACAACTGCCGCTTTTATAAATTGAGGTCGTGCTCCAACTATCGTAATAATTTTCATTTACTTTTTTTCTTTTTTGTTAGTTAAATACATCAAGGTTTGTATTTACATACTTTTTAGCTGTTTGTAGAAAGATTGAGCTAAAATATCTCGATTAAACTTTTGGGCAACATAATTGGCCCCATTGTCTCCGAATTCTTTTATTTTATCTTCATTTTTTAGTAATTCAATTACTTTTTCGCTCAAGTCAATTCCATTTTCAGGTTCAAATAAGACACCTGCTTTAGCCTCATCGATAAACAGCTCCTTGGCTTCCCCCTCAACACCTAAAAGAATAGGTACTTTCATAGCTAAGCTTTCAAATATTTTTGAGGGGATTGCACCTTTAAACAAATCTAATTTTTTCAAAGGTATAATTGTAAAATCGATTGCCTTTAGGATAAACGGAATCTCTTTCTTTGCTACTGCATCTAAGAAAATAACATTGGTTAACTTTAATTGGTCAGCCATTTGCTGTAGATTGCTTTTACAAGGACCACTGCCCAGTAAAATAAATGTTATTTTGGATTCACTTTTTAGCAATGCTGCAGCTTTTAAAATAACCTCTAATCCTTGAGCATGACCAATTATGCCGGCATATAAAAACAATTTATCATCTTTATTGAATCCGTTATCTTCCCTCCAATTAGACTCAATGTTTTCAGGCTTATAATAACTAACATCAACTCCATTTGGCATCCAAAATAGCTTTTTATTTGGAAAACGTTTTTGAATATCGTTAACGATTCCCATTGTTTGTCCGGTAATTAAAGTCGATTTTTTATATAAATACTCTTCTAATAAAGTTGCCATTTTCAAGAATGCGGGATTGGTTACCAAGCCTAGTTTTTCTGCGCTTTCAGGCCATAAATCGGATACGTTAAAAATAAATTTCGACCCATGATGTTTTGCTAGAAGATAAGAAGAGATTCCTAAAAACAAAGGTGGTGATTCACAAAGTACGAAGTCGAATGCACCCATTATTTTTCTTTTGCCCACCCAATAGGATGACCAAACAAATGAAAAGTAATTTAATAGACGCATTACGATAGACTTCGATTTTGAGACATAAATAGCAGAACGGTGAACTTTCAGTCCATCCATTTCTTCATAGAGGTATTTCTTCCCTTTATAGTCATTCTGAATCTCCATTTTTGGATAATTGGGCATTGCAGTTAAAACAGTTACTTCAACACCTAACATTTTTAGGCGTAAAGCTAACTCGTGTAAACGATTTTGGGGCGCCCCCACCTCAGGGGGGAAATACTGTGTGTGAATAAGAAGTTTCAATTGCTATCTATGTTCTTGTTTATTTTTATGTGTTATATTTTTGTAAGCCTCAATTTGAAGTGCTGCTAGTTTTTCTTGTTGAAAGTTTGCTAATACGAACTCCCGGCCGTTTTTTCCGTGTTGACTAGCCAATTTTGGGTTATTTAGATAAGTTTCCATTGCTTTAGTACATTCTTTAACGCTCAGCTCATTTAGCATAATGGCGGTCTTGTTAGGCAGTATAGTTTCCGGCAAACCACCCCTATTTGAAACAATTACCGCTAAAGCAGCTGAAGAAGCTTCTAGTACACTAACACCAAAGCTTTCGCTCCTTGAAACATTAACCATTACGTTAGCTTGTTGTAATGCTTTTGGTGCCTGATCATTTGGAATTTTACCCATAAAGTAAATAGACTTGTTTAGAAATGCGCCTGCTAGTGAGGTATACGCCTCTTTTTTATCTCCATCACCATATATTTGAAGCTGAATAGTCTTCTCAGGGTAATTGGTCTTAACTTCTTTAAAAGCCTCAATTGCAATGTCGATACCATACGTGCTTGCTAATGATTTTAAAATAATAAAAGTAAGATTTCCTTCTTGAATTGAATTTTCAGAAGGAAGAAACAAGTTTGTATCAATTCCAAAAGGTAAATGAATGCTTTCTTTTTTATTAAACTCTTTTTGTACGATGTCTAACATTAACTTACTCGTGGCAAATACTTGGCTGCTGAATTTCAAAATTACCTTTATAATTAATTTATGAAATAAGCTGCGTTTTGGAAAAACCATAATATCGCTTCCCCAAACAGATAGAACATAAGGGCGAAAACCACTCAAAAAGGCCAAAAGCCCATAGCTACTAATATAATGAGCGTGAACAATGTCTGGATTAAATTTTTTTATTCGCCTTTTTGCTTCCGGTATTACATTTAAGTAAGTGCTTTTATTAAACGCAGAAGCATTTGAACGAACATTTTTTTCGCAAGAATGCACTTCAAATTTATTCGATACTATGGATTCTAATAGCGGTGAGATTCTTCTAAGACTAAATAAGAATACCTTTACGTTATTGTCCAATAAGCTTTTTACCCACTTTTCAGTGTGTGCTGAGCTTCCATCTGCTAATAGAAATACCTTCATAGACTACACCCAATTACTTTTTGTGCTACACCTTCCCATGTAAACTTGTCCCTCACTTTCATAGTATTTGCTACTTTTTCGTCTACTTCTTTCGGATTTTTCGCCAATCTGTCAAGCAAATGAAACAATTCATCTTTTTCTTCACCAATAGTCCATCCTAATTGATGCTTTTCAATTACTTCTGCACAGGTGTTGTTTTTAAATGCAACAATTGGTTTAGCATTGCAAATGTATTCAGGTATTTTCACTGAATACGACAATTTTCCATAACCTTTCGGTTTTAGAGGGAACAAGGCAAGATGAGAACGATTATAGAGCTTTAACAACTGATCTCCTGATGTGTGATGTATTTCAACTTGTTTCAGTTGTTTAAATCTAGCTTTATTTTTTTCGAATTCATTTTTCCTACAACACAAAATAAGACGAATAACAGATTGAATTTTTTCTAATTCTCCTATCAAAAAATCACTAAAATACAATGCGCTAACTCCACCTACATAAATCATTGTCAACTTATCTGATTTAGGCATAGTTGCATTTTCGTTTAAATTACTTCCAGGTGAAAGAGCTTCAGCTTTCAGATTATACTTTTTATTTAAATATTCTTTAAACAATTCTGAGGGTACAAAAACACGAATATTTTTTTTTAAAAAGCAAAGTTCTTTCTTCCCAAAATATCGCTGATGAAGAAGTATATATTTTCTTTTTAAAAACGAATAATTGCTTTCAAATACTTCTGGGAAGTCCCAATAAATATCTCGATAATAATAGCTGCATTGGATATTTTGGTCCAAACAAAACTGAATAAAATTTTTATCGTTAGTATATTTTTTGTAGTATGAAAAGTATTTTGTTCTATGCTGAATTAAACCTAGTGGTAGGGTGGTATTTTCTACATAGAGCATATTAAATTTTTCACCAGAAATTATCCGCTCTTTTAACTGGCTAATTTTTTCTTCTCGCTCTTCTATCTCTCCACTTACTTCTTCTACATCTATTTCTAAGTTTTTAAATGTCTTAAGCAAATTGTGCGGCCTGATTGAACTTCCCGAGATACCCAATTCAATTTTTGCGGGATGAAAGAAAATTAGTTTAAAGATTGAACTCATTTAAAGTAGTTTGTTTATGGTGTTTAGCTACTAATGAGTAGTACCATGTAATATTTATAATCATAACTATTGATTGAGAAATAGCAAATAGATAGATAAGTAACTTGAAATCATTGTAATAACCTGCAACAGCAAGTATTGCAATACGCAATACCGTATTGCTTGCGGCTATCATAAATGAAATTCCTTGCTTATTAAGCACTAATGGGGTGCATGATACTGGGCTGGCGATAAAGTTGAGCCAAAACCATAGTGAAAAATAAGATGAATATACTCCTGCAATTGCCCATTCCTCACCAAAGATAAAACTAAATAATTCTTTTCCAAATATACCAAGTATCAAGAAAGGGAGGAAAGAAAGAAGCGCTATTTGTTTGATAGTACTTCTAAAAAGTGAAAAAAAACTTTGGTTTAAAGTGATCTTTTCTGAAAATTCTCGGTAAAGTACCTGATAAATAGAGGAGCCAATAATTTTTAAAGGTGCTTTAAGTATTTTAAAAGCAAAGAAATATGCTCCAATATATGCTTTATCAAAGAAAAACCCGATAATTAAAACTACTCCGTACACTTCAGTTAAATCTAACAATGCGTGAGGAGTATTTATAAAAATAAAGTCACTGTACTTTTTTCTAAGTTCTTTCCAACTTAGTGTATTTTTGAAACTATGAATGCCTTTACGCAAGTGATAAAATAAATAGAATGCGCCAATCACCTGTCCCGACAGTATTCCATAGATTAACCCATAGGTTCCGCTATTGGAAAACCCAAGTAAAATTGAAACAATTGTAATGGCTATACTTATAATTATTCTTGCATTTGAAACACGATTATAATCTTTATTTCGGCTATTGAAATATGAATATATGGCTATGAGGCAGGTAAAGAATACTGTAGGTCCAACCAATATAAAAAAAGCTGAAAGACCAAACCAAAATATCCCAACTGCACATACGATAGTAGTAATTAGAGAAACCGCTAGATTTAATCGCACTGACCACCAGGTAATTGAATTTGCTTCTGCTTCTTCTTTTGGTAAAACAATTGCTTGCTCTAATCGCAAGCAGGCTAACACAGTGGCATAACTAACTGCAGACATAAACAAACCGTATTCGCCATAATCTTCTTTGGAAAATAAACGGGATAAAACAGGAGCAGACAAAAAATTCAAGAGTTGCGCTATAAGAGTGCCGCCAGTTAAAACGGCTATATTCTTAAGCATACTTCTCTCCTGAAAGAAAGTCTTAATTCTTTTATTTAACATTCTCTTTTTGTAGATTCAAAAGTAGATAAAAACGGCCGTTGTTAAAACTCTAAATGGGCTAACTTAAAAATAAGCTGAACGAAAAAATACGCATTACGTTTTTTGCTTTTTCTTTTTAGCAGCGGGAAATAGCACATTATTTAATATTAATCGATAACCTGGGCTATTTGGATGCAGGTTTAAATCAGTGGGAGGGTCACCAACAAAATGCTGGTAATCTTCCGGGTCATGTCCTCCATAGAAGGTCCAAGTTCCTTTTCCAAAAGTTCCATGTATGTACCTAGCACTGTTTAGTGCTTTATTTTCTCCTAATATTAATATCTCTGGTTTGATAAATTGCTTATTAAATGCTGTTGTTTGCCCCATAAACCCCTTTATTACAGGAGTATGGTTTTGGCAAAGCATTGTTGGAACGGGGTCCCATTTAGCCGAAAATTCAAAAAGTGTAAATAGGTCTACTTTTTCAGAAGTTCTACTATGGGCAGGGGTAGCATCAATATTTGAAAATTCATACTGCATTGGATCGGTTATGAGCGAAAAGTCCTTGAATGCAAAGGTATTTTTGAAATTTAATTTAGCATTATAATTTGGAGTGGATCCATCACCATCAAACATAGGTTCACAAATATCTAAATCCATTGCTGATAAAGCTATGTCGTAAGAGTCCGTTCCCGAGCACATGGTAAATAAAAAGCCACCACCTGATGTAAAGTCTCTAATTTGTTTAGCCACGCCTAGTTTTAATTGAGAAACCTTACTAAAGCCTAGTTTAGCAGCCATTTCTTCGTTTTGTCTAACTTGTTCTTTATACCAAGGGTAGCTTCTATAATTAGCGTAGAAACGTCCATATTGGCCTGTAAAATCCTCATGATGTAAGTGTAGCCAATCATATAGTGGAAGTGTCCCATTTATAATTTCTTCATCATAAACGATATCATATGGTATCTCAGCATAGGTAAGGACCAAAGTAACTGCATCGTCCCAAGGTTGTTTTCCTTTAGGAGAATACACAGCCATTTTTGGGGCTTTTTCAAGCTTTATGGCATCCATATTTACTTCAGGATTTGATATTTCTATTAAAATACTACTTGCTTTAGCGTCAGTGATTAGTTCGTAAGAAACGCCTCTGATTAAACATTCGTCTTGAATTTGCTTTGCAGCTTTTATCATAAAACTACCACCTCTATAGTTGAGCAACCATTGCACTTCGACCTCTCTTTCTAATACCCAAAATGCAACACCATATGCCTTTAAATGATTACTTTGTGCATCATCCATTGGTATTAAAACATAAGATGCTTTAGCTGAAAATGATATAAAGAAGAGAAGTATTAAGATTCGAAGCTGCATAGTTAAATAGTTTCTTGAAGCTGATGTTTGTAAATACTTACAGTTTAGAATGGAACTTCCTCATCACCAAAGTCGTCCATTTTAGATGAACGTGTTATTGTGTTACTAGACGTATCGAATTCATCATTTATTGGCATATCTCCAAAAGCGTTACCCCTATTTCCTGAATTCTCTCCACCAAAGTAATTATTGTCTAAATTTCCAAATTTAGCCAACTCTGCGGTAAACTTCAACTGTACATCACCAACAGACCCATTTCTATGTTTCGCAATAATAATATTGGCAACACCTAGTGTTGAGTTTCCAGCTTCATCCTCAGTTAGGCCATAGTATTCAGGACGATTAATAAAAATTACCATATCAGCATCCTGCTCTATAGAACCCGATTCTCTTAAATCCGAAAGTTGTGGTCTTCTATCTCCACCTCTTGATTCTACAGCTCTGCTCAATTGAGATAGAGCAATTACAGGAATATTTAATTCTTTTGCAATACTCTTTAACGACCTTGAAATAGTACTAATTTCTTGCTCTCTATTTCCTTTTCCTTCACCACCTGCTGTCATTAGTTGCAAATAATCAACAACTAATAGCTGAATGTCATGCTGCGCTTTAAGTCGTCTAGCTTTAGCTCTTAATTCAAATACTGAAATTGCAGGAGTATCATCAATAAATATGGGCGCTTCAGTTAGTCCTGCAATTCGGGTATGAATTTGGGCTAACTCATCATACCTTAAGTTTCCATTCTTTAATTTACCAGATGATAACTCAGATTCGGCTGATATAAGACGTGTTACAAGCTGAAGTGAAGACATCTCTAATGAAAAAATTGCTATTCCTTTTTTAAAGTCTACTGCAGCATTTCTGCATAAAGTTAGCGCAAATGCTGTTTTCCCCATTGCAGGTCTAGCAGCTAGGATTATAAGGTCCGAAGGTTGCCAACCTGATGTTATCTTATCTAAGGCAGTGAATCCCGAAGGAGTACCTACAATATTTCCATCTTGATTTTTTGCAGATTCGATTTGTTTAATGGCTTGCCTAACAAGGGTGGACATATCGTCCCAATTCTTTCTAATGTTTCCTTCAGTCACGCTAAAAAGACCACTTTCTGCTTTATCCATTAGGTTAAAGACATCGGTAGTTTCGTCATAGGCATCACTAATAATTTCAGAAGAAATTCGAATTAATTCTCGTTGAATATATTTCTGAGCAACTATTCGAGCATGAAATTCTACGTTTGCAGAAGAAGCAACTTTGTTTGTTAACTGAGATATGTAATAAGGACCACCAATTATATCTAATTCACCATTTTGTCTGAGACTATTGGTAATCGTTAATAAGTCGATTGGCTCAGACTTTTGAAACAAGTCTTGTATTATAGCAAAAATTTTCTGGTGAGCATCTTTATAAAAACTTTTTGGTTGAAGGATGTCTATAGCTACATTGACCGCTTCTTTTTCAAGCATCATAGCCCCTAATACAGCCTCTTCGAGGTCAACTGCTTGAGGAGGTAGTCTACCGTGCTCTAAATTAGCTATCTGTAAACTATTTTTAGCACTTCTTTTGCGTGCTTGATCCTTTGAGTTGCCTGTATTATCCATCCTTTCAAAAGTAGCAAATTAGACGTGTTCTTAAAGTTGAAAGCCAAGAATTATTTAATTTAGTTACTCACGAACTATCGTGTTTGTTTTAAGGGAAATTCTTAACTTATCACTTTTTATTAACCATCTACTAACAAGTTGCTAACAGATTAAAAACAATACATAAACAATGAAACTATTTCAAAAAGGCATTTTTCTATTATTTCTGATCCTATTTGCAATGATTTCATGTAAAAAAGAAAAGGATGAGATATTTCCAACAGTTTCTATTACTTCACCGCAATCAGGCCAAATGATAAGTGTTGATTCAGCGCTTATTGTGAGGGCAAGTGTTTCGGATAATCAAAATGTAGAAAGTGTGGTTCTTCGATTATATGATAATTTAAATCAGCAATATGTAAATGGAAGCAAAACAGTTTATGTTAACAAGCCTTCAGCAGATTTGGTCATTTTTTATGAGGTTGCAGAAAATTTTATTTCTTCAAGGTATACTATTGAGCTATCTGTTTCTGATGGAGAGAATACAAAAATTGAATCCGTGGAAGTTAGGCTCAATTACAGAGGATATGCATACGAGGGAACGGTTCTGGCATCTTCTAGTGCAAATTCAACTGCACTTTATTTATACAATACCGATGGAACAGTTAACAATTTTGCTCAAAAATCGGTTTCATGTGCAGGCATAGCCATTAATAAAAGAAGTGAGGATTACATTATTTTACAGCGATTGTTTCCAGTGATCAGTGCCTACAGTATCATTGATAATAGTTTGCAATGGAGCAAACAGTTGAGTCAATCTGGTGGAACTTTTGAGTTTAGTAAACTTAGAGAGATCAATGAAGTTTTATACTGTTTAAATTTTCAAAATCAAATTTATAAGTTTGATTTGAATGGAAATGCGCAAGGGATTATTAATACGATTCATCAGCCAATTGACATTAAAAAAATAGGTAATTATTTGTATACTCTTGAAAAACGACTAAATGATCAAACTTATTATCTTGGTCAATATGGTATTACCGGAGCTCTTATATCAAATCGAGAGCTTAATATGGCTGCTGTAGGATTAGGAAAGTCGGGAGGCAATAATGTTTACATTCTAGGAAATGTAAACGGTAAAGGAAGGTTGATGGAATATAAGTTTGCCTCAGGAGCTATGAATTTTATTGCTGACTTTAATTATTCTATATCATCTTGCTTTTCATATAGTTACAGGTTATATTTCAATTCAACAGAAAATGGGAACTTATATGAATATTCTTTAAATCTAACTGATGGAATTATAAAGTCAAGGAATGTTTATGCTGATGATTTTTATATAGATGAAGGAAGTAATACGTGCATTTACAACCATTTTCAAAACGGAAAGGCTTATGCGTTAGATTTGAATTCTTTTACGGATAGCCAAATTTCTACCTTACCTAATAAGGTTGTAGGCTTTTCAGCTTATTATAAAAAGTAGCTGCTTATTTAGCTGCTACTTTTGTTGATGTTTTTTTCTTAGGTTCATTAACAACACCCATTTCGCAGAATTTATTAATTCTTTCTTCAATACGTTTTTCAACGTCTAATAGTTCTAACTTTTTGGTGTGTGCGATTATTTCTTTTCTAACATTTTTATAAGCTTCCTCAGGGTGAGCATGAGCACCACCAATTGGTTCCTTTATTATGCCATCAATTAATTTATTTGCAAGCATATTGTCTGCAGTGAGCTTTAATGCTTCGGCTGCTTGTTCTTTAAAGTCCCAAGTTCTCCAAAGGATTGTAGAACAATTTTCAGGAGAAATAACAGAGTACCATGCGTTTTCTAGCATTAGAACTTTGTCACCAATTCCTATTCCAAGTGCACCGCCTGAGGCTCCTTCGCCAATTACGATACAAATAACCGGAACTTTTAATTGCATCATTTCTATTAAATTTCTTGCAATAGCTTCTCCTTGACCTCTTTCTTCAGCTTCTAAACCTGGGAATGCTCCAGGGGTATCTATTAGGGTAATTATAGGCTTATTAAATTTTTCAGCTAATCTCATCAGTCGAAGCGCCTTGCGATAGCCTTCAGGATTTGCCATACCAAAGTTTCTGAATTGACGCATTTTGGTATTTATTCCTTTTTGTTGTCCGATAAACATGTATGTTTTGCCATCAATTTCTCCGAATCCGCCTATCATGGCTTTGTCATCTTTTACATTTCTATCGCCATGAAGCTCAATAAAGTTTCCTTCAGTCATCGCTTCTATATAGCTTAATGAGTATGGGCGTTCTGGATGACGAGATACTTGTACTCGCTGCCATGGAGTTAGTTTGCTGTATATTTCAGTTTGAACTTCCTTTAACTTCTTCTCTAGGGCTTTGGTAGTTTTAGAAACATCTACCTTACTTTTTTCTTCAATTTGTTTTGCTTGTTCAATTTGTTCAACAAGCTCTTTTATTGGTTCTTCAAAATCTAAATATGTTGGCATACTTAAGGCTTAAAATTTTTGTAAAATTACAAATAATCTTTGGGCGATTATTTCTAATTGGGGTGCCAAAGTAATTAGAATATATTTGCAAAAAAAATCATTTCAATGAACTTTTCTCCTAACGCAAAGATTAATTTAGGTTTAAACATAACAGAGAAGCGCGCTGACGGCTTTCATAGTATAGTAAGTCTTTTTGTTCCTATTCCTTGGACTGATGAGCTTGAAATTATACCTTCTGAGACCAAAACACGCTTTACCTCTTCAGGTATAGTTATCCCCGGAGACCTCAGCGATAATTTATGCTTGAAAGCATATTATTTATTAAAGAATACATACAATTTGCCTGAAGTAGCTATTCATCTAAAAAAGAATATACCCATAGGAGCCGGTCTAGGCGGAGGATCTGCAGATGCTGCATTTGTATTGAAATGTTTGAATCAACTTTTTGATATCGCTTTGTCAGACGATGAATTACAATGCTTTGCTAGACAGTTAGGCAGTGATTGTGCATTTTTTATTAAGAATGTACCGGTTTTAGCTTTAGAAAAAGGGGATACATTTAAAGACATATCTATAAATCTATCCAATTATTATATTGTACTGGTATATCCAAATATACATGTAAGTACCGCAATGGCCTACTCAAGGGTAAAACCAAAATGTCCAGAGTATGCTTTAAATGATGTATTGTCGATGGATCCAAATGATTGGAAAGATTTTGTTTACAATGATTTCGAGGCTTCAATTTTCAAAACATTTCCAGAGCTGGAAATAATAAAACTAAAACTGTATAACTATGGAGCATTTTATGCTTCTATGAGCGGCAGTGGTTCTACCATCTATGGTTTATTTTATTCTATACCACCTAGGGTGAAATTTGATAATTGTACCGTTTTTAGCGCCAAATTGCTTATTTAGGAGCCTTAGCTAACAAGTATATAGCAAGTAAACCAAAAGTAATGTTTGGAATCCAAACGGCTAAAATGGGGTTAAAGTTTCCGTTTGTAGCAAATGTTTCAGAAACCTGCATGAACAGGATGTAGGTAAAGCTAATGGCTAATCCAATTCCTATATGGACCCCAATACCTCCTCTTACTTTTCTACTCGCTATAGATACACCAATCAAGGTTAAAACGAATGTTGCAAATGGCGATGCTAAGCGGCCATACTTTTCTAATTCGTAATACACAGCTTTTTGAGAACCTCTAAATTTTTCTCTAGCAATTGCTTCGTTTAGAGCGTAATAATCCAAGGTCCCAACTGAATTGTCTCTTTTATTGAAGTCTTCAGGAGATATATTAAGCGTTGTATCTTTTGACCTACCTTGAATTAAACGCTCCTTTGTTCCATTGATATATCGCTCATAATAATTATACACTATCCAATGATTCTGCGTTGAATCCCATTGCATATAGTCAGAAATTAACTTATAGGTAACTTCGCCATTTTTAATGGTTTCTAATGAAAATTTATAGCCGATATTTGCCCAAATATTATAACTTTCTAGATAAGCATACGAGCTGTCATCGAGTTGGATATGGATGTTATTGTCATCGTTTCTAAACTGATTTCGAATATATTGCTCTTCAAAATCTAAACGCGCCTTATTCGCATCGGGGATCAAAAAGTTATTGAGATAAAATGAAAGTAATGCTAGTATTGATGCAGAGATAAAATATGGCAATAAAAATCGCTTAAAACTTACTCCACTCGCTAGTATGGATATAATCTCTGTATTTGATGCCATCTTAGAGGTGAAAAAGATAACAGAAATAAATACAAAGAGGAAGCTAAATAGATTTGCGAAATATGGAATGAAGTTGAGATAATAATCAAAAATAATGGCATTGAGGGGGGCGTTCCTCTCTATGAAATCATCAAGCTTTTCTGTTATATCAAATACTACTGCCACTGAAATAATCAATGCAATAGAAAAGAAGAAGGTTCCTAAAAACTTCTTGATTATATAGCGATCTAGTATTCCCATTTCTTAAAGTCTGCGCTGAACTCTTTCTACCATATCTTTTTTCCAAATAGCAAATGTGCCAGCTATTATTTGTCTTCTGGACTCTTTCACTAACCAAAGATAAAAAGCTAAATTGTGAAGTGTCGCAATTTGTGCACCCAAGATTTCTTTTGAAACAACTAGATGTCTTACGTAGGCCTTACTGTAGGTAGCATCGACATAACTATCTCCAAATTCATCTAATGCGCTATGATCATTTTTCCATTTTTCATTACGCATATTCATAATGCCATTTTTAGTAAATAGCATTCCATTTCTCGCATTTCTTGTTGGCATCACACAGTCAAACATATCGATTCCTAATGCAATATTTTCTAAAATATTTGCAGGGGTGCCAACACCCATTAAGTATCTCGGTTTTTCTTCAGGTAGTATTTCAGTTACAATACCTGTCATTTCATACATTTCCTCCGCAGGCTCTCCTACTGATAACCCTCCAATAGCATTAGCCTCTCGATCAAACGATGCTATTGTTTCAGCAGATTCTTTTCTTAGATCCTTGTAGGTACTTCCTTGCACAATCGGCAGTAATGTTTGATTGTAACCATATCGTGGCTCTGTTGAGTCAAATTGATCACAACACCTTTTTAGCCATCTATGCGTCATTTGCATAGATCGTTTTGCATATCTATAATCACAAGGATAGGGTGTACATTCATCAAATGCCATTATAAAATCGGCACCAATTGAACGCTGAATATCCATTACATTTTCAGGTGTAAAAAACAATTTGCTACCATCAATATGCGATTTAAATTTTACACCTTCTTCATTTATCTTTCTTCGTTGAGATAAAGAATATACTTGATAACCGCCACTATCTGTTAATATTGGTCCATTCCAATTATTGAATTTGTGTAAACCACCTGCGGTTTCGATTACTTCTAAACCCGGTCTTAAAAACAAATGATACGTATTGCCTAATATTATCTGCGCTTCAATATCATCTCTAAGTTCATGTTGATGGACAGCTTTTACACTAGCAGCAGTGCCTACAGGCATAAAAATAGGTGTTTCAATACCACCATGATCAGTTTCTATTAGGCCTGCTCTCGCTCTTGAGTTATCGTCTGTTTTTTCTAATGTAAATTTCATCTAAATAAATGCCGTGTAAAAAGTTCGCCAAAGATACCAAAAACCCGAGGAAAAGAATTTTACATTTGCAACGCTATTTAGCAATCTAGATTATGACTGATTCCTCTATTTCATTGCTCATCTTAGTCGGCTATTCGATTGCGGTTTTAACCTTTTTGATATTCCTCCTTCGTTTTGTTTTACCATTAGTTTTTATAAAAAATCACACAGAGACTAAGCCGGTATTAGTGGATTCTTATCAAGGTGTTAGTGTGGTAATTGCAGCTAAAAACGAAGCGGCTAATCTGCACAAACATTTAAAGGATATATTCGAGCAAGATTACCCCAAATTTGAAGTAATTATAGCAAACGATCATAGTAGTGACAATACACTAGAGGTTCTAAGTAAATTTCAAGAAAGCTATACCAATCTTAAGGTTTTAGACATTCAGGATTGGCATAGTGGAGGGAAAAAGGCTGCAATAACGAAAGCCATATTTTATGCAGAAAATGAATTGCTTTTATTTACCGATGCAGACTGTATTCCGAGTTCGAATCAATGGATAAAGCAAATGATAGCTCCTTTTGAAGAAGGAGTTGAAATCGTTTTGGGATATGGAGCATATAGAAAGGAGCAGGGATTACTGAACTTACTGATTCGGTTTGATACTGCTGAAATAGCACTATTGAGCTTTGGGTTTGCTCACGCAGGGAAAGCATACATGGGGGTTGGAAGAAATATGGCCTATCGTAAAAGTTTGTTTATGAATGCGAAAGGGTTTACAAATCATTTGCATATTTCTTCAGGTGATGATGACTTATTTGTGCAGCAAGTTGCGTCGAAAAAATCGGTTCGATTTGTGATGGAAGAGAGCGCCAAAACTATCTCAATACCAAAAAATAAGCTTACCAAATGGTGGAAACAAAAGCGAAGACATCAAACGACAGCTTCCTTATACAAAGGAAAATATAAAGTATTGTTGGGGTTGTATACACTAAGTAAATTGGTCATCTATACATTATGGCCATTAGCTTTTTTAACTACATTTCACTACACAATTATTATCCTTTTGATTTTTTCAATCATTATCCATTTTATTACCTTTAACCTTGCTATGCAAAAAATTCAAGAACAACGATTATCTTTTGGAACCCCATTATATAGTCTATTGTTATTGCTAAATACCTTGTGTCTTGGTTTTTCAGGATTCTTAATAAAAGAAAAAACATGGAAGTAAACAAGGAATTAACAGAAAAAGGTAAGCGCGATAAGCGACTTGTTGAAGCAGCTCTTTCGGGTTCTCAAAATGCTTACACTGATTTGTTAAATAATTATCATGACTCCATTTATTTTCTAGTTTTGAAAATGGTCCACGATAAAAGAGAGGCAGAAGATCTTGTAATAGAAATCTTTGGCAAAGCATTTTTGCGTCTAGATCAGTATACTTCTAATTATGCATTCAGTACATGGCTTTACAGGATAGCCTCAAATCACTGTATTGATTTTATTCGTAAAAAGAGAATGCAAACCTTATCGCTTGATCAAGAAGATAATGAAGATGGAAGTCAATGGTCGATGGATGTAAAATCAGAAAATGAGAATCCGGAACAAGCGTTTATGCATCAGCAAAAGGTCTCAGAAATGAGGGCAGCCGTAGATAAGTTAAAATCACCTTATCGGGAGTTAATTACCCTAAGGTATTTTGATGAATACAGTTATGAAGAAATTGCGGATGAATGCAATTTACCCCTAGGTACTGTTAAAGCTCAGTTGTTTAGAGCTAGAGCATTGTTGAATGATATGCTTGAACATTCAAGACACACTTTTAACTAAAATAACTTTTCATGCAGAGCGATTTAATAAAACAGTATTTTCCAACAATTTCAGATTACCAATTTCATCAATTTACGCTGCTTCAAGCATTGTACCATGAATGGAACGCTCAAATCAATGTGATATCTAGAAAAGATATGGACGAGCTTTATTTGAGACATGTACTCCATGGACTAGGAATTGCTAAGGTTATCGAATTTAAACCTAGTACATCAATTTTGGACGTAGGCACAGGTGGAGGGTTCCCCGGTCTGCCATTAGCAATACTGTTTCCTGAGGTACATTTTCATTTAGTGGATGCTATCGGAAAAAAGATTAAAGTAGTTCAAGCAGTTGCTGATGGTATAGGGCTTTCAAATCTAATAGCAACACATCAACGAGCAGAAAAAGTAGAAGGAAAGTTTGATTTTATTGTAAGTAGGGCTGTTACTCGAACAGCCAGTTTTATTCCTTGGGTAAGTAACAAAATCAAAAAAGCGAGTTTTAATGATTTGGACAATGGTTTCTTGTTCTTAAAAGGTGGAGATCTAACAGAAGAGCTAAACGAAGTGAAATATAATCATTCACTATATCACCTTAGTCACTATTTTGATGAGGACTTTTTTGAGACTAAAAAGGTCGTTTACATGACCCTCTCTTAAAAATTGTGAAATGAACATAACAACTCCTTTGGGGTTGTGTACATTTGAAAAAATAAACAACAATTAATAAAAACTATGAAGAAATTATTTACGATTTTGTCTGCTGCATTAATTTCAGTAGCCATTTACGCACAAGATTTACCACAACCAAGCCCTAAGGCAATGGTAATGCAACGAGTTGGTTTGACTGATGTAACAATTGAATACTCTCGACCTGGAGTTAAAGGCCGTGAAATATTTGGGGATTTACTGGCTTATCAAAAATTATGGAGAACAGGTGCTAATGCTGCGACTAAATTTACAATTTCAACTGATGTAATGATTGAAGGTAATGAACTTAAAGCTGGTTCATATTCTATATTTACTATTCCTGGAAAAGAAGAATGGAAAGTAATGTTTAATAAAAATGCTACGGCAAGTGCATCTCAATACAAAGCAGAAGAGAACGCGCTCGAGATTTCTGTAAAACCAATGACATCTGAAGCTACAGAAAGAATGATGTTTTCATTTAGAGATGTGACCGATAAGGAAACAGCTGTTCAATTAAATTGGGCAACTACCGCAATTCGATTTAACGTAAGTGCAGATCCATCAAAAATTGCTGAAGAAAATATAAAAGCTGAAATAGCTAAAGTAGAAGGTGCATACAGTTTATACAATTCTAGTGCGCGTTATTACTTTGATAACAATAAGGATTTAAAGCAAGCATTAGCTTGGTCTAAAAAGTCAGTTGATATTAACGCTCAATTCTGGAATGTATATACCATGTCATTGATACAACATAAAATGGGAGACTTGAAAGGAGCTTTAGCAACTGCTGAGCGATCTAAAAAGTTAGCTGAAGAAGCAGAGTATGGAGTTTATATTAAGTTGAATGAAAAGAATATAGCTGATTGGACTGCAGAAATGAAAAAAAAGAAATAAGATAAAGCTTATCTAAATAGGAAAGAGGAATTGAAAAATTCCTCTTTTTTTTGTTCTTATAGTGTCTGGAGTAGCGCTAAGAATTTAGCTAGTCCTTCCTTTTTTTTGTCGTCAAACTGGTAGCTGATGGAATTTGTTAGGTAGTTTTTTTGGTCTTCTTGACTAATCAAAGTGATGTTTCCAAATGCTATTGCATTATCAATATGTTTAAGTCCATTTGCTGCAGCTTTATTAAACTCTTCAATATAGTCTTGTGGTATCTCTTTATTTGCCACCCAAGCTGCGAAAACAAACGGCAAACTGGTCATTTCAAACCAAGTTTCTGATAAATCATATTCAAAAGCAAACGTGCCACTTAAGGCAAACGTCCGATCTCCAATAATTACTGCAGCCTGATGAGGTAAAATCTCTTTTTCATAGCCTGCAGCTCCTTGTATAAATTGAGGAGAAATATTCCAATGATGTTTGCAAAGTATTTTACAAAGATTTACTGATGTTCGGGATTGATAATCCAATACAATTTCCGTTATCTGATCAACTGGCTTATGGCTATATAAATTAACCGAATGAACTTTTCCTACAGCTCCGATGCAGTAGTCGGAAATAATAAAATACTTTTCTAAGTGAGGAATAATGGCTACCGGAACTAACCCCAAATCCACTTCTCCTTCTACAAGTTTTCTTGCACACTCAGATGGAATATCTCTATTGATATCACTGTTTTTTTTCAGGTATTCAGATTGTTCTATACCATATGCAAATGGTAAGGTATTCAAATAGGAGACAGCGGAAATTTTAATCATTAATCAATTAGTTATGTTGCTTTGGCAATTGCTGCAAATAGGCAGGTTTATGAAGTGCTAGGGTAGAAGCTACGGTGCTAACAATAGCCAAAAAGCCTGCAAGAATAAGCCCGATAAAAGGAATCAGTAGTAATAAAACATATGGTAAGCCTAAAGAGAATGATAGTGTTTTGTTTCTGTTGACAAAACGAACGCTTTCTCCATAGTTTAATCCTTTGCTTTCTAGACCATAATCCAAAAAGGAATAGCCATAAAAAAAGCTTGAAACTCCGAAAAGTAAAATAGGGGAGAGCCAACCTAATAGTGGAAGAAAGCCAATGATTAAGAGAGCTGCAGTTATCAATAATTGGTAAATAAAATTACGAATGGCCATCGCTATTCCTCTTAAAAGGTCATTTAAGAATTGAGAAATACTAAATGAAAGTGATGTGTTTGTAATTTTTTCTGTTGTTTTCGCTGCGACTAAAGAAAGAACTGGAGATAGCAGCAGTAAAACAACATAACCACCAATATAGGCAAAGGCAATAAAGAAGAAAATTCTAAGTATGATCCATAAGGTTACGGCTAGCACCCCTTGCAATATTTCAGCGTTATACCAGGCATCTAGATTTTCTGCAACCAAGGATTTTAAAAATTCAATAGTAATGTCAGTTAAGAATGACACTCCTGTGAAACCTAAAAAAAACAATATCATATGCATCAATACAGGCCATAGAAAGTAACGATATAGTTTATTCTCGTGAATAAATGATAATGCATCCGTATAACTAAGAAAACCTGTCTTTAAAGCTGTGAAAAATCGCATGATGTAAAATTAAATAAATTTACGCGTAAGCGCTTTCTTTACACTACAAAAGCCAATGCTAACTTAATGTCATCATAGGTTACTTTTCCCTCTAATTGATCATAGATATTTTTAGTGCTAATTGGTTCGCCTTTTGGAAGCATTTTATAGACTATTTCTACTTTATCACAGATCGTTTTTTTAGGTTTGTATTGACTGAAATTGAAGTCTGGATTTTCTTTTTTCAATCGTATAAGGTGACCGGCAATAGTCCCGGTAGTCATGCCTCTTTCATGTGCTATTTCTTTTAATGTCATTGCTTGGCGCATGTACTCCAAAGTTACCTCATAGGTAGATTCTTTTTTTTCTTTCTTCTTCTCTTTTATTTTCTTCTTATTTCGTTCTATATCATTGGGGTTAGTTAGTCCGCCACACTTTTTTATAAAATTAATTGCATTATTCTCAAGCTCTGCATTAGTATTTTGTATATCAGCTTGAGCAGATAGTTCTTGAAACCTTAAATCCGCTTTAAATGCTAAACGATCTACTTCTAATGACAAATCATTAAATCCAATAAGTTTTAAATTCTCTAATTTTTTAAGTCTAGAAAGACCTACATAACCTTGTCCTTTTTCGAAAGTTTTTGATAAATCTATTTCAGCAGCGTCTAAGGTCATTCCTTGGCATTTGTGAATCGTAATTGCCCAAGCCAACCTTAAGGGAATTTGACTAAAACTAGCCAATACACTTCCTTTATCATCCATTACGCCCCAGCTCTCATGATGAGCATATACGGTTCTTCCATCAAAAAGCTTCACTGAGGGAATATGATCCTCATTAAAACCGATCACTGTACCAAGCGTTCCATTTACATAGCCTTTTTCACTATTGTTTTTGACAAACATAACTTTTGCTCCGATTTTTAACTCTAGCTCTTCACTAGCCAAAACGGAGTTTTTAAGCGTCATTAGTAATTTTTCATTTCCTTTTGTTTCAGCTGTATATGACTTTGATTTGCTTTTTAGTTTGGATAAATAATCGTAATTAATATTGTCAACATCGTAATTATGTGTGTAAAGCTTTGTAGGTTCTTGCTCTTTATGAAATTCGTTCATTTGAGCCTGCTGTAGAAGTTGTCTGCTTCGCTGACTAATTTGGCATGCTCTAATTTCGTTTAGGATTTGATTTAATTCTCCACCTTCTTGTCGATATTGCTCTGTTAAATAAGCAATTTGAAAGTTTGCAGAAACCCACGACTCGGACATAAACGCAAACTTTTCACTGCTCTTTTCGCCAGGTTTCCCTATCGGAGGTAATTGAAAAAAGTCTCCACATAAAACAACTTGAATTCCTCCGAAAGGCTTTTCATTCCCTCTAAAGAACTGTAGTACTTCATTTACTAAATTCAATTGTACTTTGTGAAGCATTGATATTTCATCAATTATAAGGACATTGGTCTTCTCTAAATGGTCACGCAAGTATTTTTTATCTTTCATGCTGGCTAATTGCTTGCCTGTAAGCTGTTCTTTTACTCCAATACCGGCCCAAGAATGTATCGTCATTCCATTCATATGAGTAGCTGCTATTCCGGTAGAAGCAGTGGTTGCTACGGCCACCTTTCTATCTTTTAAATAATTAATGTATTGATTCAATACGTATGTCTTTCCAGTTCCTGCGGATCCTGTTAAGAATACATTTTCCCCAGACTTTAATAAGGCTAACGCTTTTTCTTGCAGCATAATAAATCTTTTTTGAACCTCTAAGATAGTTAAAAAGTTAAGTGTGTTTGTTCTGAAGTTAAGCTTCTTTCAAAAAAATGATTAGCTCATCCATTGGTCGTATTTCGGACTTTAAACTACACGTCCAAAACTCTCTTTGGCCATATTTCCAGGTTTTTTTAAAGTTGGATTTGTTAGCAATTTGTTTAATAAGTGTTGGCTTATCAATCCATCCAACTAAAAAAGTGTCTTCTAAATATCTAAAGCAAGCTAGATGAGTGTAAATTTCTTCTTCAGTGGTATTTAAACTCACTACCGGCTGTTGTTCTAACCATAAGTCTTTCGCGGCTCTTCTTTGATTAAAAAAAAGTTGGATATGCAGGTCGCTTTTTAGTTGTTCTATGCTATCATTACCACGTTTTATAAGCTTTAGATCCCGCTGACAAATAGCCTCATCTATAGTTCGGTCTTGATCTGGAATTAGGGATGTCTTTAATTCTATTTCTAAGTTTTGTAATTTTCCTTTAAATAGGAAATCGACATCCATGTTACTCTTTCTATTGATTGTGTTAGTAGATAGAAAATCGATATTATTAGTTTTAAACCAATTTTTGACGGCTAATTCTCCAACATATCCTCTAATCTTACTGTCAAATGCAACATTCAGTGATCTATTTCTAAGGTTATCTATAAAAAGTTGCTTTTTTGCTAAAGTGATAGCAGTAAGCACATCTTGTTTGCTTACAGTTATTTTTAGCGGTTTTATCATTTGCCAAAACTTGCTTTATAGTATCGAAGAACGTTTTCACTAAGTCCTTCAATTAATTTGCCATTCTTATTTTTGTATCCTTCAATTACTTTTTTACTTCTTTGATAGGTAACTTCTTCACAAATTTTATTCTCATTATTCGTAATCAAAGTGCATCTTCGACTACCGCCGTCTGCTCTATTTTTCAGTAATGTAGCATGCAAGCTAGTGCCGCTTCCTGCAAAGAAATCAAGTATATGCAATGATCTATTATGTGCAAATAAATCTAAGATAAATTCAACAAGAGCAGTAGGTTTAGGATACGTAAAAATATCTTGATTGAGGATGCTTTTTAATTCATTGCTGCCAATTGCATTAGAGAAGTCTATAAGTGCTCTATGCGGAATCAAACGTTGCCTTTTGTTGTTTTTATTATCTACAAACTGGTATTGTTTAATATATACTTTCCATTTACCATTTTTCTGTTTGAATACTATAAAATCATTATCAATTCCCCAATCAAATTTTTCTTGTCCCCATCTCCAGGTATTTGGTTTTCCGAACGTATTTCCTGGCCACATTTCAGTGCCATCTGGGGCAATTATAGCGTAATCTAAACTTCGGCTATAACTTCCTTTATAATCTAAGTCTCGAAGATAATATTTACCTCTGTGGTTGAGGTGTTTATCTTTGAGTTTGTATTTGGGGTCTTGTTCAGCTCCTGCATCCTCTTTACTAAATTTAAGCTGATCTATTTTTTTAGCATAACAGAGAACATAATCGTATTCTACTGCTATTTTTTTACTATCATGCCCTGAACCTGACTTGTTTTTACGAACTAAATTGGCAACGAAATTAGTATTCCCAAAAATTTCATCACATAATAGCTTAAGTCGGGCATGTTCAGCATCATCAATCGAAATGAAGATAGCGCCATCATCTTTCAATAATTGATGGGCAATCTTTAATCGCTTTGACATAAACGAAATCCATTTAGAATGTCGAAACTCATCTGTAGAATCTACGTAATGATCATTGTATTTAAAATCTTTATTACCTGTGTTGTATGGAGGGTCTATGTAAATTATATCAACCGATTCTTTTTGGTTTATTAAGCAACTAAGGCCATGCAGATTGTCTCCTTCTATAAGTCGATGCTCAATTCCTGTAGCTCCAACTTTTTTAGCGTTTATTTCCTTTAAAAGAGTATTTTTTTTAGCAAGATCCTTTTCTATTTCCTCTTCTTTAGCTTCAAAAATTAATCCACTTTTAGCACTTGCTTCCAGCCGCTTAATCAGCGAGTCTCTTTCGTAATCTGTGAAATTGGTTGCATTTTTTATTTTTTCGATTAGCGAATTTTTCATCTAGGCGAAGATAATAAAAGCATGTAAAAAAGCAGCGAAGAGTTAATAGGCTATTTTAGCTCTTCTATCTAACTCTTCTTGGATTAACCGGAGTTCTCTACCTGTTTGACCTGCAATAGACGTATTCTCATCTGCACGTCTTATAAGGTAGGGCATAACTTCTGAAATAGGCCCGTAAGGTACATACTTCGCCACATTGAAATCTTTTTTAGAAAGATTAAAACTAATGTGATCACTCATGCCTAGAAGCTGTGAAAAGAAAATTCGTTTATCGTCTCTATTAAGCGATTTATTATCAATTAGCTCAGTTAATAATTGAGAGCTAGCCTCGTTGTGAGTCCCTGCGCAAATGGCGATTCTATCTAAGTTTTGCATGCAAAAATTAATTGCCAAATTGTAATCTGAATCAGTAGCCGCTTTATCAGGTTGGATCGGGTCTGTATAATTATTTTTAGCAGCCCTTTCTCGTTCTTTTTCCATGTAGGCGCCTCTAACGATTTTCATGCCTATGTAGAATCCTTCTTCTACCGCTTGATTGTAGAGATTTTTTAAATAGTCCAAACGGTCATGTCTATACATTTGAGCCGTATTGTAAACTAATGCACTTTCTCTATTGTACCTATGCATCATTATTAATGCAATCTCATCAATTGCATCTTGAATCCAACTTTCTTCAGCATCAATCATCACAGGAATAGCGGCATTAGAAGCATTCTGGCAAATGATATCTATTCGGTTTCTTCCTTTTTGATATGCCAATGCATCTTTTTCAGATAATGTTTCTTTAGCGCTTACCTTTTTTAATACATCAAATGGCATTAAAGCTGTTACTTTGAATACACAAAATGGTATATTTAAATCTAATTTGGCTCGTTCAATAGATGCAACAGCTTTTCCCATAGATAAATCAAAATCTTCATCTGATTGTTTTCCTTCAGCAGAATAATCCAATATCGTTTTTACGTTTTGTGAGCCTAGTTGTTGTATTCTATTTTCACAGTCTTCTATGCTTTCTCCACCACAAAACTGTTCAAATACTGTTACTTTTACCATTCCTTTAACAGGCAATCTAAGGGCTAAAGCTATTTTTAAAAAAATAGCACCTATTTTCGTTAACCATCCAATTCCCATTAGTTTAAAAAGCCAATAGGCCTTCTTTAACTCAGGATTGCTCTTGTGTTCAAAAGCTATTTTAGTATTGTTGAATGTTACCATCTCTGTAAATCTCTATTGCGGCAAATGTAGGTAAAACACTTGCACGATTAATTCAAATTAAGTTCAATTTCTTGTGGTTATTTTAAGTTTATAAATGAACAATTTAAACCCTGTTTGGTTAATTTTGATGTAAAATAATTTATATGATTCACATTATTTCTCCTGCTAAATCACTCGATTTCGAAACTCCTGCCGAAACTTCAATTTCTTCAGTTTACGTATTTAAAAAAGAATCTCTGGAAATTATGAAAGCATTAAAAAATGCTTCTAGGGAAAAATTAATGAATCTAATGTCCATAAGCGAAAATTTAGCTGACTTAAATTTTACGAGGAATCAAAACTGGGAAGCGCCCAACGCCGGCACAGTAAATGCGAAACAAGCATTACTAGCCTTTACTGGAGATGTATATGCAGGAATGAATCCTAAACAATTTAGTGATACAGATTATGAATACGCTCAAAATCATTTAAGAATTTTATCAGGTCTTTATGGATTGTTGAAGCCAATGGATTTAATTTTACCTTACCGACTTGAAATGGGAACATCATTTAGTGTTAAAGGAAGTAAGAATTTATATGATTTTTGGGGAAACAAAATTACCGATGAGATAAATCAGGCTTTGAAAGGACATTCTGAGAAGGTGTTAGTAAACTTATCATCAACTGAGTATTTTAAATCAGTTAAGACCAAAGCTGTTGATGGTGAAATTATTACCCCCGAGTTTAAAGATGAAAAAAATGGAAAGCTTAAAATAATATCTTTTTATGCGAAAAAAGCAAGAGGGATGATGAGTAACTATATAATTAAAAATAAGATATCTAGAGTAGAAGACTTAAAGGGGTTTGATTATGAAGGATATCATTTTAACGGTGAATTATCAAAACAAAACAAGTTGATATTTACACGAGCAGAAAACTGGAATTAGGATGGAAGAGAGAAGAAAGCACAATCCAATAGATAAAGATAAAATTACAGAAACACCAAGTACGTTGCCCTATGCGCATAATGTAAGTTCTGCTGTAATTTTTCCTGATGATAAAGAGCGGATTAAATCGACTGCCATGTCTGCAATGGCTGAGCAAACGAATACGCAAATGAAGCAAATTTATGATCAAATGGAGCTGCTTATTAGTCAGGCGAATAAACTTAAAGAGCGTGTAGAGGTATCAGAACAAATTTATTTATCAGAAATGGGCTTTAAGCCTTTAGTAGGGCATACCTACTATTTTTATAAGCGAGAAAATGGGAAAGATTTGCTTTCTATGATTGCTCCTGATCAATGGGGCAGAATGGGAGGGTTCAAAACATTCGTAGCTAAAGCAAAATTATTATCTGACCATACGTGGGAAATTATTGATTAATGAGGATTCTTATATTTTTTACAATTGGGCTTACTTTGTTTGCTTGTTCTAATTCTACAAATCAAGAAGTTAAGGTTAATCATCAAGTATATATAGAAGGGGAGGCACAGGGAACTACCTATAACATAAAGTATATCGATAGTAACCAAGTCAATTTTAAGAAGGAAATTGATTCGATATTAAAAGCGATAGATAATTCAGTGAGCACCTATTTAAGCACCTCGCTCATTAGTCAATTAAATAATGATTCTGATACTGTTATAGTTGATTCTATTTTTAAGGTTGTATTTCTAAAGTCTCTAGAGATAAGTAATGCGACCAATAATGCACTTGATGTCACATTAGCTCCCGTTATAAATGCATATGGATGGGGCTTTAAAAATAAATCAACTATATCACCTAATCTGATTGATAGTTTATTACAATATGTTGGCGTTTCAAATTTCGAATTAAAAGGAGATACATTGATAAAGGTTTTACCAAACGCTATGCTCGACTTTAATGCAATAGCTCAGGGTTATTCTGTTGATTTATTGGCTAATTTTTTAGATAAAAAATTTGTTGGTAATTATATGATAGAGCTTGGTGGTGAGGTAGTAACTAAAGGTAAAAATGTAGAAGGGGAGTGGTGGAGACTCGGTATAGATAAACCAATAGAAAATTCGGAGACTAGGATTTTGTCCGCCATTTTGAGTTTGGAAAATCAAGCATTAGCTACATCTGGAAATTATAGAAAGTTCTATGAAGAAGATGGAATTAAATACTCCCACACCATAAATCCGAAAACCGGCTATCCAGTTACACACTCTTTATTGAGTGCGTCTGTAGTTGCGAATACTTGCATAGAAGCTGATGGATATGCTACTGCGTTTATGGTATTGGGATTAGAGGAGTCAAAACGAATAGTAGAAATGCATGACGAATTAGATGCTTTCTTAATATATGCAGACTCTTTGGGAGATTTAAAAATATTTATTACCCGAAATTTAGAAAGGCAAATAGAATTATTAGAAGATTAATCATTAGCAGCTTTGCACTTTTCCTCAGGTCTAGCTCCGCATACACCGCAAGATGCACCTTCTTCTTGAAGCAATGGATTATTGCTTGCACAGGTCCCTGCAAATTTTCCATTCTTTTTAAAAAGTAGTTTAACAGCAATCCCTGCGAAACCTATAGCCAACATAACCATTGAAATCAAAAAAACTTTCATAATTCCTTTTGTTTGCCTCCAAAATTAAGAATAATACTACTAATGGGTGGTAATTAAGGTATTTTAACGACGTATTAAGTTGCCTTTTCCTCTTCGATTTAAATTAACAATTGAAGGAGTCCCAAATTCGTAAATGTTGCCATTGCCATCTATAATTGCATCGAGTTGATTGGTTGTATTTATGTATATATTTCCTTGATTTTGGTTTATTACATTATTCCTAGCAGCTGTAAGACCTTTAGTATCTATTTCTCCATTTGCAGCTAAATATAGATATGAAAAGGCGCTATTTCCCAAAGCATTAATAACCGTAGGGCCTGTATGAGATTTTAAGTAACTAGCTTTGCAATCAATAGATAAGTAGATGTCTCCACTTGCTTCCCAGCAATCAAGGAATATTGAGTCTGTTTTTATAGTATTTAGGGAGTTGATATTACCTGAGCCTCTATAGGTTATTGTGTTCCATTTGTTTCCTCTAACTGTTACTTTTATTTGTTTTTTAAAACTGCGCACCCAGTTACACTTATTTGCATTGTAGATTTTCAATTCTCCATCTACAACTTTTGTTATAACATTGTCTATAATTCTGCTTCCTGCTTTTACACTTATGCTGTTTGTAGAATCCCAAATTAAGTCTAAATCGATTCGGTCATCAAGTTCAATTTTAGTATAATTTTCAACATTTCGATAGTTTACCTTAGTTGAACCTGTAGAATTAAAGCAGTCGCCCAAATGCTCTTTTTCACAAGAAAAAAGAGAGAATAGAATAAATATTACTGCTATTCGACTTATCATAGGGTATATCCAATTCCAAATTCTAAATACTCAGCAATAGCAAGATGTGTTTTTAGGATTAATTGTCCACTTATTTTATCGGTAAATTGGTAAGTCCCACCCACACGTTGATAGAGCATTCCTGAATCTGTATACTGCGAATATAAGTAAGTTCCTGCTTGTAGGTATAGACCAAATTTATCAATAGTTAGTGTATGAGATGCACCTAATCCAATCTGTGTAATGCCTACCCCA
Source organism: Vicingaceae bacterium (assembly GCA_018402765.1). GTDB lineage: Bacteria > Bacteroidota > Bacteroidia > Flavobacteriales_E > Vicingaceae > Acidiluteibacter. The sequence continues at coordinate 716,207 of JAGYIE010000001.1, read as the reverse complement.
CGGTCTACTTTTTCTCCCCTCGATTGTAGTTCAGCCCTAAGCGCCGGATTGTTAAAGATGTTTAATTCGCCGCCCCATCTGCTTTTTCGAGAAGTTTGTTTTTGGGCTAAAAAGGAAAATGAACTTGCATAATATTTTTTATCTACAGTTGCATAAGTCTCATTGATACCCAAATTTGCACGAAGTGTATAGGTCCATTTTTGAGTTTTTTTATTGAAAGCATCTAAAGGTTGATGATCTATCTCTTTTGGTTTCCCAAAATGATAAGATAAACCTAATCCAATTGTTGGAATGTTAATACCTAAGTTAGGTTTCTCGAATGAGCTATTGCTAAAATGAGTAAAAGCTGCACTAGTATGTAGCTTAAGTGGCTTACTAATATTAAATTGAGCGTCTAGCATAAATGAAAATGTAGCATTCAGTCGGGATCCAATGGCAACATTCTTAAAATTATCATTTTTATCAAACGGATTGCTAACATATCCAATACCACCTCCAAGTCTAAAGGCAAGATCAAGAGTTTTATTTCTTACTATTGGGAAAGCAATATATGGATGCAAGGTGTAAACTTCCCCCAAGAATTTATTAATTCTAGCAGAATAAAATGCGACTCCCCATTTTGGTAAATTGTATTCTTTTTGCCAGTTTTTTGAACCAGTTGTTGACTTTTCAAAATAAAGTTCATAGGTTCTAAAATGCTGACCTGTTATATACTCCATTGTTTCGGAATGGGTTAATATAAAACCGTACTCAGCTCTGAACCCTACAGAAAAAGGATTTTCTTTTACACCAATTTGTCCCCATGCTTTCGAAAAAATTAAAAGAATCAAAATGAGTACAATTGATTTCATTGTGAAGTTTTAGGAATTCAAAAGTATAAAAATTAGCGCTTAAATTTTTAATCCGGCTCTTGCTGTGTATTTTTGTAGAAAACTAATTTATGGATAAGCGTTTAGAGGCATTTCAGCGATTGCTATGCATTATGGATGATTTACGTGAGAAATGTCCTTGGGATAGAAAGCAAACCATGCAATCATTGCGTCATTTAACAGTAGAAGAAACATACGAATTAGTAGACGCAATTCATGATGAAGATTACCTTGAAGTTAAAAAAGAGCTTGGTGATTTATTTTTGCATTTGGTTTTTTATTCAAAAATTGGTTCTGAAAGTTATGGTTGGGATGTTTCAGATGTTTTAAATGGAATCTGCGAGAAACTAATTCATCGTCATCCACATATCTATGGAGATACGGTGGTGAAAGATGAGAAAGAAGTGCTTGAAAATTGGGAAAAATTAAAACTTAAAGAGGGGAATAAGTCTGTATTAGGAGGAGTTCCACGTTCGCTACCTGCTATGATTAAGGCTATTCGAATTCAGGATAAAGCTAGAGGCGTAGGATTTGATTGGGATACTAAAGAACAAGTGTATGAGAAAGTAGAAGAAGAGTTAAAAGAACTATCAGAAGAGGTAGGGAATAATTCGCCTAAAGAAAAGGTAGAAGACGAATTAGGTGATGTTCTTTTCTCGGTAATTAATTATGCCCGATTTTTAGGAATTAATCCTGAAGATGCATTAGAGAAGACAAACAAAAAGTTCATAAAACGGTTTCAATTTTTAGAAACAGAATCAGCTAAAGATGGAAAGCGAATGGGAGAAATGTCACTAGCTGAAATGGATCATTACTGGAATAAAGCAAAAACAATATAAAAAATAGAATATGGCAGTAGAAAAAATAACAGATGAATTATGGGAAGCAAGTGTTTCAGGTAGCGAGAAAGTAATTGTAAAATATTATGCTGATTGGTGTGGGTCATGTAAATTATTTGCACCTAAGTTTAAGCGATTATCTAATGATGAGCGATTTGAAGGAATATCCTTTTTGGAAGTAAATGCAGAGGAGAATGAAGCGGCTAGAGCAGCTGCGGGTGTCGATAACTTGCCATTCTTTGCTATCTTTAAAAATGGTAAATTAGTAGAAGGTACTGCCACAAGCAAAGAAGAAAAGGTAGTTGAATTATTAGAAAAATTATAAACTATGAAGATGCCAATTATTAAGAAGCTTGTTGAAAATACTTCTTTTGAAGAATTAGAAAATGCTGAGTTAGCCATTTTAGATGAACAGGTGCCTGAGATAGAAGTAGAAGGTGATGACGAAGGAGAACAGTTAACGCATATAATGGCAGCGATATGGATAAAGAAAGAGATGGAGAAAGAAAATATCCCATTTCCAAAAGCTTTACGCGCATACACTCAAAAGGTAAGAGTTTCCATTGGAGGGTAGACACAATTATAAATTTAAAGGCTCTAATTAAAAATTAGAGCCTTTAAATTAAGATTTTTTGAAATTAGTTCTTAGATAAATATGAAGCAACTCCATCATGAGTAGCATTCATTCCATCTTTTCCTTTAGACCAGTTTGCGGGACAAACTTCTCCTTTTTCTTCGAAAAATTGTAAAGAATCAACCATTCTTAGCGCTTCATCAACATTTCTTCCTAAAGGCAAATCATTAACCAATTGGTGCTTTACAATTCCTTCTTTGTCGATTAGAAATAAACCTCTGTAGGCGACCATTTCGCCATGAGCAATCATTTCTCCATCTTCATTATAGTCCCATTCTCCCGCTAAAACATCAAAATTAGATGAAATAGTTTTGTTGGTATCTGCAATTATTGGATAAGTAACACCTTCTATACCGCCATGATCTTTACTTAATTGTAACCATCCCCAATGAGATTGCTCAGTATCAGTAGAACATGCAACTACCGCCGTGTTTCTGTCTTCAAACTCTTTTAATTTTGCTTGAAAAGCGTGTAATTCAGTTGGGCAAACAAAAGTAAAATCTTTAGGGTAGAAAAAAAGCACAACATGTTTTTTTCCTAAATATTGATCCAATGAGAAATTATCTACGATTTCTTCTCCATTAATTACTGCGCTTGCAGAGATGTGTGGAGCTTTTTTTCCGACTAATACTGCCATAATGTTTTTTTGTTTTTTATTTAAATTTTAAACTATAACAAAGTTAGTCATATAGGGTTCGTTTATAAAGAAAAAAAGCTTAAAAAATGAAAAGAAATTAACCTTAATAGGTGGTAATTATCGCTAATAAAGCCCCAACCAGAATACTGATTAACTTCATTTTACTAAACTTATGATTTTCGCTTGTTTCCAATAAAATAGTAGTTGCAATATGCAATAGAATACCTACTGCTACTGCTAATAAATATGGGAATAAGTTCGAAAATTCCGTATTGTGATCGAGCCAATGCCCTAAAAGTCCACCAAGAGGGGCCATAAGTGAAAATACAATGACAGCGGTTATTACTGATAACTTTTTTAGTTGATTTGCTAATAACAAACTTGCTAGAACGATTGAAATTGGAATCTTATGAAGGGCTATACCAATCAATAATGGAGACACTTCGTGCTCATGGCCTTCTCCATGAAAATGGAATGCAGGAGCAGCCTCTACAAATGCATGAAAGCAAAGGCTAAAAAATACTAGAAATGGAAACTTTTTTAGTTGATCACCATGTAAATGAATATGACCATGCTCGATTCCACCTGAGAAATATTCCAACAGCAGTTGCATAAAAAATCCAATCAAAAGAAATAAAGATACATTTGGTGTATTGGTTGAAAATAGCTCAGGAAGTAAGTGTAAAAAGCAAATCGCCATCAGAAACGACCCACTAAAAGATAGGAGTAACTTTATATTTTTAGTACCACTAGGTTTAAACCAAACCATAGCCAATCCGCTAATCGCTGAACTTAAAAACAATACTATTAGTGCTGTAGTATTCATCTTTTATACTTTTCTGCTGATTAAAATTAGACGATCCGAGGTTTGCTCATCGAATTCATTTAGTTGATAATCTCCAAATAAATGAATTAGCTCTAATCCGGCCTTCTTTAAGTATTCTGAAAAGGTTTCTTTTGATATATTCTTGACGTGCTCTGTGAAGTGAAAATGTTTGCCATTATCTATAAAATCAATTTCTTTATTGATGAAGTTGTTCATTAATGACTTTTTTATATCAAATTCAATTCCTTCAATTGTTTTAAACTCTTCACTTGGTAAAGTAGGTATAACTTTACTGACATTTAAAAAATCAATAACTAAATGGCCTCCAAGCTTTAGATTACCTGTCATGGCATTTATCGCTTTCTGATTATCTTCTTCATCTTTAAAATAACCAAAGCTAGTGAATAAATTTACTGCGATGTCAAATTGCTTTTCTTTGTAGACTTCTCTCATGTCATGTCTATCAAATCGAAGAGATGTAGTTGTGTTTTTATTTGCAAAGGCTATACTTTCAGGTGATAAATCAATTCCTGTAACGTCAAAGCCAAGTGAATTAATGTATGTTGAATGCCTACCTTTTCCGCAAGCTATATCGATTACTTTTAAACCTGATTGTATGTTAAACTGTTCCATAAGTCTTCTCATAAACTGCTGAGCTTCTTTTTCATCACGATTTTTGTACAAAATGTGATAATACTTTGAATCGAACCAATCTTTGAACCAATCTTCTTTTATCATAGCTGTACCTTTCGGTTTTTTCAAGTGGGTAAAAGTACATAATCTATTACTACCTGTACTAGAATAATTGCTTTCTAGTCAATTTGAAAATAATGAGAAAAAAAATAATATTTATTTTATTTGTTAATCAATATGCAGTATATTAGCTTAATATTTATTAGGTGTTGTCAATTTCTAAATTTATAGTTTTGAGATTGCAAATAACTTATTTATTAATTAGATGAAGATTAATTTACTAGAGTTTTATAACCTTATGGATCAGGATGATATTATATTATCCTACAAAGGTGATGTTTCCTCAGAATTGGTTTCTTCCGTTTTGCAGATTATAGAATCCAAAATGGATAAGCTAGAAGAACCATCAAGAATTAGAAAGAAGGTTTACAATGTCTTAGTTGAAACCCTTCAAAATCTTTACCACCACATTGCCGAAAATCCAAGTTTAAGCGGTAAAGAAGAAGTGTCTTCCGTAATTTTTTTAATTGGAAAATCAGACGAGGCTTATTTGATATGTACCGGCAATTATATGGAGAATGATAATGTCGAAGAACTTAGACATCGCATAGATAAAATAAATAATTTAGAAGCTGATGAACTCAAAGATTTTTATAAGGAAGTCTTAAACAACGGAATAATGTCTGATAAAGGAGGAGGTGGTTTAGGGATGATCGATATTGCTAGAAAGTCTGGACATAAACTAGAATATAACTTTAAAGAAGTTGATCAACAACATTCGTTTTACAGTTTGTTAGTTAAAATAAGTGAATAAAAAATAGGCAAAAATGGAAAATTTAAAAATAGACGGGACCCCAAAGACTCCGACAATTGTATTTAACTTAGAAGAGGGTAAGCTTTTAATTAGAGGAAGATCTATCCCCGAGAATTCTATTGAATTTTATAAGCCACTTGTTGATAAGCTAGAAGAATATACGAATAGTCCTCAAAGTTCAACTGAGGTTAAAATTCAATTGGAATACTTTAATACGAGTTCTTCTAAATGCATCCTGGATGTATTTAAGAAGTTAGAGAAGATTAAATCAAACGGAAGTGATACAGTAATTAAATGGTATTACGAAGAGGACGATGAGGATATGCTAGAAGCTGGAGAAGATTATCAAGCGATAATAAACATCCCATTTAAAATGGTTGAAATGGAAGAGTAATGCTTTTTATGCTATAAACTAGAGAAGCCCATTGAATTATTTCAATGGGCTTTTATTTGCTTACTTTTTCTTTTTATTTTAGAGAATTGTTTCTCTATCGCGTCTAATAACTTTTTAAGCGAGTCATAATACAATGTTATTGCCAAGCTGATACAGAATAACCAAATTACTAGTAGGTTAGCAGTATATGTAGTAATCTTTTGTCCAAAAAGCAATTTTGAAGGAGCAAAGAAATGAGCTCTAAACCCTTCAGGATCCTTAAATATAGGATTCGAATGTTGGATTAGCTGATTGTCCCATTCTATAATTTTATTGAGGTCATTTTGATTCGTCACCAAGTCATTAAGCGATTCATTCGTATACCTATTTTTTAATTGAATAAACTCCTCTTTGTCTTCATCAGTTTTATTAAGTCCTGATACCACTTTATCTTTTTCGGAGGTCATTTTATTGTAGGTGTCTATGTAGTAGTTATTTAATTCTTCAAGATACGACCTTGTTTTGCCAATAGCAGATGCGGTTAGCTTATCAATTGATAATTGCTCAATCTCACTGTACGGTATGCTAGGAACCGAGCTTATCGTTTTTGATAGTTCTATTTTTACTAAATAAATCGCTTTTATTAACGCTTCTTTTTTCTCTTCATTCGATAGGTTTCGTTCAATAAAATTTAACTTTTCCCGAATTCTATTCATCCAAAAGTTCTTTTTGAATCCCACACTTTTTAATTCCTTATCTATGTAATAGAAATTTTTATTGAATTTGTTATTTTTAAACTGATTAACCGCCAGTGCTTCAAAAGCCCATTTGCTTACCATAATATCTCCACTCCAAGGAACTTTATTTTGTACAGTAATTGCAGGGTTAAGTTTTTCAAACTTTACAATAACTCCACTTAAAATAAGCTGAGGGATTACTAAAAAAGGAATTAGAATATAAATGGTTACTGCGGAGTTAAATGCTGAAGAAATATTTAAACCTAGCATATTTGCAAAACAAGATGTTGAAAATAAAATCAACCAATAGTCAAAGTACATTCCTTTAATCTCAAGAATAGAGTTACCTACCAAAACAAAGCTAAGTGTTTGGATAGCAGAGACAATGAGCATGATTCCTATTTTTGAAAATAGATAACTGCCTTTGCTAAGGTTAAGAAACTTCTCTCGTTTAAGTATTTTTTGATCGCGAATAATCTCTTCTGCTGCTACAGTTAGCCCCATAAAAAGTGCTACAATAACTGACATAAAAATGTATGCAGTAATGTTTTCGTTTTCCCTAAAGATGTAAGCACCATTTAAGGCCTCATCAGCATTTTTATATTTTACAATAAATGCAAGTATAAATGCTAATATTGGAGCCTCTAAAAAGTTAATTAGTAAATATTGCTTGTTAGTTAGTTTACTTAATATATCTCTTTTCAAAAAGACCTTAAACTGTTTCCATAGGTTAGGAATTTTGAAGGTTATTTTCGGAGGCTTATCATTTTTGATTGCAAGTAACTCATTGTTTTTCTCATTTTCTTGAAAATAATCTTCCCATTCTTTTGGCGCTGTTTTCCTGCTGTCTGTTAAATTTCCGTATTCATCGATAACCTTAGATTCGATGATATTAAATATCTGTTCAGGATTTACATTTCCACATTCAACACACTCACTCTCTGATTTATTTGCTTGGTTAGCAATAGTTTTAAAATAAATTATTGCATCGACTGGATTCCCATTATAGATTAAATAACCTCCTGTATCTAGAATTAATAATTTGTCAAACATCTTAAATATATCAGAAGATGGTTGATGTATTACGACAAAAATCAACTTCCCTCTTAGAGAGAGTTCTTTTAGAAGATCCATAATATTTTCTGAATCTCTTGACGATAAGCCTGATGTTGGTTCATCAACAAATAAAACGGCAGGTTCTCTTATTAATTCTAAGGCAATATTTACGCGTTTTCGTTGCCCACCCGAAATGGTTTTATCCATTGGGCTTCCCACCTTTAAATCTTTTGTTTCATATAAACCTAAGGCATTTAATACCTTAATAACCATTCTAATTAATTGCTTATCAGAAAGATTTCCGAAACATAACTTGGCATTAAAAAATAAGTTTTGAAAAACAGTTAATTCTTCAATTAATAAGTCATCTTGAGAAACGTATCCAATTACGCCTTCAATTTTGTCCTTATTCGATGGATCGTTTATATCAAAACCGTTTATTTTTACTGCGCCAGTGCTTGGTCTATAATTCCCATTCAGCACATTTAATAATGTAGATTTTCCTGCACCACTTGCGCCCATTATTCCAATTAGTCCACCAGATTCTTCTTGAAAGGACAGTTCGTGTAATCCTATATTCCCATTTTTAAATTTATAGGTTACTTCTTCAGCCGTAAACGTGGTCAGTTCTTCATTTGTGTCAGAAAGAAACTTGCTTATTATATCGCTGTAGTATATCGTAGAGAGTTTGCTTCCGCGGAGGGCAGAACCTTGATTAAGGATGTACACTTTGTAGGAAAGCATGATCTGACCGTTTAACTGAAGTTCAGAACTTCCTAAATATTTTACAAAAAGCATTCGCACACTTTTTACAAAAAGGATTCTCAATTTTCCATTAAGTCCGGGAGAGTGGATATGCTTTGATCTTAGCTGCGACTCAGGAAAATTGTTGCTTACCGCCAGCATGTCCTCAGAATCGATAACTTGATTAACATCAGACTTTATGAAAGATTTGCATTTTTCATATTCTTCTTTCTCTATGTTAAATGTTTCTGCAACAGTGTCAGCAAATTCACTTTCTTGAGCATTTACAATTTTGTCTAAGTAGATGAACTCTAGTAAATTGATAAGAACGAAAATCTTTTGTTTTTGAGTCAGTTCCTTATTTATTTGCGTACAAATAACTAAGATCTTAACAGAGTTGACGGAGGTTCTCTTTCTTACTTTTGTACCATCTTTTCTTTTTGTTTGTTCTTCTACATATTGGTCAAAAACCATTAAGTATTTATCAACTAGCTCCTGATTTAATTGCTGCTTGAGGAAGAACCGCACAAATTCTCGTCCAAGTGGATTTTCTTCACTTACATTAGCCACAATAGCAAATAGTTGCATTAGGGCTTTTAAAATTCGTTCACTCATATCTTCTTGTCTACCGACTTAATTTTTGGAGGTATGAAAATAATAAAAAAAAAGCGTTGAAACTAATGTCTCAACGCCAAATCAATTGATTGAAAAATATTAAACACTAAGGCTTAAAACCTACTAATAGAACCGCACACCCTGAGCTTAGTTTATCTATGTTTAGATTTGCTTCTATTATTACATCAAGTGTATTAACTACCTTAAAGTCCCAATAAGGAGCAATACTATATTTTTTATTACTAAAAATTTCATTCCTTTCTTTATCGTAAACGGTAAACAAAAGATTACTTTGCTGTAATCCGCTGCAAGCTGCAAAGCGATATTCGCTTTCACCGTATAAAGTAAGGTGAAATTCTGCAGTTTCTTCTTCGATTAACAAAGCTCTATATTCTTGACCGTCGGATAAAAACTGGGAGGAGATATTCTTTTTACAAATAGTTGCAATAGTGTCACACTGAGCAATAGACTCAAATTGAACACCAATAAACAATAGAAAGAAAAATAAGACGAATTTGTTGGTCGATGTATTCATAATGGTCATTTATTGGATAATTGTATTTCTGATTGAATTAACTTTTTGAGTAATTAATTCTAGTGTCTCCGCTGACATAGTGGTACTAGAAATACTGTTAATCGTCGTCGTTTTTGTTTCCTCCTCTGTAGTAGGATCGACAAATTCATACGTGTAAGTTACTTGATTAAAGATACTTTTAAGTTCGTTTAGATTCGCAATTAAATCTATTACATCACTATTCTCTTTTAAGGTAAGCAGTAATTTAATAAGATTCTCTAAGGTAATTTTTTGCTCTCCAATCCTTTCTTTAATCTTTTGGTTGTTTAAAATATCAGGATTCTGAGCAGATAAATGTAACGTTTCAATCCAACCACCGGCAAGTATTAGCGCCCCCAAATCATCTTGATCATTTTCTTTTAAAAATCGATCAGTTGCCCTAAATGCATCAGAAACTAAAACCAATAAAGAGTCCTTATTGCTAATATTTTTTTCATATCTGATTAAAAGACTTTCGTTAAATATATTAGCAATGCCGATGTCACTTGCTAAACTTTTACTAACTGCTAAGTATGCGATAGAAGATTGTGGTTCTTCAAAAATAGTAACGTATCCTAAGTCTGTGCCATAAATACCTAGGTTAAGTGCTTTTTTTGAAGATGTTGTATACTTTGAAACATTTGATATTGGATTCAAGGCTTCTTTATTGAACGCTATTCCGGATTCTTTTATTAGTAAAGCAGTTTGAATAGGGGAAGGAATACTAAATACCTTTCCTTCTATTTCAAACATTGCGTTTGCCCTTCCTTCTGTTTCTACTAGAGGTGTCTGATTTTCAATTTTTTTTTCTCCTTCAGTGCATGATGAAATGGAAAGTGTCGAGCCTAATGCTATTGCCAGAAGTGCATTTCTGACATTGCTAATAGGATTGATGAGAATTTTTGTGTTCTGCATAATTAGCAAATGGTTAAAATAAGTTTTGGTCTATAAAATGTGCAGTAAAGATAGCTAAATCTATAAAAAGTATAGAATTAATACCACACATTATTTAAAACGAGTTTTAAGTCTTTATAGTTATTACTTCTGCATTAATCGAAAACCTTACTTCTGGAGATATAAAATCTAAGGATTAGAAAGCTTAAAAAACTTACAGATCCATATAAAGCTACATCAGTATAATTTTGAAAAATAATGGAACCTATGAAGAACAAAATTCCATAGGTCATTATTACTGAGCTTAACCAACAAGCTACTAATGGGAGAATGGTGCTTTTCTCTGTTTTATCAGCTTGTTTGTATGGCTTCCAGTTTCCTTCTGGACGTACTTTATTATAGAATTTAGCTAGATGAACATAATCTGTAGGTTTAGTTAAGAAAGTTACAGTAAGCCAACAAATGGTTGAAAACCCAACTGTAAAAAGGAAGTTTGTTGGATGTTCGAAATGAAATACATAGTTAGATAACGTATACCCGATAAATGGGGCAATGGATGCAGTAATTTCACTCCATGCATTAATTCGCCACCAATACCACCTTAGAATTAATACCATACCTAAACCTGCTCCGCATTCAATTAAAAAATTGGCTGCTCCATCAATAGTTTCTATTTGAGAAGTCGCGAAAATAGAGATCAATACAATTATCAAAGTACTAATTCTTGCAGCTTTAACATAATGTGTATTTTCTTCTTCTTCAGTTTTGAATGACTCAGGTTTTTTTATGAATCGCTTATAAAAATCATTGGTAATATAGCTTGCTCCCCAGTTTAATTGAGTAGAAACCGTACTCATATAAGCCGCTAAAAATGCAACCAATAATAGTCCTTTTAAACCTATTGGTAAATAATCGCGCATCGCCAAAACAAATCCTTGTTTGGTCTCCTCTGGGCCTAAGTCTGGATATAAAACCAATGCGCAAAGGCCAACAATAATCCATGGCCAAGGACGCAAACAATAATGAGCAATTTGGAAAAATAAAGTGGCATAAACAGCATTCTTTTCATCTTTTGCACTCATCATTCGCTGAGCGATATAGCCACCACCGCCTGGTTCTGCTCCCGGATACCAACTTGCCCACCATTGCACTAAGCCAAATGTTAAAAATGCACCAATAGAAATACTGTAGGTGCCTACAGTATCTAAAGTAGAGGAGCTTTCGCCAATTTTAGGAAAGAAATCAAATCGCCAAGCAGGTAACTGTGCTTTTAATCCTGCCATTCCGCCTATTTGTTCCGTGTTTAGAACGATTACAGCTAGAATAATACAACCAATCATTGCAATGAAAAACTGAATGGTATCCGTGATAGCAACGCCCATAAAACCTGATAATGTAGAATAGAAGGCAACAATTAGCATGCAAGCACCCAATACATATAAGATTTTGTTTTCAGGTATATCGAAAAAGATCATAAGAATGGATGCAAGAGCAGCATTTACCCAGCCGATGATCACCACATTTAGAAATATTCCCATGTAGAGGGATTTGAAACCTCGAAGAAATGCTGCTGCTTTACCGCTATATCTAATTTCAATTAACTCTAATTCTGTTAATACATCAGCTCGTCTCCATAATCGAGCAAAGAAAAAAGTGGTGAGCATACCACCGATGAGCATATTCCACCAAAGCCAGTTTCCGGAAACACCGTGTTGAGCAATTTTTTCTGTTACCCAAAGTGGTGTATCTGCGGCGAACGTAGTGGCTACCATAGAAATGCCGGCGATGTACCACGGTAAATTACGGCCGCCTAAAAAGAATTGGTTTAAATCTTTGCCTGCATTGGCTTTATAGTAAAACCCAATGCCGAGTGAAAGAAGAAAATAAGATGCTATAATAATCCAATCGAGGTAGTGTAATTCCATCTGTATTGTTTATGGCGTCTAAAATAGAAAAGTTTTTTGGTGGAATGAAAAAGGAGTTGGAAATAACTACTTTTAAATAAGAATAATTATTTACTCGCTTTAATCTTCAGTAGAATATTTGTATGAAAAGGGTTTCTTGACATTTTATTATGAATCAATCACGATAATTTCCTAAACGAAAATACCTTATCTTTATGAGGTGTTGCGAGATGTAGCAGTTGTATGCCAAGGAAAACTAATCATTCAAAAATGAGAAACAATATCGTTTGGCGATCCTTCAGAGGGTTTCAAACCCTCTGAAGGATAAATCAATTGGAAAGCCCAATGCTTTATGAAAGAAGAAATTAGGATGCTATGATAATCCAGTCTAGGTAGGGTAATTCCATCTGATTTGCCCCTGAAGGCTAAAGTAGAAAAGATTTTTGTTGCAATGAAAAGGGAGTTGGAATTAACTTTAACTACTTTTAAATAGGTCTATTTTTAAAATCAATGGTTCAATTAATCCCTTCATCTGCTCACATGACCAACAAATGGACCGGTGGAACGACTACCCAATTATATATTTATCCACCTGAATCTTCAGTTAAAGCTCGTGATTTTGATTTTCGGATTAGTACCGCCACTGTTGAAGCAGAATCGTCCACTTTTACCCCTTTTAAAGGGTATCATCGTACCTTATTAATTCTAGAAGGAAGTCTTCAGATTCATCATGAAGGGCATCATCAAAGGAAATTAAAGAAATTTGATCAAGATGCTTTTAATGGAGATTGGAATACGAAGGCTATTGGTAAGTGCATTGATTTTAATGTCATTACGAAGGATGGATTAGCCAATTCTATGGCAGCTTCCGCTTTTCTAAAGAACGACAGAAAGCAAGTCAGTATTTCTGCCGATTGGGTTTTTGTTTATATTCATAGTGGGGAAGTTGTAATAAAGCATCAAGCCGATAATTTTGTTTTAATGGAAGGAACATTCCTCGCAGTTTCCGAAGCAGAAAAAGGGTTGTTAGAGGTGTTAGCAAAAGCAGATAGCGAAGTCGTATTGGTTCAATTGTCAAAAAAAGAAACAAAAGTTTAATTCTATCAGCCATTCTCCCGAAATTCGCATTATGTCTATTTTGATTTGTCCACATTGTAAATCCGCTTTGAAATTAATGGAGAATCGCAGTTATTCCTGCGAGAACAACCATCAGTTCGATGTTGCTAAAGAAGGCTATGTGAACTTACTGCCGGTGAATCAAAAAAAATCAACGAATCCAGGAGACAGTGAAATCATGATCGCTGCACGAAGAAGTTTCTTGGAAGAAGGAAATTATGATCCATTATTGGCTGAAATTTCTGAGCTGATTCAAGATGAAGTTAGCAAAGAAAAAGCGTCTACTATTTTAGATTCCGGCTGTGGAGAAGGTTATTATACAGATAGATTAGCAAGAAAATTAGAGAAGATTGCTCCACAAGTCTATGGAACAGACATTTCTAAATATGCCGTAAGGATAGCAGCAAAGCGCTATAAATCTGTTCACTTTTTTGTAAGCTCAATTTTTAATTTACCTGTAGCCGACTCTTCGGTTGATTTGATTGTTTCTATTTTTGCTCCATTTCAATCAGAAGAATTTCAGCGGGTGTTAGCTGAAGAGGGAAAAGTATTGATTGTCAGTCCTGCAGAAAACCACATGAAGGAAGTAGCTGAGCTGGTATATGATGAATTCAGGCCACATGAGCGAACCATATTGGAGAAAATTCCGGATTCATTTAGTCGAGTTAGATCTAAGCGATGTTCCTTTGAACTGAAATTAAATCATCAAGAATCAATACTCAATCTACTTAAAATGACGCCTTATTATTGGAGCGCATCAGAAAAGCAAGTCGCCCATTTTGAAACAATCGAGAAGATGCACGTGAGTTGTGATTTTAATCTAACGCTGTTTCAAGTAGTTGTTTGAGATGAATTTAGCGTTCAATAAAATGCTGCCGAATGAAGTCTTTTGTTATATTTGAACGTATCTTTTTCATAAAGATAGCATTAGCCGTTCATGTAATTTTAATTGATAAAACTAGCGCATATGGATTATTTTGGGAGTAAAAATAATAGCTCAGATATGGGAAGTAGAAAATCACACGAAATAGAATACCAAATACATGGAGACGATATGCAAGTAGTTTCCATTATCCTAGACCCACAAGAAACAGTTATCGCCGAGGCTGGTGCTATGAACTGGATGGATAGAGCCATTCAATTTGAAGCTAAAATGGGCGATGGTTCTAATCCGAATCAAGGATTATTTGGAAAGTTAGCAAGTGTTGGAAAACGATTAATTACCGGTGAGTCGCTCTTTCTGACACACTTTACAAATACAGGTTTTGGGAAGAAAGAAGTGAGCTTTGCAGCGCCTTATCCTGGTAAAATTCTACCACTAGACTTAAAAGAAATGGGTGGCGAAATCATTTGTCAAAAGGATTCCTTTTTATGCGCTGCAAAAGGCACAGAAGTTTCTATCGCCTTTACCAAACGGTTCGGTGCAGGCTTTTTTGGTGGTGAAGGGTTTATTTTACAACGATTAAGAGGAGACGGATTAGCGTTCTTGCATGCCGGAGGAACGATTGTAAAAAAGACGTTGAATAATGAGACATTACTGATAGATACAGGTTGTATCGTTGGCTTTACACCTGGCTTAGATTATTCTATTGAGCGAGCAGGAAATCTTAAGTCCATGTTTTTTGGTGGTGAAGGATTGTTTTTGGCTACTGTACAAGGAACAGGAACCGTGTATTTACAGAGTTTACCTTTCTCTCGATTGGCAGACCGAATTATACAGCATGCTCCTAAAATGGGCGGATCTTCAAAAGGAGAAGGCTCTATCTTGGGTGGCTTAGGAAGAATGATTGATGGGGATAGGTAGGGTAATACATCTTCATTTTATACATTCAACGTCAATTTATTTAACTATTTCGATATGAAAAATTTACTCCGAAATACATTAGCCGTTGTGCTAGGATTGTTTGTTGGCGGAACAGTCAATATGGGAATTATTACCATTAGTGGCTCCATCATTCCGCCACCTGCAGGAACAGATACAACTACCATGGAAGGTTTGCAAGCTGCGATGGAACTATTTGAAGTAAAGCATTTCATTTTCCCATTTTTAGCACATGCTTTTGGAACGTTAATTGGCGCGCTTTTAGCTTCTTTAGTTGCCGGAAGTCATCAATTCAGATTAGCGATGGGAGTTGGTATTTTTTTCTTACTTGGTGGGTTAACAATGGTAATAAGTTTACCTTCACCACTATGGTTTTCGATACTAGATTTAGGATTGGCATATCTTCCAATGGCTTGGTTGGGTTGGAAAATGACAGGGAAGCGTAGTATTAAAAAGCCACATCTGTTATAAGGAAAGTCTTATTTTCTGTAGTTTAAGGTATATAACAGATGCGGCATAGGGTTCTAGAATCGAATATCACAATTCGGTAAGGAGCTTTTTATTCTTCTTTTCTCAGCTTCCGGAATTGGGTTGCCGATTAAGATTAACGTTTTTAAGTTTGACCAATTGCTCAGGTTTTCAGGAAGTTTAGTGATTTTATTATTGCCAAAGTTTAATAACTGAATATTTTTTAATCGGCTAAATTCTTCTGTTACTGCTGAAAGCCCATTGCTGTTGATCGACAAAGCTTCTAATCGTCTTAGCCTTTTTATATCGTCACTGATTATTATTATATTGTTATAGTCTAGATTCAAGCTGGTTAACTTTCTACTTTTAGATAATCCTATCGGGAATTCATTTAACTCATTCTGAGCTAAAGTAAGGTAAGAAAGGTTTCTTGTTTTCTTAATTGACTCAGGTAATGTAGTGATTTGATTATTATCTAATTCCAACGTTTGTAATCGTTTCAACCTTCCAATAGATTTTGGTAATGTGGTTAAATCATTCTCCACTAAATGAATGATTTTTACACGCTTTAAATCGCCAATCTCATCTGGCAATGTGCTTATTTTATTTTTTGAAGCATTAAGCACCTCTAATTTTTTAAGGTTACCAATTGATTTAGGTATGGCCTCTATTTTATTTTGGCGGAAAACCAATTCCGTTAATTCAGAACATTCAAAGATTTCATTTGGTAATGAACTTAATTGGTTTTTCATCAAATTCAAAAACTGCAAATCTTCAAATTGATTAATTCCATCGGGAACTGTTGTCAACTCTTTATTTCTCAGATTCAGAATTTTTACATTTTCTCCTTTTTCTGCATCTTCCACAGAAAAATAGATAATTACATCAGGATGATCTCTGATGTAATGTGGTTCTTCTTTTAATTGCGCAGATAGCGCCAGATTAACTAATGATAAGGTAATACAACTAATTAATTTCATAATTCGATACTTTTTTTACCATAAAAAGCAAGGTGAGTTGCCTCACCTTGCTCGCTTTCCTTTTTTGATAGGATTATTTAATTTTTGATATACAGTTTTGTACCCACTTTATTTTGGCTTCTTACTCTTATTACATAGGTTCCTTTTTTCTCTGAAGTAAGGTCTATTTCGTAAGTTCCTGTTTGATTAGTTGCGGTATGAATTTGCTTACCAACTAAGTCAAATACTTCCACATCATAAGCATCATTTGTTCCAATAAGTGAAACTGTAGTTCTTCCATTTGATGGGTTAGGAGCAATGGTCATAGCGTGAGCTAAGTCAAAGTTTTGAATTCCTGTAGTACCAATATTAACCGATTGATTTACTGAATCTCCTTCGCAACCTCTAGCGTTGGTTTCAATTACAGAAACAGTTCCTAGTCCGATAGTAGATCCCCAATTTACAGTAATGCTATTCGTTCCTGCTCCTGAGGTAATTGTACCGTTAGTTACTGTCCATAAATAAGTAGAACCGCTAGTGCTTGTTACCGAATAGTTTTCAGTGGTATTTACAAAAGTATTTGTACTACCCGTAATAGAACTAGTAGTCACTGCAGTAGTAGTAGTGCTATCAATCGCAGGAACTGTAGTGTTGTAAAATTTATTTGGGTTTTGATTGTATTCGAATACAGAAACATGGTACATGGTGTTTTGCTTTAAACCTTTGATGGTTACTGAAGAATCTGTTCCATCGTAGATTACAAAGTTATTAGCACCTAATAGTGAGCCAATACCCAATGTGTTATCTGCTAAGTAAGTAAATCCATCCATTGGTAACGCGTCAACCATTGCATCTTCTTTTGCAATTACTAATCGGCCATCGCCATTTCCTTTAGAGAAGTTTAAATCTACTGTATCGCAAGCTGATGTTGGAAAAGTAAAGTTGCTAGCAGCCATTGTAGGAGCATAATTTCCTAAAAACTCTTTTCTAGCAATAACAACTGTTGTACTCACATTCATGCCGGCAGGATCCCCTGCAGCATCTGTTTGCATAATACTTGAATTAGAGCCACTTGGGTGTTGTACAGATACAAACATGAATTTGTAATCTGGCGTAAATGTCATTCCGCAAGGTTCTGATCCTGATGGTAATTTAGCAAATAAATCAACCTTTGGATTTGCTTGCGTATGATTTGGAGCTACCATCCAGATATGGTTTCTACTTCCATCTTGCAATACATATAAATTACCCAAATCGTCAAAAGCTAGGTTGTCATTTCCTGAACCCCATGCTTCAGAAGTAACTCCATTGCCATGATTTATTAAGTAATTCATTCCACCAACAAATGTTTCGAACTGAGAAATGGTCGAGTCATTATCATCGCTAAAACGATAAGTTCTATTATTACCTTTGGAAGTAAAGTAAATTTTTCCGTCTATTGTTCCAATCTCCACATCTTCAGGACCTCTAAAAGGAGTTGCCCCTAATGACAATGCTAAATTTCTAGTGTTATTTCTATCTGCTTGGGTGGCATTCGGAATTTGAATCCATTTACCTGAAGGTAGAACGGGCTCTCCAGAACTTAAGCCTCCGTCTAATTGAAGCGCGTAAAGCTTACCCGTGGAAAGATCCATTTTATTGTCAGCAATAAATTTGTAAAAACATCCTGAACCTGCATCTTCGGTTTCATAAGCTGTTAAGCTATCATTTGCTACAGCAATATTCTCATGACTCATTCTACCTAAGGACCACAATTTCTCTTGTTTTCCTGGAGTGCCATATTCCAATACTTTTCTAGTTATTGGATCAATTTCTACTTGCCATCCCACATCTTGGTAACCGTCATTGTTAGCATCTCCTGAGTTAAAGGTTTCTTCAGAGGTAATAATTGTTCCCCAAGGGGTAATACCACCAGAGCAGTTTCTAGCTGTAGATACTAAGTCATTGTTATAAAAATCAACAGCTTGTGTAGAATCTACAGTCCATAACCTTACTGAATCGATGTATCTAATGTCTAATAATGAAACCCCACCAGGTGTGTTTTCATGATTAACCCCTAAAAATCCATCTACACTGCTTCCATTTCTAGCTACATAACCTGTAAAATCATTATTTCCAGGTGCCGTATTTCGCACATTCTGATTCATATAAGCATCACCTTGCTTAAGTAAAACTTGGAAGTTATGTGTTTCAGGAATTAATAATTCTGGATTTTGAGCTGAAGGCAATAAAGAGGTATAACAAGATATATGCGTATCGTTAGGGCCTAAGCAAGCTCTTCTTGCTACAGGAGGATCTGGCTTTTCATCTAATCTAACATCTATCATTAAATCAGAACTCAAACTATCTCTTTGGTGCAATTGAATAGCAATTACATTAATGCCTTGGTTCAATACACTTTTTGGGAAATCCGTACTAAAAAATGCTTGTTCATCTGCTCCGCTAACTATTGTACTTGAGGTAGTTCTGAAGTTAACCGGACCTGCCGGCATATTCGTTCTAAACACTTCCACGCCATTAATATGAACGATAGCACCATCATCTCTTCTTACAGAAAGTTGAAGTGTATCTTTCAACGCAGTTAGGTTTGCAACGTTAAAACGTTTTCTAAAATAATAAGTAACATGTTTATTTTGTGGATCATTACCGAAAGACAACGTTGTTGCTGAAGGGTCTCCATAGCCTAGAGGTGATGCCCCATAAGCCCAAGCAGTATCATTATAATTCAAGGTTTTCCAATTGGAAGAGAGAATATCACTACCATTATCTAAATAGTTCCACTCATCGCCTGTGCTAATTGGAAAAGAAGAAGTCGCCATTGGAGGTAATTTTCCGATAACTTCCATGTCGAAACTTAAATCGGAGCTAGTAGCTGCATTCTGATGTAATTCAACTGCGATTACATTTCTACCGTTTACTAAAACATTATTTACAGTTGTTCTAAAAAAGGTTGTTTCATCAGTACCGCCTACCGCAATTGGGGCTAAAGTATTGTAACCAATTGTGCCTGATGGCATATTTTGTCTGAATACTTCTTGGCCGTTTACATAAACTACAACACCATCATCTCGCAATACGTCAAAAATGAGTGAATCGTACTGAGCTGCATTAGCAACATTGAACGTATGTCTTAAATAGGTAGTGATTCTTTTGTTTTGAGGATCAGAACCAAAATCTAAAGTCGTTGTTTCGTTATTGTTATTGTAACCTAAAATTGCATTTCCAAAACTCCAAGTTGAATCGTTGAAAGCTAAAGAAGTCCAATTGGTAGCACTCAAATCAATACCTAAATCATTGTATTTCCAAGAGCTTAATTTTGCCACTGGAAAGAATCCTTCCTCATAAGAAGCGGGAGCCAGATATTCTACAACTAATCTAGGTGCACCTGAAGTGGAGCCGTTGTAAGATTCCGCAGTTCTTTTACCCGCATTTGGAGTATAACCGGGAACACTTAAGACAGCTGGGTCTAAACCAGCAAAAACCATAGCATTACCTGAAATCCATCCGCTTCTATTAACAATAGATTGTACTAAACTGCTAAAATCAGGAGTTTGCTGATCTATACCTCCTATTTGTCTTGTACCCCATGCTGGTATTCTATTCCAAAATGTAGGAACTGCACTGTATGTTCTTCCACTTAAGTTGGCAGGCAGTGCAGTAAAAGCAGGAGCATGATCAATTAATTCTACACCCCAAGCTACATTAACCGTATCAGTTGTAGTAACTTCATCTACTTCGAATTGGATGTAGGCATTTCTTATAATTGACCCTCTAGGAATGCTTACATTTTGAAAACGAATGCCCACTATTTGAAGAGACGATCCATCTGTAGTAAACTCTAAATCGCTACTAGTTAAATCCATTGCGCCATTCGAAATGTCTTCTTCTGCATCGTCATCACCGGTTAAAACAGCAAATGTTTTTATTTGTGGCACAGAATAGTGAATTATTAATTCTGGAGCTTCATTGGCACTACCATCAAAAGATTCAGCGGTTCTTTCTCCTGTCCCTGTTATAATAAAGGTAATCGGATTTCCACTTGCCCAACCTGCTCTTCCTATGATGGACTTAACCAACACCTTTAAATCAGGAGTTCTTTGGTCAATCGTAGCCAAACGGGTGGTGTTCCAAGCTGGAATATTGTTCCAATTTACACTATCCACGGTAGTTGCTCTTGATGAGATATTATTATTTATCCCAACAAAAGTGGAGGAGTTATCTACATCTTCTGCTTTAATTGTTACAGAAGTAGCTCCATTGTTTGTTTCATCAACTGTAAACTGAATAAATACAGAATCTATAATGGCATTTTTTGGAATTGTGATATTGGTAAAGCGCATACCAACAAATTGGTCTCCATCTCCACCATCTCTCACCAATTCTAGATCTGAACTTGTCAAATCCATTCTACCTGGGTCTGAACTTGCATTCAACCCTCTTTCTTCCGCATCGTCTGTGCTGGTAATTATTCTAGTTGATAATACCTGATTTTGCTGTGTGTGAGCTTTATTAAATAGTCCTAATCCGATGCAAAAAAGGCCTAGTTTAAGTACTCGATTAAATTTTTTTTTCATGTTTTTGTTTTAGGGTTTAAGAGAATTTTTATTTTAGGTCCAAGTTCAGGTTCAAATATATATTTCATAGCAACTTTACTTTATGGATAAATGAATAAAAATGGGCTGAAGTTAATTTTGGGTTAGAGGTGTAAAAGGTCTTTGTTATGACAATCCAATCCTAAAAATCTTCCTTACATTGGCAGAGAAATTATCCGTGTGGAAAACAACCCAATAGACAAGACAACTGCTTTACTATTCTTTGACCATTCAAAGAAGCAGGCTGCTACACTAAAAATACTAGCGCCTAGAATTCGCACCAATACCATTAACAAGATAATTGGAAAATTGCGAAATCAAGCAATTTCTATTGCGAATAAATCTCAATTGCCGGTTTTTGAATTTAAAGCTAAAGGAGAAACTACATTTGGTGAAGAGCTTTTTGATGCTTTCGAATCATTGTTTTCTCAAGGATTTGAATCTGTTATCGCAATTGGTAACGACTGTCCTACTTTATCGGTTATTGATATTTTTGAAGCGACAAAGTGCGTTTCAAAAAATCAATTAGTATTGGGACCTGCTTTAGATGGTGGAACCTACCTTATTGGTTTGCATAAAGAGACTTTTTCAAAGGAGCAATTTTTATCGCTCGATTGGCAGAAAGCGAGTTTAATAACTTCAATTAATCTTTTCGCAGCCAATACACAGAAATCAGCTTACTATTTATCAGTCAAAGGTGATTTAGATACGCCTGAAGAATTTAGAATAGCATTTAATTCTCATCTCTTATTTCTAGAGAGTATCCGCTCAATTATTGCATCTTTTCATAAAGAGTTTGTCAAGCTTAAACAGCTTTTCAATTCGCATGAGTTTGTCTATGCCTTTCTGTTAAGAGGGCCACCTGGAATAATGAATTAATCTAGGATTTTATCCTCCAATTTACTCTTCATTATTATCAAATCATATATGAAAAAAATTACTTTTTTTCTAGTGGCCGTATTATGCATGGTTGCTGGATTTTCACAAAATCAATCCTTTACTATAAAGGGGAAAGTGGTTGATAATAAATCAAATGAACCGCTTCTAGGAGCATCTGTTATAATAAAAGGAACATCAAATGGAGTATCTACAGATGTGAATGGGTCCTTTTCCATAAAATCATCCCAAGATCTCAATGTATTAGAAATCTCCTTTATTGGATACGCTTCTCAAGAAGTTAGTGTTACGGCTTCCAAGCAGCTTGAGCCAATAGTGGTGAATATAAGTCCTAATGCTAATGAGCTGAATGAGGTGGTAGTTACCGCTTTAGGTATCCAAAGTGAAAAGAAAAATTTGGGTTATGCAATTCAAACTATTGATAGTAAAGAAGTCTCGGAAGTTAAGTCGTCTAACTTTGTCGATAATTTAGCAGCAAAAGTAGCAGGAGTTTCCGTAAGTCAAGGTGCAACTGGAGTAGGATCTACTTCTAAAATTACCATTCGAGGAGAGGCATCTTTTACCAATAATAATCCCTTGTTTGTAGTGGATGGAACACCAATCAATAACAACACAGTAATTCCATACACCACAGATGCTGCAGCAGGATTTCAAGAAATTGATTTCGGAAATGGGGCCATGGAAGTAAATCCTGACGATGTGGAATCGGTAACTGTTTTGAAAGGGCCCAGTGCAGCTGCATTGTATGGAACTCGAGCTGCGAATGGAGTAATTTTAATTACCACCAAAGATGGATCAAAATCTGATGGATTTGGTGTAAGTTTTAATTCTTCAACAAGTGTTGAAAGTGCTTTTAAGTTGCCTGAATTTCAAAATACATACGGTCAAGGTCGTCAAGGTCAATTTGTGTATGTAGATGGATTAGGTGGCGGAATCAATGACAATATATCTTACGGTTATGGCCCTCGATTGAATGAAGGTTATTTGGCTGCTCAATTTGATAGTCCGGTTTATTTGGCTGGTTGGTCTGTTGTTAGAGGTGGTGATGTGGCTGTTCATGGTGGTGCGCCAATTACGCCCACTGAAATGAAATCCTATCCAAATAACCTAAAAGAATTTTATGAGACAGGGGTAACGTCAATAAATAATTTAGCAATATCTAAATCATTCGATCAAGGGAATATGCGCTTGTCGTATACCGATTTGAGAAGTAAATCCATCATACCGGGAGTTAATTTAGAACGGAAAACGTTGGCAGCTAGAATGGGTTTAAATGTGACCGATCGCCTAAAAGTTAACACGTCGATTAATTATGTAAATTCATCGAGTGACAACCGCCCTTCAAATGGATACGGATCTGAGAATGTAAATTACTCATTGGTAGCTTGGGGACCCCGATCTTTAGATATTGGAGTGCTGAAAGATTATTGGCAACCAGGTTTTGAGGATGTTCAACAGTATTCTTTTAATTATACCTATTTCGATAATCCATACTTTATTCTGAAAGAAAACACCAATTCGTTTAATCGAAATCGATTGTTTGGAAACTTGAGTGCTACTTATCAAGTGGATAAATATTTAAGTATAGCAGTTCGATCAGGATTAGATTATTCAGCAGAACTGCGAAAGTTTAAAAGAGCATATAGTTCGAATCGCTTTTTACAAGGAGCCTATGCTGAACACCAAGTGGGTTTTAGAGAAATGAATTCAGATGTGTTGGTGAACTATCAACGAAAGTTCAATGCCATTTCAACAGACTTTTCGGTGGGAGCCAATCGAATGGATCAGCAAGCAACCACCACACAAACCCAAACAACCAAATTGGCTCAGCCGGGAATTTATAGCTTAACCAACGCTGCTGCACCAATTCAAGTGTTTCAAGCTGATAAAACTAAACGAATTAACAGTGTTTATGGTGTAGTCAAATTTGGGTATAAAGATTATTTGTACTTAGATTTTTCTGCCCGAAATGATTGGTCTAGCGCTTTAGCAACAGTCAACTCTACTGCCAATACATCTTTTTTCTATCCTTCGGTGGCTGCTAGTTTTGTGGTATCTAATCTAATTGAAATGCCGACAGAGATTACGTTTTTAAAGGTAAGAGCAAATGTGGCACAAGTGGGTAACGATACAGATCCATACCAAACAGAAGGGACGTTTTTGCCTCAAGTAACGTATGGCGGTTTACCAACTCTGAGTGATCAGTTAACCATCGCAAACTCTAATTTGAAGCCAGAGCAAACGACTTCTTATGAAGTTGGCGCCGATATAGGTTTCTTTAACAATAGAGTTCGATTGGATGCAACCTATTACAATGCATTGACCAAAAATCAAATTATCTCATTGCCAGTTTCCATTACTTCAGGATACAATCAAGAAGTAGTGAATGGAGGAGAAGTTCGCTCTAAAGGAGTGGAAATAATGTTAGGATTAACCACGATTAGAAAAGAGAATTTTGAGTGGAGAACTAATTTCAACTTTAGCAAAAATGTTTCAACAGTTGAAAATTTGCCTCAGGATGATGGTCGATTAACATTGGGTTATTCAAGTATTTATGATAATGTTAATCAACGTGTTTGGTTTCAAGTAGAAGAAGGTGGAAGAATTGGAGACATCTACGGAACAGGCTATAAAAAGACGGCAGAAGGAGATTTTATCGTGGATGACAAAGGAAATTTCATTGTCGACAATACATTGAAAAAGTTAGGTAACGCTAATCCTGACTTTATTTTAGGAATAAGCAATCAGTTCCAATATAAAAATTGGGATGCGAGTATTTTATTGGACTGGCGACAAGGTGGAATCATTGTTTCTAGAACACTAGCACAAGCAGGTGTTGCAGGTCAGTTGAAAGAAACAGAAGATAGACCAGTGGATGGAATCGTAGTGGATGGAGTTGTGAACGTTGGCACAGAAGCAAACCCTGTTTATGAGAAAAATACCACAGCCATTTCTGCTGAAAATTATTACATCCAATACTACGACCGGAATCACGAAGAGAACAATACATACGATGCTTCTTATTTGAAAATTCGAGAAGTGACGATTGGTTATACTTTTGACGCAAAAGGAAATAAAGGATTGTTGCAAGAGGGTAGAAACTTAAGAATTTCACTTTTTGGAAGGAATTTATACGCCTTTAGTGAAATTCCACACTTTGATCCTGAGCAGTTGGCTGTACAAGGAAATCAAATTTTAAGTGGAGTGGAAGACATGTCTTATGCGACTTCTAGAAGTATTGGCGTGAAACTAGGATTTAATTTTTAAGCGAAAACCATGAAAAAGATCAACTATATAATTACAGTATTTAGCCTCTTGATGCTATCTGCTTGCACCAAAGATTTTGAGGACATTAATACCAATCCCAATGCGCCCATTGATGCGCAACCCGGTTTGTTGTTGCGTCAAGTCATCTATAATTATGGCGAAGAAATGAGCTATGAAGGGTTTGTCGCAGGGAATTTATTGGGGCAGAATTTATCCATGATCGATTTCAATTTATTCGATCGACACAATTTAAGCTCCCCTCAATTGGGAGGTAATCCTTGGCCAGTGTTGTACACGAATCTGCGTGACAACCAAATTATCTTACAAAAATCTTCAAAAAGTAGTGCATTTAAAGTATATGAAGGCCCTGCATTGATACTGAAAGCATATATGGGCGCTGCTTTGACAGATATTTACGGGGATGTTCCATTTTTTGAAGCACTGAATGGAAAGTCAGGAAACACCACTCCAAAATACGACAGCCAAGAAACAATTTATACAGCCGATGGTGGAATCTTGGATTTGCTGGATCAAGGGATTGCAGCCATAAGCAACTATTCTGGGGCAGCTCGTTTAGAGGGAGATATTTTATTTAGCGGGGATTTAGCTTCTTGGACGAAGTTTGCCAATTCTTTAAAGATTAAATACTTGATGCGAATATCAGATCGAGTAAATGTGAGCACAGAATTACAATCCATTTTTACTGCAGGAAATTACATTCAATTTAATGTTGAAAATGCGACTTATGATTTTACTTCAGGGCCACCGAATAACTTTAGAATGGCGACTTTACGTTCAGGAGATTTCAATCAATACGTGATGTCTTTAACGTGCGAAGAAATCTTAAAAGGATTTAACGATCCGCGGATTGAGGTGCTATTTAGACCACGCTCTGGTGATACTACTGGAACAACTCCTTATGTTGGGATTTTGAATGGACCAGATATTTCGAATACAATTTCAGTGGCGGATTATTCATTACCAGGAACTATTTTTAGAGAAAATACAGGAGTGTTGGATGCCAACTTTATGACGGCTTGGGAAACCTCTTTGTTATTGGCAGAAGCAGCAAATAAAGGATTAATTGGTGGGAATGCGCAAGCACTATACGAAACTGGAGTTCGTCAAGCATTTGAATATTGGAATACCACTTTACCTGCTTCGTATTTGACAACTGATTCGGCTGCATTTGGCGCTTTTGGAGCAGGTCCATTGGAGCAGATTATCACTCAAAAGTGGATCGCCAATACCATTAATGGCTATGAAAACTGGATAGAATTTAGAAGAACAGGTTTTCCAAGATTAAAAACGGTAGCTGCAAGTTTGAATAATGATTTAATACCCGTAAGATTGCCTTACCCTAGTGGAGAACAAACGTTGAATAGTGCCAATTATAATTCTGCAGCTGCTGCAACTAATGGAAATAGTGTGAACGTAAAAACATGGTGGGACGCCAATTGATACATGAATGATCTCTTAATTTATCAATGGATTTTGGTCATTTTATTTGGCTTGAGCCTATTCTTTATTTCTCCATTGGCGAAAAGCAAGGAAATCTTTTTTCGTGCTTCTTCGGCCAATGGAAAGTTGCCAGGCTTTTGGTTACTGACTTCTAGTTTGGTTATTTCTTGGATTTTTGCCAAATCCATAACCAATGCTGCCAATTTAGGGTTGGAGTTTGGAATGGTCGGCGGAGTGGCTTATGCGTCCTATTATTTGTCTTTTTTGGTGGCAGGATTTGTCATCTATCACATGCGGGTAAAAGGCGGGTATGAAAGCATCCATCAATTTCTACGCAGTCGTTTTGGGAGCAATGCGATTCGTTTATTTTCATTACTCATTACCTTTCGAATGTTTAATGAAGTATGGTCGAATACCATGGTGATTGGAACTTACTTTGGCGATAAAGGAACGACGGTTTATTTCGCAGCAATTATCGTTTTCACCTTATTGACACTGGCATACGCACTAAAAGGAGGACTGCGCAGTTCGCTGATTACAGATATGGTTCAAATGATTCTTTTCGGATTGCTGTTGTTTGTGATTTTAGGCATTTTGTTGCCGAGTTCTGAAGCTACCGTTACCGAAACCATTGGTTCCGGCGAATGGACGTTAGCAGGCGGAGTCGATTTGTTATTGGTGGCTTTGTTGCAAGTATTCAGTTATCCTTTTCACGACCCTGTAATGACAGATCGGGCATTTATTTCCCCTCCTAAAGTCGCGTTGAAAAGTTTTATTACCGCCGCATTTATTGGAGGAATCTGCATCATCTTATTTTCTTGGATTGGCATCTATGCGCAGCAAAATGGACTCGAAGGACAAGCAGCCGTTGAGGTCAGTAAAACCTTTGGTGTTGGAATGATGCTGTTGATTAATTTTATCATGATTACTTCCGCTTCCTCGACGTTGGACTCTGCTTTTGCCTCTTTTTCGAAGCTAATTGCAGTGGATTTAAACTTTGGAAAAACGGTCAATATTAGTTTAAGTAGAGGGCGTTTGGCTATGATTGGTTTAACTATTTTGGGAACTATTCCTATCTTTTTAGGCCCAGAGGTTTTATCAGCAACAACAATATCAGGAACCATGGTAATAGGTCTAGCTCCAGTATTTATTTTGTGGAAAGTCAAAGCGCCTAAGCTTTCATTCTTTCTCTCTATTTTTGGCGGAGTTGTAATCGGAACCATGTTTGCGGTTGATTTATTTCCAAATAATCTAGCCATCGGAAGTGGAAAATATGCTGTGCTTTTAGGAGCTAATTTATGGGGTAGTTTGATTTGTTTGGGATTATATTTGTTGCCTATTCTATTTTTAAAAAAACATGAGTAAAACCCAATCCATTTCTATTTCAGGAAACACTATTTTATTGTTCGGTGGAGTGTATAGCAACTTACAAGCACTTGAAAGAATGAAAGAAATCGCTTTAGCAAAAGGGTTTACTCCAGATCGAATTATTTGTAATGGAGACATTGTGGGTTATTGTGCACAGCCAGAGGAATGCTTAAATTTTATCAAAGACTGGGGAATCCAGTCCATTACAGGAAATGTAGAGCAGCAGCTGAGAGAAGGACAGGAGGATTGTGGTTGTGATTTTGAAGACGGAACCCGCTGCGATATTTTTTCACGACAGTGGTATCCCTATGCTCAGCAGAATGTTGGTCAAGAATTGATTGAATGGTTAAAGCAAATGCCAGACTTCTTAGAATTTTATTTTTCAGGTAAAAAAGTAGCTGTTGTGCATGGTTCTAAAAGCCATGTTTCTCAGTTTGTGTTTAAATCTACTCCATGGGAAGTGAAGCAAAAAGAATTTGAATTGACCAAAGCTGATGTCATCATTGGAGGCCATTGTGGATTACCTTTCCAAGATGAAAAAAACGGACAGTTGTGGGTAAATCCTGGCGTAATCGGAATGCCTGCAAACGATGGACAAACCAATGTTTGGTATGCCATTTTATCTTCAGAAAAAGGGGAGTTAAAAGTTGAACATCTTCATTTCTCATACGACCATGTATTAGCGAATCAATTAATGACCGAAAAAGGATTGCCAGCTTCTTATGCTAAAACATTGTTAACAGGAATTTGGGACAATTGTGATATTCTACCAGAAGTGGAGACGAAAGCGCAAGGGAAAGATCTAATGTAACGATTTACTAATGAAGCAATTGTTCAATAGGAAAATGTAGCAATGATTTTTTGTGAGATTGGTAGTTAGAATCTTTATCTTAACTTTAATTTGTGAGCAAAGACATCAAAAAAGAAATGCGAGAGCTCACCCATCAAGATCCTAAAAATTGGAGAGGGCCATTTTATATTAATGCATTAGACCCTAGATTGATGGTTCCAAAATATCAACGACTCATGGGTTGGACGCTTAATTTTGGCAATAAGTATTTGTATTTATTGCTGATTGCTGTTATTGGGATTGTGGTTTTGTGTGGGATGTGATCTAAGTTTTCGAGGAGTTAAGTTTAAACTTAATTGATTATTCTACTAATGCCTTTGTCATCCTGAGCGGAGTCGAGGGTTATCCAAAACAATTGCTATATTGATCCATTAACTCATTACTACATTTAAGCGAAGCGCAAGGTAATCCACGTAAAAAAGGCAATCAATGCCAATTGAAAGCAAATAATAAACACATACAGCTTGTTCCAACTACTGAAAAATGGAGGGCCTTCTTCTAAAATCTCTGGTTGTTTTTCCATGGTTTACTTTTTTCCTAATCCAATAATATTCGACATCAAACGGTACGCGCCGGGCACCGCTGCAGGCAACTGCCTAAAGAACGAGATTCCGGTGTATACAAAATGACCTTCGCCATATTTCGCAACGATCAGTCCTCCTTGTTGAGCTTTCTCGTCAGGATCGTTCCACGATAGAATAGGAGTGAAGTGCTCGTCCCATTCGTCTGCAAAATACAACCCTCTTTCTTGCACCCAACCATCAAAATCGGCTTTGGTCAGTTTATTCGGAAAGTTAAGCACTTCCGCCTTAGGATTGATGAACGTTACTTCAGCTTCTTCTTTCGTCACACGCTTACGTGAAATTTGAAATTTGTATGGTCCTATATCTTCAGTAACCAAACCTCTATTGGTATTGTATTGCACGATTACATTCCCACCATTTTTCACAAAATCATTCAAAAACAAGTTGCCATTTTTCAACGATTCCGTAGTGTTGTATGCTCTAATTCCAACGATTATCGCATCGTAAACAGATAAGTCGACTGTATTTAAATTATCAGCTTCTATAAGCTCTACAGTATATCCAACCTCTTTTAAGTTGTTTGGCACTTCGTCGCCACTACCCATGATGTAACCGACTCGATCGCCTGCTCGTTTGAAGTCGACCTTTACCACTTTTGCAACTAATGGATCAAAAAGCGTTTGGTATTCGATGTGGTTGTATTTAATCAATTGCTCAGATTTTAGTTCCGAACCATCTGATAATTTGATGAAAAGATCGCCAACACTCCCACCTTTCGGAGGAGTAACCGTGAACTTAAAGACTTGCTTTTGTCCTTTTTCAGCAATGTTGTAATCAAATAGAAATGCCGTTGTTTTCCAACCTTCAGGGATCATTAAAGATGCCTGCCCTGAGGTATTATTTTCTTGAGCTTTAATGATTAAGCTCATTTCTTTTGGTTGCTCGTCTGCAAATAATAACACATTGCTACTAAATTCTCCTGTTACGTTTGGGGTAACAATAAATCGTCGGTAGATTTCGCCTTCCACTCGGTCTGTCCATTTATAAAGAAGGGGAGTAGAGTATGAGAAAGTCGTTCCTTCATAGGTCAATTGAAAATCTAGATTCACTGCAGCAGGACTTTCAGGCAAACCAATCAACTCTTGCTGATCAACACCAAATACTCCAAAGTAAGGAGTTGTCAACCAGTATGGTTGTGAAATTTCTGTAGGAGCTTTGATGGTAAAATCCTTTTCGATCAATTGATTTTTCGGCAATTCAATATCACCATCTATGTTTGAAAAAGTAGCTTTTACAGCCGTGCCGTTTCTGTTGATCAATTGTGCAGAAACCTTCACCTCATTTCCTGCAGTTCCGCTAAAATCTGCTGCTAAGGCTTCTACAAACACTCCAGAGCAAGCTTTTATAATGTCTTGAATGTCTGCCAATTTTTGAGTGGCGTGAGGTGTTAAGTTTTTATTCGCTTTGATGGTATTGTACAATTTTATCAACCCGGTAATGGATTGCTGAGGTTTATTGGGTTTGAAATTCGCTATAATAGCATCAATTTGAGGTTGAATTTTATCGCCACCTTTAATGGATTTCCAAGAAGTATTGACTCCATCAAATAAATCGGTAGTCGCTTTTTCTCCTTCTAAATGGTACAAATATTCTAAGTTCTGTCCACGCTGCATTGCTGCTCCAAATCCTTGACTTTTGTGAGAACTTCTGCTTTTTGCAGCAATCTCTCCATTTGATTCTCCCAATAAAGGGCTGTAACCACCTGCATCAACTACATAGTATTTGTCATCTTTTGCTGCTTCTTCTGCAATTCCTTTGTTCCACCAATTGGATGCATTCCAATACAATCGCTTTACTTTCCAAGTGTCTACCAATTTTAGTTGTTCTGGATAAGCATTTTTGTCAGCAGCTAATTTAAACGCCTCAATGGCAATCATTGCAGAAGCCGTGTGATGTCCGTGACCTGCTCGCTCATCTGGTGGGAATCGAGTAACAATTACATCTGGCTTGAATTTTCGAATCACCCAAACTGCATCCGCTAAAATTTTATCTTTTTCCCAAATTTCAAACGTTTCTTTGGCTGTTTTAGAATAGCCAAAATCTACCGCACGACTAAAAAACTGCTCTCCACCGTCAATTTTTCGAGCTTCGATTAATTCTTGGGTTCTCAGCAAACCCATGGCGGCGCCTTTCTCAGTGCCGATTAGGTTCTGTCCACCATCGCCTCTTGTTAGGGATAGATAAGCTGTTCGAGCCAATTTTTCATTGTCCAACCAGGTGATTAAACGTGTGTTTTCATCATCAGGGTGGGCGGCCAAATAAAGCGCATTGCCCATGAAGTTCAGTTTTTTTAATTCCAACTGAATTTTAGATGAAGAGTAAGTATTGGATTGAGCGAAGCTGCTAAATCCTATTATAATCAATACTATAGAAAATGAAAATAGAAAACGATGATTCATAATGGTTACAATTCTTGGTGCTAAAAAAGAATCGTAAAACTATTGATTTTAATCAAAAGGTAGCGTTAATCGATGTTAATTAGAATCTTCTAATCGCTTGAAAAAGTCAATCGTAGCCTTTATTACTTCTGGAGCCCATAGCATTTTATAATGTCCTGTATTTTCTACCTGCAATACTTTTGCAGCAGGCCAATTTTTAGCAATTGCTTCTGTGTTACTAAAATTGATGATTCTATCGTTTTTGTCATGAATTAACAAAGCGTCTTTTATCCGCGATTTTTTTGCATATTCATTCATAACCAAATGACGCGCATCAAGCTGAAATTTAGTTTTAATCGTTTTAAATAGGCGTTCTTCTTGTGCTTTATCTAGCTTCATTAAGTTTGCAAATTCATAAAAAATGTCTTCAATCTTGTTAGTGCCACTTAATAAAACAGCTGCTTTAGGGGTAATATTAAACTCAACAGCACTGTACAAGGCTACACTTGTTCCAAATGAGTGAGCTACAAGAATATCAGCATGACCATATGCATTTACAATTCCTTTAAATATTTTTGAAAACAACAATAAATTTGCTGTTTTACCGCTACTTTTTCCGTGTGCAGGACCATCGAAGGTAATAACTTTGTAGCCCATTTGCGAGAGCGAACTAACGAAAGCCCCCATACTGCCGCCATTTCCTTCCCATCCATGCAGTAGATAGGCAATTTTATCACTTTGTCCCCACTCATAAACTTGAATGTCATAACCCTCAATTTCTATTCGCTTTTGTAAAGCACCTTTTAGCACAACGAGCTCACGCTGCCTAACTTTTTTTGTTTGTGGAGTAGAAAAAAGGTTAATGAGTAATTTGGATGTAAGGTTAGGCGTTAGCTTTCCTAACGTACTAAAATATAAACGCAGGACTTTGATAATAAAAGGGAGTTCAGTTTTTGGTGCCATACTGCAAATTTACCCTATTTTTTAGGCTTTAGGCAATGAAAGACTGATTAAAAATTTGTTAATCGAAAGGTGTACTTTTGTACTTCAAAATTGTAGAGAATGATCAATTATTTAAAGAATATAAAACATACCAATAGCGGAAATTTCTTCTTAATGGCAGGACCGTGTGCAATAGAAGGCGAAGAGATGGCCATGAATATAGCTGAGCGGATTTTTGAAATTACGAATCGCTTAGAAATTCCTTTCATTTTTAAAGGTTCTTACCGAAAAGCGAACCGTTCACGTTTGGATAGTTTTACAGGTATTGGTGATGATAAAGCATTAAAAATTCTACACAAAGTTGGGAAGAAGTTTGATGTTCCCGTGGTAACAGATATTCATTCTGCTGAAGAGGCGGCAATCGCTGCTCAGTATGTGGATGTGCTGCAGATTCCTGCGTTTTTATGCCGTCAAACTGATTTGTTGGTAGCAGCTGCAAAAACGGGCAAAGTGATTAACATCAAAAAAGGACAGTTCTTAGCGCCTGAATCAATGATTTTTGCGATAAATAAGGTAAAAGAGTCAGGGAATGATAAGGTTTGGATCACTGACCGAGGTACGATGTTTGGTTACCAAGATATGATTGTAGATTTTAGAGGAATTCCTACTATGCAAGCATTCGATGTGCCTGTGATTTTAGACATTACGCACAGTTTGCAGCAGCCCAACCAAACAAGCGGAGTAACAGGAGGAAAGCCTGAATTGATTACGACCATTGCCAAAGCGGGTATAGCAGTTGGTGCCGATGGATTATTTTTAGAAACGCACCATAACCCAGCCGAAGCAAAATCTGATGGAGCCAATATGTTGCATTTGGACAATTTAGAAACAATGTTGGAAAAGCTGATCAGAATTAGAAAAGCGATTGGTTAATAAAACCTTCCAGGGGTTAGCAATTCAGCGGCTAATAACCCTAGGAGGGTTGTTAAATTAAAAGCATTGGAATCAGAGAAGTTCTTCTATATATAGAGTAGAACCAAGAATAAGGAGGTATTATTTAAGGATGAATTATGTATTTAATAATACTTTCCCCTCAACCAAAAAGCCACTCTCACTAACAGAATCAATGCAGGCACTTCCACCAAAGGGCCTATTACACCAACAAAAGCTTGATCAGAATTTAGTCCGAAAACAGCGATAGCAACCGCGATGGCCAATTCGAAATTATTGCCTGCAGCAGTAAATGCAATGGCTGCATTTTTATCATAGGTAGCCCCGATTGCTTTACTCACAAAGAAGCCAATCAAGAACATGATGATGAAATAAATCATCAGTGGCACGGCGATCAACAATACATCAAAAGGAATTTGAACGATTAACTCTCCCTTCAAGGAAAACATCACAATAATTGTAAATAATAAGGCAATCAATGTCAACGGAGAAATACGCGGAATAAATTGAGTGGTGTACCATTCTTCGCCTTTTAATTTCACCAATATTAATCGACTTAAAAGTCCCATAAGAAATGGCAGACCTAAATAGATCGCTACACTTTCGGCAATAGTAGAAATGGAGATATCAACCAAAGCACCTTTAAATCCGAAATAAGGAGGAAGCACTGTGATGAACAACCATGCGTAAAATGAATAAGCAAACACTTGAAAAATACTGTTCAATGCGACCAATCCTGCTCCATATTCGGGGCTTCCTTCGGCCAAATCATTCCATACCAAAACCATAGCAATACAACGAGCTAATCCAATTAGAATCAAACCAATCATATAGCCAGGGTGATCTTGTAAGAAAATCATGGCTAAAGCAAACATTAAAATGGGTCCAATTACCCAGTTAAGCAGCAAGGAAACAGAAAGGACCTTTATATTTCGAAAAACTTTGGGCAAAAGCGCATAGTTGACTTTTGCCAACGGTGGATACATCATTAAAATCAATCCAATAGCAATGGGAATATTCGTAGAGCCCGAACTAAATGAGTTGATAAAATCAGCCGATTTCGGATAAAAATAACCAATGGCAACACCGATTAACATCGCTAAAAAGATCCACCACGTGAGGTTTTTATCGATAAAGTTGAGCTTTTTCATTTTATGATTTGGTTTACTGTCATAAATACATAGTTCATTTCGTTGGCAATCTGCATACTCCGTTCTAAATACTTTTCTGACTGTTGAGGTGTATTATCAAATGCTTTGGGGTCTTCAAAAGTGATTGGAATTCGCTTTTCAGCACCAACAACAAATGGGCAAGCTCCATCAGCTTGTGAACAAGTCATAACAGCCGCGAAACCATTTTTTGGATTAAACTCGCTATCCAACTTTTTCGAAAATGCGATAATCGGTAATTCATTGTCAGCAAACTTTATACTGTAAATCGGGTTTTCACCGTTCGAAAGTCTGCTTACTTTAAAGCCAGTATTTTCTAACGTTTCTGCCACTTTTGGAAATAGGGCAGTGGTTTCTGTCCCGCTCGAATAGCATGTCACATCCGGGATGTTATAATTTTTCGCCATCGTTTGCGCCCACACTTGCGTCAGATGACTTCTTCTAGAGTTGTGGGTACAAATAAAATTGATTCTAACTGGCTGCTTATCTTCTACTTTCGTTTGAATAAAGTCAATCAGCGGTTGTAAAACTGCTTTTCTATCTTCTGAAATTTCTTGATGATTATATCCACTAAAAGAAGCTTCTATATCAGAAAATAATATAGGTTGTGTTGTTGTCATTTAGTTTTTGTATTTAGCAACAACCACCACCAGGAGTGCAAGTAGATTCATTTGAATGACCAATTGCACTCATTCTTATTCTTGGTTTCTGCTCAGGAATACCACATTTATCTTTTGCTAAGCAATCAGTCGTTGTTGATAGTAATAAGAAATTGCTACCGTCAAAGTCTAGGTCGTATTTTCCAATGGTATCTCCTTGGTATTCTACTTCAATTTCCAAGTCACCTATTTCTAACACTCTCTCAGAAAGTTCGATGATGTTGGTCAGTTTTTCAGGATGCAAACGATGGTCATAATCATTAGCTTCCCATAATTGGAAATTTGCTTTTTCTTCTGTTCTTACTGTTCCACCACAATCGATGAAGTGTTTAGAAACTACACCCACTTCTGTTACATGAAAGTGTGAAGGAACTAATTCGCCATTTGGTAATTGAAATGCAATTTGATTGCTGTTTGATAAATGATTTTTGATTTCTGATATTTTCATAATTTCTAGTTTAGCAACAATTATTTTTTGGTTGATATTGATTAAATAAATGATTGAAGAACGTTTGAAGTTCATTCCACTTTTCAGGATTGATGCAGTAACTCATGGAAACCCCTTCTACTGTTCCTTGTATTAAACCAATCACTTTTAGCTCCTTTAAGTGTTGACTTATTGTAGCCTGCGCTAATCCTAGCTCTTGAACTAAATCACTATTGATGCATGCATTTGTTGATAATAGGTGTTGTAGAATAGCAATTCTAGCAGGATGACCTAAGGCTTTCGCTAAAACTGCTAGTTCGTTTTGTTCTTCTGTAAAAAGTGTTGATTTTGTAAGTCCCATGTTGTATTATTATATTGCAATATTACGATGAATTTTATTTATTTGAATTAATTTCCCAATAAAATAATTACCTGCTTAACTTCGAACTTTCTAAAATGAACTATGAAGAATTTACAACGATTTCAAGAAA
Source organism: Vicingaceae bacterium (assembly GCA_018402765.1). GTDB lineage: Bacteria > Bacteroidota > Bacteroidia > Flavobacteriales_E > Vicingaceae > Acidiluteibacter. Next base: position 679,618 of record JAGYIE010000001.1, on the reverse strand, counting down.
AGACACCCAAAAAGCGACGCAATTTTGCAGCAGATGAAGGAGTGCCTGCAAAGCATACCAAAGTGACGATGTTGCAAGCATTCAAAACAATTATTTGGCCTAGAAGAAAACTTGTTTTTATCGGTTTGTTTCTGATTGTATTGAGTCGTTTGGCGAGTTTGGTGTTGCCTTGGAAAAGTAAAGCTCTGTTGGATGACGTTATCCCTAATAAGGATTATGATCAATTGTATAGTCTTTTGTTGATAGTGGGAATTGCAATTTTGGTTCAAGCAGTCACTTCCTTTTTATTGACCAAGATTTTGAGTGTCCAAGCACAATATTTAATTTCAGAATTGCGAGCTAAAGTCCAAAAGAAGGTGCTTTCTTTACCCATTAGTTTTTTTGATAATACAAAATCTGGCGTGTTGGTATCTCGAATAATGACCGATGTAGAAGGGGTTCGTAATTTAATCGGAACTGGATTGGTTCAAATGGTTGGAGGGACCATTACTGCGGTGATTTCATTGGTGCTGTTATTGAAAATTAGCCCTTCTATGACTTTGTTTGTATTGGTGCCTGTGGCAGTGTTTGGTATAGTTGCCTTGAAGGCATTCAAATACATTCGGCCAATTTTTAGAAAGCGTGGAGTTATTAATGCTGAGGTGACCGGAAGATTGACAGAATCATTGGCTGGTGTAAGAGTTATAAAAGCCTTCAATGCCGAAGATCAAGAAAATAAAACCTTTGAAGAAGGTGTGGAGCGGTTATTTAATAATGTAAAGCGAAGTTTAACTGCTACAGCTGCAATGACGAGTTCATCGACTTTTCTTTTGGGATTGGCCTCTACAGGAATTATGGGAATTGGTGGTTATAAAATTATGTCGGGTGATTTAACAGTTGGAGATTTCTTATCGTTTACCCTGCTTTTAGGATTTATGATTGCCCCTATTGTGCAAATGAGTAATATCGGTAGTCAACTTACAGAAGCCATGGCCGGGTTGGATAGAACTGAGGAGTTGATGAATATGGAGGCAGAGGAGGATGCAGGAAATCGAACAGAGGAGTTGCCTAGTATAATTGGAGATATTGAATTCAAAGACGTTTCTTTTGCCTATGAAAAAGGAAAGGAAGTAATTCACAACATTAGCTTCGAAGCAGCTTCCGGAACAGTTACAGCATTGGTAGGAAGTTCGGGGTCAGGAAAATCGACAATTGCAGGTTTATCAGCTACCTTTTTAAATCCTAAATCGGGAATGATCACCATTGACGGCAAAGATTTGTCAAAAGTAAAATTGAACCATTATCGAAGAAATTTAGGCGTGGTTTTACAAGATGAATTTTTGTTCGAAGGAACGATCAGGGAAAATATTTTGTTTCCGCGACCAAATGCAACTGAGGAACAATTACAAAAGGCTGTTAATGCCGCCTATGTGAATGAATTCACTGACCGTTTTGATGAAGGCTTAGATACCTTAATAGGTGAACGGGGAGTAAAGCTTTCAGGAGGTCAGCGTCAACGAATTGCTATTGCTAGAGCGATATTAGCCGATCCTAAGATTATTATTTTGGACGAAGCGACTTCTAATTTGGATAATGAAAGTGAAGCATTGATTCAGAAAAGCTTGAATGAATTGATGAAAGGTAGAACCACATTTGTAATTGCTCACCGATTATCTACCATAAAAAAAGCAGACCAAATTCTAGTTATTGAAGAAGGTAGAATTGCCGAACGTGGAGATCATGATGAGTTGATTCAGTCTGAGGGTCGTTATTACGATTTATACACCTATCAAGCGAGGATTTAATTGCGAATCAATGAAGCGATGTACCAATTTTTAATGTAACAAAAGGTCAATGTATCAATGTACCAATAGGTCAATTTACCAATAAGTAAGTTTAAAATCATTTCTTAATTTCTTTGTCACCTTTGCGGAAACCGTTGCGCTCTTTGTGGTTAAAATTTGATATTAATGTGTTAAAAAATCTATATATCAATAAGTTATTTTAAAATTACGTCCTAATTTCTTTGTGACTTTTGCGAAACCCGTTACGATCTTTGTGGTAAAAGTTGTGATAAGATAATTATGAATCATTAAGTCAATTCATTAATTTCTTTGTGACTTCTTCCCATAAAAACAAAAAAAAGAAGACTAATTAGCCTTCCTTTTCTATTTATTTTTATATGATTTATTAAGGACGATCTACGTTTAAGTAGTTCGTTGTTTTTTGGATTATTTTAGTAATCAAATACCAAACAATAGCTCCTGCAATTCCCATAAACCACCAAGAAGTAAGATCAAAGGTTTGACCTTTTGCAATGTATGCACCAATCGATTTGAAGATAAAAATCAATAAAAATAAGTTTAAAATACCCGTGCGCTCTTGACGAATTATTTTGGGCCAACTGAATGAGAATTCAGGCTTTTTCCACTTTGTAAAAGCAGGAACAAAAGCAGGAACTCCTTTCGCCCAATTGATGTAACGTTGTCCGTATTTTTCTGTTAGAAATGCTTCTTCAGCATACATGATGCGCTCATAATAAATCCAATACAAACCTGTAAATGCTACAAGAAACCAAATGTCATTGGTTAGCATTGCTACACCCAACCACATAAAGTAGTTGCCTAAGTATAGTGGATGGCGACAAATTGAGTAAAAACCTGTTGTATTAATATGCTCTGCTACTTGTCCTACTGATGTGTTTCTTCCTGAAGTGTGATCTGCAGAATAGCCAACCGCAATTGATCGGATAACCAAACCTAATAATCCTACGAATACACAGATTTTATCATAGGCATTATCAAGGTTTAATTGCGGATTTTTAGATTGGTTAAAGATGTACACCGCTAATCCCATTAGGATAATTAATACCGGCAAATAGCTTCTATGTTTAAATAGGAAATCGCCTTGGGTTCTAAATTCTTCTTTTAATGGCATGTGAAAATTAATTGATTTTAATTAGAAAGAATTTGATTGATGGAAACGTTAATGAATCTTAAAATCAAATTTTTTGCAAAGTAATGAAAAATATATTTTGAAAAAGCCCTTGTTGGGATGCTATTAAAAAGGTCGATTTACTGCCAAATTTTGTTGTTTACAAATGTATAATCAGTTAAGGTATTTAGAAATTTTATTAATTCATCTTTCTCAATATTAGATAACTGAAGTGGTTTTATTAGTTTGTTTTGATAGGTGTGATTAATTCCTCCTTTGTTATACAGTTCGATAACTTCCTCCAATGTTTGAATTGATCCGTTATGCATATAAGGAGCAGTAAGTGAAATATTTCTCAGTGACGGAACTTTGAATTTCGCGTAATCGATTGAGTCAAGAGTGAGTCTATACCTTCCTGGGTCCGTATATTCTTTTAGCAGTCCATTGTTTTCAATGGCATAATTGGTAAAATTAAATCCGCCGTGGCAAGTTCCGCATTGCAGACGCTCACTAAAAAAAAGCTTCATTCCATTTTTCTCACTTTCTGTCAACGCTTTCTTTTTACCTTGGAACTTATGTTCATCATACCGACTATTTCCACTAATAAACGTCCGTTCGTAATTCGCTAAAGCCCTGGATATAACATATGGATCAGGTCTTCTATTATATGCCGCTAGACTCATTGCTACGTAAGTAGTATCTTTATCCAATTCTTTAGCAATGTTTACGATGTTGTTATTGAATTCATTATGCTCCTGTATAGGAACCAATACCTGCATTTCAATTGTTGGCACACTTCCTTCTCTCAAAAAGTAAGGATGGTATCCAATATTCGCCAAAGATGGTGCATTGCGAACGCCTGCTCTTTTAAACACTCCCGGACTTAGATCAACAGAATCTGAAAAGGCTAGATAAGGATGATGACAGCTGCCGCAGCTAATGGACCTATCAATTGATAAAATGGGATCGTTGAAGAGTTTTTTACCCAATTTCCAGCGTTCAGGAGAGAACTCATTTCCTTCGGGGAATTCCATGTTGGGAAATCCTTCCGGAATAGCGATTAAGGATTCTTCTTTTATTTCTTTCGAAAGAAACTGAAAACCATACATAAAAAACACAAATCCTAACAAAGTTAGAAGCTGTGCTGCGGTTATGTTATAGTTTCTTTTTCGCATTTACAATGGGTTAGAATATTCCGGATTCGTTAGTAAATCGTCATCAGTTAATGTTTTTAAAAAAGCGATCAATGCTTTTTTATCCTCTGCCGAAAGTTGTAAACCTCAGCTGTTTAACGGATAGATTAACGTAGGATCTATAGTAGAAGAGTTTTTCATGCCTGAGTTATAATGCTCAACTACTTCTTCTAACGTTCTAAAACGGCCATCATGCATATACGGTGCAGTTAACTCAATATTTCTTAAGGAAGTGACCTTAAATTTTCCTTTATCATTTGGATTGTTCGTTACATCCATTCGCCCATTATCTTTCATATCGGCATCATTATCTAATGCATTGTTTAAATACCGATCGTTTTCAAAATTTCTGGTGGAGTGGCAATGCGCACAATCAGCTCCTGAAAGACTAGGGAAACTTGGATTGAATTCTGCAAAAAATAAATATCGACCACGTTCTTCTATACTGTTTAATTGAGCTGTACCGTTTTCAAAACGATCATACTTACTGTTAACCGAAACGATAGAATTCATGAACTGCTCTAGTGCCAAAGCTATTTTATCATCTGTAATCTCTGCATTTCCAAAAGCCCTGATGAATTGGTTACGATAGGCTTCTTCTCCTTTAAGCTTATTGATTACATTTCCTAATGTTTCATCCATTTCAAGTGGATCTTGAATCGGAATTAGCGCTAAGTGGCGCAATAAACTAGCTCTTCCATCCCAAAAGAATTCATTTGTATTCCAAGCCATATTAAAAATTGCCATTGCATTTCGATGACCTCTTAAGCCTCGAATTCCTAATGAGAATCGATTAGTATCTGTAAACGCATGTTCTTGGCGATGACAACTCGCACAAGATTGTGTTTGGTTAGCAGATAGTTTTCTTTCATAGAAAAGCATTCTACCCAATTTTACACCTTCAACAGTTAATTTATTGTCGGATGCAATTACAGGAGGTTCAAAATTTCCTATTTCCAGTTGATAAGGTTTATCATCATAGGCTATGCCATTGCCTTCAACGCTGTCAGCATCTTTCTGACAACTTTGAAAAAACACACAACAGGTAACAATGACGATCAAACCTTTAAAAAGATTTGGATTTTTCATTGTAGTTTTACTTTATGATTACTCTTTCAGAACCGGTAAGTTGTCCTTTGCTAAAGATATTTACGATGTAAGCTCCTTTGGTATTTATTGAGATATTCACTTTGTTGCCCGAAGTAATGAGTTCCCTCTTTATCTCTTGACCATTAAGTGAAGTTATAATTAGTTCATTACCATTTTGATTATCTTCAAAAGTAAGGACGATATCTTTTTCACTCGGATTTGGAGAAATAGTAAATGCAGTGAATTCATTTTTTTGTATTCCTACTGTACCTGAAGTGAATACACTTGTATTGAAATTGTTTAGCAATGTAGCAGCTTCTCCAATTTCTCCATGACTAAATAAATTACCATTAACGGTAATATTATTTAATGCTTGAGTGTAATCAGCATTTAATTCGATAGTTGTTGAATTGCCCATTGTATAGCCTGATGTAGGAATTGTTTGTGTATTAAAATTTCTATTCCCTAGTGCATGGATTTGCCAACCTGTATTCATAGAAGTTCCAGTCATTCCTTCAAATGCTGCAAAACGATATCCTGCAGCCCAGCCCCAATGCATGGATGGAGATTTGGGAGCCAGAGGATGCGTCATAGGCCATAAATCAGGATCATTGTTATTTACAGCAGGGTCAACACCAATTCCAAAAGTGATACTCTCTAATGTGGTTATATTAAAAGTTCCCAATAATTGATTAGTAGTTGTTCCTGCATCAACTAGGATGTAAGTGTCTAAAGTAGTGTCTTGACCACCATCATAATTTAAGGTGATTTGAGAAATATAATATTCTAGTCGTTGAAGGTTGAAAGAATTTGAAATATTGTTGGTAGCCGTTTGGTTATATGAAAAACTAGAAGATCCTAGTTGGTGATTAATTTTTAAGTAGATGTCTTGCTGTGCTTGCAGTGTTAAAACGCTTATTACAAGTGCTAAAAGTAGTTGTATCTTTTTCATGATTCGATTTTTTATTGGGGTGTTTTATAATTTTTTAATTGATAACATTTCTTGTTAAAAATTAATAAGGCTATAAACGAAAAGATTGAACCTGAAGAAAAAGGGGAGGTTCAACCAAAGGAGGATTTAAAAGGTAAAAAGTCGATAAACGACCATTGTAATTCTGAGTGATTTTATTTTGAGCAAACCTATACTCGCCAATTGAGAGCTTTTGTGCAGTCTCACTTTTTAAAGTAGTGTTGTGATTTTGTCCATTTATCACGTAATGTTCGCTTCCGCAGCACGACTTATTCGTAATAGCAACTCCGTCTTCAGAAGTTATAGTTCCAAAATACTTTTCAAAAGAACAAACTTCAGCGTCGTCGAAAATCGCGATGTCTGATAATTCTCCTAAGCAATAATGCATATTTATGGTAATGCTCATTGAACTGAACACTACTTGTAACATTAAGAATATGGATAAAATCGCTTTCATTTATTCCCAAATTTAACGTTTTTTTTGGTTTCTCTTTTATTTTTTGGAATAACCTCAGTATTCTTACAATAGTTCCTAAAGTGCAACTGTATCCAAAGTTTATACAACAAAAAAAAGCGCCCCTTTTGAGGGCGCTCTTTTAGAGTTTTGGTCGATATCTCTACGTTTTAGAATTTAATATTAAACTCAACACGTCTGTTTTGTGCTCTTCCTGCAGCTGTTTTATTATCAGCCACTGGCTTAGTAATTCCATAACCTTCTGAATTTAATCTACTAGCATCTATTCCTTTAGAAATTAAATAGTCTTTTGCAGCTTTAGCTCTATCTTTTGAAAGCGCTAAGTTTTTATCTACATTCCCTTGAGAATCTGTGTGACCTTCGATCATTAAATTGTATGATTTATTGGCAGTCATCACATTTGCGATATTGTCTAACACTTTTAGTGAAGAAGCTTTAATTTTTGCAGAACCTGACTCAAAGAATAATCCTTTCATGGCCATTTCCATTACTTTAGCATCTTCTTTCTTAATTTCGGGACAACCTTTGTTTGCAGCAATACCCGCAACTGTAGGACACTTGTCTAAGTTGTCAGCGATTCCATCATTATCTGTATCAGGGCAACCGTTCATTTCTTTAGAACCTGCAATGTTTGGACACGTATCTTCATGATCAGCGATACCATCTTTGTCAGTATCTATGCATCCATTGAATTCAGGTACACCTGTAACATTCGGACAAGCATCATCTTTATCAGCAATACCATCACCATCAGAGTCAGGACATCCGCCTAAATTTGCTAATCCTTTCACGCCAGGACAGGTATCGTCTTTGTCAGCCACACCGTCACCGTCAGTATCAGGACAACCACCTAAAGCAGCAGTACCAATGGCAGTTGGACAAGCATCTAGCTTATCAACAACACCGTCACCATCAGCATCAGGACATCCACCATTTTCGATAGTTCCTGCTTCTTCTGGACACTCATCATCTTTATCTTTAATTCCGTCACCATCCGTATCTTTTCCTGTACTGAAGTTGTAATGTGCACCAATTGATGTAAACATGAAACGATCCACCCAATTATCAGAAAAATTGCTGTTATCAACGCCATCCATTTTATCATCTATCATGGTGGTAAATGCAGAGCTCAATGATACAGAAAAGCGTTCTGAGAAGTTTAGATTTGCTCCCCAACTAAGAGGGAATCCAAACTTTAATACGGTGCGGTCTGCATGATTACCTGAATAAAATGAGTTCCCAATACCTAAAGATACAAATGGTGCAAAAAATGCATCCTCTTTTAGGATGTATCCATTGTTTAACTTATACTTTGCTTGTAATTTGAAGTCTCCCAGATTTGTTCTAAAATTTCTATAGTCTTTATATTCGCTCATTTGTCCATAAGAAAATCCGAAGGTAGCATCGAAAGAGCGATTAATGTAACGGCTGTATGTTGCACCAAATGCTGCATGTAAATTTTCAAATTTATACAACTGATATCCGATGTCTCCTGCGTACTCTTTTGTTCCGAACTGAAGACCAATACTATTTTGATGTTTTTTGTTTTGCGCAAACCCTGCAATACTAATGAAGCAAATTGTAACTGCAACAAGTAGTTTTATTTTCATTTGGTTAATTTTTGGTTATAATTTATGATGCAAAGCTAAATTGTACTTAGCGTATTAACTTGAAATCTTCGTTAAAAGAGGTTTTTTTGCAGTCGAAAGTTCGTTTTGGCTTGCTAAGTGGCTACCTTCATAATTAATCGATAAATCTTACTGTGCGTTTAAACAAAGGTTTGCCAACGAGATGGGAATGTAAACTCCAAATCCGTTTGTCTTTATTATTGATTCATAAATCTTTATAAAAATAGAATGAGTTTTTATGGCTTCTGTTTGCAAAAGCGATAACTTTAGGTTCCTTCTTTTACTAAAACTTCCAAAATTAGTGACCTGAAACCACTAGGTTATTCGTTGGATTTTGTTCTAGAAGAGTTGCTATCCTTTCTATTGCTTCAACTGATTCTAAAGTTAAAACGTAAGTATTTTTATAAAACTCAATTTTTTTAGAAACCTCAGTCATTAAAGATAACTCTGAGTCTGGTAGGTTACCATCTTGTTCAGTTAGTTGATCCGAATATATATCTTGCCCATTTTTTTGGAACCAAAAAAAGGTGTATGAGAATAAAAATTTATAAGTATTCATAAATTTCATACTAGCCGATTTGATTTAAAAGTATTGGAACTGCCGTAAAATGGGGTAATTTACCGCTAAAGTTCAGTGGTAAGCAGATTCGTTACAACCATGTTTAGATAACTATATTTAATTTAATTGCACGCTGAATAGAAAAGAATGTTATTTGATACTTTTTTATTCTACCAAAATTTGTGATTTGATTTCATTGTCACTCAATTTGCTTAACTATTTTTGTTCATATGAAAATTACTCCACTCCAAGCATTAAGAGAAGCAGAGGAAAAAGCTGAAATGCTGTTCCAACAAATACTCGATCAGGGACTAGTAATTGCAGGGAAAACAGAGAAGCAATTAAATAATGATGTGTTTCAATTGGCTTTTGATCTTTTCGGAATCAAACAATATTGGCATAAACGTATCGTGAGAGCAGGATCGAATACGCTTTATCCCTACAAAGAGAATCCTCCTAATTTAATTGTTCAAGAAGATGACATTTTATTTTTTGATTTCGGACCTGTGTTTGAAGAGTGGGAAGCAGATATGGGAAAGACGTATGTGATTGGAAATAATTCCCAAAAAATAAAATTAAAGCAAGACGTTGAAGCCGCTTGGATGGAGGGGAAAGCATTCTATGATGAAAACAAGGAAACCCTAACCGGTGCAGACTTTTATAGGTATACCCAAGAACTCGCTCAAAAATATGGTTGGCAGTTTGGAAACATTCATTGTGGTCATTTGATTGGTAAATTCCCTCATGAACGGATAGAAGGTGAAGAGGAAGTCAATTACATTCATCCCAATAATCATCAATTAATGAATGATAAAGATAAAAATGGGAATACTCGTTTTTGGATTTATGAAATTCATTTTATTGATCATGAAGCTATGATTGGCGGCTTTTTTGAACAGTTATTGTCATAAGTTGTCATTATTTAAACTAAAAAATAATTCATGTTGAGCTACAAACAACTAATGAAAATCGGACAGCGATTCCTAGGCTTGCCCATACTTTTTAAATACGGCTATAATTGGTCTCCCATGTACCGCAGAAGTACAGCTAGAATTACAGCAGTTTCTGACGATTTATTTACTATATCGATCAAGTTGCCCATAAGTTATAAGAATAGAAATTACATGAGTTCTATTTTTGGAGGAAGTATGTTTGCTGCTGTAGATCCCATTCCAATGGTTCAATTAATGAACTAATTAAAGCTGCTTTTAACTTTTCCATATGGTAATATTGCTATATGAGAAAAATGATACTAGGGCTTGCTGTTATTATCGCATTATGTGTTGCCGATTATGCTATTAGGCCTTATCTAAAGCAATATTTTGCTGACGATTTGTCTAAGTCTTATTTTTTTAATGATAGCAAGAGTAGTGAGATTAAGTTTGAATATAACCCTGCTACAGTTGATATTGGAATTTTTAGCTGTAGTGCTGAAGGATTAGTACATTTTATAGATAATGAGTCATATGCTATGCGTCTTATTGCGACTAAAGTGAACTTTTTAGATGGTACTGTCTACAGTATAATCGAAGAAACAGATTCGATAAGAGGCAAATTGTTAATTGATTGGTTTACTTTTAAATCTGCTTACTTTTTAGATCCCGGGAATAATAATAAGATTCGATTTGACTTCAATGAAAATGAAGAATTGATCTATTATAAAAAGGGAAGGTTATACGAAGGAGAATATAATATAACAGCTATTAAGTGCGAGGATTGCATAGATTCCTATGAAATAGCTGATTTTACTATCGACCAGTTTAACGCTATACTACATCCTAACTTTAAGGATTATACAGGGAGCATACTTATAAAATTTCCTAAAGAAGAAGGTTATGTTTCAATTGAGGGCGATTTTTATTTTGACGAATTTGGGGATATGGTTGTCGATGCTAAAATCACTAATAGCATTACTAATGAAATCGACAGAACTGATCTTATTATCATTTTAGAGGATTAGTTTGGGTGGTAAATTTTATTGTTCAATTGTGTTTTTCTTTTTTAAGTATATTCGAATAGTGCTGCTTAAAATAAAAGGGAATGGCATCTAGGTTAATTGTTCTTTCAACACCTTTCGCATCAATTGGATTGCCGATATTAAATAGGCAAATAAAATGAAATACTTTGATTACTTCTTTATACCCATAATCCATCCAATCAGCTAGTACAATTTTATGATTCCAGTACTTTTCAATAAGCTCAAAGCCATGACGATATGATTTGGTGTAAATCAAAAATTCAACATAAGTTAGTAGAATACAAAATTTGTTCAAAGGAGAAGTCTCATTGCCAGAAAATATATTAATTACCTCTTCCTGAATTTTTTTTCTCTCCTTTTTTCTTTCATCAATTATGTAATTCATACCGAAGTAGCGCCCTATAAGAAATGGATGTACATCTTTGGTTGGCTTTTCAGAGAAACTACTGTATTGGTTAATGAAACCTTTTTTTGTTATGGATGAAGATTTACATAATAGGAGTGTGCTATCAATGAATAATTGGAACCAATGATCCTCCTTGTAAGTTGCTTTCATTTTATTTAATACTGCGTCAAGTCCATGATTATATAAATCATATGCAGGGTAACGCTCTATAAAATAATACCTAAAGGTTTCTTGACTGATGGTCTCATCGTCCAGTTGCGCTATAATTTCAGGGCAGTCGTAGATATATTTAGAGATTGTCCTAAATAACTGGCTAATGCCATTTTGATTCACTTCCTGTAAAGGTGTTCTGAACAACATGGTAATAAGTTGGATATTTACAGGATAAATATGTTGATTCCCCTTTTCGAGTATATAACTGTTATAGCTATCGAAACCAATATATCTTGAGAGTATATCTAGGGTATTCAATGTAGGTTTAGTTGTTGTTTTTACTAGTCCTAGAATTCTTCTTAAGGTTTGTGGGCTTATATTTTCATTTATTTCTTCAAAAATATAGTGGGATAGTTTATCACAATCAGGCTTAGTTTTAAGACTTAATCTCGATTTAGAGATTAAATCATGTATAAGGTAGTCCATTTAGTTTTGGTTATTGTTTAAGCATTTCGACTTCAAATTTTTGAACACTTGAAAGGTAAAACTTATTGGTGAGTAAATGGTCCAGCTTTTCTATTTTTTCTTTAATATATACCCCTGCATTCTTTCTTTTCGTATCGCTAAATGAATAATTGTTAGTAGTTTCATCATAGATGAACTGTTGTAAATATTGGAGAAAATATTCGCGTTGTTTGTCAATTTTGTAGGCAGACACGTCACTATCGTCACTTTTATAAAATATATAATACTCTATTATAGCAGGTGCTCTCTGACTGATGGCTGCAAAGCCATTCGTCATCCTACAATAATTATAAAGGTCAATAAGTAATTGAAAAGATTCATATAATGTAGCTCGATCTATTTTGTAACTAGGTTTTGATTTGTTTCTTAATGAAAGGTTGTGCGCGTAGTAACTAAAATAGGTGTTGATGCCGACTGTTGTAAAATCGATATGTAAACTTTCATTCCGTAAGGTATCGTAAGCCACAGAGCAGTAATTTAATGTAGAAGGATGAATAGGATATTCACTCAAAATCTCAGGTATGTTATTAATGATTTCATTAAAAACGGCCGTGTCTTCATTAAATGCGTATTCCGTATTCGGGCAAAGGGTAATTTCATTTCCTTTTTTATTAATTCTAACCGAATCTCCTACTTGAATTTGCTCTTGACCAATGGCTTGAAAGCAGGTTAATATAAATAATATCATAGAATATCTCATGAAATAAATGTACTGATAAGGAAGTTTTATTTCGGGTTCAAAATTGAACAGTATAAAATTTATCTATAATTAAACTGTTCAAATTTTAAACAATGAAGCAACCAAAAAAAGGGTGTTTTAAATCTTAAAAATTAGAAGTTCAAAATCGAACTCATTATTTTGAAATAACATATTACAAGATAAGTAATGTTGTGCAACAAATGTTTGTGCTACAATAGTTCAATTCCAGAAGTAATAGTGGACATGTTAAGGTCTGCGGTTTTGGTTGAGTTGAATTACAAGTCGCAAAAGCTAAAATTCTTAAGCATTATAAACAGGTGTTCTTAGTTATACTTCCAAATACATTCTATATGAAGCGTAGTTTATTCCTCTTATTTTTTATTATTTTAGATTCTGCGTATGCTCAAACATTAGAAAGCGATCTGACAATTCAGTTTCCTAATTTCAAGCACAATAAAGAAAGTATGTTAAAGGCTATAGCCACTAATGGTTCAGCTTTTACGTTTGGTAATGATACTTTAAAAAGAGATGAATTTTACCTCGTATCTGATGTTATTCATGAATCTTTGAAGAATGACCGTGAAGTACTATTCGCTGCAATAAAGAGTTCTTCTGTATTTGAAGAATTAGATAGTTCCTTCCAAAATAATCATGAATTTTCGCTAGATGCATTTAAGGTAAATGGATTTATAATTGAATATATGAATGAAAGTTTCAAAAATTATATAAGGGTCATTTTAGAAGTTATAAAGAATAGTGGATATTTTTTTTCTATTTAAAATGAAAGTTTATCAAAATCCTTACATAATGAACAAATACTATTAGGCCGCTGCAATGATTTGTTAATACGCTCTAATTACTTTTAAGTTATATAGATGCTTATTGTACCTAACTACTTTGTATTTAAAGTTTATCACTATTTATAAAACATGATTAAAATGAATTATTTTGATACAATCTTTTCACCAGGTCATTTAACATTAATTACAGGAAGACCAAAGATGGGATCTACGTGTTTGGTATTAAGTTTATTAGAGATTAATAATAAAAAACCTCTCTTTCTTAATCTCAACACTATCGATTTGATCGATGATTCCTCAGGAAGGGAGCAACATCAAAAGCAAGCCAACACACATTTTTTAAAAGAAAGATGTATTGATAACATTATCGAGTTTATTCTAAACAGATCTGAACATGAGCATTTTGACATTATAGTAATTGATAATATTAACTCAATAGCAAATAAAAATATTCGATTATTAACACCTAAGTCGAGGTATTTGGAAAAAAAGATACGACGATTAAAACAATTAGCTTTAGCAATGAGAGTTCCTATATTCGTTATAGGTATAGGGTCAAGGAAATTGGATCAAATGTGTTATACGGGTTTTTCGGAATTAGCTCTTTTTGAGAACAGGTATGATACCATTATTATTCCATATCGATGGGAATATTATGGAGAACACAATTTATATCAGAGTTTTCCTCAAGAACTTAAAGAAGGAGAAGTAATTTTGACTATTGTTGAATCGACTAATACAGCATATCGTCATTCTGTCTTCTTTGATTCGGAGAAATACAAATTTCGGTTTTCTATGGAGTAACTCGTATTGGCAGATATTAGCTTACTCCAAACAATACTGTTGAGTAAAATTCTAATTATGATGCAAATAGGTTTAGCTTGATTACAAGCTCATTCCTTAGTTTTTCTTAAGCCTATTAAAGGATTTAAAAATAGATCTATTGCATATATAGGTTTAAAAAGACAAATTAAAAATTGGGGCTAGCCCAGCTTTTTCTATTTTAAACATTTGGTATATAATGTAACATTCTGTTAATAAGTTTATATTAGCAATACGTATTAGTCGTTTTATTAAGATAGATTTATAAGGATAGTTGAAATACAAGAATTATCAAATCATTTCAGAAAAAGAACTTGTCATGATTAACAGAGTGCAATCACTTTATGATACATACTTTACCAATTGAAAATGTTGGATAATTTCTAATGAAAATGTGTTTAAAGCAGTTATGTAGATTCTTTAAAAGAATTTAGCAGCGAAAAACCTAATCAATAATCCAAGTAAAATAATTAATGAGCAATTATTACGCTATCAAACAATTTATGGGGTTATGAATTTTATTTTCAACTTACAAGCGTACGTTTTTTTAGAATCCTTTTTATTTAAGTGATTTACTATCATAGAAGTTGGTAGAAAGTTCAAACTTGAACCAATTACTCAATCTTAATGCGTCTGGAGTTCCATATTTTTGAATAATATATTAACTATTTTCTACTTAAAAAAACAGGGATTAACCCGAAAAGCCTTACGTGTAGGAACAAAATTAAATCGTAATAAAATGAAAACAATTAAATTAATGGTAATAGCAACAATGTTGCTGTCATTTGGAATGGCAAATGCTCAGAAAGTGACAAATGTAGAAAGTGGCGGTCGCTTGAAGATTTGTACTCTAAGCGGGAGCAATTATTCTGAAAACTGTAAAACAGTTGAAAGTTCAGGTGTTGCATTAGCAAGCATTGGTACTACCAAAGTTGCGATACTATACAAGACAGGTAAATTAAAAGTGTGTAGTGTAAGCAATAGTAATTACACGGAAAAATGCACAACAGCTGAAAGTTCTGGTGTTTCTAATGTGCAAATGTCAGGGGACAGCAGAATAATCATCACTTATGACGATGGCAAGAAAAAAGCTTGTAGCATATCAAGTAATAATTATAAAGAAAGCTGCAAAACAATCTGAATTAACTATCATCAATGGTGTAGAAAGCCTGCACTATTGATGATAAATCTTAGGATTCCACTCTTTTTATGATAACAAAGTGAAAAAGCATCATTGCGCATCACAAAAAATGGGAAGCTGATAAAACAGCTACTTGCATAAAATATATGAGTATTCTAATAAACTTAGCATTTGCGATTTATCGTGCAGCATCTATGGCTCCTGTTTTTAAGCAAAATCTTAAATATTGTATTTGGAAATTTGCTGATTTAACACCTTACGTTTCTTATGATGACGTTACGAGTTACAAGTCAATTTAAGAGCAAAACCACTTCGTGATCGTAATTTGTTCGATTCAGAAGAGAGAAATCATTAAAGAACACAATAGTTTGGAAGGCTTTGTAAATGATGGGTGGCGGTTAGACTAAAAATTAAATCTCAAAATATTATGCTTACAGTACAATCAGGAAAATGTAAAAAATGCAGATCTGAATTTGGACCTTTGGACACTGTTCAATCTACAAATGTTGAATGCTCTAAATGTAAAAAACAAATAACTTTATGTCGTACTTGTAAGGAAAAAGGTTGTGAATGTGGCGGAAAACTTTTAGACGCTTGGGATAAGAATCCCGGAATGATGTTTTGACTAGGAGAGAAAACCGGCCCATAACAACACCTAAAAAAACATAGGGCTGTAAGTAGTTTATGCAAGTTTCGTTCTTCTTGGCTAAATTGGTCACTAGTGGACAAGTAAGAACCTTTATAAGCCAAAAATTCTTAGCCGTAAACCGATTATAATTTCACAAAAATTAGATTTAGAAAAAAAGCATGCAAACTATTCGAAAAAATGGCAATAAAAAGCTTGTATTAAGTTGTATGTTAATAGCTCTATTTCATTTTTCTTGTTCAATTTACCTTCCCAATAGTCAATTTACAAAAGATGAAAAAAAAGAATTATTTAAAAGCAATACGGCAATTATTGCACCCTATTTAACGCCAAAGCAAAAGGAAATAATACGACTTTGTAACTTGAGCAGAAGGAACCAACAGTTACTTAAAAAATATATATCAATTAGATATGGAGTAAACTACCGTCAATTTAAAGTTAATTATAAAAATGAGCCATCACTGCTTAGACCATCATTTCTATTGACTCTTTCTGCTGCAAGTCATGCGCTTGTTTCAGGAATCAAAGCTACTGAAGGTCATCATTTTTTTAATGAACGATTACTCTTGTTTGGAAATTTTAACACGCTTATTCCCGGGCTCTATAGTGGAGAGAATTGTTATTATGGAAAATCAAATGCATTAGAGACATTTAATGGATGGATGAATAGTTCAGGACACAGAAGAAACATTCTAAACGCTAAGTTTAAGAGAATAGGAATGGGAAGCTTTATTCATTTTTCAACATACGAAAGTAATCAAGTTCAAGTATTTTCGGGTCCTAAATTGTTGGACTTACTATTTAGACCAACTCAACTTAAATAATTCAAAAAGTTGCTGTAAGTATGTAAGTATTTTTTTAATAAAATTGATAAACCTTATTTTTAGAACCCACCTTAATAAAACTCTGTGTGTATAGAAATAGACAAAGTCATAGTAGTTAGTAAGATACAAAAAGCAGCACCTAAGTTCTCTCAAAGATGGTGTATATATATAAATGCTTTACCTTAAAATTGTAATCTAATAGTGTAACTTTAATTAATATCGAGCAAATATTACAACAAAATGAATATTGAAAAAATATATGAGGATTTTAAACTCCTTAAAAACTTTAACTCCCCTTTAAAAATAAAGAAGAAAATTCTAAAAGAATTACTTGAAGCAACGCCAAACCCGTGGAATGTTATCGGTATTACGCCAAAAGCTTTGCAACTCTTTAAAGATAATGGATTTGATAAAAAAAGTAAGGTTACTAAAAAGGGTTTACCAATACAACGCGCACATTTAAACAACCGTGACGAGTGGTATGAGGATTTATTTAAAACGAATTTTACAAATGAAGAGGATTGGTATGATTTTATCACTAAAAATGACAAAACAGTGCTAGCCTTATCTTCAGAAAATAAAAACATTTCACGGATAAAATATATTCCAATAAATAGACCAGACTTATTTAAAAGCACCAGAATTAGCTGGACTCATAAAAATGAGGAAAAGCGATTTTTAAGTGGGTTATACAATGAAATTATTACGTACTGATAATGTCATAAGTAGATCTATATTTTTCTCAACAAAAAATCATGAAAGAGTTCAATATTCCAATGTATCACGGCACTTCTAGTGTATTTCTTCCGTCTATTAAATCACATGGATTGGGAGGTGTAAATTTGCTCAACAAATTAAATGTAATTCCTTTTTTGAAAGAGTTGACTACTCTTTGCAAAAAAGAGCTTAATGAAAAATGCACAGATTGGACTAAAGCACAAAGTATTTTTTCATTAGCTCAAGGTTTTAGTGAAGAAATGGAGTCGCATAAGCATGTAAATGTGTTTATCACTCCATCATTTGAAAGAGCTAAAAAATATGCTCTTCAGAACAGTTTAGGGTCAGAAACAATTTCGATGGCAAAATCTCTATATGATAAGTTAAGAATTAATAACTCTTATGAATTTCAACAAATCAACAGTAGATTTCGTGAATTAGAAAATTTAATGAATACGAGTAGCTCAGGAATAGTTATTGAGATAATGAGCTTGTCAGCTTCCTCTTTTTCAACAAAAAAAGGTAGTTCGTATCACAGAGAATTTGAAGAGTTAGAAGAATTGGTTAATCAAGCTCCCGATTATTTAGAGCATTCATTAATGGACTATGAATTCATTTTACCACACCCTATGGCATTAGATCAACTATTAATTCATTTCCTAGATTTATAGTTTCTCTGAGATTATATGGGATCTCAATCGCACCACTAAAATTCAGACAAATCACTCCCCATAATTACATGAATTTTAGGGTAATTCTCTGAAGAAACCCCAAGATAGTAATAAATAAACTTTGCCATGCTTGAATTGTCCATAAATTCAGCAGTCCATCTGTATGTTGCACTTTCATAGCTTACATCATTGTACGCTAGAATTTCTTCTTCTATTTCATCATCGCTCCTATAAACTTCTTCTGTAATAGATGTAAAATCTCCTCCCGGAACGGTACAAGTGACTTCTGTAAACTTTAAATTGGTGTTTTTCAGAAATAAATTATAAATACTATAAAATGAAATTGAATCCAATTGAATCGGAGTTATTCCGTAATTATAGGAATCTACATCGGCCAAATCTCTTGAAATAAATAATTCTGCTTTTTGCTTTAAATTTAATTCTTGAGTTCTAGTAGTGTCTTGAGCATTAGAGTTAATACAAAAAATAATTCCTAAAATCAAAAGTTTAAATTTTGTCATGTTCATGTAATTCTAATTTATTGATTATTTATTTTAATATAAAAATTCACAGTGGATGGTATTTTACCTATTAAAACTTTTTTTGTGCTATCTAATATATTATTTACAAATCATTGCACTTTAAGGTTTATTCCTTTTTTTGGAAATCAAAAAAATGATTACGGCTAATTAAAGCAATTTATGAACTGTTAATCCAAGATTTATTATTCTCCGAAAGAATTCTTTATTAACAGATTTAATAATTTTTGACATTAGTGATGGCTTCTATTTCATCTAGATTTTCGAAATATACATTTCTTCTATCGTTCAATTCAAGAGGTTCATTTCTTTTCCATGCCTCAATATCTTCTATCAAAACGAAATGAATATTAGTTATCTCATTTGAATTTACTATTCTAGATTTAAAGTGTCCATAGACTACTTTTCCATTTTTCAAGGTTAACTTAACAGGATATGTTCTATCAAATTGATCTCTTCCTGGTGACGAACATTTTCTAACTTCTTCTATCATTTTTTTCATGTTGCGGTTTTAAAAAATTATATTAAAAATAGTTGTAATAGGTATCGATAATAGTTTGTTGAATTTCAATTTCATAAATATTAAAATGCTTTTCTAGGTAATTTCTAATAAACATTTCTTCATTTACTAATTCAAGCTCATGAATCGATTCAAAATTAGCTTCTAACGCGTCTAACATTGGTTTTATTACTTCTTTAAATTGGGGTAATTTATTAACCATGTAATCAATACAATCATTTGTGGTAAACATAGATCAAAAACTAATTTATTCTGTAATGTTTGAAAATAATGTTATAATTTAAAATGAACTCGCAATTATTTCGGCACTTGGAGAAAGGTAGGACCTATTAATAGTTTGTTTTTTGAAGGTGCTTTTACCGGCTCTTTTACTTGCATATTTAGTGCAGATTTCCCGCATTCTAAACGAATGAGCTCCTGGCACTATAATCTTTAAGGGCTTAAAATCGGCTGCATTTGTGAGTATAAAATCTGAAACTTTAAACGGAGTTACAAAGCTAAGGTCCCAACCCTCACTTAGTTGATTTCTTAAACTATTAATTTTATTTTCAAGTGCTAACCAGAAAAATTTAGTTGTTCCACTTTTATTGAGTTTTTCCCTAATAGGTGAGCTATACTTTATAGCATAGGGGAACAAATCAAGCAGCAATACTCCTTTACTTGCTAAGCATAGCAATGCATCAATTTTATTTTCAGTACATGGCTTGTATGCATTACATTTCCATGCTTTAACTAATGCACTTAACCAAGGAGTTGACTTTAAGTGTCGTATGTCATACACATAGGTATTGTTAAGGTCGGCGTCTATTGGATTACATGAATGTAATCTTACTTCTTTAGCTAATGGCCTGGCTTCTCCTACCAAAACGTATTTTATAAGTGGTATTTCAGCTAATTTACATGTTCCATCAGAATTAAAAAATGGGTGTACGTAGGGCATACTCGAGTCTTGAGATCTAGTGTTTTTACCTCTAAAAATGTCTAAATAATCTTCTACCATTCTTTCGTGAATCAAATATTCACCATAACTAGGTGGTGTAGAATTAACTATTCCATTAAAATGTTTATCCCAAATGTTTTCAAATTCAGTTTTTTTCATCTTACTTTTTTTTATAATTAATAATAAATTGCTTATTGGTAGAATCTTTAACGCAGATGTATTGGTTGACCATATCCCAATTTAGCTTATGCTTTTCTGCTATTTTTATAAAATCTGAGTCATTTTTTAAATAGGATTTTATGCTTCCGGGCCGCATCCCAATAATTTTCTTTGCCTTTTCAGTGTGGTATATCAAGTATTCGTTGTAACATATATTAATGACAGCATTTGAGTCTTGTTTTACCAATTCATAGTTATTTAAAAGTTTAGCTTTCAAATTTTTCAAATCACGACTGTTTGCATTCCACTCATTTGCTGAAATACTTTTAAACTCTTCGTTAGAATTACAACTTGCAAATACGAGTAACATCAATAAAAAGCAATGAAAAATTGCGTTCTTTTTCCCCATAGTTTGTATTATTCTATAATATCCCACAGATTATTAGTTAGTGTAATATACTTCGTCTTTAAACTGTCAAAACTTTCATTATCCATATTAAGTTTGTTTAAAACAGCAGCACGACTTCCCCAAATGGCCTTTAATAAATCGAAATATTCGTTGTCAGTTACCTCTTCTTCTTTCATTATTGCTTCAATGGTTGACCTTATTTCTTTTGCTATGATAACTCTATCCTCAAGTTCTATATCACATTCCATAGAATCCCAAGAATAAAACTTGAATGGTGTACTTTTAATTGTTATTAGGTGTTGAAAATCATCTAATTCGTCTCTACTAAATTCACCATATTCACCCTTCAATCTCTTAAGAGGTAAACCCATTTTTTTAAAGTTGCCGTTTTCTATGTATAGAAAATGTTCACAGGTTAAAATATCTGAATCATGGTCTATGCTATTGTAATTCCCCGCTTTAAATTCGTCATAAGGCATCGTAATGAAATTATAGCCATTATGTAATTGTTGGTCATTAATTTGTTGCTCAAGACTTAATTTATCATCATAATCAACTAATTTCCAATTGCTGAAAGAAAAGTCTATTCCGCTTATTGAAAAGTAGTACAATTCATCTTTTAATGCACCATTTTCCCAAATGCCAATTCTTGTATTTTCCGGGTTTGAAAGTTTCATTTCCCAAAGTAAAATAGTTTCAGCTATTTTATTGTTTATAATACTTCGCAGATAAAATTCAACCGAGTTAGAGTGAATGTTCGATTCATTAAATTGAATCTTTTTATTATACCATATTCCTCTGAGATACCAATAATACTCACCATCATCTTCATTGATATATTGTTCTAAGGTTAAACCAGTATTGTCGCATTTGTAAATAGGTTCATTAGGGTCCTTTTGAAAGTTAATTTTTATTTTCGCTATTTTTTCCTTTAGTAGATTTAGTTCTGCTATGCTATCCTTTACAAATTCTATATGGTCCTTATTGTCTTCAGTGCGTTCTAATATTCCTGATGCTATTGTAAGACGGTAATTATGATCACCTTTATATTTGTAGTAAACCTTATCTTTTATCTCTTCGAGGGTAACAGTAGAATCATAATCAAGTGTTTCTGTGTACTTGTCTACCCAAATGCCATTTTTATATTGCTCTACAGTTACATGACACCAACCCGGATTCGTGCCAAACATATGGGGGGGGCAAAAAACAACTTCATTACATATTATCATTTATAAATTGTTTATTATGTTGGATGGGTTAGCTTTTATAATCTTCTTCGTAAAAATATTTAATTTGGGTGTTAATAAACGATGGTGATAAGTTCAAAATTGAACTTTATGAAGATCATAGATTAAGCAGATATCTAACATACTGCCAATTATAATGTAGTTTTACATCTGAACTTTTTGGAATTGAGCAATACTATCACAAACGTATTGTAAGAAGATGAGGTAATACGTTTATTCCTCACAGAAAACATTCAGCTAATTATTGATCATGAAGCTATGATTGGCGGCTTTTTTGAACAGTTATTGTCATAAGTTGTCATTATTTAAACTAAAAAATAATTCATGTTGAGCTACAAACAACTAATGAAAATCGGACAGCGATTCCTAGGCTTGCCCATACTTTTTAAATACGGCTATAATTGGTCTCCCATGTACCGCAGAAGTACAGCTAGAATTACAGCAGTTTCTGACGATTTATTTACTATATCGATCAAGTTGCCCATAAGTTATAAGAATAGAAATTACATGAGTTCTATTTTTGGAGGAAGTATGTTTGCTGCTGTAGATCCCATTCCAATGGTTCAATTAATGAACTTAATAGGTGGCGATTACGTAGTTTGGGATAAGTCGGCAGAAATTTATTTTAAGCGACCTGCTCGGGAAGACTTGTTTGCAACGTTTACATTTTCACAGGATGAGCTAGCGCAGATTAAAGCGCAAGTGGCCCAATCAAATGAAATCGATTTTATGAAAGTGACTCAATTAACGAATAAGGATAAAACGATCGTTTATTGTGATGTTAAGAAGACCATTTATGTGGCAGAGAAGGAATACCATAAAGAGAAATTGGCAAGGAGAAAACAAAAAAAACGCTCTACAAATAAGGTAGAGCGTTCACATTAATAATTTTTGATAGCTTATTTCGATAGACGTTCACCAACTCCAATAAATGGAATTGCTCCACTACCTGTTACACCTGGTAAAACTCCGTTCCACTTTTCTATTGCTTTTAGTTCAGCTTCAATTTTTCTTAATTCAATTAAGTCAGGAGAAATATTCATTTTTTGAAGCCTAAGCGCTTCAGCTTCTGCAGTTGCTGCGGCTATGGTTTGTTCTGCTTCTACTTTTATTCTGTCCAAATCTCTTTTGGCTTTTAAGGCATTTTGCTCTGCAGTTTGCTTGGCTTCAATAGCATCAGTAAAGGTTTGAGAGAAACTAAAGTTGATAATTGAAAAACCAGTTACTGTGATATTTGATTCAAGTAACCGAAGTCTGAGGGCTTCTTTCATCTCACTGCTTACAGCAGGTCGTTTTGTAATTAGTTCTTCAGCAGTATATCTTGCAGAAACTGCTTTCATCACCTCTTGTACCGCCGGATCAATTATAGTTGATTTATAATCAGAGTTAATCGTTTGCACAACTACGTTAGCTTTATCAGGGATAATGTTGTAATTCAATGCAACCGACATGTCTACATCTTGAAGATCTGACGAAGAGGAGGCCGCATCGGTAACTACTTTTTGAATTCTGACATCTACTGTTTTTACTTCTTGCATAATTGGAATTCTAAAATGAATTCCCTCTTGCAATACAATGTCTTGAACAGCACCAAAATTAAGTACTACACCTCGCTGTCCGGCATCTACTTGAGCCCAAGGTTTTAATACAAAAAATAGGAATAATACAGCAACTATTATGATTAAGTTTCTAAGTTGTCCTTTTGAGAAAATCTTGTTAATGTCGTTTGTGTCCATATGTTAAATATTTTTTATTTGGTGAAGGTAAGGTTATTTCTATCGAATTATTCCTATTATCTATCAGATTACATAGCAGACTTAACAAGTGTTATGATATAAGATGGCTTTTATACACTAAAAAGACATGGCTGTATATTGATTTTTGTTAGCGTGAACTCACTTTCCGTAAAAATAAGTGTATGAGAAAAGAGCTTTTATTCCGTTAAGATACTAGTCTTTTTTTGGTTGTTTACTTATCAAGTTTTTAAATCTTGATTAAGTAAAAGATTCAAGTCCTCAAAAAATATACCTACGGATTGCAAGTTTGTGGGAGCGGAATTGATCTAAATAAAAACGCCCTGTAAATACAGAGCGTTTCATTTAGAAAATAAGTTCTTATTTTTCACTAGAAGTTGTATCTTTTTTCTTGGAACAAGATGAATCAGCCCCTTTCTTACAACAAGATTTCTTTTTGGCGTTTGCATTGGCATCAGCTTCTTTATGCGAACAAGATTTTGAACAGGCTTTTTTTGAATCAGAAGAAGTACCTTCTTTAGAGGCTTTTTTGCATTTTTCTGCTGTGCAGCCATCTTTTTCGCACGATTTGTCACATTTGTGATCTTTACATTTATCACAATCAACAGTTACAGATATCTCCTCCAACGAAGTTGAAGCAGAGCTTAGGTTAGTTGTTCCAATCAAGGTAACTAATCCGAACAACAAAAATATTTTTTTCATAATTAATTGGTTATATAAATTTCGGTTCCAAATTACTAAATATCTTAATAAATGGTGACAACTATTAAAAACGACTCTGTTCAGGGGGTCATACTTCCCCATACAAAACCTAAATTCCTTTGCTATACAATGACTTAAGATATTTGGGGTGCAAACTCCCTAAAATTTGCTGTCCAAAATGTCAACCTGCCTCTGTTTCAAAACAAAAGAAAGATAGTCTTTTGTGGATGCTTGACCAGGTTTCTAAGCTTACAAATAAATCAAAACCCCTCATAACAATCTGGTATTTGCGATTTAAATAATCCATATTTAGTTGTATGGTTTTGTAGTTTTGTTGTTTTTATTTTGAGCTACCATGGAAGTCAGTATGGAAGTTGCCTCGGAAGTTAACATTTTAGTAACGAACATGACGGTGCATCTAACCGAACAAGTCACCGAGCAACTCCCAGCATGTTACCCAGCATAATGATCCATTTTTCGGATTCATTGCGAAGCGAATTCTGAATAATTTCGGGAAAGGCTTCCTATTAGCTTCGGGAAATAAGCATTAATATTCTTGATAAGAAAAACATTTGTTTACATAAATTGCTATTTTTGTAAAATATATTTAACATTATGAGTAAGCCAAAAACAACATTATTGCCCAATCTGAATAGAATTCTTGTTGAAGTAGGCGAAAACATAAAACTTGCTCGATTAAGGCGTAAGCTAAGTTCTGAGCAAGTTGCAGAACGCGCTAACATTAGTCGACCAACACTATCTTCTATTGAGAAGGGTGCTGCATCGGTTGGTATTAGCTCCTATCTTCAGGTGATGTTTGTTTTAGGTTTAGAGAAGGATTTCCTAAAACTTGCTAAGGACGATGAGTTAGGCAGAAAGCTCCAAGATGCAAAATTATTACCAAAAGAAAGAGCCCCTAAAAAACCTAAGAAGAATGAATAAAAAGCAAACCAAAAGAAATATCTATGTGTATGCCCAGTGGCAAGAAATGAGTAGTCCTAAACTAATGGGGGTTTTACATTCAGAATTGCTTAGAGGAAAGGAAATTTTTTCTTTTGAATATGCTGCTGAGTGGTTAAAATCTCAACATGCACAATTATTAGATCCGCAACTCCAATTGTACCCGGGTATTCAGTATTTGAATGATAACGAAAAAGTCAATTTTGGTGTGTTTTTAGATTCTTCACCTGATAGATGGGGACGTGTTTTAATGCGAAGAAGAGAAGCTGCATTGGCAAGGTTAGAAAAAAGGAGTGAAAACAACCTTTTTGAAACAGATTACCTCTTAGGTGTTTTTGACGAGCACCGCATGGGTGCCTTACGCTTCAAGGAGCAAATCGAAGGTCCATTCCTTGATGATAACAAGGAATTGGCAACGCCCCCATGGTCTTCTATTCGTGATTTAGAAGAAATAAGCTTAAGGCTAGAGCAAGATGAAGTTATTGATGATCCCAAATATTTAAAATGGTTGAGTATACTTATTGCTCCGGGTTCTTCTTTAGGTGGTGCACGACCAAAAGCCAGTGTTTTGGATGCAAAAAATCAGTTGTGGATTGCTAAATTTCCTAGTAAAAACGATGATTCAGACATTGGTGCTTGGGAGGCTGTAACCTATGAAATGGCAATCCATGCAGGTATTCAAATGGCTGATTCTAAAGCTCGAAAATTCACCAATCAACATCACACCTTTTTAACGAAACGTTTTGATAGAACCGATTCTGGAGAAAGAATACACTTTGCTTCTGCAATGACCTTATTGGGATATACCGATGGACAAGATTTTGCAGATGGAGCCAGTTATTTAGAGTTAGCAGAATTCATTATGCGCAATGGTGCAAATGTGCAAATCGATCTAGAAGAACTTTGGAGAAGAATTGTTTTTAGTATTTGCGTTTCTAATACAGATGATCATTTGCGCAACCATGGCTTTATATTAACCAACATGGGCTGGAAACTCTCACCTGCCTACGATATAAACCCTGTTGAAACAGCTACTGGTTTAAAACTGAATATTTCAGAAAACGACAATGCTTTAGCGATTGATTTAGCATTAGAAGTAATCCCCTATTTCCGATTAAGTGAAAGCCAAGCCAAACAAATTATAGAACAGGTAAAAAACAGTGCTCAAAATTGGCGAAAAATCGCTAGCAAATACGGAATTTCCAAAGCCCAACAAGAATTAAAAGCACGAGCTTTTAGACTAGCAGAAATCTAATAGAAAGGTATTTACTTTCATGCCTTTTAATAGAGGTATAAAGGGTTGTAAATTCAGTTATTCGATAATTTCGAATAACCTAGTATTCAATTGATTTTTATATTAAAATAAACAAGCAATTACAATGGAAATTTTAAGAGTTTACAGAAATAATGATGGAGATATACCCAGCAAGTTCCCAGCATAATGATCCATTTTTCGGATTCATTGCGAAGCGAATTCTGAATGATTTCGGGAATATTGAAAAAGTTTCCACAAAATTGATCTTAAAAATGCAAACATTTTCAGGATGTTACAAGGAATTCCCATAAATTTCTTTATTTTTGACGTTATTTGACAATGCGCTTTCAGATGTTTGTTTAAAAAAATGTCAGGAAATATGGAGATTATTGCAATCATTTTATCGGCTTTATGCCTCGTACTTTTAGTTGTTTTACTGCTCAAAAGCGGTAAAACAGATGCTACTACACCTATCATTGAAGCAATGCGTGGTCTGTTACAAAACGAGTTAAAAGAAAACAGAACCGAGCTTTCTGCTGCCTTAAAAGAAAATCGTGAAGAGCTTTCAGGTGGCTTAGATAAACTTACACAGAAACTAGAAGAAAAGCTCACCCAAATTAGCGAAGGGCTTAATAAAAACGCCAAGGATAATCGTGAAGAGCTTACCCAATCGTTAAAAAGCTTTAGTGATGTGTTTAGTAAAAACGTAAAGGATTTCAACGACCTGCAAAAGCAGAAGTTTGATGCCATGGCGACCAAACAAGATGAGTTGGTGAAATCTACCGAATTGAAGTTGGAGAAAATGCGAGAAACGGTAGATGAAAAGCTACATAAAACACTGGAGGAACGCTTAGGACAATCCTTTAAAATTGTAAGTGAACGATTAGAAGCTGTGCAAAAAGGACTGGGTGAAATGCAAAACCTAGCCAATGGTGTAGGCGACCTAAAGAAGGTATTGAGCAATGTAAAAACCCGTGGTGTATTGGGTGAAATCCAATTGGGTAATATCTTGGAGCAAATCATGGCTCCCGAACAATACGAAGCCAACGTAAAAACCAAACAAGGTTCTAACGATCATGTGGAATTTGCAATTAAACTTCCCGGTAAAGACGACCATGGTAAAGAGGTGTACCTACCTATTGATGCCAAGTTCCCTCAAGAAGATTATGTAAGACTACAAACTGCTTATGATGAAGGAGATGTTGCAGGTGTAGATGCTGCCAACCGAGCCTTAGTACAAAGCATTAAAAAGTTTGCAAAAGATATACGAGACAAATACATTGACCCGCCAAATACTACTGATTTTGGTATCATGTTTTTGCCAATTGAGGGGTTGTTTGCCGAGGTGGTTCGCCAACCGGAAGTTGTGGCATTGTTACAGCGTGAATATAAAATCATAGTTACCGGACCAACTACTTTGGCTGCTATGTTGAATAGTTTACAAATGGGCTTTAAAACCTTGGCTATTCAAAAACGAAGCAGTGAAGTTTGGCAAATATTAGGTGCTGTTAAAACAGAATTTGGCAAGTTTGGTGGCGTATTGGAGAAAGCCCAAAAGAAACTAAACGAAGCCAATAAGGAGTTAGACGCATTGGTAGGTACTCGTACCAAAATGATGCTCTCTAAATTGAAAAAAGTAGAAGAACTGCCAACCGCTGAAAGTGCAGATTTGTTGGGAGAAGCAATAGAAGTTGAAGAAGACGAAAATGAAGAAATTAACTAAATGCCACTAGATCTATCACAAATATTAGTAATTGGAGTGTCTTCAAGGTCACTTTTTAATCTTGAAGAGGAAAATATAGTCTTTGAAGAACAAGGGATTGAGGGCTTTAGAAAGTTTCAGGCTGAAAAAGAAAATGAAATATTAGAACCCGGAACAGCCTTTTATTTAGTGAAGAGCCTATTAGAACTTAACAACCAAGCCAATAAGAAAATTGTTGAAGTAGTTGTTATGTCTAAAAATAGCCCTGAAACAGGTGTTAGAGTATTAAACTCAATAAAATATTTGGAGCTTGATATTACAAGACTCGCTTTTTCAGGAGGCGAACCCTTGGCTCCATATATTGATGCTTTTGATATTGACTTGTTTTTATCCAAAGACGAAAAGGATGTACAGGTAGTTATAGATTCGGGTATCTCTGCTTCTGCCACAATTTACGATCCTCCTACTTCATTTGATTCCACAGATAACAGAGTAAAAATAGCTTTTGATGCAGATGCTGTTTTATTTGATGAAGAATCTGAATTGCGATACAAAACGGAGGGGATGGAAGCGTTTCATAAGCACGAAGCCGAAAATGAAGACAATCCTTTAAAAGAAGGACCTTTCGCGAACCTATTAAGGAAGCTTTCTTCCATACAAGAACATTTGCCTACAAGTATAGAATTAACGCCTTTACGCATTGCTATTGTAACAGCACGTAATGCTCCTAGCCACATGCGAGTTATAAAAACACTACGAAAATGGGGGGTATATGTAGATGAAGCTTATTTTATGGGTGGCGTTTCCAAAGATAAAGTGCTTAAAGCTTTTGGTGCACACATATTTTTTGACGACCAAGATACGCACCTTGCACCTGCTTCAAAATTAGTACCGGCGGGTAAGGTACCTTATACAAGTAAATCACCATTAAAGAAATTGAACGAAGATGATAAAATAAATGAATAGCCCTACCCCATACCACGCTAAATATTTTGCCTATGATTTAACAAGGCAGTTACCTGCCAATGATATTGGCAAACTTACCGCATCCTTACAGGATGCTCAAGTGGACTTAAACCCTCATCAAGTAGAAGCGGCACTTTTTGCTTTTAAATCTCCTTTATCTAAAGGTGCTGTTCTGGCTGATGAAGTAGGTTTAGGAAAAACCATTGAAGCCGGTATCATACTATCACAACAATGGGCAGAAAGAAAAAGGAAATTGTTAATTATTGGTCCTTCCAACTTGCGTAAGCAATGGAACAGAGAGTTAGCAGATAAATTCTATTTGCCTTCCGTTATTTTGGAAGCAAAATCATTTAACAACTCTATTAAAGAGGGCAATCTAAATCCTTTTAATCAGGATGATACGATTATCATTTGTTCGTATCATTTTGCTAAAAACAAAGCACCTTATCTAAAACACATCAATTGGGATTTAGTAATTATTGACGAAGCACATCGCTTACGCAATGTTTATAAACCCTCAAATAGAATAGGCAACGGCATCAAAGATGCCTTAGACCATTGCAAAAAAGTGTTGCTTACTGCAACACCTTTGCAAAATTCTATTTTAGAGTTATACGGCTTAGTCAGCCTAATTGACCCCTACATTTTTGGCGATTTAAAAAGTTTCAAAAGTCAGTTTAGCAGAAATATTGATGAAGAAAACTATACAGATTTAAGAAACCGTTTACAGCCCATTTGTAAGCGTACTTTAAGAAGACAAGTTTTGGAGTACATCAAATATACCGAGCGTAAGCCTTTAGTTCAGGAGTATTTCCCCAATGAAGATGAAACAACGCTTTACAATTGGGTAACGGACTATTTACAACGACAAAAACTGTATGCATTGCCTTTCAGTCAAAGGCAATTAATGACCTTAATACTTCGTAAACTTTTAGCATCATCTACTTATGCCATCTACGGCACTTTAGATGCTTTAGTAAAGCGTTTGGAAAACATCATTACCAACCACAATGCTATTGAGAAAGAAGATGAAATGACCATTGATGTTGAAACCTATGATGAAATTCAAGACGAATGGGAAAGTGAAGAAGAAGATGAAAGTGAAGCCGAAGATAATTTTGAGGAAGTTGTTTATACAGAGGAGGAAATTGAAGAAGTTAAAAGTGAATTAGCCGACTTAGAAAAGTTTAGAGCCTTGGCTCAACGCATTAGAAAAAACTCAAAAGCAGAACAATTATTCACCGCCTTAGAAAGAGGGTTTACAGCCTTAGAATCATTAGGTGCTAATCAAAAAGCTCTAATCTTTACTGAGTCCAGAAGAACACAAGATTTTATTTGTAATCTTTTAGAAGCAAGAGGATATGCCGATAAGGTGGTTAAATTCAACGGAAGCAATGCAGATGCAAAATCAAAAGAGATTTATGCAGCTTACCTAAAAAAGCATAAGGGTACTGATATTTTAACAGGATCATTAACTGCCGATAAAAGAGCTGCCATTGTTGACTATTTCAAAGATGAAGCAACTATAATGGTGGCAACCGAAGCAGCTGCCGAAGGTATCAACTTACAGTTTTGCTCTTTGGTTATCAATTTCGACCTGCCTTGGAATCCTCAACGTATTGAGCAACGTATTGGTAGATGCCACCGTTACGGTCAAAAATATGATGTTGTAGTTATCAATTTCCTCAACAAAGCCAATGCGGCTGACCAACGTGTTTATGAACTCTTAGACCAAAAATTCCGCTTATTTGATGGTGTTTTTGGAGCTTCTGATGAAGTTTTAGGAAGCATTGGCAATGGTGTTGATTTTGAAAAAAGAATCGCTACAATATACCAACAATGCCGAACCACAGAAGAAATACAAACGGCTTTTGATGATTTACAACAAGAATTGAAACCTGACATTTCCGAAAAAGTACAGGAAACAAGAAAAGTATTGATTGAAAATTTTGATGAAGAAGTAAGAGAAAAACTCAAAACCAATCTTTTTGAAAGTACCGAAAACCTGAACCGCTTTGAAGAACGATTATGGGATACCACAAAATTCTATCTAAACAGCTCAGCCCAGTTTGATGATGACAACTACACGTTTACCTTAAAGAAAAATCCATTCCCTAATGTATCTATTCATCAAGGGCCATATATGATTTTGAAGCCCAAACAAGGGCAACGAAAATCGGATATTGATGTGCCTGATGACACTAATATTTATCGTGTAGGGCATAAGTTAGCCAAAGAAATTTTAGGAGCTTGTAAGCAACTCAATACAGCATCAAAGGAATTGACCTTTGATTATTCCAACACCCCTACCAAAGTAACCGCATTGGAAAACTACATAGGGCAATCGGGTTGGTTGCAGGTAAGCCATTTAGAAATCAATTCTTTTGAGTTTGAAGATTTTTTAATCACGGCTTGCATTACGGATGATGGCGAAACCATTAATAACGAAATAGCCCAACGCTTCTTTTCTATTCAAGCTACTGAAGGGCAATCGCTTTATGCTCCAGAGAATATTAAAAAGACCTTAGAAGAAGTATTGTATAGCGAAACGCAAAGTGTTATTTCAGATAATGCCAACCGTAACAAAGACTTTTTTGATACCGAAATGGATAAGCTCGACCAATGGGCAGACGATATGAAATTGAGTTTGGATAAGGAAATAAAAGACTTAGATGCAGAAATCAAACTTCGTAAATCCGAAGCTAAAAAAATGCTCAATCTGGAATCCAAAGTAAAAGCCCAAAGAGCCATTAAGGATTTAGAAAAGAAACGAAGCGAAAAACGCCAACACCTTTTTGAAGCTCAAGACACTATAGACGACCGCAAGGAAAACCTATTAGACGAGATTGAAAGACGCTTAAAGCAAGAAGTAAATACCACAGAATTATTCACCATAAAATGGTCAATTATATAATATGAAAGACTTAACACAATCTGCGATAGACAGACAAAATATACTCAACAACACAGAGGCAATTGAGAAGATACAAACTCATATTGGTTTAGTTGGACTATTATATGAAGGTGAGTATCTATTTACTTCCAAAATGGTAGCCAATTTTTTTCAAGTAGATTTAAGTACTATCAAACGAACGCTAGATAAATTTGAAGATGAAATTAAGCATAACGGTTATCAAGTTGTAAAAGGGCAAAAATTAAAAGAGTTTAAAGCATTGTTTGGTCCTTTACTTACTGAGGATGATGACGATTTTTCACAGAGGGGCATTAATGACCCTCTGTCAAAACAAGAATTTGATAATCAATCATTTAAGCGACTTAAAAGTTTGGCGGTATTCAATTTTAGGGCTTTTTTAAATATTGCAATGCTTCTCTCCGAGAGTGAAAATGCCAAAAGGTTAAGAAGTAAGATTTTAGATATTGTAATTGATACACTTAACCAAAAAATTGGAGGGTCAACTAAATTCATAAATCAACGGGATGAGGAGTTTTTAGTAGCCATTACCCGAGAACCTATATACAGAAAAGAGTTTACCAATGCTCTTAACCTGTATTTAGAAATGGGCAATTACAAATATGCGGTTTACACAGATGCCATCTACCAAGCCATTTTTAAAGAAAATGCTAAAGAATACAAGGCAATATTAAATCTTGAGGAAAAAGACAATCCAAGAGATACAATGTATGCCGAAGTATTAAAGCTAATTGCCTCTTTTGAGGTTGGTATTGCTGATGAAATGAAGGAAAAAGCAGAATCTTTAGGCAGAAAACTTACACCCTCTGAATTGAATGTCTTAATAATGCGATTTTCAAAGAAAAGGCATTGGATACCACAAATAGAAGATGCCTGTACCAAAATGGCTTCTCGTGACTATGGTTTGCGTAACGTTATTCATAAACGCCTTGAAAACTACATTGGAGCATTAAGCAAAGAAGATTACAGCCGTTTTCTTGGAGATAAGAGCAAGTCTTTAATTGATAGGGTAATTGAAAATCCTGAATTGTTAGAAGTTTTTAAACGCTTAAAAGATAGATAAAGATGGCGTTTCAATACTTTACAGTTGAATTTACAATTGAGGTACACGATAATATTATTCGTGAATCAGGTGGTTTTATGGGTATTAGAGATAATGGGTTAATTGACAGCACGCTTGACCACGTTCAAAACGACTTTTATTACCCAGAACTGGAAGATAAAGTAACGCATCTCATTTTTTCATTTAACAAAAATCATTGTTTCAATGATGGCAATAAAAGGTCATCAATTGCTGTGGCAGCTTATTTTCTTACCATAAACAACCTTCAAGGTTTAGTATCTAAATTCATTTTAGAAATGGAAAATATTGTGGTAGATGTTGCAGATAATATTATAGACCGAGATTTATTAAAGGAGATAGTTACTTCTATTTTATATGAGTATGACTATTCAGAAGAATTAAAAATGAAGATAATTCAGGCTAAAATGAATCATTTAGCTAATCAAAATATAAACGACAATGAGCAATAAAAAACAACTTACAAAAACTCGAACTCACTTGGATAGGCAACTGTCTGAAAAAAGATACACAGGATTTAAGGATTAACAAGATTTAAAACATAGTGAACCTTGTGAAACCCTTTGTGACCTTTGTGGTTAAGTTTTTTTTACCACGAAGTACACAAAGAAGACACGAAGAGCACAAAGAAATAAATAGTATGGCAAAAAATAACTTACAAAAACTCGAACTCACTTGGATAGGCAACTGTCTGAAAAAAGATACACAGGATTTAAGGATTAACAAGGTACCTTATTCGTCTAATTCAAAACTCAAAGAAGTATAAATGAGTACACGTTTTTTTACAAATGAGGGTTCAAATACACTCTTGAAGAAATTTCAAGGTGTATTTGAAAACAATAAAAACATTGAGTTTTTTGATGCGCTCGTAGGTTATTTTCGAGCTTCTGGATATTTTAAAATTCGTCCATTCCTAGAGGATGTGCCTGTAATTAGAATACTTGTTGGGATCAACGTTGATGAAATAATTGCAAAATATAGTTCTAAAGGATTGTTGTTTCAAGGTGATGCAAATCAAACGTTGGTTGAATTCATTAAAGATATGAAGGATGATATTCAAGCTTCTCAGTATGACCAAGAAGTTGAGAAAGGAATTCTACAATTTATCGAAGATGTTGCCTCAAAAAAGATTGAGATAAAGGCACATCCTCACCGAAATCTGCACGCTAAAATTTACATTTTTCGACCTGAAAATTGGAATGAACACAATCAAGGCAAAGTAATAACTGGCTCATCAAATTTGACCGATGCTGGTTTAGGGGGAAGTGATCAAAGTAATTATGAATTCAATGTAATTCTTCAATCTTTTGATGACGTTCAATTCGCAACACAAGAATTTGAAAAGCTTTGGTTAGAGGGAATACCAATATTGCCGATTGAAATCGAAAAAATTAAGAAGGAAACGTATCTCAGCGATTCTTTCACTCCTTTCGAGGTTTACATGAAATTCCTAATTGAGTATTTCGGAAAAAGTGTTGAATTTGATCCAAACTCTGTTACCGATTTACCAACTGGTTTTAAAAGGTTATCTTATCAGGTAGATGCGGTAAATCAAGGGTATGAATTACTCAAAAAACACAACGGGTTCTTTTTGTCTGATGTTGTTGGGCTTGGTAAAACAGTTGTAGGTACTTTGATCGCTAAAAAGTTCTTTTACTCAAATGGATTCCCTTCTCACATCTCAACAATATTAATTGTTGTTCCTCCTGCACTTAAAACTAATTGGGTCGAAACGCTAGATAAATTCGAATTGAAGAATTATGAAATTGTAACCAATGGTAGTTTGCATAAAATAGCCGATCCTGAGAAGTACGATTTGGTAATTGTAGATGAAGCGCACAAATTTAGAAATGATTCAGCGGAAGCGTATAATACGCTTCAAAAACTATGTAAAACAAAAACGAAGCAAAAACTAAAGGATGGTTCAAAGGCAGAGAAAAAGGTAATGCTTATTACTGCAACCCCTTTGAATAATAGACCTTCTGATATAGCTAACCAAGTTTATCTATTCCAAGATGCAAAAGATTCGACATTAGAAGTATCCAATTTGCAGCATTTTTTCAGACAAAAAATTGACGATTACAACAAATTAAAAGACAACCCAGATATAGCTGCTGTTCAGCAAGGTGTTAAAGTTATTTATCAGGAAATTCGAGACAAAGTAATTGCTCCATTAACTATTCGAAGAACTCGTACCGATTTAAAGATACACGATCAATATAAAACTGACATTGAGGATCAAGGCATTGTTTTTCCAGATATAAAAAAGCCTACAAAGGTCTTCTATCAACTATCTGAAGAAGTTGATCAACTTTATGACGAAACAATGTTTTTGCTTTCGCATGACATTGACGGTATTAAATATTATCGTTATCAAGCAATCAAATTCTTAGTGCCTGAGAAGAAGGCAAAATACAAGAATGCTGATGTGGCATCTGGCGCATTAGCAAATATGATGAAGATTCTATTGGTTAAGCGAATAGATAGTAGCTTCCATGCGTTTAAATCCTCTCTGAATAGATTTGCTGAGGCTACAAGAGCAATGATTGAAATGTTTGAAAATGGTCGAATTTATATTGCACCAAATTTAAATGTTTCAGAATACATCTTGGATGGAAAGGAAGATGAACTTGCAGAACGGTTAGCCGATCTGAGAGAGACTGACCCAACTATCACAATTTGCACCCCAGAAGATTTTCAAGAACATTTCCTGCCTGAACTGCAAAGAGATTATGAAATAGTCAAAGACTTGAATGAGAGATGGAGTAAAGTGATTGAAGATCCTAAAATAGAGGAATTCAAAAGGATATTGGAAGAAGAACTTTTAAGTAAAGAAATTAATCCTCAGCAAAAATTAGTGGTGTTCTCCGAATCTAAAGAAACAACTGGATATATTACATCAAAGCTAAAGGAATCAGGAAGAGATGATATACTAGAAGTAAATGCTAGTAATCGTGACAAGTTAAAAGAAGTGATCCGTGAAAACTTTGATGCCAATATTCCAAGAGAACAGTACAAATCGGATTTCAATATTGTGATCTGTACAGAGGTTTTAGCAGAAGGTGTGAACCTACATAGGTCAAATGTAATAGTAAACTACGATACCCCATGGAACTCAACTCGACTAATGCAGCGTATTGGAAGGGTGAATCGTATCGGTTCTGTTGCTCCATACATACACATCTATAATTTCTATCCTACTGCCAAAGTGAATAATGACATTGAGCTTGAAAAGAAAGCGATAATGAAGCTCCAAGCGTTCCACTCTGCACTCGGTGAGGATAGCGAAATTTATTCCCCAGATGAAGAAATCCAGTCTTTTGGTTTGTTCGAAAAAGATGTGGATGAAGAGAAAGATGAACGTTTGGCGTACCTCATGGAATTAAGAAAATTCAAGGAGGAAAACCCACAAGAGTTCCGAAGAATACGAAACTTGCCCATGAAAGCACGTGTTGGAAGAAAGGATCGCACGAAGAAAAACTCAACTATATGTTTTGTAAGAAATAGTCGTAGAGATGCTTTTTACTGGGTTAAAGATGATAACGAAATCGAAGAAATGGGCTTCGTGGAGGTTGCAAAGGAATTTAGAGCCGACCCACCAGAACAAGGCGTGAGCTTACATGAGAAACATCATGAGCAAGTATCATTGGCTGTCCAAGATTTTGACGATAAGTTAAAAGAAGAAATGGCAAGTGGTCAAGTAATTGACACCACACAAGGACCAAATGAAAAACGTGCATTAGCATACCTTGATGGCTTTTTGACATTTCCATTCGTTAATGAGGCTGAAAAGCAGAAAATTCAGGCTGCCAAACAAGCCATTAAACAAGCTAAATTCCAAAAACTTCAGAGAGAAATAAATGCTTTAAAAAGAAATGCAAAAAAGCAAAAGATAAAACCCGTTGACCTTTTGGATGCAGTAATGCGCATAATTGAGAAGTATCCTTTGAATGATAAAGAAGAACAGATTTCTAACCCTGTTGTAACGGTAAAATCATTCAAAAAATTCAAACCAGAGATCATAATTTCCCAATCATATTCACATCAATAAAATGGATAAAAGAGATTTACAACAGTTATTAGGAAAAGAATATTCAAGAGAGCTTTGGATAAATTCAATTTATCCAGAAACTTTTTCGGGAGTGAAATTTTTTGAATCACCGCAAAAAATCACTGACAATAATCAAGAAGTTGAGCATTTCGTTCAACTGGGATATATTAAACTTGATGACGAAAAACAAGTAGCCCTTTTTGAATTAAAAGCGAATGTTAATGTTAAACTTAAAAGAAACAGGGTCAAGCTTAACACCATTATTTCTAATAAAATTGGGGATGGTAATTATACAGCTGCAATTGCATTAATATACCAAGAAAATTCAGAAAACTACAGGCTTACATTCTGCGGGAAAAATACAATTTTCGATCAGGAAATTTGGGATTTTAAAGAAAATCAAACTGACACCAAAAGATTTACCTATTATGGAGGAAAAGGTGAAACAAACAGAACTCTTGCAGAACGATTTATAATACTTAAAAGTGAATCAAAAATTACAATCAAGGATATCATTGATATTTTCAACGTGGAAAAATTATCAAAGGAGTTCTTTGATAAGTATAAAAAGGAATTTGAAAAATTCTGGACTTATATCGCGAAAAATCCTTCATATAATAAACTTTTTTTGGAAAAAGATCGGGATAAACAAATCCGTGATTTTTCCAAAAAACTTTTAGGAAGAATAGTTTTTTTACATTTTTTACAAAAAAAAGGATGGATGGGCTGTGACAGCTCAAAAGAAGGCTGGAAAGAAGGTAACAAACAGTTTATGCAAGATTTGTTTTTGAACTTTGAGGACAAAGATCATTTTCACTCTAAATGTCTGTCACAATTATTTTTTGACACCCTAAATAATGGTAAGCGTGAAAATTCAATATTTACTTGTGATGGCTTAAATGGAGAGTTGAACGGATCAAAGATTCCCTATTTGAATGGTGGTCTATTTGATACCGATGCAGAGATTTCAAAATTGATTGATTTTCCGAGTAAGTACTTTGAAAATTTATTTGACTTTTTCAGTCAATATAATTTTACAATTGATGAGAATGATTCGAATGATCATGAGGTGGGAATTGACCCTGAAATGTTAGGTCATATTTTCGAGAATCTTCTAGAGGACAACAAAGATAAGGGCGCATTTTACACACCAAAAGTTATTGTTCAATTCATGTGTCAAGAAAGCTTGATTGAATACTTAGCAACAAAACTTAGAGCTTCACCTGAATCAAAAAAGTATATAGCAATTGAGGAATTGATTCGTAAACAGTTAGCTCAAGGTGTTAATGACTTGGATATTCTTGAAGATATTGCGCAAGCATTATACGAAGTTAAAATTTGTGATCCAGCAATTGGTTCTGGTGCGTTTCCTATGGGGATTCTAAATGAGATTTATCAAATTATTTTTCAGTTATGGGATTTTGAAAGGGATTCTGTTTCAGAAATTTGGAAAATAAGCAACAGTAACTGGCAACCTCATATAGTAAAAAAGAACATTATTCAACACAGCATTTATGGCGTTGATATTGAAAATGGAGCCGTTGATATTGCAAGATTAAGGTTTTGGTTGGCTCTCGTTGTAGATGAAGAAGAACCTATGCCTTTGCCAAACTTGGATTATAAAATAATGCAGGGCAATAGTTTATTAGAAAGCTTTGAGGGAATAGATTTAAGTAATGTTAGTCAAGCTTCAAATACACAAAAAATTGATTTTTCAAGTCCATTTTTTTCTGGAAATTTCAATAGAAAAAGTGATGTAAATATTCAAAACATTCTAAATGATTATTTTACTGCTTCTTCTCCAGAATCTAAAAATAAGTTGAATTCAGATATTGATCAATTTGTCATTGATTACATACATGAGGCTATTGAAGCCGAAAAAATGGACATGGAAGATAGTCTGAAAAATTTAAACAGTAATCTTTCTAAAAAACGTAAACACCTTAAAACTCCTGAGGAAATAATAAAGCTTGAACAATCGAAGGAATTCAAAAATTCAAAACAGCTTGAGAAACAACTAAATGAGATAATTAACAGAGAAATAAAAATTAATCAACTAATTAATTCTAATCAAAAACCGTTTTTCCTTTGGCATTTATTTTTTAAGGATGTTTTCGATGATGGAGGTTTTGATATTGTAATTGCTAACCCTCCTTATGTTGAATTTAAAAATTTGAAAAAGGAAATTAAAAATCTCATTGAGCCGAAATATCAATCCCTAAAAGGTAAGTATGACCTATACATAGCATTTATTGAATTGTATAATCAGCTCTTAAAAACTGATGGTGTAGCGGTTTCTATACATCCAACAAGATTTATGCAAAGGGATTATGGTACAGCGGTTCGAAAATTATTGAATGATCAAGTTTCAATTAAATCAATCGTAGATTTTGTTGATAAAAAGGTCTTTGAAAATGCCTTAGCATATACAGGAGTTTTCATTATTAAAAAAACTGTAACACCCAAGCAAAAATTTCTTTACGCCAGAGCGCTATCCGACAAAATAATTAGAAATATAGAAGAGTTACGTTATGATTTAAATTCAAAAATTTTTGAATTTACTAATGTAGAGACAGAAAAGCTTGGTACAGATTTATGGATATTTCAAAATGATGAGATCGACATCATCTTTAATATCGTTCGGGAAGGCTCTAGTTCTTTAGAATCGTTACTTGATGGAATTTACCAAGGTATTGCTACTGGTAAAGATCTAGTTTTTGTTCTGTCAGATAAGGATATTATTCAATTTGATATTGAACGAGATCTTCTTAAGCCGTTTTTAAAAGGAAAGGATATTGCGCCATTCAAAATAAGCTATAAGAACAAGTATTTAATTTACCCCTATGACAATAGTGGCAAGGTGATTCCAGAGGATAATCTGAAACAAAACTTTCCCAATTT
Organism: Vicingaceae bacterium; assembly: GCA_018402765.1. GTDB lineage: Bacteria > Bacteroidota > Bacteroidia > Flavobacteriales_E > Vicingaceae > Acidiluteibacter. The sequence goes on along the minus strand of JAGYIE010000001.1, from coordinate 639,290 downwards.
ATACAACTATCTTGAGAATAAAAGAAAGGAATTGTCAGGTCGAGGTTATTTCGACAAATCAAATAAGTTATGGTTTGAATTATGGAATCAAAGAAATCCAGATCGTTTTGAGCAGATGAAAATTGTCACATTGGATAATGCCAAAAGAAACAGTTTCGCATTTGATGACAAGAATTACTTTGGATCAACAACTGTATATAATCTAATCAAAGTTGGGGGGGATGATATATTTTACTCAGAATTGTTATTGATTCTTAATTCAGAACTCTTGACTTACTATCACTCAAAGAACACCATACCTCAAGCGGGTGGCTATTTAAGATACCAAGCAATTTTCATCAAAGATTTACCTATCAAATTGGGTTTGCCAAAAGAAATTGTTAGAGAGTTTATCGATAGCAACTATTCAATTCCATCAGAAGAGTTTAGTTTCAAATATAATCAAGCTGTATATCAATTGTACGGAATAAATGATGAACAAATAAAGTTTATTCGCACTCAGTTAAAAAGCTAATCAATCAAAAATTTTATAGACTAAATGAATACAAAACTTTACGACACAAAAACTGAATTTCTTCAAAAATGGTCAGTCGAAAAATTAAAGACAATGACTATTGAGGAATATACCAATTTGAACAAAACATCTTTTTGTTATTGGGTAGAAGCAATCACTACTGACTTAGGAAGCATTTGGGGTGGCTCAGCTTATAAATTTGGAATTTACAAACGGCAGGGTACAAAACCAGACAATAGAACTGCTTATTTAACGGACAATGAATATTCATGGGTTAAAAAATATGGGGAATCAAGAATTTTAGCATTTGAAAATGTACGTTCGTTAATTATCTCTGTTGCTCAAAATGCAATCGACAATAATTTGAAAGCAATTGATGACATTGATCTTGGCGATGCGTACAAGTGGAAAATAGCCTTTCTTTATGGTGATTTCAATATCATACCAATCTACAAATATGAAGCTTTAGTTAATAGTGCTGTTTATTTAGGATACTCAGGAAAAGATAAAAGCTATTCCGCTTTAAATGATTTTATCATCTCTCAAAAAGAAGATAAAGAATTCTTTGAGTTTTATAGAGAATTGTGGAATGCTTACAGCAATCCAGATGATGCAGTTGAAGTTTTACAAACTGAGGACAATGATGACGAAGAATTGAATCAAATTCTTTTTGGTCCTCCGGGTACAGGTAAAACTTTTCACACGATAAACGAGGCAATTAAAATTGCTGACCCAGAGTTTTATAAATTATACGCAAATGATCGTGACAAATTAAAGGAACGATTTAAGTTATTATTGATAAATCCAAAGGAAGAAAACAATGGTCAAATTGCTTTTACCACGTTTCACCAATCATTTAGTTACGAAGATTTTGTTGAGGGAATAAAACCCGTGAAACCAGAAGAAGATGATAAGTACTTGAAATACGAAGTTCAGGAGGGAATCTTCAAAAAAGTGTGCCGATTAGCTAAGGATAGTTTGAATTCCAAAGAAATTCAATCACAAAATCCGATTTCTATGTCCATGGACGAGTTTACCAAGGCGCAATTCTATAAAATGTCTCTTGGAAACACTCAACTGGAAGAAGATATTGAGATCTATGAATTTTGTATTAAGAACAATTGTATTACCATTGGATTCGGAGATCAGATTGATTTTACAGGTAAAGACGAAAGACAAATTAATGAATTAGGTCGGGAGGAAAAACTTTCTGATGATGCCATTCGTTCGTTGAATTATTTCAAAAATTACCTAAAAGTTGGGAACTACGTCTTGATTTCGAATGGCAATTACTATGTAAGAGCCATAGGTAAGGTTACTGGGGATTATGAATACAAGGAATCACCTTTTGAGATAAATCCTACCTACAATCATTTCAGATCTGTTGAATGGTTAATGGTGAATCAAGAAATTCCAATCAAAGATTTGTATTACAGTTTGCTTACTCAAAAGACAATTTACAAGTTAAAAAGAGAGCAGATCAAACCAGAATTCTTTGTGAAAGAAGGAACAGTAAGTGATGATTTAAAACTGCCTAAAAACCCTAAGAATTTTGTTCTAATTGCAGATGAGATAAACAGAGGTAATGTTTCTTCCATTTTTGGTGAGTTAATTACATTGATTGAAAAGGATAAAAGAGCAGGAAAGGATGAGGAATTGAGCGTTATACTCCCTTATTCGAAAGAAGAATTCAAAGTTCCACACAACGTTTTCATCATTGGAACAATGAATACAGCAGATAGAAGTATTGAAGCTTTGGATACTGCGCTACGAAGAAGGTTTTCCTTCAAAGAAATGCCACCTAAACCTGAGCTAATTAGTGCTGTTGGTGAGTTAAAGGATTTTGACGGAATTATTGGAGATGTGGACGTTGTTCGTGTATTGGAAACAATCAATAAGCGAATCGAAAAACTGATTGATAAAGATCACAAAATCGGGCATTCGTACTTCTTAAACGTAAAAAATTTAAATGACCTTCGAGTGGCATTCAGAGATAAAGTGATTCCGTTATTGGAGGAATATTTCTTTGGTGATTATGGCAAAATTGGATTGGTTTTAGGAAACAGTTTCATTCGTAAAACTAACAATGAAGAAATTGATTTTGCCTCATTCGAAAACTATGATGATTCGATTGTGTCTGATTTGAAAGAAAGAGCAGTTTACGAAATGAAGCAACCTAGTGAATGGAATTTTAGCAGTATTTATTCATAATGGAAATAAGAAGAGAGCCTATACGAGTTTTTGAATACGAAAAACTTACCCTTCATAAAGATGACAGGGGAAGGTTCTTATTGCCACATGAACTGAAAAGATTGTATGACTTCAACGATCGGAATGGAAACGAATTTTTTACAGGAATACGTGATGGTATAAAATTCAAAAGCTATGTAGGGGTTATTCAAATTGGTGGTCTAACAATTGAGATTCTGCCAAAAACAGATAGAAATAGGGCTTCCGATCAGGATTATTCTGACTGGCATGGAGCATTGCTTAATATGCTTAAAGTTTGCAAATTTATTAGCGTTTCTACTGTGTCAGAAGCTAGTCTAAAAAGGAAATACAACTCTATTCTTGATCTTTACTTTGAGATGTATTTGGATGAGATTGAGAAACTTTTGCGTCAAGGTCTCATAAAGAGCTACCGAAAACAATCAGGAAACGTAACAGCCCTGAAGGGACGTATTGAGTTCGCTAAAAACATTCAAAAGAACCTCATACACCAAGAACTCTTTTACACAAATCATCAAGTCTATGATTATGACCACATGATTAATCAGATTCTTTTTGAGGGATTGAAAGTACTTCGATTATTGTCTTCTAATCCAACAATTGTAGATCGTGTATCTAGGATTACTTCTGCTTTTCCAGAAGTGAATACGTTAAAGGTTGATAATACACATTTCGAGAGAATAAAAGAAACTAGAAAAACAGCATCCTATACAAAAGCTATTCAGATCGCACGGATGATCCTTTTGAACTACTCTCCAGATATACGGCAGGGACAAGAAAATATGTTGACTTTATTATTCGATATGAACAAGTTGTGGGAAGAATATATTTACCGTATGCTAGTTCGATCTGCTGATTCCGATACACATATTAGTTTTCAGAACAAACAGAAATTTTGGGAAACAAGAACCATTCGTCCTGATCTTGTTGTCACACATAAAATAGGAGATCAAAAAGAAACTTTTGTAATTGATACGAAATGGAAAATGCTCGATACCAACAATCCAAAACCGAGTGATGATGACTTGAAACAGATGTATTCATATAATCTTTATTGGGAAGCAAAACGAAGTATGCTTTTATACCCTCATTCGAACACATCATCTGAAAAATTTGGAACGTTTTGGAAAGGTCGAGAGAATCCACAAGACAATCAATGCAAAGTTGGTTTTATCAACGTCCTGAATGAAAGGAATCAATTGGATTTTGCGATAGGTGAAAGGATATTGTTTAAAATCATTAATTAATGGCAGACCAGGCGAAATTTCAGAAAATGTTGGAGGTGCTTCTCATGCTTGATTGCAAGTATGGAAGAACCATTCAGGAACTTTCGGATCGCTTTGATATTTCTCAAAGGACGGTGTACCGCTATTTTGATACTTTCAAACAGGTGGGCTTTGTCATTGAAAATAACAACGGCTATTTCAGGATAGATAAAGAAAATGCTACGGCACAGGACATTAGTCAATTGCTACACTTTACCGAAGAAGAGGCTTTTATTCTAAGTAGAACCATTCATGCCATTGATGAAGATTCAGAATTGAAAGAGAAGCTCGTTAAAAAGCTTTACAGCCTATATGATTTTGACAGGGTGATCCATGCCATTACCAAAAAAGAAGAAACCGAGAATATATACAACCTGATTCAAGCCATTAAGCAGCAAAAACAAGTTGTTTTAAAGGAATACAAATCAGGTAACAGCAAGAACATTCGAGATAGAATTGTAGAGCCAATTGATTTTACCATCAATTATACCGGAGTTTGGTGCTACGATACCGAAGACCAAACCAATAAGATATTTAAAGCTTCGAGAATACAGGAAGTTGAAATACTGGATAATGATTGGCAATACAAACTCAAACATCGAGTAGGAATAACGGATATTTTTAGAATGCAAAGCTTCGAGCCTATTGCCATTCAGCTTCAATTATCCTTAGTCGCTTACAATTTGATTTTAGAAGAATTCCCTTTGAGTGAGAAGTACCTCAAAAAAGTAGATGATAACAACTACTTGCTTACCACAGAGGTTGGTAATTTCTTAGGAGTTGGTCGCTTTGTATTAGGCTTACCGGGTGAGATTGAAGTAGTCTATCCGCAAGCTTTTAGGGAATATTTGAGTGAGAAAACGAATCGTTTTTAGCTAAACACTTCTAAAAAGTGCATTTAAAAGCACTAATTGTTATTTTTTAAATTAATTACTGTTACTTTTGTTTAAAAAGAGCAATATAATGCACTTGTCGGAATTAATATTAGAATTAAAAAAGAGGAGAGAAACCTTAAATGTTACACAGGAACAGTTAGCTGAAATTTCTGGTGTTGGTTTAAGAACGCTCAAACAATTTGAAAGTGGCAAGGGCAACCCTACCCTTCAAACCTTAAATAAGTTAGCGGATGCACTTGGATTAAAGCTAAAATTGGAAGTAAAAGAAATCTAATTATTAAATGAGAAAAGCGATTGTTTTCTATAAAAAGGAACCTTCAGCAGAATTATACCAGCAGGATGATGGGACGTTTGTTTTCCGATATTTAGATACTTGGTTTAATGATGAGCGAAAACCTGCAATTAGTTTAACCTTACCAAAAAAGCAGCAAGAATATAAATCAGCATCTTTATTTTCATTTTTTTTCAATATGCTTCCGGAAGGATCAAATAAACAATCCGTCTGCTTTCAAAACAGAATAGATGAAAACGATGCCTTTGGTTTGTTATTGGTTACAGCAACGAGTGATACCATTGGAGCAGTAACAATCGTGAAAAATGTAAACTCTAATGAATAAGGTTCCTTTAAATAATATTATAGAATTATACCGTTGTCCAGGAACATTAAGCAAGGGCTTCACTAGCTATTCAAGTACATGCTTAAAAAAAGTGTTTGGCAACAAAAAAGTTAGTCCCTTCCTTAACTATCAATCTCCCTCATCCAATGAAGTTTCTGATGAATTGTTTGATGATAACAGAAGACGTATATCTATTTCTGGAGTTCAAGAAAAATTCTCCGTAATTCAAGAGAAAAATCAGTTAAGATTGATAAATGAAGGAGAACAAGGCACGCACATACTAAAACCAATTCCAAATGCAGGAAAAAATACAGATCAGATGCCTGCTAATGAGCATTTAACAATGCAAATAGCTTCTCAAATTTTTGGAATTGAAACAGCTAATAATGCCCTCATCTTTTTTAAAGATGGTGCACCGGCATATATTACTAAGCGTTTTGATGTATTACCGGACGGTTCAAAATTAGCTCAAGAAGATTTTGCATCTTTAGCGCAAAGAACTCCACAAACACATGGAGAACATTATAAATACGAAGGGAATTACTTTCAGCTTTTTGAATTACTAAAACGATTTGTACCTGCATACCCTATTGAATCGGTAAAACTATTTAAATTAATAGCTTTTAATTACTTGTTTTCAAATGGGGATGCTCATTTCAAAAATTTTTCAGTGATTGAAACCCCTCAAGGAGATTTTAAACTCAGCCCAGCATATGACTTACTGAATAGTAGAATTCATATTAATGATAGGGATTTTACCCTAGAAGATGGGTTGTTGCCAAAGGATAATGCTCAGAGAAAAGTGCTTCAACAATTTTATAAGTTAGCAGAAATGGTAACCATTTCGGAAAAACAAGTAAATAAGGTTTTTAACAGCTTACTATCTAAAGAGTATAAAGTTGTAATATTAATTGAAGCCTCCTTTTTATCGGATAAATTAAAAAGGAATTATTTACAAGCATATCAAACACGGTTAAAAAAACTTATGCGATGAGTTTAAAACACTCATTTTTGCCAGTAAACTCACTTTACTGGCATTTTTGAGTAACACAATAAATAGTGCCATGTATTGCACTTACACTCTGTTTTACAAGTCTTTTGATTGTATAAAACACTAAAAGTGCTTTATGTTGCACTTTTAAACTTGTTTTCCTCTTCTTTTTTAAACCAAGTTTGGTAAACAAAATTGGCTCCTATGCCTAATACTAAAACAGATAATGCAATTTTGAGGTTTTTGTTGCTAGTGTTTAGCTGCTCGCAACGCGTTCGAGCGGGGCACACTCCAAGTTTATAATTTCGCAGGGCTTGAAGCGTTTTAAAGAAGAGAGAAAACCAACTTTAGGGTTGGTTTTTTTATGGGATTAGTTTTCGTGGAAATAAGCAGGAGAATGGAGAGGACTTGTAGTCGGTTTAGATCTAAAAAAATAAACAATAACAAAAAATACTTTCTTTTGAATCCTCTCCAAGTTTTTGAGTGGAAAAAACAGTTCAATGGACTGTAAGTCCTCACGAAAAATACACACTGACGAAGACGTCCGCGCGAACTGGTAATAGAAGAATATTTACTTCCCAATACAAAATTTACTAAAGATATTTCCCAACAGGTCGTCTGTTGTAATCTCTCCTGTAATCTCACCTAAGTAATGCAATGCCTGACGAATGTCCATGGCCAAAAAGTCACCTGTAATATTTACTTCTAATCCTTCAGTTACTTTCATTAAGGCTTCATACGCTTTTGATAGCGCCTCATAGTGGCGGTAGTTGCTCACCGTTACATCGCTGTTGGTGACGATATTACTTTTAACCAATTCTACTAAGTGGTTGCATAATTCTTCCACGTTGGTTTTCTGTAAAGCAGATAAATAATGCACGTCTTCTAGTCCTTCAAACTTGTCTAGAATTGTTGCCGGAACTTCCTTTTTGTCATTCAGTTCATCTTCCAGTTTGTTGGCTACTACAATCAGTCGTTTGTTGGCATTGGCTATTCGCTCTTGTATGGTCGCTACTGTTTTCTGAATTTCAGCTTTAGTACTTTTTTTGGCATCGACTAAATATAGAATCACAGTTGCTTGATCTACTTTTTGGTAGGTTTTAGTGATTCCAATGTTTTCGACCACATCGGTGGTTTCACGAAGGCCTGCTGTATCAATAAATCGGAAAATGATTCCGCCTAGATTCACTTCATCTTCTATGGCATCTCTGGTAGTGCCTGCAATGTCGGAAACGATCGCTCGCTCTTCATTTAGGATAGCATTCAATAAAGTAGACTTCCCTACATTGGGTTCACCAACTATAGCAATAGGTACACCGTTTTTCAAAACATTTCCTGCAGAGAAAGATTGCACCAAATTATAAAGTACAACGGTTAGTCGGCTTACTAAATCTTTTAAATCGTCCCGATCAGCGAATTCTACATCTTCTTCACTAAAATCGAGTTCTAACTCAATTAAAGAAGCAAAATGGATTAATTCATCACGTAAAGTTTTAATCTTATCAGAGAATCCTCCACGCATTTGATTCATGGCTAATTCATGCGCGCTTTCAGATTCGGAAGCAATCAAATCAGCTACTGCTTCTGCTTGGGCTAGGTCTAATTTGCCGTTGACAAAGGCTCGTTGTGTAAACTCTCCAGCTTTGGCAAATCGAGCTCCATTTTTTAAACAAAGTGCAATTACTTTTCCTAAAATAAAGGAAGACCCATGACAAGAAATTTCAACACTGTCTTCTCCAGTGTAGGAGTTAGGGCCTTTAAATAAACTCACCAACACTTCATCTATTATTTTATCATTATCTCGGATTGTTCCGAAATGGATGGTATGAGACGCTTGTTTCGTCAGGTCTTTTCCATAAAAAATAATGTTCGCTATTTCATAAGCTTTTGGGCCTGAAAGTCGGATAATTCCGATAGCTCCTGAGCCGGAAGGAGTGGCTAATGCACAAATGGTTTCTTGAGTCGTATACACGGCTGCGAAATTAATGAATCAATATTACAATGTAACAATTTGTCAATGGATCAATATAGCAATGGATCAATATAGCAATGAATCAATATAGCAATGAATTAATTTAACAATTAAACAATGAATCGATATAACAATGGATTAAAATGACAATGTATTCAAAATTTAATTATTCTTCGTTTTCTTAGCGATTTCCTTAATGTTCTTTGTGGTTAGGAATAATCTAATCACTGTTGTTCATTATTATTTAAAAACTATCTTTAAACCGTGAATTATTTAGCTCATTTTTATCTCGCTCAAGGCGATAAAGGATTAATGGTTGGTAATTTTATAGCCGACCATATTGTTGGCAATCAATATTTAGATTTTCCTGAACCCATTCAAAAAGGGGTTTTGCAACACCGAGCTATTGATACATTTACAGACGAGCACCCGTTAGTTTTAGAAAGTAAAAAAAGGTTACGGCCTATTTTTCATAAGTTTTCGCCGGTTATTGCGGATGTTTTTTATGATTACTTATTAGCTAAACGATGGAAGGAGTATTCTAATCAAGATTTGGAAGATTTTACACTAGGTGCTTACAACGTCATCAATGAATTTCATCACCTAATTCCAGAAAAAGCAGCTTATATGTTTGGCTATATGGAGCGAGACAATTGGTTGTACAACTACAGAAAAATTGAAGGAATTAATCAAGCGCTAAGTGGAATGTCCCGAAGAACTATTAAAGGCTCAAAAATGGAATTAGCTGCCGAATACCTTCGAAAAGATGAGGCGCTTTATTTAGCAGATTTTGATGCTTTTTTTCCAGAATTAATCGCACATGCGAGATTGTTTGAGTAATCGGCTTTTTTAAGCTAAAAAATATGAAATCAATAACCTAAATATTAGTTCGGGTTCAAATCGAATAAAATGTATAGTCTCTCTTTTTAAACTTAATTTTGTGACAAAAGAAAGTTTAAAAATGGCCTCTTTAATCCCCTTAGCAGAACGACTACGTCCTACTAATTTCGACAACTATATCGGTCAAAAACACTTGATTGGCGAAGGTGCGGTATTGCGCAAACTGATTGAAAAAGGAATGGTTCCTTCTATGATTCTATGGGGTACTCCAGGAATTGGTAAAACAACTTTGGCCAATATTATTGCACACGCCACCGACCGTCCATTCTTTACTTTGAGCGCTATCAATTCAGGAGTTAAAGATATTCGAGATGTTATCGATAAGGCAAAGAAACAACAGTTCTTTAATGCAGATAGAAATCCCATTTTATTTATCGATGAAATACACCGGTTTAGTAAATCACAGCAAGACTCCTTATTAGGTGCTGTAGAACAAGGGGTGGTTACACTAATTGGAGCAACCACCGAAAATCCATCTTTCGAAGTAATATCTGCATTATTGTCTCGCTGTCAGGTTTATATTTTAGAGCCCTTGACCAAAGATGAGCTGCTTAGCTTGATTCATCTGGCAATCAAAAACGATAAAGAATTAGCTAAGAAGGATATAGAACTAAAAGAATATCAAACCCTTATGCAGTTATCAGGCGGTGATGCTCGAAAATTGTTGAATCTATTGGAACTGACAGTAAATAACAGTGAAGGGGAGAAGGTAGTGATTACGAACGATAAAGTAATTGCTGTTGCACAGCAATCTATAGCACGATATGATAAAGATGGGGAACAGCATTACGATATCATTTCAGCTTTCATTAAATCCATTCGAGGTAGCGATCCTAATGCAGCTGTGTATTGGTTGGCAAGAATGATTGAAGGGGGAGAGGATGCGAAGTTTATTGCTCGTCGATTATTAATCTTAGCGAGTGAAGACATCGGAAATGCGAATCCTACGGCAATAGTAATCGCTAATAACTGCTTTCAGGCAGTAAACGTAATTGGTTGGCCGGAAAGTAGAATTATTTTGTCTCAAGCAGTCACGTATTTGGCATGCTCAGCAAAAAGTAATGCCGCTTATATGGCAATTAATTTAGCACAAGCGGAAGTGAAACAATCTGGGAATTTAAGTGTGCCCTTAGCACTAAGAAATGCTCCAACCAAACTAATGAAAGAGATAGGATATGGCGAAAAATATCAATACAGTCATAATGGAACAGGAAATTTTATTGCTCAAGAATTTATGCCTGATGAGTTGAGTAATACAAAATATTATGACATGGGTGAAAACACGAGGGAGAGAGAGTTACGAGAACGTATGAAACGATTTTGGCAAGAAAAGTATGGATACTAATCTCAGAATATTGGCTGAAGAATTTGCCTGTAATTGTTTTTTAATTACCTTAAGAACCTAAAATGTAGTTGATAATTAACTAGTAAAAAAATCAATTTAAATATTATCGGATATGAGGAAACATAATTACTCTGCTGAGTTAAAGTGGACTGGCAATACAGGGACTGGTACTTCATCTTATACAGCGTATGATCGTACTTTTGTGATAGAAACTGGAGGTATAAAAGTGCAACCGATTTTGGGTTCATCCGACCCTACTTTCCAAGGAGATGCTAAACGGTATAACCCCGAAGAAATGCTTTTGCACGCTGTTTCTTCTTGTCATATGCTATGGTATTTACATGTATGTGCTGATAATGGAGTTATTGTAAGTTCTTATTCAGATAATCCTACAGGAGTGATGACTGATGATGAGACAAGTAGAGTAGGACAATTTACAAACATTACCCTTAATCCGACAATTAAAGTAGCTAACAAAGAAATGATAGATAAGGCAATGGAACTGCATGCCAAAGCACATAAAATGTGTTTTATCGCAAATTCATTAAATTTTCCTATTCAAATCAATCCGATAGTTAAAGTAGGCTAGCTGTTTTATCTACTTAATCGATTCATTTGAGTTTTGTGGTGGTTGGAATGATCTACCATAAATGCAATCGTTTGTTTTATCGATAAAAATCCTGCATACGGATGTCTAAATACTCCCTTGTTATGAAGTTCCTCAGGAAAGTTAGAAAGCAATAACTCAAAGTCATTCTGGGTATTTTCCCAATCGGTAATAAGCTGGTTAAAGTCTAATTCTTCAGGTATTTCACTTACTCTTTTAGGAGTTTTGAACTTTAGTTTTGTTTTAAGAAGCGCCTTTAAAAATTGAAATTTTAATAGGGCTTTCATTCCAATAGGTTGCGTTAATTCGCCTTTATGGTGCTTGTAATTAATGTATTCTAAAATAGAAGATTCTACATTGTACAAATGAAAAATTAGCTGATTTATTGACCAATTTTCATTGGGTTTGTACCTATTTTTTTCAATAGTACTTTTAGCTACTTGGGTGAGCATCCAATTTTTTTGTTCTCTCACTTGCTGATATGCTTCTACGATTTGATTGCTCATATTAAGTTGTTTTCCTTTGTAAAAGCTCAATCGCTTTTGGAGCTACATAGTTCTCCATCTTTTCAATTAATTCAGGTATTAAATCATCAACAATCATCATTTCAACAAAACGGCTCTGTACCATTTTTTCCCGCTCCATTATTTCAAATTGCTGTAATAGAGGAGTGTAGAATTTATTGGTGTTCAAAATTGCCATTGGTTTTTGGTGCAAACCTAACTGACCCCATGTCATCATCTCAAACAGCTCTTCCATAGTTCCATAGCCACCGGGTAAGGTAATAATACCGTCGCTTAATTCATGCATTTTTAATTTTCTTTCGTGCATGCTCTCCACCATAATTAGCTGCGTAACGTGGGTTGCAGCAACTTCTCTTTTATTTAAAAAGTGAGGTAAAACACCAACAACAGATCCACCATTTTCCATACAACCTTTCGCTAATTCGCCCATGCAGCCAACACTTGCTCCACCATATACGAGCTGATAGCCTTTTTTAGCAAAGTATTTACCTAATTCAAAAGCTGTTTTTAAGTATATTGGATTTGCTCCATTTGATGAAGCACAGAATACGGCAATACTTTTCATTTTTTCTTTTTGATTTTTTTGTCAGATGAGGTTTCCTTTATTTGATATAAACTTACATTTGGTATAAAAGTACACGGTTAATTTGTACCAGCGTAACTTATAATTAATAAAATACGACCTATGAAGCTTCCAAAGACAATTCTTACATCAACCAAATGTGTTCACTCAGGAACTCAAATTGATGAAAATCAAGGAGGAGTGAATACCCCAATTCATACTTCAACTGCATTTAAATACCTAGAGGATTATGAAATGAAGTACCCGAGAATGGCCAATACTTCAAATCAAATTGCTGTAGTAGATAAAATAAATGCGCTTGAAAATGCAGAGAAAGGGTTGGTTTTTAGTTCTGGATTAGGCGCAATTGCCGCTGCGCTATTAGGTCTTCTAAAACCGGGTGATCATCTGATTGTTCAATCCGATATTTATGGAGGAACAGCTCACTTTATGCACCATCGGTTAGAGCGGACTGGAGTTGATATTTCGTTTGTAGATATGCAGAACGCCCGTAATCTGAAAGAAGCGCTTACAACGTCTACTAAATTAATTTATGTTGAAACGCCTTCGAATCCATTGATGAAGTTAACAGACCTATCTATGGTAGCTGCGTTTGCAAAAAAGCACTCGCTTATTTCCTTTACGGACAATACTTTTGCAACACCAATCTTTCAACAACCACTTAATTTAGGCATCGATTTAGTTATGCATTCGGGTACTAAATATTTCTCTGGACATAGCGATATCATGTTTGGTTATTTGGGAGGTAATTCAGGATTAATGGATCTAATTAAAGTTGCGCAAGTAGATCTTGGAGCTACATTAGATGCTCGTTTATGTTATGAAATTGAGCGCAGTATGAAAACGTTACATCTGCGGGTTGAGCGTGCTGCTGAAAATGCATTAAAACTTGCAAGTTGGTTAGAATTGAATGATAATGTTGAAAAAGTGTATTATCCAGGACTTCCTAGTCATCCGCAGTTTGAATTGGCAAAACAACAAATGCAGGGCGGATTTGGAGCCATGATGAGCTTTAGACTTAAGGGAGCTATCGATCCAATAAAATTTCAAAAAGCATTGCAAATTATTTGTCCTGCAGTAAGTCTAGGAGGAGTAGAATCGTTGATTGGATCACCCTATTTGACTTCCCACAAAAGTATCAGCCAAGCTGAACGTGATGGTATGGGAATTAGTAATCAGGATGTAAGGTTCTCAGTAGGTATTGAGGCTGTTGAAGATTTAAAGAATGACTTAAAACAGGCATTTGAAGCTTAATACAGTACTTGTTGAAGTTTAGGAATATTGTCGGTGATTATATATTCTGGGTGCTTGTTAACTGCTTCAACGATACTGTTCTGACTTTTTACATTAAAAAGTAGTACACGTATATTGTTATGTTGTGCTAATTGTATTGCACCTATACTAATCCGGTCGTTGTATGCAATTATACCATGAATATTGTTAGCAGTAAGATAGTTAAGTTCCTCGCTAATATTTTCTGTTTCATACATTAATCGTATGCTAGAATCAATTTCAAAACTATATTTTAGTGCTTTTTTAGATGATGACCCAATGTAAGTATTCGATTGGTAATTGTATTTCGTAACAACGTCTATTATTTTCTCAACATATACTTTTAAAAACTCATCTTCTGTGTATTTCTCGCTATCAAAAAGCCAAGTTCTAAGATCTAGGTGTAACTGAGGCTTAATTCTCCTTGATGAGAAGTATAAAAGAACCTCTTCCAAAGAAATAATGGACTCTTTAAGAAAGAGCGTAGCGTAAAATTCATTATTGTAGTGCACATTTTTTAGTTCGGCTAATGTATTTTGGTATATATAACCGAAGCCATCTGTTGATGTTTCGAGTTTGTTATCATGATAAGCTACTAGTTGCTCATCCTTTGTTAATTGGATATCAATTTCAACTCCTTCTGCATTATATACTTCTATAGCTCTTTCAATACTTGACATCGAATTTTCAGGAAGTTCATTAAATGCCGATTGAAATCCTGCACCTCCATGACCAATCACATGAATAATTCCACCGTTAAGGTTTTCAATTCTGCCAACATCTATTTTTTCACATGAACTAAGTCCTATTGCTAACAATAGAAAGGTTAAAAGTTTAGAAGTCATATTTAAGGATTGCATTTAGTCGATAATTAAAGCCTGACTTTATGTTATACGTTTGTTCTGAAACATCATAGTATCGTTCGGTATATCCGCCAAAACCAATGGAATTGCCAATCCAAAGTGATTTGTAAAGTCTGGTGATAAATCCATTGTTATATACGTACTCATGAATCTTATTCTCTTTAGTTACATTCCTTCCAAGTGGGCTGTAATTCTTGTTGTTGTAATTGATTGAAACAAATCCTTTTATGTTTTTAGCTGTCAAAAAGTAATATTTATAATCAGCAATAATTCCATTTGTTCGTTGGTATGGGAAGTAACTATTTTGTAATGAAGAGTTTATTCCGACACCTAAGCTGTGGTTTTTGTAGTTTCCCACCAACATCATACTAAGGTTTAGTCCTGTAAAACTAAGAAAAGTATTGTGCTCTGCACTGGCACTAAATACATTGGTCGATTCTTGAGCTTTTGTATCTGCACTACTTATAAGGAATAGTAGAAGTATAATTCCCTTATTTATTCGGTTTTTCATTTGTTTTGTAAATAATCTATTGTTATGATTTAATCATTTGATTAAATTTTTATATAAAAAAATTATATTTTTAAATCATTAATAATCAGTTGTGGGATAAGTTTTTTTCTTTGAATCAGCAATTGGTCAAATTCAGCATCAGAAATATCAAATTGTTTGCAAATCATTGGTCGGCCAACGAAAGGAAATATAGTCATCCCTAAGAGGTTAATCATAAATTGCTTTGAATCTATTGAGCGTATTTTCCCTTCAGCAGCAAGTTGTTCTAGTTGACTGCTCAATTCCTTCATGTTATCGCGGCAACTCAAAAGTCCGTCAATATTTTCAAGGTGCTGGTTGACCTCATTCATAATGAAAAGAGGTATAAAAGGATTGCGTCTAAAAAAATCAATGCTTTCGGAAACAAAGAAATTAATTTTCTCTTCTAGACTTAAATTTTTGCAAAAAATACAATCTATTTTTTCATTAAAACTTTTTACAGCATCTTCGGCTATGATTCTAAATAACTTGTCCTTACTTCTGTAATAATAGTGTAATGATGCAATGTTGATATCTGCCTCTTCAGCTATATCTCGAGTTTTAGATGCAGCATACCCTTTAGTAATGAATACTTTTTTTGCGGCCTCTAAAATTTTTTGCTCTGTATCAGAAATCATGCAACAAATTTAGTTAATCAAATTGTTTAATCAAATGATTTAATCATTAAAATTTGTCAAATAATCTAAAATTGTATCCTACAACAAGTGAACGCTGGTAGTAAAAGATGGTTTGTTCTGCATGTGCAGAATGGTCTCCTTTAGGAACAGTGGAAATATCCCACATATTTTCAAATCCTCCTTGCAAGGTCAATCTCAGGAAGAATCGTTTGTATAAAGTCGCTTGTGCTGCACCATAAATATGCGCACCCATTCCTGATAAATGCGGACGGTCATCGTTTCTTTTTCCAAAGATTGTAGAATTGGTCCACGGCAATGCCAAACCTAAGCCTGCACCTGAGATAACACTTAGTCCTATATTTTGGTTTTTTGTAGTGAATAGATAGTCAGTCCGTTCTAGATTTATGTTAATCACATTAAAGCCGTCAGAATGCTCCATCTTTACTAAATTATTTTCCTCCATGATAATTTTATCGTGGTTGTAATATCCGGCATATAGGGCTGAAGCTGATGGGTCTATTCTACCTGTAATAATTGCAGAATGTCCATTCCTAGTTTGGTATTTCATATGATCCCAGCCTACAGCAAGGGCATACTTATCGGATAGGTGATAGCCAACTCTAAAATTAAACTGAGGAATGGTTAGTCGATTAATGTCAAAATATACAGAAGAGAATTCCTCAGGCATATCTCGCGCCTTTACGTCTGACAATATAAAATCGTAATCAGGGCCTTTTAAATGGATATTACTTTCTGCGTATGAAGCCCGATTGTAGCCCCAGTAGAAGTAAAAATTTCCTTTTTGTTTTCTAATATCTAACTCACTTTTACGCAAGTTAAGTTTGTTTTTTATGGTTTCCTCCTGAGCGGATGAATTTAAGCTTAATAGTGCTAAAAAAAAGAAGATTGTAATTTTGTTTATAGTCTTTTTCAATGTTTTCCAGGTATTTTTAAGTTTCAAAATTACGCCCATTTTTTAATCTACAGATTAAAAAATATATTGACATTAATGGAAATAAAACGTCGGAGGTTAACATAAGGTTAATGTCTATGTAACATTTTATGTTCTCAAATTTTCCAATTTCGTACAAGTAAATTTAGCACGTCAATAGTGGGTAAAAAGAAACAAGTAAAACGGAGGCACAATACCTTAGATATTGTAGCGGTATTGGTAAAAGAGAGAGGATTTTTATCGATAATTTTATTGGGTTTTGTGTTAGCTGCAATTTTAGTAGGCTATGGGCAGGCAGCGATGTGGTTAGGCTTCTTTTTTGCAGCCTATGCGACGGTGGCAAATGACAGTATTCAATCATTAGGAACATTTATAGAAAGTAATCAAGATAAAAAATGGTGGTTGCTATGGTTGTATATAGGCGGGATATTTCTAGCAACAGTTTCTTTTAGTTTTTTCTATTACAATGGTGATGTAACCTATCAAAGGCTCTTAAGTGCCGATGGGGTTTCGGACTACCCTCATCCCGATACATTCAATTATTTCCAAATTATAGCACCACTTATTTTGTTGATTTTGACACGGCTTCGGATGCCTGTCTCTACCACTTTTTTAATGCTTAGTGTGTTTAGTGCTAGTTCTAGTGGGATTACATCTGTTGTCTCTAAAAGTCTTTCAGGTTATGGGATGGCATTTATTCTTTCTTTTTTAGTTTGGTATTTTTCATATAATGCTATTCGAAAGCATTTTAGTCAACGTAAAATGAATGGGTATTGGAATGTTATTCAATGGTTGGTCAGTGGCTCATTATGGGCTGTATGGGTAATGCAAGACGGAGCTAATGTAGCAGTATTTTTGCCAAGACAACAATCGTGGTGGCAGTTTTTAATTTTTGCGTTAACGATTTTCTTTGGTTTGGGATTGCTATTCTTTTTAAAAGGCGACAAGATTCAAAAAGTGGTCAGTGAAAAGGCAAGGATATCTGATGTGAGAGCAGCGACTCTTATCGATTTTACGTATGTCATTTTATTGATTTATAAATTATTTATAAGTACAGTTCCGATGAGCACTACTTGGGTCTTTTTAGGTGTAATTGGTGGAAGAGAAATCGCTGTTAATCTTTCGAGAAATAAAGCAGGAATGAATCACAAGATTAAATCCTTAAAAATGATCGGAAAAGACGTTAGCTATGCTGCAATAGGCCTATTTGTTTCTTTAGCATTAGCGTCAGGAGCAAATACAGCCATAAGAGATGAAATTATTAGTTATTTTGTTCCTTTAAAATAATGGTGAATGAAATTTAAAAATCTACTGATTCCGGTTTTCTTTCTTTTTAGTTTTTCAATTTTTGCAAATAATGAAAAACCGAAACTTGTTGTTATGGTCACAGTTGACCAAATGCGCTACGATTACATCGGAAAGTATTGGGAGCGATTTTCGGAAGGAGGTTTTAAACGCCTTGTCAAAAAAGGGTATAATTTTAAGAATGCAAACTTCAGTTATGTTCCAACTATGACAGCAGTAGGGCATGCGACCATAGGAACTGGAACTACACCTGTGCATCATGGAATTGCTGCTAATGACTGGTATAATCGAGCGACAAAGACGACTGTTTATTGCGTTGAAGATTCTTCAGTTGTTTCAGTTGGCGTGGAAGGGGCAGACGGAATGCATTCTCCACGGAATTTGAAATCGAATACATTTTCTGATCAACTAAAATTGAATTCTCCGAAGAGTAAAGTGTATGGTATTTCTTTAAAAGATCGTGGAGCTATTTTACCTGTAGGGTTCGCTGCAGATGCAGCTTATTGGTTTAGCAGTAAAAAAGGCCACTTTATTTCAAGTTCTTATTACATGGAGGAACTACCAAGTTGGGTTAATTCAACGAATGCTAAAAAACGTGTAGAAGCTTTTTTGCAAACGCCATGGAGCACGCTGTACCCGATAGAAACGTATACTGCATCCAGTCAAGATCAGGCAGATTTTGAAGGTGTATTTAAGGGAGAAACGACACCTACTTTCCCACACATGCTGCCCAATCTAATCAAAGAGAATGGACTTGGGCTTATAAAAGGAACACCTTTCGGTAATTCATTGCTTGCTAATTTTGCTAAAGAATTAATTGTAAATGAGGATTTAGGAGCTGATGAAATAACAGATGTAATTAGTATTAGCTTTTCATCTACCGACTATATTGGGCATATGTATGGCCCGCAATCTATTGAAATAGAAGACACTTATTTGCGACTAGATTTAGATCTGGGCAGTTTTCTCGAATTTTTAGATCAACAAATAGGAGAGGGGCAATATACCATTGTGCTTACAGCAGATCACGGTGTTGCTGATATTCCTGCTCATGTAAAAGGTAGCGTTGATTATTATGATTATAGAGGGTTTAAAGATGCTTTGCTAAAATGGTCTAATCAAAAGTACGGACTAAATTTAGTAGAAGAAGTTACCAACAGTCAGGTTTATTTGAATTATGATACGATTAATAGTCAGCAACTAACCACCAAAGATGTAAAGGAAGAGTTGCTTCAGTTTTTACTTAACTACCCAAACATAACTTCAGCAGCAGATATGACAGGCCGAGTATGCGTAGGCGATGAAGCGGTTTGTGAGCGAATGTACAATGGATTTGATCCTAAAAGGAGCGGAGATGTTTTTTACAGCTTTCAGCCTGGTTGGTTAAGTGATTATTACCAAAAGAAAGGTGGTACAGGTCATAGTACAGCATATAATTATGATACACATGTGCCCATGATTTGGTTTGGTAATGGTATTAAGCATGGTTCAGAAGTAGAGCAAGTTGAAATACGCGACATTGCGGTTACCTTAAGTGATTTGTTATCGATTCCTTCTCCAAATGGAGCTACCGGCCAATCTATGTTTAATTTCTTTTACCTGAAAGATTAGCTTGCCGCTAAGCTGTTCACTAGGTGACAAATCATTATTTTTTAAGCCTTTTTACTATTATTTATTTAGCGACTTACTTCAATTTGCTTAAACTTATCATTCTAAAACTGGTTGAATAATTAGTACGTACTTAAAGAAATATTTTACATGGAAAAAACATATTACGACCCAAAAGACCTTAAAAAGTTTGGACAAATAGCTGAATTTGAACCACAATTGGCTGAAAAGTTTTTTGATTGGTATGGAGCAGTCTTTAAAGAGGGAGCACTAACGCAGCGCGAGAAATCGCTAATCGCTCTAGCTGTTTCTCATGCTGTACAATGCCCATATTGTATTGATGCATATACAGAAGATGCTATGCAAAAAGGGGCCAACGAGGCAATGATGATGGAGGCCGTTCATGTAGCTAGCGCAATAAGAGGTGGAGCATCAATGGTTCATGGAGTACAAATGATGAATAAAGCAAAAAAGCTTTCAATGTAAAAATGTAATCTTTTATGATTAAATCGCTTAAAGCTAGAGGGAATAAGCTAGCTGAAATAAAAAATCAATTAAAAATTTTAAACAGTAGTCCATTTAATGGGGAACTTCCAACGTTCAAGGAGAAATTAGAACAGTTGAATGATTTTCCAATGAAACCAACTAACATTGAGATTTTTCAAATCAATGTGGGGTATATGTGCAATCAAGTTTGTAAGCATTGCCACGTAGATGCTGGTCCTGATCGTAAAGAAGTAATGACCAAAGATTACCTTCAAAAATGTTTGGATATTTTAGAAAAAACCAAAATCCACACGGTTGATTTGACAGGTGGGGCTCCTGAAATGAATCCTCATTTTAGATGGTTTGTTGAAGAAGCCACTAAAATTGGAGTTCAGGAAATTATAGTACGCTCTAACCTAACAATTATTAGGGCCAATAAGAAGTACCATGACTTACCTGAGTTTTTTAAGAAGCATAATGTGCATGTAGTTTCTTCTTTACCTTATTATCAGGCTGGTAAGACGGATGCTCAGCGAGGTGACGGTGTTTTTAAAAGCTCAATTGAAGCGTTACAAAGTCTAAATGAATTAGGGTATGGCGTTCCTGATTCAGGTTTACAATTAGATCTTGTATATAATCCTACAGGAGCATTTTTACCTGGAGATCAGGCTCAATTGGAGATGGAGTTTAAGCAAAACCTTAAAAAGGATTTTGGTATCGAATTCAATAGTCTGTTTACCATTACTAATATTCCAATTAGTAGATATTTAGATTACTTAGTAGCGAGTGATAATTATGAAGAATACATGTACAAACTAGTAACAGCTTTTAACCCTGGAGCAGTAAAAGGAGTGATGTGCAGAAATACCATTTCTGTTGATTGGGATGGATTTATGTATGACTGTGATTTCAACCAAATGCTAGACATGAAAGTTGCTGCCCCTTCATCACAGCATATCAATGATTTCGATATCATTGCCTTATCTAAAAGAAATATTTTAGTTAATCAGCATTGTTATGGTTGCACAGCCGGGGCAGGCTCCAGTTGTCAAGGAACAGTTGCCTAAACTATTAGAAAGGGAAGTGGTGAGCACTTTCTTTTTTATTTTTATACCGATTAAGTGTTTTTGATACTATTCAAAAAGGTTCTGCACTTAGATTTAGGTTTGTTTAGTTTACCTTATGTATTTTTGTAAAAAAAACGGAAAGATGATAATAGAACAAATATATACGGGCTGTTTAGCTCAAGGAGCATATTACATTGAAAGTAATGGAGAAGCGGCAATTATCGATCCTTTAAGAGAAGTGAAGGATTATATTCAAAAAGCAGAGATTAATGGCGCTAAGATCAACTATATCTTTGAAACACATTTTCATGCAGATTTCGTGAGTGGTCATGTTACTTTAGCAGAAAAAACAGGAGCTACGATTGTCTTTGGGCCTAATGCAAAAACAACTTTTGATGCATTAATAGCTGAAGATAATCAAGTGTTTAAAGTTGGGAATATTACCTTAACGGCTTTACACACTCCTGGGCATACTTTAGAAAGCACTACTTATTTACTTAAAGACGAATCAGGTAAGGATATTGCTATTTTTTCGGGTGACACATTATTTTTAGGAGATGTAGGCCGTCCTGATTTGGCTCAAAAAATGGGGTCAATCACGCAAGATGATTTAGCAGGAATGTTGTTCGATAGTTTGCGAACTAAAATAATGCCTTTGTCAGACGATGTTACTGTATATCCGGCACATGGTGCAGGAAGTTCATGTGGTAAGAACATGATGAAGGAAACTGTAGATACATTAGGGAATCAGAAAAGAATGAACTATGCGCTAAGGGCAGATATGACTAAAGCCGAGTTTATTGCAGAAGTTACTGATGGGTTATTGCCTCCACCAGCTTACTTTCCATTAAATGTAAAAATGAATAAGGAAGGTTATGATTCTATCGACCTTGTGATGGAGAAGGGGCAGACAGCGCTGAATCCACAAGATTTTGAGCAAGTTGCTAACTCAACTGATGCAATTGTATTGGATGTTCGAAACCATGATGAATATGCGAAAGGACATATACCTCAGTCCATTTTTATTGGATTGGACGGGCAGTTTGCTCCTTGGGTAGGTGCAATGATTGCTGACGTTAGGCAACAAATTTTATTAGTAGCTCCTGAAGGTAGAGTAGAAGAAGCGATTACACGACTTGCAAGAGTTGGTTTCGACCAAGTAATCGGATATTTAGATGGTGGTTTTTCAGCGTGGGCTGCGGCAGGAAAGGAAGTTGATACCGTTTCATCGGTCGATGTAAATGGATTAAGCGATGCATTAAATGGAAATCCGCATTTTCCGGTAGTAGACGTTCGTAAAGAGAGTGAATATGAGACTTGTCATTTACCATTTGCCAAATTGATTCCATTAGATGAGATTAATTCTGCCTTAGAGCATTTCCCTAGCGAACCTTTTTTCTTGCACTGTGCAGGTGGATATAGAAGTATGATTGCCATATCTATTTTAAAGTCTAGAGGAATTCATAATGCTATAAACATCAATGGCGGATTTGGTGCAATAAAAGCCAGTGCTATTGAAATAGTGATGCCATCGGTTCAGGAGTAACCAATAAATTAACAGCACTTTTAGGCTATTTTCTTATAAGAGAATAGCCTATTTTTTTAGTTATATAGAACTAATTGCTTGCATAATCTTGAAAAAATAGCTAACACGATAATTGATAGTTAATTCAATTAGTAGGTTGTCAATAATTTTTGATAATCAAAATACTAAGCAAATGTTGATGCCTGGGGTAAAGAGATATTTATGATAAAAATAGAATATGTAAAAAAGCAGTTGATACAATAATGATTGATACAAGCTATTAATGGCCTTACTTTCTGGGCATTTAAAATTTAAGATGGTGAATCTTTTTTATTTAAAACAGATGTTGCAGTAGCTACAAGTCCCGCTATATCGCTTAAATCTGACGGTAGAATAATGGTATTATTCGTTTTGGCCAACTTTCCAAATTCTCCAATATATTGTTCTGCAACTCTAAGGTTTACAGCATCTTTACCACCTTTTTCTTGAATCGCTAAGGCGATTAAACGGACACCTTCTGCAGTTGCTTGAGCAATTCGCTCAATTTCTCTACCTTTTCCTTCAGCTTCATTTATACGTTTCATTTTCTCACCTTCTGATCGTGCAATTAATTCTTGCTTATCTCCCTCTGCTTGATTTATTTTAGCTTGCATTTCTCCTTCAGAAGTCGCAATTATTGCTCTTTTTTCACGTGTTGCACGCATTTGTTTCTCCATGGCGTCTTTTATACTTTGCGGTGGAGCTATGTTTTTTATTTCATACCGTGCAACTTTAACGCCCCAAGGGTCAGAAGCCTTGTCCACAGCTTCTACAATTATCGAATTAATGGTATCTCGCTCTTCAAATGTTTTGTCTAGTTCCAATTTTCCGATTATACTTCTCATGGTTGTTTGTGCCAATTGGATAGAAGCAAAGTGATAATTGTCAATTCCGTAAGAAGCATTCTTAGGTTCTACAACTTGCAGATAGAGCACCCCATCTACTTCTACTGAAATATTATCCTTGGTTATACATGTCTGAGCAGATACATCAATTACTTGCTCCTTTAGAGTATGTTTGTAGGCTACTTTATCTATTATAGGAATTATAATGTGGAAGCCTGCCAATAATGTTTTTTGGTATTTCCCAAATCGCTCTACAATAAATGCGCTGCGCTGAGGTACAATTTTTACTGTTGAAAGAAAAATGACAAATGCAAAAATAATGAGGCCTAAATAAATAATTGTAGCTGTTCCCATAGTGTAGTTGTTTATAATGGTGATACGATTAATTTAATGCTATTGATTCCTGTAATACTAACGGTTTGTCCTGCTAAAATATCTTGGTCAGATATGGCATCCCATTGGCTCCCTCTAAATTCAACTTTACCTTTTACGCCGGCTTTAAATGATAGTAGTGCCGTTGCATTTTGACCTACAAAATCTTCAGCTAGGTGATTGTTTTTATCATTACTAACATCCATATATTTCTCTTTTAATAACTTCCGCAATGCGGCCAAACTAATTAATGAAGAGGCAATAAAAATGAAAAGTTGCGTATCTATGCTGATATCTAAAAAGTAGGCGAAAATCGATGTAACCCATGCACCAACACCAAAAAAGATCAAAATTAAACCAGGGAAAATAAATTCAAGCAAGAATAAAGTTAGTCCAATAATAAACCAAACAACTTCCTTTTCCATTAATAGTTCTTTCATCGTGTCAAACTTTTAGGCTAAAGATAATTCCTTTTTCTGAATTTTGTTGTTAAGAAGTGGAGAGAGCTTTTTATAATAGTTAATTTTGAAAAAAAACGAGCAATGAATTACCAAGAATTAGCACCACATAGCAGAGTATGGATTTACCAGTCTAATCGCATTTTATCGGATGATGAAGTTCGTGTAATTGAAAATGAGGCTAAGGAATTTATTGCGAATTGGAATGCTCACGGGTCAGCTCTGGCAGCTTCTTTTGCTCTTTTGAAAAATACATTTCTAATCTTTTTTGTTGATGAATCCAAGGCGAAGGCATCAGGATGCTCAATTGATAGTTCTGTAAGTTTTGTAAAACATATGGAAAAAGGATTCAATCTTGATTTATTTGACCGTTTAACAATTGCTTACGAAGATGATGGTGATTTAAAACTTGCCAAAATGGCTACGTTTGAAGAATTACTGCGTGAAGGCCAACTGAATGAGAATACAATAGTTTATAATAACTTAGTTGCTACAAAGGCAGAGTTTGAGACCAACTGGAAAACAGCAGTAAAAGATAGTTGGCACGCTCGCCTGATGGCTTAACGCTTATCTTTTCTTTTAAAGTCGCCTCTTTTCCATGCTTCTACGAATTTCGCCCAAGCTAAAGGGTTGAGTAAATTATTCGGAACATACTGACCTGCATAATACATTTGGTTTGTTCTTTGTTGCATCTGATACCTAAAATTCATGTTGGCATTCATAGGCATTGCCTCCGCGCGCGCTGCAAGCTGATCTTCACTTAGGTTTTTACGCGCAATTTCTAGTGCATCGTCAGGTATTTCTAAATTTAAGAATGCTTGCTTAAACTGATCCTGGGTAGGCCATGGATAAACGATCGCCTCATCTAGCATAACCGTATCATTTTGTAGCATTTGTATTAATGAATATCGATTGTCATTTAAAGTGTCAGGAATAACAAACTCCGACTTTTTAAATCCTATGGACGAAAATACAATGGTATCCGATGGCTTAGCTACGAATGAGAAATAACCGTAGTAATCAGAAGTAGTTCCCCTTTGCGTATTCTTTACGATTATACTGGCATACGGAACAGGGTTTAAGCTGTCGCCGGTAATAATGATTCCAGAAAACTGAATTAGTGATTCATCAGACTCATTTTGAGCGATAGCTGAAAGAGAAAATAAAAAAATTACCACTAAAGATAAAAGTCGTTGACGTATTTTCATCAGCTAAAATTAATGGTTATTCATTATGTTCGTTCTTATTATTTGTTAAAAGTAGTGGTGTAGGTACTTTCATTCTTATTTCCATCAATTACTTTGAACGTTAATGTATGCTTGCCACTTTCAATTGATCCATCAAAATAGTGAAAAAATAGGTTCTTCTTGTAATCGTATTCAAATAGCATCCATTTTCCATCCACTTCACCGCGGTAAAAATTAATACCAGACAAATTGTCTGTCGCTTTGATCATGATGGACCATTTTTCATTCATATTAGCACCATTAAAAATATTAACTGGAGTAATTACTGGAGCTGTAGTATCAAGTTTTACGCAATAGCTACCAAAACTTCTGCTTCGTATAGCAATATTTTCGTTCTCCCATTTTCCACCTTCTGCTGAAAATGATTTCCCTCCATTTGTAGAAGAAACAATTAAGCTTTTCTCTTTTTGGTACTCCGTTAGTCCTTCTAGTTTTATAGAAACATTCATGTAGGAGTGAAGGGGCGTATATTTATTGTGCAGGTTGTACATCGTTGAAATACATCCGTTTTTAGCCTCGCTTCTTGAAAATTCAAATTCCAAATCGTCGTATAAAAAGAAAGGAGGAATGTTTACAAGAATATCATCTTCTAGGATTATATTTCTGCGGTTGTACTTGAAAAATCTATTTTCTTTTGATTTTACAACAGTTGTTCTAGGAGTATGATTATTACTTTCAACAACTTCAAATGATAAACTACTGCTATTTCCATACACATCGATTACCTCATAGAGCATTTGTTTACGTTCATTAGGGCTCAAGATAATTGGACCAGAAGTTTTCTCTGTTTTGTAAATAGGTAGTTGGTTGTTTGGCAGAACATAGCTCAATTGATACCTCCTTCCCGATTTTACTTTTTCTTCATAATCGATATAGGCATTAATAAACCTTGACTTATTAAAGGGTATTTGATCAATTTCATGTGCATAAATTAACTCATCATCAGCCTTTAAATTTATTTTGTAGCAACCGATTCTATTCGATACACCACTTGCTTGGTCAATAGCTTCAATGCCAAATCCGATTTTTCCATGAAGTTGTATCGGGCTTCCTATGATTGTGTAATTACCATTGCTTCCTGTTACCGTAAATCGCTGCTTGGTGTATTTCCCATTTACGGTGCTTGTGTCATTCATTGGGTACACCATAATTGACTTGATGGATGGCTTTATTGCATCTTTAATGTCCAATCCAAAAAGCAATACATTCAAAGGTGTTTCCGTTTTAGAATCCCTAATTTCAAAGTGAAGGTGCGGACCACCCGAGCCACCTGTGTTTCCTGAATAAGCAATAAGATCGCCTTGTTTTAGCTGTAACTCTTTACTCATCGGAAATAGCTCCACAGAGAAACTCTCTTTTTGGTATTGACTTTTTTTAATGTAGGCTTCAATAGCGTCGCTAAACTTCTGAATGTGACCATACACAGTGATATATCCATTTGGGTGAGTGATGTAAATAGCTTTACCATAGCCAAAAGGCGATATTTTAATACGACTCACAAATCCTTCAGCAGCTGCTTTAACAGGAATACCTTCTCTACCTTGAGTTTTGAGATCTACACCACCATGAAAATGATTGGATCTTATTTCGCCATAATTGCCAGACATAAATAGCGGTATATCCATGGGAGCTGCAAAGTAATCCGTTGGATAATTGGTTTCTTGAGCTAGGCACAAAAGTGAGTTAGCGAGCAGAAATAAAGAAAAAAATAAGCGCATATATTGATAATACAAATGGGTCATAATTCAATACAAACTTAGGTTTTAGCCAAACTCTTTAAAATTTTAAATGATATTTATTTCAACAGTTAATCGCTCAAAAAAATTCTTAGCTTTGTAAAAGACTTAATGAGTCATATTTTTTAATTCATTTGCTGAAGTGGAGAATCTAAGTTTAACGGTCAAAAATATAAAAACAAAAGTGTTAGCTTTGGTTAAAAAGCAACAGCAAACACAAGACCAGTTGGAGCAAGAGCGAAAAAAGGTAATGCAGCTGAATGAAGAAATTGCTCGATTAAAAGTTGAAATAAACGAGTTAGAAAACAGAAATAACGTTTTAAAAATTACCGGAAATACTAGCGATGGAGGTAATCGGGAAATGAAATTGAAGTTGAATGAGCTTGTACGGGAAGTAGATAAGTGCATTGCACAATTTAATAAGTAATGATTAATCCGTGAGGAATCTTTCAATAAAAGTAATAATTGCTAATCGTCCCTATCCGCTAACTGTCAGCAATGAGCAGGAAGAAGAAGCAATTCGTAAAGCCGCAAAGCGTATTAACGATATTTTAAAGGATTACGAAAGCAAGTATGCTGTGAAAGATAAACAAGATTTGTTGGCCATGTGTGCATTAGAATTT
Organism: Vicingaceae bacterium; assembly: GCA_018402765.1. GTDB lineage: Bacteria > Bacteroidota > Bacteroidia > Flavobacteriales_E > Vicingaceae > Acidiluteibacter. Next base: position 611,282 of record JAGYIE010000001.1, on the reverse strand, counting down.
GCAACAAAGTCAATAGAAATTGAATCGAAAAGCGTCAGTGAAGACGACGGATTACGTGAAGAGTTAGAAGGTTTGGAAGCCTTGGTTTCTAAACTTATTTGAAATAAAAAGAGCGTTCTTAAAATAAAATCCCTTTGATGGGAATACTGCATGCCCGTGCAAATTTGTAATGTTTGGTAAACTCAACATGCTTAACAGCGTGAGTTTAACTTAGTGGTGCCAAAGACAGGCCTTTAATTATCCCAGTTTGCTGGGTGATTTCTCAATTTATTGAGAGACGTTGGAAGTCTGCGGTATTCCGGAAAACTCAAATCCTTTTATTAGGGGTTTACTCAAACAACATTTTTGCTCGGGTTTTTTTTAATAAATTAATACAAAAGGATGGATATAGTAAGTATCATTATTGGCTTGCTCGTTGGATTAGGAGTAGGGGCAGCCGTTGTTTTCTTTGTGCTTAAAAAAGCAATAGAGAAACGAAGTGCAGACCTTATAGAAGAGGCAAAAGCTGAAGCAGAGGTTATCAAAAAAGATAAAATTCTTCAAGCAAAAGAGAAATTTTTGCAGCTAAAAGAAGATCATGAAAAAGTGATTTCTGAGCGTGAAAGAAAGATGTCTGATGGAGAGAACAGAGTGAAGCAGAAAGAGACCACTTTGAATCAAAAGTTAGCTGAAGTCAATAAGAAAGATAAAGAAAACGCTGCGATTAAAGAAAATTTGAATAAGCAATTAGAGCTTGTTCAAAAGAAGCAAGAGGACATTGATCGAGATCGCAGAAAGCAGGTAGATCAGTTAGAAGCATTGGCCGGAATGACTGCGGAAGAAGCAAAAACACAACTAGTAGAAGCATTAAAAGCTGAAGCAAAAACAGAAGCAATGTCTTATATAAAGGACACTGTAGATGAAGCTAAGATTAATGCGAATAAAGAAGCTAAGAAAATTGTAGTTCAAACCATTCAGCGTGTTGCCACAGAGCAAGCAATTGAGAATTCGGTTTCTGTATTTAATATAGAAAGCGATGAATTAAAAGGTAGAATTATTGGCCGTGAAGGTCGTAACATTAGAGCGTTGGAAGCTGCTACAGGCGTTGAGATTATTGTAGATGATACACCTGAAGCGATTATCTTATCTTGTTTTGATCCTATCAGGAGAGAGTGTGCTCGATTAGCGCTACACCAATTGGTTTCAGATGGTAGAATTCACCCAGCGAGAATTGAAGAGGTGGTTTCTAAAACAATGAAACAACTCGAAGAAGAAATTATAGATACCGGTAAAAAGACCTGTATTGATTTAGGGATTCATGGATTACACCCTGAATTAATCCGAATGGTCGGTAGAATGAAGTATCGTTCTTCTTATGGACAAAACTTATTGCAGCACAGTAGAGAAGTAGCAAACTTATGCGCAACTATGGCTAGTGAACTTGGCTTAAATGCTAAGGTGGCTAAACGAGCAGGATTGTTGCACGATATAGGTAAAGTGCCGGATGATGAGCCAGAATTGCCACACGCTATTTTGGGTATGAAGTTGGCTGAGAAGTACAAAGAAAAACCTGAGGTTTGTAATGCGATTGGAGCTCACCATGATGAAATAGAAATGACTTCTTTAATTTCTCCAATAGTACAAGTTTGTGATGCTGTTTCAGGTGCTCGACCTGGCGCGAGAAGAGAAATTGTAGAATCGTATATAAATAGGATTAAGGAATTAGAATCTCTAGGGATGTCACACAATGGTGTAACCAAAGCTTATGCTATACAGGCAGGTAGAGAATTGAGAGTAATCGTAGAGAGTGATAAAGTAAGCGATTTGGAAGCGGATACCTTATCGTTTGATATTGCTCAAAAAATTCAAACCGAGATGACCTATCCTGGTCAAGTGAAAGTTACAGTGATTAGAGAACGAAGAGCAGTAAATTACGCGAAGTAAACTAATTTAAACAGTATGTAAAGCCCTTGTCTGTCAAAGCCGGATAAGGGTTTTTTTGTGCTCATTGAGCTGATGTCTTTCTTCGGATAATTAATATTTCGTCGTCTGAAAACTCCATCCAGGCAATATCATACAGGAAGTGATACATTTTACCTTGTTTATTAATGTTGAAATGTGTTAGGTATTTGAAGTTAAACTTCTTCTTTGAAAGGGTTAGTCGATCGACCTTTTTTTGAATCATATTTTTACCTAACACCTCTAGCAATATGGATCTGTTTCTATGGAGGATTTCATCAATTTGCTTTGCCTCATTATTGGTAACACTTCTCAATTTTACATGATAATAATTTTTACAGTAGATGGAGCAAAAGACTTTATCTTCTCTTCCCGAAATTGTTTTTTTGCAAATTTTACACTTTTTAATTCGTTGCATCATTTGTTAGATATGGATGTAGTTATTATCCGTTACTAACGGTTAATAAACGTTTATAATCGGATAAATACAAATTTTGTTTATTTTTTTTAGATTTTTACCATTGTTTATTTTCAGATTTTAGTTTTGTAGTTAATAGTAAAGCACTTATAATTAATGATTAAAGAGAAGTCAATTACTGTACAAAAGATATGGCATAGAGGTGCTGATAGGATTGGTTTGTTTTTTCCTTACGATACTTTTTTGCGTAATGAACTTAGAAAAGTAAACGCTATTTATAGTAAAACGCACGGTTGTTGGTATTGTGATTACAATTCTTCGAATTATAAATTATTAAAGGCGCTGCCTTGGCCTTATGTATTAAAGATCGCAGCAATTCAACGTACAGATTCATCACTAACGGGAGCCGATTTTAAAAGTAATCGAGACCATCTCCCCATAGCCTTTACTGGCGCAATGCAGCAGAACGTTTTGATAACGGGTTCTGATTCTGCACATAAATTGTCAAAAGAGACAGTTGACCCTAGATTGAAGTATGTATTAAAAGAAGATGTTGGAAAATATTGGGTTTTGCAACTTAATTATGTTGCACCTATCGTTAATGCTTTAAAAAATGTAAAGGGGGTACATTGGAATAGTTCTCATAGAGTATACATGATTTATAGACATAAGTTCGTTAAAGATAAGGTAGAAGCTATTATAGGTGCTTCTATTTTTCCGAATAATTTCTATGATTTTAAAAGAAAGCCATTAAAAAAAGTTGTAATAAAGTTACAGACGCACGACATTGATCCTCGATATATGCGGGTATTTTTGCCAGAGAGTACTCGTCTAATAGAAATTGTGAAGCGATTAAGTTATAGTATATATAGCAAACATTTAGGCTGCTACTTACTGCCTGCGACTCCTGCTTTATTAACAGCCTTAGCGTATCATTTTGAGCCTACAGAAGCAGAGATTAAAAATGAATTACCTAGGCAGTATTTGTCGGCTAAAAACACAATTAACGCGAAGGCAAAAAAGTTGAGTAATGTGAAGCAGCATTTGTTACAAACCGTGCCTGAAGGAGCTTCAAATTATTTGCATGATTTGATGGACATGTTAATGGCTATGAATTACAGTTCTTCGACGTTAAAAACCTATAGTGGTGCATTCATTTCGTTCATTGGATATTACAACTTTAGGGATCCATCAGCGATTACACGCAAGGAGGTAATTAAGTATTTAGCACAATTTTCTGAGCGAGGATTAAGTTCATCTTCAGGTCATAATGCTTTGAATGCCTTAAAGTTTTATTTCAGATACGTATTGGAATGGAAGGATACAAACTGGGAGATTCCACGGCCAAAAAAGGAGAAGACTTTGCCAAGTGTATTAAGTATGGAAGAATGCAAGCGCGTATTTAATGCTGTTAGAAACAGTAAGCATAAGTTAATTTTATTACTGACATACGGCGCAGGTTTACGCGTTAGTGAGGTGGTTAGTTTACAATGGAGGGATATTGATTTTGGGGAGCATAGGATACACATAAGAGAAGCAAAAGGGAAGAAGGATCGGATGGCGATGTTGCCGTATAGTGTTGTTTGTTATTTAAAGGATTTTATGCATTTGGAAGGTTCGGATGGTTATATATTTAAAGGGCAAATAGCAGGAGAGCCATACAGCACTAAAAGTGTTCAAGCCGTAATGCGCGCAGCGATACAAAAGTCTGGAATAGATAAGAGGGCATCAGTGCATACTTTACGTCATAGTTTTGCGACACATTTGTTGGAGAATGGCACAGATATTCGATTTATACAGAAATTTTTGGGGCATAGTAGTATAAAAACGACTACTATATATACGCATGTGAGTAAGGCAAGTTCATCACGAATACAAAGTCCTTTAGATCGATTAGATAGTTTAGAAACAATTGAATAGGTTAAAAGTAAAAAAAGTACTATGTTTATGCGGATATATACAAGTTGTATGCCATGCTGAAAAAGCCAACGCGCAAACAGGCACATTTGGTTTTTTGCCGACCCACAATCCAAACGCAAAAAACCAAAAGAGCCTATTTTTTTGCCTACGCTCGGATAGACCAACAATGAAACGAACGAAATGTATATTGAAAAACGAGATAAACGGAAAATTTGGGCTAATTTAGCGACTTAAATTTATGCGGACATGAACCGAACTTTATTCAGAATTAAAACTAATTTAATATGACATTCTTTGTAATTATCTTTTGGCTAATACTACTATGTGCTTTGTGGTGGGTTCTTTAGGGTCGAATAAAATATTGGCTCTACAGCTGCATTTTCATTTGCTTTATTCCTAAGCCCTTTAATTGGATTTATTATTTATTTCTTGCTTCATCTGATAAAAGAATGTTCGACAAAGTGGAAAATCAGATATGAATTGGCAAAAGCCGAATTCAAAGGACAAACTGAAGTAGCTATAGATAAGTACATGGACACAATTTACCATTTGACAAATGACTATAAAAACCTCTCATCAACTCAAAACGAAGAAAAACGACAAAATAAAATTTCAGAAATAAATCGAAAAGTCGAATCACTAAAATCAAACCGGGAATAAAGACGTAATTATAAATAAAAGTGACAGAAAATCTAGACAGAAAAAGAGATTATCAAAACTTACCAAGAACTGCCAATTTGGACAGGTGCTAAATTTTGGATACTTATGGCAAAAATTTAAAAAACAAAACACTATGAAAAAAACATTTTTAACACTTACAGCAATAACGGTTTTATGCAGTTGTGACCCAGGAGCCGATATGGAAGCCAATATAGAAAATACAACAAATCAGGACTTAACTATTGAATTTGTGCGATTTGAACAAGACTTAAGTAAAACTTTGGTAATTCCTACCAATGAAACTAGACTCTTTGAGGCATTCTCTGAAACTGGAAGTACTTTTCTCGAACCTTCCATAATTCAATATGATTCCGTAGTGGTCAAAAATAATGCAGAACAAATCTTAAAAGTTTACAAACCGACTGATACTGGGAAAAATATCTATAACATAGATGAATATTGGTTGTTAAGAGAGCCGTCAAAAAGATTTTTTGAATACGAATATGAAATTAATAACGAGGATTTAGAATAAAACTTTTGCCAATAACTAAGTATTCGTTTTGCCGATAGGCCAAAAATGAATACTCTGTTGACGAAGTTTCAAGCACTATCCTTCAAAGGCGGAGACTATGGGGAAATCTGCAACTTGGGTCTTAAGAATTGGTGTTTGATCTAGGATGGAGATCTTTCAAATGCCTTTATTTGGCGTTGATTTTAGGTTGATCTATTCCATTTGATATGCAATCTGCAAGCAATTCCTTGTGTTTTTTAGAAGTTACTTCATTTTAGGGTGTAATGGAGTGCTTCCGTCTTGCAGATTAATTTTAATTACTCATTGTTAGTGATTTACCTTTTAAAAGTTCTCTCCACCTTTTGGGAGGACCTCTTTCATTAAATAGATAAATGGTATGCAATTTTCCTTTTTTACAAGTCGGGCATCTACGATGTAAGAGCGGTTCTTTCGGTCTTAAAACTTCTAGTTGAGTAGTGCTTAACTTAGCCTGTAGTTGGGGTAATTTTTCTTTTTTCCAACTGCTGCTTAAAATTCCATAATGCCTTATTCGCGTAAACCCTTTTGGTAGAATATGCAATGCAAATCGCCGAATAAATTCCTGATTTGACAATGTTAAGATAGACTTCCTTCCGCCATGCTTGTAATCTTTTACTGAGAAGGTAACTGTCTTGTTTTCGCTGTTAATCTGTAAGATTCGATGATTGCTGATGGCGATCTTATGGGTGTACCTGCCCAAGTATTCTATCACATATTTTGGGCTTCTAAAAGGCTGTTTAGCATATACTACCCACTTCTTTTTGAACACAGCATCGTAAACTTTCTGTGCAATAGTTAACTCACTTTTTCTAAGTTCATCCACGAACTTAGCCCTAAAAACATGGCTCATCGATTTTACATTAAACAAGTATTTTTCCTTGTTTTTTGCTTTTCTCCACTTGCCGCTTTTAGATATTCCACCACCCGGAACAATACAATGTAAATGAGGATGTAAAGTCATGTTTTGTCCCCAGCTGTGTAAAATAGCAATCATGCCCATTTTGCCACCCAAATGTTTTGGGTTAGCTCCAAATTGTTCTAATGTTTGCCAAGCAGCTTTAAATAAACTACTGTATACTATTTTACCGTGGCTTAAAGCATAGCTATTAAACTCACTTGGTAAGGTAAATACCAAATGAAAATAAGGCACATTTAGCAATTCACCTTCTCTAGCGTTAATCCATTGTTCACGTTTGTGTCCTTGACAGGTAGGGCAGTGCCTGTTTCTACAGCTGTTGTAACTTATATGTAGCCCATGACAACAATCACATTGGTCTATGTGGCCACCCATGGCCGCAGTTCTACACCTTCTTATTGCCTGCAAAGCCCGATGGTGCCAAGAGGTTAAACTCAAGCCATCAAGTTGTAGCTTTTCCATTTCTAAAATGTCAGCTACCGTATGTTTTGGGCGCACTACTGATAAAGCCTGTCTAATGGGCTAAACTTTGAGCTGCTTGGTAAATTAGCTACATGCAAATAAGTCAAAGTCATTTCAATGTGAGCATGACCTAACAGCTCTTTTAGACTAACAATATCAACCCCATACTCTAACAAATGAGTAGCAAAAGTGTGTCGTAAGGTATGAGCGGTTACCTTCTTAGAACTACCTATTTTACTTCGATTTTCTTTAATTATCCAACGGATTCCATTGGTGGTTAATCCCCGTGTATTTCCATCTTTAGAAACCTGACTGTTAAAAAGGTATACTTGAGGATTTTCTGTTCTAACGTATTTTTTTAACCCTCTAACTAAGTGATCACTCAAGGGAACATAACGATCTACTTTTCCTTTTTTCTTGGGAATAAAAACTGTTTTACGATCAAAATCAAGATCGCTTAATTTTAGGTTGCATAGTTCGTAACTGCGAAGTCCACAACCATATAATACGCCAATAATTAAACGATGTTTAAGGTATTTTGGAGCATTTAAAAGACGTCTAACTTCTTCTTGATTTAAGACAATGGGTAATTTAAGATCGCGTTTGATTTGAGGTAAAGCAAATCGTTTGACTTCCATGCCCATTACTTTGTAGGTGGCTCGAAGTCCATAAATGGTGTGTTTAAAGAAGCTTTCAGATGGAGTTTTATGAAGCTTTTGACAATGGTAAAGGTAGTCTTCAATATTTTCTACCGAGAGTTTTTCAGGACTTTCTTTGTAATGTAAGGCTAAGTGGGCCAAGCATCGAAGGTAATTATTGAGTGTGCTTGTCGCTTTACCGTTAATTGAAAAACTCTGTTGCAATTTGTTTTGCAATACGCTAAAGCCTTGTACTTCCGCAAAGGCTCGCTCTGAAATGGTTTTACTTTTTTTTATACATGATTAATCGTTTATATTTCATTCGAAATTAAAAAATCTTGTACTTTAGCTACAAAAGCTTCCGACCGAAGGGAGGATTCGTTCAACATCACCTATACGCAAGCAGGGGTCTCGTGCTTAGTAGGACAGGAAAGTAGTAAAATTAAAGTTCAGTTCTTCGTAGGAAGTTCAGTAGTTGAAATCCCTCACTACGCATAGCCGAGACCGTTAGCAACATTTAATTTCGAATTCCAATTAGAAAATTTTACTTATCTTTGGCGTTAGTAACGTAAAACAAAAATATGATTGTTTCTTTTCGCTCGAAAGAGACTGAACAAATTTGGAATGGATATCGAGTAAAAAAAATGCCGATTGATATTCAAAAAATTGGACGCCGAAAATTGAGAATGTTGAATAATTCGCAAAACATAGCTGATTTGAGAATTACACCTTCCAACCGACTTGAAAAGCTAAGCGGAAATTTAAGTGGATTTTACAGCATTCGAATTAACAAACAATGGCGAATAATTTTTGAGTGGAATAGCGGAAATGCGAGCGAAGTAGAAATAGTCGATTATCACTAAAAACAGAGAAAATGGAAAAGTTAGCAAATGTACATCCTGGCGAAATTTTACTTTACGAATTTCTTGAGCCACTTGAAATTTCGGCTTATCGACTTTCTAAAGATTTGAAAATTCCGCAAACTCGAATTTCTGAAATCGTAAAAGGTCGACGTCGAATAACAGCTGATACTGCTTTGCGATTGAGTAAATATTTTGGAAACTCAGCTAAATTTTGGCTCGGACTTCAAGACGATTTTGATATCGAAGAAGGAAAGGAAAATAGGGGAAACGAGTTGAATGAAATAAAACAGTACGCTGATAAAAACGTCGCCTGACAAGATGTATATAAAGAATAGGCGAAACAGTAATAAAACCAATCCTTTTGACTCGTATCGAACTTTGTGCTTAACCGAAAGTTCCATGCTTCGAAATTGCCTACTTTCCATATACTAAACGTTAGTGGTAAGCCTAAAAACGAAAATGTAAAACATTATGTTAGATAAAATAAATAGATTTTTCGATACAATTCAACAAGCGCCAATTGAGCTTTATAGTGAGTTCGGATTACAACATGAACTTGCATTTTTTTTGAGAAGCAGTTACCCTGACTTAATTGTCAGACTTGAATACCCAACCCCGAGAATATTTAACCCATTACCTGATTTAATAAAAAAAGAAATTGATATTTATATAACGACACTAGATGGTAAGCGTTATGTGATTGAATTAAAGATGCCAAAAGATGATTGTGGTACGCCAAATGAAATGTACCGTGCAATTCAAGATGTAAAATTTCTTGAGCAGTTGAGACAAAATCATTTAGATGGTTGTTATGCTATTTTGTTAACCGAGCGCCAAGCTTTTTGGCAAGCACCACAAGCTAATGCAGGTATCTATCAATTATTTAATGGGCAACATGTAAATATCCAAACTATTGAAGTAGCACATTTGCCAAATTTATTACATAAAAAAGGTGGGATACAACTTAATAATCAATATCGAGGAATTTGGAATAACCATGTGGATGTTCATAATACAACATGGAAATATTATGTGCTTGAAATCTGAAATAAAACCAAGGACTAACCACTAAAGCGTGCAAGCGCCATAGCCTTGCCGCAGGCGCAACACAAGGCAACATTGCCTACACGCAAAACCTCATATTTAATTGGAAAGAATGACGAATATCAAAATAAAATAGAAATTTCATAAGAATAATCTTTTTAGATATAGATGGAGTTTTAAATTCAGACGCTTGGGATAATAAAAGACAAAATACAAGCAATGATTTTCTTAAAGACCAATTTGACCCTGAAGCTATCAAGTTATTAAACGAACTGCTAGAAAAAATAGATGCACAAATTGTACTTACTTCTACTTGGAGATTGAATTTCGATTTAGAACAAATGAATGAACTGTTTAGTAGTATTGGAATAAGAAGGGGAATAATATCCTTTACGCCTAACCTAAATGCAGGAGCTGGTTATCTAACTAGAGGAAACGAAGTTTTGAAGTGGATTATAGATAATAAGAACATCATAAAGTCTAAACCGCTTAGCTTCTCTGATTATATTATTTTAGATGACAAAGCAGATTATTTAATTTCTCAAACGAACAACTTTTTTCAAACGGACAAAACTGTTGGACGTATACCTCAAGTTGTTCAAAGCATCATAAATTACTTTCATTGTGCAAGTACTACCTAGATTTTAGCTTTCTCATTCCATTTTCAAAGAAGCTATTGTAATCGCTGTCTGGGACAACAAAATTCTACTTCCACAACTAACTTAGATAAGTAAAAAGTGCATAACGATACAAAATCAATTCACTCCATGTGGTTTATTCCGTAAATTCAATTTTACCGTTAGGAAAACTACCTTTTAGCTAAACTATTTGAACCGAGAGAGATCATTAATATTAAAGTTTTTCAAAAAGCACGATATTAAAATAGACACTAAATAGTCCATTTTAGGCACTATTATGCGCATCCTGTACACTCGAAATGGGCTTTTTGTCCATTCTAGCAATTTCCCCAATCACTAATTAGAAAGAATACCGGTCAAAAAGCGCTTAATAGCGTGCTTTTGCCGAAAAAGTAGAGGGAATTAAAAGTTCAGCTTTTGTGTTAGTTAATTTTATAAAATTAAATTTCACTCTATACTCTTTTAATATGATATTTAGAATACTTATTTCATTACTGATTATTGTATTTTCTTGTTTAAAATCAATCGCTCAAATTCCTGTAAACTATTACACTACTGCACAAGGTTTATCAGGAGATTCTTTAAAAGCAGAATTAAATAACATTATAAGTGGTCATATTGTATTTCCATATACGAGTAGCTCACAAATGGATTGTTGGGACGTATTAAAACAGGCAGATAAAGATCCCAATAATTCAATTAACGTTGTGGGTTTATACTCTAGATTTAGCATGAATGGTCCTTTAGAGTATAATAGTGCTCAAGGGTGGTCTAGAGAGCATGTTTGGGCTAAATCAAGAGGTAATTTTGGGACGTCAACTACCGAAGGAACCGATTTACATAATCTTTTCGCTGAGGATGTGTCAACCAATTCAGCCAGAAACAATAGAAATTTTGACACTGGAGATACAAGGTATATTGATAATTCTGGAGTTTATAATGGCTCTACTGATGCATTTACATCCGCTTCTAAATGGGTTTGGGAGCCCCCTGATTCTTTGAAAGGCGACGTAGCAAGAGTTATTTTTTATATGGATGTGAGGTATGAAGGTAAAAATGGAGAACTGGATTTAGAAGTAGTAGACAGTTTATTAAGTAGAACAGACCAATCTCCTTTGCATGGAAATGCAAGTACATTATATCATTGGCACTTAATTGATTCGGTTAGTAATTCTGAGCGAAGAAGAAATGACACTATTTATAAATACCAAAACAATCGGAATCCATTTGTTGATCATCCTGAGTATGTAAGAGCGATATATGGTCATCGATTTGGAAATGTATCGGTCGGAATTACAAAAGAAAAACCAAGTAGTAATTTCGTTAGAGTTTATCCAAATCCTACTTCTAATTACTTAAACATCGATATAATGGATGGAACTATTGAAGAAGTTGTGATTTATGATTATCATGGGGCGGTTATTTTCCATAATAATAACTCTTTAGTAGGTCTACGTTTAGATATATCAAAATTAACACGTGGTTTATATTTAATTCATGTTAAAAATTCTTTTGGAGAGAAGGCAATCGTGCGTCAATTAGTTGAATAGACTATTTTGTTTATTCGTATTTATGGACAAGTCCCTATATTTTTTATAAAATATTATTTTGTCTTCATACATAGCTCGCCTTCAAATCTCCTGGTTAAAAATTGTAGAATGCTACTAGTCGCTATTGCAAACGAAGATTAAATAAACCTTTACTTCGTGCGTCCATCAGCTATTTTGTCATATTCCTCATCAACAGGCTCCCACAATTCAATTTTATTATTTTCTGGATCTAAAATGTGGATAAACTTTCCGTAGGAATAGGTTTCCATTTCATCTAAAATAGTCACTCCTTCAGCTTTTAATTGCTCAACTAGCTTCTCAAGGTTTTTTACTCTATAGTTTATCATAAATGCTTTTTCAGAAGGAGTAAATTAGGTGGTGTCCTCTTTAAAAGGACTCCATTGGGTAAAGCCTTTTTTTGTTGGATCCACGCTTTCTCTCCACTCAAAGCTGCTTCCATAAGCATCTGTATTTAGTCCCAAATGTGTTTGATTCCATAACTTTATATTGTTGGGATTTTGTGTTTTAAAAAATATCCCGTCAATTCCTGTTACTCTTCCTTTCTTGCTCATTTTCTAAATTTTACGATTGTTCAAATTTAATGAAGTGCGGAGCTATTCTTTGAGTTCTTTATTAAATCAGTAGTTTTGCACCCTCAAAAATAGAACACATCGAATCCACTCACTTTATGAAGAAGTATTTCAACCTTTTTGACCTATCCTTAAAAGTAAATTATAAAACAGAAATTCTCTCAGGATTAACAGTAGCGATGGCACTAATACCTGAGGCAGTTGCTTTTGCGCTTATTGCAGGTCTTCCTCCTTTAACTGGATTGTATGCTGCATTTATGATGGGTTTAGTTACGTCAATTTTGGGTGGTAGGCCAGGAATGATTTCAGGAGCCACAGGGGCTGTGGCGGTGGTTTTAGTTGTATTGGCAAAATCTCATGGAATTGAATATATTCTTGCAACTGTGGTGCTTGCAGGGATACTGCAAATGGCTGCTGGTTTCTTGAAGCTTGGAAAGTTAATGCGTTTAGTGCCACATCCTGTTATTTTTGGATTTGTAAATGGATTAGCGATTATCATTTTTATGTCTCAACTAGAGCAGTTTAAAGATGCTTCTGGTGCTTGGCTTACAGGAACACCTTTGTTTATAATGTTGGGATTGGTCTTAGTCACTATGTTGATTATTTGGGGACTACCGAAGATTACAAAAGTAATCCCTGCTTCACTAGTAGCGATCTTGAGTATTTTCGGTATTGTAGTGGCTTTTGGAATAGATACCAAAACAGTAGGCGACATGGCTTCCATATCGGGAGGTTTTCCGCCATTTCATTTCCCTGAAGTCCCATTTACGCTGGAAACCTTGTCCATCATTTTTCCCTTCGCCGCGATTATGGCCGGTGTAGGACTTATCGAGAGTTTATTGACATTGAACATTATAGATGAAATTACAGAAACTCGGGGAAGAGGAAATAAAGAGGCAGTAGCACAAGGTATTGCGAATGTGCTTTCAGGTGTATTTTCAGGAATGGGTGGTTGTGCCATGATTGGCCAAAGTTTGATTAATATTTCTTCAGGTGCTCGAGCTCGTTTATCGGGTATTGTAGCAGCCGTAATGCTGTTGGTATTTATTATGTTTGGTGCAGGGCTTATTGAAATGCTTCCAATGGCTGCATTGACAGGTTTGATGATAATGGTGGCTATCGGTACGTTTGAATGGGCAAGTTTGAAAACGGTTAAGCGCATGCCTAAATCAGATATTTTTGTGATGGTCCTTGTTACGTTAGTTACAGCGGTTCTTCACAATCTAGCTTTAGCGGTATTGATTGGTGTGATTATCGCAGCCTTGGTATTTGCTTGGGACAATGCCAAACGAATTAGAGCTAGAAAGCATGTCGATAACAACGGAGTGAAGCATTATGAAATATACGGACCTTTGTTTTTCGGCTCCGTTACTGCATTTAATGACAAGTTTGATATTTTAAATGATCCTGAAGAAGTAGTAATTGATTTTGCTGAAAGTAGGGTGGTGGATATGTCGGCAATTGAAGCTTTGAATAAAATTACTGAGCGCTATTTGAAGGTTGGTAAGAAACTACATTTAAAGCACTTAAGTGAAGATTGCAGAAGATTATTGGCCAATGCTGATGAAATTATTGATGTAAACGTAGTTGAGGATCCTACTTATAAATTAGCAGTAGATACTTTATAATCAAGAGTTTAAATTGGTTTGCATTAAGAGAAAATTGAGTTTATTTAAATCGCTAAAAGTGTATCGATATCATTAAGAAATTTTGATTTGATGGTGGTACAGTAATCCGGCTAAACCGTCAGCTGAAAATTGGGCTCCTTTCACTCGATTCTTGTCGGGCCGAATAGCATAATTAGTCGATGTTCTGAAATCTGCTTTTTCTAAGTTGGTATTTTCAAATATAGCAGCGATAAAATCACAATAGGTAAAGCTAGCATCTGTTAAGTTGGTTTCGGTAAAGTCCACTTCGTGTAAACTGCAATTGGTAAAGACTGACTTTTTTAAATTTAGCTGATAAAAGGAGCTGATATTTAATGTGCAGTCTGTAAAACATAGATCTAAGAGAAAAGTGTTGCAGTCTTCAAAATGAATACCAATTAGTTTGCTCTGCTCAAATTTTACGGTCTTAAAAGCAGTATTTGTTACTCTAGCATTGCTTAAATTACAGTCTATAAATTCACAATCGATGAAACTTATGTTTGAGAAATCACCTTGAGTAAAATGGCAATTTTTAAAGGTGCAGTTTTCATAATGATCATCATTTAATTGCTTTACAGTTGTTAGTTTTTCAAAATGCAGGTCTTCGGTCATATAAGGTAATTTATTGCAAAGTAATTGAAAAATGTATTTGCATAGGGTTATAAAAAAAAGCGCTTAAAATTTAATTCAAACGCTCTTTTCAATAGTTATAGATAGTTAGTGTTTCACAATTTTACGAATGGTCTTTTTCCCATTGGTCATTTCTACTTCAATAAAGTAAAGTCCTTTATCTGCAGTGATTACATAGTTTACCTGTTCACTTGAAGTGCTACCTTGTGTAATAATTTGTCCAACCATGTTTCTAATGGTGTAGTTCTTTAATCCTCTTGCTGTTCCAAAATTGATTAAAATATGGCCATTCGTAGGATTTGGACTTATTATTAATTCATTTTCAATGGAAGATTGCTGTAATCCTACTGAAGTAAATGTAAGACAAGAGGAGGTATCTGTACAGCCATTTTTTGTCACTTTTACGGCATATGACCCATTCATACTAGGCGTAAACGTTCTGTTTGTATCGTTTATAAGCATTGCAAAACCATTGTTGCAATCTAACCATTGATAGCGAGCACCAACCTCCGTTGCTGAAGCAGTACTACCGTTACCTGTTAATGCAATACCGCTATTTACGGTGTTTATAGTAAGGGCTATTGCAATTACACTATCACAATTTTGGCTATTTGGAATGGTATCTAAGTAACTACCTGAAGAAGTAAAAGTAAAATTTCCACTTGGAGAGGTGTAGCTATCGCATTCAACTACAGTTATATTTGCAAATGTTGGGTTGTTTACTAGCGTTAAATTAATGGTAATAATACTATCGCAGTTTTTGCTATTTGGAATGGTGTCAAAATAGGTACCTGTTGCGGTGTAAATTGTGTTTCCACTTGGAGAGGTATAGGATTGGCAGTCTGAAACGGTTATACTACTTGAGGTTACCCCTGAAGTAACTGGTGCCCCATTGATCCAATTTGAAGTGGCCCCTGATAATGCGAAGCCATTTAAGGTACCATTATTATTTCCTGATTTATCAGCTGTTGTTGTTATAGTTGTGTTAGTTCCATTTGGTATTCCTTCATTTAGAGGATAATAAGCCAATAAGCCTGCAGGAGGGTTACAGAATTCATTATTCATACTAGCTATTAGTTGTGCAGTGTCTAATGCAATATTCCAAAAACGCACTTCATCAATATCTCCGGTAAATGAATTAATCCCATCTATTCGTTGGCCAATTCTAAAGTTAGTTGTACTTCCCAATGCTATTGGAACCGTAACGTTGCCCGAAACGTCTAAAATACCATCCACATATAAGCTTAATTTATTGGTAATTGAAGGATTATAAACTACTGCCACATGGTGCCACATGCTGTCATTTACCGGAATAGTTCCGCTAAGGCCGTTACCACCAACTTCTAAGCGTATAGCATTAGCCCATAAAACATTGAATGTAAACCTTCCTCCTGTTACAAAGCTTCCAAAATCGGTAATTACTTGCTGACCATTAGCACTTGGGAGAGCATCGGCAGCTGTTCTTATCCATGCTTCTATGGTAATTGGAGTCGTGGCTCCTGACATACCGCTAAAAGTCGTTTGCACGTAGTCGTCTACACCATCAAAAGAAAGTCCATTTTGACTACTTATAGTATTGATTTGAAATATATTGAATAAAAGTAAATGAATAAAAAGTAAACGATACTTCATACACGATTAGTTTGAAAAACAAGTATAATAAAAATTTATCAAACAACAAAAAATGCTATTCAAACATGAAAAATATTACTTGTAATGGCTTAATAATGAATTAACTATTGAACGAACATGATCAATTGGTAAATCTTCATTGGGGTCTATATACAACAACTAAAAACGTTTTCTACCATCTGACTGCAACAGCGGATTTTCTAGTCTATATCCATCGGAAAAGCTTATATACAATTCCCCTGTTTTTTGGCTAATTGTCTGTAAAAAAACATTCTATTATTTACATAGAAAAATGGAATTTGGTCCTTCTATTGCAGATTTAAGCGTTGATCTATCGACAGAATACTTGTTTTTATTGCTGGCATTAATCCTTGCATAGGTTCTTCTAGTCGATTGTAATATTCATCAATTGGTGTCATTCACAACAGGAGTTTTGGTTAATTCGAAGTATAGCTTTAAATGTTGGTTCGTGAAGTAGGTGCTATCTACCGAAATCTTGGTTGGGTATATGAGGCCTGTTTCAGGCAGAGCGTTTAATAGTGCTTGTTCATTTTCTAATTCAGATAGAACTTCTTGGAAGTGTTTACGGTATGTATAGTCTTTAGTTATTTTGTTAATGCTACTATAACTGATAAATAGAAATGGGATCACTATGTAGAGTATTTGTAAAAACTGATTTTTGACTTTTCCTTTTAGGTATTGATGCAGTAATATGAACGTTTTTAAAGCGTATAAAACCAACAAAAAATTAATTGGAAAGAAACTTCTAGCAGCACTTATGTCTTGGGTGATATAAGTAAATATTCCTTGATAGATAAAAAGAGCAATGCCAAACTGTATAGCATAAAATGCAACTGAACCTATAATTTTACTTGCTTTTATAGGTGGTAAATTTGAGGGTATAATAAGAATCGGTAGTCCCATAATAAGCAAGAAACCGAGTTGTGGTAAAATGTATTTTACTAACGATAAGGTAACGAGTTTTAGGTGAAGAAGTGGAATTTGAGAAAGTGTAAGTTGTTCAAAGTTGAGTTGTCTTTTGTAGCTACCTTCTCCATTTAAAAGATATAAAAAGCTGATTAATAGTAATAAGATGAAGAGAATGGTCCATTGAACATTTTCTTGATTTCCTTTTAGTTGTTTAATTAACCGCCTGCCGAGTAGGTACAATCCGATAAGAGCTACAGGCATGCTGCTGCCTCCTATATATACCACTGAGATAGCAAGTAGAATTCCTGATTTTACAGATAGTTGATTCGCTAGGCGAATATGTAAGATTGCTAAAAGTAGAGTAGAGGTGAGATATGCCGTAGTACTGCAGCTCCAAAACCATACTTCTCCAATAGAAAAGGTTCCCCAAAACAAAATAGCAGCTGATATTCCTGCAAATGCTACAGGCCATTTCGTAAACCGATTTGACCAAGTTTTGAAAAAATAAATGGATAATCCTAAATTAAAAAGGTTGTAAAGTAAAAATGTATGTGAAAATTGGGTATTTAATTTTAATAAGCTAAAGTTCAATAGAAGGGACGTCCATCTACTATTCCATTGGTCGCGTTCAAGCTGCATACTATCCCAAATTCCATATTTTTTTAGGTAGGAAGCAAAATAGAAATCATCAGCGGCCAATGATTGATGAAATGAAGTGTAGAAAAATGAGCTTAAAAATACTAGAATAATAGAAAATACGCCTATCTGTAACGTTTTAGTATTACTTGTATTTTCGTTGCTGCTCATAGCTAAATTTGAGAAATCGAAGATACAATCATTTTTAAAAAAAGTAATAATAGAACTTGTATGGTTGAAAGAAATTTTATCTTTATGTATTTAATTATAAGACTTTTATTATTTTTAGCCAATGGAGATGAAAAATTGTTTAGAATGCAATGATGAATTTGAGGGCCGTATTGATAAGAAGTTTTGTTCTGATCAATGCCGAAATATATATAATAATAGACAGAACAAAGACGCCAATAATTTGGTGCGTTCAACCAATTATATTCTGCGAAAGAACAGACGTATTTTAGCCGACTTAAATCCATATGGTAAAACAAAAACAACTGCTGCCAAGTTGGAGAGTAAAGGATTTAATTTTAATTATTTCACCAGCGAATACATTACAAAAAATGGTGGTGTTTATAAATATGTTTACGATCAAGGGTACTTAAAGATAGATGATGTTAACTTTGCTTTGGTTATCAAAAAAGAATACATCGATTAATGAAAAACTCTCCACTTACATTCAACGACTTATCACTTCTGCTTCTTCGTATTGCATTTGCTTCACTTATGTTTTTAAATCATGGTTGGCCTAAGGTGCTCAATTTTGAAAATGCTTTTTCTTCCTTTCCTGATCCTTTAGGTATTGGCTCTGAATTAAGCTATTCCCTAGCTGTTTTTTCGGAAGTATTTTGCCCTATATTATTAATCTTAGGGTTATTCACGCGTTTTGCAAGTATTCCTTTGATAGTTACGATGGTGGTTGCTGTTTTTATAGTTCATGGTTCTGATCCATTCGCTAAGCAAGAATTAGGTCTAGTGTACCTTATTGCATTTTTGATTTTACTTATTTCAGGCCCAGGAAAATATAGCCTAGATAGTCGCCTGAGATTTTAAGTATATTTCTAGGTAAAACTGTTTCAGACGATTCATAAAAGTATTGAGCACTTTGTCTTAAAGAAAGCCTTAGATTAAATTTTTAGATATTAACGATTATTAAGTTCATTTTTTATGAAGTAAATTCTGTAACAATCAAAAAAGCGTAAATTCGCAACAGTGGAAATGTTAAAACATATCACTTTAGTTATTCTCTCTTGCCTAATCATGGTAAGTTCTACCGGTTTTTCTATGTATAAGCACTACTGTGGTGATATTCTAAAGGAAATAAGGTTCTTTGATGAGTCAGACTCTTGCCACGAAACAGAAGCGGCAAAAAAACAATCAGAAAACTGCCCATTTCATCAACATAATGATGGTAATCTTGATAATGAAGACAACTGTTGCAGTGATGAGTACAGTCGAATTGCTTTAGAAGATCAGTTAAAGTATCCCGACAATAACCAACAAAAAATTAAAGTTGTAGCAGCAAATCAAATTATCAGCAGCAACAATTTTCTAAATGCAATACCAAGAGGGTTAACAAGTATACTTTTTACTCAAATTATCCCCATTAATGGTCCTCCATTATATCTACTTTTTAAACGTTTTAATTTTTATGGATGATAGTATAGACTAATCAATAGTTTAATTATAGTATCATTAAAAATTAGAATCATGAAAATCAAATTTATACTGATTGCCTTTTTTGCAATCCTATCCAATGGCTTAACAGCGCAGTCAAAAAATGAAAAACTAGAAATACATGTAGAAGGAGTTTGTAAGATGTGTAAAGAACGCATTGAAGGAGCTGCTATGAGAACTACAGGGGTAAAATTTGCCGAATGGCATAAGACCGATAAAATTCTTCATTTGGTTTATAACGGTAAGAAGGTTGATGAAGAAACGATTCGTGAGTCTGTTGCTAAAACAGGACACAGAATCGGTGAACAGCCTGCAGATAGCGTTGCCTATAAATCATTACCGGACTGCTGTAAATACGACGACGGAATCAATTCTCACTAATTCTTAAATGAATAACACAATGCACAACTTAGCAAAATTGCTAGGGTTTGCTTGTTGCATTATTTTTGCAATTGGGGAAATCTCAGCACAAACGATTAATGGAAAAGTAACTGCCACTTCGGGAGAGCCCGTTCCATTTGCCAACGTATATTGGCTTAATTCTTACTCCGGGACAACCACACTAAAGGATGGTACTTTCAGTATCAAAAGGCCTGTGAACTTATATTCACTTGTGGTAAGTTCTGTAGGGTATACTTCTGATACAGTAATAGTAAGGAAAGGACAAACATCCATTGTTATTCAGCTTGAGAATTCAGTTCAATTAGATGAAGTAGAAATTACTGTTCGAGAAACTGGCTCTTCTATTTCGTATATGAATAGCAAAAAAGTAGAACAAATTACTGAAAAACAGTTGCAAAAAGCAGCTTGTTGTAATCTGTCTGAAAGTTTCGAAACGATTCCATCCATAGATGTGGCTATTACGGATGCTGTAACGGGTACACGAAAAATTAGGATGTTAGGTCTAGAAGGCCCAAACACCTTTATCAGTCGTGAGAATATGCCCGGAGTTCGAGGTCTTGGTAGTGCATATGGTTTGACTTTTATTCCTGGTGTCTGGATTAAATCAATGCAGTTGTCAAAAGGAGTAGGAACTGTGGTTAATGGGTATGAGAGTATTGCAGGTCAGATTAATGTAGAACTTAAAAAACCTGAAGAAGAAGAACTCTTCGTAAATATGTATCTCAATCAATCTGGTAGAGCAGAGTTAAATTTTAATCAAAACTATCAAGTCACGGATAAGTGGAGCACCATGTTATTACTTCATGGAAGTGCAAGACCCTTCGAAGTCGATAATAACTCAGATGGATTTATGGATTTTCCCACAGGAAATCAAATAAATGTAATTAACCGATGGAAGTATTATGGCAACGAAGGACTAGCTGCTCAACTAGGAGTTTGGTATGTAAATGACTATAGAGTAGGAGGACAACCGGGATATGAGCCGTCAATTGCCCAAAACTTACAACCTAAATTTGGCTTAGAAATTAATACAGAGCGAATTGAGGTATTTGGGAAGTCTGGTTATGTGTTTGGAAATAAGCCTTACAAAAGTATGGGTTTGCAAGGTTCTGTGAGTAGGCATAAGCAGACATCTAATTTTGGATCAAATGATTATGATGCATTACAGGAGTCGGTTTATTTAAATTATCTATACCGAACTCAAATTAAAAACGATCAACACACCATCACCACAGGAGCAAGTTTCGTTTACGATCGATTCGAGGAAATCGCTTATGACTCTACGTTTAATAGAACTGAGAGCGTTCCGGGTGTATTTATAGAATATACATTTGCTCCTAGCAATACCTTCTCATTGGTAGGTGGATTAAGAGGTGATTACAATTCGATTTATGGAACATATTTTACGCCTCGCTTACATGCTCGATGGGCAGCTTCAGAAAAATTAGTGTTTAGAGCTGTTGCCGGAAGTGGACAAAGGACTGTCAATATTTTTGCTGAAAATCAAGGGATGTTTGCTAGCGCTAGATCATTTCAATTAATGGGAAATCAAAACAGTATTCCTTTTGGCTTGAAGCAAGAGCGAGCTTATAACTTTGGTTTAAATTTAACTAAGGATTTCCGATTGGCCTATAGAGATGGATATATCGGTGTAGATGTTTACCATACCCGATTTGAAAATCAAGTCGTTTATGACTTGGAAGATGCGAGAACGGTAAAGTTTTACAATTTAGATGGGCAGTCATACGCTACAAGTATTCAAGCTGAATTAAGTTATGAAGTTTTAAAGTTTGTAGATGTAAAAGTAGCTTACCGCTATTTGGATGTAAAGACGGACTATCAAATTGGTTTTAAGCAAAAACCATTGACTGCAATGCACCGGATCTTTTCAAATATCGGTTATGAAAC
This sequence comes from Vicingaceae bacterium, assembly GCA_018402765.1. Classification (GTDB taxonomy): domain Bacteria; phylum Bacteroidota; class Bacteroidia; order Flavobacteriales_E; family Vicingaceae; genus Acidiluteibacter. Next base: position 589,637 of record JAGYIE010000001.1, on the reverse strand, counting down.
TAAAACCAATGCGAAGGGTGGAAATTGGAAATTTGATGCAACTGTTCAATTTTTGGGAGAGCAACGAATTCCTTCTACGTCTATAAATGCTTCAGATAATCAGCGACCGCTAACTTCACCTGGATTTATAACTGCTAATGCTCAAATTACACGCACGTTTAATAAACGATGGGATGTGTATGCAGGAATGGAAAATATTGGCAATTACCGCCAAGAAAATCCAATAATTGATGCTGATAATCCTTTAGGTGCAGGCTCAGAGTTTGACAGTGGTTTAGTTTGGGGACCAATTTTTGGACGAATGGTCTACGCCGGATTTAGGTTTAGAATTGCGAAAGATTCAGAAAAGTAGAACTTTTAGAAAGATTGAGATGAGCATAGACTTTAGCACATCTCAATCTTTTTTTGATGTTAGCCATTTGCCTGCTTAATAAATACAACTTCCCTAACTTTAGTGAACAATATCTTTATTCATTTACAGAGGAATTAAATTCGAGTTCATGAGTAAAAAGGTAATCATACTTCTTATCATATCGCTGCTAATTGGTATTTTGGGTCTGATTTTCCTATTTAAAAACAAATTAGCAGAAGAGCTTAAAACAAAGTTGGGATCGAACTTTTACTATGATTATGAGGATGTTTCTATTAGCTTGTGGGATAGAAAACTCGAGTTACCTAATTTGTCTTTTGCATATCCTATAGACAGCAGTAAATTCGAATATATTGGAACAGCTGAATCTTTTGCAGTAAAAGATTTTGATCTTTTTGCTCTTTTATTTAGTAGATCGCTAGAAATCGGAAGTATCTCCTTAACCACACCCACCTTAAAAACGAATATTCTCAATAAGCGAAATGGCCAACCGACATTAGATAGTTTAAAAGTAGAGGATTTAAACTTTTATGCTTTTATTGACGGTGCTTTGGATGAGCTAACTTTAGACCAGTTTATAACTACCAATGGAAAGTTTGATTGGTTTAATAGCAATACGGACTCTATTTGGAGGTCAATTGATTAGCACCGGATAGAAGTTTTCGCTTAATGGATCAAAGACCGCAAGACGGCGGGAACGAGTATACATGAGTATAATTAAAGCTAAAAATAGCCTTTTGTAACAAATGTAGCTTACCGGCTAGTCTGTGTAACATAAATTTGCGGTATAAATAAAATACGTAATTATTATGGAAGATATAAAAGAACAACAAATTGTATTTATGCCCAGAATTGGAGATCAAGCTCCAGAATTTACTGCAAAAACTACCCAAGGGGATATCAATTTCCCGAGTGATTATAAAGGTCAATGGACTATACTATTTAGTCATCCTGCTGATTTTACGCCAGTGTGCACATCAGAGTTTATGACATTTGCTGTAATGCATGATGATTTTAAAAAGGCAAATACTGAATTAATTGGACTTTCAATTGATGGTTTATATAGCCATATTGCATGGTTGAGAACCATCAAAGAGAAAATTGAATACAAAGGAATGAAAGATGTGGAGGTTAATTTTCCGTTGATTGAGGATATCTCAATGAATGTTGCTAAAAAGTATGGCATGATTCAGCCAGGAGAAAGCACGACTCAAGCTGTAAGAGCAGTTTTCTTTATTGATCCCAAAGGAATTATTAGAACAATTCTTTATTATCCGCTAAGTACAGGTAGAAATTTCCAAGAGATATACAGAACACTGATAGCGCTTCAAACTTCAGATGAGTTTAATGTAGCAACACCTGCAGATTGGGTGCCTGGAGATGATGTAATTATTTCTCCTGCAGGATCTTGTGGAGTAGCAAAAGAGCGAATGAATGACACGGAAGAATTGGATTGTAAAGATTGGTTTTTCTGTACCAAAAAACTAGATAAAGATCTAGTTTTGGGCCGTATTCTTAAAAAATAAGCGGTATTGATTAAATTTTTAGGGGTCGAATATGTTTATTCGAACCCCTTTTTTATGATTAACGGGCAGGTGTTTATAGCTGCGCGGTATGGATTTGAAGGCGTATTGCCTGATACTATAGCGATACGAATTGTAGAGCAAGAAATGATTCCATTGTTTAACCAAGATGCTGTCGTGTTGGCCCTCATTTAATTATGAAAGCATTTTCCGAAGATTTGCAAACCCTTCGGAGCTGATACATATAGCAGAAAAATAGTAGGACATCATTTAAGTGATGATATGAGTGCAGAAAATGTAGTGAAAGCATTACAAGTAGCTGTAAAGAACAGATCCGGCACTTTACCATTAATTCATCACTCTGATAGAGGATTGCAGTATTGCTACTCTATTTATCAGAAAGAAATAGATATGAATAAAATAATCCCATCAATGAAAGATGGATACGATTGCTACCAACATACATTTGCTGAAAGAATAAACGGAATCTTAAAACATGAGTTTGTAATCTATAAATGTCAAGATTAAAAGAAATTAAGGACGCTAATAGCTTAATTGATATAAGCATACAATGAAATAAGACCTTTGAGTTTAAATATGAAATCACCAAAAAAGCAGTGAGAATATTCTCAATGCTTTTCACCAATTTTATTCACTAATTTTGATAACCTACTTTAGGACGACCCAGTTTTAAGTAACTTGAACTTCACGGATATAGAGCAGATAATACTAATCATCTTTTCCATCAGCTTTTTCTGATGAACTACTTTTACGCCTTCTGTACTTTTTATGGTATCTTTTGATTGGTAGTTTGTCGTCCGTTTTTACATCTTTATAGTGGGAGTAAACAGTATTAATAAAACTTAGAATTATACCCACTCCTATTAGGATATAAACAATCGTAAATAACTTACCTTCATCTGTTTGTGGTGAAAAATCACCATATCCGACTGTTGTTAATGTGATAATCGAAAAATAAATACAATCCAACCAACTCCAACCTTCTAAATAGTGATATACAGCGCTGCCAATGGCTAAGGTGATGAATGTCGTAATCAGTAAATCTCGATAGTCATCATTTCTTAAGAAAGAAACTAAGGTGCGTATAAATAGAAAATCTTTGATAGCTATTTTTTGTCAAATATAACAAATATTGACTACTGAAATCTTAGACAAAAACTGAATAGCCGTTTTATATTAAATAAATCGACTGATTCGCAAAATGGTTTACTTCGTAGAATTGAATCAGCTCAATTATTATAAACTGGTTAACTTTGGCGCATTAAATTTTTCATTATTTTAGGTATTGAAATACTACTTTTAACAGGTTGTAAAGCACTGAAGCCAATTGCTAAAGATTTAGGCAGATATATATTGGGTTCTCCTCAAATTACATTCTCCGCACTTTAAGTTTTGAAAATGAGGGCAGGCCTAAAGGAAGCTTTTAATTAAGGGGAACAACTACAGGAATTACAACTTTTCCAAAGCAGTGGGCTATGCTAATTAACCCGTAGTAAGAATTCCTTTTCTGGGGACATTACACAAATGTTGCCAAAGATTTAAGGTCTAAAGGATTAGAGAATCAAGTACATGAAGTAGAATTGTCATTGAATAGCGCAGCTGTAGAAGCAGATGGTCTTTTTATGAAAATTGCTGAGGATGAAAACCTGTTCCGCCAAAATCCAGTTAAAAGATGTAGCGATTTGCTAATGAAGATGTTTGGTTAGGCTGCTAGTAAATAATTTAAATCAATTGGGTTAGATAAATTGAGCCCTAGAAATAGTTGATTATCCATAAATAGATAGGCATACCAAAAGTTACATTGAATGGAAAGGTGATCGCTAAAGCCATAGGGATAAAAATACCTGGATTGGCTTTTGGAACCGCAATTTTAATTGCTGCAGGAACCGCAATATAGGACGCACTTGCTGCTAAAATACAAAACATTAGTCTGTTTCCTACTGAGTCAGATATCCAGCTACTTATTACCGCAACGAGACTTCCATTGATCAAGGGAATTATGATAGCAAAAGAGGTGGTAAACCAACCACTTTTTAGGAAATCAAATAATTTTTTACCTGAGATAATGCCCATATCTAGAAGGAATATCGCTAAAAATCCTTTAAATAAGTCAGTGGTAAATGGTTCAATTCCCATTGATTGTTTTTCACTTGCCAATAAACCAATTATTAGACTACCAAGAATTAAAATCACACTACCATTGGTCAGTGCATGTTTTATAACAGAAACAATACTAATTACTCGAGCATTAGGGTCTTTCTTTTTATAAATTTTAATTAAAATCACGCCAACGATAATTGCCGGAGCTTCCATTAGTGCCATAACAGCTACCATGTATCCACTGTAAGGTATTTGCAAAGCTTCTAAGAACATAACTGCAGTCACAAAAGTAACCGCACTAATAGAACCGTAAGAAGCGGCAATAGCTCCAGAATTTTCGATACTTAGTTGTCTTTTTAAGATAAAAAAGGTATAAATTGGTATAATGGAAGCGGATAGGATTCCAAATAACATTGCATAAATTATTTCTGAATTTAATTCACTATGAGCTAGTTCTCTTCCACCATTAAACCCTATGGCAAATAACAAATACAAAGAAATGAACTTTGATGAGTTTGCAGGAATTTCTAAATCACTTTTAAGCCTTACAGCAACGATTCCTAAGACAAAAAATAAAAGTGCAGGATTCGTTAAATTATCGATGAGTAAATCTAAATTCATGTGGATTAGGTATTTGGAATATAAAAATTAAAGATGTGTTGCGCGTTTTAATCTATCGTTTATAGATCGGCCTAAACTGTTATTGGGCATAGGTTCAATTAGCATAAAGTCTAATTTTAATTGGTCTAGAATGTGCATAAAAGCGTAGATGTTCGCTGCAGCTTCAGTTAAATCTCCTTTTTTAGATAATGTAAGTTGTTTTGCTACATTTGGAAAAGTTGAATCATCTTTAAATCGGATAACTCCAATTTTCTTATTTCTGAACTCATCAATATATTCTTCAATTGAATTTGTAACAATTGTTTTTGTAATGGGAGCATAGTGTTTTAACACCATACCGGGAGAAGTATAAGTTCCATTAACTTCATTTTTAACTGTTACTTTTCCCACTATGGATTCAATTTCTTCAACACTTATTGAACCTAATCGATAAACTATTACTTCATGATCATCGAATCCAATAATTGTAGATTCTATACCCTTTTCACAAGAACCTCCATCTAAAATTAAGGGAAGGCCTGTTGGAAAGTAGTTTGCCACATGTTTTGCAGTTGTAGGACTAATTCTTTCATAGGGGTTAGCGCTAGGAGCTGCTATAGGCCCGACTAAATCAATCAATTTTAAAAATACTGGGTGGTTTGGTATCCGAATTGCAACAGTTGATTTGTTTGCGGTTATTTGATTAGGAACCGTTGCTGATTTTGGAAGAACCATTGTAAGTGAACCGGGCCAAAAATAATTTGCTAATTGTTTGGCCTTATCAGGAAAGGCTGTCGTTAGTTTTTGAACTTGCTCAATAGATGAAGTATGGACAATAAGTGGATTTGATTTAGGTCGCTTTTTTAATTCAAAAATATAGTCAATGGCAGTAGTATTGTAAATTGATGCACCCAGTCCATATACTGTTTCAGTGGGCACTCCTACCACGTTGCCATTAAGTAACAGCTGCGCTGCTGCTTCTAAATCTTTGCTAATTAGTGAATTCATATGTTAAACAATGTCCTTTGATGCAACCAATTCAATATTTACAGTGCAATTGATTTTAAAATCTAGATTATTCTCTTTTGCATCCGCAATCAGTTCTTTAAGTGTTTCTTTAACAGCAGTTAATTCTTTTACTCTTTTTTCTGAATGTGAAATATTTCCATTAAAGCGTTCTTGAATTCTAAAAGAATCGACGTTGTGAAATTTTATTTTATTGCTAACCAAGGCGATTAAAATTCTTTCTGCATCATCGTTACCAAAGTTTCCGTCGATTAATTTAAATACGTGATTATTCTTCATGATCATTAATTTTTTTTGATGATTTAAATTGCATCCTTTTCCACATCAAGGCAATAGCGAAGATTCCAATCCCTAAAAATGCTTGAAAAGCTAAGCTAGTTGGTTCATAAGAAGTGAGGAGTAATCCAACGATTACCCACATCACCGCTAACTTCATACGAGTTATTTCTTTTTTCAAGGTCATCTATACTTTTTATTGTCCTTGTCCTAATGAAAAAGATGGTTTACCATCAAACGCATATAGATTTTCTGTTTTTACAATGTCTATATTTTTACCTAAAGCATTAGAGAGTAGTGTTAGTAAGTCTTCCTTTGTAATAATTTCCTTTTCAGGGTTTTGGAATCTGCATCTCCAGTGGTCTGTGCAAAAAGTTTCTTTAAATCCATTTGGCCAAACTTTGATACCTCTGTTGGTAATCATTTTTAATGGCATAACTTCTGGGTTAATTTCATGAAGCATTTGAGCTAACTCATTTGGGTCAGTCCCATTCCAATGAACAAATGCATCAACACCAAGTAGCGTTTTTTGCTTCTGAGCTTTTTTGATATATGGAGGGAGTTTTAATGCTGCACCATTTTTAAAATCTACAGCCATAAGTGTACTTGGTTCGCTTCCTAAATTGTTGATTACAGCTTCAGAAAATTCTTTGGTTCCTACTTTACGCTTACTAATCGAAGGATTGTAAATGTCCGCCGTATGTACCCCATCTTCAATCGTTTTAAGCAGCGCATTTTTTACTTTTTGAGCCACAGAGGATTGTCCAATATGGTTAAGCATAAGAACTGCTCCTTCTATAAGTCCTGTTGGGTTTGCAATCCCTTTTCCCGCAATCATTGGCGCTGACCCGTGAATGGCTTCAAACATAGCACATTCTTCGCCAATATTTGAGGAGCCTGCTAAACCTACTGATCCTGTAATTTGGGCAGCAATATCAGAAATTACATCTCCGTAAAGGTTTAAAGTTACAATAACATCAAAGTCCTCAGGTGTGTCAGCTAATTTTGCTGAACCTATATCAATAATCCAGTGCTCGTTTTCAATTTCACTATATTCCTTTGCTATTTCATTAAAGACCTCTCTAAACAATCCATCTGTTTGTTTCATTATGTTGTCTTTAGTCATACAAGTTACTTTCTTCCTGCCATATTGCTTTGCATATTCAAAAGCATAGCGCACTATTTTTTCACAACCTGGTCTACTAATTAATTTCAAACATTGCACAACTTCATCAGTTTGCTGATGTTCAATACCTGCGTATAAGTCTTCTTCATTTTCTCTAACAATCACCACATCCATTTTTGGGTGCTTAGTAGAAATAAAAGGGTAGAAGCTTACACATGGTCTGACGTTGGCATACAATCCTAAAAATTTACGTGTGGTTACATTTAAACTTTTATATCCACCGCCTTGTGGAGTTGTTATAGGAGCTTTTAAAAATACTTTATTGTTTCTGATAATGTCCCAAGACTCGTCTTTTATACCTGATGTGATTCCTGATAAATAAACTTTCTCTCCGACCTCAATTTCATCAATTTCAATCTGAGCTCCTGCTGCAATAAGTATATTTAAGGTAGCATCCATAATTTCTGGTCCGATTCCGTCTCCTTTAGCAATTGTTATTCTAGTCATTGTTTTTTTTATATTTTTAAAATTACATTACACTACAAATGTTCCTTTAATAACTCATATATTTTTATTTATATTTGTAATACAAACCATTAGTAATATTTATGAACTATACCCTTCATCAATTGCAAGTATTTTTAAAAATTACTCAATTTAAGAGTGTTACAAAGGCAGCTGAAGAACTTCATTTAACTCAACCTGCCGTATCTATTCAGTTAAAAAATTTACAAGATCAGTTCGATATTCCGTTAACTGAAGTCGTAGGAAGAAAGTTATTTGTTACTGATTTTGGTATGCAAATAGCAGAAGCGGCTGAGAATATTTTGAATGAAGTGAATGCTATTAATTACAAAACAATGGCGCATAAAGGGCAGTTGTCTGGTCGACTAAAAATTTCAATTGTTTCTACAGGAAAGTATATAATGCCTTATTTTTTAACTCAATTTTTGAATGAACATAAGGGGGTAGAGTTGGTATTGGATGTAACTAATAAATCTAAAGTTATAAAAAGTTTAGAATTAAATTCAGTTGACTTTTCCTTAGTATCGGTTCTTCCCGAGCAGTTAAAAGTAGATGCAATTCAATTGATGGAAAATAGACTTTATTTAATTGGCAACTCTGAAAGAAGATTTAAGAAAAAGCCATACAACTACCAAATCCTAAATGAGCTGCCGTTAATTTACCGTGAAGAGGGATCAGGAACACGAAATGCTATGGAAAAATTTATAAAAGACAATACTTTGCCTGTACGCAAAAATATGGAATTAACTTCTAATGAAGCAGTTAAGCAGGCTGTAATTGCAGGATTAGGTTACTCAATTATGCCCTTAATAGGAATTAAAGATGAACTCAAAAACGGCTCTCTACAAATAATTCCTGTAAAGCACTTTCCTATAACATCTGATTGGAATTTAATTTCCTTGAAAGGGAAAAACTTTTCACCCATAGCGAAAGCGTTCAAGACTTATATAGAAGAGAAGAAAGAAGAAATAATCTTGCGCTATTTTAAGTGGCTAGAAGAGTATTCGACCTAATTTTCCAAAGAAATATGAGAAGAGTTTTCTATTTGGTATTCTTTTTTAAGGCCTATCAATTGAACAGTAATATTTTTATCTTTTGAGCCAAATCTTATGAATTCGTCTATAATTATAAGTACATCATAATCTATATAAACTGAATTTGAAGCATCAATTGTAACCGCCGAATTATTCGGCACTTCGTATAATGTTTGCTTTATTGCAGCTTTATTTAAAAAGGATACCTCTTGTGCCAGCTTAATTTTTATATGTTCTCCTTCTTGATGGTGCTCTTTTTTAAAGAAATAGGCTAATTTTAAATTGTCTCGAAGAATAAAAAATACGCTAACAACTAGCCCTATACCTATTCCTTTTAAAAGGTCAGTACTTATTATCGCTATAACTGTAGCAGCAAATGGAATAAATTGATATTTACCATTAGCCCACATTTTTTTAAATATACTAGGGCTTGCTAATTTATATCCTATCATTATTAATACACCTGCTAGACTGGCTAAGGGTATTTTATTTAAAAGATAGGGAATAGCTAAAACTGACAACAATAAAAACACCCCATGAGCAATAGAGGATCGTTTAGTTCTTCCACCTGAATTTACATTCGCCGATGTTCTAACGATAACTGCGGTCATTGGAATCCCTCCAATTAGTCCGCTCAAGATATTGCCTACTCCTTGAGCTTTAAGTTCAGTATTAGAATTTGTAAATCGTTTTAAAGGATCTATTTTAACTGCGGCTTCTATGCACAAAAGTGTTTCAATGCTAGCTACTATAGCAATAGTTATAGCAACAATCCAAACATTAAGATTTGTTATAGAACTAAAATCGGGAGTTTTAAACTGACCTATAAAATCGTTAATTGAATTTGGTGTAGGAAGGTTTACAAGATGTTCTTGACCAATGGCTAAGGATGGAATAAAAGCTGTGAAAGCTGAATTTATAAGCGTCCCTGCAATTACAACAACTAAAGCACCCGGAAGTAATTTGATTTTTTTAAGAATTTTGCTGGTACTAAAGGAAATTAATATTAGTAGAGAAACAATACTTATGGTAACAGCACCTAGATGAGAAAAATTTATTACATCAATGACATCAGAGAAAATATTGTGATTCATGGTTTTATCAATAAAAAAGAAATCTCCTTCATGCTCTATGTCATATCCTACAGCATGGGGCAACTGCGTTAATATGATTATAATACCAATTGCAGCAAGCATTCCCTCAATAACATTTGAAGGAAAATAATTTGAAATACTTCCTGCTTTGAGATACCCCAGACCTAATTGGAAAATTCCTGCTAACACGACAGCTAGTAGGAAAGGCTCGAACCCTCCAAGCGAACCAATTGCGGTAACTATTATTGCGGTTAAGCCTGCTGCTGGGCCAGAAACACTAATCTGTGAATTGGATAATAAACCAACAACAATACCACCAATTATTCCTGAGATTATACCTGAAAAGAGTGGGGCACCACTAGCTAACGCAATGCCTAAACATAAAGGTAAGGCTACTAGGAACACGACAAGACCGGATAGAAGGTCTGTTTTTAAAAATTGTTTTTGCATAAATGACAATGAAGGTAAAGATTGGTTTTTGTGATTACACCAAAAAAATGATGTAAGCCGGGGTAAATTTACAGAAAGTATATTGTCTAGTGATTTTTTACTTTTTTAATCGTTCCTCACGATTTATGATATCGGAAAGTGTGGCATTTTTTAATCGTTCAACGGTTTCATTTCTAATATCTAGAAAGACTTCTCGGATGCCACAAGTTTCTTCATCAATACATTCATCACAACGTTCATAAAACCGGTAAGTTACGCAGGGCAAAAGTGCTACAGCTCCGTCAAAGAGCCGCATTATTTCTGCCATATCAACTTCTTTGGGTTCTTTATTTAGCATATAGCCACCTAATTTGCCTTTTTTACTATTAAGAATTCTTGCGTTTTTAAGATTTAGCAGTATGGCCTCTAAAAATTTATGAGGTATATTTTGGTCAGCACTAATTTGACCAACGGGAATTGGTTTTCCAGTGTTATTTTTAGCCAAGTAAACAAGAGCGTTTATGGCATATTTTGTCTTTTTTGAGAGCATGCAGTAAAAATAGCCATTCTTACAAAATCAACAATTGTTAACCTTACAAGAATGGTGGTAATGTAAATAGAGAGTGCATTTAATCTTCCAAAATGCCAAACTTACCGTTATTAAAGTCCTCAAATGCTTGCAACAGTTCTTCTCGAGTGTTCATCACAAAAGGTCCGTGAGAAGCTATAGCTTCATTAATTGGTTCTCCGCTAAGCACTAATACAATTGAATCTTCTAAAGCAGTTAGTGTGAATTCTTCTCCTACATTTTCAAACAGACCTAAATGATCCGTCGATATTTCTTCTGTGTCGTTAACTTTTATTCCTCCTTCAATTACTAAAACAACTGTATTAAACTCTTTTGGGAAATTAAAGGTAGCATTGCCATTCTTGTTTAGGTAAGCATTAAACAAATTTACTGGGGAAAATGTGGAGGCATTTCCTTTAATACCATTGTAGTCTCCTGCAATAATTTTAACTTTTCCTGAGTCATACGGCAATACCACTTCATTTATTTCTTTCGACTGAATCTCTTGATATTGTGGTTTGCTCATTTTATATTTAGCAGGTAAATTTATCCATAGCTGCACCATTTGAAATTCACCACCTTCACGGCTCCAGTTTTCTTCGTGATATTCTTTATGAAGAACTCCTGATGCTGCTGTCATCCATTGAACATCTCCTTCTCCAATAACTCCTGTATTGCCTCCACTATCATGATGTGCAACTTTTCCTTTATAGGCGATAGTTACTGTTTCAAATCCTCTGTGCGGATGCACGCCTACACCTCTTGGTTTGTCTGTTGGTGGAAAGTAGAATTTACTGTTATAATCTAACATTACAAATGGACTCATTCTTTTCATATCCATTAAGTAACCGCTTGGAATAAAATTGTGGACTCTAAATCCGTCACCTACAAAATGAGGTGGAGTAGGAGAGTATATGCGTTCAATTGACTTTTTCATGTATTTATTTTTTCTTTGAAGTTAACATGAATAAAAATCAATTGTTGAATGAATAGATCAATTTTATTTAAATTGATTTAATAAAGACTCAAGTTGATGGGCAGGAACAACTCCTGATTGTCTCCACTTTATTTCTCCATTTTTAAAGATGATTAATGTCGGGACACCTTGAACCTGATAAGCAGCAGCAGCTTGAGGGTTTTTATCTACATCAATCTTTATAATTTTAGTTTGCTCACCCATGGTAGATTTTAAATCTGCAAGAATTGGTTGCATCATTTTACATGGGCCACACCATTCAGCGAAAAAATCGACTAAAACTGGTTGATCACTGTTTATTATTTCTGAAAATTTACTAGCCATAACTTCATTTTATTTCTTCGAATTCTATGTTGTCTATTTTATCAGAACCTTTTGGTTCTTCAACGCAATGATAGCTGCAATCCTTTTGCACGAGTATGCTTTGCACAAGTAAAATAAGTCCTATCACATAAAAAACAAACTTGTTTGAACTTATTGCTTCTCCTATTGCAACTATACCTACCAACAACCGAATAATTCTGGTGATACTCCAAAAACTTCTTTTGAATAGGTACATTATTTAATCTTGTTTTGTAAGCTCATCCATCCACCACCATTGTGAACCTCAGTATATCCATTTGAATTTAATATACCTTTTGCGGAAGCACTTCTCATTCCAGAAGCACAACAGGTAATTATTGGTTTTGATTTATCTTTGAGTTTACTTAACTTATTTTGAAGGGTATTTAAAGGAATATTTACAGAACCCTTAATATTCCCTTGACTAAACTCTCCAGGTGTCCTTACATCTATAATGACAGCCCCTTCACTCATTAATTTGTTGAAATCAACTGCAGGTCCTATTCCAAACAATCTCCTTAAAAAACTCATTATATAGATTTTAAATAATTTACATCCAACCAAGACCCACCATTACTGCATTCAATTCCATAGCTAGATAGATACTGTGCTGCTTGGCCACTTCTATTTCCTGAAGCACAACAAAGGATTAAAGGCATCTCTAGCATTTTAATTTCTTCCATTCTGCTTGGAACTTCTTGTAAAGGTATGTTAATTGAATTTGCAACATGACCGCCTGAAAATTCAGCTGTTGTTCTTACATCTATAATTGTTCCTTTTCCTTCTTTTATTGCTTGCTCTATATTCATGATTTTTCATTATAAATTTTTGATGGTTCAAAATTACTTATTGTCTGCACTATTTATTGTATCAAATGTTACAAACGCCTACCGCTATGTACACTTTATAAAAATAGGGGAATGCTTACTTCAAAACAGGTAATTTTTAGCATTGAGTAATCAAAGGATGCAACTACTTGGATTGAGGTGGGAAAAGTTTTAGGCAATGAAAATTCAATAAGAGAAGCGATCATAGATTTGAATACCTGACTCATTGGACGTATCATAGACTTAAACAAGTAGTTTTTTATGGTGTATTTGAGTATTCTGATAAATCTACTATTAAGGGGTTTGATATTGTTTTTACTTAAAAGATCTATCCAAACCCAACTCCAGGTAATATTAATGTTAAAGCCACCTTTGAAATAGTGCAGTTGAGTATAGATGATAGGCGTGGAATATTGATTATTCAAAAAGACCAAATGGAATGTCACTTTCAACTTTCACTTTGAATAATGCACATAATGGTTTAGGATTTATTTAAATATTCACCTTTGATGAACGCAATTCAACCGAGAAATTTATCGACAAATAAGACTTACCTTCTACTAATGAAAAAGCCCAAGCAGATTTAATTCTGTTTGGGCCTTTTATTTGCAGCTTCTAGACAGCAAAATATAGTTATTTTATGGAATGGAAAAAATAATGCTTTCTATTTAAACTAAAACGTTATTACCACTCTAAAAGCATAAGACGTTTAAAAAGTATAAAGCGTCTACTGTGTTCAGTAAATTTTTAGAAAAAAATAGTTAAGGTTTTAAAAAGAATAAATTAGTTATTAAAATTATTAGTATCAGTTTATTACTTTTTTTTAGCTTCAAAAAGTCTAAATGTTAAATTAATTCTTGGTAGGTTAATTTTTTTAGTTTTAGGTAGGCTATGCAGCCAGTTTTCTTGAATCTTTCCATACATATTTAGAAGACTTCCTGATTCCAATACTACTTCAACCTTCTCACCATTTAATTTATGTTTAAATACAAACTTACGTTGAGCGCCAAGGCTTACTGAAGCAATTGAAGAGTATTTAACCAATTCTTTTTCATCGTCGGTATGCCAACCCATTCCGTCATCACCAGAATGGTAGAAGTTTAAAAGACAACTGTTATATTTAGCACCTGTTAGTCCTTCTACTTGTGCTTTTAGCTTCAATAAAGTTTTGCTGAATAAAAGTGCTTTCTTTGTTTTTTTCGAATACGTATACTCAAAAGGTTCACTACCATACCAAGCTACTAATCGGTTGGTTATTATGGTCTTTCCAAATATAATTAATTCGTCTTTTTGCCAATTAATCTCGTCTTTAAGTTGATCGAAATATTTTGAGGCTTCTTTATCATCTATGAAAGTTGGATGGTAGGCTGCCTGTCCATCGTATGAAATAACTGAAACTGGGGATTGGTCATTAAAAAGACGCATTGATATGTATTGCTTTACTTAATATTTAATTAGTTAATAGCTTTTTCTACTTAGTTACCGGAATTAGTTCTTTCGATATGCTCAAATTTGATTCCACAATGTCTGCAGAAGTTGGCTTCAACATCATTTTGAGTGTCACATTCTTCACATGTTAATAAGTGTTCTTTTGTCCTCGACATTTCAACTGTTACGATACCTGTTGGAACAGCAATAATTGCATAGCCGATAATCATAGCTGCTGATGACAAAAATTTTCCTAAAATGGTATGTGGAACTAAATCACCATATCCAACAGTAGTAATCGTAACAATTGCCCAATAAATACTCTGTGGGATACTTGTAAAACCCTCTTCACCACCTTCAACAACATACATCAAAGTTCCCATAAGTGTAACAATGGTCAGTACAGCCATAAAGAAGATACTTATTTTATAAAGGCTCGATTTTAAGGCTTTTAATAATACTTGGGCTTCACTGCTAAAGCGCACTAATTTTAGAATTCTAAATATTCTTAATAGCCTAAAGATACGAACGACTAAAAGGTAGTGATAGCCTTCGGTAACAAAACTTAAGTAGGTAGGCACGATGGATAGCAAGTCAATGATTCCCCAAAAACTGATCATGTATTTAAATGACTTTTGACTAATCCAAAGGCGAAGCAAATACTCTACTGTAAATATGATTGTGAAAAACCATTCCAGTGAATAGAATTCAAATTCAAAATTTTGTCTAATCGCCGGTACACTCTCTAACATTACGACCAATACGCTCAATAGAATCATCCATAATAAGACGATATCAAAACGTTTACCAGCTTTAGTATCAGTGCCAAAAACGATGTGGTATAACTTAATTCTCAAACTCATTTATATTTGCTTTAAGATCATACGTATTGATTAGGCTACTAGTAAATAATTTATTTTATTTTAAATCCTGATTTTATGAAATCAATAAAAGATTTTCGCTCATCCTTATCTGTAAATATGCTTAACAATTGCTGAGAAAAAGATTTCTTTAATTTTCTTTCTGCCTCAATTTCTTGTTGAATATTTCTAGGTTCAATTTTTTCAGCTGCTAATTCGTTGTTGTGTCTACCTCCAACCGTACTTTGACTATTTTTTTCTAAGTTTAGCTTGTCTGCTTTTTCTAAGTTTAGCTTGTCTGCTTTTTCAAAGTTTGTTTTTGCTTTATCAATGTACCCTAATTTCTCCTGAAGTAGTCCTAAGTTATTGTGAGCTATGTCATCATCAGGATCTAATTCTACAGCTTTTTGATAATCTTCTATAGCACCTTCGGTATCGCCAAATCGATCCTTTGTGAATGCTCTACTTGAATATCTGTAGCTGTTGTGTGGTTGTAATTCAACAGCTTTGTCCATATCCTGTAATGCTTCATGTTTGTTTCCTAAGTGTAAGTGTAATACTCCACGCTCACTAATTAGCTCAGCAGAGTTTGGATACTCTGAAATAGCCATACTTAGCAGTTCTCCTGCATCTTTATATTTCTGTTGCTTTAGCAATTCTATTGCTTTGGCACGATAATTCATTGAATCCATATGATTATGTTTATTTTGCAAATCTAAGATTATAACAAATGAAATCGAAAATTGCTTTAGTACTTGGTGCAACTGGATTAGTTGGTGAAAAGTTAATTAGCCTGTTAGTGCAGGATGAGTATTATAGATCAATCATAGTATTAAATAGAAGGACGGTTGGTTATCAGCATCAAAAAATTAAGGAAACAGTAGTTGATTTTGAGGATATCGAAAACTCGATAAAACAAGTGAATGTCGATCATATTTTCTGCTGTATTGGAACAACCATAAAAAAAGCTGGAAGTAAAGAGGCATTTAAGCAGGTAGATTACGAAATTCCTGTCGTAATGGGAAAAATAGCAGAACGAAGTGGAGTTAAAAATTTCGTTGTTATTTCTTCATTGGGTGCTGACGAAAAGAGCAATAATTTTTATTCAAGTATTAAAGGCCGTATGGAAAATAAGTTGATGCAGTATAATCTAAAGCACCTTACCTTGCTTAGGCCTTCTTTATTGTTAGGTAAGCGTGAAGAGAAAAGAGTAGGAGAGGGGATTGCTCAAGTTGTATTCTCACTCTTTGGGTTTTTAATGGTTGGACCTTTAAAGAAATATAAAGCAATTTCAGCTCAAAAAGTAGCTACCGCTATGATTTATTACGCCAAACATCCTGCAGAAACTATAATTGAAAACAATAACCTTCATAAAATATAAACGAATAATCTCTTAATATGAATATCCCTAATGTTGAAATCCCTAGAATTGTAGTTATAGGAGGTGGTTTTGGAGGTATAACAATTGCTCAGTCGTTACGACAAAAGAATGCACAAGTAGTATTGATAGACAAAAACAACTACCACACTTTTCAACCCTTATTATATCAAGTTGCAACCGCCGGGTTAGAGCCTGACTCGATAGCCTATCCATTACGTAAATTATTTGAAAATCAACCAAATTTATTTTTTAGACTGGCTGAAGCTCAACGAATAGATACGGAGAATAATATTTTAGAAACATCAATAGGACCTATAGATTTTGATTACTTAGTGATAGCTAGCGGCTCAGATACTAACTTTTTTGGGATGAAAGAGCTAGAGAAGCTATCCATGACGATGAAGAGTGTATCAGAAGCGTTAGATTTAAGGAGTTATATTTTACAGAATTTCGAAAGCGCACTGCTTACTTCTGATCTTGAAGAACAGAATAGCTACATGAACTTTGTTTTGGTAGGCGCAGGACCCACAGGGGTGGAGTTAGCCGGTGCTTTGGCTGAACTGAAGAGGCATGTTTTGCCAAAAGATTATCCTGATTTAGATCTTAGACGAATGAAAATAAATTTGGTTGAGGCTGCTGATAAGGTCCTTCCTCCAATGTCAAAACAAGCATCAGAGAAAGCTTTAGAGTATTTACAAAATCTGGGTGTTAATGTTTGGTTAAATACCACTGTAGAAAATTATGACGGTGAAACTGTAACGATAAAAGATGGAAAAAACTTTAAAACAAAAACTCTGATTTGGTCAGCAGGCGTAAAAGGGGCTATAATTAATGGGTTGAAAGAAAGAGCAATAGAACATGGTCGGATAGCTGTAGATGAATTTAACAAGGTTAAAGGATATCATAATATTTTTGCAATTGGAGATGTTGCATTAATGAAAACAGTGCAATACCCTAAAGGTCATCCGATGGTAGCTCCTGTTGCAAATCAACAGGGGGCCCATTTATCTAATAATTTTACAAAAGAATTGAAAGGACAACCAATGGAACCCTTTAAATACTTTGATAAAGGATCAATGGCTACCATTGGAAGAAATCGAGCAGTAGTTGATCTGCATAAATTTAGATTTCAAGGCACATTTGCTTGGCTAGTATGGATGTTTGTGCATTTAATTTCTCTTGTAGGTTTTAGAAACAAGATTGTAACTTTTTTCAATTGGGTTTATAACTATTTTATCTTTGAAAAAGGAGTAAGGCTTATAATTCGACCTTATAAGCGAAAATAAATATTTTAGTTTGCGCTATTATCCGTTTTGGTTAAAACTAGATTAGCTGTAATTGGATGGTGATCACTTAATTTTGCAGGTAAAGTAACATATCGCTCGGCGGTAAAGCTAGTGTCGTGAAGAATATAATCTATTCTAAAGGAAGGAAATTTTCCAATATATGTTTGACCCAATCCTCTACCTGCTTCTAAGAAGGAATCCATAAGGTTTTCATTTAAGGCTTTATACGCATAGGAATTTGGAGTGTCATTCATATCTCCACATACGATAACTTTATAAGGTGAAGATGAAATACTTTCTTTGATTATCTCGATTTGATGGGCTCTTCTTTTAAAAGCACTTTTTAACTTATTGATCAATAGCTTTTCGCTTCCAAAATAACTTGAAAAGCTGTTTGCATACACATCATCTATTGTTTTATAATCTACTTTTTCTAAACGGATAGATGCGAGGTGAAAGTTGTAAACACGAATGGTTTCTTTTGGTGTTTTAATGTCAGTGTAAATGCAAATATTGTGGTTGCCTGTATCAAACTTTAACCTTCCTTTTCCAACTATTGGATACTTACTGAATGTCGCAATTCCCCATTTGTTTGGCCCTTTTACATAAGAATATTCATCATGAACGTACTTGTTTTTTGGATAAGTCAGCAGACTATCCAATGTTTCAAATTCATATGTTGGATCTTTACTAAAATAGAATTCCTGCAAACAAAGTATATCGGCAGATTCATTTTTAATTAATTTGAAAATTTCATTCCTTGTGGTTTTCTCTTTTTGCCATAAATATAAGTCAAACAATCTAACATTATGACTCATCACTTTGATTGATTCTTCAGAGATTGGCATAATGGAATTAAACTGAATTATTTTTGGAATACTTTTATAACCAAGGATTAAAACTGCAAGAGATAATACTAATCGTTTATTTCCTGCAATTATCCAGCCTAAAACAAATAAGCTGTTTAAGAAGTATAAATAAGGTAGGGCAAGACCAAATAATGCAAGGGGCCAAAACGAGTTTGGATTGACATTTTCTGCATAATAGCTTAATAATAGCGCTACTGCAAAGAGACTATTCACTCCAAAAAAGATAGAGGTAAGAAACGTAAACCTTTTCAATTATTATGGGTATTAAAGCTTACTCTTTAAACTTAATAAATGACCCATTTTCTCTTTTTTGGTCTTTAAATATAGTTCATTGTGCTCGTTTGATTCTATTTCAAGGTTGATGTTTTCTACTATTTCTAATTGATAACCAATTAGACCTGTTCTTTTCTGTGGATTGTTGGTCATCAATCTCATTTTAGAAACTCCCAAATCCCTTAATATTTGCGCTCCAATTCCATAATCACGCTCATCCATTTTAAAACCAAGTTTTAAATTAGCTTCTACAGTATCGTAACCTTCTTCTTGAAGTTTATACGCTTTTAATTTATTTAGTAAGCCAATACCTCGACCTTCTTGATTCATATAAACAATAACACCCCTGCCTTCTTTTTCAATCATTTCCATTGATTTTTGAAGTTGAGGTCCACAATCACATCTACAAGAGCCAAATATATCACCTGTTATACATGAAGAGTGAACTCGAACTAGCACAGGTTCATCCTTTTCCCAAGTGCCTTTAACTAAGGCTAAATGTTCTTGATTATTCGTTAGTTGTTTATAATGAATTAAGTTAAAATTACCATGCTCTGTTGGCATTTTGACTTCGACTTGTTTTTCAATAAGTGTTTCATTTTTAATTCGATAAGCAATTAGGTCTTTAATCGTGATTAACTTTAAATCGAATTTTTTAGCAATTTCTTTTAGTTGGGGTAATCGAGCCATGCTGCCATCTTCATTTAGTATTTCTACTAAAATTCCTGCTGGCTGAAAACCTGCTAGGCGAGCTAAATCGATTGATGCTTCGGTATGACCTGCTCTTCTTAAAACTCCACCTGGCTTAGCTCTAAGCGGAAATATATGTCCAGGCTTTCCTAACTCCTCTGACTTTGTGTTAGGGTCTACCAATGCTTTTATGGTTTTAGCTCTATCGTGCACAGAGATACCTGTAGTACATCCATGACCAATTAAATCAACTGAAACGGTAAATTGTGTATGGTGAAGTACGGTGTTATTAGATACCATAAGATCTAAACCCAATTCATCACATCTGTTATCAATAAGCGGAGCGCAAATTAATCCACGTCCATGAGTTGCCATAAAATTGATCATTTCAGGTGTTACTGCCTCAGCAGCAGCAATGAAGTCGCCTTCGTTTTCTCTATCTTCATCATCAACTACGATAATTACCTTACCTTTCTTGATGTCTACTAATGCTTCTTCAATTGTATTTAATTCCATGGAATTTTTTTCTTTAAAATCGTGTACAAAGTTACTTAAAAAATCAAGTCTTTGGAGGTTATAAAACAGATAAATACTACCTTTGTTGAGCTTTTTAACGGATTAAAAGAGGAATTAATGTGAGTAGAGTTTTAGCAATAGATTACGGTGAGAAAAGAACCGGTATAGCTGTTACAGATTCATTAAAAATAATTGCAAGTGCTTTAACTACAATAGATACTGCTACATTATGGGAATTTTTACAAGCCTACCTTGCAAAAGAAGACGTGGATACAATTGTATTGGGTTTACCGCTTCGACTTAATAATGAGCTTTCAGCGATTGAGCCGATAATTCAGAAATTACAGCGAAAAATTGTCCATAATTTTCCGCAAATAAAAGTAGAACGACAAGATGAACGTTTTACTTCTAAACTCGCTTTAAGTGCAATGATTACAGGTGGAATGAAAAAAAAAGATAGAAAAATAAAGGGCAACTTGGATAAAATAAGTGCAACAATAATTTTACAAGACTATTTAGATCGATTCTCTTCTTTTTAATACTCAATACCTACTTGCTCTTTTGATAATCTTATATTGAAATTTCCATAAGAATAAGGCGCTATATCGTATTGATTATACATAAAGCTAACTGAGTCCTTTTCAATTAAGATGTTATTTGAAATATAGATTTCATTATCAGGAATAAAGAAACCCTTGTCTTCTATATCAGTCGATACATCCATTTGCATATGCTCTTTTAACTTGGTTAAAATAGTTGCTTTTAATTTAACAGTATCCTTCAACCACTTAGATGTGTTAATCAACACACCTGTTTTTAAGTCTAATGTTTTATAGATGATAAAAGAATTTGGATGAGCTCCACCAGTATACGTCATTACAGATTGGCTTATACTAACAAATTTGTTGGTATAGAAAGCAACTTTAACATCGTTATTGAGCTCATAACCGATAGGCTCTTCAAATTCAGTTAAATCTTTTTTTTGTTTCTTAAAAAAACTACCAATTAACCTTTCGGGTTTATCACTTAGCGTTAAATTTCCTTCAGGTATAAATTCAATAAAAACCCTAGCGAAGGAACCATAAATGCTGTCATTGATCGACTTTAAGAATGCGTTAGAACTATCATTTTTAGAGCTCTTAAGAATAGGGTAGCTTGCTTTTAACCTAGTACAACCTCTTTCTATTTTTTCATTACATTCAGTTGATTTTTCAGTGAATACTTGATTAACAGTTTCTAAAACGAGCGCATTGGCATGTTTATCATTTGACTTTTTTGATGTTTCTGAACAGCTGAATAGGAAAAAAGAGAAAAAAATAATTAAAAAGTAATTTTTCATTGAATTATTGTTTTAACAAAACTATACAATTTCATTAGAATCCAGCATCGTCCATTCCACCTTCCTCATGGGAGGAACGTTGTCTTGTTTTTTTCTGATTAAATCGATAAGAGAATGTTAATTGAAATTGTCTTGGTCTTCGCTGATAGTTTGATTCTGAATAAAAGTTTGCAGTTTCCGTTATTGATCGCCATCTTCTTGAATTAAAGATATCTTGAATGCTAAAAGTAAGGGTTCCATTACTTTTTAAAATATCCCTGCTTGCTGCAAAATTTACAACTGTCAAAGATTTAACTCTTCCTTGAGCACTATTGTTTGGTGCTCTGTACATTCCTGTAAGTTGAAAGTCGGTTTGTTTATCTAATGAATATTTAATATTAAAACGAGAGTTCATGTTAAAAGCATTAACGCTATAATTTACAGCATCATAATCTCCTCGCTGATTGGATACAAAAATATTGACTGAACCATTTGCTTTAAAGTTCTTGGTGATGTCTTTGGAAAAGTTTGTTTCAATTCCATAAGAGTCACGATTGGACAAGTTGACAGGCAAAGAAAATGTGACTCCAGTATCATTTGCGAAGCTTATTCTATCAATTACTTGATTCGATTTCTTGTAATATGTACCTGCGTAAAAAGAACCTTTTTTCCAATACTTTAAATAGCCTATTTCAAGACTATTGGTGTATTCAGGATCTAAGTCGGGATTACCCGTTCTTATGTTTCGGGCATCGCTGAATGTAAAGAATGGGTTTAAGTACCAAAATCTAGGACGACTAATTCGTCTGCTGTAGCTCCATTGTAATGAATTTTCATTTTCGAGCTTATATGTAAATGCTGCAGAAGGGAAAAAGTCAGTGTATGACTTTCTATTATTTTGGTTGGTGGTTAGCAGGGAGGTTTGAATTTCAGAATGTTCCATTCTAAGTCCTATTTGATAGGAAAATTTATCGAATTGTTTACTATAAATTCCATACGCTGCATACACATCTTCAACGTATTCAAAAATGTTTGTGAATTCATCTAGTTGAACAACTTCACCGTTCTGCTCTTCGCTCACTTTATAATCCGTATCAATAGTTCGTAAAGTTGCTTTTAATCCTGTTTCTATTTTTTGATCTTTAGGTAAAGGCAAAACAACGTCCGTTTGAATGAGGTAATTTATTTCATTTTCAGTGTTTTCAAAAAACTGAATGAGAGCTGGATCGCCTAATCCAATTCCTTTGGTTATATATTCTAGTATGTCCGATTTTTCCGTTTCTCCTCCATTATTATACTTAAAATCAGCCGTTAATTCTTTTCCTTCCTGCTCAAAACTTTTTTTGTATGAAATACTTAGCTCGCGATTTTGATCCTTTTCTACTTCATCATTTTCACGTAAACTTGTATTTATCAGTTGTTCATCATTGTTGAAATCATCATATTTTATCGTTCCAAGGTTTTGCTCATCAGAAAATCTATATAAGCCTGAAATCGTTAAGGTATTTAACTCATTTAGATAAAGTTCTGTACCTAAACGGATATTTTGAGCGATTCCATTGTTGTTAAAATTTCGATCAATGTTGGTTCCATAGGTGGTATCTGCTAAGAAAAAGTTTTGTTTGGAAGTTCCACCTCCATCTAAATCATTGTAGCCTAAACCGTAGTTGATAAAGGTGTTAAACTTCTTTCTTCGCATATTTAGGCTTAAGCTAATGCCATGATTGTCAGGAATTCCTGTTCTTAATTCAACAGATCCATTAATACCAGTTCTTTTTTCTTCTTTAAGAATGATGTTAATTATTCCCGCTTCTCCTTCAGCATCGTACTTTGAAGATGGGTTAGTGATAACTTCTACACGCTCGATCATACTTCCCTGCATTTGTCTAAGGGCATCTGTAGTGCTTGTTCCAACTAAGCCTGATGGTTTTCCATTAATAAGTATTCTTACATTTTGACTTCCTCTAAGGCTTACGTTTCCGTCAACATCTACTTCTACAGAAGGAATATTGTCCAATAAATCAGATGCATTAGCTCCCTTCATTGTAGCATCACTGCCAACATTAAAAACTTTTTTATCTAATTTAAATTCCATTTGGCTTCTTTTTGCCACAACTTCAACTTCATCTAATGTTTTGTTGTCGGACGCTAATAAAATTACACCAAGATCAACATCGCCTTTTATCATATTAATATCAGATTTAGTGTTTTTAATGTATGAGATGAAGGAGATATCAACCCAATAGATGCCCTTATTAAGAGATAATTTGAACTTGCCTGCTTCATTCGTTATTCCACCATCTATAAGTGTTGAATCTCTCATACTATAAATTGATATAGTGGCATAAGGTAGTGGTTCTTTTGTTAGTTTATCGATCACTTTTCCTGTAAGTACAAATTTTTGAGTTTCGGACGGCCTGATTTGACTACTAAGACCTATAAATGAGATTAATAATATAATTAGTAAAGAGGTTCTTAAATTCATTTTGTGAAAATATTCATTTTAGAGATGTATACCAGACCAGTAATTCACAAAAAGGTTTAAATAATCTACTATTATATTCTTCTATTTGTCAATCTTTATATTTAGGTTAAAAGCTAATAATAGTCGATTTTAAGCACTTATTTTTATATTTAAGTCTATTTTTTGTCGATTTATTTTTATGCTGATAAATATTTATTAATTTTCGACCTAATTCAATCTCCTAACCAATAATCACCGACTTAAAAGCTTTGAAACCAATGGATCTTCACAAGGTAGATTTTACTAAAAACTACTTGGTAAATTCTCAGAATATTGAAATGGAATACATTTATAAGGGATACTTTTCTGATGAAGTGGTAAATCATATTTTACAAATTGTAGAACGGCAATTAGAAAGTAGTTGTGAGAATTTTACAATACGAAAAAGGGCCTATAATCTAATGGTTGAGGGTTTGCAGAATATAACTCGGCATCAAATTTCAAAAGAGGTTGGTTCAAATTACGATGGGATCTTTTGTATTCGAAAACAATTCAATAAGTATTCTATTTCTACAGGTAATCTGGTTCAAAGTGAAGAAGTTGATAAACTAAAGAAGTTGTTGGATCAGATTAATAAGATGGATAAGTTAGAATTAAAATCATATTATCAGGAGTTATTAAATAACGGAACTTTTTCTAAAAAAGGTGGTGCGGGAATTGGGCTAGTAGATATGGCCAGAAAATCAGGTCAAAAATTGAATTATCAGTTCGTTGATATTGATGAGGAATCTAAGTTCTTTTTTTTAAAAATGAGTTTAACTACTGAAGATGATGAAGAGCATTTAGATAAGAATTTGTTGGATCAAAGCTTTACAGAAATGAGTGAACTCTATAACCATCTAATGAAAGAAAATATAATGATTTTATTAAGAGGAGTATATGACCTTGAAGATGTTGGCGATATTGTTGAGTCAATCAAAACTTCTAAAGTGAAGACAAAACAAAAGCAGACTAAAATAATTTTATCATTGATGTATGAAATGCTAGTAAATATCACACATAATTCAGCAGATATATCTAAACTAGATGGTATTCCTGGTATATTTTTAATGAGTAAAAGTGATAAAAGAGACCATTTACTTTTTACTTTAGGAAATCTAATTCCTAATGAACAGGATAGTTTAATTAAGCCACAGATTGAGGATTTAATTGAATTTGAATATGATAATTTAGATAGGTATTTTTTAAAGAGTCAGTTGTTTGAAAATGGCTTAATTAAAACTGGTCAAGAGTTAATAGAGTTTGGAGAAAATACTAAGAATAAGTTAAATTTACATTTTGAAAAAATTCAGCCAAATTATTCATTATTAACACTTAAAATGAATTTAGAGAATACTGAGAAAACTGAAATTTAACTTTTACCTTAATAATTACAGCATACTTACTCCCATTTATAAAATCATTTGACCACTGCTGTAATCAAATAGGAATACCTTAGTCCTTTTCTTAAATTAGCAAACTAAATTAAAAAAAACGAAAAATGAAGAAAAGTTTCATTGCTGCCCTGGCGTTCTGTCTAGCATTTAGTGGATTCTCAAAGGGAAAGGAAAATAAGATTGAGTTTGTCGAATATGATTTACCAAATGGTTTGCATGTTATATTACAGGAAGATCATTCAACCCCTATTGTTGCGGTAACTGTTTTGTATCATGTTGGCTCAAAAAATGAGGATCCTTCTAGAACCGGTTTTGCTCACTTTTTTGAACATTTACTTTTTGAGGGTTCAGAAAATATTGAACGTGGAGAATATTTTAAATTAGTTCAAAATAATGGGGGTTCATTAAATGCGAATACTTCATTTGATAGGACATTTTATTACGAAATATTGCCATCTAATCAACTAGAGCTAGGTCTTTGGTTAGAGTCTGAGCGAATGCTTCATGCAAAAATAGACCCTGAAGGAGTAGAAACTCAAAGAGGTGTTGTTAAAGAAGAGCTTAAGCAACGTAATGAAAATACCCCTTACGGTTCTATACTAAATGAAGTTTATGGTCACGCATTTACTGAACATCCTTATAGATGGACTCCAGGTGGATCTCCCGAGTATATTAACCAAGCAAAACTTGAGGAGTTTTTAGATTTCTACAAAACGTTTTATGTTCCTAATAATGCTACCTTATCTATAGCGGGAGACATAAATGTTGAAGAAACTAAAACGTTAATTGATAAATATTTCTCAGGTATTCCAAAGGGAACTAAAGAGATTCCTCGACCAACAATTGTAGAGCCTTTAAAGACAGCTGAAGTAAGAGACACGGTGTATGACAATATTCAGTTACCTGCTGTGGTTCAAGGTTATCACATTCCTGCACAAGGAACAGAGGATTACTATGCTGCAAGTATGTTGTCTACTTTATTATCCCAAGGTGAGAGCAGTAGATTACAGAAAAATGTTAAAGATGCTAAGCAAGAAGCTGTGTTTGTGGGTTCATTTTTGATTCCATCAGAAGATCCGGGCATAGCATTAATGTTTGGTATAGCCAATATGGGTGTAGAGCCTAATCAATTAGAGTCTTCAATTAATGCAGAAGTTGAAAAAGTTAGAAATCAATTGATTTCTGAGGAAGAATTGACAAAATTAAAAAATCAAACGACTTCTGATTTTGTTTCCGCAAATGGAAGGGTAGCAGGATTGGCCGAAAATTTAGCCAATTATCATGTTTACTTTGGTGATGCTAATCTTGTAAATACTGAGATTAATAAATTTATGAGTGTTACAAGAGAAGATATTCAACGGGTAGCAAAAAAGTACTTTACTCCTGAAAATAGAGTTGTACTTTATTATCTACCTAAATCTCAAAATCAATAAGCAACCGTATTGAATACTATTAAACAGATGAAAATGAAAAAAATAACTATATTATCGTTAGTTGGTTTATTAACGATACCCACATTTGCACAATTAGACAGAAGTCAGCGGCCGATTGCAGGCCCTGCCCCTGAAATAAAAATTGGTGAATCACAATCGTTTACATTGGATAACGGATTGAAAGTTTTTGTTGTAGAAAATCATAAACTGCCAAGAGTAGCGATATCATTAAGTTTTGATGTAAAACCATTTACTGAGGGTAAAAAGACAGGATATTCTAATATTGCAGGCGATTTATTGGCTACTGGAACTAAAACAATGAGTAAAGACAAGTTCAACGAATCTGTTGACTTTATCGGAGCGAATTTCAACACTTCTTCAAGTAGTTTATATATCTCAGGATTAAGCAAGTACAATGAAAAATTAATTTCAATGCTTGCCGATGTTGCAATGAATGCAAACTTCACTCAAGAAGAGTTGGATAAGTTGAAAAAGCAATACATTTCAGGTTTAGCCTCTGAAAAAGATGATCCTGATGCAATTGCAAATAACGTTCGCCAAGTTTTGGTTTATGGTAAAGACCATCCATATGGAGAACTTCCAACAGAAGAATCTATCGAGCGTATTGAGCTTGAAGATGCTAAAAATTATTACTCAACTTATTTCAAACCAAACATTGCATATATGGCAATTGTAGGGGATGTAAATTTCAAAAAAGTAAAAAAGTTAGTTACAAAGACTTTTTCTGATTGGAAAAAAGGAGAAATCCCTTCATTTGATTATGATAAACCACAAGCTCCTGAAGCAACTGAAATTGTGTTTGTGAATAAACCAGGTGCGGTTCAATCGGTAATTAGTGTTTGTTATCCTGTAGATTTAAAACCTAGTGATGCAGATAAAATTCCATCATCAGTAATGAACACTCTTTTTGGAGGTGGATTTACATCGCGTTTAAACTTAAATCTTAGAGAGAATCATTCGTATACTTATGGAGCTAGAAGTACTTTAAGTGATGATCAATTAATTGGATACTTTAATGCAACTGCAAAAGTTAGAAATGAAGTTACAGATAGTGCGGTTATTGAAACAATGAAAGAAATGGTAAACATGCTGCAAGGGGTTACTGCTGATGAACTACAAGGCATCAAAAACTATATCACTGGCAACTTTGCCATTGGTCTGGAAAACCCGCAAACTGTAGCAAGATTTGAGATTAATAAGCAGATTAATAATTTACCTTCAGACTACTATACTAATTATTTAAAAAATGTAGCTGTAGTATCAGAAGATGATATTAAAACAATGGCTTCAAAGTACATTCGTCCGATGAATGCCTACATTTTAGTAGTAGGAAATAAAGATGAAGTAGCTGATGACTTGAAAAAGCTTAGCCCTACTGGACAGGTTACATTTTTAGATAATCAAGGAAATGTTGTAGTAGAAACATTAAAGCCCGTCCCTGCAGGTGTTACCTCACAATCAGTTATAAATGGATACATTAATGCAATTGGAGGTATGGAAAATATACAGAAGGTGAATAACATAAAATCAGTAATGTCTGCTGAAATGATGGGAAAAGCTATCTCGATTGAAGTAACTGCTGCAAACCCCAATAAGTTTTTACTAGAAATGAAGATGGGGGAGATGGTAGTTCAGAAACAAGTCTATAATGGCTTAAAAGGCATGGAGTCAGGGATGCAAGGATCTAGAGAATTAGAAGGTGACGACTTAGCTAGCTTAGCATTAGAAGCTCAAATTTTTCCTGAATTAAACTATGAAAAAGAAAACTTTACGCTTGAGCTGAAAGGTATTGATAAAGTAAGTGGAGAAGAGGTTTACGTAATGGACATAACTAATCCTTTAGGCAATAAAATGACTAACTACTATAGTGTAAATACTGGTTTGCTAATTCAGTCGGAAACAACTGAAGAAACACCTCAAGGAGCATTTATAGCAACCAAAAAGCTAAGTAATTATACAGAAGTGAATGGAGTTATGTTCCCATATAGCATAAAACAATCATTTGGTCCACAAACATTTGATATGAAAATGGAATCAATGGAAGTGAATTCGAAACTTACGAAAGGGGTTTTCTCTGTAGAGTAAGTCATATAACATCGAGCACAATAAAACGGGCGATTCAATTTAGAATCGCCCGTTTTATTTTTATGGCTAATAATTTACTTTATAACTTTTCCTTTATGAATCTTATGTTTACTAGGATAGGTTTCCAATTTGAACAATTATATGCTCTCTTGTAATTAATCTTTCCATTACATCAACTACCAAAATAGTCACAAATTCAGATGTGTTGCATTTATGAGTTGAACACAGCAAACATTTTCTACCACTGCCTGCTATTTAATAATTAGTAGTTTTGACTCTCTAAACAAGACAAACCAGAACCTATGAATAACAATGACATCCTACGCAGAACTAGATATACATTTGACTTAAACGACGATCAAATGATTAAGGTATTTGCATTGGCGGATCATGAAACAACACGTGCTGAAATAAGCGATTGGTTAAAAAAAGACGATAACCCAGAGCAAAAACAACTGTACGATAAGGAGTTGGCTATTTTCTTGAATGGTTTTATAAATTTAAAGAGAGGTAAAAAAGAAGGTGAACAACCCAAACCTGAAAAAAGTCTTAATAACAATTTAGTGCTGCGAAAGTTTAAGATAGCTTTAAATTTAAAAGATGAAGACATACTAGAAATTTTAGATTTGGCCAATTTTAGATTTGGTAAATCTGAGTTGAGCGCATTATTTAGAAAGCCTGACCATAAACATTTTAGAAAGTGTAAGGACCAAGTATTGCGTAATTTTATTTATGGCATGCAACTAAAGTATCGTCCAGGGCCTGATGAAGAATAGCTTATGAAAATTAAAAAAGAAAACCTAATAAATACAATTGCAAGTTTATTAACAGACAAACTAAACGATTTAAGTCAGCATATAAAAGAAACAAAAGAAGCTAGAGATAGTGACACCAAAAGTAGTGCGGGTGACAAATTTGAAACGTCGCGAGAAATGGTTCAGCTTGAACTAAATAATCTAGAAAATCAAGCGGCTAAAACCGCAAAATTATTGAACGAAATCAATGCCATCTCCTTAATGCCAAATACATCTATTGCTATTGGCAGTTTAGTAGAAACCAATAAGGGAAACTATTTTATTGCAGTTCCTTTCGGAAAAATAGTTATAGAGCAAGACGAATACTTTATTATTTCATTAGCTTCTCCAATGGGACAACTTTTGAATAAAAAAACAACCGGAGATGAGATTGTTTTTAAAAGCAATGAGATGAAAATACTTGACCATTACTAATAAACAATCGGTTATATAAAATTTAGTGCTATAAATTTATCAAATTATTTTTGTTGCATTTATTACTTGAACTTACATTTATAAAAACATGAACTTAGAGTAATTTATATACTTGCTTTGCTTGATATGGTCTAGAGAGTTTTTCAATTTCACTATCAATAGTTTTTTGCTTTATTCCATTTTTGAATGCTTGAAAGCACGTTTCTAAGTAGGCAGTAATCTTATCCTTTTCATCTCTATCAAAACTTTCGCCTGCATTGCATTTTTCTATAGCGTCGGCAGCATCTCCTTTTCCAATACAAACAATGGTTCTTTTAGCAGCTAAATATTCAAATGTCTTCCCCGGAATTGTCCCTTCGGTGCCTTGCGTTACCAAAAGTAATACATGCGATTGCATCATGTAGTTCACAATTTTTTTGTGTGGTACAGGTGCTAAAAATGTTGAATGATCTCCAATCTTATCAGAAATAAATTTTTTTAAGTTAGCTGAAAGGCTCCCGATAAAAACGAAATCAATAGCCTCCGTGCTGTATTTTTCGATTAATTCAGCCAACGCTTCAAAAAATACTTCCGGCTGATAATAGTCTGACATTGTCCCTGTGTATGAGATTGTAAATCGTTCATTTTGTGGACAAGTTATTCCAAAATCATTTGGATCAAATCCGTTCGGAATAACCGCTATTTTGGACGAAATGTCTTTTTTGGTTTTAGATTTAAAAGATTCAGCAAATTTTTCACCTACAGTAATTAACTGATCTGATTTGTTAATCACTTGTCTTTCATATTTGCTGTCAAGCTTTTTAGAGAGTGAAGTATGACCAAGTAAATCATAATAATAGATATCTGTCCAAGGATCTCTAAAATCTACTATCCATTTTATATCGGGAAATTTTGCTTTAAGTTTTAGTCCTATTAATTGTGTAGAGTGGGGCGGACTTGTAGTTATAACTATAGGTATATCATGTAATTTAATTAATTCTTTGGCTTTTCTAATAGCATGTTTTTTCCAACCAATTCTTGGGTCAGGGATAAAAAAATTGCTGCGCGCACTATTGATTAATTTTTGTTTCCAATTTGAATTATCAACGTTTGAAAATCCTGCAGTTGGAACATTTTTTTTACCAACTAGTTTCGCGTAATAATTGATTGGTTCAAAAGAGTTCGTTTTATATACCTTAACATCAGGATGTACATCGTCGAGTAATGATTCATCCCATTGCATATAGCTGGCTTTTTTTTCATCTACTGTAAGAATATGCACATCAACACCGAGGTCTGCAAGGCTTGATGAAAGTTTTAACCATCGTTGCACACCTGCACCACCACTTGGTGGCCAATAGTAAGATATAATTAAGACTTTTTTCATAAGTTATCGGTGCATCTTTTTAGCAAAAAAATGATTAGTTGCTAATACGTGCTATTTTTAATTGCTTGCTCAATTGCATTATTAAATAGTTCAGTTAAGCCTATTCCGGCTGCTTCTGCTTGTTGAGGAATCAAACTACCAATTGTGAGTCCTGGAACTGTATTTATTTCAATGACGTAAGGACCGTCTTTTTGTAAAATAAAATCAATTCGGATTATACCTGTCATGTTTAATCGATGATAGATATCAACTACGATGGCTTGTATAGTTTTTGCTAATTCTTCTGATAGGTCAGCGGGCGTAATTTCTTGAGAAGCACCGTTATATTTTGCTTCAAAGTCAAAGAATTCATTATTTGAAATAATTTCTGTAATCGGCAAAGCCATAATTTTTCCTTTGTAGTTAAGCACTCCGCAAGTTACTTCTCGACCAATCATTGCACTTTCAATCAGCACCTCATTATCTTCATTAAAGGCTTTTTTTATAGCCGGAAGAATTTCATCCATTGTTTTCACTTTGCTAATTCCAAAGCTGCTTCCGGCATTATTGGGTTTTATAAAACAAGGAAAACCAGTTGTTTCGGCTATTTTAGAAGCATGTATTTCATCTTTTTTTCTTAATAAAATAGCATTTGCACATTTTACATTCATTTGCTTTAGTAATGTATTGCAATGCCATTTGCTAAAAGTTATAGCAGTATTCAGCAGGCTAGGCGTAGTATACGGAATTTGAAGTAAATCAAAATATCCTTGGAGCTTGCCATCTTCACCCGGTGTGCCGTGAATAGCTATAAATGCACAATCAAACTCGATTCGTTCTTCTGTAGTAAGTACAGAAAAGTCATTTTTGTCAACAGAATACTCTTTTTCATTGACCACTGCCATCCACTCTTTGCCTATAATCGTAATGATGATGGGCCTGTAAATAGAACGATCCAAATTTTGATAAATATTTTCCGCTGTTTTTCGAGAAATTATTATCTCTGAAGAATTACCGCCAGTTATAATTGCAACTGTTTTAATGCTTTCCATAATCGTGTTTTGAACTAATCAAAAAACCAAATTAATAGATATCAGCCGTATATTCATAGTGAATGAATCTAATTATTAACATAGTGCTCGTTTATATAAATAGAGTGACACCTGTCCGTTAACCAGTTTATATTTTAATATCTTTGTTTATTATAACTGTCAACAAATGCAATTGTTAAAATTTATATTTTCTAAAGTTTTTGTGATTAATTTATTAATCGCTATTGCTTTTCTAATTGGTTCATTCTTTTTGGTTTCCAAATATTTAAATAACTACACTATGCATGGTGAAAGCATAGAGGTGCCAAGTTTTGAAAATTATAAGGTTGATCAGCTAGATGATGTATTTAATCGTGCACAATTGAACTATATAATTAATGACTCTATTTACATAAAGGACAAACCTTCAGGAGCTGTAATTGATCAGGAACCAAGAGAAGGTCATTTTGTAAAGAAAGGCAGAAAAGTATATTTAACCATTACTTCATTAAACCCACCTCAAACCACAGTTCCCAATTTAGTAGATCGATCTTTGCGTCAAGCAGAAGCGATGCTTGTAGCTTACGGATTAGTTCTAGGTGAAGTTACATACGAACCCGATCCTTGCTCTAATTGTGTGCTTAAACAACAAGTTGCAGGAGTAGATATTCAATCAGGAATGCAACTAAAAAAAGGAAGTAAAATTGACTTAGTTTTGGGTAAGGGCTTAGGGGATGAACTAGTGAAAATTCCTTATTTGTATGAACTTGATGCGGAAAATGCTAAGGTAAATTTACGAGTTAATTTATTAACATTAGGGTATATAGAGTACGATGAAACGGTCATTACTGCAGAAGACACAGCCAATGCAATTGTTTATAGACAAATTCCTGCCTATAATGAAAATGTAACTGTTAACGCAGGTAGTCTAGTCAATCTTTTTTTAACTACAGATAAGAATAAAGTAGTTGACTTTGCCGTTGATACCACTGAATTCGTTTTTCCATAAGGCATGAGAGGTATAGTATTCGTTATTTTCTTTTTATCAGTGTTGCACAGTATAGGACAAGATTATCTAACTGTACCAAATTCAAGACCTAGTCAGTTTAAATCATTATCAATAAATTCTGATAAAACTGAACTTATTGACTCTTTTATTTATCTATTTAATCCAATAGATATTCCGTTTAAGGATGATTTCACAAGAAATAAGCTGAAAAAGTTGTCTGCAAAAGCTACAGATCCAGGAGTTTTTGATACTACATTTTACAGATTATTTATTGGTAATCAAAAAGTAGATACAACAGATAGATACACTAATTTACCGACTAAACTATATCGATTTAATCCCGATAGTACCGCAATTGACACTACTGATTTACCAAGTGTTCAATTAACGCTTAATAATTATACCGTATATCCAAATACAACTCAAATTCTAACAGTTTACCCTGCATTTAATGTTTACGACACTTTGGGTAAGCCTATTGATACGATTCCTACTTCATTTGTTTACAAACAAGATTCAGTAATAAAATACATTGTTCCTGCCGATGGAAATTCACTTTGGCAAAATGATTATGTGCTGATCAACGATGATTATGCATGGAACCCGCCATCATACGGAGTAGCTACATTTGACGGCTTAGATCGAGAAGGTAGAGCGTATGATAATCAATCATTAAATACTTACGGTGTGACAGATTATTTAACTTCTGTTCCTTTTAACATTGGTTATCTTCAAGAATCAGACTCTGTTTTTTTAAGTTTCTATTATCAACCTCAAGGCCTAGGTAGAGACGCACCGGAGTCTGAAGACTCTTTAGTATTAGAGTTTTTTAATCCATTTGAATCAAAATGGAAATTAGCTTGGGGTACCAGAGGTTTCAGAAAATCGCCTTTCCAGCTTCAATTGGTTAAATTAGCTGATGAGTTTTTGCAGAATGGATTCCAATTTAGATTTAAATCTAAAGGAAATAGGTCAGGAGCCTACGATACATGGAACTTGGATTATGTGTACCTAAATAAAAATAGAAATTCAAATGATACCTTAGTTAGCGATATTGCTATTGGAAGATCTTTTACAAGCATGCTCAAGGAATATACATCGATTCCATTTTGGCAATATGCAGCTTTTTCTTCTGCAGTAATGAAGGATACTATCTCTCAATATATGCTAAACAATAATGAATCGAGTAGGACTGTATTTTTTAGGTACTTTATTTCTAATCCACAAGGAAACTATTATCCTTCTTTTCCA
Organism: Vicingaceae bacterium; assembly: GCA_018402765.1. GTDB lineage: Bacteria > Bacteroidota > Bacteroidia > Flavobacteriales_E > Vicingaceae > Acidiluteibacter. The sequence goes on along the minus strand of JAGYIE010000001.1, from coordinate 554,875 downwards.
TTTCCTGCAAGTACAAATACTTCTACATCTATAGTAGGAAAAGGCAACCAGAATAGAGAACTTCCTTTATTTGACTCTCCTGTTAATTTTAAATATCCTATTTCCGATATGGATACCGCAAACACATTCATTACTTCCTTTATAGCTCAATCAAGTAATATTGGAACTGATGACGATTTTCCCGAGAATGACACGTTATACCATGAGCAGCGTTTTGATCATTATCTTGCATACGATAATGGATCGGCAGAAGCAGGTTATGGAGTTAACATAGTAGACACTACTTTTGGTAAAAGAGCAATGGTAGCTCAAGAATTTAGAACGTTCATTGATGATACCTTGAATGCAGTTGGTATTTACTTTTTGCCTCAAGGGTTGGATATGGAAGGTCAAAAGTTTACTATTTGTGTTTGGACAGACCTTTCTCCCAATGGTTTAATTTACAGGTCTCCTGCGCAAGAACAAATTTATTATGGAGATAAAAATGGGTATTTAACTTATCTACTCGATAGCTCTATTATTGTTTCAGGTACATTTTATGTTGGATTTGAGCAAAATGGATTTCGTTCATTAAATGTAGGTTACGATTTTAAAAATGATAAGAAAGATAAACTGTTTTATTCCTTAAATTCTGGTGTTTCATTTTTTTCAACTAGTGCAGCTATTCAGCCAGGTACTGCGATGATTCGACCTTACTTTAGAGTAAATAACAATCAAGTATCGGTTCAAAATAAAACGATTGATTCTTTTGGGATCAATGTATTTCCAAACCCTACGAAAGGTATTTTAACGATTGAATTGGATTCTCCAATAACAGCAAAAGGGTTAATTATGCAAGTTTACAGTATCCAAGGACGTAAAGTTGTTGAGCAAATAACTCATTCGGAGAATACTCAATTGGATTTGGGTAGTTTTGAAAATGGAATATATCTGCTTAGAGTAGTAGATAAAAATGGATCAGTACAAACAAAACGAATTATAGTTTCCCACTAATGAGAGAAGAAGACGAAGAGTTGATAGATGGCCAAGATGATGAAGAGCTTTTTGAGCATTATAAATATATTGCAGATAAAGGACAGACTGTTCTAAGAATCGATAAATTTTTGAATGATCGATTACCCAATACTTCTCGAAATAAGATTCAAGATGCTGCTAATGATGGAAATGTTGTCGTTAATGGTGTGGTAGTTAAACCAAACTACAAGGTTAAACCACTGGATGAGATCTCGATCGTTTTACCTTATCCTCCAAGAGTTATTGATTTGATTCCTCAGAATATACCATTAGATATTTTATATGAAGATGATACGCTGTTGGTTTTGAATAAACCATCTAATATGGTAGTTCATCCTGGTTATGGAAACTATGAAGGAACCTTGGTAAATGCATTAATCTATCACATTAATAACTTGCCCGAAGCAGATGGAAATGAGGGAAGACCCGGTTTAGTTCATCGATTAGACAAGAACACAACAGGAATTATGGTTATCGCTAAAACAGAACGTGCATTAACGCACTTAGCGAAGCAATTTGCAGATCGAACATCTAGTAGAACCTATCAAGCTTTAGTCTGGGGGGATATGAAAGAGGATAGTGGCAGAATAGAAGGAAATATAGGAAGAAGTTTAAAGAACAGAAAGCTGATGGATATTTTTCCTGATGGAGATTTTGGCAAAGTGGCAATTACAAACTACAAAGTGTTAGAGCGGTTTGGATATGTTACTTTGGTGCAGTATAAATTAGAAACAGGTAGAACGCATCAAATTCGCGCACATTCTAAATATATTGGTCATCCATTATTCAATGATCCTGAATACGGTGGTGATCGGATTTTAAAAGGAACTACATTTACTAAATACAAGCAGTTTATTAATAATTGCTTTGACATTTTACCAAGACAAGCTCTTCATGCTAAAACATTAGGCTTTACTCATCCGGAAACAAATGAGTTTATGGAGTTTAATTCAGAATTACCCGATGATATGCAGCAAGTCATTTCGCGTTGGAAAAACTACATTGTAAATAGATCCCTTAATGAAGAAGAAATCGATGATAGCGGCAAAGAATTAGCTTAAGATTTTATTGATATTCTCATAAATTGATAATTGATCATTCGACCATTTTATTGCAGAATTTGTATTTCTAAAAATTTTGGTTGGAGATACTGGTTCAAATCTAGCCATGAAAAAGTTAATTATTATATTAACTCAATTGATTAATTAGTCGAAATAGATGATTTTAGTTTCAAAAGTCTCTACTATAATTAATTCTAAAACAACTCGTTGATTACCAAATTTTTTTAGCTCAAATAGGAAATTAAACAAAGACTAAAAAATAGAATAAATAAAACAGGGGGGAGAGCTTACACAAGTATTTGCGATTATTTTTATCGATTTTTTAGAAAGTTAAATCGAATTCTTTCAGCAATAAATCATCTAATTTTTGCATCACCAACTTTAATTGAACAAAGTCTTCCATGTTTTCAGGTTTTATTTTATTCAAGTTAAATAATTTTTTAAGCTCAAGAATCTTATAAAAAAATGATTTAGAATCTAATGCAATAGTTAATGATGCAAGTTCAAGCTCTATGCTTGCTTTAAGCAGTTTTATCTCTTTTACAGATTCAACAGCGGCATCAAAGGTTACTTCTTTTTGTTCAACAGATTTTAATAAACCACATTTGAATAAGCCACATTGTAGTGGTCGTTCTTCATAAATGGTACATCCATTGCAATATTTTTTACAAGGTTGTAGAAAAATTCCATTTTCATCAAATAAGCCGTCTAGCTTTGGTTTTTCATCGGGGTTTAATTGTACGAAACCGATTAATGTACCATCGCAACAAAGGCCGCAAGCTAAACAAATAGATGATGATTCGCTCATAAGTTCAATTGTATTAGTTGATGAAGCAGAGCTTCTGAAGTAATTTCTCCAAACGGTATAATTACTATTAATTAGTGGATTAATTCGTAAACCCTGTATCGTCTACTACTTTAATTTTTCGAGCTATCCACAGAGAAAGAACGCCCATACCGATAGCAATGTAGCCTACCACATCATAGTTTTGTAACAATCCATCAGGACCGGCAGTAATAATTAATCCGCCAATGTAAGCTGCAAACCCATTGGTTAGTTGCCGGCAAGCTGAATTAAAACTCATAAAACTTCCTCTATTTTTAGGTAAAACAGAAGAGGTAATCATAGCTGTAGATGGAATCATTCTACCTGATCCGAATACAAAAAATAGTGACGTGATAATCAGCACGAATGGAACTGGAGTTTCTGTCAGGTTGGTCAATAAATAGATGGGTATAGTTACCAATACTACTATAATAGTGAATACCTTAAGCCGTCCAAATCGATCAGCTAATTTTCCAATAAGTGGGGCTGTGAAAATAGTTAACCCACCACCAATTAGATAAATATAAGTAAGCTCAGCATCTAAGAAACCAACATTTGTTACCAAATAGGGGCTTATAAAGGGAACTACTGAAAAGTGGCTAAACATCAATACAATACCAAATAGTAAGGCATACAGTTGATTCTTGCTGGTGACTACATTTTTGATTATTTGCAATGGAGATTCACGGTCTGCATTGCTAACAACATGATCGCTAAGTTTTGGAATAAATCGATAAATTGGGATCAACGTTAACAAGGCTATTATACCCAACGATAAAAACGGAAAATGCCAATCGGAAAGTGTCGCTAAATACAGTCCCAAAGGAACGCCAACTACTGAGGCTAATGAAAATGAAGCCATAACTAAACCCATAGCGCCGGCTCTTCGTTCATTAGGAATTACATCTCCAATTATGGATAAGATTAAGGCACTGAGAATTCCTCCAAATGATCCAGTGAAAGCCCGCGTAAATAGTAGCATATAGTAACTGTTGGAAAAGCCGCAGGTAAGAGTTCCCAATGCAAATCCTAAGGCCATAATCATCAGTAGTTTCTTCCGATCAAATCTGTCAATGAAAAAAGCACCTATGAATCCAAAGATACCGGCACTAAACGTATAAGCAGATACCAATAAAGCAAATTGACTTGGTACTATAGAAAATGACTCCATCAATCTTGGACCAAGAGGCATGAGTATCATAAAGTCCGTAATGTGCGAAAATTGAATAACTGCGAGTGTGTATAATAAAGCTTTTTCTTTGTTCATTACTGTGGTCTATGCCTTAGTACACATAGGTTGTAGGGATAATTTTTATTGAAAACAAGCAACAAAATTAGGTTTTAAAAGAGAGGTAGTATAGATTTATTAACATTTAATGTTACAACATCTAATTAATAGAACGACAAGTTTATTTAATTTTATATCAATTAATTAGTAAGTAAATAATAAGTTGTTTATATTATTTTTAACGTAGAATGGGGGCTAATAAGGAAGCCATCTCTTCTTTAAGTTTTTTGGTAAGAGAATTTGCTACTAATTGATAAGAATCAATAATCCACTCTTCAAGCAGGGCCACAGAAATAGAATCGTTTAACTGAATGGTGTTCCAATGCTTTTTGTTCATATGATAGCCTGGCCGCACAGCCTTATAAGTTTCCCTTAGTTCGATTGCTTTTTCTGGATCACATTTTACATTAATTGATTCAAAATGCTCGATATTGGTTAGACAGAATATCTTCCCCATAACTTTAAAAACTAACACTTTATCGTCAAAAGGCATTTCTTCTGAAACCCCTTTCAACGACAAGCAAAAATCTCTTAATTCTTCAATGTTCATACCTGTACAAGTAAGCAATACATTTAACTAGCGTTCAGATCGACGTCTTGATTGATTTCCATCACGACTACTTCCTCCTGAGCTATTGGATTTATTCCCACCTCTAAATGGTTTCTTAGGACCCCGATTTGCGTTTCTTCCTTGTTGTGGTTTTTTCTTTTCAGTAGGCTCTATTTTACCGTCATCAGGAAAGGGGTGATCGGTGATTACAGGCACATCTTGCTTTATCAGTTTCTGAATATCTTTTAGAAATACTCTTTCTTCACCATCACAGAAGCTAATTGCTTCACCGCTAGCCTTTGCTCTTCCTGTTCTACCAATTCGGTGTACATATGTCTCAGGAACGTTTGGCAGATCATAATTTACCACTAGTTCCAATTCATCAATATCTATTCCTCTTGCCGCAATATCAGTAGCTACAAGTACTTTGGTAACACCATCCTTAAAGTTATTTAAGGCCTTAACTCTTGCCGTTTGTGATTTATTACCATGAATTGCTTCAGCAGTAATCTCAGCCATTGCGAGTTGTTTCACAATTTTATTGGCACCATGTTTAGTGCGAGAAAACACAAGTACAGAATTAACAGACTTTTGCTCGATTAAGTGAACAAGTAAATTTGGTTTATCTCCTTTACTTACAAAATAAACACCTTGATCTACTTTTTCAGCAGTTGCTTGTTCAGGCTTAACGGTTACCTTTTCGGGATTTCCCAATATTTTATTTGAAAGATCTACAATAGCAGGTGCCATGGTAGCCGAGAAGAATAGCGATTGTCTTTTAGAAGGTAGTTTAACCAACAACTTCTTGATGTCGTGAATAAAACCCATATCAAGCATTTGATCTGCTTCATCTAAGACGAAGTATTCAATTCCGCTAAGACTAATAAAACCTTGTCCTATTAAATCGAGTAAACGACCCGGGGTGGCAACTAAAATATCTATACCTTGGCTTAATGCAGCCGTTTGCTTTCCTTGTTTTACACCACCAAATATAACAGTGCTCCTCAATCCAGTATGCTTACCATAGGATTCGATGCTTTCGCCAATTTGTAGGGCTAATTCTCGCGTTGGTGTAATTATCAACGCTTTAATTGGTCTATTTCTATTTTGATTGGTTTTTGACTGATATAAATGTTGTAAAATAGGTATTGTAAAAGCAGCGGTTTTACCTGTTCCGGTTTGCGCACAGCCTAATAAATCTCTTTTTTCTAGCAGTTTTGGAATCGATTGTTCTTGTATTGGAGTAGGATGTGTGTATCCTTCGGCGTCTAAGGCCTTAAGAATGGGTTCGATAACCCCTAATTCTTTGAATGTCATATATTTTTATTAAAGTGCAAAGGTAGGTGGATTGTTTGAATTAATTGAATTTTGGAAATTAGATATACAAATCATTTAATTGAGGTAACTAATTGGCCAATAAAACTGCATAAGTCAACTACAGTTAATTTTGAAAAAGGAAAACCTCATTTAATTATTAAACCCAAGATAATTGTTATTTTACATACTTTTAAAGTCATACGATGGAGCTATATTTTACGATTGCAATTATCATCATTAGCATTTTTCTTTTTGTAAAAGATTATTTTACAATTGATACAACTTCTATCCTTATTATGGCATTGTTTATTGCTACAGGGGTGTTAAGTCCTGAGGAAGGGTTCTCGGGATTTAATCATCCTGCTACTATAACTTTGGGTTGCATGTTCGTGATAAGCGCAGCGGTTTTTAATTCTGGCTTAATCGATGGTTTAAGTAGTAAAATTGTGCTACTTGCAAAGATTCACTACACTGCAGCCCTGGTAGTGTTTTGCTTGATTGCCGCCATTTTTTCAGCCTTTGTTAATGATTCAGCGGTTGTTGCTATTTTAATTCCAATGGCACTTTCTGTTTGCCGTCAAACAGGAATAGCTCCGTCAAAGTTAATGATCCCAATTTCGTTTGCTGCTCTTTTTGGTGGAACTTGCACATTAATAGGCACTTCAACAAATATTTTAGTGAGTAGTATCGCCCAAAAAAGTGGTCTTGAACCTTTTGGGATGTTTGAATTTAGCCTTCCCGCGCTATTGCTAATGGGAATAGGTCTTACGTATATTTTCTTTCTTGGTCCAATTTTATTGCCTAATAGAAAATTCATAGATGAAAATTTATTAAAAGAGGCAGAAAATTATATTACTGAAGTTGAAATTACTGAGCACTGCAAAGATATTGGATTAGCACTTGAAAAGAGTAGGTTATTGAAGGATTATGAGGTGCAATTATTGGGAATTTATCGTAAAGAGATCTGGATAAATGACTTTTTAAATACAGATAAAATTGAAGTTAAAGATCGAATTCGAATTTTAATTACACCTACTAAATTGGCTGAACTTAAAAATCAAACTCGATATAAGGTTATTGGCAGCGATAGTCAAGGTGCGATTAATAACATTTCGCAAAAAGTATATGAAATGATGGTTCCTGCAGGTTCATTACTAGCCGGCAATAGTATTGAAGAAATGAATTTTGGTAACAATTCAAATTTTTCAGTTATTGCTATCAAAAGAAAAGAGGAGACTTTAACAAGTAATTTATCATCAGCAATAATAAATGAAGGTGACATGCTTTTAGCTATTGGCACAAAGGAAAGTATCAATAAACTTTTAAAAAATAAGTTTCTGATTATTTTATCAGAGTACAGTGAGAAAAAAATTAATCTAAGGAAGGCCATTCCTGCACTTTTAATAGCAATAGGTGTAGTAACAGCGGCAGCAACCGGGATTACCTCTATTTTAATGAGTGGAATGATTGGATGTTTACTTTTAGTAACTACGCGCATCATAAAACCAAAAGATGCTTACGATGCAATAGAGTGGAAGGTGATTTTTATGATGGCAGGGGTTCTTTCTATGGGAACAGCCTTAGAGAAAACCGGAGGAGCAGATATTATTTCAAATTTTGTTTTTGAACATTTGGGAAGTTTAGATCCTAGAGTAACACTAAGCGCGATTTTTCTGGTTACTTTTTTGTCTACTAATGTACTTTCTAGTAAAGCAACTGCAGCGTTAATGGCTCCAATTGTTATCAGTTTAGCTTCAGCGATGGAAATTAGTTATAAGCCCTTTCTTGTAGCAGTGATGTTTGCATCATCCTTAACATTTATGACTCCAGTAAGTTACCCTACTAATACAATGGTTTACGCTTCAGGAAATTATAAGTTCAATGATTTCTTAAAAATAGGCACTCCTTTAAATATTTTAATTTGGGTAGCAGCTTCGTTTATAATATCTTTGTTTTTTCCCTTTTAATACGTAGTGTAATGAAAATCAATAAATTAATTCCAAATTTAGGAACTGAGTTTAAAAACCGAGAACACATTATTCTTAGAGACTTTTTAGCTTTAGAACGAACTAAGTTAGCAAATGAACGGACCTTATTGTCTTATATAAGAGCTTCTTTATATTTATTGTTAGGCGGAATTGCATTACTAAAATTAGAAGACTTTCAGCAAATTAAATTCCTTGGCTACACCTCCCTTACTTTAACGGTAGTGCTTTTAATTGTTGGTATTTATCGATACAATAAACTAAATGTAAAGTTGTTGGATTTTTATGATGATATTGAGCAGCAATCCATTAATGAAGGCTCAAAGTAATATTTTTTGCTTAGGCTGATTACTACATCCAATAAACTATGTAGAACTCGTGGCAAAATTTATCTATAAAAATAGCTTAATCTACATTGACTTTAACTTAATAAAAAAAAACCTGCTAATAAAAAAATAGTTGTTGGTCAAAGAAATAAATCACTACTGTCCGATAAAAAATAAAAGTATATCGAATTAAAATAAATATTTAAAATATATATATAATTTTAAATCAATGGATTATTCATTAAAAATTAAGTACCCATTCAATTAATATTAGATTGGGGCTTACTTTTTTTGATTTATATTTTTCATTTTTTTGTCCGCCAAAAAAACGAAACCCAAGATTCACGAACATCCAAAAGAAAACAAGTCGTGAGCTAAACAAAAAAAGGTACTGTTTTAAAATCCTAAGTTCAGCCGGGTGATCTCCAATCACAGATTGGAGCTTTAATGTGGCTTTTCTTTCTATTTAAGGTCACATTGAACTAATGTTTCCGGTTTCTCTAAAGATTCATTTTATTTTCCAAAAAAAAAATTCAAGGGACATCATTAAAATTAGCACTTGTCTTTAATTCTAAATTTTAATCGGTCAACAATGGAAACAAATAATAAAGGTTTAGATGGCTATTATTGATTCGATTTAGTAACACTATATATTGATATTGGCTTCACAATGAATTTTAATTAAAATGAAGCTTAAAATAATACCGCTCCAAAATAAGAGCAGCATTTACTGTAGGTAATTAACTTATTAAAAACCAATTAATAAAAAATTATCACTTCAACTTTTTTGCTTTTGTGAGTTTCTCTTCTAAAGTAGTGGCTTGGGTCATTGCTTTTTGAATTTTTTCATTTTTAGCAGCATAGTCAGCAGCATTAATTTTTCCTGCAGCTTTATCTAAATTAAGCTTTTCAAGAGCAGCGTCAATTTTTGCTTTTGCTTCTGCAACTTTAGCATCACCATTATTTATTGATGCATCAAGTTTAGCTTCTTTCTTAGCTAGCTTTTGAGTTGATGTCATGTTCTCTTCAGTTACTTCTTCAGATAACAGTTTTGTAGATACCTCAGTCCTTTTAATTGCATTATCTGCTATTTCTGTGCTTTCTTCTTTAGCATCAGTTAAAGCTGATTCACTACTGTTTTTCTTTTCAGAAATTTTAGACTTGACCGCATCCATTTTTTCTTTTCCAATTTCTTCGGCTTTTTCTTTTACTTCAACTGCTTTTTCAGTTGCAGACTCTTTAACTTCTGAAGCTATTTTCTTTGATGCATCTTTTGCATCACTTGCTGCAGACTTCGTCATTTTTTCTGCTTCTTTTCCAATGTTCATGCCTGATTGAGCAGAAACAGTGGCATAAAATAAGCCAAATGCAGCTACTGCTGTTAGTGTAAGTATTTTTTTCATGATGTTATTTTTACAGTTCGTTGATGATATTATCTAACTCTTCAGCAGCAGCGTCTATTTCTTTAGCTGTTTGGTCCAATTCGTTTGCGATAGAATCCATTTTAGCATTCTCTGTCGCTTCTATTGTAGTGGTATCAATAGTTTCTTCTACTGTTGGAGATCCGCAGCTAATTACAATAGCTGATAATACGCTTAAAAAGGTCATGGTCTTTTTCATTAAAATAAGAATTGGGTTAATTATTTGTTTTTAAATATTCTACGAAAGTATAAAAAAAAACATATTTATGTATTTGCTTCAAGAGCTAGAAAGTCACGATTCTTTATGAGTTAATCTACTTATTATAAGTGAATTAATCCTATATTTTTTAGTATTTCAACAGGCTTTGAAAACCAAAAAAGTTCAAAGTTTTCGAAGTGTTGCTCATAATCAGCTTTGAGTTGCTCAAAAGTGTAGATAAATGGGTTGTAAATTGAAGTTTTTTCTAAAGTTTTTTCCATCCATTTACCAACTTTTATCTCAAAATGAATTGTTTCAGAAGTGCTTATGGTTTGAATGGTGAACGAATAATTGGTATTTTTTTTACCTTTCTTAGTCATCTCAATTAGTCTACCATTTACATTGTTTCCTAACCAGTATACTTTTGCTGTTGGCTTTATGACCCAATCATTTTCAGCAAGTAAACAGTCTTTAATATATCTTTTTGAAATAGTAGGAAAAGGTATTTTGAAAGTAAACCATTCTTGAAGCGGCAATTCAAAACCGATATCGTGCATATAATTGTAGAGCGATTTTCTTAATCCTTCGCTAAACATGTTGTGATCAATTCCTTTAGAGTCGGTAAATTCTACATCATTATTTGCAAAAGTTATTTCAGTTAAATGAGGCTTTATTCCATACTTTTCAGGATTTAATCCAATTGGACTATGTGCTGTTAATGCAAATTGATGCCAAAATCCTGATTTTAAAACACCTGCTTCAAAAAGTTGGCGTACCATTTCTAAACTGTTAATCGTTTCCTGAATGGTTTGAGTAGGGTAGCCATACATTAAATAAGCGTGTACCATTATACCTGATTCAGTTAGGTTTCGAGTCACTTGTGCAACTTGCTCAACGGTTACACCTTTTTCAATGAGTTTTAATAGTCTATCTGATGCAACTTCTAAACCGCCCGAAACTGCTATACAGCCCGATATACTTAATAGTTTAGCAAGAGAACTCGTAAAGCTCTTTTCAAAGCGGATGTTTGCCCACCAAGTAACTGTAAGCTTTCTTTTTATTATTTCTAAGGCTACTTCACGCATTAAAGCGGGAGGTGCAGCTTCATCTACAAAATGAAAACCTCTTTCTCCTGTGGATAAAATTAGCTCTTCCATTCGATCTACCAATAATTTGGCAGTTACCGGTTCATATAGTTTAATGTAATCTAAACTGACATCACAAAACGAACATTTTCCCCAATAACAACCATGTGCCATTGTTAATTTATTCCATCTTCCATCGCTCCATAAACTGTGCATTGGATTGGTAATTTCAATAACTGAAATATACTTATCTAGATCTAAGTCTGTGTAATCTGGTGTACCTATTTGACTTTGTTTGTAGTCGTTTAAAGTGGAATTATTGCTATAAAGAACCTTCCCATTTAACTTTAGGTAGGTTCTTTTAAGGGTTTGTATATTCGTGTTTTTATTTTTTATGTATTGATAGAGCAGTTCAATTGGTAATTCTCCGTCGTCCAACGTTATAAAATCAAAGAAATCGAAAACTCTAGTATCGGTAAGGCTTCTTAATTCTGTATTTGGAAAACCTCCACCCATGGCGATCTTAACTTCAGGATACTTCTTTTTTAAGTGTTGCGCGCACCTAAAAGCACTGAATAAATTTCCTGGAAAAGGCACAGAAAGACACACTAGTTTAGGTTGAACCTCTTCAATTCGTTGGTCTAATAATTTCATCGTGATTTGATCAATAACCGATAAAGGTGATTGCAAACAAGCGTACAATTCATTAAAAGAATTTGCGCTTCTCCCTAGTCGTTCAGCATACCTGCTAAAGCCAAAATTTTCGTCTACACAATGCACTATAAAGTCTGACAAGTCCTCTAGGTAAAGCGTTGCCAAGTGTTTTGCTTGATCTTGCATACCCATTTCACCAAATGCATATTCAAGGTCTAAAGCGGCTGCTAATCGATTAGCTACTGGTAAATAATTTCCATTACAAATTAGACGAGCTAAATTGGGTTGTTTTCCTTGTAAGAATTCAATTACGGGCTCTATTGTTTGGATATAGGATTCTTTTAAAGCAAGAATTCTGCTGATGTTTTTGTCGGTAACTTCTTTTTGATCAGTATTAAAATTAAATAATTCACTTAACCTATTTGCTGTAAATAGTGCATTAATCACTTCTATACCTAAATCTACCTGAAAAGACGAGATTGACTTAGTATTCAAAAAACCTTTTAAATATGCAGTTGCTGGATAGGGTGTATTCAGCTGAGTAAAAGGCGGGGTGATTAGTAAAATGTCTTTCAATTAATTTAAAATATATTTAGTTAATGGTTTTATTTGAGTCAATTAAAAGTTCATTGAGTTCGCTTAATTCTTCTTTTGAAAGGTCTCTCCACTTGCCAATAGGCATATCCAAGTGGATGTTCATTATTCTAGTTCGCTTAAGCTTTGTTACTCTGTATTCTAAAGCATCACACATTCGTCTAATCTGACGGTTTAACCCCTGCGTAAGAATGATTTTAAACTCAAATTCACTTACTTTTTCGACATAACATTTTCGTGTAACTGTATCTAAAATCTCCACTCCATTGCTCATTTTACGGATGAAAAATGGATTTATTGGTCGATCTACTGTGACGAGATATTCCTTTTCGTGATTATTTCTTGCTCTTAGAATTTTATTTACTATATCACCGTCATTGGTTAATAAAATCAGTCCTTCGCTTGGTTTATCTAGTCGCCCAATAGGAAAAATACGCTTTGGATAATTAATAAAATCGATGATATTATCTTTTTCTACACCTGTATCAGTTGTACAGACAATTCCTACAGGCTTATTTAGTGCTATATAGACAAACGATTCGTTTTTTGGAGATACATTGCTGCCATCTACACAAACTTCATCTCCAGGAGCTACTTTGGTTCCCATTTCTGGTACTTTCCCATTGATAGTTACTCTTCCTTCTTCTATTAGTTTGTCTGCCGCTCGACGAGAACAGTAGCCCACTTCGCTTAAGTATTTATTGATTCTTGTCGATTGTATTTCTTCCATCTTATTTCCACCTTATTCAGTTTGCAAAGAACGGTAAAATTGAGCTATAGCGATACAGCATTGCCGATTTCTATTAGCTTGAGAATGGTTTTCCAATTGCGTGCAGTCCCGACAACGTTCATCTTATTCTCTATTAAGTTTGTTGTCAATTTAGAATTTCCTGCCCTATCAAAGTAATTGAGGTAAATAAACTGATTAACAATAGTATATTCATCATTTTGACTATTGAATCTCGACAATTTTTCCATTCCTATTTCATCAGGTAACGACTTTAAAAAGCAGCCGTATTTCTTATCTATTTCAATACCTAAAAGATGGTAAGGATTGTTTTTTTCTATAGAATTTAATTCATCCAATGTCATAACTATAACAGAAACTGTTAGTTCAAAGCAATCGAGTATTCGAATTTCAATTTCTTTTTCTAATTCTTTTGTAGATTTTTTAGCAGACTGAAATACGATATTTCCACTTTGGATGTAAGTCGTTATTTGTTTTATGTTTAATGGTTCAAGAGCTATTGCGAGCGGCTTCATGAGAATTTTATTTTTTCCGCTCACGTTTATTCCGCGCAATAAAGCGATATATGTAGTCATATTATTTAGGGGTATTGATCCAATTAATTAAATCGTTAACGTCTATAATACTCCATGAATGTGGATGACGCTCGCCATTATGTCTGTAACCTTTATTTTTGGTTTCTATGAGTTCTAAGTAGTTAAAAGAATTTCCATAGTTTTTGACTAAAAGCTGCAATGAATAAGCATTCGTCTGATTAAAATCTGCTTGTCTATTCTCTTTCCACCAAACACTGTCGGGCTCCGAATAGAGTCTTACCTTCAAATTTGTTAATTGGTCGATATTGTTATAATAATGAAGCTGGTTGATAATTGGCGAGAAGGCTTTGAGTGCTTCGGGCATTGTTATTTTTTTACCTGAGATACTATCTAAAATGGTAATAATCATTTCAGATTCTTGAACGGAAGGAGCTGAGAAGTTTCGTTCAATATTCAGTAGTGATGATTGGTAAATATTCCATAAATCAATTGGTGGATCTACTACAAAAACGCCTTCAGGTTGGTAAGTGTTTTGCTTTTCTATTAAATAGTTAGATAGTAATAATGCTATATTTCCACCGCTTGAATAGCCTCCAAAGTAGATGTTTTCTGTTGGTAACTGATAATAATTAATAATTTCATTTATATAAATCCGCAATGCTTCTGATTCATTGCTATCTATAGTCAATTGAAAATTATAATTTAAAAGAACAACTGAGATGCCATGGCTATATGCGCTATCAAGTATTTCAAAATCTTGCTTTGTTTGCTCTGCTGTGCAAGAGAAACATGGAAATAGAAATAACGTAGCGACTTCATTTTTTGCATAATGAATTTCAAATTCATCAGTACTTGTTGTATTAGCGAATTCCCCAGTGATTTTAGCGGGGGTGGAAGTGTTACCGCATGCAAAAAAAAATAGGATTAGGATGAAAATTAAATAGAATCTCATGCAATTTTTTTACGAAGATAATCATTGCCATACGGAATGCAGTAAATGATCGTTTAAAGCATTTACAATTGTTTGCAACAGCCAATGGGAAGTCCTATTTTTGGCAGTATCCAATAAATTAAGATTACTTGAAGCAGCAGCCGATTCATGTATTATTTTTGCCCAAATGGTATCCCAATAAATTGGATCATTTTGATGGCAATTTCGTTGAAAATCATGCACATGCTGTAAGTAAAGTCGCTAAGGTTTCCGTTATTTTTGTTCATTCAGAGGAGAAAAAGGAAAATGAGTATGCATTAGTTCAGTCTGTTAACCAAGAGGTGAATGAAATTAGAGTGTTTTTTAAGAAACCCGATACAGGTCTCTCTATCATACGGAAAATTGTAACGATGATTCGGTATTTTAAGGCTCAATTGGTTGGTTATAAACATTTAGTAAAACAATCTAGTCGACCAAATATTGCGCACATTCACGTTCTTACGCGAACTGTTTTTTTGGCCTTATACCTAAAATTTACACTGAAAATTCCTTACGTTGTAACGGAGCATTGGTCCGGTTATTTGCCAGTTAACGGGGGATATCGCGGTTTTATCAAAAAACTAGCAACAGAAATCGCTGTAAAATATTCAAATGGAATTTCTTCTGTTTCTGCACAACTTAAAGATGCAATGCTTAATCATAAGTTGGTTGGTGATTATAGAATTATTCCAAATGTTGTTGATGCCAAACTATTTAAACCAACAAAAAAAAGCAATACTCTTATTGAAATTATCTTTGTAGGGAATTTACTACAATCTCCTAAGCGTATTTTTGATATCATTAAAAGCATGAAAGTGCTTCATGATAAGAAGATCACTTTTCAATTATCCATTTATGGGGAGGGGAAAGACAAAAATGCTTGTGAACAATTAATTTCAAAACTAGCTCTTAACGATTCGATTAAACTAAAAGGAACTTTAACAAGGAAAGGTATAGCAGAAGTAATGGGGAAGTCAGACTTTTTGGTTTTGTTTAGCGAGTTTGAAAATCAACCGTGTGTACTTAATGAAGCAATGTCTTGTGGTATTCCTGTTATCGCTCCTGATATTCCCGGTATTGCAGAACGCTTAACTTCCGAAGTTGGTATTATGATTCCTACAGGAGATATTTCTGCATTTGAAGCTGCTTTAGTTCAGATGTGTCATTCATTTAACGATTATGATACTAACAAGATTCGAAGTTTGGCTATAGAACAATTTAGTGAAGAAGTTATTGGTCATCAGTTTTTAGAATTTTACAATTTAGCGTTAAATAAATGAAAACTAAACCACAACTCATTCGATTTGGGATAATGGTTGATCAGCTGCAATTGAAGAATTGGCAGTTGAAGACTATTGAGCGTTTACAGGAGGTAGAAGGAAATGAGCTAGCTGTAATTTTTTTACCAAGTAATACTCCAACATATAAAGTGAGTAATTTGCCAATTGGGTTTCGATTTATTGAGCGTCAACTTAGAAAAATTTCTTTATTACAGTCAGTTAAGATAAATGATATTTTTAAAAAAATCCCTAAAGAACAACTAGCCATTTTAAAAAAGGGATATTCAACATATTTGGCAGCGGAAGGTATTGATTTGATTAAATCCTATAATTTAGATGTTATTCTTCGTTTTGGATTTGGAATAATAAGAGGTGAAGTTCTCGATATCCCTACTTATGGTGTTTGGTCATTTCATCATGGAAATCCAGAGATCTATAGGGGAGGGCCACCAGCATTTTGGGAGTTTTTTAACGAGAATCCTACCAATGGGTTAATTCTACAAAGGTTGACTAATGAGTTAGATGCAGGTGTAATTCTCCGTAAAGCTGAGATTAAACGTATTTCACATTCGTTTTTAGCGCATAATGACCGTTTGTATGCAGCAGGTATCGATTTTCCGCGTTGGGTAGCAGATGCAATTAGAAATAAACAGCCTAATTTATTTGGCCATTCATTAGGCAAAAAAGGCCCCATATATAAAGTCCCTTCCAATCTAAAAGTGATTTTATTTTATCTAAAACTTTTTAGAAACAAACTAGCCTTTCACTATCGGCAACTGTTCCAATTTGAAATTTGGAACATTGGAGTTGCACCTAAACATGATTTGTCGAAGGTTGTATGGGCTCCTAAGGTTAACTCATACACTTATCAAGCCGATCCATTTATGGATTCAGATGGAACAGTTTATTTTGAACACTATAATTATAAAACAGGAAAGGGCTGTATTGCAAAACGAAAATTTCAAGGCAGTTCTTGGAGCGACTTAGAAACCGTGTTGTCTACTGAGGTGCATTATTCCTATCCATTTCTTTGGGAGAAAAATGGCGTTAAATATTGTATTCCTGAACAATACCAGGCCGCTAATGTCTGTGTTTATGAGGTTCAAAATAATCAGCTGATTCCCCAAAAGATAGTACTAAAAGGGGAGTGGGTAGATGCAACATTACATGAGCATGATGGACTTTTTTGGTTGTTTTGCTCTCCTCAGCAACAATCAAATGAAGAGTTGCATTTGTTTTTCTCTAATTCATTATTAGGAGAATACACAGCTCACCCGCTAAATCCAGTTAAAGTGGATATCTCAAGTGCACGACCAGGTGGTAAATTATTTATTGATGAAGAGAATCGATTAATTCGCCCAAGCCAAAATTCAACAAAGACTTATGGGGGATCTATATCTTTGAACCATATAACAAATTTGACAACTACTACTTACAAAGAAGAAACAGTAGGTGCTATTATGCCCAATAACGAAAGTTTGTACAGCAGTGCACTTCATACATTTAGTTTTGTTAATGAGCAAGCAATTCTTGATGGGAAAACCTACCGATTTGTTTGGGCAGGTTTTGTAAGAGAATTAAAACGAAAGTTGGGTAGATTATTTTAGCTTTTTTTAGTGAAAGCAGCGACAATTAAAGAAGTAACAATTCCCATAATTGGAGCTCCAATAGTTGCTTGAATAATATAACTTTTTAGGTTAAAATATTCAGCAGCCGCTTCTTTTGACATTAAACCTTGCTCAACTGTGTAAGCTGTCACATTTTCAAAGTAATTTGGTGTAATAAAAGTAGATGTGATAAATTGACTTGCAGGAGTAATTAACGTTACAACAGCCGTAATTACTAAACCTGATACTAACCCTTGGGTATAGGTCATCTTCCCTCCATAGAAACTTTCTCGCTTATCGCGTAAAGCAAAGAAATAAATCAAAATAGCAGGTATCGCTACAAAGTTGGTATAGATTGCATGTTGATCAATATGTACATCATGTAAGCCTAGCAAACGTTCCATTACCATCCATAAGAGCATCATAATGATGAAGAAAAATGCCCATTTTAGCTCGATTGTTCTGTTTCTTAATATCATAATGGTAATAATTTTGATTAAAATTAGCTTTGTTTTTCTAATCCACTTAGCTAAAATAACAGCAGTGATTTTAGATGGCAAAGATAATCGAAATAGAAAGGAATTAATCCTCTAGAATCCTTCTTTTTCAGCTGCTTCTTTAATAGCTGCATTTCTTACCCTTAAAAAATTGGTCATGTATTTTTTGAGTAATAATCGCTATGCAATCTTTCCAAAGAATCCAAAAGGAACTTTAAAATTTTCAGGAACTTTCGGAAGTTAGAAAAGACAATTTCTTTATAGATTAACGAGCAAGGAAATAAATGCTATTTATTTTCCAATTCAATTACCTGTAAATCGGAAATGACACCTTTGCTTAGCGTAAACCGAACGAGTGTGAGTACCTTATGAAAGCCATGCTTCCCAGCCGCACCAGGATTTACATGCAGCAATTGTAATTTTGGATCGTTTACAACCTTTAAAATATGTGAATGGCCACAGATAAATAATTTTGGTGGGTTATCATTAATTTCTTTCCGTATGGCTTGGTTATATCTGCCAGGATATCCACCAATGTGAGTCAACCATACATCTACACCTTCACAAATAAATCGGTTATGTAAATGATATACTTTTCTCACATTATAGTCATCAATATTGCCATAGACTGCTCGCACAGGTCTAAAGTCAGCTAATTGATCCATTAATTCAATGGTCCCAATATCTCCTGCATGCCATATTTCGTCACATTCTTCAAAATGATTGAAAACTGCAGGGTGCAAATAGCCGTGTGTATCTGAAAGTAATCCTATTCTTTTCACACCTCTAAAGTATTTATAAAAAACGGGCTTAGCAAAATCAGTATAATTTGTTCATTTTTGTGAACTATGGCACACAAAATAGATGCAGTCGATTATTCCATTACAGTTGGTGATCAATCAGTACTTTCTGAGTTCAGTAATTATATAGAATTCAATTATCCAAACGCCAAGAAAGTGATTATTGCTGATACCAATACATTGGAACATTGCCTTCCTTCATTGATAAAAGAAGTTTCTTCATTAGCTGATGCTGAAGTGATAGAGTTAGAACCAGGGGAACAAAGTAAGGATTTACTGATTTGCGAATCTATTTGGGAAACCCTTACCGATATTAACTTTTCTAGAGTAGACCTAATTATTAACCTAGGTGGTGGTGTTGTGACAGATTTGGGTGGATTTGTTGCCTCAATTTATAAACGTGGAGTTGATTTTATTCAATTACCTACTAGTTTGTTAGCACAAGTTGATGCAAGTGTTGGAGGGAAAACCGGTATCGATTTTATGGGATATAAAAATCTATTGGGTGCATTTCAAAATCCTGTTGCAGTGTTTATTAACATTGATTTTTTGCGAACACTAAACAAACGACAATTGGTATCTGGAATGGCTGAAGTCTTCAAGCATGGATTAATTGCTGACAGCGCATACGTTGAAGCAGTAAATGCAACACTTTATGATATTGATTTTCAAACAATCGTTGCTACTAGTATTCGAATTAAAAATGAAATTGTCCAATCAGATCCATATGAAAAGGGAAATCGTAAACTATTGAATTATGGACATACAATCGGTCATGCGATAGAAAGTTTTTATTTAGGAAGCGCTGAAAGCCTGCTTCATGGAGAAGCTATTGCAATAGGCATGCTGATAGAAGCAGAGTTGTCGTTAATTAAAGGTCTGCTTTCTATTGAGGATTTAACTACAATTTATGCGAATTTCCAACCGTTTTTCAAATTAAATAGTTTTCCTACAGAAGATTGGCCTTCTATAATTACATTGACCTACCAAGACAAAAAGAATGAGTCAAGCGGAATAAACTGTACTCTTCTTACTAAAATTGGGGAGGGCATAATCAATCAAATTGCATCATCCGAAGAATTAAACCTAGCTTTAATAAATTACCATAACCGAATAAGTGTATGAAACTAAAAATCAGCCATCCAACTAAATTTTTATTCGGTAAAGTAGATTTGCCGCCATCTAAAAGTATAAGTAATCGATTATTGATAATTCAACAGCTTTGTGATCAGCCTTTTGAGATTATAAATAGAAGTAATGCTCGAGATACAGAGCTTTTAGTAGATATTCTAGCAAGCGATAGGAATGTAATCGATGCAGAAGATGCAGGAACAACTTTTCGGTTCTTAACCGCTTTTTATGCACTTCAAGAAGGGGAGAAAATTCTAACCGGTAGCAGTAGAATGAAGGAGCGACCAATAAAAGTATTGGTAGATGCGCTAAGAGAGATAGGTGCAGATATCGCATATTTGGATCAAGATGGCTTTCCTCCAATCGCTATTAGAGGTAAAAAAATGAAAGGAGGAGAGATTACTATTGATGGGAGTATAAGTAGTCAGTATATATCTGCTTTATTGTTAATTGCACCTCGATTAGATTTAGGTCTAACGCTGCAGTTAAAAGGGGAGATTGCTTCCAAGCCCTACATTCAGATGACATTAGAATTAATGAAGCGAATGGGAATAAGTTATTTATGGAAAGGAAATATCATAACAGTTCCCTCACAAAAATATAAGCCTTTGAGTGTTATTGTTGAGCCTGATTGGAGTGCGGCTTCCTACTTTTTTCAAATGGCCGCATTGGCTTCTTCAAGTGAGTTAACTTTAAATGGTTTAAACAAGGAAAGTATTCAAGGGGACAGTATTGTTGCAAATCTGTTTGAACAATTTGGCGTAAAAGTCTCCTATTTGAAAAAGGGAATCAAATTGAGAAAAGAGATTCCTGATAATCCCTACCAGCAGTTTGACTATAACTTTTTTGAGTGTCCAGATTTGGTGCAAACGTTTGTGCCTATTGTAGCTCAGCGACAATTACCTACTATATTTTCTGGGATTAAAAGTCTAAAAATTAAGGAAACAGATAGGGTAGAAGCCCTTAAAATTGAAATCGCCAAATTTGGTATTGATTTACTGCCATTTGATGAAGAATCTTTTGAACTAAAATCGCAAGATTTTCATTCTACTGACCTTCCGATTGAAACTTATGGTGACCACCGCATGGCAATGTCCTTCGCAGGGTTATCGCTTAAGCAAAATTTCTTGGTAATTAATAATGCGGAAGTTGTAAATAAGTCATTTCCAAAATTTTGGGAAGCTTTAGATAAGATTGGTTTTAAAATTGAAGAGTTAGCCTAGAAGCTAAAAATTCATTAAGCAAGGCTTAGTGAATTTTTAGCTATCATATTCGCAATACCATCCCAAAGTAAAATTCGCTGTCTAAGTGCTTCCTTAGCTACAATCTTAGCTTCTTGCCACTTTTGGGCATCATCGCCACATAATTCGGTTACCATTTGCAATGAAAGTGGCCCATGCTCGTCACCATCAATTTCGATATGTCTATGCAAGTAATAAGTTAGTTTGTTGTAAGAGATATGCTCGTTATTTTCTTCTGCTTTGTTTACAATTTCAATAAACATATCAGGAATTAAGTCTTCTCTACCGAATGTAAAAGCAGCTGCTACTTCATGAGGTTTATTCCGATCAATTACATCAAAGGTGTAATTTACGAAGTCAATAACTGATTGTTCTTTGGTTGCATCTTTTAAGGCTTCTCTAACAGGTGTTCCACTCTTAATTTCGTCAATAAAAGCATTAATTGATGACGTATTTGCACCGATTTGCTTCATTGCATCCAAGTACATTGCATAATGACTTTTAGGTTCACCAACCTCATTTAAGTCACTTTCTTCGCCAAAAACAATCTCATTTATAAATCGTGATAATGTTGGGTTTTCAACAGGAACCCAAGGAGTAGAAAGTGTAGTCAATTGCGCTTGAAGCGATTTTAATAAAGACATAAAATCCCAAACTGCAAAAACATGAGACTCCATAAATAGTTGAATATCCGAAATGTTATCTAATTCTTTGTAAAGTCTATGGTGAGTAAGTTCTTGACGCAATTCTTTAATTTCTACTTCTATTTCTATTATTTCCTTATGAATCATATTTCCTTTTTGTTAAACTACGAATGACCTATAATTATTGATTTTCTTCTGCATAAAAAAACACCAAAACTAAACAGATGTTCTTTTTATCTGCTTAAAATTGATGTTTATTTTAGTGGAGAATTAAGTTAGTAATTACTCTGCTGACCCTAAATTATATATCTCTTGTATTTCGTGAAGTTTTTCTGCAAAATCAATTTTTAAATCGATTAACTCTCCTGTTTGCACATCAAATACCCACCCGTGAACGGTAGGATATCCGCCACTCATGTAGGTTTTTTGTACAACTGCCGTTTTGATTACATTAATGCATTGCTCTTCTACATTCAACTCCACCAATCTGTTGTGTTTTTTACCTTCGTCAGTAATTGCATTTAGTTCTTCTCTATGAAGTCGATATACATCTCGAATATTTCGCAGCCATGGGTTTAGCAAACCCAGGTCTTTGGCTTGCATGGCTGCCTTAACACCACCACAAAAGTAATGACCACAAACGACGATGTGTTTAACTTCCAATGTTCCTACTGCATAGTCTATTACACTCATGGCATTAAGATCTATATTACTAACTATATTGGCTACATTTCTATGCACAAATACTTCTCCTGGCTCTGTTCCCATTAAGTCTTCTGCAGTTACTCTACTATCACTACAACCGATATATAGAAAGTTTGGGGTTTGGCCTTCAGCTAATTTTTTAAAAAAATCCTTGTCTGTGGCTTTCCTTTCCTGAATCCATTTTTTATTATTCTCAAAGACTTCGTTGTATGTTATCATAATTGTATTAATTGAAAAAGGTCGTTTTTGTATACTTTTCAGAGGCAGACCATAAGTTGGCTGCAATCTCTTTATCTTTTGCGTATTTGGTTGAGCTTGCAAATCCGGGATCTCCTTTCATTTCGCTAAATCCTGATGGCCCTATATAATCTCCACTTTTTATTTGCTCATGCAAAGCGGCAATGATTATAGGTTGTGCAGCTTTATCAGGAGAGTGAGATAGGAATGGAGTCAACAGCGGAGAAATTATCTGAATCCATTTCGGTAGATTTTGAAATAAATTGGTTGCCGATACTCCTGGATGTGCTGCTACTGACTTTACAGTAGAATTATGCTTATTTAACCTTCTATCTAATTCATAAGCAAACATTAAACATGCTAATTTGCTTTGTGAATAAGCCGCCATCTTGTTGTAATTCTTTGTAAAGTTTAGATTTTCAAAGTTTATTTTACCTGATTTATGAGCAATAGAACTGAGGGAAACAATTCTTCCTTCTTCACTTTTTTCAAGTAGATCAATCAATAAACTGGTTAATAAAAAATGACTAAAATAGTTTACTGCCATCTGGCTTTCAAATCCATCTTTAGTTCGTTCAAAAGGAGGTATCATTATCCCCGCATTATTCACTAAGATATCCAATGAGTTAAACTTAGATTTGTACTCTTTTGCAAATGAACGAACTGAATCTAAATTTTTCAAATCGATTTCAATAATCGTTAATTCTGCCTTAGGATATTCGGCTAATAACTCATTTTTAACTTGTTCTGCCTTTTGTAGGTTTCTGCAGGCCATTGTGACCGCTATTCCTTTTTTTATGAAGAATTTGGTCGTCTCAAAACCTAGTCCATCATTAGCTCCTGTAATAATAGCGTGGCATGAGTTTTTGTTCGGTATGTTTTGAAGTGATAATTTTTGCAAAGTAAAATGAATTATTTCTCGAAGTTACTTTTTTGGTTTGAAGTAGATTGACTTAATTTAAGGACATTAAATAACCTATAATTCAATAAAAAAATAAGTAGTTAATTTTAAAATACTTAACGCGAAAAATTTAGTAGATTAATTAAGTGTTAAATTATACTAAAGGTAGAGTATTTGCTACCCAAATCAATAGTAATACTATTATATTTGTACTTTTAATATTTCAAAGGAAAAATATGGAGGATTTTTTCACTAAAATCGAAATACGGGTAAACGAAAATTTATTCATTAAGCAGCCTGATTCTAGCGAGTTAGGTAAAAAGATTGTATCAGGTTCTCTTGATTTAATCCATGAAATTGGTTTCGATACGTTTACTTTTAGAAAATTAGCCAACTCCATTGAATCAACAGAAGCTTCTATCTATAGATACTTTGAAAGCAAGCATAAGTTACTGTTATACCTTACTTCATGGTATTGGGGCTGGATGGAGTATCGTTTAATTTTTTGCACAACAAATGTATCTTCTCCAATCGAAAGACTTTCTAGATCAATAGCTTTACTTACTGAAAAGATAAAAGAGAATTTAACGTCTACTCATATTGATATGATTAAATTAAATCAAGTTGTCATTTGCGAATCCTCTAAAGCATACTTAACAAAGGAGGTCGATAGTGACAACGAAGAAGGAGCTTATTCAGTTTACAAGCAGTTAGTAGAACAAATAAGTGATATTATTTTGGAGATTAACCCAACGTTTAAATATCCTCATATGCTTATTTCAACAGTAATAGAAGGAGCGCATCATCAACATTACTTTGCTGCTCATTTACCTCGATTGACTGACATAATTAAAGGTGAAGATGCAATAACAACATTCTACAAGGATATGGTGTTAAAGGCCATTGGAGCGATTGAAATTACAACTAATTAAAGGATTTATGATAACGGATAACTCAACTTTAACACCCACACAGCGATTTTGGAAATTGCTAAAACCGGATCAAAAGGAAATTCGCAATGTCTATATTTATTCCATATTTAATGGTCTAATTAATCTATCCCTACCGTTAGGTATTCAGGCTATTATTAATTTAATTCAGGGTGGTCAGGTAAGTACTTCATGGATTATTTTAGTATTTTTTGTTGTCCTTGGTGTTGGAATGTCAGGGTTACTTCAAATTTTTCAATTGCACATTACAGAGAGCATCCAACAGAAGATCTTTGCTAGAGCTGCATTTGAATTTGCTTACCGGATTCCTAAGATTAAAATGGAAAGAATTTACAGGCATTATGCTCCAGAGCTAATGAATCGGTTTTTTGATATTGTTTCAGTTCAAAAAGGCCTTTCTAAAATACTAATCGATTTTTCTGCTGCAGCTCTACAAGTAGTTTTTGGGTTGATTCTACTTTCGTTCTATCATCCATTTTTTGTTATATTTAGTTTTGTACTTGTCATATTAGTGTACATTATCTTTAGATATACTTCCAAAAAGGGTTTAGAAACAAGTTTAAAAGAGTCAAAGCATAAATATGCAGTTGCTCATTGGTTAGAGGAATTGGCAAGAACGGCGACTACTTTTAAATTGGCCGGAGACTCTGATTTGCCTATGATTAAGGTTAATGGGCATGTTGGTGAATATGTTGAAGCTCGTCAAGAACACTTTAAAATTTTAGTCCAACAGTTCTCCTTTATGGTCTTGTTTAAAGTTATTGTAGCTGCAGGATTATTGTTAATCGGGGGAATTTTGGTGATGGAGCAACGAATGAATATAGGGCAATTCGTAGCTGCAGAAATTATTATACTTTTAGTAATTAATTCAGTAGAAAAATTAGTATTGAGTTTAGAAACAATCTATGATGTATTGACTTCTTTAGAAAAAGTAGGGCAGGTAACGGATATGGATTTGGATAATAATGATGGGATAAACTTATGTGATGAAACTAGTGGAAAAGGATTGACTATCAATTTAGATAAGGTTTCTTTTTCTTACCCTGGTTTTCATAAACAAACGATTAAAGACCTCACATTAGAGTTGACCCAAGGAAATTGTTATATGATAGCCGGAGCTAATGGATCAGGCAAAAGCACTTTGCTTAATTTGATATCAGGATTGTATGATGTTCAACAAGGAACTGTATCCTACAATGGATTAGCTAAAGATAATTTGCAAGTTAACTCTTTAAGAATTGAAATTGGTTCTTGCCTTAGTGAGGAACAGCTATTTGAAGGAACGGTTTTGGAAAATATAACTGTAGGTAGAGAGAATGTTACCTTCGATAAGGTAAGGTGGGCAGTGGAAAACTTGGGGTTGGCTGAATTTATTAAAACTTTATCTAAAGGTTTTGATACACATTTAGATCCTTTGGGTAATAAGTTACCAAGGAGTGTTGTTCGTAAATTGCTGTTAGCTAGGAGTATAGCTAGTAAACCAAGTTTGCTTTTACTCGAGAATGCTTTTGATAGTTTAGATGATCTAGAGATGAAAAAAATCTTTGATTTTCTTTCTGATAAATCAAATAATTGGACATTAGTAGCTGTATCTAATAATGTTTATTTAGCAAAATCTTGCGACAAAATAATTGCTTTAGAAAAAGGTAAAGTCGGCAAAAAAGGTACTTATCAAGAAATGAAAGACATCATCAACTTTATAAACTTATAATTAGATGTTAAATATATCATCAAATTCATTAGACCCAAACCTTAAGAAAGGGAAATTTAGTTCTTTAGATTACGTAGAGTCTAAAAAATCTAGTCGCCGCTTAATTCGTGTCATGATCAGTTTTGGGATTGTAGGATTTTTAATATTGTTCCTACCTTGGACACAAAACATTCGATCTAGAGGCGATGTAACTACATTGAAGCCTAATCAGCGACAACAATCTATTCATTCAATTATTCCTGGTAGGATTGAGAAGTGGTTCGTTCAAGAAGGAGATAACGTAAAAAAGGGAGATACCATCTTATTCCTTTCTGAAGTTAAAGATGATTATTTTGATCCACAATTGCTAAGTAGAACTCAGGATCAGCTTAAAGCAAAAGAAATGTCTGTTAACTCATATATGGAAAAGGTAAAGTCCTTGGATAATCAAATTGATGCACTTTCACAAACAGGCCGATTAAAGTATGAGCAAGCGCAAAATAAATTAAAGCAAGCAAATTTAAAGGTAATTAGTGATAGCATGGATTACCAAGCATCTTTAATCAATTACCAAGTTGCAGAAGAGCAATACAAACGTATGGAGCAATTGTACAATGATGGTTTGAAATCATTAACAGACCTTGAAAAACGAAAATTAACCTTGCAAAAAACTCGAGCAGAGCGCATATCTTATGAAAATAAATTATTGACTACTAGGAATGAGGTGTTAAATGCCAAAGTCGAATTAACTTCAATAACAGCTCAATATCGTGACGAAGTGTCAAAGGCAGAATCTCAAAAATTTACTGCTTTGTCTAATATGTATGACGCCGAGGGTGCTGTAACTAAACTACAGAATCAATTTATGAATTACTCTGTTCGTTCGGGACTTTATTTTATCACTGCACCTCAAGATGGATACATCATTCGAACGCTGCAGTCGGGCATAGGAGAAACGATTAAGGAAGGAGCCGAAATTGTTACTATAATGCCTGCACTTTATGATTTAGCAATAGCAATGTATGTAAAACCAATAGATATTCCATTACTTGAGGAAGGGCAGCATGTGCGAATTCAGTTCGACGGTTGGCCCGCAATTGTATTCTCTGGTTGGCCAAATGTCAGTTATGGTACTTATGGAGGAACTGTTTATGCTATTGATAATTATATTAGTCCAAATGGTATGTATCGTATACTTGTGGCGCCGGATATCAATGATGTAACTTGGCCTAACGCTCTTCGAGTAGGAGCAGGAACTTCTAGTATGCTGCTTTTAAAGGATGTTCCTATTTGGTATGAATTATGGCGAAAAATTAATGGATTTCCTCCTGATTACTATAAAACTATCGATCAAGCTACAACAGAAATAAGCAAAAATAAATAATGAGAAGAACTGTTTTATCTTTCCTTTTTTTGGTTTTTTGTTCTGCTTTAACTGCTCAGAAATCAATACCTAAGGTAATTTCTTTTGATCAATATATGGCAATTGTTCGAGCGCATCACCCTGTGGCTAAGCAAGCCGATATTCGACTAAAGCAAGGTGATGCCACTGTATTGCAATCACGAGGTAATTTTGATCCCAAGTTGTTTAATGATTTAACTCAAAAGTATTTTGATGATAAAAGCTATTATAGTCTAATTGATGCAGGTGTAAAGATTCCAACTTGGTTTGGAATAGAGGTGAAGGGAGGCTATGAGCAAAATCAAGGTACTTATTTAAATCCTGAAAAGAATACGCCAACCAATGGATTGTGGTATGCAGGTGTAACTTTGCCTGTTGGTGCAGGTTTATTTATAGATGAGCGAAGAGCAGAGCTTAGAAAGGCGCAACTATTTCAAGAAATGACTGTTTCTGAAAGGCAGTTATTAATCAATGAACTACTGTATAAATCAGGGAGCGCCTATTGGGAATGGTTTCAAGCGTATAATGTGCTTACTGTATATACAGAGGCTGTTGTTTTGGCCAATCAACGTTATCAGGCAGTAAAACAAAATGCTATTTTAGGAGACCAACCTTTTATGGATACAGTTGAGGCAGGCATTCAGTTACAGAATAGACAGCTGGCCTTACGACAATCACAGTTAGATTACGCAAATAGCACTGCTATGTTGGCGGTTTATCTATGGGTAGATGGAACAGTGCCTTTAGAGCTTGCCGAAAATGCAACGCCTGAGGTTAATGAAAATGTCGTTGGTCGCGATGTTGATGCGTATTATTTAGCTCAGCGAGATACCTTACTGATGCAACACCCAAAATTACAACA
The DNA here is from genome assembly GCA_018402765.1 of Vicingaceae bacterium. GTDB lineage: Bacteria > Bacteroidota > Bacteroidia > Flavobacteriales_E > Vicingaceae > Acidiluteibacter. The sequence goes on along the minus strand of JAGYIE010000001.1, from coordinate 526,354 downwards.
GTACCAATTGAAATTAGATCAAATTGCCATTGATCAACGACTGAAAAGAGAACAGCTTAAACCTACTTTAAACTTGAAATACAATGCATTAAGTGAGGCAATAAATGATTCCCCACTAGAAGAATACAATTCCAATAATTATAATTGGGGAGTTGAGTTTTCAATGCCTATTTTACTTAGAAAAGAACGTGGAGCACTTCGATTAGCCAATTACAAATTACAAGAAGCGGAACTCGATTATACCAATCAAATAGCTGAAATATTATTTAAAATCAATTCGGCTTTAAATGATTGGGAAGCAACCAAAGATCAATTGGATTTATATACCAGAACAGTAATTGACTACGAACGATTGCTTTCTGGAGAACGTCAACTGTTTAATGCAGGTGAGAGTTCATTATTTATGGTTAATGCTAGAGAGTTAGGTTTTATTGGTGCGCAAATAAAGCAGATTGAAATTCTGACAAAAAATCATAAGGCACGATTAAAAACGACGTATGCATTTGGATTATTAGAATAGAAATTGTCTATTTTACTTGTTTCCACCGTTTATGACTCCACAGCCACATAACAGGGGCTGATTTTATGGCTTCTTCTAACTGTTGAGCATATTCATCGATTACGAAGAAGTTATTTTTCGGGATAGGTTGATCAGTAATTAGTTTAAATTCTAATTCATAATAACCTCTTTTTGTGCGTGTAAACGCAGGGAAAATAACTACATGCTTTCCTTTGCTTGCTATGCGATCGGCTCCAATTAGGAAGTTGGTTTCCTTTCCAAAAAAAGGTATCCTATGTGAAGAACTTTTTCCTTTAGGTCGTTGATCTCCAATTATTATATTCAATGTTAATATCTCCTCTTGATCCATTTTTGTAATTGTACGGTAGCCTTTATCAGATGGTATGCACTCAACGCCAAATCGGCTTCTAATTTTTAACATTAATCCATCAAAATAGCTATTGCTCAATGGCTGGTAAAATGAGGTTACTTGATGAGGAACAAACTTTGGCAAAAATGCTAGCCATTCCCAATTTCCTTGATGTGCAGTGTATAAAGTGATACTTCTACCGTCATCAAAATACCGCTGAATTAGTTCCGGATTCTTTACCTTAAAGTGGTTATTGATTGATTTTTCTGACATCGTTAATGTTTTTGCTGATTCAATCATCATCGTGCAAAAAAAACGCAAGAACTTTTTACCTGTTTCCCTTATTTCTTCATCTGACTTTTCAGGAAAAGCAATTTTAAGGTTGGTGCTAATAACCTTTTTTCGATAGCCTATAAGATAATACAATATTATGTAAACGGAATCAGAAATTATATACAAAAATGGCAGCGGCAATAATGAAAGGGCGTAGATTGGTGCATATTTTATTTTGTAGTGAATTGCCATAGAAAGGTTATGAAATTATAGGTCAGTCAAAATTAACTAAAACCTTTATTTATAAGGGTCAAAAAACATCTTTTATGATTTATTTAGCGTTTAATTGCCTTCCTTCTTGCACTGCTCTCTTGGCTTTATCAATAAATTTGCTTTCCTGCACATGAGTGACTTTGAAGAATCCAATAGCACTGTGATTTTTAAAATTGGCTGGAGAATGTTCTTGTATTGATACGTGTAGCACGGCTGTGAACTTCCTACGAAGAACTGAACTTTAATTTTACTACTTTCCTCTCCTACGAAGCCTACACGTGAAACCCCTGCTTTCGTATAGGTGTTATTTAACGATCGTTTTTTATTCTTCTTTTCTCCAATCTTCTATAATTTCTACAGAATCTTCATAATACTTAAAGGTCAAATAGTTATATGAAACAGCAAATACAAATGACCTTTGAGTATTGTTAATATCAAAATGAATTATACTATTTGCAGTATCAAGTTCAAATGTGCCATTGATATCAGGTCCGTATTGTGTTCTTGTAAATTCTCCTTTTAAATCATCTAATTCACTATCTCCTATTAATTCGAGGGTGTCAAAACGAATTGACATATCAGTAATTCCGCCAATTGTCAATCCTTGGAGCTTCCATTTCCCGAGAATACTATATTGGTCTAACCTGTCGGACGGATCAATTTTGTTATTTTCTTCTTCTTTTTCACAGCCCGATAAAACTGTTATAATGGATAAAGACAGTACAAGTAAATATTTCAGTTTGTTCATTCCTGTTTGTAGATAAAATGAATTTTGAAGTTAATTTTAAATTTTTAGTACTTTGTAAGAAGTATATTATTTTTAGGTTATTTTTAGGAGATAAATGAGCTCTCATATAAGGTGTAAACCTTTGTTTTATTTTTTTCGCCTATGCTCTAGTTACTGTATGTAAACCATTCAATAAATCGGTTTGCTTTTTTGCTGTGAAGCTCTTATCCAAATGCAATTATGCCGTTAAAGTCTTATATGTCTGCAAGATGTTTTTTCTTGTCGGGAGTAAGAAATTTCAACCAGGTTATGGCACAAACCACTTATTGAAGTTATTCTTTAATGTTAAGATGGCTGCGATTTGTTTGCAATTCTGACTAAGGCCATTTCGTCTAAAAACCGTTATAAAATGTTCAGTTAAAACTATAGTTTTAATAAAAATAGAAATTGAAAATAGGCTTAAAGAGTAATTGGAAGAATAATTTTCACAGCCTTGAGTTTCCTGCCTGCGGCAAGGCAGGTTGGTTCACTTTGGACCCTGCCCGTCTCTATTCAAAAGGCGGGATGACAAAAGAACAGTTAAAAAGCATTCATTCTTTAAAAAATAAATTCGAGGACCAATTTTCGAATAATCATTGGTTTTATTAAAAGTATTTTTTTATCGGTCAATAGTGATGTGAAGTAGCATATAAATTTTTCCTAATCTGAAAATAATCTGTAAGTAAAATAGTTAAGGATAGATATTAAACAATTAACAACCTACTAATTCTCCTAAACCGAAGAATACAGCGATCCAAACAAGCCCTTTAATTAGAAAAAATAGGAATCCTGCCCAACCGATTCGCTTTAACCACGAGCTTTTATTGTTGGCCTTTTGGTTGCTCATTTAGTTAAGTCTTACAATTTCGCCCGGGTTCTCTTTTAATATAAGTTCAAACAGCTTTACCGTTGCTTCGGCGTCACCTTTTGCGCGATGCCTTCCTTTTAGTTCGATACCCAAATCTTTGCACAATTTACCAAGGCTATATGAATCCCTAAAAGGAATATATTTTCTGCTCAAGTTTACTGTGCACAAATGGTTTCGTTCATAGCGAAAGCCTAAGCTTTTAAACTCTTCTTTAATGTAAGAATAGTCAAATTTTGAATTGTGAGCGATAATGGTTGTGCCTTGGGTAATTTGAACAATTTCTTTTGCTACCTCATAAAATTTAGGAGCACTAAGCACCATATCATCAGTAATTCCTGTTAATCGTTGTATAAAAGGAGGGATTGGAATAGTAGGATTTATAAGCGTAGAAAATTCATGTACAACTTTAGTTCCATCATGAATGAAGATAGCAATTTCAGTTATTTTACCTTGTTTGGCATTTCCGCCAGTAGTTTCTATGTCAATTATAGCAAACAATCTGTATTTTTGCACAAATTTATCATTTCAATATGAATTGATTGTATAAATAAGTAAAACATCCAATAAATAGTTTAATATGTCAAACAAAAGAGAATTAAAACAAGCCATCAAATACAGAACTAACCAGCTAATGGAAGACGCATTTTCATACACATTAAATCACCCAGGTGATAATGACGAAAAGGCAGATCAGTTAATTGAAAAAATCGCAGATAAGTGGTTTGATTTAGTTGCTAAAGTAAACAACTACCCTAAGAAAGGTAAGCGTTCAGATGTAAAAAAATACTTTGCAGGTATTGAAAATGAGCTAGAAACTGTAGCACAAGAATTTAATAAAGAAGTAGATGCTTTGTACAAAAGCTAATCACTAAGAAACAACAAAAAAAGCCTCGTTTACAAAATTAAACGAGGCTTTTTTTACATTGGTAGTATTTTTAAATCTGGATACTTTGGAAGCCATATCTCCAAAGCCTTTTCATCTTTCACATATATGATTGTGTTGCGATCTAATTTTACTTTAATTTTTGGCTGTAATACTTTTTCTTTTTTACCTTTCGCCATAATATTTTTTTGTTTGCCGTAATATAGTTTAATTTTTTAAATATACAACTATTATGTATGCAAGCATAATAAATGAGTGTTAAACTTCCTTAAACTAAAGATTCCAATTTGCTCATTTTTAAAAAAATAGGTCCGGGGTTGTTTTATGCAGCTGCCGCCGTAGGTGTTTCACACTTAGTGCAATCATCTAGAGCAGGAGCCAGTTATGGATGGATAATGGTGGTCATTATTCTGCTTATAAATTTATTGAAATATCCTTTTTTTCTTTTAGGTCCGCTCTATACATATCATAAAGAGCAAAGTTTATTGGACGGATTTAAACAGTTGGGAAAGTGGAGTGAGTGGGTATATTTGTTAATCACCCTCGCTACACTTTATACCACAATAGCGGTTATCGCCCTAATTTGTGCTTCTTTGTTTATTTCAACGTTTAACCTTTCGCTACCGATTTGGGTATTAAGTTTGATTTTGATTGCCACAGTAATCTACCTTGTTCATTATGGAAAATTTAAACGGTTAAGTAGCCTAATAAAATTCATTATTGTATTGCTAACCATTGCTAGTCTTTTTGCGCTGATATTTGCATTCAATAAAGCCGAGTTGATTGGAGGTTTGGTGGGTGAGTTTTCTTTTTATAACCAAGTAGATGTACTTTTTTTAATAGCGCTTATTGGTTGGATGCCTGCTCCATTAGATATTATTGCTTGGCAAAGTGAATGGACTATTGAGCAACATCTTGTTTCTAAACCAACACTTAAAGAATCACTTATTGATTTTAATTTAGGGTATTGGGGAACGGCGCTATTAGCAATCGTATTTGCAGCTTTAGGTACGTTAGTTTTGTTCAAGCAGGAAGAAGTTTTTGAAAATTCTGCAGTCGGATTTATAAATCAACTCATACAGCTATATACAAGTACCATTGGTGAATACGCATATCCTTTTATTACATTTGCGGCTATCGCTACCATGATTTCTACCTTAATTACCGTTATAGATGCCTACAGTCGTGTTATTCCTAAAGTAACAGCTTCATTGTGGTCACTAACTTCTGTACAATCTAGTAAAATTGAAAAAATAAATTTGGGACTAATCTTGTTCATTACTGTAATGATTTTAAAATTTGGAATGTCTTCACTAAGTAGTCTCGTGGATTTCGCTACAAGCATTTCGTTTCTTACAGCACCGGTATTAGCCATTTTGTACTTGCTGCTTTTTAAGAGGGTGCCCATGATTAATAGAAATAAAAGGGTTATTCTCTTTATATCTTGCATAATTGGTCTTATCTTTTTGTTCCTTTTTGGAAGTGCTTACATTTATTACATCGTTTTATGATTCAGTTAATTAGTTTAGATAAAGTTCCTGATTATTACAGAGGATACATTCAACTTATCCCTTTAGGGAATTATGTTGAATTAATGGAGACCAATTTTAATGCTTTAAAAAGAGATTTTCAGGCTTTTAGTGAAAATCCAACTCATACGTATGGAGATGATAAGTGGACAGTCATTCAGCTATTGTCGCACATTATAGACGTGGAGCGCGTGCTTGTTAGTAGAATGCACATGTTCAGTAGAAATGAAAAAAAAGCTATCCCAGGTTTTGATCATGATGCCTATGTTGAACAGGCTGATTTGTCTAATAAAACAATCGAAGGTCTTCTAAAAGAGTTTGAATTGATTCGTTTTGGTACAATTCATTTGATGATAAATTTTTCAATAGAAGAACTAAATCGCAAGGGAACAGCTAACAATGTAGAATTTACAGTTAATGGATTAGGTTGGATCTTATTGGGACATGCAATTCACCATTTATCTATTTTAAATACTCGATATGCCAATTGATTGGACTGATTTTGAAAAGATAGACATGCGCGCAGGTACGGTTATTTCTGCTGAGAAATTTGAGAAAGCCAATAAACCTGCTTACATTCTGCACATAGACTTCGGAATATTAGGAATAAAGAAATCCTCTGCTCAAATTACGGATTACTATTTATGTGAAGATTTGATAGGAAAGCAAATAGTTGCTATAGTGAATTTCTCACCTAAGCAAATTGCAAATATTCAGTCAGAATGTCTGGTCTTAGGGGCCGTTGGTGCAGATGGGAAAGTTGTTGTTTTGCAAACAGAAAGGGCAGTAGAAAATGGAATAAAAATTAGCTAGTATGAAGATATATCCAATAGAAACAGGAAATTTTAAGCTTGATGGGGGTGCAATGTTTGGAGTTGTACCTAAAAGTTTATGGAGCAGAACCAATCCCGCTGATGAAAACAATTTATGCACTTGGGCAATGCGTTGCATGCTTATAGAAGATGGCAATAGATTGATTTTAATTGATAATGGAATAGGTGAGAAACAATCTGAAAAATTTTTCAGCCATTATTACCTTCATGGTTCAGCAACATTGGAGCAGTCTATAAAACAGCTTGGTTTTGGATTGGATCAAATTACTGATGTATTTCTTACGCATTTACATTTTGATCATTGTGGTGGTGGAATTCGATGGAATGCGGACAAAACCAAATTTGATGCAACATTTAAAAATGCTACCTATTGGACCAATAGAAAACATTGGAAATGGGCAACTGAGCCTAATGCAAGAGAAAAGGCATCTTTTTTAAAAGAAAATTTGCTACCAATGGAGGAGCTTGGTCAACTGAAATTTGTAGAAGATGGTTTTGATGCTTTTGAAATTTTCTATGCCAATGGTCATACAGATGCGCAAATGATTCCCGTTATAAATTACCAAGACAAAAGAATTGCATTTATGGCTGATTTATTGCCATCTGCAGGTCATATTCCTTTGGCTTATGTTATGGGGTACGACACTCGACCACTTCTAACTCTGGAAGAAAAACGTGTATTTTTAAACCGTTGCGCTGATGAAAATATCTTTATGTTTTTAGAACATGATGCTTCAAATGAAATAATTACTGTAGAACAAACTGAAAAAGGGGTGCGATTTAAGGAAACATTCAAATTTAATCAGCTATTTTAGTATGTTCATTTTAAATGAGTCATGCCATTAAGCAGCAAACAAAAGTGAATGGCACAGAATACCGTAAATAGGGTTGCAGGTAGACAAGAATCTAGAAGCACATTAATAAAAGACCTGATGCAATAGTAATATATCACTAAATTAAAATTCATTAGTTTAATAAACGTTTAACTGTATAATGAAGCCAGAAGAGGAAATAGCTGCGTTAAAAGAAATTATTGAGCAGGAGAGAAAAGCCCGCAAGGAAACTGAACGAATATTAGAGGAACGTTCTTTAAAGTTATATCAAACTAATCAAGAACTAGTTGAGCTAAATACATCTATAAAAGTTAGGTATAAAACTTTAGTAGAGCAGGCGAATGATATCATATTTAGCGTAGATAATGATGGGCGATATACGTTTGTTAATAAAGCAGCTGAACGCACATTAGGTTATAACAAAGAAGAACTTATCGGAAAGCATTTTTCTATGATTATTTCTGAGGATCATAAGAAACATGTCATAGAGTTTTATAATGATCAAATTTCTAATTTAAAAGAAAGTACCTATTCTGAATTTAAGGTCCTTACGAAGGATAAGAGACATATTTGGATTGGCCAATCTGTGAATCTTATTGTAAGAAATGAACGTATTATAGGTGTTTCGGCAGTAGCAAGAGATATAACAGAACGAAAAAGTGCAGAAGAATTGGTGCGGTTTAATGAGGAGAAATACCGCAGGATTATTGAAGATATGCAGCTGGGTATTATGGAAGTGGATGCCAATGGAAAGGCAGTTCGAGTTTACGAGCGGTTTTGCGAAATGACAGGCTATACGGAGGAAGAATTTGTAGGAAACGACCCATCTGATCTAATAACGGATGTATCTACAAGAAAGGTAATTCTTGATAAAACAGAAGACCGAAAGAATGGAAAGGCGAGTGTTTATGAAGTAAAATGTGTAAAAAAAAATGGAGAAACGCTTTGGTTGTTAGTTTCAGGCGCTCCAAGATTTGATACTGAGGGAAATTTTATTGGTTCTATAGGTGTACACCTAGATATTACTAAACAAAAGGAGTTGTTGGAAGAATTGGAAAAGGCGAAAGCAATCGCTGAAGAATCTTCAAAAGCAAAGGAAATTTTTTTGGCAAATATGAGTCATGAAATAAGAACTCCTTTAAATGCTGTATTAGGCATGACACATTTATTATTAGCGACAGAGCCAACAAAAGAGCAAGAAGAATACTTAGAAGCTATTAGAAGTTCGTCAGATATTTTATTAACTATTATTAGTGGTATTCTCGATTTGTCAAAAATAGAGGCGGGGAAAGTAGATTTTCATGAGTCTATATTTGATTTATATGAACTTTTAAAATCTATAGAAGCCACCTTTGCACATCGTCTAGAGGCTAAAGGGATAAGGGTTAACTTAAATTGGTCGAGTAAGTTAAATAGTAAAGTGCTTGGCGATAAGTTGTTTATATCTCAGATTATTTTAAATATTCTCGGAAATGCTGCAAAATTTACTAAACAAGGAAATATAACAGTTTCTGTTGATTTGTTGTCTGAAAATTCTGATTATACCTTTATACTTTTTAAGATTATTGATACAGGAATAGGCATACAAAAAGAAAAACTGTCCTTGATTTTTGACAATTTTCAACAAGCGGACTGGTCGACCGTCCGCGAATTTGGAGGTACCGGTCTAGGTTTATCAATTGCTAAACACTTAGTGGAACTTCACGGTGGCGAGATCACTGTAAAGAGTCAAATAGGAAAGGGTACTTCTTTTGAATTTACCATTTTGTTTAAAAAGGTAAAGAAAGACCATAATAGTAGAAGTTCGAATGCAGCACTCATAGAAGAGCCAACAGTAGCGTTTAATTTTTCTGGTTTATCTGTATTAGTTGCAGAGGATAATATAATGAATCAACGATTTGTTTCTAAGGTGCTTCAAAAGATGCAAGCCACATTTGTAATTTGCGATAATGGACAGTTAACCTTAGAAATGGCAAAAAAAAGAAAGTTTGATATCATATTAATGGATATACAAATGCCGTTAATGGATGGAAATGAAGTTTCTAGAAAAATTAGAAATGAAGAAAATCTGAATAAAGAAACACCCATAATAGCGTTGACAGCATCAGCACTAGTCGGTGACAGAAAGTTAGCCTTATCATCAGGGATGAATGAGTACTTATCAAAACCATTTTCTCCTATTCAACTTAGGCAGGCTATTGGATCTGTAATAGCGAATACCACTCTTTATGAAAATCCTTTAGATGAAGATTTTTTGAAAGATTATTATGATAATGATATTCCATTTCAGATTGATATATTTGAGAAATTTTTAGATAGAATAGATGTTGAGTTAGAAAAATTAGTACAAGCTATAGATGCAGATAACTTTGAAATGCTCCACTTATCTGCTCACTCGTTAAAATCAAACTTCGAAATGGTAGGTCTTAAAAAACATGCTGCTATAGCCTACAAACTAGAGCACACATCGAAAAAAGAAACGATAGAAAGTAAAAAATATTTAGCTATATTGCTTAAGGATAAGGAGACTATAAAAAATGCTATTATAAGAAAACTTACAAACCTAAAACTTTAATTATGAAATGTATAATTGTTGATGATGATGAGCTTTCTTGTCTTAACCTGCAGCGCCTTTGCAAAAAAGTTGACGACTTAGAAGTAGTTGCTGTTTGTAATGATGGCTTTAAAGCATTAAATATACTCAAAACAAAATCTGTCGATTTTATGTTTCTTGACATCATGATGCCTGAGCTTTCGGGTATGGATATGGTAAAAAGTGTTTCAACCTTACCTCCCGTAATTTTTACAACAGGAAGAGATGATATGGCTGTGGAGGCTTTTGAAAATGAAGTAATTGATTACTTAGTTAAACCTATAGAATTACCAAGGTTTTTAAAATCGTATAATCGTGTAAGGAAATTTATAACTGAGAAGGCCACTGGTTTAGATCGAAATGAAATTTATGTTCGTAGCGCTGGAAAATTAGTACGAATTGGTTTCTCAGAAGTTTTATTTATTGAAACGATGGACGATTATGTTGTATTTAGAATGCATGATGGTAGTAAACATGTTGTTCATTCCACGCTGAAAAATATGGCGAAAAAATTGGAAGGAACAAATTTCTTGAAGATTCATCGGTCTTATATTGTAAATATTGCCAAAATATCGAGTATAGAAGAGGGTTTTGTTAAGATTAATGATTCACGAATACCAATTAGTCGAATGCACAGACTAGAATTGTTAGAAAAAGTAAACTTAATTTAATGGTAGTTTACCGAAATATCTTATACATTCTCCGAACAAAAAAAAGGTTACACTACATTAAACGTAATTTTATTCCTATGACCCCTTAAGTTAAGATTTGAATAGATAGCTCTTAACTAAACCTATAGTAGAAAAGCCAATACAATCAAAATGTATTGGCTTTTTTGTTTTTATGCCAAATTCCGAAGGATTCTCTCAAAAAATAATAATAGGTCCGCAATTTCCCGAATAGTTTGGTTTATATTTTTAAAATGGATTTTTTCTTAGCAAATTTGAGGTAAACAAAATAGTTTTAAAAATGAAAACAACTAATCAGGAGGCAATTTTCATTACATTAATTACATTATTTTTCCTTTGTTTAGTTATATACAATACATGGGTCGTTTAAAATCGATGCATATTGAAATACTTTATTCTAAACCATAAATCTACCCAACATGATAAAATTCATTCATTTGTTTAAAAATATTGGCGAACTACTTACCATATCCTTATTTTTATTTATCACGTTTTGTTGTGTTTACTTTAAATACAATGCTAAGTAAAGTTAATTCCTTGTGGTTTTAATTTGATTTCTTTCAGAGGAGCCTGATTTTAGAAAATTTGCTTTTAAATGTCGTTAAGCTAAATTGTAAATAGTTTGCCCGAATAAAATGTTTAAGTGAAATGCTTTGGTAGTTATTTGTAATCAATCCTAATACAATTAACGAAGATTAGTTACTTAAAGCCTACAATTTCATTATTGATTAACGGCTTTTAATATACATTACCGCATTAAAGTTCAGTTATTAATAAAATTAATTCAGTCAGAATAGTTAATAAGATAAAAAAATTAAAACATGAAGCTTAAACTATTTCAATTAGTTGTATTTCAATTCTTAATAATAGCTTATTCAAGTGCAGCAGATTCTTCAATAGAAAATGTTTCTTTTAATCGTGTTCTAGCTAGTGATGAATACATTGTCTATTATGAAAATGGTTTTGTTCAAGAAAAAGGGACTTGGTCAAATGGTAAAAATTATGGAGACTTTATTCGATACTTTGAAAATGGAAACATTAGCCAAGAATTCTACTTTAATGAAAAAGGCAGAAGATCAGGGGTTCAAAAATACTATTATATTAGTGGTCAATTAAGAGTAATTGGAACTTGGAAAGATGGTAACGAAGATGGAGACATTATTTCTTATAATGTAGATGGGACAATCAAAAATATTAAGCAATATATAAAAGGAGAGTTAACTACTGTTATAAGTGAAGTGACGGAAATCAATAACTATTTGTCTACTTTAGAAGATAAGTAAGAGCATTAATTAGAATTTTTAAGGCAAGGCTATTCTATAAAGGATGGCCTTTTTTTTATTATATTTTAGCTATAGATTATATACTAAATGTACTTTCGTTTTTAAATTTTAAAACTTTTTTTCTATGATCTCTTTTGGAAACTGTGACATCACAAAATTATCTGCTCATCGTATAGGAAATAAGGCAAATGATGAAACATTATATTTGTCTGATAATCCAATTGATATTGATGATAATGAGCTTAATGGTTTACTAATGCAGTATTTTCTTAAGCCGTTTACAGGTGAAGAGTTTTACAATTTCACTTTTTCCAATGGAACGTTTGAATTAAATCCGCTTTTTACGTACACTCAATCTGTATTTAGCAAGAATCTCTCGCTTCATGAAGTGAGCATGAAAATAGCTCAGTATTTATATGACGTCTCAAATCACCCAAATATAAAATCAGGTGATTTATTTGTTGCTGAGTTAGGCGGTGTTCGATTAAATGATCAATTAACAGAAGTTATTGGAATTTTTAAATCAGAAAACAAACAGTCATTTATCACAATTGATGAAAACAAAGATGAGATCTCACTAAGTCATGATAATGGAATCAATATAGACAAACTTGATAAAGGTTGTTTAATCTTTAACCGAGATCAGGATAAAGGATTTAGAGTATGTATAATTGATAAGTCGAATAAGGGTGAGGAAGCTCATTATTGGAAAGATTTATTTCTAAATCTTAAACCATGTAGTGACGATTATCATAACACCAAAGACTTTCTTTCAATAGCTAAATCGTATGTAAAGGATAAAATGTCAGAGGATTTTGCAATAGATAAAACAGACCAAATAGATATTTTAAATCGTTCCGTTGAATATTTTAAAACCAAAGATGCTTTTAATAAGGAAGAGTTTGAGGAAACAGTATTTCAGGATAAAAATGTGATCAATTCATTTCGATCATTTAACGATAGTTATAGAACAGCGCACGAATTAGAAATTAAAGATGAGTTTGATATATCGCAATCTGCGGTTAAAAAGCAATCGAAGCTGTTTAAGAGTATTCTTAAACTAGATAAAAATTTTCATGTATACATCCATGGAGATAAAGATTTAATCGAAAAAGGAGTAGAGCCTGATGGACGAAAGTTTTATAAAATCTATTACGAGAAAGAGAATTAACTAAGTACTCAATAATTCCCTAATGCATTATTTTCTTCATCAGTAAATAAGCGGGAATGAATTAAGAAACGCAAACCAAGAGGTATTTCTAATGAAAAGCTAGCGCCTCTGCCTTTAGTGATATCAACAGTTAAGTGGGTATGTTTCCAATATTCAAACTGATCTTTATTCATGTAGAAATTAACACCTCCTAATTCGCCAAGTAAAATGTCACTTTCATCGAGATACATATCTTCTTTCTCGAAAATCATAGGAGCAGAACCATCGCAGCAACCGCCACTTTGGTGAAATATCAGCTCTCCGTATTTTTCTTTTAATTCTTCCACTACTTTAAGTGCTTCTTTCGTAATATCGATACGTTTCATATTTAGGCTAATTTAAATGAAAGGCTGAATAGATCTATTCAGCCTTTGTATTGCAAAATGGTTCGATTAAAAGAACCCTAATTTATTTTTATCATAAGAAATTAACATGTTCTTGGTCTGGCGGTAATGATCCATCATCATTAAGTGATTTTCTCTTCCGAAGCCTGATTTCTTATATCCCCCGAAAGGTGCATGCGCAGGATACGCGTGGTAACAATTAACCCAAACTCTTCCTGCCTTTATAGCTCTAGGGATTTGATACAATTGGTGCGCATCTCTTGTCCAAACACCTGCTCCTAATCCGTATAATGTATCGTTAGCAATTTCTAATGCCTCCGCTTCATCCTTAAATTTGGTTACACAAGCTACAGGCCCGAAGATCTCTTCTTGAAACACCCGCATTTTATTGTGGCCTTCTAAAATAGTTGGTTGTATGTAGAACCCATTGGCCAAATCACCGCTTAATTTACAAGCCGCCCCACCTGCTAGAACTATAGCGCCTTCTTCTACACCAATTTTTAAATAGGACTGAATCTTTTCATATTGATCGTTTGATGCTTGAGCACCCACTTGTGTACTTATGTCGTAAGGATTGTCCTGGATAATCGATTTTGTTCTTGCAATTACACGTTCCATAAACTTGTCGTAGATATCTTCTTGCACTAAAATACGAGAAGGACAAGTACATACTTCACCTTGATTAAATGCAAACAATACTGCACCTTCGATGGCTTTGTCTAAGAACGCATCGTCTTCATCCATAACTGAGTTAAAGAAAATGTTTGGAGATTTGCCACCTAGTTCCATCGTTACTGGATTTAAGTTTTTAGAAGCATATTGCATAATCAATTGTCCAGTGGTCGTTTCACCTGTAAATGCTACTTTATCAACTCTTGAGCTAGATGCCAATGGTTTTCCTGCTTCTGGTCCGAAACCGTGAACGATATTCAAAACTCCAGGAGGAAAAACTTCGGCAATCTTTTCCATTAGTAAAGTCGCCGAGGAAGGCGTTTGCTCTGCAGGCTTTAATACTACGCAGTTTCCTGTAGCCAATGCCGGAGGAAGTTTCCATGACAACATTAATAAGGGAAAATTCCATGGAATAATTTGTGCAATAACACCAAGTGGCTCTTTAATGTTCATTGAAAGGGTATTGGAATCCAATTCGCTTGCGCCCCCTTCTTCTGCACGTATACAAGAGGCGAAGTAGCGCCAATGATCAATTGAAAGTGGCACATCCGCATTTAAGGTTTCACGAATGGGTTTTCCATTATCACAGGTTTCTACTAATGCGAATTCTTCTAGATTCGCTTCTATAATGTCGGCTACTTTATTAAGTAGGGCTGAACGTTCAGTTACGGATGTGTTTCCCCAAGCTTCTTTCGCTGCATTAGCTGCATCTAATGCAAGTTCTACATCTTCTTTTTGTGACCGTGGATACTTTGCTATAAATGAATTGTCAATAGGTGACGTATTGTCAAAATATTCACCACCGATTGGGGCAACAAATTTCCCGTTGATGAAGTTGTGGTAGGTGTCTTTAAATTTGGGTTTTGAATAACTCATGATAAAATATTTAATGGTTAGTATTTTTTTTACACGCAATTTAGTTTGCGATTAAATAGTTTCTTAAAAATACTTCATCAATATTAGTAACAATTGAACATATTTATTATTAAATTGAACAGTTCTATCATAATTCTAGATATAATAATTAATGCGCTATGAGTCAGTTGTTAAGTTTACATCACCACAAAAGGAAGTTGAATCAATTAGTAGAGAACAGAACTGTTTATAGTGCTGAATATGCAGAACTGAACATCTTTGAAACGTTTGAAGTGGCTGATAAGGTTGCGCTTACATTTGATTTTCCTGTTATAGCAAGCATGCTTACCGGTAAAAAGGTTATGCATATCGACGGATTAGATAGTTTTGATTTCTATCCGGGACAGTCTGTAGTGATGCCAACTAGAAAGGAGATGGTGATTGATTTTCCAATAGCTACTAAATCGGATCCTACCCAATGTTTGGCATTAGGGATTGATACCAATAAGATAAATGATATTGTTGTTCATTTTAATCAGCATACAGCGATAGAAGAAGAAAATGGAAACTGGCAATTGGATAATCTAGCCTCTCATTTAACGAATAATATAGCTGTTAACCAATTGGTTGAGCGATTAGTTTACACATTTACCAATAACAATAAATCTAAAGATGTATTGTTGGACTTGATGATTCAAGAGTTGGTGGTTCGTTTGCTACAGACAAAAGCGAAAGCCATTATTTTAAATGATCATGAAAATATGTTGACGGATACTCGAATGGGAATGGTGATTAAATACATCCGAGAGAATTTAACCAAGAAAGACCTCTCTGTGGAGCAGTTGGCCGAAAAGGCATGCATGAGTGCTTCTCACTTTCATAAAAAGTTCAAGAATACATTGGGTTTCTCCCCAATCGATTACATCAACTCTGAAAAGATCAAGTTTGCAAAAAGCATGATTAAACGAAACAAGAAATTGCAAATAGCCGAAGTCGCATATAAATCTGGCTTTAACAATACGAGCTACTTTAATCGCCAATTTAAAAAGATGGAGTTAATGACGCCACAGCAGTTCAAGAAGTCGGTGATGGGTGTTTAATACGTCTCCGTCACATCCTTATCCACCACTATAATAAAGTCCGCTTTTTGTTTTGCTTCATCCGATAACTTGTAAATATCTGCTTGCGTTACGGTTGTAATCGTTAAGTAATTTAATTCGATTTTTTGCAATTTTAAATACCACAAGATTCCTTGGAAATCATCAGAATGGTAAGACCCATTGTAGTGAATAAACGTGCTATTTGGGTTATAGTTGGCTAATATAAAATGGGCCATGGTCGCATCTTTTAGTGCTTGTGCTTTTGGAAGATTATCTCCCCCATGTCCGCCCATCATTTTTAACATTTCTACATATCCACTTAATGACGAATCATAAGCAATCGGCAAAGGAGCAATCCATGTTTTTTCTAACACAGAAATAGAATCCAAGTTTTCAAACCCGCCTTTGTAAACTTTAGACGCATAACGGCGAGGCACATTCGTGGCAATAAATGGAAACTGTTTGCTTTTGGCAAAGTCAACTAAAGGTTGGTAATCCGTTCTGAAGTTGTTCCATAAACGTGCGGTGCTATCTAAGCCTTTAACATCAATAGAGTCGGAGAGGTATAGATTTAACGGCTCTTGATTGTCGGCTTCAAACATTTCAGCACCAACAGTTACTGACTTTGTTTCTGCAATACTTTTCAAAACTTCCAATTCCAACCAATGTGCAATGGCATTGTTGTGTAGCTCACCAAATAGGATGATGTCACTTTTGTCGGCTGCTTTTACCAATTTTTTATAAGTGGTCTTTTTGCCTTTGGCGGTATAAATTTGGTAAGCATCCATTTGAGAGAATGAAAGAAAATTAATTGCCATTAAAACAATTAATAAAATAGATTTAAGTAATGTAGACATAATTAAAATAGATTGATTTAGATTTCTCTCAAGTCTTCACTTTTAATCCATCCTTTATTCCCATTGGGCAGACTAATGTTTAACCATTCGTTGCTTGTTTCAAGTAACTGTACTTTAGTCCCTTCATGCAATACAAAAAGAATGGTCCCGCTCTCTCCGGGTGCACTTTTAATACTTACTGTAGGAGTGAAAATAATACCTGATTTCGCTGTAGCTTGATAAGTATTTTGCTGAAAAGCAAGAGTGATAAATATGAACGATAAAATGAGTAAAAGTATTCCGCTAAAAAAGCCAACTCTTTTAAATATTGAATTTCCACCAAATAAATATAATAATCCCAAAAGTAGTGCTAAAAATAGAAGTAGGGTGCTGTAAATAGCCCATTGATTGGCATTGTTAAGATTAATGATTTCAGAATACCACCTGTTAATCACTAGCTCTTTTGCAGGTTCTATCTTGTCGGTGGTTTTGGCATAGGCAAGTTTTAGATTATTTTTTACGTCCTCATTAGAAGGTTCAATTTTCAATGCCTTTTCATAATGTAATATAGCTAATGGATATTCCTTTATTTTATAAAAGCTATTGCCTAGATTAAAATGCAAATTAAATCCTTCTATTCCTGAGTTTAAAAGTGTTTGATACGCTGATATAGCCACTTCATATTTACCTTTTTCGTAGGCATTATTCGCTTCTTTAAACTTTGTTTCTATATCAGAATTAGCCCAAGAAGAGAAACTAAAAATCATACTTAAAAATAGGACTAGCTTTTTCATTTGATTTTATTTTCAATTTTACTAATCAATTCTGCACATGAGGTGTAAACGGAGTCGGCAGGAATGTCTGCATTTGGAGCGTATCTAGCCATTTCAGCATGTGTTATTAAGTTTTCTACTTCCTTAATCGTTTCTGCTTCGATCTCTTTGCTTGAAAGTGTGTCGCTTATAATAGAAATTGATAAATCTGCTCGTGGAATACTAAACTTGTCAGCAAAATAATCGAATATAACTTTTCCTATTTCCTGATAGAATGCTATTAAGTCATTTTTTTCCAAATGTTTCTTAGCACTTGCTAGACGTTTGGTTGCTACCTTATTTGCTTTAGCTTTTCTTAGCAAAGATTTGTTATTATACCGTTCTTTTCTTTTCGAGCGATAGTTTATTCCGAGACCTAAAAATACAAATGGAAGTATAGAAAGTAGATAAAATAAGAAAGATCCAAAATAGTGATTGTCTTTAATAGTCAACGCTTCGCTAGATGATTTAATGTGAATAATGTCATCATTTAGCAATTCCACTTCTTCTTTGTTAGTAGGAGAAAAGCTTACCACCGCCTCAGCTTCTCCTTTTGCTACATTTAAAACAATTGCTTCTGTTTGGGCTTGTTTATATTGTTTGCTATTTAAATCATAATAACTAAATGAGAAAGGAGGTAAAGTAAATGTTCCCTCATGGCGCGGTATAATCAAAAAGTCGAATTCGCGCTTACCAGATATTCCACTTAAATTGGTCGTAAACTGGTCTTTTATTTTTGGATCATAGATTTCTAAATCTGGTTGTTTTATAATTTCTGGTGCAGGTAATAAGTGAAGGTTTCCTTTTCCGGAAATTATGATCTTTAAGTTTATCGCTTCATTTGCTTTTATATCCGTTTTATTAACCTGCATATCGGCATTAAAACTTCCAACAGCTCCATTGAAATCATCCGGTTTGTTGTTAGGTAAAGCATTTACATTTATTTGTATTGGTTTACTTTTTAACAAGACCTCTTTATTTTCGATTCCCCTTCCTAACATTTGATCAAGCATACTTCTTGATCTGCCACTTTGAACTTGATAAATTGCATTAAGTTCAATGGGATCAATTGTGAGCTTACCTGAGCGTTGTGGGTAAAGTATAGTTGTTTTGAGGTCAAAGGTGGTGTACTGTTTACCATTGTAAGTGGTAATTTCTTGTTCTAATTTATTGTCATACAGAGATTTGATATCTTTACTCCAAAAGCCATTTAAATCAGGAGTTTTGTTCACTGCCAGATTTGCTAAGTTGTAACGGGTATACAATACATAAGTAACAGTAAGTTTCTCTCCAATGGTTACATTACTTTTATCTACTCTGGCCGCTATAAATAAATCTTCGGCCATTTGATTGGCGGCTTGTAATTGCGCTTCTTCTCTTTCTTTGCGTTCTTGTTCAGCGCTTTTTTGAATTACTTTAATTGTAATCGGTTCGGTTGTAAAAACTTCATTTCCTGCATATCCCTTTGCAGGTCCAATTTCAAATTCACCTTCCCGAATCGATTGAATAATGTAGGTAAAGCTGACAACTGTGCTGATTCGACCATTTACATTTTGTTGGCGATAGGATTGCATTGGACCCTGCAGCAATTGAAATCCTGCAAAACTTGGTTTTTCAAAACTTTCCAGTGAAGTATTCGTTGTAAACGTAATTTGGATCCTTTCACCAACTGAAATCTCTGTTTTACTTGCAGTTGCTTTAAATGATATAGAGCTTCCAAAACTTTTAGTTAAGAAACCAACACTAAAGATGAATAAGTAGATTAAATGCTTTTTCATGATTTTACCAATCTTTCTCGATGGAAATTTTTACTGCTTTTTTCTTCTTTTTTTGTAAATCTTGCTGTACTTGTTGTTCTCTATTATTCAAGTTTTCTAACATTCGCTCAGCATCTTCTTTTGATAATTCATTTTGCTGCTTTTGCTGTTCTTTTTGCTCTTGCTCTTGCTCTTCCTTTTTCTGCTCTTCTTGCTCTTGCTGCTGTTGATTTTCTTCTTTATCCTCTTTTTCTTGCTCTTGTTGTTCCTTATTTTCTTGCTCTTCTTTGTTTTCGTCTTCTTTGTTTTCGTCTTCTTTTTCTTCCTGTTGTTGCTGTTGTTCTTCTTGCAGTTTTTGTTTTGCGTAAGCGTAATTATACCTTGTATTTTCGTCTTTAGGCTGATTTATTAATGCTCTTTTATACGCTTCTATACTTTCTTTATATTTTTCAGTTTTCATAAATGCATTACCTAGGTTATGATAAGCATTGGCTTTTTCATTTTTATCGGTAGCTGATTGAGCAGCTCGATCAAAATAGGTGGCAGATTCTTCAAATTTTCCTGCACGGTAAAGCGCATCTCCTAAATTATACAAAGCATCTTTTGAATTTGGATTTACTTCTAAAGCTTTTCTATATTTCGTTTCAGCGTCTTCGTACTTATTTTCTTTATACAGTTTATCGGCGGTTCTTTTTAAAGCATAGTCACTTTGTCCTATTCCTAAAAAGGGAAATAGGCAGCCGATAAAAAGAATATAAATTCGTTTATTCATGCTCATTAGTCTTCAAAAAGGTTAACTTTTTCTATCCATTTTGGTTTTCGTTCGGATAGAATAACTTCAATCAAAATAAATAGAAACGCTAATCCAAAAAACAATTGGTAGCGGTCTTCAAAATCTGTAAAAATTTTACTTTCAAACTCTTTCTTTTCTAGGCTGCTTAATTCTTCAATTATTTGAGGAATTCCTGCGCCTGAATTAGTTGCTCTAACATACTGACCATTACCTGCAAACGCAATTTCTTTTAACATTTCTTCATTTAAGCTACTGACAACTGTATTGCCATCATTGTCTTGCCTGTAGCCATTTTTTTGTCCACCCTTAATTATTGGTATTGGTGAGCCTGAAGGGCTGCCCATACCTACGGTGAATACTTTAATTCCTTTTTTTCTTGCTTCCTCTGCTGCAGCAATTGCATCGTCCTCGTGATTTTCTCCGTCGGTTAGTATAATTAACGCTCTGTTGGCAGATTCTTCCTCGGGAAATGATTCCGTTGCAAGGTTTATAGCAGCTCCGATCGCTGTTCCTTGAGTTGGGACAATATTGGTATTTATAGTTTGTAAAAACAATTTAGCTGCAGAGTAATCAGATGTTAATGGTAACTGAATATAGGCTTCACCTGCAAAAACAATCATCCCAATTTTATCATTTTTTAATCGCTCTATAAGCCTTTCCATAGCTAGCTTAGCTGCCGTCAATCGATTTGGTGATAAATCTTCTGCAAGCATAGAGTTGGAGACATCAATTGCCACCATGAGTTCTAGACCTTCCATTTTAACATCTTCCTGTTTTGTTCCAATTTGGGGATTGGCTAAACCGATAACAAGGAGTATAAAGGCAAAAAGAAACAGATAGAATTTTAAGCGTTGTTTTAATTTTGATTGGTTGGGCATTAAAGCTTCTACTGATGATAGTACACCAAGTTTATTCTTTGCTTTTACTTGCCATTTACTATACAGAAAATGAAGCAAAATAATTACGGGTACTAGGATTAATGCCCATAAAAAAAGACTATTTTCAAATCTAAACATCTTATGTAATCGATTTAAATACGGTTGTTTTCAAAATATATGCTCCTAAAAGAAGAATACCTGCAATTAGGCCAAATGGTAAAAATTCTTCTTTTTTTCTTCGGTATTCGGTTACTTCAATTTTTGATTTCTCTAATTGATCTATTTCTTGGTAAATGGATTCTAGTTTTCGATTGTTGTTTGCTCTAAAATATTTACCTCCTGTTGTTTGTGCAATTTCTGTAAGTGTTTTTTCGTCTATTTTTACATCCACCATTTCATATGATCTACGCCCAAATACGTCCGTCACAGGAAAGGGAGCTTTTCCGTTTGTTCCAATTCCAATGGTATACACCCGCACATCAAACTCTCTTGCAATCTCTGCAGCAGTGATTGGGGGAATACTACCTGCTGTATTACTTCCATCGGTTAATAAAATAATTACTCGACTTTTAGCATCACTTTCTCGGAGTCGATTCACTGCTGTAGCTAAGCCCAACCCAATTGCAGTGCCATCTTCAATCATGCCATTTTTTACATCATTAAATAAATTTACCACAACAGAATGATCTGTTGTCAATGGACATTGCGTGAAGCTTTCACCGCTATAAACAACTAATCCAATTCGATCTTGAGGCCTACCCTTTATAAAATTTATAGCCACTTCTTTAGATGCTTCAATTCTATTTGGCTTTAAATCTTCCGCCAGCATCGATCCTGAAATATCAAAAGCAATCATAATATCAATTCCTTCACTGACTACATTTTGATAGCTTAGTGATGACTGAGGTCGAGCTAGCACGGTTATAACAGCTGCAAGGGCAATTACTTTTAGAAAAAAGGGCAAATGTCTCAGCTTTACTTTTAGTGAAGTTCTAATAGGGATATTCGCTAGACTAGAAAATCGCAGATCTGAGTTCTTTTTCTTTAATCTTAAAAAGTACCATAAAACTAAAAGTGGAAGCAATGCAAACAGCAGGAAAAACCCTGGATTTGCAAATTGAATCTCATCAAACCAAGTTGTCATCGTTCTGCCTCCTTAGTTGGTTCAACTTTAACTTCATCTAAAATAGTCAATTCGATTACTTTCTTTACTTCGGCCAATGCATCCACATTTTCTGATCCAATTGGCTTCTCTTTTGCAAACTTTACCATGTCAGAAAGCAATAATACGTTCATCACTTTCTTTTTTTCTAACTCAGGAATATCGGTGTATTTAAGTGCGACTATTATTTCATCCGAAGTCTGCTCTAATGCGTGAATTTCAAATCTTTGTTCTAAGTAAACTCTTAAAATATGTGTTAGCTCAGAGTAATACGCTTTAACTTTGTCTTGCTGCCAAAGTTTCTTTTTATCTAATGCCTCTAGCGCTTCAAGTGCGAGTAAGTGTGCCGGAATAGCGGGCTCATTCTTTTTAAGATCATATTTATGTTTCGGTCTGCTTCTTAAATATTTAGCGATAAATGCAGCGATAAGCAGCAGGATTATACCTCCTAAGAAATAAAGACCGTTTTCCTTTAAAAATTCAATAAATGAAAATGGGGTTTCGGCGATTCCTTTGATATCTTTAATATCCGCATTTGGATCTAATTGGACATTGGAAACTTCTAAAAGCAATGCTTTTGTTTTTAGGGTATCTCCGTTGATAATGAAAAAAAATGGCTCGATAGGGAATAAACCACTATCCCAAGCAGTAATGGTTAGTTGCTGTGACAGTAACTTTTGCTTAACGTCATCAGCATCGTAAGATGTATCTATCTCACCAATTTCTACTAGCGAAATTCCACCTTTTAGGGTATCTTTTAAAACGGGAAAGATTACAGTGCTTCCTGCAGGAAAAGTAGCTTGTAGCAATAAATGTGTTTGATCACCAACTTTGATTTTATTACTATCCATAATAGCAATAACCTCCGATACAGACTCTTGACTAAAAGATTGGCATACAGTGAGGATAAGCGTAAAGAAAAGGATCACATATTTTCTCATTATCGTCTGTGTTCTCTTCGTTTAAATAAATTCATTAATGGCCCTACATAAGACTCATGGGCAGAAATATTGGCTACATCTACACCACTTTTTCTAAAAGACAGTTCTAAAAGCTTTTTTCTCTTTAAAACCTCTTTTCTATAATTCACTCTTACTGATTTATCTGATGTATTAATCCAACGCTGTTCTCCCGTTTCTGCATCTCTAAGCTGAATTAGTCCAACATTTGGCAGTTCATCTTCTAATTTATCGTAAATATTCAATGCGATTAAATCATGTTTATTATTGGTCATCTTTATTGCATCTTCAAAATTACCATCCATAAAATCAGAGATAATAAATGTAGTGCTCTTCTTCTTGATCACTCGGTTAAAGTAGGTTAAAGCTTCTTTAATATTCGTTCCTTTACTTGTAGGGGTAAATTCTAATAATTCTCTAATAATCATTAAAATGTGGCTTTTACCTTTTTTTGGTGGGATGAACTTTTCTACTTTATCGCTAAAGAAAACAATACCAACTTTGTCATTATTATTGATTGCTGAAAACGCGAGCACTGCACATATTTCGATGATTTGTTCTTTTTTTGTTTTTTCTTTACTTCCAAAGTTTTCCGATCCGCTAACATCAACTATGAGCATTACAGTCATCTCTCGTTCTTCCTCAAAAACTTTGATGTATGGTTTGTTGAATCGAGCCGTAACATTCCAATCAATGGTTCTAATTTCGTCACCTGGTTGATACTCTCTTACTTCACTAAAAGCCATGCCTCTTCCCTTGAATGCCGAGTGGTACTCACCTGAAAAAACTTGGGTAGATAAACCTCGGGTTTTAATCTCGATTTTTCTAACTCTTTTTAAAAGCGTTTTGGTATCTGTCATGTAACTGTAACAATTGAATTTTTTAATTGATGAATTTCAATTAAAGGTTATGGAACTTCAACTGCATTTAGAATTTCATTTACAATATCTTCTCGTGTTATTTCTTCTGCTTCTGCTTCGTAAGTCAAACCGATTCGATGACATAAAACATCTTTGCAAATAGCCCTTACATCTTCTGGAATTACATAGCCTCTTCGTTTAATAAAAGCATAAGCTTTAGCTGCTAGTGCAAGGTTTATACTTGCTCTAGGCGAACCTCCAAAACTAATCAAGTCTTTAAAACGCTCTAAACCATATTCAGAAGGATATCTTGTTGCAAAAACGATATCGACAATGTATTGCTCTATTTTTTCATCCATATATACTTCACGAACAACTGCTCTAGCTCGAATGATGTCGTCAGGTGAAATAATTTTGTTGGCTTGAGGCATACCACCTTTTGCCAAGTTGCTGCGAATAATTCTTTTCTCTTCCTCTTTCTTTGGATAGTCCAAAACTACTTTAAGCATAAATCGATCTACTTGTGCTTCAGGTAATGGATAGGTCCCCTCTTGTTCTACTGGATTTTGAGTTGCTAAAACCAAAAATGGCTTTGGTAGTTTAAATGTTTCCTCTCCTATGGTAATTTGTTTTTCTTGCATCGCTTCTAGCAGTGCACTTTGAACCTTAGCCGGAGCTCTATTTATTTCATCAGCTAAAACGAAGTTGGCAAAAATAGGACCCTTTTTTATACTAAATTCTTCTTGCTTTTGGCTGTAAATCATTGTCCCAATTAAATCAGCAGGAAGTAAGTCTGGGGTAAATTGGATTCGACTAAATTTTGCATCTACACATGTTGCAAGGGTATTAATTGCTAGTGTTTTTGCAAGTCCAGGCACTCCCTCTAGCAAAATATGACCATCGGAAAGAAGTCCTACTAATAATCGTTCAACCATATATTTTTGGCCAACAATTACTTTATCCATTTCCATGGTTAATAGGTCAACAAAAGAACTTTCTTTCTGAATTTTCTCATTAATGGATTTTATATCCATTGCTTCGTTTCCAACATTAACTGTTGCTTCTGTAATGTTTGATTCTTCCATTTTATCGTTCTATTTTTGAGGTTGGCTAAATTATAAATACACGGCTTAAATCACTGAATATGGGCTGTTAATTATTGTTAACGGTTTTTAGAACTTAACATTATTTATACTTAATTAAATATATGGAAGATACACTTAAAATTCACCGCATAAAATCATCAGAATTAGTGCTATTTGAAAAAATAGTTGCCATAAGAAAAAAAGTTTTTGTAGATGAACAGGACGTTAATCCCGAAGAAGAATTTGATGAATTTGAAGATGAATCCACTCATTATTTACTTTTGGTAAATGGGCAACCAATTGCAACAGCAAGATGGAGGTTTATAGGAAAAAAAATTAAGTGCGAACGATTTGCTTTACTTTCTAATTATAGAAATCTTGGATTCGGAAGTAAATTACTTCAAAAAGTTTTGGTCGATCTAAAGGAGTTTAATTTTGAGGTATATCTACATGCACAATTAAAAGCCATACCATTTTACGAACGTCAAGGATTTATAAAGGTAGGAGCGCAATTTGAGGAATGTGATATACTTCATTATAAGATGGTGTTAAGTACGTAAGTGTTTATTTTTAAAAAACTAGATTAAAAAGGTCGTTACTTAACTGTAGTAAGGATGTTTTTGATTAACCTTAATTTTATTATATATCAATTATTTGTATTAATCTTATTTTATAGCAATTTTTATAGTATAAAATTTTGAAAGGCTTATTTTTACTTAGCTATTTTTAAACATATTTTAATAAAAAATGTCAGACGAAGATAAGTCAAAACAGCAGTTAATAGAGGAGTTGCAGCAGCTCAGAAATTTACATGAATCAGAATTACTAGCGCATAAGAAAGTGGAGGACGAAGTAGCCTACTTATCCGATCTGCAGCGTATTCTAATGATGATTGCATCTAAGTATATCAATATTTCATTAGAGGATGTAGAATCAGGAATACAAGAATCCTTAGGTGAACTGGGAAGGTTTGTAAACGCAGATCGTGTTTATATATTTGATTATGACTTTAAAAATCAAATATGTAACAATACACACGAATGGTGTGAGGAAGGTATAGAGGCTCAGATTAATGAATTGCAAGGCGTGCCTATTGATGTAATACCTTGGTGGACAGAAGCTCATTTTAAAAATAAAACACTTTTTATTCCTGATGTTTTTGAATTATCTGAGGATGACGGGGTGCGTCAGATTCTTGAACCCCAAGACATAAAAA
This sequence comes from Vicingaceae bacterium, assembly GCA_018402765.1. Taxonomy (GTDB): domain Bacteria; phylum Bacteroidota; class Bacteroidia; order Flavobacteriales_E; family Vicingaceae; genus Acidiluteibacter. The sequence continues at coordinate 500,123 of JAGYIE010000001.1, read as the reverse complement.
GTTTAATGACGTTGCCGATGTTTAATAATGGTGAGTTAATTGGTTTTTTGGGGTTTGATTCTGTAAAAGAGCACCATTTTTATACGGAAAAGGAAGAAGTACTTTTAAAAGTATTTTCAGATATGCTTGTAAATGTTACCAACCGGAAAAAATTAACACAAGAGCTTATTCGAGCTAAAAATAGGGCGGAAGAGAGTGATCGGTTAAAAACCTCATTTCTATCCAATATGAGTCATGAAATAAGAACTCCAATGAATGGCATTCTGGGTTTTGCGGGATTACTTAAAGAAACCGAATTTTCAGATGAAACGCATAATGAGTACTTAGAAATCATAGAGAAGAGTGGGCAGCGCATGCTGAATATTATCAACGATATTGTCACTATTTCTCAAATTGAATCGGGCCAAGCTAAAGTAGAAATTACTGATACCGATATAAATAAAGAGCTTTCTAAATTGTATTCTACTTATAAAGAGGATGCTGAAAATAAGGGTATTGATTTAATATTTAATGGAGATTTATTTACTAAAGAAATTATTCAAACTGATGCTGATAAGTTAGTATCAGTAATTTCCAATTTATTAAGCAATGCGGTAAAATTTACGCATGAAGGCAGTATTTCTTTTGGATTTCATAAGGTAAATGATTCATTACAGTTTTATGTAAAAGATACTGGGGAAGGAATTACACCAATGCAGAGAGAATTAATCTTTAAACGGTTTAGACAAGGCAATGAATCCTTAGCGAGAAAGCACGAAGGAGCAGGCTTGGGTTTATCGATATCTAAAGCATACATTAAATTATTGGGCGGCGAAATATGGGTTGATAGTGAAGTTGGCAAAGGTTCTAACTTTTACTTTACTTTACCCTTAAGCATTGAAGTGTTTTAAACTTAAAAAGGAGTATATAAAAAAAGGTTGCAATTTGTTAATTGCAACCTTTTTAATTTTATATGTTTAAATAACTAAGCGTTTGTAGCTGCTTTTGGTGATCCTGCCATAATTTCTTCATTTGCATAGTCTGCATATTTGGTGAAGTTTTTAGTAAATGCTTCAGCCAATGTATTGGCCTTTTTGTCGTATGCATCTTTATCTGTCCATGTATTTTTTGGACTTAAAATTTCTTGAGGTACATTAGGACACTCAGTTGGCATTGCAAGACCAAATACTTCATGTGTTTGATAATTCACATTGTTAAGTTCGCCTTCTAAAGCTGCTGTAATCATCGCTCGGGTATACTTCAAACTTAATCGTTTACCTGTGCCATAAGCACCACCTGACCAGCCTGTATTGATCAACCAAACTTTTACATCATTTTCACGCATTTTATTTCCTAACATTTCTGCATATTTGGTTGGATGTAATGGCATAAAAGGCGCACCAAAACAAGCCGAGAAAGCAGTTGTTGGCTCAGTAATACCTGCTTCAGTTCCTGCCACTTTTGCCGTGTAACCTGAAATAAAGTGATACATAGCTTGACCTGGAGTTAGCTTAGAGATCGGGGGTAAAACACCGTAAGCATCGCAGGTTAAAAAGAAAATATTTTTAGGTGCAGGACCTTGAGATCCTTCTTGAATGTTATCAATGTAGTGTATTGGGTATGAAACTCTTGTATTTTCTGTTTTTTCTGAATCCTTAAAATCTACAGCAGATGTTCCATCTTCGAAATTAATATTTTCTAAAAGTGCTCCAAATTTAATCGCATCAAAAATCTGAGGTTCATTTTCTCTAGTTAAATCAATACATTTAGCGTAGCATCCGCCCTCAAAATTAAACACAGAATCATCATCCCAACCGTGCTCATCATCACCAATAAGTCGTCTGTTTGGATCTGAAGAAAGGGTTGTTTTACCTGTACCTGACAATCCGAAAAAGACTGCTGTATCTCCGTCTTTACCAACATTTGCTGAACAATGCATTGATAAAACATTCTTTTGATGTGGTAAAATAAAGTTTAACGCAGAGAAAACTCCTTTTTTGATTTCACCTGTATAACCAGTTCCACCAATTAAAAGAATTTTTTTGCTGAAGTTCATTATTGCAAAGTTGTGTTGGCGAGTTCCGTCAATTTCAGGGTCTGCCATAAAACCGGGTGCGCAGATGATTGACCACTCTGGGTCAAAGTTCATAATTTCTTCTTCAGTTGGTCTTAAGAACATATTGCTTGCAAACAAATTAGACCAAGGAAACTCGGTTACAACGCGTAAATTCATTTTGTATTTATCGCTAGCACAAGCATACGCGTCTCTAACATAAACTTCTCTGTTAGCCAAGTATGCAGCTACTCTGTTGTAAAGGCTATCAAACTTATCTGCATCGAATTTGATGTTGATATCTCCCCACCAAACAGCATCTTTAGTTATTTCATCCATTACGATAAAACGATCTTTTGGTGAACGCCCGGTAAATTCTCCCGTATCCACAGCTAGAGCACCCGTTGATGAAAGTGCACCTTCACCTCTTAAAATGGTATCTTCAATTAGTTGAGCTGGCTCTAAGTTCCAAAAAGCTGCTGAAACGTTACCTAATCCCAATGAAGCAATAGAAGCATCTTTGGCTTTTAATCCAAATTCAGTCATAAAATTTATGTTTTGATTTCTAAAATAACAGACAGCCAATATTATTAGTAGTTCTGTCTTACGTTAATTTGTTTTAAAAATTTACCCTGCAAAAGTAACCCTACTTTTTAGAACACAGAAAGAAAATAGTGGTTTAGGGTTTAATTTTTTTCATAGTTTATTGTTTAAAACCTTTAGTTTTGAACTTTAAACCACATTATTATTAATTTATAACCAACGAAATTCATTTTTAGAACATGATTACCTTATTTGATGGAATTCTTGGTAGCTTCTATTTTCTTATACTAATGCTAATTGGTTGGTGGTATTCCAGACAGAAAATAGGAGAAGGGAAGCTCAATTACAGGTACTACCTGCCTTCACTCTTTATTCATCTATTTGGGGTTGTTTTCTTCTGTCTTGTTTATGGACTCTATTATGGGGGGGGAGATTCTTACTATTATTTTAGAGGGGGGAGTATTCTTGGGAAATATATATTTTCTAGTCCTATTGAGGGAGTGAGCATACTTTTTAATGACTTGCCGGGTATTAATGTCAATTCATTACAGGTTTTAGATCAAATGAATTTTCAGAATGACTCTGATTCATTTCTTATGATGAGAGTAACCTCATTAATTTCAATTTTAGGAATTCATTCTTTTTTAGCTTCTAGTGTATTGGTATCTTATATAAGTTTTTATTTTAATTGGAAGTTGTTTAAGAGTGTTAATAAGGCTTTTTATCTTGATAAAGTTAAATCTCCGAAGTTGTATTACATACTTTTTATACCATCACTATTTTTTTGGGGAACAGCAATTTTAAAAGACACCTATGTTTTTATTTTCTGTAGTAGTTTAGTTATTTCTTTTATTCAAGTATTTGACTTAAAAAATTATAAGTTCATTTTTTTTAGAATTTTATTATTTATGATTTGCTCTTATTTTATTGTAAACTTGAAACCATATGTGTTCTTTCCTCTTATTGGATCTTTATTGGTAGCATATTATGGTTTAATTGTTAGCAATAGCAGTCTATTAAAAACGAATAAAGTTTTCAGGTATATCTTCAATTTTATATTTTCTTCCGTTTTGATGGGTATTTTATTTTTTGGGTTCCAATCCTTTCAAAGTGAAATATTAAGCATTCAATATGACGCGATAAAAACGCTCAAAGGGTTTCATGATTGGCATACTAAGCTTGGTGGTTCAAGTTACTCTTTAGGCATAACAGATTATTCTATTGTTGGCATTTTGCAACAATCACCATTGGCATTTTTAGTTACTTACTTTGGACCATTTCCTTGGCAAATTAATTCACCATTAATGCTACTTACTGCATTGGAAAGCTATTTCTATTTGTACCTTTTTATTGTTGCTTTAAGCAAGCAGCGATTTCAATTGTTTTCCTTTTTTAAAAAGCATAACATAATTGTTTTTTCAATGATATTCTCAATTATTTTTGGTGTTTTAGTGGGTATTACATCTTATAATTATGGCGCATTAGCAAGGTTTAAAATACAAGCTTTGCCATTCTTTTTGTTATGGCTTACTGCGACAAACGAATTAAAAGAAAAGGTCTAACAATCAGAATTATTTTAAAAGCTTAAGCAAATGAATGAAATTTTATTTTCAATTATTATTCCAACATTTAACAGGTCTGAATTAATAGTTAACACACTACTATCTACTTTAAATCAAAGATATGACGTTTTAGAAGTAATTGTAGTAGATGATGGAGGAAATGATAATACAGAACAAGTTGTTTCTAGTTTGTCGAATACTAAAATAAGGTATTTTAAAAAGAAAAATGGTGAAAGAGGTGCAGCTAGGAACTTTGGTTTGAAAAAAGCTAATGGTAATTACGTAACTTTTCTAGATTCTGATGATTTACTTTATCCAAATTATTTGTCAGAAGCAATTCGTTTTATAAAAGAAAAAAATGCACCAGATTTCTTTTATCAAGGATATAACATAATTAATAAGAAAGGAGAAAAAATATTAGTTGTAAATAAGCTAAGAAGTATTCCTCGATTAGACCTTATCGTAGAAGGAAATTTTTTGGCTTGTCAAGGTGTCTTTATTAAACGTGAAATAGCTTTAAGGAATTTATTTAATGAAGATTACTCTCTTTCAGGATCAGAAGATTATGAGTTGTGGTTAAGGCTAAGTAATCGATTTGACTTGATACAAAACCCTGTAGTAACTTCTGCTTTAGTAGAGCATGAGGATAGGAGTGTAATAAATATTAATCCTAATAATTTAATAAAAAGAAAAAAATTGATGCTAAGTTACCTTCAATTGAATGAGGAGTTTAAAACCGTATGGAAGAAATATCGACGGATAATTAAATCAAATGCTTACTCCTATATTTCACTGCATTTAGCTTTGTCGAACTATAAATTATTAAGTTTTAAGTATTTATTTCTGAGTGTATGGATTAATCCTACTTTCATTTTTAAAAGAAGATTTTTAGCTATTGTAAAGAACCAATTTTAACTACTTTACTTTTAAGTTAAGATGAAGTGTCGACTGGTATTAATCTCCAACCTTAATTAAGTAAAATACTTTTCAATTTTATGACTGTAAACTCCCCTCTTAATTTTATCTTTTCATAACTAATTATGACCCTCCGTATAAAAAGCTATTATATCAAAATGGCATTCTTTAAAATCTGATTCGCTTGTAATTTTTGAGTTGTTCTCTGCATGGATTATATTATAACCTTTAAGCTCTAAAAATGAAATAACACTTTTAGCTGATGATCCTTGATTAATTAAATTGTTGTTATCAATTTCTATAAATAAGGTTGGGTGGTAAGATGATATCACTCTTTCTCCTCCAAGTAATACATTATGTTCGAATCCTTCAACATCAATCTTTATTAAATCGATATGTATTATATTTTTTATATCTACATATGAGTCCAATGTTTTGATTTTAACTATAAATCCGTCGATATTTTCAGAATTGTCGCTTATTATTCTATTCATTCCTTGATTTCCTTTTGCTACATTAGCTAAGAATACTTCTTCTTTTTTATTTCCAAAACCAAAATTATTTGCAATTACATTTGAGAAAGAATTTAAACTTAAGTTGGTTGTGAGTCTTAAGAAGTTCTTTGGGTCAGGTTCGAAAGAGTGGACTTCTCCTTTATTTCCGATAAATTTTGCCGCATGCATAGAAATATCGCCTACATTAGCGCCAACATCAAAAAAAGTTATATCACTATTCATCAAACCATAAAGCTTTTCTCTGGCAGATTCTTTAAACCCATAGAAAATAAACCAATCAACAATATCCGAAATGTCTAATTTGTAATTTATGCCGTGACGTTGCACATTTCTAAACGTATTTTTTTTATTTTGATAGTGATTTGGAGGGAGTTTTGATATTAAACTTCCGAATTGTATATCAATCGTTAGTTTGGTTAAAAGTTGTTCCAAAATTTTAACTTTCCAAATTACTAGTGTCCGATTAAACTTTTTTAAAAGCGGGATTTCCTATTTAGGATTTCCCGCTTTATTGTAATTTAAGGTTTTGACGAAACACAAATTACATGAATAAAAGTAGCTACTTTTTTGGACAATCCATTTTCGCACAGCTGATTTCTTTGATTGACTCAAATTTGATAAAATCTGCTATCAAAAGCAACCCTGCTATTGTCTTAACTGAACGGTTTTGGCGTGTATTAGTTAATACAGTATTAAAATTTAAAAAGGATTACTAGAGGGTCATAATGTTTTCATTAGGTTTGAGTATTGCAGAACAATATGGTCAATTTTACCAAACTTATTTATTATAGTAGTATGCAATTTTTCTCCCATTGATTTGAGTTCATCAGGATTATTATATGCATTTCTAATGATTCTTTCAACATCAATTTGAGGCTTTGAAATATCCATCAGGTAGCCGTTTTCATTATTGATTATGTATTCATCAAAATCGCCAACACCTTGACAGACCGCAACAGCTTTATTTTGTAGACCTATTTCTTTAACGACACTATTGCTTGCCTCTGTTATGCTAGGATGAATCAAGATATCAGCAGCATGCATAAATGCTAGGAAGTCTTTAGTAAAACCAATCATATGCATTCTTTGGTTGAGCTTATTTTCTTTGATGTAAGCTCTAAGGTTTTCTTTTTCAGGGCCTTCGTCAAGTATTAATACTTGAATATCATATCCTTCTTCTATTAATTTTTTAAATGTTGGAAATATAAGTATATGTCTTTTAAATGGAATAAGACGAGCAACCATTATAATTCGAAGTTTGGCTTGGTACTTCACTTTTATCTGATCAACGATTTCAATATTTGGTTGTTTATATTTTGAAAAATCATAAATGTAAGGTATGATGTGTAATTTGCTCTTGTCAATTTTCTCAAACTGCATCATTCCGTTATAAACTCCACTAGATGGTACTACTATACATTTTGCTAATCGATTAATAACTTTATCAAACCTAATTTCATTTTTGTTTACTTTCAAAGGGATACCAAAATCACCCTTATTAAATTTAAAATGATGCCGAAATGCAATTACCTTAGCAGGTGTAAAAAATTGTGCAAATACAGCTATGAAGTTAGCATGCTGTAAGTTTCCGTAAATAATATCTACCTTATGCTTTTTGGTGAAATTGGCTAGGAATAGGATGTTTTGTAAATAATAGAATACGGAAAGTGAACTTGTTACACCAGTTACATATGTCTTAATTCCATTTCTTTCTAGTTCATCATGTAGGACTCCTTTTTTGCATGTAGTTAAAAATAGAATCTCGTGACCAATTTTTTTCAGTTCCATTAAAGTGGACTCTATTTGAACGGAACGTTTGTTAGAAGGGTAAAAGAAAACTATTTTTTCCATTAATTTGAGGTAGTTGATTGGTCAATTATTTGCTTTATCACTTTTTGATAATGTCTTAAAGCAAAGTCTTCCGTATATTTATTGCTTATTTTTTTCGCCTTTATTGATATTTCTTTTCTAGCAGTCATAGTACTGGCTGATAGCATTAACAGTTTTGATGATATTTCATTAACATCAAGGTTTACTATTAAATCATCCCTGAGCTTTTGAACTACTTCTTTACTTCCTGTCCATTCAGAAACAATTGGTATTAGGCCTGCTGCCATTGCTTCTAAAACAACAGTTGGAAATGCGTCTCCTCTGGCTGTATGAAAATAGAAACTTGCTTCTGCTAAATATTTATCTATCTCTTTAGTGTGCCCTACAAATGAAATTGCACTTTTGCATTCTTTACTCAAGTTTTTCATTAGCTTTTCTTGAAGATATTTATCCCACTTGCCGACTATGGTAAATTTTATTGAAGAGTCAGTTTTAAATGCTTGGCTAAATGCGTTAATCATTAGATCAAGTCCTTTGTAGTAGGTTCGCCATCCTGATGGACCTGAAGAGATGGTTATAAAGGTATTATTTTCTAGGGATGGAGTAAGCTTTAGCAGTACCTCATGGCGCTCGTTAGGAACTCCTAAATACGTAGTAAATGATGGAGTTGTTATACCATTTAGTTTTGCTAAATCAGCTGCCATCTGTCCTTCGCAGAGCAGATAATCGTATTTGTTTAGCAAGATTTTTAGTGTTTTTTGCATGAGCTTTCCATACCATTTACTGTAGAGAAAGTACATTGTTTCATCTCCAAGGTGTACAATCAATTTTTGAGATTTTTTTAGCCTAAAAATTTTCATTAAAATTGGACTGAAATGCGGGCCTGAAACTAGATAGAAATCATAAAGTCGTGGTTTTTTAAATGCAAAAGCGTTATAAATCCATGCATAAATGATATAGACTTTACTATAAACACCATCATTCCATTTTTTATATTCGTCAATAATATGAAAAGTTGCATTTAAACTTTTGGCCAGTCTTCCATGCATAATATGAGGGCCAAGTCTTCCATGTAAATAAGCTATTTTTTTTCCTTCAAATTCCATTTAATCTACTTTTTGGCCTAAATACAAAAATGTATTTCCCCATTTGGGCATTACTTTACTAAAAGCGATGCTTATTCTAGCTATTATTACATTTAATTTCTGAACGATTCCATTTGCGTTAGAAAACTTAGTTGGGAATGGCCACGCCGATTCTTGAACTTTAAATTCAATTGTTTTAAATCCAAACTGTTTAAATATTTCGAGTTGGTTTTTCCTATTGGTAAAAATAATATGTGTTGGAGTATGTTCTACCCGTCTATTTGGTTGAAGAACCATACGAGTTTTAAAATACAGTTTCCTAAACTGAAGAGCCAAGTTAAAGTTAGTTTCTATAGGTCCTTCTAATAGCAGGTATCCATTGGGTTTAAGCTTCTTTTTTAAATCTGCTAACATTTGTTTTGGATCCGTGAAGTGCTCGAAAACATTACTTAACCGGATTACATCATATTGAACTGTAGAAGAGTTTAGAAACTCATCTACAGTAAAAAAATTTCTCTCAGGAAGCTCTCTTTTTAGAATTTCTACGTGCTTAGGATTATACTCTGCGCCATCGCAGAGATAGCCATATTTTATTGCGTTCACTATAAAGTTTGCTGATCCACATCCAAAATCGATTATAGTTCCATCAAACCCAATAGATTCTAATAAATCGAAATGGCTTTTATAACTAAAACGTAGTCCATCTAGTTTTTTTGATAGATTGTCTAATATTTTTCTATTTACACCGCCCTGATATGAAGGAGGATACATCCTTATAAGGTCTTCGTCATTTGGCCGTGGATGAATAAATAGTAACAAACAGTCATTACACTTTATATAATCAAACCTCTTATCATTGTAAAATGTACTTGGCAAAAAAGATTGTTTGTTGTTTTCAGAATTACAAAAAAGACAGCGCATTATCTATTTATTTAAAGTTAAGTGAGTAAAATGTTAGAGCGTAAATTTTTTATTTATGTTGTGTTGTTTAAAATTTCTTTTGTTCATTAAACGTTATTAAATATAATAGTTTATACACTAACATAAAATCAATTCCTTGAATTTATAATAATAGATAGAAGTTTAATTGAAAAGAATTTTACGATTTTTTATACAGTAAACTAGATTATTTATTTCTTTTTTTAACAGGACTGGAGTGAAAATAATAAGAGTAATTAAAGGAATTAAGTAGCGCAAATAATTATTTGGAATTAGTTCAGTAGCTTCTGTAGATAATAGTGCGGAGTATGTTAAGATGAACGATAGTGTAATAAATTTTGAAAAATTAAAATCTAATTTTAGCACTTTATCTGATAAAGATTTTATGATTAAAAATTCTATTAACTTGACAATGTATACGGTATATACAATTCCCATAATACCCCATATTTGATAGAAAAAATAACCGAATAATATCATGAGTAATAAAGTAGAGCTTTGATTAATAAGTAAATATTTAGTTTTCTTTTTAACATAAAAAGAGATGGTAGCTAAAGAAGAACATACTCTGTATATCATAGCTATAGAAAGAACGGGTATATACTTGGCAGATTCATGAAACGCTTCAGGTATAAATAAGTCTAACATTGGGTAAATAATAGCAATTATTAAAGTTGTCCCAATAATTACTGCAAATATGATTGAATGCCCTAATGCCTTAATTTCGTTTATTTTACTTTTGTGTGCTTCATTAATAAATTTATAAAGTGTGGGAGATAAAGCGTTATTAATTGCATTAAACCAAATTTCAATTATAGAGATAATAACTATTGCCAATGCATAAATACCTAAATTTTCTAAAGTATCAAACCTCTCAATTAATAACCGATCTATACTATGGCCAAATGAGCCAATTAAACCATTTACAAATAACGGTAAACTAAAAATAAATAAAACTTTTACTTGTTTTAACTCAAACCCCAATCCATATTTTCTTATAAAATAACCAAGAAAAATCAATATAATTAATCCATAACCAGCTGTTCTTCCCAATACTGCTCCAAGAGCTTTTAAGTCTAATAGGATTACCCCAATTATACTTCCAATTGTAAAACAGATTAAGGTTGAAATACTAAGAAAAGTGTATTGTTTTATTTTATTTTCATTTCTGAAAAAATATAGAAATAACTCATAAAATACCATAAAGGCTGAGTAGCACAATGACAAGAGAAAAAAAGGTGAGTAGCTAAAGGATACATCATCTTTCACTAAAATTGATAAAAGAGACTCTCCAAATAAAATCCCAAAAATGATAAATATTAGTTGAATCGAAATTAAAGTAGTTAATGTTGTAGAAATGAGATTTTTGAGCTCGTCTCTGTTTTTATAAACATCCCAATAGTAAATCCCAAAAGCTTGACTTATCCCTAAAGTAAAAATATGAGTAATTAAACCGCTGTAAAGCAGGAATAAGTTTAATACTCCATACTGTTCTGTACCTAGATAAGATAAATAAATCGGTGTAAAGAGGGTCGCGAATCCTAAAGGAAGAAACCCTAATACGGTATAAACTATTGTATCTTTAAAAATATCTTTTGCCAATATAACTGTTTTGTTTACTTACTTAATGGTAAGTAATTTTATCTTTATTTTTAATTCGTTGCTTTAACCAATAAAATGAATTATAAGTTATCGGTATTATATTTTTAGATTTCCAAACAATCTCAAAATATTCTCGCAATGCTTTAACTAGTGAACCATTTTTTATTTCACTATAAAGATGATGTTGAAGACCTTCATAAATTTTCTTCTTTTCTATTTCTGAAAACCATTCAAAATATAATCTTTTTTGATCAGTATGGTAATCTAGGTCTATATTGGTCGAACTTAATCCGTCTCCACTATATTTAGTGATTGTATGGTCTATAAATTCCCACTTTAGATTGTACCTACAATAAGCATCCATATTTAAAATGGTATCGGCTGCAATTTTGTATTTTAATTGATATATGCCTGTAATTGTAAATATTTTTTTTCTATAAAATATAGCTTGGTGCCACAATAATTCGGTTAGTAGATTTTCTTTTTTCTTTATTTCACCTCCGACAATTTGATTTTTAGATACATTGAAAATTTTACCGTAAAGAATATCTATACATTTATATTCTTTATTTAAAAATATATTTTCAAACACCTTGTTGGAGAATAACTTATCATCGCAGCCAATAAAAAAAAGCCATCCTCCAGTAGATAAGTTAATTCCTTTGTTCATGGCATCGAAAATTCCATTATCTTTTTCGGAAATGAATATATCGATTCTTGATTTATTCTTTTCGTATACTTCTAATGTACAATCCTTACTTCCTCCATCTATTATTAGAATTTCGTAGTTATTATAAGTTTGTTCAAAAATGGTGTTTAATAAGTATGTTAGATTTTCGCCATCATTGTAGCAAGGGATAATAATTGAAATTTTTTCTGACATTACTAATTAATCATTTTATTTTTATGTTGATAGAGAATTAAGTGGGGTTTTCTTACCACCGTAAATTTAGTGATACAAATCAAAAGTTTAAACTGTCGTTTCAAATGCAAGCACTTCTTATTGAAAAAGTACTGCCTTTAAATAGATATTCTGATTTTGACTAAAAATCAGTTTAGTAATAAGACTGATTTTATTTCTCAACACACGATCATTTTCTCTGAATTATTAAAGTTATCTTTTTAAATTTTCTAATTAAATTCATTAAATACCAGTTTCATTAATTTCATAATAAAGCTTTCTAGGTCTTCTTATGCTCTTAAATATCAAAAAAAATAGCATTTATTTTGCGAAAATAACACAAACATTCGAATCATTAGGATACAAAAGTAAGATGAAATGAGTAAGAATAGAAATGATTGTAATAAAAACATATAGAGTATTTTGCTTTTAATATTTTCTTAATTTTATAAATTGTTATTTAGTATAATCTAATATCCAATTTTAGCTTCATGTTTAATTTGAGTACTTTAAGAAAGCATTTTTTTCTACTTACTTTTAGTCTCTTTCTTTGTCTTATTTCTGTCTCTCAAGTTTCTATTACAATCATTAAACCAGAAATAAATAGGAACTTGTTCAATAATCATGTGTTTTTTGAGTGGAATAAAAGTGACTTTGAATCTCTAAGTACAACTTATAATTTAAAATTATCATTAGATTCAACCTTTCAAAATGTAATTCATAACAATAACACAATATATAGAATAGATTCGTTTAAGGTCTCAATTGCTGGCCCTTATTACTGGAAAGTAGAATTAATTCAAGGCAGTAAAATATTAGCATCTTCTAAGGCGAATAGATTTATTATTAACAGCCTTTATACCTTACCCAATATTAATGTACTATTGCTTTCTGATACTGGTATGATACTTAACCAAAACAATGGTGTCAAAAAGTGGATTAATTTAGTTGATACATTTAATAATGCTTTTCAGTCAGTGGATTCTTTAATGCCAACAATGAATCCAGCTGTTGCAAATTTAAATAATAGTGGAATCTTAACATTCGATGGAGTTGATGATCACTTGACAATCTTAAACTCTGTAGGACTGTCAGGGCTTTATACTCTTTCGAATTGGACAGGTGGAGTAAATTTCACGACATTAAATGGTCTAATTAATGGTAGAGTTGGAGGAATAATCTTTCGATCCCAGTCTAACACTAAACTATTTGGAGCATCGCAGGTTTTCTCCAATATGATTTATATTAATTCTAAAAATACAAATGATTTTAGTCCACTAAATGATTACAAGTTAATTTATGGTAGAAGAACTAGTGGAACGTATCCGGTTAATTCTGGATTGTTGATAGGTAGTGATGCTAAATTACCTGGCCGTTATTGGCTAGGAAATATTGGAGATATAATCGGTTTCTCAAGTCCATTGACTGACTCTACACATGAAATTGTAATTAATTATTTCTGCCAAAAATACTCCAATACACTCTCGTTGGGTCCTGACATACAAGTTAGCTCAGGTTTTTGCGATACACTTGTACAAGTAGATACCAATTTCACCTCTTACCGATGGAGTAATGGAGACACTACTAGTGCTTCTTTTCTAACTCCAGGGAATACCTATCAACTAACCGTTGTAAATAATTTTGGATGCTCGTATACCGATGAAATCTATGTAACCACTCCATTAAAGCCTGAAATTGATCTTACCCTTTGCATAGGAGAGTCCTATGTGTGGGATACAGAACTATCAAAAAATGAATACAGCTTTTTATGGAGTAATACCACTACGGACTCTTTGTTAAGCATCTCTCAGCCTGGTGATTATTATGTGAGAGTTACAGATGCGAATAATTGTTTTATCGATTCAGATACCATTACGGTTGCTTTTGATTCTACACTCGCAAACGTTTCACTCGGGCCTGACACATCATTATGTTTAGGGTATGATATTGGTTTAACGACTAATCTTGCAGGAATTTCAAGTTATCTCTGGAATACCAATCAAACTTCACCTCGAATACTTCCACAAGCTAGCGGTGTATATTGGGTTGATGTTACTTCAGGTGAATGCACAGTCAGAGACAGCATTCATATCACCATCAGTGGAAACACGCCTACAGCCAATTTTACTGCACCAAATATTTGTTTTGGTGATAGCGCTATTTTTATCGATAACTCACAAAATCCCACCTTAGGTGTCATAAACAAATGGCGATGGAATTTTGGAAATGGTCTAACTGACACTACCCAAAATACAAGCACTTATTATTCATCAGCTCAGTCATATTCTGTTTCTTTATACGTAGAGACTGACGCGAATTGTTCAGACTCTATTACCAAGCAATTATTGGTTAATCCTAAGCCAATAGCAGGTTTTACAAATTCATTAGCTTGCGTTGGAGATACGGTATTTTTTACCGATACCTCTAAAGTTTCTTCCGGAGGACTTTCACGTTTTAATTGGAAGTTTAACGATCCTACTCAGCCTACCGATTCTAGTGCTAGCAGGAATCCAAGCTTTATTTTCAATACCGCAAAAAATTATCCTGTAAGATTAATCGTAGAATCTGGTTTAGGGTGTAAGGATACTACATTTAAAAATTTAAAAATAAATGGAATACCTGTTCCTGATTATAGTGTAGTCGGAAATTGCTTATCAGATTCTACTTACTTTACTAACCAAACTCAGTTGCCTGCAGGCGATCAATTGGCTTCTATCAATTGGAATTTTGGAAATAATACCAATGCCAATAGTCTAAACCCTACAATATATTACAGTATCGCTAAGTTTTATTTAGTTCAGCTTGATGTAACTACAGATAAAGGTTGTAGTGCAACTATTAAGCGCCAATTTGAAATGAATGATAAGCCAGTTGCCAGTTTCTCAACATCAGAATTTTGTTTAAATAACTTTGGTAAAGTCACTGATTTGTCTACTGTCAGAAGAACAACTATTAATCAATGGAACTATCAACTTCAACAGGCCCAATATACCGATTCATCTAACCTTCAAAATCCATCTTTTCAGTTAAATCAGTTGGGTGATTTTAATTTGACACAGATTGTTACCTCTGCAAAAAACTGCAAAGATACTTCCAGCCAAAATATCCCAGTTAGAGACAATCCCAAAGCATTTTTTAACTTAGAAACGTATCTTGGTGCTATTCCATTCGCAATTAAATTTGATACGGTTACTCCCTCAAATAACTATAATTGGTCGTTTGGAAACGGAGATTCTGCTTTTGTTATTAAACCTAATTATGCTTACACGGACACAGGGAACTATACCATGAATCTAGTTATTGAAAATCAATTTGGTTGTATTGATTCTATGCATAGAATGATAACTGCTAATACACCAAATTTGAATTTATTTTTAGATACAATTATAGTTGATCAAACAAATAATCTAGTAAGAGTGGGTGTGGTGTTAATCAATACAGGAAATAATGAAATCAATAGTGTTAGAATGTTGGCAAACTTAAACTCTAGTTATCGGCTAGAAGAGACATGGAGAGGGCAACTCTTTCCAAATGATTTTATTTATACGGAATTTACTTCCTCTGTTGTTTTAAGCGGAAATCAAACCAATGATTTTACTTGCGTAGAGATATTGGCAGTAAATGACATCTCCGATTTAGATTTATTGAAGAATGAAATTTGCGTAAAGGGAACAACTAATCGATTATTTTTAAAGGCATTTCCAAATCCAACAACTCAGGATCTTTTCGTAGAGATGGTAGTCCCAGCTAAAGGGGATATTGTAGCTAGAGTATATGATAATATGGGTAAAGAGCAAGCCTACTTATTTGGTGAGTCCAGAGAGAAGGGATTTTATAGATTTACGGTGCCTAGTGCTGAATTTATGAACGGAATGTACTACCTAATCGTCGATTATAAGGGTGCAAAGTATAAGCTTCCTTTTATAAAACAATAATTATAATCTGTTTAAGAAGTAGAATGGAAATTATTTTTGCTACACATAACCCGAATAAAACCAAAGAAATAAAAAGTCAGCTTGGATCTAATTTTTCGGTCAAAAGTTTGTCTGAGATCGGCTTTACTGATGAGATACAAGAAACAGAGACGACTTTAATTGGTAATGCATTCTTAAAAGTTAGAGCTATTTATAAAGCCACAGGAAAAAACTGCTTTGCTGACGACACCGGATTGGAAGTTGAAGTTCTAGATGGAGCTCCTGGAGTTTATTCCGCTAGATATGCAGGGGAGGCTTGTAATCCTGAAGACAACATAGATAAGTTGTTGAATGCCTTAAAAGAAAAATCCAATCGGAAAGCTCAATTCAGGACGGTAGTAGCACTTATTCTGGATGGTAAGGAGTATTCTTTTGAAGGTGTTTGTAAAGGAGAAATACTGGAGCAGCGAAGAGGAAAAGAAGGCTTTGGCTATGATCCTATTTTTAAGCCTAATGGCTATGATCGAAGTTTTGCTCAAATGACTATAGAAGAAAAGACAGAGATCAGCCATAGAGGCTTAGCAGTGAAAAAACTAGTCGAATTTTTATTGAACTAAAACGATAAAACTCATAATAACTTAATAAGGGATTTAATTGATTATTATAAATTTGCTTTTATTCCTAGTCTAAATAATCGTCCGGGCATTCTTACATTTCCAATATCAATATACTTTTCATCGAATAAATTAGATATCTGTAAGTAAAGCTTCAAATTCTTGATTTGTTGACTAACGCTCATGTCTGAAATCACTTGACTGCCAAATTGATTACTATTACCTGCAGCATCAAAATAATTGCCAACCCTTTCCTGATATCGAATCATCCAATTTAATTGAGTTTGCTCTGCTAGTCTAAAATTTAAGCCTAGATTCATTTGGGTAGTTAAATAGTCTAATACGTAATTAGATTCAAAACCTGTACTTAATGTATCAGAAGTTAAGAAGGCAGTATTGAGAGAAGCTGTTTGAATAAAACTATTGTCACCCAACCATTTAGTAAATGAATATTTAATAGAAGCTTCAACACCATAAAGCGTTACTTCTGTCAAATTAGCCGCCTTAATGGTGTCATTTCCATTGAACCTTACCCAATCAATTAAATTTTTACCGTCACGGATAAACACGGCAGCTTGTGCAACTAAATAAGGTGTTTTATAATTTCCTCCAATCTCATAATTAATCGATTCTTCTGGTTTTAAGTCGATACTTCCTACTGCACCACCTAAACTGTAATATAAATCTGTAAATGATGGAAACCGGAATGATTTATTGATACTTGAGTATGCACGAAATCGTTTAGAAAATTGATAACCTAAATCAATTCCACTATAAATACTTTCATCAAAACGGCTATTTATATTCAATAAAGCTCCCGCTGAAATAAATAGTTTTTCGAAAGATAAATTCTGTTCTACAAATACACTATGATTTTCCCTCCAATCTTCTTTAGTGTAAAAAGCAGATGGATGCTCACCTTTTACTGCTACACTGTTGGTTATCGGCATACCTAGTGCATTACTAAGAATACTTTCCTTTCTAAATTCATAACCTAAGCTGGTTGTTCCTAATTTTGATTGATAGGAGGCATTTAGATCGCCACCAATAGTAGTTGACTTATGATAATTGTGTCCTGAATACCATGTTATTGTATCATTAGTCTCCAAATTTCTAAAGGTACCATCAGCATTTCTACCATAGTAACCTTCTCCTTCTCTAAATAATTCAAAACGGTCAAAATGCACTCTAGAATAGAAACTACCTGTTAGGGTTAACTTATTAAATCTATAGTTTCCCTTCGCCGAAAAGAATTGTAATTTATTCTTTTCGTATTGATAAGGAAACCGAACACTATAAAAATTCTGTGCACCAAAACTTTTCTCATTTTGGCCGAGGTTTATTTTCAAGTTGCCATTCTTATTTTTAAACTGAGATTGCCAAAATATATTTCGTTGTTCAAAGTCTGTATTTCTGTATTCACCATCACTGCCTTTATGCAGCAGGCTTAAAGAATGACTGTGGTTTTCTTGTGCTATATTTGCTTGTATACCAATCTGATTCCATTTGTAGTCTCCAAGTTCTGCAATAGCTTTCACATTACTTTTTTCAGCATTTCTGGTGATTATATTTATAGCTCCTGCAAAAGCACCATCACCATAGATTCTTGACGCACCGCCATACAATATTTCAATTCGTTCTACGTCTAAAAGCTCAATAGGTAGGTTCATATTAAAATGTCCAGTTTGAGCATCATTCATACGAATACCATTAAGCAAAATCAGAACTTGAGAGAAATTAGAGCCTCGTATTCCTAAATCAGCTTGAACACCGCTCATACCTCTCTGACGAACATCTACATTTAAGGCATATTTTAATAATTCATTTACAGAGCTTACAGGAGACTTTTCTATCTCTTCTCTTGTGATTACTGTTATGGATTTAGATATTTCATTGCTTTTAATCTCTACCCGACTAGCTGAGACAACAGCCTCACCTACATTCACCGTGGTTTGAGAAAATACAACTGGTAAGTTAAGTGTAAGTATAGTAGCTAATAAGCTAATTTTAGATACGCTCATGTCTTTTTGGCGCGCAATATTAAAGATTATATCAAAACTAAATTAGCTAGACTATGATAAAGTACAGTAGAAAAGTAAAAGAATAGTTTTCCATAATTATCAACATCATTAAGAAATCTAATCGAGTAGGCGTATTTTTGAATTTGTCGGAGTACCTTACAAAATCCTTTAATTTATGTGTAAATTTTCTCATCTTCACTGTCATTCCCAGTTCTCATTATTAGATGGAGCAGCATCTATACCCGGGATGATGGCTAAAGCAAAGGCAGATGGAATGCCTGGAATAGCTTTAACAGATCATGGGAATATGTTTGGGGCTTTTCAGTTTGTAGCTGAAGCTGCAGAAGCTGGAATTAAACCAATTGTAGGATGTGAATTTTATTTAGTAGAAGATCGGTTTAAAAGAGAGTTTACTAAAGGAGACAAAGATAAACGATACCACCAACTATTGCTCGCAAAAGATCAACGTGGATATCAGAATTTGTCAAAACTGTGTTCTTTAGGTTTTTTAGAGGGACTATACGGTAAGTTTCCACGAATTGATAAACAGCTGTTAAGTCAATACAAAGAAGGTTTGATTGCTACTACCTGTTGCATCGCTTCAGAAGTGCAGCAGACTATATTAAATGAAGGAGAAGAAAAAGGAGAAGAAGTTTTTAAAGAGTGGTTTGAGATCTTTGGAGACGATTATTATATTGAAATCCAACGTCATGACTTAGGAGAGATTGACAATACAGGAATGACACAAGAGGATGTTAATCAAATTCTTATAAAATGGTCAAAAAAATATGGTGTTCCTTTAATTGCTACAAATGACTCTCATTATATAGAAGAAGAGGATTGGCTTGCTCATGATATTTTACTTTGTGTTAATACTGGAGATAAGTTAAGTACACCGAGAGGGTATGGTAAAGGCTTTCGTTTTGGTTTTCCAAATCATGAGTTTTATTTCAAGACTACGGCTGAGATGAAAGCTATATTTCAGGATATTCCTGAAGCGATAGACAATACAAACCTAATTGTAGATAAAATTACTTCCCCTGAACTTAAACGGGATATATTACTTCCGAATTACACTTTACCTGAGGGTTTTATATCACAAGATGACTACCTAAAGCACCTAACCTTTATAGGAGCAAGAAAGCGATATGGAGTCATTACGGCAGAAATTCAAGAGCGATTAGATTTTGAATTAAGAATTATCAAAGACATGGGATTTCCAGGTTACTTCTTAATTGTTCAGGATTTTACAACGGTTGCCAGAGATTTAGGTGTTTCAGTTGGTCCCGGACGAGGTTCTGCAGCAGGTTCTGCAGTAGCCTTTTGTGTTGGAATAACTAACATTGACCCAATCAAGTATAAACTACTTTTTGAGCGATTCCTAAATCCTGAGCGGGTTTCCATGCCTGATATTGATATTGACTTTGATGACGACGGTCGATCTAAAATTATCGATTACGTTGTAAAGAAGTATGGTAAAAATCAAGTTGCTCAAATTATTACCTATGGTTCTATGGCTGCAAAGTCATCAATAAAAGACGTGGGTAGAGTTCTAGATATTCCACTTCCCGATGTAGAGAAGTTAACCAAAATGGTACCTGATATCTCTTTAGCTAAAGTTTTTGGTTCTACTGAAGAATCATTGAAGAAAATGCTAAATGCAGAGCAACAAGAACAAGCCAATCAAATGAGAAGCATTGCCGCCGGTAGTGATATTTTTGCAGTTACATTAAATCACGCAAAAAAGCTCGAGGGCTCTGTAAGAAATACTGGAATTCATGCCTGTGGAGTTATTATTTCTCCTGATGATATAACCAATTATATTCCTGTTTGTACTTCTAAAGATTCTGAATTATTGGTTACTCAATATGACAATAAGGTAGTAGAAGCCGCAGGTCTCCTAAAAATGGACTTTTTAGGGTTAAAAACATTAACGATTATCCGTGATGCAATAGCGCTAATCAAAGAAAATTATGGAGTAGAAATTGATCCAGATGAAATTCCTTTGGACGATGTAAAGACCTATGAGCTTTATCAGCGAGGTGAAACGAATGGTACATTTCAGTTTGAGTCGGCTGGCATGCAGAAACACCTCAAAGACTTAAAGCCAACCGATATTGAAGATTTGATTGCGATGAATGCATTGTATCGTCCCGGACCAATGCAGTTTATTGAATTGTTTATACAGCGGAAAAGAGGAGATGTTGAGGTTGAATACCCGCATGAGCTGTTGAAGGATATTTTAAAGGACACCAACGGTATTATGGTGTACCAAGAGCAGATTATGCAAGCAGGACAGATAATGGCAGGCTATTCTTTGGGTGAAGCAGATTTGCTTAGACGAGCCATGGGCAAGAAGAAGATGGACGTGATGCAGCAACAAAAAGAAAAATTTGTTGAAGGCGCATACAAGATTCATCAAGTTGATAAAAAGAAGTCATCAGATGTTTTTGATATCATGATGAAGTTTGCGGAGTATGGATTTAACCGTTCTCACTCAGCAGCATATTCTGTAGTGGCCTTTCAAACAGGGTACTTGAAAGCAAATTATCCTGCTGAGTATATGGCTGCAGTATTGACCAATAATATGAACGATATAAAGAAGATTACCTTCTTTATGGAAGAATGTCGTCGCATGGGGACACCTGTATTAGGCCCTGATGTAAATGAAAGTACCTATAAATTTACTGTAAATAAAAACGGAGAAATACGCTTTGGATTAGGTGCTGTTAAAGGAGTAGGGGAAGGAGCTGTAGAAGCTATTGTTAATGAGCGAAAGGAAAATGGAAATTTTGTTTCAATTTTTGATTTAACAAAACGGGTAGATTTAAGAGCAGCAAACAAGCGTACTTTTGAAAATATGGCATTTGCAGGAGGTTTTGATTCATTTGAAAAAATCCATCGGGCCGTATATTTTTCTGATACAGGTGACGGAATGACTTTCCTTGAGAAAGCATTAAAGTTCGGGAGTACCCACCAAGAAGCATTGCATTCTTCTCAGGTTTCACTTTTTGGTGAAGCATCCGAAGTGGATATGCCGGAACCTGAAATTCCAAGAGCAACAGAGTGGGGCACAATGGAAAAGCTTTCTAAAGAAAAGGAAGTAGTTGGAATTTACCTCTCGGGACATCCACTTGATGATTTTAAATTTGAAATTGAGCAGTTTTGTAATGTTACTATAAAGGAGTTGCACAATTTTGAGGCATTAAAAGGGAAAAAAGAGCTTAAAATGGCAGGTATAGTAACTGAGGTTGTGCACCGAATGACAAAAAATGGAAAACCCTTTGGCATTTTAACATTAGAAGATTACCAAGATGCGTATAAATTTTTCATGTTTGGCGATGAGTATGTAAAATTTAAAGGTTACTTAAACCAAGGTTGGTTTTTATATGTTGTAGGTTCTATAGAGCCCGGAAAATGGGATAAAACCAAACATGAATTTAAATTTAATCGAGTAGAATTACTTGCGGAAATCAAAGATAAAATGACCAAGTCGATTACCTTAGATATCAATATAGATGAGGTAAGTGAAGCTTTTATTAGACAAATAGATACTATCGTAAATTCAAATACAGGAAATTGTAAATTTTCTATGAATTTAATTGATCGAAAAGAGAAAAATACGGTTTTACTAACCTCTAGGAGTAAAAAGATATCATTGACTGATGAGGTTTTAGATACCTTAGATAATATGCCTGGCGTGGTGTATAATGTTGGCTAAATATGTCAAATTGTCGCTAAAAATACTTTGGTAATCGTTTTGTAAGTGTAATTTTGAAATAAGTATTAAAACAATAAAAAAAGAGAGATGGCAGTAGAATTAACAGACGCAAATTTCGAAGAATTAGTAGAAAAATCAAATATGCCAGTATTGGTAGACTTTTGGGCAGAATGGTGTGGACCATGCAGAATGGTAGGGCCAGTTGTAGATGAATTACATTCTGACTATGAAGGAAAAGCATTAGTAGGAAAGGTAAATGTAGATGATAACCCGGCAATTTCAGCTAAGTTTGGTATTAGAAACATACCTACAGTATTATTCTTCAAAAATGGAGAAGTTGTCGATAAACAAGTTGGAGCAGCAGCTAAATCGGCTTATGAACAAAAATTAGATGCATTAGTTTAATAACTAAATGATTAAATAGTAAAGGTCTTATACTGTTTAGGTATAAGACCTTTTTTATGTGGTAAATTACGACATCAATTGATCAAAAAACGTACATTTAAGACCAAATACACACCTATTTTGATAGAGAAAATTAACAGAGGAGAACTTCAACGATATACCCATTTAGAGTTATTGGCGAGGCAAGTTGTAGAGGGATTTATCACAGGTTTACATAAAAGTCCATTCCATGGGTTTTCTGTAGAATTTGCAGAACACCGTTCGTATAATAAAGGGGAATCTACAAAACATATTGATTGGAAGCTTTTCGCAAAGACAGACAAACTTTTTGTAAAGCGCTATGAAGAAGAAACCAACTTAAGGTGTCAAGTTGTAATAGACACGAGCTCTTCTATGTATTTTCCTACAGAGCTGCAAAAAAATGAATTTAATAAGCTAAAGTTTTCTATCTATGCTGCCGCGGCATTAATAGAACTGCTGAAGAAACAAAGAGATGCATTTGGGTTAAGTACCTTCAATGAAAAATTAAACTTTCATACTGGGAATAAATCTACAGCACTCCATCAGCAACTGATTATATCAGAAATGGAACGTTTACTTGATACTCCTTCTAAAAATGTAAAAACGTCAACTGTTGAAGCGTTGCATCAAGTGGCTGAAATGATTCATAAAAGATCATTGATTATTATTTTTAGTGATATGATTGATGATACAGATCAAGAAGAACAATTATTTTCTGCATTACAACACTTAAAACATAATAAACATGAAGTAATCTTATTCCATGTAATCGATCATAAAAAAGAATTGGATTTCGATTTTGGAAATAGACCATATAAGTTTATCGATTTAGAAAGTGGGGATGAGGTGAAATTGAACTCTACAGAAGTTAAATTAAGGTATGTTGAAGAGGTAAAAAAGAGAGAGCAAGCACTAAAATTAAAGTGTATCCAATATGGAATTGACTTCGTTGAAGCAGATATTAATAAGGGATTCAATCAGATACTATTTCCTTATTTAGTGAAGCGGAATAAAATGAAATAATTTTTCTTTTTTTTAAAAGAAAGTGATTTCAAAAAGAAAAGTATTAGTACTTTTGTCATCCTAACAAAAAAGAAATATACCAAAGATAAACGGTCTGGTAGTTCAGTTGGTTAGAATACCTGCCTGTCACGCAGGGGGTCGCGAGTTCGAGTCTCGTCCAGACCGCGAAAAGCTCTTCATTTATGGAGAGCTTTTTTCGTATATAAATTTTTGTTTTGTTCTATTTTCATCTTTAGTTTGTAATGATTTAATTTCCTTTATAAATATTAGTTTAGATTTTGTTCTCTAAACTTTATAGGATAGATTCGGTTATCTAAATTTATTCAATAATAAATTAGATTTTAAAACAAAATACCAACTAATTATTCTTTAAACTCGTCTAATTAAAAATATTAAAGAAGCAATTATGAAAACAATTACAAGTTCGTTGTTATTTCTGCTGTTAATGATTATGTCAGAATATTCGTATTCACAGCGTTACGAATGGATGGAGCTTTACTCTAGCTCTAGTTTTACCAATCAAAATCAGGCAACTAAAGTTTTTGAAAACAATGTTTACACAGTTGGAGAGTTTAGGGGTTCAGTTAGTTTTGGATCTACCGTGTTAACTTCTTCAGGTTCGATAACGAGTATATATATTGCGAATTATGATACATTAGGAAACTTTAGATGGGCCATAAAAGGGGGATCTAATTTTAATGCAGAACTTTTTAGAGACTTTGAAATAGATCAGTATGGTAATCTTTACATAACAGGACAGTTTACTCAAACCACTAATTGGGGAACAATAACTCTTAATGCATCAGGCACAGGTACTAGTTCTTTTTCTAGAGAAGGGTTTATTGTTAAACTCAATCCTCAGGGTGTTACCCAATGGATTAAAGGGCTGTATTCCCCTACAGGTACTTTTGGCTTCAATGATTTAAATAAAATATCTGTAGCCGATAGTACGTTATTTTTTACTGGCCAACTTACAAGAACAATTCAAATTCAAGGATCAACGATCCAGTTAGTACAGAATTCTTCTCCCTTCTTCAATAACGTTTACGTTGGTCGACTAGATCTAGCCGGAAATGTACTCTCACTGAACAAAATTGCTAATACAACTACAGGTACGTCTTCTACAATTGGTGATATTAAAGGGATCAACAATACTGATTATATTTTTAGTGGTTCATTTAGAAATACATACACCTTTGGTTCGAATAACCGTGCGGTAAATGCGAGTCCACAAACGTCTGTAGTAGTTGCAAAATTTTCAGGTACTAATTGTGATTGGGCAACCTTTTCAACTACTACAGCTTCTTTTACCTCTACTATTTTTTCTCCTCAGTTAGCGCTTTGTTCTAATGGTGATGTAGTTGTTTCAGGAATATACCGAAGTTCTATGATTATTCAAGGACAATCAATTACACCAAATACCTCAGCTAGTTCTTTTGATAACTATTATTATGCAGCGAGAATTAATCCATCAGGGAACTTGATTAAGTTAAAGGGTTTTGATATAACAGGAAACAACCTGAATGATATCGTTGAAACTTCAAAAGGTGAGATAATAATTGTTGGAAACTACACAGATAGTGTCGAGTATAATGGAATTAAGAGATATACCAATGGAAGTAATGACATAATGATTCTAAACCTTGATAATCAATTGGAAGTGAATTGGTTTCAAACAGGTGGAGGTGGTAACTTTGATTATGGACTTTCTGTTGCTTCGTATAATAGCCCTAGCGCTTATATATTAGGCACATTTAACGGTTTGGCTCAATTTGGTTCTACTTTCTTTTCAGGCTTGAGTAATGCTAGTACTACTATTTTAATAAAAATGACAGAATGCGGCACATCTCCTATTCCTTTATCTTTTGTAGGAGATACAAACTTATGCGCAGGTCAATCTGTTAGAATAGTAGCTACTCCTTCTTCAGCTTCTACATTCCAATGGATAAACAATAATTCTATTCTTGCTGGTGAGATATTTAGAGATATTGTAACAAATTCATCAGGTAATTATCAAATTATTGTAAATGGAGCTGGGTGTATAGATACTTCTCGAGTTGTTACAGTCACTGTAGGAACACCTCCAACAGTAACACTTACCCTCCCTGATACTGTGTGCCAATCTGATCTTGCCTTTACACTTTCAGGAGGTTTGCCATTAGGTGGAAATTATTCAGGAATTGGAGTGGTTAACAATCAATTTGATCCTGCTCTTGCAGGAATTGGAAGACAAAGAGTTACTTATACCTTTTCTAATGGTGGGTGTGCAGACTCAGCATTCGCATTTATTTATGTTAAACCAGCTCCAAGTATTTTCTTTGCACCTCTTTCCAATGTTTGTATTACATCGGCACCAATTACCTTAACTAATGCATTTCCATTCGGGGGAGTATTTTCAGGAAATGGTGTTACAGGAAATCAATTTAGTCCATCCGTTGCAGGTGGCGGACCACATGTAATTCGTTACACTTTTACTGATGGTAACGGTTGTTCAGCTTTCAGTGAGAGAACTATTATTGTCGATACAATTCAAACAGCTGCGCTAACCGCGGTACCTGTATTTTGCTCAAATAGTTCTTCTTATACATTAATCGAAGGTTCTCCACTTGGTGGAATTTATCAAGGTGTAGGAGTTGTAAATGGTGTATTTGATCCAAATTCTTCGGGAGCTGGTACATTTACCATACGCTATATCGTTACTAATCAATGTGGAAGTGATACAGCAGCTCAATTAGTAACTGTAAATCCTGCACCAACAGTTTCGTTGGGTAGCTTTTCGGATATTTGTGAAGGCAGTCCTTCGATTACATTAAGTGGAGGAACACCAATTGGAGGAACCTATTCAGGAATTGGGGTAACAGGAACTCAATTTAATCCATCAGTCAGTGGAGTAGGGACATTTAAAATTTACTATGATTACACCGATGGAATTGGATGTTCATCAAGAGATTCAAGTACAATTACAGTAAATCCATTGCCAAGTATAACACTTACGCCTGATACCTCAATTTGTGATGGAAGCTCAATTGCATTAACAGCGGTAGGAGGAAGTAGCTATTTATGGAGTACTTCAGCAACTACAGCATCAATAGTTGTAACTCCATTAACAACAACTAAATATTATGTAACCGTAACAGGAAGTGGAAACTGCTCAAGTGTCGACAGTGTTATGGTGGCAGTAAATCCTGCCCCTACAGCAAGTATTACAGGAACCAATCTAATTTGTGAAGGAACTTCCACCACTTTAACCGCAAATGGTGGAACTAGTTATTTATGGAGCAATGCTTCAACAACAGCCGGTATTACAGTGTCTCCAATTGTTTCAACAACTTATTCAGTTACCATAACAGATGCAAATGGGTGTACAGCCTCAGCAGCTCAATTAGTAACTGTAAATCCTGCACCAACAGTTTCGTTGGGTAGCTTTTCGGATATTTGTGAAGGCAGTCCTTCGATTACATTAAGTGGAGGAACACCAATTGGAGGAACCTATTCAGGAATTGGGGTAACAGGAACTCAATTTAATCCATCAGTCAGTGGAGTAGGGACATTTAAAATTTACTATGATTACACCGATGGAATTGGATGTTCATCAAGAGATTCAAGTACAATTACAGTAAATCCATTGCCAAGTATAACACTTACGCCTGATACCTCAATTTGTGATGGAAGCTCAATTGCATTAACAGCGGTAGGAGGAAGTAGCTATTTATGGAGTACTTCAGCAACTACAGCATCAATAGTTGTAACTCCATTAACAACAACTAAATATTATGTAACCGTAACAGGAAGTGGAAACTGCTCAAGTGTCGACAGTGTTATGGTGGCAGTAAATCCTGCCCCTACAGCAAGTATTACAGGAACCAATCTAATTTGTGAAGGAACTTCCACCACTTTAACCGCAAATGGTGGAACTAGTTATTTATGGAGCAATGCTTCAACAACAGCCGGTATTACAGTGTCTCCAATTGTTTCAACAACTTATTCAGTTACCATAACAGATGCAAATGGGTGTACAGCCTCAGCAGCTCAATTAGTAACTGTAAATCCTGCACCAACAGTTTCGTTGGGTAGCTTTTCGGATATTTGTGAAGGCAGTCCTTCGATTACATTAAGTGGAGGAACACCAATTGGAGGAACCTATTCAGGAATTGGGGTAACAGGAACTCAATTTAATCCATCAGTCAGTGGAGTAGGGACATTTAAAATTTACTATGATTACACCGATGGAATTGGATGTTCATCAAGAGATTCAAGTACAATTACAGTAAATCCATTGCCAAGTATAACACTTACGCCTGATACCTCAATTTGTGATGGAAGCTCAATTGCATTAACAGCGGTAGGAGGAAGTAGCTATTTATGGAGTACTTCAGCAACTACAGCATCAATAGTTGTAACTCCATTAACAACAACTAAATATTATGTAACCGTAACAGGAAGTGGAAACTGCTCAAGTGTCGACAGTGTTATGGTGGCAGTAAATCCTGCCCCTACAGCAAGTATTACAGGAACCAATCTAATTTGTGAAGGAACTTCCACCACTTTAACCGCAAATGGTGGAACTAGTTATTTATGGAGCAATGCTTCAACAACAGCCGGTATTACAGTGTCTCCAATTGTTTCAACAACTTATTCAGTTACCATAACAGATGCAAATGGGTGTACAGCCTCAGCAGCTCAATTAGTAACTGTAAATCCTGCACCAACAGTTTCGTTGGGTAGCTTTTCGGATATTTGTGAAGGCAGTCCTTCGATTACATTAAGTGGAGGAACACCAATTGGAGGAACCTATTCAGGAATTGGGGTAACAGGAACTCAATTTAATCCATCAGTCAGTGGAGTAGGGACATTTAAAATTTACTATGATTACACCGATGGAATTGGATGTTCATCAAGAGATTCAAGTACAATTACAGTAAATCCATTGCCAAGTATAACACTTACGCCTGATACCTCAATTTGTGATGGAAGCTCAATTACATTAACAGCGGTAGGAGGAAGTAGCTATTTGTGGAGTACATCTGCAACTACAGCATCAATCTCAGTTACACCAACTTCCAATACTAAATATTACGTAACCGTAAGTAATACTTCTAATTGTTCATCAATAGATACTGTTAACGTTTCAGTTGTCATACGACCAACTTTAACAGTTTCTAATGACACAACTATTTGTTTAGGAGATACTATTCAATTATCAGCAAATAGTGCAACAAATAATTATTTATGGAATACTTCAGAAACAACATCGAGTATTCGTGTATCTCCTGTGAATACGACTTCATTTATTGTGCGATCATTCAGTGGTACATCATGTTTTGTGTCGGCTTCAGTTAATGTAACAGTTAGCACTGGTATCGCATTAAATATTGGAGCCGATGCTTTACTAAATGCTATAAATAACACTTCAGTGACTTATACTGCAAGACCTGGTTTTACTAGATATTTGTGGCAAGATAACTCTACAAATAGAACACTTACAGTGAATTACGATCCTGCAAAAGCTGGTATGACTGATACAATTTCAGTTATTGCATTTAGTTCAACAAATTGCCCTTCAGTGGATACGGCAATTGTGACATATGACGTAAATACAGGAATTTCATCAAAAGTAAAAGAAGAGGCTATTTTGATTTATCCAAATCCTGTAGTAGATGAGATGATTATTGCATTTGGACAGTTATTTAATATCGATCGTTTAATTTCTATTTATGACATAGAGGGACGTTTAGTTTTACAACAAGTGTCTCCAAAAGCGAATTCAACTGAACGTATTTTTATTAATAATAGTCGTTTAGAGAAAGGATTGTATACTGTTAGAATAACAGGAGATAGTCAAACTGTCGTAAAGAAGTTTATAATAAAATAGATAACCTAAAATTCATAAAAAAAGGAGAGTGATTGCTCTCCTTTTTTTTGACATTGATTTTATGTTTGTACTTTAAGGAGTAGTTTTTGTCAGCACCAACAATTCTGATCTATTTTGTAAACTAGCTACATTTAATTTAAAACCTTGTAGTTGGAAAAGGAATATAGGAATCATCTCCTTCTATCGTTGGAAACATCTTTTCCTCCCAAGCAGACTTAGCTTGTTTTAATTTATCTTTATTGGAAGAGACAAAGTTCCAAAGTAAAAAGCGCTCTTCAGGTAGTTGTTCGCCACCAAATAGTAAAAGTCGTGTTCCTTCTTCTAGTTCAACACGGCAAGCCTCATTAGTTTTGCTAATCATCATTTGACCTGCACCTATTTTATTCCCATATTCAGTAATACTGCCATTAACAATTACAAATGCTACTTCACCTTTAAGTTGATCTTTTAAGTGCAATGTGCCTGAGCTATCTGCTTTAATATCCACCATAAACAAGGGAGAAAACCCTTGTAAAGGTGCAGATTTTCCAAAAGCATTTCCTGCAACTAACTTAATAGTTAAGCCATCTTTTTTCCATTGGGGTAGTGAATCGGATGTATAAAAATCAAACTTTGGATCCATTTCCTCTAGTTCCTTTGGCAATGCAACCCAAATCTGATACCCATGTAATAGCGTCTCTTGATTTCTTAAATTTTGAGGAGTTCTTTCGGAGTGTGTAATAGCTTTTCCAGCCGTCATAAAGCCAACATCGCCTGGTGTAATAACCTTTTTTGTTCCAATACTGTCCTTATGTTCTATTTCTCCTTCAAATAGATACGTTAATGTTGATAATCCAATATGGGGATGTTGATCAATATCCAAGAATCTGCCTTCGCCTATAGGTGAAGGCCCCATGTGATCAATAAAGGTAAATGGGCCAACTTGTCTTTTTTCCTTAAATGGTAATAGACGACCAACTAAAAAATTACCGAGAGATCTCTGTTTCTCATTTACAAGCATTTTATTGTTTGTCATGGAATCTTATTTTACTATTTGCTCAAATTTAAGAATAGTGTAATGGAATAATCATTAAATAAATGACATAACTTGGTAAAAAAAAGCTCATTTATTTCTAAATGAGCTTTAAAATTAAATTCGGCAATAAATTTTACATGGAAATTGGAACATTAATTTTTGTGTTTTCCCAAGCCATTACCATATTTACATCTCCTTCAAAGGTTATTGAAAATTCTTCTTGTGTGGTAGTTAATTCTTGAATAGGGGCACTAATGCTAACAACATCAAATTCTGGTTCTCTGAGTGCTTCTTGACTCCAATTTACTCCCCATCCGTATGCTTTACTATTGAAAATTACTTCCCACTGATTCTTGTTTGGAATAGTCCACAACGTATATGTTCCTGCAGGTAATTCTTGACCATTAACTTTAATGATTTTATTGGTAGTAAAAGTAGTTGCTTCATTTGCTCCTGTTCTCCAAACTTTACCAAATAGAACTAAGCTGTCCATAATTTGTCTTCCTCTTTTAGAAGGACTGCAATAAAAAATTGACAATTCTAAATCGTCATTTCTATAAGTTTCATGATGTTCAGGGCTTGCTTTTTTTGTTTGATAGGTTATAAATTGGAATGCACCAAATAATAAAACGATTATTATTCCTAGTACAATACCGATTTTTTTGATCATGGTTAATTGATTAAATGGTTTTTTAGAGAATCTAATTGTTGTTG
This sequence comes from Vicingaceae bacterium, assembly GCA_018402765.1. Lineage (GTDB taxonomy): Bacteria > Bacteroidota > Bacteroidia > Flavobacteriales_E > Vicingaceae > Acidiluteibacter. The sequence continues at coordinate 468,879 of JAGYIE010000001.1, read as the reverse complement.
AAGCTCGATGCTTTCAGGTACTTTATCTAACTCCTTTATTGTCTTAATGTATTCAGGATATTCACTATACTTCGTTTCTATCCATGCATACCTAGGTAAAGCTAGCATAAATAGTGTAATTATCAAGAGGGGTATAGCTCTTTTGGTTATTATTTTATAGCTAACTTTTTGGAGTTCATTTTTCTGTGTAAAACGATGAATAATTAGAAAAACTAATCCAAGTGTTCCCACGATTAAATTAATTTGGAATCCGGGCCAATTTTGAATTTTAAACAAGATTCCTACTAGCGCAATAGAAAACGGCAGTCCCGGTAGCATATTATTGACCTTTATGGTTTGGGTATCATCTAAAAATAGAGCCAAAGATAAAAAAGGATAAAACAGAGCTAATCCTATTAAAGATACGATTGTTAAAATTTCTGCACCACTCCATAGCAGTAAATGAAGATTGATAGCTAATATAGCCAGCACGATCAGTAGTAGTTCAATTCTTTTTAGCATTGGTACATTATTGAATACATCTTAAATAATACCGTTCTACTTTTTCTCTAGCCCAAGGTGTTTTGCGCAAGAAATTTAGGCTCGACTTTATGGTTTGATTACTTTTAAAACAGTTGATTGATACCTTGTCGGCCATTGCATCCCATCCCTCATTTTCTATGAGGTATTCTAGTATGGTTTTAAGTGTAACTCCGTGCAATGGATTGTTCGGTTGAGTTTCCATAAGTTAAATCTAATAAGAAATTTAATTGACTCCAAAAGTATGGAAGGAATAGGAGATAGGTGTTTTCAACGTTAAAAAATACTACAAAAAAAACCGTCTTAGACTAACTAAGACGGTTTCAATTTGCACCTGTTGTGCTTATTTTACTTTGTCAACGATTGCTTTGAAAGCCTCTGGGCTATTCATTGCTAAATCAGCTAAAGCTTTTCTATTTAGCTCAATGTTGTGCTTTGCTACCTTACCCATAAACTCAGAGTAAGACAATCCGTGCTCTCTAACTCCTGCGTTAATACGCTGAATCCAAAGACTTCTGAAGTTTCTTTTCTTTTGTTTACGACCAATGTATGCAAATTGCATACCTCTTTCCACTGCATTTTTTGCTACAGTGTGTACATTTTTTCTTCTTCCAAAGTACCCTTTGGCGGCTTTAAGGACCTTTTTTCTTCTCGCTTTTGCAGCTACTGAATTTGTTGCTTTTGGCATTTTACTTACGTTTTTTGAAAATTGGTGTTCTTTTTTCTTTGAAGAAACTTTATACTCAATTTCCGGGTGTTGTTACTAAATTAACGTTAACCTGGCGATCAATTTACTTTACGCACAGTTGCAATTTGATATTTGCTTCATCTGCTTTATGAACTAAACCAGAATGCGTCAAATTTCTCTTTTGCTTTGTTCCTTTCTTTGTCAAGATGTGACTTTTAAAGGCGTGCTTTCTTTTGATCTTTCCAGAACCAGTGAATTTGAATCTCTTCTTTGCACTGGAAGTGGTTTTCATTTTTGGCATTTTACCGTTGTTTATTTATGAATACTAATTATTTACTTTTCTTTTTAGGAGCTAAGAACATTATCATTCTTTTTCCTTCTAGCTTTGGCATTGATTCTACTACTGCTATTTCTTCTAAAGCTTGTGCTAGCTTTAATAATAGAATTTCTCCTTTATCTTTAAATAAAATTGAACGTCCTTTAAAGAAAACATAAGCCTTAACTTTATTTCCTTCTCCAATAAACTTCTCAGCATGTTTTAACTTGAAATTAAAATCATGATCATCAGTATTGGGGCCGAATCGAATTTCCTTTACTTCAATTTTTGAAGCCTTTGATTTCATTTCTTTTTGACGCTTCTTCTGCTCGTATAAGAATTTCTTGTAATCGATTATCTTACATACGGGCGGCTCAGCTTTTGGTGAAATCTCAACAAGGTCTAAGCTTTGCGCTTCAGCCATGCTTAGTGCTTCTCTAATTGGATATACGTCTGCATCTACACCATCTCCAACAACTCTTACTTTTGGTGATGTTATCTCATCGTTTATACGATGAGGGTTCTTCGTTTGTGCAAATCTACCTTGTGGTTTAAATGGCCTAGCTATTGTTTGGTCCTCCTTATTAAATTTGTAATTCTTTATTAAAATAATTTGCAAAAGCGTCGATTTTCATCGTTCCAATATCACCTTCTCCGTGTTTTCTTACAGAAACTGTACCATTTTCTATCTCTTTCTCACCTACTACTAACATGTAGGGAACCTTAGAGACTTCTGCATCTCGTATCTTTTTACCAACTTTTTCGTTTCTATCGTCTACGAAACCGCGAATATCGTAATTATTTAAGACATTTAAAACCTCTTTTGCATTTTCGTTGAACTTTTCACTCAATGGCAATATTGCTAATTGTTCCGGAGCTAACCAAAGCGGGAAATTACCACCGCAATGCTCAATCAATAAAGCAACGAATCGTTCTAATGAACCAAAGGGTGCTCGGTGAATCATTACAGGTCTATGTTTCTCATTATCACTTCCTGTATATTCCAATTCAAAGCGCTCAGGTAAATTGTAGTCTACTTGGATTGTTCCCAATTGCCACTTCCTGCCCAATGCATCTTTTACCATAAAATCAAGCTTCGGACCGTAGAAGGCTGCTTCACCGTATTCGACCACTGTATTCAGCCCTTTTTCCTTAGCTGCTTTGATTATCGATTGCTCCGCTTTATCCCAATTTTCATCAGTACCAATATATTTACTTCGGTCTACTTTATCTCGAAGAGAAATCTGTGCAGTGTAATCTTTAAAGTCTAATGCCTTAAAAACATACAATACCAAGTCGATTACTTTCATGAATTCATCTTCTACTTGGTCTGGTCGACAGAATAGGTGGGCATCATCTTGAGTAAAACCTCTTACTCGAGTTAATCCATGTAACTCCCCACTTTGCTCATATCGATAAACTGTTCCAAACTCTGCATAACGTACCGGTAAATCTTTATATGACTTTGGAGATGCTTTATAAATCTCGCAGTGGTGAGGGCAGTTCATTGGTTTTAACAAAAATTCTTCACCTTCTGCAGGAGTGCTAATCGGCTGAAATGAATCAGCACCATATTTTTCATAATGCCCTGAGGTAATATATAACTCTTTGTTTCCTATATGTGGTGTAATTACAGGAAGATATCCTGCTTTCACCTGAGCTTTTCTCATAAAGTTCTCTAATCGCTCTCGCAACATAGCACCCTTTGGTAACCATAAAGGCAACCCTTGACCTACTCGCTGACTAAATGTAAATAATTCTAATTCTTTACCTAGCTTTCTATGGTCTCGTTTTTTTGCTTCTTCTAGTAATTCAAGGTATTCGGTTAATTCCTTTTGCTTAGGAAATGTAATTCCATAAATACGCGTAAGCTGTTTGTTTTTTTCGTCTCCTCTCCAATAAGCTCCAGCAATATTGAGCAATTTAACGGCTTTTATAAAACCGGTATTTGGAATGTGAGGACCGCGACATAAATCTGTAAAATTACCTTGAGTATAGAATGTGATGTTTCCATCTTCTAGATTTTCTAATAGATCCAATTTATATTCGTCACCTTTTTCTTTGTAGAAAGCTATAGCATCAGCTTTTGAAATAGCTTTTCGAACGTACTCTTTTTTTTCACGAGCTAACTCGAGCATCCTTTTTTCTATAACTGGTAAATCTTCTGTTGTAATTACTCGATCACCTGCATCTACATCATAATAAAACCCATTTTCAATGGGTGGTCCAATGCCTAATTTTATACCGGGGTAAATTTCTTCTAATGCCTCTGCTAATAGGTGTGCAGAGCTATGCCACATGGTATTTTTGCCTTCTTCGTTATTCCATGTTAGTAATGATAGGTCACTATCTTCTTTTATAAGTCGAAAGGCATCGATTACCTCTCCATTAACTTTGGCAGCAAGTACATTACGTGCTAAACCTTCACTAATTTCTTTGGCGATATCTAAAGCTGAAACCGGAGTTTCATATGATTTGATTGCACCATCTGGGAGTGTTATATGTATCATGAGAAAAGTATATTCTTTAATTAAAGCGTGCAAAGATAAAAATTCTACCTCTGGTATACCTATTTAATTGACAATAAAAAAGGCGCCTCAGTTTTCTGAGACGCCTTAAGAAAATTTCATTGACTCTAAAGTGAAACAATCATTGTTCTAATCTCGTTAATCTTAGAACTTAAAGTTGTCATATTTTCTTCAGAAAGCATTGCATAACCATCTTCGTCCTCAGTTGAATTAGAAGTAAAAAAGTGATTTAATTCCTCTAAATTAGTGGTCAAAGCAGCTATCTCTTTAGACTCGTCTGATTGTGTATTTAAGGCTTGAATTAAGCCCGGAACTACATTCATTTGTTCCAACACACGGTCCTTTACCATGTCATTACCATCGATGCTTTTAATGCCTAAATACATTCCTTCAATCCATGCACCTGCAAAGAAAACAGCTGACTTTGATTGCTCTTTATTTTCTTGTAAATAACTGTCTGTTTTGATTTTTATTTCTGTTAGGATTCTTAGAACAGAATCACGTGTGCCAATATTTTTTTCAAATCGATTGATTAAATCACCTGAACCAAAAATCGCTTCCATTCCTGTTTCATCAGAAAGTGTTTTTATTGCAGCCAAATAATCAATTGCTGCTTGTTGTTTTTCATTTAATACTGCATAGGCCATGTCCGCAGAGTAAACTCCAAAGTTTAAGTATTTCTTTGACTTTGTATTGTAATTTGAAACAAACTCAGGTGAATTCGGTAATTCAGCATTGTACGATAAACCTGAACGATTAAACATTGCAGCAATCTGAATTGGAGAAGGTAACATCAATTCTGCTGTTTCTTCTTCTACTGTTTCTTCATCTGCTTCTATTACCTCAATTGCTTCTTCTTCAACCTCTTTCTTTGGTGCTTCTGCACATGCAAATATTAAAGAAGTAGAAAAGATAGAAGCAACTATAATTAGTTTATTTGTTTTCATAGTTTTTGTCGAATTAGTTTTTGATAAATGTAAGTTGATATCCTAGTACGAATACAATACAACCGGTTTCTTTTGACCCTTCAGCAGGGGGAACCTTATAGTTGATGAATAGATTTTTTGCTCGTTTAGGCTCGAAAGATAAAATTGTAGTAGAAGGATCTTGATCTTTACTACTATATAATAAAGTTCTTCCATTCTCTTTCCAGCTTTTATCATAAATTTCAACTTCTACATTTTTTGGTAGATCTTGTCTGTTAAATACCATTCTGTATTTTTCACCTTTGAACAAAGGTACTTCAACCTCTTTTACAGAAGTTCTGTAGGTGTAATCTATACTTGTAATTTTTGAAGAAGCATAGAAGAAAGTTTTTAACGAATCAATAGCCTTTAGCTTTGCATCTTTATTGACACAGGTGGCAGTAGAACTAGATCTTTCCCCTGCTGCCGTAATGGCGGTAAAAAGTGCTAATACAGCAATAAATTGGAGTGCTTTTTTCATAATTATTAGTTGTTGGAGCGCTAAGGTATTAAATTAATATTTCAAAATGAAATGCAAATTTACACAGACTAAATTGTTTATTTTATAGACATACCTGTATTTTCTGTCAGAAGTCTATATTTAGTCAAAAGCATCATGAATATATAGTTGTTTGATCGACTTTTTACTTTTCTGCCATCAACAGCATATACGTTAGTTAACTCTCCCATTGTACCTGTTGTAAATACTACTTCGGCATTATACAATTCACTTACTGAAATGTCACGCTCAATAAATTCGATGTTGTTCTCTTTTGCAAGTTCTAGTATTGTTTTTCTTGTAATTCCCGGTAAGCAAGCAGTAGCATGAGGCGTGTGCAATATTCCATTTTTAATCATAAAAATATTAGTAGCATTTGTTTCACTTACAAATCCATTATTATCAAGCATGATTGCATCATCTACACCTGCGTAGTTGGCTTCTATTTTTGCCAAGATATTATTGATTAAGTTGTTATGATGTATTTTGCTATCGAGATTTGAAGGGCTGTTTCTACGAATATTTGAAGTAATTAATTGGATACCTTCCTTTGGATATATTGGAGGTTTAAATTCAGCCAAAACTATCAGCGTGCAACCTTTTGTGTTGAGCTTAGGATCCATCCCCGAGGTAATTTTTTCACCACGAGTAAGCGTTAATCGCACATGTGCTTCATCTAACATGGAATTAGCCAGAAGTGTTTTTTTAATTGCTGATATAACCTCTTTTGGAGTAGGAATACCTTTAAAGTCCATGGTATGGGCTGATTCCATTAATCTATTTACATGTTCATCTAGCTTAAATATTTTGCCGTTGTAAACACGGATTCCTTCCCAAACGGCGTCTCCACCTTGAACTACGCTGTCAAAAACAGATACTTTTGCTTCGTTCCTGTGTAATAGTTCTCCGTTGATCCATACTTTAATGTTGTCGTTTCTTTTGTCGTATTGTTGTGCCATATTAGATGGTTAGTTTGTGATTTGTAAGTTCATTATAATAAGGAATGCAGGTGTTGTATAATTTGAGCTGTGCAGCGTTTAACTTAATCTCTTTTTCTTCATAAGGTGAAAATCCGGTGGACTGATGAACATTAGCATACCAATATTTTGCCCAAATACCATCCTCATTTCTTGGACCTTTGTCCCAATAAAGCATGTGTTCATCAAATGGAATGGCTAACATTTTGCAAAGCTTTTTTAAGGAAGCAGAGGGAAAACTTAGTAAATCTGAAGAATCAATGACTACATAATCCGCCTTTCTGTTCTTTAGTTCATTTAATAAGTCCAGCTGCATTTTTATGCCAATATCCTCCATAGTTGGGTTAGAAATTACCTTACTGTAGCTATGAATTATAGCTTTAGGATCTCTTATAAACACCAGATTTTTACTGTTGCTTAAAAAGTCTGTATTCAGTTGAATCAAATGATGTGTCATTTGTTTACAGAATATAATTTCGGGGGATGTTCTGCTTAAGATTTTTTGCATTACTTTATTTCCATCCGTTTCTTGACTTGCAATGATTTTATCTTTCCCGGGATGTTCAGCAGTTGATCGACTTAAATAATGAGCGTAAAGCGGTTCATCAATAACTAAAGTATCTGCTCGTTGAGCAAAGCTGTACATAAATGCTGTGCTTACATTTCTAGGGCTCGACCATAAGTTGATTAGCTGCATTTGGCGAATATAAAAATTGCATACAACAAAAAAAAGACTCAAAAATTAATTTGAGTCTTTTTACTGTTTGTTTGTATGTTTTTTCTTAAATGTGAATCACTTCGCCATAAGCCTCAGCAGTAGCCTCCATAATCGCTTCACTCATAGTAGGGTGAGGGTGAACTGCCTTTAAGATTTCATGTCCGGTAGTTTCTAACTTACGTGCAACCACTAATTCAGCAATCATCTCAGTTACGTTAGAACCAATCATGTGAGCACCTAATAATTCGCCATATTTCGCATCGTAAATTACTTTTACAAAACCATCTTTATGACCTGCAGCACTAGCTTTACCTGATGCTGAGAATGGGAATTTACCCACTTTTAATTCATATCCTGCTTCTTTTGCCGCTTTTTCGGTGTATCCTACAGAAGCAATCTCTGGAGATGCATAAGTACATCCTGGGATGTTGTTATAGTCAATAGGTTCTGGGTGATGACCTGCTAATTTCTCTACACAAGTAATACCTTCTGCAGACGCTACGTGAGCTAAAGCTTGTCCAGGCACACAATCACCAATAGCATAATAGCCAGGAATGTTGGTAGCATAGAATTCATCAACCTTAATTTTACCTTTGTCGGTAACGATACCCACATCTTCTAAACCAATATTTTCAATATTAGCAATAACGCCTACTGCAGAAATTACAATGTTCGCCTCTACAACTTCTTCACCTTTTTTGGTTTTGATTGTAACTTTACAATCTTTTCCTGATGTATCTACCTTAGTTACCTCTGCATTGGTCATTACATTAATTCCTGCTTTTTTAAAGCTTCTTCCCAATTGTTTAGAAATATCTTCATCCTCTACAGGAACAATATTGTCCATATATTCTACTAAAGTAACCTCAGTTCCCATAGCATTATAGAAATAAGCAAACTCAGAACCTATCGCTCCTGAACCAACAATTACCATTTTCTTAGGCATTTCTTTCAATGTCATTGCCTCACGGTAACCTATAATTTTCTTTCCGTCTTGTGGCAAAGAAGGTAAGCTTCTAGAACGAGCTCCTGTAGCTATGATGATATGTTTTGCAGTAATGGTTTTCTTAGAGCCATCCTCAGCAGTAACCTCGATTGCTTTCCCAGGCTTTACTTTACCTGTGCCCATTATTACTTCAATCTTGTTTTTCTTCATCAAGAATTGAACACCTTTACTCATTCCATTTGCTACATCACGACTTCTTTTGATAATGTTATCAAAGTTGATATTGCTATCTTTTACTTCGATACCATAGTCAGCTGCGTGCTTGATGTATTCAAATACATTGGCACTTTTCAATAATGCTTTAGTTGGGATACATCCCCAGTTTAGGCAAACTCCACCAAGCGACTCTTTCTCAACTATAGCAGTTTTAAAACCTAATTGACTTGCTCTAATGGCAGTTACATATCCACCCGGGCCACTTCCTAATATGATTAAATCAAAATCCATATCTTATTTATTGTATTGTTATATCTTCTTATTTTAAGTTTTGCGAAGTTAGTAAATAAGGTCTAAAAGAGCAGAAAAGCCTACTGTATTTATTCCCAACTACTTTTTAATTCGCCATTGGAATACGCTTTAGCGCTTCTAGTAAGTAATCCCAATATTTTTGCACTGAACTGATTTGAACTTTTTCATCGGGAGAGTGAGCACCTCTAATGTTTGGTCCAAACGATATCATTTCCATTTCTGGGTAGTTGGTACCTAAAATTCCACACTCTAATCCTGCGTGACAAGCTTGTACTTTTGGTTCTCCATTAAATTTCTCTCTGTATAAGTCAGCCATTAAGTTGACAATGTCTGAATGGGGTAGAGGAGTCCATCCAGGATAGCTACCGCCTACGTCCACTTGTGCACCCATTAATTCAAATGCACTAGTCAATGCTTCAGCTAAATCCCACTTTTCAGATTCTACTGAGCTTCTTGTTAAGCACAAAATAGCATATTCTCCATCCGCTACCTTTACCTGTGCAATGTTGTTTGACGTTTGCACCATATTTAACATTGCAGGTGTAAGTCTGTAAATTCCATTAGGCGCAGCATAAATTGCACGCAATAAATACGCTTGGAAATCTTCCTCTAAAACAGTTTCAAATGCATCAATATCCTTTACAGTAACCACTACGTTAGGATCAGTGAAACTAAACTCACTTTTAATAGCTATCTCAAACGCTTTTACCAATTCTTCAAATACTTCCCACTCGCTAGTGGGTACCGCAATTTTAGAAACCGATTCTCTAGGGATCGCATTTCGTAATCCGCCGCCTTGAATCTCATTAATTAAAATTCCTGCTTCATTAGAAAGGCTCAATAATAAACGATTCATTAGTTTGTTTGCATTACCTAATCCTTTGATAATGTCCATTCCTGAATGACCACCACTTAAACCATTAATGGTAATTTCTACACACTTTACGTTTTCAGGAGTTTCTTCTTCAGGGTAAGCACCTGTAGCAGTCAAATCTACACCACCTGCACAACCAATAGTTAACTCATCATCATCTTCTGTGTCTAGGTTTAATAAAATCTCTCCTTCTAATAATCCACCTTTTAAACCCAAAGCGCCCGTCATGCCCGTTTCTTCATCTATGGTAAATAGCGCATCAAACGCCGGGTGAGCGATATCAGTGCTTTCTAATAATGCCATAATAGTTGCTACACCTATACCATTATCAGCACCTAGCGTAGTGCCATCAGCTTTTACCCAATCACCCTCTACGAGCATTTTAATGCCTTCTTGATCAAAATCAAACTGAGTTGCATTGTTCTTTTGATGAACCATATCCAAGTGACTTTGAATAACCAACTTTTTGCGGTTTTCCATTCCTGCACTTGCAGACTTGCGGATGATCACGTTTCCAACTTCATCGGTAACTACAGGTAACCCTAGTTTTTTACCAAAATCTTGTATGAAAGCAATTACACGCTCTTCTTTTTTAGATGGACGAGGTACTGCGTTTAGGTCGGCAAAATTATTCCACAATGCTTGTGGTTGTAGTTTTCTTACTTGTTCTGACATGGTTTCTATATTTAGATGCACAAATTTAGTATTCATTATTTAATGTACCAATGATTTAATGGATCAAAGGATTAATGGCTTAATGTGGCAATGGATTAATGCATCAATAGGTTCATAGTGCAATTAATCAATCTGTTTGGGAAAGTCCTGTAAGGTTTACTATTGAGTAACCTACTTAATCTTGACGATTTGCGCTGTAGTTGGTTTGCTAGGGCAGCGGCTAAAAGTGAGCGAACTTAGACTAGACATCTTCGCTGAAATGATTTTCTAATTTCTTAGAACAAATAGACGCACCACAGAGTTAATTGTTAATAGAAATTTTAGAATACCACATAAAGGGTATTGTTTCTTTAAAATTCTAGGGGCATCTTTGCTCTTTAGAATCATTCTAAATAACAATATGAGTTTATCTATCCTCCATGCGAATTCTAATGTACTGATGTCTCTCGGTCTTAAGTCACTATTGGCTAAAGGTGGAGGTGTTGATTCTGTACTAAATGTCACGCATGAAACGCAATTATTTCAAGCATTGGAAGATGCCAATTATGATGTAATTGTAGTGGACCCCAATTCAAAAGGGCATTTTTCTACAGATACCATCTTAAAATTAAGGGAGCAGTCTAAAACGCAAAAACTGTTGGTGATTTCTTCTACTGCCAATACCACGGACGTACTTCGGGTTCTTGAGAAAGGAATAGAAGGATACCTGACCCGAGAATGTGATACCGATGAAATAATTCATGCCATATTTGCTATTGCAAAAGGGGAGAAGTTTTACTGCAATAAAGTGATGGATATTATTCTGAACAAACAGTATAACCCTGATGAAGATAACTGCGAACCGACCACGCTTACCCAGCGAGAGTCAGAAATTACCGCGCTTATTGCCAAAGGGATGACCAATAAAAATATAGCAGAACAATTGCATTTAAGCCCACATACAGTGCATACACACCGTAAAAACATACTGCGTAAACTGGGAATTAACTCCGTTTCGGAATTGACCATGTACGCCCTAAACGTAGGATTGATAGCATCTGAAAGTTTTCGAATAGATTAGAAGAGTAGGTTAATAAGTTGTTTGAAGAAGAGCTCCCTTAACGAAAGTTAAGGGAGTTTTTTTGTTTTAAATTTAATTGCTTAACAGTCTTGCAGTTATTAAAATTAAGTAGTATTATTGATTTCCATAATAACTGAATGATAGAAAACTACATTTTTGGTTTAGAAAGTGCTAAGGGACTCAAAAAAACAATGAAAACACAAAATTGAATTAAATGTGTAAACTGATGAATGTAATAGTTTAGATTTTTCAATAGCTGTTTATTTGTTAATTTAAAAAATCAACCCAAGCGTTCATTGCACCCAAGAGTTTTTAGCTCTCTGCGGTTTCAGCTTGAGTCGTTTTTATAATCAGCCTAAAGTTATTAAAATGGTCTTAATTTTTAACGGCTTTTAATAATCAAACGCTACTTTATTCTTAACAGAATCTCTAATTTCGAGCAAAATCAACAACCATTATGATCTATACTGTTTCTTATCAGCAACCGAATACCCACTACATCGATATTGAATTAGAAGTGAATGGAGTGGAGGAGTCCACCATTCAGTTTCAATTGCCTGCATGGAGGCCGGGTCGATACGAGTTGGGAAACTTTGCTAAGAATATACAGCGATGGAATGCGTGCGATGCTGATGGAAATGAATTGCCATCAAAAAAGCTGACCAAAGATTTGTGGGAAGTCACTACTAATGGTGCAGAAACAGTCATTGTGAAATACAATTATTTCGCCAATGAGCTGAATGCTGGATCTACCTTTTTGGATGCAACGCAATTGTACATCAACGGAGTCAATTGTTTCCTATATGTTCCCAATCGAATGGATGAGGTATGTGAGTTGCAGCTAGAATTACCTGAGAACTATCAGGTAGCCTGTGGACTTAAGGCTTTGGGCAGTTTTGCTTTTGAGGCAATTGATTTTCATGAATTGGTCGATTGTCCGTTGATTGCTTCAGATACCTTGAAAAAGGATTCGTATCAAGTTGGAGACACCACGTTTTATTTATGGTTTCAAGGTGAATGTCAACCAGATTTTGAACGATTAAAGAAAGACTTTATTCCATTTACAGAAAAACAAATGGAGCTATTTGGTGATTTTCCAACTCCCGAATATCATTTTCTATTTCAAATCTTACCACATCGCGCTTATCACGGTGTTGAGCATAGTAATTCTACGGTTTGTTTGCTTGGCCCTTCTTATGATGTGATGAAGAAAGGAGGGATGTATGATGAGTTGTTGGGCGTGAGTTCTCACGAATTATTCCATACGTGGAATGTAAAACGTATTCGACCAATAGAAATGTGGCCATATGATTATGCAAAAGAGAATTACAGTCGATTGGGCTATTTGTCGGAAGGAGTAACTACACTTTATGGCGATGTGATGCTTTTGAGGTCAGGAGTTTTCTCTGAAGTCGATTATTTTAAAACGCTGAATCAACTCTTGGATCGTCATTTTAACAATCCTGCTGTTTCGAATTTATCTGTTGCCGATTCTTCTTTTGATACATGGTTAGATGGTTATGTGGCAGGTGTTCCGAATAGAAAAACCTCTATTTACACTGAAGGTGCTTTGTGTACCTTAATGTTGGATGCTAAAATTAGAGAAGCCACCAATCATCAAAAGAGTTTTGATGATGTAATGCGTATTTTTCACGAAGAGTTTTACCAAAATAATAGAGGTATCAGCGAGGCAGATTATTTGGCCACGATTAATCGTGTTTGTGGTGTTGATTTAACTGAATTTGTAAATAGTTATATTAATGGAACTGTGTCTTACGCACCTGAGTTAAAAAAGGCGTTGGCATTTCTTGGTATGGAATATAAAGCATTACCTGCTGAGGCTTATAATGAGGCCTACCTAGGAATAAAAGTTATGGATACTAATGGAGTAATTCAGGTGGTTGCGGTTTACCCTGATTCTATAGCCGAGCAAGCAGGAATTGGCGTAAATGATGAGGTAGTGACTGTTAATGGCTATAAGGCCGGAGCAGATTTTAGTCAGTGGTGCGCTTACTTTAAAAATGAAACGATTGTATTGGGAGTAAAACAAAATTACGGCAATATCATTGATGTCTATTTAAAACCTTCGGATAGGATTTATTACAAAAAACATTTGGCTCAGCGGATGGTAAATGCGACTAAAGAGCAGATTGCGAGTTTTGAGAAGTGGGGGAGTTAATTACTCTTGGCTACCGCCAATCGTTGTAATGGTTAATTGTTAATGGTGAATTGCTCTTGGCTACCGCCAATCGTTGTAATGGTTAATTGTTAATGGTTAATTGTTAATGGTTAATTGTTAATGGTTAATTGTGAATGGTTAATTGTGAATTACTCTTGTCTACAAGACGAAATGTCAAAAAAATAAAGAAAGTTGTACGATTTAAAAATCACGATTACTTTTGCAGCATGATTTTACCAGTAGTAGCATACGGCGACCCTGTTTTGAAAAAGGAGGCCGACGATATCGAGAAAGACAGCCCTGAAGTACAAAAACTTATAGATGATATGTGGGATACCATGTATAATTCTGAGGGTGTGGGTTTAGCAGCTCCGCAAGTAGGCAAATCTGTTCGGTTATTTGTGGTAGATGCTTCACCATTTGAAGAAGATGAACCTTCACTAAAAGGGTTTAAGAAAGTATTTATCAACCCGATTATACTAGAAGAAGAAGGGGAGAAGTGGAATTTTAACGAAGGCTGTTTAAGTATTCCGGGTATACGAGAAGATGTTAGTCGTCATCCAAAGATTACTATAGAATACTATGATCGTGAGTGGAATTTGATAGAGGAACAATTTGACGGTTTAGCTGCACGTATTATTCAGCACGAATATGACCATGTAGAAGGTATTTTATTTACTGATCATTTGGCTCCACTAAAACGAACATTATTAAAAAAACGCCTCAATAATATTAGTAAAGGTAACGTTAGTGTGAATTATAGAATGAAATTTCCAAATAAGTAGAACTATGAAAAAGAATGTATTAATTGCTTGCTTAGCAGCAGGATTATTTGCTTGTAATCAACCAGAAAGCTCGACAGATTCGACCTCTAAAACGGAAGAAGTGGCAGTAAACCCTTTTGAAGGTTTAGGAGAGGAAGAATTATTGGCAAAGGTAAATGAATTTGAAGGTAAGGTATTCAAAACAGATGGCACAATGGATGTGACCAATGCCAATCTTTTAATTGACGGTTATATCTTATTTGGTGAATCCTATCCAGATGCAGCTGAAAGCGCTAACTTACTATTTAAAGCTGCTGAGGTAAGTTTGGGAATGAATCAGGCTCCAAGAGCATTGGCACTTTACCAAAAGGTTTACACGAATTATGCTGAATTTGAAAAGCGTCCATTTGCTTTATTTTTACAAGGATTTATTTACGAGAACAACCTAGGTCGATTGGATGATGCTCAACTAATCTATGAGAAATTTCTTGTTGAATACCCGGAGCATCCAATGGCTGACGACGCAAAGTATTCGTTAGATAATTTAGGAAAATCTCCGGATGAGTTAATCAAAGAGTTCGAAGAGAAGAATAAAAATAAGCAAGGCGCTTAATCTTTAACTTCCCGTTCTAGTAGCGATTTTAAAGTATCGATATCTAAGTTGGTTTTTAGATTTCCATCTTTACAAAAAGAGAGTTCGCCCGTTTCTTCTGAAACAATAACTGCGATAGCAGCAGAGTTTTCTGTAATCCCGACAGCCGATCGGTGTCTCAGGCCATAATTGTCTTGAATCTTAGGATTGTCAGAAACTGGTAAAATACAGCGAGCAGCCTTTATCTTATTGTCATGAATAATAACAGCCCCATCGTGCATGGGGTTGTTTTTAAAGAAAATGGTTTCCAAAAGGTTTGCGGTTACTTCTCCATTTACACGATCGCCTGTAGAGGCATGATACTTTAATTCAGAATCTTTAGAGATGACAATTAATGCACCTGTCTTGCTTTTAGACATGTTGAAGCAAGCCTTAATGATGGCTTTGGTATTTAGTTTGGCTGTTTTGTCTTCATTCCATTTCCAGTTGCCAAATCTTTTTCGAATTTTCGGTTGCGCTAAAACGCTTCTATTTCCTACGATCAGCAGAAAACGTCTGATCTCTTGTTGAAAAACAATGATTAAAGCAATTACACCAACGCCGATAAATTGTCCAAGAATTTCATCTAGCAATTCCATTTTAAGCGCTTCTACTAACTTCCAAATCAGGTAAAGCGATAATATTCCCAAAAGTATTCGAATGGCTACCGTACCTTTTAGTAGGTTGTACAATTGGTACAGCAGAACCGCCACTAGAAAAATATCCAGAAAATCTAACCAGCGGATGCTGATAAAAGAAAATAAATAGGGGTAGTTGGTTACCATTTGCCGAAATTACTGCTTTTGGTAAAAGTCCACAATTTTAATTGCTTCCATAGCTGGTTTGACATCATGCACCCGCAAAATTTTTGCACCATTTTGAAGAGCTAGGGTGTGTGCTACAGTAGTACCATTTAATGATGCTTCAGGGGAGGTATCCAATAATTTCCAAATCATTCCTTTTCTCGATACTCCTGCTAAAATGGGACAGTGCAAAAGATTAAATTCACTAAAGTGTTTGAGAATGGTGTAGTTGTGCGCTAAAGTCTTACCAAAACCAAAGCCTGGGTCCAAGATTACATCTTTAACCCCTAGTTGATATAATGTTTGTAATTGACAGGAAAAAAACTTGATAATTTCCGAAACGACATCATCATATGTTGGGTTCTTCTGCATGATTTCGGGTTTGTCTAGTGTATGCATCATAATGTAAGGAACGCTCAGTTCGCTAATCGTTTGAAACATGTTATTATCAAACTGACCACCTGAGATATCATTAATAATATGAGCGCCTAGTCCAACTGCTTTTTTAGCTATTTCAGAACGATAGGTATCAATGGAGATAAGCGCATTTGGAAAAGCATTGATTACTATTTTTAAAGCAGGAATTAATCTATTTTCTTCTTCTTCTATACTTATTTCTGCAGATCCGGGTCTTGTGCTCATGGCACCTAGGTCAATAAAAGTAGCTCCCTCGCTAAGGTGTTTTTCCACTTGTTGTAGAATACTTTTTTCATCTCTTGCCCTACTTTTTACAAAAAAAGAATCAGGTGTTATATTCACAATTGCCATCACTTTAGGTGTGGATAAGTCGACCAAATTACCTCCACAGTTTAGCGTCAAATTCTTAGAAAAAACAGTATCTTTCGGGTCTTTTAGAGGAGTTGTCATAATAGAATTTAGAATGAATAATACATCGGAACAATACGATTCAATAATAACCAAATGCTACGACATTTTTGGTCAAAAAAGTAAAGATTATGGAACAGCTTGGCGTGTTTTGAGAACAAGTTCTTTAACAGATCAATTATACATTAAGGCAAAACGCATACGAAGCATCGAAGAGAAGGGAATGAGCAAAGTTGATGAAGGGATAGAGCCTGAATTTATTGCATTGGTTAATTATTCCATTATGGCCATGATTCAATTGGAACTTGGCGTTTCTGAAGACTTACATATGGACGAGAAACGCCTGAGCAAATTGTTTCATCAATATGCCACCACAGCTAAAGATTTAATGATGAATAAAAATCATGATTATGACGAAGCATGGAGAGAGATGAGAATAAGCTCATTAACGGATCTTATTTTACAAAAGATTTTACGGGTAAAACAAATAGAGCACAACAAAGGTGCAACGCTTATTTCAGAAGGAATTGATGCCAATTATTTGGATATGATAAATTATGCTGTTTTTGCATTGATAAAAATGAATGAACTAGAAACTAACTAATTGAATTGATATGAAATTTTTACTGCACTTTTCAAGACTTTTTGTAGGAAACTTATTTATTTTTTCAGGAGTTGTAAAGGCCAATGATCCGCTAGGCTTTTCGTATAAACTGATTGAATATTTTGAAGAATTTGGCACCAATTGGGAGTGGTTGATACAGATAGCAATGCCATTTGCAGCAGCTATCTGTATACTCGAAATTATACTTGGTGTTGCCGTTTTAGTTGGTTACAAGATGAAGCAGGTTAGTTGGATTTTGCTTGCGATGATTCTTTTCTTTACCGTTTTAACATTTGCATCTGCTGTATTTGAAATTGTGCGTTCATGTGGTTGTTTTGGAGATGCTATTCCACTTACACCTTGGGAGTCTTTCTATAAAGATTTGATTCTATTGGCGTTAATTTTAATTCTATTTGTTAAGCGCAATGTAATAGAACCATTCACAGAGTTTAGACCTGCACTGCTTTATTTCATTATTTCCACTATGGTGATGGGTGCATTATCTTATCAATTGAATTGGGAGTTTCCATTGATTTTAACAGGTATAGTTTTAGGTGGTAGTTTAATTATGTTCTTGATCAATAAGCAGCAACAGGCAATGGTGGCCGTGTTGGTTTCTTTGATTAGTAGTACTGTCTTTTCGGTTAATTGTGTAAAGCACTTGCCACAAAGAGATTTTAGACCTTATGCGGAAGGAAAAAGTATTCCCGAGCAAATGGAGTTGCCTGAAAACGCTGTTCAGCCGGTGTATGAGAATATTTTAACTTACAAGAATAAAGTTACAGGTGAAGAGAAAGAGTTTACACAAGAAAATTATCCTTGGGATGATGAAAATTGGGAGTGGGTAAACACTGAAAGTAAATTAATAAAAGAAGGCGATGTTGCAAAAATTACTGATTTCTCTGTAGTTGATGAGACAGGCGAGGATATTACCTACAGTGTTTTGGATGAAGAGTTGATCTTTTTATTGATAATGTACGATTTAGGTAAAACGGATGTTGAACACATGCCATTTATTAATGAGTTTGCGAAGAAAGCAGAAAGTCAATCTATTCCATTAGTGGCGCTAACAGCTGCTAATTATGAGTTTTCAGAAGAATTTAGGCACCAACATCAAACACCTTTCCCATTTTATACTACTGATGGAATTGTGCTTAAAACAATAATACGTTCTAATCCCGGATTGGTATTGCTGAGTAAAGGAACAGTTGTAGCTAAATGGCATAGTAATGATTTACCATCATTTGATGAGGTAGACGCAAAATATTTTTTAGAAAATTAGATTTGTTTCAATTTATAACAAAACGCTTGATCTATGGTTTCTTCGTTCTTTTGGGCGTAGTAACAGTAGTGTTTTTTTTATTTAATGTTTTGCCAGGAGACCCTGCACGAATGATGCTTGGTCAGCGCGCAGATAAAGAGTCTATTAAAATCATCAATAGGGAGTTAGGTTTAGATCAACCCATACCATATCAATTTGCGTTGTATATAAACGATTTATCTCCTTTGTCATTTCATAATGCGGTAAATGAAAAATCTGCAACCTTTTGGAGTGCCAATAAATATGGTGGAATACAGTTGTTGATGTTGGGTAACTTTAATTTGGTGATAAAAACTCCCTATTTGAGACGTTCATATCAATCTCAAAAGAAGGTTAATGATATTATTGGAGAGACGCTGCTGGAGACAACAGTTTTAGCCATTTCAGCAATGTTAATCGCCACTTTTATTGGTGTGCTTTTGGGAATTTTATCTGCAATTTATAAGGATAGTTGGTTAGACCGATTGAGTTTGCTTTTTGCTACATCAGGTATGGCTTTGCCATCTTTTTTTGTAGGAATAGTAATCGCTTGGATTTTTGGCTATTTATTAGCAGACTATACCGGATTAAATATGACAGGAAGTCTTTACGAAGTAGATGATTTGGGTAGAGGAGAGTACTTATCTTTAAGAAACTTGATATTGCCTGCAATAACATTAGGGGTTAGACCATTGTCTGTAATTGTTCAGCTAAGTAGAAACTCACTGTTGGAAGTAATGAGTCAAGATTTTGTTCGCACGGCAGTAGCAAAAGGTTTAAGTAATAGAGTTGTGATTTTAAAGCATGCCTTAAAAAATGCCTTAAATCCTGTTCTTACGGCAGTGTCCGGTATGTTTGCTAGTTTGATGGCAGGAGCGGTTTTTGTAGAAATCGTTTTTGCTTGGAAGGGAATTGGTTGGGAAGTAGTAAATGCACTGGAAAAGTACGACTTGCCTGTAGTGATGGGTGCAGTATTAGTTATTGCAGTCATTTTTGTTTTAATAAATATTTTCGTTGATATACTTTATGGTGTTTTAGATCCCAGAGTGAGAGTGCGTTAAAAATAGATTATGAGAAAAAAAATTGTAGCAGGAAATTGGAAAATGAACCTTACAGTGAATGAAGGTTTGGTGCTAATCGAAGAGCTAAAGAAGGAAGTTTCGTCGGGTATAATGGCCGATGAGTTAATTGTTTTTCCACCATATATTCATCTTACTGCAATGGTAGAAAATGCACAAAATGAGATTTTAGTTGGAGCCCAAAATTGTCATCAAGAAGAAAATGGTGCCTTTACAGGAGAGGTTTCTGCGCATATGTTAGCTGCTTCAAATATTGGTCATGTATTAATTGGTCATTCAGAACGCAGAGCATATTTCAATGAAACGAATGACTTGTTGGCCAAAAAAGTAGAAGTAGCATTAAATGCTTCATTAACTGTAGTTTATTGCTGTGGTGAAACCTTGCCTGAACGTGAAGAAAATCGGCATTTTGAAATTATTAAATCACAACTTACAGAAGGATTGTTTCATCTTACTGCTGAGCAAATGGCGAATGTTGTAATTGCTTACGAGCCTGTATGGGCTATAGGAACAGGCAAAACAGCTTCTGCAGATCAAGCACAAGAGGTTCATGCATTTATTCGTAAGTTAGTGTATGATGCTTATTCAACTAGTATTGCTCAAGGGGTTAGTATTCTTTATGGAGGCAGTTGCAATCCTACTAATGCTAATGAATTATTTAGTAAACCTGATGTAGACGGAGGATTAATCGGTGGTGCATCGCTGAAGGCAATAGATTTTATTCAAATAGCTAATGCTTACTAAAATGAATTATTTAGAATTTAAGTTTACCGTAGAACCTTCCGTTCCATTTCAAGATATATTAATTTATGAGCTTGGTGAGATAGGTTTTGAGAGTTTTACTGAAGATGAATCAGGATTGAATGCATACATCCCGGAAGTAGATTTCTCTATAGCCGCATTGGATGCGCTTTATTTATTTAAAATGGAGGCTGAGCTATCTTTATCTTACAAAATGACTAGCATTCCTCAACAAAATTGGAATGCGGAATGGGAAAAGAACTTCGCTAAAGTTACAGTAGATGATTATTGCGAAATTATTGCTCCTTTTCACGAGGCTTCAACGAATACAAAATATCAAATTCTTATAGAACCCAAAATGAGTTTTGGAACTGGGCATCATGATACCACATTTATGATGATGCAGCTAATGAGAACACTTGAAACTAAAGATAAGCGTGTTATGGACATGGGCTGTGGAACAGGTGTTTTAGCCATATTGGCTTTTTTAGAGGAAGCTAAGCATGTGGTAGCGGTTGATATTGATGAATGGGCTTATCAAAATACGCTAGAAAATTGCGAACGAAATAAGGCAGAATCCATTGAGGTACATCAAGGTGGTGCTGAAAAGATTAATGGCAATATTTTTGATATTTTCATCGCCAATATCAACAGAAATATTCTATTGAGAGACCTTGAAATTTATGCGGATAGCATGGATAATGGTGCTGATTTATTACTCAGTGGATTTTTTGTAACTGATTATGACCAGATGCATGAAAAATTATCTTCACTCGGTTTAACAATGCAGAATAAAACAGAACGAAATAATTGGTGTGCATTGCACTACAAAAAATAAATCATGAAAAAAGTACTACTTGCTTTTCTTTTTTTAACTGCTTTTGGATTAACTAAATCGGTTGCACAAACTCCATTAAGTTTCCCTGCTGATTCGATTCAATTTTTTAATCAAATGGAAGCCTTCCTTTCTGACGCAAGAAAAGAAGGTAAGGATTTTATGAAGCAATTTAAAGAAGTTTGGTATGGTGGTTATTTTTCTAATTCACAACGTATTGGAGTATATGCTGTTGCCAATCAAATGCTAAAAAAGAAAATGCGTGCCTTTCCTGATTTCAGGAATTATCTGTTTACTGTAGGTAGCTTTGTAACTTCAGAATTTCAAACAGAAAGTAGTTTTGATCAATGGCAGGCAACTTTACTTCAACTATTAGATGATCGGAATAAACGGAACTTTACCAATTATTTAACCTTCTCGGATGGTTTGTTTTCTCAGAATGCTTTATATATATCATCCTCAACCAAATGGTCAGCAAGCAACAATAACTATATATTTGGTTTTGATAAGTTACCAACGATTACGTTCGAATCGTTAGATTTAATATGCTATGCACGAGAAGATAGTATGCGAATTAGTAATACAAAAGGGGTTTATTATCCTACAGAAGAGAAATGGGTAGGAGAAGGTGGAACGGTTACTTGGGAAAGGGCTGGAATGATGGGTGGTGAAGTGTACGCTAAATTGAAGAAGTATGAGATTAGTACAAAAACGTATTCGTACACTGCAGATTCAGTTGACTTTTTTAATTCATTTTATTTTGATCGTCCTTTGCTAGGAAATTTAGAAGATAAAATTCAAGCGAATAATACGCCCGAAAAGTCTACGTATCCTCGATTTGATTCGTATAATAAACGATTAATTATAAAGAATATAGCTCCTGCGGTTGATTACGACGGTGGTTTCTCCATGCAAGGGTCTAAATTTATTGGTAGTGGGAATGACGAAAATGATGCATATCTAATTTTTTATAGAAATGATACGACTTTTTTGAGGGCCTCTTCAAAAGTATTTATAATCAATACAGAACGTATTGTATCAAATAATTCTGCTATTAGTTTTTACTTGGAACAAGACTCTATCCATCATCCAGGATTAAACTTTAAATTCTTTATTAAAGATAAAAATGTAACCCTTTATCGAGACAATGAAGGATTAGCGATATCTCCATATTTTGATTCCTTTCATAAAATAGATATGGACTGCGAAGTACTAAATTGGAATCAAGAGAATCCAATTATAGAGATGACAAGCCTCATGGGAAGTACACGAACAGAAGCCACGTTTACATCAGATAACTTTTTTAAACTTTCAGAATACGATTATTTAAGAGGTAGAGGAGACGTGAATCCTTTGCTGGCTATACAACGATTGGCAGATAAAGAAAACGACAATGACTTAACAATCCAAGAGCTAACCTACCACATGAACATCAGCGATGCAGCTGCGCAAAATATGGTTATGTATTTGGCAACAAGAGGTTTCTTGAAGTACAATTTTAAAAAAGGAGAATTTACGGTAAAAAAGCGTTTGACCCAATATGTTCAGTCTAGTTTTGGTAAAATTGATTACGATGTAATTTCTATTCGATCAGATGTAGAAGGAGAGAATAATGCCCAAGTGAATTTGTTAAATTATGATTTAACAATTAACGGTGTTGAAGGGATTCTATTAAGTGATTCCCAAAAAGTGTTTATTATACCTTCTGACCATAAAGTGGTTATGAAAAAGAACAGATACTTCACCTTCCAAGGTCAAGTTAAGGCTGTAGATGTATTTGATTTTTATGGAAAAGAATTTTCATTTGATTACGAGGCGTTCAAAATTAACCTAACCAATGTGGATTCATTGCAGTTAAAGGCATACTCTACTGAAGTTGACCAAAATGGAAATCCACTATTAAAACCGGTAAAAACTGTAATAGAAGGAATAAATGGTGAATTGCTGATCGATAATTTCGGAAATAAATCAGGACTTAAAGAGTTTCCTGAATTTCCCGTAATCAACAGTTTCGATGATTCTTATGTATATTATGACAAGAAAGAAGTAGAAGGCGGAGTTTACAATCGAAATGATTTTTATTTCCGGGTTCGTCCATTTCAAATTGATAGTTTAGATAGTTTCTCAAACGATCAGTTAAGATTCGATGGAACTTTTACATCCAATATTTTCCCAACATTTGATGAAGCATTAACTGTTCAACCTGACATGTCATTAGGTTTTATTCGTCAAACACCTCCGGGTGGATATCCAACTTATGGAGGGAAAGGGCAGTTTTACAGTGATATAAAACTATCGCATAAAGGACTTAGAGGAGATGGAAAATTGGAATACCTAACATCTACAACTTTATCAGATGACTTTGTATTTTATCCTAAAGTTGTAGCGGGTTTCGCGCAGTCACATATTCTAGCTGAAGTAAAGTCAGGAACAGAGTATCCTCCTGTTAAGGGAGTTGATGTAAAAATCGATTGGAAACCTTTTGAAGATGTTTTTTACACAACAGCAGATACCGACTCTTCTTTAGCTTTTTATGATATGAAGTCCTATTTTAGGGGGACTTCTGCCTTAACTCCTTCAGGACTAAAAGGAGATGGAATTTTCTTATTTGAGCGTGCAAACTTAATTTCTAACCAATTTGTTTTTCAAAATACAGTTTTTGATGCAGATACCTCAGATTTTGAACTCCTAGAAGAGAATTCAAGTGGATTTGCACTAAACACAGCAAACGTTAAAGCCCATGTTGATTACAAAGATAGGTTTGCTGAATTTGAACCAAATGGTTCTGATGATCCTATTTTCTTTCCTACTAATCAATACTTATGTTACATGGAAGAATTTAAGTGGTATATGGATAACGGCCTGATTGACTTAACTGGAAAGAAACAAAATACCGTATCTGCAGACGTTAAATTAGAAGGGTCTAAATTTATTTCAACTAAAGCAGCACAAGATAGTTTATTCTTTTACTCGCCAACGGCTCGATTTGATTCTCGAAATCATACTATTACAGCATTAGAAGTTCTATTTATAAATACGGGTGATGCTAAAGTATTTCCTGACAGTGGTCAAGTAGTTATTCGAAAAAGTGCCAATATGGATGAGTTTATAAATGCAGGAGTAGTGGCAAATGCGGTAACTGAATATCACAATATTTATAACGCAAATATTAAAATTGAGGGTAAAAAGAGCTATTATGGTTCAGGATATATCGATTATGTGGATGAAAATTCAATGTCTCAACCAATTTATCTGCAAACATTAAATGTAGATACGACGGGCCAAACTATTGGTCATGGAGTTATAGAAGATAACATAACTTTTACGCTCAGTGATCAGCATATATTTAAGGGTGAAGTCGATTTGTTAGCGAATAACCAATATCTAATTTTTGATGGAGGCGTTAAAATTAATCATGCTTGTGAGCAAATTGGAATTAGTTGGTTACGATTTAGATCAGAAATTAATCCAAATGAAATTTACATTCCAATTGATACAGGTATAGCGTCTCCCGAGAAAACGGTTCTTTCTGCAAGTATCAACTTGAATACAGATTCGATGTTTATCTATTCTGCATTTGTTTCTCAAAAAGTATTTCATAGTGATCGGGAGTTACTTCCTGCTTATGGGTTTATGTATTTTGATAAAGAAAATAATATCTATAAGATTAGCTCCAAAGAGAAGATTAAATCGATTGATTTAACCGGTAATTTTTTACAGTTGGATGCCAATACCTGCAAAGTGTCTGGAGAGGGGTTGGTTAATTTATCAGCTGATTTAGGGCAAGTAAAGTTGACTACTGCAGGTCAATTAATTCACAATCAACCAAAGAGAGAAGATCCGAATGAGGTAATTGGTGATTTTATGATGGCTATTGATTTCTTTTTTGATGACAATGCGATGAAAAAAGCATCAGATCAAGTGAATGAAAATCTCACCTTACAATCAGTTGACCTATCTCGTCAAGTTTTTGAAAAAGGGCTTAGAGAAATTATGCCACTTGATGAAGCAGATAAATTAATATCCCAGTTAAACTTAAATGGGAAGTATAAACGTATTCCTGCTGAATTGAATAAAACCATAGTTTTTAATGACATTAAATTTAAATGGGATGAAGCTGAAAATACCTTTACTTCATTTGGGCCAATCGGAGTTTCTAACTTTTTTAAAGAAGAAGTAAACAAGTATATGTCTGGAATCGTGCAATTGACCAAAAGAAGAAGTGGCGATATTTTGGATATTTATTTAGAAACAGATGCTAATAATTGGTACTATTTTAACTACCGTAGAGGATTAATGCAAGTAGTGTCTACTAATGAGGCATTTAATGAGCAAATTAAATCATTGAAAGATGATAAACGCAAGGCCGATGTTGCTAGAAAAGAAGAGCCATTTTCATTTATGTATGGAAATCTCAAAAAGAAGGAAATCTTTTTGAGAAAATTTGAAGAGGAATAGCCTACTTTTTAGCATCTTCTTATCAAATAATTAGGAGATAATTGGGTATTTTACCCATATTTGTATTTGATAAATTAAATTATTTATGCAAAGATTTTTTATATCTGTCAATATAAAGAAAGATTTGTTATTAAATACTTGGTTTAGTAATTAATGATTAAGTTTAGTCAATAGTAGATAAAGCATGACTTTGAAAAATATAGTAATTACAATAACGCTAATTACATCACTAATCTCAAGTGCAGCCAAGGGGCAAAGCACGTTAAATTCTGAAGTGGATCTAAAAACGAGCGCATCTGAATTATTTGAAGCAAAAAAGTTTATTGAAGCAGCACCTTTATATGCTCAGCTGTTAAGTTTATATCCCAAAGAGCCGGATTACAATTTTAAGTATGGAGCATGTTTATTGTATTCAGATCCGGATAAAAGTAAAGCGCTTAAATACCTAGCATTCGCAACATCTAAAAATAACGTAGATAACAGAACTTTTTTTTATGCGGGTAAAGGGTTTCATTTAAATTATCAGTTTACAAAGGCATTAAAAAATTACAATCGATTTAAATCGAAAGCATCTTCTGCTGAACGTAAAGAGTTTGAGATTGATCAGCAGATAGAAATGGTAAAAAATGGAAATGAATTACTAAAATCCATTAATCGATTAGATGTAATTTCTAAAGAGTCGGTATCTAAATCTGATTTTTTTAGAATTTATGAATTGGAGGGATTAAATGGTAAATTGGTCGTAAAGCCTGATGAATTTAAAACCAAGTACGATAAAAAGAATGATGATAACTCCATTATGTTTCTTCCTAATAATGCTTCGGAAGTCTACTTTTCGTCTTATGGTAAGAATGGTGATAATGGACGGGATATATACAAGGCAGTAAAGCTTGGAAATGGAAAGTGGAGTGAAGCAGTGAGTGTTGGGAGTTCTATAAATACTCCTTTTGATGAAGCATTTGCTTTTATCTTACCAGATGGAAGAACCATGTATTTTGCTTCTAAAGGACATAACTCTATGGGCGGGTATGATTTATTTAAATCAACCTACGATGAGAATGTAGCGAATTGGACAGCACCTATTAACCTTGATTTTCCATTCTCCACCGTAAATGATGACGTAATGTTGGTTACAAATGAAGATCAGTCTCTCGCATTCTTTGCTTCTGATCGGAATAATGTAGATGACCAGTACTTTGTATATAAAGTTGGAAATAAACCTAAAAAACCTGATTTATTTGTAATTAAAGGTAATTTTATTGCAGAAAGTATTCCCAACCTCAAACGTGCCAAAATAACCGTAGTTGATGCGAAAACGAACGAAACAATTGGGGTTTATGAAACTGATGAAAAGGGAAATTACTCCATAGAAGTAGAGCGAGCTGGTGGAGAGTATAAGTTTAATATAGAAACAACTTCTGAAGCGCCAATTCATGCTGGAATAGTTTCTGTTCCAAAGCAAGAGGAATTTGCAGTGCTGGGTCAGGAACTTCGATTGGTAGGCGAAGGTAATGACCAAAAGTTGGTGATTAAAAATATTTTTGATGGTTCTGTTAATTTGGCCGATTATAATGGTGGCCCAATAGTTTCAGCTGCTATCCTTTCTCGTCAAGCAAATATGGATCAAAATGCTAGTGAAGCTCAAATTTTAGCAGATATTAGATCAATTAGTGGGGGAGGAATTAATGAGGTTAAAATGCCTGCTGACGCCACAGCAACTGCAAAAAATGAAGTGGTTAGAACGGATGAAGTTGATTCTACTCAAAGAGATGAACAAGCAGAGAAAAGAGTAGCAGAAGTAAGCCAAGATGCTGAGTCAATAAAAAATATAATAAACACCGTAAAAGACGATGCAAGTAAGAGCGCTGCTTTAGCATTTTCAGAAGGATATAAAAAGAGTAATGAGGCATTGGCATTTTTTAAAGAGGCAGAGCTCCAAAAAGAGAAAGCTTCAACTTCAAACGGTGATGCTAAAGCTCTCGCATTAGACAAAGCGGAAGAATCAAATAGTCGGGGTCAGCAATTAGCTCTTGAAGCAAAATTGGCCTTGAATTACGCAGAAATATTTGAACAAAAGTCGGAAGAACTAGTCCCTCAGTTAGTTTTAGTCGACAATTCATTAGCTTCTATAAATGCATCACTGCAAGCTGATGATATCGATAAGGCAACAAAAGAACTAGCGACATTAAAAAGCAATGTGATTATTCCAATGTCAACAAATGATGTAATTCCTTTAGAAAAAAATAACATCATCAACAAGAAAATAGCTCTCGAGCAAGAAATCGCTAACGCAGATAATGCAAATAAATCAATTTCTTCACAAATTAAAGTTCTTGAAGATGAGCGTAATTCATTAGATAATACACTGCAGGAAACGAAGAATAAGAAAGAGATTGCTAAAATAGAGAGTAGGTTAAATGCTTTAAAACTAGATGAGGAAGATTTAAGTTTTGAGATTACCAAAAATAAGCAGTCTATTGCTATAAAAAGTGGTGAGGTGCAAGATTTACAATTTGAGGAACGTTTCATAACTAAACTTGAAACTAATTATCCTGCTAGTCAAGCATTATTGGCAGATATTCCTGTAAATCAGAAGTCAACACTAAAAGAAAATGTAGATTATTTCTCAGCAAATCGTTTATTTTATGAGCCTTCAACTCTTGTTGAATCTGATGCACCTGCATTAAGTAAATCTAGCATTGAGCAGCAACTCGCAGAATTGCCAACCAATGGTTTTTTTGAAGAAAGAATAAAAGCAGCAAATTTAGTTCAAGTTGATGAAGAAAAGAATTTACAATTAGCTGAAGTAAATAGAGATTGGAGTAATTCAATTGATCAACGAATTCGATTGAATGAGCAATTGAAAACAAAAGTTAGTGATAGTGAGCAAAACCTTATTCAAAATAAAATTTCTGAATTAACAGCACTAAAACAAGAAAAGAATTCTGTAGCTGAAGAATATCAGCGGTTATCTGTATCTGTTTCAGAAGAGGAGCTAGTTTCAGCGACTGCGGATGAAAATACACCTGAACCTCCCTACAATGAAGGATATCGCATAGATTTAAAACAGGCTAATGGTATTACTGATGAAACTAGTCGATTGGAGTCTCAAATTGCTATTTATGAAGATTGGAACGAATCGATTAATAATGACATTAAAGTTCTGGAAAATAGAACCGCAACCAATGGAACACCTGAAACTGCGACAAAACAGCTTTCATCTTTAAAGGAGCAAACTAAAGAAAATTCTTTGGCAATTGCGCGTCTAAAAGGTTCAACAAATGAAGTTGCAGGCACAACATCTGAGTTGGATATGCAAGATAATTTGTCTTCAGATGAAAATAATTTAGTAGAAACTTTAACTAAAGCTACTTCTAGCGCAGAGATAACGTTGCCTATGCGCATTGATAATGCCTCTGATGCATCTTCTTCTAATTCAATATCAAATCTAAACACAGCTAATGGAATTAATTACACTGCACCCATTGGTACGTCAGAAGATAATTTCTCAGATTTAAAGTATGCTAGTGATATTGATTATTCTTCTAACACGTCAAAACAATTATTGGTTTCGGCTGAGCAAGAGAAGTTAGCTGCAAAGCAACTAATGGAGCAATATGAGACCGAAAGAAGTGCAGCATTAACGCTCCCAACCGCATCTGAACGTGCTGCTGCTATGGCTTCCGCAGATGATTTGAAAATGGAATCGGAAAGAATGCAAGTTAAAGCGAGCTCATTATATAGTGATGCAAATAAATACCAATATGTTCAACAGAACAATGAACTCAACAACTATCCGAAGTTTAGCCAACAATTTCAATCTAAGAATTTAGATTTAGCGGATTTATTATCTAATGAGTCAGCGTACTATATTGCCGAGGCACAAAGAATTCGTGCTACTATAGAAGAGAATGAACGTTTTACAGAGAAAACCATAAAACTTCAAAAGGCATATAATTTTGAAATAATTGCACTTAAGAAGCAACAAGAGGCTAAGGTAGCTTTAAATCAAGCAACTGTAGAATACAAAAATCCAAATACAGCTAAAGTATCACCTAGAAAAGTTGAAACAGTATCTTTTACAGATGTAACTGCCCCAGCTGGTAATAACGTATTAGCAGCTAGGGAGGCTGAATTGGCGGAATCTTTAAGAAGTGAAGTGGTAACTATTGATGCTGAAATTTTAACATTACAAAATCAATTAGAAAATACCAAAAATCAAACAGAGCGAGAAGTATTAGAAGCAGAGATAATAACACTTACTGAGAAGCGCGATGCCAAAGAAAATCAAGCGGAGATTTTAGAGAGAAGAGGAGCGCAATTAACGAACCAACTTGCAAATATAGAATCGAAAAGAGAAGAACGTTTAGAAGCTATTTTCGCTGAAAAGAAAGAGAGAAACAAACTAAGAGGAGCAACTCAATTGAATCAAATTGGTGTTGATGCAGGTGAGGTTAGTTTGACTGAAGAAGAATACAATTCAATTAAGACGAATCCTGCTTATGTAACGTATGCCAATCAAATTAAGCAGCGAAATCAATTGATAAAAGAAGCGAATGTTCTGTATGAAGAAATGGAAACTGCAAAAGCAGATAAAAATGCAGCGAAAGCAGCTTCTTTGGATAAAATGATTCGAATCAAGAATCTTTTAGCACAGAAAAAAGAAGCTGAAGCCAGTAAAACCCTTGCTAGTGTTAAGTCTGAGGAAGCAACTATAATGAGAATGGCAGGTGCTATTTCGTCAGGCATGGCTACAGGTAGTTTTGAAATAGGTGATCTGCAACTTGCAGTTAACACCAATGAAACACCACAAACGTCTATAAATGAAACGAACAGTACTTCAACTTCAGGCTCTTCAAAAGCTGACTTAGTAAAATTATCAAATTCAACCTCGCCTGACAATAAGGTGAAACCAATAACTTCAACCAATACAAGCAATAAATTAAATTTAAAAGCTACAGATCTAGGTATTTTTAGTCAATTATCTCCTAACGAGTCGGTTTACTCAAAGAGTAACCCTATTCCATTAGACGTTCCATTACCGGACGGAATAATCTACAAAGTACAAGTAGGCGCTTTTAGAAATCCAATTTCTCAAGATTTATTTAAAGGATTTGTTCCGTTAATGGGAGAAATCGTGTCTTCAGGTATTACGCGTTACACTGCAGGAATTTTCTTGGATTTTGCTAATGCAGATAAAGCGAAAAAGGGTATTCGTTCATTGGGGTATAAAGATGCCTTCGTTGTCGCTTATAAAGATGGTAAACGAATTAATGTAAGTGAAGCTAGAGAAACAAAGAATGATGAAAATGTTCCTTCTAAACCGGCAGTAGAAGCGATGGTAAATTCGTTGACGAGTCAGTCTGCTTCATCCAATTCTAATAAACCTGAAACAGCAGTTACTAGTGATAATTCCTCTAGCTCAGGGTTACCTGCAGAGTTTGCTGCTGAAAATGTTGCTGCTGTAAAAAATATCGAAGTGATTGATGGTGTTTACTTCACTGTTCAAGTCGGAGTGTATTCCAAGCCAATTACAAAAGGGGAGATCAATGTACCCGATTTGGCAGTGAAAGTTGTTAAAGATAAATTATACCGTTATAGTTCAGGAGTCTATAATGATCCAGTACAAGCAGCAATTGCCCGAGATAGAATAAAGTTAACAGTACCTGATGCATTTGTGATTGCTTATAATAATGGAATAAAAATTAGTTTAGAGAAAGCATTAGCGTTATTAAATCAATAGATTACTTTTTTGAAAGGAGGTTATATGTCGATATTAGAGACAGAAGAAGAAGTATTAACAGAATTAGTAGAACATTCTTTTGGAGACTTACATGAAATCGTTCTTTATAACGATGACGTAAACACGTTTGAGCATGTTATCGAATGTTTGGTAAATTATTGTGGCCACGATTTTGTTCAAGCAGAGCAATGTTCTTACATTGTGCATTATAGTGGTAAGTGCGCAGTTAAGAGAGGACCAAAGGAAAAATTAATACCAATTAAAAATGCGTTGATTAATCAACGCTTAAGCGTAAAATTACATTAATAACTATATAGAATAATAAAATTATTATATGAAAAAATACGTCACATTTTTATTATTTATTCTGAGCTTATCTTTGTATAGTCAGACAAGAAAGATAGGAACAGATACTTTAGAGTTGGCAAAGCCTGCGCTAAAAGTTTTTGCGGATACTAGTTTTCAGGCTAATCTAAAGGCCAATTACTGTGTTGAACTTGATGCTAGCGCCTCAGTTGATCCAATGGTGCCTGATTTACAGTATAATTGGACCATCGATAGAGTTCATAAAAAGAAAGGATTAAAAGTCGATCATTGCTTTACAGAGTTTGGAAATCATTTAGTTGCATTGAGTATTTATGACCCGAAGATTAATCAAATGGTTTTAAATGACACGGTTTTTAATATTTCTGTGCCATCAGCATTAAGATTCAAAAAAGGTGGATTTTATAAAATTTTAAATACAGTAACATTTAGCGCTTCTGATTATACTGTTTCGGATGGAGCATTTTTACTTTGGAACTTTGGAGATGGTAATTATTCTTCAGGTACTTTGGTACGGAATGTTTATTATGATGAAGGTATATATGATGTTAAATTGTATGAATTGGAATACACATCGGATAGTACAGTTAGAGTAATTCAGGCTGTAAAGGATATTGTAAGAATAGAAACAAATAGATAAGATGAATATACATAAGACAATTCTGACATTTCTAGTATTATGGTCTTTAACCGGTTTAGGGCAAGCTGTGCCTTCTAAAGCTGAAAACATAGATTATATAGTTACATTTGGCAATAAGGCGGATGCAACTTGGGGAGATGATGACTTCTCTCAAGTATTCTTTTTTGCAATTCCTGAAACCTTTTCTGAACCTTTCTATATCAGAGTTTTTGATCCAGATTGTGGAGGTGAACATGATCAAGAAAATAAAGGATTTAATACAACAACTACCTATACGTTGTATGGTGGGGAAGGTGCCTATAAAAATAAGGCTGCAATAAATATTGATCCAATCGGAGATTACAAAAGTGGAGTTGAGTTAGTAAGTGAAACGTTTGGTGTTGACGAAGAGTTAGATAATAATTGGTATTCATTTGGGCCTATAAATCCAAATGAGGGAGAATATGATGGAGATTTGAAGTCCCATATTTTTAAGTTGATAGCTGAAGGAAAGTCGGGTGATGACGGAAATATGTATCGTTATTTTTTAAGTAAATCATCGTCTGATAATATAGAAATTCTTGGAGCAAATGTATTTACTTATGAATATACCTTTAGGTTAAAGAATCAAGCAGGAACTCAGACCTATTTCTATCCATTTGTGGATAAAAACACAGTAAAGATTACGCAGCACAATTTTGATTTTGATAATGATGGTGCAATTAAAGTATATTCTTCACTTAAAAATGGACATTACTCTAATTTTTCAAGTGATGGCAAATGGAGTAAAGGAGTTCATAGTATAGAGAAAGAAGAACAAGGAAAGTCAATGAATATTCGACTAATTAAACGAGCTACTTTCCAGAATGACATGACCTTGTATATCACCAACGAATACAATATTCCTGTACCACTGTTTGCAACACCACTAGGAGGTATGCCAAAGTATGTCTATAAAGTAGATGTGAAGTATAAAACGAAATAAAGTTGGTAGTATAGAACCTAAAAAGGCTGCATTTGAGCAGCCTTCTTTAGTTTTAATTATTTTCTATTCGATAGTTGGAGAAACTAAATCCATTTAATAAGGTTTTAATTTCCATTGCCTTTTTTCCTTCCAGTTGTATTTTATTTAACTTAATAAATCCACCATTAACTGCAATTTTTAGCGTTGTTTTATCATCTGAAAGGATACTTCCTGAGGTAAATTTATGTGTCCCTACTATTTTATTTGCTTCTTGAATCTTAAAGTTGAGTTTTTTACTACTTTCTTTATCTTGAATTACGCTCCAAGCTGCTGGGTAAGGACTTAAACCTCTTATTAAGTCGTGAATTTGATCGATTGGTTGATCCCAATCAACTTTGCAGTCTGGTTTGAAAATCTTAGGAGCTGCCTTTAATTCTAAGTTACTTTGCGGCTGTGGTTTAGTGGTTCCATTTGCTATTGCAGTCGTTGACTTTACTACTAATCGAGCACCGACTTCCATAAGGATATCGTGCAGCTCTCCTGCGGTCATGTTTGGCGTAATTTCAGTCTTCTCTTGTTCCAATAGGTTCCCGGTATCAATTTCATGGTTTAATAGAAATGTAGAAACACCTGTTTCTTTTTCTCCATTTATTATGGCCCAATTAATTGGAGCAGCACCTCTATATTGAGGAAGGAGAGATGCATGCAAATTCATGGTGCCATGCTCTGGCATATTCCAAACCATTTCTGGAAGCATTCTAAACGCTACTACAATTTGAAAGTTTGCGTTTAGCGCCTTTAGCTCCTCAATAAATTCAGGATTTTTGAGGTTAGTTGGTTGCAATGTGTTTATTCCTTGCTCATCAGCAAACAGCTTAACTGCTGACTGCATGATTTTTTGGCCTCTACCAGCAGGCTTATCAGGAGCGGTGATTACACCCACAATATTAAATCCGTTATCAATCAACGCTTTTAGAGGAGCCACCGCAAAATCCGGAGTTCCCATATATACAATTCGTAAGTCTGTTGTCATAATCAAATCGTTTTTTGTTGCCAATTATACTTCCATAGGTAAATAAAAGAGAAAATACCCATACCACCGAAATAGATAAACTCAGAGCACCATACAGTTGCAATGGAAAAGTCATATTTAACTCCAATTAGATAAGCTCCATACAAATAAGCAATTAGTGTAATTACTTCTATCATTAACGAGTGAATGGTATTTCCCGTTCCTGTAACTGCGCTGAAAAGAATGAAAGCTATACTAAATATGAACATAGTAGCTGTAATAACTTGTAAGACAGGTATGCAAGCATTTATTAAGTCAAGATCTTGAGTATATACTGATAAAATTTGAATCGGAAAACTAAGGTTGATGATCATCATAAGTATTGTAGCGCTAACACTAAGCACAATGATATTTTTTACCAACTTAAAGACATAGTTTACCCCACCTTCTCCAATTACATTAGAAACGAGCGAGCTGGTGGCTGAACTAAATCCAAATAAAGGAATCATCATAACCATGTAAATACTTCTCACAATATGTGAAATTGCCAATTCTCGTTCACCAATTTGCTCAATAATCAAGAAGAAAATAAACCAAGAACTTAGTGATATTGTATTCTGCAACATTATTGGACTTGCAATTTTGTAGGCTCTTTTGAGTGCAGCGAATTCTAATTGCTTGAATTGAAATAGTTCGTATTTCTTTAAATCAACAAATTTAACGGTGTAGAAAACAAATAGAAGTGATGCCGATGCTTCAGATATTACCGATGCTATTGCAGCTCCTTCAATACCTAATTCAGGCAATCCAAAGTTTCCGAAGATCAACCCATAGTCTAGAAATACATTCACGCTAGATTGAATGAGTGTTATAAAAATCAATATTTTGGTTTTGGTAATTCCGGTAAAGAAAGCCATAAACAATACATTGATATAAACGAAAATAATACCGACCGATCGATAATCTAGATAAGCAATTGCATTTTCAAGAATTCTAGGAGAGGCCGTAAAGCTCGATAAAAAAGCACTTGAGCCAAACCGAAGCAATAGAAACATTACGATTCCCATACCTACAGAAGCGAATAGACTTACGTTAAATAGTTTTCCAATTGCTGTATAATTTTCTTCTCCATTGCGGCGGCCAATCAAAATCTGACAACCTACAGAGAAGCCAAATCCTAGCATTACCATTACAAAATAGAATATCCCTGCATTGCCAGCCGCACCCAATTCTATTTCACCAACGTGACCCAAGAAAGCAGTATCCGTTACGTTAACAACATTCTGGGCGACATTGCTTAAAATAATAGGAAAACTAACGAGCCAAATATTCTTAAATGATATGGTATTAAGCGCTTTAATCGACATAAACAACCAACCCTTTTAAATAAGCACCTTCAGGGTGGTAAATGCTTACAGGATGATCTGCAGGTTGCGATAGATGCTCCATTACCCGCACATTTCTACCCGATTCTATAGCTGCAGCCATGATGGTATTGTAAAATATTTGCCTATCAACTACTTGAGAACAAGAAAAAGTAAATAGAACTCCACCTTTTTTCATCATTTTAAATGCACGTATATTTAACCGCTTATAACCTTGTATGGCATTGTGAAGCGACTTTTTATTTTTCGCATAAGCAGGTGGATCTAAAATGATAACATCGTAATCTTCTTCGCATTTATTCAGAAAAGTAATGGTATCCGCTATGATGCTTTTATGTTTAAACTTTTTATTAAAATTGATTTCTACATTTCTATCGGTAAGCAAAATTGCTTTTTCAGAACTGTCTAATGAATGTACTTCTTTGGCTCCTGCTTCTAATGCATATACAGAGAAACCTCCGGAATAACAGAAAGTATTCAATAGTTTTTTACCTCCAACATATTTTTGTAACAATCTCCTATTTTCGCGCTGATCGATAAAGAATCCTGTTTTTTGTCCGCTAACCCAATCAATTTCAAAGGTTAGTCCGTTTTCTTTTACAAACTGTTTCCCTTCATGCCCACCAATTAAATAGCCATTTTCAATTGATGAAGCATATTCAGGTGGCAATGTTTCTGCACTTTTATCATAAATGGCTTTTAATTTTCCTTTAGATACTTTTATAATCGCTTTGGCAATTTCATTCCGAAATTTGTGCATACCGATAGAATGCGCTTGATAAACGGCTACATCTCCATATACATCTATAATCAATCCACTAAAAGCATCGCCTTCACCATGGATTAAACGGTAAGTAGTAGTTTCGTTAGAATCAAATAATCCGATTGCTTTACGATAATTTATGGCATTCATTACCTTACTCTCCCAAAATTTAGCCGTAATTGATTCATCTTCAAAACTAAAAATTCGAACCGCTATAGACCCATTATGGAAATGGCCTAAGGCTAGAAAATCTCCATTATTAGCGACCACTCTTACAATCTCACCATCTGCCAAATCATCTTGATCTTCGTCGATGAGAATACGCTCAATAGCTCCGGAAAAAATCCAGGGATGCTTACGGAATATTGATGCTTCTTTTTTTTGTTTAAGCGTAATGATTGGTAAGGTCATACTAAATAATTTATGAGTGACAAATTTACCTAAACAGAAAGGAATGGTGGGGCATCGAATTTAAAAATAAATAGTGTATTCTAAATTTGAGATAAGACTGCTTCTCTGTTAGGTCTTAGAGATGAAATTTATTGATATACATTTTTATATTAATACCGGCGACTAATTTAACCTAAAGCTTTTGTCATCTAGAGTCAATAGCGCTTAATCCAAAAAGTTAACGTTACTAAAACTATCTTAACATTTTTCACGATATTATAGTGTTATTTTCAACTTTATAATAAATGCACAAAAAAAGCCCTTTCTCAATAGAGAAAGAGCTTTAAAATTTATTATATCTACTGACTAGAAACGCTCTAAACTTGAGAAGAAGAAATTTCCTTCGATAGCAGCGTTATCATCACTATCAGAACCATGAACAGCATTTGCAGAGATAGACTCGGCATATAATTTACGAATCGTGCCTTCAGCAGCTTCAGCAGGGTTAGTAGCACCAATTAATGTTCTAAAATCTTCTACTGCATTTTCTTTTTCAAGAATTGCTGCAACGATAGGGCCATTACTCATGTAATCAACTAATTCTCTGTAAAAAGGACGCTCACTGTGAACTTCGTAAAATGCACCAGCTTCTACTTTTGAAAGTTTGGTATATTTCATTGCAACGATTCTAAAACCTGCTGCATTAATTTTGTCTAAAATTCCACCAATGTAGTTCTTCTCAACTGCATCAGGCTTAATCATTGTAAATGTTCTGTTAGTAGCCATTTTATTGTTCTATTTTTTGATTTTTTATTAAGAATGCAAAATTAGATAAACCAATAGAGATTCGCTAATTCTAAAGTTAAATAAATAAGATGCTTTTTTTCAATTAAGTTAACTGCGTTTCTTCTACTATTTTTTCTTTCAGATTCCTTCTATAATTTTATCTTTGTAGACTTTAAAACCTATATCATTGACTCAAAAACGTGTTTTGTATATTTCCTACGATGGATTAACTGATCCTTTAGGACAATCCCAGATTATTCCTTATTTGCAAGGTCTTTCTAAAAAGGGATGTCATATAACAGTATTGAGCAATGAGAAGCTCGATAATTATCGAGTGAATAGAAGTGTTGTTATGACTAAATTACAAGCTGCGAATATAGAGTGGAAATTTACTTTTTATAGCAATAAACCGCCTGTAGTTTCTACCGCATTTGTTGTAAGAAGAATGCGAAAATTAGCGTACCATTTAGCAAAGGAAAATACGTTTGATATTCTTCACTGTCGTTCCATATTATCGACCATGATTGGGGACAGTGTTCGTAAAAAGTTTGGAGGAAAGCTAATTTTTGATATTCGAGGTTTTTGGGCTGATGAGCGAGTAGAAGGAGGTTTATGGAATTTGGAAAATAAGCTATACAAGGTAATATATAATTACTTCAAAAAGAAGGAAAAGGAATACTTTAAGACGGCTGATGCAGTGATTACTTTAACGGAAAATGCAAAGAGGTATGTGTTGGCGAATTTTGAGACCAAACAGAACTTTGAAGTTATTCCTTGTGCTGTGGATTTAGAACATTTTGGCAGAAAGAATTTGGATCAAAATTTAATTGCTCAATTAAAATTAAAATGGGGGATTAAAGACGCTGATTTTGTGTTGAGTTATATAGGCTCATTAGGGACCCGATATCGGTTGAAAGAAATGATGCAGTTTTTCAAGCAATTGCAATTGCTGAAACCACAATCAAAGTTTCTTTTCATTACGAAAAGTGATACTTCACAGATACAAGAATTCTGTCATGCATTTGATATTGATTTTAATTCTATTATCACTGATCAATGCACGTATCAGGACATTCCAAATTATATTGCCGTAAGTCAAGCTTCTATTTTTTTTATCGTGACTTCTTTTTCAGGTAAGGCAGTTAGCCCAACTAAACAAGGAGAAATAATGAGTTTGGGGTTGCCGATTGTATGCAATGCAGATTTGGGCGATTCGGATATAATTTTAAAAGAAACCAAAACTGGGATTGTCCCTGTTGATTATTCTGAGC
The DNA here is from genome assembly GCA_018402765.1 of Vicingaceae bacterium. Classification (GTDB taxonomy): domain Bacteria; phylum Bacteroidota; class Bacteroidia; order Flavobacteriales_E; family Vicingaceae; genus Acidiluteibacter. Next base: position 430,110 of record JAGYIE010000001.1, on the reverse strand, counting down.
TTTCGTTAATAAAGAGTGCGGAAGAGTTGCTAAATTTTTCGAATACTGCCGAAAAAATCAGGGCAGTAGCAAATGACTACTTTTCATTAGCAAAAGCAGTAGAGAAGTATCACACAGTTTATAAAAATATTTAGTTTTTTGCACTTAATTTACAGTTATGAATCCTTATAACCGCCAAGCTGAGAGTACCCAAGATGTTAATGGAGTATCCATTGCTTGTTTCGGTGCAGGAACAGAGAATATAGATACTGTAACCGTAGAATCTTTCGGTGATGAATGGTTAAAATTTGATGCTTTTTCTGCTCAAGAAATTAAAAATGCTGGTGACCAATATTTTGATATTGTCACGAATAAAATGCTTAACCCTCATTCTACGGTTTTGGATTTGGGCTGTGGATCTGGAAGATGGACAAAATACATGGCTGATAAAGCCGGTTTTATAGAAGCAGTTGATCCTAGTGAGGCAGTTTTTAATGCAGCTTCTGTTTATGGTAACTTACCGAATGTTCGTTTCTCTCAGGCCGGAATTGATACAATACCGTTTGCCGATGGCAGTTTTGATTTCGTGATTTCATTAGGTGTATTGCACCACATTCCCGATACTCCTAAAGCGCTAATCGCGCTCATGAAAAAAGTTAAACCAAGCGGATTTGCATTGATTTACTTGTATTATGCATTGGATAACAGAGGCCTTCTGTATCGATTGACATTTAACTTGAGTACCCTTTTTAGAAGAGTAGTTTCAGCCTTACCCAAAGGCATAAAGCATTTTGTATGTGATTTATTTGCCGTGTTTATTTATTTGCCATTTATTGGCCTTACCAAGTTGGTGAAAGTGTTAATTTCTGGTAAGTTGTATTTGAAAATTCCATTGGCTTACTATCGTGATAAAAGTTGGAACATCATAAGAAATGATGCATTAGATCGATTTGGAACTCCTTTAGAACAGCGATTTTCAAAACAAGAAATTACTGAAATGTTAATACAAGCAGGAATGCATAATATCGTCTTTTCAGAAGGAGAACCATTTTGGCATGTGGTCGCTCAGAAAAAGTAATTGTAGATTTAACCATGAGAAAAAAAGTATTGTTTATAGCTAATCATCGTTTAGATCGCTCTCCAGGTCAACGATTTCGCTTTGAGCAATATTTAGACTTTTTAGAACAAAACGGGTATGATTGGGAATTATCTAATATCATTTCAGAGAAAGATGATCAAGTATTATATGAAAAAGGGAAATTTATTCAGAAGGGAATAATTGAACTTAAGTCGTGGTTTAAAAGATGGAAGGATGCAAGAAAAGCTGATGATTTTGACATCATTTTTATTTATAGGGAAGCACTATTAACAGGCAATACCGTCTTTGAAAAAAGGTTTGGTAGCTCTCGAGCTAAGGTTATCTTTGATTTTGATGATGCAGTCTGGTTACCTAATGTTTCTGAGGGAAATAAAGTACTTCAAGTATTAAAGAAACCTTCAAAAACAGATATCATTATTCAAAATGCAAACATGGTTTTTGCAGGCAATACCTATCTAGCAAATTTTGCAATGAAGTTTTGTGATAATATTAAGATCATTCCTACTACAATTGATACGGAATATCATAAAAGAAATAAAGAACCTAACTCGGATAAAATTTGTATCGGTTGGACAGGAACACAAACAACAATGAAATACTTAGAACCATTAAAAGAAGTGTTTGTTGAAATACAGAAAAAGTATGGAGATCGCATTTATTTTAAAATCATTTGCGATCAGCCATGGGAACTACAAGGAATAGATTTAGTAAATGAAACGTGGAACAAAGAAATAGAAATTGAACAATTAAGTGCAATTGATATTGGTGTAATGCCTTTAACGGAAGATGCATGGAGCCTTGGGAAGTGCGGTTTTAAAGGATTGCAATACATGGCCATGGAGTCAGTAGCTATTTTATCTCCTGTTGGAGTAAATAAAGAAATAATCAATCATGAAAAGAATGGCTTTTTAGCAGAAACTACAGAAGAATGGTTGAGAACATTATCTTTGCTCATCGAAGACCAAAATCTGAGAATACGCATCGGTAAGGCTGCAAGAAGAACAGTGATAGAAAGATATTCAACAGATTCACAAAAAAAGAGATATTTAAATTATTTTAACGAACTAACTGAACAATAAATAATCAATGAAGACAACAGCATTAACACAAAAACATATAGAATTGGGAGCTAGAATGGTTCCATTTGCAGGGTATAATATGCCGTTGCAATATACAGGACTTACTGAAGAACATTTGGCTGTAAGAAATAATGTTGGGGTATTTGATGTATCGCACATGGGAGAATTTATCGTGAGAGGAAGTGGTGCTTTGGATTTAATCCAAAAAGTAACGACCAACGATGCAGTCAAATTAGTTCCTGGTAAAGTTCAGTACTCTTGCATGCCTAACGGTAAAGGAGGAATTATAGACGATTTATTGGTTTACATGTTGGGAGTAGATAGTTACTTATTAGTCGTAAATGCATCAAACATAGAAAAAGATTGGCAATGGATTTCTTCACACAATTCATTTGGCGCTGAGATGTTAGACATTTCTGATAAAACTACTTTATTAGCTGTGCAAGGGCCAAAAGCTGCTGCGATATTGCAATCATTGACGGAAATTAATTTATCTGAAATGGTTTATTATACCTTTGAAAGAGGAACTTTTGCAGGTTGTGATAATGTAATCGTTTCAGCAACAGGCTATACTGGTTCAGGAGGTTTTGAGTTGTATTTTGACAATGAACATGCCGATAAGGTATGGGATTCAATTTTCAAAGCAGGAGCAGGTGATGGAATTATGCCTGCAGGTTTAGGTTGTAGAGATACATTAAGATTAGAGAAAGGTTTCTGTTTATACGGAAACGATATTGACGATACAACATCACCAATAGAAGCCGGTCTAGGATGGGTAACTAAATTTACAAAAGACTTTATCGACTCAGATTTATTTAAAAAGCAAAAAGAAGAAGGAGTTAACAAGAAGTTGGTTGGCTTTAGAATGGAAGATAGAGGTATACCTCGTCAGCATTATAGGGTAATGGATGCTGATGGAAATAAGATTGGAGAAGTAACTTCAGGAACTAGTTCTCCATCGTTAAAAGTAGGTTTAGGGTTAGCTTATGTAAAAACTGAATTTGCTAAAGCCGACACAGAAATCTTTATTGATATAAGAAATAAAGCAGCTAAAGCAGTCGTATCAAAGACTCCTTTTTTATAAGTAAATCATAAAATATTTAGCGATTGGAAAATCCAGATGCAGCAAATTTGTTAAAAGTAGAGGTGTGCGTATCACCTGCACTTTTTCCGGTTTATTACAATAATAAGAATTGTGTGGTAGTAGTAATAGACGTTTTTCGAGCTACTTCTGCTATTGTAACAGCCTTCGATAACGGAATTAAAGAAATTATTCCCGTAAGTTCATTAGAAGAAGCAAAAGAATACAAAGAAAAAGGCTACTTTGTTGGAGCAGAGCGAAAAGGAGAAATTATTGAAGGGTTTGATTTTGGAAATTCTCCATTTAGCTACATGCAGGAAAAATTAAGAGGTCAAACAGTGGTATTAACAACCACCAATGGAACAAAAGCACTAAATAGAGCAAAGGCGGCTGACCGAGTTATTGTTGGATCGTTTTTAAATCTAACTGCTGTAATTGACTTTCTTAGAAAACAAAAGAAAGATGTATTACTTTTATGCGCAGGTTGGAGAGATCGTTTCAATATGGAAGATACCCTATTTGCCGGAGCAGTTGTTGAAGGTTTAATTGAAGATCCTTTATTTGGAAATTTATCAGATAGTGCTAAAGCAAGCATGTATTTATACCAAACTGCAAAAGGAGATCTTAACGAATATTTAAAAGATTCTTCGCATAGAAGACGCCTAGCTCGATTAAATTTGGAAAAAGATATTGCCTATTGTCTTCAAAGAGATATCAGTTCCAATGTGCCCATTCTAGAAGGCAATGCTTTAGTGGTGAAGCAAGATGAATAAACGAAAGGGCATAGGGTTACTTATTTTGGTAGTATTCTTTTTGCTTCCAAATAAACAGCTAAACTCATGGGGTTTTTTTGGGCATATTCGGATTAACAAAATGGCGGTGTTTACATTACCACCAGAAATGATAGGCTTTTATAAGCGTTACATTGATTACTTATCTGAACATGCTGTAGATCCTGATAAACGCCGATATGCCTCTAAAGTTGAAGCACCAAGACATTACATCGATATAGACCACTATGGTAATGATACAATCGATCCTTTTGAAGTAGTTCCTCAAAGATGGCTAGATGCAGTGACCAAGTATTCAGAAGATACTTTACAAGCTTATGGGATAGTTCCATGGCATATCAATACGATGATGTATCGATTGACTGATGCGTTTAAATCAAAAAATGTAGAAAAAATACTTTATCTATCAGCAGATTTAGGTCACTATGTTGCCGATGCACATGTGCCTTTACACACTACTGAAAATTATAATGGTCAGCTTACAGGACAGCGAGGGATTCACGGATTTTGGGAATCTAGAATACCTGAACTAACTGCAGATGAATATGATTATTTCGTTGGCAGAGCGAGTTATTTAAATTCTCCTTTAGGTGAGGCATGGAAAACAATAAAAGCAAGTCATGCAGCAGTGGATTCAGTACTTGATTTCGAACGTAATTTAAATAGCACATTTCCCAAAGATCAAAAATATACTTTTGAGAACAGAGGCGCCTCTATAATGAAACAATACTCATTAGATTATACTATGGCATATACTACATTGATGGATGGTATGGTAGAGCGAAGAATGCGAGAAGCAGTTACAACTGTTGGCAGTATGTGGTATACAGCATGGGTCAATGGAGGTGAGCCGGATTTAAATCAACTCTTACTTAGCCCAAAAGAATTGGCTCGACTAGAAAAAGAGGCAAAAGAGTTGGAAGAACAATATCAAGCTAATCCAATTAACGGCAGACAACACGATCATTGATAAGATTAAAAGTAAATACCTTTTAATTTTATTTGGTTCTTAACTTAGGTCAAAAATCATTCTTACTTTGTTATTTTTTCTGAGTAATTCATAATCGAATAAAGCTTTCTGTCTTTCTAATTCGAAAACGTAATGAAGAATTAAATCAAAATTATTATGTTTTTCTGTATTTACTAATAAACCGATAATGTCATCAATTACAAGAGGATTGAATAGTTTTTCTCCAAAATATGTTCTAAGTTCATCTAACTATAATTGAAAGCATTCATCTTGATTATAGATTAATTACAAAGAAGGATTATTTTAGTATTGCTAATGATTATATAAACCTATTTTAACGTTTCTCCTATTGTACTAAGCAAATCATTAGGGTTAGCTTTATTAGCATAAGATTCACACGAATTATTAAACACAATACTATTTTTATGAATTGAAAAATGTTTTATTAATATAATCTTATGGCGGTACATAAAACGATTGCTTTAAAAACATCATCAATGCTTCGAATTTTTGCTACTCGACACACCGCATCTTTCTATTTTTTTATTCTTCTCAAAATCAAAATATTTAACGGTAAAATAGCTTTTATGTATTTCTATTATTCCTCCTAAAGAATATTGTTCATTTCTTTTACATACCGCAACCCTTACAATCATCAGTACTTTTTGGCTTTTACACATCAAAGCCCGATTGACTCTTAATCTTATTAATGTTAGTTAAACGAAAATCTTATAATACTCACTTCTAATTTTGACTTTTTCATATTTATAGTTTAAGATTATAACTTTTTAAACTATTGAGTTTTTTGGGGACGAACAAGCCTAAAAAAAATAAAAAAATTTTTTTAGGCTAAATTTCTGAAATTAAATTGTTTAAATTAAAAATCATCTACATAAATTAAATCTTGTTTAATTTTTATTGGTCACTAATTAAACATTAATTAAAAAAATGTTGTTTATTTGAAAAATAACTAAATCTTATAACAATGGAACACTTAAAAATTGCAAGCGACAATTATGTTGCGTTTACGTTCTTTATCGGAACGATGGCTATGATGGCCGCATCAGTATTTTTCTTTTTAGAGTTGAACAACACCTCTAAACAGTGGAGAACCTCAGTGCTTGTTTCAGGCTTAATCACTTTTATTGCAGCAGTGCATTACTACTACATGAGAAGTTACAACCTAGAGACTGGTGATTCTCCTACATTTTTCCGGTATGTTGATTGGATCTTGACTGTGCCGTTAATGTGCGTGGAATTTTACTTGATTACCAAAAAAGCAGGTGCAAAAATAGGTTTGCTTTGGAAATTAATCTTTGCATCATTAGTGATGTTAGTAACAGGGTACGTAGGTGAAGTTCTCGATAGAGATAGCAGTGTACTTTGGGGTGTGATATCAGGTATCGCTTATTTTTACATCGTATACTTAGTTTGGTTTGGAGAAGTTTCAAAACTTGCTCAATCAGCAGGTGCTCAAGTGGCAAAAGCGACAAAAGTTCTTGGTTGGTTCGTGTTAGTTGGTTGGGCTATTTACCCTTTAGGTTACATACTAGGAACTCCAGGTGGTTTGTTTGGCATTCAGTTAGTTTCTGACACTGCTGCAGCGCTTAACGCTATGGATATTGTTTACAATATTGCAGATGCGATAAACAAAATCGGTTTCGGTTTAGTGATCTATGCATTGAGCAGAACAGATGAATCTACCGTTAAAGCATAATAACATATAAATAAAAGAAAAGGGGTGATAGTTGAATAATTATCATCCCTTTTTTATGCAACACAATTCTTTACAGGACAAATTATGCATTCTGTTTTAGCCAAAACATCTTCAGTATATGATTTCCTATTTATAGGACTTGGTGCCGCTAATAGTTTGCAGATTTTAAGTCTTTATAAAAACGGGCTTCTCGAAGGAAAATCGATTGCTATAATCGATCCAAGCAGTAAATTAACAGATGATAAAACATTCTGTTTTTGGTCCACAAAAGAAGAGCTTTTTGCCTTGAATCTGGAAGGGTTGGTTAGCTACAGTTGGCAACAAATTGAGATTACAGGTATCACCAAACAAAGCATACAGCCGTTAAGCTATTATCATATTAAAGGCACTGATTTTACCCAAAAAACAAAAGAAATTTTAAACCTTAACGAGGTTACTTATTTTCGAAGTACCTTAGAGTGTATTCCGACCATCAATGTTGATTATATAGCAGTAACTGTTGGAGAATCTGTGTTGTATTGCCACAAAGTTTTTGATAGTAGACCGCCTACATTTTCTAAACTACAAAAGAACCAAAGTCATTTATACCAATCATTTTACGGATGGAAAATCAAAACGGATAAACAAGTATTTGATACCACCTCTATGGTTATGATGGATTTTAAAGTTCCTCAAACTGATGTTACACAATTTGTTTATGTTTTGCCATTTGAGCGTGATACAGCACTCATAGAATTAACCCGATTTGGCAAAGATAAGTTAACCGAAGATGAGGCCAATTCTATTCTTCAAGATTATGTGAATCAATTGGGTACTACCTATGAAAAGTTAGCAGATGAAGTCGGCGTCATTCCTATGTCTTCAGGAAAAATTGATGCAGCTGATTATGGCGAAAATTGGATCCCTATGGGAGTTCGCGCCAACCTATTAAAATGCTCAACAGGTTATGCTTTTCATTCCATGGCTGCAGATGCGATTTTGCAAACAGAAGCAATAAAAAACAATCAGAAACTGAAACGAGAGGAAAAGAAAAAAAGGTTTTCGTTTTACGACCGATTGCTATTGAAAATATTAAGCAATACTCCTTTACAAGGAAAAAAAGTCTTTGAATCGTTATTTAAAAATGTCCCTGCTATAAACGTATTGAGGTTTTTAAGAGAACAAACCACACTTTCGGAAGAAGTAGTTATCTTCTCTAAATTGCCCAAAAAGCTATTTATAACAGCAGCTTTAAGGGATATTGCTCAGCAAATAAATCGACTACCAACCGTTGCATTGCCTTTTATATTTACAGCTTTTGCTATCCTGCTTTCTTTCTTACAAGTTGATTTTATTGCTTGGGGTATTCTAGCTCTAGGATTTTTATCAATAGGATTAGCGCATGGAGCTTTAGATCATCTTACTGCTCAAAAAATTACATCAGGCAAACAACTTATTTATTTTGTTCTAAACTATCTAGTTAAGGGGGCACTTTTTGGTCTTGTTTGGTGGATCTCTTCCGATATTGCTCTGGTGCTTTTTATACTTTATTCTGCTTGGCACTTTGGACAAGCAGATTTTAAAGAATGGAACTTAAAGCAAGGAGGTCAATCCTTATTTTGGGGAGTTATTGTGTTAACAATGATACTCTTTTTTCATACAAAAGAATTAAGCGAGGTTCTTAGCCAAATTCCAAATCTATCTATGGTGAGTCTACTTTATGAACTACCTCAGAATGCGATATTGTTTATACAGGTATTGACCGTTACTTTTGGAATTATTTTGGCACGAGTAAACAAATCTTATTATCTACTAATCACATTAATTTATCTATTAATGGCAAGTCAATTGTCTTTATTGATGACATTTGGCATCTATTTTATCTTGCAGCACAGCATCAATGGATGGAAACACCTTTCTGTTGGTTTAGATAAAGATTCATCAGTAATGTTGAAAAATGCCTTGCCATTTACAATTGGTGGAGCAGGTATTATTTTCTATTTTCTATTTTATGCTAATGAAAATTATATAGGTCTATTTTTCATTATTCTTTCCTGTTTAAGTTTGCCTCATGTGTTGAGTATGCATCACTTTTATAGGCTTTCTGCCTCAAAGTAAGTATATATGGGTTTTAAAGAAAATGTATCTTCTTAATTAGTTATAAACCTGTGATGTTAGCGATAACAAGCCTACCACAAATTTTTCCACCAAAATATCTTTTATTTCATTAGTGTCCGATTAAACTTTTTTAAAAGCGGGATTTCCTATTTAGAATTTCCCGCTTTATTGTAATTTAGGTTTTGACGAAACACAAATTACATGAATAAAAGTAGCTACTTTTTTGGCCAATCCGTTTTCGGACAGCTGATTTCTTTGATTGACTCAAATTTGATAAAATCTGCTGTTAAAAAACACAATTCAGATTACTATACAAAGAAATTCACCACCTCCGACCACTTGATTAGTATGCTTTTTTCAACGTTTTCTAACTGCAGTTCGTTAAGAGAAGTGCTGCCGGAATGCTTGGTTTAAAAGGCAAAACCAATCATTTTCAACTCAAAAATATTCCTCATCGAAGCACTTTGAGCGATGCAAATGCAAGAAGAAACAATCTTGTCTTCCAAGAAATTTACTATTCATTACTTAACTTATATCGTCCTATTATCTCGGACAGCCGCCAACAGTATGCTTGGGAAAATAGACTAGAAATTATTGATTCTAGTACAATTTCATTGTTTAAATCCATTCTTAGTTGTGTTGGTAGAAATCCATCAAACGGACAAAAAAAAGGTGGAATAAAAGTTCACACACAAATAAGCTTGCAGGAAAATCTGCCCCATTTTATTTGGTTATCAGCGGCAACTGTTCATGATAAACGCTTTTTAAAGCACATAAAAATTGAACCTGGTAAAATTGCTGTTTTTGACAAAGGTTATAACGATTATAAAACTTTTGATGAGTTCACTAAAGACGGAATATTCTTTGTTACAAGGCTAAAATCGAATGCCTCTTTTGAGTCTGTGACTGAAAATGAAATCCCTGATTATTTAGATGACGGAGTACTAAAAGACGAAATCATAGAGGTCAATGTAAAAGAAAAAGGAAAGTTTCTAAAAAAGACTCAATTAAGAAGAATAGCTTACTGGGATAGTGAAAACAAGCGCTGTTTTGAATTTATCACTAACCTTATCGGAATGAATGCAGGACATATTGCATTGATCTATAAAAAGCGATGGTCAATAGAACTTTTATTTAAGCAGCTAAAACAGAACTTTCCGTTAAAATACTTTTTAGGTGACAATGAAAACGCAATTAAAATCCAAATATGGTGTACCTTAATTGTAAACTTATTATTGACTGTAATTCGTAAAAAAATTAAGAGAAAATGGGCGTTCTCAAACCTTGCTAACTTTTGTCGCCTTCATTTATTCAATTATATTCATTTGATGAAGTTCCTGGAAAATCCTGAGAAAGACTGGTTGAAAGAAATTAACCCACAACTCCAGATGAAATTCAGCTCAGCCTAAAAAAGAGGGGCTTACTTTTAGTGAAAACAACACAATTGAGTAAAATCAAACCATATTTATTAAAAGGCATCCTGCGTTTGAATAGCTTTATTAAAATAGTATCGAGATTCACTTTATTGTTTAACCAACTTTACCTAAATGCTAAAAATTAAAAATTTTAGACAGCTCCTTATTAGAAAATAAACAGTAATAATTATAAAAAGTTAATTAAATTACAGTTGACGTTCTTATTTGTACAATTAGATTTGAGCCCAACTATTTTACAAATTATTGGAAAATTGCCAAAGGAGATTTCTATCTATTTGTTTATGTTTATACATTTTTGGCACTAAGAGAAAATCAAAAAGACAAATACTTAATTGTTAAAAGGGAAGGCTATATGAATAAGTTTAAATCTGCTTTATAAGTCAAACAATTGGCCTCCATAACTAACATTATTCGTTGCAGAATTAATCAATGGTACTAATTCAGTCTCATCACATTTTCTTACATAACTGTTAATGAGTACCTGTATATCCTGATCGTCATATCCATATTGGATATAATTTAATGCTTCTTCTAGTGAGGTTATCTCCGCATCTGCAGGAGCTTCTCCGTAGCCTTTGTAGCGTCCTTTTTGCAATACGACTATAGAATTTACACTCGTGTCTCGTCCTTTCCCTCTAATGATAAATGAATTATTTTCTTTGTAAATTTGAGCTAAAGTTGTTTCAAAACGTTGGTTGTAAGCAGTAGTTGTCTCCGCTTCTATACAAGCTCCCTTGCATAAATTGTGCTCATAATCATAGCAGCTAGCATCTCCTGGCGTTTGTAAACTGCACAGTTTAGGGCAAAGATCAAATTTTTCACAGAGATCTTCTAAATACTTTCTGGATTCATGAGCCGAACGGAAACTAATCAATGGGCGATCGTGCTTACCTGATCTTCCAATAGTAAACCTGCCATAACCGTTTTGGTCGAAGTAAGAGTAGAGGCCATAATTCAAGGTTACTTTTTTCATCGCTCTATTGTGTATGGGCCAATGTTTTTTAATTGCATGAGCTTCGGTCAGTGTCATGATTAGCTCATTACTGCATATTTCTATTGTTACATCATAAATATGTTCAGCGAAATTATTTTTATTTTTGGTATTGGTATTTCCTGAAAAGTGGGAGTGCACGCGTTTTTTTAAATCGACTGCCCTGCCTACATAGATAACTTTTCCTTTTTGATTGTAGAAGTAATAGACGCCCATTTTATTAGGTATACTGTCAAACTTTTCCTTTTCTAAGTGAGGCGGCAATAGTGCTTCTTTCGATCTGGGGTGTAATGATTCTTGAATAAAACCATTTGTATCTTGCTCTACTAATAGATGAAATAGTAGGGCAGAGGCATCAGCATCGCCCATAGCTCGGTGTCGATCTTTTAACGGAATTCCAAGTTGTTGGCACAATTTGCCCAAACTATAGGTAGGATATCCGGGGATTATTTTTCTACTCAATCTAACAGTGCACAACTTTTTACGCTGAAATCGCTCACCTGCACGATTAAAAGATTCCCGTATAAAACCATAATCAAAATTTACATTATGTGCCACAAATACAGCATCTTTTGTAAATTTATCAATCTGCGCAGCCACCTCATGAAATAGAGGTGCATTGGCGACCATTTCATTGGTAATTCCTGTTAAGTTGGTAATGTTTGGTGGGATTAGTTGCTGCGGATTTACAAGCGTAGAAAATCGATCAAGAATCTGTTTTCCATCCGTAAGTACTATGGCAATTTCAGTAATTCTACCAAGGGCAATACTTCCACCTGTAGTTTCTATATCTGTAATGGCAAAAATCACTTTTCTATTTATTATTGCTTTTTCTTCAAGTTAATTTGTCAATCCTTTTAGCCAACTCCCTGTCTTTTTCTGTAATTGTATTCCCTTCATCATGAGTGGTTAGGGTTATCGACACTTTATTGTATACATTACTCCATTCCGGATGATGGTTCATCTTTTCAGCTACCATGGCTACTTTAGTCATAAACGACCAAGCTTCTATAAAGTTTTTGAAGGTAAAGCTTCTTTTTAACGTGTTATTTTCTTCTATCCAATTCATCTCCGTTATTTTTAATTTGCAGATAAGTTAGGCAAACTTTAAAACATAGACGCCAATAAGTCTTCTTTAGAGATATTGTTAAAGTATTCGGCTAAGTTGAGTTCGCTTAATTTGGCATCTATCGCTTTTTTATCATGTGCGCAACCTACAAGCGCTTTTTCTACTGTGTCAATATCGTTGATATGAAAAAAGTCACCCTCTATTTTAGCCGCTTCTATAAAACCTTTTTTTACATCCAAATTCATTTCTATTACGCCGCCAGATGTTTTTACCCCTTGCTTAAAGTTATAACTAGGCGAATGTCCAAAATTCCATTCCCATGTTGCATACTTCTCGTCTCTTAATTTTTGGATAGCAGCATTGTCTTCTGCGGTAAATTCATACAATTTTGCATCGTCAAAAGTGGCTAAAATATGATCCATAATTTTATCCGTAAACGCATCTAAAGAAAGCAGTTCTTTTAAGTGTTCAGTAATATTGGTTACACGCTTTGGAATGGATTTTATTGCCCGATCTTTATACTTTAATGGGCTTACTTTTAGGCCGCCACTTACATTTTTCATTTCAGAAGAAAAAAGCAACGTACCGTGATGTAAAACCTTATTTTTAAACACATGTTCGGCATTACCTGAAAATTTCTTTCCATCAATAGTTAGGTCATTTCTACCTTCAAACTTAGCATCTACACCTAAGTTTTGGAGTACTTCTATGATCGGTAAAGTGTATCGCTTAAAGTCTACTAGATTTGACTCTTCACCTGTTCTTGTAAATGAGAAGTTTAAGTTTCCTAAATCATGGTATACAGCTCCTCCACCTGATAATCTTCTTACAACTTTAATACCTTGTTTTTCTACATAATCTGTATTGATTTCCGCTAGGGTATTTTGGTGTTTTCCCACAATTATTGCGTTATCATTTCTCCAAAGCATAAAACAATCTTCTTTGATGGTTTTAAAAATATACTCGTCTGTTGCAATATTAAAATAAGGGTCAGTAGAATGGTGTTTTATACAAAGCATAGTCTCTTTATTGATTTAAGAACACAAAGGTAACCAAGGTTTATGTTTGATTAATTGCTTTTGGTAGTTTTAAATAATGAATTCATTAATTTTATTCTTTGCATTTCGATGTTTTAATATCCTTCAAATAATCTTTTATATTCGACTCTGCTCAAACTAACAACCTTTTTCTCTGTTTTAAATATTAGAGTATTCATCTCAAAATGAATTGCTTTGAAATTCAAGGATTAACAATTATTCTATTGCATAAACTTTTGAATTAAGCAGTTGTTTCGATTGCATGAATCAGAAAAAATGGATGAAAATAACACTACAATTAGCTGCTGTTTATAACATTATTTGGGGTGCCTGGGTAGTACTTTTTCCCACACATTTTTTTACCATTACCAATATGCAAGCTCCTGAAAATTTGACCATTTGGCAAGGAATGGGTATGATTGTAGGCGTTTATGGAATAGGGTATTGGCTAGCAAGTTATGATGCCATTAGGCATTGGCCGATAGTAATGGTCGGATTTCTTGGGAAAATCTTTGGTCCATTGGGCTTTTTAATGAATTACTTTATCTTAGAAACTGTTCCATTTGAATTTAGCTATACGCTATATACCAATGATTTAATTTGGTGGATTCCATTCTTTTTGATTTTAAAAACAGTGCATGAAAAAACAAATTGGAAGCTCACTGCTTAAAAAAATAGGTTTCATAGGCTTGTTTTTGGTTTACTTCGCCGGTGGAATTAATCATTTTGTTTCGCCTGAAGTGTATTGGCCGCTCATACCACCATATTTATTCTACATAATAGAATTGAACCTTTTAAGTGGCTTATTTGAAGTTCTTTTAGCCGTTGGTTTATGATTTTCATTAACCCGAAAATGGTCTGTGTACGGTATTGTGCTGTTGCTGATTGCTTTTTTACCTGCTCACATTTATTTTATCCAAATGGGAAGTTGCATCTCTGAGTCCATTTGTTTTGATCCTTGGGTGGCATGGGTTAGATTAATCGTAGTGCACCCATTTTTGATGTATTGGGCCTTTACTTATCGCAATTATTCCTTAAAATGAACATTGAAATAGCTAGAGCAATTATAGATTTTGGAGCAGTTGTCTTGATTTGGATGGTACAATTAGTCGTGTATCCTAGTTTTGTCTACTTTGCTGAAGAAGATTTGCGAAAATGGCATCTTGTCTACACTAAACACGTTTCGTATATCGTGGCTCCCATTATGTTTTTGCAAACCGGGATAATTGCTTTTCAGTTCTTTTTGGCATTTACATGGTTGAACGCTCTATCGGCTATTATTTGTTTATTGTTATGGGGATTGACTTTTTTCGAAGCAGTACCACTTCATCATAAAATTGACTTTGAAGAAAAAAATAAAGAAGCTGGTGAAGCTTTGGTTCGAATCAATAAAAAAAGAACTGCATTGTGGACAGTTCTTTTTATCATATCAATATATCAATTGCTTTAATTCGAATCACATAAGGGTTATCTTTTGTATTTTACGATATACACATCGTTCGCATTATTGTTAAATGAATTGGTGTGTCCAATGATGCAATAGTTATTGTCATTACTGATAAGATCTTGTCCCTAATCATCTCTTTCTCGACCAATAACTACTTTCATAATGCGAATAACAAATTGTTTATAAGATTATTACTGACTTGAAAAACTATTTTACTCTCATTTTAGTTGAGCTGAGAGAAGCTTAGCAAATCACATCCAGAGAAGCCGGAATAACTTTGATAATTAATTCTTCTTTTACATGTATTGGTTCTCCATCTATATGGGCAATATCTCTATGGTGTTTGATTTTAATTTCTTTGCCCTTATAAACCTTGTAATACTTTGATTTCTCTAATTGTTTGCTAAATAATTTAAAAATCATATCAGGTACCATCAAAGTTGGAAATTTTTCAAGTACACAAACGGAAATTAGTCCATTGTCAATTTCAGCAGAGGGAGCAATCCACGCATTATTTCCAAATTGAGACGAGTTAGCAAAACTGACCAGAAAGGCATTGGATTCTATACTTGTACCATCAACTTCTACCGTGTACAGATCAGGTGTAAACTTAAAAAATTCATTTGCAGTAACTTGCATGTATGAAAAGAAACCACGCTTACCAAATTCTGCAAATTTCCAACCAACGTGTGCATCAAAGCCTAAACCTGCAGTGCCTAAGAACGGCTCCTCGTTGATGGTTGCAGTATCAATTCGTTTGTATTCAAATCGATTGATTCGTTCTAAGGCCTCAGCTGTATTTAATGGTATTTTAAGATGCCGCGCTAACCCATTTCCCGAACCCATTGGTAAAATTCCAAGTGCAGTAGAACTATGAATTAAGGCTTGGCCTACTTCATTTACAGAGCCATCTCCACCAACAGCTATCACAGCATCTAATTGATTCAAAACACCATTTTTACTTAATGCTATTGCATGTTTTGGGCCTTCTGTATAGATGACTTGATAATCGAATTTATCTTTATTTAAGTGCTTGTCAATTAACTGAATGACACTATCTTTTGACTGTACTCCTGAATGGGGATTGATTATAAAAAGGAGTTGATATTTTTTAGCGTAAATTGACAATACTTAAATTTTTAGAATAGTAAAATTAATCACTATTTATTTAGTTTAAGGTCATTATTAATCATTCTATTTGTATACTGTTGAAGAATCGCTTTTAGTTTTTGATCCAATTTTTGCTGTTCCATTCGTGTAGTGTCCATCAGGTTTTTTTGTTGGGTTGGATCTGTTTTTAAATTGTATAAACCCATAGCTTTTTCACCATCAAAAAGATAGCTATAGTCATCTGTGATAAGTTGATAAATCCCATTGATATAATTTACTGCAAAATGCTCACTTTCTTTTAACGGGTTATTGCCAAAAAAGATAGCATCTCCAGAGAAACCTGATAGATCTAAGGCAAGTGGAATAAAATCAGTTTGTTGAACAGCTGAGGAGATAACTCCTGCTGAATCAGAATAATTGGAAATAATAAAAGGAACCTTAAAAATACCTGTTCTATTTTTATATGCTGGATTGGCTGTTTGGGCAGTATGATCTGCAGTAAGAATAAAGACTGTATTGGCATACCATGGTTGTTGTTGAGCCTTTTCAAAAAAACGTTTTAATGCATAATCTACATACCCTATACTTTCATGAATTTCTAGCTCTCCTTTTGGAAACTTTCCTTGATGTTGTGTGGGAATGGTGTAGGGGTGGTGCGATGATAAGGTAAATATGGAAGTAAAAAATGGAGTCGATTTTTTGGATAATTCATCTGCAAAATACTGTAAATAGAGTTCGTCAAATATTCCCCAATTTCCATCATAATCAACTTGATTTGGATATTCATTCAAACCGTAATAGCTATCAATTCCTGCTATTTGGGAGAAAATATCAAAGTTCATGGTACCGTTTGTACCCCCATGATAAAAACTGCTATTGTATCCTTTAGTTTTAAGCAGTGTGCCTATTCCGTTTATTGAATTGTTGTTGTAAATAGATGTAGCATAAGGAGACTCCATTAAACTAGGTATCCCTGCTAATAAAGACGGTAGCGCTTCAATCGATTTTTTTCCATTTGCGTAAGCGTTTTCAAACACGATACTTTCCTTCATCAACGAATCCAAAAAAGGTGTGTAACCTTTACCATCGTTATAAAATCCAATATATTCAGCAGAAAAACTTTCTAGAATAACCAGTACAATGTTTGGTGGAGAACTAACCGGTCTATTATTAATGGTATGCTTAGGTGTGTAGATCGAATCAAGTTCGTCCTCTTCAAAGTAATGAACAGGGCTCAAACCTTCTTTAAAAAGAGATCTACTGATGGTAAATGGTGTATTGAGCACCATTGGTAATCGGTCAATAGTTGTGTACTTGCTAGCTTCCATGGCAGTAATTGGCCTAAGTTGTATTCCTCCTCTGCTAGCAATAACAGCCAATCCTATCAACACGATAAACATAATTGATGATTTCCACCAAGATGTGCGGGTAATCGGTCTTTTCTCAGTTTTTCTATACAAAAATTCAACAATGACGATCAATATAATCGCAACAATAACCATATAGTAGTAATCTTTGAGAAACTGAGGAATTAATCGAAATGTATCATTTCCTGTTGTTATAAAATGAAGCAAATCAGCTGTTGACCGTTTTAAGGTAAACCTATAGTAGATTAGATCACTTAGCGAAACTACAATAGAAATTATGGTTGATATATAAAATAAGATCTTTAGAAATAATTGATAACCCGATTTACTCCTAAACGAAAATGGTATAGTTGAAGCCAAAATGAAGGGTAAGTAAACATAGGCTACAGCAGATAAATCGAACAATAGGCCACCAACAAAAACCATTACGTCAGCAGGAGGGAAGAAACTTTTATTTAGAAGTACAAATGCAACTCTTAGTAAACCATATAGTATTAATGCAATTGCGATACGCTGAATAAAAAGAATGGAATGATAAGTTGGCTTTGCTTTCAACGATTAGTGATTTTCAATAGGTAAATAAATGAAAAAAGTACTCCCTTTTTCCTTTTCACTTTTAGCCGTAATATATCCATTATGATTATCAATTACTCGCTTGCACAGTGCTAATCCAATGCCAGTTCCACTGTATTCTGAGCGTCCATGTAGCCGTTGAAATATGGTGAATATTTTATCTAGGTATTGTTCATCAAACCCAATACCATTATCGTTGATCGAAATTTCTAAAAAGGTATAACTAATAACGATTGGTAGTTTAGTTAAAAGCTTATCCGCATTAATTATTTTTGATTTTATTCGAATAACAGGACTAACATCTTTCTTTTTGTATTTGATTGCATTAGAAATTATATTCTGAATTAATTGTCGAATTTGAATAGGAGTACCTTTAATTAGGATATCATCCTGAAGTTTCATTTTTACTTTTCCATTGGCATCTTTAATTGCTTGGCTAAGATCTTCTAGAACGTCTTTTATAACTTCATTAATTTCAATTGACTTTTTGTCTCCTATGTTTCTTGTCGTTCGTGAAAAATTTAATAAATCGTGTATAAGGGTTTGCATGCGTTCAGTCGAGGCAACCATGCGGTCAAAGTAGGCTTTTCCTTTATCATCTAGTCCATCTGCATGTTTTCTGAGTATTATATCTGAAAAGGAAACAACTTTTCTTAGTGGTTCTTGTAGGTCATGTGAAGCCACATAGGCAAATTGTTCTAGCTCTTTATTAGACTGACTCAGCAGGTGAACAGAATCTTGAAGCTTTAGTTCTAATGATTTTCTTAATTTTATGTCATTCATAAAATTAAGGTAAGCTAGAATAATAATAATCAGTGTAAGTGCTGCAAAAATAGAAATCATGATATAATTTCCCTCCAATGCAATTTCAACCTCAATATTTCGATCGCTAAGTCGTTTTTTTTCAGTTTCTTCAATGAGACTAACTACGGACTGTATACTTTCCATCACCTCAAATTTTCGCTGAAGAACCTGTCGAATTTCTGCATCCGTCAGTCTGCTTTGTGCACTTTGCTTTTGTATATTTTCTACTATCGTGTAAGATTTACTAATTAGCTTTTCAAGTTGGTCAAACCTTTTTTGCTGTTTTGGATTGTCTGTAGTTAACTGCTTTGATTCCTCAAAATATTCCATCACGCTAATCTTTGAGTTGATGGAAGGCTTTCGAAAATTATCATCTTGCGTTATTAAATAGGCTAGATTATTGTTTGCAGCATCTTTTAACTCTACCACCATTCCTTGAAGATTATACAAAACCTCTGTAGAATTTGCTACTCTTTCATTTTTTGACTTAAATGAGTTTAGACTGCGATAAGATATAGTAGAAAGTATAATTAACAGTATTACTGCCACACTAAGAATTATGCGTAATCTATTTTCTATTTTATTGCTTTTTTTTGTGTTAGTCATGAATAGCTATTCACCCTTATTTTTTGCGTCATACTGTTTTTTCATATCCATAAGGCCACAATCGGCACAATTATGGGATTTTACTTGTTTGCGCAATGCATAAATCAGATACAAAAGAGAGGCAGCTAATAGTAAAATGATAAAAATAGTTTCCACTGTAACTTTGTTAAAAAGACCATTAAGATTAATTCAAAGTTAGCTAAAATCGCATAACTTTGAATACTTAAAATACTTCAATAATCTAGCAATGAGTTTACATTTCGATCATAAAAATATCGACCAAAATACCTTAAAAGACTTATACAAGAATCTTCTAAAGCCTAGGATGATAGAGGAGAAGATGCTCGTTTTATTGCGTCAAGGAAAAATTTCAAAATGGTTTTCAGGTATAGGACAAGAAGCAATTTCTGTTGGGACGGCACTAGCTTTAAATTCAGACGAGTACATTTTGCCCATGCATCGAAATTTAGGTGTATTTACTTCCAGAGGAATTCCATTAAATCGGTTGTTTGCTCAATTTCAAGGTAAAATGAGTGGTTTTACTAAAGGTAGAGATCGATCGTTTCACTTTGGTACTAACGACTATAATATAGTTGGTATGATTTCACATTTAGGGCCACAGTTAGGTGTAGCAGATGGAATAGGATTGGCTAGTTTGTTAGATAAAAAAAAAGAAGTTACAGCAGTTTTTACCGGCGATGGCGGAGCAAGTCAAGGCGATTTTCATGAGTCACTAAATGTAGCGGCCGTTTGGAACTTGCCTGTTTTGTTCATCGTTGAAAACAATGGATATGGCTTATCAACCCCATCATCTGAGCAGTTTAAATGTGCTCAGTTTATTGATAAAGGGATTGGTTATGGTATGGAGGCTGTAAAAGTTGAAGGCAATAATGTGTTGGATGTTTATTCTACTATAAAAGATTTAGCAGCTTCTATGCGAGAAAATCCTAGACCTGTATTAGTTGAATGTATGACATTTAGAATGCGTGGCCACGAAGAAGCATCCGGAACCAAATATGTTCCTAACGAATTATTTGAAGAATGGGAAACGCGTAATCCGGTAGATCGCTACAGAGAATATTTAGAATCGATAGGCGCATGGGATGCAGATCAAGAAGCCTTACTTCGATTGAGCATAAAAAGTGAAATTGAAAAAGGATTAGAATTGGCTTATGCTGAGCCTGATGTTGTGGCAAATACGGCAAAAGAGATGAGCGATATGTATGCTCCATTTGAATTCACAGAAACACCTGCTTCTGATCAATTAGAAGATAAGCGAATGATTGATGCCATTTCTGATGGGTTAAGAGAAGCTATGGTAAAGCACGATGATTTGGTGCTGATGGGTCAAGATATTGCAGAATACGGTGGAGTTTTCAAAATTACCGATGGTTTTCTAGAGCAATTTGGAAAAGAAAGAGTGCGCAATACACCGTTATGTGAGTCAGCGATTATTGGAACTTCATTAGGATTGTCGATTAAGGGAAAGAAAGCCATGATGGAAATGCAATTCGCCGATTTCGTGACCGAAGGATTCAATCAAATCGTTAACAATTTAGCTAAGATTCATTACCGTTGGGGACAAAATGCAGACGTAGTCGTGAGGATGCCAACAGGTGCGGGTGTAGCAGCAGGGCCTTACCATTCCCAAAGTAATGAAGCATGGTTTACACATACACCTGGTTTAAAAGTGGTTTACCCTGCTTTTCCTGAAGATGCAAAAGGGTTATTATTGACTGCTTTTGAAGATCCGAATCCGGTATTATTTTTCGAACATAAAGCGTTATACAGAAGCCTAAGTGGAAAAGTACCTGAAGGGTATTATACCATTCCTTTTGGAAAAGCGAGAACAGTAAAAGAAGGAACGCAAGTTTCTATTATTACTTATGGCATGGGCGTTCATTGGGCATTAGCAATATTGGAAAAGCACCCTGAAATTTCAGCTGATTTGATTGATTTAAGAACGTTAAGCCCGTTAGATACAGAAACTATCTATACTTCTGTAAATAAAACAGGAAGAGCAATTGTATTACAAGAAGATGTAATCAGTGGTGGAATCGCTTCTGATATATCTGCACTAATTATGGAAAATTGCTTTATAGCATTAGATGCACCTGTAAAAAGATGTGCAAGTATAGATACGGCTATACCATTTAATCCAATTTTGGAGAAAAATTTCTTAGCTTCTCATCAGTTTGAGGATGATTTAAAGGCGTTGTTAGCTTTTTAAGCTACAATTCCGTTGAAAATATCATAACGACTCTCCGAAAGGAGGGTCGTTTTTTTAGTTTAACTGAAAGCTGATGTTAAACACTGCACCACCATTATTAGAATAGAAAATTTCAGCCTCTATTTGCTCAGTAAGTGCACGGATAATTTCCATACCTAAAGACCCCGGTTGATTTAATTTAAAGTCGTTTGGTAATCTAACTTCATTATATTTATAAACCAATGCATACTGTTTATCGCTTTTTTTAATGTTAATTTCAATTTTTGTTAAACAAATGGATTTTAAGCATACTTAACTGAATAGGTCATTAACTTAGCGATGATAAGACATAAGGGAACAGAAGTATCTTAAATAAGGATGATTTTAGAGGATTGAATAGTACATTGAAAAGTTGACTGAATTATTTTCTATCAATCAGTTAAATCAGATAAATAAGCGTTAAAATCAATTTAATTTTATTTGGCATATATAAAATAGAAAAAATAGATTGGTTTGGGTTCGACTATTTGAATGATTGATAAAAATAGTGATTATCTATTGATAGGATGTAGGTTTTCCTTGTACTAATTAGAGTAAGTTAATATTAGGAATAGTTAAGTAAATTTTTATAAGGTTAACTACCTCTAATAGAAGTTTTAAAGTCGGGTTGATGCTAAGCGGCTTACTGTACGAACATTTAAAGGTATTTAAAAAAAGGAGTTCGCTTGATTATTAGCTAACTAAATATAATTTATATAAAAAAAAAGCATTACATTTGCAGTCCAAAAAATCGACGTATTGGCGTAGTCGGTTAATTATTAATTTCTTCCATTTAAATGCCAACTCGTAAGTGGAATACAAGTAATTATTCAGAATGTCTGAAAAGAAAGAAAAAGATACGAATCCTGCAGAGGAAATCGTAAACAAAGCAAAAGAAATAGCAACTGATGCAGTAGAAGCTGTAAAAGATGCTGTTGAAGCAGTAGAAGAAGCAGTAGAAGAATTAATAGAGGATACGACTTCTAATGAGGCAGTAACTAACGAGCCAACTGCAGATAACAGTATTAATGCGTCTATCGATGCTGACTCTAACGAATTTGATTGGGATTCAATCGGTAAATACGATGAATTGTATTCAAAAACAGAAAGAGAAAAAATGGAAGAAATGTATGGTGATACATTAACTTCTATCAATGAGCAAGAAGTTTTAGACGGTATTATCGTTTCTAAAAACTTACGTGAAGCTGTTGTAAACATCGGTTACAAATCTGATGGTGTAATCCCAATGTCTGAATTGAGATACAAAGAAGAAGTAAACATAGGTGATTCAGTTGAAGTTTTCATTGAAAGTCAAGAAGACAAAAATGGTCAATTATTACTTTCCCATAAAAAAGCCAGAGCACTCAGAGCATGGGATAGAGTAAATGATGCATTGGAAAGTCAAGAAGTAATCAAAGGTTATGTTAAATGTAGAACCAAGGGTGGTTTGATTGTTGATGTATTTGGTATTGAAGCATTCTTACCTGGTTCTCAAATTGACGTGAAACCTATACGTGATTACGATATTTATGTAGATAAAACAATGGAATTCAAAGTTGTGAAAATCAATAAAGAGTTCAAAAACGTTGTAGTTTCTCATAAAGCATTAATCGAGGCTGAACTAGAAGTTCAAAAGAAAGAAATTATTGCTCAGCTAGAAAAAGGACAAGTGCTTGAAGGTACTGTTAAGAACATTACTTCTTATGGGGTATTTATTGATCTTGGTGGTGTTGATGGTTTAGTTCACATTACAGATCTTTCTTGGGGTAGAGTAAATCACCCAGAAGAAATCGTAGAATTAGATCAAAAAGTTAACGTTGTTATCCTTGATTTTGATGATGATAAAAAGAGAATTGCTTTAGGTATAAAGCAATTAGAGAAACATCCATGGGATGAATTGGACGAGAAGTTAGCGGTTGGTGATAAAGTGAAAGGTAAAGTTGTGGTTGTTGCTGATTATGGTGCTTTCGTTGAAATTCAGCCAGGCGTTGAAGGTTTAATCCACGTTTCTGAAATTACTTGGTCTAACCACTTAAAGCCTGCACAAGAATTCTTTGCAGTTTCTGACGAAGTAGAAGCTCAAATCTTAACACTTGATAGAGAAGAAAGAAAAATGAGTTTAGGCGTTAAGCAATTAACTCCTGATCCATGGGAAGGTATCGAAGTGAAGTTTATTGCTAATGCGAAGCATAAAGGCAAAGTAACTAATATCTCTGATTTCGGTGTATTTGTTGAATTGGAAGAAGGTGTTGACGGTTTAGTTCACATTTCTGATCTTTCTTGGTCGAAGAAAATTAACCACCCTAAAGAAATCACCACCGTAGGTGATGAATTAGAAGTTGTTATCTTAGAAGTTGATAGAGAAAATAGACGATTGAGTTTAGGCCACAAACAATTAGAAGAAAACCCATGGGAGACATTCGAAACTGTTTTTGAAGTAGGTTCAGTTCATCAAGGGACAATCACTGAAATTTCTGCAAAAGGTGCTACTATAGTATTACCTTATGGAGTTGAGGCTTTAGCTACGAAGAAAAACATCGTAAAAGAAGACAACACTACTGCTACAGTTGATGAAGTATTAGATTTTAAAATTGTTGACTTTAACAAAAATGCACGTAAAATTGCTGTAAGTCACACTCAAATCTTTAGAGACGCTGAGTTCGAAGAAGTAAAAGAGAAAAGAGCATCTGCGAAAGCAGAACAAGCTAATACGGCGAAAAAAATTAAGACAATGCAAGATTCACAAGAAAGAACAACTCTTGGTGATTTAGATGCATTATCTAAATTGAAATCTGAAATGGAAAAAGGCGAGAAGAAGTAATCATCTTTTCAACTTTTATAAAATTAAACGCCGCTAATCATTTGATTAGCGGCGTTTTTTGCTAAAATTTATTCTGTAAAAAGTCTAAATCATTATGGCTTTAAATTTGACAAATAAAGAGAATGATTAATACACGTATCGCTGTTTAAAAGTATTGAAAGCAATAAAATCATCGCCTTCCATAATCTTTAATTTAGAGGTTCGTTATACTATTGATTTTACTTTTAAACGCTATCATATGAAGCTTCGGCTCCTTCCATTTTTTCTACTTTCCTTTATTGTTCTCAGTTCATTTTATCCAGTTGATTCTTTACATGAACCATCTGCAGAGCCTAAGAAAATACCCTACCTAAAAGGGTCCCATTCCTGGGCTGATTCTGTGCTTTCGCAAATGACGCTTGATGAAAAGATTGGGCAATTATTTAATATTCCGGCATACAGTAATGAGAAAATAAATATAGAAGAGGTTAAACGTTTGATTAACGAATTCCATATTGGTGGGATAACTTTTTTTCAGGGAGATATCACCAAGCAAGCAGAATTAACCAATCAATACCAAACATTGTCTAAGATTCCTTTAATGGTAGCAATGGATGCAGAGTGGGGAATGGCTATGCGGATTGACAGCGTAATGAAGTATCCATGGCAGATGACCCTAGGAGCAATTCAGGATGAACAATTGATTTATAAAATGGGAAGAGATATTGCTCAACAAATGCGCAGAATTGGCGTAAATGTTAGCTTTTCTCCTGTAATCGATGTGAATAATAATCCTGATAATCCAATAATTAATGCCCGTTCATTTGGAGAGGACAAAGAAAACGTAGCTCGAAAAGGAGTTGCTTATATGCAAGGCCTGCAGGATGGAAAAGTATTGGCATCCGCAAAGCATTTTCCAGGTCATGGAGATACCGATATGGATTCTCACAAAACACTTCCACTAATAGATAAAACAAAAGCTCAATTGGATTCAATAGAGTTATATCCATTTAAGCAATTAATTAAAAAGGGTGTAGGAAGCATTATGATTGCTCACTTAAACATTCCTACCTATACTATGTCATCTGGCATGCCGTCTTCATTAACAGCTGATGTAGTTACGAACTTACTTCGAGATAAATTAAACTATAAAGGGCTAACATTTACCGATGGTTTAAATATGAATGGAGTAGCAGATCGTATGAGTTCTGAGCAGGTAGATGTAGAAGCAATAAAAGCAGGAAATGATATTTTATTGCTCTCAAGAGATGTAGCAAAAGGTGTATCAGCGATCAAGCAAGCGATTGCAGATAGTATTTTGACTGAGGTATTCATTGATCAAAAGGTGCTGAAAATTTTAAGAGCAAAGCAATGGATGGGATTAGATGAATTTAAGGAACAACCACTAAAAGGTTTGTATGCAGATTTAAATCAGTATAAGTATACGTCTCTCAACAGAAAGCTAACAGCAGCTTCATTAACAATTTTAAGGAATCATAAAAATACACTTCCGCTTTCTGTGAGTAGTGCTAAAATTGCTGTTTTATCTATTGGAGAAAAGGATGTAACTCCTTTTCAAAACCGTATTGGAAGCTATGCAAACGCAGATTTCTTTAATGTAGAAGACGATTTACCTGTAAGTGATCAAAAGGCTTTAATGGATCAACTTCAAGCATATGAAACCATTATCATTGGAATTCATAGAAGCGATAAAAATCCATGGGTTAAATATGCGATATCAGATGATTTAAAGGCTTTTGTAAATGTATTGAGATTAAAGAAGAAGGTAATTTTAGACGTTTTTGCGAATGCTTATTCATTACGTAATTTCTTAGCTACAGAATATGTGGATGGATTAATTATGTCATATCAAAATTCTGCAGCTGCCCAAGAAATGTCAGCTGAACTTATTTTTGGAGGACGTTCAGCCAATGGAAAACTACCTGTTGGTGTATCTAGGGTTTATCCTGCAGGTTTCGGTTTGTCTGCATCTACCACTGGTATTCTTTACCGAGAAATACCTGAAGAATTAGGATATACTTCTGACGCATTCAATCAAATTGATATTATTGCCCAAGATGGTATTGATAAAGGGGCTTATCCGGGCTGCCAAATTTTGGTTGCAAAAGATGGTAAGATTATTTACGACAAACAATTTGGAAAGCCAACCTATGAGTCTGACAGATCAATTAATGAAAATGATTTGTACGATATCGCTTCAGTAACTAAAATATCAGCGACTTTACTGGCAATGATGGATTTAGTCTCTCAAGAGAAGTTAAGTTTAGATGATCAACTCGGTAAGCACTTAGGTAAATTAGTGAAGAATACCGATTATGCTGATTTAACGCTAAGAGAGATATTGGCGCATCAAGCAGGACTTGCTGCTTGGATACCATTCTATATTAAGACTATGGAAAAGGGCGTGCCAAGTCAAAAATTCTACAGAAAATATCCAATTGAAGAGTTTACTGTGCGCGTAGCCGATAGCTTATACATTTCTGAATCTTATGAGGACACTATTTTTTATCGTATTATTCATAGAGCAAAAGTTAATTCAAATAAGGAATATAAATACTCTGATGTTGGCTATTATTTTATGAAAGAGATTGTAGAGCGAATTACTGAAGAGCCAATAGAAATGTATTTACAAACAAATTTTTATCAACCTATGGGTATGGCTCATACCACTTATAATCCGCGTGATAAGTTTCCTTTAGCCCAAATTATACCCACTGAAGATGACCATTTATTCAGAAACCAATTGATATGGGGAGATGTTCACGATCCGGGTGCTGCTATGCTTGGTGGTGTAGGAGGTCACGCAGGTTTATTTTCTACCGCAAATGATTTAGCAAAGCTGATGCAAATGTATTTGAATGGTGGATCTTATGGCGGAAAAGAGTATCTTAAAAAATCTGTTATCGATGAGTTTGTAAAATGTCAATTTTGTAAAAGAAATGAACCGATGAATGGCAAAGAGAATAGGAGAGCAGCAGGGTTTGACAAACCTGCTTTTCATGGCAACCCAGGGCCAACATGCGACTGTATTAGCTATGCTAGTTTTGGTCATTCGGGTTTTACAGGAACTTATGCTTGGGCTGACCCAGATGCTCAAATAGTTTACATATTTTTGTCAAATCGTGTTTACCCTGATGCGAACAATAAAAAATTATTACAACTGAATATCCGCACAGATATTCAAGAACGAATATACCAAGCGATCAAATCGAAAGCTCCGCAATCGATTAACTAAATGAAGAAAAATGAACATTGGAATTGTACTTTATCCAACTTACGGAGGTAGCGGAGTAGTAGGAACAGAATTAGGAAAAGCTTTAGCAGATCAAGGACATAAAGTTCATTTTATAACGTATCGTCAGCCTGTTAAATTAGAGGAATTTACGGCGAATATCTCTTATCATGAGGTTCGTGTGTCAGATTATCCATTATTTGATTATCCTCCTTATGAACTTGTTTTAGCTAGTAAATTGGTAGATGTAGTGAAATATGAAAAGCTTGATTTACTTCATGTTCATTACGCTATACCACATGCTTCTGCCGCTTATATGGCCCAGCAAATTTTAAAAACGGAAGGAATTGATATTCCATTTATCACCACATTACATGGAACCGACATTACGTTAGTGGGTAAGGATACTTCTTTTGAGCCTGTAATTACCTTTGCAATCAACCAGTCTAATGGTGTAACCGCTGTTTCGGAAAGTCTAAAAAGAGAAACCTACGAGCACTTCAAGGTTATAAATGGCATAGATGTCATCCCTAACTTCATTTGCATGAAACATTATGAAGACGTAAAAATTGATAAACATTTAAGAGAATCAATAGCCCCTAATGGTGAGCGGCTGATAATTCACATTTCAAATTTTAGAAAAGTAAAACGGGTAACTGATGTAGTGAAAGTGTTTGCGCAAATCAGAGCGAAAATGCCTGCTAAACTTGTGATGGTTGGAGATGGACCAGAGCGGAATAAGATTGAACAAATGTGCAGGACACTAGGATTATGCGGCGACTTACAAATGATGGGGAAAGTAAATGATACCATTCGTATACTTTCTATTGCAGATTTATTTGTTCTTCCTTCAGAATCAGAAAGTTTTGGTTTAGCTGCATTAGAGGCAATGGCAGCAAAAACACCGGTTATTTCTACCAATACAGGTGGAATTCCTGAAGTAAATATTGATGGAGTTACCGGTTATATGAGTAACATCGGTGACGTGGATGATATGTCTACAAACGCCTTGAAAATTTTAAAAGACGACGAGACGTTAAATCGGTTTAAGTTGAATTCCTTTGAGCAAGCCAAAAAGTTTGATTTGGGAAAAATTCTACCGCAGTATATTTCTCTTTATGAGCGTGTTTTGCATAAACATTTGTAGTAGGAATAAATGAGGAAATGATATTTATTTCTCTACTGCAATTTTTTTTTCATTTCGGCACCATTCACTCCATGAACCTACATACAGCTTAGGGATCTCCAATCCTGCATACTCCATCGCTAAGATAGTGTGACAAGCTGTAACACCTGAGCCGCAATGTATGATCGTTTGATTAGCATTTTTATTCTGAAGCATAGCTTGATAATACTCTTTTAAATCTTCAGGTGATCGGAACAACCCATTATCATCTAAATTATTGGCTAAAGGGATATTAATCGCTCCGGGAATATGACCCGCAACAGGATCTATTGGTTCTGATTCTCCTCGAAATCGGTATGATTCTCTGACATCAATTAGGGCACAGTCTTCCATTTTGGAAACAGTTGCTACTTCGTCCATGGTTACCAAAGGAAGCAGCCATTTATCAGCTGGATAAAATTCTGCTTTATTTGGCGTAACTGCTTTATCATTTGTCGGAAAACCATTCTTGATTGCATTTTGAAAACCACCATTCAAAACTTGTACTTTATCATGTCCTAAAGATCGGAGCATCCACCAGAATCGTGCTGCTGCATTCATTCCATTAGTATCGTCGTAAACAACCACATGACTTTCTTCAGAAATACCAAGTTCAGCTAGTGTTTTCGTAAATTGATTGACCGAAGGTAATGGATGTCGGCCACCATCGGCAGCATTTTCTTTTATGTTGGACAACTGACTATTTAAATCTACGTGAATGGCTCCATCCAAATGTTTTTCAGCATAGTCTGATTTAGCATTTTTTCCGCTTCTAGCGTCAACTATGACAAGATTATTATTAGCAGGTATTTCCATTAATTCATCAGAATTGATGATGGGAGTGATGGGATTAATTTGATGACTCATTTCAATTGTTATTTTCTTTATTCACAATGTTCTTTAATTTGTTTTTCATCCTTCGGTAAAAGGTACGCCGATTTTTGGTTCAGCCATCCAATTTTTTCATAAAATCCTACTTTACCAGGGCTGCGGTTAGCAATTGCTCACCGCAGATCACGATAGAATTGAAAATTACTTAAGAATGTCTTTTAATTTTTTGGGATTTTGTCTTGTATCCAAAATAGTGATTCCTTCGATTTCATTTGAGCTAATCAAAACGCGATAATAAAAAGTAATTTGTTTTGTAACCGCGCATTTATACAAACCTTGAAATTTGCTTAATTTAGGGCAGCTGTATGGTAAAGAGGAAATTTGATTAAACTTTTCAGTCAGTTTCGAGATAAACCTATTACGAGTTTTCTAATTCCATTTTTCTAATAGGTAGCTGTTTAATTAAAAAAGTTTTAATTCAGCATGTTAAGATAAGAACACCTTCATTATGAGATCTTCTTTAAAAATGAATCATAAGAGATTCTTTTGTCATTATCTAAATCTTCAATTCCTTTTTTAATGTCTTCTTAGTCATTATGTGACAATTCATCCCAAAAATCTGATTTTTCTTTTTTTGACAAAGTTAGCTACTGGTTGGATAAATTCGGCATTCTCCTTCTCCAAAATGGTTCTAAGTAATTCTATTTTTTTGTTTAAATATCCATGACTTGAAATGATTTGTAAAAAATTTACAAAAAAATATTTTAAGTATGTTTTTCATCCCTTCTCCCAAATCTTCCAAGCTTCTTCCGCTTGAATTTTCAGCATTTGCTCCCCATTAATGGCAATAGCTCCAGCTGCTTTGGCATGTTTTAGAAATGGTGTTTCAGAAGGGTTATAGACCAAATCGTATAAGAAATGTTTTTCGGTCAGGTATTCGTAAGGAAGCTCTGGAGCTTCCTTAATATTCGGGAAAGTGCCAATCGGCGTAGTGTTAACAATCAATAAATGGTGCTTCATCACAAAGCCATTGATGTCGGCATAGCTCAATTCGTTATCGGCTTTAGGGTTTCGGCTAACGTAAGTTATTTTGATTCCTAAATTTTCAAGGACATAAGCTACCGCTTTTGCAGCGCCTCCAGTACCCAAAATCAATGCTCTGGTGTGTATGTTTTCCAAGAAAGGTTTAATGCTGTTTCTGAAACCAATTACATCTGTATTGTAGCCTTTTAAACCACTTTTTGTAAACTGAATGGTATTGACTGCTCCAATGGCTTTTGCTTCTTCATCTATTTCGTCCAAATAGGGGAGAATAGCCTCTTTATAAGGAATCGTAACGTTTAATCCGGATAGTTGGTGCTCCTGTACCAAAGCTGTAAATTCGGCAATCTCTGTTAACTCGAACAAAGAATAGGATGCGTCGGAAATTCCTTCTTTTTCAAACTTTTGTTCAAAATAATTCTTAGAGAATGAGTGGGAAAGTGTTTTCCCGATTAAACCAAATTGTCTCATGGATTAGGCTTTAGTAAATTGTTTGCCCAATCCTTCCAAAACAAAAATCAATGCAAACCCTATAACCGATAGAACAACTGCAAAAGCCAATTGATTTTCACCTTCAAAGTTTTGCGGCAATAAATTGATTTGTTCTAATGGAACTTGCTCCCCATGTCGATCTGTGGTGAAACTCAACGTTTCTTTCCAAGGCCATATTTTGTTCAACGAACCAATCATAAACCCCGTCAAGATAGCCATTGTTAGGTTGTGGTAGCTTTTCAATAACCAAGAAAGTAGATGTGAAAAGCTCAACAAACCAGTCACACATCCAACACCAAACAAAGCAATCACATCCAATTTAAATTGGCTTAATGAATCAATAATATAGGCGTATTTTCCGAGTAAAACCAAAATAAAGGATCCAGATATTCCAGGCAATATCATAGCGCAAATGGCAATGGCTCCGCTAATTAAAACTGCCCACCACGAGTTTGGTGTAGCAGCAGGAACAACAGATGTTATCCAATAAATTAAAATCGTTCCGCCAATTAATCCAATGATGTTGGCCACATTCCATTTGGTAATGGTTTTGGCAACAAAAATTGAAGAAGCGACAATTAATCCAAAGAAGAATGACCAAATCAATACAGGGTGCTCTACCAAAAGGAATTTAATCAAGTTAACCATACTGATTAAACTGATTCCAATTCCTAGTACTAATGCAACTAAAAAGTTTCCATTGATGTGCGACCAAAGACCACTTAATCCATTATCCTTGAGTGCTTTTATGGCACTTATATTAAACGATTTTAAGGTATCAATAAATTCTTCATAAATTCCTGCGATGAGTGCAATTGTACCACCGGAAACACCGGGAACAATATCTGCTGCACCCATTCCCATGCCTTTTAAAGAGATTAGGGCGTAGTCTTTTAGTGATCTTTTCATGTTTCTGAAGCTAACTCCTTATAAGCGTTAACTCCACCATCTAGCGTCCATAAATTGTTCAAATGAAACTTTCGTTCTAAAGTCATGACTATGGCCGCAGATCGTTTTCCACTTTGACAGCAAAAAACCAAATTCTTCGATGTATCGAAATGCTCTACAGAGTTTAAAACCGTATCCAGCGGAATGTTAATACCACCAATGCTATCATCTTCAAATTCATAAGGTTCTCTAACGTCAATTATCTGATAATTTTCGTTCTCTAATGCATTTTTTAGATCTTGAGGGCTAATAATTTGCATAGCTGTCTTATTTAAATTGCGTAATCATGTCTTCAGGTAAATAGTGAAAGAAGGTATCACCTCTTAAACCAATTCGAAGTGTTTCTAATGGAATAACTTCATCATGCCCAATATTTCCAAGATTTACATTTGCTCCTAAAAGCTTAATAAACCACACTTGTTGACCTTTTATAGGCGCTTCCCATAGAATTCTGTCCATAGGTACTTTTTTCAAAATCTTATTGACCAAAGCACTGTGAGCCGTACCATTTGGACGGTAAATTCCAACAGTTCCGCTTTCTCTTGCCTCAGCAATTACTTTCCATGAACCTGCTTCTAATTCAGTATTCATCATACTGATCCACTTTCCTGGACTAATTAAAATACCTTCTTCTTTAGAACCTACTTCTGATAATACAGTAAAATCTTTGGCTAAAGTCGATATGTAGTTACACTTTACATCATGAGGCATAACTATTGAACCATCAGAAACTTCTGTAGTTTTAAGTTTTAGCTTATCCATTAGTTTTCGGTAGTCATCGAACATGCCACGAGCTATAAAAGCTTCGAACAATGTTCCCCCAAGATATACCTTAAGATCTGCTTTATGATAAAGGTCAATTTTTTCTTGTAAATTGTTGGAAACAAAAGAAGTTCCGAACCCTAACTTTATAATATCTACAAGATGGCCAGAAGCATCTAAAAAATCCTCGGCTTGACGGATACTTAATCCTTTATCCATCATCATTGTAACCCCACTCTCTCTTGGTTTTGCCGCTCTTTCTGGTATAAACGGCAGATCAAAATTCTTCATCTACGCTCTGTAATAATCTATTAATTCTAAAACACTTAGATTTTGTTTTGCTTCTGGTTGTAATTCAAAAAGGATTTCATATCCCTCAAAATTCATGGCCAGTGCCTTATCTAAGTTAAATAAGGCATCTTCTTTTCTTCCGTGCTTTAATAAAAAAGCCACGAAATTATAAATTAATTTATCGTTCTTGTCTTGTAGCTCTATGCCTTCCTGAAAGCATAGCATTGCAGACGTTTTGTTTTCTAATTGATCATACATCCAAGCGGTATCGAACCATATTTCTTGGTTATCCGGATCAAGCTCTTTTACCTTTTCATAGGCAATCAAGGCTTCTTCTAAAAATCCCATTTTAGCTTGCACATCACCATAAACATAGTAAAACTCAGGATTAAATTCATCTAGCTCTATTCCTTTTTTAATGTAATGAATAGCTTCATATAAATGTCCAAGTTCATTATAAACAGCACCCATACCAACCCAAGCTTCTGCACAAAATGCATCTAACTGTGTTGCTTTTTTATAAAAATGAAGTGCTAGTTCATTTTCTTCTAGCTTTTCATAACACTCACCAATGTAGTAATAGGTCATTGATTCCGGAGACTCATGCTCAAAGGTTTCTTTGAAACATGCAATTGCCTCATGATATTGGTCAAGGTTTTCTAAACTAATTGCTTTACTGTAATATGCCGAGGCGAAGTCTTCCCGAATAGCAATACAAAAATCAAAGCAATCAATTGCCTTTTCAAATAACTCTTCTTTCATGTAAGCAGCACCTAAATTGTACCAGCCTAAGTGAGAGTATGGGTCTTGATCGATGTACTTTTGAAAAAAGGCAATTGCTCGATCTAATTGATTGCTTACCTCAAAACAGAAGTACAATTCATACAAAGCGATCTCGTTTTCAGGAAATTCTTTTAAAATTTGGCTTAAATATTCAATCGCTTCATCATATTTATTTAAGTTTTCATACTCAAATGAAATGCTCATAAGCATTTCTTCACGCTCGTACTCATCAGCGTATTCCAATGCTTTTTTATAATTTTCAATCGCTTTTTCAGCTTGTCGTAATTGACTGTAAGTTGTTGCTTTTAATTGAAATAAGTCAATATTAAACGGCTCTATGGTTTCCGCTTGTGTGAGGTATTTCAACGCTTGATTTGGTTTATGCATCGATACATATACCTGCGCTTTATTGATTAATAAAGTGGTAGAGCCAGGATGTTGAATAAGTCCATAATCAACTACTTTTAAGGCATGCTTTGTATTGTTGTTATCTAAATAGTACTCAACCAATTCCTCTAACTCATCTACATCGAAATAAGCTGAAGTATCGTTTGAAATCATTTCCTCGAATCGCTTAACTGAGTACAATTCAGAGTCATCATCATTGTAGCGACTGTTACTTTCTTCCATAGGCTTTTACTTAGTTACAAAGTTATCAATAAACCGCAAAGAATATAGATAAACCGATATTCTTTTACACAAAGATTTAAACAAGCTATAAGAGGAGAATTTTGCTACTTTTGTGGCTCAAATGATTAAGCATATATGACATTAATTAAATCAATTTCAGGAATAAGAGGAACTATTGGAGGTAATGCAGGTGATGGCTTAAGTCCTTTAGATATTGTAAAATTTTCATCGGCTTACGGTACTTGGATTTTATCAAGAAACACAAAATCAAATAGTAAGGTGGTTGTTGTAATTGGTAGAGATGCGCGTATTTCAGGTGAGATGGTAACCAATTTAGTATCCGGAACCTTAATTGGATTAGGTATTGATGTTATTGATTTAGGATTGTCGACAACTCCAACTGTGGAGGTAGCAGTTACCGAAGAAAACGCTAATGGTGGAATAATTATTACTGCAAGCCATAATCCAAAAGAGTGGAATGCACTAAAACTATTGAATGAAAGGGGAGAATTTATCTCTGCAACCGATGGTGAAGAAATTTTATCCATTGCAGAAGCAGGGCAGATGAGATATGCGTCCACTGGTCACATTGGAACAATTGCGCAGAATGATACCTATCTGCAGAAGCATATCGACTTAATACTGGCATTGCCATTAGTAGATAAAGATGCTATCGCAGAGAAAAATTTTAAAATTGTAATCGATTGTGTTAATAGTACAGGGGGTATTTTTGTGCCTGCTTTACTTCGTGCTCTTGGTGTAACTGATATTATTGAACTGTATTGTGAGCCGACAGGTCATTTTCCCCATAATCCTGAGCCACTACCTGAAAATTTAACCGAAATAGCTGCTGCTGTATTGAAGCATAATGCAGATTTAGGTTTCGTAGTCGATCCGGATGTAGATCGTTTGGCTATTGTTTCTGAAGATGGTGAAATGTTTGGAGAAGAGTATACACTAGTGACAGTAGCCGATTATGTGCTGAGTAAAACGAAAGGGAATACGGTTTCTAATCTATCGAGCACGAGAGCACTTAGAGACGTTACCGAAAAGTATGGTTGTACATACAGTGCATCAGCAGTGGGTGAAGTGAATGTAGTTGAGAAAATGAAAGAAGTCGGCGCTGTAATTGGTGGTGAAGGTAATGGAGGAGTAATCTATCCTGAGTTGCACTACGGACGTGATGCCTTAGTTGGGATTGCTTTGTTTTTATCTCAATTGGCAAATTACAAGGATAAGAACTGTACAAAATGTACTTCTACTTTACGAGCGAGTTACACCAACTATTATATCTCCAAAAATAAAATTGAGTTAACTCCTGATATTGATGTTGATCGAATATTAAGTCGTATACACGATAAATACAAAAAGCAACCAATAACAACGATTGATGGAGTAAAAATTGAATTTGACAAAGAGTGGGTACATTTACGAAAATCAAATACAGAACCTATTATTCGAATATACGCTGAAAGTGAATCTGCTTCTACAGCAGATCATTTAGCAGGTAAGATTATATCAGATATTAAAGAAATTATTAAAGAAAATTAAGCATGAGAGTGTATCTTGATAATGCGGCTACAACGCCTGTAGATCCAAAAGTAGTAGAAGCGATGATGCCTGTATTGGCAAACACCTACGGTAATCCTTCTTCTATCCACGCAAAGGGAAGAGAAGCTAGAGCACTAATAGAAACTTCACGAAAGAAGATTGCGAAGTATTTTAATGCTTCTCCTGCTGAATTTTTCTTTACTTCAGGCGGAACAGAGGCGGATAACATTATTTTGCGTTGTGCCATTCACGATTTAGGGGTTACTAGAATTATTACTTCTGCAATTGAACACCATGCAGTATTGCATACAGCAGAGGAACTAGCAAATCAGCGAGGAATCAATTTAACACTAGTTAATTTAGATAAGGACGGGTCTGTTGATATAAATCACTTAGAAGTGTTGTTGAAAGATTCATCTCATAAAACACTTGTTTCTTTAATGCATGGAAATAATGAAATTGCCAATCTCTTGCCTCTAGAAAAAGTTGGTGCGATGTGCAAGGAATACAATGCGCTTTTTCACAGCGATACCGTTCAAACCATGTGTCATTACCGTTTGGATTTTAAAAAATTGAACGTCCATTTTGCAACTTGTGCTGCACATAAATTTCATGGCCCTAAAGGTATAGGATTTATGTACGTTGATTCGGATTTCAAGTTTAAACCGATGATTACAGGGGGTGCGCAAGAACGAAATGTGCGCGCAGGTACTGAAAATATACATGGTATAGTAGGTCTTGCTAAAGCAATTGAAATAGCTCATGAAGACATGGAAGACCATCAAGAGTATGTAGCAGGTTTAAAGTTATACATGGCAACGCAATTGAAAAATACTATTCCGGATGTTACCTTTAATGGTTTGTCAGCAACAAAAGATTCTTTATATACAGTTTTAAGTGTTTGTTTTCCACCGAATGATATGGGGGAAATGTTCTTGTATAATTTAGACATAGAAGGAATTTGCGCAAGTGGTGGAAGTGCTTGCTCATCAGGAAGTAATGTTGGCTCACATGTACTTAGAGCTATTGGGGCAGTAATGGAGCGTCCTTCTATTCGTTTTTCATTTTCAAGATTTAATACCAAACAAGATGTTGATCATGTTGTTAACGTATTAAAAGAATTATATGCCATTCCTGCTTAATGAAATCAGACAAAATTACCGTCACATTTTTAGGAACAGGAACTTCACAAGGAGTTCCTGTTATTGGTTGTGAATGTGCTGTTTGTATTTCAAATGATCCAAAAGATGACCGTCTTAGAACATCAATAATGATCTCAACACCTGAGCAAAATATTGTTTTTGATACAGGGCCAGATTTCCGACAGCAAATGCTACGTGAAAAAGTTCAACGGCTAGATGCTGTTGTATTTACCCATGAGCATAAAGATCATGTAGCGGGGTTGGATGATATAAGAGCCTTTAATTTTAAGCAAAGAAAGGATATGGAGGTCTTTGCTACACTCCAGGTTCAAGAGGCATTAAAACGTGAGTATTCCTATATTTTTGCCGAGCATAGATACCCTGGTATCCCTCAGGTTAATTTAAATACTATTGAATTAAATCCATTTATGGTGAATGGTTTAGAGGTAATTCCTATTCAAGTAATGCATTATAAGTTACCCGTTTTAGGATTTCGTATTAAAGACTTTACCTACATTACAGATGCTAACTTTATAGCAGAAGAAGAAAAAGAGAAGATTAAAGGTAGTAAGGTGTTAGTAATAGATGCATTACGAAAGGAAAAGCACATTTCACATTACAACTTAGATGAAGCAATTGAATTGGTTAAACAGCTGGAAATAGAACAAGCTTATTTAATACATATCAGCCATCTATTTGGAAAATACAAGGATGAAATGGCTGAGTTGCCTAAAGGTATTGAAATGGCCTATGATGGCTTAAAAATAACAATTTAGAACAAATACTGATGACTTTAAAGAATAGGAGTGCATCAATGATCTTTATTTTCATCACGATTTTGGTTGATGTAATTGGTATTGGAATTATCATTCCGGTAATCCCATCATTAATCGAAAAGTTAAGTGACGGTGGTCTAAGTGAAGCTTCTAGGATAGGGGGTTGGCTTATTTTCGCATTTGCAATTATGCAGTTCCTATTTGCGCCATTAATGGGAATACTTAGTGATAAGTTTGGTCGCAGACCGATATTGTTGCTAGCATTGTTAGGTTTAGGTATCGATTATATATTTCATGCTTTTGCTCCATCTATTGGATGGTTATTTTTAGGGCGCGTATTCGCTGGAATTACGGGTGCAAGCATTACTGTAGCAACGGCTTATATTGCTGATATTAGCACACCTGAAAAGAAGGCCCAGAATTTTGGAATGATCGGAGCGGCATTTGGTTTGGGCTTCATTATTGGACCTGTAATTGGAGGTATTGCAGCTAAAGTAAGTGTTCAATTACCATTTTTAATTGCCGCAGGATTAACGCTATTAAATGTTGTTTATGGTTTCTTTGTTTTACCTGAATCATTAGCTCCTGATAAAAGAAGAGAAATAGATTTTAAGCGAGCGAATCCAATCGGCTCTTTGAAACTGATTCGAAAATATCCAATAGTGGCTGGCTTAATGGTCAGTTTCTTTTTAGTGTATATGGCTAGTCAGGCGGTGCAGACAACGTGGACTTATTTTACCATGTTTAAGTTTGAGTGGGATGAAGCTATGGTTGGATATTCATTAGGTGTAGTGGGTTTGATTGTTGCAATTGTGCAAGGAGGATTAGTTAAGTATGCTGTTAAACTTTGGGGAGAAAAGAAAACAATATACATTGGTTATATCTTTTGGATTGTTGGGCTAATCTTGTTTGCTTCTGCCACACAAGGGTGGATGCTATTTGCTTTTTTGTTGCCTTATTGCTTAGGTGGAATAGCTTCACCTACTTTACAAGGTATCGTGTCTAATCAAGTTGCTGATAATGAACAAGGCGAGCTTCAGGGTGCGGTGACTGCTTTAATCAGTTTATCTTCTATAATTGGCCCTTTGGTTATGACCAACCTATTTTACCAATTCACGCAAGATGATGCTCCATTTCAGTTTGCAGGAGCTCCATTTGCTCTAGGTGCTGTTTTGGTTTTGGTTAGTTTATTACTATCCCGAAAGTCCTTGAACTCAATTTAGGTATTGGTGAAGCTAATTTGACTTTAGTAAGCTCCGCCACCATGGTGTATTCTTTACAATTACCACTTCTCCCATTAAATCAGTTGATGTAGTCATCTTGACAACAGTATTCGAAGATGAATTCGTAAATTTTTGAAGCATAGTTATATATCCCACATAACTTAACTTTATGTGGAAATATTCAACTTCTTTTTTATACGGTACGTCCATTTTAAAATTACCATCAAAGTCTGTAGAAGTTCCTATTGCGTATTCTTCAATAAAAAGCGAGCAGAAAGATAAAGGTTCTTCTGTATCCATATCAATAACAGCACCTTCTATTGTTATTAAGGAATCTCCATTATGTATTTGAGTGTTATTTTCTGATGTGTCGTTTATGGAATAACTACTTTTAATTGTCGTTTGATTAGCAGTAGGAGTAGCTGCTATTTTATTGCTAATTGATAAAGTTAATAGGGTGCTTGCAGCAAGAGATATTAAACTACTGAATTTATTTATTGGATCTTTTTGTACTAAAGGAAAGTGAATTTGTTTGTATGTAAATCTTCCACAAATTGGCTGACGTGAAGCGCTTACAAGTCTGCTTATTTCAGTTGGAGATTTTGTAGTGAAATCGATCACCTCTTTTCGGCAACTGCTACAAAACTTACCTTTCTCTGTTGCAGTCATTTCTGACCAATTTTCATGACATGGAGAGGGGATTTGAATATAGCTGCTATTTCTCATTGCCTAAAATTAACGATTTATAGCAGGTCTATTAGATAACAATTAACCAATTACGAGAAGTGTCAGTGAGTAAGTAACGGTAAATGCAAACGCAGGAGCGACCATCCAAACACTCAGAAATTTTCGAACGGTCTTATTTGAAAAAGTCAATTTTCTGCCTGATTTGGTCATGCTTAAAGCAATGAAACAAGCGCCATTTAGTTGTACAAGTGAACTTGGAATCCCTTTTGTTATTGAGGCATAAAATAGGAGTGAGGCAACAATAACTCCAATTAAAGTTGCATAAAAAGGAGTTATTTTTACAATTTCTTTTCCTGCAGATCGGGTAATTTTAAACCCCAATAGATAGCTACCAAACCCAAAAAGTGGAGCAGCTATCAACAAACATATCATCGATATAGACCAACCATTATAATCCACTATTCCAAATTTATTACTAAGAAGTGATGCAATAGGCCCGGCTGCATTGGCTACATTGTTGGCACCAACTGAGAAAGCGACGTATAAAGAAGATACAATTAGTGCAGTTTTTAACCCTTTGTACTCTCGAATGTGATCAAAATCACCCTCTAATGATTTGGTTTTAATGTGCGGAAAAATCCATTTAGAAATTATATAAGTGATTACAAACCCAATAAAAGGCAGAAAAAACCAAACCGGCATAATTTCATAAAAGAGTTTATCTGTGTTTAACTTCCCCAATGCTGCTGCACCTCCTGCAATTGCAAGCACTGTAGTTTGGCTGGTTGACTGAGGAACTCCCATTAAGTTAGCGCCAAATAGAGAAATGGTAATGGAAAACAGAATAATAGAGGTGTTTTTTGGAGTGAATAGCTCATCTGGCAATATTCCATTTCCCAAGGTAAGCGATACTTCCTTACCGCCAAGTAAAGCGCCAAGAATAACCATTACGGTAAATAAAATAGGTATCCACCTTTTCTTGATTACATCAGCTCCATAAGCCGAGGCAAATGAAGTGGAAGTTCCACTTGCACCCATATTAATAGCCAAGAAAACCGCTAATATTAGTGGGATTCCAATAACGGATATCTCTTCGAAAGTGTTCAATATGGTTAATTTAAGTTGTAAATTTAATAAAAGTATTTAAATCCTATCGGTTTAGTATGGTTTTAGAATTAATAGCTTAAATTACTTATTTATATACTCATAAAAAGTGGGGGCTTAGCTATTTTCTTATGCTGATAACTATCTATTGGTTAAAAGGATAATTTTTAGTTCAACTCGAAAAGCGTATTAAGGTACCTTAAAAACATTACATAACTTTCTTAAAAGTTAGTCAACTTTAATGTAATTTCTATCGAAGTTTTCGAATTAAGTTTATTATTCAGTATTTATGCAATCAATAAATGAGGAAGTGAAATACACAAAACTTCTTTTTATGAATAACTAAGCATTACTGTTTTAAATGTTCATCGGAACTTCCATTAGCAACAGTTTAGTAGAACTTTCTACTTGGATATTTATAATATCTGTATTCCAAATACCAAAACCATCTCTCTTATTTAATTTTTGGTTGCCAATAGTAACATCTCCTTCTAATACAAATATATAAACACCATTACCTTTCTTCTTTAGGTTGTATTTAGGAGTTACTCCTTTATCAAAATTACCCATATAAAACCATGCATCTTGATGAATCCAAACACCTTGGTCATCTGAATTGGGTGATAAAATCTGATACAACTCATTTTTCTTCTCTATTTCTCGAATAGAAATTTGATCGTATCGTGGAGTTACATTTCGTTTGTTTGGAAATAGCCAAATCTGCAAAAATTTAACTTCCTTGTCTTTATTTCTATTGTATTCGCTGTGTAAAACACCTGTTCCTGCACTCATTACTTGAACATCACCTTGACGAATTACTGTTTCATTTCCCATATTATCTTGGTGTTCTAGATCCCCTTCTAAGGGAATAGAAATAATTTCCATATTATCATGTGGATGTTTTCCAAATCCATTACCCGGAGCTACTTGATCATCATTTAGGACACGTAGCACGCCAAAATTCATGCGTTCTGGGTTATGGTAATTTGCAAAACTAAAGCTATGA
Organism: Vicingaceae bacterium; assembly: GCA_018402765.1. Lineage (GTDB taxonomy): Bacteria > Bacteroidota > Bacteroidia > Flavobacteriales_E > Vicingaceae > Acidiluteibacter. Next base: position 388,124 of record JAGYIE010000001.1, on the reverse strand, counting down.
TGACTGTCTAACCATCCATGGTTTGCGTGTCCTCTTGTATTTGCTTTATGAAGAATTGTATTCATGGTTCTTTCCTCTTTGTTTGGTAAGTGATTAAATCCAACTTGATCGATAAGTTTGTCATAAGTAGATTCTCTTTTTATGCTCGCTGATTTTGCGAGCAGAGGAGAAGCTCCAACAGTAGCAGCTGCTATAACCGACTTTTTAATAAATTCCTTTCGATTCATAGTAGATTGATTTTTCATTTATATGCACAAAGTTAGCAAAGCCTCAAAGATTTTGCTATACCAAAATATGGCTTCTTCTTATACAAAGCTGATAACTTCTTTTTTTGTTTAAAGCTGCAGAAGAAATTCCTGCACAGGGTTTAAATAAGGAGCTAAAATTCGCGGGCGCTTTAAAACTTAGATAATACGCAATTTCTTTTGTCGTTAAGTTGGAAGAATGCAGTTAACACTTGGCTGATAACGTAATTCTGCTTTGAATAAACTTTTTTGTTATTTTCCCAATTAATGATTTTACTACACAGTTAAGATGATCAGTACTGATATACAAGGTTTCCGCATAGACGCTCCTATTGTTCCATTCTTTATACTGTATTTCAACCAAAGTTTTGATTGACTTAATGGGGTAGCTATTGCTTGATATCTCCAAAGAATGCTTCAACGTTTTACCTAGCTTTATATAGCTCTGTTATGGTGTTTGCTGTCCAAGATATTTGATCAGCCATCACCTTTAGAGTTTGTTCATTTTTCTTCTTATTGAAAATAACTGAAAAATTGAGTTTATTGCTCTTCTTCTTCAATCAACCAAAGTGCTTCATTGAGTTCGCCTTTAGCTTTATTATCTTTCTTTTCTTCGGCTAATAAAATACCTTTTTGATAGATAGTAATGGCTTTTTTAAACTCACCTTTCTCTTCAAATAATTGGCCCAATCTATAATATCCACCAAGATAATCTGGTGATTTAGTTAATAAATCAGTAATCAATTCAATTGCTTTGTCATTGTCGCCTTGCTTTTCGTACTCTAATGCTAGTGCATAGTGTAAAAAGTCATCGGTAGGATCTTTAGCAAGCATTTCAGAAATTTGGTCAATTCTATCCATTTCTTTTATTAAGTCTCTATAAAATTAATGATTTCTTGCAGTTGTTCGGGTATAAACCATTGTATATTCTTATCTTTTTTAAACCAAGTTAGTTGGCGTTTGGCATAGCGTCTACTATTTACTTTTATTTTTTCTATTGCATCATCTAAACCAATTTCACCATCAAAATAGCTAAAAAGCTCACGATAACCCACAGTTTTTAATGCATTGTGGTTTCTATATGGTAAAACTTCATTTGCCTCAGCAATTAATCCTGCAGAAACCATAAGGTCTACACGTTTATTAATGCGCTCGTACAAATCAGCGCGTTCCATTGATAGACCTATTCGAATTATGTTAAATGGTCGCTCTTTTGCTATTCCCTTGCGAAGCGAAGAGTAAGATTGTCTTGTTATTAAACAAACTTCTATTGCACGCATCAATCGATTGGTATTTTGTAAGTCTATTTGTTCATAAAATTCAGGATCCAATTCTTTTAGTTGCTCTTGTAAAGGTAGCAGTCCTTCTCGATCAAGTATCGCTTGTAATGCCGCTCGGATAGCTTCATCAGGATCAGGAATTCCCTCATCCATTCCATAGCAAAGAGCATCAACATACATTCCTGAACCGCCAACTACTATTACTTTATCTTTTTTAATAAACAATTTTGTCAATTTACTTAGAGCATCTTTCTCGAAATCAGATACATTGTAATTATCGCTTATGGAATGTGAGTTGATGAAATGATGTGGAATACCATCCATTTCAACAGCAGTAGGTTTTGCTGTTCCAATGGCCAATTCTTTATAAAATTGACGAGAATCTGCAGAAATTATTTCTGTGTTAAAATGTTTGGCAAGCTGGATACCGAGGATAGTTTTACCAATTGCTGTTGGTCCAACAATAACAATTAATTGTTTCTTTTGATTAGTTGTTTTCGTCATAGTCATCTAGACTTTCGAATCGATCATCATTGAACATATCGTCTTCATCTTCGTCACCAAAAAGAGCATCATAATCTCCTTTGTCATCATCAAACATAGCGTTTACTAATATGCTTTCAGCATCGCTACCATCAATTTTCTTGGCATTTTGATCAGGCGCATCTCCATATCTTTTCGCGATTTTAGGATATTTTCCGCTCAGTTCTTCTTCGCCAATTTCCATCACTTCAATCGTGAAATTCCACATGACTAAAAAATCATAGGTGTACAGCATCTTTTGGTTTAATTGGCTAAATACATTGCCAATCTGTGTGCTTTCCATTTCCAATACTGCTTCATCGCCCATTCCAAAGAGGGTAATTTCTTGCCCTTTATTCCAATCATCATCACTGATATAAAATGAAGCCATTTGATCGTTAGTGAACTCAAATGCCTTTAATAATAGCTGATGAAGCACCAAAAAATTGGTTTCGCTAGTTGCCATTATATCACGGTAAACGACATTTTCAGTTTCTGGAATAACACGTAAAGTAAATGTTTTCATGGTAATAATTATTGGGGAGTAAGTCCCATTTGTTTTCCTAAGTTCAACATAAATTCGTGAGCTTCTTCAAAATTATTTTGAATATCTCCATCTAAAATTGCTTCTCGAATTGCATTTTTAATATCTCCAACAGCTTTTGATGGCTCTAGATCAAATGTTTCCATAATTAGTTCTCCACTAACTGGAGGTTGCCAATTGCGAAGCCTATCTTTTTCTTCTGTGGCAACTAACTTTTCTTTAACAATCTGAAAGTTTTGTGCATACTTTTCTTGTTTGCGCACATTTTTGGTGGTAATATCTGCATTACACAAGGTCATCAGATCATCAATATCATCACCTGCGTCATACAGGAGTCTGCGCAATGCTGAATCCGTAACGCTATCTTTTACTAATGATATAGGCCTTAAATGTAATTTTACGAGCTTCTGCACGTATTTCATCTTATGATCTAGTGGTAATTTTAACGATTTGAAAATTTTTGGAACCATTTGAGCTCCTCTGTCTTCATGTCCGTGAAAAGTCCAACCTATTTGTTTTTCAAATCTTTTGGTTGGTGGCTTTGCAATATCATGCAGTATTGCTGCCCATCTAAGCCATAAATCGGTTGTGTGCTCGCTAATGTTGTCCAAGACTTGCAGCGTATGATAAAAATTATCTTTATGTCCTTTCCCGTCGATTATTTCTACCCCATAAAGTGCAGTCATTTGTGGGAAAATTATAGCTAAAATACCAGTATCAAACAATAAATTAAATCCAACTGAAGGCGTTGGAGATAAAATTATTTTATTTAATTCATCTGAAATCCTTTCTTGAGAAACAATTTTAATACGCTCTTTTTGTGCTCTTATTGCTGCAAGTGAAATGGGGTCGATCGTAAAATTTAGTTGACTTGCAAACCGAATGGCTCTCATCATTCGCAAAGGGTCATCAGAGTAAGTAATTTCTGGATCCAATGGTGTTACTATTCGTTTGTTTTCAATGTCTTTTATACCTAAAAATGGATCGATTAGTGCACCAAAGTGTTCACCTTTTAAGCTTATTGCCATAGCATTAATGGTAAAGTCTCTTCTGTTTTGATCATCTTCTAGGGTTCCATCCTCAACTATAGGATTACGGCTATCTCGATTATAGCTTTCCTTTCTAGCACCCACAAATTCAACCTCATAACCTTTATAGTTAAGCATTGCAGTACCGAAATTCTTGAATATATTGACTTTGGTTTTAGGACCTATCGTTTTAGCTACAGCTTTAGCTAGCTCAATACCGCTGCCAACGGTTACAATATCGATATCCTTACTCGGTCGATTTAATACTAAATCACGAACAAAGCCACCAATTACGTAAGCATCAATACCCAGTTCATCAGCCGATTGTTGTATGATTTTGAAGATAGGATGTGATAAATCGAAAGAGGTTTCCAAGCGCACTATTTTTTTTGCAAAATTACTCTTTTCTGAAAACTCTACTTCCTTATTACTTGAATTTCTCCATTCATAGCCAATTTTATTATGGCTGAAGGTTTTCCGCTCTGCCCTTTTAGTTGATAAAGGTTCACTTCATGGTCAATTTGAGCTTTAAAATCAGCAGCAATTTCTAAGTAACTAAGCGGAGTGTAAGTGCCTGATAAATTGGCAGATGTACTAACTATTGGTTTTCTAAATCGTTTAATTAGCTGTGAGCAAAATTCATCTTTTACAAAACGTATGGCTACACTGCCATCATCTGCAATTACGCCTTTCGCTAAGTTTTTTCCTTCAGGATAAATGATGGTTAATGGTTGATCTGCTGAATCGATTAAATCCCAAGCAATTGGAGGAATGTCTTTTAAAAATTTATTGAGCATCGCGTCGTCAGCTACTAAAACAATTAAACTTTTAGAGTCAGCCCGTTTTTTTAGTGCAAAAATACGCTCTACCGCTTCCTGATTGGTAGCGTCACATCCTAATCCCCAAATGGAGTCACTAGGATAGAGTATTGTTTTGCCTTCATTTAATGCTGCGACTGCTTGTTCAATTGCTTCTTTCATTTTGCAAATTTATAAATTTAAGTAGGAATCAATCAATAAAATTTAAATCAACCGACTATGAAATTACAGCATTCTGGAGATACTAAAAAACAATCTATTGATGTTTTTATACATTACTTGTATAAATAGGTATGATTTTAGTAATGCTCAAAATATTACCTTTGAATTATGCCCAAAATGATCCAAAATCTTTTGTTTATCACTTTCTTACTTCTTTTATTGATCAGAAGTGAGCGAATAGTATCTCAGGAAGATAGTAGGAAATCGTTGCCGGTTACAGTAATTAATGGAGATTCTTTACCTACCATGAATTTAGGAAGTGTTAATGTCGTTGAACGTCGGCAATTTAAATCAAATGCAGATCGTCGTAGATATGATCGATTAGAGCGTTATGTTACGAAAGCTTATCCATACGCTGAACTTGCTGGTGCACTTCTAAAGAACTATGACGATACTTTGACTACTATAAAAAATGAAGTGCGAAGAAAAGCCTATATGAAAAAAGTAGAAGGGGAGCTAAAAGAAGAATTTGAAGGAGAGTTAAAAACGCTTACTGTAATGCAAGGAGTTATCCTAGTAAAACTTATTGATCGTGAAACAGGAGAGTCGTCTTATGATTTAGTAAAACAACTTCGAGGTTCATTATCTGCATTTTTATGGCAATCAATGGCACGCTTATTTGGCCAAAACCTCAAACTCAAATATGACCCCAAAGGAGAAGATAGAGACATTGAGCATATTGTTCAGATGCTTGAAAGCGGTGTAATTCCTTATGATAAAAGAGGCCAAAAAACTGCGGTTAGTCAGTAATTTCTATTTTAACTTTTTCTTCTTTAGATCCTTTATACAATGGGAAATGATGGTATTTACATTCGATAGGTCCGTTGTTTAAGCGTATACGTTTAGCTGCAGCTAATCCTATTAACTTTAAAGCTTGAACGTTTCCGCTCAAAATCCAAGCATCAGCACCACTGTAATGGGTCTTTAGTTGATCACCAATTGCTTGGTATAAAGAAATCATGTCTTCATTCGTACCAATACGCTCTCCATAGGGTGGATTCATAATGATAACACCATCGTGCATTTCAGGATTGCTTTTAAGAAAATCGGCTTTGAAGAATTGAACATTTCTGCTGATGCGCGCTCTTCTAGCATTATTTCTGGCAATCTCTATAGCTTTTTCATCCATATCACTGCCATTTACTCGAAAATCGATTCTTCTCACTCTAGATTCTGCTCTTAACTTTACAGATTCATATAGCTCAGCATCAAAATCAAACCACGTTTCGAAACCAAAGTTTCTATATCCTCCAGGAGGTGTTTGAGTAGCAATTAATGCAGCCTCTATCGCTATAGTTCCTGAACCACACATTGGATCATAAAAAGTAGAGTTCTTATCCCAATTACTTTTTAGAATCATTCCTGCAGCTAATACTTCAGAGAGTGGTGCAAAAGTTTGTTCTGTCTTATAACCTCTTTTAGAAAGTGGAACACCAGAGCTATCCAAAGAAATAGTACATTCATCATGAGCAATATGCACGTTTATTTTTACAGATGGGCGAGCAACATCAATAGAAGGACGCGCACCTGTTTTATCTCTAAATTGATCGACTATTGCATCTTTAGTCTTTAAAGCAATATATTTAGAATGAGTAAATAATGTACCGTAAGTAGTAGCGTCTACTGCAAACGTTTTATTATTATTTAGGTATTGAGACCAATCTATTCGCTGAATTTTTCTATATAATTCATCTTCAGTATGAACTTTAAACGTGCTAAGGGGGCGCAATACTCTCAGACCCGTGCGCAGCTCATAATTACATCTATAAAGATACTCTTGGTTTCCAAAAAACTTAACAGCACGACCTAATAGTTCTGGTGAGCGAACGCCAATATCTTCTAATTCCTTTTGTAATACATCCTCTAATCCTAATAGTGTAGTAACGACTATCTCAAAATGCTCTTTTCCCATGATGCTTGTTTTTATTTGCCGTGAAGTGATTACAAAGTTCCATAAAAAAAAGGAAGCAATGGAGCTTCCTTTTAATTGCTATGTGATGAATTGATTATTTCTTAAAGAAATCAGCTACAATTAATTCTTTTGTGCCATGTGTGTGATTATAAAATCCTTCTCCTGACTTCACACCTAATTTACCTGCGGTTACCATATTCACCAATAGTGGGCAAGGGGCATACTTGGGGTTTCCAAATCCTTCATAAAGCACGTTCATAATTGATAAGCATACATCTAAACCGATAAAATCAGCTAATTGCAAAGGTCCCATTGGGTGAGCCATACCTAACTTCATTACTGTGTCAATTTCTTCAACACCTGCAACGCCTTCATGTAAGGTAATGATTGCTTCATTAATCATTGGCATTAATATTCTATTGGCTACAAACCCGGGGTAATCATTTACTTCTACAGGAGTTTTACCTAATTTCTTAGAGGTCTCCATTATTAAGTTAGTTACCTTGTCTGAAGTAGCATAACCTCTAATGATCTCTACTAACTTCATGATTGGTACAGGATTCATAAAGTGCATACCAATTACTTTATCAGGTCGGTTGGTTGCTGCTCCGATTTTGGTAATTGAAATAGAAGAGGTGTTTGAAGCTAAGATGACATGATCAGGAGTAATATCGCTTAAGTTTTTAAATATGGATAGCTTTATATCTACATTTTCAGTAGCTGCTTCTACCACTAAATCTACACCAGCAACACCATCCTCTATTTTTGTAAATGTTGAAATGTTAGCAAGCGTTGTATTTTTATCTGTTTCAGAAATTCGTTCTTTCATTACCATACGATCTAAATTTTTCGTTATGGTTGCAATTCCTCTGTCTAAAGAGGCTTGAGAAAGGTCAATTAGTGCAACTAGGTACCCGCTTTGTGCGAAGGTATGAGCAATTCCATTTCCCATTGTTCCAGCGCCTATTACTGCTACTTTTTTCATAAATAATAAGTTTATTTTGACTGCAAAAATAAGGAGTAAGGAGGGTATAAAAAAGAGTAGGAGTAATTATTTTCCGCTTCCTTTTAAAACGATAAGAACCGTATATATGAGTATCTTAAAATCAACTAATAACGACATATTCTCGATATAGATAATATCGAATTTTAAGCGTTCTACCATTTGATCAACATTCTCTGCATATCCATATTTCACTTGCCCCCAAGAAGTAATACCAGGCCTAACTTTTAATAAATGGTTGTAATGGGAGGCTTGTTCTACGATTTTGTCTATAAAATATTGACGTTCAGGCCTAGGTCCGACTAAACTCATGTCGCCAATTAGTACATTATAAAATTGAGGAATTTCATCCATACGGGTTTTACGCATAAACAAGCCAAATTTGGTTATTCTAGGATCATTTGTGCTTGAAAGGGCAGGACCTGCCTTTTCAGCATCGATGTTCATTGACCTAAACTTGTAAATATTAAATGGCTTTCCATGAATTCCTATACGCTCCTGTTTGAAGAATGCAGGCCCTTTTGACGTTAATTTTACGATTATTCCTATTGTCACATATAGTGGTGAGAAAACTATTAATACAAATAAGGATACTAAAATGTCGATAAAGCGCTTAATGGTTTGCTGCCAAGTAGGCATGATTTCGCGATTAATAATAATAAGTGGTGCTCCAAAAATAGAGGTCATTTTAACGGATCCTGATAAAATATCATACATATCAGGAATTACTTTGATTAGTACATCTTGACCTTCCAGTTCGCTAATTATTTTTTCAAGACTTTGATGTTCAGACGATTCAATTGCAATAATTGCTTCCTCTATTTTGTGCTCTTTTATTATTGATTTTATCTGATCTGAATTACCTAAAAAATTAAGATGGGTTTCTAACAAATACTTTTCGTTGTGTTTTACACGAACAAACCCTACAAATTTATTTCCATAGGATTTTTTATTGCCTTCCATCTCATCATAAAGTTTCAGGGCCCGCTCATTAGAACCTACAATAATCGTATTGAAGCCCATTTCTCTGTTCTGTATTTTATGAACTGTATTTGTGGTAATTACTGTTCTTAGCGTAGCCGTAAAAAAAGTGTGTAAAGAGAAAATATAAAATAAAGAGAGGTAGTAATCTTTGTAGGTATTGATTTGGTCATCTAAAATAAAGACAAAAAATAGGAATGTACATCCAATTATCGAGATTAGAATGGTTTGAAATAAATCCCGTAAACGCGCTTTTCTAAATACATCATGATAATATCCGGTAGCAGAATATAGTCCAATCCATAAAAATGGAATAATAATGAGGCCTAAAAAGAAGTTACTATCGTAGTCGAAAGGTTGATAACCAAACTTAATTGGTTCTAGATAAAGTTTTCTATACCTAAAAAACAGCCCCCACGCTACTAGAGCTGAAAGAAAGTCGGCGATAACATACTTGGAAACTTGTAAACGTCTATTCATTAAAAGGTCACAATTTTCACATTATCAACATAAAACTCTGCAGTTCCTTGGAATTTTGTAACTGCTTTATTGAATGCAAAAAAGAAGTTGAAATTACTTGCACTGCCATTAGTGGCAAGCAGCTCTGTAAGGTTAATGTATACCTTAGTCCAAGTTTCCTTAGGTGGAAGTACTACGTAGATTTGATTGCTGTTTTTATTATTAAAATAGGAGCCAACATTGACAAAAATGTTCCCTTTGAAGTCTAGTTCCATGTATACCGGTGAGGTATTGAACCTCGGTACATCTGTAATGTCAGGAGTATGCACTTCAAAAGCATCTTTTCCATCTTCTAAAATTAATTTTCCTGAAAAACCTTCAAAGAATTCATCCGGTTCGTTAGTTCTAACAAAGTTAGTGTCAGAAGTAATGCCCTTGATAAAGTTGATACCCGTTTCAAAGTTTTCAAAGAAGGTGTCAAAGTTGACATTACTTAGATAATTAAGAACAGGATTAATTTCTACTGTTTTACCTTTAATTAAATTAATAACCGTATCAAATTGACTATAAAATGGGTATTCTAATCTAGATTCGTAAACACCATTTTGTTTAACCCCACCTCCAATAGTAACTTTAACTTGTCCTTCTTGTAAAATAGGAATATCAGCGGGTAAGTTATAAATCCCAATTAACTTATCATTTACGTAAACAAATGCATCGCTGAAAGAACTACTGTTGGTACCTTGATCAACATCTGTTACTTCCACGGTTATACTTGGAATTGAAAGATATGACGGCACTTCAGCCTCTAAGTCTTTACAGCTCGGGATGGATAGCAATCCAATAATTCCTACAACTAGTACGTAAGCTTTTTTTGACATCATCTTTTGACTAAAGTGAGCAAAAGTAAGTGAATCAAACGCAATATGAAATTATTTATTGTATCAGATAGAAATTGAGTCGTGGGTAAGTTTTAATTTCTCCACTATTTTGTGTGCAACATCTAAGGCGTAATACCCGTCATGTATACTTACAGGAGGGACGGTATTGGTATTGATTGCATGAGCAAATGCAGTTAACTCATCTTTAATTGCATTATTTGGAGCTACATCAGGTTTTTCAAAATAAATCTGTTTGTGGCCTTTTCCTTTTCCTAAGTCTATCGTCACAGCTAATGGATCGGGTTCGCCTTCAACATTACTTAAACGAACTATTTCTGCTTCTTTTTCTAAGAAATCAATAGAAATGTAAGCGTCTCGCTGAAAAACACGTGTTTTTCGCATATTCTTAAGCGATATTCTACTTGCTGTAAGGTTGGCTACGCATCCGTTATCAAATTCTATTCGTGTGTTAGCGATGTCAGGATTATCACTAACAACAGCTACACCGCTAGCACTTATTTTTTTGATATTGCTTTTTACTAAACTTAAAATGATGTCAATATCATGAATCATCAAATCTAAAACTACTGACACATCAGTTCCTCTAGGATTAAATTGTGCTAATCGGTGACACTCAATAAACATCGGCTGATTGCAATAAGGAGCAGCTGCCATGTAAGCAGGATTAAATCGTTCTACATGACCAACTTGAACTTGTACTCTAGCTTCTTCTGCTAATCCAATCAACTCTTTAGCTTCTTCAACAGTTGATGTAATTGGCTTTTCTATAAATACATGTTTTGATTTTTTTAAAGCCTTTACTGCACAATCATAATGAGAAAGGGTGGGGGTTACAATATCTATAGCATCGGAGGCATCAATTAACTCATCTAAATTTGAAAAGAAAGGAATGCCAATTTCTTCGGCCACTTTTGCTGCTACTTCGGAATCTAGATCATAAAAACCAATTAATTCAAAAGCATCTATTTCTTTTAATAAGCGTAAGTGAATTTTCCCTAAATGTCCTGTTCCTAGAACCCCAATTTTTAGCATAGTCAATTATTTTATACAAAAATAGACCAATCTGATACATCAAACTCAAACGCTCAAGTGGGTTTTCAACAATCTTTCTTTAATAATAATGCTTAGATATATGACGATATCCTGGGTTTAGTTTCTGTAATTTGGTAGACTCAAAATTGAAAATTTATACTTGTAAATAGTAATGGATACGTATCGTCATAAAGGATTGAGGAAAAAGCTTGTAGGATTATTGCAAGAGAAGGGAATTACTGACGAAAGAGTGCTGGAAGCAATCAATTCTATTCCTCGACACTTATTTTTAGATAATGCATTTGTAAATTTTGCTTACCAAGATAAGGCATTTCCAATTAGTGCAGGACAAACTATTTCACAGCCGTTTACTGTGGCTTTTCAAACACAATTATTAAAAATACAACGCGGTGATAAAGTACTTGAAATAGGGACAGGCTCAGCTTATCAAACTTGCGTCTTGCTAGAAATGAAAGCAAAGGTTTTTTCTATTGAGCGACAGAAGGTTCTTTATCAAAAAGCAAAAGTGATGCTTGAAAAAATGAATTATTCTGCAAAATTATTTTTCGGTGATGGATACCTTGGTCAGCCTGCTTTTGCTCCTTATGATAAAATAATTATCACAGCAGGAGCACCATTTATTCCTGAAGATTTAAAACGTCAGCTAAACGTTGGCGGTATTATGGTCATTCCTGTAGGTGAAGGAGATTCTCAAATTATGAAACGATTAATTAAGCGTTCAGAAACAGAATTTGAAATGGAAGAATATGGAGATTTTAAATTTGTTCCATTACTTCAGAACAAATCTTTTAATGGTTAAAACAATAAAAAACAACTATTCAGGTTTAGTTATTCAAAAAATACAGACACAATGAGAAAACAGCTTATCGCAATAGCACTATTAGGAACTGCTTTTTTTACAGTTACAGCGCAAGAAGAATCGTTGAAGCCGGTAGAAGGTGATTTTGGAATTATGTTGAATGTTAATGGGTTAATTGATAATTTACGCTTGTCAAATGTTACTTCTCCTATCAACACGAGTTTAATAACCGGCAAATATTACTTGTCTGCAGAAAAAGCAATTCGAATAGACTTTGGACCATCAATATCTTCAATAAAAACAATGACCGAAGATAGCGTAGGTGCTAGTTTAGTAGGAATAGATTCTACTACATCTAAATCATCACTTTATTTAGCTGTAGGTATAGAAAAGCATTTTAAAGGAACTAAACGACTAGACCCATACATCGCAGGACAAGTAGCGATCGGATTTATTGGTAAAACCAAAAGAGATATAAAGCAGCGTGAAGAAACCACTGCAGGAACAGAGCGGACAACAGTAACTTATCAGCAAGATGGTGGATTTGCTATAGGGTTAGTTGGAACTGCAGGTTTTAACTACTTTTTAGCCAAGAATTTTGCATTTGGAGCGGAATATTCTCTTGGATATAATTATTTAAAACAAGGAGGTAATTATAGTGAAGTTACGCAAGTAACTCCCCTTTCAGGTGGCTCTACTTCTGATGTGGAAAAAGGTAAACTTCAAACGAACAGCAATACTTTTAATGTAGATGGAACTGCAAGAATAGTTCTTTCTTACTATTTCTAAAATAGTATTAACTGTAAATATATTAGGCGCACATCAACAGATGTACGCCTTTTTTTATACATCAAAGAATTTAGAATTTACTTTATTGTGAGAGTTTTAAACTATATCTATCAAATATTACCAATTGTTTAGAATAGCAGGCATTTGATTTTTATATTTGTTTTTAAATTAAACCTACCCACCCAAAATGAAAATAATTCTTTTTGCACTTTCTATTTTTACAGTTAATAGTGTTTACACCCAAATAATTCCTTCCGCTAGAATAGCAGACTGGTCATTAGCAGGAAATAATTATCCATCTAACTATCCTGTAATTAAAATGCAAAGTATTGGAGTTGTCGGCGATGGGGTTACCCCTAATGATTCTATTCTTTATTATGCGCTTTCTTTTATGATCGGTAATGGGGCTACATTAGAGTTTCCTGCAGGTCAATTCTTATTTAATCAACCAATTTTGCTACCAAGTAATGTAATAATAAGAGGACAAGGTCCTGCTAATACCATTTTCAAGCATAATTTAGGCGGAAATGGGGATGCGATTTTAGTTAAAGGTAAATCTACCTCAATTACTACAAATTTAACTCAGTCAGTTTTAAAGGACGATTCGATTATTAATGTAAGCAATGGATTAGTATTTAGTCAGGGAGATTGGATACAAATACTTAAAAATGACAGCGCGCTAGTCACATCAAGTTGGGCATTAAATTCAGTAGGCCAATTGGTTCAAATTAAACAAGTAATCGGTAATCAAATTATCATCAACTCTCCTATACGTATGGATTATTTGATAACCGAAAATCCATATATTCAAAAGTTTACACCCATCCAGAATTCGGGAATTGAATGCCTTAAGATTCAACGAATAGACAATACTGCACCCCAACAAACAAGTAATATTAAATTTGAATTTTCTGTTAATTCTTGGGTTAAAAATGTGGAGTCAGAAAATTGTACATTTTCACACATTAACCTTACAAAAAGTTCAAATATTAGTGTTACGGATAGCTACTTTCATCATGCTTTTGATTATGGTCCAAACGGAAGGGCATATGGAGTAATGATTCAATTCACTTCTAATGAATGTTTGGTGCAAAATAATGTATTTGATTATTTGAGACATGCAATGATTCTACAAGCAGGTGCAAATGCAAATGTATTTGCATACAACTATTCATTTAATCCGTTCTGGACATCAACACCTAGCAATTCTGCAGGGGATATGGTATTACATGGAAACTACCCCTACCTTAATTTATTTGAACAAAATCAAGGGGAAAATATAATTATCGACAATTCTCATGGTCCTAATGGGCCGTTTAATACCTTTTTTAGAAATCGCGCATCCTCTTATGGGATCTTTTTTAGCGCTTCAAATTCTCCAAATCAAAATATTATTGGAAATGAAATAACCAATAATGGATTTCCATATAGTTTGGTCAATTATACGATTCAAGGTACAGGACATTTTCTATTTGGGAATTCAGATAAAGGCAATATAATACCAACCGGCACTTCTAATTTATATCTTAAAAGTTTAATTTATAATCAATTGCCAAATTTCATTACAAATTCAGTTCAATGGGGTGGAATAGGAACGCCTAATTTGCCTTCTAGTAATGTTATTCCTGCCTTTATAAATTATTTAAATAACAGCTTATTTACATTATCCTGTGGCATATTGACAGATAGGGAAGTTGATTTACTTAATAACGATGAACTTATAATTTATCCAATCCCTTCTCGTGGAATGATTAATATTAAACACTCAGTTAATTTAACCGCTATTAAATTATTCGATCAATTAGGAAATGTTGTATATTTTGAGGACAATCTTTTCGAAAAATCTTTGTCAATCCTTAATATAAATAATTTAGATAGAGGAATGTACATTCTTCAAGCACTAACAAATACAGGAAAACTAGAAAATAGAAAAATACTGCTAATAGATTAATATTAAATGGGTTAATGAAAATACCTATTTAACGCAACAAAGTAATGTTTCCTTTTTTCTCTATAACTTGATCATTGTAGCCCAGTGCTTTAGCAATGTATATATAGGTATCCATTACTTGTGGTTGCCCTTTATAAGTGCCATCCCATCCCATAGTTAAATCAGTTGTTTCAAATACTAACTCTCCCCATCGGTTATATATTTGAAAAGTTAAAAGCGTTTTTATTCCCCACCCTTTTAGGAATATGATGTCATTATTTCCATCACCATTCGGGGAAAATGCTGTTGGTAGTTCTACTGAAAACCCATCGAACACATCGATATAAATCGAGTCTTTTAAAGTGAAACAACCGTTCTCATCAGTTGCAGTCAGATAATACCTGGTACTTTCTAATGGTCTTGCAATCGGGAACGGGCAATCACCACAACTTAAGCCTTTTGATGGTGTCCAAAAATAAGTTACATTAACTTGGTTATTCATTCGCACCAAATTCATTTCTTCTCCCAAATAGAGTAAACTATCACTTTCTAAATCTATAAATGGTCGGTTATAGACAGTTAATAATAAAGAATCAGCAGCTTTACAATTGTTAGTATCAGTTATGGTTAGTTGATAATTTGTAGTGGTATTGGGCGATGCAATTGGGTTTGGAATTGTTGGATTAGTTAAACCTCTTGGAGGTGTCCATAAATAAAATTGCGCACCGCTGCCCAATAATTGTAATGAATCTCCTTCACAAATTGCACTGTCTGACGATAACTGAATACTCGGATTTGAGTAGACACTCAATACAATTTCTGCAGTATCAAAGCAGCCCAAACCTTCTGTGATTAATTGTACCGGGTAAGTACCTGATGATAATGTTTTGGTAAAAGAAGTTTGTCCAGTACTTGTTCCATCATATAACTTCCAAAGAGAGTTGCTGACATTTAATGAATTATCGCTAAAGTTAACGACCAATGGTTCACATCCATTGGTATCATTTACACCAATTAATGCAATCATTTCTTTGATGTAAACGGTATCTTTTAGACCTACCACGCAGCCGCCTGAACTATCTGATAGTATAAGAGAAATGTAGGTTGGGCCTGTCTTGTCTGTATATCTATGCTTTATTGGGCTTACAGTTGATGATTTACCATCACCAAAATCCCAAATAAAGTTTCCAACACCACTAGAATTAACTGCTTCAAAGGTGATGCTTTCATTAATACAAATAGAGTCAGGGTAAAAGTTGATATCCGCTTCTGGGCCATTAGTTTGAATATATGCAGGTTTAGTTATGGTATCCTTACAGCCTGAATTGGTACCCACAATTAGCGTAACATCATAGATTCCAACAGAAGTATAGTTGTGAAAAGGATCTTGAAACTGTGAGATTGGTGTATTATCACCAAAGTTCCATCTATTAAATATAATGGTGCTTAGTGGAGTAGAGGTATTGGTAAAATTAACAGGTAGTGGATAGCAACTACTTATAGCAGTATCAGAGGTGAAGTCTGCTATAGGTGAGGCCTCTATGGTAATATAATCTGTTAACACCCATTCTCTTTCACAACCTATTGGAGTGGTAGATTTTAAACGAACACTGTATATTCCCGGAGTATTATAGACAGTACTCGGAGCCACTGATGTGCTGGTTTGTCCATTTCCAAATTCCCAAAAATAGCTTAAAGAATCCCCTATAGAGGTATTATTAAATTGTATAACTTCTCCAACACAAGCATTTCTATTTGTTGTTAGAAAGCGAGGAATATTTCGATAAAAGCGAATGTATTCACTTAGTGTAGTGGTACTTTCGCATCCATTTAAATCTTTAGAGGTAAGGGTAACATCATAAAACCCCTCTATGTTATACCGTGTAGTATCGGGGTTAAGTGAGGAAGTATCAACATTTCCAAAATTCCAAAAATTGCTAGTTATAAAAGTGTTAGAAGTAGTTGTACTCGTGAAAATGACATCAGAAGGATCACAAAATCTAGTAGTATCTGCCACAAAACTAGCTTTAAAGTTATATCCAATGATATTTAATGAGGGATTGTAAATACAACCGTAATTATTAACTGCAACAATTTGTACTGAAACTACTTTGGCTGAATCCATTCTGCGTATTACGCTATCTGCTCGAACTGTATCCCCATCAACAAGCCAGTAGAAACTTTCTGTATCATTTGGCAATTGAGGTTTTACTGTAAAGGTGAAAGGCACACACATATTTACATAATCTGAAAATATTGAAGGAAACTGCCTATTAATGATAGTTTCTTTTTCTAGTGTGTAACTGCAAGTATTCGAATCGTTAAATACAGTTAGTGTTACCGTATACGTTGAGTCTACCTGATAAATATGGACGGGTTCACTATTAACTGAATCTAGTGGAGAATTATCTCCGAAATCCCAAACGAATCTGTTGAAGTCTATTGCGTCTGCAGAAAAATAATGGGTTAATTTATCGGTACAATTTATAGAATCCTTTATACTTCTTATAATCGGTCCATTTACATACACTTCTACTATTGTATCTGAGATACATCCATTAAACTGATGTTCAATTCTTACATAAGTAATACCTGTATCTCTAAAATTATACACATTAAGCGTATCATTTAGATAGTTGAAAGAAAGCACATTACCTAAGATACTATCAGAAACACCTAATAACGTCATCCCTTGATTTTCATAGGTAATTACTGCTGTTAAGGAGTCGCTTGCACAAACAGTGTCTTGCAACTGCGTGTACGTGTAATTTGAAGGATATCCTGCACCAATATTTATGGTATCGCGAGCCTCACAACCATTACTATCAAGAATTGTAACATAGAGCTTAAACACAGTATCCGTTGTAAAAGTATAATTAACAGAATCTCGAGCTGTAGAGGTTCCTAAACCTCCATTGTCACCAAATTCCCAGAAAAAGTTTACAATAGGAGAGGAGCTTTTTATATTAGAATAGACATCTACCGTATAAGGTATGCAACCCCCAAATTCATCTGTGAACAACTCAATTTCGGTAATAAAAACTGAACGATCTTCACGTGTTGCAGTATCAATACACCCAATAGGACTTACGGCAATAAGGGTGTCAAAAAACTGACCATTACTGCCAAAAAAAGTAACGGTATCAATATTTGTATATAGCTGATTTCCTAAGATCCATTGCAATGAGTCACTGTTGTAAGATTGATTAGTAAAAGTAATTAGGGTGCTATCTTCACAAGCAAAAAGTGGGTCAATATCAAATTGGGCTTTAACACTATCTACATAGAGTGTTTTTGTAATTTCATCAACACAATTTGAGCCTCTGCTTACGCTAAGTCTAATTTGATACGTTCCTGCGTTAAGAAAAACAGGGCTAGGTGAGCTGGTATTCGCTGTTCTTCCATCACCAAAATTCCAATTATAGGTTAAAGCATTTACAGAATTGTTGATTATTTGGATGGCTTCTCCTTTACAAATACTATCTTTTACTAGATCAAAATTTGCTTCTACAGGCTTTATCGTAATATAGCCCAATTGAGTTGAAGAATCCCGACAGCCTGCCTGATCAATCACTAGTAAAGATACATCATAAACACCTATAGCGGTATAGATATGATTTGGATTGGCTTGTGTTGAACTATTCCCATCACCAAATGTCCATAAATAGGTTAAATTACTACCGGTTGAATTGCTTATAAAATTTACAGTGTAGGGAGCTGTGCAAGATGACCGCGAATTATTCGTACTAATTATTGCATTTGGCCTTGGATTCGGACGGATCAATCCATTTTCTATTTTTGTATTGCTACAGCCATTGTCGTCAGTTACTGTTAAGGACACATTGTAGACCCCAACATTTGAATACGTATGCGTTGGGTTTTTAATTGTAGAAGCAGGGCTACCATCATTGAAATCCCATAGCCATTGATTTATAGTGCCATCTACCGATGTGGAATTGTCATTAAAATTCACTGTTAGCGGTGTACAACCACTCGTAGGAGCGGCTAATAGTTTACTTTCCGGATTAGTAAACACCTGTATAAAACCTGTTTTTGTGACCGTATTGCTACTACTTCCTGAACCAATTCTTAAACGTATAGTATAGCTACCAGGGTTACTAAAATTTACTGTTGGGTTTTGATTTGTTGACGTGTTCCCATTTCCAAAGTCCCATGCCCAAGAAGTAGGATTTCCGGTAGATATGTCAGTAAACGTGACGCCACCTAAAACCCCACAACCACTTGTTTTATTTGCAGTGAAGTCAGCTGATAGTTGTCCGTATGCGGTAATTCCTGAACAGATAATCAACAATAGTAATAGGATGCGTTTTACTAAAGTCATAAATTGGCTTAATAGTTTTAAGAAGAGTTCCTAAAGGTAATAAATTGTCGTTAATTATTTTCTGAGGTTGCATCTTATGCTTTTTCCGGTTCGAATTGACAAATTTTGGTCACATTAAATTAACAATACCTTCATTTGTGATTAATTAGTAGACATTTAGAATAGGGTCACTTTTGCGCAAAAAAAGATGGAACTATTTATCCTAACATTCGCAGCACTTTTCTCTATTATGAACCCCTTAGGTACCGTTCCTTTATTCGTAGGATTGACCCAAGAGAACACCATGAAGGAGCGGGCACAAATTGCCTTTTGGACTTCAGTTAATGTGCTAATAATATTGCTTTTGTCATTTTTTGCTGGGAAGTATCTTTTGCTGTTTTTTGGAATTAGTTTAAACTCTTTAAAACTTGCAGGCGGCCTTATAATTGCTTCTTCTGGGTTTGCGTTGTTAACAGGTAAGTATAGAGAGCACAAAGGAATGAAAAGAGAACCTGTTCAAGATGATATTAAAACACGATCTGAAATTTCACTTACTCCTTTGGCCATACCAATGTTAGCAGGTCCGGGTACTATCTCACTATTGATTACTTACAATCAAGCCTACACTAAAACTTCTGATCTTTTACTCGTAATTGGCGCAATACTATTTACCACATTGTGCATTTATCTATTGCTTAAAGTGTCCCGAAATATTGTAAATTTATTAGGTGCTTCAGGAATAAATGCGCTATCAAGAATTATAGGATTTATAATTATTGCAATTGGAATTGAAATGATTACTACCACAATCCTCGCGATTATAACTACAATTTAATTAGTCTATATCCCACAAATTAGCTTTTGTATAAAATGGATTCTCTGTCCAAAATGAACCATCTATAATGCGATAATTGATATGTAGTGTATTTATTTTGTTCACATCGGCTTCGGTTAAGATTACCTGATCAGAAGAAAGGTTTTCTACTTGTCTGCCTGGATTAGTTGATTTTGGAATTGCGCAAATACCTCTATATTGATTCCAGGCAAGTACAACCTGAGCAATCGTGCAATTATGGTTAGAAGCAAGCTCTTTTAAAGTTTCATTTTCAAAAAGTTGTGGTTCGTCCGCCTTTTTAAAATCTTCTGAGCGATCTGCAGAGCAGAGTGGGGAATAAGCAGTCATTAAAATTCCTTCTCCATCACACCATTCTTTTAAATCATGCTGAGCAAAAAACGGATGTAATTCCACTTGATTCATTTCTACTTTTTGGCTGGACTCAGTGTTTAAATGGTTTAACTTCTTTATTGAAAAATTGGACGTTCCAATATGTTTACACAAACCTTCAGTTTTAGCTTTAATTAATTGATTCCAAGTTTCTAAAAGTGGAACTTCATCTAAACTTAAAAATTCAGGAGGATTTGCATCTTTTTTCATGGCGACAGGCCAATGAATTAAATATAAGTCAAGAAAATCTAATTGCAAGTCCGCTAAAGTCTGCTTAAGCGCAGGTATTACGTCCGCTTCTTTGTGTTTATCATTCCAGAGCTTAGAAGTTATAAAAAGCGCTTCTCTTTTAACTATATTGTTAGAAAATAGCTCATTAAAAGCTTCTCCAATTTCTTTTTCATTACCATATATTGCAGCACAATCAATATGTCGATAACCATTTTTTACGGCTGTCAGTATTGCGTCTTTAGCTTCTCCGGGTTTTGATTTCCAAGTTCCTAATCCGATTGTAGGTATTTTATCACCATTTTGAAATTGAAGCTGCTTCATATTTGTTTCTGTTTTTTCTATTTTAAAATTTTATTAATCAGTATTAAAAGTAAGTAGTCAAAACTATTCATTTATTTCAGTTAAATTTTAGAACCCACACAATTAAAATGCCCGATAATCTTAATAAATAAGACTATCGGGCAACCTAATAATTTAAAAACTAGTTTAGAGTATAGATAATTTTCCTACAGCTTTTAATTTGCCGCCTTGTTGAATAGAGTAGGTATATTGTCCTGGAGCTAAATCTCCTTTGTACACTTTTAATTCATTTTGATAGCGAATTATTTTTGGTGAAACTACTTGTCCTTTTGTATTTCTCACTTGTAATACAACGGTGTTGCCATCTACTTCATTAGGTAGAGCTATTGTAGTAGCATTGTTAAACGGGTTTGGGAAAGCAGTTAATTCAGTCAATCTATTTTCCTGTAATCCAACAGGAATACTACCTCTCTCAAACTGAACCTTTATCATAATATCTTCTTGATTATTATTTATATATGGTTCAATTCCTGAAGTTCCTATTTGGTAGTTTTGTCTTGAGAAAGGCGCTTCTCCATCATATCCAAGCTCAATCCCATTGCCAAATTTTTGCCAAACTACGAATATACCTCCACTGTTGATTACTATATTATTATTGCTAGGTGTTACATCTGCGTATGCATTAGCACTAATTGTACCTGATCCAACTAAAACGCTATCAAGCACAGTTAAGCTGCTATCTCCTTTTACAATAATGGCGTTAAATCCGAATGAATTCCCTAAAACAGTATGATAAAAAGAGGTTTTCTTAATTCTTGCAGGATAAAATGAAGGCTCAAAGTATGCTGCATATCCAAGCATTGTAGCGGAATTTGCTAATGAACCTTCTGCAGTTGCATTTGCATAAGATACATCAATTAATGCAGCATTACTATCCAGCACAATAATCTCTTGCATAAGCGTATCATTATCATTTTCAGTATCTTTTAAAAGCTTATCTAAAAATACTTTGTATGAATATGTACCAACTACAGAAGGTATAAATGTATTGCTAAATGTAAAAGAAGTATCTGTTCCGGCATTCAGATTTGGCAAAGTGCTTGTTCCACTTCCAACTGTTACCACAGTCCCTGTTCTTGTTTTCAGTTCATTTTTTACACTAACATTTGTAGCGTCTCTAAATCCAATGTTTGAAACAGTAGTAGTTAGCGGATATGCAGTATTTCTCTGAACCATTACACCTTTACTATCAGCCTGACCTATTGACGTAATTTCTCCATCTTCTGAAGGTGTAGCTATTGTCATTCCCATCATGAAATCCTGAGTTTCTCGATCTCTATAATCTGCCCATCCTCCTAAAATAACTTCGATTGCTCTTTTTGAAATAGGAGGAGTGTTGTCTGAACCAATATTGATACCATCACCATCCATAAGCCAGTGAATGTATACACCGCCATCTGTAATTGTTAGATTCGTATCATTTGGAGCTACATTCGTATACACACCTGTTACAATACCTGACGGAGCAACATAAACACTGTCAAGCAATGTTCCGTTTGTTCCATTAGGACCATCATCATCGTAGATCATCGCATGAAAACCAACTGCAGGAGTACCTAAAGCAGTGATGTAATAATTTGTAGATATGATTTTAGCAGGATAAATTGGTGGTTTCATGTAAACTGCAACCCCTCCATTTCCACCTGACCATCCAATACTTCCACTTGCAATTCCATCTGAATAATCCATTGAAATAGTGTCGCTTGCAGGATCTAAAGCAATAATCTTTTGCGTTAGACTGTTATTTGACGCAATATTATCACCAGTAATTCCTGTTAGGTTGGTTGTGTAGGAATAAATTCCTAATGCATTAGGTGTATAGTTTGTGTTATACATAAAGGTTGTATCATCTCCCGCAGCTAGATTTGTAAGAGTTCTAGAGCTAGACCATGCTGAGCCAGTTGGTGGAGGAGTGATAGAACCATTGGCTGTAAAGGAAGAAATGGGTTGATTTCCTGCGTTTTTAATATTTGCCTGTAGGTTTATACTGTTGCCACTTAATACAAAATCACCTTTTGATTCAGCATTACCAATCCAATTTACACTTCCGTCGTTAATTGGGGCAACTGTAGATGGAAAGTAGAATTTTACTGAGGAGGAGTCTGAAGGGAATACCATACCTCTATATTGTTGAAGACCATCAGCTCCTGTAGCATTTTCAATACCTATTGATAAACCATTTGCTGTGTAAGTAGGGTCAGGAAGTCCTTGTTGGTCTAAATAGTTGACGGTAATCGAGGTGTCTAATTTATTAAGAATGATCTGGAATGTATTACTACCGCCATATTGTTGCGCATTATTAATCCAAAATGGAACATTAACAAAAGAAACACATAAGGAATCTCCATTATCAAAGAAGTAAGCTCTGCCGGGATTTCCACTGCTTGCAAAACTTAAATCTGAAAGTAATGCAGCTATGAAGTTATTGGGTCCGCCTGCTAATGGAATAGCAGGAAACTGCCCACCAGAAGAAGCAATATTTACTGAGCTAAAGGATATGTATCCATTAGACCCAATATAAAAATTGGTCGGTGTGCTGGTGTAGTACTGAAATCCCGACAGTGGAAATGGACCGACCACATTATCATCTGACAATCCATTTACTTGTGTTCCTAAAGTTGCGATATCATACCACGAGAAGCTGGGACCTCCGCTAGCAGATGAATTTTTCCAAGTGTACCCGAAATTATCCGGGCCACCTGATGTTTGGGCCATACCAAGTAAACTTAGTCCTAGGCCGAAGGTTAGTAGTAATTTTTTCATAATTGACTAGATTTTAATAATTAGTGGCTCATAAGTTAACATTTTTTAAGAACAAAGCAAATTATTTTAGGGAATAATAAGTTGAGAATGCATTATGATATAGTGGATCAAAAACATAAATTTGCGTTTCTAAAATTTAATTTAAGAACGGATGAAAAAAGCAAAAATGACCACCTCTAAAGGTGAAATGACAATAGCGTTTTTTGAGAATGACGCTCCAAAAACTGTGGATAACTTCGTTAAACTATCAAAAGAAGGGTTTTACAATGGTCTAACTTTTCATAGGGTAATTCCAGACTTTATGGTTCAAGGTGGTTGTCCTGATGGTACAGGAGCCGGTGGTCCTGGATATTCTATTGATTGTGAATTAGATGGTGAGAATCAAGTTCATGATAAAGGAGTTTTGTCTATGGCACATGCAGGAAGAAATACAGGAGGCTCTCAGTTTTTTATCTGTCACAACAGAAAAAATACTCAGCACTTAGACCGTAACCATACTGTTTTTGGTAAAGTAGTAGAAGGATTAGAAGTTATCGATACCATTAGAATGGGCGATAAAATAGAAAATATAGAAATAATTGAAGCATAAGCATGGGATTATCAGTAGAAGGAAAAATCAAACAAATATTACCGGTAGAAAGCGGCACTAGTAAGGCTGGAAAAGAATGGAAAAAACAAGGTTTTGTGGTAGATACTGGTGCTCAGTATAACCCAGATGTTTGTTTTAGTCTTTTTGGCGATGATAAAATTGCCATGTTGAATAACTTATCTGCAGGTCAGGATGTAAAAGTGGAGTTTAACATTTCATCAAGAGAATATAACGGAAAATGGTTTCATAATATAGACGCATGGAAAATTGATATGATCGGTGGAAATTCACCTTCAGGATCAGCTCCTGCGAGTATGCCACCACCTCCTGTAAGCATGAACCCTGCTGACGAAGCATCTGAAGAAGATGATCTTCCATTCTAAATGGATTCAATAACTCAAATTGTATTAGGTGCAGCCGTTGGTGAAGCTACACTCGGTAATAAAATAGGGAATAAAGCCCTCCTATGGGGAGCCATAGGAGGCACTATTCCTGATTTAGATGTTTTTGTCGGAAAACTTTTCGATACCGTTACCGAATTAGATATTCATCGTGGGTTTAGTCATTCGGTACTATTTAGTATTCTACTTGCACCAATTTTAGGTTACCTCATATCTAAACTCTATAAGTCATACGAAGCAGATTGGAAAAGTTGGTCGTGGCTTTTCTTTTGGAGCTTATTTACTCATCCGCTATTGGATAGTTTTACTACTTGGGGAACTCAGCTATTTTGGCCACTTGACTATAGAGTTGCTATCCACAGTATTTTTGTCATTGATCCACTATACACCTTACCGTTTCTAATAAGTACTATTGCTATATTGTTTTATAAGCGAGAAAGTCCAATTCGCCGCAGATGGAATCGATTTGGACTACTCTTTAGTACTGCTTACTTGGGAATTACCTTACTAATTAAAACCCATGTGGATAGTCATTTTGTGGATAGTTTAAGAAAACAAAATATAGACTATGAACGATTTCAAAGCAGACCGACACCATTTAATACCATTTTATGGACGGCAAACATTGAAACAAAAGACTCCTTTTTAATTAGTTATTATTCACTATTTGATTCTGCTGAAGAAGTAGCTTTTAAGCAAATACCTAAGGCTGTAGATTTGGAACTACCAATTAGAGAGGAAGCAGATTATAAACGGCTGCAGTTCCTGACTAAGGGCTATTACACCATAAAATCTTCGGGTGATAAGATATTAATGAATGATTTGCGTTTTGGACAATTAACCGGTTGGGAAGAAGGTGACGACGATTTTGTTTTTACCTACCAATTTTCTCCACTAAAAAATGGAAAGTGGTTAGTAGAGCGCACACCTAACAATATGCAAAAAGCCCGTGAGGCTATGGGTGGTTTGTGGAATAGAATAAAGGGGAATTAATTAAAAAATGCGTTGCATTTTTTAATTGATGTGCCAATATTTTTAATGTGCCAATTTATTAATTGTCAATTATTAATTGCTCTTGGCTACTGCCAATCACTATAATTGCTAATGCCTTACAAGGGGAGAAGATCGGTTATATTCGTTTAGTCGAATACTACAAACGTTGCAGGATCATTATTAAACCGCTGTATTCGACACCTGCATGGTTTATCCTGAGCGAAGACGAAGGGTACGACGGTGTAAGAGATGAACTCTGACTATTTAGTCGGAGCCATCTACTCGTTTGGCAAATGTTTTTTCATTAAAATTCATACTCAGTATGAGAGGTAGTTTCATAATTTAATATGTCGCCGGTCGTCTCTAAATATGATTCATAAATTACGTTAAGCAGTTGTTTTAATATTGGATGGCCGTTCCATAAGTCTCCTTGAAATTTGAATCATTTGGAGAAAGTAAAAGATTCCAATAAGTAATAGTCAGTAGTTTTAAAGTATCAATTTGCCTAGAATAATCAACTACTGTAGAGTCAGAGTTTTAATTTAGCTTATAACCATAACTGACTAAAATACTAATGAAGAAAATTAATAAAAATGTGTCTCATTATATATTTGCCCTAACAAGTGGATATGGAGCATCAGCTTAACGACTTATGTTTTTATTTTAATGAAAAAGTATAAATAATGATAGGATAAAAGGTGTTTTAGCGCTTATCCACGCATAGTAAAAATTATTTATCTGCACTGTGTAATATCCCTCTATTTCTTTGAAAACTTAAAATCTCGTTTTCAAATCGTCGATTTAAAAGTAAAATATATAGTTTAAAACCACATAATAAGATTAAAAACGTGCTAATTTGCGGACTTGATAGAAATAGGGGATACCGTAGTAATTTTTAGAAAGTGTATCGAATCCTTTAAAAGATCTCCAGCAAATTTTTTAATCTTTTTCTTTCAACTATTTGATATTTTTTGAATTTTTTAAAATGAGTTTCAAATGAGTCAACTCTGATTTTTGCATAACACTAACAAAATAATAACCTGTTATATGGTTTGATAAATCAATTGTTGTTGGATTGCCATCGGAGCTGTATATTTTTTGTCCTTGAAAATTGTGTATTTCTATCGAAGTAATCTCATTGGATGAATTAGCAGATTGCAATATAAATTTCCCTGTTGTAGGGTTGGGATATAAAGATAAAAGAGTAGGTTGATTTTTTATGCAGCTATTCATGTAAATGATATCCATGTATTCAAAGTCTCCATTGTGATCCGATTGCTTTAATCGATAATAGGAACTGTTTTTTCTCTGACTAAAATCTTTAAATGAGTAAATAATTGTTTTGTTTGAATTTCCTGCTCCTTTAACAGTTCCAACTTTTCTCCATTGAATTCCGTCCGAGCTATGTTCAATGGTAAAATGATCGTTATTGATCTCAGAGGATGTTTCCCACTGTAAAATTGTATATTCTTTTTCACAATGGCCTGAGAAATTACGTAATTCAATCGGAAGGGGTGTTGTCCATTGCGGTGCCTTTCCCAATACATTGTAGATGGATACTGCTCCTATTGTTGATAGTAATCTACCTTCTAGTAGTCCGCCGTTCCCCATCGAAATAGCCCCATTAGCTATTAGTGTTCCTTTCATTCTTGTTGAAGCAGCCATAGCAATTTCGCCATCCGCTATCCAAAATACATTTTGAGCCTGTGCTCCGTTGATTAAATTTATAGATGCAGAAGCTCCTGTAGTAAACGCTCCTCCAAACTTAAAAATAAATATAGCATCAGCATTTCCATCAGCATCTAATATGAGACTTCCACCAACCGATCCAGCACTTCCGATATTATATACACCTTTTGCAAGTGTTTCCCCTTCTCCAAAAGCAGCTGCATGAACTCCCATTGTTGCTGTTGTGTTTAATATTTCATTATAAGCAGCGACAACATCAATAGCGCACTGAGCAGTAATGGCATTAACAGAATCAATATTACCATGGACAACAGTTGGATTGCCAAAACCAGTTACAGCACCATTATTTGTTCCTATATTTCCCTGTATATCAGAAATTCCTGTATTTATGAGAGCCCCCGTGGGTGTAAAAATGACAAAGTTATATAATTCACCCAACTTTGGAGATTGAGCAAAATTGAGAATTGGATAGGATAGAGCCAATAAACCAACAAACATATATTTCAATGATTTTAAGTTATTCATGATTTTCCGAAACATTTCAAGAAAAATAGCCATACGATTTTTTAATTGATGAATTTGGTGTTTCTAAGGGTACTTTTAAATGGATTTTTTTTGTGTTGTCATAGATCTCTGGAACAGTTCTTTGCATAAAATAATCCATAAGCCAAAGCTAATGAATGAGTATTCTCATAATGTTATATAAAGAATTAAAAGTTTTGCATATATCTCACATTTATAAGCACTATTTAGGTATTGCTTTTCGGCTGGTATATCTAATAAAGCAAGCAAACTGATCTAGGGTTGAATCAAGGCGAAAGGAACGTGCAAAGTTAGCATTGATGACTATTCGTAATTTGTTATTAAACTAGTATTTGGAATAGTACAATCAGGTATGCCATTTAAGTAATGATGCAGAAGTTCTCTTATAATCTAGCTTTAGTGTTATTATTCCACTATTTTTTATCGTTAAAGCATAAAATAGTTGAAATAACTCAGTTATTTAATACTAGTTTTTGTTTTTCAGGCGCAAGATAAATATGTTTTCCAATAAATAACTGACAAGCAAAGGATTTCATATCGTTTGATCTATGATTCTATTACAAGATAGATAGTTAATTAGGAGGATGATTTAAGATCGCAGCTTATAAAAAGATTGATTTTTGGCCATGAGGAGCAATTTTATAGAAGGAAGTTACCTCGGGCGATGTGTTCAAATTATCCCAGTATACTGTGAAAGGGTTAGGTAAGACTTCCTACATTACCTAATTAACATTTTCATATTTGTTATGTATTGCTATTATTGCTAATCCAAAAAGAACAGCCGTTACAATTAAAATTGTACTTATTAATCCACTCACGCCAAATGATATACGTATTAATATAGTTGAAACTATAAAACCTGAATTTCTTATTATTTTATGAAATTTATCGGTGTAAAAGAAAGAAATCAAGAGTAGAACTACATCGACTAATATTAGCACGGTAAAAAATTCGTCAAAGAATAAATTATTAACTGTTTCAAAACTGGGTAACTTATTTGAAGTAAAGGAAATATCTGATGACCAATTAAAAAATGTAACTGAAGCCATTATAAAAAATATTGGAACTAAAACAACAGCAATTATTTTCTTTCTATGAATAAATCTTTCAATTTTAAATTGATTATCTTCTTGTGGAATTAATTTTTTCATTCCTTGTTTTTGAAACTGAAAAATTAGGTAAAAAAGAATAACTGAAGCCAAAATATCATACGTAAATTGCAAATCTCCTTTTATTGCAAACCAATCTGATGACAGCTCAAGGGCGGATAAATCTTTAAATAATTTCCGGATAATTATTAATGTTATAATTTCGTACTGTTTAGTGATGTAAGTTGTAAATGACTTTGGTAAGTAATAGATTAACAAGTATACTTCATAAACAAGTATAAAAGAGAATGGGGTGTAAATTGCCGATATCGGATTTTTAAATAGTTCCGAATCTAAAGATAAATTTACTACACCAAATTTTAATAAGTAGACAAAAATTAAGTGAATAAAAAAGCCGAATAAAGCAACATATAGTATCGTTTTTTCAATACGTAGCTTGGCGTATTCAGATAGAAAAACTTGGTAAACTTTATTCAATAAATTCATATTCTATAAAATCTTAAGTTCTAATCAACGCTCAAATATGGTGCATAAAAACTTAAATAAAAAATATATTTTGCCAAAATTGATTTCATAAAAATTGCAGAGCCCTTAATACTTTTTCTTTCCATAACATTCACTTTCGAATTTTATGCTTTAAACTAGTGCGAGTAAACTTTATAAACCTACTAGATTACTGTGAATTACATTTAATATTTGCGCTTCCAATGGTAAATATAGTTCTTTACAAAGAATGTCCCAAAAGCTAGTTATTCATTATGCACGAAATTAATACTTCGAAGTGTTGTATCCTTATTTAAATGACCTATAGAGCCGACTAACGTAGAATAAATAACCAACCGGTCTATCTTTATTAGAGCCAACTTATGCGGTGGTGTGCTTGGTTTGATTATTTTGTATATATCTTCATTAATAGTTAGGCTTAGCGACTGTTAATAAGTTTATAGCAGGGCACACTACACATCTGTGGTGAATAGTTTTATAGTCAATTAGTTGTAGTAATTATTTTCGTTGGTGCTTGGTCATTCCACCCATTACCTTTTCCATTACTTTCACTTTTCCCCATCTTGGAACTGTCCGAAGTGAATATACTAACAATTTAGTCAAGAATCCTGGCAAGACGGTTGTCTTTCTTCCTAATACTTTTAAAATTGGAACACCTACTTGTGAAGGTGTAAGCGACATTGACATTTTCATATTTGCACGCTTACTAAATCCACTTTCAACTGGACCGGGTGCTGCGGCTAAAACGTCAACTCCCTTTGGTTTTAACTCAACAGCAATTCCTTCTGCTAATGTTTGTACGTATGCTTTCGTTGCTGCATAGTTTGCAGAATAAGGTGTGCCTTGAAAAGCCACCATTGAACTCATTAAAATAATACCGCCTCGGTTTTGTATAGCGAATTGTTGACCGAAATAATGAGTTAATGAAAGTAAGGCTTCACAATTTACTCGAAGCATATTGATTTCCGAATGAAGAGAGCTGTCAATAAAATTGCCCGAAGTGCCATAACCTGCCGAAGCAATTAAAAGTCCAACTTTTAAACCTTTTGTAGCTTCAATTATTTGGTCGATTCCTTCCGTTTCTGAAACATCAACATTCACAATTATAATTTCAATAGGTTTATTTGCTTTCAGGCTGTTTTCTACTTCTTGCAATTTTTCTAAATGCCTTGCAACAAGCACAAGATTAAAACCTGCACTAGCCAATTGTTTTGCTAATTCTAAACCTACACCTGACGAAGCTCCCGTAATAACTACCCATTCGCCATATTTCGTTTTTAGCCTTGCTTTTTCTTTATTTGATAATTTCATTTTTTTCATGTTTTGATGTAAGTAATGGTTTGCCTTGCAAGGCTTGAACAAACGTCACTAATGCAAGTAATCCATATAAAATGGATACTAAAACGGTGGCTTTTATATTTTTTAAAACGTAAAATGAAAGAATAGGTAAAACTTGTAAGGCGTGCATACCAATAAAATGGGAAATTCTTAAATCGCCTGCCGTCTTGCTCCAACCCACTATAAACCAATTTGAATTGTCATTTATTGCCCCAACTGTATGACTCAATTTTGAACCCATCGCAAAACCTTCAAAGGAAAAAACGACAAAAATTAAAATACCCAAACGAATTGCCCAAACATAATAATTGGGTAAATCTTTAAAGGTCTGGCTGAAAAATAGAAAACCGACATAAGCGGTATAAAGCGTCACCAAAGTAGCCGCTAATGCCATTGCTGAAAACATTATAGCGTAAAATTGGGTCGATAAATTATAATGTGAGGTTAGTCCTTTACTTGCCATTATGGCGATATATACTATCTCAAAACCCAACAATACAATGACCGTCCAATTGAAAAAAATAACATTAAAACTTGGAAGATAATAACAATACCAAGCCATTGCCCAAGCAAACAGGAAAGTGGAAAAGGCAAACTTAAACGGCTTAAAGTATGCCTTCACTCCATACACTTGTGTAGTAATTGTTTTGGTCAAAATCAAAAATAAAAAAGCAATTCCCAAGCAAACTAAACCGAAGTAAAATAGGGTTTCGTTTCTTGTTTTTAGTTCTTGAATAAATGCTATCATATATTTTCACTTTTTGTTTTGAGTTCTGCAAGCCATATATCGTGCAGTTTCTTTAGTTTTTTGGGTTGAAAAGTCTTTTCAAAAAATGTGAGCCAACCATTTTGAGATTCGACTGTGATGACTTTGCACCCTTTTTCAGTTGGAATAATTAACCAAACATGAAAACCTTGAATGCTTTTCTTTTTTGATTCCCAAGCCAAAAGTCTGTTGGATTCATATTGCTCAATGGTGGATTCAAATTTTAAACCCATTGTTTTCCATTCAAAAACAGTATTACTTTTTAGAGTTGTTTCCGTTTTGTCTTTAAGCGAAACATCTTTTGCACCTTCGTACCAAGATTCCCATTTTAGAGCATCAATTAGTATTCCCCAAATTATTTTGGGCGCAGCGTTGATTTCCACTTCGTTTTCAACGTAGAATTTGCTGTTGTTGGGCTTATATTTTTCTGGCCAATTAATTGAATTGTTACTATTTTCTTGAGCAAACAAGGAAAAAGAGCTTGTAAATAAAGCAAGTGTGAAAATGAATTTTGTCATTACAATTTGATTTAAAATTATAATGCAAATTTCAGCAGACTATAATGTACTAAACGATAACATTTGTTTAGACTTTCGAATTGTTAGTTTTTTTAGTCGACTTAAATGGACTGGCGTTATACCCAAATAAGATGCAATCATATGTTGAGGAACTCGATTATGGATGTTCGGAAATACGTCTGTAATACTGTCGTAGCGTTGTTTTGGCGTTCTCGAAAAGGTGTTTTTAATACGATTGTCTTGATAGATAAAATAATATTCCGCAATAAGTCGACCCATTTTTTCGCCTTCTTGTAAATTTTTATAACCCCATTCAATTGCCGACCTTGGCAAAATAACTACCTGTGTTTCTTCTAGTGCTTGCAAGGTGTAAAATGAAGGTTGCTTTTGCATAAAGTTGGAATAATCTGAAATAAATTGATTCTCCAATGCAAAATGAACCGTATGTTCAGTTCCTTCATTATCCGCGATCATAACACGTATCAAGCCTTTATTGATGAAGAAAATCTCGTTAGGTACAGTATTTGGGCGGCTAACCATTTCATTTCGTTTGAACGTTTTGGTAATAGATTGACTTAGGAAGTCGTTGAGTTCGTCTTCCGAAATAGAAATCATCTGTTTCATTATTTGTCTAATCTGCACCAATTTTTTCTATTTGTGTCGTTTTTTTCATGTTCTGTTCTTGTTGCTAACGCCCACATAAGAAGCGTTGGGCATTTTATAAAGATACACTTTCAAATTATTGATTAGCAAAATTTTTTGGCAGTTTAGTACTTTTTCAACCATTACTAAATCTGCCAAAAAAATTTGTGGAGTTTCGGAAGAGAGCCAAAATGGCGTAACCTACAAATGCCCAATGATTTTTATATAATGTTATGGTCTTTTTTCTTTTATAAGCCTTTTTTTAAGTTGGTTAGGTTATGAATTTAAATCCAACTGTAAAGTAACTAGGCTTTTATTCAATCCCACAAAGAAACATTAATTAAAAAGCCAATTTTGTTCCAAAGATAAAAACCACTAATAGAGCCTACAAAAGCCCATAGATAGAAGCGCAGAACTAAGTCTTTCGGTATTGTCTTAAGGGAAATAAAAATACAATAAATTGAACTTACAACTAATAAAGTTACAGCACCAATATTAGGATTGATGTCGAAAAAGTTAAAAATCTTATATTCATCAGTATTGGTAAACTTATGATTAAGTAAAATCATTAACGATATTAAAACTTCCCGGCTTATAAATAAAGAGAAAACTAAAATGATTAATTTCTTATTACTGAATTCCTTTTTTAGCCTAAGTAAAAAGTGTGTAAAAATAAAACTGACAATGATTGTTGAAATAGGGCCACCTAATACAATTAATAATTCAGCTAAATTTTCGTTGAAATTGGAATAATAAACATCAAAAAAAGTAGAACCATAATGAATTGATACATTTTTATAAAAGAACTTAGCAATTATATAATGACCAACTTCATGCATGGTTGTGCCTATCGGCACAACCATGAAGAAGGCTAAGAATATTTTGATATTGGTTTTAATCTTCTAAAAAGGTTAAAAGTTCAGACTTAGTTTTATTGCCCATAACATCCGTATAAACGCAATTGCATTTATTTCTCTTATAGTTGTAAGTTATGTTGTATGTATTTAACTATTAATAATCAATTATAAAAGCGTTTGTTAGTCGTTTCCGCCCCGGCGAACAAGTGTTGCCATTCCTCCAAAGTCGGACACGTTTAAAACGGCTATGAAAGCAATTACAATTAATAAAAAGTAAAGTTTAGAGTAAACTATTAAGGGAGTAGGGGTTAGGTTTGGTTTAGGATAAGAAAAAAATCGAATTAAAACAGAAGACCTACTAAAAATTAATAAGTTGCAATAAATACGTAGGCGAGAAAAGATCACAAACAGTAAGTCCCCGCGAGCTGAATACTAGATATTGCTCATGCCTTCTTAAAATCGCACAATCACTCTTCCTTTAGTTTTTCCAGCTAAAATTGCATCTAAATAAGGGTCTAATTCTTCTAACGAGATAAATGTAGCTGAATCTTCTGGTAATTTTGCATTCCATTCGTTACCCAATTTTCTCCACAGTTCTGCTCGTATTTTCATTGGGCAATCAGCCGATTCTACGCCTAGCAAATTAACTCCATTTAATATAAATGGATAAACTGTAGTACTAAGATCGGGGCTAGCAACCAAACCGCAGGTAGCTACATTTCCATTTCTTCCGCATCCTTTTAATAAGGTTGCTAATGTATTTCCACCGACTGTATCAATTGCGCCTGCCCATCTTGGTCGTATTAACGGGCGCTTGCTGTCATCATTCGTAAATGCTCGGTCTTCTATTTGTTTAGCTCCTAATTTTGTCAAATATGCAGTTTCATTTTTGCCTGTAGAGGCAATTACTTCATAACCTGCATGTGAAAGTATAGCCACTGCCAAAGAACCTACGCCACCAGTAGCTCCTGTAACTACTATCTTGCCTAAATCAGGTGTTTGTCCACACATTTCCATTTTATAAAGCGCTAGAGCAGCCGTAAATCCTGCTGTTCCAAACTGTTGACTCTTTTCAAAACTTAATGAAGCCGGGTTTTTTACTACCCAGTCGGCTGGTACTCGAATGTATTCTGCAAATGCACCATCATGATTCATTCCTAGATCATAGGAGGTTACAATTACTTCGTCGCCTACTGAAAACCGATTGTCAGCTGATTTTACTACAATCCCTGAAGCGTCAATCCCAGGTGTGTGCGGGTATTCTCGGGTAATTCCTTTATGGCCCGAAGCAGATAGCCCATCTTTATAATTTAAACCGGCAAACAGTACTTTAATGGTAACTTCTCCTTGTGGCAGTTCGTCAAATGACTTTTGCTCTATTGAGCGTGTAAACGTTCCGTCTTCTTGTTCTCTTACAATTATTGCTTTAAAGCTTGTAGGTAAATTCATAATTATTGGGCAATTAGTAATCTAAAATTGTCGTAATCAATCGTTTTTCTATCAGGATTCCAGAAGTAAACCTTGAGCTCTCCTGATATATTTAAAGGCAGTTGAGTTCGTAAATGCAAATGGTTCCATACTCCAATGGTATCTACTTCATTTTCTATATAATAAGGCTGGTAAAATTGATTGTCTACAGCAATTACTAGTGTTGTCGTGGTTGATGAATCGGGGAGAAGCACATCTACATCTACGACTACATCTGTCGAAAAATGACTAGTGTTAGTCGTAATTTGCTGACTATAAGTTAATCCATACTCTGTATTTTTATTCAATTGAAGTGATTCTCCATTGCGAGTAGAATAATTACTGAAACCATTGTAGCTATTTCCGGTGTCTACCGAAAAATCTAAAAAGGAGTAGTGATAGAGCTTGTTAAAGAAATTTATCGCTTCCAGATTCTCTGTAGGCTGGTATAATCTTAGTTTTTTGGTTTGATCGATGTAATCTAAGGCAAAAATTATATTTGGATAATTTTGATAGACATCAGAAAATAAGAAGGTATCGAGTAGGGTAGTGTAGTCGAGATTAAGATCTAAACCATTTTTAATATTCGTAGAATCAGTATTTAAAATGGCAACACCTTTTCTTTCTAAAACTATAAATGGCCCATTGGTAGTGTAAGCATCTAAGGCCAAAAATGTTGCATTCTTTGCTATTTGATGTTTTTCTACAAGTTTAGCTCCATCTAAATAAGCATTG
Source organism: Vicingaceae bacterium (assembly GCA_018402765.1). Classification (GTDB taxonomy): domain Bacteria; phylum Bacteroidota; class Bacteroidia; order Flavobacteriales_E; family Vicingaceae; genus Acidiluteibacter. The sequence goes on along the minus strand of JAGYIE010000001.1, from coordinate 352,586 downwards.
TAGGCTATTTGAGTTCTGTTTGATGGATCTATTTTGTACCGATTAACTAATACTGATTTAGTGTAGCCGATACTTCCAATTCCTCCGATAAGTAGTAGCGAATAAATGACCTTGCTATATACTTGGCTAATTTCAATAGGTGCAATTGCTAATCCTACAAAAACAATAATAAGTGGCAAAAAGGTATCTAAAAAGTAGTAGTCATGGTCTATAAATTGCTTGCCCATCGCAATAAAAAATAGAACAATTCCAAAAGAATTTATACCTAAGAATAACCGTAAAAATGATTCTCCAGAACTGCTATTTCTGGACTGTTTAATGGCTGAAACAAATAAATAGATTGCAGCAATTAATGCTACATAGTGATATGGAGTAAAGTATTCATTACTCCATCGTTCAGCCATATCACTTAATGTATTGATTAATTCTTGTAAAGAGTTAATTGACAGTAGTTTTGACAAGAAAATATTGCCATAAATAGAAGCTAAATAATGGTTGTAAAACCAATAGGCAACAACCAAAATAGCACCAATCAACAAACCAATTAATGGCCTTAGTATTATTTTTTTCTGACGAATGGCGTTAATAAACCAAACACCTAATAAAGCAAATAATGGAATGATAAATGGCAGTCGAATTAGCGCAGCTAGAGCTGTAAATAAAGAAGCATAAAGCAAGGATTTATGGTTTTCGTTTTCTAAATGGGTTACCCAATGATAAAGTCCGATAAATAAAAAGGAAAACGCTGTAGATGAGGGTAAAAATCCATTTAAATAATAAGCGAAAAAGGGAAGAGTGATGGTAAAGAGTGCCATAAATATCCCTGTTCCTATTTGTTTAGAAATCAGCATAAATAATTTATAAATATGATAGATGCCTAAAATGCCAATTGTTAAATTGAATAATCTAAAAATGAATATTGGATTTGCATTAAATAAATAGGAGAATAAAGCTACAGCGTATTCAAGGATAGGGAAGTCTACTGCTGTGATACCTTCTTTAGTTATTAGATTAAAATTACATGGATGAAAAAAGTCAAATCCATTTTGCTGAAAGCATAAAGAAATCGCTAATCGGTCAGACTGTGTCCATGCGTGAACAAATGCAGGGAATTGCTGCATTGAGGGCCAAAAAAACAGGAAGGACAAGAGGGTTAATATAAATAGAACTAGCTTGTTAGCTTGCCTTTGATCATTGATAATATGTAAGAAAAATTCTTTCATTCTGTTATCGTGAAAGTAGTCATTTATGCGCATATTTAGAAATGGGACATCAGGTTATTACTAACAGGCAAAAAAAATCCCTCTCAAACGTTAGTTGAAGAGGGATTGATTTAAGATCAATTTATTAAACAGATAAAACGTCATTTTCAATTGGCGCTCTGAACACAATCTGTTGATCAAAAACATCCATTACAATTTTATCCCCTGCTTGAACTTTACCTGCTAAAATCTGCTTCGATAGTTCATTAAGGACTTTCTTTTGAATTACGCGTTTAACTGGTCGGGCTCCAAATTGTGGGTCAAATCCTTCATTTGAGATAAATTCGACTGCTTCATCAGCAAAACTTAAATCGATATCGCTTTGCTTTGCTAACTTTGCAACTCCTGCAAGTTGAATCTTTACAATTTGCCCCATATTGCTTCTGCTCAAAGGAGTAAACATGATGGTTTCATCTATTCGATTAATAAATTCTGGTCGCATCGACTTCTTTAATAATCCAAAAACATCCGTTTTGGTTGCTTCATACACACGTTCAAATTCAGATTCTTTTATTCCTTCAAAGTTCTCTTGAATAATAGCAGAACCCAAGTTTGAGGTCATAATTATGATGGTATTCTTAAAGTTTACCAATCGTCCTTTATTGTCCGTCAATCTTCCATCATCAAGCACTTGAAGTAAGATGTTAAATACATCAGGGTGTGCTTTTTCAATCTCATCCAATAGGATAACAGAATAGGGTCTTCTGCGCACAGCCTCAGTTAATTGGCCACCTTCATCATAACCAACATAACCGGGAGGTGCTCCAACCAATCTGCTCACTGCATGTCGCTCCTGATACTCACTCATGTCTATTCGCGTCATCGCATTTTCATCACTAAAGAGGTAGTCACTTAACGCTTTTGCTAATTCGGTTTTACCAACCCCTGTTGTTCCTAAAAATATAAAGGATCCAATAGGTTTTTTCTGATCTTGCAAGCCTGCACGACTTCTTCTAATGGCATCAGCAACAGCTACTATTGCTTCATTTTGACCAACTATTCTTTTGTGTAATTCGTCTTCTAATTTTAAGAGTTTTTGGCGTTCACTTTCTAGCATTTTGCTCACAGGAATTCCTGTCCATCGAGCTACTACAGAAGCGATTTCTTCGGCATCAACTTCCTCCTTAATTAAAGTTGATTTCGATTTACTCTCTTTTAGTAATTGCTTAAATTTTTCTAATTCTTGCTCTGCTTCTTTAATTTTTCCATATCGTATTTCAGCAACTTTCCCGTAATCTCCGGCTCTCTCGGCTTGTTCAGCTTCTAGTTTAAACTGCTCGATAGCTTCTTTTGCCTTTTGAACTCCATCTATAATGTTTCGTTCGCTTTGCCATTTTGCATTAAATTCATCACGCTTCTCAGTTAAGTTGGCAATTTCCTCAGAGAGTAAACTTAATTTCTTTTCATCTTTTTCTCGTTTAATCGCTTCACGCTCAATTTCTAATTGCATAATTCGACGATCCAATTCATCCATTTCCTCAGGCTTGGAATTCATCTCCATGCGCAATTTAGATGCTGCCTCATCAATTAAATCAATGGCTTTATCAGGTAAAAAACGGTCTGTGATATACCGCTGTGATAATTCAACTGCTTGTATAATTGCCTCATCCTTAATTTGTACTTTGTGGTGAGTTTCATACTTTTCTTTAATTCCTCTCAAAATAGAAATAGCATCTTCCGTATTTGGCTCATCAATTTGCACCTTTTGGAATCGACGCTCTAATGCTTTGTCTTTCTCAAAGTATTTTTGGTATTCATTTAAGGTGGTTGCACCTACAGCTCTTAATTCACCTCTTGCTAAAGCGGGTTTTAAAATGTTGGCTGCATCCATAGCACCTTCGCCACCGCCCGCACCCACTAGGGTGTGAATCTCGTCAATAAAAAGAATGATTTCGCCTGCTGCGTTAGTCACTTCTTTTACAACTGCTTTTAAACGCTCTTCAAATTCGCCTTTATATTTAGCGCCTGCTACTAATGCGCCCATGTCAAGACTAAAAATCTTTTTTGACATCAAGTTGTCAGGCACATCTCCATTCACTATTCGGTGTGCAATTCCTTCGGCAATAGCTGTTTTACCAACTCCAGGTTCACCGATTAGTATAGGGTTATTCTTTGTTCTTCGTGATAAAATCTGCAATACTCTTCGTATCTCCTCATCACGGCCAATCACAGGGTCTAGCTTTCCTGATTCAGCCATTTTATTAAGGTTTATTGCATATTTTTCAAGAGAGTTGTAGGTTTCTTCTTGAGATGCAGAGGTAACTTTCTCACCATTTCTCAATTCTTCTATTGCCTTGGTCAACTGTTTTTCAGTTACTCCACCATCTTTTAATAGTTGAGAAATCTGATCTTTATTATCAAGAATCGCCAATAAAAGATGCTCTAAAGAAACATATTCATCACCAAATGACTTTAGATAGCTATTCGCTTTTTGAAGTACTGAATTTGCGCTTCTGGATAAATAGGCATCACCGCCACTCACTTTTGGATAGCTTGATACGATTCGATCGAGTGCTTGAATTACGTTAGAAAGATTAACACCTATTTTTTGGAATAGGTAAGGACTTACATTTTCATCTACGTTAAATATAGCTTTCAATAAATGGCCTGTTTCTATGGCTTGTTGTCCATTTTCCATCGCGAGTTGCTGCGCTTGTTGTACAGCTTCTTGAGACTTTATGGTGAAATTTTTAAAATTCATATTGTTTCTGTTTTAATGGTTCAAGTTAATTTAGTTCTTTTATATCAAATGAGTCTCCAATGCCGGTTTTAACTAGCAAATCGGAAGTTTTGACATAAAAAAAGAGCTTTTTAGTTGTAAAAAGCTCTTTTTAATGACATTATGGCTACTTTAATTGATAATAATTCTCTTTTGATATCTACCGAAATTCGTTTCAATTTGAACAAAATAAATACCTTGAGGAAGCGAAGAAACACCAATTTCGTTAGTAAAGCCTGAAGTAATTACTGTAGCGCCTACTGCATTTAAAATACGAATAGATGAAGCTTTTATTTCAGGATTTGATAGCTCTATAGATAGGTAATCAGTTGCAGGGATAGGAAATAGACGTATTCCTTTTTCTACTATTGCTTGCTCATCGGTACTCGTAATAAACTTTACACGAGTCAATATCCACCTTTCGGGATCTAAACTAGCAGATGTGATCGCAAATGGAATAGAGGCGGTAAAGGTCTCACCTGAGAATGTATGATTGAAAATTACTGTTGTATCATTACTTACTCCTTCAAACCGAATTGGTAAAGGCATTTCAAAGAAACTAACAGAAGGATTGGATTGCGTTTGTTGAATAATTACATCTGTGGCAGTTCCATTTTGATTGTAATAGACTTGATAGTTTGGATATCCCTCACCATAGTACCAATCATTAAAGAATTCTGTTAAATTTTGCCCTGAAGAAGCTTCTAAATGAGCTTTAAGCTGATTAACTCGAGCGTATCCATAGGCTAAATTTGGGTCTGTTAAGTAATTTTGAGTAGCTGCGAAAAAAGCAGAATCGCCAATTTGCCAACGTAGCATATGCAGTAAATAAGCACCTTTATTATAGGATAATCGACTGCTAAATATTCGGTTGACTGAGGTGGTGTCGTCTACAAAAACAGATCCGCTTGCCAAAGATGTCGCTGCATTAGAAACACTTGATTTCCAATTTAACCAAAATTGAGGGAATAAATTTTCATAACTCAATCCCGTCATATATGTTGCAAAACCTTCATTTAACCATATATCTTCCCAAGTTCCACATGTTACCTTATCGCCAAACCACTGGTGGCCTAATTCATGGGCGATTAGTTCAAATGAGTAATTCACCATAAAACTCATTGTTTGGTGCTCCATACCACCACCCCAGCCAAACTGCGCATGACCATACTTTTCATCTTTGAAAGGGTATTCTCCAAATAAACTATCAAATACATGCATAATATTTACTGTAATTGGAGTAGAGCTCTGCGCTGTATTAAATGTCTCAGGATAAACGTAATTAAGAATCTCGATGGAATCTGAACCTTTTACATAATAGTCGGCATAAATTTGATAATTGGTTACAGCAAATGCAACTAAATATGCAGTAATCGGGTAGCGATGTCTCCAATGGCTAATGGTTTTATTAGCTATTGTATCTCGGCTCACCAGTATACCATTTGAAGCCGCTACATAAGCAATAGGATTAGTGATGATGACATCGATTGAATCAGCTTTGTCTGTTAAGGTTTGTTTACATGGCCACCAATCTTTAGCGCCATAAGGTTCTGAAAGTGTCCACATAGCAGGCGTTCCTTGGTGCGGTTGGCTAACAAATGATCCGAATCCACCTCCAATAGGTGTACCTTGATAAAAAACTTGAACAGAGTCTAAAGTATTTAATTGTAAGTTAGTTGGGAAAATTATTCGAAGTACGTCATTACTCAAGTGCTGAAAACTAATGGAATTATTCTGATAAATAACAGAATCCACAATGAGTGAACTTAAAAGATCAAATTCCATAGAACCTGCGTTGTTTTGACTGCCAACAAAGTAAGTGGTAATATCTCCTTTTATAAACAAAACAGCAGGATCTACTTCTATATTTAAACGATAGTATTTTACATCATAATTCGATGAGTTGGCATTGGATTTAATGGCGTTGATAAGTTGATTTTTAGTTGCTTCTTGTAGTGGGATTTTGCAAAGATGCCGTCCGAAATCTTCACTTTGAGCGCTTACCATTAGATTAAATACAAGCAGTGTTAGCAGATAGAGTGATTTTTTCATGTATTTGTTAATTGGGTTGAACCTAATTAAAATTACCTAAAAATTAGGAACTTGAGTAGCATTCTTAGTCCTAATTTTTTGAAAAATGAAAACTATTGTAAAAAATACCCCTGTCATAGTGGCCATTGCGCCTGCTATTGAACCATTAATTAGGTAAGCAAGGTAGTAACCACTAATTGCTGAAAGTAATCCAAAAATAGACGATAAGATTAACATTTTCTTTAAATCATCTACGATAAGATAAGCTGTAGCAGGAGGGACGATTAAAAAAGCCACTACCAATATAGCCCCAACCGATTCAAATGAAACGACAGTTGTTAATGAAACTGCGCTCATTAATGAATAATGCCAAAAAACAGTACTGATGCCAATTGCTTTAGCATACTCAGGATTAAATGTAGTGATGAACAAGCCTTTATATCCTATACTAATGAAGGTTATTATCAATAGAAGTGTAAAGCCCAAAATCCAAACAGGACGAGGCCCAAATTGCCATCCGGTTGCAGAAACGATCATGTCAAGCGGAACCATTGCAATTTCTCCGTAAAGCACACAATCTTGATCTAAGTCGATGTTATCTGCAAAAAAAGAAATCAGGATAATTCCAATCGCAAACAGCCACGTAAAGGTGATGCCAATTGCTGCATCGGATTGCAGACGTGCTTTTTGGTGAAATAATTCAATAATTACGGTGGTGAATACTCCAAGACATGCTGCACCAATTAACATGGGCAGTGTTTCCCTGCTTCCTGAGAATAAAAATGCAAGAACAATTCCGGGTAGTACTGCGTGTGAAATAGCGTCGCCTACCATAGCCATTCTTCTTAATATAAGGTAACTTCCCAATAAGCTGCAGCAAATAGCTACTAAAGAACCTGTTAATATAATCCAAAAGGCTGTCATTTAGTATTGTATTTAAGAATTGTTGTTTTCCAAAGAGAAATTATTTCTTGCTCAGGTAAATTTAAGATGTAGGTTAATAAATCGAGCAATGCTTCTTTATTAGAAGAGTCTCCATTGATTAGTTGATTTAATCCTCGATCGCCTTTTATACTGTAAACTAGCTCACAAATGCCCGCTCCTGCAGGGTAAGGGGTTTGATACCCATTAAATTGTAGTTGACTGCTAAAGATAGAATGAAAATTTATCGATTTGTTAGTCCTTAAATCAGATGATAAATTGTTCATTAGGTTAACATACTCATTTTGATTCTCTTTTGTCCCTAGGTAAGTCGCTAATCCTTCTTCTATAATTTCACTACGCTTTGAATTATTTGGAAGTAATTGATGGACAAATTCATGCGGATAAAACGCATTAGCTTTAGCTGTGAAAATCATTCCTTCTTTTGATTTACCTTTGGTAACACCTGCAAAGTAATAATCAAAATTTTCAAGCGCTCCCATTTTATCGACAGTGTTGGTAATGTAAAAGTTAAATGATTTACCGTTATAACTTGGATTGAATCGTTCGATTAGTTTTTTGCAAAAATACTCGGCCTTAATAGCTTGTAAATTTGAAAATTTAAAATAAGAAGGGTAGATGTAATTTATAATCCCACTATTGGTTTGCTCCCAAGATGTTGTTATGTTTGGAAGTGAATTTTCAAGTACCCACCGGTTGTTTTCTCGAAATGCATAGAGTTTGTGAATAGCCAAAACTTTTGATCCAATATACCTGCTATCAGTTGTGTTGGAGGAGTAAAGAACTCGAATAGAATACTTTTTGCCTTCTCGCTCTACAGATAAGACAAATGGTGGATAATAGGTTTGTAATTCTTTCGCTGTAAGGGACTGAAATAGTGAAGATCTAGAAAAGTCAAAATCTTTATAAGCAGCCTTCTCTTTGGCGTTCCAATATGGATTATCATAAATTTTTTCAGGCTCAGCATTTAGATAATTTGCATACAGTTCTATTACTTTTCGAATTTCTGCATCGTTGGTATCAACCCTATTACTTACTGCAAATGGAATGGATGCAGCATGAATTGTACTTGTAGAAAGAACAAATAAAACACATAAATAAGTAGATAATTTCATCTTAATCATTGTAAGGAATGGTACTTTGATGAGGATCTTTTTTAGGATAGTTTAGTTCCTTTTCTAATAGTTTTTCAATTTCAGGAGTGATAATATGTTCGATTGCTTCGGCATCATTATGAACATGATCAGGAGCTAACTTTAACTTTTGGTTTAAGTACATTTCCCAAAGACGGTGTAATTTAATGACCCGTTTCGCTGCAACCAAACCTGTAGAAGTAAGGTGCCAATAATCGTCTAACTTTCTAACTTTATTGGCTTTTTTTAAGTGATCTAATCCTTGCACAATTTCTTGTATTCTGAAGTCTCTAGAAGCTAACAATTCTTGTTTTGTATAGCCTTTAAAAAAGTTTTTATTGCCCTCGCCTAAGTGATAAAAAAGTTTGAGAATGTTCTCATTTCGAATTTTTAATCGATTTATTTTTTGATTATTTAATTGTGGTACAATTCCATTTTTTGGTGCGAAGAATATTGAAAATAAAGCCATCATGGATAAACAGACTACAATCCATGGGCCTGTAGGCATTGAAGGATAACTGTAGCTAACAAAAGTGCCTATTAATGCTGATGATGCCCCAAAAAATGTAGCGATCAAAATCATTTTCCATAATTGATGCGTCCAAAAGCGAGCTGCTGCAGCCGGTGTGATGAGCAATGCGGCCATTAATACAACGCCCACCGCTTGAATACCTACTGCAATAGCCAATACAGTTAGCGAAGATAAAATAAACTCCAGTGTTTTTACAGGCAGACCAATAGATTTGGCGAAGTCTGGATTGAAAGAGATAAGCTTAAACTCTTTATAAAACAGAAAAACAACTAAAATAAGTACTGCAGCTACACTTCCGAAAATAGTGACATCGTCAGCGGTTAGAGAAGCTGCTTTTCCAAATAGAAATTTGTCTAATCCTGCCTGAGATGCATTACCAGAATGTTGAATACTTGTAAGTAATAAAATTCCCAATCCAAAAAAAACACTAAGGACAATTCCAATAGCAGTATCACTTTTTAATTTTGAGTTTCTTGAGATGTAATCTACCGCGAGCATTGAAATCCAACCTGAAATAGAAGCGCCAATTAACAAATAAATTGGATTCTTAGTTCCTGAAATGATAAATGCAAGACATACGCCTGGCAAAATAGAGTGAGCAACAGCATCTCCAACAAGCGCCTGTTTTCTTAGAAAAGCAAATGTGCCGACTATTGCAGCAGCAGCGCCTAAAAGCATGGTTCCAAATGCTACGAAACGTACATTTGGATCAGAAAAAGAAAGGAAATTTAGCAGGTCATCCATTATTTTCGTTGCTTTTCTCTAATTGGGAAATCATTTTGACGAACCAATTCTCCTACTTTACTTAATACGTTTAATTTGCCGCCATATGCTTCTTGCAATAATTCTTCATTAAAAATATCCGCCTTGGGCCCTGAGGCAACTAATCGAGTATTCAATAACACAATCCAATCAAAGTAATCTTTGGCGGTTTGTAAATCATGATGCACAACAATAACGGTTTTTCCTTTTTCTTTCATTTCTTGCATCAACTTTAATATGGCTTGCTCTGTAGCCGCATCAACACCTACAAAAGGCTCATCCATAATAAATAAGTCTGCATTTTGCGTAAGTGAGCGGGCTATAAATACGCGTTGTTGTTGCCCTCCAGATAGTTGAGAGATTTGTCTATTGGAAAACTCCAACAGGTTAACTTTTTCAAGAGCTTCAGCAGCAATGTCTTTGTCTTTTTTTGAAATCCTTTTAAAAAGATTCTTAGGACTGTATCTTCCCATTAAAACAACGTCCATTACGCTTGCGGGAAAGTCCCAATCTACAGATTCTTTCTGAGGAACGTAGCTTATTCTGCTTCTGACTTCATTCAGTTGCTGACCAAATATTTCAACGTATCCGCTGCTCAGTGGGGTTAGGCCCATGATTGATTTTAACAAGGTAGTTTTTCCGGATCCGTTGGGTCCAATAATTCCAATAATTTGTCCTGCAGGTAATTTAAAATCAACATTCCACAGTACCGGTTTTCGATTATAACTTACCGTAAGGTTGTGCGTTTCTAAAGCAATATTTTCCATTACTTCAGTTCTTTAATTATTGAATTTACATTGTGCTTAATCATATCTAAATATGTTCCACCTTCGCCATTGGGTTCACCCATAGCATCTGAAAATAGGCTATTTCCAATTTTAACAACATAGCCTTTTTCTTTACATCCTTCAACCACAGCCTCAACTGATTGCTGATTGACAGAGGTTTCTACAAAAATTGCCTTTATTTTATTTTGGATAATATAGTCAACCATTTCGGTTACATCTTTTAATCCGTATTCTGACAAAGTAGAAATGCCTTGTAAGCCTTTGACTTTGATTTCGTAAGCTTTTCCAAAGTATCCAAATGCATCATGAGCAGTTATAAGAATTCTTTTTTCTTTTGGCAAAGCTTTCATTTCTTGAGTGATCCAGAAATCAATTCCTAGCATATTGTTTGCATAAGAAAGGCCTTGCTGTTTAATTATTTCAGCGTTTACAGAATCTTTAGCTGCAATCTGACGAGTTATATACTCACAAGCTTTTGACCAAATTTTTGGATCAAACCAAATGTGCGGATCGTGAGCTCCTTGAAAGGAATTCGAAATAATTAGTAAGGAATCTGGAACGCCATCAGAGGCAGCTAAGACTAACTTATCGTTATCAATACGTTCAAAAACTTCTCCCATTTTACCTTCAAGGTGTAATCCATTGTAAATAATTATATCTGCATCCATTAAAGCGGCAATATCATTTTGAGTAGCTTTATATAAGTGAGGATCTACGCCTGCACCCATTAAAACAGTTACTTCCGCTTTGGACTTTACTATATTTTTTACCATATCACCGAGGATATTGGTCGTAGCAACAATCTTTAACTTTCTAGGCGTGGTACCTTGATTTTGATCGGCTTGTTTTACCTCGGGAGCGCATGAAGCTAATGCTCCAATTAGAAAGATTGTAAGTATTCGTTTCAACATCTTTAAGTAGTTTTTATATATAGATTCTCGCTAACTTCATTTGAGATTGTAATTTCTTTCTTTGAGTCAACAAGCTCAATAACTGCTGATTGATCGTAATCAAATCGATTGATCAATTTAATTTTGGTTCCTAGAACTAATTGCATTGCATCTAGATACTGCAAAAAAGAATTGGAGTGTTCTTTAACCCCTACAATAAATGCAAATTCATCAACAGAAAGATTGGCTAAGACTTGATTATGTCGTTCTGTAATTTTCCCTTCTCTATTTGGAATTGGATCTCCGTGTGGGTCAAATTTAGGTGCATTAAGAAATTCATCTAGGCGATTGATGAGGGCAGGGGATTGGATGTGCTCCAATTGTTCAGCTATTTCATGCACTTCATCCCATCCAAACTTTAATTTTTCTACTAGAAAATACTCCCATAGTCGGTGTTTTCTAATTACATCTATTGCAATGGCTTGACCTTTTTCAGTTAATGTAGCAGGTCGGTATTTCAGGTAATTGACTAATTTTTTTTCATTTAGTCGTTTAAGCATATCCGTCACTGATGATGCTTTTGTTTCTAAGCGTTCAGCAATGGCATTCGTGCTTGCGGACGAATCGCCTAAATTAAGAGCGTATATCGCTTTTAAATAATTCTCTTCGGCTAGTGATGTCATGAGATAAGTTTAGAACAAATGTAGCCCGATTTTTACACATACCAATACATTATATTTAGGTCTACCTAAATCATTTATTAAAGTAAGTTAATGGAGCCATTTTATAGGTTACAAATGTAATTTACATAAGTAAATTCGGAAAAAGATGTCTTGTTAACAAATGTAATCTTATTAATTTACATTTGTGGACAAATAAATAAGCCAATAACTTGCTAATTTGTTACAAATGTTAAAAAAGAAATAGTTTACAAAAATTATGGAATTAAATTTATTAAAACCAACATCTTATATGATTTATATAAAGTTATTGTTTATTTATAATTTATTATTTAAGTTTAAAAATGGCATAAATTTACTTTTGTAATAAATCATTTTATTACATTTGTAACATATGAATTTAGTTGATCGATTTCGATATGTAATGAAGGTTTACAATGAAACACCTTCAAGTTTTGCGGATAAAATAGGCGTTCAGCGATCTAGTATTTCGCATATATTAAGTGAAAGAAACAAACCTAGTTTAGATTTTATCCAAAAAATTTTAGAGCATTATCCAAAAATTGATGCTCAATGGTTGATTAACGGGAAGCAGTCTCCTAAAGAAACGGGACTAGTAAGCGAAGAGCATAAGCAAATTACTCCTACCGAAATACAAGAAACCAATATAGCCGAAAGCCAGACAGAAGTTGTAAATAATTCAAATCGCAACGAACTGCATCAAAGCAGTAAAGTAATCAGCGCAGTTAGTAAAAAAATAGAACGCATTGTCGTATTTTATGATGACAATACCTTTGAATCCTTTAATCCTGAGAATTAAGACAAGCTAAAATATTTCTCTTATTGGTAAGCTCTTTGCTGAGCCATTAGGCTTTTGTAGGAGTTGAACCTACTAATAAATAATCGAATAAATAAAATGTTAACCAAATGTGCATTTCTAAATTTAGCTCTTTCGCTAAGTTGCAGTTTGCATTCTAGTCTTGCGCATCAATTGTAAATTTTATAAAACAAACTCCCAAGTCTGTAATGAAGAATCTTCGTCTTCTTTCAGCTATTGGCGAAATGAATTCAGTTACTGCAATCATTTCTGCTAATCCGTATAAAGTGCCTTCTTTTATTTTAAGATACAGGTTTCAACCTTGATAGCAAAAATGACTAAAATCGAGAACTTACTTATTTTTTATATTATTAATTATTAGTAGTTTATAGTTTTTAAATATTAAGTTAACGAATGTAGAACAACAGAAAAAAACTAGAAATTTATACTTTTACGCAACATGTGAATTAAGCCAGCTCATAGCCTTTGCAAACGCGTTAAAAATCAACGTTCAAATAGTGGGTTTACTAAATTTTAAATAAACTCTAGCAAATAGTCTAATTCCTAAGTGATTTGTAAGAATGGCGTGTATTTTATTGTATTTAGGTCCGTGTGGTTTTTTTGTTGCAAGATGCAAAATGTCTTTGGTAATAAAATATTACACAGTCGCGTCGGTTAACACTCATGTATAAACTTGTTTATTTAGTTCTTCAAATGATTCTATTGATTCTTTTGCTTTTTTAATACCGACAAAACCATGGTTTTTAATTTTTAGCAAAATAAAATCATCGCCAAAAGTTCAAATTGTCAGAAAAGGAAATTCTCTATATGGGGTTAGATTTTCCATAATGCGATTGCAGGGGTTGTTTAAGTTTAGTTTTTTACGTTTTGTTAATTACTTGTCATTAAATTCGCATCTTAAATTAATTTTTATGTATTTCTTAATAAAGCAAATATTATTTAAATTCGATGCAGAACGTGTTCATCATTTTGCATTCTACTTAATAAGTAAGTTACTTAGATTTGATTTGGCGACAAAAATAATTAATCGTCTGTATGTTAAACAACACAAATCGCTTTACATAGAATTGTTAGGACTTAAATTTCCAAATCCTGTTGGACTTGCCGCCGGCTTTGATAAAGATGCCAAACTATTCCGTGAGTTATCCTCATTTGGTTTTGGGTTTATAGAAATTGGTACATTAACCCCCAAGCCACAAGAAGGAAACCCTCAACCACGTTTATTCAGAATACCTCAAGATGAAGCACTGATTAATCGTATGGGATTTAATAATGGAGGAGTTGATGCTGCTGTTTTACGCTTAAAAAATCGACCAAATGATTTAATAATTGGTGGAAACATTGGAAAAAATAAGGTTACTCCAAACGAAAAGGCAATTGACGATTATACCTATTGTTTTAACGCATTATTCGATTATGTAGACTATTTTGTAGTTAATGTAAGTTCTCCGAATACGCCTAACCTTAGAGAACTTCAAGAAAAAGAGCCGCTAACTAAATTATTAAACGGTTTGCAGTCACTAAATAATACGAAGATAAAGCGTAAGCCCATTTTATTAAAAATAGCACCAGATTTAACAAATGAGCAACTGGATGACATTATTGATATAATTGAAGTTACAAAGCTCGATGGAGTAATAGCCACCAATACGACCATAGATAGAAGTAAATTAAGTGCTTCAGATAGAAAAGTTGCAGCTATTGGAGCAGGCGGAGTAAGTGGGCAACCATTAAAAGAAAGAGCTACTGAGGTTGTGAAATACCTAAAAACGAATCAAAAGAATCCTTTTGTAATTATTGGTGTTGGTGGAATACAATCTGCTGATGATGCCATTGAAAAGTTAGAGGCAGGCGCCGATTTATTGCAAATTTACAGCGGGTTTATTTATGGTGGTCCTTCTACCGTGATGAAAATCAATACAGGTTTAATCGATTACTTGAAAAAGAAATAAAATGGTTCAGATCACAGAATGCCCAAGAGATGCAATGCAAGGAATTCATGATTTTATTCCAACAAAAACTAAAGTTAATTACATAAATCAGCTCCTAAAAGTTGGTTTTGATACCATCGATTTTGGAAGTTTTGTTTCCCCTAAAGCTATACCGCAAATGCGAGATACGGCCGATGTATTAAGCCAATTAAAGCTTTCAGGTAACTCATCAAAATTACTGGCAATTGTTGCCAATGAAAGAGGAGCTCATGATGCGATTAACTTTGAAGAAATTACATATCTTGGTTTTCCATTTTCTATTTCCGAAACCTTCCAACAGCGAAATACCAACTCTTCAATCGAAGAGTCTCTGAAAAGAGTAGAGGTTATTCAAAACTTAGCTGTAAATAAGTCTAAGGAGTTAATGCTATACATATCTATGGCTTTTGGTAATCCTTTTGGAGATGACTGGCACCCAGATATTGTATCAGAATGGACGAAAAAGCTGGCGTCAATTGGTGTTATGAATATCGCTTTATCTGATACTGTTGGTGTTTCTAATCCAGAAAATATATCCTTGTTATTTGCTCAAATTATCAAAGATTTCCCCTCGGTTCATATTGGCGCACATTTGCATACTACTCCATCAACATGGGAAGAAAAAGTGAAGGCTGCTTATGACAATGGCTGCAGAAAGTTCGATGGTGCTATTAAAGGTTTTGGCGGATGCCCGATGGCTGCTGACGATTTAACAGGTAATATGCCAACTGAAAAGATGGTTAGCTATTTTGAAAAGTCGCAAATATTAACTGGTTTGGATATGAAAGAGTTTTCGATAGCAGAACAAATTTCTTCTACAGTTTTTCATCAATAGAAGGTGATTGGCTTAGCTTTTTTACCAACATAATTTATGCTTAAGTTTCCATTGTTGTGTTATCTTAAATAATCAAAACAATGTAAAAACTGATGTGTTTAAAAGGTAATATTACAGCTATGATAGGATTTAGATTTTCAGAATTTAAAGAAGATATTTCTCAAGCCCCTTTTGATCGTCTATTAAAACTCTTCTTAGAGTTAATGACCTATACTTCAGGTGATGTAGAGGAGACTTTTGAATGGATGAAGCAGTTAGACGCTGCACACAATATAACCGATGAAGAATATACGCTTGATGATTTTAGAAAGGACTTAGAGCGAAAAAGTATGCTAAGAACTGATCCAAGAGATAGTAAGTCAAAAATTACCTCGAAAACGGAGCAGCTCATCCGAAAGTGTGCACTAGACCAAATATTTGGCAAACTCAAAAAAGGTGATGCTGGGAACCATCAAACAAAACAAATAGGAAAAGGAGACGAGGCCACAACTGATAAGCGTCCCTTTCAGTTTGGAGATACGCTAGAACAGATAGATTTTACGGAATCTTTTAGGAGAGCTCAAATTAATCACGGTATTGATGACTTTAGAATGACTGAGGATGATTTAGAGGTGATAGAAAGTAGCCATAA
Source organism: Vicingaceae bacterium (assembly GCA_018402765.1). Lineage (GTDB taxonomy): Bacteria > Bacteroidota > Bacteroidia > Flavobacteriales_E > Vicingaceae > Acidiluteibacter. The sequence goes on along the minus strand of JAGYIE010000001.1, from coordinate 336,573 downwards.
AACACAACTATCTACGGTTTTAATGATTGATATCTCTCACTCAATGATTTTGTACGGAGAAGATAGAATAACACCTGCTAAGAAAGTTGCTATGGCTTTAGCGGAGTTTATTACTACCCGTTACCCTAAGGATAGCCTTGATATAGTTGTATTTGGAAACGATGCGTGGCAGGTTCAAATTAAAGATTTGCCCTATTTAACGGTTGGGCCTTATCATACCAATACCGTTGCAGGCTTAGAGTTAGCAATGGATTTGTTAAGAAGAAAGAAATCGAGCAACAAGCAAATATTCATGATTACAGACGGAAAGCCTACTTGTATTATTAAAAATGGAGAGTATTATCAAAATAGCTGGGGACAAGACCCTGAAATTTTAAATAAGACAGTAAACCTTGCCGCACAATGTAGAAAATTGAAAATTCCCATTACCACATTTATGATTGCTGAAGATCCTTATTTGCAGCGATTTGTTGAGCAATTCACAGAAGCAAATAATGGGAAAGCATTCTATTCAGGATTAGATGGTTTGGGAAGTTTTATCTTTTCAGATTACGAACGAAATAAAAAAAGAACGATATGAGTAAGTTGACAGCAATAACCACCCTAGGTGACTTAAAGAAAAGTGGTTATCAGCAAAAAAGTGTAAAAGAAGAACTTAGAGCTAATCTGATAGATAAACTAAGTAAAAAGCAACCTATTTTTGAAGAAATTCATGGGTACGAAGATACAGTGATTCCAAGCTTAGAGCGAGCTATATTAGCCAAACACAACATCAATTTTTTAGGATTAAGGGGGCAAGCTAAAACAAAGATTGCACGTTTAATGGTGAATTTATTAGATGAGTATATTCCTATAATCGAAGGTTCTGAAATTAATGATGATCCATTTGGTCCTATTTCTTTTTTCGGCAGAACGCAACTTGATAAACTAGGAGATAAAATACCAATTTCATGGATGCATAGAAATGAAAGATATACCGAAAAGTTAGCTACACCAGACGTAAGTATTGCTGATTTAATAGGGGACGTAGATCCAATTAAAGCAGCTAATTTAAAGCTTGACTACTCAGATGAGCGAGTACTTCATTTTGGATTAATTGCAAGAGCTAATAGAGGTATTTTTGTAATAAATGAACTCCCTGATCTTCAAGCAAGGATTCAAGTAGCCTTATTTAATATTCTTCAAGAGGGCGACATACAGATTAGAGGGTTTAAACTGAGACTACCACTTGATTTACAATTTATTTTTACTGCAAATCCTGAAGATTACACGAACAGAGGATCAATAATTACCCCTTTGAAGGATCGTATTCAAAGTCAAATTATGACACATTATCCAAAGAACATACAATTGTCTAAGGAAATTACAGACCAAGAAGTAAAACTAACTAAGGAGCAACGAGATATGGTTACTGTTCCAGAAGTTTTGAGTGACTTATTGGAACAAATAGCATTTGAGGCACGTAAGAGTGAGTATGTAGATGCTAAAAGTGGTGTCTCCGCTCGTTTAACCATCGCTGCCTATGAGAATATGGTGAGCTCTGCAGAGCGCCGTGCAATTATAAATGGAGAAAAGAGAACCATTGCTAGAGTTGCGGATTTAATGAACGTTGTTCCTGCGATTATTGGTAAAATAGAAATGGTTTATGAAGGAGAACAAGAAGGAGCTGTAAATGTAGCCCATGCAATTGTTCAGTCTGCAATTCGAACTATGATTACCAAGTACTTCCCCGAATTGAGAGATTTGAAGAAGAACAAGTCTGAAGAAGCATTATTGTATCAAACGGTGCTAAATTCTTTTGCAAATAATGCAATTGATCTAGAAACAGATTATTCTGATAAAGTATATAAAGAGGAGTTGAGCCAAATACCTGGGATGCAGAGATTAATTGAAGTAAAGCTGCCATTAGTTAGTACAGATGAACAAGTATTAATGATGGAGTTGCTGTTACATGGTTTTGCTGAATATTCATTACTTGGCAGAAAACGTTTAGATACAAAACTGCGCTTTAACGATCTTTTTCAGTCGATGCTAAGCTCTGATGATTTAGATATCGAAGATGATTTTTTAAATTAAACGAATTGTATCATCTTTGTCGTCTAATATAAATTAAAAGTAATATGCTTAAAAAAATAAGTTTAGTTATTTTAGTAACCTATATTTTAGTAGGTTGTAAAGATGATAATAAAGAAACGGTTTTGCTCTTTTCTCCTGAAAAAGATGTAGAATTAGGTGCTCAGTTAAAAGCAGAGATTTTTGCTAGTCCAACTGAATATCCTTTATTAGATTCAATTCAATACAAGTCAGCGTACGATTACATAAGAGGATTAAAAGATAGTATATTAAATACAGGTGAGATTGGATATAAAGATGAATTTGCTTGGGAAGTTTATATCATTGAAGATGATCAAACACTAAATGCTTTTGCTTCTCCTGGTGGTTACCTATTCTTTTACACAGGGTTAATTAAATATTTAGACAATGAAGATGATTTAATGGGTGTAATGGGGCATGAAATTGCTCACTCTGATCGAAGACACTCAGTTAAGCAGATGCAGCGTCAATACGGGATCAATCTTTTATTAAGCATTGTTTTGGGTAATGAGCCTGGTCAGATATCTCAAATCCTAGCTGGAATTGCAGGGAATGGTACTTTATTAGCCTTTAGTCGTGATGCAGAAACTGAAGCGGATTTGTATTCAGTTGATTATCTGTCTAAAACTCCTTATAGATGCGATGGTGCTAAGACCTTCTTTCAAAAGTTAACTGCTGCCGGAAGTCAAGCACCACCTAAGTTTTTAAGTACACATCCACCTGCTGCCGATAGAGTTTTGAATATAGAAACAAAAGCTTTAGAAATAGGTTGCGACACGACATATTATTCCCCTTCGTCTTATCAAACTTTTAAGAACTCTTTACCGTAATTACAGCATGAAAAAAATAGCGTATTCTTCATTAATGTTAATTTTAGTGCTTACAGCTTGCGCAAATACTAATCCTAAAGCAACTGATAAGACTAATGATAAAGTTTCTATAAATATAGATAAAAATCGGTTAGAGGGTCTAAGTAAAGCGTATTTTGCTAGTGGATGTTTTTGGTGTGTAGAAGCTATTTTTGAAAGTGTAAAAGGAGTAGAGGAAGTCGTTTCAGGGTATGCAGGAGGAGAAGAGGTAGATCCAACATACGAGCAGGTTAGTTCGGGAATGACAACGCATGCTGAGGCGGTTGAAATTCATTACGATTCTACAAAAGTATCGTTTACTACTTTAGTGACTGTTTTTTTTGGTTCACACGATCCTACAACATTGAATCAACAAGGACCTGATAAAGGGCCGCAGTATCGTTCAATTGCATTTTACAATTCGGCAAATGAAAAGGAAATAATTGAAGGTTATATTAACCAATTAAAGGAAGATAACGCTTTTGATGGTCCAATTACAACAGAGGTTAAACCGCTTGATACATTTTATAATGCGGAAGATTACCATCAAAATTATGAGGTTAATAATCCTAGTAATCCTTATATTCAGCGCGTTTCGATTCCACGTTTAAAAAGGTTTCAGTCTAAGTTTCCTGAACTTTTAAAAACAGGACATTAAGTATGATAAGTTTATTCTAAGAAAATAAATCTTGGATGGTCATTCTAGTTTAAGAAGGCTATTCAGGATTTATTTTTCCTATCCGTGTTCCCAAACGATTATTACAAATAGAACAAAAATAAAACGCCAATGTTAGCGGCCTTTCTTTTACTCATTAATATTTAATGGTTAAAACTAAATTACGTTAGTTTGCCCTTATATTTAACTACTTCATTCGGTTATACAAGTCCATATACTCTTTAGCTTTCTTTTGATTGCCTAGATTTTGATAGGTAATTCCTAAAAAGTAATAGTTCTGAGCATTAGTTGGGTTAAGTTCTATTGCTTTGGAAAAGTAGGGTATTGACGCTTGCAGTTGTCCTAAAGTAGCCAATGTAGCACCCATATTTGCATTGGCATCCGCCATATTAGGATTCGCTCGTAAAGCACGCGAATACGTATTTTTTGCAGCTTCATACTGCTTCATTTCAAAGTAAATAGCTCCAAGATTACTGAGTACAATGGCATTATTTGGATTCAATTCTATTGCCTTAAGATAGTATTGCTCTGCTTTGGCATAGTCTTTAGTTCTATATTTAAGTAATCCAAGGTTACCAAATGCATCACTGTAAGCAGGATAAAGTTCAGTAGCACGTTCTAAATAGGTTTCAGCGTCTGCAAAGTATTTTTCTCTATCAATTTGATTGGTCGCCTTCACGGCCTTTTCTTTCATAATTTCCAATCCAAGGCTATAATTTAAACGTGCACTATTGGGAACAGTTATTATATCTGTGCTGTAAAGTGTTAGGTCGCTTTCCCATGCTGAATTTCTACTGATTGTTTTAATACTGTATGCCAGCAGTAGGGCCAATGACAGAAATACGCCTATATTCTTTAATCTCGGAACCAAAATCAAACGATTAATGTAATAACCGGTTATAACACAGAAACCGAATAAAGGAATAAAAAGTAATCGTTCTCCAAAATGAGTCCCAATTGTGAAAACTAAGTTGGAAGAAATAGAAAATGTTATCGCAAAAAAGAGTAATCCAAAACCAATTAATGACTTTTTTATTAATTGGTTTACAGTGATTATAATCAATAAAATCAGTACTATCAAACTTGCTAGGAAGAGTGGATTATTGATGTTTATTGAACTTAAATGTTGAATAGAATAATCACTGCTAAGATTAAGTGGTACTAATAATTTATATAAATACAATCCAACAAGATAGATTTTTGAAGCAAAAAGTTCAGATGCGCTTTTTATTCCAACCAATAAATTATCTATAACAGCCACAGGCGCATTTGATGTAAGTGATCCTAGAGCTTTATACCTTAATCCGAAATACGGAACTAATGGTATTAGAAATGGCAGTGCGCACTGCAACGCATTCTTTAGTGGTAGGTCTTTAAAGAAATACATAACCAATGGCACAATTGCGATAAAGGTAATTGCACTTTCTTTAGTTAACATTGCAATGAAAAAAAGCACTAAAGAAATTAGTAGGTGCTTGTTGCTTTTTGATTCATAATATTTTTGATAATAATTTAGCATTCCTATCAAAAGCATAAATGATAGTAATTCATCTAAGCTCTTAATGTTAGCTACAACTTCGGTATGTAATGGATGTGAAATAAATAATAAGGAGCTAATAATAGCTACTGTTGAGTTTATCCACTTTGATAAAAGGTTGAACAATAAAACGGAAGAAAGTGCATAAATTAAGACATTAATCAAGTGCGCAAACCATGGTTGATCTGGTAATAATTGCCATTCCAATGCAAAAATAGTTAACGGAATTGGTCGATATAAGGAACCACTTTGAAATCCATACCCATATCGATAGGGGGTGGAGAAAATAGTTGAAATTCCATTAATACCGTCTTTAACGACAAAGTTTTCCTTTATTACAGAAAAATCATCCAAAACATAACCATGATTTATAGTATTAAAGTAAAGTAAGGTACTAAATGTAAATAAAATAGCAGGAATATATTTTTTTAGTGTATCGTTCATTTTGAAGAAATAAATTATCGGTTGTGTGCTATTTTGTTTCATAATAAATTAAACTAAATTGCATAGCAAATATGCATATTATGACACTTAAAGCAAAAAAAAAATAAAGTCTGCCTTAAACTACTTTAAATTAAGGGGGGGCAAGGAAATAAGATCAACTGCTGAATGTAAGATATTCCCTTTCAATTTACTAAGCAGAAAGAAGATATTACTTCCATACTCTACGACACGGGTAAATTAAAAGAGAAAAAATATTTTTTATGAAGAAGCACAACGAATAAACAATCATGATTTCATTGTCAGCAAATGAAAACTTATTTATATGCTTGATAATCTGTAGAAAGGTTGTTTTACTACTTTAATCCCCTTAGATAAGATAAATTTACAGTGGAAATTGCAAATGCAAGCGGGATAGAAGCAGAGAGGGTTAAACTAGAAATAAAGCTACTTTTTCAATCTATGCTGCAGCTCAATCATTTTTATTGCCGTAACCGCAGCTTCATCTCCTTTATTACCAAGTTTACCACCGCTTCTGTCAATACTCTGTTGTTCATTATTATCTGTTAAAACACCAAAAATAACAGGTTTGTTAAATTTAAGATTAACATCTACTATTCCCTTTGTAACACCCTGACAGACAAAATCAAAATGCTTTGTCTGTCCTTGAATAACACACCCTAAACAAATGACACTTTCTACATCCGTATTTTCTAATAAGGTCTGTGCTCCAAGTGGTAATTCAAATGCACCGGGAACAGTTAAAATAGTAATGTTTTCTTCCTTAGCTCCATGCTTTAAAAGGGTAGCTTTAGCTCCAGATAAAAGTCCTGATGTAATTTTTTCATTCCATTCAGAAACAACAATTCCGAATCGCATATCTTGCGCATTCGGAACTGTATCTATATTGTATGCTGATAAATTGGCAGTAGCCATAAATTATCTTAATTAATAAATGTTTCTACTCGTGAAATATACTTTTGTACTTCTGAACCTTCTTGAGTTGCACTATATTCTTTCTTGATTGATTGGTATGCGTTTAATGCATCTTTGTATTCACCGATAGCTTCGTAAGCCATGCCTGCTTTCATTAAATAGATTGGAGAAGTAAATTCATTAGCATTAGCTTTAGCTGCTTTACTGTAAAAACTTGCAGCCTTGGATTGATCACCCAATTCCATATAAGCATCACCTTGAGCTCCTAAGGCGATAGCACCTAGCATAACATCATTGCTACTAAAGTCTTCTAAAGAGCTAATTGCAGATTCAAACTGTCCGCTTCTTAAAAAAGCAATTCCTAAATAGTAATTGGCCAAATTTCCTGCTTTCGTAGATCCGTAGTTTTCTTCAATTCCTAAAAAACCCATATTTACGCCATCCCCGTAGATTGCCTTGTTTAAAGAATCTTGCTGAAAATATTGTTCAGCCATGAACATCATTTCTTTAGCCTCCTTCTCATTTGGAGCTGCTACTAAGTTGCTGTAAGCGAAATAACCACCTATAACTACTACAATACCAACAACTACCGAAATAATTGTATTTTTATTCTCTTCAATAAAAGTTTCAGTTTTACCATAAACTTCTTCCACATCTACCAATAATTCTTCTTCCCGGTTGTTTTGCTTAGCCATATTTGTTCTGTTTATAAGCCTGCAAAAATAAGTTTTTTTTACAATCGACAAATTTTTTCTTAAGTATGTTTCAAAGTATTCGATTCCTTAATTTTGGTCAACAGAAAAAATAGTCCATGTATTTAAAAAATCTCTCCGTTATTAATTTTAAGAACTACCATGAGGCCTCGTTAACTTTTCACAGTAATGTGAATTGTTTTGTTGGAAATAATGGCGGAGGGAAGACCAATCTCTTGGATGCAATTTTCTATCTTTCATTTAGTAAAAGTTATTTTAACCCTTCTGATTCTCAAATTATTCGTCATAATGAGCCTTTTATGGTTGTTCAAGGAAATTTTAATAGACTAGAGCAGAATGAAGCAATTTATTGTGGTTTGAAAAGAGGACAAAAGAAACAATTTAAGCGCAATAAGAAGGAATATACAAGAATTTCAGATCATATTGGTTTATTGCCGCTTGTGATGATTTCTCCCTCAGATTCTAGTTTGATTTTAGACGGAAGCGACACAAGAAGAAGATTTCTAGATCTTATTATAAGCCAATATGACAGGCCCTATTTGGAGCATCTTATGCAATACAACAAGGCGGTTTCTCAACGAAACAGGCTTTTAAAAAAGTTTCAGGAAATCAGAAGTTTTGATGAGGACTCATTGGAAATTTGGGATGCGCAGTTGATTTCGCATGGGGAGAAGGTTTATGAAGCTAGAAAGCAATTCATTGAACAATTTTTACCAATTTTTCAAAAATACTATACCTTTATCGCTGAAAATAATGAAGTTGTAGGTTTAACGTATGTTTCACAACTTAATGAAGGACGTTTTCAGCAGGGGTTGCATAGTGCACGGAATACAGATCGAAGAGCAACTTATTCTACAGTTGGGGTACATAAAGATGATTTAGAATTTACAATTAGTGAATTTCCAATAAAAAAGTTTGGATCACAAGGACAACAAAAAACATATCTTTTAGCTTTAAAGTTAGCGCAAGCCGAATATATTCAGCAAATTAAATCTATTCCTCCAATTTTATTATTGGATGATATCTATGATAAATTAGATGATAAACGAGTAGCAAAATTAATGCAAATAGTGAGCAGTAATGATTTTGGTCAGATTTTTATCACTGATACACATCAAGACAGGTTAGCAAATATTTTTAAGGAATTGGATATTGATTGTTGTACTTTCGCAGTAAACAAAGGAGCGATAGATGGAGAGGAATAAACAAGAAAAACCGTTAAAAGAGCTGGTTGATAAAATGCTTCGAGCTTACGGATTATCAGATAAATTAGATGAAGTGGAACTCATACAATCTTGGGAAAAAATAGTTGGTAAGATGATTTCTAAACACACAAAAGATATTTATTTTAGAAAAAAAATTCTTTATCTAGAGCTCGATTCTTCTGCCTTAAAGCATGAATTAAATTTAGCTAAAAGCAAATTAAGGGATAAATTAAATGGAGATTTAGGAAAAAATCTCGTGAATGAGATTGTTATTAAATAGCGTAAAAGTTGATCGATACATTAAAAACCAAAGCAGCAAATGTTTTGCTAAAAAAGCGACTTTCTAAATCGACTAGAAAAGTTTATGCGAAAGGATTTAAGGAAGCAAAAAAGGTAGGAATTCTTTATCATTATGAGCCTAAAATAGAGAAGGTAGTTAGGAGTTTTGCGCATTTCCTTAAAGAAGAGCGTATGCAAGTTGATACATTAGGCTATATCAGCAATAAGGACTATTATGACACAGTTCAACCTGAGTTAACATATAATTACTTTCATAAAAAGCATCTTAATTGGTTGCATATACCAACTGAGAAACAGTGTTTAGAATTAATGTATAAGGAATATGATATTTTATTTGACTTAACTATTCAATCATATTTTCCTTTAAAATATATAATTTCTTTATCAAAAGCACACTTTAAAGTGGGTGCCTCAATTGCATACCGAAATGAAGTCTGTGATTTAACTATTGATATCGCCAAACAAAAAGAATTGAATTACTTAATTAACCAATTAAAACATTACCTTAAATTAATCAACTAATTATGGAAAGGAAATTTGCAGGCGTAGGAGTAGCATTAGTAACTCCATTTACAAAAGATAAAACATTAGACCTAATAGGTTTAGATAGATTAGTACATCATGTAATAGGTGGTGGAGTTGATTATTTAGTGGTATTAGGTACTACAGGAGAGTCTGTTACCTTAACAAAAGAAGAAAAGAAAAGGGTAGTTGGCCAAGTAATTAAATCGAATAATGGCAGACTACCTGTTGTTATTGGGATTGGTGGAAATAACACACAAGAATTGATTGATACCATTAAGGAAACTGACTTTACCGGTATTGATGCTATTTTATCCGCAAGTCCGATGTATAACAAGCCTACGCAAGAAGGAATTTATCAGCATTATAAAGCATTAGCGAGAGTTAGCCCTAAGCCAATTATTTTATACAATGTACCAGGTAGAACGGCTAGCAATATAGCTCCTGAAACTACCATTCGCCTAGCGACCGACTTTAAAAACATTATTGGAATAAAGGAGGCTTCAGGTAATTTAGAACAAGCAATGAAAATTTACCAAGGAATGCCAAATGGTTTTTACTTAATTTCAGGTGATGATGCTTTAGCAATGCCTTTTGTGGCAAGTGGAGGTGAAGGTGTTATTTCTGTAGTAGCCAATGCGCTACCTAAAACATTCAGCTCAGCAATACATTTATCATTAAATAATGATGTTAAATCTGCACAAAAAGATCATTATAAAGTATTCGAAATTATTAATATGCTATTTGAAGAGGGTAACCCAGGCGGTGTAAAAGCAGCTTTACAAATTTTAGGAATATGCGGAGCTGAAGTAAGGCTTCCACTATGGCCAATTAGTGATCATCTATACAATCGGTTAAGTAAGTCACTTACCTCGTTCAAAAAATAATAAGGGTCGCTGAAATCAGCGACCCTTTCATTTTGTTTTTAGTTCTATTATGCTAGTTTTAAACATGTATCTTCAATAACTATTCGTTTTTCTTTATACAGAAATCCTACAGCTTTTTTGAATGTTTTTTTGCTCATAACCAGTTGATCTCTGATATCTTCAGGATCAGATTTGTCAGTTAGATTTAGAACACCACCGTTTTTATCGATCGCATCTAGAATTCGTTGAGCGTTAGGCTCCACTTTTTGATAGCCATCTTTTTCTAGAGCTATATCTAATTTATTATCGTCTCTCACTTTACGTACATAGGCTTTTTGCTTACTTCCACGCATCAACGGTTCAATAATATCACTATCGAAAACCATTCCCCAGTGTTTATTATTTACAATTACTTGAACACCTAAATCGTTTCCATCAGCAACTAATATTTCTACTTCATCACCTACACTTAATTCGGGCTTATCATCACTCATATAGCGAGCTAGCTTAGTTGAGGCAGTTAATCTTCCTGTAACTTCATCTACAAAAAGATATCCTATAGTTGTTTGACCTTCTTGAAGTTTCTTGGCTTGCTCTTTTAAAGGAATTAATAGATCTTTTGCCACACCCCATTCAGCAAAAGCTCCGTAATTTGTAACTGAGTTTACCTTTAGTAGACCAAATTCATGTAAACACATTGTTGGTTTTAAGGTTGTTGCAATAAGTCGATTTTCGTTATCAGCATAAATAAATACTTCTAGCATGTCTCCTAAACGAAGCGTAAGTGGAACATATTTATGGGGTAACAATACAGCCTCTCCGTTTTCATCCTCTAAGTAAACGCCTGGTTCTGTATTTCTATCTGCTCGAAGCGTATTGTATTTTCCTAACTCAATCATTTTGCAATTTCTATTTTAACTTTCTTCTTTTTAATTTTTTCGTTTCTGATTTTTTTGATCAGTTGCACGATATCTTCTCTTTTTACTGCAACATAGCTAAAATGATCTTTCACTGTTATTAAACCAACGTCACTCTTATCTAATTTTCCTTGATTTGTTAGAAAACCAACAATATCAATTTTATTTACTTTTTCTTTTTTTCCTGCGCCAATAAATAAAGTTTCCCATTCAGGATCAGCAATTTCTTCATGCTTAAGATCCAATTCCCATTCTTCTATGTCATCAATAATATAATCCGGTAGTTGTTCTTCCTTTGCCTGAATTAAAATAATTGTACCTGAAGCATTCATTCTAGCAGTTCTGCCATTACGGTGGGTAAACTCTTCAAGTTTTTTTGGAATATGATAATGTATGATATAATCCAATTCATCAACATCAATTCCTCTGGCTGCTAAATCTGTAGCAATTAAAATATTACAGCTTTTATTTCTAAACTTTATTAAAGCAGATTCACGATAGTTTTGCTCTAATTTTCCATGAAAAATTTCAGCAACAAATCCTTGATCGTCTAGGTATTCCCTAACACGTTCTAGTGATTCTCTGTGATTGCAAAATACTAATGTTGATTTATTTCCTATATTTCTAAGCGTGTGGTCTAACGTTTCTAATTTATCTTTGTCAGGAGAAATAACCCGCCTCATCACCACCTTATCGTTCGTCTGACTTTGGTTAATAAAATCAAGTTCTTTATACTTATCAAACCCAACAAAATCAGGAATTCTGACTGCATTAGTTGCTGAGCATAAAATTCTATTTTCCAATTTAGTACATTGCTCTACAACAACCCGCATTTCTTCTTCGAACCCAACTTCTAACGATTTGTCAAACTCATCTAAAATTAACGTTTGAACGAACTGAGGAGAAATGCGGTCATGTTTGATATGGTCAACGATTCTTCCCGGAGTACCTATAATTAATTGTGGATTTGAAGATAGGTTTCTAGTTTCTATATCAATCGAGTGTCCACCATAACATAACGTACTATGAATGTTGGTTTGTAGTGATTTAAATACATCATTAATTTGAATTGCTAATTCTCTACTTGGAGCAATTATTAGAGCTTGATTCGTAGAAGAATCAATGTTTATTTTTTCAAGAAGAGGCAGGAGGAAAGCCAACGTTTTACCTGTACCGGTTGGCGACAGCAACAATACATTATTGCGCTTGCTCATAGCTTCCATACTGGCCTCTTGCATACTATTTAGGGCCGAAATACCTAAATAGTTAAGCCGATCGATCAATGTGGGAGATAGTTTTTGCATCCTGCAAAGTTAAGGATGATAATGTGGTATATTTACTTTTCGTAAAAAATGATATCTACTAGTGTAAATGAGTGATTCAAATCAACATCCGCTGACCTTATTGGTAACGACAACTATGCCTTATGGAAAATATAAAGGTCGATATTTATGCGACTTGCCTGAGCCATATTTGGTTTGGTATCACGCAAAAGGATTTCCAAATGGTAAATTAGGAAGTCTGTTGGCGACTATTTATGAGATAAAATTAAACGGCTTAGAAGAGTTGTTAATACCAATCAGAAAGCAATTTGGAAATAACTAATGTCAAAAAGAGAGTTAAAGTTATATTTAAAAGAACTTAAGAAAGTTCAACTTGAAGAGCAGATTATCGATTTGTATGAGCGGTTTAAAGAAGTCAAGATATATTATGATTTCGCATTCAACCCACAAGAACAAAAGATTTTAGATGCAGCTAAAGCAAAAGTCTACAAAGAATATTTTCCCAATACAAAAAGAAGAGCTAAAGCAAGGCGATCAGTCGCCCAAAAACATATTCAGCATTTTAAAACAATAGAAATGAATCCGCTTTTGATAGCTGATTTTATGCTGTATACTATAGAAATAGCACAATTGTTTTGTCATGAAAAACCAGTTACTCAAGAAGCCTTTTATAAAAGTATACTAAAGCTATTTAGGGAATTAATTGTATTTGTGATTCAAAAAGGAGTTCACCATAAATTTATCGATGGTATCCTGCAAATAAAGCAACAATCGAAAAAACAGAATTGGCCAAATTGGTTTGATTTTGAAGATGCATTTTCAATATTAGATGAGAACTCTGAGGAGTTTCGTCGAATCAAAAACTGAACATGAGTATAATTAATATGCAATATTTTTTAAAAAAGTAGGTCTATTTGTGGATAGAACCCTTTTTAAGCCCTAACTTTGTAGCGCCCTTTTTTAAGAGGGACTGCTATTAACAATCAATAAAAAGGAGACTTTTATGGGCATGTCTTATGACAGCAATGAGAAGAAAACTGGTAAAAAGCTATACGATTATCAACACGCGGCAATAGAGCAAATTTTTGAGAAGTTTAATAGTTTCCCCGAAAATCACAACTTATTATATCAATTACCAACAGGTGGTGGTAAGACAGTTATATTTGCTGAGATAGCCAAGAGATATATTACTGAAACAGGAAAAAAAGTCTTGATTTTAACCCACAGAATTGAGTTATGTAACCAAACCTCAGGTCTACTTTCGGAAATTGGTGTCAACAATAAAATTATTAATAGTAAAGTAAAAACATTACCTAACAATAATGATTACAAGTGTTTTGTTGCCATGGTAGAGACACTAAATAACCGTCTTCAAGACCAGGTAATGGACATGCAAAACGTTGGATTAGTGATTATTGATGAGGCGCATTACAACTCATTTAGAAAACTATTCGACTACTTTGGTAAAAGCGTTGTATTGGGAGTTACGGCTACACCGTTAAGTTCTAATATCAAGTTACCGATGAAGCATTTGTATCACGAATTAATTGTGGGTCATTCAATTGCAGGACTTATAGAAAAAGGCTTCTTGGCAAAAGCTGAAACATACAGCTACGATGTAAGTTTGAGCACATTGAAAGTAGGTATTAATGGAGATTACACTGTAAAATCTTCGGAATTGTTATATTCTAATTTTACAATGCTAGATAAATTGCTCTACGCTTATGAGCATAAAGCAAAAGGGACTAAAACGCTTATTTTTAATAACGGTATCAATACATCCAAACATGTGCAGATTCTATTTGAAAAAGCAGGTTATGACGTTAGACATTTAGATAATACACACAAAGAAGATGAGCGAAGAGAAATCTTGGAATGGTTTAAGAAAACACCTGATGCAATTCTCACTTCCGTAGGTATTTTAACAACAGGATTTGATGAGCCAACAATTGAAACTATTGTTTTGAATAGAGCCACTAAATCACTAACGCTGTATCATCAAATGATTGGTAGAGGTAGTCGTGTTATAAAGAATAAAAAGAAATTCACTGTTATAGATTTGGGAAATAACGCATTGCGTTTTGGATTGTGGGATGCACCAATTAATTGGCATGATATCTTTAAATCTCCTGACTTTTATTTAGAGAACATTACTTCTGATGAGGATATAGAGAAAAATTTTAAATACATTTTGCCTGATGAAATAAGAGATCGCTTTAGTAAAACCAAAGAAATTGCGATGGATATAGAAGGGGAGTATACAAAAGCTCAGTCTGTTGGCAAAAGACCAAAGATTGTTTTAGATAAGTCGCTAGATCAGCATATTCAAATGTGTTTAGATAATGCAGAAGATGTATATGAAGCACGCCAATTAGCAGGTTTGCTTGATGAGGATATTGAAAACCGAGCTAAACGATATGCGCATTGTTTAACAAAGAGTACGAAGAATTATATCAAATGGCTGCAAGATGATTATAAACGACAATTAGTTTCATCCATTACTAGAAAATTTATTCAGCTTGAAGCGATGAAACAATACGATTAAGTAGAACAGTATAATTTATTCAAAACCGACACTTTAAATGTTAAAGTGTGGCTTTTTTAGAAGGATTAATTGGTTTTAATTTAAAAATTGAATCTTTCTGGTTCCTATTTGCTTCTTCTTATTTGTAAACTTCAATATGCAAATACCTGAACTATTTAGAAAATTAATATCGATTTGAGTTGAGTGTATAGGAATCGATTTAATGGTTCTACCCGATAAATCAATAACATCAATAAATGCTAAATCTGAAGGTAGGTTTAATAGTTCAACTCCGCTAATCGTGCTTCTTATGTTGATTTCATTAATTGCATTATAAGAAACTACTGAGGTAACCAAGGAATTATTTAATGCTGCATTTCTTGCTGTTGAAGGGTTTCTACCATCGTAAACTATGGTGCTATCGATTAAAGAATAGACGACATATCTTGGAATGTCGTTAAGGTGCTTTTTCTCTAAACTATTGATTAACATATAAATATAATTCCATTTATGCATATTTTTCGATCTTGCAATACTACCACGTGATGGGGTAGAAATACTATGCGTAAACGTCATAACGCTCCATACATCTACTCGAGAGGAGTTTTGACTCGCAAATATTTGCCAAGCCAGTGCTAAATTGATACAAATTTAACAATCAAACCTTTAGACAAGACAACAACCGATTTTCCTGTACCAAATGTATTTTTCATAATTGTTTACTTTTTTTCAAAATAGATGTAGGCAAGCAAAATAAATGTCAAATAATAGACAAAAGGGATTTCAAGAGTAAAACAATATACATTTTAAGCTGGTTAATAAATTTATTAAAATACTTACGTATCTTTAAACTTTAATTTTTTGTTATGAAAAAAAACATTTACACTATTTTTTTAGGCATCATTTTATTCATTGGAGGTCAAATATTGCTAACATCAAGTTCCAATGGTAGAGCATTTTCAGCAAATGATGGCAACACCGGAGCCCCTGGAGAAAGTCAAACTTGTCGTTCTTGCCATGGTGGAGGACAGTTTAATGCCACGGTAAATATAACTGTAAAGGATTCATCTGGTTTTCCAGTGACCAATTATGTACCGGGAAAAGTATATGATGTAGATGTAGCAATTAGTACTACGAATGCTGCACAGCGTTACGGCTTTCAATTGGTTACACTTACTTCTAATGCAATACCTTACAATGCATGGAGTCAACCTTCTGCCAACACACGCATTGCAAATGTAGGCCAACGAAGCTATGCAGAACATAAAGGCAAAAGCGAAACAAATCTGTTCTCAACAAAATGGACTGCACCTGTTGCCGGCACAGGTGATATTGTATTTTATGCAGGAGGTGCAGCTGTCAATAATAATGGATCTACTTCTGGAGACAATGGCGATGTCACTTCACTAACGTTAATAGAAGATATTAGCACTTCAAGTATCGAGTATTCAATAGAAAATGTAGTTTCTTTTTTTCCAATACCCGCAGAAGATTATTTCTTCCTAAAGAATAACGGTGAGAGCAGTCTAAACGGAGTAATCAGAGTTATCGATTTACAAGGAAAAACAATTTCTGAAGAGTTGGTAAATGTATTACCAAATGGACAAGTAGAAATAAGCGTACGTCAATTAAAATCAGGAATTTATATGGCACAATTTGCGAGTAGTAATCAATCCATTTTAAACAAACGAATTGTTATACGTTAAGCTTTTTTAAGAATAGAAAGGCGCTAACTTTAAAAGTCAGCGCCTTTTTTATTGTAATTCACTTATATGACTAAATAATCAAAGTAGAACACTTACCTTTGCTGAAAGTTTTAGCAATAGAGTGATGCCTATTGAGCGATACTTAGCTATAATGAGCGTTTGAAATCAATTTTGATCATTTTTTTACTTGGTCATCTTCTCCAATTTTCCGCTACAATCTCATTTAGCCGCCTTTATTAAAAAGAGGCAATTAACTAGTTTTAAACAATACATCAACGAATGGCAAAGTCTCAACAGACCTACAACAAAAAAGAAAAAGAAAAAGCACGTATCAAGAAGCGTGAAGAAAAAGCAAAAAGAAAAGAAGAGCGTAAAGCAAACTCTGAAGGTGGTGGCCTTGACAATATGATTGCTTACGTAGATGAATTTGGTATGATTACCGATACTCCACCAGATCCGACAAAAAAGAAAGAAAAAATCGATGTAGAAAGTATTTCAATCGGTGTAGCCAGAAGAACGGAAGAAGAAGAAGAACCAGCAGAAAGACAAGGAAAGGTAGCTTTCTTTAATCATTCTAAAGGTTTTGGATTTATAAACGATTTAACTACCCAAGAAAAATTCTTTGTTCACGTGCATGGTTTACTTGAAGAAATTCAAGAAAACGACAAGGTTTCTTTTGAACTTGAGAAAGGGTTAAAAGGAATGAATGCAATAAAAGTGAAGAAAATATAATTATCCTTCCTTTTAATATAGTAAACCCATTCTATCTAGATTTCTAGAAAGAATGGGTTTTTTATGAATAATACTAAACCGATTACCGCTCTTTAATTTATATTTGTTGCATGAAATTTTCAGATTACTACGTCGTCGATGAACTTAAAGCGAATATCGATAAACAAGGATTTAAACGTCCAACCGATATTCAGTTTAAATCAATACCTGCTATTTTAAATGGTGAAGACGTATTGGCGATAGCGCAAACGGGAACCGGAAAGACTGCCGCATTTGCTATTCCAATAATTCACATTTTGCATTCTAGGAAGATGTTAAAGCGTCCTGATGGTGTTAAGTGTCTTATTATGGCCCCGACTCATGAATTGGCTTTGCAGATTGAAAATGTATTTAAAACATTAACCAAGAAAACAAGAGTTACTACCTTTTGTATACATGGAGGAGTAGATCAAGAACCTCAAAAGGAAAAACTTGAAAAAGGGGTGGATGTGTTAATCGCAACGCCGGGTAGAATGTTTGATTTAGTTAGTCAAGGCTCATTGGATTTAAAGCGAGTAGAGATTTTGGTATTGGATGAAGCCGATCATATGCTTGATTTAGGGTTTATTAAAGACATAAAAGATTTGATGCGTCATTTACCGAAGATGCGTCAAACATTATTTTTCTCGGCTACCATCAATGAAAAAATTAAAAAATTAGCTTATTCACTCGTTACGAACGCAATTAGAATTCAAATTTCACCAAAAGACCCTGTAGCTAAAAATATTGAACATGCCGTTGCATTTATTGAAATGGATGACAAGCGATATTTTTTAAAGCATCTGTTAACTGAACAACCAGATAAAAAAACGTTGGTATTTGTGCGCACAAAAGTTAGAGCAGAGCGTGTAAAAAAGGCGATGGCCTCTTTTGATATTTCAACAGAAACATTGCATGGAGATAAGGAGCAACATGAGCGAGAAGCAGTTATGTCAGCTTTTAGAGGCAATGACATGAAGGTGTTAATAGCCACAGATATATCTGCAAGAGGAATTGATATTCCAGATGTAGAATACGTGATAAACTATGATTTACCTGAGTCTTCCGAACACTATGTGCATAGAGTTGGTCGAACGGGTAGAGGAGATAGAAAAGGACAAGCTATTTCTTTTTGTAGTGCCGAAGAGAAAGAGCTTTTAGCGATGATTGAAGAGAATCTTGGGAAACCAATTCATCGCATAGAAATCACCAAAAGGGATTATGAATTTACTAAAGCCGAAACCATCAAGAAAGAAGATGATTGGCAAGCCTTAATGCAACAAGCTGAATTGGATAATGAAGCTTGGGAAAAGAAAAAGAAAAAAAGAAGAAAATAACTATTTACTAATCCATAATTATATAAAACAATGAAAACAATTAATTACATCACTTTAGCAATTTCAATTTGCTGTCTTTCTTTGGTTATTTACTCGTTTAAACCTGAAGGAGCCCTTTATGATTTTAAAACGATAACCGTTGTAGAATCGATTGTACCGAACGGTATTGGTAGATCTCGAATGATTGAGTCATTAGAAATTAAAGATTACAAAGAGTATTCGAAAATTATGTCAGAAGAAGATAATGACAGAAACAAATCAGACCGTGGGGAGATTCGAGTAAAAAATTACGAAGAAACTAAATTGCTTAACTTCTTTAATATAGGCGGAATTAGATTTCAAAACATAGCAGCAAATGATGCCATAGTAAATTCTAAGGTTAATCAATTTCTTGATGAAGGTTGGGAAATTGTAAGCATTAATTCAGGTGTTGAATCAGTTGGTGGTAAGGATGATGCGAATGGTTTATTTATAACTAGATTCTATTTCAAAAAGCAAAAGTAATCTACGTTAAATTAGATTGAAAAAGTACGCTGATTCGAAAAAGAATCGGCGTTTTTTTGTTTTAAAGTGTATTCACGACAGTTATGAAATTTAGTGCCACTTTTATAAAATAGAAAGTTCATAAAACCATTTATGGGCATGCGCAAAGGGGCTAAACTCCATATAATGTTAATTCATCGACTTTGAGAAGATAACTTATTGAGTCCGCTATATTTTTGTGCAAAAACAAAAAAATGGATATAGTAGGATTAATTAAAGAACACGCAGGCAGCGAGTTAATGAACAAATTTGGATTTTCTAATGAAAAAGTGAATGGAATTGCTAAAACAATAGCCAACGTTGCTGATGAAAAGTCAGTTGCAGCAGGTATCGGTTCTGCTTTAGGTTCTTTTTTAAGCAACAAATCAGATGATCCGATGAGTAAAGTGGGGGAGCACTTAGTTACTTCATTAATGAAAGAACACAACTTAGATAATGCTATTGCACTAAAAGTAAAAGATATGGTGTTGCCAATAATCATTGAAGGTGTGAAAGGTCAAGTAGGAAGTGAAATGGATGGATTATTAGGAAAGTTTAGGTTCTAAAAGTCCTAAGTTATAACATGAAGGCGCTCTCATTTTTGAGAGGGCTTTATTTTAGCCATAGCCACAAATAAAATTATTTAAGGAATTTCAACTAGTTCATTATAAATATCTTGTATTTTAACAAACTACTTAGTCTAAAATTCTTGAGGTTAGCCAATATTTTATGCCTATGATTAATTGATCAGTCTTACCCAATCCATTTAAGTTCTTTTTACAATACGTGGGCGTAAGCATGTGAATGATTTTAAATAGAAGTTGATAAATGATTTTCATAGGAGTGTAAAATAGCGGAGAGTTTTTTACAGTTTTTTGAACTCCAAAGTTAAGCGTATATATTAATTTAATGATTGTCATTTTTTTTTGAAGTTTTACATAAAAGTTACCCCTTGTAAAGTGTTTTAAAAAGTAAAATGTAACCATAGTTACAAATTCACTTCTTAATACTGCCTAACTTTAAATTTTCATTAGAATTTAAGGATTTCAATATAGATGGATAAAAAGAAAAAAAGTGGATTAACGTGGGTAGCTTATATTGCCATTTTTCTATTGTTTTGGATTACCGGTTGGCATAAGCCTTTAATTTCAATGCTGCAGCAAGGAATTTTAGCTACCGGTCTTATCCAAGCGGACATTGATCAAGAGCATTCAGAAAAGGTGGTGGAAGCTATTTTATACAATGAGGAAGGTCAAAAAATAAGATTATCGGACTTTAGAAACGAAATAGTGTTCATGAATATTTGGGCAACTTGGTGTCCGCCGTGCAAAGCAGAAATGCCCGGGATTCAAACTTTGTACGAAAGCGTTGAAAATGTAAACTTTATTATGCTTTCCACGGATGAAAATTTTGAGAAAGCGAAAAAATATAAAAATGACAATGGTTATACGTTCCCCATATACCGTATAGGAGGTAGTATGTCTGAAGAATTAAATAGCTCTTCTTTGCCCACCACATTTATCATCGGGAAGAAAGGAAATATCGAGTTGATTCATAAAGGAATGGCGCAATATGATTCCGATCAATTTAGAAGTTATCTTGAAAGGTTAGCCGATTAAACCTTTAGAAGTTCTTCAGAATTTTAAAAAGGATAATCTGTAGATCTAACTGAGGAGTAAATTAATTTTCTTTCATCAATACTTTTACAATGTTTTGGACACAGCGTGCTACCTTGAAAGGTTTTATGCGCAGTTTACAGCAATTATACTTTTTATATAATCAACCTTAAAAACTCTAGAAAGTATGAATATGTTTAAACTGATTTTTGGAAAGTTCATTGACAGCCTAATTATCTGTGAACGTTACTATTCTATTTCAAACAAAAATGCAAATCCCCTTCAAGTAATTGGAGGGGATTTTTTGTGGGTGAATGTGGAATTCTTTTTATTCTGCGCAAGCTATAATAATTCAACTTTACCCCAATAAAAATAGCTCAAAAATCAAGATCATTTCACTATTGTCAAATATCTTGTCAACTTTGTAATGTTGTATTGAATAGCATAAAAGAGGTGCTTAAAAACAAAGGAATTAAGTAAGTTTGAATGGCTAAAAAGTTTGAAGTGCAAAGGCAATGGGATTGATCAATTCTTTTAGTGTAAAAATACAATACACAATAGCGCTCAAAAAAATTAGAACAAGAATTGTATAAAACAGGAGCTTATAAAATGAATCAAAAAGGCATCATAATTTATAATACCGCTGATGGGAAAGCAGCTGTGGCTTTATATGCCAAGGATGGTGAGGTTTGGATGAATCAACAACAACTTTCCGTACTTTTTGACACCTCCATTCCAAATATTAGTATGCACATATCTAATATACTGAAAGATAAAGAGCTGAATGAAAATTCAGTTATTAAGAATTACTTAACAACTGCCAATGATGGCAAACAATATGAGGTGACTTTCTATTCGCTTTCAATGATTTTAGCCATTGGTTTTAGAGTAAGAAGCAAAAGAGGCACGCAATTTAGAATTTGGGCGAATAATCACCTTAAAGAATACATGATAAAAGGTTTTGTCATTGATGATGAAAGGCTGAAAAACCCGGATGGAAGACCGGATTATTTTGATGAATTATTAGAGCGAATTCGAGAGATCCGAGCCTCCGAAAAACGATTTTATCAAAAAGTGCGGGATCTGTTGGCTTTGAGTAGCGATTACGACCCAAAGGATAAAGTGACTCAAATGTTTTTTGCTGAAACACAAAACAAACTACTCTATGCGGTTACCAATAAAACAGCGGCAGAACTTATTGTAAGTAGAGCGAATGCGAATGAGCCCAACATGGCGCTAACATCATGGAAAGGCACTAAAGTTAGGAAGCAGGATATTATTGTAGCTAAAAACTATTTGAGTAAAGATGAAATTGACACGCTTAATAGATTAACGGTGATATTTTTAGAAACTGCTGAACTTAGAGTAAAAGACAGAAAAGACATTGACCTTACATTTTGGAGAAACAATGTGGATCGAATGCTTGAATTTAACGACAAGACGGTATTAAAGGATTCAGGTTCTGTTACTCATAAACAAATGGAAGAAAAAGTAAAGTCTATTTA
Source organism: Vicingaceae bacterium (assembly GCA_018402765.1). GTDB lineage: Bacteria > Bacteroidota > Bacteroidia > Flavobacteriales_E > Vicingaceae > Acidiluteibacter. Next base: position 314,275 of record JAGYIE010000001.1, on the reverse strand, counting down.
CGATGCTTTTGATGATAGAAGAAAGTTAACAGAAGCGAAAGAAGCAGATTTAGAAGATTTTAGACTATTGGAATCTAAAATAAAAAAGAATAAAAAATAAATGGCAAACGTCAAGACAGAGGAATTTCTGAGTATAAACAGCTTCGCATCAAACTAGCAGATGTCTTGTATTTTGAAGGCTTAAAAGACTACATCAAAAATTTGGTTGAAGGACAATCCTAAACCCGTTTTAACTTTGATGAGTCTAAAATCATTGGAAGAAGAGTTGTACGACAAGCAGTTTATGCCCGTGCACCGTTCATTCATCGTTTCTCAAAAAAATATCGAAGTAATCGAACGAAGCCAAATTGTAATTTTTACTTGGCTGATCAGAGCCAAGCAAGTTGAGTATTAGCATTTGTTGGTTTTGCTGTAAGCAAAACGTACAATGCTTAGATTAAACACAGACATAATATACATTATAGGATCTAAAGGGATTCTTGCAGTATGCCATAAATCTCTTAACACAATTGCTATCGTTATCGAACTGAAGTCCGAGAACTGCAATTATGTGTAAATAGCTGAAATACGGCTATTACGAGATTTGCTACTTTTGTCCTATAATGTACTTGCGTTATGTTAAATAACGTAGCATAAAATTTTGACGTGATTTTAAGCCTTCAATTCCCCAAAATCATGACAAAATTTTATTTGGGAGGCTTGTTTTAATTTCTTTTTAAAGAGGAGGGAAGGTTTTTCTCTTTCTTTTAAATTTTGGGTAGGCACGGAACACTTTTATGGCTGACCTTGCTACGCCGAATCTTTGCGAAGGCAAGTAAGCCAAAAGTGTGTGAAGTAGGGGAGGAAATAACAGTTTTATTTCTTTTTAGGAATATAGTTATAATCAGTTAAAGTAAAAAGTTAAAAAAATTGAGCAATTGGTTATGGGTTAATATTAGTGGAAACTTAATGTCATTGAATGTGAGTTGTCTAAAATGGAATTTAGAATTTAATAATTAAGAAAAAATTATTCCAAAAGTATCTTCTTGCTTATGAAAAGTCCATCTTTCAACTGAAACTTAAGAATATAAATTCCAGGTTTTTCATTTAGTTGTAATTGAATAATACCTGTTTCAGATGGAATTATTTCTTTTAATTTTATACCAAAAACTGTATAAATTTCGATTTTTTTAAATTTTTCATTAGCTGAAATATAAAGTTTACCGAAGGTTGGGTTGGGATAGATTTGGAAATTACTCCCGTGTGGTTGAGTAGTTTCAGATAAAGAAGTAATTAAATTGCAATTTGCAGAAGTATCTGGATAAGTTGGGATAGAATTTTGCTGCATACATACTAATTCAGCTCGTTGAGCATTTAAACAAAACCTTTGAAGAGGAGGTGTTATTAAACCTCTGGTTGAGCCAATTCCTTCAATTATTGATTGTGTTGTATCTGCACAAAAATTATTACCAAATATTATTTGACGTCTTAAACTGTTACCATATAATACTGTATCAATTCGCACTACCTCAAAAATCAAGTTTGCGGAATCAATTAAAAATGTATTGGTTGCAGTATCTCCAACTTGTAAGTTGAAATCGTAAAACAAGGTATCTTTGTTGTTTGAGAATTGCCTCAACCAAACTCTCTTGTTGAGCACATCATTTCTAATAGCACCAAATAAATTCGTAGTTACCGTACCATTTCCGGGAGGAGCACAACCTTGAAACCCGGGGTTATCATAAGAAGATTGTTTTAATATATGGTAAGTTAATCCACCAATAATAGTATCTGTGGTAATTTCAAATTTCTTTTCAGAGCAAACAGATTGGCTACTATTAACATCCGACTCAAAAAATTGAAGCCAAGTAGCATTACTGTCAGGAAAAGGAACGTAAGAGTAAGTAGTTTGTCCAAAAGTAAATTGAATACAGAATATGAAAGTGCAAGCAAGTAATATCTTTTTCATGGTATTTTATATAGGAGTTAAAATTGCATCACCTTTTGCGAAAGGATTAAACCATTTTTTGTTATGGACTGTATTATGTACAAGCCTTTTTGGGGTGGCAGTTTAATGTTTTTTACAGTTCCTGAATAACGTTGAATTAATTGACCAACTTTATTGTATACTACAATGTTTTCTATGGCAATATTGCTACTAATATTTACATTACCATTAGTAGGGTTAGGGTAAATAGAAATTTTTGCAACATCAGGTTTTTCAAAATTTGATAAGCTGGTAGTAAGGTCTGTAATTCTAACAATTCCTTGCACAGGCAAACCATCCCAAGTGAAGAAGTCACCCATCACATAATATCCCCCAAACTTTGATTTTTTAATGAAACTTACATTTCCCATAGTATCTCCAACTTGGTACGAGCTATCAGGGCCTTCGCTTGTAAAATACTGTGGTTCTACTAGCCCATTAGAATTTATTTTTGCAATGTTATTTTTTACATAGCCTTGATATCTATTAAATAAACCGCCAACTAAATAGCCTCCATCAGGCGTTGAACAAATAGTTGACACACCCTGTATACCAGAAGGATTAGTATCAGTCGGACCTTTTTCATTCATAAAAGTTGGGTCTAAGCTTCCATCTGAATTTAACTTAACAAGAGTGTTGTAGGTAGTTGAATCTTTTAATAAAAAGTTTCCGCAGATAAAGAAGCTACCATCTTTTGCTATACCATGTATAGAAAAACTATTTAAAGCATTGGTATCTGATAATGGAGGTATAAAAGAACTGTCATATCTACCATCTTTATAAATACGAAACAATCCATTAACTCCTAAATTTCCATCATAATTTGTTAAATATTTACTTTGACCAATAACAAATAATCGATTACTATCGTATTCTATAAATTGCGTTGCATGATAATTTGCATCTGGCACGAAACTACTGTCCCACAAACCTTGTGGCGTAACCTTAACAATGTAGCGATGAGGAAAAGTATCTGGTGGGTTGTTTATGGTACAACTTCCCGGTATACCTAATCCTTTACTCATTAAAGAAGTGCCGTCTTCAAAAAAATACGGAGCAATTGCTTCGGTACAACGAGCCGTTTTCCTATAATTAGTGTTCCACGCACTGTTGTTAATCCATTTATATTGTCCGGTGGTATCAATAGTCTTATATAAAATACCATCATTAACTATAAAAATGGAATCGCCAAGTGTTCCAACAAAATACTTGCTACTACCAATTAATCCAGTAAAAGTAGGTACTCGGTTCCCGTTCCTTCTCATTAAAGTAATACCATCATGTGCTTGACCACCAACCGGAAATTTGAATCCACCAAAAATAAATATATTACCAGTGTTACTAAATTCATACAACCCTAATATTGGACCTATTTGCATTGAGTTATTTCGTATATCAAAAAAGGGTTGAAAGCTATGATCTCTAGTTAGGGGTTGGGCAAAACTGCCCAACCCAATAACAAATTGAATAAATAAAATGCTTACTAGCTTTTTCACTATTTAACAATTACCAATTTATCTTCTGCTACTACTTGTTCGCCATCTAAAATGCGATAAATATATGTACCATTAGGTAAAGCAGCTAAATTAATGTGCTGGTTATTTTGATTTAATCTTTGTTGCAACAAAGATTTGCCATCAATACTATAAACTTCAATTCTACTATTCTCAAACTTCAAACCTTCTGTTATCAACAATGTTTCCAAATTAGTAGGGTTAGGCTGTATGGTTGCTTTTACATTACTGCTTATTGTTTCATCCTTTGCTTGCATATCATAAATCCGTCCTTGCTTTTTTCTCAAATCAGGATTTATTATAGAAGTTTCACATTCGTTGTAACCAAAACATAAAATATTTTGTGCTAATTGAGAAGAACGTCCCGTTTTCTTTGCAGCAATTGATCGCAATTCAACCAGATTTTCATCATTAAGCTGCATATAGGAGATTCCTTCATTATGTATGCTTTCACGAAATGCTATATAATCTCTTAAATTATTATGCTCTTCCAATTGCCATTCTTGCAATTCGTGTGAACTCTCAATGGTATTGAATAGTAGTGTACAAGTTTCAAAATCTGTTCCATCCATTGATAATTCTATCATTCGATATTGATCCGTTAAGCTTTTTCTACTTTCTAGTATACTCATAACGTTATCGTTATGGTCTAAACTATCTAAAGCATAAAATCGTAGAATTTCATTAGAAATCCTGCCTAAATCGGCATTTACAGTTGCCAACTGATTTTCAATTAAAGTTCTTGGGGTTTCTGAATCCCAATTCTGATAAATTAATTGAATCATATTTGAAGGTAAAGGATTTGGAATTTCAAATTCTAAGAAATTCAAAAACCATTCATTCCTGGTAGCATCTGGATTTGCTAAACAAATTTCTAATAATTGTGCATCGCTTAAGATACCAGATTGTGCAGCATCCATTAGTGCATTTTCTGAAAGGTAAGGAGCTTCACCCATTAAATCATTTCTTAATTGTTGGGCATCCTCATTAAAAGTTAAACCAATGACTTCTAATAATGAATCAGTATTACCATTATCTATATTTTGGTAATAGGCATATAACAAGCCATCATAATTACTTCGTAACTGATAATAATTTGAGAGGGCATTTTCAGGCATTAAGATATTTCCTTTACCTTGTGTAACAAACCGAGAAGGGCAGGTATTAGATACACTTACCGAAGTCGGCAAAACAAGAGCAGTTGTAACATTTGTAGGGTTTTCATTACTCCCACTATAGTAATATGTTATTACTTGATTTGAATTATTAACAATATGCCCTTGGGTTACAGTCGAAAAAATATTAGCTGCCGAATTATCAGGATTTGTGCTACCTTGGTAATTACGAATACCTTCGAACTGATTTAAGTTAATACTTTTGTCAACTCTTACATCATAATTATTAGAAATAGGATTTGTATTGCATAAAAATTGCAAACCTTCATAATTATTAAGATAATTTCTATTATAACCTAGGTAAAATTGCCCAATTTCATTATTTTCAAATTCATTTCTATATACCTCATTTGCATTACTCAAAGAATTTTTAATACTTAAACCGTTGGTCGGAGTAGTTGGTGTTCCCGTATTTTCGAAACTATTGTTTTCAATTTTAAATCCTGTAGAATGTAAAAAGTGTAAACCAGTTATATAATTAAGTTGGCTAGAATCAGGAAAGCTTGTTTTCTCTAAACCTCCATATTTAACATCATTTCTTGTAAATTGTGCATTATCTACGGATTCAAAACCTGCTGCAATTGCATTATCAGTAAAATCACATTCGTCAACTTCCATTGTGGCTAAACCACCACCACTAAAACCGTGTACACCATAATTTAATTGACTAAAATTACCCTGAGTAATATATTGTGTAGGGCAAGGTGAAGTTGGAAACGGAGAAGGATCATTGCAGTTTGAGGTTACCCTTACATTTGCATCCATTGTTAAAATACCTCCTCTTGTTAATTGATCGAATTTATCAATTGCACTAGAGTCAACAAAAGTGCAACCCTCAAAATTAATACCATCATTGTCCCATATAGTTACCATTGAAAATGGGCCATTTGGTTCTCGATTGTATATAGGCAAAAAGTCGGATGTTGTTTTGAATGTGCAACGTTTAAAATAACTGTTGTTTTGGTAAGGATAAGACATGAAAGAAACAGATCGTTTGTTATTTTTGAAAATAGCATCTTCAGCTCGAATTATTCCTCCAAAAGTACTCCAATTGCCAATCTCCATAACCGCAACTGCTTCTCTAGCAAACTCTAAAGTTGCACCATTTCTCATTTCTAAAATAGCTTGGTTAGCTGAATTACTTTGGTTGACACCGTTATCACCAATTAATTGTATTCCCATCCACAGATTCCCACAAGAGTTGGTAATTACCGCACCGCTATCTAGAATTAATTTGGCTCCTTTCTCAACAATTATACTTCCACCAACAGGCATCAAAACAGTTGAACCTACAATGCTCAAAGTATTTCCTGTAGTAACACGTATACTCTGTCTCATAAATTGCTCAGTATTCCAAAGAGTATTGCTGTCAATTGTTAGTTCAGTATCAGAACCATTAGTTGGTAACATGTCAACTGACCAAATACCTCTGCCGTAAGTGCCTGCATAAAGTTTACCTGAACAATCATGTACGCTTAATTCCATTACTTTAACATTTGGGATGTCCCCAAAGCGCTGCCAACAGCCCATTTCATTATCGGTTACGTAAACACCAACATCTGTGGCTACATAAATTCGGTCGTCTGTACCATTTTGATAAATTATATTATTTGCAGGCATATTTGGTAATTCATGATTTGGATCTGCATTAGACCAAGTATTTCCACCATTTGTTGACTTCAAAATATGTAAATTAGCATTATAACCTGTAATGGAAACCCATACATGCAATGGATTTTTTGAAGAAACAGCAATACCTGTAATATAGGGTGGTAAAGTATCACCTAAGGAAACAGTTTTAGGTAGATTATTTGTAAGGTTTTCGAAAGTAGGTGTACCCGAATTACTATAGGTTCCATTTTTTAAACCAGTTGTAGTACGAAATAACCCTGTAGCTCGATTTCCCGTTTCTTCGTCTAAAGTAACAATATACACGATGTTGGTGTCTGAAGGAGCCATCTGAAACTCTCTTATGTACCTATATTTGAGCCAACCTCTATGTCGAAAAATGTCCGATTCAACCTGCCAAGAGTTTGCTGTTCCAGGTGAACTATTCGTTGGTATTGATGTACCTGGGATAGAATAAAGTTCAGTTAAACCAACAAAAGGTCTATCAATTTTAGGATGAGATTTTACTTGAAAACTGGTAGTAAACGACTCTTTAAAAGAATAAGATGATTGACCAGGATTTGAAGCAATTCTAGCTGCATCCCAAGGTAAATTTCCATAACTATAATTAGAAACAAATAAAGGGTTCTTTCTGTTTTCAAAAACTATTTGAGCAGCATAGCCATCTCCACCAGTGAAGTGATTCCATTGATAACCAGTTCCTGATTTACTAGTTCTTACAGTTCCATTATCTTGTCTCCCCATTATTCTAATTCCTGCATCTCTTTGAGAAATATCAAAAGACCATATTAAACTTGAATTTATTCCATTACTTTTAAAACTCCAACCTCCAGCACCACTAGATGCTGTATTTTTCGTATGAACACCTCCATGTGTTCCGGCAAACAATAATGGTGTAGTTGTGTTTGGCTGAAAAACTAATTCATGACAATCTGCATGATAGCCGTTGCCAAGATAACTTGATTTTCTACCAAACCCTGTTGTAGTTATATCATTCGAACCATCAACATAACTATATCCAAAATAAACTTTTTCTGCATCTACAGGTGAAACTGCAAAGCCCATCCAAGTTTCAGAATAATTTGTAAAGCGAGGATTACATTCAACTCTTTTTTCCAGTTGCTGCCATTGACCATTCTTAAACATATAAATATAAACTGTTTGACCAAATTTATTATTACAGCTTGCTGCTTTGCTTTTACCATTGATGTATGCATAAATCCTTGCTGAATCTGCTTTACTAACATCTAACTTAATTCTTTTTACATAAAAACTATCAGGTAATGCTACAATATCCAAACCAGTATTTAAACCAGTCATCGTTGTCCAAGTAGTTCCTCCATCAGTTGATTTGTATATGTTGTCGCTAGATGCATACAAAATATTAGTATCAGTAGGGTGCATTTTAATGCTGGCAAAATCCAGCCCGCTTAATGTTGTACTTGGCGTATTTAATAAAGTCCAACTAGGATTCGTTGCTAAGGCATTTTGCGTTCTAAAAACACCTTTGTTAGAGACAACAAAGACTGTATTTTCATTTAATGGATTAATTAAAATATTTCGACAAGTCCCACCGTCTGTAAAGTGAGAAAGAAATCCAGTATTTATAGCACTCCAAGATGCACCATAATTTGTTGAACGATAAATACCAGATGTGAAATTCGGTCCTATTCCATAATGATTTGTAAAAAAAAGATCTTTATTCCTTTGGTGTGAACGTAAATCTCCTTCACCAGTACAGATAAATAAGTTGTTTGAATCTTGGTGGCTGATAGCTATCCCTGAAACCGAGGTTTGTGCTATATCTAATCCTGTACCAACAGATTGCCAACTTTGTGCATCATTCGTACTACGCCACAAACCTCCATAAAAGCTGCCTGCGTAGATTGTGGTGTTATGAATGCCGTAGCCAGGGTCAAATGTTATTCTATGTATCTGACCTGCTCCCATATCCACTTTTCCGAGTGGTCCTTCTTCCTGCCAACTAGCACTTACTATTTCACAATTACTACCACCTGCTCCTGTTAATGCAAGTTGTTCGGTATAATTAACGATAGCATTTGCTGCAAGTCCAACATCGCCGTGAGGAGACAGTCGCTCTCCCCAAAGATTTTTCATTCGTACTATATCTTTAGTGCTGCCACTTTGTAAGGAATCGTGCAACTGTAAAGTTGAATCGTTCTCATATAACTTATCAAGTAAATCATAAAAATTCATTGGTATTGGGTCTCCGATAGGAGGTTCTTTTGCAACAATAAATTTACATACTAAGAGAAATAGGCAAGAAAAAAGCAGGTTTTTCATAATTGAAAAATTTAAGGGGTTACATTTTTAATTCTCTGAACTTAATACTTTCCCTAAATTCCAATTACCACTATTAATTAAAGCAGATTTATCTAACTAATATTTTATTTTTCTACACACTTTCCGCCAATCATATTTAAAAATTAAATTAGGAATCATCTAAAATTGGTCTGGAAAACCGAAGTATATAAACAACCTTAGATATGTTCGTTAAATATAACATAATTTTTTCGTTAATTCTAAAATATTCCAATCGAATAGATAATTATGCACAAAACAAAGTAGCGTCCAACAACTTAAGCTGCTCAAGAATTTGGTCAATTAATAGGGGAGGTTATTGAAATCTCAAATATCCCTTCAGAAGAAGGCTATTTTTTAAAGCTACAATTGACGAACGGACTTGTAACGACTTACAATAAGTCAATTAACTACCAACCGGAGATGATAGGAACAGCAGAAATTGTTACGAAAGATTTAAGATTAATAGAAAGAATATTCAATAGTTTTAGAAAGGTTTTTGATAGATAAAATGTTTTTCATTCATTCAACATTATGCGATGTGCCGAAGAATAGATGTATTATACAACGAATTCAAAAAGCGTAAGCCCGAAAAAACAGCGAGCCGGCGTAGGGGTGAATTTGTGGCTAAAACAAATAGCAATCGTCCTTGGATTTTTTTTTATTCCGCCCAAGCGGAATAGCGATGCGATAGCAGCGCAAGCCACAAAGAGCGCGTGGAAGCTTTGTTTTTTAGCTCACTTCACTTTATTTTTTTCAAGGGGTTCGTGAACTCCCTTTGGTCGTTTCTTGATTTTTTTGTTTCTTTTTTCATCAAAGGAAAAAAGAAAAATAAATAATAGGTTCAATTTAAGACTATTATTTATTCGGAGTACCCCGAAGCTTTAGCTGAGTAAACAAGGCTAGTTCTGCTGAGTTTATCGAAGTATGACCGATTTAAAAATTAAAACAATCTCGTTTTATCGATTTTCATAGTTCAAACGCAATTTCTATATGAATTGAAAAAAGCGAGGATAAAAGCAAATGTGTTTGAAATCTTTTTGGGAAGCTTTAGCAATGGCAAAGATGAAAACTTATTTGCTTAGCGCAGGCAAGAAAAACCTCGGGGAGGCAAAAAGAAAATTAAATCAGACGGCGGTTATTTACCGGTAGGCGAAATGAGCTAGCCAAGCGAATGGAGACATAACGACTAATTATAGGACACAAGCAAACGAGATGTTCTTCAATTCATTTCAAACGAAAATTATTATTTAGGCTTTAGCCCGAAGCGTAGCGGAGACATAATATACATTATAGGATCTAAAGCTAACGCAGAAATCTCTTAACATAATATCTGTCGATATAAGTCTAAAGACGTTATATCTGATATTATGAAGTCAGAATATGAGAGCCGTAATTTCCTTAACATAATAGCTATCGTTATTGAACTAAAGTCTGAGAACTGCTATTATGAGGTATAAATGAAATTAGTTTATATACCCGCAAATCCCTTAACATAATATCTATCGATATTGAACAAACTGTCGTTTGTCGCAATATCTGATATTATGTGTAAATAGCCTGACATTTCGACTTCGCTCAATGTGACAAGGCTATTACGAGATTTGCTGCTTTTGTCCTATAATTAATATTATGTTAAATAGATATTTTAAGGACGGAATAAAACTACTATTTAAAAATACTTCTTTTATGAGACAATTGAGTAATCTTGTTTACTTAATACAGCCTCTGCAGCTCTCTCACCTGCAAGCATTGCAGCATTAAGCGAACCATTTAAAAGCACATCACCGGCTAAAAATACATTGCCCAATAACTGTGTTGCAGATGCAGGAATATCATATTGAATGTTTTGCAATTTTGGTAATGCTTTAGGTATCTTAAAAGATTTTAACAATTTACCTGCAGATATTCCGCACAATGCATTTAATTCTGTTTTTACTTGATCAGTCAATGCATCACCATTTAATCCGTGATCATCAACAACTGTTACAGAAAGTACATTTGATGAATCACCTGTTATCGTATTTACATAATGTAGATTATTAATGCAATGTTTTCCAGGAATAAGTCCGATTAATGCTTCCTCAATTACTTTATCATTGGTCTCAAAATAAAAGCAATAGCAAGATTTCCAAGGAATACGTTGATCGCTTAAATTGCTGATTAACTGATCTGCTTCTGTAGCGATAATGGTAAAGTCACTTTCTACTAATGGTAAACCATCTATATGCAGTCCAAGACTATCTACTTGATTAATATTTACATTAAAGTGAAATGTTGTATTTTTTAATTTCGCTTTCAATTGCTCAGGAATAGCGCCTATCCCCGCCTTTGGCACACTAGCATTGCCTTCTGCAAATAGTTTGAAAACAAATTCAAACATTCTACTAGAGGTTTGCAGTTCTGTTTCTAAAAAAATTCCAGTAAAAAATGGCTGAAAAAACTGTTGGATTACCTTCGAAGAAAATCCTTTATCTTTCAAATATGCGGCTGTTGTTTTCTCTTCCTTCTCGAAAATAGTTTCTAGTGATTCCTTTTTAAGCTGTTGATTCAAAAAGTAAATCTTCAATTTATCTCCCAATGTAGCATGTTTACTGAAGGCTGTTGGTAATAAAAGAGCTGAATTACGCAATGGATCGCCAAATTTTGTAGGCTTTTGTTCATCAAAAATAATCGACCCAGGCCAAAACGGTTGTAAGTCTAAATCACTATAATCTAAGTACTTTTTTGCCATAGGATAAGCCTCTAGCAGCACTTGAAATCCATGATCAAAAATAGAACTTCCCTCAACTGTAGTTTTCACTCTTCCACCTACTCGATCTGATTTTTCAAAAATATGTGGCGCATATCCGGCCTTTTCTAGCACAATGGCTGCAATAAGTCCGCTAACCCCTGCTCCAACTATGTTTATTTTAACTTCCTTTTTAGACATGTTCAAATTTAACTTATTTCCGAACGATCTAGATTTGTATCTGTTCAAAAAAATGTCAGCCAATAAATTAATTTTAAAATGAAGATAGTCAAATCATAAAATAATTAATTGATAACTATTTCTATGCACCTTACTTAAAACTTTATTATCTTGTGAGTTGATTCATAACGACAATTTTTATGTTGAGCATATCATTGACTTAGGTTAACAAAATGACTAGTGTTCACTGACACACTAGAAAAAGTTGTTTTAGGTGATTTGCTATTAAATGGCGGCGATAATATCTTGCTGATGGCTTTTTCTCGAACAGATACTGTTAAATTAAACAATCAATTGGTTCTCCCTCCTTACCTTACCCCTTTTGCTTCAATAGCATCAAATGCATTAATTTCATATGCTTTGCCTACAGGAATTACCTCTTTTACTTTACCAACTATTACCGCATTTCCAAATCCTAGTAATGACTATTTTAGGATCGTTTCTGACGAAAAAATTTCTGTTAATAATTGTCATATTTACTCCATAAATGGTCTGCTCTATTCAACAAGAATCATCGCATGCTTTAAGGATTAATGTTTCTTTGTTAGCTAGTGGAGTTTATCTAGTTAAACAATCAAATTCAAAAGCTATCCGAATCATCGTTAGCCATTGACTTTTTTCACCTACGTATTCAAGTGAACCTCTATGGTATCGTGTATTATTTTTTTAATGAGTACTACCCTATTTTCTTCTTTATTGTCTTCTGAAGAAATACGTTACTCGGTAATGTTATCTGATCGCCTTCTTTCGTTTTTAGCGTGATAAAAAAGTAACCAATGTCTGTAATTCTACCTTCTATTTCATAGTCTTTATCCATGATTGTAATGGTATCATCCAGTTTTACAGAATGATTAAAAAATAAAATAACTCCGGCGGTAAGGTTAGAAAGTAAGGACCATTGGGCAAATAACGCAACACCAATAACAGTAAGTACAGATGTCATAAATAGTAACAATTCAGACTGATCTACTCCCCAAATAATTAGAATAAAAACGATTAAGAAAACGGAAAGTATAAAGTTGACAATCTTTCTTACGAGTTTTCCTCTTGTTTTATTTAATAGGCTTTTAGAAACTGTTTTACTAATAAAGTAATTAATAATCAGTTTGGAAAATGTAATTATGACTAAAAGAATTATTGATTCAACTAACTTAATTTCTAGAATTTCCATACCACTTTTTTAGTTGTTTATCCGTAAAGACTATTTACTTTTGTGTAAAATTAACAGAATAATGTCTATTGACTATTAAGCACTTCAATTATTACTTGACTTCACTAGCAATTACTTATTTTTGATATTTTTAAATTTAGACCTACACTTATATGCGTTTATACATTATTGGAATTCTATACAGCTTTATTTTAGCTTCGTCTACCGCCTATTCTCAGAAAGGTGCTTATAATTACATGGATCAACAAGAGGATACAGCTCGCTTCTTTGTTGGTGCAAATTTAGGTGCATTCTTTGCCAATAAAAATACTGCAGAAGTGTATTCAGGGAGTCGTAATGTGACTCAGTTTGGAATTCCAACTATCTTAGAAAATAGATTTTATCAGCCTACATTTGATGCGTATTTCAAATACCCGTATACAGTAGAAGAGTATCCATTTGATGTAAAGTATCGACCTGCCTTCGAATTGGGTTTGCATGCTGGTTATAACATCAACAAAAGAATTGCTCTTTTTTTAGATTTTAATATTGCTCAATTAGATGTAGAACAGTTTTTTACTATTGCAATAGACGATCCTACAAACCAACTAGTAGGCCCTACCTTAGAACAATACGCTTTATTTGGTGAGGAAAATAGGATAAACCTAAATGTAGGAACACAATTCAATTTTTTCGAAAGTGCCCAATCGAAAGCCTATGTTTCCTTATTTGTGAATATGAACGATGTAGACATGAGGAGAAATTATATTGTAATTGATGAAACACAATATGAAATATACCATATTAATGATGAGCAACCTGACCTTAGATTAGGTGGCATAGGTTATGGTGGTGGCGCAGGTTTAGGTTATCGATTCCACTTAGCTGACCAAGTTCTCGCAGATATCTATTACAACCTCATTTACACACGAACGAATTTAAGTGAGAAGTACCAACCTTATGGTGCTCAGCATAGTCTTGGTATAAGAATTCTATGGGCTAGGTAATAAGCTTAGCTGTATTAATTCAAATCCAACTGCTTAATATTTTCGATACGGTTGCGCTCCAAGAAAGCGTCAATGGTTTCAAAGTGCTCAATAACTCGTTTATCTTTAAACTCAAAAACCTTTTCAGACAAGCCCATTAAAAAATCACGATCATGAGATACTAAAATCAAGGTACCATCGAATGTTTTCAACGCTTCTTTCAATACGTCTTTTGATTTGATATCTAAGTGGTTAGTAGGCTCATCAAGAATCAATAAGTTAACTGGCTCCAATAGCAATTTAACCATTGCTAATCGGGTGCGCTCCCCTCCTGACAACATGCTCACTTTCTTATCGATATCGTCACCACTAAACATAAATCCACCTAAAATGGATTTAATTTGTGTTCTAATTTCTCCTTTAGCGACTTCATCCACTGTTTGAAAAACAGTTAAACTTGGATCCAATAAAGCTGCTTGATTTTGTGCAAAATAACCCACCTTTACATTGTGACCTAAATCACACTTCCCTTCTACTTCAATCTCTCCTAAAATGGCTTTAATCATGGTAGATTTTCCCTCGCCGTTTCTTCCGACGAATGAAACTTTCTCTCCACGACTCACAGATAAGCTAGCATTTTTAAATACAACGTGATCATCGTATTGCTTCGATAAATCAGAAACAGTCACCGGGTAATCTCCTGAGCGTGGAGCCGCAGGAAATCGTAAACGAAGCGCTGAAGTGTCAATCTCATCGACTTCTATAATTTTCATTTTTTCTAACATACGCTCTCGCGAATTCACCTGATTGGTTTTGGAGTAAGTCCCTCTAAATCGCTCAATAAATCCCTTGATGTCCGCTATTTCTTTTTGTTGCTCATCGTAAGCTTTTTGTTGATGCATTCTGCGGTCTTCTCTCAACTGAAGGTAATGACTGTAATTCGCTTTATAGTCGTAGATTCTGCCCATTGTTACCTCAATGGTTCTATTGGTAATGTTATCAATAAAGGTTCTATCATGAGAAATGACTATTACCGCTTTTGCTTTGTGAACCAAGAAATGTTCTAACCATAAAACAGACTCAATATCTATGTGGTTGGTTGGCTCATCTAACAGAATTAAATCAGGCTTCTGCAATAAAATTTTCGCTAATTCGATTCGCATTCTCCATCCACCACTAAACTCACTAGTTTGGCGGTGAAAGTCTTCTCGTTTGAATCCTAATCCTTTTAGCGCTTTTTCAATTTCACCATCGTAATTAATTTCTTCGATGGCGTAAAACTTTTCTCCTAAATCACTTACGCGATCTATTAAACCCGAATATTCAGCAGATTCGTAGTCTGTTCTAGTTTCCAATTGTTTGTTGATGGAGTCAATCTCATCCCGCATGGAGAAAATCTCTTTAAACGCTTTGGCTGCTTCTTCAAATACGGTGCAGTCATCTTCGGTCAATAAATGTTGTGGTAAATAAGCAATTACAGCATCCTTTGGTGCATTTACTTTCCCTCTTGTTGGTTTCTGTGCGCCAGCTATAATTTTCATCATAGTGGACTTCCCTGCACCATTTTTACCCATTAAGGCGATTTTATCGTTCTCATTCACCACAAAAGAAACATCACTAAATAAGGTTTCTCCACTAAATTCTACTGCTAGTCCGTCAACTGAAATCATAGGTACATATTTGAGGACGCGAAATTATTAAAATATGAGGAGATGAAGTATGCTAATTGAATTACAAATGGTTTTATTAAACAGTTAACAGTAAATTATAGTTGATTTAGAACCCAACTTCTTTACTGATAGTAACGAAAAATGACCCCTTATTTTTTAAAGCGATCAATTCTTGTTTTGTATAGATTTTTTATATCTTGATTGAAATATTTTTTACAATGAAACGTATCTCTCCTACTCGATTTCTTGCGATTCTATTGTTCACTTTTGGAATCACTTATTTAGAGTTTGATAATTTGACATTTACAAATAACATTCGACCTTACATCATGTTGTTGGTTGGATTGTTGGTGTTTTTGTATTCGTTTAAAAGAAGTAGCTAGTTATTCAACAGTTATGATATCTTCCGTTTCAATTCGTGAGAGTTCTTCTAACTCTCCTCTTTCAAATTGCTCAGCTAGTACATATAAGTGAACATCAGGTGAACCTTTATAATTGATATAATCTTGAAAAATGATTCCTTCTATTTCACGCCGGTTATACGCTTTTCTAAATCGGCTACCGCTACCTTCTTTATCTTCATAACTATAAGCTAAATAATCTATTAACTTCGTTTTGTGATGGATCCAGTACAAAAATTTATCTTCAAAATCTTTTCCTCCATCTTCCTTATTAAATGTAATTACGACTAGATGGTAAGCTGTGTCGTTTATAAATGTTTCACCTTTATAATCAGCTATTACGGCAGGGTCTTGTAATTTACTTGGAAGTGTGGCAAAATAAATTACCGAATTAAGTGCATTTTTATAACTATCTGCCTTTTTTTCATCAAATTGTTTGATTTCACCATCTACTTCAATTTGAAAATCACCATTATCTAAGGTATGTTTCCAAGTGGAGCTATCTTCCTTTTTTTCTGTTAATTCATATAGATAATTAACTCCATCATTCTTGAAGTGGTAATTCTTACCTCGAAATATAAATGAAATATTTGCTGTTTTATAGGCATCTCCTCCATGTGCTTTAATTGCATCTGTTACCAACTGCTCTGCCTCTGATAGTTCTATTTTAACGGTCTCTTCCGTTGCTACTGTATTTTTAGCTTCTTGACTTTCATTATTACAGCCAATGTTACTTATCGCAATAAGACTGATAACAATTAGGGATATTCTATTCATAGCTTTATTTAAAGGAGCTCAAATTTACAACTTCTAAATCTTCAGAATAGATTGAAAGAGAGAATTTTTCAATTTTATAAATAAGTACCACGAAGAAGAAAAAAGTGACAGCAAGAGCTGTTTTTTTAACCCGTATGACAATTTACTGCAAATTAATCAACAATCGAGCTACATCTTCATCATATTCAATTGAATTGCTTCTGTTGAAATATTGCACTGCAGTTGCATTGTCTCCAATTGCACTGTAATAGAACCCCAATCCTTTGTAACCTGCGCTTTCCTTAGGATATTGATTCATTAACTTGGTATATGTTAATTTTGCTTCTCCTAAAACCTGATCTTTAATGCTTTTATCCACTGCTTGAGAAAGTGACAAATAGATTTGTCCTAATAAAGCGAGATTCACAGGCTGCTCTCCCCTATTTTTTATAGACAACTTACACTGATATAAAGCAGCATTATAATCGCGAATACGGTTAAAAAATATGGCCCCTAATAAATCATAATCAGCAATGTAGTCAGCTTTACTTTCATCATATAAAGGGTTAAATATAGTGCTAATTGATAGGGCTAAATTACTTGTTTTAATGCTTTTCGATTGGTTAAATACAGTGCCAACTTGAATAGAAAATAGAGAATCTATGATTGGAGTATTTCTACTATTTCGTTTTAAATACAATGCTGCGACATTGTCTGCATACACCATTTCCCATTCTTCACTTCTATCTAAATAGTGATGCAAACCATCAAACTCTGCTGAATAAACTACCGCATAATTAAAATCATATTTTTCATCTTCAATCTCAAATAACTCAGGTTTGCCCGAAATCTCTAAGTAGTTATCGAAAAATGATTTAGAAAAAATATCCAAATCTCTCAAATCAATATAGGTCTTAAAGTCAGGTCTTAAATCCCACATTAGATAAGAAGACGTTAGATAATCAGAGAATCCATTGCCTTTCAATGATAACTTTTGTAAAAAATCAGCAACCCCAACAGGATTACTTTTTGTGCTTATTTTGAGGCCATAGGTTGCCTTTCTATTGGTTAGTTTATAGTAGGTATTTGTAATGATTAGGCTATAAAATCCGATTAAACTTAACGCAACTAAAGTTAAAAGTGCATTTTTTAGCTGTTTAGAAAGTGAAAGTCCTTTATTGTAGATTAAGGCCGCGATTAGCGGGGTAGTAAAAATGATAAAAAATGGAATGTTTCTATACGCTGTAAATCCCAAATAAAAGAATAAAACGAACAACCCTAACCAACCTGAGCCATAAGATAAAATTAACTGCTTAAGTGAGTTTTTCTCCTCCTTAATGTTTTGGAATAAAGCAATTAAACTGAGGATAAAAAATACGAGTAGCAAATACGCTTCTTTCCTCCAAAATAATGAATCAGTAAAACCAACAAGCTCTATCGTATATTTATTAAGGCCGACTTGACTGAAAATTTCAAAAGGATGAAGTATCATTTTGAGTCCTCGTGGGTTAATTCCGATAGCTAAAATGGTCATTAGTGAGACAATAATCAGTTGTTTGTCTATTGTTTTTTTACTAAAGTAACGATCTATAAATGATCCAATAAGCATAGTTACAACCATAACTAATCCTATTCCATAGGCTTCGTGTAAATTCACCCATAACACTTGTATTGGTAATAACCACCAAATGATAGCACTAGGCGATTTTCGATAATTTTCATAAACCAACAGAAAGATTACAGTAAATAAATGACTAATCATTTCAGGTCTACCCAGCATTCTGAATTCAATAGCAATTAAGGCTATTATTCCAATTAATGTGAAAGCTGTAGTTTGCCAGGCTGCTTCGCTTTCCATTTGGCCATTTAGTCTGTATCGTTTTTCTAAAAAAATGAATAGTAAACCATATACAAGGCACTGCATAATTGGTGTAAATTCAGGCCCACCAACTCGCTCTAATCCATATAAAATGACTTCAAATAACCATTTGACATTAATCCAACTTTCTCCATAAAAAGTAAAAGAAAAATAGTCTTTCGTTATTACTTCTCCCTGCTGCATAATCCATTCCCCTGTTCGTAGCATCCACCAAACATCAGGCTCTTTAAGCCACTTGATACCAAATGCTATAACACAAAGTAAGAGGAGAATTCTTGTTAGTTGGATAAGCAACTTCATAAAACAAAAATATAAAAACAAACCCAATGAAGGCTTTCTTGTTATAAGATCATGAGTTAATCATTATAGGGTTGTTTATATCCTGACTGAATACTTAATTTTGATTATATGCGAATAGATAAATACATCTGGTGTGTACGTTTAGTTAAAACACGCTCCACCGCCGCTAAATTAGTTAGTGATGAGAAGATAAAACTAAATGGTGAATTTGTAAAATCTGCTAAAGCTATAAAGGTTGGTGATCATATTTCTATGAAGGAAATTCCTATTTGGAGAAGCTTTAAAATACTAGACATTCCAAAAAGCCGAGTTGGAGCACCTTTAGTTAAAGAGTTAATAATTGAAACCACCTCTGAAGAAGACTTGGCAATTTTAGAAGAAGTAAAGGAAAGTAACCGTCAAAATCTACAGTTTGGTATAAAAGGGCGTCCGACCAAGAAAAATAGAAGAAATTTAGACGGCTTCAAGTTTAGCTAACTAAAACAGATAAAAAGAAAAAAGGCTGCTAGATAACTAGCAGCCTTTTGCATTTAAATCAAGTAGATTATTCAGCAGTTAATTTTGCTTTCATAATCTTATAGTTCTCGTTATCACCTTCATTAATATATATTTTCATTAATGAATCGATAGTACCTTTATCTGAAGGATCTATTTCGTGAGCAGTTTTTAAAGGGCCTTTTGCCTTGGAGAAAAACTCTTCAGCTTTTTTAGTCGCTTCTTTTATCTTAGTCGTTTCTTTGTAGCTGTATTCATTAGCCTTATTGTTATAATTTGCAGCTTGGTTAAAATACATTGCTCCTAAGTTATATGCAGCGTCAAAATAGTCAGGCTTTAATTCAATTGCCTTCTTATAATCAGCAGCAGCCATCTCTAAATTTTCCTTCTTGTCATAGATTGTTCCTCTAGCAAACACCAATAATGCATTCTCAGTATCTTTAGAAATTGCCAAATCTAAATTAGCTAAAGCTTCATCACTCTTTCCTGACTGTAAATAATAATCTAATTCTTCAATTATTAATCCTTTATCTTCAGGGTAAGCTTTTCTACCATTTTGTATAGTTGTTACAGCCATTGCAGAATCTCCCATTTTTCTGTACAATGCAGCTTTGTAAGTATACATTTTAGCATCACCATACTTCAAGTCGGTTAATCTATTATAAGAAGCCAATGCTTTATCATATTGTTGACTGTTTTCAGCAGCTAAAGCAGAATTATAAATAGCTAATGTGTCTGTTCTATCCATCAACTCACTCAAGTAAATTGACGTTTCAAACATCGTTAATGCAGTATTGGGGTCAGAATTTTGAAATGCTTCAACTCCTTTATTGATAAATGCATTAGAAATGACAGGTAGCTTAGCTCTCATAACATCTGCTTGCCAGTCTCTATCTTCAAAAGCGGTTTTCTCATTTAAGATTGCCTCTTTAAGTATTGCCTTACCTTCATCTGTAGAAAGATTAGCTGATGCTACTTTAGCATTTTCTTCAACATTGTATTTTACCATTTTTAGGTAAAACTCCATTGATTTTTCTAATGCATTTGGAATGGATTCTTTACATTCTTTGGGCGCCAAAGTTAATGCACCAAAATATAAGTTTCCCCCATAATAATAAGTTTTCGCCCACGTATTGGTCGATGCATTATTTGCTGCTTCTTCAATTGCAGCTATACCTTTCTTAAGCTCACTGCAATCGTTATCTCTTTTAAAAGAGCGATCATAGTTGTACGCAGAAGTTACTTTGTTTTTCTGGGCAAAGGTTGGTAAACCTCCCATTAGAGCAATTCCTAAAAGAGCAATTGTCTTCGTCTTCATATTATTCTTTCTTTATGTTTACGTATAATTAATTTTCTTCAGTTAAGTTATCAATATCCTTGCCAGACTCTTCATCACCTTCCTCTGTTGGTGTATCTAAAGTTTCATCAGACTCATTCACAATTAGATTACCATCTTCATCATAAAGTAATTCTTCAGATTCTTCTACATCAACCTTGGCTACAGCAGCAATAGAATCATTCGATTTTAAGTTGATTAATCTTACTCCTTGAGTGGCTCTTCCCATTACTCGAAGATTAGCAACTGCAATTCGAATCATAATACCAGAACGATTAATAATCATTAAATCATTTTCATCTGTTACCAGTTTCATCGCGATAAGGCTACCTGTTTTTTCAGTAACACTAAGCGTTTTAACCCCTTTACCACCTCTATTTGTGATTCTATATATTTCTCCACCATCCTCAGGATCGTTTAAGAAAGATCGTTTGCCATATCCTTTCTCAGAAACAACCAATACTGTTTGCTCTGAGGGACGATCTACAGCGACCATTCCAACAACTTCATCATCAGGACCACTCAATGATACACCCCTTACTCCTGATGCATTTCTTCCCATAGGTCGAACTTTCGATTCATTAAATCGTATCGCTCTACCTGATTTTAAAGCCATCATAATTTCATCTTGTCCAGAAGTCATCTTTGCTTCTAAAAGAATATCATTCTCACGAACAGTAATCGCATTAATTCCATTCGTTCTAGGACGAGAGTATGCTTCTAAAGCAGTCTTCTTAATGATTCCCTGCTTTGTACACATTATTATAAAATTGTTTTTAATGTACTCTTCGTCTTTCAAGTCTTTAACGTTGATGTATGCCTTAACATTATCATCAGGTTCTATACTGATTAAGTTCTGAATAGCTCTACCTTTCGATGTTTTAGTACCTTCAGGAATTTCAAATACACGCATCCAGAAGCACTTACCTTTTTCAGTAAAGATTAATAAGTAATTATGTGTGGTTGCTGTAAACAAATGCTCTAAGAAATCGGCATCTCTTGTAGCACTACCTCTGCTTCCTTTACCACCTCTATTTTGTTGCTTATATTCTGATAATTGTGTTCTTTTTATATATCCTAAATGAGAAATAGTAATCACTACCTGCTCATCAGGGATCATATCTTCAATAGTGAAATCCTCAGCAGAATATTCTATTATACTTCTTCGCTCATCACCGTATTTATCTCTTACTTCCTCTAATTCTGCCTTGATAATGCTCATTCTTAACTCCTCGTCGCCCAAAATACTTTCTAAATAAGCGATCAATTTCATTAATTCGGCATACTCTTCTTTTAACTTATCTCTTTCAAGTCCGGTTAACTTTTGAAGCCTTAAATCCAATATTGCTCTAGCTTGAATTTCAGATAATGAAAAACGAGCCATCAATTCTTCTCTTGCAACTTCAGGAGTTTGTGAACCTCTAATTAAAGAAATCACTTCATCTAAGTTATCAATTGCAATAATTAAACCTTCGATTACGTGTGCTTTTTCTTGAGCTTTTCTTAAATCATATTTTGTTCTACGAATAACAACTTCATGACGGAAATTTACGAATTCACGTATCATATCCTTTAAGTTCAGCATCACAGGCCTGCCATCAACTAGCGCAATGTTATTAACACTAAATGAAGTTTGTAGAGAAGTGTACTTATACAAATTATTTAAGACAACATTCGTGATTGCGTCACGTTTTAGGTCATAAACAATTCTCATCCCATTTCTATCTGACTCGTCATTTAGGTCTGCGATTCCTTCAATCTTCTTGTCATTAACTAAGTCTGCTGTTCGCTTTATTAGTTCTGCTTTGTTTACTTGATAAGGAATTTCAGTAACAATAATTCGCTCTTTACCATTTTTTTCATCTACTTCTATCTCAGCCTTAGCACGCATAACAATACGTCCTTTCCCTGTTTCAAATGCATCTTTTACTCCTTCGTAACCGTAAATAATTCCACCGGTAGGAAAATCAGGAGCCTTAACATGTTGCATTAATTCAGCAACCTCTATATCATTATTCTCAATATAGGCTATAGTTCCATTAATTACTTCAGTTAAATTATGTGGTGCCATGTTGGTAGCCATACCTACTGCGATACCTGACGCACCATTTACCAATAAATTAGGAATACGGGTAGGCAGAACTGTTGGCTCTTCAATAGAGTCATCAAAATTTAAACGAAAATCAACAGTTTCCTTATCGATATCGGCTAACATTTCTTCCGAAATCTTTCTTAGTCTTGCCTCGGTATACCTCATTGCTGCAGGACTATCTCCATCCACAGAACCAAAGTTACCTTGTCCATCAACTAACATATACCTTAAAGACCATGGCTGAGCCATACGAACCATTGTGTCATAAACTGCAGTATCACCATGAGGGTGATACTTACCTAAAACCTCTCCTACAATTCTTGCAGATTTTTTATATGCTCTATTTGAAAGCAAACCTAAATCCTGCATCGCAAATAAGATCCGACGGTGAACTGGCTTCATGCCATCTCTTACGTCTGGAAGTGCTCTACTTACAATAACTGACATCGAATAATCGATGTAGGCGGACTTCATTTCCTCTTCAATATTAATCTGAATTATTTTTTCTCCTTCTGCCATTTTTACAGTCTGATTTTAACTAAATTTTTGTGTACTTAAATAACGTTCGAAGATAAGCATTTAAGCGGTTTTAAGCCTAGTTCTAATGCCCTACTTACTAACAAAATTCTGTTGATAAAAACGAATTGGAGCGGCTTTTGCAGGAACTTCAGAAATTAATTTTGAAATACTAAGATAAATCTTAAATTTCGTCAAGAAATAAACATTTTGCTTAGTTTATTCGTCTTAGTTTTAGCATATCAATTTTAGATAACGATATATCCCTAATAATTATGGAGTCAAATTTTTCACAAAGAGTAAAAGATGTCATCACCTACAGTCGCGAAGAAGCACTAAGGTTAGGACATGACTATATAGGTATAGAACACCTAATGCTTGGAATGATTCGGGAAAATGAAGGAGTCGGAGTACAATTATTAAAAACTCTTGGAGCTGATCTTTCTTTGTTAAGGAAGCGAATAGAAAGTGCAACCAAAGTTGGTAGTAATAGCCCATTTCACTTGTCCAATATCCCTTTAGTAAAGCAAGCTGAAAGAGTTCTTAAAATTACGTATTTAGAAGCTAAACTATTCAATCAAACCATGATTGGAACGGAACATTTATTACTTTCTATATTAAAGGACGAAAATAATATAGCAACACAGGCTTTGGAAGAACAAAATGTGAATTATGATAATGTTAAAGAAGAGTTAGAAGCTACTCTTTCTGATAAGCCACGGACTAAAAATGAGATCCCTGGATCTGCGAATGATGATGACTCAAGCAGTTTTATGGGTGGTGATTCTTCTAGTAACGATGGTTCTAGAAAACCTGCAGACGGCAAATCTAAAACACCCGTTTTAGATAATTTTGGAAGGGATTTAACCGCTATGGCTGAAGAAGATAAACTAGATCCTATTGTAGGTCGAGAAAAAGAAATAGAGCGTGTTTCACAGATATTAAGTCGTCGTAAGAAAAACAATCCAATCTTAATTGGTGAGCCGGGTGTTGGTAAATCTGCGATTGCAGAAGGCTTAGCGCTAAGAATCATTCAGAAAAAAGTTTCGAGAGTATTATTTAATAAACGAATTGTTACGCTTGATTTAGCCTCATTAGTTGCAGGTACAAAGTACCGGGGACAATTTGAAGAACGTATGAAAGCTGTTATGAATGAATTGGAGAAGTCTCCAAACATCATTCTTTTTATTGATGAGATTCATACCATAATCGGAGCAGGTGGCGCTTCAGGTTCTTTAGATGCATCTAATATGTTTAAGCCGGCATTAGCTAGAGGCGAAATACAATGTATTGGTGCTACTACTCTCGATGAATTCCGTCAGCATATTGAAAAGGATGGGGCTTTAGAAAGACGTTTTCAAAAGATAATTGTAGAACCGACTAGTCCTGAGGAAACTGTTTTAATTCTAAACAATATTAAAGAGCGGTATGAAGATCACCACAATGTAAACTATACTCCTGAAGCAATTGAAGCATGTGTTCAATTAACTAACCGGTATATGAGCGATAGACACTTACCTGATAAGGCTATTGATGCCTTAGATGAGGCAGGTTCTAGAGTTCACATTACCAATATTCGAGTTCCTCAAAATATTATTGATATTGAGAAACAAATTGAGGAAGTTAAAGATCTTAAGAATCAGGTTGTTAAGAAACAAAAATATGAAGAAGCTGCAAAGCTTAGAGACAATGAAAGACAGTTAACTGAGGCATTAGATGCAGCCAAATTGGCATGGGAAGAAGAAACGAAAGCGAATAGAGAAACAGTAACTGAAGATAACGTTGCTGAAGTCGTTTCTATGATGACCGGTATTCCTGTTCAACGTGTTGCTCAAAAGGAAGGAAAGAAACTTATTCAAATGATGGATGAGATTCAAGATAAAGTTATCGGACAGAATGACGCAGTTAAAAAAGTAGTTAAAGCTATTCAACGAAATCGTGCAGGATTAAAAGACCCAAACAAGCCGATTGGTTCTTTTATCTTCTTAGGACCAACAGGTGTTGGTAAGACACAATTGGCAAAAGTATTAGCTCGTCATTTATTTGATAATGATGATGCACTAATACGAATAGACATGAGTGAATACATGGAGAAATTTGCAGTGTCTAGATTGATTGGAGCACCTCCAGGATACATCGGTTATGAAGAAGGTGGACAATTAACTGAAAAAGTACGTCGTCACCCCTATTCAGTAATCCTTTTAGATGAAATAGAAAAAGCGCATCCTGACGTATTCAATTTATTGCTGCAGATTTTAGATGACGGTATGATTACAGATTCACTAGGTAGAAAAGTGAGTTTTAAAAATACGATCATTATTATGACTTCTAATATTGGTGCACGTCAGTTAAAAGACTTTGGTCAAGGAGTTGGTTTTAAAACTGCTGCTAAATCAGCAAACTCAAATGAATATAGCCAAGGAGTTATTCAAAGTGCTTTAAAGAAAGCTTTTGCACCTGAATTTTTGAATAGAATTGATGACATAATGATTTTTAATTCTTTACTAAAAGAAGATATTCACCATATCATCGATTTAGAGCTTGAGAGTTTATATTCAAGAACTAAAGAATTAGGGTTTACTGTTGAAATTTCTGAAAAAGCGAAAGATTTTATAGCTGAAAAGGGCTTTGACGCGGATTATGGCGCAAGACCGTTAAAACGAGCAATTCAAAAGTATCTAGAAGATCCATTGGCGGAGGAGATAATTAAGTCTAACTTGTTAGAAGGGGACTTGATTAGTATCAAATTTGATGAAGAAAAGAAAGAAATCAAGATTGATATTATTAAGCCAAAAGCTAAAAAGACAAAGAAAGAAGAAGATACTGAAAAATAGAATTGAATAAACCAAAAAAGGACTCACAATGCGAGTCCTTTTTTTATACTTTAATTGAATTCTTAATCATTAAAACGATCCATAACTTTTTGACTCACTCCTGTATTCGAGAATCCTCCATCATGGAATAAATTCTGCATGGTTACATATTTTGTCAAATCAGAGAACATGGTAATACAATAATTTGCACAATCAATTGCTCCAGCATTTCCTAAAGGCGACATCTCTTCTGCATATTTAATGAAACCATCAAAACCTTTAACCCCACTACCTGCTGTGGTAACTGTTGGTGACTGAGAAATTGTGTTTACTCTTACTTTTTTCTTAATTCCTAGTTGGTAACCAAAACTTCTACCGATACTTTCTAATAATGACTTTGCATCAGCCATATCATTGTAATCAGGAAACACACGTTGTGCAGCGATATACGATAATCCAACAACTGAACCCCATTCATTTAGCGCATCTAGTTTCAATGCTGTTTGCATTGTTTTATGGAAAGACATTGCAGAAACATCCAATGTTTTCTGAAAAAAGTCATAATTCGTATCTGTGTAATGTTTGCCTTTTCTTACGTTGGGAGACATTCCAATTGAGTGCAAAACGAAATCAATCTTTCCACCTAAAATTTCTACAGATTGGCTAAATAAATTTTCCAAATCTTCTAATGAAGTAGCATCGGCAGGAATTACTTGTGCATTACACTTAGCTGCAAGATTGTTAATCTCCCCCATTCTCATTGCAATTGGTGCATTGGTTAATGTAAAAGTTGCACCTTCTTCATAAGCTCTTTCAGCTACCTTCCAAGCAATTGATTGCTCATTAAGTGCTCCAAATATAATTCCTCTTTTCCCTTTCAGTAGGTTGTGTGACGGATTTGACATAGTATTTATTTAAAATTTCTAGTTTGGCAAATATAAAAAAGAATTAAGGATTACTCATTTAAAAGTGCCTTCGCATTGTCAATAGCAGCAGAGGTGGTTTTAGAACCACTTAGCATCTTAGCAAGTTCCTCTATTCTTTCTTCTTTGGACAATTCTTTAATGTAAGAATGTGTTACATTTTCGATGTCTTCTTTATAAACTTTTAAGTGACTATTTCCTTTAGCGGCCATTTGTGGTAAGTGAGTTATGCTAATTATTTGTAAGTCATTACTCATTTCCTTCAAAATCTCACCAACCTTATCTGCAATCTCACCCGAAACGCCTGTATCGATCTCATCAAATATGATAGTTGGTAGGTGCACTTTTTGAGCCATAATTCGCTTTATAGCCAACATTAATCTAGAGAGTTCACCACCTGATGCTACTTTTGAAAGTTCACGTTCCTCTAGCCCTTTATTGGCAGTAAATAAGAATTGAACCTCTTCTTTACCTTTGGATGAATAACTGTCAAGGGAATTAAACTTGACAGATAAAATGGCATTACTCATTCCAAGCCTACCCAAAAGCTCTTTCACTTGAAGCTCTAAGATTGGTTTAGCTGCTTTTCTACGCGCAGAAAGTTCATCCGATATTTTAGCAAGCGATTGTTCAGCTTTTAGTAAATCTGCTTTTAGTTGAATAATGTCATCATCAAAATTGGTAATTGCTAACAACTTTTCTTCGATTATCGCTTTTAAAGAGATTAGTTCTTGAACGCTAGATACTGCATGTTTCTTTTGTAAACTATAAATCGCTGACAACCGTTCTCGAATATATTCTAATCGATCAGGATCATATTCCAAATTTTCATTCTCCGATTCTAACTCACTTGTAATGTCTTGAAATTCTATAAATAAAGAAGCTAAACGATCATTTAATTCATTGGCTACTTTATTGTATTTAGCAGCTTCTGCAAGTTGAATCTTTCCAGAACGAATTAAATCTGTTGCATTTTCTTCTTGGTTTAAAAGCAGATTTAACGCTGAGTTTACTGCAGCTTTTGTGTCTTCAACGTGCTCAAGACTGCGTTGCTCCTCTTCTAACTCTTCGTCCTCATTTTCAACCAAATTTAATTGATCTAATTCGTCAAATTGAAATTGTAAAAAATTTTCTTCTGCTTTAGCTTGGGTTATTGAAGATTCCTTATCAGCTAAAATCTTTTTTGTTAATTTATACTGTTTATAAGCAGCAGTATAGTCAATTAATAAGGTTTTATTTTCTGCTAAGGCATCAACTAATTTAAGTTGAAATTGATTGTTGTTTAAAGTAAGGGTATTGTGCTGTGAATGAATATCTATCAACTGCTCACCTAATTCTTTTAATTGATTCAAATTAACAGGCGTATCATTTATAAATGCCCTTGACTTGCCATTAGGTGTAATTTCTCGACGAATTATAGATGTTGGCTCGTAATCTAAATCATGCTGCTCAAATAACCCCCGGAGATCGTAGTTTTCAATAGTAAACTGCGCTTCAACGATACATTTCTTTGACTTATCTTTTAATGCATTTAAATCAGCTCTTTGACCAATAATTAATCCTAGTGCTCCTAATAAAATGGATTTACCTGCACCTGTTTCACCTGTAATAATGGTAAATGATTGATCAGGATTCATATAAAGCTCCTCAATCAATGCGTAATTAGATATTTTTAGCGATGTAAGCATAGAACAAAGTTAATCGCTTATTTGAAGATAATCGACACCTTTTAGGTCGATTATTAACAATTATTTTTTCTTTAATATTTGTTGGTAGTTATTCGTATTTCCTGGGTCTATCCTGGTCAGTAATGAAACGATATCTTGTTTGTTACTTACCGAAGACCCTTGATATAATTTAATTATTTCGTCTTTTTTTGCATTAAAGAATACTTGGAGATTATAACTAGAAGGCTTTACGTTGTGAACAGGCAGTAACGATTGTAACCCTGTAGTAATTTCCTGAATTGCCTGTTCTTGTTTTGTACTCATCAAATCAAACCCTTTTCTGTGATACGTATAGTACAATTTTCGGAATGGCTTAAATTGACCATTTAAATAGTTCTCAACCAACCAGTATCGATTAGACTGCCCTTCAAAAGCCTTCCACCCTTTTTCTCCACTTGATTGTGCATTATTCAAAATTCGTTGTGCTATTTGAAAATATGGAGATCCTCCTTCTAAAGAATAAGTATCGTAATCAAATCCTAAGATCATGTAAACATAGTATGATAAAATGGTAGGTAATTCACCATTATAACTTGTTTCATTAAATTGAAGGGGCTCAAATTGATTGTACTCAATTACAAAATCTCTGTCCAATACATTCATTGTTGGAGAATAATAATTAGTCCCATAAACGGGTCTTCTAGCTTGTATTTGAATATTTCCACTAAATCGATTTGTGCTTAACCTTTCAGTGAGGTTAATTAAAATATTGCATTCAATTTTTTCATCAATTTTAAACTGATCATTGGTCCACTTTCTATTATTGACGAATTCATTAATAGCTTTTTGCATTTCTTCAAAGATCACCTTTTCACTTCCTTCTACTTGTCGAGAATTAACCGTTACTGTACAGTTTAACTCCTGAGAAAAAGAACTTATGGATAGTACGAAAAATGAAAATAAAAGAAAAAATCTAATCATAGGTTACGCTAAAAAATTAATGGATCAATTGGTTAATCTTCGCAATAATTTGCTTGGCTACTTCGGTTTTTGATTGTAACGGCAGCTCATCTATTATGTTGTCAGGAGTAATTAATTTAACCAAATTAGTATCTCCTCCAAATCCTGCTCCTGAATCATTTAAAGAGTTTAGAACAATTAGGTCTAAATTCTTTTCAGTTAATTTTACAAGTGCATTCTCTAATTCATTTTGTGTTTCAAGAGCAAACCCTACTAAAAACTGACCTTCTTTCTTTACTAGCCCAAGAGACCTAAGGATATCTTTGTTTTTGATTAAATCCAAGTGGTGTTCATTATCTGCTTTCTTAATCTTCTGCTCAGCGACTTGTGCAGGTTTGTAATCCGCAACAGCAGCAGATAAAATTGCAATATCATATGATGCTTGATGTTTGAAAACCGCATCATACATTTCATCAGCAGACTTTACATGGATAACATGAATACCTTCGGGAGATGGAATGCTTACCGGACCTGAAATTAATATAACTTCAGCTCCTAAATTTTTGGCTTCCTTTGCTAAAGCATATCCCATTTTGCCTGAGGAATGGTTTCCAATAAATCTAACGGGATCAATGGCTTCATAAGTTGGGCCTGCAGTAATTAATATTTTTTTTCCCGTTAACGTACCGTCAAGTTTGAAAGCTTCTAGCTGTTTGATTATTTCTTCAGGTTCCTCCATTCGTCCTTCACCCGACAAACCACTTGCTAACTCTCCACTTGTTGAGTTGATGATATAGTTTCCAAATGACTTAAGCAGTTTTAAATTATTTCTAAAGGCAGGATGTTGAAACATGTCTAAATCCATTGCAGGAGCAATAAAAACAGGACAGTCAGAAGATAAATAGGTTGCTAATAATAGGTTATCGCATTGGCCATGAGCCATTTTTGAAATCGTATTAGATGTAGCAGGAGCTATTACAAATACGTCTGCCCATTTACCGAGTTCTACATGATTACTCCATTCACCTGTAGTGGAGTCAAAATACTGAGAATATACAGGGTTCTTGGAAAGTGTGGCCAAAGTAAGTGCACCTATAAAATGCAAAGAATCGGGAGTCATGACAACTTTGACATGTGCTCCCGATTTTACTAATAATCTTACTAGGGTAGCGCTTTTATACGCTGCTATACTGGCGGTAATACCAACAAGAACATGCTTACCGCTTAAATTCATCTTACTCTTCTATTGAAGCAGGTTTAACTTCCTCAACTTCTGGTCTTCTGAAATAAACCTCGTCATTTAAAAATTCACTAATCGCTAATGCATTAGATTTAGGCATACGCTCATAGTATTTAGAAATTTCAATTTGCTCACGGTTTTCAAAAATCTCTTCTAAGTTATCTGAAGTTGTAGCAAACTCATTCAATTTAGAAGTTAATTCTTCTTTTATACCTAAACTAATTTGATTCGAGCGCTTTGCAATAATTGTAATTGCCTCATAAATATTACCTGTTGGCCTTTCTAGCTCATTTAGATTACGAGTAATAGTTGAGAAAGCTGCTTCTGTGTTCTTATTTTTCATCTGTATATAGTATAAAATTCTACTCTTATTTATTTTTAAAATAATTAGCGATCAACTAATTCACTTCAATTTGTTCTTTAAGCGAACGAGCATTTACAAATAATTGCTCCGCCTCTTTAGCATATTCACTATCTGCAAAATTATCAATAAAATTGTAGTAAGCCTCAATTGTATTATTTAAACGTTGTAATTTCTTTTCCTCAACACTTTTTACGGCTAAATAATAAGTTGATTGCAGAATATAAAATGATACTTCTTCTCTATAATCCGTATCAGGATACTCAGTTAATGTATTGTTTAGTGATACAATGGCAGCGTCGTATTGTCTTAACTTATAATAGTTCTTAGCTTTTAAGTAAGATTTGGTTTCTAATTTTAAACGCAAATTATCTACAAGTTCATTACATGTATCTTTTAAAGAACTATTTGGATATCGATTTACAAAGGTTTGAAGCTCTTCTAATGCTTTGTAGGTATTCGTTTGGTCTAAAGTAGGCTCAGGAGACATCAAATAATTACAATAAGCACTCATAAAGTTACATTCTTCAGCCTTATCACTAATTGGATAGGTAGTTGAGAAACGTTTAAACTGGTAGCTTGCTAAAATGTAATCATCCAAATAAAAATTAGCATAAGCGTACATATAATATAAGGACTCTCCCTTATCTGTACCTCTAAATATTGGAATCAAATCTTCCATAAGAGGCAATGCTTTATAATACTCATCGGCTTCATAATACTCCACCGTCTTTTGATATTTGTAGTCCATATTCGTGCTTTTAAGCACCTTTTGGTATTCACTACAAGACACCAACGTAATTAGTAGTATGCTAAAAAATAGAAGTGTTGCTTTCTTAAACATGGTGCAAAGGTACGCTATTTTATGAAGTTTAATGTGCAAACTTTTTCTACAATACATTGTTTATACATTAACAACTTGAATATTTTGTAGCACTATTAGAAAAGAGTATTTTTGCAAGCTTAATAAGAGACAAAAACAATTAAAAAGGATGAAAGACCTATTTGATAAAATAAAAGCAAACAGAGGTCCACTTGGACAGCACGCTAAAGAAAGTCATGGTTACTTTACTTTTCCCAAGTTAGAAGGAGAGATTAAGAATCGAATGATTTTCCGTGGGAAGGAAAGATTGCAGTGGAGCTTAAATAACTATTTAGGATTGTCTAATCACCCAGAAGTAAGGAAAGCTGATGAAGAAGCGGCAAAAAACTGGGGAATGGGTTATCCGATGGGTGCTAGAATGATGTCTGGTAATACCAATTATCATGAGCAATTAGAAGCTGAATTAGCAGCCTTCGTTCACAAACAAGATGCAATTTTAGTAAACTTTGGTTACCAAGCTATGGTATCTTGCATCGATGCTTTAGTTGATCGTAACGATGTAATTGTTTACGATGGAGAATCTCATGCGTGTATCATTGATGGTGTACGTTTACACCAAGGAAAACGATATGTTTTTCAGCATAACAACATGGAAAACTTAGAAAAGCAATTACAAAGAGCTACCAAATTAGCTGAAGAGCAAAATGGCGCTATCTTAGTGATTACTGAAGGAGTTTTCGGTATGTCAGGAAACCAAGGTAAACTAACCGAAATAGTTGAACTTAAGAAAAAATACAACTTTAGAATTCTTTGTGACGATGCTCACGGAATTGGTACTATGGGACCAACCGGGGCAGGAACAGGTGAAGCTCAGGGTATACAAGATGATATCGATGTGTACTTTGGAACATTCGCAAAATCATTTGCAAGTATTGGTGGATTTATAGCTTCTAACGAGGATATCGTAGAATTCTTGAGATACAATATGCGTTCACAGATATTTGCTAAATCGTTACCAATGCCTTTAGTAATCGGTGCATTAAAGCGTTTAGAGTTAATTAGAACACAACCAGAATTAAGAGAGAAGCTTTGGACTATTGCAAATGCTTTGCAAGGAGGTTTAAAAAATGCAGGATTTAATATTGGAACTACCAATACTCAAGTTACGCCTGTAATTCTTAGTGGTGGATTAGGAGAGGCTACTAACTTAACATTTGACCTAAGAGAGAATCACAATCTATTTTGTTCAATCGTTGTGTTTCCTGTTATACCGAAAGGAATGATTATTTTACGATTGATTCCTACTGCTATGCATACTTTAGAAGATGTTGAATATACCATTGAAACATTTAAAAAAGTAAAAGAAAAGCTAGAAGCAGGTGAATACAAATCTGATACAATAGCAGCTATTTAAATAGCCGACTTATTATTTTAAAGGAGCCTTTCATAATTTATGAAAGGCTTTTTTTTTACTATTGCTAGGAAATAGTCATAACTTTAAAGGAAATCATTAAACCCAATGATAAATTTACTTTTACAAAATATACTTCTTGGCATTATTTTGATGGTAGTGGGTATACTGACACGAATTTTTCCGCCAAAGAAACCAAATAGCATTTATGGATATAGAACTAATCGTTCAATGAAAACTCGTTCATCTTGGAAAGTCGCTAATGAGTATTTTTCAGGTGGAATGATTATGCTAAGTGCAGCCTCTGTATTAATTGGACTAAACACGACAATTATCGTGGCTAAATACTCTTCAGCCATTACAATTATAGTTACAATTGGTCTGCTGTTCGGATTAATCTTTAAAACAGAAGAACTTTTAAAAGGAAAGGAAGAGAAAGAAAATATGTCGTAGTTAAAAGATGCATCGTGTATCTTCGACTTGGTAGATACGCGAGGCATCGCGTATCTACAAGAAAAAAACCTACTCTAATTCCAACGTACTTTGGTCATCCTCTTCTGAGCCTGGCAATTCTAATGCTTTTACAGTACCAATAGCATTTCCTGCTATTCCCTTTATACTTCCATACATATCTATGGTGTTGGTCACTACTTTTTCGATCTGTTTTTCACGGCTTTTCCATATTCGTTGCATAGACCGTTTTTCTGATTCCAAATCGTTTTTCATGGTCGTAAAGCCTTCAACAATGGCTTCAATTTGCAACTTAAATGCATTTGATGTAAGAAAGTCATATAACATTCCCATTTTGTCGCCTTTATTCTCTTGGGACGAAATAGCAGAACTTAATCGAATAATTGACTCACGTAAAACATTACTCAATCCTTTAAACTCATCGAATGTACAAATCCATATACCATCTCGCATTCCAAAACGCTGCATATCTGATGGCATCACTTCAGTAACTAGTACACCTATATCAGCTCCTTTATCCCGTATGTCGGCTTTAAACTTTTCTATCCATGTAGGTTGAAAATCTTTTGTTCGCTTACTTTCGTAGCATATCTTCCCACAGTTGGCTTTACTTCTTGTATTTACAATTTGCACACAATCAGCTCCTCTTGCACCTTTCTTAATTTCTTCTATGGTGTCTAATGGAAAGGTTGCTTCTAGCCACTCCTCTATCGCCAATTCTTGCACTTCACCTTGCAGTTGCATTGAGCCTTGCTCCTGCTTTCTTTTCATCTCTTCAGTTAGCTTTTTTTGATCGGCCAATTGTTTTTGAAGCTCCTTTATAGCCAGTTGATTTCTATCCTCTTCTTGTCTTTTTATTTTCTCTTTCTCTAGAGTAATCTGCTGGCTAAACTTCTTTTCGGCAGCCATTTCTATTTCTTCTTTAAGCTCTAACTTTTCACGCTTTAGGCGTTCTAAATCAGCTTGCATTCGGTTAAATTCCTTTAATTTATCCGATTTTTCTTGCAGTTCTTTCTGCATTCCGGCCATCAATTCACTATTCTCCTCAGCCAACTGTTTTTTTAATTGAGTATTCAGCAGCGATTTTTCTTCTTTCAGTTTAGCTTCTAATCGCTCTTTAAAGAGTTCATTTTCTTTCTTTTTCGCTTCCTCAAACTGTCTTTTTTGTTCAGCTAATTGCTCAGCATCTGCGGCTTGTTTCTTGCTAGCCTCAGCTAATTGAGCATCAAACTTCTTTTTTAAATCTCCTTCTAATTGGCGATACAAAATCTGATTAACATCTATAAAAGTATGACAGTTTGGGCAGGAAATTTTACTAGGCTGATCCATATAATTTTAAATTTGAAAGAAAGGTATTAATTTCTATTGAAATAAGGTATTTAATACACCTGCAAGGCGCACTCCCGACTTTAACAGTTGTTCTTGAAGCAATCCCCAGTGCTCATAAGCATACTCATAGCCTATCTTCTCTAATCCTTTATCTGGATAAATCGTTTCTCGAATAATTGCCGCCTCATCTGCCCAATCAGCTGTAGTACTCGACTGCCATACTTTGATCTGATCACCCGTGGTAAAATCAATTACCTCTACCAATTCTGTATAACTATATTCTTTGTGCTCTATTAATTGGCTGTCCCAAATTCGGTGTAAGTTGCTATTTGAGTAAAACCATTTAATATTAAAATCATTACCACCTTTATCCGTGCCATTTCCAACGTGAAGCGGTTGATGGATATCTCCCACCAAGTGAACTAAAAAACGCAAAGCCACCTTTTTTTCTTCTAATTTAGCAAATGGATCTTTAATGATAACTTTCATATCCTCTATAGCTTTCACTACTTCTCCTTTATCGCTTTTTTCGCAAGTAGCATAGGTTTCTCCATTTGGAATTGTAGTATAGTGCCAAGCATGCGTATGGTCATAAGCATCATCACTTTTCACTTCATCCATGAAAGTAGAAGCAACTGCTAAGCTCTCATTTCCGAGAATAGCTTGAATTGATTTTCTAGCTTCTGGGGTTAAATAATTTTCGGCTACTTTACCGACAACACGGTGCCCAATTTGACCCCAAGCCATTGCAGAAATCGAGACAAAAAGGCACAAACCGGTTAGAAATAATTTATTTTTCATTTTATCTATAGTTGGTTAAAAGTCGTGATAAAATTAAAGCTCTTTTGTAGTATTGTAATCAAACTATATGTTAGGTTTTCAACAAAAAAAGGAGCGAATCTTAGATTCACTCCTCCCTTAGTTTTTAAGAAAAGCAGTAGACCGATGTGATGGCTTACCGCGTTCGATTAGTTGAATAAAGTAAACACTCCACTATTCAACTCCTGTTAAAGAATAAGTTCGTATTAATGGTAAATGTGCTCGACCTTTTGTACTTGCTAATTTCAAAATTCCAGCTATATAATATTGGCAAACATCAAACATTCCATCGTCAGGCGTTTCATTAATTTTTGAAGTAAGTTCAAGAGCAAAATTCTTACTTGAATTATTTTTCATTTTGGAAGATATAAATTTTGCTAAAAATGAAACAACGAATAATCCTAAACCAATTTTCCAATTAAAAAAGACTGCGATTAATCCAACTATAAGTAATAAGATTGATAAACCTCCAAATGTTCTATATCTTGTATATTTTGGTTCTTGTAATTTACTTGCCAACATATTTGGTGAAGCTACAATAACAATATTATTTGCTTGGATTGAACTAATAAAATCTTCATAGTTTTCGTGAATATCTTCTGTGCAGTGTTCGGCTTGAGAGTTTAGTTTTCCGAATTGTTCTTCGAGTTTTGATATAAGTTCGGTTAAAGTTGGTCTCATTTCAGCATATTTTTTAATGCGTTCAGTTTTTTTTAAATGCCGCACAACGTTTCGCACCTACCCGCAGGTGGGGCTTTCGGAGCAGTTCATTTTCAAGTTTGTACAAAATTTCATTAGAAGGAAAAATGTTAAAATAACCCACAACCGCCCCACTTGCGGGTAGGTGCGGTTATGGGCTGGTTTTATTGATTCAATTTTCCAAGTCTAGCTTTTGTTTCAACAGTTGTAATTTTAGTTAAAAAACCTATTCCAAGTATAGGCTTAACAACTTTCGTTTCATACTGTGGGTAAAAAATAACGTCATAACCTGGATTACTATTCATTAGTTCATAAAGTGCATAATTGGCTGTCTTATCGCTAAGTAAGTTTCCTATTACCGGCAAACTTGCTATACTTATTGCGGCTGCACCACCTCCTACACTTCCTGTCTTTTTCGTAAATAATCGAGTAAAATCAATACCTATAATTACAGTACTTTTTGCTTCCGCTTTCACCTGATCAGATAGAGTAAAATCACTTTTGGTCAAATCAACTCTTACGTTTGGTTCTCTCATAGTTTTATGTGTTGTTGAACAACTAGAGAATAAAATAGAAGTAAAAAAAACTACTCCTAAAATTGTCATTAATTTTTTCATTGTGATTTATTTTAAATTTTATTCTTACTCATAAGGCTTTTCAGAATACGCCCCGTTTTTTAGCGTGGTTTCTGGACTCCACGTTTTCATTTCAATAATCTTTTTTTGTCACATAGGGTGGTCAGCCCCTTGGCTTTCGCAGACCGTTTCGGTTTTTAAACTTGCCCATAGCGGTTCGTATAAATGCTATTGCACTTATTTCTCTTATGTCTGCAAGTTACTATTAATATTTATCTTGTTTATAAAATCCTAAATTTTTTAAAATTATACGCCACTAATTTAATAAATTTATTATGAAAAACATATTAGTTGCTATTGAAACAAACAACAGTAAATTAACAAGCCGAATGATTTCAGAAGCTGCAAAATTAGCATTGGCATTTGATTCAAAATGTTGGCTAATTCAAATAGTTGCTCCTAATCCAGACTTTGTCGGCTTTGAAGTTGGTCCACAATACATACGTGATTTGACTACTGAGCAATTAAAAGCTTCACACCGAGCATTACAAGAGCAAACAAACATTTTACAAGCTATGGGTGTAAATGCTGAGGGATTGACCATTCAGGGACCTACCGAAGAAATGATTCGAAAAGAAGTGGACAAATTAGCAATTGATCTACTTATCTTAGGAAATAAAAATCATGGACTCCTCCACTCCATTTTCATTGGCAGTATTACTGATGAGTTAATTAAAGAAGTAAGTATTCCTATTTATTTAGTTCCTGGAGATGCGGAATAGTTTTAAAAACTTAGATGATTCACTTGTCAGCCCTGTGGCTGATTGACTAATTGATATATTGACTAATTGATATATTGTTTTATTCTTATCAATTGTCTGTTTTTATCAGTAATTTTGCGGTCTCAAAAGCATAGATTATGATTGAAGCACAAAACATTTCACTACAATTCGGTAAAAGAGTCTTATTCGATGAAGTAAACATCAAATTTACAGGAAACAACTGTTATGGTATCATTGGTGCCAATGGAGCAGGAAAGTCGACTTTCTTAAAGATTTTGGCAGGAGAAATGGATGCCAATGCGGGTAGAATTTATATCGAACCTGGTAAACGTATGGCTGTTTTAAGCCAAAATCACAATGCCTTTGATCAATTTACGGCGCTGAATACAGTTATGATGGGACACAAAACATTGTGGAAAATCATGCTAGAAAAAGATGCAATCTACTTGAAGCCGGACTTTAGCGAGGAAGATGGAATTAAAGCTTCTGAGCTAGAAGCTGAATTTGCCGAAATGGATGGTTGGAATGCTGAAAGTGATGCAGCTGCCTTACTAAGTGGATTAGGGATAGAAGAAACAGACCACTACAAAAATTTGGATGATCTTTCAGGTAATCAAAAATTAAGGGTGTTATTAGCACAAGCTTTATTTGGAAATCCTGATATCTTAATCCTAGATGAGCCTACCAACGATTTGGATATTAAAACCATATCTTGGTTAGAGGATTTTTTATTGGATTTTAAAAACACAGTAATCGTAGTTTCTCACGATAGACACTTTTTGGATACCGTTTGCACAAATATTGTAGATATTGACTTTAAAAAAGTGAGTTTATTTACAGGAAACTATTCGTTTTGGTACCACACTAGTCAGTTAGCTTCTAGACAGAAAGCGAATCAAAACAAAAAAGCCGAAGAAAAGAAAAAAGAATTACAAGAGTTTATTGCTCGATTTAGTGCAAATGCTTCAAAATCAAAGCAAGCTACAAGTAGAAAGAAATTGTTGGATAAGATTAACGTAGATGAAATTCAAGCTTCAACAAGACGTTATCCTGCCATTATTTTTGATCAAAAAAGAGAAGCAGGAAATCAGTTATTAAACATTACCAATTTATCTAAAAAAACAGATGGTGAGTATATATTTAAAGACTTGAACCTTAATGTTACCAAAGGGGATAAAATTGCTTTCCTAAGTAATGACGGTATTGCCGTAACTAAGTTATTTGAAATTTTAGACGGTGTTGAAAAACCTGACTCCGGAGCGTTTGAATTTGGACAAACAATTACCACAGCGTATTTACCAAACGATAATTCTGAATTCTTTGAAGGAAATGACAATTTAGTTGATTGGTTAAGAAGATATTCAGAAGAAAAAGACGAAGTATATATTCGTGGTTTCTTAGGTAAAATGCTTTTCTCGGGTGAGGAATCTTTCAAAAAAGTAAGTGTTTTATCAGGGGGAGAAAAAGTGCGTTGTATGCTCTCTAGAATGATGCTTCAAGGTGCTAACTTATTGATATTAGACGAACCAACAAACCACTTGGATCTAGAATCAATTACTGCTTTAAACAACTCCTTAATGGATTTCCCAGGAACAGTGCTATTTACATCTCATGATCACGAGTTTACACAAACTGTTGCTAATCGAATAGTAGAATTAACTCCAAATGGGGCCATTGACATGCTAATGACATATGATGAGTATTTAGAAAGTGATAAAATTGAAGGCAAGCGAGCCGAATTAACAGCATAACGCTATTCTTTTTTAATGAATTAGGAACCCTTTTTACCGATTCTTTATAAAATTGTTAAGAGGGTTTTGTTTTTTTACGAATTAACCAACTAAATCATGTAATTCTTGTACTTCTAAAATTCCAATCTCAATATTTATGCTCATATTTGATAAGCATATTACAACCATTAAAAACGTAACACGATGGCAAAAGGTCAAGATTCAAAAAAGAATGTAAAAAAAGAGCCTACAATGACTCCAAAAGAAAAGAAGGAAGCCAAAAGACTAAAAAAAGGAAAATAATACAACATTAAAAAAATGAAAAGCGAATCGTTAATTGATTCGCTTTTTTGTTTTTATAAAACTTGAATTCGGATAAAATCACGGTAACACTTTAACTAAATCTAACTTGACCTTGTCGAACTTCTTAACGTGCTTTTTGTTAATTTTGGCTTGCAAATAGTTATTATGAAACAGTTCAATATACCTACCTATTACAGAAGTTCATTTATTGGCTCCATCAAAGAAGCTCGAAAAATAAGTGATCCAAGAAAAAAAGACTTCACTCCCACTTTATTGGATTTTGGACCTGTTCAATTTTATATTGCACGACATTTTGGATTTTGTTACGGCGTTGAAAATGCAATAGAAATTGCCTATCGAGCAGTAGAAGAAAATCCTGGAAAACGTATTTTATTGCTTTCGCAAATGATTCACAACCCTATTGTAAATGCTGATTTACAAACTAAAGGAATTGATTTTATAATGGATACAGAGGGAAATCATTTCATCGAATGGGATGATTTAACAAGTGAGGATGTCGTTATTATTCCTGCCTTTGGTACTACATTAGAAATTGAACAGCTGTTAGCTCACAAAGAAATTGAAACTCAAAAATACAACACTACTTGCCCTTTTGTAAACAAAGTTTGGAAACAATCTGACAAACTTGGAAAAGATGATTATACGGTCTTAATTCATGGAAAATATAATCACGAAGAAACACGCGCAACATTCTCTCATAGTGATGCTGCTGCACCTTCAATTATCATAAAAGATATTGAAGAAGCGCGTATTCTGGGTGGCATTATATTAAACAAAATCGATAAGAAAGTTTTCTTTAGTCGTTTCGCAGGTCGGTACTCAACAAGTTTTGATATGGACACCCACTTGGAACGCGTTGGAGTAGTAAATCAGACTACCATGTTAGCTAATGAAACCCAAGAAATAGCTGATTACTTTAAGCAAGTAATGTTAGAAAAGTATGGGGAGTTAAATCTTAAGAATCACTTTGCCGATACAAGAGATACCTTATGTTATGCCACCAATGATAATCAACAAGCAACCTATGCTTTATTAAAAGAAACTGCTGATATCGCTATAGTTGTTGGTGGATACAACAGTTCTAACACTTCTCATATCGTTGAACTATGCGAAGAAAAGCTACCAACCTTTTTCATCTCTTCGGCAGATGAAATTAAAGATGAACAAAAAATTCATCACTTCAATTATAAGCAACATGAGCTGATAGAAACAACAGGGTTTTTACCTAAAAATACGCCAACTAAAATAATCTTAACAAGTGGAGCGTCCTGCCCTGACACGATGATAGATGCAGTTATTAGTAAGCTGTTAGCGTATTTCCCTGGAAGTAAAAGTATAGAGCAAGTGGCTTCTGAAGTCGTTTAATTCAATCGTTCGTTAACTAAGTCTAGTGCTATTCTAAGTTGCTCCTCTCTGGTTATGTTGGTATTGTCTATAACAATTGCATCTTCTGCCTGAACCAATGGATTTTCTTTTCTATTTGTATCATTAGAGTCACGCTCAGTAAGGTTTTGCATTACCTCTTCTAAGGTCATCTCCACTCCTTTGGATTGCAGTTCTTCAAATCGGCGTATTGCACGCACTTTTGGGTCGGCGGTCATAAACAACTTTAACTCAGCATCAGGAAAAACAACCGTTCCGATATCTCTACCATCCATTACAACCCCTTTCTTTTTCCCGAGTTCCTGCTGTAATCCAACCATTTTCGTTCGCACAGCCTTTAATTGACTTAGTGCGCTAACCGCATTAGAAACTGCTTTACTTCTAATTTCGTCTTCTACATATTCGCCATTTAAATATGCATCAGAAAATCCTTTGGTCTCATTATATCTAAAATCGATGGTAATTTGATTCAGATAGTTTTCAATTGTTTCTTCAGTAAGTGAATCAAAATCGATCACTCCTCTACGCATAAAGTAAAGTGTTGCAGCACGATACATAGCACCTGTATCAATAAATGCGTAAGACAAATGCTTGGCTAGGGTTTTAGCCAAAG
The DNA here is from genome assembly GCA_018402765.1 of Vicingaceae bacterium. Classification (GTDB taxonomy): domain Bacteria; phylum Bacteroidota; class Bacteroidia; order Flavobacteriales_E; family Vicingaceae; genus Acidiluteibacter. The sequence continues at coordinate 272,194 of JAGYIE010000001.1, read as the reverse complement.
TACTTTTACCGCAAGAAGAATAGCCATCAATGGCAATTACAATTTTAGACATGCAGCTAAATTACACTAATTGTAAAAATCAGCAATACGGGTAACTACAGAAAATGTGTTGATACCTCCAGCTTGATGATAAGATGCATGACCATAACTGATATGAAATTTAGAAATTCGCATGCCAAAACCAAAACTCATTCCCACTAATCCAGTCTTTTCTTCAACTAATAACTCTCTTCTTCTTTGATAGTTATACCCCAATCGAATGTGAAAATTTTGTGATGGTAAAAACTCAACGCCAACCACAGTATGGCGAGCCATATTTTCTAAAAGTCCATCTTGATTATCCTCTTCTTGGGTAACTCCCAATAAGCCTCCTTCATTTTTGATTTGCCTTTCATAGGTTAAATCGGGGGTTTCTAAACTATGAGCAGTTAAAGAAAAGCGTAGCGGTACATTCTTTAATTTTTTAGATATTCCTGCCTGAATCTCAAAAGGAATAGGTTCACGGTTATCTTCCGTGTAAGTGGTAATCTGTGAACCAATATTTTTTACGACCAAACTAGCCGTAAATCCTTTATCCTTTAAATAATAAGTAGTTCCTAAGTCTAATGCTACTCCAAATGATTGATAGTCGTACAAAGATGAAAGAATGGTTTTAAAATTAGCGCCTATACTAAAATTGTTGTTCAACTCTTTTGCGTAGCCCATTACTATTGCATATTCTCCTGCATTGAACGTACCCAATTCATTGCCTCCTGCATCTCGCTCGACAAACTCGCCGTAACTCACATACTTCAAGCCCACATTAAACGTCCCAATAGAGTCATAATGTTTGGTAAAAGAGGTATAGCCATAATTGATATCGCTTAAATAATTGGTATAATTTAAGGTCATTTGGTTATCCATTTCTTTATTTAAAAGGGCAGGATTTGCCAATCCAAGGTTTGGATCATTGTCTTTTATTGCAATTGCAACACCACCAAGAGCAGCAATTCGCGCTGAATAGGTTAAATCCAAAAATTCGTAAGTATCAGTTCCTCCGTTTTGCCCGGAAGCAGAATAAGAAATCAATAAACAAAAAGGAAGTAATAGCGTTAGAAGTTGCTTCATTCTTAATATTTTAGGATTTATACGTATTATGGTTGATTTTATTGTTTTTGCGTTACTTTTTCTTGAAAATTAGCATAGTCTATAGCAGATATTTTATCCCAATTTGCTTCAAAAGCATACAACATATCGTAAATGTAGTTTCTATCAGGTAAAATTTTGGCTTCTACTGTATGCACAATAGCATTACTTCCAATTACTTGTATCTCAGTAAAAGTAGATGGTGAAGATATTTTAAATACTGATTTTCCATTTTTATATTTGCGATATTGCGGAAACTTAAGATTCTCAGTCATAAAAGTTAAAAATAAGTTAAGGAGGTAATATCCTTTAATTTTGAGGTTAAATTTACACCCTTATGAGTCAAAAAACCATTCGTTTAATTATTCTTTTTGCAGCAATTAGCTTGTTGGGAATAGGAGGTTTTCAATTATTTTGGGTAAACAAGGCCTTTAATCTTGAGTCTAAGCAGTTTGATGAACGCGTTTTTGTTGCCTTAAGCAATGTGGCCCGAACAGTTCAACGTGTGAACCAAGATACCTCTGATGTTTATGCTCCGGTTCAGCAAATTAGTTCTAACTTTTATATTGTTAGCACAAATGACACGCTTCACCCATTTTTGCTTGAAAATATTTTAACTAAAGAGTTTGAAAACAGAAATATAAAAACTGATTTTGAATTTGTTATTTACGACTGCTTTACGGATTCTATTGTATTTGGGAAAAATGTTCCATTAGAGAAAGATGATAAATCGTTCATCAATTTTGCTTCAAAAAATGAACGTTGGACAGAAAGCACGCATTATTTTGGTGTTTTTTTTCCTGAAAAGAGCTCCTATATCATTAGTGCAATGGATTTCTGGGTATTTTCTACCGTATTTATCTTTATCGTAATGCTCTTTTTTAGTTATACCATATGGGTAATTATGAAGCAAAAGCGAATCGCTGAGATTAAAACCGACTTCATTAACAACATGACCCATGAACTAAAAACACCGATCTCTACTATTTCTCTAAGTATAGATGTATTGGGAAGCGATACTATTTTAGAAAATCCAGAACGATTAAAAACGTATGCTCGGATTATTAAAGAAGAAAACAATCGACTTAAAACACAAGTAGAAAAAGTATTGCAAATGGCTTCCCTAGAAAGTAGCAATATCACACTAGAAAAAAAAGACGTTGATCTTCATCAATTACTTACCAATACCATTCGAAGTTTTGAACTAATCTCAAAAAATAGAAACGGAGAAATTATTACTAAATTCATATCGGCAAACGCATTAGTTGTTGGTGATGCCTTTCATTTGGGCAATGTTTTCTTTAATTTGATTGATAATGCTATTAAATACTCAAAAGATTCACCTCAGGTTATTATAGAAACCTCGGTAGAAAATAATGGCATTAAAATCCAATTTAAAGATAACGGCATCGGAATCCCTGAAAAGGACCAAAAGAATATTTTTGAGAAATTTTATCGCGTGACTACAGGTGATTTACATGATGTAAAAGGCTTTGGATTGGGGCTTAACTATGCTGCTACAATGACCAAGCTGCACAATGGTTTTATAAAATTAAAAAAGAACACACCCAATGGATCCATATTTTCCGTCTTTCTTCCCTTTAAACAATAAAGAAGAACGTATTATGAGACAATATAAGGCTACAATATTACTATTAGAGGATGATGAAAACTTGGGATTTGTCACTACAGATAAACTTCAAGAAGCAGGTTATTTTGTGAAGCTCTGCACCGATGGAGAGCAAGCTATTAAGGCAATACAAACCGAGCAAATAGATCTTTGCTTATTGGACATAATGCTGCCTAAAATGGATGGTTTTACTGTAGGAAAAATCATTAAAGAGAAAGATGAGCGCATACCTATTTTGTTCGTATCGGCACGAGCTCAAAAAGAGGATAAAATAAAAGGGTTGAAACTTGGTGCTGATGATTATGTTACTAAGCCATTTGACTTTGACGAATTGATTTTGCGCATTCAGAACATACTAAATAGATCAAATCATCGGAAGGAAATTCGACTAAACGAACCAAAAGAACACCAGATTGGCGAATACCTTTTCAATGTGAATAATCAATTCTTGGAGCGCAATGGAAAACGCCAAAAGCTAACCAAGAAGGAAGCCGATTTACTGCGATTGCTGTGTCTAAACAAAAACGATGTATTAAACAGAGAGGAAGTATTGGAGGAAGTTTGGGGTGTTTCTGACTATTTTAGTGGTAGAAGTATGGATGTATATATATCTAAGATTCGAAAATTTCTAAATAATGATCCTAAAATTGAAATAATCAATATCCATGGCGTTGGTTTTAAATTGGCAATTGAGTAAGTTTACGAAATGCAAGATTTTCTATACGAAATAGCTCAACGTGTTATAAATGAGCAACAAGAACAACTTGAAAACACTGTAATCGTTCTTCCTAACCGAAGAGCTGCCTTGTTTTTAAAAAAGCATTTTGGAACATTGGTTAGCGGTGCTATTTGGGCACCAAAAATTATCAGTGCAGAAGAGTTTTTAGAAGACTTATCGGGTGTAAGTGTATTGAATAATGTACAACTTCAATTTGAATTTTACGAAATCTACAAGAAAGTAGTTCCTGTAGAAGAGCAGAATAGCTTTGATGAATTTATGCAATGGGGCACTACTCTGCTTCAAGATTTTAATGAAATAGATCGCTATTTAATTGCACCAGATAAAATCTTCTCTTATGTAAACGAAGCCAGAGCTATAGAAGTTTGGAATTTAGAACTATCTGAAATTACAGAAGTTCAACGCAACTACTTAAAGTTTTGGAAGCAGATGGAGAGCTTATATAATGCTCTACGTCACGAGCTCGAATCGCGGCAGCTTGCTTATCCAGGTTTGTCCTATCGAATAGCTGCAGACCAGCTTTCTGATGAGAAAATTGAAACCTCCACTTACCATCACATCTACTTTGCAGGCTTTAATGCGCTAACAGCTGCAGAACAATTAATTATGGAGCGGTTTGTTTTGGCAAGAAAAGCTACAATGTTTTTTGATGCAGATGATTATTACCTAAATGATGAGTTACATGAAGCTGGCTTATTTATGCGACAGCTCAAGAAAAAACCGCACTTTGAACATGGGTTCAATAACATTGGAAATCATTTTAAATCGCCTAAGAACATTACGATTTACGCTGTACCTAAAAATGTAGGACAAGCAAAGTTAACCGGAAAGCTACTTGAAGATGCGGATAATTCAAACGATTATCGAGATACTGCAGTGGTTTTGGCAGATGAGAATTTATTGTTACCTGTTTTACAATCCTTACCGGATGAAGTAGAAAAAGTAAATATTACCATGGGTTATCCCATTAACAATAGCCCTATTTACACCTTTTTTGAGCGGTTTATTCACTTGCATCAAAAAGCTGAGCTATTTTTTGAACAACGAAAGACCGTAGCTTTTTACTACAAAGACCTTTTTAACCTGTTAGAGCATCCATTTTTAGCATCTCTCTCTAGCGACATTACGCCGTCAGCTATTCAGCAGTGCAAAGCTACCATTGAGAAGTCAAATGCTGTGTATATTCCGATTGGCGATTTAATGGTTTATATTCCACTATTGAAGAGCATTGGGATACAAGAAGAAAATGAATTAACCGTAAATTTTGTCATCAAACGATTATTGCAGTTAATAGAAACTGCTAAGAATAATTATACTGAAGACAACAAAGCCGCAAATCAAAAATTAGACGTTGAATACCTGTTCAACCTTGCTAAAATTCTAAATCAAATCAATGATTTGCAGAAACGATTTAATAGCATAGAAAAGCTATCCACCTTCTACTCTATTTTTAAACAACTGTGCAAACAATCTACTATTCCATTTTTTGGAGAACCCTTAAGTGGTTTGCAACTTCTTGGTGTATTGGAAACCAGAACCATTGACTTTAAAAATTTAATCATAACAACCGTAAACGAAGGTGTTTTGCCGTCGGGAAAGTCCCAAAATTCGTTTATCCCTTATGATATAAAACATCAATTTGGCTTACCCACACACAAAGAAAAAGATGCGATTTATGCGTATCACTTTTATCGCCTAATTCAACGCGCTGAGAATATTTCACTTATTTATAATTCTTCATCAGATAAAATGGGCGGTGGAGAACGAAGCCGATTTATTGAACAATTGGTAAATGAGTTACCAAAGTATAATTCGGAAATAACCATAACGGAAACATTGGTACAAACTCCCCTGCCGGTCGCCCAGTCTGTGGCTATATCGATTCCGCGAAATGCACTAATTGATGAAAAGATTAAAGCCCGATTAGAAAGAGGAATTTCCCCTTCTGCTATTAATACTTTCTTAACCTGCCCATTGGACTTTTATTACCAATATGTAATTAGAATAAAAGAGCCTAAAGAAATTGAAGAAAGCATTGCAGCCAATTCTTTTGGAGAAATTATTCACGAAGCTTTGGAAGAAGCCTATACAGCGCAAATTGGAAAAACAGTTGTACTAGAACAACTGCAGGAATTAGAACAGCTTGCCAAAACCAAGTGCATCGAACTCTTCACTGAAAAGTATGGCAGCACAACCTTAAAAGTGGGTAAAAATCATCTGATTTATACGGTTGCTCAATCGTATATCCATGAATTCTTTAAACAAGAAAAAGTGCTTTTGACCAAGAAAAGTTTACGGATAATCAGTCTAGAAGAGAAATTGAAACAACCATTTGAGTTTGAATTTAACGGTGAAAAAATAACCGCTACGCTAAAAGGTACTGCCGACCGAATAGATGAAGTAGACGGAATACTTCGAGTAATTGATTATAAAACAGGAATAGTAGATAATGCCAAACTGAAGTTATCAAAAGGATTTGATGAAGTGGATTTATCCAAATTTGGACAAGCTATTCAGCTTATGATCTATGGATATATGTATGCCAAGAAACACAATTTAAACGAGTTACCTGAGTCAGGAATCCTATCGTTACGAAAGATTAAGGATGGATTAAGTACATTAAATTTTGATGATAAATTTCCAAATAGCAACCATTTAGAAGCAGTTGAAAATTTGTTAAACCGTATTTTTACAGAAATGCTTGAAAAAGATTGCTTCGAACACAATTCAGCCGCAAAATATTGTAAATTTTGCAATCAATAAAAAAGCCTTCGATGGGAAGTCGAAGGCTTTAACTATGGGAAAACGGAAATAAACTAATATTAATCTATTCTACAGACGCAAAAAGCAACGAAAAGGTTGCTCAAACTATCATAGTATGAAAAATTTAACATTTTTTTTATCCTTTTTACTTCTTTGGAGTTATGGTGTAACAGCTCAACCACAGCGATGCGGAAAAGATGCAAAGTTAAACGAACGTTTACAAGAGAACCCTGAACTTATCAATATTATAAATAAGCAAAATAAGGAAATAGCTAACTTTACACCTTTAAATAAAGCCCGCGCAGTTGTTACCATTCCAGTAGTTGTGCATGTAGTGTACAGAACAAGTAATCAAAATGTATCCGATGCACAGATTTATTCTCAAATAAATTCATTAAACGAAGATTACAGACGATTAAATACAGATGCAATCAACACACCTTCTGGATTCTCGGCTGTAGATACCGAAATTGAATTTTGCTTGGCGTCAGTAGATCCTAATGGTAATCCAACAACGGGAATTACCAGAACAGCTACTACCATATCGGAAATTGGTAACACCAACAGCTATTACCGCACCGCTTTAGGAGGAAAAGACATCTGGAACAGAGATCACTATTTAAATATTTGGGTGTGTGATTTGGGTCAGTTTTATTTGGGTTTTGCCTACACTCCGAACACAGCACCTTCCACTTATGATGGATTGGTAATTGATCCGCGTTATTTCGGAACCATGGGCTCAGCAATTGCCCCTTACAACAGAGGAAGAACCGCTACACATGAAATCGGGCACTGGTTTAACCTTGAGCATTTGTGGGGCGCCGGGTTTGGAGGTTGCAATAGCACTGATTTTGTAAACGATACCCCTACTCAATTCGAAGAGAACTATGGTTGTTTGAACCATCCTTCTCCATCATGTAGCAATAATGGTGATATGTTTATGAATTACATGGACTATTCTGATGATGCGTGTATGAATGCATTTACACTCGGTCAGAAAAATAGAATGATTACGGCAATTCAATTGTTTCGTCCATTGTTATTAATTTCAAATGGCTGTGGAACGGTAGGAATTCAAACCAATACATTGGCCAACTCATTTGATATTTATCCAACGATTACCAATTCTAACCTAACCGTTAATAACCTAACCAACATAAACTATGAATACCAAATCGTCAACTTACTTGGGCAAAACCAAGGGCCTATAAAAACCATTGGCGACCGTCAGTTGTTATTAAATGTAAGTAATCTTAAGCCAGGTGTTTATTTTATAAACTTCGTAGCAAATGGCAAGAGAACAACACGAAAATTTATAAAAATAGCTGAATAATTATTGCACAAAATTTCCATAAAGATGAGTCTAGAGAATATAAATATGCTTCTAAAATCTGATATAGACGCTGATTTAAAAATCATTGCGCAAAAAGTTATTAACAGAGAACGCATCTCATTTGACGAAGGCGTTACTTTATACAAAAAAGGAGAATTGACATTTGTTGGCGCTTTGGCCAATTACATTCGCGAACGCAAGCATGGCGATAACACATATTTCAATAAGAATTTTCATGTGGAGCCTACGAATATCTGTGTATTCGATTGTAAGTTTTGCGCATATTCTAAATTGTTGCGTGCAAAAACTGACTACGATGCATGGGAACTAACAGAAGAACAGATTGTTGACAAAGTAAAAAGTTACGAAGGAACAGCCGTAACTGAGGTACATATTGTGGGTGGTGTACATCCAAAAATGGGCCTCCACTACTTTGCCAATATTATTAAGAAAATAAAAGAAGTACGACCTGATATACACGTAAAAGCATTTACCGCAGTAGAGCTAGAATACATGTGCAGAAAAGCCAAAGTAAGCTACAGAGAAGGTTTACAAATACTAAAAGATCATGGGCAAAACTCTTTACCTGGCGGTGGTGCTGAAATATTTGCTGAAGCGATTAGAGAAGAAATCTGCAAGGACAAATGTACGTCTGACCAGTGGTTAGAAATCCATCAGACTGCGCATGAAATAGGAATGCCATCAAACGCAACCATGCTTTATGGACACATCGAAAGCTTTGAAGACCGCATAGACCACATGAACCGTTTGCGTGAGTTACAAGACAAAACAGGCGGTTTTAACACCTTTATTCCGTTGAAGTACAGAAATGGAAATAACCAGATGAGTTACGTGAGTGAAGTATCTGTAGTAGAAGATTTAAAAAACTATGCAATTGCCCGTATTTACATGGACAATTTCCCACATTTAAAAGCCTATTGGCCAATGATTGGCAGAGATACCGCACAAATTTCATTGAGCTTTGGAGTAAACGACATTGATGGAACGATTGATGACACCACTAAGATTTACTCGATGGCCGGTGCAGAAGAACAAAACCCGGCAATGACCACAGAACAATTGGTTAAAATGATCAAACAGGTCAACAGAAAACCTGTAGAAAGAGATAGCGTGTACAACATTATAAAAGACTACACCAACGAATTTGAAGACGAGAAAGTAGCTGCATATTAAGCAGCTACTTTTACTTTATACCTTTAAGTTTTAATTAATGTAATAAATAGTAATTAATTCAATTAAAATTAGTTAAAACTAACAGTTGTTTTAATTTTCTATTGGTAAAATAGAACAATTTTATCCGTTAATTGTCATCTTCCTGTGAATACTCCTGCATTAGAAACGATAAATGTGGTATGGCTCAAACGCGATTTGCGCACACAAGACCATGCACCGCTTTACGTAGCTGAAGGATTAGGTATTCCCTACATTATTCTCTATTGTTTTGAGCCGAGCATGCTCGACTATCCCGATACCTCGGTAAAGCATTTGCAATTTGCTTATCATAGCATAAAATCACTGAATAAACAGCTGGCAGCTACCGAAAAAGAGGTATCTATTTGTTATGCAGAAGCAGTAGAAGTATTTCAGCACTTGATAGCCAACTACCGCATTAACAAAGTTTACAGTTACCAAGAAAGCGGAATACAACTAACATGGAATAGAGATAAAACCATCAAAAAGTTACTTGATAGACATCATATTGAATGGAAAGAATTTCAGCGTGATGGTGTTTTAAGAGGTATTAAAAACCGCTATGGATGGGATCAGGCTTGGCATGAGCACATGGGAAAATCTACTTTGCAGAACACCTATTCCGAAACTATTGAGGGAAGGATACTGCATGCATTTCCACTGCCCGAAAAGCTAAAGGAACAATGGGAAGTTTACCCAAAGCAATGGCAGCCCGCAGGCGAAATAAATGCTTGGAAATACTTGGTTTCCTTTGCGGAAACTAGAGGTAAAAATTATAGCCGGCATATATCTAAACCATTAGAAAGCAGAACATCTTGTGGGCGAATTTCACCCTACTTGGCTTGGGGAAACTTATCGGTAAAGCAAGTATTGCATTATGTTCGGTTCCACCCGAATTATGAATGCAACAAGCGGGCTTATCAAAACTTTATGACCCGCCTAAAGTGGCATTGCCATTTTATTCAAAAATTTGAAGTGCAATGCAGCTATGAAACGGATTGCCTAAACCCAGGTTATGAATTGTTGGCCCATAAGAAAGACGAAGCCCTCATTTCCGCTTGGGAAAATGGACAAACAGGTTTTCCGCTATTGGATGCCTGTATGCGCTGCGTAAAGACTACTGGGTGGATTAATTTTAGAATGCGTGCAATGGTGGTGTCCATGTTTTGCCATCATTTCGATCAAGATTGGCGAGATGGGGTGTACCATTTAGCCAAGCAATTTTTAGATTATGAGCCAGGCATACACTACCCTCAATTTCAGATGCAAGCCGGCACTACAGGCATTAATACCATACGCATATACAACCCGATAAAAAACTCTGAAGAACACGACCCCAAAGGCGAATTTATTAAACAATGGGTACCAGAGTTGGCCGATGTACCAGAGCAGTTTATTCACGAACCGTGGAAAATGACACCTATCGATCAGGCGTTTTGTGGAGTACTGATTGGAGAGCACTACCCTACTCCTGTGGTTGATTTGGTGGCAAGTGGCAAAATTGCTAGGGATAAAATATGGGGACATAAAAATGCCACTGCTGTGGTGGTAGAAAAGGAAAAGATTTTACGTAAGCACACCCGACCAGGCCGAAAAAAACAATGATTTAAAGGCATTTATCTAATTCCTAAGCAACTACATAAACCAATTTTACTCGTTTTGTGGAAAATTTAACTGTAACTAATTAATTTTTAGTTCATCTGTAAATTCATTTACTTTTTTATCTATCTTGGACAGACCTAAAACATACTCCCTTAATAGTTTAACCTAAACTACACATTTTGATTAATGACAACTACTTTATTTGATATTTTTAAATGATAACAAACCTCAACAAACGTTTTTTTGTGTTTAACAATGAGTGTTTTAAATAAAACCACTTGTACTCCTTATAGAAATAAGTAGAATTGTACTTTTGCAGATATTGCCATTCGTTGGTGAGCTATAATTTTAATGAAAAAGAATGAAAAAAATATTTTTAATATCGATTTTACTAATATTCAGCATTTATGGATTTTCACAGAGTCGATATATCTCAACAAGTACAAAAAAAATTGTTTTTACAAGAGATGGTGGCGTGTGTCAGTGTTGTGGGAGTTCGGTGAGTTTAGAATACGACCACATAACCCCCTTCTCCTGCGGAGGAGCCAGCAGCCCCTCCAATATTCAGTTATTATGTATGAGATGTAATCGTAGCAAATTAAATAGTTGTGTATGTAAAATTCATAATAGCATTGTAGGCACAAATTGTTGCGCCGGCCAAACCACAAAAAAAGGAACAACCACTGCGCGCCAATGCTCAGGAACCACAAAAAAAGGATTGAGATGCAAGAACAAAATAACCAACGCCAACGGAAGGTGTCATCATCACTAATCAAATAAAAAATGAATAAAGACGTATTATTTGCAATAGATGTAATTGCACAAGAAGTAATTGTATCCAATTCACCAAAAGGAAGCAATAAAGTAAATTTTATTGAACGTATTAGCTACAACGATAATGAAATACTTTATAATGCGGTTGTAACTTTAACAAGCATAACAAAATCATCAAATTTTGATGTATCAGTTTTTAAAGCAATGGATAAGGTATGTCAATTGCTGTATATTAAGCACAATGAGTAAGCAAAAATTGGTAAACTTCACCTAAAAAATAGCAGTAGAAACATCAGCGAACGTCAATTGAATTTAATGGTGTTTTGTGTTGTCAAAAAACAATGGTGATACTATCAGAAATAGATAGATTGATAAAATTGAGATTGCTGATATGGAAATAAATCGTGTAATTAGGATAAGCCCCAATCGTGCAGACTTCTAGCCTGTGTCCATAGCCCAAACCTATTTACTTTCTGCAACTAATTAATTTATAGTTCATCTGTAAATTCAATTACTTTTTTATCTATCTTAGACCTACCTAAACTCTACTCCTTTAATAGTTTACTCTAAACTATATTTTTATTAATTACAATTTATCTGTTTAAAACGTTTCCACCTTTAGAGAAGCAATAACAACCAATTTAGTAGTTGATAAGTTGATTTCAATATAATTAAATGACTTGCAGCCATAAGAGATTGATGTGAGGTTGGTGAGTGCAAGATTAAAACCTAAAAAAAAATGAATAGATGATTAGAAAGATCGGATTATTTTTTCTTTCTCTTTGGTTATTATTTTTATTAATAATAGTTATTACTGCTGAAATCCCTTTATGTTTCGAAGAAAACTGCGAATTCGTAGGTTGGTCATTTCTTTTAAAAACTAATATTATATCCCTCTTTTGCATTTTCGCATTAATTATAGGGTTTATTTCATTTTGGGATTTTAACCGTCAAATATCCGGCACACCCGAATTATCATTTGTGATTACTGAAATTGAGAATATAAATTATGAGCACCTTACTTTTCTAACTACTTACATAATTCCGTTCGTTTGTTTCCAATTTAATAACCTTAGATACACAGTAAATTTGATTATAATTTTGATGGTTATTGGTTTAATCTATATAAGAACAGACTTGTTTTATGCAAATCCCACTTTAGCAATTTTAGGGTTCAGAATTTATAAAATTTCAGGAAAGTTTCGAGATGGGAAAATTCGAACAGAAAGAATTTTAATAACAAAAAATAAGTTAGAAATAGGGGATCGAATTGAATACTTCAAATTAGACGAACGGATATATTACGCTTCAAAAAATAAACACCAATGACAAAACCAGAGTTAGACCAATCTCTTGAATTTATAAATAACCCAGAAGGAGAACTTCAAATTATAATTTATGCAAATATTAAAGGCATAGATGAACCAAGAAAATTAGATATTAAAGGTGACGATTTACCAGAAATAAAACAAATCTTTATTGATGGCATAAACTCTTTTATTATTGATAAAGAAAATTTTACAGTTTTACAGCTTTCAGATGCTGACGAACGTGGCAAATGTTTTTATCAATATGACTTAGAAGTTCCTGAAGAATTAAAGGTGTTAGAAAGGGTTATTGGAAATGACAATCTTCAAAATTTCAATTTTAAAGATAATAGTTTATCGAACATTAAATCTTTAATTGTCGTATTAGCTGACAATAAAAATGAAATCAGCTTATATAAAAAAGTTTCGACAGTAGAAGTAATTGGAAGAGGCGGGCATATTTTAAAAAAAGCCAATCAACGATTAGAGAGATTTGATGACCAGTTACTAAGGATTACTTCAAAATTTCAAGTTTTACGAGTAAATAGAGAAATAATAATTATTGATTTAGATTCGATAGAGAAAATCTTTGGTTTTCATGACGTAATAACAAGAGAAGCTACTTTAAGTCTTGATGCCATAACCCATATGGGGTTAATTGAAAACATTGAAAGTCTTCAAGAGTTAGTAAATGATGTAACTTTCGCCAGGAAGCTCACTAAAGTTGCCAAAAATTCGCCTGTGATTAAATCAAATATTCCAAATGCAAGTATAATCACTTTCTCTAAACAGCATCCTTTTACTAAAACAAAGATGAAATATAGCGCCGACGGCTCTCAATTTAAATTGGATACAAGAGTTTCTAAGGACTTACTCATTAAAATTTTGAATGACGATTTATTAACCTCCGAACTAACCAAATTACATTATGATAGTTTGGCAAAGGACGGAATGGAAATAAAAGTAAAAGGAACTACTAATGAGGGTAGCAATGAAGATTAAACGAAAAATGCCTGCATATAATAATGTGTAAAATTTATTATACAAGCTGATAACAGATTTTTTTTGGTTATCTGAAGCTCCGAAAAATTTGTTTTTAGATTTCATATAATTTAATCATTTACGAAACAGCAAAGCGGTTTTTGCTAAGTGCAAAACTGAAATAGTATCTTTATCAAAACTGAAACGCACCGTATAGAAGCGTCCTAAAACACATTTAATGATTCAATTTTTTAAGTTCTTGATTTTATTTCTTTTTATTTCAATACAGTCAATGGAGGCAAAAAGTCAATGCATTGCGAGTGCAGGTTTTGATAAAGTTGTTTGTTCTACGTTTAACGGTATTGAAACCAAAACAATAGGTGGAAATCCGTCTGCTAATCTAGGCTCTCCACCATATATCTACAAATGGGAAACTTTATTTACTATTGGCTCCTATACACTAACTGCATCAGATTTTTTAGATGATACTTCGATAGCAAATCCAACCATAGTAAACGGAGGGGTCGATTCATTGAAGTTTATCTTAACTGTAATGGACAGCCTCGGAATAATATGTAAGGATAGTGTAAAAATTACCTTCTCTAACTTTGGCTATATCCTTCAAGATAAATTTATCACAATTAATCAAGGTGATAGCGCTCAAATTTCCCCAGGGGTTGGTGGAGGGATTCCTCCAGTTTTATATGAATGGACGCCAAAAATTAACCTTTCAAATCCTTTTATTGCAAATCCGTGGGCTAGCCCTGATTCCTCTACTTACTATGTGGTTACTGCAACAGACGCTGCTGGATGTCAAGCTACCGATCCAGATGTTTTTGAAGTGTATGTTAATCCGGTAGGAATAAACGATTTTTCAACCCTATCGTCACGAATTCAAGTCTACCCAAATCCTCTTGTCAATCAATCAAAAATTTTATTTAACTCTACTGAAAATAAGTTAATAATAGCTAAAATAATTGACTCAAATGGTAGGTTAATAAAACAGATAGATAGCAAAAATAATGTATGGCAGATTGAACGGAACGATTTTGAAGTAGGCTTTTATAGTATACAACTAATTGATGAAAATAAAGTAATTGCTAGTAAAAAGCTAATCGTACAATAAAAACCCTAAAATAGGATGGTAATAACTAGAAATCAAAGCAATTTATAGCATAGTAATCATATGATTAAACTATTGCTATTTACACAAGTTGATTTTGAAACGTTCAAAAGTTGGATCTCAAATGCAGAAAAGTTATTTCAATTTGCGGGACCAATCTTAACATATCCTTTGACTGACAATCAATTAACTAATTAAATAGATATGACAGACAAAGTTCCGTTAAAGGTAGTACTTGAATCTACTAATGAAACCATCGGGCATTGTGAGTTAAATTTTTGAAAATGGCAACAAAAGACTATTGAGGATATTGGTTGAAAAAAAGAACTAAGAGGTTAGCGGATTTGCGAGACATTAATGAAAAAAATAATTTATATCTTGTTTCAAGATTTAGCAACCAAAGCATTCGACTTAAATACATTTGATTGGAATAACGCTGCGATTCGATGCTATAAAAAAGTAGGATTTAGCATAAACCATTGTCAAACTCACCGAATGAATGTAAATGCAAAGGATTTGATAAGAATCATTCTGTCCTTGATACAATAAACCGACTAATACAACCAAGTGTAATTTGATATTAAATAGATACCACGGACCTAAAACTTAATTATCTTTTGGGGTGAAAATACTTCGCTTGTACTTGTCGATTAACTCTCCAAATGTGCTAAATTCTTCGCGGTAAAACAAGCCAGCTCCTTGTGTATACGGACTGTTTATTTGAAGTAAGCTGTTGTTGTTAGAGCGATTAAATCCTCTCAACCTAAATCTACCGTCCTTACTAATTTTATATTCAACAGAAAACTCACCAATCAACCCTGATGTAGATTGATTATTTTCATATTGATAATTATTTGAAGAATAACCTACATTACCATCTACTAGCACACGATCATTAAAAAACTGAGTTGAAAGTGCTACTTCATATTCATCGCTAGAAAGTTCATCCCCTGGTCGGTAATTAACACCAATGTTTACATCTTCACTTATTCTGGATAACCAATTGCTCAATTGATTAGAAAGAAACTCCGAAGAGCTTGTCGCACCTAAATTTGCATGCTCATACTGTTGATTTAATCCTGAAACCGGTGCAAATCGATTTAAAATCAACAGAGAAAAAACTTGCTTATTCATCTCTTGTTTGTTTACTTCGGCAGAATTTACGTACAAAATACTTTGCAGTCGCTGTTTGGTTTCATCATCTGCAGTAGGTAGCTCAATATCAAAAGAAATATCGGGATTCATGAGTTTACCTTCCATATTCAAACCAAGTGTAATTGGTACTCTTCGGCGGTATCTACCCAAACTATCATCAGGCAAAATATCATACAGCGAAGACCTCAGTTTGTAATCTGCTGATAAGTTCATATTGGCTTCAAAGGGGTCTCCATTCCAAGTTATTTGCCCGCCTTTTTGAAGGATAAATTTCTTATTAATTAAGTTTTGTAATGTAAATAGGTAATCTCCTTCTTGAATCACATAATCACCAAACATTTCAAAATCCCCTAATGTGGTGATCTCCATTTTTATGTTTCCATTGCCTCGTCCTTTTATTACGTCACCAACTTGCTCATCAAATATTAGTCTTACTTCTGCATCAGGAGTCACCGTAAGATCAAAGTTCATATCAATACCGTCCAAGTCTACATTATAATTTGTAGGTTGCTTGTATACCGCATTCTTCTCGACAAAGGTTAAAAAATTAGAAGTGTAAACTTCTGACTCTCCTGTGAGTGGAATGTTTAACCGTGTATTTTTTTCAGTCGTAACATTCATATCAAAAATCAAATTATTCGCAAAACCACTAATGTTTGCTAATCCGCTCACATTGGCTTTTCCATAGTATAAGGCATTGTCTGTTTGTGCAGTGTTCAATGCTAAAAAGTTACTCATATCTAATCCAATGTCTAAACTAAAATTGTAGTAATTCTCATGAAAAGCAGTTCCCGTAGCAATTGCAGCATTACCTTGCTGATCAACTATCTTAATTAAGTTAAATCCAAAGAAATCAGGTTCAATAATTATTTCATCATTAATGGTATAATTGGTGTTAAGATAGTCCACTTTAAAGGTTGCATTCTTTAACTGCAATCTTCCTTTTAATTTGGGTAACCCAATATCTCCTGTAACCTTTACACCACCTTTAAACGAACCATTAACATTGCTTAAATATCCAATACAATACTGCTCAAAGATATTTAATGGCGCTCTGTCAAAAAAGGCATTTAGGTCTACGTTATTTTGGGTTCTTGTTGGAAAATAACTACCAGAAAGTTTAAGAAATGGCTGTGATAATGGTCCGAAACTACCAACAGAATACAATTCCCTTTCTTCAATATTATAGGTGCTTTTTAGCTCCCCATCCCCTATTCTGTTTTGATTAATCACAAAATCATGCATTCTAATTTGTGAGGTAATAATTGCTTCTTTATAAAAATCTTTTACAGTTATTTTTCCTGAAATAGCTCCTTCTAGTTGAATAGCTGATGGAGGAATAATACTCTGTAAATAATTAAGGCTCATTTCTTTAAAAACTACTGAAAGTGTATCATTCGCATTTTCGCTTAACTTGCCACTAATTGCTAACTCCTCTAATGTGCTTTCTACATTTAAACCTGTAATGGTTATTGCTGATGAATCAACCTGAATAAAATTAGAATTATTGAATCTCCATAAGCTATCCTTTATTGAAATAGTTGAATTAACAAGCTTGTGTTGACTTTTACTGAAACCATCAAAGGTTGTTTGTAACTGTAAATTTGCTGAGTATCCTTTTTGAGTTTCGTTCAACCAATTGATAAAAGTCGCCACGCTGTCATTTGCTGACACCAGTTTTAAACTAATATTTTCTAATTTAGAACTATCCGTTATTGCTAATTGTTTGATTGCTAAGTCAAGTACTAAAGTGCGGTTAGGACTTTCTCCTTGAAATGTAATATTTTGAAATTGATATCCATTCACACTCAAGTCAGGAAAAAAACCGTATAAATTTAAATGCTGTAAGTCGCTGCTATAATTCCCGTTAAAGCGCGATTGATTGGCAATTTTAACCGAAGGAAAAAACAAAGTAGTTAATATTGTTGTGTTTTTTAAAATAATATCGAATGTAAAATTTTCATTATTAATTTTTTCCTCATATTCATTTCTTGCAGAAGGGATATACGCGATTGCAAAATTAGTCAAAGAAGGTACTAAATCATTAAATGAAAAATCTCCATTCATGTTTAGGTCTAAAATATCAGAACGAAGCGTTAAAGTTCTGAGCGTATCATTAAAACGATGGGCATCTAATCCAATATTTTTAACAAAAAAAGTATTGACACTATCTCTATAAAAACTATTGGTTAGTTGTATTGACCCATCAAGGTTATCTAATTGGTCTCCTATCATATTTAACTCAGCAGTAGTTGATATAACCAACATAGAATCAACTGAATTCACTAACTTTAAATTAGCCAATTTTGCCTTATTAATATTTGCTACAAAGTTATAAATTGGTAATCGTCCTGCTAAATCGATGTTACCGTTGAAATCAAAATCAATATTTTCATCATGTACTTTAGCAATCCCATCAAAACGTTGATTTTTGATTTTTCCTTCTAATGCTATATTTTTATATGCATAACCTTTAAGTCCAATACTCTTTACGTTTCCATCTAAAGTCAAATCTAAGGTTTTAAGCGTAAATCCGTTACCAGAAATCTTTGCATTAAAGGTAGTTTTTTGCACATTTTCTGAAATGGTCAATAGTCGTCCTATATCGAAGTTATTTAGCGCTATGCTTCCAGTGTAAGATGGAATATCATTCGTATTCTTAAACGATACGTCGGTAATCAACTGACCAACTGCGGTTGAAAGTTCACCATATGCTACAAAATCAGTAATAAAACCAGTAAAAAACCCCTTAAAATCCATTTCACCTAACTTTAATACCTCGTTAGGCAATTCAAGACGTTTTCGTTCAGTAAATGGATACAATGGTATTTGTTCTAAACTAGACTTCTGAGTCTTTAACGACTTTATTTTCATGTAAATAAAAGTCTCTTCAATTTCTGGCAATCCCCTTAAGTCAAAATCTCCACTTAAATAGGTATCCGATAATAAATGGAGTGTAACATTTCTTCCTTTCATATTGGAAACTGTCCCGCTAATATCTCCAAATAAAAAAACTTTCTCTTTTAAATCTTTTAAATCTGAAGCGAAATAAGCAATATCTTCAAAAGCAGCAACAGATTCGCTAAAAACTACTTTCATATCTACTTGGTCGATAAATTCACGATAACTCAAGTAACTCTCCATATTAAAGGTTAGATCTGCTTTAATATTTGAAAAAGGTGTTTCAATATGAAGTCCATTTACTTGGGTTTTAGAACCATAAACTTTTGCTTCACCACTTAAATTTTGTAATTCAAAACCACTGACTTCTTTAAATTTAAGTCCTTCAATTGTTGAAAAGATAGTGTCATTTACCATATTTAAATGATCAAAGACCCCAAAAACTTCCCTAGCATCTATATGACTAAAGTCTATACCATGATTAGCAATAGAATGACCAACATCATTGTAAATAAATCGAGCATTAATAAGTTCTACATGATTGAAATTTAATTTCCAAGAAGATGAAATAGTTGTATCTAAAAGATTTGTTTGAAGTTTTTCCGGCCTAAAATAATCGACTATAAAGTCATAATTTGAACCCAAAGAATCTGACCAAGTAGTCAACTGAAAGAATGTATTTTCGAGATACACACTATTAATAGCCAAAGTTTGGTTCTTTGGCTGCACTAATTTAAGATCTAACCCTAATCTACCGGAATAAAGCAATGTGTCACCTTGAAGGTCTTCAATTAAAAAATCTTCTAAAACTAGTGTTTTAAAAAAGTCTATATCTACTTTAGATAAGGTAACTGTTGTTGCCAATTGTTTAGAGAAATATGCTGCAATATGCTGTGATAAATAGGTTTGCACAGTAGATGTGCGCAGCAAAAGCAACAATAGCAGGAGAAGCAGCACTAAGCTACCAACAAACCACCCTCCTATTTTAACTGCTTTTTTAATACTTTTGATGTTTTAAATTGAAAGTACAAATTTCAACAAAATAGCACTTTATGTCGACATCTACACCTATTATTTTAAGCATAGAATCGTCTTGTGATGATACTTCTGCTGCTGTGCTCAAAGGCAAGGAGTTACTCTCAAACGTAACCGCTAACCAAAAAGTGCATAAAGCTTTTGGAGGTGTAGTACCAGAATTAGCCTCACGCGCTCATCAACAAAACATTATTCCCGTAGTTGAGGAAGCAATAAAGCAAGCCAATATCAGTAAGGATGCCATAGACGCAGTTGCTTTTACACGAGGTCCAGGTTTATTAGGTTCGCTATTGGTAGGTACATCTTTTGCAAAATCCTTTGCAATGGTAAAAAATATTCCACTTATTGAGGTGAATCACATGAGAGGACATATTTTAGCTCATTTTATTGAAGATGCACATAAGTTACCAAAACCTAAATTTCCATTTTTGTGTTTAACTGTTTCCGGAGGACATACTCAAATTGTAAAAGTTAGTAGTCCAAGTGACTTTAAAATTATTGGCCAAACCATTGATGATGCCGCAGGAGAGGCATTTGACAAAATAGCTAAGATTATTGGCCTTCCTTATCCAGGTGGGCCATTAATAGATCAGCATGCTCAAAATGGGAATCCAAAACGATTTGAATTTACCCATCCTAAAGTAAGTGAATTTGATTACAGTTTTAGTGGATTGAAGACGGGCGTTTTATATTTTCTTCAAAAAGAGATTAAAAATAATCCAGATTTTATAAAAGACAATTTAGCTGACATATGTGCATCGGTACAACATACCATCGTAAGTATATTAATAAAAACATATAGGAAGGCTGCAAAAAATGAAGGAATAAAACGATTGGCTATTGCAGGAGGTGTTTCAGCAAATTCAGGGCTGAGAAAAGCATTAAAATCACTTGAAGAAACCGATGGTTTTCAGACCTTTATCCCCCCATTTGCCTATTGCACTGATAATGCTGCAATGATTGGCATTGCAGGATATTTTAAGTTTTTAGATAACGATTTTGCTCCCTATACCATTTCTCCACAAGCTAGATTAAGTGTTAGCTCAATTTAGTAAAAATTGATAAATTCCTTCTAGTGCACTTCTTGTTTGTAAAGGCAATTCTGCAGATGGATATGGATGTGCACCATTAAAAGTATGGTTGGCATCCTCAATGATTAAAAGCTGTGCAGATGGACATGCATTTTTTAATTCTACTGCATCATCAATATTTACTGTTTCATCAGATTTTCCATGTACAATAAGATAAGGAATTTCCAAACTCCTAGCAGCTTTTTGAATATCTAATCTATTCTTATTTAATCTGTAATCCTCAAAAAATTGATAAAACTGTGGTAAATTTTGTTTCGTTCTGCTATTAAAAACATAACGAACACCAGTCAACTCCCACGTTTTTAGGGCCTTGTAATCAGGCATTCGGCGGCCAAAATCAGCTACAGCGGCCAACGTTGCTAAGTGTGTTATTCGCTCATCCTCAGCAGCTCCTAAAATAGCTATGCCGCCACCTCTACTATGACCAATAACTGCAAGCGATTGCGAAATCATTCCTTGTTCTTCTAAATAATCAATAACACATGTAAGATCATTCAATTCGGTGCTTAAATTATTTTCTCCAAAAGCTTTCTCATCCGGAAAATCAATTGGATTCTCAATAGTTCCGCCATTATATGAAAAATTAAACTTTACAAAACGAAAACCCAAGTTTGCAAAGTAATCTGCAATCAGATTAAACGTTCCCCAATCTTTGAAACCTTTGAATCCATGTAATAATAATAGTGTACCATGAGCAACATTTTCAGGAGTTCTTATGTCTAATAGTATGAGACGTTTTTTACTACCTTTAATAGTTACTGACGTTAATTTTATATTATTCGTATTCATTGCAGTGCTTTATGTAATTTTAAGCTCAAATTTTTATTTATGAAGTTTTTATCTTTCCTCAGCTTTTTACTTTTTAGTGCGGCATTAACTGCTCAAATTAGTTATGAAAACTATCCATATTCAATTAATAATGAATCTATTGATTTGATCTCTTCTTATACTATTTTAAAGCCAAACATTGATTCCCTAAAAGCTGAAGACGAAATTACAGATAACTATAAAGATATTCCATGGAGATTTGGTTCAGTAGTTTTTGATGAAATAGATTTTTTTAAAAAAGCAGACCGAAATATACTTCCTGATGGTAAATTGATGTACCGATTAAAACTACAATCTATAGATGCAGTAAGTATAAATATTAACTATCGCTATTTTGAATTAAATGAAGGAACTCAACTATTTATTCATAATGGAGATTATACTGAAACATTAGGTGCATTTACCCATCTTAATAATCCTAAAAGATTAGATTTTGCAACTACCCTAACTCAAGGCAAAGATGCAATCATAGAAGTTATTATGCCAGTAAGTGATACAGGAAAATCTAAAGTTGTCATTTCATCTGTCGTATACGGATACCGCAGTTTGAGAGCTAAAGCTGCAAATTTTGGCAACTCAGGAAGCTGCAATATTAATGCAAATTGTCCTGAGGGTAATAGCTGGCAAAATGAAAAAAGAAGTATTGTAATGATACTAAAATCGAATAATTCAAGGCATTGCTCAGGAGCTCTAATCAATAATGTTAGACAAGATTCTACACCATACATACTTAGTGCTAATCATTGCGGATTAGATGCAGGATCATCCATTTATATATTTAATTATGAAAGTGCAACCTGTTCTCCTAGTGCTGATGGATTTACGAATCAATCAGTAGTAGGGTCAACGCTAAGAGCAACTAACTTTAAGTCTGATTTTTCACTTTTTGAACTTTTTACCACTCCACCATCTTCGTATAATGTATTTTATTCTGGCTGGGATGCAACAGGCAATACACCTCAGATGGGCACAGGTATTCATCATCCACGTGGAGATGTAAAAAAGATTTCTCTTGATTTTGACACCTTAAAATCAGATCAATACAACGGCGCCACATTGCCAAATGGCCACTGGGAAGTGTCTGATTGGGACAGAGGCACTACTGAACCGGTATCCTCAGGCTCTCCTTTATACAATGAAAAGCATAGAATTGTTGGACAGCTGCATGGAGGAAGAGCTGCATGCAATAATAATCTACCCGATTTATATGGTAAGTTCTCAAATTCATGGAATCATGACGCACCAGCTAGTCAACAATTACAAAAATGGCTCGATCCTGATAGCACAAATACGACAACAATTGACGGTTTTGACCCAAATCCATCAGCATTTAATAGAGACTTAGAACTTTTTGGATTTAGTAAAACATATATGATTCAGTGCGGAAATCAAAATGCTCCATCCATTTTAGTTAGTAATAGAGGAAATGACTTAATTACTTCTTTTCAATTGGCGTATCAATTAAATGCATCGCCTCCCGTGGTTGTTTCATTCGCAGACACCATCAAACGAAATCAGGTAAAAGAACTACAGCTTCCGCCTTTACTGATCAATAATGGCTTAAACAACCTAACCTTATTTGTAAACCAAATCAATAGCAGTTCAGATCAAAATACATTAAATGATACCATAGAAAACTTAATTAATGGTTTTATTCCATCAAAAAATATCGTTTTAACCTTAAAAACAGATAATTATGGAAGTGAATTAAGCTACCAACTATTGGATTCCTCAGGAAACACTGTGTTTTATTCAAATAGTGGGTACGATGATGTTACAGGAGGTCAAGTATTTAATTATAATTATTGTTTGACTGATGGATGCTACACTCTTCTATTAAACGACCTTGCAAATGATGGCTACTGCTGCACTTTTGGCAATGGATACTCATTAATTAAACTAGGAAATGATACTTTGTTATTTGACAATACATTTAATTCGTCAAACATAGCAATACCATTTTGCATAGCAGATAGCACAACTAGCTTAACAGAGATATTAATTGATAACGAAATTAATGTGTTTCCAAACCCGGCTAAAGGGACTATCAATATTAGCTACAATCGGCGCAATCTACCTAATACCATTCAGTTAATGGATGCTAGAGGGCAACTATTAAGACAATACAATAAAACAATTAAAACAATAGAGCTTCAAGAATTACAAAAAGGTATTTACTTGCTTCGCATTGAAACACCAAGAGGTATAGCAGTAAAGAAAATTATAAAGTACTAATTATTTACTTTCATACATCTAACTTGATAACCTTATCTTTTAACCTTCATTAGATTACATAAACGAAACTAATACACTACTTATTTAAAGTATAGCAAAACCTATGGCTAGTTTAGATTTATTTACCCCAAACACCATTATTTCTATCTTTTGGATTACCCATTCCACTTTTAGATTTAACTTTATAACTTGACTTTTTTCCTGATTTGCAAGAGTTTAAAACCATTGGACCCGATATAATGCATAATGCAACAACTAAAATTCTAAAAATTTTCATCTTTCTATGTAATGAATACGGTTATTTTTATATTTGAAAGATAACATAAAATTGTTTTCATTGTAAAAAAAAGGGGACTAAAGTCCCCTAAATTTTATATTCTATTCATAACAAAAGAGTTAATTTATCAAAGTTGGAAAGTTAATTTCAACGTCTGTATCACCAGGAGCGCAACTACCATCTTTTACTCCAGGTTGGTGCTTTAAAGTTACTTTAAGAGAACCATTATTAATTACTTGTGTAATATCTGTTCTAAATGTAGCCTCTAAGCCAACAGGAAATTGGCCATCCGAATCTGTAATTGAATAACTTAAACTAGATAAATTTAATAATTCATAACAAACGATGTGTTCATCATCTTCTTCTTTTATTTCAACCGTAATATCCTCAACATCATTTGGGTTACTTTCATCTAAAAATGCGATAGACATAAAGTAAGTTTTTCCTTTTAATAAGTTTATAGTATCAAAAACAGTTGGAGCATTCCCTCCTTCACCATCGGGATCGCGAAATGCAAATGTTGATGTGTCAGCGATATTTACTGAATCAACAAATGTTAATACTACTGAAGTTATTAATTCTTCTTCATTTTGTATCGGGTTAAAATCATCTGCTTCGTCCTTTTTACAAGCAGTGAATGTAGTTGCAATTAATCCGATAATTATTGATAAATTTTTAAAATAATTATTCATTGTTTCTATTTTTTTTTGTGTTAATTAAAAAAGGTACTCGAACATTTAAAGAAATATTTCTACCCATTTCATCCGCATAATAGCGGAATCGATTCATGTAATCTCGATATAC
Organism: Vicingaceae bacterium; assembly: GCA_018402765.1. Classification (GTDB taxonomy): domain Bacteria; phylum Bacteroidota; class Bacteroidia; order Flavobacteriales_E; family Vicingaceae; genus Acidiluteibacter. The sequence continues at coordinate 247,279 of JAGYIE010000001.1, read as the reverse complement.
CCTATTGGTTAAATTTTCTATAGTTATAGCTATAAAAACGTTAAAATTTTGGCTTATTGAAAGCCTACCTCCTGCAGAAAGTGAGAGTAAACTATATGCACTTGGCGCATTTGCAAAATCCTCGTCTAAGGGCACTCTTTTTTGCTCAAAGATGTGATTTACTCCAAATTGAACAAAGGGTCTGTAAAGAGCCTCTGTTGAGTTAAATGTATAACTCAAACCACTAAAAACCCGATTAGCAGGCATGAAAATAAGCGGCTTATCTTCGTTTACATTTTGCGCATATAAATAGCTTCCCCGCATTTCTAAAGCAAGCTGTTCTGTAAAATTTTGATTCCAACTAAGATCTGCTCCGGTAAAAAAAGCATTTGTTTGTTGCTGCTGATATACAGGAAATGCACCTCGAATAGTTAAAGCAGCTTCTTTAGGTTGTAAATAGATAAAATCTCTAATCCAATTGCTGTAAAGCGTTAAATCTATCTTTGATTTCTTATTCATAGAAATGTAAGCTAATGATCCACTAACTTTTTGAGAAGATTCAGGATTAAGGTGTTCATCTCCATACTCTATCGCAGCGACTCCATGGTGTATGCCATCACTAAACAATTCATTGATTCCGGGAGCTCGCTGAGCGAAGGTATAATTCAACCCTATATCAACCAATTTAAATCGATTATACTTTACTTCAGCAGTTAGTGCAGGAGTAATAAATCGTTTCTCTTTGTTGACGATTTGATTTTTCTCTACCATTTCAGCGTTGTAATTCTTTTGCTCTAATCGAGCTCCAAAACTACTCTCCCAATACCCCTTATTGTAAGAAACAGCCGTGTAAGCTCCCATTCCATTAGCAATATAGGCTGGAATAAAGCTTCTGCTTCCTTTCAGTCTATTTACTTGCGTAATTCCATTTAAACCTACCTCATACTGAAAGCCTTTATTCATCTTTGATTCAAAAATTAAAGAACCTGTATATGATTCTAAATTGATTGCAAATTCAGGCACACTTTCATTAGAACTAGACCCTCTAGGTAAATGCTTATCAAACTCTTCACGCAAATTAAACTGACGAGCTAAAACAAGCTGCCAATCCCCTTTCTTTCGGTTTAAAACATTCTTCCATTGAATGGTTTCATGCTCTACATGCTGATAAGGTCGTTTTAAAGCATAACTAAATTCTCCTCTATCTTCAGGTCTGGGTTGATCGCTAGCTAAAGCATTCTCCAAATCAGTTAAGTTTCCAATATGGGCGCCTGAAAAAACGCCTATATTAGCATTAAACTGGCTATAAAGAACAGTACTAGTATATGCTCCATTTTGGTAACCAACAGTCCACGAATAGTTAAACTCTTCCATACCCGTATTGTGTAAGTAATAACGAGGAGTATTTACAGTTCCACTTTTTTTAAGACTACCTTGAATACCAAAATTCCACTTTTCAAAATGCTCAAATCTGCCATTTAATTTAAAGGCTGCTAGTCCTTTGCGATTGTTAGAAGCTACACCTAAATAGACTTGTCCAATTAAATAATCAGACATTATAGGCTCGTCAGGCAGCACGATTATCGTACCCCCAATGGCAGAAGTTCCATAGCGTAAAGCGGAAGCTCCTTTAACTACTGTTAAGCGTTCTGCAGCAAAGGGATCAATTTCAGGAGCATGTTCTATGCCCCAATTTTGTCCTTCTAAGGCTACATCATTATTTACCATCGTAATTCGATTGCTATGTAATCCATGAATAACCGGTTTTGCCACATTTGTTCCAGACTGCAACATAGAAACTCCATTTACTGTAGAAGAAAGCGCTGCAATAGACGTCATGGAAGACAAATGATTATTAATTCTCGTTTCAGAACTCGTAATGCCATTATCCTTTGCGACTTTAAATGCAATAATATTCGTTTGCGCTAACTCCTCAGCATGATGTTCTAAATCCATTTTTAATTTAATGGATTCCGTTAAATTAATAACTGAAGTATCAGGCTCACAGCCGATATGCATTACTATTAATGTATATTCACCTTCACACAAATTGGAAAACTTGAAGTTACCTTTTTCGTCAGCAACCTCTCCTCTTTGGAGCTCTAAAATAAATAATGAGGAGTACGATAAATCCGAACCATCATGTGTATCCGTAACTTTTCCTGACAAAGATAGGTTACAGCCATCAAGGTTCTTTTGACTAAACGCACCACTTAATATAAACAAGACTCCAAAAAGTGTACTAACAACTTTTTGAAACATTTAATTAGTTGGATTTTTGATTTTAAATAATCGAAATTTTAAACCAAAATGGGTGGGCCCCTGAGAAGATAAATAGTGGTGAAAGTAGAAATAGCTTTTCGCTCATTAACTTGTAATAAAGGAAATTCAATACAAACTGCTAAAAGGTTAGCTTCATTAGTACAATTGTAGTAATGCGGCATAACAAACTCACAAAAATCACATTCATCAAAAACGTGATCGGAAAGTAATCCATTTGAATCATCAAAAAAATGGGCATCATGTACATGACTCTCGTGATGATGTAAAAGATTCCATGGCGTTACCACCACGGCAATCATCATCACCAATAAAATTGACAGATATCTTTTGACCTTTTTCACGTGTTCACAAAACTACCATTAATTTCCTTTAAAATTGGGTTCCTTTATGGTCGGAAAACTATTATTTAATTGATTGATGTCAGCCATTCTTCTGGTTGGATCAATTTCAATAGTTTTAATTTCAGCTTGACTAAATGGAACTGTAAATGAATAAGATGGATACGTCCAAGGCCAATCTTTTAAGATAGTAGCACTGTCCTCATTCTTTTCGCCTCTCATAATACTTAAAGGAATATAGTACTTTGTCAGAGTACCGTTATTCAGTGTAACTGATATGTCAAGAGGCATAGGAAATTCTCCAATTCTATCTAAGGTAACATTTGTTTCCTTTGTACCAGCGTAGGAAGCTGAAATTGCATAATCAATTGTGTTCGTTGAATTTACCCATTGCTCGAAATACCAATCTAATTCCATTCCTGATACTTTTTCGGCAATCCTCTTAAAATCATTCGGAGTTGGATGCTTAAATTTCCATTCATTGAAATAACGCTTCATGGTAATATTCAAATTTTCTTGACCAATAATATAACTCAATTGATGCAAGAAAATACACCCCATAGAATACGATGCCACACCATAAGCTCTATTGGTTTTATACCAATCAGCATGTGTTGATAATGGCATTTGAAGACCTGATTCTACCAAAGCGAAATACGAACGGTAACTTCCTGAAAAAGGGGTAAAATTTGGGAGTATTTCAGCTAAAATAACATCCTCTGCATATGAAGTAAACCCTTCATCCATCCAAGAATATAACGATTCATTAGTCGCTAATAAATGCTGATACCAACTATGAATTGCTTCATGTGCGGTAACTCCAATTAAACTGCCTTTGCTTCTATGCCCCGTAATTAAAGTTGCCATTGGATATTCCATTCCACCGTCTCCACCTTGAATTACAGCATATTCATCATAAGGATACTTACCGAACTTTTCATTCATTTTTTGAAAAACTAAACCTGCATAATGAGGTAAACTATCCCACAATTGAGTTTTTTCATCCTGAACGTATAGAAAACGCAATAAAGGACCATTCTGTACTTGATATGTTTTATGGGTATAGTTTTTATCAGCTGCCCATGCAAAATCATGAACCTTAGGAGATATAAAATGCCAAGCTAATTTTTTAGATTGATTTGTGCCTTTTAAAGCACTGTAACCTTTACCAACCTCTTCTTTATTTTGCAAGTATCCTGTGCCGGCTAATGTATATGCAGAATCAATTAATATGGTAATATCAAAAGTTCCCCACACACCATGAAATTCTCTACCAATATAAGGATTTGCGTGCCATCCTTCATAATCATATTCGGCCATTTTTGGGTACCATTGAGTCATTGAATAAGCAATTCCTTCTTTATTATCTCTACCTGATCTACGAATTTGAAGTGGAACTTGTCCTTCAAAATCTAAATCGAAAGTAGCTTGCTCTCCTGGTAAAACTGGTTTTGTTAAAGCTACCTCAAGAACAGTTCCTTCCTCTTTAAAGGATAACTTTTTGGAATTTTGAGTTAATGATGTTACATGTAAATAACCTTCCTCTTCTTCAGATAATTTTGAAATACGGTCACCTACTCTCCGATCAGGATCAGCAATAGTCCTAGAACGAACGTCCATCATACTTCCTTTCTGAAAAGCATTAAAGTATAAATGGTAAAAAACGTGAGTTAAGGTGTCAGGTGAATTATTCGTATAAACTACCGTTTGTGTGCCTTTATATTGATGACCTTCATCATCTATATCTACAGACATTTTATACGCTATTTCTTGTTGCCAATATCCTCTCTGTGCAATTAATTGAGTTGTTACCAATAAAACCGCAACTAAAAAAAACTTCTTCATATATTTCATCTCTTAGAACTTCAAAAATACACATACAAATGTGGTTATTAAAGCAGAATTATCAGAACATCTAAATATGTTTGGTAAAAATTGAAAACTTTGACACTTTGCGCAGATTTAAAAGTAAAATCACAAGTATATGACTAACAATTATTAACAATCAACCATTTTTATTAACAAAAAAACTCATTTTTCGCTGAAAAGCTTGCTCCGCTTGAGAATTCCTCTATATTTGTAACTGTTCAAAGCAATAAAACTATTAATAACTTAAAACAAACTAAAATGAACAAATCAGAATTAATCGAAGCAATGTCCGAAGAGTCAAATTTATCAAAGGCAGATGCAAAAAGAGCTTTAGATGCATTTATTAATGTAACTGGAAGCGCTTTGAAAAAAAGTGATAAGATTGCTTTAGTAGGATTTGGTACTTTTTCAGTTTCTGAGAGAGCTGCAAGAAAAGGAAGAAACCCACAAACTGGAAAAGAAATTAACATCGCTGCAAAAAATGTTGTTAAATTCAAAGCGGGAAGTGAATTGACTTCAAACGTACAATAAGAGATATCCTCTTTTATTAGGAGCCCTTTAGTAAATTGCTAAAGGGCTTTTTTATTGTACTTTTTTATGTTTTATAAACTAATGTTTTTTTTTATATTTGTTTCTCAAGTAATTAATATCAATTCAATGCCTTAATATTGAGTTGAAGTTTTGGTCATTCTTTTTTGCATTTCTACTTGAGTAGTTAAGATTTGTGCATTCAGTGTAACCGCAAGAGGTGACAAACAAATTCTTGATCAAAAGGCATTAATAATTTAAACGTATTTTTATGGGAAAGGGAGATATCAAAACAAGAAAAGGAAAAATTTCAAATGGATCTGCAGGAGTAAGCCGAAAGAAGAAAAAGAAATCCATAGAAATTTCTAGTAAACCGAAAAAAGCTAAAGTAAGTGCAGATAGTGAAAAGGTAACTTCGGTTAAAAAAGTTGCTCCTAAAAAGAAAGCTGCAACTACAAAGACGGCAGCTCAAAAGAAGACAACAGCGAAGAAATCTACAACAAAAAAGGCTTCTGAGGATAAAGAAAAATAAATTACAAAAAAACCGATTGAAATAATTCAATCGGTTTTTTTATACCTATTAAGTGTGTTTAATTAATCATAACACCTGTTGCTTCAAAAACTATAGCTTCTTCAGCTTCAGTAATCTCTGCTATTTCTTCTGGAGTCTTACCTGCATCTTCAGCGAAGTGTCTAAGGTCATCAACTGAGGTAATATCTCTTTTAGCATAACCTTCAAAAACAATTTGTTTTCCTGTTATATCCTTAGGAACAAAGAATCCATAATCCTTAAAAGTAATTCTCATGTCATTGCTATCAGGAAGTGCCACTTTCATCCAACATCCTTTTTTGGCACATACATCAGTTGCAGTCGCCATAACTTTTACATTTACTGAATCAGATTCAGCCATCATCACTAACAATTGTTCAACAGATACAGCACCTTCTGCTGTAATTTCTTCACCAAATATATTGGTTTCGATTGCTGTAGTATCTTCTACTATTTCAGAAACGGTTTCTGTAAATTCTTCAGTTGTTTGTGGCTGTGCACATGCCATTAAAACAGCAGCACTAATCATTGCAAGGTATACTCTTTTCATTTTGTTTGATTTATTTTTGCAAATATAGTATTTTGATTACTTAGATTTAATAACAAATTCAGTTCTTCTATTTTTAGATCTCCCCTCTTCAGTAGCGTTACTAGCCAAAGGTTTGGACGATCCAAATCCAAAATACTCTAATCGGAGTGGATCTATTCCCTCTAAGATCAAGTAATCATTTACTGCTTTGGCCCGTTCTTTAGATAATGATAAATTTCTATTTAGATCACCTTTGCTATCCGTATGCCCTTGTATTGCAACCTTCACAGTTGGATTTGCAGATAAAAATTCGATAAACTCATCTAAAATTGTCATCACTTTTGTACTGATGATATAGGAATCTGTTTCAAAAGTGATATCATTAATTCGATAAGTCTGTCCTGTTTCTATAGGATTTACTTCCAATGGAGCAACTTTTAATGGTCTACCAACAACATCTTTTTCAGTATCTATATATTGAGATGTAAAAGCATAACCATCTTTTTTCGCCATCATCATAACAGGTTCTTTTTCTGAAGCTTTTATAACAGCTACATACTCCCCACTAGATTCGTCTACTACTCCTTGAGTTATCTCATTAGTCGATGTATTTTTTAGTTCAATCGTCATACCTTTAGCAGCATTTGGATCTTTACTTTCAATCTTTCCTCTTAGAAAAACGACCTTTTCAGGTCTAGCTTCCTTGTATAACTCAAATGAATAAATATCTAAACCTGTACCTCCTAGATTAGAAGAAAAGTAACCGTGTTTTCCGTCTGTACTTACTATGAATCCGTGCTCATCTTTTTCTGTATTAATTGGATATCCTATATTTTTTGGCTGTTTGAAAATCCCTATTTCACCTATTTTTGCATAATAGATATCATAACCTCCTACCCCGGTATGTCCATCAGAGGAAAAGTATAACGTATATGAATCGGAATGCACAAATGGAGATTTATCGTTACCTTTAGTATTTATCTTATCACCAAGGTTGATAGGATTAGACCAACTACCATCAGCTTTGCGTTCTGATTTATAAAGATCCATTCCTCCAAAGTTGTCTTCACCTCTAGCGCTTGCAAAGTATAATGTCTTGTTATCTGAAGAAATACTTGGCTGCCCTTCCCATGTGGTTCTACCATTTATATTACTACCAATACTTTTTAAGTCAGTCCAAGCTCCATCTTTCAATTCAGTAAAGTAAATATCCGCATTCGCAAATCCACTACCTTGTATATTCTCCATAGAAACTACGGTAACAAACATCATTTTATTGTCTACTGAAATGCAGTTTCCACCTTGATATTCTCCCTGATTGAAAGGCTCAGGCATAGGAATACCTCTACTGAAGGAATCTATTGACATTTGAGATGATTGTGAAAGTAATTCCCTTACTTTTGGTCCGAAAGCATTATCGCGGTCGTTGATTTCTGATTTACGCGTAAAAAATAAATACCGATTATCAGGCGATAACATTGGTAAATACTCATCATCTCTAGTAGCAGGACCTTTCAGTTTTATGGGCTTAAAAGGTACAGGATTCTTGATTAAATCCTGATAAGCGTTGATTCCATTTAACCAATTCTGTGCAGTATGTAGTTCATTTTTCTTTTCTGAGTGAGCATTTTTTACATATAAATCCAACAATGGTTGAGCATCTGTAAATTGCTTTCTGTTATACTGATGCTCAGCTAATAAAAACACTACTTCATAATTTCTAAATGAAGGGCAAGCTTCAACGATTTTTTTCCAGTAGTCAATTGCTCGATTTCCATTGGCCTCAAAATGAACAGGATCATTCTTATATTTCTGCATGTTTAAATCGGCAAGTACAAAAAATGCATCCACATAGTTGTGGTCTATTTTTATTGCTTCTACTAAGTCGCCATATGCTTCTGTTCCTTTAAAGCGAACCTGTGCAGATTTATCAAAAAGCTTTTGAGCCTTTTTATTAGGCTCAGCACAACTAGAATTTTGAGCAGTTACGGTAAAAGAATACTGAAATAAAAAGGTAGAAATTAACAGTGATAACTTAATTATTTCAGTTTTATAAAAACGTTTCATTAGAGGGATTTTCTTAGTATTATATTAATTATTAGGCGCAACTATTACTTCTTAAATAAACCTTTTAATTTATCTTCAGCATCCTTCTTTAGTTTGTCTAATTCTTTTTTCCCTTTCGCTTCTAATTCCTTTTTCAATTTATCAGCTTCTTCTTTTGCTTTGGCTTCAGCTTCCTTTTTCAATCGCTCAGCTTCTTCCTTAGCTTTCTTTTCTAACTCTTCTTTCTGCTTATCTATTTCTTTGTTAATCTCATCTTTGATTTGCTGTTTAGCCTCGTTAACTGCATTTCCTGCAGCTTTCTTAAAATCCGTAGTAATCTTTGGATCATCCATTGGGCCAACAACTTTTACATCTACATTAATCATATCACCCATACGCACACCTAATCCATTTTTATTAGCTTGTGCTAGCAATCCATCTATTGCTTTATTTGCTTCTCCTCCTAGTTCTTCTCTTGGTATTTGAAAAGCTAATGTATAATCGATAGTTTGATCTAGTGAATTTGTTCCTGAAATAGTTACTTTACTTTTATCCACATTGATATCAAAAGGCTCCACGTAAACTTTTCCATTGATAATGGTAAATGAAGTATTTACATCTTTTAGCTTTAGCTTTCGTAGTTTTTCATTCTTTAAAGCATCAGCAACTTTACCTAACGCTTTAACATTTTCAATTTCTATATCATCTGTTGAAAGTTTACCTTTTCCATTAATCGACTCTAGAATTGGTTCCATTTTAGAATCCATATCGCCTTTAATGGCCAATTGACAAGAAAATTTACCTACAGTTTTCTTTGCGATTGGCATCAACTTGTCAACTGTAGTAAACATAACTGCAGTTTTATTCAAATCAAGTTTATCCATTCCAAAATCCATAGCATATGTTGGCTTTAATGAATCAGTAGTTTCGTAAAAACCATCCATAGTGACTGCTCCATCAAGAAGGTGAATAAATACATTATCAAACGAAAGTACTTGTTCCTTAACGGCCATACTACCTTTTAAATTTTTCATATCAATATTGTCATAATACATCTCATTTACAGACATATTCATAACAAAATCAATAAATTTAGGAACTTGAACAACTTCCATTTCTGTGGTATCTACTACAACTTCTGCTTCTGAATTAGCGTCAGTTTCTTCGGAGCCCATTAGTTCATTAATATCTAGCTTATTAGATTGTACATTTAACGTTCCTCTTAAGGTTTGATTATCAGCCAAGGCATAGCCAACGAAGTTATTTAATTGACCATCCATAGCAATATCAGACACTCCCAATTTCATTTTTAAATTTGTAAGTTCAGCCGACTTAGGATTAAACGTTAATTTACCTGAGTTAATCTGAATAGGATATTCAGTAGCTGTAGTATTGTATACAAAATCAGTTACATCAACATAACCTTGCGCGTCAAAATTCTCGTAATCCTCCTTTTCTAGTGTTGAAGACCTTCCATTTAATCGAATATCCATATCAATAATACCGGCCATTTTCTCACCATCCTCAAGAGGTATCATGTCTTTGATATTATTAAGTATAATTTTACCTTTTGCAGTTGCTACTATAAATGGATCAGTCATTGGGTTTTTAATGTTTGCCATCAAGTCAAAAGGGTTTTCTGCCATTTTAAAATGCAATTGCTTTACATCAATTACTGTATTATCTAAATCCCCTCCAGGACTTGTAATCTTAGTATTTAACTGAATATCATTAATGGATTTAGGAAGATCAGTATATGAAAATTGACCATTCTTCATTTGTAAATCTAATCCGTAAGATGGATAAGATTCTCCTAAATAGTTTCCTTTAACAAAAGCTGTTAAACCTACTTCACCTGAGGTTTTCATACCCTCCATATCTTTAGCAAATTCAGCAGGGATTAATGATATGATCGTTCGGATGTCTGTTTGCGTTAGCGCAAAATTTAAATCCATTTCTTGACTATCGTCTTCAAGTAAGGATAACCAACCCTCTGCTTTGAGTTCTAAAGCATTTAAAGCTATTAATCCTTTATCGATTGAGTATTTATCATTTTCTAAATCAGCAGCGATGGCTAAGTCTGTTTTAAGAGTGGCTTCTTTTATGTACTTAACACCATCGTAATCAATTGTCATTTGATCAATTAATCCGGATAAAGTTATAGTAGTGGTAGATGCAGTCAAATCTCCCGATAATGTCCAATTAATCCCTAAAAAACTAGCAACCATAGGAAAAGTAGCATCATCGTAAATAATATTAGATTTTGTAATCAACAATTCTTTTAAAGCCAGTTTAAATTCTCCATCGTCTGTAGAATTAGTATCCACTATTTCTTCATGATTAGCAGAAGAATCTATTTTAATGATATCCCAATTAGCGCTTCCATCGGCTAAAACCTTAGCGGTTAAGTTAGCCTCATCAATTTTTATCTTTTTAATCGCTATTTCCTCACCGTTTATTATAGACATTACATCTACTGTTAAAGCAAGCTCTCCTATATTAGCCAATTCAATGCCTTCAAATTTTTCTATTCCGGAAACTTTAACGTCTTGAATTGAAAAATAAAAGTTAGGGAAACTTTTAATTAAGCTTAAATCAAAATCACCGAAATCAACTTTAGCATTAAGGTTTTCATTTGCAGCATCTTTAGCCATTTTTACAATATCATCTTTATAGATAATAGGCAAACTTATTATAGCGGCTACGATTAGCACAGTCAATACTATAACTACTTTAATTACTTTTTTCATATCAAGGTTTTTAATTTATTTATCGTTCAACAGGATCGGGATTCAATTCGCCTTCTGTATAAGCTACTATCGTTGCAACGGTAGCATCACCGGTTACATTTACTACTGTTCTGCACATATCTAACGGTCTGTCAACTGCAAAAATTAAGCTAATACCTTCCAAAGGTACACCTACCGCTCCAAGCACTATTGCTAACATAATTATACCTGCACCGGGAACTGCCGCAGAGCCGATAGAGGCCAATGTTGCAGTTAACACGATAGTTAATTGAGCAGACAAACCCAATTCCATGCCATAAACCTGAGCTATAAAAACAGCTGCAATAGCTTGATAGCATGAAGTTCCATCCATATTAATAGTAGCTCCTAAAGGCAAAACGAAAGAAGCTACTTTATTTGAAACACCTAACTTCTCTTCACACCTTTCCATAGTTAAGGGTAATGTGGCTGCACTAGAGCTTGTAGAAAAAGCTAACAACTGGGCGGGTGCTAAACCTTGAAAGAACTTCCGATATGAAAATTTAGCATAAAATTTTAAAAACAAAGGATATACTGCAAAAATCATTATCGCCAACCCAATAATTACCGTAATAGAATATACAGCCAGTCCTTTCAAAATTTCTAAAGCAGCAGCAGGATTATCTCCTGCCAAATCGACCATTATGTTTCCCAAAAGGGCAAAAACACCGATAGGTGCATATAGCATAATAATATCTACCATTTTGAGAATAACCTCATTAGCACCATCAAAAAAGTTTTTAATACCTTCAACCTTTGATGGATCAGGAGCCATAATTAATGCAATACCAAACAATAAAGCAAAAAAGATTACTTGAAGCATATTGCCATTATCACTTGAAGCATCAAAAATGTTTGATGGCACCATATCGACCAAAAACTTAAGCGGACCGCTCTCTTTCTGTGCATTTGCACTCTCTTGAACTTGACTTGCTTTTTGTTGATTTTCAACCACCATTTGGTCCCGAGTCTCTTGTGAAAATGATTTACCTGGCTTGATTAAATTCACTGCAACGAGACCAATCGTAACAGCAATTACGGTTGTAATCAAATAAATACCAATTGTTTTACCACCCATAGAAGATAACTGTGAAATATCTTTTAATCCTGACACACCATTAATCAGTGAAATCAACACTAATGGCACAGCAATCATTTTTAGCATATTGATAAAAATGGTACCAAATGGCGCGATCCAATCAGAAGTAAATGAGGCCAGACCTGCATTAGATGCCAAAAGACCGTAAATAATTCCTAAAAACATTCCAATTAAAATCTGCCAATGCAGTGCTAATTTCTTCATACCTGAGTTAATCTATTTTTGCTGATTTATTTCTTAAATAATGATCTAAAATAACCATTGCTGCCATAGCTTCCACTATTGGAACAGCTCTAGGTACTACGCAAGGATCATGGCGTCCTTTACCCTTCAAATCTACAGTATTTCCTTTATTATCTATCGTTTGTTGGTCTTGCAGTACTGTTGCTACAGGCTTAAAAGCTACTCTAAAATAGATTGGTAATCCATTTGAAATTCCTCCTTGTATTCCACCAGAGTAATTCGTTTTCGTAGAAATAATACCCTCTTTTTTCACAAACTCGTCATTGTGCTGAGACCCCCTCATGGTAGCTGCTAAAAATCCTGAACCATAATCAAAACCTTTAACCGCATTTATACTCAACATTGCTTTTCCTATATCGGCATGTAATCGATCAAAAACAGGTTCACCAAGCCCTGAAGGAATTCCGGTAATGTAAGCTGAAACAACTCCACCTACAGTATCTCCAGCTTTTCTTACTGAATGAACTCGTTCAATCATCTGGTTAGCTACACTAGCATCAGGACATCTTACAATGCTTGATTCTATTAGATTAAAATCTATCTTATCAGGAGGAGTTAATAACCGAATATTTTCCACTTGAGATACATACGTATTAAACTCAATTCCTAGAGGTTTCAGAACTTGTTTTGCTAATGCCCCCGCAACAACCCTGCAAGCGGTTTCTCTTGCTGATGATCGACCTCCACCTCGATAATCACGATCGCCAAATTTAGCATCATAGGTGTAGTCTGCATGAGAAGGTCTATAGGCATCTTTAATGTGACTATAATCTTTTGATTTTTGATCTTCATTAGCAATGATAAAACCAATAGGCGTCCCCATCGTTTTTCCTTCAAAAATGCCTGAAAGAAACTGTACTTGATCTTTTTCTTTTCGTTGAGTGGTGATTGAAGACTGTCCCGGCCTTCTTTTGTCCAATTCGAGTTGAACTTCTTCAAGGTTTAATTGGACTCCTGCTGGCATTCCATCGATTATTCCGCCAATGGCTGATCCATGACTTTCGCCAAAAGTTTGTAATTTAAATACTTGACCAAATGAGTTTCCACGCATAGCAACAAAAATAATATTTCTATTCGTGGAATATTGCATAAAAGCCAACATCCGTAAGAAAAATCAGGATATTTGTCTAAATCAGTAAAAATTGACAAAAAGAATCCACTTTTATGCAACTACTAATTAAGAATATTAAATCTTTAATTCAAGTTAGTGACACTTCTCCTAAGATCAAAAGCGGAGATAAACAAGGTAAACTATCCACTTTGGAAAATGCTTGGTTATTAATTGAAGATGAGCTAATAATGGATTTTGGTTCTATGGATCTACCATATGATAGTAAAGGAAAAACTATTCCGACAATAAATGCTGATGGAAAATTTGTATTCCCATCTTGGTGTGACTCACACACGCATTTAGTATTCGCAGGGAGTAGAGAAAGTGAATTTGTAGATAAAATAAATGGTCTTGGTTATGAAGAAATTGCCGCAAATGGTGGTGGAATTCTAAATTCTGCAAAACGTTTACAAGATGCTACAGCGGAAGAGTTATTACAGCAGGCAAATGAGCGACTAGAAGAGATTATGCGAATGGGAACAGGAGCTGTAGAAATTAAAAGCGGTTATGGTTTAACGGTTGATGCAGAACTAAAGATTCTTAGAGTTATCAAAAAGTTACGCGAAACTAGTCCGCTTACCATTAAATCAACTTTTTTAGGTGCACATACATTTCCAATTGCTTATAAAAACAACCATCAAGGGTATATAGATGAAATAATCAATAAAATGCTTCCTGTGATTGCAGAAGAAAAGTTAGCAGATTACATTGATGTATTTTGTGAAAAAGTAGCATTTTCTCCCGAAGAAACGGATCAAATAATAACGGCAGGAAAAAAGTATGGCTTAAAAGCAAAAATCCATACGAATCAGTTTAACTCAATGGGAGGAATAGAGGTAAGTACTAAGCATAATGCCATTTCTGTTGACCATTTGGAAGTACTAAATGACGAGGAAATCGAAATTCTTAAACACTCCTCAACTATTGCTACTTTACTGCCGTCTGCTCCATTTTTTTTAAGAGATAACTATCCTCCGGCAAAGAAAATCATAGCTGCAGGGGTTCCTGTCGCTCTAGCTACTGATTATAATCCAGGTTCTACTCCTTCAGGCAAAATGCCTTTCGTACTTTCATTAGCTTGCATATATATGCGTATGACGCCAGAAGAAGCTATAAATGCAGCTACATTAAATGGTTCCTATGCAATGGAGGTAAATCAAGAGCTAGGATCTATAACCAAAGGAAAAAAAGCAAATCTTTTTATTACTAAGCCAATGCCAAGTTATGCCTATATGCCTTATGCATTTGGATCTAACCTGATTGAAACGGTAATTTTAAATGGTAAAATTCAATAACTATGGAATTGGAATTATTAGATAGAAACTCCATCGACCATTTGATAAGTAAACGCGAAGGAGAGACAAAACTAGGTGAGTGTATTCAAACAATAACCAACTTTAGCCAAAGTGAATTATCTTCCTCAAGTGCTTCATTTGTTTTATTAGGAATTTCGGAAGATATTGGACCAAGAGCAAATTTTGGTAGAGCTGGAACTAGCAGTGCATGGGATGCGTTTTTGCCAAAATTTGTCAATATTCAATCCAACCGTTTTTTTAAAGGTGATGAATGTATTTTACTTGGTAAGCTATCATTGAATCATCTTTGTTACTCTAAAGATATCAATGATTTAAGAGAAGCAACTAAAGTAATAGATAAAATAGTCAATAAAATACTTTCAATCCTATTTTCTGCCAATAAAATTCCCATTATTATAGGTGGAGGTCACAACAATAGTTACAACAATATTAAAGCTTTAGCGCAAGCCAATCCTGAAGTTAATGTGAATTGTATTAACTTAGATCCACATGCAGATTTTAGAGCTTTAGAGGGAAGGCATAGCGGAAATGGTTTTAGTTACGCTTTTGCTGAAGGTCACTTAAAAAAATATGCTATTGTTGGACTTCATGAAAATTACAACAGTGAGCAAATGTTTAGGGAGTTGGACGAAAAAGAAATTAGCTACACAACTTATGAAGACATTTTTATTCGAAATTTAATTTCGTTTAAAGCGGCAACAGAAAAAGCACTGTATAAGATTAATCAATCTAAATATGGAATTGAGATTGACTTAGATGCAATTGAAAATATTGCTTCAAGTGCTCAAACTCCTTCAGGAGTTTCAGTAAGTGAAACACGCCAATTTATTCACCATGCTGCTGATCATGAAAATGCAGCCTATATCCATTTGTGTGAAGGCGCTCCTAGCCTATCTCCTCATCCCGATCAAGTAGGTAAATTGTTGGCATATTTAGTTAGCGATTTTATTAAATCTAGAAAAGAGCATTAAAGATGAATCCACTTCTGGAGTGTGTACCCAATTTTAGTGAAGGTCAAAATAATGAAACTATAAAAGCTATTGCACAAGAAATTCGTAAAATCAAAGGCGTAGAATTATTGCATATTGATAGTGGAATGGCCGCAAATAGAACCGTCTACACTTTTATAGGAAAACCAGAAAGCGTAATAGAAGCTGCATATCAATCAATTAAGTTATCCTCCAAATTAATTGATATGCGTACTCAAATAGGAGAACATCCGCGCATGGGAGCATGCGACGTTTGCCCACTTATTCCAATAAGCGGCATCAGTATGGAAGAGGCAGTTATACTTTCTTATCAACTTGCAAAACGGGTCAACTCTACATTAAATATTCCCATTTATTTGTATGAAGAAAGCGCGCAAGTAACAGAAAGAAAACATTTAGCCAACATTAGAAAAGGAGAATATGAGGGATTAGCAGAAAAAATGACTCAGCCAAATTGGCAACCTGATTATGGTGATAAGTTCAATGCAAAAAGTGGGGCAACAATTATTGGCGCGCGTAACTACCTTATAGCTTTTAACTTTAATCTAAACACCTCGGATGTTTCAATCGCTAAATGGATAGCTTCAAGCATAAGAGAAAGTGGTAAAAATGTGACCGATGCTTCAGGAAATTCCGTAAAAGTTCCTGGTCTATTTAAAGATTTGAAAGCAATTGGCTGGTTTATTAAAGATTTTGGAATTGCGCAGGTCTCCTGCAATTTCTCTAATTACAAAGAAACTGAACTTCATGAAGTTTATGAAGCTATTACATTATTAGCACATCAAAAAGGTGTAAAAGTGACAGGTAGCGAACTAATTGGATTAATTCCCAAGGAAGCATTACTAGCAGCAGCTATGTACTTTGATTCTACAGAAACAGATGAAACAAAATTAATTGATATCGCTATCGACCGTTTAGGTTTGTCTGATTTAAATGATTTTTTGCCTAAAAGCAGGATTATCGATTATATGGTGTAAATAATTGATATTTTTAGGGTATAAATCCCTTTTATGGACCACCAAAAGACCTTTAGAAAAACACTTTCACGTCTGATTTACTTCTTTCCGATTCAACTGGTATTTGTTCATTTAAAAAAATCTCAACAACTTTTAGTCTTTTGGATTCTATTATTCCTAATTGTTTCGGGACAATTCGGCGAAAAGTATGGTATTCTTTACTTATTCTTGGACCCCGAATACTTGGGTAATGTAAATTTTGTAAGTTATCTGATTGTCGGTTTTGCACTTGGAGGATTCGTAATGGCTTTCAATATTTCAAGCTACGTTAATAATGGCTTTAGATTTCCTTTTTTAGCTACACAAGAACGACCATTTCTAAAATATTGTATCAACAATTCATTTATACCACTACTTTTTATTGGATATTATAGTTGGCTAATTATTGACTTCAAATTAGCTTTTGAAACTGAAAGTTTTATTGAAGTGGTGTATAATCTTCTTGGGTTTTATGTTGGTTATGCAATAATTATCTTGTTAGCAATGAGCTATTTTATCAACACCAATAAAGATTTCTTTAAACTATTTGGAGTAAAAGATGGAAAAGAAGAAACTTTAGTCCGCCTAACTTCTCATAAACAACATAAAGAATGGTTTAGTGATACTTTTAATAATAAGGCTTGGCATGTAGAGTCTTACCTAGTAAAGCCATTTAAACTAAAACTCGCAAGAGATTTTTCTCACTATAACAAAGATCAACTAAACCAAGTATTTAAACAAAACAATCTCAATGCATCTATTTTTGAATTTATCGCTATTATTTCCATTTTTTTATTAGGCTTATTTAGAGAAATTGATGGATTTGTAATTCCTGCAGGAGCAAGTCTTTTATTGCTATTTACGATTTTAGTAATGCTAACATCAGCCATCAGATCATGGCTTTATGGTTGGACTTTTCCTGCATTCATAGTCTTATTTCTAGTGGTCAATGCATTATCTCAAATTAATACATTCACTTATTCGAATAAAGTATTTGGGTTAGAACATCGTTCTCCACCTATTAAGTATGAGCCGCAAACGCTGAATGCAGATACGTTAAAAGCAGACTCATTATATCACGTAAACATTTTAAACTATTGGAAAACAAAAAATAAAAGACAACAGCAGAAACCAAAACTAATATTATTTAACGTAAGTGGTGGCGGATCAAGAGCTAGTATGTGGGCATTTAGGGTAATGCAATACCTTGACAGCATTAGTAATGGAACGAGTAGTAGTCATATTCATTTGATTACAGGTTCATCAGGAGGAATGATAGGAGCTGCCTATTTCAGAGAACTGATTAACCTTAGACAAGAGGTTCCTTCATTTGATATTAATAAGTTAATGTATACATACGATTTAGGCAAAGATTTATTAAATCCTATTGTATTTAGTTTGGCCATCAATGACTATTTTATTCGTTTTCAAAAATTTGAATACGAGGGTGAGCAATATTGGAAAGATAGAGGATATGCCTTTGAGCAGCGTTTAAATAGAAATACCAGAGGATATTTAGATAAACCCATGGGCTCCTATTTAAAAAAGGAAATGTATGCTCAACTACCAATGATGATTCTATCACCTTCTATAATCAATGATGGTAAGATATTGTTAACAGCTAACCATCCTTTAAGCTTCATGTGTCAAGATGATTTAAGTAATGGAACAAATAGGAATGAAAACGTCGAATATAGTCGTCTTTTGAGTGGTAAAAAACCCCTAAATACCCGTTTTATAAGTGCTCTTAGAATGAGTGCTACCTTTCCATATATAATGCCTACTTTAGAATTGCCAACCTCTCCTACTCTAGAGATAATTGATGCAGGATTGAGAGATAATTATGGACTAAAAACGAGTTTACGTTACTTGTATCAATTCAGAGAATGGGTTAATGAAAATACATCAGGTATTATACTTATTCAAGTGAGGTACGGGAAACATCAAGCTCAAATAAAAGCTAAAGATAACTCTAATAGCATTATACAAAATATAACAGCTCCCTTTGGAAGTGTTTATGGAAATTTATTTACGATACAAGACTACAATAACAATGCGAGTATGAATTATGCAAATGGTTGGATGAATAAGAAAATCGAACTCATCGACTTTGTGCTAAATGCTGAAGAAGAAAAACCGATCTCATTAAGTTGGCACCTAACGCAGCGAGAACGCAAGAAAGTAATGCATTCAATATATGAAGAAGGAAACCAAAAAGCTGCACGGAAAGTATTAGATTTGATTAACCAATAAATTAACTATGAAAAAACTAATTTTAATCTCTACAGCTCTACTAATCTTTATGTTAATGAGTTGTGATAAAAAAGAAACAGATACTAACGAGGCGATAAAAGAATTAGAAGTGAAGCTTACGGCAACAGAAGCTCAGTTAATCAATGTAAGTGCTGAGCTAGCCAAGTGCAAAGGAGAAGATGAAACTAAGTATATAGACAGCACACAGCTTGACCAAGTTGTTGAAAATTAATAGATCTCAACTACATTTAAAGACCGAATCGCTTCAATAAGCGATTCAATACTCTTAAATTTTTCTATTTGTTCTTTACTAAAAATTACACGCATTTGATCTTCCTCTTCTCTAACTATAACAGGATAATTATACGAAGTTCGATAGCGTTCTTCAAAATCGTCGATATTATTAAAGACAATTTTTTGATTTGTTTCTTTTATAAACTTTGTCCATTGGTCCCGTTCTTTTGTACTCCCGTGGGTAAGCTTATAAAGAGTGCAAGGGTAGGTTTTTGGACTTAGTATCTTATGAAAGAAGTCTAAAGAAGAATTAAAAATGCCATTTTTAGCATTATAAACGAAAATTAGTTTCATTAATTTTTAGGAAACGTTTTTTTGTACAAATCGATACTATCGTGAATTATTTTAAATGCATCTTCCCGTCCTAAGAAATCATCAACAATTACTTCTTTATTTTCTAACTTTTTATAGTCTTCAAAGAATCGTTTAATCTCTTTTAGGGTATGTGGAGGTAACTCACTAATATCACTTATATGATTAACGCTCATATCATTCGCCGCAACAGCTATTATCTTATCATCTGCCTCACCATTATCAATCATGCGCATTACACCAACTACCTTTGCATTAAGCAAGCATAATGGCGGTACATCTATTGAGGTGATTACCATAATATCTAACGGGTCATTATCGTCACAATAGGTCTGTGGAATAAATCCATAATTTGCCGGATAATGCACGGAAGAGAACAAAACTCTGTCTAGCATTATCAGTCCGCTTTCTTTGTGTAACTCAAATTTTCCTTTACTACCTTTAGAAATTTCTATACAAGCGTTAACTACTCTTGGTATATCGTCTCCAGGAATTATATCATGCCAAGGATTCTTCATACTTTCTCTTTAAAATTCATTTTAAGGGGTGCAAAATTACGCATAAATACATCTTTGAGATGTATGATTTCATTAAAAACTGATTAAACTTTTTAACAAGAGGGTATTAATTAAAAAGAAGAATAACCTCAACTAAGGTCTCAATAAAATTTTCAGAGAATGAACAAATTTTTTAATAAATATTAGCCATTTATACTATCTTGTTTATCAAGTGTTCGATATGCAGCAAAGATCAATTTTACCTGCAAATTTTGATTCGCCTTCATAAATACATAAATAAAATTTGATTTAGGTAGATAGGGCCATTAGTATTACTCTTGCCGAAAAGCTAAAAAAGTCATAACTTTAATACAAGACATTAGCAACAATAAATAAAACATGATTTTAATTCAAAAACTTTCTATCGCTTCCATTATAACCTTAGCTACCATTACAAGTTGTAAAAAAGAAGATACAAATCCGGATTTACCTGCAACTTTCGATTGCACATCTACTACCCCAACATATACAGTAGATATAAAACCAATTATGGATAACAACTGCGCAAGTTCAGGATGCCACAACTCGTCTTCAAGAGCTGATGGAAAAGATTACAGTAGCTATACAGCTGTAAAAAATGGTTCTTCATCAAATGAATTTATAGGAAGTATTCAACATTTAAGTGGATATAAAGCAATGCCACAAGGACGGGCCAAACTGAGTGATGCGCAAATCAAAACGATTTCTTGTTGGATAGAAAACGGCAAGCCTGAATAAAAAATGTTAATCGCCTTATTAGCATCAATGATGTGCTCAACGCATAAATGAAAGAAATATATTTTCTATGCCATCAAGAAAATTACAATCAAACACATAGACTCAAATAGCTTTAATAAGCGTATTTGAAAGGATACATTAAAATAGCTAAATCAATTAAATTAGAAATGTCATTTATATTAAATTGACAAACATTAACTACATCTCCTCAATTTTCTTAATAAGTTCTTCTGCCTCGGCTCTTACCATATCACTTTTCTTACGATCTGAAGTAGACAATTGATAAGATTTCTCCATCAACTTTTTATACGCTTCCTGTAACTTTTCTTTTTCTGATTTCTTTTTAAATAATCCAAACATTTTAACTATTTTAAGTACTTAAATTAAACAGCCAAAGATGTAGAATGTTTTGTGCTTAATACTTAAAGATAGGCCTTATCTTTGTGTTTCATTTTATTAAAAAAGTATGACATTCTCTAGCCTCGGTGTTTTTCCTGAATTAGTTCAAGCATTAACTAACCAAAAAATAACACAACCCTACCCTATTCAAGAAAAGGCAATTCCTGCAATTCTTCAACAAAAAGATGTTTTGGGAATTGCTCAGACAGGTTCGGGTAAAACAGCCAGCTATGTTTTACCCTTATTAATGAAGCTTAAAGGAAAAACAAATGCCAAAAATAGAGATGTAAACACATTAGTAATAGTACCTACTCGAGAATTGGCTATTCAAGTCGGTGATGTATTTAATACGTTAGCAAAATCACTTCCTTATTCTATAAAAACTACCGCTGTGTATGGGGGAGTTTCAATTAATCCACAAATGAAAGGGTTGTATGGAGTTAATATTTTAGTTGCTACTCCAGGACGTTTGCTAGAATTAATTGAGAATAAAGCACTTTATTTATCTAATGTAGAAACTTTAGTACTTGATGAAGCCGATAAAATGCTAAACCTAGGTTTTAAAGAAGAAATGAACAGCATTTTTAATCTTTTACCTTCTGTTCGCCAAAATCTGCTTTTCTCTGCAACCCTAAGTCCTGAAATATTAAGTATTGAGCGCGTACTTTTAAATAATCCTGTAACGATAAAATTTGAAGCGCAAGAAGCCAATTTAGATTTAATCACACAAACAGGATATTTTGTAGGCGAAGAAAATAAAGGCCCTTTACTTCGTAAATTAATACAAGACAATAAGATGCAACAGGCACTGATATTTACCTCCTCCACCAAAGAAGCAGATAAGGTTTCTGATAAGTTGCATAAAAACGGAATTACTTCTAGAGCAATTCACAGTAAAAAGACACAAGGAAACCGACAAGAAAGCTTAGATCTGTTTAAAAAAGGAAAACTACAAACGTTGGTTGCTACAGATCTTTTATCCAGAGGAATAGATATTGAGTTTTTACCATTTGTTGTGAATTATGAATTACCTCGTTCACCGAAGGATTTTATACATCGAATTGGTAGAACAGGTAGAGCTGAGAATCCAGGAGAGGCCATTACTTTCGTTACTGAAGCCGATAAGCATCATTTCAAAGTAATTCAAAAGAAAATGCAGCGTTGGGTTGATATGGTGGACACCGAAAATTGGAGCTTCTTGTAAGTTTTGTAAAGAATTAGATCTACTTAATCGGACATAACTATTCGTTATAACAACTTTATTCGAACCGAAATAAATCAAAAATTTACATATAGAAAAAGCCCCGTTTCAAAAGAAGCGGGGCTTAGGCTTAAAGATTCAAATTCTATAAATATTAAGCAAGTTTTACGTTAACAGCGTTAAGGCCTTTCTTGCCTTCCTGCAACTCAAACGTTACATCATCATTTTCTCTAATTTCATCAATTAATCCTGTTACGTGAACAAAGTATTCTTTGTCATCGTTTGCATCCTTAATAAAACCAAAACCTTTGGTATCATTGAAGAATTTTACTTTTCCTTCTTTCATTATAATAATTTTAATTCAGCTTCAAAGTTAAGGTATTAATTGTTCCAAAACTTATTTAAGTCACTTATTTTCAAAATATTTTTAATTTATAATATAAAGATAATTTATGACTTCAATTATTATTCAAATATTTAAATACTAAATAGTTAAATATAAAAAAGCCATCGATAATATTTAATTTATCAGCGATGGCCTTAAACTTAAACAAGAATAAAGTCTATTTTCCGCTCGGCGTACTTTGACTAACTTCTAATTTTCTGTCATCTAAAGGGAAGTTTCGCAAACTTTTAGATACTCTGTCTATTTGACGCTTTTCAATTTCAAAGTAAGATCGATCGTTTTTCAAAACAATATCTCCGATGTCTCTTCGGTCTATTTTAGCTTCACCTGCGATAAACTCTACTAAATCCTTTTTACGAATAGCATCTTGCTTTCCAATATTAAGCATCATCCATTCTTTTGGTCTGCTGTAATCTCTTCTACCTTCAGGTTTCTCAGTAGAATCGCTTCTGCGTTCTCTGCGACCTGTAGATTCTGATTTTCCTTCTCCTCTTCGCTCTCTTCTATCTCGACTACTTCCTCTTCTATCTCCACCTCGATCAGGGCCATCGTCACGTCGTTTGCCTCTACTTCCTTCTTTTTCGTTTAAGTCACGATTAGACTTATCAAGTTTAAGGCTCGCAATTTCATTAGAAACCAATTTAGAAATCAATTCCTCTTTTGAGAAACTTTCTAACGTATCTAAAGCGGATTGCAATAAATCAAGGTTTACACTTTTGTCAATTTCAGCTTTCGCCAAAACTTCAGCCCACTGAGCTATTCGCTTTGATGCAATATCCTTAGAAGAAGGTATTTCAATTTTAGTAAAAGCAGCATCCAATGCTCTCTCTATATCTCTAAGTCTTCTTTGATCTCTAGAAGAGATAAAAGCAATTGAAATTCCTTTATTTCCAGCTCTACCTGTACGTCCGCTTCGGTGTGTGTAATAGGTAATATCATCAGGCAGTGCATGATGAATAACGTGTGTTAAGTTATCGACATCAATACCTCTAGCAGCAACATCAGTAGCTACTATCATTTGTAAAGCATGTGCTTTGAACTGTCGCATAACACGGTCTCTTTGTGCTTGGGATAAATCACCATTTAATGCGTCTACATGATATCCGGCAGCTTTTAACTCATCAGATAAAGCAGTGGTGTCTCTTTTAGTTCTACAGAAAATGATTCCTTTCATTTTTGGAGTTACATCCATTATACGTTTAATCGCTTCTGTTTTATCTGAAATTTTAACTACTGCATACTGATGTTCAATGTCTTTATTTGTAGAGGTTCCTGAATTAACAGCAATTTCTACAGGATCATGCATATACGTTTTGACAATTCGACGAATTTCTTTCGGCATAGTAGCAGAAAATAACCACGTAAGTTTTTCTTCTGGTGTATGTTTTAAAATTTCATCAAGGTCTTCTTTAAAGCCCATATTAAGCATTTCATCAGCTTCATCCAATACAACATAGCGAATCTTACTGATATTTAATGCTTTCCTATTAAGCAAATCAATCATACGGCCTGGAGTGGCGATAATAATCTGTGGTTTATCTTTTAGTGCTCTTATTTGATTAGAAATAGGTGCTCCACCATAAACTGCAAGCACTTTTATTTCAGGTAGATATTTAGAAAAATTCTGAAATTGTACGGCTATTTGTTGACCTAACTCCCGTGTAGGTGCCAATACGATAGCTTGCGTGTGACGATCATTAATGTCGATTAAATCGATTAAAGGTAAACCAAAAGCAGCAGTTTTACCTGTTCCTGTTTGCGCTAATCCGATAAAGTGATTTTGATTTTTAATTAATACAGGAATTGCCTTTGCCTGTATTTCAGATGGGGTTTCAATGCCCATTTCTTTTAGGGATTTCGTCAGTAAATCTGAAAGCCCAAGTGTTGAAAAATTATTCAAATGTTATTATTTTTATTGAATTGCAAATTTAGGTTATTAAAATGAATAAATAGGGTATATCTACGGTCTTTATGTATGCGTTAACTTTTTTAAAAACAATATTTTACATTAAAAATAGGAATACTACACCTCCAGTTGGTTTGAATCTGACATAAAATTTATTCAATTTCTATGTAATTGTTAATAAAAAAAGAGCCTCATTTTTATAAAAAATGAGGCTCTTTTTTTACATGTATTTATACTTTATTTCAACTTTACAGTCAACCTTAGTTTCTCCCAAGCAAGGATGAGATTATTTTCATCATCAAATGCAAAGTTCAATTGTTCAAGTGTCTTTTCTACCATAACTGGGATTACTTCAACATTTAATACATCTTTTTTCGCATCATAATCATATGCTCCCCATTGCTTTGCATCTGTATTCAAAATTAACTTCCAAGATTTCTCTCCCGGAATTGTAAACAACGCATATGTTCCCGCCGCTACTTCTTTTCCTTCTACCATAGTCGTATTTGAAAAAGTAATTGTAGTAGCGTTATTTGCTCCTGTTCTCCAAACTTTATCATAAGGAACTAACTCACCCCATATTTCACGCTCTCTTACCGAAGGTGCAGAATATTTTACAATTACTGTTTTTTCTCCAATCTTTCGGGTGGCCTCCATTTCAGGGCTTTTCTTTTTACCTTCCTGATTTTCTGCTTTGGTATAATTAGAAGTCATTTCAACAGAAGCTAAAGCTTTTTTATTTTGAGCATTCGTTGATAATGTTGATGCTGACATCGCTATTAAAGCGAATAATTTCATTGATTTTTTCATAATTAAACTGTTTTGGTTTTTACTTTATTCCATGGCTTTAATTGCCAATTGGTATTTGCTATACACAATTCGTTCCCTTTTTCATCTTTAACTGAAATTTGAGCTTTATAGTAAATTACTTCTCCCCTTTTTAATGGTAGTTTAATTTCATTTTCAAGTGTCTCTTCATTTAGTTCAAATATCGCATTTGCAGAAACTTTACCCTGATATAGGTACTTTAACTCCATGCTTTCCATTATAATTCTGTAATCCTTGAACCCAAGTCTAGATAATAATAGAAGCCCAGAGGCATATTCTGCTGCAGTTGCTTGCACACATGCATGAAGACCTTTAATGTGATTTAAATTTGATTTTTGATAGGGAATTCCAACAACAACTTTATTGGCGGTAATCTCTTTAACTTTTAAATTATGAGGCTTATTAAATGGTATCATTCGATGAAGAAGAAAGTTAAACTTCCATAGTCCAAAAGATGAATTTTGGGCATCATTTATAATTCTGTTGAAATTCATGATTTGCAAATTGTATTTTAATGTAATTTAAGAAAGTTACCGTTGTTTAATTAGGTAGAGCATATTATTACCGTTAAATTTGCATAAATATAAAGCATTACGCGTAAAAAAAAGTATATGTCAGAAGTAAAAAACGGTGATACAATCAAAGTTCACTACACAGGAAAATTAACAGACGAAACAATTTTTGATAGCTCAAGAGATCGTGAACCATTAGAATTTACAGTAGGTTCAGGTCAATTAATCCAAGGTTTTGATAAAGCAGTAATTGGTTTAAAAGCGGGTGATTCTACAATAGCAAATATTCCATGTGCTGAAGCTTATGGTGAGCCTAGAGAAGATATGGTTATGTCAGTGCCAAAAGATCAGCTACCTGCTGAGATTAAGCCTGAGATTGGAATGACGTTATCAGCAGGACAGCCTGATGGAACTCAAATGCCGGTAACTGTTATTGAAGTAGCAGACGATCATATTAAATTGGATGCTAATCACCCATTAGCAGGTAAAGATTTAGTATTTGATATCGAAGTAGTTTCTATCGGTTAATTCGATAGTTTAAATAGTTAGTAAGCCGCTTTCCCAATATGGAAAGCGGCTTTTTTTTTGATCTTTCTTTACTAAGAATTCAAGTTTTAACTGATTACAATAATATACTTGATTCATTCTTAAAGATATCCTACTTTACGTGCCATATTTAACTAAATTAGAAAATGAGAAAATCAATTATAATTGGCTGTTTATTAATTTTTACGATTACAATGAATTCTTGTAAAGTCGGTCGTTTTTTCATTTTTAATTTTGCTGACATAAATGACCATAAAAAATTTCCCAATAGAGAATTAACTGCCAGTGCTAAAACATTTGAATTTTTAACACCAATTGCTCCAAAAAGTCCAAAAGGCATAACAATTAATGAGACTAAATATACCCTAGATGGGTTTTTAGAAGAATACCATACAGTAGCGTTCTTGATTATTCAAAATGACTCTATTCAATATGAAAAATACTTTGATGGTTATGAGCAATCATCAATTGTCCCTTCTTTTTCTATGGCTAAATCAATTACGTCTTTATTAATAGGAATAGCTATCGATGAGGGATTAATTGAGTCTGTGCATGAGCCTATCATAAAGTATATTCCTGAATTAAAAAAAAATGGACTAGAAGATGTTTCAATTGACCACTTATTGCAAATGACATCAGGTTTAGATTATAATGAAGGATATTACAACCCCTTTGGAGATGTTGCTACCTTTTATTATGGCAAAAATTTGCGAAAAGCGATTACTAAAATGAAGCTTGAAGAAGCTCCTGGTCAAAAGTTTAATTATCTAAGTGGTAATACGCAATTGTTAGGTTTGGTACTAGAAAGAGCCCTAAAGGAACAAACAGTCACTTCCTATTTGCAAGAAAAATTATGGACGCCTTTAGATATGCAATATAATGCTAGTTGGAGTATTGATCGAAAAAAAGATGGACTAGAAAAGACATTTTGTTGCTTAAATGCTCGTGCTATAGATTATGCCAAAATAGGCCGGTTAATGCTTAACAAAGGAAAATACAATGGTCAACAACTAGTTTCTGAAGAGTGGATAGATCAATCAACTAAGGTGGATACCTCAAACGGCAGTTCCAGTTACTACCAGTACCAATGGTGGTTGCCATCAACAGAAGGGGACTTTGTTGCGCAAGGTATTTTAGGGCAGTATATTTATGTAAATCCAGAAAAGAATATAGTAATGATTCGATTAGGAAAGAAAACAGGAAACATAGAATGGAGCAATATATTTAAGAGCCTATCAAAAGCTTACTAAAAGTTTCCTCCTTTTCTCATTAATATAACTATTGAGCTATTGCTTTCGCTACTGATAGAAACCGCAATCCAGCCGTCATCTGCCAATTCGTTAATTCTGCCTTCAAACTTCTCTATACTTTCAAAAAGCCCTTTCTTTACAATTTTGTAGGTTAAATTTGCCATGGTTTCTTTTTATTAATTTCACTAAATTAAACCGAAAAACCATTCATTTTTATAATTTAAAAAATTAAATAGCAATACTATAATCCATTGGAATTTAACAAAAATCAACTAAAACTAATTAAAACTACTACTTTTTTTGAGGACAAAAGAATTTTACTTCAAGATGTATCGTCTGAATTTTCAGAAATATGTGAACAACTTAAGAATAGCTACGCTAATCATTCTTTTAAAATATCATTTTTACCTTCCATCACATCGTCAAAAATAACTAGAGGAGAAAACCTCAAAGGCTTGCCCTTCCTCATGCTAGATTTTCCAAAACAATTTTCTAAAACTGAAATTTTCTCTTTTCGTTTATTATTTTGGTGGGGAAATGGATTTACATTATTTCTTCATTTAAAAAATAACCAACTCGATAGAATCGCTAAAAAAGTGATTGAAGAAAGGAAACATTTTTATAATGAAGGATTTCTAATTTCTACTGGTGGAAATGAATGGGAGCATGATTGTTTATCAAAAAATTATAAACATTTAGAAGATTTTACAGTGGAAAAGCCACTCAATTTTATCAAATTTGCTTATTCAATTCCATTTAATCAATCATCTGATTTAATATCAACTATCGCAAAAAAAAGCGATTTCTTACTTGCCTTTTTATCTAAAATATGACCACGTTCGACCCAAATAAATTTAAACATAGCATTTCATTTCCTGTACGTTTTATGGATATAGATGCTTTAAACCATGTAAATAATGCACGATATTTAAATTATTTGGAGGAAGCGCGAATCAATTATTCAAAAGATGTTTTAAACACCTATCATAGTATAGAAGATTTAAAAGTGGTAGTAGCTCGAGTTGAAATTGACTATTTATCTCCAATTGAGTTCGGCAGTAATGTAAAGGTATATACGCGAATAGCGAAAGTAGGAAACAAGAGCTTTAGTTTTGAATGTATTATATGCGGTGTAAGAAATGGAAAAGAGTTACCTGCTGCTCACTCAATAGTTACATTAGTAAGTTTCAATCCTGAAACAGGTAAGTCTATTGAAATAAATCCAACGATTAAAGCTGCAATTATGCAATTTGAAGGAATAGAAGCATAAGACTTTTTAAAATTGAAATTATTTTTTACCTTGTCATTCCGCTAATTAATACAGAATGAAATATAGATACTTAACTGATCAAGAACTCCAATTATTAGAAAAAGACTTTGTTTATTTTTTAGTTGCCAATGGAATCGATAATGATGAATGGGTAAGAATCAATTCAGAAAGCAAAGAAAAGGCCTTAGAAATTGTTGGGCTATTTAGTGATGTGGTAATTGAAAAAGCAATAGAGAATATAGCCTACCTAGAATATAGAACTGCTAAAAGCCTGAAGATATTTCATTGTAAAGAGGATACCATTACTTTGATTGGCTTAGACATAGATGAAGAAAGTAATTTAGATTTTACAATAGCTGACAGTGCTGAGTTAGCAATTTCGGAAGGAACCGATGCTATAAAAACTTACAAAACAAAAAAACCTTATCAAAAATCAAGAACTGAAGAGATTTATAAAATGATGGATGCCGGTTGCTATATAGTTGATGGAAAATTCTACAATACATTAAACCATCTGCGCAAAGCTTATCAGAACTAAAGCAGATTTGCATCTATTTTTCTAAACATAATTAGAAGATCTACTGAAGACTGTAAATCTAGAGA
Source organism: Vicingaceae bacterium (assembly GCA_018402765.1). Classification (GTDB taxonomy): domain Bacteria; phylum Bacteroidota; class Bacteroidia; order Flavobacteriales_E; family Vicingaceae; genus Acidiluteibacter. Next base: position 217,582 of record JAGYIE010000001.1, on the reverse strand, counting down.
AGAGTATCCCACTTCAATTAAAAGTTCCTTGGCTACTTTACTGACAGGCTCATTTTTATAGGTATTATCTCTTAAGTAATGGACAAGCTTTAAGACTTGAAAAGCATCAAAAAATCGATAAAAACGCTTTTTAAAATTCTCATAGTTAGTTGATTCATTTTTTGCAGATTCGATGATAAAGATGAGTTTATCTAATGTATAATAATTGATAAATAAAGAAGGAAATGTGTTTACAGCTTCAGTTTGCTCAAAAATACGTGGTAGTAGATTAATAACAGCACGAATTAACTTAAAGGATTCTAAAGAATACGTATTTAGCTCTTCAATATTGGAGTCTACACGCTCCCCTATTGCTCTTCCCGTGCCAAAAGGCACTCGATTCGATACTCTTGGAGACGGAAAAATTGTAGTAGTGGTTAACTCTCCTACATTACCCAATTGAATAAACTTTTGAAGAAAGTAGAAATCCTCTCCTGCTTTACGACGATTCATTCCTCCCTGCTTACAATAATCAGCTGCTTTTACTGCCATAGAACTGCCAACTGTATGTATTCCAAATGGCAACTTTGACCATTTCATAGCATTTTTATATACTCTAAGATGAAGCTCATAATCAGCTATATAGTGATAAATTTTGGCATCAAACTCCTGTCCCATTAGGGAATGTTCGAAATGGATACTACAAGCTGATTTCTTTGGATTGGCAATAAAAAAATGATAAAGTTCCTCTAAATAATTCTGTTCACAAGAACAATCAGCATCAAAACAAGCAATTACACCTTCAGTATTTTCTGCATATAAAAATCGATTAATCGCTTCATCCATTCCAATCTTACGAGCTAATCCAACTCCTGCATGTTTTTTAGGCAATTCATTATTAACCAATACAAAAAAATCAATTTTTCCTGTATACGATTCCTTGAACTTTTTAAAAGTTAAGAGACTGAGTTCATTCTGTTTTAAAACCTCTTGATCAGCTAACTCAGAAGCATTAATCATTAGAATTACTTCTACGCTGCAACTTGGTAGTGTACACTTAGCCAAGGCATTTAATGAAAATAGTATGTTTGGCTCGTTATGAACAGGCATAACAACTACTAAGCCCAAGTCTGACTTGGGCTTAGTGGTGATTTCAGACAACTGAAACTGATGCTTACCTAAATAGTTTTTAAAAACCATTTTCATCAAGGCGCTAATCGGTTAACGATCCAGTTCCCATTTTCTTCGTGAAAAGCTAACCTATCATGTAATCTACTTGCCCTTCCTTGCCAAAATTCATAATGAATAGGAGTTATTAAATATCCTCCCCAATGCTCAGGACGTGGCACATCTATTCCTTTAAACTTTTTTTCAAAATGAGCAACTCTTTCTTCTATAGTACCTCTGGATTCGATAATTGTACTTTGGTCACTAGCCCATGCACCGATTTGACTTGAGCGTGGACGGGAATTAAAATAATTATCGCTTACTTGATCAGTCACTTTAGACACTTTTCCTTGAATTCTAACTTGACGATCCAAATTAATCCAATAAAAATTAACAGCAACCATTTGGTTATTAATAATATCACTCCCCTTTTTTGAAGCGTAATTGGTGTAAAATGTTAATCCATTCTTAGTGTAATCTCTTAATAAAACTACTCTAGAATCAGGAATGCCATCGTTAATGGTTGACAATACAAATGCATTCGGATCCTTTTCTTGTTTGGCAATTGCATCAGCAAGCCATTGTTGCATAATTTCAATTGGATTATGCGGTACATCTGTTAGATCCAAGCTACCGAAATTAAATTCTCTTCGCACTGATTTTACATTTTTTCTAATCTCATTCATAGATTTATACTTTTGTCCTTATTAAAGGTATAATCGATCAATTTGTTTGCCATAAAGGTCGGAAGAATTTAAAATACGTTAAAATAAAATACATAAAATTCAGTTTGATTATATTTGAAAAAATGCGTTAGGTATGTCATTAAACCCATTAGATTACAACATTAAAAAGCTCAATAATTTGAAGCCTGAAAAGGGTCGTTTATTAATTGCTGAACCTTTCATGCAAGATGCCCATTTTAAGCGATCAGTTATCTTTCTTTGTGAGCACGATAAAAATAGTACCATTGGGTTGGTGTTGAATAAGACAGTAGGATTAAAATTAAATGAGGTCATTCGTAATTTCCCGCAATTTGATGCTGAAGTGTTCTTAGGTGGACCTGTACAATCAGAGCATTTATTTTACTTTCATACCAAAGGTGACTTAATTAGTAATAGTTTACCAGTTAGAAATGGCATTTATTGGGCAGGTGATTTCAACTCTTTAAAAGATGCAATTGAGTTAAAGCTTATACAGCCCAATGAAATCAAGTTTTTTCTTGGATATTCAGGATGGGACAAAGGACAACTTCAACAAGAGTTGAATGGTGACTCGTGGTTAATTACTGATTCTAGACATGATTTATTATTTGGAAAAGTTGATGCAGATGACTTATGGTCAACTATATTGAAAGACAAGGGAAATCAATACGCTATGATGGCTAATTTCCCAGAAGATCCAAATTTCAACTAGTCTATTTGGATTTATTACATTTGTCTACTGCCAACTTAGACATCTATTGAGAACTATTTTTCAGAGTATATTCAGTGCTATTCATGAATACAAAAAGCATAATCCGCTTGCATTAGCTTCATCTACTGCTTTTTTTTCATTATTTGCTCTACCTCCTATCTTGATTATTGTCAGTCAATTTTTAGGTACCATTACAACACCTAAAATTGTAAACACTCGACTATTTTCTGAAGTAACTAATTACTTTGGAGAGCAGTCTGCTGCACAAGTCAAGTATGTATTTACTAACTTCCAATCCTTTGCCACAGACGATTCATCATCAGTTATTGCAACGTTTTTTTTCATTTTTGTAGCCACTACATTAATGAAAATGGTGAAAGACAGTATTAACTTACTTTGGGGATTTCGTCCAAAAACGAGCTATTCATTTCTTACTGCACTATTTGAGCGATTTTTGTCAATACTCTTATTATTCGTGGCAGGTATAATTTTCTTGCTTTCTCTAATATCAGACTCAATTCTAACATTTTTAAGTTCTTTTTTGGTTCAATATGACCCAGAATTAAATATTTTATCAATTAAAACAATTAATGCGTTATTCTCAATAATCAGCATTTCAATATGGTTTAGCTTGTTGTTTCGTATTTTGCCAAATGCGAAAAGCACTATAAAGCCTGTTGTAGTAGGTGGTATATTTACCGCTTTATTATTTACAGCAGGTAAATATATTTTGGGCCGCGTTTTAATTAACAGCTCCATCGACTCTATTTTTGGTGCATCAGGAAGTGCTGTATTATTGTTATTATTTGTTTTTTACAGTTCTTTAATTTTTTATTTTGGAGCTGTATTTACTAAACTTTACGCTCAAGCTATTGATCAAGAGATTAAACCCGGATTTTATGCCGTTAAGGTAAACACTAGTGAAGTGGAGATTTAGGCATTTTTGTTGTATCTATAAAAGTAACACACTAATTAATTCAAGCTAATTGATGACCGCAAAAAAAGCACTTCGCTACTTTCTTCTATTTTTCGGAGCGCTATTGGTCATATTAATTGCATGTATTTTATCCATTCGGCTTCCTGCTGTGCAAAATTACGTAACAGCTAAAGTGATTGATTATGCTCAATCTAAAACCAATTCAAAACTTGAATTAGACCGTATTTACATTGGATTCTTTAACGCTGTTATCGTTGAAGGATTATATTTAGAAGACATCAAACAGGATACATTAGCCTATGTTGGTTCACTAGAAGTAAGTCTTGATGTATTCTCTATGGTGGGAAAAAAAATCAACATTTCAAATGTTACGTTAACCAACGCTACAGTCAAGCTAAATACTTCAAAAGAATCGGCTGATTACAATTTTCAATTTCTAATTGATGCATTTTTTAGTGATAGCTCTTCAACTCCTGTAGCTGAAGAAGACACATCAGCATCTAACTGGACAATTGGTATAGATGATATCAATTTATCGAATATACACTTCACATACAACGATTTATACAATGGTGTATCTTCAAAAACATCAATTAATGAACTAGTTATACATGTAAAAAAATTAAACTTAAATGATAATCAAGTAATTATAGACAAACTATTGCTGGCTAACTCGAATACAGCCGTTCGGCTAATGAAATCATATGCAAAAGAAGATACTAGTAGTTCTTCATCTACCCCATTTAACTTAATTGTCAATTCTTTATCTATACAAAACAATCAATTTGACTATGTAGATGAAGTTGGGCAGCTGAGTCTAACCGCACATGTTGGAGATTTAAAGTTAGTCTTAAATGAATTAGATTTAACTAATCAGAACATTGATATTCAATCTATAAATTTTCACAAATCAGCAGTGCGATTTAGCCATGGCAAATCAAGTGATACCATTAAAGAATCAGAAATTTCGGACGAAGAAGCTAGCACAGACTGGAACATATCTTTAGCAAGCCTAGAAATAGATTCTACACAATTTAAATACGATGACAATGCGTCTGTTCGATTGGAAAAGGGAATGGATTTTAGTCACTTATTAGTAGACATTAGAGAGTTAGAAGTAAATGAGTTTACCTATAAAGGAATAAAGAGTATAGCTCTAAAAATTAACAATTTAAACCTTAATGAACAGTCAGGTTTTAACTTACATAACACTCATCTTGACTTTAAAATGTCAGATACTACTATAAAAGTTAGTCAATTGCGCTTATTAACAAGTAATGGAACGAGACTTAGCGATAATTTAGAAATATCTTACAATTCATTAGAAAATATAAGTACTGAACTAGAAGAATTAGGACTATCTATACACTTACTAAACGCTGCAATTTACCTAAAAGATATCACTTATTTTAGTCCTAAATTGGCTTCAAACCCTTATTTTAAACATTTGCAAAATCAAGTTTTGAGATTTTCTGCAGATGCTAATGGAACAGTAAATAATTTAGCTATTAAACAGTTAAATATTTCTATTCTGGATAAAACAAACTTTCATGCACATGGCTCAATTAAAAATACATTAAATCCTGAACTTATATCTCTGAATCTAGTTATTAATGAATTAAGTACTACAAGCGATAATATTCATCGGCTTTTACCAAAAGGAGAACTGCCCGAAGGAATAACACTACCCAATAAAATAGCCATAAATGGAAAAGCAAATGGTAGTTTAAACGACCTAAACAGCCAAATAGATCTAAATACCACTCTAGGTAATGCAAACTTTGACGCGACCTTAAAAAACGGTGGAAAAGATATTGATAGTCTCACTTATGAAATAAAACTTAAAGTAAAACAGCTATTTGTAGGCGAAATATTAAACGATACCAACTTTAACGAAGTAACGATAAGCACCAAATTATCAGGTAAAGGTGTAAATCCTTCGCAACTCTCAGCTGCTTTAGTCACTACAGTTTCTGACTTTGAGTATAAAAATTATAGCTATGCTCCATTTACCTTGGAAGCGTTATATGAGCGTGAACAGCTCTCTTGGAGCTCAGCTATGCGCGATACCAATTTACTTTTTGATTTAGATGGAGAAGTTAAATTAGCAGAAGATTCATCTACTTACAAAGTTGACTTTAATTTAATTGGAGCAGATTTTCAATTATTGAATCTAATTAAAAATGACACTCGATTAAAGGGAACATTAACTGCGGATTTAACTGGAAATTCGATAGACAATATTATTGGGAACCTAGCAATTCGAAACTTCCAAGTTTTGCGAAATGAAGAAATTTATCAAGCGGACTCTCTTTTATTCCTTTCCTTCAAAGATAGCATTAACAGTAATTTAGCGTTATCATCAGACTTCATAAATGGTTATTTCAAAGGAAATGTTCAACTGTCGACAATTGGAACTTCTGTTCAGAACTTTTTTAAGGGCTATTATGATGACTATCTAAAAACTGAACTAAAAAATGAAAATCAGCAATTTAGTTTTGATTTGACGATAAAAGACAATCCACTACTAAGTGAGGTATTGATGATTGACTTAACGGAGTTTGAAGACAGTTATATTAATGGAGAATTTAATGCCAAAGAAAACTTCTTCACATTAGATGCATCTTTTCCAAGAACAGTTTACAGCGATATTAAAATAGATCGTCTTCGATTAAATGCTAGAGCAAATGGAAAACAACTTACCTATGCGTTAGACGTTGAAGAGATTAATCAAGGAGACTTGTTAATGCGTTCTATTTCTTTACTTGGAGAAACAAACAATGACACCTTAACTACTCGTTTTTTCCAAAAAGAAATAGATAAACCGATCAATTATCTCGTTGAATTTAATTCATTTAAAAAGGAAGATAATGTACGAATTGAATTTCATTCTGACTCGACAATAATCAACAGAAACTACTGGACTATTACACCAAAAAGTTTTATCGAATTTGGCGACCAATTGACGACTAACCTAGAAATGAAGCATGATGAAGAACGATTAACCTTAAAAAATGATGCTTCAGATAAAGGACTTATCCTGCTCAATTTCAACGAATTTAAGGTTCAAAATCTAATCAACTTTGTTAAATCAGCTGAAGCGGATAGTATCCGAATTATTTCAGGTAAGCTCAATGGAAATACTAAAGTATCTCTTAAAAAAGATGACTTTGGTTTTGTTGCGAATTTAAAATTAGACAACCTAAAGCTTTTTGAAGAAGCGATTGGCAATATGCAATTAGATGCAAACAACGTCCAAGATTATTATGAATTTTTAGCTGTAATGTCAGGCAATAAAAATGACATTTCCTTGACGGGAACATATACCGACAGTAATTCAATCGATCTGTATATTGATATTAACCAGCTAAATATGGAAACTATAGCTGCTTTTTCTCAAGATCAATTACGTAATCCAACAGGTAATCTTTCAGGTAGTCTTTCAATTAAAGGTTCTACTTTAAAACCTGACATTAGCGGCTTGTTAAATTTTAATAAAATAAAATTCCGTTCTCCTTACTTAAATAGTGAATATTCGCTACTAGATGAACGTATTTCAATTGATAATGAAACGATCCAGTTTAAACAATTTACTGTAATAGATAGTATAGGTAACAATTTCAAAATCAATGGAGACATTCAATATGAAGACCTTGATAATTATGCATTCGACCTAACGATTAAAAGTAAAAACTTCCAAGCGTTAAACACTACAAAAGAGAGCAATAATGATTTATTTTACGGTAAGGTTCTTTTAAGTAGCGACTTAAGTATAAAGGGAGATGAACAAAAGCCCATTATAAATGCTAAATTGAAATTAAATAAAGGAACAAATTTCACATTTGTATTGCCCGAATCTGACCCATCGCAAATTAGCCAAGAAGGAGTTATCGTATTTGTAGATAAAGACCATAACTTATCAGACATTTTTAGTCGTAAAAAAGGAGTAGATACTGTAAAAGCCGATATTGTAGGATTGGATGTAACTGCACAGATTGATATTGATGAAAATACCAACTTCAATATTATTGTCGATCCTATTGCAGGTGATAAACTAACCTTAAAAGGAGGTGGAACTTTAAACAGCCAAATCGACCAAAGCGGTAATGTAAGCCTTACAGGGCGCTACACTATAAACGATGGAATGTACAACCTTACTCTTTATGATTTTGTTAAGCGTGATTTCTTAATTGAAAAAGGAAGTAGTATTACTTGGACAGGAGACCCATTGAATGCAGAAATGGATATTTCAGCCATTTATGAAGTTAAAGCTGCGCCAATGGACTTATTAAGTAAGCAAAGTGGATCGTTAACTGATTCAGAGCGAAATTCCTATCAAGAAAAACTTCCATTCTTAGTTTCATTAAATCTGGAAAATGAACTCATGAGTCCGTCTATTTCTTTTGATATCGATTTAAAAGAAGACAAAAAGGGTGCATTGAATGGATTGGTATTTGCGAAATTACAAGAACTGAATCAATCTGAAAGTGAATTAAATAAGCAGGTGTTTACGTTGATTTTATTAAATCGATTTATTAGTACAGGTAACTTTAGTAACCAAAATGGTGGTGCCAATGCAGCTAGAAATTCTGTTAGTAAAATTATGAACCAACAGTTAAACAGACTTTCAGACAAGTATGTGAAAGGAGTTAATTTAGAATTAAACCTAGACAGTTATGAAGGATATAAGGCAGAATCCGGCGGTTTTGAAGGAAGAACAGAACTAAATTTAGCAGTAAGTAAGACTTTTTTAAACGACCGTGTAGCATTTAAAGTTGGCGGAGATTTAGATTTAGAGGGAAAAAGAGCCAAACAAAATACTATCAGCGATTTTGCAGGTGACTTAAGTATTGAATATACCATAACAGAAGATGGCCGTTACAAAGCAAAATTGTATCGCGACAATCGATTTGAGGGCGTTTTAGAAGGTGATATTATAGAAACAGGTGTATCAATTATTTACAATAGAGATTATGACTCTGCTGAAGAATTATTTAGAAAACCGAAGCCAATAAAAGAGGAAAAGGATGATCAATAAGTACATATCCTATATACAAATACTGCTATTTGTTTCTTTTATATTGATTGGCTGTAGCAATACAAAATACCTCAAAGAAGGTGAAGTTTTGTACACAGGAGCCTCTATAGAAATAAAAGGAAAAAAAAACGAGTCTATTGCCAATGAAATAAATGAAGTAATAAAGCCTGAACCAAATTCTACTGCATTTGGGTTGCTAAGAATTAAACTCTGGATTTATAATCAAATTGAAGAGCCTAAAAAAAAGAAAGGACTTAGGTATAACCTAAAATACAAATTAGGAGAGGCCCCTGTATTGATGAATAAAGTTAATGTTGAAAGAACTGTTGATTTAGTCAATAACCGTTTAGTTAACAATGGCTATTTCTCCCCAAAAGTAATTGGTGAAATACAGCAAAAAGAAAAAGGGAAAAGAGCACTAGTTAACTACACCGTAGAAAAAGGTAAACAATACACGATAAATGAATTAACTTACCCAAATGATACAAATCGATTAGAAAAACTAATCAACCAAGAAAAAGAAAATAGCTATGTAAGAAGTGGTGATGGATATAATCTAAATACCTTAAAAAAAGAACGCAACCGACTAAATTCAATACTTAAAGACTCGGGGTATTTTTACTTTGCTGAAGACTTTTTATTATGGGAAATCGACTCAACTCTTAATGGAAAAGTCAATATTTATCTTACTCTTAAAGAAAATTTAAGCAAAAAGGCTTTAGCTGTTTATACATTAAACTCTATATCGATCAATCCTGTTTATGATTTGAGCGACTCTACTAATTTTAACAAACTAGATTCAATAGACTTGGGAAATGTAATTTATTTAGAAAAAGACAGTTTGTACCGCCCTAAAATTATTGGTGATATTGTTACGCTAAAAAAAGGAACCTTTTATAACCGTTATCTTCACGAGCAAACCTTGGAGCGCTTTTCTGCTTTAGGCCCTTTTAAATTTGTCAATATAGATTTTAAGGAGAATCGTTCATTACCTAATCACCTTGATGCATCTATCAATCTAACACCATTACCTAAAAAATCGCTTAGAGGTGAACTTTCAGCTACCTCTAAATCAAACAATTTTGTTGGTTCATCAATTGAGGCGAGCTACACCAACAGAAACTTTTTAAGAGGTGCAGAACTGTTTCAAGCAAACATAAATTTTGGATTTGAGACCCAGTTAATTGAGGCTGCTAAAGATCTAAATTCCTTCGACATAGGAACTGATTTTGAATTAAGTATTCCTCGTTTTATCGCTCCCTTCAACATTAATTTCAGCAATCAACAGTTCTTACCAAAAACAGTAATTAAAGCAGGATATCGGATTTTAAATAGAGTACAGTTTTATCAAATGAATTCTATTAATGCTTCAATTGGGTATCGATGGAAACAAAACACAACATTAGCTCACCAGTTATTTCCATTAAATTTTACCTATGCTAGACTTGCAAACAGTACTGATCAATTTCAAGAAATTTTAACTGTAAACCCAACACTGAGAAGAAGCTTCGAAGAGCAATTCATTTTAGGTACAACATACCGTATTGTGTATGATAGCCGATTAAAGAAAGTGAAAAAGCATAACTATTACATCAGTCTTAATGCTGAAGCTGCAGGAAATTCTTTTCAACTTGGTGCACAACTAATTAATCCCAAAACTGACGCCAATCAAACATATGAGGTATTGGGCTTGCCGTTTAGTCAATATATCCGCTCCGAACTAGAATTTAAGTATCAATATACTATTGATGAACACAATCAAATAGTTGGCCGCATTATTTCCGGAGCAGGACTTCCATTTGGCAACTCTAGCACCCTACCCTACATTAAACAGTTTTTTATTGGTGGATCCAATAGTATTCGTGCATTTCAAGCACGAACTTTGGGGCCTGGAACATACCAATTACCTGAAGACAAACAACGAAATTCCTTATTTTTAGATCAGTCAGGTGATTTAAAATTAGAAGCTAATTTAGAATATCGATTTGACTTAATTAGGATACTAAAAGGAGCCGTTTTTATTGATGCAGGTAATGTTTGGTTGATAAGTGAAGATGCATTAAAATCTGGAGGAAAGTTTGAAACTAGTCAATTTATTCAAGAGTTAGCGGTGGGGACAGGTGCTGGGTTGCGAATTGACGCATCCTTTTTTATTCTTCGTTTTGATTTAGCCTTTCCGCTTCGTAAGCCATATCTTCCTATCGATGAAAGATGGACATTTAGTGATATTAACATAGGTAGTAAAACATGGCGCAGAGATAATATGGTACTTAACATTGCAATTGGTTATCCTTTTTAGCAGCTTTAAGTAATAAATCATTCTCGTTCGATTAAAATTTCAAATTAAAACCAAATGTTAATTTTGATATAGTCCCTATTTATTGTTTATTAATTAGAATCTTCCTTTTTAATAAATCGTGCTTTTATTACAACAAGATAATCCATTTGATTTACGTGCAATGAATAAGCAGCTATCTGCGTAGGAAGATTTAAAAATGATGGCTGAATTCACCAAAAGAAGGGTTCAAATGAGTATGATTATTAACACCTTAGAAAATTCAGGAGATGGGCTTAGTAAAAAAACTGCTTACTATGTGATTTCCATAGCTCACGAGTATGAATTAATAACTATTTTGGGTTTCGATTTTGGAGGACAACAATCACTGATTGAACACTATGATTACTTAAAATTAAGCGAGAATGATCAGCAGATCTCGGGCTTGTATTTTTATGTTAGTCCTTGCCAAAAGTTGCTTAGTGGTATGTTTGAATAGTTCAACTTATTTATTTGTTCAATAGCTTCACGCATTAAATAATTTTCTGGGGGGGGGTAACTTTCCTAACAATTAGTAAATTTGACGTATGTTTATTCTTGATCCTAACGATGAGGTACCTAAATCATTTCATGCTGACCTTACAGGTGCACCAATGACGAATTGTGTACTTTGTAATTGTGAATTTGAAGAGTTTACGGATTACTTAGTCGAAAAATCTTTCAAAAGAGTCAATAGCGGTGTAGTCCATACCTTATTTGAATATGCTATTTGTCTAGAGTGTGTGCCAACTATGCAAGGCAGAATGAGCAAGGAATCTCAAGAAAATATTACGAAATATTTTGAATCTAAAGTTGATATTTCATCCCGATTCTCTCAACAATTCGAAGAAAATCAATTCAATACCGATAAATGGATAAATCATTGTTTAATTACCAAAAAGCCTACTGATGAGCTGCAAGAATTTCAAATTTATGGACAGTTTAAAGGCAATCGGTTGGTTTATGGCGCATTCCCTTATGCAATAAGTGGACAAATACTCGACGAGATGATTGGATTACTATCCGCTAAATCTTTAGAAGAAATGAATGGTTTTAAAGATCAAATTATTTCACCTGATCCAACTTTAAAAGAACTATTTCCAACCAATAGACCACCCATATTAATTTAGTATTATGGCGAAGAAACAAAAGAAAAATGTGGTGTACAGCACCAATCCAGATTTTAATTATGATTTTGAAGAGCAAGAAGAGCAGAATACACTTCCTCCGCAGCAACAAGATTTAAAGGTCACACTCGATAAAAAACAGCGAGCAGGCAAAGCTGTTACACTGGTCTATAACTTTGTTGGGTCAGAAGACGATTTAAATGCATTGGGTAAAATGCTTAAATCAAAGTGCGGCGTAGGTGGATCAGTTAAGGATGGAGAAATACTAATTCAAGGCGACCATAGAGAAAAAGTATTGAAACTATTGCAGGATGCAAATTACAAGGCTAAACGCGTAGGAGGCTAGATATTATCCAGATAGCTATCCAATGTGCGTTCATTTCCTACAAGCTCAATCCATTGTACTTTATTTAACCCAAGTACTTTAAAAACTTCTACATAGAAGCCATCTAAAGCAAACAAATGACAATTATGACCGCCATGAAAACGAGAAGCAATAAAATTTCCTCTTAATTCAAGCAGTTTATACTTATCCTGAATGGAGAGTTTTTTAAATACATCAGGTGCTATTTTTTCCATTGTTGATTTAACTATTATCTAACTAAAATTGTTTCATGTCTCTTTCATTCTCTGATGTCCATACGCTTCTTGAACAAAAATATGAGGAATTTAATCGTCCTAACTTTAACGATGATGACCCCGTGGGTATTCCACACCAATTTTCAAAGAAAGAAGACATTGAAATAGCAGGATTCTTAGCAGCTACTATAGCATGGGGGCAACGAAAAAGCATCATAAATAATGCAAGAAAAATTATCCAACTAATGGATAACGAACCTTATGATTTCATTATCAACCACACTAAAAAAGATCTCAAACGAACAGAAGGATTTGTGCATAGAACGTTCAATGCTCAAGATTTATCACAATTTTTTCAATCCCTGCAGCAACTATATAAAGTTCATGGTGGATTAGAAGAGGTATTGTGTAAAAGCCCTGATGTCGCTGCGAACATAGCACATTTTAAAGAAGTCTTCTTTGAGAATGCAGAAAGTTTAAGAACCTTTAAGCATGTTTCTAATCCCTCAAAAGGTTCATCAGCTAAACGAATCAATATGTATCTGCGATGGATGGTAAGAAATGATCAACGAGGTGTTGATTTTGGTATTTGGAAAAAATTATCCACATCAAATTTAATGCTTCCATTAGACGTACATACAGGCAATGTAAGCCGTAAACTCTTACTTTTAGAGCGTAAACAAAACGATTGGAAAGCGGTGGTTGAAATAAGTGATCAGTTACGAAAGTTTGATCCTAAAGATCCTATAAAATATGACTTTGCGTTATTTGGATTGGGAGCTATCGACCATTTTTAATTGACCAACTTTTTGTTTACTTCATTGTCAAAAATTATATTACTAAAACATAAATTTTCAGTTAGAACACAACATGTCTACTACCCTACTATCTTCTCCATTACAAGGCTTTACAGATTTCCGATTTAGGAATGCCTTTCAAAAATATTTTGGCGGGATAGATACATTTTATTCGCCTTACATCCGTTTAAACGGTAAAATGGAGATAAAGCCTGCATACGAAAAAGACATTTTACAGAAGAACAACGACACACTGACGGTTATTCCACAAATCATGACCAATGATGCAGATGAGTTCCTTTTTGTTGCCAATTATGTTCAAAGTTTGGGCTATAATGAATTAAATTGGAATTTAGGATGTCCATATCCAATGGTGGTTAATAGATGCATGGGATCTGGGTTAATTAGTGATGCTAAGCGAATAGATGCTATTTTGCATCGAGTGCATGAGGAGTCGGATATTATCGTATCAATGAAAATGAGGATGGGATACGACCACAATGAAGAAATACTATCCGTTTTTCCTGTTTTAGAAAAATATCCTTTAAAAAACGTGGCGATTCATGCGCGAATTGGCAAACAGCTTTATAAAGGTGGAGTAGATTTGGATGGGTTTGAATGTTGTTTAGCTGCCTGTCCGCATAAACTCTATTACAATGGTGACATTACCACAGTTGCTTCTTTTAAGTCTCTTCAAGAGCGCTTCCCTTCTATTGATCATTGGATGATTGGACGTGGACTGATCGCCGACCCTTTTTTGCCGCAAATGATAAAGTCTAATACAACTGTTTATCCTAAAAATAGAATTGAAGTATTTAGCAAATTTCATGATACCCTATTTTCGGAATTTGAACAATCGCTATCAGGCGCAAAGCACATTACACTAAAAATGCTTCATTATTGGGAATATTTTGCAACAGCATTTTCAAATACGAATAAGATTGTAAAAAAGATTAAAAAAGCAAATACCATAGCAGCCTATGATCAGGCTGTTCGCGAGATATTAGAAACTGAATATGAACTTAATTAAATTATGAATCAATTTATTAGCCAGATTAGTTTACTTGTAAAAGATTATGATGAAGCAATCAAATTCTACACTCAAAAATTAGGATTCGAATTAACAGAAGATACGCAACACTCACCTGAAAAGAGATGGGTTAGAATTAAACCTAAAGGTGAAGGTGAAGTGACTTTACTATTGGCTAAAGCTAAAAATGAAGCGCAATTGGCTCACGTTGGAAACCAAACAGGGAATCGTGTTTTTCTATTTTTAAACACAGATAATATCGCTAGAGACTATGCGCTACTTCAGAAAAACAACGTAACTATAGTCAGACCACCAACAGAAGCTAACTTTGGTATCGCATTAGTATTTGCTGATTTGTATGGAAATTTATGGGATTTAATTGAATACAAATCCAACTAATCTATTAAAGGCAAAACCATTGATCTTTTAATTTCATTAAGTACAAAAGTGCTTTTTATTTGAGCGACATTGGGTAGTGCAGCCAATTTTCCTGATGAAAAATGATGATAAGCATCTAAATCTTTTACTGCTACTTTTAATAAAAAGTCATTGACCCCGCCCATAAGATAACATTCCATTACTTCAGGAATTTTGAGAATAGCATCACTAAATGCGTGGATTTCGTCAAGTTTTTGACTATCTAATGATACCGAACAAAAAACAATCATTGCACTACTAACAAGTTGTCTGTTAAGTACAGCAACATACTTCTCTATAATCCCATCCTTTTCATATCGCTTAATTCGCTCATAAATAGGTGTTTTTGTTATATTCAGCTGTTCAGCAAGTATTTTTATATTTACTTTAGAATCATTCTGTAACTGTTCAAGTAATTTTCGATCTATATCGTCTAATCGCAACATGGGAATATTTCCTTTTAGATGTAAAATTACCGTTAAAAATACAACCTTGTTCCTAAATTATAAATTATTATAGGAATAATTACTTCATTATACCTATTAAACGTTTACAGTTCCTTATTTGAATAGTTTTGCAGAATAACCCAAATAAATTCAAGACTACCATGAAAAAACCACTACATCCAGAAAGTTTAATGATGACGCATGGATATCAACCCGAACTATCTGAAGGAGCAGTAAAACCACCTATTTTTCAGACATCTACCTTTGTTTTCAAGACAGCAGAAGAAGGGAAAGCGTTTTTTGAGGTTGCTTATGGCTTGAGAGAAAAAGGTCAAGATGAACAATTGGGATTAATCTACAGTAGAATAAACAATCCTAACCTAGAAATTTTAGAAAACCGTCTATGCTTATGGGATAAAGCAGACGATTGCGCTGTATTTGAAAGCGGTATGTCTGCAATAAGTACCGTATTAATGGAATTCTTAAAGCCAGGTGAATTACTGGTATATAGCTCGCCTACTTATGGCGGCACAGACCACTTTATTAATGATTTCCTTAAACGAATTGGCGTAAGCAGTGTAAGCATCAATGCTCAAGATAGCAAAGAAGCTATTTTAGCAAAAGTAAAAGCCACAGGAAAAGCGGATAAAGTAGGTTTAATATTTATAGAAACTCCATCAAATCCTACAAATGCACTTATTGATATTGCGATGTGCAAAACTATTGCTGATGAATTATCTCATGAAGAGCAACAGGTTAAACTAGCAGTAGACAATACCTATATGGGACCTGTTTGGTGTCACCCACTCGCACATGGAGCTGATTTAGTAATGTATTCCGCAACAAAATATATCGGTGGACATAGTGATTTAATAGCAGGAGCAGTTTTAGGGAATACCCAAGATATGATTCGAGTAAAAACACTTAGAACCTTTTTAGGAAATATGGCTAGCCCGCATACTTGTTGGTTATTAACCAGAAGTTTAGAGACACTAAAAGTTAGGATGGAGCAACAAGCTAAAGGAGCACAAGATGTAGCCAACTTTCTAATGACCCATAATCAAGTAGATAAAGTGGTTTATCTTGGTAATTTAGATGAAAAATCAGCTGCTTATAAAATTTATAAAAAGCAGTACTCTTCACCAGGTGCTATGATTTCATTTGAAGTAAAAGGTGGAGAAAAAGCAGCATTTAAGTTTCTTAATCAATTGCATTTGATCAAACTAGCAGTTAGTTTAGGAAGTACAGAAAGTTTAATTCAACATCCTGCATCTATGACACATGCTGGAATAGCACCTGAAGAAAAAATAAAAATGGGAATTACTGAAAGTCTAGTGCGTGTTTCAATAGGTGTAGAAAATAGCGAAGACCTTATTAATGATATTGCACAGGCTTTTGACGCAATCAAATAATCTGTTAAACAATCCATTTATCAATTCAAAAAAAAATAGTTAGACCAAGAAAGGGAAGCAAATGCTTCCCTTTTTTATTTATCTTCCATCCGTTTGATTACCGGGTTGGCGTACATTTTTAGATAAATGTGTTTAAGTTTTTCTGGGTCTCCTTCTACTTTGTCAAGTCTACTACTCATTACCTTCTCAAAGGTAGATTTTTCCTCAAGTGTATACTTATCTATCCACTTTTGATCGTTATTCAATAAATCACAAGCAATAAAGTTAGTAGGGAATAATTTAAAGGTGTGATAAATTTCACTATCAACTATATCAACTACCTGACTTACAAATTTTTCTTCTGTAACTTCCTCAAGGTTGTTACTAATTTCATTTAGAGGTTTACCAAAATGTAAATGAATCTTTCCCTTCTTCCCTTCTATTCCTTTCATCATACTTAAAAGGTCTTCCATAGGACCTTTCACATATTCACGCTCTTCACTTTTTGCCAGCAATTCAGGTAAAAGCATGGCATCACAAGGATTGTATTCATAGGAAATAGTAACAGGAACAATATTAAGTTTACGTAAATGCTCAACAGGATCTTTTCTTCCTGCAATGGATAACATTTTAATTAATCCTGGTTGCGTCTTATCAATACCATCTTTTGTTCTACCCTCTCGCTGCGCAATCCATACACTTTCGTTATCAATTACTATCGAATGTGCTATGTATTTGGACAATTGAAGAGAAGCCATCACTTTATCTTTTCCTTGTTTTCCTCTTTTTACGATAAAACTTTTGTTTAATCGAACCAAGTCATTAATCCAAGACTCCTTTACTAAATTGTCACCAATCGCAATTCTAGCGGTCTCATAATCATTGTCATTTAACACTAAGTTCATTAGTGCTGAATCCAAGACAATGTCTCGGTGTGTGGATAAAAATAAATTGGCTTTCCCCTTTTGTATATTCTCTAATCCTGAAAAAGTAAAAGATTCAGAGGTTTTAGTAATTACGAAACCCAACATCTTTGTTATTAATCCACTTTGGAATTGCTTAACCGTTTCTATTTGCTTCAATTGTTGCTCTATTTGCTCAAAAGAAACTTTTCCCTGAAACGCATATTCCACCATACCTCTAAACTCATTTACATTAAGTAAACGACTAATCCCATCTTTCACTTCATTATCATAGAGCGGTCTTATATCCTCAAACTCTATTTGATCATCGTCCATCATCAATTCTGTTTAGCTTCAATTAAATGCCAATAAATAGCTTAGTTTTGTTTTCTTAAAAAAAGGATAAAGATACCAATAGGAATGAAAATAAGCGATAAAAAGACCGTTTTTAAGGGCTTTTATGAAGTTACTGCAGTAAAAGTTACTGACGAAACAACCAAAAGAACAATTTATAGAGAGCAATTTAATTTATTTGATTCTGTTGCTGCTCTTGTTTTAGATACCATTACCAATGAGATAATTTTAGTTAAACAATTTAGAGTTGGAGCAGAAAAAGAAGTAATAGAGATACCTGCAGGTAAGCGCGATGTTAATGGAGAATTAGCAGCAGAAACAATAATAAGAGAACTTAAAGAAGAAATTGGGTATGAAACCGACGAGTTGGCTCAAATTGCATGCTTCTACACTACTCCTGGTCCAGTTACGGAAAAAATGACGCTTTTCTTTGCAAAAGTAAGCAGACAAACTGCCTTAGGAGGAGGTGTAGCCGACGAATACGAAAATATAGAAGTCATCAAAATGAATAAGAATAGCTTCCTTTCTGCAATCTTTGAAGATGCTAAAACGATAATTGCTCAACAATGGCTACAAATTCATGTATAAAATGTGGTTTCATCTGCAAGGTAATGTGTAATTTCGACCTTTAATGAAATTTGTCTACCCTGAGTTTCTGTATGCCTTATTCGCTTTAGCGATACCTATTGTTATTCACTTATTTAACTTTAGGAGATACAAAACCGTCTATTTCACCAACGTACGTTTTCTAAAAAGTGTACAAGAAGAAACACAATCAACTAATAAATTAAAGCATTTATTGGTATTGCTTAGTCGATTACTGGCTTTAGCTTTTTTAATTATAGCATTTGCTCAACCTATATTACCTACTTCCGACCAAGAACAAAAAGTAGGAAAATCCCTCATTGGAATATATATAGATAACTCTTTCAGCATGCAAGCTGAAACAGCAGATGGACAATCACTTGATGTGGCTAAAAATAGAGTCATCAATATTTTGGATGCCTATAAACCTGATGATCAGTTTTTAATTCTTACCAATGATTTTGAAACCAAACATCAGCGACCAGTTAATAAAGAACAGTTTCTGGAAGAACTGCAAGGTATTCAACTCTCACCAAATACAAAATCAATACCTGAAGTTACAGCCAGATTAAAGGATATAATCATTGATCATGCTGCTCCAAATAAATCAATTTTTCTAATTTCCGATTTTCAAAAAAGCAGTGCTAAAATTGAAGAATTGCAAAACGATAGCTTAATCGATTTGCAATTTGTTCCCATCATTTCAGAATTAGCTAGCAACTTGTATATTGATAGCTGCTGGTTTTACAGTCCTTTTCGTCAGTACAACGGAAAGGAACAACTGGTGGTGAAAATAGTGAATTTATCGGATAAGAATTATGAAAATATTCCTATTCGGCTGACTATAAATGGACAGATTAAATCCCCGGGAAGTTTTAATATCGGGCCTTTCGAAACGACTTATGATACATTAAATTATTCAAATGGAACGAGCGGAATTCAAGCAGGTGAAATTAGTATTAAAGATTACCCCATTACCTTTGATGACCACTTTTACTTTTCTTACAAAGTAGAAAGTCAGTTAAACATTGCTTCGCTCCAAACGACATCAAAAAGTGAAGCAATTTCAGCTTTATTTCAAAATGACCCATTTATTACCTTAACCAAGCTAGATATTAATCAATTAAACTATCAAGAATTCGGTAAACATCGGTTAATAATACTCAATGAATTAATTACTTATTCGAGTGGGTTAATTAAAGAACTCAACAAGTATGTTGAAAACGGTGGGCATCTATTGATTTTTCCTGACAAGAGTAATTTAGAAAACCAAAACGCATTACTTTCTCCTTTTGGATGGCGATTAAATACTAGAATGACTACACCAATAAAAATCGATTACATAAATGAGCAATCGCCGATTTATAGAAATGTATTTGATGAATTACCAAAAAATTTAACCTTACCTACTGTCAACAATTATTATCAGTTGCCTAACTCTGGAGAAGTCATAATGCGTTTTCAAAATCGCAAACCATATTTGATTACAAAATCAATGAGCAAAGGAAGAGTTTACCTTGCAGCAACAAGTCTATCAAATGAAGAAAGTAGCTTTACTGAACATGCCATATTTGTGCCTACGGTTTATAATATTGCACTAAATAGTTTGCAATCTAATACGCTGTTTCATACTATAAATGAAAATAATCAACTGACAACAGCAATGCTAAAAAGTGGTGACAGACCTATGCGAATTGTTGGAGAATCAATTGATTTTATTCCAGAGCAACGCAAAATGAATCAAGAATTAGCGCTTTTTGTTCACGGACAGATAACAGTAGCTGGCAATTACTCCTTAGAAAATGGAGCGAACGCAGTTGAAGGATTAGCATTCAATTACAATAGAAACGAATCACAATTAGCCACTTATAGTACAGAAGAATTAACTGATTTACTTATAAAAAGTGAGCTAAAAAATTATACACTTTTCACCTCTACCAATGAGTTATTAACCAATGAAATTGCGAACAGCAATAGCGGAATAACTTTGTGGAAATACGCAATCTTATTATGTTTGCTATTTCTAGGATGTGAAATTTTACTTTTACGTTTTTATCATTAAAAAAACACCTTATGAAGCTGTTTATTCGTGCTGCAAAATTAATCGACCGCTCATCTCCTTTTCACAATCAGGTAGTAGATCTAAATGTAGTTAGTGGGAGAATTGAGCAACTAGGAATCGCATTAACTCCACCTGCTAACACACCTATTTTTGAGGCTGAAAATTTGCATATATCTGCAGGATGGCATGACTTAAGAGCGCACTTTTCAGATCCTGGATATGAACATAAGGAAACGATAGCTTCCGGAATTAAAGCAGCAGCAGCAGGCGGATTTACCGGAGTTTCGTTATCTCCTGCAACCTTGCCAGTTGTTGATTCTAAATCATTAGTAGAATACATAAAAAACCAATCAAAAGGCAGTGCAGTTTCTGTTTACCCAATGGGTACCGTTTCTAAAAATATGGAAGGAAAAGAACTTGCAGAACTTCACGATATGAGCTCGTCAGGAGCAATTGCTTTTACAGATGATAAAAAATCGGTACAAAATCCCAACCTCCTAAAAACAGCACTTTTGTATTGCAAGTCATTTGATGGATTAGTAATTCAATTTCCGAATCAATTTGACCTAAGCTACAAAGGAATGATGCATGAAGGAGAGGAAAGCACGCATTTAGGATTAAAAGGAATTCCAGCATTAGCAGAAGAAATAATGGTTAATAGAGATATCTATTTAACTGATTACACAAATGGTAAGCTGCATTTCTCAACCATAAGCACAAGCGGTAGTGTAAATCTAATCAAAGAAGCAAAGAAAAAGAACCTTCAGATTACTGCTGACGTATGCGCGCTCAATTTATTACTAGACGATACAGTATTAGAAGAATTTGATACTAGATATAAATTATTACCTCCTTTACGCGACAACAAACATATTTCAGCATTAATTGAAGGGTTGAAAAATAATACCATAGATGCTATCTGTTCAGATCACCTGCCCGAAGATATTGAATTAAAAAAACGTGAATTTGAGTATGCTGCTTTTGGAAGTATCAATTTACAAACGGCATTTGCAGTTGCCAATACAGCACTTAAAAATCAACTTGAATTAACTGATTTAATTGAAAAATTCACTACTAATCCTAGAAAAATTTTAAATCTACCTGAAATAGCCATTCAAGTTGGTGAAGTAGCTAACCTAACATTATTTAATCCCACAATGGAATGGAGTTTAGAAAAAAATACGGTTATTTCGAAATCTAAAAATAGTCCATTATTTGGAAAGAAATTAATTGGCAAACCGTTGGGAATCATCAACAAAAATCAGTCTACTTTACCTAAAGAATAATGAAAAAGCTATCTTTGTTTTTTTTGTTTATCTCATTAGCTATCTCAGGATTTTCTCAAAATACCACTTCTGAGGCCGATACCACTAAGGAAGTAGTTATCAATACCGATTCGCTAGCAACTACTTCGGTTTTCAACTACGTAAAGGAATTTTTAGGACGTAATGCCAGCTTTGAACCTACTTTTCAGCTACAAGAAATTCAAAGAATAACAGACAGCATTCACTATCATGACTCCCTTTGGCCGGCAGACAGTAGTCTAACAAAAGAACAGATTCTAGGCTATAAACTCAACTATCACCTCATTTCCAGTGATCAAAAAGTAGATGAAATTACCTTTTATCTAAATTCCGAATTTTTAGTTTTAGATAGTGGATTGGCCACGTTAAACTATGCAGTTCAGCTAGCCAATCAGGAATTAACGAGTTATGAAGTAGCAACAGCTAAAGTAAATGCGGAATATCCAGGTGCTATTTGGAAAAGCATTACATTAAAACGCGGGAAAATAACACATTATACACATACAGGATACAAAGTAGGTGATTTCTTGACGCATTATTATTTTGATGGAATTTGTAAGACGTGCAGTTATCAAATTATACGGTTACAATTTGATGCTGAAACAGGTAAAATAGCAAGTGAGCTTAAAATAAAGACCAATTAATTATAGGAAAGTAGTTCCTTTATATTGATCGAGCATCCAACCTGTGATGCTGTATCTACTTTTATTGGCCAGGGCTACTTCATGCTCCAATACCTCGCTCCGAAATACGACTAACCTTCCTAAAATTGGATTGACAGTTAAAGTCTTTTCTTGACCATCCTCTTGCAGGTAGAGCAACAATTCACCACCATCTCCTACTTTCCAATCTTGGTTTAAGTAAAACACAAAGCTAAGCTTGCGATGATCTGATAGTTTCAATAAATCTAAATGACGTTTGTAAAATGTACCAGATGGATAATGAGCAAAATGGCATTCAACGTCTTTTAAACTTAAAAACAACGTGCGGTTAAAATACCGCATCATGGCCTCTACTTGATTCATATATAGCTGAGAAGCAGGAGACAAATTAGCTGAATCTAACCATTTTATTTCATCACCACGAATTGAAAGATCCACTTGATGCATCCCCAATGTGCCAATTCCTGCCTTTTTAAAGTTACCTTCATCTTTATTTTCTTTAAGAACAGCTAAACATGCTAAAGCCTCATCTTTACTTAAAAAATTATCAATAATTGCGTAAGAATTTATTGCTAAGCTATCTGCAACATGTTCTAGTAAGGCTAATTCAGTAAGATCAGACTGTTCATCGTGTACTAACTCAAAGTTAAATCGCATTTTTATCCTTAAAATTTGGCAGAGCGAAATTAGGTTAAAAGTTGAATTGAAAATTCACTAGTGATTAATTATTGACGCTTTGAGATAAAAATTTAAACTTAGCGGTTTAAATGAATTTTGACTAAAGGAATAGTAACAAAGTAAAGCCTTAAATCGACCTGCCTAAAGCATTCATTTAAGCATTAACGCTTGCTTATATCTGTTGTGTAGGTCTTTCCTTCTACTGCTAATGAAGTTGTTTTAAAGCCATTCTTTGCTTCATTCAATAACGGCTTTAAGTCGGTATATCGATTAGAAAAGTGACCAATCAACAATTGGCCTACGCCTGCTTTTGCAGCGAGCTCACCGGTTTGCTTTGCTGTTGAGTGATATGTTTTTTTAGCACGTGCCTTTTGGTCATGCATAAAAGTTGCTTCATGATACAGTAAGTCCACCCCCTGAATATGCTTTAAATACTTCTCATGGGCTGCACTGTCTGCGCAATAGGCATAAGCATGAGAGGGAAAAGGGGCATCAGTCAGCACACTATTGGCAATTACCTCTCCATCCTCTTTAGTAAAATCTGCTCCTTCTTTAAGTTTAGGACGAAAGTAATTAGGTACTTTATAAAATTCAACGCGTTTACCATTAATTCTGCGTGGTTTAGGACGTTCTTGAAATTTATAACCGAAACATTTTATCCGATGGTTGACTTCAAAAGCGGTTACTTCTATCTCGTTATCTTGATAAATAGGGGCTGAACTGCCTTCTACAGTATGATATACCTGCTGAAAACTTAAACTACTACCTGCATACTTAAACTGAACCTGTATCACTTCTTGCAATTCCTTTGGACCATAAATGTGAACAGCTGCCTTTCTCCCCAGCATGTGCATAGTAGAAAGCAAACCGACTAGACCAAAAAAATGATCGCCATGAAGGTGAGAGATGAATATGTGATCGATTTGTTGAAAACGCACTTTATAGCGTCTAAGTTGAATTTGAGTGGCCTCTCCGCAGTCAACCAAAAAGAGATTCTTCTCAGTAGATACTAACTGTGCGGTTTGGTTTCTGTTAAGTGTAGGAGCTGCAGCAGCACTGCCAAGAATAAGAACAGATAATGCCATTAAACAAGACCGTCTAGTTCCTTCTCTAAGTTGTCCATAAAAATATAATCCATTGCTTCATTGTAAGTTGGAACTATATTTAAGATATGATCTAACTGAGATATTTCAATTAATTTTTGAACCGATGGCTGCAAACCGCAAAGAACCAAAATACCTTGATGCTCTTTAGCAATTCTATTGGCAACCAAGATGGCACTTAAACCCGAGGAATCACAATACTTTACAGCAGATAAATCCACTATAAAATTAGAAAATCCTTCATCATTTAAAACTACTAGATCAGACTTAACCAACGGAGCAATCACAGAGTTAAGTCTACTTTCTTTAAACTTAAAACTTGCAAACTTTTCTTCCCGTACTATTTCGTAATCCATAATTTATATTCTTTTGCGCTAAATTTAACTAAATTATTGACTATTCTAAATTTCTTCCGCTAAGAAGGTAAAGCACAGCCATTCTTACCGCTACTCCATTTTCTACTTGATTAAGAATGATAGAATGTTCAGAATCTGCTACATCAGAGCTAACCTCTACGCCTCTATTAATTGGTCCTGGGTGCATAATGGTTATGCGTTTATTTAATTTATGTAACCGCTCAAGTGTTAAACCATATAAATTTGCATACTCCCGAATTGAAGGGAAATACTTTACTTGATTACCTTCGTAATCAGCACCTTGTCGCTCCAATTGTATACGCAACATCATTGCCACATCACACCAAGCTATTGCCTCGTCTAGATTGTACTCTACTTCTACACCCAAAGCGTGTATATATTTAGGAATCAGAGTTGGTGGCCCACACACTTTAACCTTTACTCCCATCTTTTGTAGACAGTAAATATTAGAAATAGCTACCCTAGAATGTGCAATATCTCCAACAATTACGACTTTCTTATTGGTCAAATCTCCATATTTTTCTCGCATTGAGAAAGCATCTAAAAGCGCTTGAGTTGGATGCTCGTGCGTACCATCTCCTGCATTGATAATACTTGCTGAAATATTTCTCGATAAGAATACTGCTGCACCTGGATTTGGATGACGCATTACTACTACATCAACTTTCATCGCCAGAATGTTACTGACTGTATCAATTAATGTCTCTCCTTTAGAAACCGAAGATCCACTGGCCGAAAAATTGACCACATCGGCAGAAAGTCGTTTTTCTGCTAGTTCAAATGACAGTTTAGTACGAGTAGAATTTTCAAAAAATAAGTTGGCAATAGTGGTATCCCGTAAAGAAGGAACTTTTTTAATCGGCCGATTAATTACTTCTTTAAAATTATCTGCCGTATTGAAAATCAATTCAATGTCCTGTCTTGTTAAGTGCTTAATTCCTAATAAGTGGCGGGTCGATAATTTTTCCATTGTGCTATTCTGGGGTATATAGTATAATTTGGTCTTTTCCGTCTGTTTCCTTCCACTCTACCTTTACTCGTTCCTCAGCTATTGAGTCTACTTGTGTACCGATATAATTGGCTTCCACTGGCAAGTGGCGACTGTATCTTCTGTCCACCAAAACCATTAGCTCTACATTTTGAGGTCTACCGTAAGCTAGCATCGCATCTAATCCTGAGCGTATGGTTCGTCCGGTATACAATACATCATCGATTAAAATCACCTTTTTGTTCTCTATGGTAAAATCGATTTGGGTGGCATTTGGAATTAATGGGCTCTCTCGTCTCCTAAAATCGTCTCGAAAAAAGGTAACATCCAATCGGCCTAATAGAACCTTTTTGTTCAGGATTTGCTCTAACTCTTTATGAATGCGGTCAGCCATATATATTCCTCGTGGCTGTAACCCTAAAATAACTGAATCTGAAAAGTCATGATGATTTTCAATCAGTTGATAACAAAGTCGTTTGATAGTCAATTGTAGTTTATTGCTATCGATTATGAGGCGTTCATTAACCATATTGAGCGCAAATATAAAAATCTATACCGAGGTTAGTCGCATAACTCCCGTAATTATTTAAAATAATCCCTTAATTTTAAGCTTTCAAATACAGAGAACTATGTTGACAGAACGATTAGAGCAAGCATTAAACAAACAAGTAAAAATTGAAGCAGAGTCTTCACAAGTATATTTAGCCATGGCTTCATGGGCTGAAGTAAAAGGATTAGAAGGAGTTGCAGCATTCATGTACATGCATTCAGATGAGGAGCGCATGCATATGTTGAAACTGGTAAAATACATTAACGAGCGAGGCGGACATGCGACCATTTCAGATTTAGCCGCACCAAAAACCGCTTATGGTTCGCCTAAAGAAATGTTTGAATTGTTATTCAAACATGAAGTAATGGTTTCTCAAAGCATTAATGATTTGGTGGCCATTACATTAGAAGAAAAAGACTACTCTACACACAATTTCTTGCAATGGTACGTAGCTGAGCAAATTGAAGAAGAAGCATTAGCCAGAACAGTGTTGGATAAAATCAACTTAATCGGCGATGATAAAGGCGGATTGTATCTTTTTGACAGAGATGTAAAAACCTTAACCGTTGCCCCTGCCGGAGTATAACATTTTTTTAACACCTACTCCTTATTTAGAATCATTTTAAATAAGTAATTTTGATCCATCAATTTAAGGTGGTGAAAAAGAAAAAATTAATAAAAGCGTATAAAAAGGAACTCAAGAAACTCAACTTGAAAACCAAGTGCTGCGATAAATATAAAAAGGGCAAGGCTTGCGGGCGTTGCCCTTTTATCTATTTGTTACGCGAAGATATTATCGCATAAGTTAAACCGTCATCCCATTTACTCTTTTGAATTACCTCTCTTCTAGTTATTACATTGGCTGTTCATAAACCTTCGGTTTCGATTATTTTACGGTAAAAAAATGAATATTCTAAATTATAAAAAAAGTAAGTCCAATTTTTATCGCATTCCATTACACTATTTAAATGAGTTCTTCAGCACTAAACTAAAGGTTTAGAATAAAAGTAGAAGATGATAATTTTAAAATAAAATAACACTTCAAGCAAAAGATTGACGTGAATATTTTATAGTTTTGCAACTAAATTGCTCAATTTATACCCTCATAAATAAACTAATACGCAGTAAAATTTTCTCTCTTTTGCAGATCAATTTTTTACCAAAAAAACAAATTAAGTAATTGCTTAATAATTAATAGTAATGAGTCGACTGCTTTTATTTCTCTTCTTAACCTTAACCACTCTCATATTGCGCAGCCAAGTACGCGATATTAGCAGACTGTTTGTTCATGATAATGGTAAAATATATCAAAAGCAATATCAAATTACGCTACAGAATACGGACACAATACTTGAGGGTAAATTCTTATTTTACAAAATTTTACAAAAAGAAATATTGAATAAGCCATTTAACTATTTGTACTTAAGTGGCGCGTATACGAACAACCGAGCTAATGGAGTTTGGAGCTTGCAGAAAGGGAGCGCAACTGCAAGTAGAACAGGCTTTTTTAATAACTACCACCTTTCAAAACCTTTAGATGGTCAAGAGCTGTTCTACAGTGGATCTATTGTAAAAGGAGAAAAACAAGGCGATTGGACACTTCTAAATTGGAAATACGACAACTATTCAAGCAAAGATACCCTTCTTTATGCGGAAGTTCCCTATAAAGACAACCAAGTGAGTGGTAAGCTTACTATCATAAAAGGCAATCACTTACTAGAAGGGCAAACCACATCTTATGGCTATACAGATGGCAGTTGGTTGCATTACTTATTGACTCCAACAGGAGAAAAAAAATTAATTGAAGAATGGATCTTCGCTTCGAAAAGAATAACTGAAAAAATAAATCATACAAAAAATACCAAAATTTCATTAGCAAATCAGTTTGTTGATTCCGCTAAGTTGATACTTGTAGACATTGAATTATCTCGTGAGTACTTTGATATTATTCAACTACTTGAGTCGACTTCTATTAATTATTACCCTTCAGTTATAAAAAAGCCTATCGAACTTTACACACTGTTTCTGCAGAGCATAACTGAACTTAATTCAGTAGACTCAATTGTTTCAAAAGAAAGTAATGTGACGCTTAGTCCGATAATAAAAACCAAAATAGAAAGCCTACCCTATCGGGAAGAAGAAGACTACTTTTTTAAAAATTTATCTATTCAACTTAGAAAAAAAGATAGTTTAATTCTGCTTTTTAAAAAAAGTCCAAAAATTGACCTTGTTGATTTATCAAGTCCAAAAGTTAACAACAATTTAATCCTACTTGATGCCATACAAAACCAAATAGGAAGCACTATTGATACGTTATTATTGCTGCATGCTAAAGGATATTTGCGCTTCGTGAATAGAGATAAATATATTTTACAAAATATTGCTTTTTCTTCTTCTGTGCAAATGCCCTCTAAAAACGAAACGGGAAAAAAATATGCTTATCAATTTACCAACACCTTTAAAAAATCGGCAACCAATCCATATTTACTTTTAAGCAACTATCTTGATTACTTACTTTATGAAGTTCAATTAATCAATGATAGTTTAAACTACTACCTTTTTGAAAGTAAGAAAGAACAGAATTTATTAGAGCAAGAAGCCATTCTTCTAGAACGCAGCAACCGCTTAAAACGCTTGAATGATTCTTTAGTAGGTGCTTTTCAAAACGAATTGGCTGGATTTAATCTTACTGAAAGCATAAACCATTTTATTTCCTCGCAACTTATGCATTATGCTCGTATTATTGACGCAGAAGAAAAAGCAACTAAAATACCCTTTTTATTTGATTGCTTAGAAGAAGTTGAGCAACTGATTTACTATCTAGAAAGAGTTCCAAGCCTATATTTCACTGTAAAAGATGCCTATACGAATGAAGTCTTTAACCCCTATACTTTTACCAATATGGAGGAGGTAAGTAAACCAAATTTGTTCAAATCTTTTAATAAGGTTATTCTGCCTGCTTTATTTAATAATTTGAATCAGCTCTCTTGTGATAAAGTAGAATTATATAAGAATAACTTTAGTATCGCTTTCAACGGGATGATAGCACTTTTACAAAAGGATACGCAAAAAAAGGAGCGAAAGATAAAGCGTATTAAAAATCCCAATGAAGCTGCCCAATTCATTAATTTACCTTTAGTCTTTAGTAATGAATAGGATTCAATTACAACTATTTATTCTTTTGTCGTGCTATTTTATAAGTAACACTGTGGGACAAGACCAAGTTGTTGCGAATGAGAAATCTTTCGAAACTCCAGAAACCTTTTTATGGCTAAGCTCCTATAATAATTTTAGAATTAGTGATAAAGTATTTTGGGTGGCTCAATTACACTATAGAAGAACAGAATATGAAGGATTAGATTTTATTGGGCGAATGGCACAATTGTACAATAGACATGCAATTAGCTACATGGTTTCTTCAAATATAAGTGTTTCTTTAGGTGGAGTTCTGAGATTAGATTATTCTCCTCAACCTGGTAACGATTTGTTTGAACCACTTGTATATGAGCCACGAATTTGGCACGAATATTTATTCGTCATGCCTTCACCTAGATATCAGATTTATCACCGGATTAGATTAGAGCATCGGTGGAGCCGCAGTGCTCGTAAAGGTTCGGAGTATATTTATAGAAATAGGTATCGTTATCAATTTAGCATGAAAATTCCACTCAATGGGAAGAAATTAGTTCCCGGTAGCTTTTACGCCAAGCCCGATATTGAAATTATCTTGCAAAGTGGTAAGGAAGTAACAAACAGTCCCATTGACGATTTGAGATTATACGGATCTATAGCTTATATCGCAAACCCAAGAGTTAGCTATTCTGCCGGTCTAATGTACACTACAGGGCAACAGCTTAACGATGGTAGCATTTATAGGCAACGCTGGGGAATAAGGTTTAATGCCTACGTTTCTTTGGATTTTAGAAAAAAATCAAAGCAACTGCCAACAATTAATTTTACAGACTAAGGTTGAAACCAATCATTAAAATGAACAAACAAATTCGTCTATTTTTAACCATTGCATTGCTACTACTGCTATCAAGTGCATTCTATTCAGTAAAATTGCATTTCGATATTAAAGTTATTGAAAATCAAAACCATTCAACTAAACAAGAAAACGATAGTTTACTTAAAGAAAATAAACAACTTATAATTAAGTCTGATGCAGACGAACTGTTTCTCGAAGCTGAATACACAGCGGCTTTTAAACTGTATAGCTTATTGGATAGAAAAGATACGGGCTCTTCTATTCTGCAAAAAAGAGAAAACTATTCTAAAAAATATAATAAACTAAAACAGAAGGCAAACGAAGATCTTGTTGTTGTAAGAGTAGATAGTTCAACAAATAAATTACTGGCTTCACAAATTGAGTCATTAAAGACCATACAAAAATCCACAAATGACTCACTAATTACTACGTATAAAAATAAGATCCAGGTGCTAAAAAGTGCCTTAGCTGTAAAACCTAGTCTTAAAGAGCTTTCATTTTATAGTATACATGGAACAAAAACGACCTATTTTGGAGAAGTAGTGAATAACAAAGCAAATGGGGAAGGAATGGGCTATTATCGAAGTGGGAATGTTTACATTGGTACTTGGAATAACAACTTGAAAGATGGCGAATCGGGGATTTATTATTTCTTAAATGGTGACAGATACGAAGGAGATTATTCATTAGATAGAAGAGAGGGATATGGAACCTATTTTTGGGCAAGTGGTGACCGCTATGTAGGACAATGGTTTAATGACAAAAGAAATGGTTTTGGGGTGTTGTATGACAGCAATAACAAAGAAAAAATGAAAGGCACCTGGAAAAATGACGAATTAGTAAGTACAGAAGAGTGAAATAGATTAAAAAAATACTTTAACTATACACTAATACTCAATCTCGAATTTTTCCAATCTGATAACGACAATTGATTAAAAAAGAGTCGTATTCACGATATAAACCCCACTCGCGAAAACTTGCAGTCCGTGACTTTTGCCCATCCGTATGTACTTACTTCAACACATTAATTTTTAGCACTTCCACTATTTTTATTCGATTTTTTACCTATCTTCGACATTACCTAACCCCCACTCCCTTAATAGTTTACTCTTAACTGTAATTTTAATTAATTACAACTACTTTCTTAGCCGTTTTTAATGTGTCAGCCAATGGAGGAACGACAACAAACGACTAAGTTTGGTTTTCAAAAATGTAAACCCATTGTGAAGGCGTTGGATTTGTTGGGTAGGGTATAGAGGTTTAACTTCTTCAAAGGTTCAAAGCTTTGTTGAAGTTGAGTTATATACCGTAGTAGAGTATGTTTAGCAGAAGTTGTACGATTGATATTTTTAAGCGAAGGAGTTTGCTAAATAGAAATAGGCAACTCTTCACTTACTTCTTCGCTGTAGTTGCATGTTTAACAGTATTTTCCTGCAGAAAACTAATGAATCCGAGGTTTGTAAAATTAAGTGGAGCAAAACAAACTACGACATAGCCGAGTTTTGGGAGCCACATTTAACTGAGAAATGAGATAAAAAGACAATCGAATAAACTCCAAACTTGGTTCACATAACAAGAATCATTGCCAAACGAAATAATTTGAGCAACTATCTCAAAATTAGTGGAAAAATTTTGCAATTATATTTAGATGAATTTTGTTATAAGCTAAATAAAAAATATTTTGGTGAAAAACTTTTTGGTAGGCTTGTTATCGGGATATAACAAATTAAGGAGATACATTTTCTTTTTCGATTCGAAAAAATAGCAGGTGAGTTTTTACTTTAGTTTCAATTATTTCACCATCCTCATTGGGTGTTTCAATACCGTAATCATTGTCATTTAAAAGTACTAATAGGCTGTCACCAATCATTGTCATTCCTTCAGGTTTTCCTAAAGAAATGTCGTATCCAGCTTCCACAAGATTAAAGAGGTGGGTTTTTTTAACTGAAATAATTCCTGTTTCTTCTTTGAGTTTTTCAGCTGTATGGTGAGATTCAATACTCTTTTCAAAAATTGTATCAGAATCAATTAAAGTAGCTTCGGATAAATCAATTTGATAAACATCAATAAATATGTCATTGTCTCGGCTCCCGTGCTCTAATACTACTAATTGATTTTCGTTGATTGCAATCATGTCACCAATTTTCCAATCTTTTTGCTTTACAGCTCCTTTAGCCGCTGTTAATTCATAAATTAATGTTTTAACTTCATTGGTTTCAGTGTCAAGTTGTACAATACGAGTTAATTGAGACTTGCTTTCAACAGTTTTGTCAGGATTCCACATGGGCGACTGAAGCATAGCATATATTTTAGTTGAAGTTGCAGCAATCGCTTCAAAACCTCTGTTGGGTTTTCTTTTCTTTAATACTTCAGGTAAAGCAATTCTATTTGAATCTTCAGAGTAAGGAGAGTAAATTGCTAGTTGTTTTCCATTATTTTTATTCATTTTCCATATAGATGGACGATATTCTTCAACAAACCAGAAAATGGAATCATTTTGAAATACGATTGCCTCAATGTCGACTCCTTGAATGCTTTCAGGAATTACATCTGCATTCATATTTTTCCAAGCAACTTCTGCATGAGAACCTTCTAGAAAAGGAACTGAGAGTCCATTTAAGGTTACTCCATTTGCATCTTTCAATTCCTTGAGCTCCTTCACAACAAGTTCTTGACCTTCGACTTTTACTCGAGTCAACTTTTGAGAATAGTTTGGAAAGGGAAAAAGCTTAACTTGTTTTCCATTCGCTAAAGAGTGGTTGTTCATTGGCAAATTCGGACCGCGATCGTTTATTAAATAAAATTCAAAATCTGATCCTTCTATATATTGAATTCCCGAAAAACCACCTTCGAAAACTTTAAAGTTGTTCCATTCTCCTATTAATGGAGGATTTGTAAGAACTACATCCATGATCAAACTAATTTTATTATCAACTTTTGTTGAAGTATTAGTTTCTTTTTTTGGTTGAGAGCAAGCTATTGAAAATAACAATAAAGCTGCTGGAATGAATTTACAAATGATGGGTTTCATAATTATTTATTTACTGTAATAGTATAAATCCGGGGAGATACGTCCACTCTGTTCACTTAATGTAAAATAGCCATTCCCATCATTTGTCCAAGCAAAAGATTCGCCTTGAGGCTCTAAAATGTACGGCAATCTAGTTGGTTTTCTTTTTAATGCATTTATAACTGTTTCGCCTTGTTCTCGCTTCCAATAATAAATTGTAGTTCGGTCTTTAATGGCAATTTGAGTTCCATCGGCCGAAATATCACCTGCTACCGCCCAATTGAAAGGCAATTGAGCCAGTTTTTCAAGTTTGGTTCTTTCTACAGGGCTTTGTGGGTATTTAGCTCGATAAATCACAGATCGATAATCTCTTTTAGAAACAATGTAGATGTCTTTTGTCCATGGATCAATCATTAATGTTTCTGAATCTCTTGGCCCATCTGGATATTCAAACTCAAATCTTTCAACTGTATTTTGGTCAATTTGTTGCAATTTACCACTGTCTAATTGTAATAAATCAGGTTCAGGAAAACGATAAATCACTAGGTAAGGATAAACTCCGTCATTGTCCCCAATATCACCAACATAAATATAATCAATATTATCATCTGGGCCTGGACCAATGCAAATATCTTCCCAATCTCTACTTCCGGCTCCATTAAGTAAAAAGACGCCAAAGTTTTCACCTTTGCTACCTAAACAATAAAGCCTATTTGCATGACCTTTATCATTATGAGACCAGAGAATGTTTGGATTTGCTCTACTCACTGCAAGACCTGAAGCTTCAACTAATGCAGGAATTTCAATTCTTCCACCTTTTGTGGTGTCACTCCGAAACGCTGGTTCGTAATCTAAATTTGTAACCGTATAGTCATAAACTAGAAAAGTATCCTGCTGCTCAATATCAACAGAATTATCGTCCTCTTTTTTACAAGATAGAAAGAAGAATAAAAAAATTATAAAAAAGGATTTATTCATCATATCAAAAAAAGGAATCAATGCACAAAATTTTGAGCATTGATTCCTTAAAAAACAAAGAAAAAGATTAATTGTGTCTGTTGCCACCCATTCCTGAAAAAGGATAAGCACCTAAGTCTGAATTTGGAGCAGCAGCACTTGGAGCTTTGTTACCAACTGCATATACCCAGTTTACAGATACAGGTGAAAAGTTAGTTGTACCGGCACCAATTGCAGGTGAACCTTGGGCTAATCTAAGGTTAGCTCCTGAATTTGAATTCATCGCATCTGGCTGACTTTCTCCAGCTTCATAGTCAGCATAAGCAAACTGATCAACATTATAGTTTACAAACATTGGATTGTTATCGTTAACTCTACCATAAATATTGTTATTTCCTGAAGCTGAATTAGTTGAAGTTACAGCATCTTGAGGTATAAATTCATCTACCATTTGTTGAAAAGAAGCGTAATACAGGTTATTGTCAACAGTAATATTTGGAATATCAGCATCCTCTAACACTCTAATGCCTCTCTTACAATTTACAATAATGTTGTTATATGCACTGCCTCTAGCACCAACCTCAAAATTGATATTTGCTCCTCTTGACATACCTGGTCTTCTCCAACCACCATTTATAATTGTGTTGTTGTAAACGCTGATGTTAGTTTGAATAATTCCGTCACCTTCGTTAGATGGTTTAAATGCATTAGTAGCTGAACCATAGAATACGTTGTATGCGATATTTCCAACAGTACCTGCTTTAACGTTTAAGCCATCACCACCAGTTTCACCACAAAATTCGAATGTATTTCTTACTAAGTGAATTTTTCCACCTACTGGACGGTAAACATCGTCTTTAGCTCCGTAGAAATGACAATCTTCTATTATAATCTCTGTATTTGAATTCAACGTCCATAATCCGTAACGAATTTTACCTGCTCTAGGAGTTCCAGGACCACCTTGTCCACCAAGATATTCCATTCGTGTCCATTTTAAAACTACCAATGTAGCTTTGTCTGAGCATTGAATTCCTCCCCATAAACCAGCAAATACATTTGCACGGGTTCTTTGTGCTTGAGGTACTGTAAACAAATTAGGACTTTGCTCAGTTCCTAAGCTAACAAATGATCCGTTATTGGTAATTTCAGGACCAATTGGGCCACCGTCACCAACAGCAATAATTGTTACGCCTGCCTCTGCAACTATTTCTTTTCCTTCAGGAATAATTAAATCTCCTTTTAGGAAATATGTTTTATTTGCTCTTAATGTTCCTTCCATAGGACCCATTAAATCTACAGTTTCATTGGTGATGAGGGTAACTGACCCTCCACCATTAGTAGGCTCGTCAATTGTAATATCTTCGTCATCGGTACAAGAGTAACCAAACATTGCTACAGCTCCTAGAACTACAGATGTTAGAAATAAGTTTTTTGTTGTTTTCATTTTAATTGATTTTTAATTTAGATTAAAGTTTAATTGATTGTATATAATAGAGTTAATTTTTTACAAATCGATATTTAACACCAAGAAAGTAGATTTGTCTGTAAAAGTCTTCACGAACTAAAACACTTTCAGAAGCGTCTAAATAAGGTGCTTGTTCAGGATTAAAAGTATTTGGAAGAAGAATATCAGCTCTTAATGGAGTATTAAGCACGTTATTAATTTTTAGGTAAGCTGTAAATCCTTTGCCAATTTCTTTTTCAAGAGAGAAGTCCAATTGAACAAATCCTCTTTGCCATATATCATTATCTAGATAAGGTGATACACTGATGATTCTTTTTCCGGTGTAAACACAAGAAAGTTGAGAGTTTAATCCTTTTTTAGTGTCCTTGTAAAGCAATGATATATTTGAAATGTGATCAGACTGTCCTTGTAGGGGTCTTGTTTGATTTTCCTGTCTAGAAGTCAAGTTGCCATCTTCACCTCTAAAACGAACAATTTTACTTGTGGTAATTTCTGAATTTGTATAGGTGTAGAAAAATCGAATACCAAACTTTCTAATGTACTTGGTGAAATCAAATTCAATACCCATATTTTGAGCAGTACCAAAGTTATTTGGTTGTAAGAATACACTTTGACCTACAATGGCGAGAGCTGATTCGATTGGATTATCTAACCTTTTGTAAAAGAATCCTAACATTATTTTATCGAGAAAATTGGTAAAACGCTCATACCTGAAATCAAAGTTATCAGCAGTAGTTCTTTGTAGAAAAGGATTTCCTCTTTCACGAAAGTCTTCTTCATTGATTTCGAAAGGAATTACTTCGTAAAAACTCGGTCGACTAATTGAAGCGAAATAAGATAACCTAATATTTTGTTTATCAGTTGGTTTATACTTGAAATGAATACTTGGCAATAAATCACTATAGGTTATTGAGCCAGTTTTACCTTTTACAGTTACTGGAGCATTTGAAATCCACTGAAATGCAGTACCTTCATACCTCGCTCCACCCATGACTTCTAATTTTTTAAAATCTACTTTAAACATTCCATACAAAGCCAGAACATCTTCAGTACAGGTATAATTAAGAGGATCTGTTGGAGTTCCAATACTGTTGAATAAAGTCCATGAACCATCATTCACATCACCTGACCATTCTTGAAAAATTGGAGAAGCTCTAAATAAATACTCGTCAAAATTACTTTGTCTGTCTTTATGCCTATACATACCTCCAGTAGAAAGCTCTATTGGTAAATTAAAAAGTTTTGGTGCATACTTGATATTTCCGTAACCTGCAATGTCACCATCGGTGTTGTTAGACCACCTTCTGGTGTAGTCAGTTCCATACATTATCGGGTCTTGCACTAATTCACCATCACTATTCCTAGTAACTGCTGTCAACCACATAAGTTGAGCTAGATCTGGATCATCGTTGGTAGCTAGTGAATATACTGCAGACCAATCAGCCGTTAACTTTTCTGTGAACTTGTGTGTTCCCTGAAGAGTTGCATTGTAGATTTTTTGATACCGTTGTCTGGACCTTTCTCTCAATTCAATTCTACCAGTTCCAGGCCCTTGACCCCTCCCAATTTTTAAGATAGTATCATTTCTTGTTCTCGTCTCAAAGTCATTGAGAGAAATATTGGCAACATACAATTCTAACTTGTGTAGGTTATTAAATTCATAATCAACTTTTCCATGTAACCCTGTTCTCACTTGCTGTGCAGAAAACTGTCTATTTTCAACTATTTCGTAATAGGGAGTATTAGTCGCTTGATCAATGAATGTATTCATAAACAAACTATTCGCACCGCGATAGGTGTTTTGATAACTCCCTGCTACTAAAACACCTAATTTGTTCTTAAAAAATCGATTCCCAACAGACAGTCCATATATTTGATTAATAGGGGGCTGTGTGTTCTGAAAATCCACACTATTAAGAGGGAAATCATCAACTGTTGCTTGGTAGTCTTTACCATTTGCAATTCTTGGAGACTCCATAGATGTAGCAGAACGATCAAAACTTCGGTACTTATTGTCAAAATAAAGTTGGTTGTAACCTGTTCCTGCATTAAAATTAACTGTTAATCTATCAGGAGCACTTTTCATTTTCATGTCAATTACTCCTCCGATTGCATCTCCTTCCATATTAGGTGTAAGTGCTTTTGTTACTTCCAAACGATCAATTAAATCAGATGGAAAAATATCTAAAGGAACATATCGATTTCTTGGATCAGGGCTAGGGACTTTAATTCCATTAACTAAAGTGTAGTTGTACCTTTTGTCCATTCCACGTACAATGGCAAATTGTCCATCACCGTTTGAATTTCTTTCTAAAGAAACCCCCGAAACTCTTTGTAAAACATTTGCAACCGTAATATCTGGTGAAACTTCAATTTCTTTAGATGAGATTACATTAAGTACTTTCATCTCTTTCATTTCAGACATTCTAGCGCTGTATTCAGAACTTTCATCTCTTGTGGCTATTATCTCAACATCACCAAGAAGCAGACTCGATTCTTTAATTTTGAAGTCTATTTTTACGTTTTGATCAATTGTAATCTTTTGATTTATAGTTTCAAATGTTATAAAACGTATTTCGACATCATAGGTGCCTTGAGGAATATTTCTTATTATAAAACTGCCGTCTAATCCTGTTGCAGTATTAAAATCAGTGTTTAACAACATTATTGTTGCTCCTATTACACTTTCTCCTGTATTATTTTCAATGACTTTTCCTGAAAAGCTATGGTTTTGAGAATAGCTTGAAAAGAAAACTCCTATCAAACTTAGCGAAATAAATAAATTTTTCAATTTCTTTGAATATTTTGAACACTCAAAGGAAATTAAAAGAATCAGTTTAAATAGTTAATTAAAAGTTGTGATTATTTTAATTATGTGTTAAAATAATGTGAATTTTTCATATTAGTTTGTTACATTAAATTAATAAATTAACTGGACAAAAGCGATAGATTTAGTGCAAAAAATAGTATAATTGTTTTTAATTTTACAGCTTAGTTTGATAATTTAGTGGCTTTTAGAGGGCACTTTAAGTCAGAGCGTGATAAATTAGGAGTGAATTGTTATCGTTGCGAACATGATCAGCATTACAGGTTCAAAAGTCAATAAAGCTTTGAATGTAATAAATGTAGAAGCCGAACCATTATGTAAAATTCAAATCTATCTTTTTTAGTTTGGTACAAAACTATGTTTCTATTAAGTAAGAAAAAAAGGGGGTTTCTAGTGAAGAAATTCAGAAATAGTTGGAGCTATAAAGGTATTAACCTGTTTGGGCAATGGTTCATAAATTGAGAAAAGCAATTGAAAATACAGTTGATTGCCATATTCTAGAAGGTATGATTGAATTAAATGAGGGTTATTTTACCGTTGATTCATTCGAATTTTAAACGAATAAAGCAATGAGAGTTCGAGGAGCTGCAGGAAAGTAAATTGTAGCAATAATTGCTTAATCAGTGACTTTTGAAGATATAGAAAAGCGCAAAACAAACAGTGTAGATATTTTATAGCCTAAGAACGAAATAAATCAAGTTGTTCATGACTCGATTGACGAAAAAAAGTATTGTATTTACAGATAAAAGCGACTCACATCGACATAGCCGAGTTTTTGGAGCCACATTTAACTGAGAAATTAGATAAAAAGACAATCAAAGAAACTCCAAACTTGGTTCACATAACAATAAGCATTGCCAAACGAAATAATTTGAGCAACTATCACAAAATTAGTGGAAAAATTTTGCAATTATATTTAGATGAATTTTGTTATAAGCTAAATAAAAGCACTACTGTCCGATAAAAATAATAAACGGCTTTTTTAATCGCTAAAAAGAATTAAGAAAATTTAATACATGAGATCGTACCAATCGAATTAAAAAATATATGTTTGTACATTAAATGTATATACATCTAATTTTTACACGATAAAATTATGACCCTTTTAAACGAATTCAATAACAATCAACTGCAATTAAAGAATAGAGTAGTTTTGGCTCCACTCACTAGAAGCAGAGCTACACAAGACCACGTTCCTACTCCAATTATGACAACCTACTATGAGCAACGAACAGAAGCAGGTTTAATAATTACTGAAGGCACATCTCCATCTAAAAACGGTGTGGGCTATCCAAGAATACCTGGTATTTACAATGAAAAGCAAATCCAAGCTTGGAAAGAGGTGACAAATGCTGTGCATGCAAAGGGTTCTAAAATATTTATTCAATTCATGCATACAGGCCGTGTATCGCACCCAGGAAACATGGCTAAAGATGCAAAAATTTTAGCTCCATCTGCAATAGCTCCAGAAAACACTAAAATGTATGTAGACGGTGAAGGAGAATTAGCGATACCTACCCCATCAGAAATGATAACGGCTGAAATAGAATCAACAATTGAGGAATTTGTAACAGCTGCTCATAATGCGATGAAAGCAGGATTTGACGGTGTAGAAATCCACGGTGCCAATGGTTATTTATTGGAACAATTTATTAATGCAGGAAGCAATAAGCGAACAGATAACTACGGTGGTTCTATTGAAAATAGATGTCGTATTGTGCTCGAAGTTGCGAAAAAAACCATTGCAGCCATTGGTGCTGAAAAAGTAGGTATTCGATTATCGCCAAATGGTGCAATGAATGATGTTGGGCCGTTTGAAGGACAAGTGGAAACCTTCTTTTACTTAGCAAATGAATTGAATAAATTGAATTTGCAATATGTTCATTTAGTAAATCACGGTCCAATGGGAGCTCCTGCTCTACCTGATTCAATCAAAGAATACTTTAGAACCAACTTTAAAGGAAACCTAATTCTTTCGGGAGGATATGATAAGGATTCTGCCGAAGTAGCTTTAAGTGAAAACAATGGAGATTTGGTAGCATTTGGTCGTCCATTTATTTCTAATCCAGATTTAGTTACCAGATGGGAAAAAGGCGCTGAATTAGCAGATCCAGATTTTAACACTTTCTACACCCCAGGACCTGAAGGGTATACTGATTACCCTACAGTTTAAAATACAAAAGGGTCTTTTGGGTAACCAAAAGACCCTTTTAATTTAAAGATTACGTTTATTTCTTCATCACGTAGGCAAAGAATATGGTATCCATATCATCTACAAAACTTCTCACGTTGATGTTGTCAGATGGTTCACCCAAAGCAGACACACATGCTAAAGACTTTTTTTCTCTTTCTACACAATACACATCAAAGTTAGCATCGCCGGTTTCTTGATTATAAATATCAACTCCCTCTTCGGCTATAACTTCTGCAATTTGCTTATAAAGTGTTGAATTCATTTCAATTGGTGGCCTTTCTTCCATCTTATGATCTGAATTAGTACAACTTGAAAGTGAAAGAATACTCCCAATTAAACCTAAAAATAAATATAGCTTCATATGTCAATAAATTGTTTGAAAGCAAACGTAATCACTTTTTAAATTACTTTCGATAATCTGTTCAGTTTATACATTGGTACTTCTTTTAAGATTGATGAAGTAGCTCCCTTCTTTTTATTAATTTTGCAGCTTCAAATACATTCCATGAAATTACAAGAAGAAATCAATAAGCGTAAGACATTTGGTATTATAAGTCACCCAGATGCAGGTAAAACAACACTAACAGAGAAATTGCTTCTTTTCGGTGGTGCTATTCAAACTGCGGGGGCTGTAAAAAACAACAAAATCACCAAGTCTGCTACTTCTGATTTTATGGAAATTGAAAAGCAGAGAGGTATCTCTGTTGCTACATCGGTAATGGGATTTCAATATAAAGACAAACTTATAAATCTTTTAGATACTCCTGGACACAAAGACTTTGCCGAAGATACCTACAGAACACTTACTGCAGTAGATAGTGTAATTCTAGTAATTGACTGTGTAAAGGGTGTAGAAACGCAAACTGAAAAGCTAATGGAAGTTTGCCGCATGAGAAATACCCCTGTAATTGTTTACATCAATAAAATGGATCTTGATGGTCAAGACCCTTTTGATTTATTGGATGAATTGGAGGAGAAATTATCGATAAATGTGCGACCATTAAGCTGGCCCATAAGCATTGGTCCAACGTTTAAAGGCGTATATAATTTAGTAGACAAAAATGTAAACTTATTCAACTCCAATAAAACAAAGATAGAGACGGATATTGTTACCATTAGTGATTTGTCAGACCCAAAACTCGACGAATTGGTTGGAAAATACGCAAATCAACTGCGTGAAGATGTAGAACTTATTGAAGGCGTTTATGAGCCATTTGATAAGAATGAATACCTAGAAGGTAGAATTGCTCCTGTATTTTTTGGCAGTGCTGTAAATAACTTTGGAATACGTGAAATGTTAGATACGTTCATTGAAATTGCGCCAAATCCGAAAGCTAGAGAAGCTGAAGGCAAAGATGTCCAGCCAACGAATGAAGATTTTAGTGGATTTGTATTTAAAATTCACGCGAATCTTGACCCTAATCATAGAGATCGTATTGCTTTTCTTCGCGTTTGTTCAGGAACATTCGAGCGCAACAAGTTTTTTCATCACGTTAGATTAAGTAAAAAGATTCGATTTAATAATCCGACTAGCTTTATGGCCCAAGAAAAAAATCTGATCGAAAAAGCTTATCCTGGAGATGTTATTGGTTTGTATGATACCGGGAACTTCAAAATTGGAGATACATTAACAGAAGGTGAAAACTTTATGTTCCAAGGAATACCTTCATTTTCACCTGAAATTTTTAAAGAGGTTATTAACGCTGACCCAATGAAAACTAAACAATTAGAAAAAGGTATATCTCAATTAACAGATGAAGGTGTTGCTCAATTGTTTACCCAAAGAATGGGAAATAAAAAGTATATCGGTACAGTAGGAGAACTCCAATTTGAAGTAATACAATACCGCTTAAAGCATGAATACGGAGCAACGGCAAACTTTCACCCGATGAATTTCTACAAGGCTTGTTGGATTACTTGTGATAAGAAAGACGTCTTAGATGAATTTGTTCGACTAAAATCTAACTATATTGTATACGATAAGGATGAAAACTTGGTATTCTTAGCTCAAACAAGAGGTGTTTTGCAAATTACAATGGATAACTATCCTGACATTAAATTTCACTTTACCTCTGAGCATAACAAGGCTGCACTTTACGCTTAACTTAATATATTCTGAATCTCCGCTTTATATTCAGGAAACGTCATTAAATCGTTGTGTGTGCCACCTTCTATTGTAATCAATTTGGCCTTAGCGTGTAATCTACTTAGTTTTTTGGCTGATTTATAAGGAATTTGCTTATCCTCAGTTCCATGAAATAAATAGATTTCACAATCCACATCCTCTAAATATCGGTCTGTCCTGAATTTATATTTGGTAATTAAATCGGCTGGTAAGTAAGATTTATGACATCGTATTAGATCTATAAAATTAAAATATGGAGTTTCCAATACTAGTGCTTTGGGATTGTTTTTACTAGCCAATCTAGCTGCAATTCCTGTCCCTAGTGAATATCCATATATGATGATCGATTGTTCAGCATATTCTTTTAAAAGCTCGTTGTAAATATGTTTTGCGTCACGCTGCATTTCACTTTCTCTTCGAATTTTTCCACTACTCTTGCCAAAACCTCGGTAATCATATAGGAAAATATCGTAG
The DNA here is from genome assembly GCA_018402765.1 of Vicingaceae bacterium. Classification (GTDB taxonomy): domain Bacteria; phylum Bacteroidota; class Bacteroidia; order Flavobacteriales_E; family Vicingaceae; genus Acidiluteibacter. The sequence goes on along the minus strand of JAGYIE010000001.1, from coordinate 174,339 downwards.
CCATAATCTGTTAAATGTTGAATAGTTTCCCCATAGTATTTCACATTCTCAGCATTACCATGTAAATAGAAAATAAGTCCTTTTGGTTTTTCTACCTTGAAATGAATTGCATTTAATTCAACTTGCCCATTGATCATAAACCATCGTTCCTCAAATGGTAAAGTAAAGTGGTATTTGAAATCTTTATTTAATCGTATTGGATTGAATATTAATGCTTCTTGAAGTAAGTAAAACGCAACAATTATCCCCGCAACAATTGCTGCAATACAAAGTATAACAAATGTAATCCAAATTGGGGTTGTCATGGTTCAATGATAAGAATTAATCAACATAAATAAGGTATTTATTGTTGATAAGATTGAAAAATAATCGTTCAAACTATACTGCCTATTTCCTTTTGATAGGCAAGCCTTAGGCCACTTTTTGTTGTTAACAATCGTTAATTTGGCGATTAAGAATTGATAAATCGTAAATTTGAATGTAAACGAATCATTTTATGAATACTATCAAAAAACTTCTATTTTCAATTTCATTGTTTTTAACGTCATCTTTGTTTGCGCAAGATGGATATCAACTAAATTTTAAAATAAAAGGAGTTCCTGATGGAGAAATATATTTAGCTAACTACTATGGATCTGGACAGTATTACAAAGATACCGCTTACTCCACTGATGGAACTTTTAGCTTTACGGGGGAAACTCCATTAAAAGAAGGGATGTATTCCATAATAAAAGATAATGGGCGCGTATTCGACTTTATGGTTGACGGACAGAATTTTAGTATGTCAACTGATACTACTGCTCCACTTAAAAACATGGTGATAGAAAATAGTCCTGAGAATGCCTTATTTTATGAATATATGAATTATTTGAGCGTGCAACAAAGTATTATGAAAGACTTGAAAGCTCAAAAAGCCTCAACTGAAAAGAAAAAAGAAATTGAAAAAATAAATGAATCTATAACGGAATTAGATAAAACTGTAAGCGATTACAGAAAGAGTTTCTTTAAAAAACATGGAAATTCGTTTACATCTAAATTTCTACAGGCAATGGAGTTTCCTGAGATTCCAGAAACTCCTATATTAAAAAATGGTCAAGCTGACAGTTTATTTCCATACCGATACATGAAGAAACACTTATTTGATCATATAGATTTTAATGACGAACGCTTTATTAACTCTCCTGCATATCATGAAAAGATGGTTTATTACATTTCTAAACTAACCCCACAAATTCCTGATAGCATCAACGCAGCAGCAGATTTTTTATTAAGAAAGACTACAAATCCTGAAGTCTTTAGATATACATTAAGCTACATTACTACCACTTATGAAAAGAGCGAATACATTGGAATGGATGCTGTATTTGTGCACATGGCTAGAAACTATTATTTAAATGGAAAAGCGGATTGGATTTCAGAACAACAATTAAAAAAGATAAAGGAGCGAGCTGATGCATTGGAGCCACTTTTAATTGGAAAAAAAGCTCCAAATATTATTGTAAAGGATACAGCACAAAAAAATTACTTACAGTTATATGATGTAAAAGCTACTTACACTATTGTTTACATATGGTCCCCAGAATGTGGACATTGCAAAAAATCAACTCCCGTACTGAAAAAACTTTATGATAAATACAAAGATGATGAAGTAAAAGTTTTTGCCGTTGGTAATGACTTTGAAAATGAGAAATGGATTGAATTTATCAAGAAAAATAAACTTGATTTTATAAACGGGTCTGACGGCGGCGAGTTTACGTCAAACTTTAGACATACCTATGATGTGTACAGCACGCCTCAAACCTACTTATTAGATAAGGATAAGAAAATCATTATAAAAAAAGTAGAGATTGAGGAACTAGATAAATTTCTAGATCAATTGATTCATTAAGATAAGTAGGAAATGAATAAATCAGGAATACTTATTAGTGCTATTATTATGCTTATAGCCATTACAATAGCATACTTTATGTTAGACAAAGCTGTTCCTTTAAAGATTTATAGCCCAAAAGACTTAAACCCCGAATTAGTTGACAAAGATCAGCGAGATATTTATAAAAACCATCGGATTCGAAATTTCAAATTGGTAAATCAGGACGGTGAGGAAGTAGACAATAGTTTTTTGACAGATAAAATTTATGTTGCAGACTTCTTCTTTACCACCTGCCCTACTATTTGTCCTGTTATGAGTAATGAGCTGGAGCGAGTTCAAAATGCTTTTACAAATGATTTAAATGTGCAAATTGTTTCGCATTCTGTTCAGCCAGAATTTGATTCCCCGCAAGTGCTAAAAGAATATGCAAAACTGCATATGGCTAATCCTAACCAATGGACATTTTTGACAGGAGATAAAGCAGAAATTTATAGTTTAGCAAGAAAGTCATATTTCGCAGTTACAACTGAAGGAGATGGGGGCGTAAATGATTTTATACACACCGAAAATTTCATTTTAATTGATAAACTAAAAAGAATTCGAGGATTTTATGATGGCACGTCAGAAGATGATGTGAACAGATTAATCAAAGACATTAAGATTTTAAGAAATGAAGAATAAGTTACTTATAATGTGCATTTTAATTGCTTTGATTAGCTGTAATCCATATAAAGGATTTAAGGGTGTAGACCCAAAAGGAATGGGCAATAAACCGCCGAGCGTTCAAATTGCAGATGATATACAAAAAGATCAGAAAAAGAGCAATCGAAAAATGAAACGAGAGATGAGAAGGAAACGCAAAATTTATGGTGCGCCTAAATAGATGACTTTAAGAGGAAGGTTTTAGAGCTAGAATCAAAAACAACTTTATCACTTTTAAATGCCTTCTCAAACAATCCGGACGATATCGCTTCGTCAGGTGAGGAAATTGATAATTTATAATCGTTGGTAATAAGCCATAACCTGTCTGCAGCTTGCAATGCCAATTCAATTTGGTGCGTTGAAATAATAATTGTTTTTCCTGAGGTCTTACATAAGTTTTGAAGTAAACAGAATATCTCTACCTTATTGATCAAGTCTAAATGATTTAATGGTTCATCAAGTAATACAATTGGAGTTTGCTGGGCTATAGCTCTAGCAATTAAGACTTTTTGCTTTTCTCCATCACTCAAATTACTGAAATACCTATTTGCTAATCCTTCAACGCCGCAAACTTTTAAGGCATCATCAATAATTGCCTTATCTACAGAGGATAAGCTTGCCATCCAATTCGTAAAAGGATAACGACCAAAAGCTACCAAATCAAATACAGTAATTAATCCTATGCTAATTTTATCGGTTAATACTAGACTTAACTCCTTAGCTAAAGCTTGATTGTTATACGATGATAACGCATTGCCGTTTATTAAAACCTCACCTGATAAAGGCGGTAAATTACCTGCTAATGTTTTTAATAAAGTTGATTTCCCCTTGCCATTTTCTCCAATCAAACAGATAAATTCCCCATCATTTACTTCAGTACTAATAGGCGCCATTATAGCGCATCCATTAGCCCTACTGCCATAACCAATTAAAAGATTTTCTATTTTTATGCGCTCTTTCATTATAGATTTGTTGATATTTTCTTACGTCCTAAAACCATCCAAAATATAATCGGAATACCTAAAATAGCGGTAATTGAATTTATCGGTAACACTAAATCACTAAAAGGTAAATGAGCAATACAGTCACTTAATAACAGTATATTAATGCCTAAAATGATTATTGCAGGAAATAATATCCTTGAGTTGGATGTTTGAAACCATACCCGACATAAGTGAGGAACAACTATACCTATGAAGCCGATTGGTCCACAAAATGCTGTTACAGATCCTGCTAAAATTCCTGCACTTAAGATAATTATTAACCTACTTTTTGATAAACTAATTCCCATACTCTTGGCATAAGTTTCACCCATTAGCAGTAAGTTAAGCGGTTTAATTTGCGTAAATGCTAACACTAACCCCACTATAACTGCAATTGATAGTATGAAGATCTCATTAAAGTTCACACCATCTAAACTACCCAAGGTCCAAATGACAAAGGACTTTAGCTGATCTGATGCACTAAAATATTGCATGATACCAATAATGGCAGTTGTAAGCGCACCTAACATTATGCCCACAATTAGTACCGTCATAATATCTTTAACACGAATGGATATAGCGAAAACAAGTAAGAGGATGAATAATGCTCCTATAGTTGCCGCTAGAGCTATAGACCAGTCTTGAACCATAAAGTGTATACCAAATAACCACCCTCCTGTTAGCACTAGCAAAGAAACCCCCAAACTGGCTCCTGAACTGATGCCTAAAATGTATGGCCCTGCTAAAGGGTTTCTAAAAAGCACTTGCATTTGAAAACCACTAATGGATATTGCTGCTCCGCAAAGAATGGCGGTTAATATGCGTGGCACCCTACTTTCGATTATAATTGTCTTCCAAGCCAAATTGGTTGAATTACCAAAAAAAACATCAATTATCTCAATGACTGGAATATCAACAGAACCCAAAAATATATTTGCCCCGATAAGAAGCGGCAAACAGCCTAAAAGTAAAAGCCACTTATTTAAATGATTACCTAGCATTTATCGCAATCTTTCGTAGTAATTAAACTCCTGACTTTTCAAAATATCAGGATGAAACAGTTGAATTAAATCTGATAAAATTAAATCGGGACGTGCTGCGCCAGTTTCCCAATAGTCATTTCCATAATAAGCTGTCAGCGTTTTAGTATTATTAAACACCTTTTTCTCTTTAAATGCTTTAAATAAAGTAAAGCGCTCATCTGCAAGCTGCATTTCCGTTAATGATTGAAACGTAGAAACATTTAACCAATAATCGGCATCGATTGCTTTGGCAAAAACTACTTCAAAATCTAGAGGTAGACTTACACTTTCAGGGTTATTATGCCATAAATAATTTGCACCTGCATCTTTCAATAATTTTGCTTGAAAAGATTTCCCACCTGGCACATACCAAGTCCCCTTCCAAGGAACGGATGTAAAAACAGTTGGTTTTTCTTCAGCAGTTTCTGCAAGTCTTTTCAATTGCAAATAATCCTTTTCTATTTGTTGAAATATAGTTTTAGCAAGTGAGTCCAAATCATATAAAGCACCAAACACCTTTATCCACTCTGCCTTAGCTAGAGGAGAGGATTCCATGTATTCTGCATTGATTATTACAGACTGATTAAACCTTTTTAACTCAGTTAATCGACTCATGCCCTGAGCATCAATGGCAAAACCCATCACCACATCTGGATTCAATACAATTGCTTGCTCGATATTTAATTCAGGCTCTCCAAGATCTTTTATTATACCTTTTTGAATTAACTGATATATTGTAGAATCATATATGGTATTCTTACCGCTAATAGCCACTATAGAAGAAGTCTGATGTAATAAACGTATAAACGGAATATAGGTAGCTGACAATGCTGCTATGCTCTTGATTGGCGTGATAATTATTTCACCGGAAAAAGTACTGGGTATCTTTACAGAGTCTGAAGCCAATAAATAAACAAATTGCTGATTATTTCCCTTATAACTTTGCTTTATAGTTAATTTTTTAAACTTTTTATAGTCAACAATTTCAAAACCTTTTGCATACCCTATAGAAATATCTCTCCCTAACAATTCAGTAGACTCATCGACAGAATTTATATCTGAATCACAAGCGATTAAAAAGAATAAAATAGAAACGAGGAGTAATCGATTAATCATCTTATTTCTTGGCCTCTCTTTTCCAGGTTTCTTCATCTATATTTACTCCGTTCTTGCTATAAAAGATAGCACCCCAAGAGTAAAACGTTTTTTCATAAATATCTACTTGAGTCCCACCAACCACAATTCTTCTAATGGTTGTGCTATTCGAATCACCGTCTATAATTTCTTCAGTAACCCCTTGAGGATATTTATTGGACAACTCTGAGTCATTTCTTTTTCTTTTCGCACCTGTATAATAGTTCTCTATATTGGCATCAGAAGTCATGTTAGCCTTTCTAGTAGCTTCGTCTTCAAAAGCTTGTTGAAGTCTCACCGTTTCTTCACTAAACTCTATTCCTCTTTGAGATATATCCTGACTATATTTAGCTTGAAGTTCTTCTTTTTGTTGAAGCAGATCGGCTATTTTTTTCTGATTGGAAGCAATAATTTGATCAGCCTCTTTTACATTTTCAGCTTTAGCACTCTTAATTGCTTTTGATTGATTTTCAGGAATGCTTGATGTTTTTTCTAATCTTGCTTTAGCTAACTCAGCACGATAAGCTTGAATTTTTTGATCGATCTGAACCAACTCTTCACGTGATTTCAATATTCGCTCTTGCTGCTCATCGTTCAACGCTTTATTTTGCTGCTCTTTAGCTTCTGCTAAAGCTTTAACCTTCTCATAATTTGGTGTTAAGGTTCTATATGTATATCCTTCTTTCGTTTCGGTTACATTAGCTTGCAAATCATTTAAATCCATCATTTTTTCTTCGCGATCTCGTTGTGCAGAAATAATTCTCCCTTCCTCTTCCTTGTCTTTTGCTTCTATTTGCTGATTCAACGTTTCTAAATTTTGTAAATATCGATCACTGCTTACAGGCTTATTTTCAGCCAGACTAACAGAAATAGAGTTTAATCGCTTAAGCTCCTTTTGGCGCTTTGCTTCATCCTCTTCTATTTCTTTAGCCCTGCGCTCAGCGAGTAATTCTGCCTCAGTTTTCTTAGCCTCAGCTTTTTTACTGTTCTTATTTGCCCACATCTCTTTGTATATGGATTCTATTTCAGCTTCACTTTTGCCCGTTACGATTATTTTTTCTTTCTCTTGCTGCTCCTTAATCTTTTGCTCAGCAAAAGCTTTAGAAGCTTCATCCTTTTCTAGTTTTTCTTGGGTAATTTTATTAGTTATTAATTTGAGCTGCTCTTGTGGATAAGCCTCTTCAGGTTTTAACCTTAATGCACCTTGGTAATCTGCTTTTGCAGCAGAATAGTTTTGATTCTTAAAGGCATTATCCCCTGACTTAATCAATGAAGAAAAGGCAAGCTCATTTTCAGCAGCTTTTTCTTTTACAGCTAATGCCTTATTTTTTTCTTCATCTTGTTTAGCTAAAATCAACTCAATCTCTTCAATTCTCTCTTTTGGCAGCTCTTGATTTGGTTTTAATTCGGTTGCTGTCCTAAAAGATGCTAATGCATTCGAATAATCTTTCTGATCATAAGCTACTATTGCATTCTCAATAGCTAACTTATAATCCTTATCCAATTTAGCTTTTGCTAAGGCCTCAGCCTCTGCATTTTCTTTCTCTTTATCCTTTTTATCTTCGATACGTTTTATCTGATCTTTAGGATATTCTTCGTCCATTACAGTTAAGGCCTCTTTGTACTTTTCAACAGCCAAATCAAAATCTTCAAGTGCATAAAACTGATCAGCCTTTGCGATAATATTTAAATAAGTTGCTTTAGTCTCATAAGAGTTTTTCTCAGCAGCTAATCGCTCCTCTTCTAATCTAATTTTTTCAGCAATTTTATTCTCAGCTAGTTTAATTTGCTCTTTAGGGTAACTTTCTGATGGTTTTAATAATTGAGCTGATTTGTATACCTCAATTGCTTCTTTAAAATTTTCAGATACAAATAGATTGTTTGCTTTTACAATTGTCTCTTGATACTTAGTATCTTTTTCAGCATTCTTTTCATTTGCCAAACGTATTTCTTCTTGCTGTTTAGCTAATTGATCAAGTTTACTATTAATTAATTCAACTTGTTTAAGCGGATAATCTTCATTTTTTAAAGCAAGCGCAGCATTGTATTTTGTCTTAGCATCTTGCCATTTTTCCGATTGATAAAGCCCATCTGCCTCTGATAATAAGCGCTTATAATTAGCTTCCAATTCAGCCGCAACCTTTTTAGCAGCTTCAGCCGCAGCCTTTTCCCCAAGCAATCCGTTTATCTCATTAATTTTACTTTTAGGATATGATTCTTGTGATTTTAATTCTGATGCACCATTAAACTTTTCAAGTGCCAAATCATATTTATTTTCCTTTAATGCTTTTTCGGCCAAAGCTAAAGTAGCCTGATACTCCATTTCAATCTTAGCAGCCTTTTCTGCAGCTGCTTGAGCACCTCTTAATGAAGTTATTTCATCTAATTTTTCTTGCGGATAGGTCTCAGAAGGTTTTACCGTTTTCGCTTTTGAATACGATTCAGTTGCAGCATCATACTTTTTAGCCACTAAATCGGCATCTCCTTTTGCTATTAACCCTTGATATTCTGCTTCAATTTTGGCAGCCTTTTCTGCAGCTGCTTTTACTCCCATAGCTTCTGCGATAAATGCTTCAGCCTCTTTTATTTTGTCTAATGGATACTGTTCACTTGGCTTAAGTTCTTTTGCTTTTTGATAAAGTGTTATTGCACCTTCATAATTTTTATTAGCTAGCTCAGTATCTCCAGCTTTAATTTGGTCTTGGTAGGCCACTTCTTTCTTTTCTGCTTCTGCTTTAGCTAATGCTGCCGCCTCAGCATCTGCCGCTAAACGATTTGCTTCATCTATTTTATCTTTAGGATATTTTTCACTAGGTTTTAATGACAAAGCAGCTGTATATCCTTTCTTAGCAGCATCGTAGTTTCCTTGACTAAGTGCATCATCACCTTCTTTTACTGCTGCTAAATATTGTTTTTCTGCTTTTTCTATTTCAGCAATTGCTGTTTGAGCTTCTTTGATTTTATTAGCAGGATAAGTTTCTGTAATCTTTATTTTTAACGCTTCCTCATAACTTGTAATTGCCTCGATGTAGTTTTTTTCAGATAGTTGCTTATCAGCTTTAGTAATTATATCTGCATATAATTTTTCAGCAGCAGCTTCTTTTTCTTTTGCAACTCTAATTTCTTCAAGTTCTTTTTGTTTTGCTGCAATTTTCACTTCTACTTCTGCAATCTTTTCCTTTGGATATGATTCATTTGGCTTTAATTTTAGCGCTTGATTATATCCACTTTTTGCATCTTCATAAGCTTCAGAAGTAAATGAAGCGTCTGCCTTAGTAAGTGCATCAATGTAGGCCGCTTCTTGTTTCGCCTCTTCTGCAAGTAAAGTATTTAGTTCTTTTAGTTTATCCTTTGGGTATACTTCGCTAGGTTTAATTTTTTGAGCATTTTCATATTCAGTCTTAGCAGTGGTATACTCCTTAGTTTGCAATGCCTTATCTGCAGCTGTTATCGCAGCTGTATATTCCTGCTCTTTTTTAGCAGCAATAGCTAATAAGTCTTGAATTTCGGCTAGCTTATCTTTTGGATATTGCTCTTTTGCTTTTAAAGTAATAGCTGCTTCATACCCTTTCTTAGCATCATCTAACTTATTTTCATTTAAATCTGCATCAGCTTTAGCTATCACATCAGTGTAGGCCTTTTCATTTGCTGCAGCCTTAGCGATTAACGCATCAATTTCTATTATCTTAGTTTTTGGATAACTCTCTTCTGGCTTTATAGCTAAAGCTGCCTGAAAAGACTTTTTAGCTTCTTCTAAATTAGCCGTTGCTAACGATTCATCACCATTGCTAATTGCCTTTTGATACGCTTCGTTCTTTTCGTTTAAATCCGCTAATAGACTTTCTATTTCGATTAACTTATCCTTTGGATATTTTTCTTCAGGCTTAATCTCACCTGCCTTTAAAAATGAGGACTTTGCAGTGTCAAAATCCTCAGCCGTTAATGCTTTATCGCCATTTGCAATAGCGGCCGTATATTCTTGCTCTTTTTTGGCATTTGCTGCCAAAATTCCTTCAATCTCGGTAATTTTTTGAGTTGGGTAGGCCTCTTTTGGTTTTATGCCATTGGCTTTTTCATAACTCGTTTTTGCTCCTGTGTAGTCCTTTAATCCCAAAGCCTTATCTCCGGTTGCAATAGCATCGGCATACTCTTTCTCTTTTGCTTGATTTTTAGCAATAAAATCATCAATTTCTTTTATTTTATTCTTGGGATATTCCTGGGATGGCTTTATTGCTGAGGCTTCTTGAAACGCTTTCTTTGCTTCATCATATTGATTTCCGGTTAATGCGTTATCCCCTTTTTGAATTGCAGCTAAATAGCTTTGCTCTTTTTTAGCTTGCTCAGCCATTAGTGTTTCAATTTGAGCTAACTTTTCTTGTGGAAGTGTTTCTTTAGGTTTTATTCCTTGCGCTTTAATAAACTCTCCTTTTGCTTTAGACAATTCTCCATTTTTAATAGCTTGCTCTCCTGCAGCTATAGCGTCTGCATATTCTTTGTCTTTTGCAGCAGACTTTTGCATTACATCGCTGATTTCTGCAAGTTTATTTTTAGGATAACTTTCTGTTGGTTTTAATTCTGCTGCTTTTTGGAAAGCTGCCTTTGCCTCCTCAAGATTGCTTACAATCAAGGCTTTATCCCCATTATTTATAACTTCTAAATAGGCTTGTTCTGTCTTTGCTTGTTGTGCAAGAAATCCTTCAATCTCTTTAATCTTAGCCTCTGGCTCACTCGCTTCTGGTTTTAAACTTTTAGCAATCTTATAGTCAGATATAGCTCGCTGATAATCTTTAACCCCAAAAGCTTTTTTTGCTGATTCCATTGCAGCATTATACTTATCATCTGCTTGAACTTCTTTTATCAACTTGGATTGAAGCTCCGCAATTTGAAAGGCGGGATATGTTTCAAAAGGAATCGCCTTAGCAGCGATCTCATACTCTGCTTTAGCTTCTTTCCACTGCTCATTTGCAAAAAACTTATCCGCTTTTTTTATGGCTCCATCATATACTTTTTGCGCATTAGCAGCATTAGCAGCCTCTGCTGCCTTTTTAGCTTCGTAATCATTTTGTAATTGTTCTAGCTGGGCCTTTACTCGCTGAGTGTGTGCCCGATCAACATCAAAATTAGATATACTTGGGTCGTATCGAATTATACCAATTGGTTGGTCTAAAATCTTGATATCTAAATCAGGAATTTTTTGAAAGATATCTACTTCGGCAGGAAATGGGAAGTTTGCACCAAGGTCTTCAGGTGGAACGTTACGTGTATCGATGTTTAGTTTTTTTGTTACCATCCCCATGGAGGAGATATTAACCGTGTAATTAGCTCCCAAATCCAAAAAAACATTTACTTGACCTTTTGAATCAGTTTTCAGCGTTTCTATTTTTGTTCCATTCTTGAATACTGTAACGGATGCATTTGATAACTTTCTACCGTCCTCAGTCACGAGGGTTTCTAAAACAAACTTACTACTTTGAGCCTGAACACCAAAGATAGTTAAAAAACTAAAAAAAATATAGAGACCGGATCTTAAAAATGTAATCATAACCAATTAAATGTCCTTTGCAGCAGTTTATTGTGTAATTAACAAATATCGCAAATCAAAATTGAATACATGGACGCTATCAAGGTATTTACGAGTATTTTTTAAACAACTAATCCACAGCTATTAATTTACTATATCTATAGTATTCATTTACTAACTGACCATCACTTAATTTAAACTCATATTCTTTTATCCAATTGTTTGCGATTCCAAAGGTTACAGGATGTTCAAAAATTGGACCATCATAACAAAATGTATGAAATTCTCCATTTTCACCACAGGGATCTATGTCTTTTGGAAGCGCAGAAATCCATTGCTTATCTATGGTTTTGTCAATGAAATCAGCACCTAACGTTCGATCATTAAAACAACAAACCAATGACTTAAATCCAAATTCTACAAATTGGTTAATCAAGGTTAACGAATCCTCTTGCCATAATGGAAAAAGTGCTTCCATACCTACAGATTTTAGCTTTTCTTCACGAAACGTTTTTAAATTTTCTAAAAAAATATCTCCATATCCAACCTTAAAAATACCGTCCTTTCTCAACGTTTCTAAAACTAACTCCATTGCCTTTTCGTAACTCTCATTTTCATTGCTCGTTACATGTACTTGTAATAATGGAATTTGTATCGCTTTGGCTTGTTTATCAATTAGTTTAATGGGTACAGCATGCATACTTAATTCTTTATCTGCATTAAAGTTTGAAACTAAATATGCAACTTCATATGCATTACTTAAAAGTAACTTATACAAAGCAAATGCAGAATCCTTACCTCCACTCCAAGAAAATGCGATGCGTTCCTTCATGGTAGAAACTGAAATGAACCAGGAATAACCCCACCAGACCTAAATTGATGAACTAACTCTCCTGACTTTAAATAACGATAAATGACTCCATTTTGCTGATAATCTATTGCATCAGCCACGTAAAGTTCCTCCGAACTAGGATGAATGGCCAAACTGTATAATAGACGACCATCCTGTGGAATTACAGGATCATTGGCCAACTGTGTTGCCGTAATTGAATGGCTATAAACTCCCCCATTTAAATAATAAAGTTTTTCTCCTTCACCGTCAATTATCAAATTTCCTGGACTCATGCTTACAGACTGAAATTCAAAAAACTGAATAACATTACCTGAAGTAGAAATTTGGTAAAGCCGTGGCAAAACTTCATCAAAACCTCCACTACATAGAACCCATATAGTATTATTCTTATCTACTACTACGCTATTGGGTTGTCGAATAAGTGCCGAGCGACTTAAGATTGTATCTAGCTTACTGTTAATTCGAATCAATTCATTATTGCTCATATCGGCAATATATACAGTATCTTCTATTTTTACCATTTGCTCAGTCCAACCATTGGCTTGAATAGTTTTATTAACCACTTTTCTTTGAAGATCAATTACATGAATAGATTTGGCGTATAAGTCAGATACATAAGCCTTAGTAGAAGAGATTGGTAAAAAGTACCGAGGGGAATTCAGTCCATTGATTGTACCCAATGATTTAAAATCATTTAAATCGATTAATTCTACCTTTTGAGAATTATTTACCACTACAAACCCAGTATCCTGGCCAACATACATAGAATGAATCACATCTCCTATTGGTCGTCCTTGATTATTACTTCTAAATACATCTGATTGTTGGCGCTTGTCTCGACTATTGTATAAATCTATGGTTGCATTCCCTTGTCCAAAATTTCCTTCATTTAAGATAATTACATCCATATTGAAAAATACCTGAGGAATGGGGTCTTCACTTTTCTTACAGCCAAAAAAAAGTAATAAAAAAGCGAGATATAGTCTAGTTACTGGTTTCATTAATTAATTGTATAGTTTAGTGTTATTCCATAATTCCTACCAGGCATTGGTCTCCATTGTATGGCCTGATAACGTTCATTAAATAAATTATTTATTTGGATAGAAAGTGAAAATTGATGTTTATTAAAACTAAATCCTCTCTGAACTTTAAAATTATGTAAATTATAAAATGGTAAAAAATCAGAATTATCGGTAGTGGTATACCTTTCTCCAATATAATTTAGTTGATAAATAAATTGCCAACTAGAATAATTAAATTGGCTAAACACATTGGCAGAATGCTCCGGCACATAAATGAGCTGCTTGTTTTTCGATGCATCATTATCTTGTTTTGCTAATTGATTTACTGAAGAGGTATATCCATATTGGACTGTTGTCGTATTTCTCCATTTTCCAAATTTTGTTCTAATCGTACAATTTAACTCCCCTCCCTTGCTAATTACTTCTTGCAAATTTTCTGATTTCCAATAGCCAAAAGCAGTTGGTTGCCAAAGAATATAGTCTGTAATTAACATATAAAATGCAGTTGCTTCAAACTTAAAATTCATCCAATCATTTATAAATATAAAATTATTGGATAGTCCAAATTCAAGATTTTTACTGCGTTCAACTTTTAAGTTTGGATTTCCACCTGGTTGCCAAAAAAGATCATTAAGATTTGGGTATTTTGCATTTAATGAAGCATTTACTCTTAATAAATAATTTTTTTCTTCGGCTAATTGGTAAATAAACCCAATAGCAGGTAATAAAAAACTTGTTTGATTAGTTAGTGACTCCCCCCTAACATTTAAAGAAGATTTAAAGCGCTTTGTAGGCATAAAGTTATGATTTACAAAAGCAGCTCTTCTTTCAAGAGTTTTACTTTCTGCGAATGAATGACTTAATGCTTGATCCAGGTCTGCATGAAATTTTAGATTTAGTTGGTGCTTTTTGGCTGGATACCACTTAAAATTAATTAAGTTTTTGATTCCTTGAAATGTTGTAGTCGTCTTGTTTTGAAGTAATTGATTCTCATAATCTAATTGGTCTGAAAAGCCACTAGACTTAAAATCAAGCTTCCATTTTTCCTTTTCTAATTCGTAACCTAATGTAATTCTATGTGCTTGGTCTTTTTGCAATTCTCGATTATTATTTACGAGCATTATAGCAGGAATTTCTCTATCTGTGTTGATTAATGACAATTGCAGCATTAGTTGACTGCTGCTTGTAGGCTTAAAATAGTACTCATTCAAAATACCATATTGGTCAATCCTTGCATTTGTTAACTTTTCTTCTGGGAAGCCTTCTTTTCCTTTATTGATATAGTCAAAGTTATTTTCCCCTTGCTTTTTAAAGAATTTAACATTTGATTGTAACCGGTAAGAACCTAAACTTACTCTACCTGAAGTTCCACTATTGCCAAAACTTGCAAATTGCTGTTGTAAGCTAACTGAAGCTTTATTTTGGTAATCAACGGTATTTTTTAAATTGATACTACCGCCAATACTGCCAGCATTTTTCTCTATACTTGCACCTCCAAAATCAATCTCTATCCCATCAAAAAAAGCTAATGGAATCAATGAAAAGTCAATTTGCCCATTTAATGATGAGTTAATTGGAATATCATTCCAAAGCACCATGGTGTGTGAGGCAGAAGTTCCTCTAAATGAAACAGAAGAAAGTCCTCCTACTCCATATGATTTTACAAAAATTGTCGAATGTTCGTTTAAAACGTCTGCTAAAGTTCCTGTACTTTTCTGACTCATTTTAACAGAGTCAATATGTTCTGTTTTAAAGGAGGTTTTATTCGCATCTATTGCGTGAGCTCTATGTATTGTAACAGTTGGAATATGGATTGTATCTAAAACATTTTCTTGGGCAATAACTGTAACCGAAAAAGCAAGCAAAGAAAACAACATGTAAAACTTATGTTGCATCAATTCTTAATGATTTTTATGGTTGTCTGCTCGTCATCAGAAGTTACACGCAAATAGTAAATACCACTTTTTAGCATTGATATATTTAACTTATCGACAAAACGTCCCGATAAAACACTTAAACCGCGTGAATTTATAATCTCAAAAACGGCATTTCTATATTCCTTTTCAACTAATTGTATATAAATTACATCATTTGAAGGGTTTGGATAAACTTGTTTAATTATAGATTGATGCTCAACTAGTCCTGTAGTTGCAATGTGAATTACACCTATTGCATCCAAATCAAACCCCGAACTAGGATAAGGTGTTGGGTAAGGGTCTTGAATTGCTCTATTTGCAGTGTCATAACTGGCGTATTGAGGATTTATCGTGCCAACTACGTCAATAACTTTGACATGCGTAATTTGTTGCTTATCTAACAGCGGACTATTGGGCAATTCAATAAGATCAAATGGAGTGCCATAATTGGCTATATATTTACCTGCTAAATTATTAATATTGCTCGCTTCTATGCTACCAAAACCACCGATGGGATTAGCTGTATCTGTTAATGAATGGGATGGGAATCGGAAGAAATTAATTCCATCAGAACTCACTTCCACAAAAGCCAACTCTAAAAATGTTGGCAGAAATGAATTTTCGAAAACAACAAAATCGTAGCCTGGTCCGTCCTTTATTGGATGAGGAAATTCTAAAATTGCTACTCCCCCATCTCCTAAACTTAAAATGCCATTTTCTCCGGCTTTTCCCGTTGGTGAAATAATGGTGCCAACAGTAGCATATCCCAAAGAGGAATCTGCAATATTTTGCAGACCTCTTTGGAGTACGCATTTGTTTGCCCAAGCCAATATTATACTAGAATCCTTATGAATAGCAGAACTGCCCGCCAAACCAGCCTGTGCAGCATAAGGGCCCTGAGCATAAGCAACACTCAAAAAGCAAACAAATAGACTATTTAAGAACATTCGAAGCATCACTTCACGATCAATTTTTGAAAACCTACATACCTTTCGGTTTGCAAATTAATCAAGTAAATACCTGAAGTTAAATTATCGATAGCCAAGCTAAACACATTCATTGACGAAAAGTTTTTTTCTTGAACTATTTTGCCCGAAATATCTATTATTTTTAATGCTATATAGGATGCTGGCTTAAATGTATTAAGATCAATAATTACTTGATTGGAAGCCGGATTCGGAAATACAGAAAACGACATCAATTCTTTTTCAAAATAATCTGTAGATGTAACATTTCCATAGTAGATCTGAACTATCTCAGGAGAATATCCAACGATCAATGTATCTAATTCAGTTCCATTTTGATCAAAAACTTTTCCCTCTCTATAACTAAAGAAATCAGTAGAAGTAGCGTAAATGGTATTTGATAAGGTATCAACAGTAAAAGAGGTTGGCCTGTATGCTACAATGTTAGTGTCTATTATATTTCCTGATGATAAGCTTATTGAACCAATATTATCGTTGACTTGTAAAAAAAGGGTATCTCCTTTTCTAGCATATTTTGCAGCTCCTGCTGATAATCTAAAAATAGATGGGGAAGAAGAAATTGTCCTAGTTGTAAAATCATATTGAACGATAGAATTGGTATTAATTCCTAAAAAGCCTGTCTCCGCAGTGTTTTTTACTAAAAAGCCCAATCCTTCACCATTGTTTGAAAAAGTAATATTTCTGACAAAGTTCATGGAATTTAAATCTACTACAGAGATATATCCTGCAGAATCTGTAAAACCTGAAGAGGTATAATTCTGAGCGATATATAATGAATCATTATGAACCAACATATTGGAAACTCCTTTTGTTATTTGGGAAACAGAGTCTATTAGCACTAAAGTTGACTTATCAAAAGCATAAAGGTTATCAGTTGTTTTACCGTACCAATTACCGACTAATAATTTGTTATTATATATTGAAAGTGCTTTGGTGCTTAATCCATTAAAGGGGGCTGCCGCTATTCGCCTATTTGTGTTTAAATCATAAGAAACAATCGAATCTTGAGCAGCGATATAAGCTACATTGCCTTCTACTAATAACGTTTGAACAGATTGTGTGTGAATAGTATCTATGGTGGTATAGACATCGGTTTTAATGTCATAACTGACCAGATTCACATTATTATTTGGATTTCCATATTGTCCACCATTCACGATAATGGCTTGTTGCGCTGACAAAGCGGTTGCAGATAAAACTGCGGTAAACATGAGTAACTTTTTTCTCATCGGTTTATAATTATAAATGAATAAATAAACCGGGAAAATTGAAAAGGAAGATTACACCATAGGGCGCCATAAACTATAACCTAACAATTCACTTTTATCCCGAAAGCATTAATTAAAGTTATAGGCAGGTCTTCTGACTCGCTTCCTCTTTTAGCAGCCTTCCCGCCCAGTAAACTGAACAGTGGCAAAGGATTGTAAAAGAGTTATTGAAGCTTACAGCTGCGGGAACAGTCTCGGATTCTCACCGAATTCCCTTTTAATCTTGATACAAAAGCATCAAAAACCAATAACATTGCAAAGGTATATCATTTTTTTAATTCACAATGGCTAACGATAATATTTAACAAATAAATCAATTCATATTACTCATTTATAAATTTTTGATTTTAGACACAATCAGTTTATCAATGGGAAAAGTCATTTCATCTTCTGAAAGTTTATTGATAGAAATCCAACGAAATGCCTGCTGATCTTCCCTTTCTTCGAAATCAAACTTATGAGTAGTTGTAGAAGGCAATTCGTTTTTAAAGCTATCTACTAAATAATAAACGGTTATCAATTGTTCATCTCTCCCAAAAGCAGAGGCTTGGAATGCTTCATTTACAAAAAATAGAGAGGTATCGATTACCTCTATTGACAGTTCTTCTTGAAATTCTCTTTTAAGTGCATCTAGTATCCCTTCGCCGAATTCTAGTCCACCGCCCGGGAATTTAGTGAATGCCAATCCAAATTTATACTCATCAGAAAGTAAAACATGCTTACGGTCATAAGAACGCAAAATGCCATAAACTCTTACATTAAACTTTTTAATTTGACTGATATCACCCATTTCTTTTGCTAGTAATGCAATAAAACAAAAGTAGAGCTGTTTTTACTCCTGTAAAAGTTCGGTTTTGCAAACCCGATTTTACTACTTTTGTCGCTTATGTTAAAAAATGTCTTCCTCGCTATCAGTTTACTCCTGACTACTTTCCTGCTAGTTGGACAAGAAGCTACCATAATTGGTGCGATTAAGGACGATAATGGTAACGCTATTTTTGGGGTTAATGTTTCCGTAAGTAACCAAAGTGGCGGAGCAACATCAAATAGTTTAGGTGAGTTTGAATTAGATGTGCCTGCAGAAAAGAACATTAAAATTATTATTAGTCATATAAGCTATGAATTAGATGTAGTTGATCTATATTTTAAAAATAAGGAAGTTAGACAAATAGTTTTTACGCTAAAATCAAGATCATATGAAATAGGTGGGGTTGATATACAAGATGAGAGAAAGCGCACTAGCACTATGCAACGCATAGACCCTAAAGATATTACTTATCTAGCTAATCCTTCAGGAAATTTTGAGGCAATCATTAAAACTTTGCCGGGAGTAACTTCAAATAATGAGTTAAGTAGTCAATATTCAGTACGAGGTGGAAATTTTGATGAAAACCTCATTTATGTCAATGATGTTGAAATATATAGACCATTCTTGGTTCGATCAGGACAGCAAGAAGGTCTAAGTTTTATCAATTCTGATTTAGTATCAGGTATTGAGTTCTCTGCAGGTGGTTTTGATGCAAAATATGGAGATAAATTCTCATCTGCACTTGCTATAGATTATAAAGAACCAAACAAATTTGCGGGATCTGTTACGGGAAGTTTACAAGGAGCAAGTATGCATATTGAAGGATCTCCTGGCAATCATCGATTTACTTACTTGGCTGGAGTTCGCTATAGAACTAATCGTTATGTACTTGGTAGTCTCGACACTGATGGTCAATACCGGCCAAATTTCTTAGATGTACAAACGTATTTAACTTATGATATTTCCGATAAGTGGGAAATAGGCTTTTTAGGAAATATAGCTAGAAATGAATACAACTTTATCCCTCAAACGAGAACCACAGATTTTGGAACTGTAAACGAGGCTTTGAGGCTTACCATTTATTTCGAAGGCCAAGAAGTCAATAATTACGAAACCTATTTTGGTGCATTAACTAATGAATATAAAGCAAGTAGTAATCTAAATTTAAAGTTTATTACATCTGCTTACAGAGCTTTTGAAGATGAAACATTTGATATCTTAGGTGAGTATTTTATTGATGAACTAGAAAGAGACTTAGGCAGCGATAATTTTGGTGATGTTGCTTTTAACAGAGGAGTTGGAGGATTTAGAGATCACGCGAGAAATACACTTCAAGTAACCGTTGTAAACACACAACACAAAGGGAAACTATTTGTAGATAACGGAAGTTGGGAATGGGGTGCTAAGGTTCAACGTGAAATGATCAAGGATAAGCTAAGTGAGTGGAAAATGTTAGACTCTGCGGGTTTTTCTATACCTAAACCAAAAGATGTTGTTGGTTATGATACTAGTCAAATACCACAAATAAGAAATAAGGAACTAACACTTTCTAGTGTATTTAAAGCTCAAAATGAAATCAATTCAAATCGAGTAACTGCCTATTTACAGCGCAATTGGAATTACCGTCTCAAAGATACATCAGAGCTTAGTTTTACTGCAGGAGTAAGAACCAACTATTGGACGTTTAATAATGAAAACATTTTAAGCCCAAGGGCTAGTGTAGCCTATAAGCCAAATTGGAAAAGAGATTATCTTTTTAGATTGTCAGGTGGGTACTATTATCAAGCTCCATTTTACAGAGAATTAAGAAACTTTGAAGGTGAGTTAAATAAAAATATTAAAGCGCAGCAATCAGTTCAAATAGTTGCAGCAGCGGATTATAATTTTAAAGCTTGGGATAGACCTTTTAAGTGGACAACTGAAGTTTATTATAAGCATATGACCAACATAATTCCTTACGAAGTTGATAACGTAAGAATTCGGTACTATGCAGAAAATAATGCCAATGCTTATGCAGTGGGTATGGATATGAAGGTAAATGGAGAATTTGTAAAAGGTGTTGAGTCATGGGCTACCTTTGGGTTAATGCGCACAGAAGAAGATATCAAAGATGACTTTTACTATGACTATTTTAACAGTGATGGAGAAAAAATAATTTCAGGATTTACGTTTAACAATACTGCAGTTGATAGTATAAAGTATGAACCCGGATATATTCCAAGACCTACAGATAATAGATTCAACTTTAGTCTGTTTTTTCAAGATTATTTACCAAATAACCCAACTTTAAAAGCAAACATCACTTTCCATTATGCTTCTGGTTTACCTTTTGGCCCACCCTCCTATGAACGATACAAGGACACCCTTAGGATTCCTTCTTATCTAAGAGTTGATATTGGATTTGCCAAAATTTTAAAAAGTGAAGATAAAGTTCTTTCTGATAAAAATCCTTTTAGACACTTTAAAAGTATTTGGCTAAGTGCAGAAGTTTTCAACCTTTTACAGCGGAACAATACCATTTCATATTTATGGGTTACTGATGTATCTAACCGACAGTATGCTGTTCCAAACTACTTAACATCTAGACAACTTAATATAAAATTACAATTCAGATTCTAAATAATTTTACCATTGTGGCAGCTTTGCAAAAGTTATTTGTAGTTTAACTTTTGAAAAAGTCATCCATTTTATCACTAGATAAGAAATGCTTAAAATGAATGAACTACTCCTTGATTCACCAATAGAATAAAGTAAAAGTAGCTCATTTGACTATTGTAATGTCTAACTTTCTAACAGATGTTCACATCTGATAGATGGTTAATTACATAGACTTTTAAAAAAAGTAGTATTTTTGACAACTTGTAGAATAAAGTGCCTTGAGGTTTACGTGTAGTCGTATTTCCATAACCCCTTTTTCTACCGCTCTCAAAACATGTCAAAATTACCTAAGGAAAATCGTTTTATCGATTTATCCGATTACGGAAGACCGGCTGCACGAATTATTGCTCGTAGCTTACAGAATACCTCATTCACTGCAATTCATGTCACTATTGCATTTATTATCACAGGTCTTATCGCATTAGTATGCATTGTGAATCATTATTATTGGACTACTGCAGCACTTCTTGTGCTTAAATCAATTTTAGACGGTGCAGACGGAGAATTGGCACGACTAAAGAATCAACCATCATACGTGGGTCGTTACCTCGACTCGGTTTCTGATATTATACTCAACTTTTTAATTTTATTGACTATTTGGTACATAACAGACACCTCCATTTACTACACAATTCTAGCCTTTGTCGGAATTCAACTACAAGGAACGCTGTACAATTATTACTATGTAATTCTAAGAAATAAATACGCGGGAGACACCACAAGTAGAATATTTGAAGATAAAGCCCCCACAGCAATGATAGGAGAAAAACAACGAAATGTAAATATCCTTTTTAAGGTTTACTACCTATTGTACAGTCGATTTGACAAAACAATCTACCAATTGGACAAAAAAGCAATTGAAGATAATCACTTACCTAATTGGCTAATGACAGCAGTTTCTACTTTTGGATTAGGATTTCAATTATTAATAATAGGAATGATGCTCGCTTTTAACTTAGAACAACTGATTATTCCATTTTTTATAGGATACTCTACTTTTATTCTTGTATTTATAGGTTTAAGAAAATTGGTAAATTGATCCTAGTTATGCCTGCTTATCCTTTTTCTAAAGGTTATATTAAAAAGCTTGTTTAACAAGCAATTGATCATAGATTAGATGTCAGTTTGCTTCATAATCTTATTCCTGTACCTTTCGGTTTATCAAATCTTCAGTGTTTACGGTTGGCAATTCATTAACATCTTTAAGTTTACTAAGCGTAACATTTACCCTTGTCGTTACCAACTTTTTGCTTGTACAATTTCCTCCTGTGGCCTTTTTTGGCCATTGCCAAATTTTACAAATTGTTTTTTTAGGGCACACAATACATTCCAAAATTCACTATTACGCTTTTGAATTGTTGACGTTTTAAATTCCATTTGAAGACTAGTAAGTATTGCAGTCAAAAAGATAGAACAGGTAACAATAATTTTATATCCACACTGCAATATTGCAACTATTTCAAGTTATCACGCAATTTCTGCAAAGCGTCCTTCAAAAGGTAAAAACATAAATACAAAATCAGTGGAATTTAGCGGATAGCTATATTCCAGCGTTAAACACCTTTGCTGATTGGTAAATCAATTTAACTTTAAACAATTTATTCGCTTATTCCGTTTAAAGAATCATGTATTGATTTAACTCAATAAACACAATGAATCAACTTACTAATTGTCCCGTTTGCAATTCAACTTCATTTGAATCACACATTCAGACCATAGCTCAAATGCATGACACGAAA
This sequence comes from Vicingaceae bacterium, assembly GCA_018402765.1. Lineage (GTDB taxonomy): Bacteria > Bacteroidota > Bacteroidia > Flavobacteriales_E > Vicingaceae > Acidiluteibacter. The sequence continues at coordinate 151,857 of JAGYIE010000001.1, read as the reverse complement.
GAAGTTTTTAATTTTGATCAATGCTTTGATTGTCAACTTGTTTTTTTAAATCCCAGGGTTCCGTTAGATCAACTTAACAATTACTACACTTCTCATTATTTACCTTACAGAGGATCTGAGGCTTGGGGCAAATACGAACACTTTGTCAAAGATAGTCAGGCAAAACTAGATGTAAAGCGCATAAAAAGAGTTCAAGAGTGGCATACTGTTTCCACGAATTCCTTGATACTTGATATTGGCTGTGGTAAGCCCACTTTTTTAAAAGCATGCTTAAATGAGCTACAGTGTAAAACTATTGGTATAGACTTTAGTGATGAAGGTTGGGCAAATACTTCAGAAAGTTTTGATGGAATAAATTTGCAGATTGGTGAAATTAGCAACCTAACGCAGGACTTAAATCCGGACATTATTACAATGTGGCACTATTTAGAGCATGATTATTACCCAAAGGAGAACTTGAGTTACCTTAAATCGATTGCTAAACCTTCCACGACACTTATTATTGAAATTCCCAACTTCGATTCTTTGAGCAGAATAAAGTTTGGAAAAAATTGGGCAGGTTGGCACACTCCGCGACACACCTCTTTGTTCTCCCCAAACAATGTAGAGGCATTACTCAATAGTAGTGGATGGGAAGTAGATAAAATACTGACATATGGCACTATGAACCCCTACTTACTCTATTGGATGAGTAAAATGGAACAAAAAGGAATATCTTGGGATAAAAATATGGAAGATGAATTTTGGGCTTTTACCCTAAATATGCTTCTTTTTACACCAAAAAAATGGAATGAAAAGAAAACTTCATTAGGAATAATGACAGTAATTGCACATCCTAAAAATTAATAATTCCCATTAAAGCAATTGCTCTCCATTCCAAGTTCCTAAAGATTTATAAGGATGAAATCGTGCAAACAATTCCTCTTTGTACCAATTGTATTTTCGTGTTCTTTTAATTGCCTCTTGATGCTGTTTACTCTTATATGCAAATGCCTTAACTGACTCAAAATCTTTCCAAAGACTGAAAGTTGCCATCTGAACTATCGGGACCTCTCCTATTCCTTTTGTATAAATTAATCCCTTATTTTCTAGTAACGGTTCTTGAGAAGTAGGCACGTATTTCCAAAATCGGAGAAGCCAACTAAACTTAATAGTTGCTCGAGTAATGATAGCAACAGGTTGCAACGGATTTAGCTCTATTCCTTTTTCAAAAGGGGTCTTATTTACCCAAGTGCCTCCTGCTGAAATATTTCTCATAAAAAGCGTTACCAATTCTGATGTATTCTCTTGATATCGTTTTACTAAATCAGTTGAAGAAAAAAAGTGATTAGCTTCATTCTCAGAATCCCACACTTGTAGTAAACAATAAATCGACCAATCTGGAAGGGGATTAAAACCTAATCCTTTGCCACTTCCCATAAGCCTGTAAAAAGACTGCCCCTCAACATTTACTAAATCTTTATGCGCAAACTGCATCATTTTGAATCCCCACAATTTACTTTTAAACGTAGTGTATTTAAAAAATGAAATAGTGGTAATTTGTTGGCTCATATTCAATATTACGTATAATAGATGATTCGTTTTTCAATTCAGTATGATAAAAAAGATAACAACATCCTATAAAAGTTGTTGAATCATTTCTTCACGATTTTGAAAATTTAATAAGATATGCTCATTAAGATTTGATCAATGTAATTCCTAAAGTGGGCGCACAACTGTGTAATGCTCATTTTCTGGAATCAGTCCACGAATTGACTGTTGAATAGTTGTTTCTAACTTAGTTAGTAACCGTTTCTTTACAAAATGCTTATGGGTTAATAAACCTACAGACCTTACAGGCACTGGGTCCATAAATTCAATCAAGTTAGAACGCTCGCTATCAGGTAAATCAATTGATGCTAAATATGGAATAATAGTAATTCCCTTACTTGCTTTCGTTATCCTGAGCAAACTATCCATTGAACCAGACTCGAATTCAAAGTTTACATTATTCTTGGGAGTTTGATTTGATAATTCACAAATTCTATAAACTTGACTTCTAAGACAATGCCCCTCTTGAAGAAGCCAAATTTTGGAATAATCCAATTGATCAATGGATATTTTTTCTGTTGATTTCTTATCTCTAAAATCATATACCAAAAACGGTTCTGTATACAAAAATAGCTCTTCAAGAGAATCGTCATTAATTGGAACAGCTAATATCCCAATATCTAACTGCCTTGCTTTTAATGATTGTTGTATCTGTGGTGTGGTCATCTCTTTAACGACAATAGTTACTTTTGGAAATTTTTCAGCAAAAGTGGATAAAAATAAAGGCAATAAATAGGGTGCTATTGTAGGTATTATGCCAATGCGCAAATCGCCACTCATCTCCCCCTTCAACTCCTGAATCACATTATCCAATGAATCTATTTCATGAAGTATAATTCTTAAGCGCTTAATTAGCGCTTCGCCTTCCGGAGTAATTGACACAGGTTTGGTTTTTCGATTAAATACTTTTATCCCTATTTCATCCTCAAATCGGCCAATCATGGTACTTAAAGTAGATTGCGTAATGTGACAACGCTCAGCAGCTAACTCAAAATTTTTTAAATCAACTACGGCTAATACATATTGAAATTGCTGAATGTTCATGCTTACAAAACTACTAAAATCTATGTTGTCTATATTAGTATTGATAATATCGTTTTTATAAATGAGAATAAGGTTTCATCTTTGTAACGTAATTTTTAAAACAATAACCGATGAAAATTCAAACATTAATAACCGCGGGACTTTTAGTATTAGCTTCATGTTCCGCCGAAAAAGACCAAAATATGAGTGAGAAAGCAGGTGGTTGTCCATTTGGGTTCGATAAGAAAAAATCAAGTGGACAAGTGATTCAAGGAGAAGGAAATACGAATAAAGATTGGTGGCCAAATCAACTTGATTTAAGTGTATTAAGATTAAATAGTTCTTTATCAGACCCTATGGGAGAATCTTTTGATTATGAAGCCGCTTTTAAAGAATTAGACTATGTGGCGCTAAAGAAGGATTTAGAAGCATTAATGACAGACTCTCAAGATTGGTGGCCTGCAGATTATGGAAATTACGGACCATTCTTTATTCGTATGGCTTGGCATAGTGCAGGAACATATCGAACAGGTGATGGTCGCGGTGGATCTAGAGAAGGTCAACAACGATTTGCCCCTTTGAATAGCTGGCCTGATAATGCCAACTTGGATAAAGCTAGAAGATTACTATGGCCAATCAAACAAAAATATGGAAATAAAATCTCTTGGGCCGATTTAATGATTTTAACTGGTAACGTGGCGCTTGAGTCTATGGGATTTGAAACCATTGGTTTTGCAGGTGGAAGAACAGATGTTTGGGAACCTGCCAGTAATGTTTATTGGGGTTCTGAGAGTAAATTTTTAGATGATAACAGATATTCAAAAGATAGAGAATTAGAAAATCCTTTAGCTGCTGTTCAAATGGGCTTAATTTATGTAAACCCAGAGGGACCTAACGGAAATCCTGACCCTGTGCTAGCCGCTCATGACATTAGAGAAACTTTTGGCAGAATGGGAATGAATGATGAAGAAACCGTTGCGCTAATTGCAGGCGGACACACTTTAGGAAAAACTCATGGGGCAGCACCAGATTCTAACTTATCTGCATCTCCAGAAGGTGCTTCTATCGAAGAGCAAGGCTTAGGCTGGAAAAATAAGTATGGTACAGGAAAAGGAAAAGATGCAATTACTTCAGGATTAGAAGTTATATGGACCCCAACTCCAACAAAATGGAGTCATGCGTATCTTGCGATTCTATTTAATAATGAGTGGGAATTAACTAAAAGTCCTGCAGGAGCTCATCAATGGGTAGCTAAAAACGCAGGTGAAATATTCCCTGATGCTTTTGACGAAAATAAAAAACATAGACCAACAATGTTAACTACAGATTTATCGCTAAGATTTGATCCTGTTTATGAGAAAATTTCTAGACGTTTCATGGAAAATCCTGAAGAATTCGACGCAGCATTTGCAAAAGCTTGGTTTAAATTAACACACAGAGATATGGGTCCTAAAACTGCATACATAGGACCTGAGATTCCTCAAGAAGATTTTATCTGGCAAGATCCAATTCCAGCTGTGAATCATCCATTGATTGATGCAAAAGATATTAAGTCATTAAAAGCAGATATATTATCTTCAGGTTTAACCGACAAAGAATTAATAGAAACCGCGTGGGCTTCAGCTGCTACTTACAGGTCTTCTGACCGAAGAGGTGGTGCTAATGGTGCACGTATTCGACTAGAACCCCAAATTAATTGGGAAAGCAATAACCCAAAACAATTGAAAAAAGTTTTAGCAGTTTACGAAGGAATTCAATCTAAATTCAATTCAGCAGCTGGAAGTAAAAAAGTGTCTATGGCTGACTTAATCGTATTGGGTGGTAATGCTGCCCTAGAAAAAGCAGCGGAGAAAGCAGGCTACCCAATGGAAGTTAAATTCACACCCGGAAGAATGGATGCTTTACAAGAACAAACTGATGTAGAAAGTATCGCTTTACTTGAGCCTATGGCTGATGGATTTAGAAATTACCAACAAACAGAATACACGTTAACTACGGAAGAGTTATTGATTGACAAAGCACAACTATTAGGACTTACGGCTCCTGAAATGACAGTTTTAGTAGGCGGAATGAGAGCTTTAGGAATAAATTATAACGACACTAAGCATGGTGTATTTACTTCAAATCCAGGTACATTAACAAATGATTTCTTTGTAAATCTTCTGGATATGAACACTGTTTGGTCAGCTACTACTGACGACAAACTAGAATTCGAAGGAAAAGATCGAATTACAGGAGCTAATAGATGGACGGCAACAAGAGCAGATTTAATCTTTGGTTCTAACTCGGAGTTAAGGGCTTTGGCAGAAGTGTATGCAAGTGCTGATGCAAAAGAAAAAATGGTTAAAGACTTTATTTATTCTTGGAATAAAGTAATGAATGCTGATCGCTTCGATTTGAAATAAAATAAACATAATTTAGTCTAAGGCGATTTGATGCAAATCAAATCGCCTTTTTTTTATGTGTAAAAATCACGCTCAATAATTCCAACTAAATAGTTGGCAGGATTTGCTTAATCGGTTTATCTTTGCAAAATGAAAAGTATCCACAGTTCAAATTTTAAAATTGGCCTTTTAGGTGGCGGACAACTAGGTAGAATGATGATACAAAAAGCCTATGATTACAGCCTTCACATTGCTGTCTTGGACCCTAATCCTCAAGCGCCTTGTCATCAAATAGCCAATGAGTTTGTTGTTGGTAATTTTAAAGATTACGACACCGTTTTTGAGTTCGGTAAAGACAAAGATGTGGTTACTATTGAATTTGAAGATGTGAATTCGGATGCACTTCAAGCATTAGAAGACCTTGGAGTAAGGGTATTTCCTCAAGCTAAGATATTGAAAACAATACAAGATAAAGGATTACAAAAGGAGTTCTTCACTAAAATTGGTGTACCTACTTCTCCTTATTTTATTGCTACTAATAAGGAAGATATTCTAGCTAAGGCTACCAACTACCCTATATTTCAAAAATTGAGAACATCAGGATATGATGGCTATGGAGTGCAAAAGATTAATGATGCAAATGATGTTGTAAATGCGATGGAAGGTCCATCCATGTGCGAAGTTGGAGTAGAAATGGATAAGGAGCTTTCAGTAATTGTTGCAAGAAATGAAAGTGGTGAATTAAAACAATACCCCGTAGTTGAGTTAGAATTTAATCCAATCGCAAATATGGTAGAATTTCTTTTCGCTCCTGCTAATATTTCCATTGATATTGAGCAACAAGCACAAGGTATTGCTGCCAAAATAATTGCTGAACTGAATATGGTTGGATTGTTAGCCGTAGAATTCTTTTTGAGTCAATCAGGCGAATTATTCGTTAACGAAATTGCCCCAAGACCTCACAATAGCGGACATCAAAGCATTGAAGGTAATTACACCTCTCAATTTGATCAACATATTCGATCCATTTTAAATTTACCTTTGGGCCAAACAGCCATGATAAAACCTTCGGTAATGGTTAATTTATTGGGCGAAGAAGGCTATGAAGGCGATGCTATTTATGAGGGTATAGCCGATATTATCGCTATGAACGGAGTAAATGTGCATTTATACGGAAAAGCAAAAACTAAAAGTTTTCGAAAAATGGGCCATGTTACCATAGTGGCAGAAACCTTATCAGAAGCAAAAAAGATTGCTAAGAAAGTAAAAGAAACCATTAAAATAAAAGCATAATGAAAGTAGAAGTAGGAATTATAATGGGCAGTAGCTCTGATTTAAGCGTGATGAACGAAGCTGCAGAAGTGTTGAAAGTGTTAGGAGTTAGTTATGAAATTTCAATTGTTTCTGCGCATAGAACACCTGACCTGATGGCCGAATACGCTAAATCTGCATTAAATAGAGGCTTAAAAGTAATTATTGCCGGGGCAGGTGGAGCGGCCCACTTGCCTGGTATGGTAGCTGCTATGACCCCACTTCCTGTAATCGGTGTTCCTGTAAAATCGTCAAATTCGATTGATGGCTGGGATTCAGTTCTATCTATACTTCAGATGCCTGGAGGAGTTCCTGTTGCCACAGTAGCTCTTGATGGAGCTAAAAATGCAGGTATTCTTGCAGCTCAGGTAATTGCTACCTCTAACCCTTCAATTATGGCCAATATACAAGCTTATAAAGAAGGATTAAAAGTAAAAGTGGACAAAATGAATGAAGAGCTAAAATAACTATAATGATTAATCAACGAATCGCTTCGCAATTCTTTCAAGTGACTTTTAAGACTTCAAGATTCTAATTAGTATCGACCTATCTCCTTTTGCTTTAAAATATAGATCGTCAGTAGTAAAGATTATTTACTTGTATTCACTACTATTGCAATGCGTAGGAATTTGCTTTGATTGTTTGATTCATTAGACTTATTGATTTTAAGGCATTGCATTCTTTGGATGTCTTGCGCTAATGGTTCTGTAGAAAGCGTAAATTTCTTGCAAATCTTTTTCTATATCACCAGTTGGATAAAATAGTGGACCAATTCCTGCTACTTTCTTTTTATAATCTAGGTATCCAAGTGCAATAGGTACTTTTGCACCATTTGCTACATGATAAAACCCTTTTCTAAATTCTTTTACCAAACTTCTGGTTCCCTCTGCTGGAATCATGGTTACCATCTTTTTATTTCTATCAAAAATATCAATCAGTGCTTGTACTTTATTTCCTTTCGCCTTTGAGCGATCAACCGGAATTGCACCCATTGCTTTAAGAATATAATTTAATGGAAAAACAAAATAATCATCCTTGATTAAGAAACGAACCTTTACTCGCAATATATAAAGTGCTGCACGAGCATATACAAAATCCCAATTACTAGTATGTGGAGCTGCAATAAGTACACATCTGTTTATTTCAGGAGAAGAATTTACAGCTGTATTCCAACCTGTTAACTTAAAAATAATGAGTGATAGTAAACGCATTGGACAAATATAACCACGTAAATTCAAAACTTATAAAGAATAACTAAATATTAATTTTGATCTCACATGGCTACTCTCATTTTTTGTATTTTAGAATCTTAAATAAACAATAAGTTGAAACAATTCATTTTTTTATTATTCACTACCGTGTTAATATCTATTGATGCAATAGGTCAATTCAATTCACCGTTTGGCGGAAGAGCTGCAGCAATGGGAAAAACAAGCATAAATCAATACGATTTATGGTCAGTTGAAAACAACATGGGCGCGATGGCCTTTTATGGTAAAACAGCTGTTGGTGCTTATTACTCAAATGAATACTTCTCAAATGAACTTGCTAATAAAGCTGTAGTAGGGTCATATTCATTAAAAAAAGCTGCATTTGGAATAAGTCTTTCTCAGTATGGCTACACCCAATATCAAGAAAATAAGGTGGGGCTAAGTTATGGACTAAAACTGAGTGAAAATTTTGGAGTAGGAGCACAAATTAATTACTTCAATTTAAAAATTGGAGAAGGGTATGGTAGCACAAATACGTTTACTGCAAAAATTGGACTTTATGCATTAGTTAATGATGACTTAACTTTAGCTGCAACACTAAATAACCCAACAAGAACTAAACATACTGACAGAGCAAATGATCGACTGCCAACTGAAATACAATTGGGGTTAAATTATACATTCTCAAAAAAACTAAACAGCAGTATTCAAGTCAACAAAGACATAGATTTTGATCCTAGCATTCATTTGGGATTAGAATACCAAGCTATAGATATTCTTTATTTACGCGCGGGCATAGCAAATAAACCTACGTTAAGTACATTTGGTTTTGGACTTCTAATCAGTGATTTTCAACTTGATTTTACTTCTAGTTTCGATTCTAATCTAGGGTTTTCACCAAAACTTTCATTGGTTTACACGTTTGACTAATGCAGTTATTCTATGGTCATAGCATCTTCATTGTGGTTTGTTTTCTGAGCCTAGGTTCTTATGGTCAATCCTTAGATATAGAAAAGGAAAAAAACTTAATTGTTGAGTCAAGAATTGAGTTTTTATTGGATAATAATGAAAGTGGCGAAGCTGATTACACAACGCTTTTCGAGCAGCTGGAGTTTTATTTTCGCAAACCAATTAATTTAAATAAAACATCATATGAGCAGCTGCAAACTTTGGGGTTAATTAATGACATCTTAATTAATAACCTGCTTATTCATATTGAAAAGAATGGCAACCTAATAACACTAGAGGAATTACAAACTGTTGATGGGTTTGATTTAGAAACCATCAGACTTATTTTGCCTTTTATAACTGTAAATAGAAATTTAGATTCTCCAAATGCTAGTTTTAGAGAAATCATTTCCGATGGAGATAATCAACTATTTATGCGTTATACACGCATATTGGAAGAACAAGAAGGATATGCTGATATATCAGATGAAGAGTTACAAGCTGACCCAAATTCACGCTATTTAGGTAGTCAAGATAAATTATATACTAGATATAAATTTACTTACAGTAATAATGTTAGTGCAGGATTTACTGCAGAAAAAGATGCAGGTGAGGAATTTTTTAAAGGTTCTCAAAAAAAAGGATTTGACTTTTACAGTGGTCACTTGTATTTGCAAAACTTTGGTATTGTTAAAGAATTTGCTTTAGGCGATTTCCAAGCTCAATTTGGTCAAGGATTAACCTTTTGGTCAGGGTTAGCTTTTGGAAAAACTGCTGATTTACAAACTATAAAAAGAAGTGCTAGAGGTTTACGACCATACACTTCCGTTCAGGAAGATCGGTTTATGCGTGGAGGTGGAATTACTCTACAAAAAGGAAATGTTGAGCTAACCATCTTTTACTCTTCTAATAAGGTAGATGCAAATGTTACTGACACCATTGAAGATCAAGAAATTCTTGTTTTCTCCTCATTAGGCGAGTCCGGTTTTCACCGAACCAAAAACGAAATAGACAAGAAAAACAGAATCCGGAGAACTTATTATGGGGCTCATTTAACTTACAAAAAGAGAAACTTAAATATCGGTATAACTGCGGCTAGAAGTGAATTAGATGGTAATTTCCAACCTAACACGCGTATTTACAATCAATTTAGTCAGCTCGGAAACGAAAATACCAATGTAGGTGTAGATTATAATTACATCTATAAAAATTTTAATTTCTTTGGTGAAGTGAGTCAGTCAATAGATGGCGGTATGGCATTAACCAATGGAATGTTAGTTTATTTAGACCCAAAGCTTTCATTAGCAGTTCATCAACGCAAGTTCGATCGAGATTTTAAACCATTCGAAAGTAACGCTATCGGAGAAAGTACTGCCAATAGTAATGAACAAGGAGTATTTATGGGCATTACTGCAAAACCATTTAAATCAGTTACATTATCTGCCTATTTTGATCGATTTATTTTCCCTTGGTTAAGGTTTCAAGCAGATGGTCCATCTAATGGTTTTAGCTACTTGGCTCAACTCACTTTTTCTCCAAACAAAAAACTCAGTATGTATGGAAGAATTCGAACTCGTGAACGTGGAGCAAGTCTAAGATTAGAAAGTGCAAATATAGATCAGGTAGTGAATGAAAAACAGCAAGCTTACCGATACAATATCAGCTATAAAGTAAATAAATCATGGGATATTGACAGTCGGGTAGAGTTTTCTCAATATCAACAAGGAGAACTGCCTAAAGAGTTTGGATATTTAATCTATCAAGATGTTACCTATAAAAGTTTAGGAAGCCCAATTTCTTTTTCACTTCGGTATGCTTTATTCGATACTGATTCTTACAATAGTAGAATCTATGCATATGAAAATAGTGTACTTTATGCATTCGCGATTCCTGCATACAATGGCAGAGGTACGCGATTTTATCTTTCTACCAAATACCACATCTCTAGGGGTCTAGATTTATGGGTACGTTATGCTCAGACATATTATGCGGATAGAAATGAGATTGGCTCAAGCAAAGAGCTAATAACAGGTAATACGAAGAGTGAAGTTATTGCACAATTACGATTAAAATTCTAATGGAAGTAAGCTATCGTCAAATCAATACAACTGATAATTCAGCATTAGCAAAAATCATTAAAAGTACTTTAGTAGAATATGATTCGGCAACAGCAGGAACAGTTTTTACAGATGAAGGTACAAACCAATTATCTACGACATTTATTGATAAAAGAAGTCGTTATTTTGTTGCCTATCTAGGCGATGAATTACTAGGTGGTGCAGGTATTAACTTACTTTCAGGTGAATCAGAAAGTGTATGCGAACTACAACGTATGTTTTTAAAACCTACTGCAAGAGGCAAAGGAATTGGTAAAAAGTTAATGCAATTATGCCTCGATTTTGCCAAATCAAAAAAATTTGAAATTTGTTATTTAGAGACATTCCCTGCCCTAAAAGAAGCCATTCACCTTTACGAGAAAACAGGATTCATATACATCAATTACCGCATGGGAAATACAGGTCACTTCGCATGCACCACTCGGATGATATATACCTTAAAATAAATCATTTGTTCGGATGATTTGTCGGTTTAAAATGATAAATCACTTCCCTATCTTTTGTAGGATTTTTAGTAGATTGTGAATGTTGAGTTTTTAAAGGCTTATTCCAATAAGCGTTAGGATCATTTTCATCTCGTTCATCTTCATCTACCCAAATAAAAGGTTTACGCTTTAGGCCTTTTTCTTTGTAGACATAGGCCAATATAACTCCTGCAAACATTCCCCAAAAATGCCCTTCATAAGATATTTTCTGATCAATTGGAAAAATTCCCCAAACCATGCTACCATAAAGAAAAGCTACTAGAAATGAAATAGCAATCAATCTAAAATGCTTCCGAATAAATCCACTAAAAAACAAGAATCCAAATAAGCTGTAAACTAAACCACTAGCCCCTATGTGGTAACTCTCTCTAGCGGAAATCCATGTCCATAAACCACTCATCAATATCGACCAGAGTATAACCTTGAATGCAACAGGGCGATAAAAGTAAAATAAACTACTTCCCAAAATCACTAATGGAATAGAATTGTTAAATAAATGATTAAAATCACCATGTAAAAAGACCATAAACGCAATACCCCTTAGACCTAAAATTGTGCGAGGCTCAATTCCCCAAGTAGAAAAAGAAACATCAAAATAAAATTCTATCAATTTTACCAACCATAAAACAGCTACAAAAGTTGAAGGAAAAAGAATAGCATAAAAGAATCGTTTTTTTTCAGTTTTATCCATAGGTACCTGTTAAACTTAATCGACCGTTAAACACAATTTACTAAGATAACTTCAAAAAAATAAGTAATCTTACTTTTTAAATACATAAGCCAATGAAAAAGCATATCTTAATTCCCGCTACGGCAATTTTCTTTTTTGTTAGTTCTTCCGCTTTAGCAAATTCTTCTGTAGGGTCGAATGATAACCTTAAAAAATCAAGCCAAAAGCAAACAACAGTCAAGTATGAGTTTTCCTTGTTTCAAATAGCCTATAGTTTAATTATACAAAAAGCGGATACCGCTTTACCAAAGGCTACTATTCATTCTAAGAAAGAAGGGGAACAATTACTTTAACCCTCTCTTTTTCTTAATATTGTCATAAGCTTCTTGCAGTTTAACAAACTTTTGTTGTGCCTCTTTTTTGACATCCTCTCCAAGATGCGCCACTTTGTCAGGGTGAAAACGGACAGCCATTTTACGATAAGCTTTCTTTACCTCTTCGTCAGATGCATTCGTATCTATTTCCAAAATCTTATAATCACCTTCTATTTCTTTAATAAACATAGCCTTAATAGACTGAAAATCGTAGGAATGAATACCCATAGCTGAGGCTATTTGATTTAACACGGCTACTTCTGTATCGGAATAAGACCCATCAGCTCCTGCTACACCAAATAAAAAGTGTAACAATTGCAAGCGATCCGCCTGCAACATATTAAGTCGTATCTGTTGTCCAATTCCGTAAATATCTATTTGTTGATCTAAAACCTTCTTTAATAAAGGAAGTAACTCCTTTGTTTTCGCTTCACCAAAATGGCGAACGAAAAAAGCTTTAACATAATTTAATTCACTTTTTACCACTTTGCCGTCAGCCTTCATCACTGCAGCCGCTAATACAATTAGGCTAGCACTAAAATCACCTGATTGTGTTCTATTTCTTCTAGGCTCGTCATTTACAAATTTAGTATCTACCTCAGTAGAAGCTCTATCAATCATACTGCCAACTGCAAAACCAAGCATAGCACCTAATGGACCACCAAATGCCCATCCTAACCCACCACCAATCCACTTTGAAAAACCTGCCATTTTTTAGTCTTTTATCATTAATCAAAAGAAACAAAAATAACCAAACAGAGCTGCAAACACATAATATTTGTGATACTATTTTCAAAAAAGGAGATTTGTTTTATCTTTGCAATTAAAATAGTGAAGCATATTGCTAACTCCTTATAAAATAGTAGTACTGCCAATTGAAAGCTGCACTATGTTTTACATTAGTATGGACTAAAAACTACGTTACGAAGTTATTTTTGGAAGAAAGTTGGCGAACATTTTACATGTTTCTATCGTAATCGTAGCCTGAAATGAATAATTTGAAGACAATAAATATATGCTGATTAATCGTAGAAAACTTTACCGTGAAATGGCAACTTTAGTTGAAATTATACGTTAACATATGGTGAGGTATCCTAATGTAATACGGTTTGAATTTTCAGGTGAACACACAATTGAAGAAACCAATCAAGATAGTGAATAAAGACGTCGATTATACAATCGAAACCCGACAGAAATGTTTAATCTAAATTATTGGAAAATAATTAGGGTGTATAGGAGTATTACGGTTTCGAAAGTAAAAATGATATAAAAAGATTAAATAAAAAATCTAGTACAATAATTGCTAGTAATAGTTAAGTCATAGTACAATTAAACAAATAGAAGTATAACATATGAGACAACTGAAAATTAGTCAACAGATCACCAAGAGAGAAAGTAAATCGCTTGAAAAGTATCTGCAGGACGTTTCTAAAGAAGAAATGATCAATGCGGAGGAGGAAGTTGAATTAGCGATAAAAATTCAAACCGGTGATGAGAGAGCATTAAATAGATTGGTGAGAGCCAACTTGCGTTTTGTGATTTCTGTGGCTAAACAATACCAAAACACAGGTCTTACGCTTGAAGATTTAATTAACGAAGGAAACCTCGGGTTAATTGAGGCGGCGAAAAGATATGACCATACCAAGGGGTTTAAATTTATCTCGTATGCAGTATGGTGGATTAGACAAAGTATCTTAAAAGCTGCTGCAGATAACTCACGTACTATTCGTCTACCGCATAACAGATTAGGTGAAATTCAAAAAATTAGTAAGGCATCAAACGAATTCGAACAAAAGAATGAGCGTACACCTACTGCAGACGAATTGAGTGATTTGACTGAAATGGATGTTGCAAAAGTAGAAATGTCTCTTAAAATGTCCAAAAAACAAGTATCTATCGATGCTCCAATGAGCAATGATGATGACAACAACAGCTTAGTAAGTGTTTTAGAAAACAATGATACCCCCGATCCTACAGATTCATTAATGCAAGAGTCGCTATCTAAAGATTTAGAACGCACGCTTTCCTACTTAAAAGGAATGGAAGCCGAAGTTATTCGATTGTTCTACGGATTAGGTGGTTCTAGTGAAATGACATTGGAAGAAATCGGTAACACCTTCGGATTAACTAGAGAGCGAATAAGACAAATAAAAGAAAGAGGTTTAAGACGTTTAAGAAGAGTTTCTTCTCAAACAAATCTTCAAACATATTTATAGAAATCTTATTTAGGGCTTACCCAAAACCTCCATTGCTAGCAGTGGAGGTTTTTTTATTTTTATTGTGTTTCTAGACCTGAAGTAGCGTTGCAAAAAAACAATTGACATGGAAAGATACTGTAGAGTTGCCATGAGGTGTCCTTTGGTTATTTGGAGGTGGAATAGCTTTAGCCATAGGATTTTAAACAAGTGGATTAGCTAATTGGATTGAAAGCTAATAAACAAGTACGAGGACTTTCAGTTTTTTTGCTGCTCTTAATTATCGTTTCAGCTGTAAATTTTCTAACAAAAATCACTTCTAATTTAGACACTACAGCTGACCTACTCCCCATTTTAGCTGCTTTAGCGATGGTATTGGATACTCATCCATTTTTGTTATTGGTAGCAGCCACCACAGCTGCATCTTGCGCTTTTATGTTCGTTGTAACAACACCTTCAAATGCGCTTGTTTTTGGTACTAGATTTGTAAGAATGGGAGATATGATAAAAACAGGGGTTGGCTAAACTTGATCTCTATAGTAATTCTAACTTTTACCGTTTATTTGGGCTTACCGTTAATTTAGGAATTTTCAATAACTCCATTTCCTAATTTTTAAACAGTCAAATAATAGCAAATAAAACCATTAAAAATAAGTTTAGGTAATTAATACGTCTAGTCCTATTCAGCAAAATTAGAATACCTCCACTTCTTCTAAATCCTTTATATAAATCAAACTACCAGTCACTTTTTTATGCTCTGCTTGCTGCAATAAAGAAATATAATTTTTCAATTGATCTTTATGTTTTTCTAATGCCTGCCCTGTTTTAAAATCTATAACTTTAATAGAGTCTTCGAAGTAAACAACTCGATCAGGCCTAAACGTTTTTCCATCAGGTGTGAGCAAATCACATTCTGTTTTCACCTTTAATCCTTTTTCAAAATATGGAGCGAAAGCAGGCTGTTCTAATAATTGAAGAATTTCTGAAGCGTAAGTACTACGTTTTGAATCTGTAATACTACCTTGTTTTAACAATTTATCGAGCACCTTTTCTACATCATCTTTCGTTTTAATTAACGCTAAAATAAGGTGAATTGTATTTCCATATTGACGAGCATCTTCACCAAAATAGATATCCCAATAGTCAGGAGCTTGATAACTTAAGGCCAATTTTTCGTTCCAATCTTTGGAAATAAAACTTACTAATTCCTTTGAGTTGCTATTTTCTTTTGAATACTTTTTGGTAACAGGTAACTGCTCCCCAGCCAAAACATAGGTTTGCTTTTCTGAATCCCAATCGCCTTTATTAGCTAAATATTCTGACATTAATGTTGGTATATTTATACTATTCGAACTCTTTGAGGGCTTACTACTAATTATATATAATCTATCCTCTGGACGAGTAAAAGCAACATACAACGTATTGAAAAAGTCAATAATAGCATTTCGCTTTTCTTCTTTATAGACGTAGTGGTATTTCGTATTCTCCAAACTCTCAGATATCGTCAAATATTCCAATTGATCTATTGGGTGTTCTTTATCTAAATCTTGCACCCATTTACCACCGTCTACTTTTATCCGATCTGTTGCATAAGGCATTATTACAACAGGAAACTCTAACCCTTTAGATTTATGAATAGTCATAATATTTAGAGCATCCAGACCTTCAGGTAGTTCGATAGATTTTTTATCCTTTCGTTCGTCCCACCAATTTAAAAATCCTAGTAAGTCGTTATTATTATTTAATGCGTAATCAAATACTTCATCCAAGAAAAATTGAATGTATGGGTTGGCAACATCGAGTAAATTAAACGTCCTAAAGATAGTTTCTACAATTTCAAATAATGGACGCTGACGAAGTGACTGAAAAGCCAATTGGGCCGCATTGCCTCCTAAACTTTTCCAAAAAGAATCACCTTGTTGTTGCTTAATTAACCGCAAATAAACTGCAGTTAATTCTTCTTCTGCAAAATAATTCTCTGCAAATAATGCATCAATAATTGACTTTTTATAGATCTGTTCATTTGGATAGAGCATTGCATATAAAATACTAACTACTAATTTGACTGAAGGCGAATTAGAAATCATAACTGACTCAGCTGAAGAGATTGCAAACCCTTTATCTATTAGAATTTTTGCCACCTGATTTGCCTTTGTATTCGTTCTGAACAACAATACAATATCGCGTAATTGATAGCCTTGAGAAAGGCAAACCTCAATGCGGTTTATAATGATTTGTATTTGTTCTGGATCATCTTCATCCTCTTCACTTGCATCATAAGTGGAACCTCCTTGTTGCTTTTCACAAAAATGTATTTCTAAGTAACCCCCACTGTTGTTTGCTCTAGGTGTTTGGGCATGACCTTCAAAAAGCTGCTCCAACTCACTAAAGCTTTTAACACAATAATCGAAAAAGTCTGTATTAAAATTCACTACCTCTTCTTTTGATCGAAAGTTTTTAGACAGATTATCAACGTCAATTACCTCATTAAAAAGAGATTGACTAGATGCTACCGTTGGATTATTAATTGCTTTGTAAATCTCCGGTAAAACAACAAACTGCTCTACTTCTCCACCTCTAAATCTGTATATCGCTTGTTTGGCATCACCTACCAACATATTAAAGTGACCTTGACTTAAGGAATTAGTAAACAATGGTATTAAATTATGAAATTGCATTACAGAGGTATCTTGGAATTCATCTATCAAATAATGCTGATAACGCTCGCCAATACGCTCATAAATAAAAGGTGCAGGCTCTTTTGAAATCACCTCAGAGATTCGTTTGTTAAATTCAGAAATATGCACTTTATTTTCAGTCGTTCTTAATTCACCAATTAACTTATCTAACTCATTTATTAATGCTACTGAATATAAATTCTTTAAAGCAACTTGACGTTCGATAAACGCAGAAAGTTCCTCTTCAATAGTTGATAAAGCCTCTATATACAAATCTTTCAATTGATGCTTAATCCCATCAATGGCTGCCATTTGGGTAGCATCCTTTTTCGCTTTTCCACTATACCACTTATCTTGTTCGATGGTCTCTTTTACATAGTTATTGGGAGATAGTTTATCAGTACGTAATTCTTTTAAGTAGTTAAAGTATGCAGGAATGCCCGCTTTTCCCCTATTAAAACTTTCAGCCACAGCACCACTTTTATTTATTAAATCAACTGCCACTTTTCCAACTTTTTCAAGCTTAGCTAAAAAAGTGTCATTTTCATTTTGATAACGATCTATTTTATCTTTAAAATCTTCAAAACTAAAGCGCTGTAATAATTTTATATAAAC
This sequence comes from Vicingaceae bacterium, assembly GCA_018402765.1. Lineage (GTDB taxonomy): Bacteria > Bacteroidota > Bacteroidia > Flavobacteriales_E > Vicingaceae > Acidiluteibacter. Next base: position 134,256 of record JAGYIE010000001.1, on the reverse strand, counting down.
AGCACCATCTTCTTTTAATAGCTCTTTTGCAATTGATTGTATATCTGACTCCAAATGATATTTATCCCCACTTTCTACCTTAGACTGAGTAAACTTTACTAAAAACTTAGTAAGAGATTGATCTACCCCTATTTGAGCAAGTAATAAATCAATAGCTTTGTCTATCAATGGTTTATCATCAAGTTCAATCTCAAAATTTGCAGGTAAATTTAGGTCTCTTGCAAAAGTTCGAACAATGCGATGCGTAAACCGATCAATGGTGCCAATACCAAAGTCGGCGTAATTGTGAAGAATCGCTCGTAATACCAATAAAGACTTTTGTTGTAACTGAGGAGCTGTTAGCGAAAGTTCCATTAATAAAACCTCTTTTAAAACAGCATGTTTTTGAGAAGATGGGTTTGGATCAGATAAAAAAGCCAATGCTTCCAGCACTCTACTTTTCATCTCATTAGCGGCTTTATTGGTAAATGTTGTTGCTAATATTCTACGAAACGTTAATTCAGAACTAGCGTTTAATGCAAGCTTTAAATACTCCTTTACTAATGTAAACGTTTTACCAGAACCTGCTGATGATTTATAAATTTTAAACATATTTAAGCTTGGGCTAATATTCCTAAAACTGAATTAATTTGCTGATCCAATGGGAGCTTTCCTTCTATCCAATGAATAGTGACACCTTGTTTTTCCATTCTTCTGTACCAAGTCATTTGGCGCTTAGCAAAGTTACAAATCGCTTTATAAAGCTCGGTAAAAAGTTCGTTCCTGTCAATTTTACTTTGTAAAAATTGACTAACATATCGATACTCCAAACCATAGTAGTTAAGTTGTTCGTGCTTAACCCCATCAGCAACGAGTTGCTCTACTTCTTCTACCAAACCATTGGCTAAACGATGTTTTAAACGTGAATGAATATTCCATTTAATGAGTTCGCGATCAGCTCTTATTCCAAAAACAATTCGAGGAATCTTTGGCATCAATTCTTTTGGATTATTTTGTTCAAATTCAGCTATTTCTATTGCCCTAAATAACCTGTCTCGATCTAAGGTGTCAGACGTATTGTGCAGTAACTTCAATACTGACAATCGATTTATCAACTCTTCATTTGTTAACAATGTCAACTCTGCTCTTAGTTTCTCGCTATTAGGAACAGGAATTAATTTATGTTCTTGTAGAGCTGAAGAAAGATACAACCCTGTTCCACCGCACAATACAGTATACTTATCTTTTTCAGAAATGAGTTGAAAGGCAGTTAAAAAATCGTGTTGAAAATCGAATACGCTATACGTCTCCCCTGCCTTTTTAATATCAATTAAATGATATGGAACTTCGAAATCTGAAAGCTTAAAGTCCTCTAGATCCTTACCCGTTCCTATGTCCATCCCTGTATAAATTTGCCGGCTATCTGCAGAAATTAGCTCCCCGTTCAAGATTTTACATAGGTGACAAGACAAACGAGTTTTCCCTATAGCGGTGGGACCAAGAACTACAATTAACGGTTTATGCATATAATTTTATTAAAAAGTAACAAATGTCACAAAAGGATTACTTTTTATGTCCTACTTTTGAAGTAATGTTAAAAGTACTGCAAATATTGTCCTCATTTGTGATCTTGCCATTGTTTTTGGTAGGTACTTTTCATTATTCATTTGTTACATTTAATTTTCAATTAAACAGAGAATACATTACTGAAACCTTCTGTATAAACAAAGACAAACCTCAATTAGCTTGTGAAGGTCAATGTCACTTTATGCAGCAAATGAATCAACTTAAGACGGCTGATGAGGAAAGAAATGGCGATGATAAACCAAATAAAGAAGAACGAACAATCACGCTTTTTTACAGTGAAATCACTTTAAATACTACCCCAATTCCATCTGAAATACTTTCTTATCGTGTTATTAATAACTCAATAAGTGATGGATTTAAACAACCCGCAAAGAATCCTCCAAAAGCATAATATTTCTTATCGCTACAGGCCATTTAAATTGGCTAATTTTCTCATATAAGAAATTATTGTATGTTAATTAAAAAACAGCTAAAGCTGTTGATATTAGGATTATTGAGTCTTCTTAGCAACAATATTTATGCTTGCGATTTGTGCAATATATATGTAGGTATTCGTCCAGATGATTATCAAAGTTCCTTTGGTATAGTCCATAGATACCGCTCATTCGATAGTGATTTTTTAGCAACTGTTCCAAACTCAAGCTTGAACAAGCATGGAGAAGAGTTTTCATTTGAAGACTACAGTTTACAAGAAGTATTTAACAGTTATGATCTTTGGTTTAGGTATTTTCTAACATCTAGAGTTCAACTAAATGCTTCCTTATCATTCTCGGATAATTACATAGGCAGAAATGATAGTATTACACAATCAATTGCCGGCCCCGGAGATTTAGTAGTTATGGCGAAATATCAGTTGTATAATAGTAAACTGTGCAATGACAGCAGTGAATGGGTTAAACGGTTAACCGCAGGAGTTGGTTTAAAACTACCTACAGGTACTTTCAACAAGACCTATCAATATTATCCTGTTAGTTCGAATACTAAAGGAGTCTACTATAGTGATCCGGAAAATCACCTTGATCCACACATGCAAGCAGGCACAGGAAGTGTAGATTTTATTTTATTTTTAGAAGGTGTAATAATGCGCGACAATTGGGGTTTAAACACTAACTTAAGCTATAAATTAAATACAACCAATAAAAATAATTTCAGGTTTGCCAACCGTTTCAATTTTAATCCGTCTTTATTCTACATTAAAGAACTAAAGACTGTAAAATTAATGCCAACAATAGGTGCAGCGTATGAAGTAAGTAATAGAGATACAGACAATGGAGAACCTTACCGAAACTCGGGAGGAGAAACAGTATTTGGCAATGTAAGTCTAACAGCTTTCTATCAAAAAGTATCCATTGGGATGACTTACTTTAATCCGCTTTACCAACAATTAAATGACAATCAAATTCAAAACAGAATGCGATTGATTACAGAATTAAATTATTATTTTTAATACACTTAAAACGACCATAATATGAAAACAATTTTTAAATCAATGCTAATAATAGCTGCTTTTGGAGCAGTAACAAGCCTAAGCTCATGTGATGATGAAGATGAGGACCCAATAACACCTGCAACTCCTTCACAAAGTGCAAGTATTCGTTTTAATCATATGTCAGGAAATGACACACTAATGCTCAATACGACTAATAAACCTTATACTAATGCTTTAGGACAAGTATATAATGTGAGCAAATTGCGTTATTTAGTTTCAAATGTTACTCTACATCAATTAAATGGTGAAGAAATTGAATTTGATGAATACTTTTTTGTCGATTTTTCTAAACCTGAAACATTCACATTTAATCCTTCAAAATTAGTTCCTCAAGGAGTATATAGCGGGATATCTTATACGTTTGGTTTTAATGAGGAGGATAACACAGATGGAATCTATCCGGACTTAAATGCTGCGAATTGGAACTGGCCAGGGATGTTGGGAGGTGGATACCACTTTATGCAGTTAGAAGGTGAATTTGTTGATTCAACAAACAGTGATCGTTTTTTTGCTACACATATGGGTACGGCACGAAAAATTGACTCTTCAGGTACAGCTTACGTTGCAAATCATTTTGATGTACTGATTCCTAATTCAAGTTTTACAGTAGGCAATGTTGATTTCGAATTGGAATTTACTATTGATATCAATGAATGGTATACTAATCCTGTAAACTGGGATTTTAATGTATATGGACCCGGTATAATGCCAATTTATGATGCCCAACGACTTTTGAACACCAACGGCAGAGATGTGTTTACTGTAAGAAAGAAGTAATTGTAGAGAGTCTACTTTTTTAGTAGGCTCTTTATTTAAAATCCAATAAAATGAAACACCTGAAAAAATATCAAATTATTGTATTGCTTATATTTGGGGTTTCTGCATTTACAGCTTGCAGTGATGACGATCCTATAGAGCCTATTCCTTGCAGTAATTGTCCAACTAATAATACGCCTACTCCCTATTCATTAAAATTACCTCCACTATTCTCAAGCTCAACAACACCATTAAATATCCCGGCAGACAATCCACTAACAGTTGAAGGTATTGCATTGGGAAAGCGTCTATTTTATGAAAAAAGATTATCAATAAACAATTCTATTTCTTGTAGTAGTTGTCATAATCCTGCTAATTCATTTAATGATAAAGGTGTAGCATTTAGTTTAGGTGCTCAAGGACAACCAGGTATAATCAATGCTATGCCACTCTTCAATTTAATTTATGCAGATAAATTCAACTGGAATGGATCTGCAAACTCGCTAGAAGAACAAGCATTAATGCCTGTTGCTCATCCGCTTGAAATGATGGAAACGTGGAAAAATGTTGCTCAAAAGCTACAAGGAGATCCCACATATGTAAAAGACTTCGATAAAGCGTTTCCGAACGAGCCAATAGATTCTGTAATTATTACAAAAGCACTTGCACAATTTGAACGGACCCTGATTTCAGGAAATACGCATCCTGATAATGAATTCGCAGCTGATTTTGGATTTCCAGTTACGGGAGCAATTATGACAGCAGAAGAGCGAAGAGGATTTGAAGTGTTTGATGACCCTGAAAGAGGCGATTGTGGCCACTGCCACGGTGGAAAATTTAATTTTAATTGGACAGATTACAGCTTTAGAAACAACGGTTTGGATGCTATCCCTGACTCTGGACTTGCGGCCGTAACTAAACAGCCTTATGATATTGGAAAATTTAAAGTACCCTCATTGAGGAATCTAATTTACACTTCCCCCTATATGCATGATGGACGATTTGCAACATTAGAAGAAGTAATCAACTTTTACACTACAGGTGTAAATCCCAATTCACCAAATATCAGCCCTGATATGTTTCATAGAACAGGTGCTAATGGTCACATAATTAACCTTACATCACAAGAGAAGTCAGATTTAATTGCATTCCTAAAGGCGCTATCAGATGAGGAGTTTGTTACGAATCCTGCATTTCGACCATAAAAAAGGGATATTAAAGAGGACTAAAATTTAGTCCTCTTTGTATTCATGATATTTAGAAACATTTTCTACGTGTGTCATTCCTCGGGACTTTTCGATAATGTTTAATGGCATTTTTTCACCATTTACCAGACGGTAGCATTTTAGTTTGTCTTTAAACACAGACGATTTATAAACACTTTTACCCAATAACATCCGAACACATTCTTGAATACCTTCGACTATAGAAGGGTGAGGGTGAATCATATGCGCCAACTCATCAATTCCCTTGCCCATATACATTAATAAAGCGACTGATTGGATTGCACTAGAGGCGTGTTCACCTACTGCACGCATTCCAAGAACCTTCATATCATCATCGTCAGAAACAATAATTTTAAAGAATCCATTCGTCTTTCGCATTGCGATTGCCCTAGCAATTGTTGAGTAATCTACTTTAGAAACTCGAATTGGAATATTTTGTTCAGCAGCTTGCTGGACATTAATCCCTACAGCCGCAACCTCAGGATTTAAAAACATTATTGTAGATATATTGGAATAGCGAATTGGTTTAACAGGAAAATCTGCAAACATTTTAACTACTGCGTGACGAGCTTCGCGCTCCCCAATATTAACAAGCGCCATATTTCCTGAAACGTCACCTACTGCATAAATATGTGGAATGTTTGTTTGCGTATCTACGTCACCAATATGCACTCCACGCTTACTCATAGAAACACCGGCATTACTAAGATTTAAATTCTCATAATTTGGAACTCTACCTATGGATAAAAGTGCCTTATCCACTTGAATGACTTCACGAGTGCCATCTTTATTTTCTAGCTCGTACTCTACTCCCCCATCTTTATGTTCCATTCTAATCAACTGAGAACCTCGGTGTATTACTACACCATTCTCTTCTAAATTAGTTGCAACCATATCAGCAACATCTTGATCTTCAAAAGGAAGAATTCGATCAGCTTTATCAATTAAGTACACTTTGGTTTGACCAAAATTAGAGAACATAGCTGCAAATTCACATCCTATTACACCTGCACCAAGAATTACCATACTTTTTGGAAATTCATCTAAATGCAGAATTCCATCAGAAGTCATTATTGTTTTCTCGTCAACATCTATAGAAGGTATAACCCGAGGTCTGCTTCCTGTAGCAATGATTGTATTATCAGCAAAAATGGTATGTTTTTCACCATTTTGCTTTTCAATATTTATTTCTTTAGAAGTAATAAAACTTGCTAAACCTCTTTCGTAGGTAATTAAATTTGTCTCTGCATGAATAATTCGAAGGTGGCAAGAAAGTTGAAATTTACGCTCAAATAAAGCTTCTTCAATAATTGTTTTAACCTCCTCGAAGGTCATATCAATCCGTTTATCCTGACCAATTGTTTCTCTTACGGTTCTAATTTTATTTGATAACTCCCACATCGTTTTAGAAGCCAAGGCACCATCATAAATTCCGTAACCACCCAACTTGGCTTTTTCGATTAGAATTACCTTTTTGCCGAAATCCATTGCACGCATAGCAGCAGCATAACCTGCAGGACCACCACCAATTACGCATAAATCAAATTTTTCCATGAATTGAAGCTCGTTTATTAGAAACTATCCATTACAAAGTTAATCATTCATTTCATAAATGAGAGATTTACATAGTAAACATTGAACAGTTAATTGTTAATTCCTTACTATAATTAACAAAAAAAAGGCCTTCAATAACTGAAGGCCTTTAACTATTAGTCAATTTCTATTAATTCTACATCGAATATTAGTGTTGCATTGGGCGGAATAACATTACCTGCCCCTTTACTTCCATATCCTAATTCTGATGGAATAATTAATCGTGCTTTTTCTCCTTTATGAAGTAATAAAATTGCTTCATCCCAACCTCTGATTACTCGTCCATTCCCAACAGGGAATTTAATTGGTTCTCCTCGATCAACAGAGGAATCAAATAACTTTCCATCGGTTAAATAACCTGAATAATCTACAGAGACTAAATTGCCAGATACAGGTTGAGGATTTCCAGGAAGTGACTTTAACATAATCATCTTAAGACCAGATTCTAGTAAGATAGTATCTAACCCTTCAACATCGTAAGGCTTAGCACCTTCTTTTCTTTCCAATACTTCTATATCAAAAATTAGATCAGAATTTGCAGGAATTGCTGCTTGAGCTCTTTCTCCATAACCTAACGCAGATGGTATGTTAATAGTGGCTTTATCACCCACATTCAAATAACTTAATCCTTCATCCCACCCTTCGATTACTTGACCTGAACCTACTTTAAAAGTGAAAGGTTTACTACGGTCTTTAGATGAATCAAATTTAGTTGAGTTAGTTAAAAAGCCTGTGTAATGAACGGTTACAACATCTCCGCTATCAACTGTTTCCCCTGAACCTAACTCAGTAAGAGTGTAAGTTAATCCAGAAACTGAAGTAACGGGTTGATTTAGCTTTCTGACTACTTCCTTTTCATTGCTTTTTTGTAGTACACTGCATGCACTTAAAGAGGTAATACCGAGAAGCAGTGTTGCTATTTTTGTGATTTCACTCATTATTCTGCAGCTTCTGAAACGTCTAATAATTCGACATCAAATACCAACGTAGAAGATCCAGGTATTGGTCCATTTTGTTGAGGACCGTAAGCGATACTTGAAGGAATAATTAAAGTAGCCTTTTCTCCTACTTTCATCATTGCGATACCTTCATCCCATCCACGGATTACCTGCCCTACACCTAACGTAAATTCAAACGGCTCCCCTCTATCAACAGAAGAATCAAAAACTTGACCATTTAAAAATTTACCTGTGTAATGAACTTTTACTTTTTTACTTGCCTCAGCAGCTTTACCATTCCCCGCTTCAGTAGAAATGTAATATAAACCGCTAGCAGTTGGCTCTACAGTAATTCCGTTTGACTGAATATAAGCGGCTAACTCTTCTTGCTCTATGAGTGCAGCTTGAGCATTCTCCGCTTCCGCTTTTTGCTTAGCCTCTTCTTGAGATTCAACTCTGTTTAACTTAATTGTAAAATATAATGCTTCTGCAGAGTCAATAAAATCAGGCATTTGAGCACCTACTGTTTTTGTAAAAAAATCGTAAGCCCCTGTAATAACTGTAGCACTATCTCCATTTCTCAAAATGCTAAATGCATTCATGATATCGCCAACAAAAGTACCACTGTCAACTTGTAAACGAAAAGGATTTCCGTTTTCTTTGGTATCCATTAAGGTAGAGTCTTTAGTGCCATATTTTAAATCCATACTTAAAATATCTCCAAACTCTACTTCTCGCTCACCTTCTACTCTTGATTCGTATTTGATAAACAATCCTTCCTCTATTTTAGAAAAACCAGGATATTCAGGTTTTTCACCACATGATATCATCGCTACTGATAAAATTAATCCAGCTGAAATACCTTTAATTACGTTCTTTTTCATTGTTGTCTGTACGTGTTACGTTTTTTATAGATAAATTATAAACTACCGGAGTATAAGGCGGAACAATACCTTTAATTGAACCTCTCGCTCCAAAAGCATAGTGCGAAGGTAATATAATTTTCACACTTTCGCCTGCTCGCATTCCTTTAATTCCGATACTTAATCCCGAAAGAATTTGATCACTCATCCCATAGGTAATTTCCAAAGCGTCAGGACCATATTTTTTATCAAATACATATCCGTTCAAAAAGCTGCCTTCATATTCTAAGGTAACCTGATCACCCATTTTAATTTGGATTCCTTCTATCGACTTTAGCGTATTTTTCTTGTATAAACCTAATTGTTCATAGTAAGCCTGGGGATCAACATCATTATTCAAATAATTCCAAATTAATTGTTTCTCTGATTCAATTCGTTGGCTTAGCTCTTCCATAAGGGTGTCCTTTACCCGATCTTCATTAACCAAATACTCAGCCCTAATCCTCAATTCTACCTTATTTTTACTGCCTTCGATTAATCGATTAAAACTAAAGGCATCATAAAGTTGCCCTTCAGAAACCTGAAAATGAGCAGAATCTCCAATAGATAGCTCACTCAAAATTTCATAAATTGGGGACTCATTATAATATTCAATAAAATAATGATACGAAGGGACATAATGAATGGTATCACCTAATGAATCAACTATGGTTAAATAAGTGGCTACGTATTGACCTTCTGTTGGTTTAACCCTATTTCCATCAAATGCAATCAACTGATAAGTTGACTGGTCATTTAAGATATCGAACTTTTTAGTTTCTCGATTACATGAAAACATGAGTATTGCTATTCCCAAATAAATGATTTTTCTCATCGGATAGCTTCAAGTTCAATTGTATACACTAAAGTAGACTGAGGAGGAATACCATTTCTATTGCCACTTATACCAAATGCTAAATGAGGTGGGAATATAAATTCTGTTTTCTCGCCAACCTTCATTAATTGGAGCGCTTCATGCATACCTGTCTCTACATCAGATTGTTCTATAAAAAAAGAAATTGACTTAGGTGTGTCAAACTCCATCACAGCTTCTCCGTCTAAAAACTGAATCGTGTAATTAATTTTTACTTCATTCCCCTTTTTAGGTTGTGCCCCAAATCCCTTTTTAAGAATTGCATAGCGAAGTCCTGTGCCCGAAGAAAAAAAGTTATGGTCTGAACTATCAATATAAGCGGTAATAGCTATAGAAGTTTTTTCTATAAAGCGTTTGTGTGACTGAATCATTGACTCTTCAAAATCAGCTTTAGTGGTGTATGGCAATTCTTTTTTTTGCTCTTGGCTATTACAAGCAGAAATGATAAACATTAAAACTGTAATTAGTAATGAGAATTTCATGTTGCTATCATTTTGTTTCAATTGGAAAACTTTCTTTTAGGAGTTCTATTAATTTTTCAATTGTATCGGCTAAAGGTAAAGAAGAAATTCCACCAGCTGCATTCGCATGGCCACCGCCGCTAAAATGAGTATTAGCAATTGAATTAACTGCAATATCGCTTTTAGATCTAAACGACATTTTTACTTTGTCATCTTTTGCTGATAGGAATACCGAGACTTTAACTTCTTGAATGGATAATGGAAAATTTACAATTCCTTCCGTATCGCCTTTTTGGTAATTAAATCGTTGTAATTCTTCTTCTGAAAGGCCAATAATAGCAAAGCCATGATCTAAAAATAATTGCATTTTCTCACTTATCGAATATCCTAATAATCGCAGTCTACTTTCTGAAGAACTATCATAAATATTACGGTGTATTGCAGCATTGTCAATTCCTGTAGCTAATAAATTAGCAATTACATGGTGTGTAGATGCAGTAGTAGATGGAAATCTAAATGAACCTGTATCTGTCATAATACCAACATATAATGCATTTGCTATATCTTTATTTAACCTATCTATGTGCGGAGTTTGCGCAATCAACTCATAAATTAATTGGGCTGTAGAACTCGCATCTGTCTCTATATATTCATAATCGCAAAAGTGAGTAGGCTCCTGGTGGTGATCCACATTGATCATTTTGGCTTCAGCGGATTCAAGTAAAGGAGTAATATCCCCAACTCGATTAATGTCATTAAAATCCAAACAAAAAATCCAATTTGCAGCAGTTAGTAGCTTATTGACGATGTGTGACTGGTACTCCAAATTTATGATTTCTTTAGACCCTTCTAACCAGTTTAGAAAACTTGGGTGACGATCAGGCGTAATGACTGATACCGAATGGCCCAATTGTTTTAAAAAATGATATAAACCTAAAGATGACCCTATAGAGTCGCCATCTGGCGATTTATGAGAAACAATACAAATCTCTTGTTTCGCCCCCAACAATTGGTCGAAATTTGCTAAGTCAATATTCTTAAAATCCATGTGTCAAAAATAGGATAAATTCATTCATTTAAAACCCACTTTCAAGCTAAGTAAACATTGTATAACGGTTAATTCTGCAGGACTCACTTATTTAAATGATGTATCTGATTAATTATACTTAATTTGGTCATCAAAATAATTGCACATTGAAATTTACTGACTTTGGCTTACATCCTACTGTTAATGAGGCCTTGGAGGCTATGGGTTTTGAAGATCCTACTCCTGTACAAGAGCAGGCTATCCCCGAAATTTTAAAGAAAAACGATGTCATCGCTTGCGCCCAAACCGGCACAGGTAAAACGGCAGCATTTTTACTCCCCATTATACATCAGATAGCTAGTGGACAAGGTGGAAATTTAAATACAATAATCATTGCACCTACTAGAGAATTAGCTCAGCAGATCGATCAACAGCTTGAGGGCTTTGCCTATTTTAGTGGTATTAGTTCAATAGCTATTTATGGTGGTGGAACAGGAACAGTATTTGATCAAGAGAAAACGGCGCTAACTGAAGGTGCTGATATAATTGTGGCTACTCCCGGTAGACTACTTTCTCACCTAAATTTAGGATATGCTAAACTTGGCAATGTAAAACACCTAATATTAGATGAAGCCGACCGGATGATGGATATGGGATTTAATGATGATATTAAAAAAATCATTGAATACCTTCCAAAGCAAAAGCAAACGATTATGTTTTCTGCTACAATGCCACCTAAAATTAGAAGTCTTGCAAAAGAATCTATGGTGAATCCTGTAGAAATTAACATTGCTATCTCTAAGATGGCTGAAGGTGTGGTTCAAGAAGCATTTCTTGCACATGATGATCAAAAAATCCCTTTATTAGAAGCGCTATTAAAGGACAAAAAAGACTTACGAAGCATTGTTATTTTTACATCCCGAAAGGTGAATGTAAATGATATTAAGCGCAACTTGCGAAAACTAGGTTTAGATGCTGACGGCATACAGTCGGATTTAAATCAAGCTGAACGAGAAGAAGTACTAAGACGATTTAAAAATCAGAAGTTAAAAATTTTGGTAGGTACTGATATCATTTCAAGAGGAATAGATATCGATAGTATTGATCTAGTAATTAATTATGATGTACCAGGAGACGCTGAAGATTATGTTCACCGAGTTGGACGAACAGCTAGAGCTCAATCTACAGGAACTGCATGGACCTTTATCAATCAAAGAGATGTGTATAATTTTCAAAAGATTGAGTCCCTAATCGGCACTGAAGTAGATAAACGACCACTGCCTACTGGTTTTTCGGATGGTCCGAATTACAACTCTGGTGGTGATCATAGTTCACGACCTAATAATACGAATAAATCAAAGAAACGGAAGAAAAAGCCAACCGGTGGAAAACCAAAAAAAGATGGAAATGCGGCAACACCTTCGGGAGAGAAGAAAATTGCTTATCCGATGAAAAAGAAACCACCAACAGAATAAAAAAAATCCTCATTAGTCACGACTAATGAGGATTTTCATTTTTTACTAAGTATGCTTTAATCGTAATACGCGATAAACTCTTACGCAATATTTGTATACACTGCCTGAGCATCGTCATCATCTTCTATTTTATCAAGCATCTTTTCAATATCAACCATTTGTTCATCGGTAAATTCTACTGGAGAAGTTGGAAAACGCTGCAAATTTGATTTTTTAATGTCGATTTTATTTTCTTCTAAAGCAGCAGCCAATTGTCCAAAATTTTGCCAATCAGCATAGGCATAGGCCGTATTATCATCTACCTCTATTTCTTCCAATCCGCCGTCAATAAGTTCTAGTTCTAATTCTTGAACATCCATACCTTCAGGGATTACAAACTCAAATACGGCTCTTCGGTTAAACATAAACTCTAAAGAACCATTTGGAACAATTCCACCACCTGCTTTATTGAAATAAGATTTGATATTCGCCACAGTTCTGGTAGTGTTATCAGTAGCACATTCTACAAAAACCAAAACTCCATGAGGGCCTTTTCCTTCATAGTTTACCTCTACGTAGTTTTCTGCATCTTTTGCTTCCGCTCGTTTAATGGCATTTTCAATATTGTCTTTGGGCATGTTTTCACCCTTCGCATTCTGAATAGCTGTTCTCAGTTTAGCATTCATTTCAGGATCCAACCCGCCTTCTTTAGCAGCTAGAGTTATGGCTTTGGCTAACTTTGGAAAAACCTTGGACATTTTATCCCATCTTTTCTCTTTCGCAGCTCTTCTATATTCAAACGCTCTTCCCATATTTGTTTATTTAATCGAAAGTGCAAATTAAATCATTCTTCTCATTTTATTAAAGAAGTGGCAAAAATTTAAGTTCGATTGACCATTCTCAACTGCAACTTAGCCGAATTAAAATACGAAAAACGATAATTCTTGTTCTTTTAAATGTAGTTTAACTCCGTTAACAGAAATTATATTCTCAAACCAAACAAGCTCTTTATATTTGTGTCAGAGTTTTTGGTTAATTTGTATTAGGTTTTTAACCATGGTCAGTAGGTTTGGTCGCCTACTGACCTCTTTTTTTATATCTATTACTGACGCCACCTGCTTTACTTTTTTTAATCAATGTTCGAAATTTAAAAAAAGTCAAAAAACTACTGCAGACCGGTTGGAAAACTAAAAACGCATCACTCCTCTTCATCCACTTCTATTCTACCGATTACTTTTATTTCTGACCTTCTATTAATTGCTCTACCTGCTGCATTATCTGTACCATCGGAGTTTTCATTTTTTGCTATTGGAATAGATTCACCATACCCTTTAGCGGTTAATCGATTAGGACTTATCCCTTTTTTAATCATGTACATTACAATACTTTCTGCCCTTCTTTGAGATAAATTATAATTGTAAGCTGTAGTTCCTCTATTGTCCGTATGTGACCCTATTTCAACAATAAGTGAAGGATTATTGATCATCACAGGCAGTAAAAATGAGTCAAGTTTCAACTTTGCTAATGCGGTTAATTCATCTTTATCAAATTCATAATTAATATCTTTAATTGCGAAGGGTTGGTCATTAATGGGTTGTAATGTGGGTGACCAATTAATCCTTTTTTTATCAAATGATTGAAGTAAGTCTATTGCATACAATTTAGCTAATGCACCATCTGAACTCGTAGAAACTTCATAGCGCTTACCAGGTAATAAGCGTGTACTGTAATTCCCATCCTGATCTGTTAAAATTCGATTTACAAATAGTTTCTCACCATTAACAGAAGTGATGTACACTTCTACCCATATATCACCTGAAGAATTGTCATCAAATTGAACTTTTCCTTCCAACAAAGTATAAGCGCTATCAATCTTTTTAAACTGGTATAAATCATCACAACAAGTTTCTTTATTATCCCTCTCTCCTCCTGCCCGATTACTTGTAAAAAACCCATCTATTCCGCTATTTGAAGGAGTATAAAACAATTCATCTGCAGCCGAATTTATTGGAGGTCCTATATTTTCAGGCTCTTCCCATTTGCCTTTATAACCTTGAGTGGAATACAAATCAAAGCCACCCAAACCAGGATGACCTTCAGAACTAAAATACAATTGAGCAGAAGCTAAATCATAATAAGGAGATAGTTCATCTTGATTGGTATTTATCTTCATACCTGCATTTCTTGCCGCTCTATAGGTTTCCTTTTCTGTATAATAGGTAGAATACCATATATCTTTACCGCCTCTTCCACCAGGCCGCTCACTAACAAAGTAAAGGATTTCTCTATCATTTTTACAACCCGGAGCCAAAGTTGGTTGAGTAGTTGAAACCCCTCTTGCATTTACTTCTTCAGGCAGTAAAGTCGGATTTACCCAAGTATTTCCGCTTTTCTGTAATGAATACAATCGGCAAATCATTTTACCGCTAATCTCTTGTTGACAAGCTGAGACAATCATTTGATTACCATTTGGAGACAAACATGCACTTGATAAATCAAAATCGGTAAAAAAAGGATGTAGCTCATAAACTCCGACATACTTCCAATTTGTTCCATCTTTTTGAGCACTGTGAAATGTGCGTTTGGTTGGTTGCTGAGTTTCGTTTGTAGTTACTGAAATAAATGTATCAGACCGCAAGGATGAATAAATTAGTAGTTCTTCATTAATTAATAATGGACTTTGTTCAATATATACTTTATTCACATCACCATTCAAACGTTTAACCGTATACCTCGGTTTACGCTGAGACATGGTATCTGCCGCTTCTGCACTTTCTATTTTATCTTTTGCCAATCGACGGAAGTAGTCATCGTTCTTTTCCCCTCTATATGATTTTCTGAATTCAGCTAAGGTCTTTTGAGCTTCTAGGTATCTGCCAAGTCTGATTTCCATTTCACCTTGGTAAAATGGGGCCAACGGAAATTTAGTTGGATCCAATTCCCTAAATAGTTCATGCGCTTTTTGATAGTTTCTATTTTTAGCATATTGCTCAGCCAACTGATATTTAGCTTTTTGATCTTTTGGTTTACGTTTGAGGTAGGCTTCCAAATAATTGATTCCATTCTTACAATCTCCATCCCGTTCAGCTGCTTTTGCATATCGCTTTAAGCTAGATGCAGATGCATTAGTTAATGCTTGTTGAGCATTTGTGGACAGTACTATAAAAAAAACTAAAACTGAAATTATATATTTATAAGCGTTCACAAGGGATTGTTTTAAATGGTAAAATGCTAGAAGGTCCTTTTAATACTAATCCAAACTCCAGGGCTCCGCGGTAGTCCGCTACTTGCCTGAGTGATGAGAATGTAAAGTCATAACTCACTCCTACTTCTAAACGTTTGAAACCTAAGCCCGCTTTTAGAACTACTGCATCAAAATTTCGATTAAATCCCGATCTAGCACTAAGTGCTCCAACTAAATAGTCAATCTTCTGTGGTTGATTTAATAAGGTGTAATTTACCTCAGAACCGATTAGTAATTGAGAGGCTTTGGACAAAAAACTATAAATTAAATATGGTTTTAGAAGCAGTCTTTCAGTGTATTGATAACTAGCAAATCCTTGATAATTATAATATGGATTTCGTTTACTTTCATTGGCATAAAAGGAAACATTTGGTTGATTGACGTAAAAATTAGTAATCCCAAATCCTGCTTTTAATTTTGGTGTAACAGTATATTCTGCGAGAATACCAATTGCAATATCCAAATAGTTTGTTTGCTGTCCTGCAAAAGACTCTCCATTATCCAACTGCTGATTAAATCCTCCTTGAGTTCGGTCATACTGTTCAGGAAAAGTTAGTTGAGTTAAATCGAATTGCTGAATTGAAAAGTTTCCTCTTGCACCACCTCGAAGATGAAATTTACCAATGTCTTTCTCATAGGCTGCAGAGATTCCCACTGCAAAGTTGGTTAAATTTCCATCACCACTTTGGTCATAAACGAGTAAACCTCCCACTCCAATATTTTGATTTAAAACCACTAACTTTTTGTCTACTGCAATTACATTAGAAATAAAAGGAGCACCTAAACTCTGCCATTGGCTGCGATAGTTGGCCATTAATTTCCAATCGGCATCTCCGTGTGCAGTTAGCGCCGGATTTAGTAATAATGGATTTAGCATAGGCTGCGACAAGTGAACGTCTTGTCCTTTTAAATAATTAAAAGAAAACAATAGGCTAAAAGCGACTATATGACTAGTAAACTGACTAAATTTATGGTGCACGTCCTAAAATTAACAAATTAAAATAGTTGAAAAAAGTACTCACCAAATATTAGGTGCTTTTTAGGAACTAAAAGATGTATTGTGTAATTAACGTAAAATAGATCTATGGATTTATCTCAATTAAAATCCACTTTATAACTGATTAGTTGTTTTCCAAATGGAAACAATTACGAATTGTAGGGGTTAATTATAAAAATACCTTGTTATGCGTCTTTTGTTAATATCCATTATTTACTTGATTAACTATAGTATGATTGTAAACTTAAACACATCTAACTGGCAAATTGTAAATGATACTGTTATGGGCGGAAGATCCACCGCCAGAATCACAAACAATTCAGCAAATAACTTGATATTCTCAGGGAATGTTTCAGTAGAGAATAATGGAGGATTCAGCATGGTTAAATCAATTTTAAAACCAGCGGTTAAAGCAAGTTCCACACATTGTAAACTAACCGTAAAAGGAGATGGCAAAACATATCAATTGCGATTAAAGCCGAGTCGATTAAACAGAGAAAGCTATGTAGTAAATTTTAAGACCTCATCCGAAATTGAAACTTTTGAATTTAAAATTGAAGATTTTAAGCCTTTTTATAGGGGTCGAAGTTTAGATTTACCTGCTATAAAGAATCAATCAATTGATGAAGTAGCACTGTTGATTGGGAATAAAAAAGCGGAAAAATTTGAATTAGAAATTATTGAAATTGAATTTATGTAAATACCTAACATTAGCTACATTTTAGATACTTTTAAACTTCATTTAAATTTTATAAAGGTGAAGTACCCGATTCTTACTAATTTATTAATTGCTATTTTATTACTTACACTATTGGCGTGTGGAAACCAAAAGCTAGAGCATTACCAATTCATAAATGAAACCATAACTCTTCCTATACCAAAAAATTACCAACCGATACCATCGGATAAAATAGCATCATTATATAACGATAAACTAGATGATGTAAAATATAGTGTGCTTGTTAGCTCATTTTATGACTTACAAAGAGGCGATCAAACACTAGACATCTTAAAAGATGAAAAAAGTAAATTTCATTACTTACTTCTACTCAATTCTAGAAATTCCCCAGTTTTTAATGAACTGACTTTTAATAAACTTAAAAGTGCTCAAGCACATCAATATGATCTAATTATGGAAGCTGATGCAACCATTAAAATTGAACTTTTTGATAGTAAATTTGAGGATTTAGGTGAGATGAGCGTGGTAATGATGAAACACAAATTCATTGTAAATAATGAAGACTCTTTTTACAAAACGGTTTTCTTTATTAATAAATCTGGGGAAACAGTTATTGCACATGAACTCAATTTAGCTGAGCATGATAGCAAAGAATTTTTAAAAGGTATTATTATCCCTTAAAGAACGATGATTGAAAAAGAAAAAACAACTTCTTTGTTAATGGAATTGTTTCGAGATAAAACACAAAAACAATTAATAATAAATAAGTTAAATAATGACAAAGAAAGTTTTAAAGCTTTTTTATCATTTTCACTTTTGTCTAACGAGCCCCTAGCTTGGAGGGCAGCTTGGGTTTTAAGAAGTTGTTTAACAAAAAATGATGAGCGAATATCTGCTGAAGCAATAAGGATAACAAAAGCGATTCGTGGAAAAGAGGATGGCCATCAACGAGAATTAATTAAAAATCTAGAATTAATCGAGCTTGAAGAATCATTTGAGGGTTTTCTTTTTGATGAATGTATGTCTATTTGGGAAAATCTATCAAAAAAACCATCTACTAGAATAACCGCATTTAAAGCAATGCACAGAATTGCAAAAAAGTATCCAGAATTAGAGCATGATTTGGAACTTCTCACAGAAGAGCATTATACCGAAAGCTTAACTCCTGGAGTTGCTGCCACACTAAGAATTTTATTAAAAAAATAGATTAATCGATTAAGTCAGCAATCATAACCAAACCGTGAATATCTAAAAGTTTAATTCGTTTACCTTCAAGGCTGATGAGCTTATTTTTTTTCAAATCCCCTATCAAACGAATTAACGATTCAGTTGCAGTTCCTACCATATTGGCGATTTCTTCTCGCGTTAAATTAACGTCAATACAGTCATTTTCATCTAATCCAAAAGTCTCTTTTAGCCATAACAACATTTCTGCTAATCGCTGCCGTGTTGTTTTTTGAGCCATATCAGTAATCAATCGAGATGCATCATTCCAATTTTTTGCGGTTAGTTCTAATAATTTCAAACTAAAATTTGGTTCGCTTCTAATTAAATCAAAAAAATCGTGAGATGGAATAAAACATACTGCAGAATCTTCTAAGGCTATTGCCGAAGCACTAAGTTGCCTTTTGCTTAGCATGGAATTATAGCCCATTATATCTCCCGCCTTTGCAAAACGAACAATCTGCTCTTTACCAGATTGTCCCATTCTAACTATTTTTATCTTGCCTTTGTTAACACAGAAAAGACCCCTAGAATATCCGCCCTCTTTAAAGATTTGTTCACCCTTTTTATAAAAGTCACATCCTTTCTCACTATCTAAGTCAATCAGCTGCTCAGAGTTAAGACTGCAGAATACAGATTGGTGGCGTGCGTTACATTTGGAACAACTTGGAACTTCTAATTTCTCGCTCATATCACTTATACTGACAAATATCATACTTTAGTAGCTATAATAAAAGGAAATTTGTGGCTTTAACATTTTAATTCTGTTATTAAATGAGTAAGCAACCTACATGTTATCATTGCGGAGAATCTTGTGAAGAAGAAATAATTACTTTCGACGATAAACCTTTTTGCTGTAATGGTTGCCAAACTGTCTATGAGATACTAAATCAAAATGACTTATGTGACTATTATCGTTTAGAGCAAATGCCCGGGATATCGCCTAAGGTTGCAAAACAAGGCCGATTTGCTTACTTAGACCATGCAGAAATTCAAGATCAGTTGCTCGATTTTAAGGATGAATCTATTAGTAAAATCAGTTTATATATTCCACAGATACACTGTAGCTCTTGCTTATGGTTATTAGAAAACCTTTTTAAATTACAACCAAACATCAAACAAAGCCGCGTCAACTTTCTTAAAAAGGAAGTTTCGATTACTTTTTCCAATCAAGAATTGAGTCTTCGTGGAGTGGTAGAATTAATTACTAGCCTAGGTTATGAGCCCGAAATAAACTTAGACAGAACCACAATGACTCAAAAGAAATCCATTAGCAGACGACTAGTCTATCAAGTAGGCTTAGCTGGATTTGCATTTGGAAATATTATGTTATTAAGCTTGCCCGAATATTTCGGATTGGATTTAGAATCTTTCGACACCTTTTCATCATGGTTTGGCCACCTCAACTTAATTATAGCAACTCCTGTAGCTTTTTATAGCGGATGGGATTATTTTAAATCTGCAACAGTTAGCTTACGCAAAAAGCGGCTTAATATAGATGTCCCTATCGCTCTAGGTATCTTAGTTCTATATACAAGAAGTGCGTATGAGGTTGTTTCACAGACAGGAGCAGGCTATTTCGATAGTTTATGTGGATTACTCTTCTTCTTATTAATTGGAAAAATATTTCAGGAAAAAACGTATCATAGACTTTCTTTTGAGCGTGATTTTAGATCTTATTTTCCCATCTCAGTTACTAAACTAACTGAATACGGGGAAGAGTCGATACCTGTAAATACCATTCAAAAAGGAGATCGCATTTTAATTCATAATGGAGAGCTAATTCCTGTTGATGCAATTTTAATAAAAGGAGACGGACGTATTGACAACAGTTTTGCCACAGGAGAATCTAAACCAATTAAGAAAAACTCAGGAGATCGAATCTATGCAGGTGGTAAACAACAAGGAGAAGCAATAGAAATAGAGGCATTAAAACCTTTATCTCAAAGTAAATTAACTAGTTTGTGGAATGATCAATTTACCCAAGAAGAGGACTTTACTCATTTCTCAAAGATTACTGATCAAATAAGTCAGTGGTTTACTCCTATTATACTTTTTGTAGCAATTGCTTCAGGTTTATATCAACTTCAATTTGGAATTTCCGAGGTTGTTAAAGTGGTCTCTGCAGTTTTAATCGTAGCGTGTCCATGCGCACTTGCTTTAGCTGCGCCTTTTACTTTCGGACATGCTAGCAGATGGTTAGGTAGAAAAAACTGTTATTTAAGAACTTCGAATGTAGTAGAAAACTTAGCAGATATTGATCACATTGTATTTGATAAAACAGGTACGTTAACCTATAGTAAAGACCAATCAGTAGTTTATCATGGAAAATCGTTAAATACCGCACAGGAACTATCAATTAAAACCATTTTTAGGCAATCCAATCATCCATTAAGCAGAATTATATACAATTTCTTACCAAATGGAGATTTTCCTATACTCAATACCTTCAAAGAGATTCCAGGAAAAGGATTGGCAGCAAACTTAGATGGAAATTTGTATCAACTTGGATCACCAAATTGGTTAAATACGGAATTAAAAAACAATAATGAAACAACAGTAGTCGTAGCGATTAATAAAGAAATTATTGGCTATTTTACTATTCAAAACGATTACAGAAAAGGATTGCGCTCATTGATTAACAAGCTTAGTATGCAGTTTAAGCTATCTATTTTATCGGGTGATAACGACAATCAAAAATCTGCCTTAGCAAATTTTTTTCCACCAGAAAGTGAATTATTGTTTAATCAAACACCACAGGACAAAATGGATGTTGTAGAACGTATACAAAGCAATGGGATCAAAGTAATGATGGTAGGTGATGGGTTAAATGATGCAGGTGCCCTAAAGAAAAGTGATGTTGGGGTTTCTTTAGCAGAAGATGTGAATGCATTTTCACCTGCTTGTGATATGATTCTTGCTGCTGAACAATTTAGTTTATTAGACCACTTCATGAAGTTTGCTAAAGATTGTAAACGTATCGTAATCATTAGTTTTATCATTTCTTTTATTTATAATATTGTTGGGTTAACACTTGCTGTTCAAGGCCTTTTATCTCCTGTAGCAGCTGCTATTCTTATGCCTGTTAGCTCAATTAGTGTAGTTGGATTTTCAACATTAGCTACCTGGATAGCGAGCAGAAAAATTGGGTAAGTTAGTTTTTTAATTAAACTTTCTTTTACTTATTCTAGGTTAATAATTGATCTTTTTTTTTTATCTACTTTGAATAGCTTTTTTTAAGTGTGAAAGCTACATTGTTATATACATACCTTCCGTTCGATTATTTTATTAAACAGAAGCTAAATCTTAGAAATGGCTATCGTAAGATTGATTATCTCTTTAAGAATTGATCTTAAAATAAATATAATCATCAAACCTGACAAATATCATTTTATTCAGTAAAAACCCCACATAAATTTGAATAGTTAATAATTAAACAGTTCAAATTATGATACCAACCATAAAAACAATTTCAGACCTAAAGAAAAATATCAACCTTGGACCAGGTTATGGTGGATATACAGAAATTTTAAAAGCCATTAACATCCCTTTTGAAGATTGGAAATCTATCTGCAATTTCTCTGACAAAAAATACACAAGAAATTGTATTAGCTCATGTGATGAATACGAGTTATTATTAATGTGTTGGAAAAAGGACCAACACTCTCCTATTCATAGTTATCATTTTCAAGAAAGCTGGTTAAAAGTATTGAAAGGTAAACTGACTGTAGATATATACCAGATCAATAAAGAAGACATGAAAACCATTAGAACTGGATCGATTACCATAGGAGAAGGAGAGTATATATATCTGAATGATAATATGGGATACCACAGTATTAGAAATACTGGTCAGGAAACCACTTCAAGCTTACACCTTAATGTAGATAGGGTTAAGGAATGGGAAGTGTTTAACGAAGACTCTAAAACAATCCATAAAGTAATGCCCACATATGATACGGCTACAGCTGATTGTGATTTTTAATCAATAAAATGTTTAAACATGACAATTGTCATTTTTTTGAGTGTTCCAATATTGCAACTTTGAACTATAAATAAAATTTATGAGTGTTTTAATCATTTTAATTCTTGTCAGCTTAGCCGTAGCCATCGGTTTTTTAGTGGCATTTATTTGGTCTGTGAGAGCAGGACAATATGAAGACGATTACACCCCTTCAGTTAGAATGCTCTTCGACGACAAAGTATCATCCAAATCGGAAATCAATCCAGAACAATCAGATAAAAACCATTAATCCATGAACACAAACATGCAAACAGAAAAGTTTAGCTATGACAATAATATTGTCCGGCTATTTGGGAACGCAACCATCTTTTGGGGTGCAATCGGTATGTTGGTTGGCTTATTAGTAGCTTTTCAACTTATTTTCCCGGTATTAAATTTTGGTATAGAATATACCTCATTCGGTCGTATAAGACCACTGCATACCAATGCAGTGATTTTTGCATTCGTAGGAAACGGAATTTTCGCTGGAGTGTATTATTCGCTACAGCGATTATTGAAAACCCGAATGTACAGTGATTTACTAGGTAAAATTAACTTTTGGGGATGGCAAGCAATCATTGTATCGGCAGTTATTACATTACCGTTAGGATACACTACATCTAAAGAGTATGCTGAGTTAGAGTGGCCAATTGATATTGCTATTGCATTGATTTGGGTTGTATTTGGTTGGAATTTATTTGCTACAATTCTAAAGCGAAGAGAACGCCACCTATATGTAGCTATTTGGTTTTACATTGCTACATTCGTTACTGTAGCAGTTTTGCATATCGTCAACTCGTTTGAGTTACCAATTAGCTTTATGAAGAGTTATTCTTGGTATGCAGGTGTGCAAGATGCATTAGTGCAATGGTGGTATGGGCACAATGCTGTAGCATTTTTCTTAACTACACCATACCTAGGTTTAATGTATTACTTTGTTCCAAAAGCGGCTAATCGTCCTGTATTCTCTTACCGATTATCCATTATCCACTTTTGGGCATTAATTTTCTTATACATTTGGGCAGGTCCTCACCACCTTTTATATACTGCACTACCAGATTGGGCACAATCATTAGGTGTTGTTTTCTCTGTTATGCTCATTGCGCCATCTTGGGGTGGTATGATCAATGGACTATTAACCCTTCGTGGAGCTTGGGATAAGGTACGTGACAGTGTGGTGCTAAAATTTATGGTGGTCGCTATTACCGCTTACGGTATGTCTACGTTTGAAGGTCCAATGTTATCGTTGAAAAATGTAAATGCTATTGCTCACTTTACGGATTGGATCGTTGCACACGTTCACGTGGGAGCGCTAGGATGGAACGGTTTCTTAACCTTTGGTATGTTGTATTTCTTATTCCCTGTGTTGTGGAAAACGAAATTATACTCTCAAAAAGCAGCGAATTTCCACTTCTGGATCGGAACTTTAGGAATTTTATTCTATGCCATTCCATTATATTGGGCAGGTTTTGCACAGAGCCAAATGTGGAACGACTTTACAGCAGAAGGTTTCTTAAAGTATCCTAACTTCTTAGAAACAGTAACCAACATTTTACCAATGTATGCTTACAGAGCATTAGGAGGCACACTTTATTACATAGGTGTACTGGTTATGGTATGGAACTTAATTATGACTGCCAAGTCAGGAAGCTTTGTGAAAGATGAGCCTGCAGAAGCACCTGCTTTAGCGCCTATCTCTAATCAATACAAAGATGAACACTGGCACAGAATCTTAGAGCGTAAGCCTACTTTAATGCTAATCGGATCTTTAGTAGTGATTCTAATTGGTGGGATAATAGAAATGGTTCCTACTTTCTTAGTGAAATCTAATATTCCTACTATTGAAGCTGTAAAACCTTATACACCTCTAGAGTTACACGGAAGAGATATTTATATCTCTAATGGTTGTGTTAACTGTCACAGCCAGATGATTCGTCCATTTAGATCAGAAACTGAGCGATATGGAGAATACTCTAAAGCGGGCGAATTTGTTTATGACCATCCATTCTTATGGGGGTCTAAACGTACCGGTCCTGATTTAGCCCGTGAAGGTAGTAGTAAATTGCGTAAGCCTAACTCTTGGCATTTTAAACACATGTATGATCCGAGAAGTTTATCTGCAGGGTCTATTATGCCCGCCTACCCTTGGTTGTTAGATAATACCTACGATACTTCTACAACAGCAGCAAAAATAAATGCCATGATAACACTAGGTGTGCCTTATGATGAGGCTCCATACGGTGAAAATTATGCAGCAAGAGCTAATGAAGATGTTCAAAAACAAGCTAATGAAATCGTAGAGGATATGCGTCAAATTCTAGAAGAAGATGGATTTGAAGTAGCTGCAGATCGTGAAATCATTGCTTTAATTGCTTACCTACAACGTTTAGGGAAAGATATTGAAGCTGTACCAACAACTGATAAAAAATAGATTATGCTAAAATTCATCAAACATAACTTGGATACGATAGTAGGGATAGACATCTTCCCTATCATCTCCTTCCTTATTTTCTTCATCTTTTTTATTGGGCTATTTATTTGGGTAGCTAAAATGAAAAAAACAGAGCTAAGTAGTTTATCAGCTTTACCATTAAGTGATGGAGAAACAACTAACCAAAGTCAAACCTCTGAACCTTTTAAGCCATGAAAAAGCAACCTTTAATTTACGTTTTGACAGCCGTTGTCATTTGTACTTTTCCTGCGGGTGTTTATGCTGCAGAGACAGCAGCTACTAGTAGCTCAGGTATCTCTGATGCCTT
The DNA here is from genome assembly GCA_018402765.1 of Vicingaceae bacterium. GTDB lineage: Bacteria > Bacteroidota > Bacteroidia > Flavobacteriales_E > Vicingaceae > Acidiluteibacter. The sequence continues at coordinate 109,064 of JAGYIE010000001.1, read as the reverse complement.
CTTACTAACGGCATTAATAAGTGTTATTTTACTGCTTCTTTTGATCGTTCATGCTATCGGACAAAGTATCCAAAGTATTGGCAAGATTAAAACTACAGAAGAAATAGCAGCAGCAAAAAAAACTGAAAATATTGTTAAGTCTATTGCAGTATTGCTAATGGCTGGAACCTCAATTGGAGCTTTCGCTGCCGACGGAGCTACTTCTGCACAATTTGTAATGAGTGATGTATTATTCTGGTCATTGATTGCTATAATAGGATTCCTAGGTTTAGTGATTGCGATTTTATTCCGTTCATTAAAAACGATGATTCGGTATAAGAGAGGCGATAATTTTCTTGAAGAAGAAAGTTCTGTATTCGACCTTATTGGTAGTAAGCTAACTGATAATGTGCCAATTGAAGAAGAAGTAACCGTAATGCTAGACCATGAATATGATGGCATTAGAGAACTTGACAATAATTTACCACCATGGTGGAAGTACATGTTTTACGCTACCATCATCTTCGCATTCATTTATATCATTCGTTATCACGTTACGGGTACAGGTGAATTGCAATTGGCCGAATACAAAGCTGAAATGTTAGCGGCTGAAGAAGCTAAAGCTGTCGCATTAGAAAGTGGTGGTGAACAAATCACAGAAGATAATGTAACCCTTCTAGTTGACTTAGATGCAATCAATACAGGAGCAAATATTTACAAAGGAAACTGTGCTACTTGTCATGGGGCGCTAGCTGAAGGATTAGTAGGTCCTAACCTAACCGATGAATTCTGGATTCATGGAGGCGGCATTAGTAATGTGTTTAAAGTTATCAAGTACGGTGTTCCAGCAAAAGGTATGATTGCTTGGCAAAGTCAATTTAGTCCTTTACAAATACAACAAATTGCAAGTTATGTCCTTAGCCTTCAAGGCACTAACCCTCCGAATGGAAAAGATCCACAAGGAGAAATATGGGTAGAAAAAAAAGTAGAAGTATCTATTGAAGATGCAGCAAACGATACTACTGCAACCACAGTAACCGAAGACGACACTTCTACTGGAGAAGTAGAATAACAATAGAGATTAACTACGTTGAAAAAAACTAAAATGAAAGAGAAAGAAGAATATATGGACCAATCCTTTCGGGATTCTATCGGTACGATAGATGAAGATGGGAAAAGACATTGGATCAGTCCAAAAAAACCTTCCGGAAAATACTATAACGCTCGCACATGGGTGAGCGTTATTTTATTACTCTTTTTATTCTCAGGTCCATTTATACGAATTGGTGGGCATCCACTATTATTAGTTAATATACTAGAACGTAAATTTGTTCTTTTAGGACAAGTATTTTGGCCACAAGACTTTTACATTTTTGTACTAGTGATGCTCAGCTTTGTTCTCTTCGTTGTATTATTCACAGTCGTTTTCGGGCGTATTTTTTGTGGTTGGGTTTGCCCTCAAACCATATTTATGGAGATGGTATTCAGAAAAATTGAATACTTAATCGACGGTGATTTTAAGCAGCAAAAGAAACTGAGAGATAGTCAATGGAACAGTGAAAAAATCAGAAAACGTATCTTAAAACATGGAATCTTTTTCTTGATTTCGTTTTTGATTTCCAATACTTTCTTAATGTACATTATTGGTTCCGATGAGTGGATAAAGTTGGTAACTGATTCACCCGAAAATCATATTGTAGGTTTAGCTTCCATTATTGTTTTTACAGGTGTATTTTATTGGGTTTTTAGCTGGTTTAGAGAGCAGGTTTGCATCGTAGCTTGTCCCTATGGCAGACTTCAAGGAGTCATGCTCGATAGAAATTCTATTGTAGTAGCTTATGACTACGTTAGAGGTGAAATGCGCGGAAAATTTAGAAAAAATGAAAACCGTGGAGAAGTAAATAAAGGTGACTGCATCGATTGTAACCAATGTGTAAACGTATGCCCTACAGGAATAGACATTAGAAATGGAACTCAATTAGAGTGTGTCAACTGCACAGCGTGCATAGATGCCTGCGACCACATGATGGAGAGTGTTGGATTACCTAAAGGATTGATTCGCTACGACTCAGAGGAAGGTATTGTAAATAAGGAGAAGAAAATTTGGTCCACTAGAACTATTGGATATACAGTAGTATTAACAATTATTTTATGTGTAGTTGGTTTCTTTCTAATGAGTCGATCAGAGGTAGAAGCTACGGTTCTAAAAGCAACAGGACAAGAATACCAGAAAAGACCAGATGGAAAAGTTAGTAATCTTTATAACTATAAGATTATCAACAAAACGTATGATTCAATCCCTGCTACAATTCTGTTAAAAGGCATGGAGGGCGAAATACAAATCATAGGTAAAGAAGCATTATTAATCCCTTCAGAATCTATAGCAGAGGGCTCTTTCTTTTTAATCCTAGACATGGATCAATTAGGACAACGAAAGACAGACATTGAATTTGAAATTATCGACCAAAATGGGGAATTACTTGATGATATGAAAACATCATTTTTAGCTCCCGTAAAACGTAAAAAGTAATGAAAATGAATTGGGGTACTAAAATAGCCATCTTTTATAGCAGCTTTGTGCTGTTTATAATCGGTATGGTAATAATGGCTTTTAATCAAAATTACGATTTAGTAACGGAAGATTATTATGCACAAGAAATAGCTTATCAAGACAGAATAGACCATCAGACCAACACCATTGACCTAAATGAAAAAGTAAAGCTATTTATTAAAGACAGGCAGCTAATTATTGAGCTTCCCGGAAAAGAGGATGCCAGTTTTAAAGGTACAATTAACTGTTTTAGACCTTCTGATGAAACCAAAGATTTTGACATAACTATTGGAAAAGGAAGTAAACAGATGATTCCATTAGAGAAGTTTATTAAAGGTAAATACCTTATTAAAATGAATTGGAGTGCACATAATCATACTTATTACGATGAGCAAGTGATAGTAATCCCTTAATTATGGAGCTGATAACTGCATTTACCATTGGGCTTCTAGGCAGTCTTCACTGCATCGGAATGTGCGGGCCTATAGCCTTTGCACTGCCAATGAAGCGCGATCGTTTTTCTGCTGTGGTAACCGGTAGTTTATTGTACAATTCAGGCAGATTATTTACGTATTTCATTATCGGTTGTTTGTTTGGACTATTAGGAAAAGGATTTACGCTAGCGGGTTATCAGCAAACACTCTCCATACTCGTTGGCACAGGAATGATTGTTAGTATTCTTTTGCCAATGGTTATTAAAAATAAAATGCACCATATACCAGCCTTAAATAGTTGGCTAGGTAAGGTGAAAAGTAATCTTGGAAAAAGACTTGGGCGAACTTCATCAGTTAATTTATTGATGATTGGATTGCTTAATGGATTATTGCCTTGCGGACTAGTTTACATGGGAATAGCAGGATCATTAGCTATGGCTACACCCTTTGATGGTGGACTGTTTATGCTAGCATTTGGGGCAGGCACCTTACCTTTAATGCTAACTGTTTCTATTCTCGGTAATAGAATATCCATTAAACTTAGAAGTAAAGCTAGAAAAGCAATACCTGTCTTTGTTGTTTTTATCGGTTGCTTATTTATCCTTAGAGGATTAAATCTGGGTATCCCTTATTTAAGTCCAAAGATTAATACTACGACAACTGTTATTGAATGTCATTAAAAAAAACTTGAACCATGAACTGGAAATCACTAACTAAAGATGAAATTTTAAAAAGAGTAGAAGAAGCTCTAGCAGAGAATGGCAACTATGACAGTATTCCAATTCTTGGAATACCGGGCACTTATTTAGATGAAGATGAATTTTATAGAGATGCTCCTTTCTTAGAAAAGGCACCCTTCTTAAAAACACTTATTGCCAACCCAAACCATATTGGTTGTCACACAATGGGCAATAAAAGTCTTGGTATATTCAAAGGAACTCAAGAAATTGAAAGAGAGCTTATAAATTTATGTGCTGAAGAAATTTTTAAGGGTGAAAAAGGTCAGCAAGATGGTTATGTGGCAACAGGTGGAACTGAGGCCAATATAGAAGCTATGTGGATCTATAGAAATTACTACATTAAAGAATACGGCGCATCAGCTAATCAAATCGGAGTATTGTATTCGGAAGATACTCATTATTCCATTGCTAAAGGTTGTGATTTACTACAGGTAAAATCAATATTACTTCCAGTCAATAAAACTACTCGCCAAATTGATTATTCAATTATGGATCAAAGAATTGGCTTAGCCAAAAAACATGGAATAAAATATTTTATAGTAGTTCTAAACATGTCCACTACTTTATTTGGTTCTGTGGATGAAATTGAACCAATAATGGAGTATTTGGATGATCAACGATTGGTTTTCAAATTGCATATTGATGCCGCATTCGGTGGATTTATTTATCCATTTACCAACCCATATAGTCAACATAATTTTGCAAATCCCAGAGTTAGTTCTATATCAATAGATGGCCATAAGATGCTGCAGACTCCATACGGAACAGGTTTGTTCTTAATCCGTAAAGGATTTATGCATTATGTAGCGACTGATGAAGCACAATACGTTCCTGGGCTTGACTTTACAATTTGTGGCAGCAGAAGTGGCGCGAATGCGATTGTAATATGGATGCTGTTGATGAATTATGGCGCAAAAGGCTGGAAAGCTAAAATGGATGAATTAATGGAGCGTACAGAATACTTATGCACCCGACTTGATGAAATGGGTATTCAGTATTATAGAAATCCACACATAAACATTGTAACCATCAAAGCGAATAGCATTCCAAGTAAGATTGCTCTGAAATATGAATTAGTGGCAGATACATATGAAGCGCCCCCTTCTTGGTGGAAAATTGTTGTTATGTCGCATGTCAAATACAATGTTCTAGACGCATTCCTAAAAGAAGTTGAAACCTCATTGCTGATAAAAAAATTGACTTAAAAAAACGTCCCACTAGTTTCTAGTAGGACGTTTCTTTGCGTTGAGCAAATTACTTGATCTCAATTTCAACTCTTCTATTTTTAGCTCTACCCTTCTCTTTCGAGTTAGACGCAATAGGCGCTGATTCTCCTTTTGCTGCTAGTTGTATGGCATTAGAATTTATTCCCTTTGCTACCAAAAAGGCTTTTACTGAAATAGCCCGTTGGTTAGACACCTTCATATTTACAGATTCGCTTCCTATGCTGTCTGCATGTCCTGTAATCAATAAAAGCAAATCATTTTTGTTTTCTACGGAGTTAACAAAATCAGCCAATTGTTTTGTAGCTATTGGAGATAATTCTACACTTCTAAAATCAAATAAAACAGGTTCAATCTGATAATCAATTACCTTTTTTACTAATTCTTTCTGATTAGACAAAACATCTTTTAGCTTTTTACTATCGTTAACAAAAAGTAAGTTACATAAATTAAATTCGTAGGGATCGAAATTATAAAACCATTCGGTTCATTATAATAAAGTTAAAGTCTATATTAATTAGCATTTCATAAATAATACTAAAGAGATATAAAATACATCATAAGTAAAGAAATACGATAGACAAAAAAATCCAAATACAAACTTATATTTGCATTGATTGTTATCAAACTACATGCTTTACTACTCTATACATAGTCATTCTAAATCAGCTGATTGGGTTACCTTTATTCATGGTGCAGGTGGTAGTAGTTCGATTTGGTATAAACAAATTAGAGACTTTCAAAAGCATTTTAATGTATTATTGATTGACTTAAGAGGTCATGGAAAATCTAAAAAACCTTTTTATGAAAAGCTAAAGCAATATAGCTTTGATGTAATTGGTGATGAAGTAGTTGATGTGTTAAATCATCTGAAAGTAAAGTCAACACATTTTGTGGGTATCTCATTAGGCACTATAGTAATCCGCGAACTTACAGAACGATTTCCTGAACGTAGTAAAAGCCTTATAATGGGAGGTGCTGTAATGAAATTAAATCTACGTGGTCAAATTTTAATGAGAACAGGTGCGTTATTAAAATCAGTTATTCCATACCTGCTATTATATCGTTTTTTTGCATTTATTATAATGCCTAAAAAGAAACATAGAGAATCGAGAAACCTATTTATAAATGAGGCGAAAAAACTCTACCAAAAAGAATTCAAACGCTGGTTTACCCTTATTTCTGAAGTAAATCCATTACTGACGCTATTTAGAATTAAAGACAGTGGTGTGCCTACTTTATATATTATGGGTGAAGAAGATCATATGTTTTTGCCTTCTATAACAAAATTAGTAGAGCATCATAAATCTGCAAGATTATATGTCATTCCAAATTGTGGACATGTTGTTAATGTAGAGCAGCCAAGTCTTTTTAATGATTATTCAATCAATTTCTTAAAAGGAATTAAATAACATCCCTATAGTACAGTTTAATTTTATTGGTTAATATAACTTAACTATCTCTCTAAAAATACCTTATATTGGCACTAAGCTAACGATACTATTAGACTTGCTTTTGATAAACATTATAAGTCAATAAAAGCATATAGTATGCGATATTTCAGTTTTCCTTTCTGATGAAAACTAATTCTAAATGCCATTATTAAAGAAAATACTCTAAGCAGAAAACTCGTTAGTTATGGGCAAACTATACGAACAACTCCTCAGTTTTTGCTTAATTGTCAAACTAATGGATTAGTATTTAACGAAATTGATATAAAATTAAGAGCCAAATATCCAACAAATATACTCATCCACTTTTCTATCCCAATCATGCATGTGGCTTGGGAACCGGCTGACAAATTGGTTAAAATACCTTTAAAGTATAACTTTTGTAACAAAAATTAAATTTACTTAAAAAAAGTAAATATCTTATTATCAATTACAAAATCATTTTCAAACGACAACAAACGACTAATAAACGACTAATAAACGTTTAAAACCGTTTAAGCCATTCATGTCATCTCACCTTTGCCTCGAAATAATTCACAAATCACAAAAACAAATTATTATGAGTACTTTAAGAAACAATGTTCAGTTAATCGGAAACTTAGGCGCAAAACCAGAAGTAAAGCATTTAGAAGGCGGAAAAGTAGTAGCACGTATGTCTATTGCCACTACAGATACATATAAAAATGCTAAAGGAGAAAAAGTACAAGATACTACGTGGCACCAATTGGTAACCTGGGGAAAAACTGCCGAAATAGCTGAGAAATTTTTAGATAAAGGAAGTGAACTAGCCATAAATGGTAAATTGACCAACAGATCATATGAAGATAAAGACGGTGTGAAACGATATATCACTGAGGTATTGGTTAATGAAATAGTAATGCTCGGAAATAAAAGCTAACCCATTTAGAATAGAATACTTTTACGTATTAAAAAAAGCGAACGCTCATAAGAACGTGTCGCTTTTTTTGTTTTTAAATACTCAAATGTTTAAAAGTTACATTACCTAACTTAAGTTAATAGTTTATAATGATGAAATTTGGTAAAATCGAATATCTAAAAACATGCTGAAAATTATAACCTCTCTCTTATTTTTAATTCAGTTTACAGCTATTGCGCAACATACGTTGTTATTGAAGAATGGCGAAAAAGTTAACGGTGTAATTATCGAATTAAAAGATGATGTGCTATCAATGGTTGTTGACCGAAAAATGAAAACATTTCAAATGATAGAAGTTAGTACTTTATTCTTTAATGAACATGTTCCATATGATGGTTCATTACTAGATGACACTGAGGAGATCAGTTTTAAAGTAGAACAGTTTACGGTGAAGTATGCTGTAAAAGACCGAAAGATTATAAGAAATCCAAAGGTTTCCATTGGTACACAAGATAAAGGAATTATTGTGGTTGATATTGTGATCGACCGCTATGGGAATATCCGAAGTGTAAAAGCAGGCGCTAACGGCACTAGTACAAGTAATGAATACCTACATATAAAAGCTGAAACTGCTGCAAGATCTGCAAAGTTTGATGAAAACCTTACGGGTCCATTAGAAACTAAAGGAACCATCACTATCGTTTATCCATAAAGCATGAAATCATCCAAAAAACTGAACGATTTACTAAATGTAAAATATCCTTTAATCGTAGCTCCAATGTTTTTAATTTCCAACACAAAAATGGTTATTGAAGCACTGAACTTTGGGGTAAGTGCGGCATTTCCTGCACTTAATTACAAAACAAATAAAGAACTTAGGTCTGCTATCAAGGCAATCAAATCAGCCAGTAGTGAAGCTTTTGGAGTAAACTTAATTGTCAATAAATCCAATCCAAAATATAAGGGACAGCTCGATATTTTAATTGAAGAAGTCGTTCCCTATATAATTACCTCTTTAGGCAGTCCTGAGGAAGTAATAAAGCGAGCACACAAAAAAGGAATCAAGGTATTTTGTGATGTTACCAATTTAGATTATGCTAAAAAAGTAGAAGCGTTAGGCGCCGATGCTGTTATTGCCGTGAACAATAAAGCAGGCGGACATTGTGGAAATACAGATCCTAAATCGCTAATAACAGAATTGACGACTCACTGCACTATTCCGGTTATCACTGCAGGTGGGATTGCTAATGGCTCACATCTTAAAGAAGCGATGAATTGGGGAGCAGCAGGTGCTAGTGTTGGCACTGTATTTATCGCTTGTAATGAGGCTACTATTTCAGATGAATACAAACAAGCAATGGTTGATTATGGAGAAAAAGACATTATTCTTACAGATCGTATTTCAGGTTCACATTTAACCATCATCAATACGCCTTATGTAAAGAAAGTAGGTGCAAAAGCGAGTTGGTGGGAACGAACATTACTCAAAAACAAGTGGCTAAAGAAATATGTGAAAATGTTTATTTATATGAGAGGCATGAATCAGGTGAAGAAAGCGGCTGAAGGCGCTACTTACAAAACATTCTGGTGTGCAGGCCCTTCAATAGAATATGTTCATAAAATTCAGCCAATAAAAGGTATATTGAATGATTTTTTTAAATCTTAAAAAAACTCGCACCAAATAGTAGAGTTTTGCTGAGATTATAAGCAACTTTGCAAAAATATATGATATGAAAATTTTTAAAAGCTTCACATTTGATTCTGCTCACTTCTTACCAAATGTTTATGACGGACATAAGTGTAAAAATATGCATGGACATACTTATCTTTTAAAAATAATTGTGGAAGGCCCTTTAGAACGTCATCTTAACTGGGTAATGGACTTTACTGATTTAAAGGAAGTAGTGGACCCAATAATAAAAATATTGGACCATAAAGTACTTAATGAAGTTGAGGGACTTGAAAATCCTACTTGTGAAGGCTTAGCAGTGTGGATATGGAATAAAATAAAACCAAATCTACCTCAATTGTCTACTATTGAGTTGAATGAAACGCCAACTTCGGGAGTTATCTATACAGGAGAATAGGCAATTAATCATCAAGATCTCTTTGCAAATAGCCATTATTCGCATTATTTGTCTGAATTTCAACTTGAGCGTAAAGATTATAAGCAACGTCAGAAATAAACCCTTTTAACGATTCCAAATCGTTTCCTTTTGTCATTACTCCTATCAAAAAAGGTTTCTTTTGATGATATACTATACCAAAATGATGTAATTGAAAACTTGGGTTCTCTGTCAATTTAATCCCGTATTTATGAGCAATATTAACAGAACTTGGAATGGACTGCCTAATACCAAAACCATAACCAGTATTTAACAAGAAGTTTAATGCTTTCGCAGAATTTTCGTCTGAAAGATAAGAAGCATTAAACAATGTTCTAAAAAAGGAAGCATACCTTTTAACTGTTAAAAAATTATCATTCATCGCAATACCCTCAGGGATAACCATTCCTAAATCAACCTCTACTTTTTGTAAGAAAGTGGGATCTTCTCGGTCAAGAAAATCGATTAGCATAATGGTCGCTTCATTGTCTGACTCAGCTATCATAATATCAATCAACTGATTAACTGCATATAAGTTACCTGCAATTAATTTAGTACTTGATTTAAAACTTTTTGGGTCTACTTTGCTATAATTTGCCTCTTTAGGCCCTTCAAACAAAATTTCCGTTGTTAAGGTGTAAGGTTTTATTTCTGCATATTTTAATACAGCAATCATAATCGGAACTTTCATTAAACTCGCAGGAGAAAATTCCTCAAGTTCGTTTTCTCCTACTTTAAAGTCGTTTGTTAGATCCCTAAAATATACCGATCCACTGCTAATTCTTTTTTCTTTTTTTGCAATTTCCACCTGATTTTTAATCAACTCTTCAATCCCTTTTAACTTAATCCAGCTATGGTTTTTATAGTATGGAAGCTTTATCATTGGATTAACGAATTCTTCCTTCTTAGCCTCTTTTGTTATAGCAATTTCTTGCGCTACAAAATTAGTTGGTGGTATGGTAGTAATATATTGGTAGCCCAATATGACAAGAAAACCTATAGCAATTCCAATCAAAACTAAACCAATAGATTTAACTATTGAATTAGTGGTAACTTTTGATTTATCTGATTCCATAATCTCAAAAAAAATGATTCGAAAAGTAGACAAAAGAACCGAATATTAATTGACCCCATTGATTTTTTTGTACTCCCTTAATATTCATTTATATTTGCAAAAAAATAATAATCATGCGCAAAATTTTATTTCTTCTTTTTATTTCTATTTCATGCTTTTCTGTTCATGCACAAATTAAAAGAAAGCCTCATTTTATAAGTATAAATGGTGGATTAAGCATGCCGGTTGGCGAATACAGCAATTTTGATACTGCCTTTGCCTCTTCTGCAAAAGCAGGTAAATATTTTGGGTTAGAAGGAGCACTTTATGTTTCAAGATTTATTGGTTTTGGATTAAACGTAGGAGCATACATCAATCCTGTGGATGAAAAAGATCTAAAAGATGCTTACACTAAAGAATTTGGAGCCTCTCAAAGTATTACAATCAGCGCTGATGAATGGTTAAATGGTTATGCGATGGCGGGGATTTACCTTACTATTCCCATAAAAAAAGTTCGTTTAGATTTTAAGTTTTTAGGAGGTGCTGTTAATTCAGACCAACCGCTAGTTGAGGTTACCATTGACCAAAACGGAAATGAATCTCTAATAATTAATAAATCTACAGAAGCATTAGCCTTTGGAATCAATTATGGAGCACACCTCAGAGTTCCTATAGTTTCTAAATTATATCTAAGATTGAATGCGGAAACATTTACCTCATTGCCTGAATTTAAAAATCAAACGCAACGTTTAAGTAACAGCAGTTCTAATTCTTTTAGTAAAAAAACTGTTGAACAAACAATTTCAGTATTAAATTTGGGAGTTGGTCTTGCTTTCAGCTTTTAAGTAAAAACGCAATAAGAACTGAAAAACCGAACAGTATTACAAATACTGCAAAAAGATAATTTAACCAATGTAATTTAGGCGAACGAGGATTTTTGCCGAATAATCGTTTTGTCCATTCAAACAAGCGGTATCTATGATCGGCAACTTTCTGATAACCCCAATCTGATAAATTCATAAACAAACTATTGGTTGCATACCATTTTGTAAGAAAAGTATATTTCCCTGCTAACTCGAATGCTTTATAAGCTGCATCAGGTCCTGAATACACTCTACCATTGGGCATCACTAAACGAACAGCCTCTTTGAATTGATCTATAGAAATGTCTTGAATTCGTTTATAGGCCAATTGATATTTTTGGTATTCAATAATATCTCCCGTATTAATCCACCATCGGATAATCCAGTAATGACAGAATCCACACTCACCGTCCCAAATCATAAGTGGTTTGGTTGGGGAATTCACGGTCTTTTCAATTTTAGAAAACATATGACAAATGTAATACTCCAACTTTTAAATTAGCGCAATATTCTACCCAAGTAGATTTAAATTTTCTAAAAATTTTAAGACAAACTTACCTTCATCATTATTAAGATAACAGCAGCGACAATTATTTGCATTGGAAAAGTTAAAATATACAATGCTAAAGGGTCAGGAACAGTTTCAGATAAACTTACAACATAAGGGCCTAAAAGGCTTATAAGGGTCCCCAAAATGATAAATGTTGTATACATTTTAAAAGCATTTTTCTTTACTATTCTTTCAACAATGAAGTATATAATACCTGCAAAAATACCAGGCATGAGCGAACCAATTACAATTCTATAACCCGAAATCATTTCCACAGAATAATTAGCGTAAGAATCATACAAAAAGAAGTAAAGTAAATTTAAGACAGCAGCTATAATACCAGAATATAATCCAGTTGTTAAATAGTTACTTAATGAATGTTTAAGGTAGTTTGCTTTAGGCTCCATAATTTTATAATTTACAATTGATTTATTTGTTTTGTAGAGTCAGTATCCCATAAATTAATCCAATTCAAAGCTCTATATAGCCATAACTCTTATAACAATCTCAATTTCATTTTCTTACGTCTTTAAATATCCTCAATCTAAACATTCCATAAAATAGGTTGCTTTAGGTGATTCTTACACAATCTGTGAAGAAAAAAACACAAATTAATGTTGGCCAACATGTTTAGTAAATCATCTATAAGATGAAGGCATTGATATAAAACTTGAAGCAAATCCCTCAAAAACGACTATACAAATCAAGAATTGATTGACTCTGAATTACGTATCCTAGCGGAGAGTAAAGTTAATATTGTAAAATTTTTATAGGCGAACATAAAGGTATTTTTTAGATCAACTTAACGTATATAATAGAAATAGAAACAGTAACTGATCAGGTCATGAGTTCTAAACGGATCATATTATTAGCCATTCCTAACTTTTTAGCAACTCCTGAGGGCAAAAAATACAGAAGTGGACGAGACATCTCAAAAGGAATAGCTCACTTTAACTCGATTACTATGTAAAATATTGAAAATTATGGTGTAAAGTAGACTACCTGTGGGCACCATCGCAACAAAAGAAAAATAATCCTGAACTAATTGCCAATGACGAATTGCACCCATCCGCAAAAAAGTATGCAATTTGGGAAAAACTCATTTATGAATAAGCTTTTAAGCTATTTGAATCTAAATAATTTTCTTTTCTATATAATCACTATTTAATAAACTTAGGGCGCCCATATATTTTAAGTTGAAAGAGATCAAATCGCCAACTTTATATTCACCTTCAGTAATACCAACATCTATAACCAACATATCTGAACTAGCGCCAGCTATTTCTAGTGATTCATCATCAGAAATTAAAAAGTCAGGGTTAATATCTAGCAAACCAATATCTAGAATTGCTCGATATGATTTTTTTCCATAGTCATCAGGGTTTATTTCTAGCATTTCACCGCTTGGATTCTCTGCTAAGGTTCCTGTTGGCGTTTTAGGTTTTTCCGTTAGCTCTATAATTTCAGCATACAGTTTGATTACATCAGAATACATTTCGTCTATTGGCTCATCGGTAAACAAGTTATTTCCAAAATAAAGCATTTCTCCAACTCTAAAATGGTTTATTCCTGCGGGTAGCATCCGCTGTAAAAGTAGCGGAATAACTACTGATGTACCACCTGTTACATAAGGAATTTTCTTATTAAATTTCGCCTCTATTAATTGTTCATATAAACTTAATTGAACTAATTTATCTGGTGAAGGCATCACTCCGTGCAAGCAATTTAAATTTGTTCCTAAACCCGTAATTTCAATATTTGGAAGTTCAAAGATTTCCCCATAAAAGTCTATCAATTCCTCACCCATAACTCCCTCGCGCAAATCACCCATTTCTATCATAATTATGATTTTATGCGTTTTTCCTTGTTTTATGGCCTCTTCAGAAAGCATTCGTATCGTATCCAACTCGGTATTAAAACTAGCATCTGCAAATTTTACAATCTTCTCAATGCTTCTTTTTGCAGGAGGTTTAATATAAACGGTTTGTATAGACGGATTAATCGATTTAATTGTTTTTAAGTTTGAAATTCGAGAATCATGTGCTTCTGTTACACCAAGTCCTAATAAAACTTCTAAAAATGCAGAATTCCCACAGAGCAATTTCGTTACTACCCCCCACTCTATATCATTAGACTTAAAGAGTTGATCCAAAAACTGATAATTATGGGAAAGCTTTTCTTTATTTAATGTAATAAATGCCATGATAATTAATTAATAATAATTCTAGGAATTGAATGCGGTAGTCGAGTTAGTAATTCATAGTTAAGTTGATCACTTAATTCAGAAAAGGAAGATACGGATAAGATATTCTCTCCTTGATTTCCAATTAAAACAACTTCATCTCCTTTTTTTGTTTCAGGGATATCGGTAATTTCAATTACAATCATGTTCATATTGACAATACCAATTACACTTACTCGCTCGCCATTAACCAACACCCTGCCTTGATTGCTTAATGATCTGCTATATCCATGGCTATACCCAACCGGAACTGTAGCTATTTTCATATTTTCTCTTGCCATAAAGGTAGTTCCATAGCCGATGAATTCACCTGTTTCTACAGTTTTTGTGCTCATCACTTTACTCTTCCAACTCAAGATTCGTTTTAGCGGATCCGTTTTATCTGTTTTTTCTTTTACACAATGTATAAACGTTTCTGTGCTTGGCCAAAATCCATAACTAAGAATTCCAATTCTAACCATATCCATTCGAGTTTGTGGATAAGTAAGTGTAGCTGCTGAAGAAGCAGAGTGATAAAGTTCTGCTACGATACCTTGTTGTTCTAATTGTTTTCGCTGCTTTTTGAATGATTTTATTTGTTCTTGAATTCTAACGTAATTTCCTATGCTTTCAGCACCAGCAAAGTGAGTGCAGATACCTTTTAATATATATCGATTGGACTGTTTAAGTAGTTTTATTGCTTCTTTTACTTCAGATTTGCGAAGACCGGTCCTGTTCATGCCTGTCTCTAATTCCAAATGAAGCATTGCACGCTTATTTAGCTTTTGGGCCAATTCAAGTGTATAATTTAAACGGTCAATTTCGAAAATGTAAAATTGTATCTCATTTTTTATAGCCCATTCAATTTCATGATTATCAAGCATCCCCATTACCATAATTTCAGCATTAGGTGCTACTTCTCTACAAATTTGTGCCTCGTCTGCACTAAAAACTGAAAAATGTGACTGCCCAGCTTTTAGCATCATGGTCACAAAGTCTGATATACCGTGACCATAAGCATTTCCCTTTATTACAGTGCTAATTTTAGTAGACTTACCAACTATTTTTTTTAGATAATTGAAGTTGTGATTTAATGCAGATTGATCTAATTCTATGTAGGATGTATGAAACACTAGTAATGATTTATTTGGATATAATTTTTAAATAAGGAGTATCCTATTGGAATTAAAGCGTCCGGAAAATCAAAAGATGAATGATGTAAGACTGGTTGATTTTCACCTGAACCAAGTCCAAAAAAAACACCTTTAGTATGCGAAAGAAATTGTCCAAAATCTTCAGACCACTTAAATGGCTGATTGATTAAGCGCATAGGAAAATCTATGTTTCGAGCAATAGCAATTAACGAATTAACTTGTTCCTTATGATTAACCGTTGCAGGAAAAACTTCTGTTTGCTGCAGACTAAATTTCAAGTTATGCTGTTGAGAGATCTCTTTTGCCTTCTCTGTAATTTGTTGTTCTAATAATGCTAAGTGTTTATCTTCAAAACTTCTAAGAGTAAGCATAATTACACCATTAGCAGGACTAACACCAAATGCAACTTTTCCCACTTTAATATGTATAATTGTAGCAATTGCAAAGCCCTTCTTTTCATCATATTGATTTACATGTTTGATGAATTGAACTAATTCTGATATTGCAAATGAAGGATTTACTCCATTATCAGGCTCTGCGGCATGGGAAGTAGCACCCTCAAAATAAAGTTTTATTCCCTTAGATGCTGCAGCAAAATGTTGTCTACCTATTAGCACTTTACCTAATGATTCACCGGGAATATTATGTAAACCAATAATTTCGTCTGGGAAGTGTTTTAGAAACTTTTCATCTTTAATCATTCTAGCAGCTCCCTCCCCTGTTTCCTCAGCAGGCTGAAACAAAAGAATTACCTTCCCTTTCTTCGGTCTATTATTTGACAAATAATCAAGTAAAGAAAGAACCATTACCACATGTCCATCGTGACCACAGGTGTGTGACTTTCCATTATTTTCTGAAGAATAGTCAATTGTATCGTTCTTCTCCAAAATTGGTAAACCATCTAATTCTGCTCGAATAGCGGTACACTTACCTTCCTCAGTTCCTTTAAAAATAGCTAAAATTCCATACCCACCAACGTTCGTTAGCATTTCGTCAGGCGTGTAATCAGCTATAAAGTCAACAATTCTTTGCGCTGTTTTCTTTTCAGCATTGGAAACCTCAGGATTTCTATGCAATAACTTTCTAAAGTCTATTAGTTTTTGAAGAAACTCTTTACTTAATCTTGTCATTCTATTTACTTAAGCGCATCTCCAAGTACTTATTAGTAAATCCCATTCGTTCATAAAGCTTTTTAGCTGGATTGTCGGGTTCAACATGCAAAGCAATATCTCCATTTGTCAATTTCAATGCTTGCTCCATAAGTTGACCACCTAATCCTAACCCTCTAAAATCTTTATGAACTGCGATATAAACCAATATATTTTCAGGAATGTATTTACTCATTCCAGTTTCATTAATTACAACTGCTCCAATTATTTCCTCATCTTGGATTCCCAATAAAATAAAACCACCTTTTCCTAAATTTTTCTCAAACACATAATCTAAGCATGCTAGAATGTCTTCGACGGGATCTCCATATTTATCTAAATGAGTGTGTAGAAATTGAGCAATTTTTTGATTGTTATAAAATAAATCCTGTCCCGAAAAGGTAGTTAAAACTTTAGGCGATAATTTAATCTTTTCCATTTAATTGTTTTATAATTGTGTTTTTGTCTAAGAGTGTTATTGCAACATAGATAATTAATGCAGCAAGAATGCCAAAGAAGTTAGCATTTATATTAAAGGGCAATTTAACCGTCATTAATTCCAATAGAATAGTTGTGCTACCACCTAAAATCATTGCACAGAATGCAGCCAATGAACTAACTCTCTTCCAAAACAGTAAACCTAAGATTGGAACCAATAATCCAGATACCATAAATGCATATGAAAGTAGCATCAGGTTTAATACATTTTCCATACTCATTGCAATAAATATAGCTATGACGCCAATCAGCAATGTGAAAAATTGTGAATATATTAACACACTTTGATGACTTTTATTCCTTAAAAATTTTCCAAAAATATCCGTCGTCAAGTTTCCTGAAGCTGCCATTAAACAACTATCCGCAGTAGATAAGATAGCAGAAAAGTATGCTGAGAGCATAATTCCCATTAATCCAACTGGTAAAATATTACTAAGTAATAAAGGCAAACCCATTTCAGGATCTAAACTATTTGAAGATGAAAATCCAAGTTCAATAAACATACCTTGATCAGCAGCAATCTTAGAGAATAATCCCAAGAGGACTCCCATGAAAGCCATCAAAGGCCATTCGAACAAGCCAGCAATAAACCAAGCTTTTTGTGCCTCCTTCTTAGACTTTGCAGCAAAAATTCGCTGGTACAAAGTCATGCCAACGAACCATATTGGTACAATAGTAATGGCCCAATTAAATAATTGAGACCACTTAAAATTAGTTAAACTTAATAGCTCAGGTTCGACGGAAGCGACTATTACAGTGTATCCTCCTATCGCATTATAGGCCATTGGAATGGCAATAAAAATCAATCCTGATAATAGCAATATCCACTGTATGGTATCGGTATAGATAACAGCCTTCATGCCTCCCATTACGGTATATACAACAGCTATCAATCCCATTATTACAAGTGCTGTTGATAATTCCAAACTAGGGATAGACGCAGACGCAAGCTTGGCTCCAGCTAAAATTTGAGAACTTGAAAAACCAGTATAGCCAATTAAAGAAATTAGTCCTGCAGTAAGCGCTACTTTAGCACCATAATGGCTTGCAAATACCTGAGGGAAAGTTAGAAATTTAAATTGATCATTTAGTTTTGAGACCTTAGGAATGAGGATAACTGCACTTAACCATGCACCAATTAAACCGGTAAAAAGCATCCAAGAGCCACTTAGCCCCATAATAAACCCTAAACCTCCTAAACCAATTGAAAATCCTCCTCCGACATCTGTAGCAACTACCGAGAGACCAATATGCCATCTCCCCATATTTCTTCCACCTACAAAATAGTCATCAGCATCCTTATTTTTCTTGAGGAAGAAAAAACCAACACCCAACATTGCGAGCATGTAAAATATAAAGATGCAGCCATCAATCCAATGCAAATCTGATCTACTTTTGGTAGAAACACAAAGTTATCCATTCTAAAGTGTAAAGTAAAAAATTGCATCATTAAATGTAATATTCTTGCAGTTTTTGAAGTATTTATGCGCTTTAGACTTGTTTATTTTTTTTAGTTTAAAACAAAAAAATCCCATGGTTTTTGCCCATGGGATTTTATAGTGTGTCTTCATTATTTAATCAGTTATACATTAAACTTAAAGTGCATAATGTCGCCATCTTTCACAATGTATTCTTTTCCTTCCATACTCATTTTTCCTGCTTCTTTCACCGCAGCTTCCGACTTGTAATGCAAGAAATCAGCGTACTTAATCACCTCTGCTTTGATGAATCCTCTTTCAAAATCTGAGTGAATTACCCCTGCAGCTTGAGGAGCCGTCATTCCTTTACGAATGGTCCAAGCTCTAACTTCTTTAACTCCTGCTGTCAAATACGTTTCAAGATTTAATAATCGGTAAGCCGCTTTGATTAATTGGTTTACACCCGGCTCATTTAAACCTGCATCCTCCAAAAACTCTTGACGCTCTTCAGCACTTTCTAATTCTGCGATATCAGCTTCCAAAGCGGCTGCTACAATAATAATTTCAGCATTCTCCTCTTTTACTGCCTCTCTTACCTGCTCTACAAATTCATTACCGGTATTGACAGAACCTTCATCTACATTACAAACATAAAGAACAGGTTTTGCAGTTAATAAAAATAAATCAGCTACGTACTTTTGATCATCATCTTCTACAGGCGTTGATCTAGCCGCTTTTCCTGACTCTAAATGAGCTTTGTATACATTTAATACTTCTCGTTCTTTGATTGCTAATTTATCTCCTGTTTTTGCGGCTCTAACTGTTTTTTCTAGTTTCTTATCAATAGCCTCTAAATCTTTTAGGATCAACTCATAATCTATTGTTTCTTTATCCCTAACAGGATTAACATTTCCATCAACATGTACAATATTGCCATCTTCGAAGCAGCGAAGTACGTGAATAATCGCATCCGTTTCACGAATATTTCCTAAAAATTTATTTCCTAAACCTTCACCTTTACTTGCACCCTTAACCAATCCTGCAATATCGACGATATCAATCGTTGTTGGTAAAATACGTTCAGGATTAATCAAATCTGCCAAAGCATTTAAGCGCTCATCAGGCACTGTAATCACGCCAACATTTGGTTCTATGGTACAAAAAGGAAAGTTTGCCGATTGTGCTTTTGCATTAGACAAACAATTAAATAACGTTGATTTTCCAACATTCGGCAAACCAACAATTCCACACTTTAAAGCCATTCTTCTATTGTTTTGGGTGATTAAAAAAAGGCCGCAAATATATTTATTATTTAGCGGTTAATTTCGTTTTCAACGAATTTCGAAAGTTATTAACAGAAATCTAGCATTGTAGATGAATTCAGTTACTTTTGTAGCTCAAACCAACCTCGCAAAATCAAAAAAGAATGGCTGATATAGCAAAGTTAGAAAGCATCGCTTCTCAAGTTCGAAGAGACATAGTAAGAATGGTACACGCCGTAAATTCAGGACACCCTGGTGGCTCTT
Source organism: Vicingaceae bacterium (assembly GCA_018402765.1). GTDB lineage: Bacteria > Bacteroidota > Bacteroidia > Flavobacteriales_E > Vicingaceae > Acidiluteibacter. The sequence continues at coordinate 89,272 of JAGYIE010000001.1, read as the reverse complement.
TAGGTTGTGCAGACTATTTCACAGCGCTATATAATGAAGTAATGAACTACTCTACCAATTTCAATATGGATGGGAAAGGTGAAGATTTATTCTTTTTATCTAATGGACATATCTCGCCTGTATGGTACAGCACTTTAGCCAGAGCAGGATTCTTTGAGGTAAGAGAGTTAAGTACATTTAGAAAGTTAAATACCCGCCTACAAGGCCACCCTACTACACATGAGGGGTTGCCTGGAGTTCGTGTAGCTAGCGGTTCTTTAGGTCAAGGTTTATCTGTTGCATTAGGTGCTGCAATATCTAAAAAATATAATAACGACAGCGGTATAGTTTATACGTTACACGGTGACGGTGAGCTTCAAGAAGGCCAAATTTGGGAGGCAGCAATGTTTGCCACACATAACAAAATAGACAACATCATCTCTACAATTGATTTTAATAATCGTCAAATTGATGGGGATGTAAGTGATGTGATGGATTTAGGAAACTTAAGAGCTAAATGGGAAAGTTTTGGCTGGACAGTAACCGAAATGAATGGAAATGATATGAAGTCGGTAATTAATGGATTAACTCATGCTAAATCATTGACAGGGAAAGGAAAGCCCGTAATGATTATCATGAAAACAGAAATGGGAGCCGGAGTAGATTTTATGATGGGATCACATAAATGGCATGGAGTAGCACCAAATGATGAGCAGTTAGTCGATGCTTTAAGTCAACTACCTGAGACCTTGGGAGATTACTAAGAGGCACAGTTGTTGATTTAAGGCATTGAACCGATTAAAAGAACTCATGAAAAATAGTTTTACAAATTATCTGAAAAAAATAATAGTTACAATTCTTTTAGGAGTTCCGTTATTAGTGCCTTTTAATACCACTGCGCAAATACCTAAAAATACACGTATCCTATTTGTTCTTGATGGCTCACAAAGTATGTATGCTCGATGGGAAAATGGACAAAAAATGCAAGTTGCCACCCGCCTTCTAAGTGAAATGGTGGATAGCTTAAAAAGTATCGAAAATGTTGAAGTTGCTTTGCGTGCTTTCGGGCATACCTATCGAGTAGTGCAAGGTGATCGAAGCTGCACCGACACAAAATTGGAAGTTCCTTTTGGTAAAAATAATCACAATAGAATTATTAGTAAGCTAAGAGAAATTAGACCAATGGGAACAACTCTTATCGCCTATTCATTAGAACAAGCAGCAAATGATTTTCCAACTTGCTCAGATTGCAGAAACATTATCGTTTTAATCACAGACGGAATTGAAGAATGTGATGGAGATCCTTGTGCAGTATCTTTAGCCCTTCAGCGAAAAGGTGTTATATTAAAACCATTCGTTATCGGTTTAGGATTAGATCCAAGTATTATGGATGCTTTTAAATGTATCGGTAACTTTTATGATGCGCGCAATGAGTCTACCTTTAAGCAAGTCTTAAACATTGTAATTTCTCAAGCGCTTAACAATACAACAGCCCAAGTTAATTTGTTGGATATTTATAACAAACCAACTGAAACAAATGTAGCAATGACTTTCTATGATTCCTTTTCAGGTGTACCTCGTTACAATTTTGTGCACACTATCGATAGTCGCGGAAATCCGGATACTATTCCAATCGACCCTTTAGGGAAGTATGACTTAGTCGTTCATACTACTCCGACAGTAGAGAAAAAAGGAATCGAACTCACTGCAGGAACGCATAACTACATCGCAGTAGATGCGGCTCAAGGCAGTTTAACACTTCAGATGAACGGGTTTAATGAATATCAAAAACTTCAAGCTATTGTTCGTAAGAAAGATGAAATGACCACCTTATACGCCCATGCTTTTGATGAAGAAAAGAAATACCTAGTGGGTAAATATGATTTAGAAATAATGACTTTACCACGTATCTTATTAACCGATGTTAATGTGGCCCAAAGCAATGTTACCAAAGTAATGATTCCACAGCCGGGTGTAGCCTCTATCGGAACGGGCGTAAAAGGTTACGGAAGTATCTTTGTGGAAAAAGCAGATCAACTAGAACTGGTAACTACACTAAATACTAGCTCAGTAAGAGAATCTATTGTATTGCAACCAGGAAGTTACCGATTGGTTTTTCGCCCGGTAAATGCAAAACAATCTATATATACAAAAGAAATACCATTCACGATAACCTCAGGACAAACAACCCAAGTTAAATTTTAATCAAACGATGAAAAAGTACACTTCTACAGGAAATAAAGACACCCGCTCAGGATTTGGAGACGGATTATTAGAAGCAGGCAAGAAAAATGAAAACGTAGTGGCCCTTTGCGCAGATTTAACAGGCTCACTTAAAATGGATGCGTTTAAAAATGAGTTTCCTGATCGATTTATACAAGCAGGTATTGCTGAAGCAAACATGATCGGTTTAGCTGCAGGTTTAACCATTGGTGGAAAAATTCCATTTACAGGAACATTTGCAAATTTCTCTACAGGTCGTGTTTATGATCAAATCAGACAGTCAGTTGCTTATAGTGATAAAAATGTAAAGATAGCCGCTTCTCATGCAGGGTTGACTCTTGGAGAAGATGGTGCCACACATCAAATTTTAGAAGATATTGGTTTAATGAAAATGTTACCTGGAATGACGGTGATTAACCCTTGTGACTATAACCAAACAAAAGCAGCAACTATTGCTGTTGCGGAACATCACGGACCTGTCTATTTGCGTTTCGGTCGTCCAAAAGTGCCAGTTTTTATGCCGGAAAATGAGAAATTTGAAATCGGCAAAGCTATTACGCTTATTGAAGGATCAGATGTTAGCATTTTCGCAACTGGCCACCTAGTTTGGGAAGCACTTAAAGCTGCTGAAGAATTAGAAGCAAAAGGGATTTCTGCTGAAGTAATAAATATACATACCATTAAACCTTTAGATGACAAGGCAGTCATAGCTTCTGTAGCTAAAACTAAATGCGTTGTTACTGCTGAAGAGCATATGCGCCATGGTGGATTGGGAGATACTATTGCACAACTCTTATCGAGAGAGAATCCTACTCCTATGGAATATGTAGCGGTAAATGACTCATTTGGAGAAAGTGGAACACCAGAAGAATTAATGACCAAATATGGTTTGGATGCGGCTAATATTGTTCAATCTGCAGAAAAGGTGATTAAACGTAAGTAAAACTCACTTTTAACGATATAAAGCCATTGGTTCTTAGGAATTAATGGCTTTTTTTGTTAAATGGCTAATAACAAAGTAAATTGGAAAAATACCTAAGCGATCAGGAACTTCTTACTCTTTGTCAAAATAAAGAGAGTCAATCTTATGGCTTTAATTTATTGGTAAGGAAATATCAAAAGCGATTATACTTCCATATTAGAAAGATGGTTTTGATTCATGAAGACTCAGATGATCTACTCCAACAAACCTTTATAAAAGCTTGGAAAGGCATTATGCTGTTTAGAGGCGAAAGCCAACTATACACTTGGCTTTTCAGAATTGCTTCCAATGTATGCATAGACTTTCTAAATACTAAGAAAAAAAGAATGAATATCTCACTTGAAGAAGTTGAAAAAAAGTATTTAAACACCTTAGAAGAAGATCCACTGTTTACAGGTGATGAAATGGAAAAAATATTTCACAGAGCACTACTGACCTTGCCTGACAAACAACGATTGGTATTTAATTTAAAGTATTTTGAAGAATTAAAGTACGAAGAAATAGCTGAAATTACAGGTACCTCAGTTGGCGCATTAAAGGCTTCATACTATTATGCAGTAGAAAAAATTAAAACTTTTATTAAACAAGATTAAACCTTAGTTAATTCAACTAGTCCATAAACAAAGATGAAATCAAATAATCCATTAGATAAGAAAAGTTTACATTCTTTTGATGTACCAAAAGGATACTTTGAAGAATTTCCATCAAAATTGCAAGATGTAATAAATAGTGAAGAAAATGAGATAACCATTTGGGAAAAAATTAGTTTAATCTTAAGAGGTAGATTCACTATAGTAAGCAGTATTATGGTGGCTTTAGTTCTAGTTATTTTGCAGTTTTCTGATTCAACAAAACCTGAAAAAAGTATCAACTCTGAAGAAGCATATACCTACTTATCTAACTTCGAAATAGATGAATATAATGAATTGCTGCTTTTCGAATATATGGAAGATTGGTCATCTGTAACAAATGAGCCGACGGAGGATGAAATAATTGAATACTTAATGACACAAGAGAATATTGAAATCGAAATATAATTATCAATTAAATACACGAAACATGAAAAAGATAATCCTAATTGCACTTATTGCAATATCAACAGTAATTAGTGCTAATGCACAAGATAAAAGAGCTGACAGAATTGAAAAAATGCTTGAATACAAAGTTAACTTTGTAAAAGAAAAATTAGGGTTAACAAAACAAGAAGAGTCTGATTTTTTACCCATTTATCAAGAGTTCTTAAAAATGGAGATGGATGCGAAAATAGAATTTAGATCAGAAAAAGGCAGTCTGCGAGGAGAAAAGCAATTGCTTTCTGAAAAATCAGAAGAAGAAATTGAAAAAGAGCTAAATGCACATATCGCCCAAAAGGAAAAAGGAATAGCTATTGATAAAGAATATCTTGCAAAATTTAAATCAGTACTTCCGATCAAAAAAGTAGCTCAGTTATATGAAGCTGAGAGAGAATTTAGAAAAGAGCTTCTTGATAAGTTAAGGGATAAAAATGAAGGTGGAAAAGGAATGAGAGAAAATGAGCGACCTATGCATCCTAGCCACACAAATTAAAAAAGGCATAAACTTTAAAAAGCATTAAACAAAAGCTTAACGATTTATGGTAAATGCTTTTATATTTCAATAAAATGTAATTTAAATTAGTTCATTAATCGTTCATGCTCTATTTATTTCACCCATTTACAGAATAATCTAAAATTTAAGCCTTTTATAAAACAGTACTTATCAAATACACTTACCTTTGATAGATGTCAACAAGTAAAGATACATTTTACACTAATTTAGCCCAAACGACCCCATTTGCATTAGGTTATGAAATTAGCCATGCCGAAGGTTCTACGATATACACTACTGATGGTCGTGCTATTTTAGATTTCATCTCAGGTATTGGAGTAAGTAGCCTAGGACATGGGCATCCTGCCATTAAAAAAGCAGTTATAGACCAAGTAGAAAAACACATGCATGTAATGGTTTATGGCGAATTTATTCAAGAAGCGCAATCCAGATTAGGAGAAGAATTAAAACTGGTTTTACCAAAAGAAATTGATAGTTATTACTTTGTAAACTCAGGTACAGAAGCTATAGAAGGTGCACTTAAATTAGCTAAACGGGTAACAAATAGACAACAGATTATCGCATTTGAAAAGGCATATCATGGAAGCACTCACGGCGCCTTAAGTGTAAGTGGAAATAAAGTAAAGCAAGCACCGTTTCTGCCACTTTTACCAAACATCGACCGAATTCGGTTAAATGAGTTGACAGATTTAAATAAAATTACGAAAGATACTGCTTGTGTTATATTAGAAACTATACAAGGGGATGCAGGTGTCAGAATTCCTGCTTATAACTACATGCAAGCGCTGAGGAATAAGTGTACAGAAGTTGGTGCAATGCTCATATTAGATGAAATTCAGTGTGGGATAGGACGCACAGGAAAGTTTATGGCGTTTGAACATTATAACATTATACCAGACATTATTACAATGGGAAAAGCATTAGGTGGAGGTATGCCCATAGGCTGTTTTGCTTCAAAAAAAGGATTGATGCAACAGTTAAGTGAAAATCCAATGCTCGGACATATTACAACATTTGGAGGTCATCCAGTAGTTTGCGCAGCAGCAGCAGCAGGATTGAAAGTATTAAGGAAAGAGAATTTAATTAATCAAGTGCAGGCTAAAGCTGAAAAAATTACCTCATTACTCGTGCATCCATTTATAAAAGAAGTACGAAATAAAGGGCTTATGTTTGCTATAGACCTTGATTCCGAGGAGCGTGTGCAAAAAGTAGTTGATGATTGTTTAGCCAATGGATTACTTACTTTTTGGTTTTTGTCTACTGCTTATTCTTTTCGATTAGCACCTCCTTTGAATATTTCGAATGAAGATTTAGAAAAAGGCTGCGCGATAATTTTAGCCGCAATTGAAAAAACTACTCATTAGAATAGTTAATTTCGCAATGATATGACCAAAGAAAAGAAAGATTTAAATGTTACTATAAAAAATAAAAAAGCATCTTTTGAATACGAGTTCATTGACACGTATGAAGCAGGACTTCAATTAATGGGCACCGAAATTAAATCTATTCGAGATTCAAAAGCAAGTATAAAAGAAGGCTATTGTGTTTTTAAAAAGGGAGAACTATATATTAAAAACATCCATATTTCTGAATACAAAGAAGGTAGCTACAATAACCACGAACCAAAGCGAGATAGAAAACTACTACTTCACAAAAGAGAGCTTGAGAAACTTTCGAAAAAGAAGAATGATGTGGGCTTAACCATCATTCCCGTAAAAATGTATATAAATTCAAGAGGTTTAGCAAAAATTCAGATTGCCTTAGCGAAGGGAAAAAAGATGTATGATAAACGAGAAAGCCTAAAAGCAAAAGACGATAAGCGCTATATGGACAGAGCCTTAAAGGTTTAATTCACTTAAAAAAACAACTTTTTAAAACCCAATAATTATTTTAAAAGCAAAATCATTTAGTCGAAAAGAGAACTCCTGTTCTAGATATTTGTTAGAGAGAATTCGTAAATTTGGTGTATGGCAGGGATGAGATTACCATCATTTTTTAAAAGTAGACAACCCAAGCAGTTTGAGTTTTCTCCAAGATACTATAACGAGTCTAAGGAAGCAATGAAGGAGCGAAAAGCTCGGATTAAAGCTGAGTTAGATAGAGAGAATGGTAAAATAACTGAGTATAACTCTTTACATCTAAGAGGTGCACTAAAACAACAATGGAAAGGTAATAAGAACATTTCTAGCTTCTCAAAGAAATCCAATAGCCGCATATTAATCATTTTAGCTATACTCTTTGGTCTTGTATATTTGGTGTTAAAGTAAGTTAGTAATCGATTACTTTTATACCCATTAGGACAATTTTTGCCTATTCATTTTATTACTTTTGTCTAATCGTATCAATTTTTCCTTTACATAAGAAATACATGTCAGACATCATACAACTTCTTCCCGACTCCGTTGCTAATCAAATAGCTGCAGGAGAAGTTGTCCAACGTCCTGCCTCAGCAGTGAAAGAGTTACTTGAAAATGCTATTGATGCAAATGCAAAAGAAATTTCCTTAATTATCAAGAATGCAGGTAAAACATTAATTCAAGTAATAGATAATGGAAAAGGAATGAGCATGACGGATGCTAGAATGGCATTTGAACGTCATGCAACATCGAAAATAAAGTCTGCCGATGATTTGTTTTCACTAAAGACGATGGGGTTTAGAGGCGAAGCATTAGCCTCTATTGCCGCGATTAGCCAGGTTGAATTAAAAAGTAAACAAGAGGATCAAGACCTTGGTACACACATTATAATTGAAGGCAGTGAAGTTAACTCACAAGAACCTTGTTCAACAGCTGTTGGTTCAAGTTTAAGTATTAAAAACCTTTTCTTTAATGTTCCCGCTAGGAGAAATTTTCTTAAGGGAAATCCTGTTGAAACAAAACACATTATTGAAGAGTTTTACCGTGTTGCAATGGTACATCCTGAGATTGCATTTAAAATGTATTCTGAAAGTAATGAATTGTTTAACTTACAAAAAGGAAGTTTCAGACAACGTATAGTTAGTATGTTCGGTGATAAATACAACCAACGACTAGTTCCTGTAGAAGAAGTTACTGACATTGTTAGCATTAGTGGATTTGTAGGAAAGCCTGAATTTGCAAAGAAAACTCGAGGGGAGCAGTATTTTTTTGTAAATAACCGTTTCATCAAAAGTCCATATTTAAATCATGCTATTCAACACGCTTTTGATGAATTAATTACAAAAGATCAGCATCCCTCCTATTTTCTAAAATTAGAAATTGATCCTTCCCGAATTGATATCAATATTCATCCTACAAAGACTGAAATTAAATTTGAAGACGAAAGGTCGATATATGCGATTATAAGAACTTCAGTAAAACAAGCTTTGGGAAAGTACAATATTGCTCCTAGTCTTGACTTCGAGCAAGAAACTAGTTTTAATGCATCTCATGTAGCTCCTGATCGAGTAAGAATACCAACTATAGAAGTAAATCCAAATTTCAATCCTTTTGAAACAACCCAAAAACCTCCAAGGCCATCAACAGGAGAGCATTTTGATTTTAAGAAGGAAAAGATTGATACAAATTGGCAAGCACTCTATTCGCAACAAGATTTTGAAAATGAGTCAAAATATAATGTAATTAATAATGAATTAGTTACCAATACAATTGCTTCAAATTGGGACGAATCTGCTATCCAACATAACCACAAAATGGTTCAGTTGCATCAGCGATATATAATAACACAAATTAAGTCAGGTGCAGTCATAATTGATCAGGCTAGAGCTCATGAACGAATTCTCTATGAACGATTCATTAAAGCGCTTAATGAGAAGAAACACACAAGCCAGCGGCTTTTGTTTCCTGAAACCGTCGAATTTTCTCCCGACGACTTCGCCTTAATGCATGGGTTAATAGATGAAATAAATCTATTGGGATTTGAAATTAATGAATTCGGTAAAAATACATTTGTAGTAAATGCAGTACCTTTCGAGCTTACTGACAATAACTTAACTGATTTATTAGAGAAATTATTAGATCAATTCAAATTGAACAGTGATGATTTAAAAATGGGTAAGTTGGAGAGCTTAGCTCGTTCTTTAGCCCACAACACAGCGATTAAAAGAGGCAAAACACTTCATGAGGAAGAAATGCAAAATCTTATTGATGAGCTCTTTGCATGTGAAAGCCCCAATACATTACCGAATGGAAAACCAATCGTTATAACGTATAGTATTGACGAACTAGATAAACGATTCCAACGCTTATGAATTTTCAACGACAATCATTTTTAAGTAATATACCTGAAGTGGTTAAAAACTTACTGATTATAAACGTAATCATGCTTTTAGCAACGATGGTTATGGAAAGTAGAGGTTTTGACCTAACTAATTTTTTAGGAATTCACCACTACTCTAGCCCTGATTTTAAACCATACCAATTGGTTACATACATGTTTATGCATGGAGGGTTTACACACCTATTTTTTAATATGTTTGCTTTATACATGTTCGGAAAAGTATTGGAAACCTTTTGGGGTCCAAAGCGATTCTTGCTTTATTATATGGTAACAGGGATTGGTGCAGCAATAATCAACATGCTAGTTCAAACGTATGCGCTTAGTGGGATGGAAGAGGCTGTTAATTATTATGTCCAGAATCCAACTCCCTCCAATTTTGAGTTATTTTTAGATAGCTATGGCGGCGGTGGTAATTACATGCAGTTTATAGCAGAGTTTACAGAGAATGCTCAAAACAATGAATACATAGCAGCAACAATCGAAAAAGCACAACAGATGTTAGTAATAACTAGAGATGTGCCTACTGTCGGAGCATCAGGATCTGTATTTGGTATTTTATTGGCCTTTGGTATGTTATTTCCAAATACGCAGCTTATGCTCCTTATTCCGCCTATTCCAATTAAGGCTAAATACTTCGTAATTATCTACGGAGCTATTGAATTATATTCAGGAATAAGTAATAATCCAGGAGATAATGTAGCCCATTTTGCCCACCTAGGTGGAATGCTTTTTGGATTTTTTCTAATACTTTATTGGAAAAAAGATACCACTAATTTCTATTAATACGATGAGTAAATTTTCATTTGACCAACTTCTAAAAAGTTACAAAGATGCAGATGCTGCAATGCGATTGATTTATATCAATGCAGCTGTGTTTGTATTTATTCATCTCGTAGGTATTATTCTATGGCTTTTTGAGGTACAAGGGGGTGGTGTAATTTTGGTCAATAGATTCTTTGCTGTTCCGAGTGACCTTGTTAGTTTACTATATAAACCTTGGACCGTCTTTACCTATATGTTTACCCATACAGGAATTTTACACTTATTGTTTAACATGATTGCTCTATATTTTGGTGGTCAACTATTTAGTCAATTTTTAGGTCAGAAAAAAGTTTGGAGTGTATATATTAATGGTGGTATTGCGGGAGCTTTACTCTATATTATTTCTTATAATATTTTTCCTGTTTTTAGTGAAACATTGACTATTTCAAAAGCCATCGGAGCATCTGCATCTGTTATGGCGCTCTTTGCAGCTATTGCAACACATATTCCAAATATGGAGGTGCGGTTATTTTTTCTTGGTAACATCAAACTTAAATGGGTTGTTATCTTCCTATTTATGATAGATGTGCTGAGTATTAGTCAGAGTAATAGTGGAGGTCACATTTCGCATATTGGTGGCGCTATATACGGATATTTATTTGCGATTCAACTCAAAAAAGGAAGAGATATTAGCAAATGGATATGGCCTATTGGTGATTTCTTTAACCGAATATTTTCATTTAAAAGAAAACCAAAATTTGATGTAAAGTATTCGTCAAATGTACCCAAATCGGATTATCAATACAACGCTAAGAAAAAGGAAACTCAAGAACAGTTAGATACTATCTTAGATAAAATTTCAAAATCAGGTTATGATAGTTTATCTAAAGAAGAAAAAAACTTTTTATTTAAACAGAGTAATTAATGAAGCTTAATGTATTTAAATTCAAATACTCACGAATTATATATGGCATCTTATTTTTACTATTAGGTGGCGTTTTTGCTCTTCTCCCTATGATCCCACTAGGGTATATTTTTATTTTTGCTAGCTTTCTTCTATTGGCTAAAAAAATACCTTTATTAAATAAGTGGATCCGTAGGGTAAAACTTAAAGACAAGTCAGGTAAACTAAAAAAAGTAGAACGTAAGCTAAATAAGTTTTTTGGAGAGGAGGACTGAAAACAGATTAGGGCAATGGAATTTGATCACTGTTAATATTTTGTGCGCAATTGTAATGCTTCAGAGGACACTCTTTTAATCCGTGTAAGCCACAAGGCCGACAACTCAATTTTTCATCAACCTCCACTACATATGAGTTAGTAGATAATGGACCAAAGCCAAATGAAGGCAATGTTGAGCAATAAATAGCTGTTGTAGGAGCGTTTACTGCAGAAGCCATGTGCATTGGAGCCGAATCATTTACGTAATTCATCTTAGCATCTCTCATTAGTGCAGCAGATGCTAAAAAACCCAATTCACCGCAAAGATTACGCAAGTTATCTCTATTCGACTTTCTCTTAATTTCTTCTGCCGCATCAAAGTCTGAAGGAGCACCAAGAAGGTAAATTGTTGTTGCACTATCAATCTTCTCTATCAATTCTAGCCACTTATTTTCAGGAAATTGCTTAGTAAACCATACGGATGTTGGGGCAATACAGACATAATCATTTACTTTTAATGAGTTGATTTTATTTTCGTCTTCTAATCTCGGATACAGTTTAGGTCGATAATACTTTTGATCTGTCAGCTGTCTAATGAGTTTTAAATTTCTAACAGTTTCATGGAGCCCATTTCCAATTTGGTGCTTTACTTTTTCTGTAAAACTAAATGAAAATGGATTTTTGTCAAAACCAATACGTTGTTTTCCATTAGAAAGCATTGTCATAAACCCGCTAGCAGCAAATCGTTGTAAGTTAACAACCAGATCATATTTTTCCGCTCTTATTTGTTTAACTATTTTAAGAATACCAAGGTATTTTTGTTTCTTTTTATCCCAAATAACAACATTATTTAGTTTAGGATGGTCAATAAAAAGTCCTTCATTACCTTTTCTGAGCAAAAAATCAATTTTTGAATCAGGATAATAGTCATGTAACTTTTCTATAAGTGGAGTTGCTAAAATAACATCTCCAATAAAAGCGGTTTGTATTATAAGTATTTTATTCAATATTATACAGCTACATTAAAATCTCTCAATGCATCATTGAGTGAAGTTTTTAAATCAGTACTTGTTTTTCGGGTACCTATGATTAGTGCACAAGGAACTTGGAACTCTCCTGCTGGAAATTTTTTCGTGTATGTGCCCGGTATTACTACAGATCGCTCAGGAACAACTCCCTTCATTTCTATTGCTTCAGCTCCACTTACGTCAATTATCTTCGTCGACTTGGTTAATACAACATTCGCCCCTAGAACAGCTTCTTTTTTAACATGTACGCCTTCTACGACTATGCAGCGAGAACCTATGAAGCAATTATCTTCTATAATTACAGGAGATGCTTGAAGTGGTTCTAAGACGCCCCCAATACCAACTCCGCCGCTTAAGTGAACATTTTTTCCAATTTGAGCACAAGAGCCAACAGTAGCCCACGTATCAACCATTGTTCCTGAATCAACATAAGCTCCTATATTAATGTAAGAAGGCATCATAATTACACCTTTACTAATATATGCTCCATAACGGGCAATCGCATGAGGTACCACTCTAACACCAAGATTTTTATAGTTGGTTTTCAATTTCATTTTATCATGAAATTCAAATGGACCAACCTCAATAGTCTCCATTTCCTGAATAGGAAAATACAAAACGACAGCTTTTTTCACCCATTCATTTACCTGCCATCCTTCGTTTGTAGGCTCAGCAGTTCGTAAACGACCTTTATCAATATGCTCTATTACTTCTCGAATAGCAGTTTTACTTTCTTCATTATGAAGTATATCTCTATTTTCCCAAATGTGTTCTATCCTACTTTTTAGCTCTTGCATTCCTTATTCTCTTTGAAAATTTGTTCTAATTTTTTAGTGCTTATCTCCCAACTGAAATTATTTTGAACATACTGATGACCATTTATAGCCAATTCAGATGCTCTAACTTGGTCATTTAATAATTCGATAACTAAGTTAGCATACTCCTGAGGAGACCTACCGATTAGAATACTGTTGCCTTCCTCAGCTCCTAACGCATTGTTAGCTAAGTCAGATGTTATGCACGGTAATTTCATAGACATGGCCTCTAATAATTTGTTTTGCAATCCTGTACCTATTTGCATTGGTGCTATAAATAGCTTTGCAGCATTATAATATTCACGAATATCCTCTACCCAACCTGTTACAATAATGTTTTCATTCGCTAAAGCCTTTACTCTATTAGTCGGACAAGCTCCTGCTATGGCTAGCTTTATTTGCGGAAGTTCTTTTTTAATTAAAGGTATAATTTCTCTAGATAAGTATTCAACACTAAGAACATTGGGTTCATAACTCATATTTCCTGTAAAGATCAAATCATACTTTTTCTTGACTTTTTCTGCTTTAAAAAAGTCGTGTTGAACTCCATTTGGAATTATAGTAATCTGATCATTATTTGCATTAACAATTAACGCTCTATCTTGATCAGAAATAATGGTACTGTTTGTAAAATAAGAAAATATGAAGTGTTCATATCGCTTTAATCTCAATGCCTCTAGTTTAACTAATGGACGAAGGTAAAAAGGACTCTTTTCTACTCTTCTTTCCATCCCCCTCGACAAGGCATCCATATAATCAAGTGTTTTGGGCGTATCTTTAATATCCTTAATATATTCTGAAGTCCTAATCAATTGAGCATAAATATGATCAAACTGTTGAGCAGATATCAATCTATTTATTCTTCTTTTAGCTGATTTAGAATAAAAATAAATTATTTGAAAAGGCAATTTAGAAAAGAGTAACCCAAAAATTAGATTAAAATAAATCTGATATTTAGATAATTTAATTATCTCAATATACTTACAAAAAGGTTGTAATTGAGCTAAAGATTCTTTGCTTACCTTATTATCACTTAAAGCACAAAGGTGAATCTCGTGACTTTTACTTAACTCTTTTATTTGATAAAACGCCCTTAGTTTGTCTCCTTTTTCTAAAGGATATGGAAAACGAGAAAGTAAAACGAATAGCTTCATATTATAGATGGCGATAAAAATCTATCAATTTTTCTGTGATCGAGTCATTATTGAAATGTAGTTTGACAAATTTACGAGCATTAGCGCCCATATCGACTCTCAAAGTTGAATTTAAATATAACTTTTCTATACTACTAATAAACTCGTCAGAAGTATTAGCTATAATCAACTCTTGATCAGAAACCTGAATTCCTTCAGCAGCTTTTGCAGTTCCAACAATTGCCTTCCCAAAGGCCAAACCTTCCAATACTTTGATTCGTATTCCACTTCCTGAGAAAAGAGGTACTATCATAATCCCTTGACTTCTAATAAATTCCATGGCATCTTCTACTTCCCCATGAACTTCGATCTGTTTATCTGCTAGATGTAATAATCTAGTTGGCATAGACTTACCTGCAATATGCAAAATAATAGTGGGACACTTTTTCTTAATCGTTGGCCAACACATTCGTAAAAACCAATCCAAACCCTCTATATTTGGTTGCCAGTCTAAAGAACCAATAAAAAACAAATTGGTATTGTCTTGTTTTGAAATGGGAAAATATCTAGTTGGATTGATCGAAAATGGGATTTCTACAATAGGTTTAGTGTTTCCCAACTCATTAATTAGCGTAATATCTCGATTGCTAATAGCGGCTATTCCGTCAAAAAGTGAAAAGTGCTTGTCTTCGAACTTTTTTAGGCGTTGGTAAAGTAGTTTTAGGTAGGCCTTCTTAATTGGATTTTGTTCTTGTTGGAATTTTTCATACCAAATTTGTTGTTCTACATTATGGGCCCTATAAATAACTTTAGCTTTTGAGTAAGCTCTTATTACAGATAAGTATGGCACCACAAACAAACTCTCTAACTGTATCACATCGAAAGAAGTGTACTTTAATACATCGATAATTTTCTGTTTAAATTTTTTAGAATAAAAACGACTAACATTATACGATTGATCTGAAAAAAGATTGAAAAATGCAGAAATTGGTCGTAACTCAGTTGAAATAGCGATTGCCTCTATTTTAGTTGTTTTTAAATAGTTGTCACTTAATTTCTCTTTTCGAAAGGGATGCTTTTCTGTCGATAAGGTTAAAATCTTTACGTTAACGCCTTTGCCTATTAATCCGTTGCTAATGTCATCCATAGCCAAACATCCCCCATCAATGGGAGGAAATGGTGGTTTATGACATATTTGCAAAACATTCATTAGCTCTCTGTGTCCCCTTTACCTTTTTTCTTAAATAGTTTGGAGAAAAAAGAGTTGTACGCATCAGCACTTAATAATGCGGAATCTGTAGTTGCCTTGTAGGTTAGGTAAATACCAAATGGTAATAGAATAAACGCGGATAGCCACATTCCCTCAAATGAAGTCATAGCTCCTTCCTTAGCCATTTTTTCACCTGTAATACTAATCATGTGGTAGATTAAGAAAAATACCACGGATATAACCATAGGCATTCCTAATCCTCCTTTGCGTATAATGGCGCCTAAAGGTGCCCCTATAAAAAACAAGATAATGCAAGCAAATGATAAGGTATACTTCCTATGCCATTCTATCCTGTGTCTTCTAATTGCTTCATCTCGGATTTCTTTTTCTCTTATAATTGCGTCAGACTTAGATTTAGCACTTCTGGCCAAATTTGCAGCAGTTTTATAAAGTCGCTCTTTTTCAAAACCATTCATGTAAGTAAATATAGAATCGAAAATTAGGGTCTCTTTGGAATGCTCAAAATTTTGCTCTTCCTTAGGTTTGTTAAATATAGAGTAGGAAAATTCTAAATTTTCCTCATAAGCACTAATTGAAACACCAAGTCTTTTTTCTAAAGAATCAATTGCAACTGTAAGTTGGTCGATGTTAAGCATTTTATAGTTGGTCTTAAACAAATCTTCATCTGTTCTATTCAGTCGAAATTCGGATAAATCTGTTCGGATTAAATCTTCTTCAAACTCAACTCTTGCCAATACGAAATCTTTGTCTGCACCCTTATTTGGTTGCTCATCATAGCTACGACCATTAAATAACCTTAATTCTAAAAACTGTTTATTTGATGATAACTTCATGACTCCTTCTTCGGCGAGAGTAACTGTTCGATTACCTCGATCATTTGAATGATCATAAATCATAATGTCATAGAGTCGATCCCCTTCTTCTGTAGGTTTCTTATCACCAACTCTAATTGTTAAATCATTTAGTTCTGATGAGAATATTCCAGGCTTGAGGTCCATTGCCGGCTTTTGCTCTCGAACATCATAAAGTAATGATCTACTTTTTAAATTAGCGATTGGTAATAAATAATTGGCAAATAGAAATGCTGCAATTGATAAAAAAACAACAAAAATGGAGAGCGGCCTAAGTACTCTTTTTAGAGAAATACCTGCCGACTTAAAAGCAATAAGTTCATAATTCTCACCCAAATTTCCAAATGCCATGAGTGAAGACAATAAAACTGCCAAAGGAAGTGCTAGTGGCACAAGACTAGCTGATATATACGCAAGCAATTCTAAAATAACATACCACTCTAGGCCTTTGCCAACCATATCGTCTATATGCTTCCAAATAAACTGCATTAGCAAAATAAATACAGCGATGAAGAAAGTAGCAATAAATGGTCCTGCGAAGGTTCTAAGTATAAACTTGCTTAATGTTTTCAATAGAAATACAATAGAATTATTGGGCTACAAATATACCCATTCAAAAGAGAAATTACAGAATTCACCTCAGGAATTACCCCCCAATAACACTAAGCAATTCAGCAATTTGCGACTCCCAAAGCATTTTCGATTCGTCTAACTCGTCTTCCTCAGCAAAATCAGTAATAATTAAAGCTGTATCTTTTGTTAAATCGTCTATACGTATTCTAAGTTCAAAGAACGTATCGTCTTCCTCTTCTTCCCATTTAAATTTAATATGCGACCCTGCTTTTTTAGAAAGCAATTCGGCAACTTCCTCTGATCCATCCCAAATAAAAGTATAGGAATCACCTCTTGAATTTACATTATCAGCAAACCATTCTGAAAGGCCACTTGGTGTGGCAATGAAATTATATAAAATTTTGGGAGAAGACTTTACAGGAAACTCCAATTGATATTCTATTTTATCTGACATAATTTTCGAGTTCTAATATTCTAAAACCATTAATGTTGCAATATAGATAAAATATCGAAAGTGTTTATAAAGAAATAATTAAAAAAAGATAAAAAATTATGCTCCTTGAATTGACAATTTATTATATTTGCCCCCTCAAAAAAATGGCGAGGTAGCTCAGTTGGTTAGAGCGTCGGATTCATAACCCGGAGGTCAGGAGTTCAAATCTCCTTCTCGCTACTAAAAAAAGTCAAGATTAATTTCTTGACTTTTTTTTTAAACTACTCCACTCTTATATAACTAATATATCACTCATCTCATTTCAACGATTTATACACCACATCTATTTAAAAAATTGTAAGCACAAAATAGATCTATATTATTGAAATTAAATAAGCTGATAAATTTTAATAATTAATAACTAGTCAACTAAACGAATTAAACTATTTATTCTTTATTAACATAAAAATACCTACCTACCATAGTATAATTTTACTATCGATTAGCTAATTTTGGTTGCATAAAAATTTAAGAAATGAAAAGCTTTTTAGCCTTTTTTCGTTTAATTCGATTACCTAACTTACTGATAATTGCCCTCACGCAATACGCTGTTCGTTTTGGACTAATGTTTCCTCTTTTAAGTGGTTCAGGATTTCAGCTAGCCATGTCTGAAGCAAACTTTTTCTTATTGGTTTTGGCTACCGTTATGGTTGCAGCAGGAGGATATATCATAAACGATTATTTTGACACAAAAATTGATCGTGTAAATAAACCAAAAAGAGTTATTGTAGGTAAACTTATCAAAAGAAGAGTTGCAATGGGAGCTCATATCGTCATCAGTGTTTTGGCTATTGCCATTTCTATATACATTGCTTGGTATATTAATTATTTATGGCTATCACTAATTCAAATTGGCAGCGTAATGGCCCTTTGGTATTACTCGATCAACTTTAAAAGACGCATACTAGTTGGTAATATTATCATTGCTTTACTTACTGCATTAGTTCCTATATCAGCAGGATTATATGAGTTTATAGAACTTAAAAATCATCTATTAGAAGAGCTACAAAGCTTTATAGAATTAAATACAGCTGAAAATCAGATCTATGCCAGTATTTTCTTTAAAGATGTGTTATCAAATATAGGATTATGGATTGGAGGGTATGCTCTATTTGCTTTTCTATTAACTATGGTAAGAGAAATTATAAAAGACATTGAAGATTATGATGGAGATCAAGAACAAGGGTGTAAAACCTTGCCAATAGTTGCAGGTATAACTACCGCAAACAATACCACTATTGCAATTTCTATTCTAACCTTTTTATTGTTAGTGTTTGTGCAGTATACCCAGCTTATGAGCTCTGAAATCATTTCATTCCTTTACTTCTCAGTATTCTTGCAACTTCCATTATTTATGCTAATTGTGAAACTATTAATTGCAAAAAAGAAAAATGAATACGCTTGGGCAAGTCGATTAACTAAGCTCATAATGCTTTTTGGTATTCTTTATACTTCAGTTATTTATTTTCAAGAATTTTATTTAAATGTTTAAACTCGGCTCATCGCGACTAATACTAGCCTCCCAATCTCCAAGAAGACAAGAATTATTAAAAGGACTTTGTGTAGATTTTGAAATAAAGACAAAGCAGATAGACGAAAGTTACCCATCAAACTTAAAAGAAGCTGAAGTGCCAACCTTTATAGCCTTAAAAAAGGCTGATGCTTTTAAAGAGGATTTATCACCGAATGACATCCTAATCACCTCTGATACTGTAGTTTGTTTAGATAGTGAAATATTAGAAAAGCCTTTAGACGCTAAAGATGCCAAACGTATGTTAAGAGCACTTTCAGGAAAACAGCATACAGTCTATTCTGCTGTATGCCTTACGAGTAAGGATAAACAAATCTCTTTTTGCGACTCTACACTAGTAAAATTTAAAGTAATTGATCAAGAAGAGATTGAATTCTATATTGAGAGGTTTAAACCTTTTGACAAAGCAGGTGCTTATGGGGTTCAAGAATGGATTGGTTACATTGGCATAGAACAAATGATTGGCTCATATTATACCGTAATGGGAATGCCGATGCATTTGTTATATGAGGAACTGAAACGTTTTTAGATTGATTTATTGTTTTTGAAAAAAACTAATCCCAGTTTTTAGTACATCGAAGGATTTTTTTGCGCATCTCGATACAATCACGTAAAAAAACATGTTCTATGGAGGTACTAAAAAAAATAGTATCAAGAGGCACTAAAAATTGTTTCGATATGCTCTCTTCAAGGACTTTAAAGTAAAATGTATCCCATTTTTAAGCCCTTGGATGAAATTGAGTTATGGTATCTCTTAAGAAGGTTACGTCTAAATGCGTGTAAATTTCAGTAGTCGTGATAGACTCATGTCCAAGCATATCTTGCACAGCTCTTAAATCTGCTCCTCCATCTATCAGATGGGTTGCAAATGAATGTCTAAATGTATGTGGACTTATTGTCTTTACAATTCCTGCTGCTTTTGCCAACTGTTTTACTATAGTAAAAATCATCACTCTAGTTAGTCGGGCTCCCCTCCTATTTAAAAACAAAATATCTTGATCTGCTTTTTTAGCAATTACATGATTACGAGTAGTTTCTTCATAAAATCGAATATACTTTAGCGCTACTCCACCTATTGGAACGAGTCGTTCTTTATCCCCTTTTCCTGTAACTCGAATAAAACCCTCTTCCTTTAATAAATGTGATTTTTTTAAATTAACCAATTCGCTTACACGTAAACCACAGCTATAAAGCGTCTCAATTATTGCTCTATTTCGCTCTCCCTCTGCTTTACTTAAATCAATAGCGGCTATTATCTCATTTATTTCTTGAATTTCAAGAACTTCAGGTAATTTTCTCCCTATTCTTGGAGAAGAAATGAGTTCTGTTGGATCTTGTTGGATGCGATCTTCCAATTGCAAATAACCAAAGAAAGCTTTTAAACCAGAAATGATACGAGCTTGCGACCTTGCACCTAAACCAATTTTATTTATCCAATTAATAAAGCCAATCATATGATCATTCGAAATTTGAGTAGGATTTACATTCGTATTGGATTGTTCTAAATACAACAATAACTTATCCACATCACTTAGATATGCGTTAACTGAATTAACTGACAGTGAGCGTTCCAATTTCATGTAAGCTTTAAATCCATTAATATCAGAAGTCCAATTCATGGTACAAAAATACCGCTTTGTTCATTAACTTAGCTGCATGAAAATTCTAGTTATTAACGGACCCAACTTAAATCTTTTGGGAAAACGTGAAATCAGTTTGTATGGAAAGCAATCCATTGAAGACATACTTCAATCAATTTCCAAAAAGTATTCTTGTATTATGTTGGATTATTTGCAATCTAACATAGAAGGAGATTTGGTAAATTACTTGCAAGATGCTGATCAAAATTATGATGGAATCATATTAAATGCTGCTGCTTACACACATACAAGTATAGCTATCGCAGATGCGATAGCAGCAATACAAACTCCTGTAGTAGAGGTTCATATATCAAATATTTTTGGTCGAGAACAAGAACGTAAAACTTCTTTAATCTCAGCTAATTGTATCGGTAGTATTAGCGGATTTGGTCCTGCTTCTTATGAATTGGCTGTCCATTTTTTTAACTTATAGTTCTATGAATAAAATAGTTAAACCATCACTAATAGTTTTTATTCTATTTCAGTTTAATCTTTTATTTGCTCAAGAAGGAAATCAATTTCCTAAGATTGTAGCAGAAAACTTAAATAGTAAACAAATCACACTACCTATAGATCACAATGGCCAATTTGCTGTTGTAGGAGTGGCATTTTCAGAGGATGCGCAAGATGATTTGTATACTTGGGGGCTTCCTATACACACTTTGTTTTTAGACAAAGAAGGCCTAAATGCAATGGTTTATGATGTTAAGGTAAACTTACTATTGCTATTTACAGGAGTAAATAAAGCAGCATATAATAAAGCTGAAAAGATGATACAAGATGGAACATTAGATACTTACAGAGATCATATCTTATTATATAAGGGAGAAATGGGTAACTACAGGGACGAGTTGGCCATGGAGGATAGAAAAGTGCCGTATATCTTTGTTTTAGATAAAGAAGGTACTATTATTTATAGCACCTCAGGCAGATACACTAGCTTGAAATTGGAAAAAATAGCTAAACTTGTTGAAGAATAATTTCAACTAAATTATAAACTACTTACAATCAAAAAGAATAATTTAAATCCCAATTTTTATTATTGGAATAATTAGCGGATATTTGCCGCCTGAAAATTTATTATTAATTACATTTAAACAAGACTTATGCCTGTAAAAATGAGATTGCAAAGACACGGTAGAAAGCAAAATGCTTTTTTTCACCTTGTTATTGCCGACAGTCGTGCCCCACGAGATGGGAGGTTTATTGAGAAAATAGGCACGTACAACCCAAACACCAATCCTGCAACTATCGAATTAGATTTCGATAAAGCTTACGGATGGTTAACTAAAGGAGCTCAACCAACTGATACAGTTAGAGCAATACTTTCATACAAAGGAATCCTTTACAAAAATCACTTAGCTAAAGGTGTAGCTAAAGGAGCTTTAACAGAAGAGCAAGCCAATGCTAAATTTGCAGCTTGGATGGAAGAGAAAGAAAACAAGATTTCTGCAAAGAAAAACGGTTTAACTGCACAAGAAGCAGCAGACAAGAAGAAAAAAGCAGACGCTGAAGCTGAAGTTAATGCAAAGAGAGCAGCAGAAATTGCAGCTAAAAATGCACCTGTAGTTGAAGAAGCACCTACAGAAGAAGCACCTGCAGAAGAAGCAACTCCTGCAGAAGAAGCAACTCCTGCAAATGAAGAGTCTTCATCAGAAGAGCCAACAGCAGAATAATATAAGATACCTTGAAAGTAGCAGACTGCTTTTATTTAGGGTATTCTTCCAAGATAATTGGAAACAATGGGGAATTAGCGTTTAAACTAGACGTTGATTCCCCTTCTTTGTATGAAGGACTCGATGCTGTTTTTATTCGAGTTAATATAAATGATGACATTTTAGTCCCCTTTTTCATTACACAGTCTAAACTACAGCAAAAAGGAATCCTTCGGGTTGCTATCGAAGGAATATCTAACCAGATCGAAGCGAAAGAATTAGTTGGAAAAGAACTTTACTTACCAACAGCAGCACTTCCGAAATTGAAAGGTGACCAATTTTACTATCATGAAATAGTCGATTGGACAGTTCATGATGACCGTTTTGGAGTAGTTGGAAAAATAAAGTCGGTTCTTGATTATCCTTCTCAGGATATTTTACAAGTTATAAATTCAGACGACAAAGAGATTTTAATTCCATTATTATCCGACACCATACTTAAAGTAGATCGGGAAAAAACAACCCTCCACGTGACCACGATGGAAGGTTTAATCGAAATGTATTTAGAAGCTTAATGCCTGATTTTCATTTTAAACAATTTTCTATAGCTCATGATAGATGCGCTATGAAGGTTGGAACTGATGGTGTGCTAATTGGTGCTTGGGCTGATCATCAAAACCCAGTAACCATTTTGGATATTGGCACAGGAAGTGGACTAATCTGCTTTATGATGGCACAGCGATTTCCAGATTCCATTATAACAGGGATTGATATCGATGATGATACAATAGAACAAGCGCAAGAAAATCGACAAAAGAATCGATGGAGTGACAGAATTACATTCACTCGAACAAACCTATCGGATATTTCATCAGTTAGATTTGATCTTATTGTAAGTAACCCTCCATTTTATAACGGGACAAATACTAGTGGAAATGCACAACGTGACTTGGCCCGACAGAATAACTCCCTCCCTCCTGCCTTACTTTTTAATAAAGTGGATGAATTACTTAATAAGAATGGCTCTTTTTGTTGTATCATTCCAAGAGAAATCACAGAAGAATATGAGACATTAGCAAATAAATCTAATCTATATATTCAAGAAAAAATTGCTGTAAAAGGAAATCCAGATAAAGAAGTAAAACGAATGCTTCTTCGTTTTGGGAAACAACAAGTGATTCCAAAATTAGGAACACTTACAATAGAGACCACTAAGAGACACGAATATACGAATCAATACCTATCTTTGATAAACGAATTTTATTTATTTGCCTAATGAGTTTATTTGAGTATACAAAAGAAATAATAGAAAGTAGGAGATCAATTTTTCCAACACAATTAGATGGAAGTAAATCTATTTCAAAAAAAGATGTAGAAGCAATTTTACTAAGTGCAAATCACGCACCTAGTCATTACAAAACTGAACCTTGGCGCTTTATAGTTTTCTCAGGAACTGCTTTAAATAGTTTTTTTGAAAAACAAATAGAGCTATATAAATCACTGACTTCTGAAGCTGACTACTCTGAACTAAAAGTAAAGAAGATGCAGATGAAATCCAATAACTTATCGCATTTAATTGTAGTAATCGTTCACTACAACCCAGCGAGTAAATTACCTAAAAAAGAAGAAGAATGGGCAGTAGCTTGTGCCGTTCAAAATATGCACTTAACGGCAACTTCCTTGGGAATTGGAGCCTATTGGGGAACCGGCAAATTAGCTTATTCTAATGAACTTCATCAATTTTTGGGGTTAAAAGAAAATGAATCTGTAATGGGATTATTTCAAATGGGTATACCTAAAGCTGACTTAAAACTACTTGATAAAAAATTTACAACTTCAATAGAAGAAAAAACTACTTGGATATAATGAAAGATTATAAAGCATATTTTAGCATATCTGCCACTCCAGAAGAAATTTATCTAGCATTAACCACAGCTACTACAATTCATTTATGGAGTGGAGAAGTTGCAGAGATGACAAGAGATGTAGACAGTGAATTCTCATTATGGGAGGGGGCAATAGTTGGAAAAAATATTGAATTCGAAGAAAATAAAAAAATTGTGCAGCAATGGTATTTTGGTGAATCAGCACCTTCAATTGTTACCATAAAACTTCATGAGGATAAGTCTAAAACATCTGTTGAACTGAGACATACTAATATTCCAGATGAAACCTTCGAAGATATAGTTGAAGGTTGGAACTATAATTATTTTGGAGCCTTGAAAGAATTTTTTGAAGATTAAACCACATTTTATGTGAATTAAAATCTTGGATAATTAGCTTATACATACTCCTATAATAAACCCTATTCAAAAATGTCTTATCAATCCTTGGAACATTATTTTTGATTAGTCAATCTTCTAGAATTACCTAACTAATTATTTAACTTTCAATAAGTTTAAGTATTTTCTTAGCGTGATTGTTGACACTATTTATTACAGAAATTTTTAGAAAGCTCTTATTAGCTACTTTATGGAAGAGTCAGAAAATGAGAAAAGGCCACTTCAGTGGAGGAAAACTTAGTCTGAAACAGTTAATATTACAGTCTAAGAAATCATTTGACATATCTTTCCGTTTATTGTTATTTCTAACACATGCATTTACCTGATTATTGAAAGAGAAATATTGATTTCTATTATTACATTAATTATCAATGTTGTTGGAAATTTATACCCTGTTATATCACAGCGATACCATAGGATGAGCGTTCAACGACTAGTGTAGATTTTTCATTAAAAAACTAAACATGGTTCGATTTGTTGATATAAAAGGAGATAATTTGGTCGATTTGCTGCAAATTAAGTGAATTACCCGATATTAGCTTTAGACTATTCTTTACACAAACTATAAAACGAATTCAATGAATTGGAAAGACGTAATCAATTATGCGAACAATGGCAATCTAACTCCGCCAAAAAGAGTAGAAAAAAGCGCTGAAGAATGGAAAGAGATTTTAACTGATGAAGAGTATTATGTAACCCGTAAGAAAGGAACAGAAAGGCCGAATAGTTCGGAGATGTGTAGCCTTTTCGAACCTGGAATATATGCCTGTAAATGTTGTGATACAATACTTTTTGACGCCAATGAAAAGTTTGAAAGTGGAACAGGTTGGCCTTCATTTACTCAGCCAATTCAGGACAATCATATTGCACATATTAAGGATACAAGTCACGGTATGATTAGAGTAGAAACTACCTGTAGCGTTTGTGATGCGCACTTAGGACATGTATTTCCTGACGGCCCTGCTCCTAATGGATTACGTTTTTGCATGAATGCGGTATCATTAAAAAAAGTAGAAGAAAAAGAGAGAATTTAAGATGGATAAAAGAATAGTAATAGGTGGTGGATGCTTTTGGTGCACAGAAGCAATTTTTTCAGAATTGAAAGGCGTTTTAGAAGTAAATAGCGGTTACAGTGGGGGTGTTATCAAAAATCCAGCGTATCGAGAAGTATGTACTGGCAGAACAGGCCATGCTGAAGTAGTTGAAGTACATTATGATGATGAAATTATCAGCTTAAAAAACTTGTTGATTATTCACCTAACCACACATGACCCTACTACGAAAGATCAGCAAGGAGCAGATAGAGGCACACAGTATAGAAGTATCATTTTTTATGCCGACGAGGCTGAGAAGCAAATAGCAGAAGTTGCCATTGCGGAAGTGCAAGCCGTTTACGATGCTAAAATAGTAACTGAAGTAGCTGCATCTGCATCCTTCTATTGGGCTGAGCCTGAACACCAAGATTATTATAAAAATAACAGTGATGCAGGATATTGCCAAGCAGTGATCAGCCCAAAACTTAGCAAGTTTAGAAAGCTGTATAGTTCTCATTTAAAAGATTAATTTTGATTACACCAATAAAACAAAAGGAACTCTACATCCTGTCTATTCCAATAGGTAGGATGTTTTTTGTGGTTAAAAAAATAGATTTTAGGACTATGTCCCTTCTTTGGCCTAAAACTCTATTTTTTTACGAAGATTTCAGGGCTCTTCGCCGCTTTTC
Source organism: Vicingaceae bacterium (assembly GCA_018402765.1). Classification (GTDB taxonomy): domain Bacteria; phylum Bacteroidota; class Bacteroidia; order Flavobacteriales_E; family Vicingaceae; genus Acidiluteibacter. Next base: position 63,367 of record JAGYIE010000001.1, on the reverse strand, counting down.
TGCTAATAAATCTTCAAACTATTGATTCAAGTTAGTCATACTCTAGACTGATTAACCATTAATAACTAACAATTAAAATTAGCTTTTATCCTTAATTTTGCCAAAAAACCACACAATGCTTCACCTGAAATTAGTAACTGATCCAAGATGGGTTAATGTAGTAGAATCAAACATAGAAGAGATTTTAACAGATCATGCATGGTGCGAACAGAAAGCAGCGACCAATGCAATTACGATCATTACTAACAATTCGGAACACGAAGAATTGGTGACCGATTTATTAGCATTAGCGCAAGAAGAATTGGAGCATTTTCAAATGGTGCACGAAATCATCAAGAAGCGAGGTTATACCTTGGGAAGAGAACGCAAAGACAGCTATGTGAATGAATTGTATAAATTCATGAACAAAGGTGGAAACCGACAACAAGCTTTGGTAGATCGATTATTATTTTCTGCAATGATCGAAGCAAGAAGTTGTGAACGCTTTCGGTTATTATCTGAAACCATTAGCGATCAAGAATTGGCAAAATTTTATAGAGAACTTATGATTAGTGAGGCAGGACACTATACTACATTTATCACTTTTGCCAGAAAGTATGGACATGACATCGACGTAGACCGCAGGTGGAAAGAGTTGGTGGAATTTGAAGCAGAAGTGATTCAACGATACGGAAAATCAGAAACCATACACGGATAAAAAAAGCTTCCAAGGTCACACACGCCCAGGAAGCTCTTAATTGTTTAACTCAAGAATGCTTTTATTTCGCAACAACATACTTTGAGAGAAATGCATTCTCATTAACAGCCAATTGTTGCTGAACTCTGGCTAAAATATTCATAGCTAGCTCTGTATTAATTCTTTCAATCACCTTTAATCCACTATCATCGATAGATTTAAGACTAGTGTTATTTAAAGACCCAACAAACGAATTGTATTGATTCAATGCCGACATCAGCTCAGGAACAGAAGAATTTAGTCCATTAGTACGCTTATTTTTAACTAGTGTTCTCACCATCTTCTCTAAATAAATATTAACCTCTAACGTGATTGATTTTAACTGCTTGACTTGCTCAGATGCAGGAATAGCAGCATACAGACTCGCATTAGACTCGAACAATAACATTGCATTGTCGTGTAAGTAATAGTGATTCTCTTGCATCTGATCAGCATATTTTTTACTATAACTTAAGTCAAATAAAGAATACATAATACCTCCGAAGGCAATCATCAACACAGAGTTAACAATCGTATTGAACTTCATTTCAGGCCGTCTGATCCGTGTAAAAAAATAAAGCGGAACATAAATTGCGGTAAAAATGATAGTTCCTGAATACATCAAAATATTGGCATAAGGCCAATGCATAATTTTAAAGATTACACCTACGGCGATTGCCATTGCCAATAACAACCCAAAGCTAAATACTACTTTATCTGTTGTTGACTCATCGTCTTTTAGCTTAATAATAATTAAAATAGGAAGAAACATACATGCGAAACTAAATCCTCCTAAAAGAAATGTAACCGCTGCTCCTGGTAAATGTAACGACTTTAGAATGGCGCCAAAAAGAATAAAAAACACTGTACTGATTCCTGAAATGTTCATGATTTTTTTCATGGTATAAAAGTTTTTAAATTGAAGTAAATGGTCTGTTTCTGTTTGTATTTCCTGCAATTCTTCCTTGAAAAATTGTGGCAATACACGTTCATAGCACTTGTAAAAGTCCTCATTCATGTTACTCTCATTCTCAATAATACAGCAGATATGATCAATCAAATTGTCTCGTAGCTCCTCTAAGACAATTCCGCGTGCTGTTAAATCATCATCAATGAAAGTAACTTCCTCATCGGTGACGCTACGCATTTCCTAACTTGGGTTCTAGATCTAACAAAAATTTCATGGTTTGCATGAACTCAGTCAATTCATTTACTTTTTGGCTTGCAGTAGTTTGGCCTTGCTCAGTGAGTGTGTAGTACTTCCGCACCCGCTTTCCCAAATACTCCTTTTCTGTTTCTAGCTCACCAGATTTCTCCAATGAGTGCAAAGTAGGATACAGCGCCCCTTCCGTAATTTGAATTTTACCATTTGTTAGCTCTTTTACTCGAGCAGTAATTTCATAACCGTACATTCTCCCCTGCTCTTTTAGCAAGTTCAACACGATGGTTTTTAAAGTTCCTTTAATTAGTTCTGATGAATACATAAAGCAAATATACATAACATTCTTAGGCATACAATAAGCAATGCATAATTTTCTTAGGTATTAATTTGCAATAAAACATAAAATTCTATATATCAAATACTAGCCAATAACTATTTTTTTAAAATGTATTTGTTTATCCTCAGTAATAACCTCTAAAAAATATACTCCTGACATAAAATCGAGTAGATTAAGGTTAACTTGAGGTTGTGTTAATCCGTTTTTTTATGTAAAACGATTTGTCCTAAAGTGGAAAATAACCTTAATTCCTTTATCATATTCGTAGCTTGAATGGTTAAGTAAGTCTTTACAGGATTAGGGAATACAATAACAGATATATCAGGAATAAATTGCTGAATTGAAGTATGTAAAATACTTATTGATTGACTGCTTGAATCAACCAAACCACATTTAGTTACGATATGGTTAACAGCATACAAACCTACACCGCCATAAAGGTAAATTGGGTTAGCTAGAGATTCAGTATTTCCATCTCCAAAATCCCAATAATGCTTTACCAATTTGTCTAAAGTTCCTTTAAACTCAACTTGAAAACCATTTTGAAGCATAGCAAAGTCAGCACTTACATCATATTTACCCACATTCCAATTTCGGAGGCTATCAAATACAATTACCTTAACGGCATTCTTAATTTGATCCGCTTCTATCACAGAAAGTGTTGAATTAAATGTAATAAAAGTTGGATCTTTTCGTAAAATCGTAGAATAGAAAGTACAGGCTGCTGCATAACTTCCTGCTAGAGATGGGTGACTTTCATCAGCAGTATACAATTCTATAGAAGGATAAGTAGAACGAATATAGTTCCAAACAGCTCCCACAGGGGAAACGACAGCCTCATTAGAATCTGCCAATTGTCTATATCGCAGATTTAATAAACTGTCCATCCCTTGATAGGTTCACAATGGTGGAAAAAAAGGACAATTATTAGCATCGCCGTTTTTTCTTCCCCAAGTCATGAAAAAAACAGTTTCCGTGCATGAATTCGCTAGTTGAACTAAACTATCTAATTGTTTAGCATAGGGATATACATCTGCCTGCACTTGAGCATCCGGAAAAGAAGGTCGCTGACTTTGCTCTTGTAATACCACATAATCCCATGATCCTTGAGCTATTTTACTTAAACTAATCTGATTTGTAGAATGACCCTGCAAGGTATACCCTCCTGGAGTATTACTATCAACAATAATAGTATCTCCAGTTGAAAGAGCCGCATTTAAAAGTAAGCTAGGAAGGTTATTTCTATTTGTATAACTATTTCCTAAGAACAACACTCGCTGTGCAAGAGACTGGCTCACACTTGTAAATGAATATGTTAATAAAAGCAAAAATATAAATCGACGAATATTAAGTTTTATCTTTTGAATCCATTTAGATATAGAATGATACCTATTTTAAATAAAATGAATTGATGTATTTCATAACGAATATAAATAAAAATATATAGTTCTCAGCAAGTATATTTAGAATGAATTTAACCATAAAACAACGAATAGCATATGAAAAAGAAACTAATTGGAATCGCAATTTTAGGGATAATGCTCTCTAGTTGCGCAGTAATAAGACCAGGAGATATAGGTATTAAACAAAAATTAGGTACACTATCTGAAGAAGTAAAACACAAGGGACTCATTTGGTACAATCCATTTTTGAGTCAAGTAATTCGCGTTTCAGTGAGAACAAGTAATTTAGAGCTTACTCTTAACTTACCAAGCAAAGAGGGCTTAAGTATTAACTCACAAATTTCAATTCTATATAAACTGAGTCCAAATGATGTTCCTAAAGTGATTAGAAATCTAGGTCTTGGCTATGAAACCATTATTGCGAATGTTTTTAGATCTGCGTCAGCTGATGTGTGCTCTCAGCACTTCGCTAAGGATTTACATTCGGGTATGCGAGCAGAAATAGAACTAGAAATTATGACTAAAATGAATGCAACACTTCAGCCTCAAGGGATACAAATAGACGCTGTATTAATGAAAAGTATTCAATTACCTCCTGGATTATCTGCAGCTATAGAGCAAAAATTACAATCAGAACAAGAAGTTATGCGAATGGAGTTTATATTGAAACAAGCAAAGTTAGAAGCTGATAGAAAAGTAATAGAAGCACAAGGAATAAGTGATGCACAAAAAATAATTTCAGAAGGCTTAACGGATGAAATCATAAAAATTAGAACGATTGAAGCATTTAACGAATTGTCTAAATCTCCTAATAGTAAAATTATTATAACAGATGGCAATGCCCCGCTACTGATAGGGCAAGATGCACTGAAATAAATACAACTAGCTTAGAACTTATGAAGAGGTTATTCTTGTTTTTATGAATAGCTTCTTTATAGTTTTATATATTTAGTCACTACTGTCCGATAAAAAATAAAAGTATATCGAATTAAAATAAATATTTAAAAAATATCTAATTTTAAATCAATGGGTTATTCATCAAAATGAAGAATCCAATTAATTAATATTAGATTGGGGCTTACTTTTTTGAATTAAATTTTTCATTTTCTTGTCCGCCAAAAAAACGTAACCGAAGGTTTACGAACACACAAAAGAAAACAAGTCGTGAGCTAAACAATAAAAGCTTGTCCTTTGAATTTGTATTTCCTCCAAATTTTATAAATCCTAAGTTCAGCCGGGTGATTTCCAATCACAGATTGGAGCTTTAATGTGGCTTTACGTTCTTTTTAAGGTTACATTGAACTAACGTTTCCGGTTTCTCTAAAGATTCATTTTATTTTCCATAAACAAAAATTCAAGGGACATCATTAAAATTAGCACTTGTTTTCAATTTGAAATTTTAATCGGACAACAATGATATTTAGTATTAAAATAGGATAAACATCCAAAAAATGATAATGGTTTCTATATTTGATAAAATCTTAAATAAAAAATATGAAAAAAATATTCCTTTTTATTTCAACGGTATTATTTATAGTATCAGCTTCTAAAGCTCAAACTTATGGTTTTACTAAATCAACATCCACTTACACAGACCTTACCAATGCAACTTCTCTTAACGCGGGAATGGTTTGGGACGACCCTGATACCGCAATAGCAGTTGGTTTTACATATCAACTATTTGGTAACAATTCTGATTCGCTCTACCTTGGTATAGGTGTTGGTGGAATTTTTTCAACTTCAAGCAACCTCACTTTACAACCTTATCCAATTATTATCATGACCACAGCAGATATTATTGACCGCGGCGACAACAGCCCTAATCAAGTTTCCATTTCACCAATCTCGTATAAAGTAGAAGGTACATCAGGAAGTAGAGTTTTTAAATTAGAATACAAAAATGCAGGCTTTTACAATGAATTATATACAGGAGTAGGCTCTTCAAATCAGTTTATCAACATGCAGTTATGGATTTATGAAATTAGCGGAGACATTGAATTTCACTTCGGACCAAGTAATGTAACACAGCCTAATTTAGTTTATGATTCCATTGGAGCCGGGCATGGCTTAAGTCCTAATTTAGATTTTATTCAAAACCAAATTTCTATCAATTCAATATCTTTAGAAGGACCTGCTGACAACCCAACTCCATTTAAAGATTCTACATTAAGAGTAGTTAATGGAACTCCATCTAATGGAACTGTATATAGATTTAGTAATGGTGGGACTATCTCTGTTAGAGAATTAATAAAAGCAAATCAGTTAACTGTTAAAGCATTTCCAAACCCAGCACGAAATTTTATATCTTTAGATTTAGAATCAACTGATCTTACTTCAACTATAATTACTATTTATGACATCAATGGAAAATTGGTTAGTATAAAAGGTTTTGAGAAAAACATTAATATATCAGATTTAAATTCAGGAACTTATTTCTTAGAAGCACTTACTAATAAAGGAAGAGCTACAACGAAACTTGTTAAAGAATAAACATATTTGTTTTAATAAAAAGGGATACTAACTAGATCAGTATCCCTTTTTTTATTTCTAATTTGCTACAATTAAATCCTACAGTATATTTTTTTTACTAAACAAGTTATACTTACTAGTCTAATTACTCTAACATTAGCATACTAATGTATTTTACGGGAGCACTTCCATAGCTTAAAAATTCTTCATGAAATTCTTTTAAATCAAACCTCTCCCCTTTTCTTCTTTTCATTTCCTCTCTTAAATTAACAATTTCATAAAATCCAGTATAATAGCTGCACAATTGAACAGAAGTTAGCTGAACGCGATTCCATTTGCCTCTTGCCTCTGCTTCTTGCTGAAAAGCCTGCTTAGTAAGTAAAGTGATGGCTTCTACTTCATTCATTCCAAGGACATGCACACTGTAATCTAAAATTGTATTGCAAACTGTTCTTAGATTCCATTTATAATACATCAACCAAAGCTCATCTGCATTGTTCCCATATCCATTTTCTAACATCATTAGTTCTGTGTAAACTGCCCACCCTTCAATCATTGCGCCATTACCAAGTATACTTTTAATCAAGCTTGGAGATTTATTACTGTAAACCAATTGTGTATAATGACCAGGAATAGCTTCATGGATATTTAAAATTTGCAGAAGATATTGGTTGTATTCTCGCAAATAGCTCTCTACTTCCTTCTCTGAATAATGATCTAATGGGGTGACATTGTAATAGGTTTCTGCATTAGCATCATAAGGACCTGGAGCAGAAATAGAAGCACCTGCCACACCTCGCATATATTCTGGTGTAGCCCTTACTGTTAACGGTTTATCAGGATCTAACGTTAACAACTCCTTTTGGTTTATAAAATGAACAAGTTCAGGAATTTGAGCTCTAATTGTTGTAATAAATGAATCTCTATGTGCATGAACATAAGATAGCGTATCTATCATGCGTAAAATTGCTTCTTCTTTATATTTAGGAACAGTAGTTTGTCCAAAATATTTCGGCCATAACCGAGCGGTAACTTCATACATCTTTTTATGCAATTCCTGTTTTCGCTCAATCGCCTTTTGGTAAATTTCTCTGGCTGAAAAAGAAGACCCCATATTGTATTTAAATTTTTGATCATACAATGAATCTCCCAATCTAAAGTCTCTAGATCGCTCACCAACTTCTACTTGAGGTTTAAGTTCATCTGAAAGCCATTTGGTGTAATCAGTAATAGCAGTAAGTGCAGCGTCAAGTTTCCCATTAATTTCTCCTTTTATTTCATTTGTTAATTCAGATTTTGCTACTGAATCTCGAATTGAACGATCAAAAATGGAAACGGAACCTCCGATTTGAGCAATGGCAAGATTGGTATGGACCAAAGTAGGCTTAGTAATATTCTTCTTTGCGAAAGCATAATAATCAGGTACACGATCTAATTTGTGGTTAAGTGCTGTTAAGCGTTTTTCTAGAGAGTGCCCTTGATAGCTAAGGACTGCAAAGAATTGACCACCCAAGTTGTATTGAGCAGGATTCCACTGCCCTCCTTTCATCTCATCCAAGTAAAATTTCTCTTTCAGTAAATAGTCTCTAATCAAATAATAATCTATTTGGTTTAAAGAGCTTAATCCATTTAAGTTAACATTTTCTAAGCGAGCTGTATTTGAATCAATAAAGGCCCTTACTTCTGCTCGTTTCGCAGTATTATAAATCGTTAAAACACTATCGTATGCATGCATACCCTCTCCTGTTGCCCAACTAGGGAAGGTTTTCCACAAGTGATCAACAAAACTTGAAGCATATTTCTCAAATTCTACATTTTGGTCGATCAGCTCAACTAATTTATGTTCAGGTTGTGAACAAGCTATTGTGCTTGAAATAAACAGCAGTAATCCAAATTTTCGCATAGGAGTTAGGTTTAAAACTTATTTAGTTCGAAAATACTATTTTATAATCAATTGCAAACTTAGATTCCTTTAAGATTAATGTTCTTGTTAAGAAAGTGGGTAATTATAAAATATACTACGTAAAAAAAATAATGTAATTTTTTCTCAGAATTTTTTTTCATTAACTAACTCATTTATATTCTTTGACATTGTTTCATTATAACCAAATCATTAAGTTTACGAATTGTTAAAATGAACACTATGAAAAAACTAATAATTGCAGTTTCTACGTTGATTTTATTTGCGTGTAATGAGACTGCCAAACCTGAGGCAGAAACAGTGAGCATCAATCTAAAACCATACCCTGAAGTTCGAAAAGATAGCATATCAGACGACTATTTTGGAACAGTAGTTAATGATCCTTATCGATGGTTGGAAGATGATCGATCCTCAGAAACTGCTGAATGGGTGAAAGCTCAGAATGAGGTAACATTTGATTACTTAAGTCAAGTTCCTTATCGCGATCAACTTAAAGCAAGGTTGACTGAACTATGGAATTACGAAAAAGTTTCTACCCCATTCAATAAGGGTAAATACTATTTCTATTACAAAAATGATGGAATTCAAAATCAGTCCGTATTATACTTTAAAGAAGGATTAGAAAGCAAAGAAAAAGTTTTGTTAAATCCAAACGATTGGTCTGCAGATGGAACAACCGCATTAAATGGTTTGAGTTTTTCAAAAGATGCTGAATATATGGCTTTTGGAGTATCAAAGGCCGGTTCTGATTGGTTAGAAATCCGAATTATGGATATGAACACCATGGAAATGCTGAGTGATACCCTAAGATGGGTGAAGTTTTCGGGCATATCTTGGCATAAAAATGGGTTTTATTACAGTAGTTATGATGCCCCAAAAGATGGTTCGGAATTTTGGAATAAAAATGAATTTCATAAAGTCTATTATCATAAATTAGGAACAGAACAGTCTGCAGATCAGTTAATTTTTGAAGACCAAGAGCACCCTGAACGCAATTTTTATGCTGCTGTAAATGAAGCACAAACTCTATTAATTATTTCAGGATCAGAATCTACTTCAGGAAATACATTAATAGTGAAAGAATTAGACAAGGAAGGGGATTTTGTAACAATCGTAAATGATTTTGAAAATGAGCAAAATGTTGTAAGTTACTCAGAGGGAGAAATTTTGTTATTTACCAATGTAAATGCGCCAAACAATAAACTTGTAAAAGTAGACCTCAAAAATCCTACAAAAGAGAATTGGGTGGATGTGCTACCTGAGAAGAAAGACTATTTAAACAGTGTTTCATTAGCGAATGATCAGCTAGTAGCTTCATACATGAAAGATGTGGTTACTGCTTTAGAAATTTATGAGCGGGATGGCACATTTAGTTATGCTATTGACTTACCAGGTTTAGGTACCGCAGGATTTAGTGGTGACAAGGATACTGCTTTAGCTTTTTACTCTTTTTCATCCTACACCAAGCCAGGAACTATTTATAAATACGATATGAATACAAAAGAATCCACTATTTGGTATGAAGCAAAAACTGCTTTTGAAGGAGATGCATATGAGACAAAACAAGTCTTTTACAAAAGTAAAGATGGCACAAAAATACCAATGTTTATTACCCACAAAAAGGGATTGGAGATGAATGGACAAAACCCTACCTTTTTATATGCTTACGGCGGATTCAATATTAGTATAAAACCATATTATGATGTAAAAACAACTGTTTTCTTGGAGCAAGGTGGAATCTATGCAGTAGCGAATCTAAGAGGTGGAAGTGAATATGGCGAAGAATGGCATAAAGCAGGTATGAAGGGGAAAAAACAAAATGTATTTGATGACTTTATCGCTGCGGGAGAGTATTTAAAGAAAAACAATTACACTTCTACAGAAAAATTAGCTATTCATGGCCGAAGTAATGGTGGCTTATTAATAGGGGCTGTAATGACTCAACGTCCTGATTTGGCAAAGGTGACCTTACCAGGTGTAGGTGTTTTAGATATGCTTCGTTACCATAAATTTACAATTGGTTGGGCTTGGGCAGGTGAATATGGTGATAGTGAGTCTAAAGAAAGTTTTGAAAATTTATACACCTACTCTCCATTGCATAACGTAGAAAAGGGAACTGATTACCCTGCAACAATGGTTACTACTGCTGATCATGATGATCGAGTAGTTCCGGCACATTCATTTAAATTTATATCTGAATTACAAGCTAAGGGTTCAAACAAAAATCCGCTACTAATTAGAGTTGATGTAAATGCAGGACATGGAGCAGGTAAGCCAACTTCTAAAACTATTGAAGAATGGGCTGACATATGGAGCTTTGTACTTTGGAATCAGGGTATAAAAGAGTTTAAATAAAAAAATTAAATTCCACAAAAGCTCTCGTATAAAAAAATACGAGAGCTTTAATTGATAGCTCCACTCATTAAACTTTTTTTTCTACTCTTACAAAAAATGTAAAAATTAAATTCTTACGGACTAACCAAGTTTATACTTAAATTAAAATAGAGCGGATTAGTTAATTCATTTTCTAGAGCAAACTCCTGGTCTCCAAAAAAGCCCCGGTAAAATTCTTTGCCATCTTTCAACTGATCTATATTATAAGAATAGTTGTAACGGTAACCTGCCTGAGCGGAAAGCCATATAAAACCTGTGATCTGACGCTCGTACATTAAACGAAAACGCAACTCACTTCTGCGTATTTCTAAATCTTGAAAATCAGAATCTTCATAAGGTTTATTATTAATATCAACAAATCCTTGATTTCCTATGCGATAACTATTTCCTTCTAACTCAAAACCTGCAAAAAGCATATTTCTTGGATTTACTGTATATCTCACATGCGCACGGGCAGGAAATAGTATTTCAGTTCCCCATTTATTATTAATTGACGTCCAATTATACATTACGATAGGAATGTAGTTCAACTCACCCGCTCTATATGTTCTGGATAGACCTACGGCCCACTGCTTGTTGTCATTCGGTCTTTTACCCCAAAGAGCTGCTACCGAATAGCGATTGTATTTTAGGGATTGAAATTCATCGAACGTATAATCTCCATTCATTCCTGCATCTACTTGAAACAATAAAAAACTAGTTTCATTTAATGGTTTGAAAATGGTAGAATTTAGACCAAGAGAAGTCAAACCATTATCTGCAAGTGTCCGTAAAGTAGGATTTGTCAATTCAGTTTCATCTTCAAAATCATATTTAACATCCCAAAACCTACCTCCAACTTGCACAATTAGGCTATTTTTTGATATTACCGGAATATTCGCCTCAACCCGTAAACCTTGTGTTGAGTTTACAACGGCTTTTTGACTTAAAATTCCACCATTAGCTAGCGTTCCTTTTTTTCCAGCATCAATATTATAACCACCTTGAAAATCATATCCTATCGTTATTAACTTTTGAGGACTAATCCCTTTAATTTTTGCAGATGCAAAACGTTTTGCACCTTCGTCAACAAAATCTAAATTGTCATAAATACTGTAATCTTCTTCATCAGCTGCAGTTGTGTCGGTTTGAGCAATTGCATTTACTGAAATCATCCCTACAAAAAAGGGCAAAACACAACGAAATATCTTTAGCATAATTTATTTTTTAAGAAGTAATTATTTCTTTGATGGCATTTTTAATCGTTTCCAAATGTCCGTTCTACCTAGGGCAGAGACACCGATATAACCTCTTATGTCTAATGTATTTTCATCAGTCATTTTAATAATACAGCTGTACGTATTTCCATTTTCAGGATCATAAATAGTTCCCTCTGTCCATTCATTTTCGGCAGTGTATTCAAAGTCTTTTAAAATACGGTAGCCTCTTAAAGGTGTGGTACGCATTTTTTCATCCGGATTATTTTTATCCATTTTTGGAGCATTTGTTTCAGGGTCATTTGGCTCTCTTAACCAAACAATTTTTCCATAATACTTGCTTCCAATTTTCTCTATTTTTACCTTAGCTTTTCCATGGCTTGGTTCCCAAACACCAGTTAACTTATCTGCTTTTTCCTGCGCGTTTACCCCAGTTGACAAAACTATAGTTAGTAAAACTGATAGTATAGATATCCATTTTTTCATATTCGTAAATTATTTATATTCAATTGTTAAATTCATTTTAATCTCAGCCTGCAATACTTCAACGTAACTATCTTCTTGAAAATCCAAATCGAGTAAAACTGAAAATTTGCCGTCTTGAAAAAAGGCATCCACGTTAGCATTTCCGCTAACGGTGAGCTTAAGCTGATTATTTGAAACTTGAATAGGATTCATAATTGCTATGCTCGTCATTGGATTTTCATCGCTGACTAATTGCAATGCAGCACTCGTAAATTGGTCAAGTGTTAATTCTTCGTTGTTCAAAATCTCCACGGTTATTTCGTTTATTGACACGTGCTCAATTTCTTGAAAGGTGGAATCTTCTAAAATCTGTGGCATATCTAAAACTAACTCACCTATTAAACTATTTGATCCAGCAAAAAAAGGTCCTTCAGCCGAAATAGTAGTTTTAAATTCTGAAGTATTGGTTTTATATGTCGCACATCCTGAAAAAACAAGGCAAATTACATAAAAGAGTAAAGTTGTTCGAATTATCATATTTAGTTGTTATTTATTTAACCAAATATAGATAAGGCATTTTACAATAAGTCATTTATAATTTTTATGTTAATAATAAATATATTTTATGATTTAGAATGACTTTGAAAATTGATAGAGCAATTTAAGAAATAGAAAGCTAAAAGTTAAAAAGTTAAACATCCTCTAAGTTCATGGTTCGCTTTTTCTTTAAGGATTTATAAAACGAAGGTGTAAGGCCTGTAATCTTTTTAAATTGATTGGATAAATGTGAGACACTACTGTAATGAAGTTTTTGAGATATCTGCGTCAAGTTTAACTCTTGGTACAATAATAATTCTTTAGCTTTTTCTATCTTATGAATTATGATAAACTGTTGAATTGTAAACCCTTTAACTTCGGAAAAAATATTAGATAAATAAGTGTAATCATACCCCAATTGTTGGCTAATATAATCTGAATAATTCACTTTTGGAAATTCATCAGAATAATGAATCATTTCAATAATTACATTCTTAACTTTATCGATCAATATTTTTCTATTGTCTTCTAATAATTCTAGTCCATAGGTCAATAGATTTAATTTTAATTGATTTCGCTGTTCCAGGGTTATTTCTTCTAAAATCTCTATCATTCCTAGGTCCACGAAAACAAAGTGCAAACCCATTTTTTTCAACTCCTGCTTAACAGTCATCTTACACCGTAAGCTTACCATATATTTGATGTACAAATTCATGTGACTTGTTTTGTTTAAGAAAAATATGCTAAAATAGCACATCGAAAAATCTGAAAGTTTTAGAGATTATATCGCTAAATATATTGATTTTTAAGTATATTATATTTAAATGTAGTCATTTTTATGGAATAAGCTTGTGAACTTTGTTTAATGTTTTAAAATACTTTGAAGTTTATTTTTTAGTATGCTTATGTGGCATAACAGTATAAAAGATTAATTGAAAATTGTGACCTAGTATGCAGCTTCCTAACTATTTCTTAATTACGGGACTCAGAGATTAAAACATTTAACATATCGACGAGTTAAATTACCCAAATAAGAGTTTCTTCCAAATCAACCAGTATTATAAATCAAAGAGAAATCAACGCTTTATCCTTTGGACGCATTATTTATATTCACTTTTATTTTTTATAAAATATAGCTTAGAATAATTTAGAAATAACTTATTTTATGCATCTAAATAATAAATTGAAGAATAACTTTCAATACCAATTTTGATTAACGTTAACAAAAAAAATATGCTAATTACTAATTTAAACTATTTGATGAAGTAACACTGAGTTTTAAAATTATTATTTCATCATATTTTTGCTAAATGCATCATATTGTATAAATTATACATTTTAGTTTTAAAACTAAAATTAACTTAGACATCAATTACAGCTAATTCATTCGCTACTGACCGAACCCCAGGTGCGTTCCAAGCCAATCTACCGGCTTCTTCTTTTTGGTACAATGAATGAACTAAGCCTTTCAGTTTTACATTATTCTGTTGTACCTCAACTTTTATATCTACTGAGTTAATTGACCAATTACGTTTTAATGCATTTTCTATATCTTTCTTTTCTAAGATATCTGTCGATTCGGATTTTACCTTAATTAAATTAGATATTCCTTTAATTCCTGGAAGATTTTTGATCGCCTTTTCTGCTGCTTCTTCTTGATACTTCCATGGAACTTCTCCTTCTAAGTTTACCCAACCATTAGCCACTTTGACTTTAATTTGATTGTTTGGCACTTCCCAATTATACCTCCAAGTGCTCAGAACATCCTTGGCTATTTTAGTATCTGGTATTTTAAAAGAATTTCCATAGTTTATCATTACCAAGTCAATAACTTCCTTTACGCCTATAACATTTTTGGCTGCTCGAACTGCTAAATTCTTTTTATAATAACTATCAACTGTTCCTGATAATGTTACAGAACCATCTTTTAAAGCGACTACTATATTTGTTTCGTGCATAGAGCGCTCCCATTTTATTGCATTATTCACAACTGAAGCTAATTCTGTGTTTTTTTTCATGGAATTTCATTTTTTCAATTACTGCAGCATTTCTAGCACTTAAAGTATAAATAAACCGTTATTTAATCTATTAGAAGACTTAAAAAAATACTACCATAATTCATAAATTATTAGTGAGATAATGAATTTAAATACATTATTTCATACACTCATTTAGATTGTTATCTTTGGGTAAACTAATAGTTTTGAAGCCGCCCAAGTTTCGTAGTTAAAGAAGCCTTTAATTTGTTTAAAGCTCCATCAACTGATGTTTCTATTGTATCCGAGTTACAAGTAACTGAAATAGGCTGCATACCTTCAATTCTGGCTTCTAAAAGACATAGCTTGTCGTTCGAACCATCTTTGCTGCCATTTTCATCTGACAAATGAACCTCTATTCGTGTTAAGGAAGATTTAAATCGCTTTAAGCTCTCTTCAATTCTAGTGGAGAAATAAAGTTCATGCTCTTCGTCACCTGTAACATTTTTATCGGTATTAAATTGAATTATCATTTTTTTCTTTTTTACGTAAATACTATCCTTTGTTTTTTTCTAATTGTTGTGATTATTACCTTTTCGACTTTAATAATTATTTTTTTCATCTTCACTTTCTATATTTTCTTGCTGATTATCTAATTCAGCACCTGGAAGATTTAAATCTCTACCTCATTTATGATTTATGAGATCTTATTCATTGGTTTCTTTCCTAACTTGATTAGAGGACTTTTCTTGGAAATATCTTCTTGATTAACAGCTTTTTTCACTTTGAGCTATTGCTTAATATCTTCTGATGGAGAATCTGTTAGACAGCCATCTAAATATGTTGCAGAATTTTCATCTTCAACTTATTCTCCTTTATGTGTCTTGGCATATCGTGCAACTATGTCTTCTAATGAAGTCAAGAAGTTCGTTAAATTTTCACAGTGCACCTCATCATTCTCATCAGTTTCGACAGGTATCTCACTAATGTATTTTGAGAGCTCAGGAAAGTCGGTATTAATTTTTGTGATGGCGTCCATTATTTTTTTATCTAATTCTACTTTTCGTTTCATACTTAACTAGCTTTTAATAAATTATTTAACAAAATGCCTTTTCACAAACGCATCTTTTTCATTGTCAGACATTTTATCAGCAGAGGCAACATCAATCTGTATTTCCTTAAAATGTAAATCTTTGTTTAAGAAGTTATTTAGCTCCGTCTTTGCATTAGTAGGTCCAAATAGAAGCACATGATTATACTTCAATATTTCCTCAGCGATGGTTTTATAATAGGCCCCTTGTAATTGCTGGCGCTTATTGTGCATTAAACTTTCACTTTTTTCTAGTGCTTCTTCTTTAGTGTCTGAGGTAAATTCAGATAAAATGGTTTGAGACTTCTCTTTTGCCTTTATATCAATCAAGTTGGCTACTGAATGATCCATCCATATACCCAATTGTTTTGGTGTGTTCATGTCGTTATCTTTTTAACTTATAAAAATTCGGTGTTTATTATGCTATTAAATTGATTAGGAACTAATTGCGGCTTCTATATTTACTCCGTTAAATTCAGCACCTTCAAATCTAACTCTAACATCGGCCTTAAAGTCACCACCTTCTTCATCCCAAACATTTGAATAATTAATTCCTGCTTTTAAGCCT
Organism: Vicingaceae bacterium; assembly: GCA_018402765.1. Taxonomy (GTDB): domain Bacteria; phylum Bacteroidota; class Bacteroidia; order Flavobacteriales_E; family Vicingaceae; genus Acidiluteibacter. Next base: position 47,134 of record JAGYIE010000001.1, on the reverse strand, counting down.
ATCGTTAAGTCTTCTCTTAAATCGTCATAATCCTTTTGAGCCTGAACAGTGTTAACAAATAAGTAAAGCGATAAACCCATAATTAGTAGTCTAAATTTCATCTTTTGCATATTTAGTTTGTAAATAACTTTTTACAACGATGTAAAGGTTAGCTGAATTCGACTTTAATGTGTTATACTATTAACATTAATAATTACACATTTCACAGTTTTGTGTCCCACTGTGAGCAATAAAATCAACTAACTTGTTTTTATCAATTAATAAAAATCAAACATTATTTTTACCCCAGTTAAGTAAAGACTCAATTATCACAACTTAAAAATTGTTCAACCCCAATTTAGTATGAAAATAATCGATATAAACACGTGGAAAAGAAAAGAACATTATCACTTCTTTACTGCAATGGACTCTCCTTTTTTTGGTATAACTACTGAACTCGATTGCACCTTAGCGTATCAAGAAGCAAAAGAAAACGATGTTTCATTTTTTGCGATTTATTTGCATAAATCAATGAAGGCAGTAAACACTGTGGAAGAGCTAACCTACCGTATAGAGAACGATCAAGTAGTCGCATATCCCATAGTTCATGCAGGTGCAACAATAGGAAGAGAAGATGGTACCTTTGGGTTTATTTACGTAAAATTTTCGACTAATTTCCAAATATTTAATACCAATTTACAGAAAGAAATAGAAGCAGTTCATAACTCATCAGGTCTAAGGCTAAACAATGATGATTTGAAAAATGATTTGATCCGCCATACCACTATTCCATGGACTTCATTTTCTAGTGTGCTACATCCTACCCGTTTTAACTCAAAAGATTCAGTCCCAAAAATTACGTTCGGGAAATTTAGCAGCAGAGAAGAAAAAAAATATTTACCCGTTTCCATAGAAGCGCATCATGGTTTACTAGATGGATTGCACATATCACAATATTTAGCAAAGTTTCAAGAAGAGTTATTCCACAGTTCTTTTTAACTAATTGTTTACAGATGAAGCTAGCAAAAAGGTATACTTATCTAGTATCTGGATAAGCGATAATTTAAATCTTTTTAGATTTTTAACCCTAAATTAAAGACTAATTTTGGATAAATTTTACCCACGTCATGGACGTAAAAAAACGGATCATCAGCGACTAACCCGCGCATTAAACGAGCGAATCAAAGAGCTAACTTGTTTATATTAAATTTCAAAGATTTCGTAGAAAGAAGAAGCAGAAATATAGACTACCTTAAATGAAATTGCTAGCGCTGTTCTTAAAAAGTTGGCAGTTTGTTAAGAAAAAATGGCGCCTGCGCTAATGCCGTTCCTTCATAATACTTATTAACCGACTTCGTATTTAAGCCTCTGTAGAAGTAATAAATGTGTTCTTGATAATATTTATCTTTTTCAATATGTTCAAAAGAACCAAAATTTAAATCGTGATAAATAAAAACTGCTGACAAATATGCAAAATAGCCCTTAGCATCTGACTCTAAAATTCCTCTCTATCTTTCCATACCAAATGATAGGTTAATTGTAATAATCAACATCACAATAGCCGCATATAGAATAGTAAATTTGATCAAATACTTATTAAAAAAGGCAAACATTCAAGCTATTTTTTTGAGAATAAAATGTCTCTAGACAATCTATTTTTTAGTAAAAATGTAAGTGGCACCTAATTTTTTGATGATTCGTTAAGTTATCATTTTATTAATTTCTAAAAAATCAGCTACTCGTTTTTAATCACTAATTGTTTTGAAAGAAAATAGTTGATTACCAAAAATTTTACATCATATCATTCATGTAAAACTTAACGTTCAGGATTGTTACTCTATTGATTCGTATTTCTATTAAAGAACGCCACAATTTGTATAAAAACACTCATTAACAAATACTAAGTTTTGGTAAACCACCAAATAAATATTCAACGTGAAGAGAACTACAAGATTTTTTGATTGTTTATATGCTTTATTTCTACTCATCTAAATTCATAACCTCGGTTTGTTGTCGAATTGATTCATCATGAATCACATTGAACAATGCATTAATAAACTCTTTGGTTAAACCCATAGGATTACCCATTGTATTGGTTCGCTGTAGAATAGCCTTCCAACGCTCAAGTTGAAAAACGGTAACTTTATTCTTCTTTTTATATGATCCAATTTTCTTAACCAACTCCATTCTATTGGCCATTAATTCAATTAATTGATCGTCAATTTTATCAATATCACACCTCAAATCTTCAAGCTTATTTGTAAAGGTGATGTTGTCTATAGAATCTAACGGATGTACTAATTGTGAAATAATCTCCTTCAATAACTCTGGTGTTACTTGCTGTTTAGCATCACTTAAGGCTTGTTCTGGCTGAATATGCGTTTCGATCATTAAGCCATCCATATTAAGGTCTAAAGATTTTTGCGCGACAAATGGAATTAAATCGGGAATACCTGAAATATGACTTGCATCACAAACAATGGGTAAATTACTGAACATTCGTTTTAACTCTAAAGCAATTTGCCATTTTGGAGTATTCCTATAAATGGAGTTATTTCCATCATGAAACCCTCGATGAATAGCACCTAGTTTAGTAATCCCAACTTGATTAATTCGCTCTAAAGCGCCGACCCATAAAGACAGATCAGCATGAATTGGATTTTTAACAAATACAGGAATTTCTAGCCCTCTTAAAGCTTCTGCAATTTCTTGTACTGAAAAAGGATTTACAGCTGTTCGGGCTCCTACCCACAAAACATCTACACCTGCTTCAATCGCTAACTCTACATGTTTTGCATTGGCCACTTCAGTCGCTGTCTGAAAACCATATTGATCCTTTACTGCTTTAAGCCATTCTAATCCCACAGAACCGATTCCTTCAAAAGTATTGGGCCGCGTGCGTGGTTTCCATATTCCTGCTCTAAAAATACTGTTCGGAGAAAAATGAGATAATCCCTCGGCTGTGGATAACATTTGTGCAAGCGACTCTGCACTGCAGGGACCAAAAAAATTAAAAGGTTGCTGCTTTAGCCACTCTTTATCTAATATTAAGCCGGAATTATCTGACATTTGTTTGGGGTTCAAGTTAGCGCTAAAAATAAATTTTATACCACACAAAGATAAAACCTCCAAAGGAAATGATTTGTTTTAATTGAATTATTCTGAATAATAAATAATGTGAAAAACAGAATAGTTATTTTTATCCACCATTTACATTAAAAACCTTCATGAACAAAAATTATCAAATTGAAATTGAAAAAGCGCACATAAGGATTAAATCTGCTATTCATCTTACACCTATTTTAACCTCTGAAAGTATTGATCTACTTGCGGGGTGTAATCTGTATTTTAAGTGTGAAAACTTTCAAAAAATTGGTGCTTTTAAAATGCGTGGTGCAGCCAACGCAGTTTTTCAACTAACTGGCAATTCTGCCATAAATGGAATCACTACACATTCTAGTGGAAATCATGCACAAGCAGTGGCGTTAGCTGCTAAAGAAGCTGGGTTACACGCCAAAATTGTAATGCCAAGCGATGCCCCCAAAGTAAAAATAGCTGCTGTTAAAGGCTATGGAGCGGAGGTGGTACTTTGCGAACCAACTCTGCAAGCAAGAGAAGATGGTGTGCAGAAAATTATTAAAGAAGATGGATTTGTATTCATTCATCCCTATGACAATTGGGAAGTTATCTATGGTCAAGGAACTTGTGCAAAGGAAATCTATGAACAAGAAGTAGACCTTGATGCGCTATTAGTTCCCATCGGTGGCGGTGGATTAATGGCAGGAAGTATTTTAAGTACCTTAGCCTACTCTCCAAACACCCAAATAATTGGTTGTGAACCAAAAGGTGCTGATGATGCCTATCAATCATGGAAAAGTGGTAAACATATACCACAAACCAATCCAAACACAATCGCTGATGGGTTAAAAACCTCAGTAGGAAAAATTAACTTTCCAATTATTATGGAGAATGTAGCCGCCATTCTTACAGTTACTGACGAGGAAATTATCGCTGCAATGCGTTTAATTTATGAGCGATTAAAAATTGTGATAGAACCTTCATGTGCTGTTCCTCTAGCAGTGGTTTTAGCAAATAAAGCACTTTTTGAAGGAAAACGACTTGCGCTTATTCTGACAGGTGGCAATGTAGATTTAGCTGAATTGCCATTTTGAAAGTTTTTCCCAATTTTAAAATAGGCAACAATTATTTGGTGAAGAATCTTTGAAGATAAATCTGATGGTAAGGCTCCTTATGTAAAAGAGGAAAAGCATCAGGTCGTAAATGAAAAAACACCATGGAGTTACAAAGGAAAATTATTTTTAAGACGAGACAAACGTATTTACTTCAAGAATTAAATTTTTAGCAATTAACCAATTTATATTCGCTTTTAATTATCTTGGTATCATATAACCCCTTATCCATCAATTTATTAATCTTAACTAAGAAATCAAATTAGTTGCAGACGAAAGTATTCTAAGTGCTATTGCATTTATATGGTTATTACGACCAAGCAGAAAAAAACACATTGCGAAGATTGATAGCCTTAATCGAAGCAATTTTGCAGATAAAGTTTTATTTTCAGTAACTAATAAGTTCATTTGTAGCATAATTTGAGTAAAATGAAAAATTACATGCACGACAAGAGACCTAGAAAAACTTGATTAAGGACAGGATGGAGTAATCTATATAGAATCACAGATGCCCACTGGAGAAAAGGCACGACTGGATCAACGCAAGTTGCATAAGGACTTATGGAAAAAGAGAACGTTTACTATCAAATTCCAAGTTCAGCCAGAATTAAAGTAGAAATAAAAAAAATCTTAAACTGACTTGAAAATGAAGATGAATCACATATGACTTCGGCGTGTTCTGATAGAAGTATTACAGCATGTCTGCACAGATTCGAGTTTAAAGAAATCAGTTTTATGAAAAACTTGAAAAAATACAAAAAGGAAATTCAGATATAACAGCATAGATTTTGTTATTTCTGCCTTGTTAAATAAATTCTATTAATTTTATAGTCAATACTTTATAAAAAATACTTTAAAAGATAAAATTTTAAAAATACATTTTACCACTACTCTTAATAAAAGACAACAAAAAACAATAAAAAGGTTACTTGATGGATTTGACGAAAAGCTAACAACCTCAAACTAATCAATGCTATCAAGATACAGCTCACCGACATATTATAGACTTGATAAAAATGAATTCATACAAAAACCAGCAAGTGGTAATGGCCGAAGCCCAAATTATGAATTGAAAGAGATGCCTTGCGGCAACAGTGTATGCACAAAATAGGTGAAATAGTTGTAAATGAAGGCTTGTTGTTCGCTTCAAGTTTATAACAGTTTGATCAGTTGAAGCCCGCAGGCGCCTTTTTGGCATACACGGTCATTTTAGCTAATAAAATAATAACCATTTAGATATAATTTTACCTTGAAAAATTTAAATTATATCCCTTAAGACAAACTAAACATTTATCAACTACTTTTTATACATGGTAAAGTATATTTTCAACATCTATTCTTAGTTTTATGCCCGAAAAGGTATAAACAAGATGAACAAATTAAGTGAATTTGTAAAAATATGAAGAAATGCTCTTGAATTAACTCAAGAAGATTTTTCATTCAAAGTAGGCGTAGGTTTAAGGTTTGAGAGAGATCTTGAACAAGGAAAACAAAGTTTACAAATGGATAAAGTGAATCAAGTATTATCACTATTCAAGTATGAACTTGGTCCAATTCAATCAGAAAGAAACGAGCTTTAGTAAGTAGATTAGATTTGAAATATTAAAGAAAAGCGATTTATATATGGCCTTAAAATCAATTGTTACACATCAAATAAAAAAGCTAATGTTAATATTTATAATAAAATAGCTGACATACTTACTAATGATGAAGAAGGATTTCATTTTCAATATGGACCTTGCTTATTTAGAAACAAAAGAAGCGGAGCTGTCTATGCTGTTAAAATGAAATCAACTCAACAAGATTAAAAACTCTTGCTGGAATTAAAGAATATCATTTAAAAAGTAGCAAAATAGTTTTCTGAAATTCTTCTTCTCCTATATTGGATTTTATAGAAGATTAAATATTTGAATTCGCAGAACCAGCAATAAAAAGTTAAAGCATTACAAACGGTAACAATCACAAGAAATTAAAAATGGGCCAGAGTACATTAATTAAGAATTCTACATTAGTGAATGAAGGGAAATCTTACGTTGCGGATGTACTTTTATCAAACGGACTAATTGATAAAATCGGAAATATTGAGCGTGAGATAACTCATAAAATAATCGATGGTACGGGAAAATATTTATTGCCCGGGATTATTGATGGACAAGTTCACTTTAGAGACCCAGGACTTAAACACAAAGGAGATTTATATACCGAAAGCAAAGCTGCGATAGCGGGTGGTATAACTTCTTTTATTGATATGCCAAATACTGTTCCAAATATTTTGACAGTTGAGAGCCTTAGAAATAAATATGAAATTGCTTCTCAAAAATCTTTAGCCAACTATTCATTTTTCTTTGGTGTAAACGGTGATAATATTGATGAAGTAATTAAGATGGATACCAACCAATTTATTGGTGTGTCTGATGACGGCTTATACTTTACCAAAAAAGGAAATCTACTAGCTGACAGTCCAGAAAAAATGGAAAAATTATTTGCTAACTGTAAATCCATTATTGCCATTCATTCCGAAAAAGAAGAAATTATAGAAGAGAATGAAAGGATCTTTCGAGAAAAATATGGAGAAAATATTTCCCCAAAATTTCATCCAATAATTAGGAATGCTCAAAGTTGCTTTGAAGCTACTAAACGTGCAATTGAAATAGCAAAAAAACACAAGGCTCGACTTCATATTTTACATTTAACAACAGAGGCAGAAACACACCTTTTTCAAAATGACATTCCGTTAAAAGAGAAAAAAATAACCACTGAAGTTTCTGTGCATCATTTATGGTTTTCGGACAAAGACTATGAACGACTTGGTATGCTAATAAAGTGGAATCCTGCAATAAAATCGGAACAGGATAAAAATGGTTTATTTAAAGCATTGCTTGATGACAGGATAGACCTTATTACTACTGATCATGCACCACATACTTTAGAAGAAAAAGAAAAACCTTATTTTGAGTCTATGTCAGGAGCACCAATGGTACAACATTCCTTAAATTGTATGTTAGAGTTTTATAAGCAAGGCTTGATTTCATTAGAAAAAATAGTTGAGAAAATGTGCCATAATCCTTCAATTTTATACCGCATGACTAAGAGAGGATTTATCAGAGAGGGTTATTATGCCGATTTAATATTGGTGGACTTAAACAGCCAATGGACAGTTTCTAAAGACAATATACTCTATAAATGTGGATGGTCACCGTTAGAAGGAACTACATTTCAAACTGCAATCAAACAAACGTTTGTGAATGGAAATTTGGTGTACGATAATGGAAAAATTAATGAAACGATTAAAGGGATGGAAATAACTATAACAACACAATCAACTTAATGCGATAAACGCCTTATGTTCAACGGTAGAAAATTAATCATTGCCACTAAGCACAAAAAAGAAAGTGTAATCGCACCTATTCTTGAAAAAAGTTTGGGAGTAAGGTGTTTTACAGATGAAACATTGGACACGGATGCATTGGACACGGATGCATTGGGCACGTTTACAGGAGATATTGAAAGGAAACTAGACCCCGTAGCATCTGCCAGGCAAAAATGCCTTTTAGCGATGGAACTAAATAAATGTGATTTAGGTGTCGCTAGTGAAGGTTCTTTTGGCCCTCATCCAACAATATTTTTTGCAAGTGCAGATGATGAGTTTTTAATATTCATTGACAAAAAGAACAACTTAGAAATAATCGCCAGAGAACTCAGTATGGAAACCAATTTCAATGGTAGTAACATTGAAAATGAAAAAGACCTTTTAGAATTTGCTGAATCAGTAAAATTTCCATCTCACGGGCTAATACTTCGCAAGTCAAAAACAGATCATAGTCATATTATCAAAGGCCTTACAAAATTGCACGAATTAAAAAAAGCATTTCATTTATTGTATAAAAAATTCAATATGGTTTACGTTGAAACCGATATGAGGGCAATGCACAACCCGAGTCGAATGAGCGTAATTGAAAATACAGCCAAGAAGCTAGTTGCCAAAGTAAATTCTTGTTGCCCTCAATGCAATATTCCTGGTTTTGGTGTGACAGACGCAAAAAAAGGTCTAGTTTGTAGCCTATGCGGTTCAGCAACCAATTCGACATTAAGTTATATTTACAATTGCCAACATTGTCAATTTACAAAAGAACTAATGTATCCGCATAAAAAAACAAGCGAAGACCCTATGTATTGCGATTATTGCAACCCATAATTGCATAGAAAAAATGGAAATTATTTCGCAAAAAAATAGAATTGAAGCATTTAAATAAATATATAATAATAGCCGAAAACAATTTGGATTCATACTTTATCCTCGCATTAAAGCTTATGCTTAACCAAAAGTTTAGTGCTTCATAACAGACTACTTTTAATATGCTAAACATTGCGTTCATTTCCCACTTCAAGAAAATTGAATTAATTTCAATCGCTAACGTCTTGAAAAAGGGAATTGAAAAATGATAGAAAATTAAAACACATAACTAATTGATTACATGAAAATAAATTGCTATTAGTCCGGGCTTAAAAAAGACATTACTAGAATGAATGATTTTTATAAACAACCAAAGGCATTTCAATGGATTGAAGCCACTCTATTACTAATAATCGGCTTGTTGCCTGCAACAGCCATTTTTGAAATAGGATATTCTCAGCCAAAATTTTACTTGCTACTTATCATTTATGTACCCGTTATACAATTTGCATTTACCCCTTTTTTTAAGCTAATCGGTGTTTACAGGTATTACTCTCCAATGCTACTTGGGTATATGGCAAATGACCGTCAAATAGATTTACACAGTGGCGGAAGTTTCGACTACTTATTTGCAATGAGAAAATATAAGGCAGGAATTGAACTGAGAAATGCGCTATTGATTTGCCACTTAAAGGGATTATTAAACATAATTCAATTAATTGAAAGTAAAAGCATACCTGAAACAGTCAATATAATAGGAACATCCTATTTTTTCAAAAATAGGACATTAAGTAAATTGGGGTTTGAGATTGTGAATCCATCAATATTTTATAGATTAAATCTATTTGTAAACTTTATTGACCTATTTTGGATGTATTCTCTTTCACAAGGAGAGTTGTCAATACCTAAGATATGGAATGCTCAAAAAGCAAGTATAACGGGAATAAAATTAGTTGAAAACAAAAATAGGTTAGAATTGCTTTATGACAAGATGAAAATAAAACAACCGCATAATGGCTGAACACCTTCAAGCAATGAAGACATCAAGGAGTATATATTTTTGGTTTGCATTGTTTGCACTTTGCTTTATTGCATACCAACAAGTGCAGGACAACATTAGACCGGCTTACACAGGTGGAAACTTGACAATAAAATATTTATTGGGAATTGCACCTAATTTTTTTCCGGCAATTGGTATACCTGCATTGTTTGTTGTATTAATTCCACAAATAAAATGGACGAAGAAATGGTTAAACGAAAAAAAGCACATTGCGGCAAACTTAATTTCATTAGCAGGGCTGCTATCATGGGAGTTTTTGCAAATTATAACAAAAAACGGACATTTTGATTGGAATGATGTTCTATGGACCCTTATCGGTGCATCTATTTTTCAAGTAATATATACGATCACCCCAAACAAATAAAAAAGAATCTTTATTGTCCGATTAGAATTTCAAATTGAAGACAATTATGAATTTTGATGTCGTCCCTTAAATTCTTGTTTTGGGAAAATAAATCCTTAGAGAAGCATAGAGGCACTAATCTGTGATTGGAATTCACCCTGATGAACTTAGGATTTAAACAATTTGGAGGGAACAAAAATTGACAGGAAACTCTTTTTTTTGTCTAGCTAACGACTTGTTTTCTTTTGGGTGTTCGTGAACCTTCGGTTAAGTTTTTTTTGGCAGATAAAAAATTAAAAATTTCAATCAAAACAATTAAAACCGTATTTAATATTAATAAATAGACTTTTTAATATATATTATATTGATTATCTGTTATATATGTAGAAATATTTATTTTAATTCGACATACATTTATTCTTTGTCGGAAAATAGTAAAAAAGAATAAAATAATGGAGTATAGAAAAAATGTAAACGTGTGATTTTGTATAAGTTCTATTATTCAAAGGCACATTTTTGCTTAATCAAAGTTTGGTTCTCCGTATCTACACTTGTGGTAAAAATCGCCACCTTTTCTTTTACACAAACTGTAAACCTGCATAAAAACCACCAACAAACAAGAATGATTAACGAGTAAGTTGTTAGTTACTTTTAATAATTTTTAGTTTAAATAATTAACTATAAAATATTGTTAGACAATGTTTTAATAAGTTTATTATTGAATAGAGGAGGTCTAAAATTCGACTTTTTGTTGCTTTATTTGAAGAAACTAATGGTTAAGAGAATTGATTTCGCCAAATAGGACTATTTGTAAGAAGCATATCATTATCTTTGAATATAAATTAAAAAATAATATGTTCAAAAAATTCACTTTAACTGACAAACTGCTATTTGTAGCTGCAATGCTTTCTCTTATATATTCTGAAATCTTGTTCTTTAATGGAAACTCAGACCAAGCAATTTTTATTGGTCTTTGGGTTCCTTCAATACTTTGCTTTGGAATGTACTTAAAAATAATAAATAAGAAAAGTAATGATTGAATTTATACCCTATTTCGCAGGATTCATAACCTTATTATTTGGTCTAGGCTTTAGTTACGCTATAACTGATGGTTGGAAATTTAAAAAGAAACAAAAAGACAAAAAGTAAAACTAAATTCATAATAAATGACAAATCTTGTAATTGCATCACAACTTATCATTACAATATCAGTTGCCTATGTTTGGGTTTTTCGATATGAAGTAATCATAAAAGAATTTAAAGATTTCGAATTGAGCAATTTAACCCGAACCTTTGTTGGAGCTTCTAAAATTTCTTTAGCCACTTTATTAATAGTTGGTATTTGGTATCCTCCATTAATTTTAATTCCTTCAATTCTAATGGGATTGTTTATGTTAGTAGCTCAATATTACCATTTCAAAATAAAAAATCCCTTCATTAAGCATTTGCCATCTTTGATTTTATTGATTTTATGTGCCTTCATTGCATTAGTTTCAATGGAGATAATTTGAACATGAATTATATTTTACTTTCCTGTGTTTTATTTTCAAGCTTGTCTTTTATGGGATATTCTATTTCTTATTTTACTTCATCTCATATGAAAACTGAATTTGAAAGATTTAAGTTGAAGAAGTTTGGTGTATTTGTTATTATTTTAGAAATACTTGGAGCTTTTGGATTATTGGTAGGGTTGTATTTTACACCTATATTATTATTATCGGCTGGAGGTCTTGCAGTTTTAATGTTACTTGGATTAGTAACAAGAATTAAATCAAAAGATAGTTTTTTGGTTTCCTTACCAGCAATTTTTTATATGATTTTAAATTCCTACATATATTATTTAGCCTTTAATCAATAAAAATTTCAGACTGCTGGGTAAAGTTGCACGAACGCATAAAAACACATTTTCACTAGTTAGGGTTTCGTGATTAGGATAAGCTTTAAGGTAAAAACTCTCCCATAGCAAATCCTCAAACGGTCAAACTGTCTAAAAAGCCTCCTATAACCACTAATAATTAAGGATTGGGGTATTTATAAATTACATTCTTTTTATGAGTTTAAATAATTGGTTTTTGAAATTTTAACCTTCTATTAGATAAATGGTTTAGACAGTTTATTGTTGGATAAGATAAATCTCAGATTCCACTTATTGTTGCTTCATTAGATGAATTAATTGATCCCGAAAATGCAGTTCGGCTAATGTAGGTGTAAGCTCCCCCAAAAATAGTACAGTTTAAAATTACAATTTCGGAATTTCCAAAATTGAAAGTTGACATTTCATTAGTAGTTTTTATATTGATTTTTGAAAAGGGTAATATTATTGTTGTCTAATTAAGTCTTTTACTGTAAAAAAGTTATTATTACAATAGTTGCTATTATCAAAATAGGATCGTTAACTTTTTTGGCTTCATTTATTTACTGCTTAAATAAATAAATCATTCTAGAAAATAGTTAAGATAAGTTTTGAAAAAATTTGTTGAGTTGCGCTATTTAAGAACCGCTTTTTATCAATAGCACCAATCCATTGTATTCCAGATATAGAATTGGTAGTAAAAATTTCATCAGCAGAATTCACTGCATTGATATGAATTGGATCTAAGACAACTTTATATCCAATAGAAGGTAAGAATTTAATTAAAAATTTACGAAATACTCCATCTATGCATCCTTCAGACAATGGGGGTGTATAAATTGTTTTGCCTTTAATTAGAAATATATTTGAATTACAAAGCTCTACTATCCGATCTTCGCTATTCAATAAGATTAGATTATCATAATTTGACTCTTTCTTGTAAATCGATGCCATTACATAAGGTAAAGCATTTAGTGTTTTATAAGCTGAATAAGTATGATAATTTAATTTAAGATCGCTGCAAATACCGCATCTTAATCCTTTTTCATTAAGTCGGTAGCCAGATTCAATTAATGGACTAATTTCAATTAATCGCCTTGCATCATTGCTATCGGGTGTATAAAATCCATCCCCATCTCTAAAAACAGTATACCTGATTCTTGCACCATTTAGCATTTCATTCATAGAAATAAGTTTATCTAACTCTTCTTTGAATGAAGAAAATTTCAATTGACCAAAGTTAATTTTTAAAACTTGAACCGTTTTTAATAATCGTTCATAGTGCAACTCGGCATTAACGATGCTCCCATTAATAACACGTATGGTTTCAAAACAACCATCCCCATATTTAAACCCCCTATTCTTAAGAAGGTTGAGCTTATCATCAGCAACTACATTATTGTCAAGTAAAGCGTACATATTAAATAAAAACGCTTAATACCTGATTAATAAACTTTAAGAAAGAAGAAGGTACAGCTCCAATAGTAAAGACAATTCCAAATACGGCTCCCCAGAAATGTGCATCATGATTGATATTGTCATTGGAGCCCTTAGACATTCGGTAGGAGTAAATTAAATAAATAACTGCCCATAAAATTCCAGGAAAACAGATAATTCCATATAGACAAATATCATTTAACGGATTAAAAATTACGCTGCTCATAACAACTGCACTCACTGCTCCGGATGCTCCTACGCTATGATAACTATAATCTTCCTTGTGTTTTTTATAAGTAGGCAATGTGGCAAAAACGACTCCTCCTATATATAATAGAACAAAATATAGTACTCCTTTAACGCCCAAGTAATATTCAAAATAACGCTCTGTTACTTCTCCGAAGAACCAAAGAACGAGCATATTAATTAATAAGTGCATCCAATCTGCATGCAACAATGCATGAGATAAAAAGCGATAAAATTCATTGTTAGAAAACACCAAATAGGGCGTAAACTCAAACTTTAGAAACAAATCCCTGTTTTTAAAAGCTATAGCTGAGATGCTAATTGTTATCGCTATTATTATAAGCGTAATACTCATTAAAACAAGCTTATTTGGTTATCTTCATCACCATTGATGTCTATAATTGGACCTTTTTTTGGCGGTCGATTCTGTTCCTTTTGATGAAGAGTTTCTTCCGTAATCTCAGGTGTAGAACTTTCGTTTTCAACAATTTCAACAATTGAAACTTCCTCATTAATTTCAATTTCTTCCTCCTCTAATTCATCTGCAATTCCTAGCCGTTCTTTCGCCTCTTCCTCTGAAACTATATCAACAGAATTAATAGTATATGGTGTTAATTTATTGCCAAGAGCCTTGAACCCCTTAACAGAAATAAATTCATTTAAATTGATTAACTCATTTTCTCGAGGCTCTTTGTCTTTTTCCTTTCTAAATATAAGCTCAACAGCAGGAATTTTTGCAGCAGTGACAATTTCTAAGCGACTGTCTTTGTGTTCAGTAATAAAATACTGTTTTTTATCCGAATCTTCAACTAAAAAACGTTTCACGTAATAGTCTTGTTTTTCTCCGTCGAAGTAAACGGCAGCAATTGGCTTCTTAGGATTCCACTTTTCAATGAGTATAAGATCGTCATCAAAATGATTAGAGACATTAAAAGACACAAGTCTTAATTGACCTGACTGCATAATGGTCAGAATCTTATCCTCTGCCTTAAACTCACCCAACAATTCTCCTCTACCTTCTGTATTTAATCGTTGCACAGAATCATCAAACCAAATTTTCCTTGCACCTAAAGTAGATACTCCCTCTTCCTTCAATTTAACTTTAGCCACTATATTTTTAGTAACCGTGTTTCCTTTGGCTGATCTACCTTTAATCGCTAGTTCAGAAAAATCAAGGTCAAACTTTAATTTCTTTAACTTAGGACGTGGACGTAAAGTAATATTTACAACCTCTGCCTCTCCATTCGGGTTTGCTGAAAAATAAAGTACTTTTGACTTCGGATTCCCCGCTGTCAAGTCGTATTCTTTATCTCTAGTAATGGAAGTCACAGCAAACCTTTTCATCATAGCAGCACCAGAAACGCCATCTTGATAAATTAGGTTATAAATGGTTCGTTTATCACCTTTCTTCCAAACATCGACGTGAATAATGTTTTTGCCAACGAAAGTTTTAGATGAGATTTTGGAAACAATCATAATACCATCTTCTCTAAAGACAATGACATCATCAATATCAGAGCAATCAGCCACGAACTCAGCATCAGTTCTCTTTAAACCATGGCCAATAAACCCTTCTTGACGCTGAACATATAATTTTGTATTTGCTACGGCTACTTTAGTGGCGTCAATAGTTTCAAACGACTTAATTTCTGTTTTACGCTCTCTGCCTTTTCCGTATTTATCTTTTATTCTTTTAAAATAGGCAATTGTATAATCAACTAAATGATCTAAATGATGATTTATCTCTTCAATCTCTTCTTCAATTCGCTTTATTAGTTCGTCTGCCTTAAAACTATCAAACTTAGAAATTCGCTTAATTCGAATTTCTAGTAATCGATTAACATCATCATCTGTTACTTCACGCAGTAAATGCTTTGTGTAAGGAGCTAACCCATCGTGTACTGCTTTGAATATACCTTCAAGTGTTTCTTCCTCTTCAATGTCACGATAAATCCTATTTTCAATAAAAATCTTTTCTAAAGAAGAAAAGTGCCATTGTTCTTGAAGCTCACCTTTTCTAATCTCTAACTCCATTTGAAGCAGATCTTTCGTCTGAAAAGTGGATATTCTAAGAATTTCAGTTACTCCTAAAAACTTTGGTTTGTTATTATCTATTACGCCACTGTTAGGAGAAATGGACAACTCACAATCTGTAAAAGCATATAGCGCATCAATCATTTTATCAGGAGAAACTCCGGTTGGTAGATGGATGTTTATCTCCACATTTTCAGAGGTATTATCCTCAATACTTTTGACCTTAATCTTTCCTTTATCGTTTGCTTTGATAATGGATTCAATTAAGCTAGAAGTATTTGACCCAAAAGGAAGTTCTGTTACTACTAAAGTTTTTTTGTCCAATTGGCTAATCTTGGCTCTTACGCGAACTTTACCACCCCTAATTCCGTCATTGTAATTGCTAAAATCTGCAGTTCCTCCGGTTATAAAATCAGGATATAATGTAAATGGCTTGTTCTTCAAAATAGCGATTGAAGAATCTATTAATTCGTTAAAGTTGTGAGGCAACATTTTACAAGCTAAACCAACAGCAATTCCTTCAACACCTTGAGCCAAAAGTAACGGAAACTTAACAGGTAGTGTAACCGGTTCTTTTCCTCTACCATCATATGAAGCAGCCCACTCGGTTGTTTTAGCATTAAACACCACATCTAATGCAAATTTGGAAAGTCGCACTTCTATATATCGGGGCGCTGCAGCTCTATCACCTGTTAAAATATTACCCCAGTTTCCTTGACAGTCTAAAAGCAATTCTTTTTGACCAATTTGGACCATGGCATCACCAATAGAAGCATCCCCATGAGGATGAAACTTCATTGTGTTTCCGATAACGTTTGCAACTTTGTGGTATCTACCGTCATCCAATTCTTTTAATGAATGAAGAATACGGCGTTGCACAGGCTTTAATCCATCGTTTACGTGGGGTACAGCTCGTTCTAAAATCACATAAGATGCATAATCTAGAAACCATTCATTGTACATTCCTGATACACTAATAACATTCCCTAATTCAGAACTATCACTTATATCTAAACTATCGTCATCGTTTGGTAAGTTGACATTTTCTTCCTTTTCTTCTTCCATGCTCTATAAAAGCTATTTTGCAACAGCATCATCAATAAGATCCTGCTCTATCTTTAAGTTTTCAATTATAAATTCTTGACGCTGAGGCGTATTCTTACCCATATAAAATTCAAGTAGCTCGTTTACACTTTTCCCTTTACCTATGACCACAGGCTCAAGACGCATTTCTTCACCAATAAAATTTTTGAACTCATCGGGAGATATCTCTCCTAGTCCCTTGAATCGGGTAATTTCTGCCCTCCCTTTTAGCTTTTCTATTGCTTTTAATTTTTCGTCTTCACTATAGCAGTAGTAGGTCGTCTTTTTATCACGAACTCTAAAAAGTGGAGTCGACAAAACTGATAAATGACCATTCTTAACCAGGTCAGGAAAGAATTGTAAAAAGAAAGTAATCAACAACAACCGAATGTGCATACCATCTACATCAGCATCAGTTGCTAAAACAACTTTGTTGTACCGAAGATTCTCCAAACCATCTTCTATATTTAATGCTGCTTGAAGAAGGTTAAATTCTTCATTTTCGTAAACAATCTTTTTAGTTAAACCATAACAATTTAATGGCTTACCCTTTAAACTAAATACTGCTTGTACATTTACATCTCTAACTTTGGTTATAGAACCTGAAGCTGAATCGCCCTCAGTAATAAACAAGGTACTCTCATCTGCTCTATCTTTATCCTTATTGAAATGCAATCTACAATCCCTTAATTTTTTATTGTGTAAACTAACTTCTTTTGCTCGCTTTTTAGCGAGCTTCTTTATTCCTGCAAGGTCTTTTCGCTCTCGCTCAGATTGCAGAATTTTCTTTTGAAGAAGTTCTGCGGTTTCAGGATTTCTGTGTAAAAAGTTGTCGAGATACTTTTTTAAAAAGTCATTCACAAAAGTTCTCATGGTAGGTCCATCGGGCCCTACATCGTTTGATCCAAGCTTTGTTTTAGTTTGCGACTCAAAAACTGGCTCCATTACTTTAACTGCTACAGCTGCTACAATGGATGAGCGTATATCTACCGCATCGTAATCTTTCTGGTAAAACTCTCTTATTGTCTTTACGTATGCTTCTCTAAATGCCTGTTGGTGCGTACCTCCTTGAGTTGTATGCTGTCCATTAACAAATGAGTAGTATTCTTCTCCGTATGAACTCGTATGCGTAATAGCTACTTCTATATCTTCGTCTTGTATATGAATAATTGGATACAAAGGCTCATCAGACATATTTTTTTCAAGTAGGTCATATAATCCTTTTTCAGAAAAATATTTCTCACCATTAAATAATATTGTAAGACCTCTATTTAAATAAACATAGTTCCACAACATGCGCTCAATATGCTGCATTCTAAATTTATATCCAACAAAAATGTCCTCATCAGGGGTAAATACAACCTTTGTCCCTTTTCTTCTCGTCGATTCTTCAATAGGGCCATCTAAAGTTAGTTCTCCTTTAGAAAATTCTGCAACCTTTGTTTTATCATCCCTATTCGATTCAATTTTAAAATAACTAGATAAGGCATTTACTGCTTTAGTACCAACTCCATTAAGTCCCACAGACTTTTTAAAGGCTTTTGAATCGTACTTGCCTCCTGTATTTATTTTAGATACAACGTCGACAACTTTACCTAATGGAACACCTCTTCCATAATCACGTATCTTAACAGTCTTATCTTTAATGGAGACCTCTATTGTTCTTCCATTACCCATCACAAATTCATCGATACAGTTATCGAGCACTTCTTTTACCAGCACATATATCCCATCGTCATAAGCGGTACCGTCACCTAACTTACCGATATACATACCCGGACGCATACGGATGTGTTCTTTCCAATCTAGTGATCGAATATTATCTTCCGTATATTGAACTTCTTCTGCCATAAATACTACTACTGAAAATTAGATAGGATTGCGCATAAAAATACCTATTTATATTCCATCTATAAAGAGGTGGTGAGGTCATTTATTAACAACCTAATTTTAAAAAAGTATACGAAAATAAGCGCGCTGGATTAAAAGGCTTTTTGCATCCAATTGAACTCATCATCAACATTCCCCAATCTTAAATCTACTAAATACTTAGATACTTTTTGAGAGAATGACCCTTCTTGTAAATGAGGTATTTCATAGGAAACTTCGTCAATAGAAATTGTGGCAATAGGGGCTACTGTTGCTGCTGTTCCTGCGCCAAACACTTCGTTCAACGTTCCATTTAGTTGTGCATCTCTTATTTCACTAACGCGAATAGGACGCTCTTCAACAGGCATTCCCCAAACTCTAGCAAGTTTCAAAATGGTATCTCTGGTCTTTCCTCTAAGTACTGTTTGTTTTTCTATTGATGGCGTCAACAATACATCATTAATCACCGCCATAATATTCATTGTACCAGCCTCTTCAATAAATTCATGTGTTTTAGAATCAGTCCATATTAACTGATGAAATCCTTGATCTTGCGCCAATTTAGCAGGATATAATGAAGCGGCATAATTACCCCCATTCTTAGCCATTCCTACTCCACCTTCTGCAGCCCTAACATACTTTTTCTCAACCTTTACTTTAACCGCACCACTGTAATAACTAGCCGCAGGGGAAGTAATGATTACAAACTTATATTTTGAAGAAGGTTTAACCCCCAAGAACTCTTCATCAGCAAACATATATGGACGAATATACAGTGATGAACCTTCGCGCTTAGGAACCCATTCTTGATCTATTTCTAATAACTTTCTCAACCCATTCATGAATACTTCTTTTGGAACTTCAGCCATGCACATTCTATGTGCTGATTGACAAAATCGCTCCCAGTTGTACTCAGGTCTAAATAAAACAACCTCTTGATTTTTATCTCGAAATGCTTTCAAGCCTTCGAAGATGGTTTGTCCATAGTGCAGCGTTGCACTGGCAGGACTTAAGGAAAATTCGGAAAATGGAACAATCTGTAAATTCGACCACTCCCCATTCTCATAGTCAGCAACAAACATATGATCAGAAAATATTCTACCAAACTGTAGATTATTGAAATCAACACTTTTTAATTTACTACTATTGGTTTTACTAACTTTGATCTCCATTACTCTTGGTTTTCTTGAGTTGCAAAATTACCTATAAAAAGAGATAACAAAAAGTGTTTATAAAAAAAGAGATTATGGAATCCATAATCTCTTTTTGCTTTTGTAAGTATCCACTAAATAATAATCTCTTCTAAGGGTTTTCTATCACTTTCCGGAGATTCTTTTTCTGCAAGAGTCTCGGGTAAAGTTGACTTATCTCCTAAATATCCCAACGCCAAGATTGTAATTGCTTTATGGTTGTCATCAAGATTAAAAACTTCTTTAGCTTTTTCTGCATCAAAACCTGACATTTGATGTGAATAAATCCCAAATTCCTGTGCTTGTAAAGACAAATAGGCCACGCTACCACCTAAATCATAAACTGCAGTAGTGTTTTCCTTTCCATTATATGATGATACAACTTCAGCTACTGTCATGATTAAAACTGGTGCTTGAACTGCCCACATTTGATTAAACTCTATCATGGTAGTTACAATTTTATCGTACACTTCTTTATTTTCAAACCTATTACCTATTATGAATTT
The DNA here is from genome assembly GCA_018402765.1 of Vicingaceae bacterium. GTDB lineage: Bacteria > Bacteroidota > Bacteroidia > Flavobacteriales_E > Vicingaceae > Acidiluteibacter. Next base: position 27,171 of record JAGYIE010000001.1, on the reverse strand, counting down.
CCATGGTTGAACATTAAAAGCGCTGGGTGCTTTGCCTGCAGAAATCATAATTCTTTCAATGTCTTTTTGAGTCAATTCTTTATTTTCAAAAGCTCTTGGACTCCATCTTTTTTCTATCAATTCTTTCATTATCCTCGAAATTTATCTAGTAAATTATTAAGTAAGATTGCTTCTTCCTCAGTTAAATTATTGTACTTTAGTTCAATTTCAGATTTCTGTAGATCAATCTTTTGAAGCAAATTTAATCCATCTTGTGTTATTGTAATATCGACTTGTCGTCGATCGTTTTCACACAAAAATCGCTTGGCTAATCCTTTGGATTCTAGCTTGTCTATTAATCGAGAAACGTTGGACATTCTGTCGATCATCCTTAAAGAAACTAAATTCACCGTAGCTGCTTTTGGAAACTGTCCGCGTAGTATTCTCAATACGTTATATTGCTGAGAAGTAATATCAAATTGCTTGTGATGGTTATTCAATAAATCGCTAATCCACTTTCCACTAAAAAGTAAATTGATTGTCAATTTATGAAATTCGTTTTCGAACTTAACTTGTTTTATTTCGTCCTCGATTCGCATTATTCTTTTTTGCAAATATATGTATATACATTAAATGTATCAACATGCAATTTGACTAATTTTTTAAATAACAAAAATTTAGACGTATAAATTTGCTAATGCGGCTTCAACATTTTCTCTTATTCGCTGAGCAAGATTTGAATTATCTGCTTTGAGAAACTTATCACCTGTGATGTGCTCAAATAATTCAATATAGCGATCGGATACTTCTTGAACGAAACTTTCAGGCATCTCAGGCATCTTTTGTCCATCTAATCCTTGAAAACCATTCTCAATTAACCACTCCCTTACAAACTCTTTAGATAATTGTTTTTGCTTATCGCCTTTATCTTGGCGTTCTTGGTAACCTTCTGCATAAAAGTAACGAGATGAATCGGGCGTATGAATTTCATCAATCAAATAGATTTTATCTCCAATCTTCCCAAACTCATACTTTGTATCTACTAAAATCAAACCCTTATCCGCAGCAATCTCTGTTCCTCGCTGGTATAGCGCTCTAGTATACTTTTCCAATTGAATATAATCAGCTTCAGCAACAATCCCTTGCTTGATTATTTCTTCTCTTGAAATATCCTCGTCATGTCCCTCTTCAGCTTTGGTAGCAGGTGTTATTATAGGCGAAGGAAACCGATCATTCTCTTTCATTCCTTCTGGCATTTCCACCCCGCACAACACTCGCTTTCCTGCGCTATATTCTCGCCAAGCGTGCCCACTCATGTAGCCACGAATGACCATTTCTACCTTAAACGCTTCACAAAGTTTACCTATTGCAACTGAAGGATCCGGAACTACTTCGATCCAATTGGGGACTATATCCGCAGTCATTGCTAAAAATTTCGCAGCAATTTGATTTAAAACTTGCCCTTTGTATGGAATGGGTTTTGGGAGTATATGGTCAAATGCAGAAATTCTATCTGAAGCTACCATGACTAGATGCGTATGATTTATGTTATATACATCTCTTACCTTACCACTATAAAAGCCTACTTGTCCTGTAAATTGCTGTGGTGATAAATTCTCTGAGTTCATTTTATTAATCCTTTTTATCGTTCTTTATTTTTTCTAGTCGTAACTCTTCTTTGTCGTAAGCCGTTATAATCTTTTTAACCAATTCATGGCGCATCACATCTTTGCCATCAAATTGCACAAAACCCACTCCTTTTAAATTTTTTAGAATATCTAAAGCTTGAACAAGCCCTGATGGCTGATTTCTTGGTAAATCTATTTGAGTTGAATCACCAGTAATTACAAACTTTGCAGTTTTACCCATTCTAGTTAAAAACATTTTAAACTGAGGTCGGGTAGTATTCTGCGCTTCATCCAAGATAACAAAAGCATTGTCTAATGTTCGACCGCGCATAAATGCTAAAGGGGCAATTTGAATTACATTATTCTCAAGATAATCTCGAAGTTTTTCGCCGGGAATCATATCATATAACGCATCATACAAAGGTTGTAAGAATGGATCCAACTTCTCTTTTAAATCTCCCGGTAGAAACCCTAAATTTTCTCCTGCTTCTACAGCGGGCCTAGTAAGAATAATTCGTTTTACCTCTTTATTTTTTAACGCTCTCACTGCTAAAGCCACTGCCGTATAGGTTTTACCTGTCCCTGCAGGACCAATTGCAAAAACCATGTCATTATCTTCTATGGCTTTCACCATCTTCCGTTGAGTCGCTGTACGCGCTCTAACCATAACCCCATGATTACCGTAAACTAAAACATCATCAGCTCCTGTTAAGGTTTCTTGGCCTAACTTTAAATCACCTATCAAAAGATGCTCAATATTGGTCTCTGTGAGTTGTTTGTACTTTTGTAAATGTTGAATTAACAAACCTAATTTACCTTCAAATTCATGAATAGTAGATTCATTTCCAATTACCTTTAATTCATCACCTCTTGCAATTAACTTTAAGGTTGGGAATTTCTTTTTAATGATATCCAATTTCTTATCATTTACACCATAAAGCTCTATCGGTGCGATATGACTGATGTCTATAATTTTCTCCACTAAGCCGTTTTGATTTTTTTAGGTTTATGTTCGTTGACCTTTCTTTTAAGCTTCAAAAATATTACTAATTTTGGAGACTATAGCTTGTATTTTCCAAATTTTACCCTCAATCATAAAATGAGTATAGTTACACTCACTACAGACTTTCAACGAACTGATTATTATATCGGAGCAGTCAAAGGAGCAATCTATACGCAATGCCCAGATGCCAATATAGTTGATATAACTCATGAGGTACCTCAGTATAATATTGCTAGAGCAGCCTATTTAGTTAAAAATGCCTATACGCACTTTCCTAAAGGCAGTATTCATATTGTAAGTGTAATGTCAGAGGCTACAATTGAATTTGCCCATCTTGTGGTAAAGTTTGACGGTCATTATTTTGTAGGTTCAGATACAGGGTTATTCTCTCTAATATTTGGTGATGAAGCACCTGAAGAAATTATTGAGTTGAATGTTTCCATGGACTCCAATAGACTATCATTTCCTACAAAAGATGTTTTTACAAAGGTAGCAGCTCATATTGTAAAAGGCGGGACAATAAGTGTACTAGGAAGGAAAATTAATAGCGTAACTCGATTAATCGGCTACCAGCCATTTATTGACCAAGATGTGCTAAGAGGAATGGTGGTACATATTGACAGCTTTGGAAATGCAATAACCAATATTAGTGATATCATTTTCAACAATTTTGTTAAAAATGATCCATTTACCGTATACTATAGAACCACTAGCAGTGGAATTAAGAAAATCTCATACCTATACAGTGAAGTACCTGAGGGTGAACCTTTGGCTATCTTTAACTCTGCAAATCTTTTAGAAATAGCACTGCATAAAGGAAGCGCTGCTGCATTATTAGGAATTCAGATAAATAGTCACATAAGAGTAGTCGTCAATGATCGTTAGAATTGTAAAATTAACACTTGAACAAGAGTACATCAATGACTTCATAAAAATCTTCAATGAAAGCAAAGAATTGATTAGAAATTTTGACGGTGTCAATAAACTAGAGTTGTTGAGATGCAGTACACAGGGAAATGTATTTTTTACGCACAGCCATTGGGAAAGTGAAGAAGCATTAGAGAATTATCGTCACTCAGAACTATTTAAAACTACCTGGGCTAAAGCTAAACCACTATTCTCCGAAAAAGCAGAAGCTTGGAGCAATTACAAATTATACTAACAGTAATTCACATTCTTGTCAAGGCACTTTAACGTATTGAAATCTATATAACTGTTATCTCTATAAAAGAAAACAACCCCTCTGAGCTAAAAGAAGGATTGTCCGTTTTAGTTATATCTTATTTTAAATAGTCTTTCGCCTTTTCCAAAGCCGATTGGATTCCATTTGGATTTTTACCGCCAGCAGTAGCAAAGAAAGGCTGACCACCTCCACCTCCACCGATTTCTTTGGCTAAATCTCTAACCATATTGCCTGCATGCAAATCATGAGATTTTACCAACTCGTCAGCTACTAGAATGGTCAGCGTTACTTTACCATCGACATTGGATGCTAAGACTAAAAATAGATTCTGAATTTCCGCCTTTAGTTGAAATGCCAAATCTTTGATAGATCCTGCGTCTAAATCAACTTCTTCTATTATTGTATTTACAGCATCAATGGTTTGAATCTTACTTTTTAGTTGTCCTTTAACATTTCCTGCAGCCGCTCTCTTAAATTCATCTATTTGTTTCTGCAATTCGGTATTTTGTTTTTGCAACAAGTTAATGGATTGAACAATATCTTTTGGATGTTTCAATATGTCATTAATTGTATCCAAAAGATCTAACTTGCTCTGAACGAAATCGTCTGCCCTATCAGCCGTTATCGCTTCTATTCGCCTCACTCCTGCCGCAACTGCCGACTCAGTAACTATTTTAAACTGTCCAATAGTTGATGTAGATTTCACATGTGTACCTCCACACAATTCTATTGAATCACCGAACTTAATTAAACGCACAACATCGCCATATTTTTCGCCAAAAAGTGCCATTGCACCCATTTCTTTTGCTTGATTTATTGGCATATTTCGTCTTTCATCTAACACGATATTTTCTCGAATTAAATGATTAACCCTCTGCTCAATTTTCTGAATCTCTTCGTCAGTTACTTTATGAAAGTGGGAAAAGTCAAAACGCAAATGCTTAGGATTCACTAATGACCCTTTTTGTTCTACATGCTCCCCTAACACTTCTCGTAAAGCATAGTGCATAAGATGAGTTGCAGAGTGATTATTTGCCGTTAACGCTCTATTTTTTTCATTTATAATCGCTTGGAATAAGCTATATACATTTTCAGGTAATGTATCCGTAAAATGAACAATCAGGTTGTTTTCTTTTTTGGTATTTGATATACTGTACTTTATTCCATCTGCTTCTATATAACCTGTATCTCCTACTTGACCTCCACCTTCAGGATAAAATGGTGTAACGTTAAAGACTAGTTGATAGCTTTCTTTTCCTTTGGCTAATAATTTTCGGTATCGTGTAATTTTTACGCTTGCAGAAGTGTAGTCGTACCCTACAAACTCCTCTATTTCATCTTCTACTAAAGTTACCCAATCTCCTGCGTCTACTTTAGTCGCCTTTCGAGATCGTTCTTTCTGCTCTTGCAAAGCACGATTAAATGAATCCATATCAACTTCTAACCCATTTTCTGCACCCATTAAATGAGTTAAATCAATAGGAAATCCAAAAGTATCGTATAGCTCAAAAGCAAATTTTCCATCAATAAGCGCTCCCTCTAAATTCGAAGTGTATTCTTCAAATCGCTGAATGCCTTTTTCTAAGGTTCTTAAAAAAGTATTTTCCTCTTCAAAAATTACTTGGGTCATTAATTTCTGCTGAGCGACTAATTCACCAAATTGGTCACCCATTTGATTAACCAACACCTCAACCAATTGATTTAAAAAAGGCTCTTTTAAGTTTAAGAAACTATAACCATAACGCACAGCTCTTCTTAAAATTCTTCGAATTACGTACCCTGCACCGGTATTAGATGGCAGCTGTCCATCTGAAATAGCAAAAGATATTGCACGGATATGATCAGCAATTACGCGGATAGCGATGTCCTTTTTTTCTTGAGTCTGTGTGTATTCTAACCCACTAATTTTAACAATTCGATCGATCAATGGAGTAAATACATCGGTATCGTAGTTGGATTGTTTGCCTTGCAAAGCCATACACAATCGTTCAAATCCCATTCCAGTATCTACGTGTTGATTAGGCAGTTTTACCAAACTTCCATCAGCCATTCTATTGAATTCCATAAAAACAAGATTCCAAATTTCAATAACTTGTGGATGATCTTGATTGACCAAATCCTTACCAGGTATTTTTGCTTTTTCTTCTGCTGAACGAATATCTACATGAATTTCAGAGCAAGGACCACAAGGACCTACATCACCCATCTCCCAAAAATTATCCTTTTTTGATGCCTTTAAAATCCTATTTTCATCAATTATTTCTTTCCAAATGTTGTAAGCATCAAAATCTTCATCTAACTGATCTCCTTCATCCCCTCCAAAAACAGTTATGTACAAACTATCTTTGTCCATTTTATAGACTTCTGTTAGTAATTCCCAAGCCCAATGTATAGCATCTTTCTTAAAGTAATCACCAAAAGACCAGTTACCGAGCATTTCAAACATGGTATGGTGATAGGTATCTACACCAACTTCCTCTAAATCGTTATGTTTACCCGAAACGCGCAAACACTTTTGTGTATCAGCAACTCGTGGATATTTTATAGTCGCATTTCCTAAAAACAAGTCCTTAAATTGGTTCATTCCTGCGTTAGTAAACATAAGTGTTGGATCATTTTTGATGACCATTGGAGCCGACTCCACTATCTCGTGTGATTTACTATTGAAAAATTCTAAAAACTTTGCTCTTATCTCTTTTGAAGTCATTGTTGTTGAAAACTTTAAATGCTTTATGATGCAAAACCTAACATTTTTTAACTCCTTTGCAGTATTGAAACAAAAGATTTATATGGTTAATTTAGCAGCTTAATTGTGCGCAAATTTAGCTATTTAAACCACAATAACAATTCCATAAAATGTCAAAAGTTAAGTATCGTTTTAATACCAGAACCCTTAGTTATGAGCGTGTGGAGCTTACAACCAAGGTAAAGATATTGCGTCTACTTTCATTCATGCTCGCTAGTATTGTTTTTGGTATACTCTTCTTCTTTTTAGTTAACAATTATATTGACTCACCAAAAGAAAAGATGCTAAAAAGAGAAAAGAACCAGCTTCTTTCTCAATATGAATTATTGAATAAACGGATGGATCAAGTAAATGTAGTACTTGAGGATATACAGCGAAGAGATGATGAAATTTACAGAGTAATATTTGAAGCTGAGCCAATTGCTGATAATATTAGGAAAGCAGGGTTTGGAGGGGTCAATCGATATAAACAACTAGAAGGGTTCAAAAATTCTGAATTAATTGTAGAATCAGCTCAAAAGCTAGATCAACTATCTAAGCAGCTTTATATACAGACTAAATCATATGACGAGGTATATAAAATGGCAACAGGTAAAGAAAAAATGTTAGCTTCTATACCCGCGATACAACCAGTTGCAAATAAAGACTTGAAGCGAATGGCTTCAGGCTATGGTATGCGTATGCACCCAATATACAAGCGACGAAAGATGCATACGGGCATGGATTTTTCTGCTGAGCAAGGCACAGAAATTTATGCTACCGGCGATGGTGTTGTTGCAGAAGTAGAAAATAGCAGAAGAGGATATGGAAACCATGTCGTTCTAAATCATGGATACGGGTATAAAACGCTTTATGCGCACATGACGCAATATATTGTACGAAGAGGTGAAAAGGTTAAGCGTGGACAAATAATTGGATACGTAGGAAATACAGGAACATCTGTAGCTCCACACCTTCATTATGAAGTAATAAAAAATGGAGAAAAGGTAAACCCTGTAAATTTCTATTTCAATGACTTAACACCTGAAGAGTATGAGAAAATTATTGAATTCTCTTCTACACCTACACAATCATTTGACTAATCTGAGATAAGATGAGTTTACCACAAGGAAGCACCAAACTTTATTACACCATTGGAGAAGTAAGCAAAATCTTCGATGTAAACGCATCTCTTATTCGTTTTTGGGAAAAGGAGTTTGATATTCTCCAGCCAAAGAAAAACAAGAAAGGAAATCGTTTATTTACGCAAAAAGATGTAGATAACTTTCAGATAATATATCATTTAGTAAAAGAACGAGGCTATAAATTAGATGGCGCAAAAAAGAAACTAAAAGAGAACAAAGAAGACACCATGAATGAAATGCAGATGATTGCTTCTTTAAAAAAGATTCGTTCATTTTTGGTTTCTTTAAAAGAAGATATGTAGTCATTTGGGTATTTGTTAATACTCTAATACGCTATATGTCCTTCTCATTCACCAATTAATCATCATGTTGTATAATTAGCTAATTACTGAGCCAATTCATTAATAAACAACTAAATCATACTCAACTCCCTTGTTAAACCACTTTTCTCCTTCTTTCACTAAGTCGATAACTACTTTATAATTTCCCGGATTTTCAGGTAGTAAGATTTCAATACGTTGCTGGTAATTAAACTTAATATCTATTTCTAAGGGTGTTCTTTGTCCATCCCAAATAACGACATCACCTTCCGACGAGTAAATGTGATATGATAAATTAATGGCAGCCGAAGTACTTGATGGTAAGATCAAATCTTGTATTTCTATATTTATCAATGGCCTTATAACTGAGCCGCCCTTTGCATGAATAGGATGTTTAACAAGTGATAGCTGCGTCTGGTCAATATATTGATCTATAGCTCCAGAATAAGCTGCAGAATGTAATGATTGATAGGGTGAAGACTGTAAGTTAAAATAATTCTCATTTAACGCACTTATGGGCCCAACTGAAAATCCCCAGTATAAGATTTGATTCTGATTTTGAATAAGGTTTATAGAGCTATCAACCTTCATCATTTCCCGTAATGAAATCGCTACAGCATTACTTGCGCCAAACTCAGCAGAAGCAATAAAGAATTCATATGGTAGCTGCATGCCTGCTTCCGTAAATGAGCGCTCATAATTAGTGTCGTCTAAAATAAACTTACTCTTATCCGGATATAGGTCTTTTGCCTCTGAAGCAATAGTCTGCATCTGTTGGTAACGCATACCAAGTAAATCTCCTCTATCATAAATGGAAGTGATATTCCAAATAAATAACAAAACTAAAACTGCACCTAGTACATTATTAATTGAAGACTTACTAGCAAATTTTGTACTGATCAATGGTAATATAAGAACCAATATAAATGGCAATAATGTAACCTCATTGTACCATTTATACGCTCCATTTTTAAGACTAAATACAACTAAACCAACAAACAAAAGATAACTAACACCGATAAATAGTGCCAACTTCCATCTCTTAGTAGCGACAAAAATAACAACTACAGCTACTAGCAATATCAGTACTGATAAGTAATGTGTTAAGTAATGCTGACTTAAATCCACTACAGCTTGAACCCAATTAACTTTTACAGGATCACTTGTGGATTGCAACCTACCTATCTCGTATACTGAAAACGATAATATTTTTACAATTACAGCAGCACTAAAGAATAGCCCAATGGATTTAAGCTCAGGCGTCAATTTTCTTTTTTCAAGATATAGAAATACTATATGAGCTCCTACTACTAAAAAGAAGGAAGGGTGCGCCATTACTGCGAGCCATAATAGTGGGTAGTATACTAAATAGTATTTACTAAAATGAGTTGAATTTGCGAATGCAGCAAAAAACAGCACAGTAAAACTAGCACCATAAAATACTTCTAAATACGGAGAAAAATAAGCCCAGTGACTGCTAATCAACAGTAAAGTATAAAGCCAAGCAGCATTTGTATTTTTAATGGTATGAAAAAGCCATAAGGCAATGCCATAAAAAAATAATGCATTATAAACTGAATGGATAATAAGTACCTTCTGCAGAGAGAGGCCGATCGTAACACCCAAAAGTGCTCCAACCTGAGATATCGCTATAACTGCGCGACCATGTTGGATTTGAAAAAATCCCTCATTGATTACTTTAAACAGAAAGTAAGCAGTATCAGCAAAGGTTCTTTCCTGATAAAAATGAAAGCTTAAAAAAAGTAAAAAGAGCCAAAACAGATGAAAGGCTATTGCTTGTGTTTTGGCCTTTACCATTTTAATATATAGCGTTATGAGACAAGTAGTTTACAACATAATCTTTTACTCCTTCCTCTAATGTATGAAATGGAGTATCATATCCTGCATGAACTAGTTTTGTCATGTCCGCTTCTGTGAAATACTGGTATTTATCACGAATATCCTCAGGTGTTGGAATAAAAGAAATGTCTGCCTCTTGATTCATTGCTTTGAAGGTATTCTTTACCAAATCTAAAAACGTTCTAGCTGATCCTGTTCCAAGGTTGTACAAAGCAGAATTCGGTTGATTAGTCATTAGCCATTGACATACATTTACGACATCTTTTACATAGACAAAATCGCGTATTTGTTCTCCATCTTTAAAGTCAGGATTATGAGAGGCAAATAATTTCATTTTTCCTGTCGCTTTGATTTGCTTGTATGCGTGAAATATAACTGAGGCCATTCTACCTTTATGGTATTCATTTGGTCCATATACATTAAAGAATTTCAATCCTGCCCAAAAAGGTGGCTGTTCTTCTTGTTTTAATGCCCAAATATCGAAGTCATTTTTAGAATCTCCATACGGATTTAGTGGCTTTAGTTGTTCAACTATGTCATGATCATCTTTATATCCAAACTCTCCCAAACCATAAGTTGCCGCAGAGGATGCATAAACCAATGGTATCTCATTTTTTGCACAAATCGTCCAGATTGATTTTGTGTAGCTTACATTTAATTTATCAAAAATAGATTTGTCAAATTCGGTAGTATCCGTTCGCGCTCCAATATGGTAGACTCCCTTTACATCTTTTGAATTGTTCTGAAACCAATCTAGAAAGAGATCTCGTTCTATCTTGGCTAAAAATAAAGCACTTTCTAGATTAGCCTCTTTTTCTTTCTTAGAAAAATCATCAACCAACACTAAATCAATTATTCCATCTTTATTTAACTTGGACACTAAACAGCTCCCAATAAATCCTGCTGCACCTGTAACTACTATCATTTTACTTTTCTTCTTTTTGTATAAACAATTGAGGATGAACCTCAGGTATTATCCTATTCTTAACGGCTAAGTTAAACAAGCTTTCAACAGCATATCTGCCTTTCACCCCCAAATCTATAGAAAACTCATTTACATAAAGCTCGATATGCTTTTTCATAACTTCTTCATCCATTTCTTGGGCATGAGTTCTTACATAATTCATACAAGATTTAGGATTTTTAAAAGCGAATTCTATGCTTCTACGAAGTACCCTGTCCAATTTAAATTGAAGTGCTTCATCGAATTTTCTTCGTAAAACAATTCCACCTAATGGAATAAGCGCCTTTGTTTTATCTTCCCAAAAGGCACCCATATCTATAATCTTATGTAAGCCTCTTTGGTGATAGGTAAACCGATTTTCATGGATGATTAAACCTGCATCCACTTTTCCATCTAACACCGCTTGCTCAATATCTGAGAATAGCATTTCTATTCTATTCGTAGCATTTGGGAAAGCGATGGATAACAAGAAATTAGCGGTAGTATATTTACCCGGTATTGCTATCGATAATTGATTTACCTTTTCCGGTTTAATTGACTGCTTTGAAATTAACAATGGCCCTACTCCACTTCCTAAAGCGCTACCAGAATTCATCAAACGATAATGATGAGTTAAAAAACCGAATGCGTGATAACTTAACTTGGTAATGTCCAACTCTTCTTTAAAGGCCTTTTGATTAAGCTCTTCTACATCGGCCAACAGTACACCAAATTCAAGCCCTTCAGTATCTATTTTATGATGCACCATGGCATCAAAGATAAACGTATCGTTAGGACAAGGTGAATAACCAATTGTTAATTTTTGCATCTATATTTCGTCTAATAAGTCGATTAAAAATTGATTTAAATACTGAATAGCCAACCTGACATTCCAATTAGCTGTATTTCTCGGTTCTACTTTATTAGAAATCGTTCGCAGTTGATAACAATCTATATTTTCTGCCAAACAAACAGTTAATACAGCTGCTCCTTCCATGGATTCAACATCGGGTGAGAACCGGTTTTCAGTAGCTACAATTGAATCTAGCTGTCCATGCACTTTATTGACTGTAATACCTGACACTTTTGGTAAATGTTCCCAACCTTTGATTATAAACCTAGAATTGGCAGTTACTTTGTAAGGTGCGTTAAATTTTAGTTGATCCAAAGGAATAAATCCTATAGGACTTTCAGCACCAAGCTCTGCAAAACAATCTGATGTAACTAAAACTGGATCTCCAATCATTAATTTAGGATTAAATGCTCCCGCAATTCCTGCATTAATAACCAAATGATATGAAGATTTACTCAATTGCTTGGTTAACGTATAGGTTGTAGCTACCATTCCAACTCCTGTAATCAACACATCTAGTGTATTGAGTCGATCAGTGGTAGTGCTATAAAAAGCCTGCTCTTCACGAAATCCTAAATGATCTAAAAAGGGTTTTACTTCTAAATATGTGGCTGCAACTAGTAGTATTTTCATGCTGATACAGCAATATGATAACCTGAATATTTTCTTAAATTGATAACAACACCACCATAAAAAATTAAGTATTGACCTTTTATGCCCATTAGTTTACCTTCTAAAACAGGTACCTTATCAAGGTTATGGCTCTTTACTTTAGTAGGAAACTCAATAACAGGATAGTTAATTTCAACAATATTATCATCTTCAGAATGGTACTCATTGTATTTATCGTTCATAATCTGAAGTAATTCCGCTTTTACTTTGATTACATCTAAATCTTCAGCAAGTTCATTTTTAAGCATTTTCATCCAATGCGTTTTGTCCGAAACATGCTTTTTCATGTCGACTTCTATAACCCCTGCCTGATAGCGGTTTAGTGTGCGAGCTAGTCTTACTGCTTTCCAAGCACCTTGATCTATCCATCGAGTAGGAATTTGTGTCTCACGTGTAACGCCAACTTTAATTCCAGCACCAATCGCCATGTAGACAATATGAGGTTGGTTATGGTTACGTTCTTCCCACTCTGGATCTCTACCTTCTCCTAAATGTGCTCTGCACAATTCAGGACGCAGAATACACTCTGCATTTTGAGGTGCATTCATAAAACAAGGATAACAAAAGCCTTGTCCAAATGAATTTTTAGTCACTCGACCACAGTTTACACAATTGATCACCCCTTCAAACGTTAAGGTTATTTCTTTCCCAATTAAATCATTCATATTTAACTGTACCTCTTTCGAGAGGTTCAGTGTATACTGGACAGGATGTGTCAACTCCACTCCCATTTTAGAAATATTCCCTTCTACTATCATGATTAAATTTTAGAATTACGAAGTTACGTATAATTAGAAATCGTTAAAAATAATGCCCGCTAGATTAGCGAGCATTATTTAGATTGTATTAACCATTATCTTTTAGCCATTTCTACAAGCTGACTAGAAAAAGATCGTTCATATACCAATGTTTTCATATCGTTATTGATGACAGTCGCAGTTCCATTCTCAGTGTAATAAGTCACTGAATTATCATCGTTAATCTGTACTAAAGGATTTACTTCTCCATTAATCTCATAGTTCCAAACCATATTTTCGTTCTCAAAAGCAATTGCACCTAAATCAACGAGCTCATCTTCTTCTATTTTTTCAAATTGAAACTGATTCTTTGTAGCAGTCACTTTATAATCTGCACCATTGTAGGTGATCAACTGTTCTTGCACTTCCCCTTCTTGCATTGCAATTGGATTTTCTCCTGTCCAGAATTCAATTAGGTTTAGAATTACTGCATCTACAAAAACAACAACAGGATATAGAGGAATAAGATTCATCACAAAAAAAACTAGGTTATTGACAATCCTATCATTTGTTACTGTATTGTTAAATTCCAATACACTTTTGGTCAATGTAAAAGATCCAAGACAACCTGTTTGCGTAAGCAAGGTGGCAGCTAAAGCGCCATTAAAAAGAATTTTTTTCATGTCTGTTAATTTTTATATGTTTAATTACCATAGCAAATTTAACAGAATTCTTTTGTGGGAGCATCTTGTAAAGGGTTATTAATACTTCTCTAATAATATTGCTGCATACTCTATTAACACTTTTTAAGATTAACTGATAAATGAAACGCTAATAATTTAAACCATTGCGGGATTTCTTGCAAAGGTTTAAGCGTAGTGATTAAATTCGCCTTTGCTTGCAAAAATTAAAACAGCATATTTTAGTTAATTTGTAATTATGAAACTAAACCAGTTATCAAGCAAATATAATTATGCTATACTACTAGTATTTACATTTATACTTTATGGCAATACGCTAAACCATGGTTTTGTGTTAGATGATGCTATTGCCATCACAGAAAATAATTTTGTTAAAAAAGGCTTGAGTGGAATTCCCAACCTCCTCAAAAATGAGTCGATGGTTGGATTCTATGGGACCCAAAAAAGTTTGGTTTCAGGTGGTAGATACCGCCCTTTATCCTATATATTTTTCGCAGTTATTTATGAGTTTTTTGGTGAAAACAATAAAGCGTTTCACTTTTTTTCAGTTTTGCTTTATGGCATAAGTTGCCTTCTATTGTATAAACTATTGGTTTTTCTATTTAAAGAACGGCTGAATGAATCTACCACAGTTTTTGCCTTTGTTTGTTCTCTAGTATACCTAGTTCACCCAACACATACTGAAGTTGTAGCCAATATAAAAGGACTAGATGAAACCACTGCCTTGATTGGTTTACTTGGAAGTTGGCTATTTTTAATTCAATACATTGCCAATAAAAAGATAATCAACCTTTTATTTCTAGGAATCACCTTCTTTTTAAGTTTACTTAGCAAAGAAACAGCCATTACTTTTTTAGTGATTTTACCATTAAGCATTTACTTTTTTAAGCAGTATTCTAAAAAAGAGCTCATTATGTCTATTGGAGTTTTAGTAGCCGTTTCTGCCATTTGGTACATTATAAGAAGTGAAATAGTAGGCGGTTTTTCAATTAATTCAGTTGCTGATAATTTGATGAATGATCCATTTTTAGAAGCGAGTACTTCTGAAAAATATGCAACAATTTTCTACACACTTTGGAAATACCTGCAATTACTAGTGTTTCCCCATCCTCTTACGTTTGATTACTATCCAAAACACATCCCATTGGTAGGTTTTAACAACCCAATTGTAATCTTAAGTATATTGACCTACATTTCTCTAGCCATCATCTCCATTTGGGGAATAGTCAAAAAGAACATCTACGCATTTGGGATAATTTTATACCTAGCGGCACTTAGCATTTCGTCTAATTTAGTATTCTCTATTGGCGTCTTTATGAATGAACGCTTTTTATTTTTACCCTCATTAGGTTTTAGCATAATCCTTGCCTATTTCTTTGTATTTCAAACAAAGTCGTTGATAAAATCAACTCAATTAAGTCAACAACTGAGCACAGTCATTGTATTGGTTTTAATTGGTTTATTCAGTTTGAAAACCATTGATCGCAACAACGATTGGAAGAGTAACTTAACTTTAGCCACCACTGATGCTAAAACAAGTGCAAATGGCGCTAAAAGTCAAACCATGGCAGGTGGATTATTATTAGAAGAAGCACAGAAAACAAGCAATTCAATAGAGCGAAAACAGTTCCTAAATCGTTCAATACAGCATTTAGAACAAGCTACACGAATTTATCCTAATTACATTGACCCTAAACTATTACTAGGGAATGCCTACTGGGAATCAAGTAAAACAGCTGAACCTGCACTTACGCAATACTACAGTATTTTAGCAATTAATCCATCTCATGCGGATGCCAATAATAACATTCAAATAGTTATCAGGCAGCTTAGTTCACCTCAAGAAAAAATTACACAATGGGATCGTTATCTTCCCTATGCGAATAATGCTGGGAAAGTTCATTTAGAAATGGGTAATATTTATGGACAGCAATTAAATAATCTACCAAAGGCAATCCTTTCATTGAAGAAAGCAAATCAGATATTGCCCAATAATATTGATGTATTAATTAATCTAAGTACAGCTTATGCCTTAAATAAATCGTTTGAGGAAAGCATCCAATTATTGGAGAAAGCTGTAAAGCAGTTTCCCAATAAAGAGCAGCTTTGGATTAATTTAGGACTGGCATATGGAGAAGTCGGTAGAAATGAAGCATCTAAAGAAGCATTCGATAAAGCATTAACCATTAATCCTAAATTAAATAGAGGATTATTCCCGAATTAGAGAAAAATCACAATTTCTTGTTGTTTTATTTTATGAAGAAATGGTATATTTGCGGTCCAAAAATGGCCTCGTAGCATAACTGAATAGTGCACCACATTACGGCTGTGGAGGTTGAAGGTTTGAATCCTTCCGAGGTCACAAGGCATAGAAACCACTCATTTTATAATGAGTGGTTTTTGTTTTTTTACAGCATTTACAAAAGTTAACTTAGACTTAGACTTACATTTACCGAAGATTTATAGCCCGTAAACGCGAACATACAGCCACTTTTCCTCATCATTATCTCTCTTTTTCTGCGTATCTTCTGCAATGTATAATTTTATTCAAATCATAGCAAAAATGAAGCTGTTATAAACCATTTTACTGCTAGTTAGTGCATGGCGTCAGTAATTCAACTGGCTTAATTTCTTGTTTTTATCTAATAAATCAACCATTAAACTAATTACTGCAAACTTTTTAACGAATAATTACCGCAATTTCTTGTAATTATGTTATTTATGAGAGCGATATAAAACGTAACCAAAGTTTGGAATTAACCTATTTGACCTTGAGAACAAATCAACATGTGTTCACCAACAAAAAAAAAGGATTGCCGAGCTAAAGCAGCCCAACAATCCATTAAAAATTCTACTGTTTCCTTTCTTATTTCACTTCTAGGCGAATCTCTACCCGTCTATTGCGCTTTCTTCCTTCTTCAGTATCATTAGATGATACCGGTTCTTTAGGTCCATATCCTTTTACGACGAATGATTCGTCTGATAACCCTTTTCTAACTAAATAGCGCTTAACTGCTATTGCTCTTTTTTCCGAAAGCAATTGATTATATGTCGCATCTCCAATTATATCTGTGTGACCTTTTACAACTATTGCAAATTGATGATAGTCTGCTAAGAATTTCACTAACTCATTTAATTCCTGCTCGTACTTTCGTTGTACCTGATAAGAATCGAACCTAAATTGTATAGCTGGCATTTTATAATTTGCAATCAATGTGGTCATGAAGGCATTACTCAACTTAACATTGCTATTTTCTGCGCTATGAGCGTTTGCGTAATGCTCTGAACTAGCTCCATCCCTTACTATAAAGCGAGATAAATTAGCATTGCCTTTTTCACTTTTTATCGGGGAATCAATTAGCAATTGAGCAAGAATCCCTGAATGGTCAGCCTTGGTTGTGTTGCTGTAAATTTGCTCCATCTTATTAATTGCCAAATTAGCTCCGTCTACATCATAAAAAGTTATTGCATCGCTCTCAGAAGAATTAAATGGCTCAATTGTAACATTTGTAGATTTTAATGAATGATACATAAAAACCCCATTCTCGTCTGTAAGTAGTGAATCAATTATCGCCCCGTCTGCATCTTTTACAATTAATTTTCCCATTTGGTATGGTTGAGTATGCAGTTGAACAATTCCAACATACTTATTAGCATTACGCTTATTCTCTCCTCCTTCAAGCGATAATGCTTGTAGATTTGCATATGCTAGCTGATTTTCTAACTGATGGAATTGCTTGAATGCTGTTCTATTTTTTTGACTCGCCAATAACTCCAATTGCTTCTCTTCTGTAATATTCAGCGATGAATCTACCGTAATTAAGGCTTGATTTAACTCCTTAGTCAGTCTAATTGACTCTTGATTTTCCTTTGTATTGGATAACTGTTGAGCATACGTGTTCAGTATTTGTGCAACTTTATCTGTATTTACTTGATTCAACTTACCTTCAGCAACCAATTGCTTCAATAAACTATTTTCTATAGATGTTAATACCTTCTGAACTGCTTGATTATTTTCGGAAGAGTTCGCTAGAATTGTTGGATCAGTTTTAGATTTTTCAATGATATACCTCTGCTCATTGGCCAGTTTAATTAAATCGTTAAACTCATTAGTTGCATTAGTAGAAGATTTAAAACCTGCTTTTTCCTGAATGTCTGATGCTTGACTTGCAAATGCTTTTATTTCAGCTGTATTCTTAAAGCTTCCTGAAGATGCTAGTAATGTATTAATCTGACCGATTACAGCCAGCTTTTCTTCAGCACTTTTAGCTGTATCTGATATAATATCGTTTACACGCTGACGCTTATATTTATCGAGAAGCAACATCTGTTGAGATTCATACCCTTGTAATTTTATTTGGTCAGCTTTTTCTTGATTCAAGCGAGCTAATGTTTTTGATTCAGTTGATGACCCTATTGCAGCATTATTGTCAGAACTTGTGATAGCGATCAACTGAGCTAGTGCGGGTGATTCTATAGCTGATTTTACACTTTCTTGTTGTAGGATACTTGCCAAACTATTAATCTCTTGATTAACTTCTCTCTGCTGTGATTCTAATTCCGCCAAACTAGCTAGGTCATTTTTGTAACTTGCCAAGTTGATTAATAAACTAGTGGGTTGATTATCCAGTTTTAATAGTACCTTATCTGAAAGTTGGCGTAGTAATTTTTGCTTTTTTTCTGTCGATTGACTTTTATTTAACCCATTAACCATCGTGGATAATTCACTCAAGCGAAAAGATTTTTCTGTATAATCTATCGACTCATCTGCCAAAATCAAAGCTTCTATCTCGTTATTTATCGCTGCTAATTTCTCCTGAGATCTAGATTCGTATTTGTATAGCTGATCGGCTATAGCGTCTTGTTGTTCAATTAATGAGTTGGCTGATAAATGTAGCGCTTTATACAAGGTGTTATCCGAATTCGACGATACCAACTCTTCAATAACTTCTTCGGTAAGCTTTAGTTTGGTTTGTTGAGCAGCTAGTAACTCTTTCTTCTTGGCAATTAACTGTTCAGCTGGCTCTTGAGCTGATTGAATGAAGTAATATACTTGATCAGAAGCGCCTTCATATCCTCTATTTGTAGATAAAAAACCACTTGATTTGTCAATAAAATGTACGTCAAAATCATCATATACTGTATTCATTGGCTCCGGTAGATGAATGATTTCTCCTGCTTGACTAAAAAAAACATCTAATCCTCCTACACTATTATGACCATCTGAAGTAAAATAAATTCTACCGTGTGCGTATTGAGGAAAGGTTTCATTAAATGTGGTATTTATGCTGTCTTCTGATGATATCTTTCCAAATTCTACTCCATCAAATTCTATGCTGTAAATATCAAAACCGCCTTTTCCTTGTTGCATATCAGAGGCAAAATATACGCGACCGGTTTCTTCACTATAAAATGGATGAATGACATTATACTTTTCTGAATTCAATGGAAATGAAAAACTCTCACTCCATCCATTCTCCGTCTTGATTAAGTAGAATATTCCCATCTTATCTCCAATCAACTTCTCATTGTTATTGGAAAAAAATATGATTGACATTCCTTTATCGCTGCTAATGGGACCGTCGTATTTCGGGGAACTTAATAAAGCCTCTTCTCCTATTTGCGCACTTTGCAAAGTGGCTATTTTTAGTTTACAACTGTCTACGAGGTATAAGTCGGTATAGGGCTTATTGGTATACCTATCAATAAGTAAATTGCTATCAGAATCGAATGCATTGGACAATACATACAATTCATTACCTACCTTTCTAACGCCAAACTGATCATTGGTGTCTGAAAAACATGTGGGAAATAGTTTATACGTCTCTTGTTGGGCAATTGCTATTGTACTGACTGCAAAACAGAAAATAAGAACACTGTTTCTTAAAAACATAATTATGTGGGGATTTTAAGAATAATTAGTTGAAGAAACGAGGGCCTTGAAACCTACTTCTCAAATGCTCGTTAATTCTAAACCGTATAACCAATTCATGCGATTGAACAGAAACCGTATTCAATGCAGATATTGGATAAGAATATGCATAACCAAAATATAATTTGCGATTGATATCATATCCTAAAATCATACCTACATTACTATTCAATTGATAAGATAATCCAAAATCGAACATTTTATCATACGTCAAAATCGTATTTACTTCTAGGTATAATGGTGAATCTTCCGTATATCTAGATACTACATTAGGTCGAATATCTAACGTTCTGTTAAGTGGAAAATCTCCTCCTAAGTAACCGATAAAACTATTGCTCGACATATAATCTGACATATCTGCATTTAAGAACTTCGTTTTTGCTACTCTTGGTTGAGACAAGCCAACGTAAAACTTACTACTATAAAATAACAATCCCCAGCCTCCATCAAACTGGGTGCCTGTAGATAGCGCTCTCGACATATTCGGATCATCTAACCGTGTAGTGGATAAAGAAGGTAAATCAATATTTACTGAGGATGCTATACCTTTAATTCCAACTGCTAAGCGGTATTTTCTACTCAATTCCAAATGGTATGATAGATTTAATGCTCCTTGTACGCTCTTTACAGGTCCTAGTTGGTGTGACAATACTGTAATTCCAGCACCGAAGTTCTTCGACACCCGAAAATTACCTGTTGCGTTTATCGTTTTTGGTGCACCGGTAAAGCCCCCTAATGCTCTCGACGAAAGCAGTGAAATATCATTATAGCCTGTTGCTCCTGCTTGGGCAGGATTTAGCATCAATATATTGAATTGATTTTGTCGGTAGCTCGGCTCACTTTGCCCGAAGGAAAGTGAGACCGTAAAAACTGCTACTATACTTAAAAGATTTTTTAACGTATTCATGGGTTTAGTTTTTTTGAGTTTTGATTAGCGTATTCTATTAATGTAAACATAGCCTTGCTTTGTGACCTTTCCATCTAATGTTAATACATAGAAGTAAGTATCATCATCTACAGGTGAGCCTGTTACACTAGATGTTCCATCCCAATCATTTTGGTAGTTTTTACTCTGGTAAACTCTATTTCCGTATTGATTAAAGATTTCCAATTCTACTTGAGTATACTGACCTAATCCAGGTATTACAAAGTAGTCGTTAAAATTATCGCCGTCAGGTGTAAATCCATTGGGTACTTTTACTACAGTTGTATTTACATCATCGTCACAGGCATCATCTATGCCATCAAAGTCTACATCCTCATTACTCGGTGTCACCGTTACGATAAAACTCTTATCTACTTCATTTCCATAATTATCAATTACAGTTGCTGTAACTCTATTCTGACCTAAATCAATACAATTAAAGAAATATTGACTCAACTCGATAGATTGGATACCACAGTTATCGCTAGTTCCATTATCTACATCTGCTACTGTTATTTCATAATCGCTGCCATCTGCGTTTAGTTTAATGGTAATATCTCTAAACTGGGCATTTGGAATTATGGTATCCTTTACCAATACATATTGATTGTCTGTTGTTATATTACCACTACTATCTTCTACAGTCCAAACAACAGTAGTTTGACCTAATGGATATACCGTTGGGGCATTATTACTAATGTTTTTTATACCGCAGTTGTCAGTTACTAAAGGGTTTCCTAAAGCAATATTTGTGGCAGAACATCCAAGATTCGAATTTACTTCAATATCAGAAGGTACGATTAACGTCGGTTTCTGTGCGTCAACAATAGTTACCAATTGTGTTGCTGTAGTACTATTGCCTTCTACATCTGTTGCTGTCCATGTTATGGTAGTATTTCCAATTGGGTAACTTGATGGAGCATTATTGGTTAATGCTGCTAAGAAACAGTTGTCTGTAGCGATTGGGGTCCCTAATGGAACGTTTACTGCAAAACAGCCATTGTTCGTGTTGTAAACTAAATCTGCAGGTGGTGTTAATACTGGTGCTGTACTATCTATTACTGTGACCACTTGCTGTGCAGTAGCTCTATTTCCATTGGCATCAACAGCAGTCCAAACTACCGTTGTGATTCCTTCTGGGAAGGTTACAGGGGCATTATTCGTAATACTCGTAACTGCACAGTTATCGGTTGCAATTGGGGTGCCTAACACTACTCCATTTGCACTACAGCCTACATTCGTAGCTACGCTAATGTCTGAAGGAGCTGTAATTACAGGAGGTGTAATGTCTGAGATTGTTACTAACTGATCTGCTGTAGCGATATTCCCATTTACATCGGTTACGGTCCAAGTAATAATGGTTTGACCTACTCCAAAAACTGATGGTGAATTATTCGTTACGGAAGCCACTGCACAGTTATCTGAACTAATTACACGACCTAATGCTAATCCGCTAACCTGGCAATTTGAATCCACTGATAAGGCAATATTTGATGGTGCTATAATCGTTGGCTTAACGGTATCAACTACCAATACATTTTGCATAGCTGTAGCAGTATTTCCAGATCCGTCGGTTACTGTCCATGTTACTGAGGTAGTTCCTACTGTAAAACTTGTTGGTGCATCGTTTATCACAGATGCCACTGTACAGTTATCAGCAGTTGTTGGTACGCCCAATGATGGGTTCATTACAAAACAGCCATTGTTGGTGTATAGTGTAACTGCTGACGGAGCTGCAATTGTTGGGGCTGTGCTATCGTTTACCTGAACGGTTTGTGTTCCTGTAGTGCTATTGCCTACACTATCAATCGCTGTCCAAGTTACGGTAGTCATTCCCATTGGGAAGGCTAAGGGTGCATCATTCGTTATGGTTACTGTTCCACAATTATCTGAAGCTATTAGAGTTCCAAGGTTTACTCCTACTGCTTCACAATTTGCATTCGCTGCGATAACTAAATTTGACGGTACAGTCATTAATGGTTTGCTGTTGTCAATTACCGTTACTGTTTGTATAGCTGTAGTAATATTTCCATTGACATCTACTGCGGTCCATGTTACATTGGTCACTCCTTTTGGATATGCTGATAATCCATTATTGGTGATCGATGCTATTGCACAGTTATCAACAGCTGTCGCATTTCCTAACTGAACTCCCGTAGCATCACAACCATTGTTGGCACTTACGGTAAGATTTAATGGAATTGCTAATGTTGGTTTAACGGTATCAACTACCAATACATTTTGCGTAGCTGTAGCAGTATTTCCAGATCCGTCGGTTACTGTCCATATTACTGAGGTAGTTCCTACTGTAAAGCTTGTTGGTGCATCGTTTATCACAGATGCCACTGTACAGTTATCAGCAGTTGTTGGTACGCCCAATGATGGGTTCATTACAAAACAGCCATTGTTGGTGTATAGTGTAACTGCTGACGGAGCTGCAATTGTTGGGGCTGTGCTATCGTTTACCTGAACGGTTTGTGTTCCTGTAGTGCTATTGCCTACACTATCAATCGCTGTCCAAGTTACGGTAGTCATTCCCATTGGGAAGGCTAAGGGTGCATCATTCGTTATGGTTACTGTTCCACAATTATCTGAAGCTATTAGAGTTCCAAGGTTTACTCCTACTGCTTCACAATTTGCATTCGCTGCGATAACTAAATTTGACGGTACAGTCATTAATGGTTTGCTGTTGTCAATTACCGTTACTGTTTGTATAGCTGTAGTAATATTTCCATTGACATCTACTGCGGTCCATGTTACATTGGTCACTCCTTTTGGATATGCTGATAATCCATTATTGGTGATCGATGCTATTGCACAGTTATCAACAGCTGTCGCATTTCCTAACTGAACTCCCGTAGCATCACAACCATTGTTGGCACTTACGGTAAGATTTAATGGAATTGCTAATGTTGGTTTAACGGTATCAACTACCAATACATTTTGCGTAGCTGTAGCAGTATTTCCAGATCCGTCGGTTACTGTCCATATTACTGAGGTAGTTCCTACTGTAAAGCTTGTTGGTGCATCGTTTATCACAGATGCCACTGTACAGTTATCAGCAGTTGTTGGTACGCCCAATGATGGGTTCATTACAAAACAGCCATTGTTGGTGTATAGTGTAACTGCTGACGGAGCTGCAATTGTTGGGGCTGTGCTATCGTTTACCTGAACGGTTTGTGTTCCTGTAGTGCTATTGCCTACACTATCAATCGCTGTCCAAGTTACGGTAGTCATTCCCATTGGGAAGGCTAAGGGTGCATCATTCGTTATGGTTACCGTACCACAATTATCTGAAGCTATCGGAGTTCCAAGGTTTACTCCTACTGCTTCGCAATTTGCATTCGCTACGATAACTAAATTTGACGGTACAGTCATTAATGGTTTTGTGTTGTCAATTACCGTTACTGTTTGTATAGCTGTAGTACTATTTCCATTGACATCTACTGCGGTCCATGTTACATTGGTTACTCCTTTTGGATATGCTGATAATCCATTGTTGGTGATCGATGAAATGGCACAGTTATCAACAGCTGTCGCATTTCCTAACTGAACTCCCGTAGCATCACAACCATTGTTGGCACTTACGGTAAGATTTAATGGAATTGCTAATGTTGGTTTAACAGTATCAACTACCAATACATTCTGCGTAGCTGTAGCAGTATTTCCAGATCCGTCGGTTACTGTCCATGTTACTGAGGTAGTTCCTACTGTAAAACTTGTTGGTGCATCGTTTATCACAGATGCCACTGTACAGTTATCAGCAGTTGTTGGTACGCCCAATGATGGGTTCATTACAAAACAGCCATTGTTGGTGTATAGTGTAACTGCTGACGGAGCTGCAATTGTTGGGGCTGTGCTATCGTTTACCTGAACGGTTTGTGTTCCTGTAGTGCTATTGCCTACACTATCAATCGCTGTCCAAGTTACGGTAGTCATTCCCATTGGGAAGGCTAAGGGTGCATCATTCGTTATGGTTACTGTTCCACAATTATCTGAAGCTATTAGAGTTCCAAGGTTTACTCCTACTGCTTCACAATTTGCATTCGCTGCGATAACTAAATTTGACGGTACAGTCATTAATGGTTTGCTGTTGTCAATTACCGTTACTGTTTGTATAGCTGTAGTAATATTTCCATTGACATCTACTGCGGTCCATGTTACATTGGTCACTCCTTTTGGATATGCTGATAATCCATTATTGGTGATCGATGCTATTGCACAGTTATCAACAGCTGTCGCATTTCCTAACTGAACTCCCGTAGCATCACAACCATTGTTGGCACTTACGGTAAGATTTAATGGAATTGCTAATGTTGGTTTAACGGTATCAACTACCAATACATTTTGCGTAGCTGTAGCAGTATTTCCAGATCCGTCGGTTACTGTCCATATTACTGAGGTAGTTCCTACTGTAAAGCTTGTTGGTGCATCGTTTATCACAGATGCCACTGTACAGTTATCAGCAGTTGTTGGTACGCCCAATTCAAGATTAAACAACCTACAGGTATTAACTAAATAAGTTGTAATATCCAAAGGGGCTATAATACTAGGGTTTATAGTATCCGTATTTCCATTAATAACTATACTATCTTGTACATTTCCATAGAAAATATCGCTAGAACTTGCTAAAATGGTAGCAGAACCATTTAACGTAGCCCCTTGATTTAATTTTATATAAATGACAGTAGGCTGAACGTTAAACCCAATTGGATTAATCGTTACAGAATCTAAGAACGGGCCTTGAGGAATTAGCGATACACTAAAATCAAGGGGAGCATGAACAGACAAAGCATTAGACAAATTAGTACCTTGAACTGAAAAACTTTGCACAGAATTACTTCCGGCAGAACATAAATCAAAAGGCAATAAATTACCTGTAAGCAAAACATTAGCCTCAGCTTGAGCAATCATGAATCTGGTAGAATTGAGTTCACCACGAAAACCTGAAAAAACAAGTGTTTTATTAAACTCATCTACAGATGTATTAGCATCAGGCAGTTGAACCCATTCATTTATAGCATTATCAAAAATAAACAACCGCTTTACAGGAATTTGTGCTGTTTCTAATTCATTCCCCCAGAAAAAAACCAAATTATGCACATTAGATGGCGCCGATGCGTTACGCGTAATTGTCCATTCCACAGGAATGTCGTTGAAATTTGCGTGCGAAATTTGCTCCAAACCCACATTATAGGAACTAGCAGAATTGGTGTTTTGAATACGCAAATCAGCGATTACGCGCGTTGCTGCATAAT
Organism: Vicingaceae bacterium; assembly: GCA_018402765.1. Lineage (GTDB taxonomy): Bacteria > Bacteroidota > Bacteroidia > Flavobacteriales_E > Vicingaceae > Acidiluteibacter. Next base: position 1,307 of record JAGYIE010000001.1, on the reverse strand, counting down.
CTACATCCATATAAAAGTTAGCAATTTGCGTGCGACCTAAATTCCGAACCTCCAAACGAGCAGCGGAGTTGGTTACCAAAACTCTGCGGCTTGCAGGGGCTAAGTTATATGGTGTGTTCCCTTGTTCAATTGATAAAACATTAGAACTAGTTCCGGACATATGAAATCCATTAACCGAAGATATAGCCGTTCCTGGTTCTACGTATATTATCTCGTTTCCTGTTGAGATAAGACTTTGCGCCAACAATAACGTTGGAGAAAGGAATAAAAGTGTTATTAATTTCTTCATTTTCTTAATTTATTAACCGAGGTAAACAAACATATTAACTGACAAACTCCTTGGAGTAATATTGATAGGGGTAGCAGAGCCACCCGAAGAAACGGTTACAGTATGAATATGAGATCCGTTTGTAGAAGATGTTGTTGAAGGTATATCAACACTATGCGTATGATTGCCTTGTGTATCTGTGGTCACTGAGTGTGAATGGTTTCCAGCTGCTTGCATAGATCCGGAAGATGCAACATCGCCATATTCACCATTATCCCCAATTTTTCCTGTTATCCCGTGATCTTGTTGATTTCTCTGAAAAGTCATATTGTGAACATGATTCCCTGTTGTATTAGTAGTGCCACTATGATTGTGATTACCACTTGTTGAAGTATTCACCGGAGCTGGATCAGTAGTATGCGAATGATTTCCAGCATTCGCAGCAGTTCCATTAAACGTCACGTTCGGCAAGTTCGCTTGAGTGAGTGTGGTGGTGTTGGCTCCAGCCACTGCCCCCATTCCGGACCCGTTTTGCACCAAATAGGCAGAGGAAGCATCCGGCAAGTTTGTCGTGAACCCCAATGAAATGGAAACAGCCTGTTGGTTGGCAGATAAGGTGTTGACAGCTCTTCCATCCAGGATGATCCAACCGGAATGATCCGCTGTTTGAAACCCAGATTTAACATCACCAAGAGAAGCCTCTGCTATTGTGTTAATCCATAACGTGCCGTTATAATACCAAAGTGAATTTGTATTCGTATCAAAAACATACAAGCCATTGGCAGGAGATGCAATTCCCGTCCGTTGCGCACTTGTCATGCGTGGGAACAATACACCGCGCTCTGTGGTTTTTACCTCCAACATGGCCGAATTGTCAGGATTATTCGTCCCGATACCAACTTGGGCTTGTACTTGACTTGCGCCAAACAAAACTAAAAGGGTATAAATGATTTTTTTCATAGTGTTTAGATTAAAGCCCTAGATAAATAAACATGTTTACGGTTAGGCTCCTTGGAGCGATATTGATGGGGGTTGCAGT